>NZ_KB849701.1 GCF_000368785.1 Acinetobacter towneri DSM 14962 = CIP 107472 | reverse complement strand
TTTCAATACATGCTGAAATTGCTTTTTTGGTCGTTCAATACATACCCTAATTATTTTCAATACATACTCTTTTTGGCATTTTCTACCAAATATTACCCAGCAAAAATCAAAAGCATCTAGGGATTGGTTGTATAAGGAATGCTTCTTAAAAAAATAATTCAACAATCGTAAAGCTTTTCGCTTGTTTTTTTGAGTTTATTAAAGTCAATAATTTTTTTAAATATTTGATAAATATTGACTTATTTTATTTATCACTACCTTAAATTAAATATTTTTCTCAAATCATCACTTTTGAAAACTCAATTTTTTCATATTTGGTATGTTCTCGTCGAAAGCAAGTTTCTGTGTTTTTTAGAAGCTGCTTCTAATAAGCAAGCCTACCTGTAGCTACAGAAAACTGCACTACGTGCACTTTTCTGGTACGCAACAGGGCTTGTTAGGGGCGACCCCCTAAGACCCCAAACTTCACAAATTTGATGACGGGATAAAAATGAAAACTGGTAAACGAACCATTACAAAGCGCTTACGCTTTTTAGCGCTGCAAGAACAGCAGTTGGATCAGCTGCTAATTGCAAACAGCATGAATTTTACGGATTTTGTACATTGGCTGATTGGACAGGCTTTTATGAAAACTCAGCACACCGTGCCAAAAGAAACGGAAGGCATTGCCCAGCCTGAACCTGAGATCAAAAAGCGCCACCGTCGTCCAGAAAAAATCCTGCAGCGACCTGCTCCTAAGGCCGATCCCAAATTACTGTTGGAGTTGGGTCGTATTGGTAACAACCTGAATCAGATGGCCCGTGCTTTAAATATCATCAAAAATGCGAATCCCCAAGAACAGCAGAAGCTTGATATTTTCAGCGTATTGCTTGTTTTAAGAGGTATCCAAACTGAGTTAGAACAAGTATTTCCCGCACTGCCTAAAATCGGCAGACAAAGCCCTGACCGGCTTCAAAAGCAACTGGAAGACTTAAATGTTGACCAGGCACTACCTTCGATTGTTTTAGCGGAGCAGGATGAAAGTGCATATTAAATTTCTGGATCACGGAAAAGGGTCGGCTGCACACGCTTCAGCGTATGTTTTAGATCAGTTCGATCATCAAGGAAATCTGCGTGCTGGCGTTCATGTTTTACGAGGTGATGCGACCACGTTCAATGCCATTTGTAATGCAAGCCCTCACCTGTGGAAGTACACCAGTGGAGTAGTCGCATGGTCAAAAGACGATGATCCGACTGACGAGCAGATCCTGGAAGTTTTAAATGACTTTGAAAAACACGCTTTTGCAGGACTTGATCAGTCTCAATACCACCTTTTTGCTGTTCTGCACACTGATGATGACGGCTCAAAACATATTCATGTTTTAACGCCACGGCTCGATATTCAAAGTGGTAAATCACTGAATATTGCCCCGCCAGGACACGAAAAACATTTCGACGCATTACGAGATTACTTCAACACAAAATACGAGTGGTCGCGCCCTGATGACATCACTTGGACACAAACAACGCAAGAGCCGAATCACGTTGCAAAACTTAATGCACAAGCCAAAAAAATCCTTGCAAGCGAAGAGTTGAAGACACTTAGAAAAAAGCAGTTTTGCAAGACTGTTGATAATCTCGTCAAAACGCTTTTAAAGACGCAAACAGTAAAAAACAGGGCGGATATTGTCAAATGTATCGAGCAACTCCAAGGCGTTAAATCAGTTAAGCAAAGTAAAGAATTTTTAAGTGTCGTATTAAGCAACGGCAAAACACACAGACTCAGAGGAGATTATTATCATGAACAATTCGAAATTGGACTTTATTCAAAGCGTCTACGAGCAGCAACAGAAAGCCGAGCAACTGCAGATGAGCTTGCAACAGCTCTCCGACAGGCTGATCAACTTCGAGAAACTTATCGAGCAAAGCGAGCAGCCTATCATCAACGGCACTACGCTTTTGCACAAAGTACAGGAGAAGACAACAGCCCTGGAATTACACCTCAACTCGATTTTGACCGAGATAGGGAATTTATCCCCCCAAGCAATAAAAACGCTGACAGCCAGCTATACCGTGCAAATCGAGGAACTCCAGGCAAAACTCGCGAGTATAGATATTACGGAAATATCAAAAGTGAAATCGAGCATAGATTCGTTTTCAATATCAACTCAGGCTCTACAGAGCAAAATCAACAACCAGTTGCAGAACATCTCGATAGATCAGAAGAGCATCCAAGCCCAAGTCCAGGCCCAAGTGCAGCAAGCGATAGTCAATCAAAGTGGGCAAATCGAGAGCGAAATACAAACGCTGATCACGGAAAAACTGAATACGCAAAAAGCAAAATACATTTCATGCGGGATGATCTTGTTTGGGGTGCTGATGATTTTAATCAGTTTTTATACGATTTATCAGTCCAGTACAAACTTAAAGACCATCCAAGCGCAACGACAAATCATTCAACAGAACTCAGAAGCAATCACGGCCCAAATCAATTATTTGAACACCCTACGGAGGTAAGTCATGCAGACCGAAATCGACCAATTTTTGACAGAGCAAAACGCCTTGTTGAGTCAACAAAACAGCTTGTTAGCAGAACAAAACGAAGTCTTGAGTCAACAGGTCAGTTCATTAAAGAATATTTTGACCACTTACAGCGAAGTAGAGCAGAGTTTAAAGGACAAAATCAACAACTTGAACTCAGAGAAAGAAGCTCAACAAGCATTAATTTTGGCTATGAAAGTAGAACTTTCAAAGCTCGAGCAGGGCGAATTTTCGGAGCAATTACAGCAAGCATTTCAAGAAAACTTGAGAATCCAATTGCAAAGGCAATTGACGACAGCATTAAATCAACTGAATTTAAAAGCTACTGTCAGAGACTTAGTGAAGATCGAATTACAACCCATTCAACAGACGATACGCACACAGCAGACAGACCTGGAGGCAGCACTCTCAATCATCTTGCAATTGCAGGTACCAACCGACTTTTACACAGACTTGGAGATGCAAAGCAAGCAGATCAATACGCTTGGGGAAACTGTAGAACGATTAATGACCTTAATCAACAACTTGAACAACTAGAACCCATAGTCGCTAAAATTCGACCCAAACCAAAGCCGGCTACAGATTTCCGTGACTTGCGAATTGACGCTTATTACCCCGGTTACGTTGCTGATCACAAACAACTTTCAGCCCAACAACAGCAAGCATACAACGATAATAATCTATTGCAATTGATTGATTGTGTGCAGAAAAAAGCTCAAAACTTGGAGAAATACATCAGCCAAGCAAGCAGAATGATCAATACATGGGACTATGACAAAATCGAGGAGATCATCAAAAACGACCGATGCATGCTTAACTATTTGAAATGTGAAATTATTTTAGAGCCTCAAAACGATCATTTGAAACATCAAAGAGCGTCATATCAATCGTGTTTAGAGAGTTTTGAGAACATAAAGAGCCTTATCCACGAGGTGAAAAAGCCTAAGCCGATTCCTCAAAGCGATGTCTTAGAGCAAACTTATGAACCTGAAAAGCAGCCAAATCGTGATTATGATCTAGATTTTTAATTTCAGCATTGATGATATAAACCGTCCGCTTCGATAATCGCAAAAGTGTGGATTTGAAAGCGGACATTTCTATTTGGGGTTTACATAGAGTCTCTAGCTCTCGTTTTTTTAATCTAAAACTGCTAAAATTTATATACGCCATTGACGTATATAAATCTATGTTATTCATTGAAACCAGTATCTTTACCAAGCAAATCAGAGAGCTTGTCACTGATGAAGAATATCGTCAGCTCCAGCAAGATCTCCTGATACAGCCTGATAAGGGTGACTTAATCAAAAATGGTGGAGGAATTCGTAAAGTACGTTGTGCTCAAGGCAATAAAGGAAAAAGTGGTGGTATCCGCGTGATCTATTATTGGGTCACAGAAGATGATCAGATCTTTTTTCTGGTGGCTTATCCAAAGTCTGTGAAAGATAATCTGACAGACAAAGAAACCTCGATCCTGCGTCAATTAGTAAAGGAGCAATTTCATGGATAACAACTTATTTGATGATCTGGTTGCTTCAATCAAAGAAGCTGGGGCCATCAAACGTAATGAGATAAAGGCAAGTCGAGTCACAGAGCTTGAACTGCCAGATATTAAAGAAGTACGTGAAAAAACAGGCTTAACCCAGGCTGAATTTGCTGCACGTTTGCATATCAGCGCGAGAACCCTGCAAAACTGGGAACAAGGCCGTCGCTATCCAACTGGCCCTGCAGCGACATTAATCCGTATTCTGGATGCTCACCCGGGTCTGATTTAAGTTAAATATACGAGAAATGAAAAAACCCTGGCATCCTGCCAGGGTTTTTCGTATGGGGTCGCTCGGTATAACTCCTGTCGTACCTTACTGTCCTTGTGCGTATCTATATTCTTATTATTGTGTGGAGCTTCCTGTTCCCGATGAATCTATCATATGAAAATTCCAATGTTCCGAATAGCAGCAAAGTACCGGAATTGACGTGAGTAAATACATACAAAGATGATTAAAAACTGCCCTAGGTGTATCTGCAGAAATTGGGGATAATTTGTGCCCTGAAAAAGCTGGGATGGGGACTGTCGAGGGTTCAGTTACTCGAAAATTGTGTGCAACAGCATGATTTTTTGTATAATACGATGACTAGAACAACTAACCGTACCATGGTTATATCAATAGTCGTTTTAGTAAAAGGCAGAAGCTCGAACTTCTGCCTTTTAATTTTTTAAGTAATAAGAAAAACAAAAAGTTTCTGAAAAACCCGGCACGGTTTAGGGTAAAAGTGCTGTATAAATCACATAACAGCCCGTTAACATAGCTAATTTCATTTTTTATGTAACTGAAATGTAAAGGCCCTTGTTTTAACAAGGGCCTTTGCATTAAATTTGTTGGCGTTACAGTTAAATGATATTACCAGTATCGTTTAACGAAAGATCTGTAGAGCGGAAACTCGTACAGATAATCACCAGAGGCTTGTAACTGCCAGTTCCTTATTTTAAGGAAATTATTCTTTTGTACAAGTTTTTATATGTAAATTCTTTTGTACACAGTCTAATTTCTTAAGGAATTGCGTGGGATACAATGCCTCCGATATAAAAAATTTCGTTAAATGCTCTTCGTAATACAATTTAAACCATTTCGGTTCGTTCACTACGTCTGTAAAAAGATTAAGTTTGTAAGTGCAACTGTTTATATGTTGGCTTGATCTTCTTCGTGGCTTTGATGTGCAGGTGGAAAAAAGTGACGGCAGGCATCAAAGGCTAAAGATTTTATAATCGCTTTCTCATCTGATGGATTGCACTGGGGAAAGGACGCCGGGAATAGCACGACATTCACGCACGATTGAGTATTGGGAAACCTTGCCGAGTGTGCGCTTCGTGTAGAGAGAAAGGCGTGTGCGGGATAGGGATTCAGCCCTATAAATACTCTCTTGCGAAGTGATCTGGGCGCATCTCACTTTGTACCGATTTGAAAGCGACAGCGGCTCCATACGGTGATGTTTTTAAAGGGTGATATTCAAATACCTGAGCTAACTTTAAAATTAGCGAAGGTAGGGTGAATATTACCGAAAATCTGCTCTAGCTCACCACCAATGATGAGCCAAAAGCGAAGCATGGTGGGGGGACTAGTGCAGATTGAGAGCATCAAATATTATTACTCTGTACACTTTTATAGAAATTGAGCAGTAGTTATTTGAATCCGTGAATGATAAACGGTCACTGAAGAAATAGATATATTAAAAAAGCCTGTCATTAACGTCTCACCATTTATCGAAATATTCTTGAATCTGTAATACATTCAGTCATATATTTGATTACGTCACAAAATCAAAAAAGTAGTTGAATCATGAGCAATAATCGCGGGGGAAGCCGAGAAGGTTCTGGTAGAAAGCTTAAATATAATGAACCTACAAAAACGGTAAGAGTACCTGTATCCAAAATCATAGAGATCAAGAATTACCTCAACGAGGCAGAGAAGCAAAGCTTCAATGATGTCGCTTCAATCACGCTTGTCGATCCTACAACACTTATGCATATTCCCTTGGCTTCAGAAAAGGTTGCGGCTGGCTTCCCTTCTCCTGCTCAGGATTACATAGACAAAACCTTGGATATGAATGAACACCTCATCAAAAACGAGGCTGCAACCTTCATTGTGAAGGTCGCATCGCTTTCGATGAGGGATGCAGGTATTGAGATTGATGATGAACTGATTGTAGACCGCAGCATTGAAGCCAAGCATGAAGACATCGTAATTGCACTAATAGACAACGAGTTCACTGTAAAACGCCTCATGATCGAAGGTGATGATAATCGTTGGCTTAAAGCAGAGAACCCTGAGTATTCCGACATTCATCTGCAAGATGGGCAGGAAATGCTAATTTGGGGTGTAGTGACTTTTGTCATCAAGCCATTCAGAAAGCGTTAATACTTGATTGGTTTCATGCTCATGCAAGTAGCTCACCAGAAGATCTATGCACTTGTAGACATCAATAATTGCTATGTCAGTTGTGAACGTGTCTTCAACCCTAGTCTGAACAAAAAGCCTCTCATTGTGCTATCCAACAATGATGGCTGTGCTGTGGCACGTTCCCAAGAAGCCAAAGACTTGGGCATCAAGATGGGTGTTCCTCTCTTCCAGATTAAGGACATCGTCGAACAGCATCAGGTACAGGTGCTATCGAGCAACTATGCACTGTATGCAGAGATGTCTCGCAGATTCATGAAAATCCTAGCTGATTTTGTATCTCCCAAAGAGCAAGAGATTTACTCTATTGATGAGTGCTTTCTAGATCTGACAGCTCATGCAGGGAATTACGACTTGACTGAATATGCTCATCAGATTCGTCAGCGTTTGTTTTCTTGGCTTGGTTTACCTGTATGTATTGGCATAGGACGCTCAAAGACAGAAGCGAAACTCGCAAACCATATTGCCAAGAAGAATGATTACTTCAATGGCGTATGCAATTTGGTTTCAATGGATCCATGCTCAGCCGAGAGCGTCTATCAAGCAATTGATGTAAGTGAAGTATGGGGCATTGGTCGAAAGTATACGAAGAAGCTCAACAGTATGGGGATTCATTCAGTGATGGATTTTGTCTTGGCTTGCCCTCTGATGATCCGAGACCAATTCTCTGTAGTGATGCACAGAACCTTATTGGAACTCCATGGAATTGCTTGCATTGAATTGGAACATACGCCTCCTGCAAAGAAGCAAATCATTGCTAGTCGCTCCTTTGGGCAGAGGGTCTATCACATAGATGATCTCAAGGAAGCCATGTCGCTGTATGTTATGGATGCGGTTAGCAGACTGAGAGATGATAATTTGTTGTGTGGTTGTTTGATTGGTTTCGTACAATCAAACCCATTTGATAGCTCAAAGCCCTTCTACAACAAGTCTTTATCCTTGGCTTTACCAGAACCTACCGACAACCTGTTGGTGCTTTCTAAACTCGCCACATCGATGATTGATGGCCTGTATGCCAAGGACATTGCCTTCAAGAAATGTGGCGTGATTCTGACGTGTCTCGAACCAAAGGCAAGCCATGTATATGACATGTTTACCGACATGAAGCACATCGAAGTCAGTGATGCTTTGATGGATTCCCTTGAAGCGATTCATCTTAAGTATGGCAAAACCAAGATTGCCTTGGGCGCAAGTTTAATGCCGAACAGAACATGGAATATGTCACGAAATCGGCTAACACAGAACTACTTTAAATGGGATCAACTGCTTTGTGTGAAGTAAATGTCCTGCCTATAAATTGATTTCGTTTTGGTTTCATAATAGTTGTTTATTGATTTCAAAATAGTTGTAATTTACTACTACCTAATCGAAGATTATCTACATCAAAAATGCCCATAAACATGAGTGTTTTCATAGAAACTATCTGCTTATAGGCATTACATCATTTATGAATGACGAGAGTTGGCATCATCATAGACGGCATTGATTTCACGTCTGCCTACAGCAATCACGATGACAACTACCTCATCATCAACGACTTCATAAACCAGACGATAACCAATACTACGAAGTTTAATCTTGTAGCGGTTAGGATGTCCTGACAACTTGTTTTTGGGAATGCGAGGATTCTACAAAACCTTGATCAACTGCTTCTTCAATGGCTGCTTAATACTTGGATTTAGCTTATTCCATTCTGCTAATGCTTCTTCTAAAAAGTCTAACTTATAGGTCATCAATATTTACTCGAATGCGTTTCTGATTCGCACGAGCATCTGCAATCTTATTCAGTTCTAGGTCTTCTAGTTGTTCCATCATCGTTTCATACAGATCAGCTGGAACACAGTAAAACGCTGGTGTATTACGATTGAGGATTGCGACAGGTTCGCCTTTGCCTGCCAACACTGTATCCATCGGACTCTTTTTGAGTGGCACTGTTGCAAATAGAGATTTGAGTCGATGATGTTCCCTTTAAAAAGTACTTAGAGACCGAAAACCCTGTTGATTAGACACACTTCACCCTGA
>NZ_KB849700.1 GCF_000368785.1 Acinetobacter towneri DSM 14962 = CIP 107472 | reverse complement strand
TTTTTTTGTTGTTTTAACTGACGAAAATCAATTTGATTCAGGCGCGACTCTGCTTCAACCACGGGCTGCGACTCACGCAAAGTTTGAGTCGAAAATTGCTGCTGCGATGGCACCACCTGACATCCCACCATCAGTAATGCTGTAAGAGATACATACCCAATTTTCATAATGACCTTCTTGAATCCATAGGTTTCAGTCGATATTTCACCATCAATCGTGTCAAGGTTGATCAGCCTACTTGATACAGCAACCCTCTTAACGTCAACAGTTATGCTCTCTGTTTTTACCTTGCATGAGCGCCCATAGTCTATCTATTATTTTAACCGATCCTTGTAGTAATTCGTTAAACTGTCACGTCTAGCGACTACAGTGGCGCACAAGTCGAATCTGTCTAAAATTATATGCCAACACCTTCTTATTCCTTATTATTCTGGATTTTTCTGCAATTAGGCTGTCTGTCTTTTGGTGGGCCTGCAGCGCATTTGGTGTTTTTCCATCAGCGTTTTGTGCAACAACTCAAATGGCTAGATGAATCCCAGTATTCACAAATTATCGCACTTGCACAACTCTTACCTGGCCCAACTAGTAGTCAGGTGGGTTTAGCGATTGGTTATTTGCAAAAAGGCTATTGGGGTGCAGTCCTAGCTTGGTTGGGTTTTACCCTACCTTCAGCGTTGTTTATGGTTTTGGTTGTAGTTTTGGGACATCAATATTTTGATGTACTGTCGTCAAATAGCTTTCACAGTATTCAACTGATCGTATTGGCCGTGGTAGCTTGGGCATTTTGGCAAATGTTGCGCAGTTTTTGTAAAACGGTTTGGCAATATGCCTTAATGTTTGCTTCTGCCCTATTTATTTATCTGGTGCCATTGAGCTTCAATCAAGTTTTGGTGATTCTGATTGCCGCTTGTTTTGGCATTTGGATGGCGAAACACGCAGCACCGACTGCTGCACCAGCATCCACCAATACAACGGCGACAGATACTCATTTTACTGCGGCACATTTACTCAAACATCGTCGTTATGCTGTATTTTGGGCAGTACTTTTTGTTACACCCTTTATTGTGCTGTCAGGTCTAAACTGGCTGCAACCTCAATTACTCTATGCAGCCAATTTAAGTTTCTATCAAGCCGCATCTTTGGTCTTTGGCGGTGGGCATGTAATTTTGCCTTTATTGCATCAAGATTTTGTTAGCACATGCTTAGTCAGTGCAGAACAGTTCGATTTGGGTTATGCCATGGCGCAATTGGTGCCTGGCCCACTGTTCAGCTTTGCAACATATTTGGGCAGTTTGATTCCAATGACAGAATCTATGCTGCTGAATGCGACTTTAGCCACGTTGGCGGTTTTTCTGCCATCTTTCTTTTTGGTATTTTCGACTTTGCCTTATTGGTCTTGGTTGATGCAGCAAGCCTATATTCGTCATGCGGTTACAGGGATTAATGCAGCGGTAGTCGGATTGCTTCTGTATATGGTGCTCGAAATGGCACAGCGTTATATTTTGAGTATTGTTGATCTGCTGTTTATTGTTTTGGTGATTGGATTATTAAAATCCAAACTACCTGTTTGGCTCAGTTTAATTGGTAGTTTTCTGGTCTATACAGCATTCTTGCATTTCATGGCTTAAATTAAAAATGCTATAGATCAAATAAAATGCCAGTTTAATTGAACTGACATTTTTTGTGGATGATTAAATCAATCCTTCATGCTTTGGAGCTTAGCCACCAAAGAGTTTTAGAATAGATTGAATCACCGCAACGTTAATTAAATCGACAAAGAATGCACCACACAGCGGCACAATCAAGAACGCTTTATAAGATGGACCATACATATTGGTAATGGCCTGCATATTGGCGACTGCTGTTGGCGTTGCCCCCATCCCAAAACCACAGTGTCCTGCTGCCAACACGGCTGCATCGTAGTTTTTCCCCATAAGACGGAAGGTCACAAAAGCTGCATATAACGCCATTGTGAGTGCTTGCGCACCTAAAATCACCATCAACGGACCTGCCAAATCGGCCAATTGCCATAGTTTGAGTGACAACAACGCCATCGCCAAATATAACGATAAAGATGCATTCCCAAACACATCAATCGCACGGTCAAAAATATTAACTTTAAAAATACTTTCTAAGACATTACGCAGAACCACACCGCCCGCCAATGCCCAAACGAAAGTTGGTAATTCAAACATCGTGCCTTTGGCAGCGCCTGTCATAAATTCGGCAAATGCCAAACACGCTGCAAATAAACCCAAAGTAGTAATTGCATTATCTGCTGTAATTAAACGAACCTGATGCGGATATTCAAATGGAATAAACTCATTGGAATCTTGATCCGCAGGCGTATTATCGCGTTTTTCAATTTGTTCGTCGGTACGTGGTACAGCCAATTGATGACGGTTGATTAAAGTTTTAGCCAGTGGACCACCAATTAAACCACCAATAATTAAACCAAAGGTCGCACTTGCCATGCCCAGTGCCAAAGCACCTTGAATACCATATTGGGTTTCTAAAATTTCACCCCACGCACCTGCTGTACCATGACCGCCAGTTAAAGTAATCGATCCTGCAATTAAACCAATTAGTGGATCAATACCTAACAATGTTGCAAGACTAATGCCGACAATGTTTTGCAACACAATAAATGTGGAAATTGCAATCAAGAAAATAATTAAACCGATTCCGCCCTGACGCAATTTTGTGAAGTTCGCGCTTAAACCAATCGAGGCGAAGAAAATAAGCATAAAGCTAGTTTGCAATGCGCTACTGGTGGTAATGCTATAACCCCAAAATTGATTCACCAACAATGAAACAATAGCGGCAACCAAACCACCTGCAACAGGTTCAGGAATATTATAGCGTTTTAAAAAATCAATTTTATTGACTAAAAGTCGCCCTAAGAGCAGGACGATGACCGCAGCAATCAGCGTATAAAACGCATTAAAAGTAAATTCCATGGCAATATCCATATAGTGATTGCAGATTGTTTTTAATACGATGAAGAGCTGTCTATGCAAACCAAAGCATTTGCATCACTATGACTCTAAATCAACTAAAAAATGCCGCAATACAAAGTATGTAAACAGTATCGTATTTGACCGAAGTTTAAGAGGTATGCATTTCGCTCAGCCAACCCATCCTTTGGTTTCACTCAAGCGTTATGATCTGCGTTTGCCTAGAACAGAAGAAAAGAAAGACAAAAGACAGCATTTTCACTTTCGGGGTGACTTCGAGTGCAAACAACTGAATCGGCTTAACACTGAGAGGTAATCTCATATAAGCTCCCAAATATCTGAGGTAGATAAATACCTTCCGATAAAGATATTCAACCACTTGACAAAAAACAGCAAGATTAAAGGTCGATCATTATGCATTTTTTTTGACAAAAAGCTGCTATTTTCTGCGGTTTTTTCTAAAAATTTTAATGATTGTGTTCAGCTATAAGAGAAAGTTACAACATTCCTTTAAACCAGATAAAATTTAAGTTATTGAGTGAATAACATAAATTTTCAACATAAAAAAAACAGAGCTTAAAATTAAGCTCTGTTTTGGATTGTGCTGAAAAGTACCGACTTAGAAGCTATAGCGCGCCATAAAGCCTACTCGGTCATCACTGAATTTTTGACCTTTGAAAGTTTCACGCTCACCGTTGATATACTCAATACCTAAATCGATTGGTTTTACAGGTGAATAGATAAAGTTAATCCACGCTTGTTGTACTTTCTCGTTAGCATCATCATTTAAACGCGCATAGTCTGTACCATCATCGGCAAATAAAGCACCGTAGGCTAAAGTTGAACGTAATTGTGGTGAGAACTTATAGGTTGCACCCACTTGTACACCAATCGTTTCATTTTGCTCAATTTCACCATTAACTGTATTTACGTAAAATGCAGAGTTATTACCATATAAGTAGTTGCTGTTGCCCTTAACATAAGAGACATCAGCAGACACTTTTAAAGGTTCTGCAACTTGATAATTCGTACCTACAGCAGCACCCCAACCAGTTTTATCATCATTTGCTGCTTCTGATTTGTAATGTTCAACCAATGCACGTGCAGAAGCTAAACCTTTACCATCAGCAAAACCTTGAGTCACTTTTGCAGTCAATACTGGAGCTCGGTAAGTTACGTCAGAGCTAACAATTTTATCCTCTTTAGCATCATAAATTTGCGAAGAACTATTACCTTCTTCAGCAGAAACAAATAATTCTGTTGCAGGGGCTAATTTATAGTTGTAACGAACTTGCGGTACACGTGTTGTACCACCACCAATATTCGTTGCAAAGTCAATCATTTCTGGTGCATGATTTGACAGGAAGTTCGATGTGGTTTGACCGAATAACCAGTTGTTTAAAGTTAAATAAGCATGACGGATACGCAAGTTGTCAGATCCGCTTGCAAAGTCAACCTCAACTTTACCGCCTACTTTGTTGTCACCAACAGGTGTATTAAAGTCTAAACCTAAGCGGGTGACTTTTGCGGTAGCACGTAATTTGTCACTTGCTTCTTCTTTACTTGTATGTGCTGAGTTAAAGTCATTATCCGCACCTTTAATAATATAGTTTGCATCACCACGGATCGAACCATAAATAGAAACATCTGCACCAGATTTAGACTTTAAACTGCTTAATGCACTTACAGGTGCAGCAGGCTTCGCCTGTTGTACTTGGGCAATTTGAGTTTGCTGCTGTTGTTGTACTTGCTGTTGTTGCTGAATTAATGATTTTAACGCTTCAACTTCTTGACGAAGTTCTTGAATTTGTTGTTGCTCAGTTTTTGCTGCGTGTGCAGTACCTACCATTAAAGTTGTAACAGCAATAGCTAAACCTTTGATCATAAATTGACCGTTGAGTAATTGACTCATTTATCTCTCCAAAATAAAACAACGCTGCATCCGTGCATGATGATTTTGTTCGTCATCTATCGATTTCACATCGAATTATAAAAATGGCTGAAAAATCAAAACACTTTTGCCAAATAGTCCAAGACACCCAAATATTTAAAATATTACAATTTGTGTCATTTATTACAGGCTTAAATCTATCAAGTTATGACGTTTATTAAAATCAGTTTTCCCGAATAAGAAATCACAATTAATCATAATTACAGATTCAAACAATTAAACCATATAAAATTCAATACTTTAAATAGGTTGATTATTCAAGTATTTACACCACCATTAGACTATTGTATATATTTCAGTTCTGTCTAAAAGCCCGATTTTTGCGAAAAAAATCACCATTTGAAAAAGTATTGACCCCAACTCAATCTGATTGAGGTTGCAAAATATGAAAAACGGCAAACATCCCAAACCCAATAAATAGCAGCATTAATACAGCCATATTCAGCAAAGCACTGCCTGTTAAAAAGTTGAGTAACACTCCACCAATCAAGCCACAAAAGAATTGCACACTGCCCATGACCGCACTGGCTGTTCCTGCACGTGCGCCTTGTTTTGCCATAGCTAGTGCCATGGCATTCGGGCCTGTAAAACCAATCCCAGACACGGCAAGAAATAAACCGATCATCACCAATGCCAAAGGTGCATACCCCAAACTACCTGCAAGCAGTAGAATGACCGCACCACTCAGTTGAATCATGCTGCCCAATTTTAAGCGTTGTAACACACCCAATTTGCCACTGATTTTTTTATTCAGGGTCGAAAACAGCATAATACCAATCGCATTGGCACCAAACACATAAGCAAAAGCTGTTTCACTCAAGCCATATTGATCCATCATGACTGCACTTGAACCGCTGATATAGCAAAACAATGCCCCACCAGTCAGACAGCCTGCCAACATTGGAAAACGAAAATCACGATCTTTTAAAATGGCAAAATATAAGGTCAGTACTTGCTGAAAGTTCAAATTTAAACGACGTTCTTTCGCCAAAGTTTCTTTAAAAAAGAAGTGCACACATAAACAGCAAATAATTCCAACGCAGGTCAGCACTACAAAAATAGCTTGCCAATTCATCCATCTAAGTACCCATGCGCCCAGCGTAGGTGCAATAATGGGCGCAATGGTCATCACAATCATCATGCTCGAAAAAGCTTGAGCGGATGTTTGCAAATCCAAGCGATCACGAATAGCTGCTCGTGCAATTACCACACCCACACAGCCACCCAAAGCCTGCAAAATACGTGCAGCAATCAGTCCCCATTCATTTTGTGCAAACACACACAACATACTGGCGAGTGAAAATAGTGCCAAGCCAAAATATAAAGGCGGCTTACGTCCAATCCGATCACTCAGCGGCCCGTAAATCAGTTGACCCAATGCCAAACCTAAAAAGTAGGCAGGCAAACTGTTTGCGACCATTTGGGTCGATACGCCAAACTCGCTTGCCATAACGGGCAAGGCAGGCAAATACATATCAATCGATAAAGGCCCAAGCGAAGTCAATAACGCCAACAATAAAATCCACGCAGTCGAATATTGCCGCATGTTGGGTTGTTGCCTAGATGGTGGCGTACTGCTTGAACTTGGCAGCGTTTTCGATATGCTCATATTTTATGATGAAATGACAGATGTACAGACAAGCTTACACGCTCCATAGTATGATTTGTTGTGATCAAAGATGAATTTTCACATATTAGGCACTCTAAATATCTCATCTACAGTTACAATGTACGCAAACCTTCATCTTGCAGCATAAATCTCTGTTTAGACAGAAAAGTTTACTTAAAGGAATGATGTTGAAACCTTGGCTGATAAAGCTCAAACAAGCGACCTATAACACCACATTTATGTATAACATCCGCATGCTCATTGCATTTGCGGGAACTGCTTTTGTTCCCTATTTTATGGGGATTCAGCTTGCCACTATTCCTTTAACTTTAGGTGTGCTTGCCGCAGGTTTGAGTGATATTGATGACCGTTTTTCGGTGCGTATTGTCAATCAGCTCTATACCTATATTGGTTTCTTTGTTACCGCCACATCAATTCAGTTTTTATTTCCGCATCCTATTTTATTTGCTACAGGCTTAATCCTGTCGTGTATTGTCTTAATTTTGCTCGGTTCGCTCGGACGACGTTATGCCACCATTTCTTATGGCTGTTTGGTGGTGTCAGTCTATTCCATGCTTGGCGTCAACCTATTTGATGACTGGTACATGCAGCCGCTGCTTTTGGTTTCGGGCGCAATTTGGTACGGCTTAATTTCGACCATCAGCTTTTTACTGTTCCCTGTTCGTGCCTTACAAGACAAACTTTCACTCAGTTATTCTTCTTTGGGTGATTTTTTATTTGCCAAATCAAATCTATTTGATGTGGATATGACTGCACCGAGTTATCAACAAAGCATCATTGATTTATCACTTGAAAATGGCAAATTAATTGCGATTTTTAACGACTTAAAAACCGCTTTACTGACCCGTTTAAAAGGTGACCGCGGGCAAAAAGATACCCGACGTAGCTTACAGTATTACTTTGTCGCACAAGACATTCACGAACGTGCCGACTCTGCACATATTGATTATCAAAAACTGGCGAAAATATTTCAGCACAGCGATATTTTATTTCGCTTCCAGCGTATTTTGTCGATTCAAGGCAAAGCCTGTAAAGATTTAAGCGAAAGCATTTTGCATCGTAAACCTTATGTGCATAACAAGCGTTTTAAACATGCTTTTGAAAATCTTAAACAGTCTTTAGAAAAACTGCGCAGTGAACAGCAATATGACCAAGTCTGGATTAATGCATTGTTTGCCCTATACCAAAACCTGAAATCTATTGATGCTCAATTGCGTAACCTTGAAACCGAACGCAATATTAAACTGGATAAATCAAAACATATTGAACAACAACTGAAAGATGACGACTTAAAAAGTTGGGATGATATTGTCATTCGGATCAAGCAGCATTTAACCCCAGAATCGGTTTTGTTCCGCCACGCCATTCGTTTGTCGATTGTGCTGTTGATTGGCTATATTTTTGTGCAAGTCACCAACATTCAATATGGCTACTGGATTTTACTGACCGCCCTGTTTGTGATGCAGCCTAACTTTAACACCACCAAACGGCGTTTACGTTTGCGTATTATTGGGACGTTGGCAGGGATTGTAGTCGGCTACACCATTTTATATTTTGTACCATCTGTAGAAGGACAATTACTGGTTTTAGTGATTAGTGGCATGTTGTTCTTTGAATTGCGCAGTAAACAATATGCACAAGCCACTGCTTTTATGACCATTTTGGCGCTGATGAACTTTAACCTAGAGGGTTTAGGCTATGCTGCAGCCGTACCACGTATGGTCGATACCTTAATTGGTTGTGCGCTAGCATGGTTTGGCGTGAGTTTTATCTTCCCCGATTGGAAATTCCGTCGTTTATCACGCACGATTCGCCGCTCACTCACCGCGCAATGTGGCTATTTGGCAGAAGTGATTGAACAATATAAAAATGGACGCAACAACGGTTTGAATTATCGTGTCGTGCGCCGTGCTGCTCATAATACCGATGCAGAAGTTGCTTCACTGATTTCAACACTCGCCACCGAACCTGATTTTGACCCCAATCAAAAAGCTCAAGCCTTTGAGTTCTTGTGTCTAAATCACACCTTTATTAGCTATATTGCTGCACTTGGTGCGCATCGTGACAAAATTGACGATCAGGAAGTCTTGCAACTGCTCGATCAAGCAATGGACGATATTCAAGGTGCTTTACTGAAAGATGAAACGCCAGATTTAAGTGCACACAACATGTTGCAAACCATTCGTCAGCGTTTAAGCCAAAACAAAGAAGAAGATCAAAAATCATTAATTATTTTGCAGCAATTATCTTTGATGATGAGTATCTTGCAACAATTAAGTCGCTTAAAACAAAGTTTAAGCCACGAACATGATCAGGACGCAACGGAACTGGCGTCTTTATAAACAATCCTGCAAACGGTCAGTGCCTACTTATTCGCCCTAAGCTGCACAAGTATTCACCGACCTTAGCATGATTTTGCGACAATATACTCACTGCATGACAGCAATTAATGCTAAACTTTTTATAGTTTTAAATTTGTTAGTTTCACTATGACCGCGAAAAGTTTATACGCCTATACCCTACAGCCTGTGATCTACGAAGTTTCTGAAGAAGAACAACGTCACGCACAACTGGTAATTTGGCGCAGTACCAATAAAATTGGCATGAAAGCATGGATTATTATGGGTGTGATTGTTGCCCTTTCCATTTTAGGCATTCTGCTGTTAAAAAATTATTCGACAATTTTCTGCTGGGTTGCCATTGTCTGTGTGGTGCTCTACCTGCTCGTGCGTAAATACGGCTTGGAATGGTACGTTAAGCGAAAAATGAATGAATTTCCTGTTCAAGAAATTAAAGGGATTCGTTTAGGCGTACAGCCGCACGGTATCGTGATGCGTCAGCAAATGGGCGCTCAAGAAGGCGTGGGTGCAATTGGCTGGAAAGATGTGTATGAATGGTACAACACCCCTGAATTTATTTTGATGAACTTCAAAGTAAAAGGTCAGCAAGGTGCTTATATTCTGCCTAAGCGTATGGACAGCAAGAACTTTTCGTTCAACACCATTCGCAAGCATTTGACTGAAGCTGCAGGCGAAGCCAAGCAAATCTAAATATCCCTATTTAAAAATAAACCTCTATCCCCTGTGATGGAGGTTTTTTTTGCTTAAAATTAAAACAATGAACGATAATGAGAATAAATAGCATTTGCATTAACTTCATCTCTGCATTATTCTGCATCACAATTCATACTCAACAACCAACGCTTATGCTGAAGAAAGCCTTTTTCCAAATTCACTGGTTCCTTGGTATTACTGCAGGACTGATCTTGTCACTCATGGGCGTGACAGGTGCGATTTATTCCTACGAACAAGAAATTCTAAAATGGATGAATCCGAACAGTTATCAGGTACAAGTTGAGCAGAAAGCCAAACTAAGCCCTGCAGAAATTTATCAACATTTTCAGCGTACCCAACCTGACTATAAAATTAATAGCATCACCGTTGCAAAAGACCCGGCTGCATCTTCAACCATCAATATTGCGAAAGAAGGTGCAAAACGTGGACAAAATATCCTGATTAATCCTTACTCGGCAGCAGTGTTGCCTGAAATTCGGGGACGTGAATTTTTCCAGTTTATTCAGCAATTACACCGCAACTTAACCGTAGGGCCTATTGGTAAACAAATTACAGCCGCATGTACCCTCATGTTGTTGTTCTTTGTGTTAAGTGGCATTTACCTACGCTGGCCGAAACGCCATTCATTTAAACAATGGTTTGCGCTCAAACCTCAATTAAAAGGACGTAATTTTATTTGGGACTTACATGCCGTAGTGGGCACGTGGGTCGTGATTTTCTATCTAGTTTTGGCATGCACAGGACTGTATTGGTCGTATGAGTGGTGGCGCAATGGCATGTTTAAAGTCATGGGTGTGGAAAGACCACAAGCGCAATTGCAAGCAGATGGACGCAACAAACCTGTAAATTCAAATGCTCAAGCACTTCATCAGGCTGCGCAAACACAAACTGCAGGACGCCGCGCAAACACTACAAAACCACCCAAGCAGAATACGCTGGATCAGGCACAAATCAATCTGGCATTGACGAAGGCATGGCAACATTTCCCGCAGCAATTGGGGCAGGATTATTCCAGTATCACTTTTAATGTGCCTAAACACGCCAATAGTGAAATTGAAATTAACTTTGTCGATGTCATTCCACAACATGAACGTGCCCGCAATAACGCAACTTTTGATTATCAACAAGCACGTATTACTCAACTTGAATTATATGTAGACAAACGGCTTAATGAAAAAATCATGAGCAGTATGCTGCCTGTGCATCGCGGTAGTTTCTTTGGGCCTGTTTATCAATTTTTAGCCATGCTTTCTGCATTGATGATGCCGCTGTTTTTAGTCACAGGTTGGATGCTGTATTTAAAACGTCGTAAACAAAAGCGTTTGACTCTTGCTGCACGTCAAAACCAGACTCAATTTCAGATCGACCCAAATGCTGCACACTGGCTCATTGTCTATGCCAGCCAAACAGGTACTGCCGAACAATTGGCATGGCGCACCGCTACTAGTCTGCAAGAAGCACATCAGCCTGTCACAGTCAAAGCCCTGCAACATCTCAGCCTTGAAGATCTTAAAAACACCACCCAACTGTTATGTATTGCTAGCACTTATGGCACAGGTGATGCACCCGATTTGACCTCAAGTTTTGTGAAAAAAATCCTACCGCAAACCTGTGACCTGAGTCATTTGCGTTATGCAGTACTGGCTTTAGGTTCACGTGAATATGCAGATCATTACTGCCGTTTTGGACATACGATTGCTGCATGGCTGCAACGTAATCAAGCACATGCCTTGTTCAATACCATTGAAGTAAATAATGCCAATCCTGCAGACATACAGCGTTGGAATCAGGCTTTGGTACAGGTCACACAACTTGACTTACCAAGTATGCATATCGAAAAAACTTTTGATACATGGACCTTACAGCAACGTGACTTGCTAAATCCCAACAGTTTAGGCGCACCCGCCTTCAATATTGAACTGTTAGCACAACATGATGTGCATTGGTCTGCAGGTGATATTGCAGAAATTCAGCCTGAAAACAGCACTGCACGGATTCACGCCTTTTTAAAACAGCATCAACTCGATGCCAATACAATTCTTGCTGATGGTCAGCAAACCTTAGTACAAGCTTTGGCAGATAAAGACCTCACCGCGCCAATTCAGACATTTAAAACTGCGGATGAATTATTGGCACAACTTTCACCCTTGCCTAGTCGTGAATATTCAATTGCCAGTATTCCTTCACAACAGGTTTTAAGACTTGTGGTGCGTCAAAAATTCGATGCTCAAGGCGAGCTTGGCTTAGGTTCAGGTTGGTTAACTGCACATGCTGCACTTGGGCAAAATATCGCATTACGCATTCGCAATAATCAATCTTTCCATTTAATTGATGATGACCGCCCAATTATTTGTATTGGCAACGGTACAGGGCTTGCAGGATTAATGAGCTTATTGCATGCACGTACCCGCCTGAATTACACCCAAAACTGGTTGTTTTTTGGTGAACGTCAGCAAGCGCACGATTACTTTTATCAGCACACCATCGAGGCTTGGCAAAGCACAGGTATGCTACAACGCCTTGATTTGGCCTTTTCCCGTGATCAAGCCGAAAAAGTCTATGTACACCATAAGTTACGCGAACAGGCTGAAGAATTAAAACGCTGGATTGAACAAAATGCCGTGATTTATGTCTGCGGTAGCATTCAAGGCATGGCCAGTGATGTCGACCAAGCCTTAAAAGATATTTTGGGTGAGACTCAACTGGAACAATTACGTCAGCAAGGGCGTTACCGCCGAGATGTGTATTAATCAAAACTTCTCAATTCACCCAAGTTTTATCCATAGCCTCAGCCGAAACATAGTTCAGCTGAGGCTAAACTTTTAAGCAGCTTCGGCTATACTGTTTGCACAGCATCACAGTGCAATAAAATTATGCAAGGCATGCAAGCAAGTCACGTACAAAAACACCCCAATCTATTCAAAAGAATATTCAGTAGCCTGATTGGATTAATTTTAGTGTTGGATGGTGCTTATCTCATCAACTTAAAGAAAATTCATTTCGGCACCGTTTTACCTATTTTAATAGGCACGATACTGCTGTGTTATGCCATTTTCTATACTTGGATTCAAAGCCACTTAAAACAACATATACACATACATTGGCTTTGGAAATTCGGTTGGGGCGTATTTTGGCTGTGGTGTATCAGCCTGCTGATCTTTTTTGCTTATATTCATTTCAGTACACAGCAGCAAAATACTGTAGACAACAATGCTAAAGTGGTGATTGTACTCGGCAGTGGCATTGAAAATGGACAACCATCGCCCACGCTTGCCAAACGACTGGATACCGCAGCCGCGTATGCCTTGGAGCATCCTCAAAGTTATTTCATTGTTAGTGGTGGCCCTGCATTTGCGGAACAACTCACTGAAGCACAGGTGATGTCTAATTATTTGCAACAACGTTATGCAATTGCAGCATCACACATTATCTTGGAAACCCAAAGCACCAGTACGGCACTTAATTTGAAAAACAGTCAGCCCTTGCTGCATACATTAGGCACAGATAAAACCCAACCGATTATAATTGTCACCAGCGACTTTCACACACCACGTGCAGCAGCCATTGCCAAACGACAAGGATACACACAGTTCAGCATGCTCAGTGCAACGACACCACTCTATACCCGCTATAACGCATGGTTACGCGAGTATTTTGCTTATATCAGTGGTTGGCTGCTGAATGAGTATTAAAAATAAAATCTAGCAAGCAGATCGCTTAATTCAAACGTATCGAGCGTGGTAAAGGAATTTGCATATCTTTAAAAAATTCAGGTTTTTGCATATACACCTGATACAAATAATTTTTTAGATCAAGCAATAACTTTTCAGGGGCAACCAATACATTCTGCCCTTCTGGGCTTAGATTCATCGAAATATTGGTGGCTTCCTGACGTAAAAATGGAATCACTTTTTCAATAAAATCTTTCAGTGAAATTTCTTCGACTTGATAATTGGCCCAATTGTCTTTAATTAACAGTTTTGCCAGACTTTTATTTTGCCACATTGCAAAAGCACGTTGCCCTGTAGGCGTGGCACAGAGCGCCCAGCCATCTTCATACAATGCAAAAACATGCCCCTGAGACACAATGGTTTCAATAAATTGCTTGTAAATATCTTGTGCATTATAAGTTTGCGTTGCTTGCTTAGATGCAGCTTTACGTTGATAAGGATTTCGCATAAGTCACGGATATTAGTATTATTATTAAATAAAAATTCTAGGCGAATTTAGTGCAATACGCAAGAAATATAAGATAAAGGAGGATGAAAGGATATGGTGGGCGCTGACGGGATCGAACCGCCGACATTCTGCTTGTAAGGCAGACGCTCTACCAACTGAGCTAAGCGCCCTGAATATTAAAAAATAACATCGTTATTTTTTATGATGCAAGACAAGCGAAGCACGTCGTCTTGAACTTTGAAATACATTTTTCACATCAGGGAATGAAAAATGGCGCAGCGGACGGGGCTCGAACCCGCGACCCCCGGCGTGACAGGCCGGTATTCTAACCAACTGAACTACCGCTGCA
>NZ_KB849699.1 GCF_000368785.1 Acinetobacter towneri DSM 14962 = CIP 107472 | reverse complement strand
AAAAAAACGTCCAGTTGTCGCCTTGGTTTTGGGCAGTGGTGGCGCACGTGGTTATGCACATATTGGGGTGATTGAAGTACTTGAGCAGTACGGTATTCATCCTGATTTTATTGTGGGCAGCAGCGCAGGCAGCATTGTCGGTTCAATTTATGCCAGTGGTAAAAATGCACAGCAATTACGTGAAATTGCCATGAATATGAAAGCCAATGATGTGCGGGATGTGACTTTAGATTTAAAAGGCTTTTTTGATGGTAAAAAAGTTGAAAATTATGTCAATGCACAAGTCGATCAACTCCGTTTGGAGCAATTTAAAATCCCGATGTACGTGGTGGCGACTGAATTAAAAGAAGGCAAAAAAGTTGTATTTAATTATGGCAATACGGGTCAAGCGGTGCGTGCGTCAGTGTCTATCCCAAGTATGTTTGTACCTACTAAAATTGCAGAACATGAATATGTCGATGGTGGTTTAGTGAGCCCTGTACCTGTCAAGGTTGCACGCGATTTAGGGGCAGATATTGTGATTGCCGTGAATATTTTGGCGCAGCCTATTCATACTGAAACCAGTAATGTGTGGGGATTGTTTAACCAAAATATTAATATTATGCAAAAGCATTTGGCCAATGAAGAATTGAAACTGGCAGATGTGGTCATTCAACCCGATTTACGTGAAAAAGCCCATATTTTTGATGTGAAAGGGCGCGAAGCGACCATGTTGGCAGGCGCAGAAGCAACTGCAGCGCAATTAAATAAAATCGATCAGGTCTATCAACAGCATCATTATGCGCATGGGCATAGAATTGTAGACTATAAAGTGAGTAATACTTTTGGGCTTTATGGACAGTTTAAATAGCTGTCCAGATCCTTCATTTAGGTCAATTCAATGAAATCAACAGATTTAACTTAAGTCTAATTAGGTGCTTGATAAAAATAACTTTAATGTTAGATTGCTTAGATTTATTCTTTGTAAGTATTTGATATTATAGTTTAAAAATAAAGATACCCTAAAGATATCTAAATACTGAGATGAGGTATTTAGACTTAAAATCAATTTTTTAGCGTGTTCTTTCGCACTGTTTCCATTTATTCTATGCAGCATTTACTGAATTAGTTTTTTAAGCAGTTTACCAATTGAACATGCTTCCAAGACGGCCTAACTTTTGTGCTTCAGGACTTTAAAACTTTATAAAAAATCGAGGGGATACTTCATGCACGGCTTTGAAATTGGACAGCAGGTGAAACTTGCTACTATGGAGCAAGTTATTTTTACAGTGACGATGATTAATCCAGATGGTTCTTATGTGATTGAAGCTGCACTGAGTACCGAACAAACTTTGACTTATAGCAATGTGTCGCAGGAAATGCTGCGCTTGGTTTAAATGTCGCAGCGAAGTTTGAAAATTTACGGGGAAATTGAACTTTTTTTCGTGTAAATTCGCCGAAATTTGCTTGAATAATCCATTGAATAAAAGATTTTAGATTGTTTTTTGAACACTTGAATCAGGGGGATTCACGTAATATTCAATTTGAACAAATATTCTAAAAAATCAGAAATGGATTAAAAAATAACAGCTTGGGAGTCTTAGTCTTTAGTCTTATAATTTTAAATAAATGTTATCATAAACAATATAAATAATAATGATGCAGTTGTTGCCGAAATGAACATTCAAACTTTTATAAACGCGATATAATAATAGGCTCATATCTTACTGTCTTTAAAAGAGTCTAGAGAACGCGATGTCACCATTAGATCAAATTGCCCCAGTGTTAGATGACCAGTCAGAATTAACCATGACCGTGTTAATGACACCCGACATGGCAAATTTCTCAGGGAATGTACATGGTGGAACAATTTTAAAACTATTAGACCAAGTGGCGTATGCATGTGCAAGCCGCTATTCGGGTAGTTATGTGGTGACCCTTTCGGTTGATAAAGTGAACTTTAAAGAGCCGATTCATGTGGGTGAATTGGTGACTTTCCTTGCTAGTGTGAACCATGTTGGTCGTACTTCAATGGAAATTGGGATTCGTGTAGAAGCACAAAATATTCAAAAGCGTACAGTGCGCCATACCAACAGCTGTTACTTCACTATGGTTGCAGTCGATGAAAATGGTAAACCAAAACAAATCCCTGCGTTGAAATTAGACAATGACTGGAAGCGTTGCCGTTTTGAAGCAGCAGAGCAACGTAAAGTTGCACGTTTGCAAGAAAATCATCATCCATCTTGCAGCATTTATAAGAAAACTGAACAAAACTAAATTTTCATCAAATTTAGCTGAAAACCTGTTTGCAATTGTAGACAGGTTTTTTGTGCCTATTTTTTAATTTTGTCCAAGGCAATATTGATTGGCTTTGTAGATAAACAAAAACTGAGTAAACCGAGAGAGTGGCGGAAAACTCAGTTTTTGTATTCGATTTACATTTTTAAATGTATCTAAGTTTTAAGGCTGTTGCGTCGATGCAGCAGGGGTTTCAGTGCTTGCTTCAGATGCAGGTTGTGCAGCAGCTTGTTCTGAAGCTGGTTCAGCCACAGTTTCCTGCGTTGAAACAACCACTTTTTCCTGTTCTGTTGCTGTCGATTCAGCCTTTGCAGCAAAAGTAGTTGCAGTGGCAAAAGCAAAAGTTGAAGCGAGTAAAATTTGTGTCAATTTCATGGTTTGGCATCCTTATTTAAAGTTTTTCATGAGTAGTAGGGAGTGCTCAGCACAAGCATTAAGTAAAAAAACTTATTGCGGCTAAAGTGTTCAAGTCAGTCATCACCTGATTTGAACGGGCTGAACAGGAACTCATGCTAAAGAGCCAAAGCTATGGGATCAATGCTTGCAACAAAGCAAAACAATGACGGTTACTTGAACCGCACAATGATGATGAATAGGTCGTAGTTTGGTAATTTTTGTTTTAAATATGCGGTCAAATCCAATCAAAATGGCTGTGTTTTCCGCAATAAAATTGCGTGGTTGGCAATAAAACATAACATCAAGCGGCTAAAACTCGTGTATTTCCCCAAATAAGTTGCAGATCATCACGTAATAAATGTAAGCGAATTTTTCAAATCATGATGGTGATAGATGTGCTGAAATGAATAAATTTCAGTGTGTTTAGATTCAGATTGAACTAATCGCTAAACTTGCTTAGCATGCTTGAGTTGTTTGAAATTCAATAAAGTGAGCTTATTTTGAAATTAATTGCACCACAAAAAGCAGTCCCGACGCATATTATTTCTGGTTTTCTCGGTGCAGGAAAAACCACCTTATTGAAACAGTTACTCAGCCAAAAACCAGAACATGAAGTTTGGGCGGTGCTGATGAATGAATTTGGACAAATCGGGGTCGATCAACAACTCTTACCTCAGCAACAGGGTTATCAAGTCAAAGAATTATTGGGCGGTTGCTTATGTTGTAGCAGCCAATTGCCTATGCAAATTGCTTTGTCGCGTTTATTGTCCGAAGCGAAGCCTGACCGTTTATTCATCGAGCCGACAGGTTTGGGGCATCCTGCGCAACTCTTGGAACAACTGACCGAACCACATTGGCATACGCATTTATCTATGCGCGCCTTGGTGACGGTAGTAGATGGTTCGCGTTTGCATGATCAGGCGTGGACGCAGCAAAACCTGTATGCCGATCAGCTCAAAGCTGCACAAATTATTGTGGTGTCACATGCAGACCAAATGCAGGCGGCAGATGAGCAAGCCCTCATACAACTACAGCAGGAATATCAAGCCTACGCGCAAAAATGGTTGAAAGCAGAACAGGGTCATCTGGCTTTGACCGAAATGGATATACCGTATGTCGGTACACAGCGTAAAATTCAGCCGTTGCTAAAATTGCAACAGAATACCATCGCTACACATCCGCAAGAGCCTACAGAAATTAAGCAATTGCCGTATCACTATATCGAAACTGCACAAGGATATGCAGTCGCAGGTTGGAAATTGCCTAAACGCTGGCAATTCGACTTTTATCCCTTATTAGATTTACTCTGTGAACAGCAAGATTGGTTGCGCATTAAAGGGATTTTTTATACCAATCAGGGCTGGAAAAGTTTCAACTTCAATCCACAACAATTTAATTATCAATCTACCGATGAAGGCATAGACAATCGGGTGGAAATTATTTATCAAACCGCGCGGGATTGGGCAAAATTTGAGGCTGAAATATTGGCGTGTCGGGTCGATGCTGCTGCGGTTCTAGACTGAAATCTATATGCTCTCGGGCAAACGATACAGCAAAATCCCAGAAAATCCATTATGCTTAGCGGCAAATTTGAACATGGTTTTAGGAATAGACAATGGCGCTGAAAGCGACAATTTATAAGGCAGATTTGAACATTGCCAATATGGATGTGCATCAATACGGTGACTATCAACTCACCATGGCATTGCATCCTTCTGAAACTATTGAGCGATTGATGGTGCGTATTTTGGCATTCGCACGTTATGCAGATGAGGCTTTGGAATTTACCAAAGATTTATTTGAAACCGATGAGCCTGCTTTGTGGGAAAAAGACTTAACAGGGCAGTTAATTAAGTGGATTGAAGTCGGTTGCCCAGATGAAGACAAAGTTAAAAAAGCCAGTTCGCGTTGTAAGCAAGTTGCGATTATTGCCTATGGTTCATCGGTAGATGAATGGTACAAACGTAACAGTAAAATCAAAACTTTAAATAATGTTGAAGTGTGGCAACTATCGCCAGCGAGTACCGAAGCCGTTCAAGCTTTATGCGAACGTACCATGCAATTGCAGTTGAATGTAATGGATGGCGAATGGACATTGATTGGCGATCAGGCACAGGCTCAGATTGAGTGGACACAGTTGCAATAACACTTGCACGAGCTGGAAATTATCTTAAACATCGAAGTGCAAATATTTGGAGATGAACATGAGTGCAGAATTAGAAATTATTGATTTGGTGGTGGGTGAGGGGAAAGAAGCGGTTAAAGGCGCTTTAATTACTACGCATTACACAGGCTGGTTGGAAGATGGCACAAAGTTTGATTCATCCTTAGACCGTGGTAACTATTTTGAAACCGTGATTGGTACAGGTCGTGTCATTAAAGGCTGGGATCAAGGCATCATGGGGATGAAAGTGGGTGGTAAACGCAAACTGATCGTACCTGCGCATTTGGCTTATGGTGAGCGCAAAATGGGCAATATCATTCCTGCTAATTCTAATTTGATTTTTGAAATTGAATTGTATGATGTGAAAACACGCGATCAATAAACACCTCTCAACTTAGCCAAACCGCTAGAATTTAAGTCATTCATCCGATGCCAGTAAGGTCTAGCATGAATGACTTAATTTTTTACTTCAAATTTAGTGCAAGAACGATTAGATTGAAAAACAAGCACAATAGGGCTTTTGCATTTTTGAATTTCACTCGGATGTGGCACAAGTGTGCATTTCTCTTCTTAATTTTACTGTGCAGTGTACTCACACCACCGCGTGTGTTGGCGCAGTATGAGTCTGCACCTGAATCTTACTATCTACATCAACAACTGCTCAATTCTGTTCAATTTACTGAAGATCAATCGAGTATTTTGACTGGGCGATGGTTGTTTTATCCGCAACAATTGATTCAAGAACCCAGTGCGGTACTGGCATCGAATACCGTTGAATTGCCTGCTTCATTTGAAGATTTAATGGGCAATGCCAATACTTACGGCACTTTTATTGGGCACTTTCAAATTCCAAAAGAATTTCTAGGCAGACGTATTGCGATTTGGATTCCCAACCAATATGGCGCCTATCGGGTATTTTTAAATGGCGATCCACTGGTGCGTGTTGGCACAGTCGGTGCAGATGCGAGTAGTCACCAAACCGAAAATGCCCCACGAATTGCATATTTTGTTCCTGAAAGTGAATATTTTACCCTGACCATTCAAGCGTCTAGCTTTCAGAGCTTGCAAGGTGGTTTAAAAAATCCAATGAAAATTGGTTTAAGTCGCACCATCAATCAACAGTATCAGCGTTTGATGATGAGTATTGCCATGATTTGTGGGGCAGTACTTGGTATTGGTGTGTTTACCTTGATGTTTTCGGCATTTAGTCTTGCAAATGGTGGAAAGACCAAGCGTATTTTTATTTTCGGCATTTTTATTGTTTTTCTGGCATTACACAATTTATTTTCTGCACCCTATGCCTATACCACTTTCCTGAATTTAAGTTGGTCTTGGGGAATAAGACTCGAATATTTATTTAGTTTTTTAGCGATTTTATTTTTCCTGAGTTATATGTTTTTGCTCAGTTCGCGCTATTTGCATCGTTGGGTATATAGCGCGGCAATGCTGTTATTGAGCTTTAATATTGGGGTGACGCTGTGGGCAGAACCCACTATTTTTCAGCAATTGGCATTTTATAGTTCATTTTTCTTTGTTTTGATTTTGGCAAATTTTGCTTATGGATTTTATCAAACCCTGCGTTCAGGAGAGGATTATTCCAAAATTAATTTTTGGGCAGTAATTATTCTATGTGGCACATTTATTCATGATTTTTTATTAATGCTGAATCTGGTCAATTCCATTCATTTATCTTTTATTTCGACCAGTGTTTATGCATTCCTCATCATGTTTCAGCAGGCACGAAATTATGCCTACCATAACTTACGCATTGAACGCTTGAACCAAAAACTGATTCATTTAAACAGCTCGTTAGATTTAAAAGTGCAGGAACGCACTGAACAACTCAGTCTTTTGAATGAAAAACTGGAAATACAGATTAAAACCGATGCATTAACAGGGGCATATAATCGCCGTGCATTAAATGAAGAAATTCAGCGTTTGTATTTTGAAACCTTGCAAAATAAGCGACATATTTTGGTCTTTGCGATGCTCGATGTCGATTATTTTAAAAAATACAATGATCATTATGGGCACTTAAAAGGCGATCAAATTCTGCAAAACCTAGTTAAAGTTTTACAAGATATTTTGCCTAAAAATGCGTTTGTGGCACGTTATGGGGGTGAAGAATTTGCCATTTTACTGCACGATATTCCGCAACCTGCGATTGCACCACTCATGCAAAAGGTCTTGCAGGCTGTGCGTGATGCAGCTTTTGAGCATGTGGCACGAGAAGACTATAAACAATATGTGACTTTAAGTATCGGTGTAGCGTGGATGACTCGCGCACAAGCGTATACGCACGTGGATGATTTTATGAAAGCTGCAGATGCGCATTTGTATCAAGCCAAACATGCAGGACGCGATCAGGTAGTAATTCAAACTTAATATGTTGACGCTACTCTACATGGCTTAAAGATAGCTCTGAATTTTTTGTTGAAGTTGTACGACAGAAACATTGCCCGACAGTCGTTCAACAATTTGCCCATCTTTAAAAATCAGAGTGGTCGGTAAACCAAAGACTTGATAACGCAAAGTTAAAATTGGAGATTGATCGACATTCACTTTGCCAAACTTTACCGAAGCATCAAAAAGTTGGGCAAGCTGCTCAAAAAATGGTGCATTTTGAACACAAGGCGTACACCACGTCGCATAAAAACGAATCACCGCAACGCCTGTTTCATATTCAAACTCACGGTAATTATTTTCGTTGTATTCCACAATTTCTGACATCACATACTCTTTAATCATAAATGAAAATTTAATCACGCATGAAAACACCACGGCATGAGAATTATACCTAAGTTAATCTGGGTTTTAATGCTTTGCTGTTTTATGTTCAAATAGTCAGAATTCATATCAGCATCAAACAATCAGGGATTTGCCATGACACAAAACACAATGCAGCAGATTATTATTACAGAATCAGGTGGCCCAGAAAAATTAGCCTATGAAACGGTTGCAATACCTGAGCCACAAGCCAATGAGGTTTTGGTCAAAGTACATGCTTTTGGTTTGAATCGTCCTGATATTTTACAGCGTCAGGGTCTGTATCCTATGCCTAAAGGCGTGACGCCAGTGCCAGGTTTAGAAGTAGCAGGTGAAGTAGTTGCTGTGGGTGCAGATGTTAGCCAATTTAAAGTTGGTGATGCAGTGTGTGGCTTAACCAATGGTGGTGGTTATGCAGAATATTGTGTTGTACCAGAAAGCCAGACTTTGACAATTCCAACAGGTGTCAGTTTTGTACAAGCCGCTGCGATACCTGAAACATTTTTTACTGTGTGGGCCAATGTATTCCAAATGGGTAAAGCCAAAGCAGGTGAAACGGCGCTGATTCATGGTGGAACCAGTGGTATTGGTACAACTGCTTTAATGCTGTGCAATGCCTTAGGTTTAAAAACCTTTGCAACCGTAGGTTCAGATGAAAAAGTACAAGCAATTTCACATCTCACCACAGCAATTAATTACAAGACACAAGATTTTGAACAAGTGATTAACGAAGCGACAGACAATGCTGGGGTCGATGTCATTTTAGATATTGTTGGTGCGCCGTATTTGGAACGTAATTTAAACTTATTACGTCGTGATGGTCGCTTGGTGTATATCGCATTCTTAGGTGGTGCAAAAGCCAAAGAAGTAAAACTTGGTCAAATTATGATGAAGCGTCTTACCATTACGGGTTCGACCATGCGCGCCCGCGATACTGCAGAAAAAGCTGAAATTACCAAAGGTTTGCAAGAGATAGTTTGGCCATTGTTAGCCAAAGGTGAATGTCTGCCTATGATTTATAAAACCTTTCAGTTTGATCAAATTCAGCAAGCGCATGCCGAAATGGATACAGGTGAGCATGTGGGCAAAGTAGTGGTGGAAGTGATTTAAAGACTCAAAATTTAAAATCAGCCCGCATAAAAAACTGACCGAGTGTCAGTTTTTTTATGCATATTTTTATAGAAGATTTTAACAAAGATTTTTTGAATCTTTTTTAGCAATTATTTTAATCATAATTACATAAATATTCCTTTAAACTACAATTTAACACAATAAAATTTTTCCAAATAGTCAAATATTAAGGAGGTGTAGGACCATACGCGCCAACTTAAGCCATGTTGATGATATTTCATACACTCTGGTGCCTCCTAAATAACATTGAAATATCATCTGTAAATCGTTGTAATTTCCCCTTCCTAGGCCGCTCCGACATACTTTTAATACTGCTTGCTAGATTGGCTTCAAAGCTTGGATATTCTGCTAACAAACTGTATTTAATCTGATCATTCAAGTCTTGAATTAGCCGCCAAGGACTTAAGTTTCGGTTTTTATCGAGTAAACTAACACCATGATTAAAATAATGTTGTTTATAGATTTTCTCTACTAAAACTGCGTAAAGTAGCTTTCCGAGTAAATAAACCTCAGCTAATTTACCGTCTTTTTTAGCCCTTAGTAAATCTATGTTAAGCAAGCTTTTTAATCGTTTTATATATAGTTCGATTTGCCACCTGGCTTTATAAATATTTTGAACTTGAAGCGTACTAAGAACCTGCGGCGGAATCGTTGTAAATACCAGCATCCAGTTCGTTAAGTAAAGTGTTTGAGCTCTGACTTTTCGCCTATTTTTCTTAGCAAAGGTCATCATTTCTCGACGTTCATTTTCTGCAACTTTTGTGTTTTTAGCTATCGCATGGACATAACCCTTGATCCTCTTATCGCCTAAAATCATATAACACTCAATCACCTGATTTTTCTCAGACCGTGATATAAGTTGCTGATGCCAATCAATCTTAAGCTTTTGATTATTCGAATTAAATGTATAGAGAGGCATGGAGTTCGGTGTATATCTGACAATGACATCAGCGCCTTGATCGACTGTCGGCATAATGGTTTGAACTCGACTATAGCCACGGTCAGCCACAAAGACATAACCCTCACGAAGCTGATAATGCTGAAGTTTTTCGCCAACTTTGTCTGTTGTAACAACAGCATCAGTGAGCGTTAAATCCATCAAATCTATGCCGAGATGTAGTCTATAGCTCGTTTGTGTCGCACCTGGTTCCTGAACGGTAGAGCCATCTACAGCTATAAATTTTAAATCGCCTTCTGTATGGTTATGATCTGTGGTAAGAGTTTCTTTTAAAAGTGATTTAATCCAGTCAGCACAAGATATTAATCTCTTTTTTACGGCTTCGTCGCTGATTGCGGAATAAGTTTCAGTGAATTTTCCAGCGCATGCTCTTAAAGACAAATCGAGACCACAATACAGCATAAGTAATTTAAACAGTTCTAAAGGCGATTTAATTTTTCTAGCCCGTTGAAAAGCATTACAATTTATCGCCATTTGTTCAATATTTGAAGGAAGTACTTGTAATAACTGTTGAAAATGAATCATGATACGCCACGGTGGTTGTGTTTTGTGTTAGCGCATTAATAAATACAACCACCTTTTTTATTTTTCAAGCGATAATTATAATATATTTCAACAGTTTAAGCCTTAAGTTGGCGCGTATGAGGTGTAGGACACACCCTGTCAATAATAGAGCTTATCTTTATATTCATTGAATTCATTCTCAAGATAACAAAACGGTTCATGTAAAATAATTTGATAGAGAGAGCAGGCTTATGAAAATTTTATCTGCATATACGCCAAAACACAGTCTACGCGCATTAAAACGGTTACACAAAAATATTGTTCGTCAGCAAATCAATGTTGGGAACTTAAATAAAATGTATCATGCGATGCTACATTTAGAGCGCTATATTGACCGCCTCGATCATGATAAACGCGAAAACTTGTATTAAGTGTAAAGAGCAACCTGTTAATTATTTTTTACTAAAAAGTACAAGTGAGTTGAAAAGTTAAACCTGTTATTTATTGGATTATTCATTTGAAATAACGGGTTTTAAATAGACGGTAAAATTCAGGAGAAAAACTAAGGGAACAATAAGAAATTTAAAATAAACAAGGATGATCAAAGCTGAAAGATCAATTTTAAACTGCTGCACTGTAATAGGTGCAGCACTGCCTTGTGTGAACAATTGCTTCGGAATGTGTCGAGCTTTTAGCTAAATTGTGCGAAAATAGCGTTTTGCTATTTTTGTCCAAGGGCAGTACATGATTGACCAATCTCCTGAATCATTAAGTGATATCGAAATACTCGACATTTTGCAGTCTATGAAAAGTGATGAGCTAGACACAGAGGCAAAAGAAATTATCCGTAATGGTGGGAAAGCAGGTCGTCAGGAAGCGCATAAAGCAGCGTTGGTGGCACTGAATCAATCATTTGAAAGCAAATTTGTAGAAGCGGTGAGTTTGGCTTTGCAGTTAAATGAAGCGCAAATGAAAAAAATTCGTTATAAAAAAGACCGTGTGCGTATTTTAAAAGCACGTGGGATTGATTATTTAGCCATTGATGGCACAGAAACTGCACAAGTATTGGCTCAGGTTGCACAAGCGATTGTGCGTGAAGATGCTGTGGTAACGCATGATTTGCACAATATTTTCCCTTTCTGGAAAGAAGGTTGGCCAATGGTGCAATTCGACAATGTCTATAAAATTTTAGCTGAAGATATTGCGATTCATTATCAAGCAGTATTGGATGAGTTGATCAGTAAGTATTAAGTAAATACTCAGCTAAATTTCAGAAGTATCAGTTCAGATTTAAAAAAGCACCACTTCATTTTGATGTGGTGCTTTTTTGTGAATGCGAGAAAATGTAGATGCAATCAGGCTGAACGAATACAAGGAATCTCACTATCCATCTGCTTCAGTGTTGTTTTGTATTTCCTGCGTTTCTACAATTCGTGTCACTAAAAGTTGGTCAATTTTAAAATGATCGACGTCGACCACTTCAAATTTATAACCATCAAAAAGTACAGAGTCGGCAGGACGCGGGATTTTACGCAGCTTATACATCATAAAACCTGCAATGGTTTCATAATTTTCATCATCTGGCATTTCATCAATTTGCAGCGCGTGTTTAATGTCTTCAATTGGCGTGCTGCCATCAATCAGCCAAGAATTGTTATCACGTTTAATAATTTGCTGGTCTTCTTCAATAGGTGTTACCCAATCGCCCATCACAGTAATCATAATATCAGACAGGGTAATCACGCCCACAACCAAAGCATATTCATTAATCACCACGGCAAATTTTTCTTTGGTAGAGCGGAAACGGTCTAAGACTTCAGACAGCGTGAGTGTATCTGGAATGGTTAATACATTACGGATGGTGCTTTCATTTAGTTGTAGTAAAGATTGATTATTGAGGATTCTGACCAAAATATCTTTGGCATCAACATAACCAATCACATCATCAATATTTTCGCTACAGACCAAAAATTTGGAATAAGGATATTCTGCAAGTTTTTGACGAATACTGGCTTCAGATTCCTTTAGGGTAAAAAACACCACATTTTCACGTGTGGTCATACTCGAAGGTACGTTACGTTCTTCAAGTTCAAACACGTTTTCAATAAAGTGATGTTCCTGCTTTTGTAAAACACCTGCTTGAGCGCCTGCATCCATGACTGCAGAAATATCATCAAATGTAATATTGTCTTCGCGCTTGGTATTTACTTTAAATAAACGGAACAGCACGTTGGCAATCGCATTAATCATCCATGCCAAAGGCTTGCATATCCGAATAAAAATTTGAATCGGATTAATCACCGATACCGCAATTTTTTCAGGGGCGATCATTGCCAAACGCTTAGGCATTAGGTCGGCAAATAAAATAAACAGCGAAGTCACTAAGGTAAATGACAAGGCAAAACTAAGCGTTTCAGCCCATGGTCCTTGATAGAAGCGCACGACTAAGTTGTAAAAATAAGGACGGAATGCGCCTTCACCTAAAATACCACCTAAAATGGCAACTGCGTTTAAGCCAATTTGTGAGGCAGCAAAAAAATCAGCTGAGTTTTCTTGTAGGTCTAAAACTTTTTGGGCACGTTCATCGCCTGATTCGGCTAGAATTTTCAGTTTAACTTTACGTGCACCAGCCAACGCAATTTCAGTCAGCGATAAAAAACCAGCTCCGACAATGAGGATGAGGATAATAACAATATTCTGGAAGAGGCTCACGAATCCACCTGTGGATTATATTATTTTAAATATAACAATTTGAATCTTTATTAAATCATGATTAAACAATGAGGAATATCGAAATATTCCTCATCTGAGTATAAGCGTTTGTGCCAATAAGTTCAGTGAATTTTTAATTAATAGGCTGAAAATTGAGAGTTATTCAGTAAAAACTCACGGTTTTCTTCTTCAATCATTTGGCGCGCTACATATAAAATCAATTGGCGTAACCAACGGTGTGCAGGGTGATGATGTAACAACGGACACCATGCCATCTTTAATTCAAATTCTGGAATATAAAATGGGGGGTCTTTAATCAGTAAACTTTGGCTTTTGGCTTGTAAGCGCGCAATACGTGTAGGTAAGGTTGCGACTAAATCTACATTAGACGCGAGTAGTGCAGGCATTTGATAATGACGGGTAAACACCGAAATTTTACGTTTTTGTCCAATACGCTCTAAAGCTTGATCAATCCAACCCAGTCCCGCTTGTTTCTCTGGATTCACACCAAAACCAACGCCCATACCTGTTTTAGAAACCCAAATATGTTGTGCATCTAAGTAGCTTTTTAAATTCAGGTTATTGGCAGCAGGGTGTTTGTGATTGAGCAGGCAAGAAAAACTATCACGCCAAACTAAAACCTGATGGAAACTTTGTGGAATTTCATTAAAACGGTTAATCGCCAAATCGACTTTACCTTGTTCCATGTCGCGATAAGACACATCACTCGGGGTTAAAAAGTCTAATACCACATTAGGTGCTTCAGAGCGTAAAGCTTTAACCAAGCGTGGGACTAATGTGGCTTCTGCGTAATCGGAGGTCATAATCCGAAATACACGATTTGAAGTATAAGGGCGGAACTCAGTACGCGGCTCCAAAATCATAGAAAGGTCAGATAAGGCATCGCGGATACGCGGTTGTAATTCTAAGGCACGTTCAGTTGGCGTCATGCCTTCAGAAGAACGAATCAGCAGGGGATCATTAAATAAATTGCGCAAACGACGTAAAATGTTACTCATCGCAGGTTGGGTAACGCCCAATTGTTCTGCAGCACGGGTTACATTTTTTTCACGAAGTAAGACGTCAAGATAAATTAATAGATTAAGATCAACCCGCTCCAGATTCATAAAATAAATACCGAAAATAAAATCACTAAATTATTGGAATTATGCCATAAGCCGTAAGGCTTGTGTATAAATTATGATGAAAAAATCGACGAGATAAATAGCAAAAAATCTGAATAAAAACAGCCAGCCCCATCATTATTTCCTAAAGAAATGTAAGTTGCCTAGCACTGCATCTATACTTTTTAATATTAAATGCAAAAACACTTAAAAGCATTGGCAGAACTGATAGCAGATTCTATTTTGTATGAAACTTATGCACTTACATTGTGCTGAAAAGCAGCAAAATTTTGCTAAAAAATGGCAGAAATCGCCAATGCAAGCATTTTTTATGAAATGCAAGACTTAAGTCTAATGCAGAAAATATCGGCACAGAGATGAATTTGTAAGCAAAGATATTTGATTAATTTTCTAAATATGGTTTTTAAAATCAATAGGTTGTGTTTTTATTGTTTTTGTGAATTAAGACTTTGATCTATACATTTTTTTAAAAAATACCGAGAATTACACGAGAATATTGGATTAATTCATTCAGTCACTCTACTCTGTATTCATCGTAACGAAGTGCTCTAAATCTGAGCAATCAAGCATAAGCGCGATTTAGCCTTCGATTGATAAATCCTAAATAATATTACAGGGTACAATATCATGACTACATACCAAACAGCGATTGATGCAATCCGCGAATTAAAAGCAAAATTCGGCAACACTTGGGCAGACATCAGTCCTGAAGATGCTGCGCGTATGCAAATGCAAAACCGTTTCAAAACTGGTTTAGATATTGCTAAATATACAGCTGCGATTATGCGTCGTGATATGGCTGCTTATGATGCTGATTCAAGCAAATACACTCAATCTTTAGGTTGCTGGCACGGTTTTGTTGCGCAACAAAAAATGATTGCGAACAAAAAATACTTCGGTACTACTGAACGCCGTTATATCTACCTTTCTGGTTGGATGGTTGCTGCACTTCGTTCAGAATTCGGTCCACTTCCTGACCAATCTATGCACGAAAAAACTTCTGTTCCTGCATTGATCGAAGAAATCTACACATTCTTACGTCAAGCTGACGCGAAAGAATTAAACGATTTGTTCCGCGCACTTAAAAAAGCACAAGACGCTGGTGATACTGCTAAAGCTGCTGAAATCACTGCTCAAATCGACAACTTTGAAACTCACGTTGTGCCAATCATTGCGGACATCGACGCTGGTTTCGGTAACGAAGAAGCAACTTACTTATTAGCTAAGAAAATGATCGAAGCGGGTGCATGTGCACTTCAAATCGAAAACCAAGTTTCTGACGCGAAACAATGTGGTCACCAAGCTGGTAAAGTAACTGTTCCACACGAAGACTTCATCGCTAAAATCCACGCGTTACGTTATGCGTTCTTAGAAATGGGTCTTGACGACGGTATCATCGTTGCACGTACTGACTCTGAAGGCGCTGACTTAACTCAAAAAATCCCAGTAGTTAAAGAGCCAGGCGACATCGCTTCTCAATACATCAGCTACTTAGACACTCAAGAAATTGACATCTCTGAAGCGAAAGAAGACGAAATCCTAATCAAGCGTGATGGTAAATTACACCGTCCTAAGCGTTTAGCTTCTGGCTTGTACCAGTTCCGTGAAGGCACTCAAATTGACCGCGTTGTACTTGACTGTGTAACTAGCTTACAAAACGGTGCTGACCTTCTTTGGATCGAAACTGCGACTCCAAACGTAGAAGAAATCGCTCACATGGTTAACCGTGTACGTGAAGTTGTGCCAAATGCGAAACTTGTTTACAACAACTCTCCATCATTCAACTGGACACTGAACTTCCGTCAACAAGCGTACGACCGTTGGGTTGCTGAAGGTAAAGACGTATCTGCATACGACCGCGCTAAATTAATGAGCGCTGAGTACGACGATTCTGAATTGGCTGCTGAAGCTGACGAAAAAGTACGTACATTCCAAGCAGACGCTTCTCGTGAAGCAGGCGTGTTCCACCACTTGATCACTCTGCCTACTTACCACACAGCTGCTCTTTCTACTCACGAGCTTGCTCAAGGTTACTTCGGTTCTGAAGGTATGTTGGCTTATGTTGCTGGCGTACAACGTAAAGAAATCCGCGGTGGTATCGCTTGTGTGAAACACCAAGCAATGGCTGGTTCTGACATCGGTGACGATCACAAAGAAATTTTCTCTGGTGACAACGCGCTTAAAGCAGCGGACGAAGCTAAAAACACAATGAACCAATTCAACGCGTAATCGCTTGATGGTTTAAAAGAAAACCCTGCTGATGCAGGGTTTTTTTATGGCTATTTAAAATAGTCAAAGAACTTTGAAACATCCTTAAATTGATGTTCCTTCATTTATGAAATGCAGCAGCTGTAACCTATTTAATTTTGATCACATCTGCCTGTACAGAAGCAGGGTAATGGAAAGACACCTTAATCCATTGTTTTTGTTGTGCAGGAATCGGTTCTAAAAATTGCGGATCGACTACAGCAGCATATTCCTGATATTGCTGATCGACCAAAACCAAGTCATTGGCATGTAATTGTAATGCTTGATCAGATTGATTGTGAATTGCCAGAAAATAATCGTGTGCCATCACAGGGTCGTTTAATTCTTTGACCTCAACATTTTGTACGTGTTCAGCCTGAATATCGACATGCTTCAGGGCATTACTGACTTGCATATTTTCTACAGGATGTAAGAAAACCTGAGTTTCATTTTTCTGCTGATTTTGTGTCTTTTTCTGATTGTATAAACTGAATTTAAGACCGTGCGCTGTGAGTTGAATACGTGCATAGGCTTGCCCATTTTCTGTATTGAGCAACCATTCATTTGCCGTGTTTTGCGATGGGTGTTGGTTCTGTTTGTCTTGCTGATTGTTGCCCTGAGCAGCTTGAATCGTTCCCGCCACTTGGTTTTCGCGCTGGCGCTGTTTCGAGCGTTTAATGTCGCTGAGTTGAAAGGTTTGATCATCATTCAGGCGTAAATGAATCACATGCTGTTCACAGTTGTCACAAGGCAATAAGGCTCTAAAGTTACCTGTAGCTTGTCCTGTCCATGAAGTTGCTGAATTTTGAACTTCAGTTTTGGACGTAATTTGTGGCTCAGAAGGCAAAGCGGATTGATATTCCCTGCTTGGATCAGTTGATCCGCAAGCTACTAAAAATAAGCTAAGTGTACTGAGTGCAATCGGATAACGATTCAGCATAAATGTTCTAAACTTCAAACTTGTCTTGCTGCCACCTTAAACTTTCACCTTGTATCTGAAAAGCCAATTTGCCTTATTTTTAATGAAGATTTGTAGCAAATCATAACAAGCCCGATGTTTTAAAGTTTTAAGTTTCACTTCAAGGATTACATCGGATTAGACCGTAAAAAACTCAGCAAACTGTGCGTAAATTTATATATTTACCATTTTAAACTTGCTTGAATCTAGCAATGAATAAGCGCAAAAACAGTATGATTTT
>NZ_KB849698.1 GCF_000368785.1 Acinetobacter towneri DSM 14962 = CIP 107472 | reverse complement strand
CCAAGCTATCAAGGTTTTGAATAGCCAAAACTTGCCTGAAAGTGTCAAAGAAATCAAAGAACAGATAGGGGCAGTTATTGCCGATCAAATTAGCAAAGGTGAAATTGAAAATAGGCAAGGCGTAGTTAAAACCCTTGAAGATGCAGGCTTTGAGATTACCCGACAAACAGAGCGATCAATCAGTATTAAAAATCCTGACGGCAAACGAAACATACGGTTAGAGGGCGTGATTTATGAAAATCGACAATTTGATAAGCAATTTGCAGAAGAACACAGCCGAGCAGGACAGGATTATCAAGGAACAAGCCGAGAGCGTTACCAAACAGCACTTGGAAAATTACAGAGCCTTGTTGAGAGCAAACAGCGAGGAAACAGAGAACATTTTAAGGTCAAACCTACAGACCATCAAAGACCAACAGCCGAGCATCAAAAAGGCTTTGCATTTGAATATTCTCAAGGGGGCAGTTCTGGGCGTACTGATTACATTATTCTTGATATTGCTAGGGATAAACGTATGGATGAGCTATCAGATCAAGGGCAAGAAGCAGGAATTAGCCGAAATCAATCTACAGCTAGAACAAACCCCGTTAGAAAAACGAATTTTACGGACAGTGGAATTTCACGAGGACAAGGACAACAAAGCCTATTTCATCGTAGCCAAGAACAGCAAGAAAGCGGAAGCCTATACGACAACAGGCAAAGACAAAGTACTGAAAATCGAGAAGTAGGAAACCAAAATGACACTATGCACAAAATGCCAAGTACCCTTGTACAACAACGACTTCACGAGCAGTTACAGCGACTTGTTGAGTTCTTTAGAGAAACAATTGAGCGAGTTAAACGCTATCAATCAATCACAGAGCGAGCAGATCGAAGCCTTGAGCAATCAGAATCAAGAATTAAGGACTCTAAACGAGCGATTGACCAAAGCCAACAGTGTTATAACGCTTCAAAACGAGGAATTGAGGAATCAAAACAGTATATTGAGGAAAAAGTAAGGCAGGAACAGGCAAAACAACAAATTAAGAAAGATTACGGAATGAGGTTTGGTAGATGAACCACACCTCATTTCTCACTGGTTTAATTAAAATCGCATTCAGGTATTTTTTGCTGTAATTCTTTATATTTTGCTTTAACTGCATCAAGTTTGGCTTGGTTTGGGTTGCCATTAAAGAAAAAGCCATCAAATGGTTTCTTTTCTTCAGTATATTTTGTTCTTAAATCATTACAGTCCTTTCTATTTTTAACGGCAGTTTTAGCAATATCCTCAGAAATTTTCACATATTTTTGATCACGGATACGCAAAGTTTTACCATCATCAGATAGGTTAAAAGGAATTACAGTTAAGCCATTATTAACGCCTAATTCTTCTTTTTCAGTTTTTTCTAAAACAGTTTCTTTTTTCGCTTTACCTAGTAAATCTGTATCTCTAAAAATATTTTCATTTACAAGATAAGTATCTTTATCCTCTTTTCTGATTTCTAAAATTTTAGGATATTTTGTGTCTTCTAATTGCCAGTAGCCGATATATTTATCATAAGGTTTTGAACAAGCTGTAAGTACTAATGTAATTAAAGATAATAAAACAACTCTCATTAGGTGAATTCTCTAGTAAGTAAGTTTAGATGTGGAATACATCATAAAAAGTGTAATAAATCTAGTCGAAATATAGCTTATATTTAATATTTGGCGTACATTATGTTTACTATAATACGCAATATGTAAACTAGAGGTAGTAATATGGCGACAACAAACTTTAACCTTAGACTTGAGCAAGATTTACGAGATCGAGCATTTCCAGTGTTTGAACGCTATGGTTTAAGTGCATCACAAGCCTTTAAATTGTTTTTAACTCAAGTGGCTGAAACAAATAAAATTCCATTGTCTTTTGACTATGTAGAAGATGAAAATGTGCCTAATAGCGTCACTAAAAAAGCACTGCTTGATGCTAAAAATAGAACTGATTTTTCAGAAGCTTATGCGACACCCGAAGAATTTATAAAAGCAATGCAAGAGTTAGCTAATGCGTAAAATATTAGCTGAAAGTCAGTTTAAACGAGATATTAAGAAGCAATTCTTAGAGCTAATTACCCCTGCATGGGCTGAAGTATTACATTGCCTTTGTAACGATATTCCTTTGCCTGAAAAATACTGTGATCATGGACTAACAGGTGATTGGGTAGGTTTTAGAGATTGCCATGTAAAGCCTGATTTAGTCTTGATCTATGCAGTAAGAGAGGATTGCTTACAGCTAGTCAGAATTGGCAGTCATTCAGAATTATTTGGCAAACGTAGAAATAAATAACAGTGCTATAAACTAATAAAAATCAATTGGTTGTTTAGCTTAAAAATTAGTGTAATATTTTCTACAGGCGAAAAAAAAGCAGGTCGGCAAACCTACTTTTTTCTCTTTGTTAAACAAATGCTTAAAACATCTGTGAAACGCTAATCCGTTATTAGTATTTTACTGATGTTTTGAGCCAATGCAACACTTGGACGTGTTTTCATGCTCAATAAAACGCAATTTTCAGCAGATTTTTTTAAAAAATTACCATATAAACCGTTTTGCAGCTTAGGCAAAGGCGGTAAGACATTGATACGCTCAAAAAAACATGCAATACAGTATCCGCTTATTCAAGTAAATCATGTTCATACAGTGCAATATTTGATTTTTGATATAGATGCACCTGATGCTTATTTACATTTTTTTGATGAAAATCTACCAGTTCCGACATGGATAGCAAAAAATAAAAAAAATGGTCATTGTCACGTTTGTTATGAGTTAAAAACAGCAGTTTGTAAAACAGCACATGCACGTCTAAAACCATTGCGGTATCTAGCATCTATTGAATATACATACGCCAAAAAATTAAATGCAGATTTGCGATATACGGGACTTTTGACAAAAAATCCAGTCGATAGGGATTGGCAAGTTTTTCTATTAAATCCTGCCGCATTCGAGCTTGATGAACTTGCTGATTATGTCGATTTAGAAACCAAGCCCAAACCAACTGAGGGAGAAAAAAAGGAAGTATCTGGGCTTGGGCGTAACTGTATGTTGTTTGATACCGTTCGTTTTTGGGCATATAAGGCGATTAGAGAGCATTTGGGTAGTGGTTTGGATATTTGGTATCAGGAAGTATTAGAGCGGTCTAAAACCGCAAATGGTGCGTTTTTAGAGCCATTGCCATATTCAGAAGTGAAAGCGACAGCAAAAAGTATTGCAAAATGGGTGTGGCGAAATCATCACAGTGCAGAATTTCAAGCAATGTTTAGTGAAAAACAGGCGAGGAAAGGGCGGAAAGGCGGTTTAGCTAGTGATTCTAGTCATGGTGGCAAAGCTAGATCAGCAAAATACAGCGATATACGTCATGAAGCCTTAAAACTTCATGTAATGGGATTTAATCCAACACGAATAGCCAAAGAATTAGGGGTATCACGCCCAAGCGTTTACAAATGGGTTACAGAATTTACAAATCAGTTACAAGTGTAAAAGTGCAAGCCTAATCAGATATTAGCCCGTTTACGGGTTCTTTTTTTATCTGAAAGTGGAATAAGCAAGTTTAATTAGATGTTCGTTGTTAGTAGAGAGGTTTTTGTGGAAACAGAAGAGGAACGCCAAGATCGACAACTCACTGATGTTTGGGTGAAGTTAAATAATCGAGGAAAAACTCCTATGAATACAAGTGTTCGTGAGTTAAATCGTGAATTGCAATTATGGCAAATCAATGAAAAGAAACGATTGAAAAGAGAAAAAATGACAGATGAAGATCAATTGATTGATTTATTTTTTGATTAATCCCTTTCTTGGAAATTTGTATAATTTCAGGTAGCCTTTTAATTTAAGGGCAAGGACACATAAAGGGTACTCTTCGAGATACCCTTATATGCCTTGTAAGGGAAGAATCCCTTAACCCTTTTTTCGACTTTTTTCACTGCGGTAACTTGCCTTGTTAGGCAACTTGTCCTCATAAAAAAAGCCGACCATTTCCACGAATGGATTTAGTCATGACGAAGAAAGAGATTGTTAAAAGACAAAAAGAAATCAAAGTCCGTTTAACTGATGCGGAACATACAGCATTGCTAGAACGTATGACAGGTGGGGAGTTGGCGACTTGGATTAGAAATACATGTCTTGATGAAAAGCCAAATAAGAAACGGAATTACAAAGTAGCAGATCCTCAATTATTGTCAGCATTGGGGCGGATTGGTGGAAACCTGAATCAGATTGCTAGACAGGTAAATACGGTTAATTCAGATATAGAAAAAATTAGAGCTTTTGGAGAGTTAGCAACGATTAGAGAGCAGTTACAAAGGATTCTAGCCGACTATGATCGTTAAATTTTTAGGAAATAAAGGCGGTGGCAGTGCAGGGGCAACAATGGATTACTTGCTGGGTAAAGATCGTGACCGACCAGGAGCGATTTTACTTAGTGGTGACCCTGAATTAACAGTACGGATAGCTGAGAACCTAGATTTTAAGAATCGGTACACCGTAGGCGTATTGTCATTTGAGGAATCAGACCTTGAACAACGCCAAAAAGAAAAAATCATGGAGAGCTTTGAAAAGACGGTACTTGCAGGGCTTGAACGTGACCAGTACGACATCACTTGGATTGAACATCGGGACAAAGGGCGATTAGAGCTAAATTTTGTTATTCCTAACGTGGAATTGAGTACAGGAAAACGCCTACAACCCTATTATGACAAAGCAGATCGTCCATTGGTTGAAAATTGGAAACAGGTTACTAACTTTGAACATGGATTATCAGACCCTCATGCACCTGATAAAGCCCAAGCTATCAAGGTTTTGAATAGCCAAAACTTGCCTGAAAGTGTCAAAGAAATCAAAGAACAGATAGGGGCAGTTATTGCCGATCAAATTAGCA
>NZ_KB849697.1 GCF_000368785.1 Acinetobacter towneri DSM 14962 = CIP 107472 | reverse complement strand
TGACATGCTCCCCATTAAATCACCGGTTTAGTACGGAGTATGTCAACGCTCTTTGTTGTTTTGGCGACTTGCAGCTTTGTTAATTGATTCTTGTCGCTCATTTTCAGCAATTTCTTTTTGAAACTCCTGAATTTTCTTGTATTCGTCTTGGTTCTGTTTGAAAAGTTGAGTATGTGCTTTTTCGTAATAAGTGTAGTTAGCACCTAGATTTTCCTTGCTCTTGTACTCAAGTAGCAAGTTTTCCCATTTTACTTTGATGTTGTTGTTATGCAGGTTCACCATTTCTGAAAGTTCTTTTTTCCAAGTCCCAATTTTGAAAGGGTTTAATGGCTTGTTTTGCTTATGTACTTCAATCTTAGTAAGAAGTTTTGAGCTTAATTCTTTGCATTCTTGTGTTTTTTCTAAAATTTCTCTTAAATCATTCTCAAAAATTTCTTTGGCCAACTTTGAAACACGAGCATTAAAATCGGCAATAGCCTGTTTTTTTTCGGGCTGACTAAGTTTGAGAATAGGGCTAGATGGCTCTATTTTGCGTTCTAAGGCGTTTTTAGGCTCAATATGTACGTTTGCTTGTCCTGATTGCTCAAGCTCTCTTTGTGGGTGTTTTAGGCTCTCTAGGTCGCTTAAAATCTTATCGGCCAAAATGATTTCTTGATCTAGCCCTTTAATTAATTGCTCATTTGCCAGTTTTTCAGCATTTTTAGCCTTAATAGCATCGTTTTTCAGGCTGATTTCAGTATCTATGCCCTGTCTGCGAAGTTGTGTAACTTTGCTGCCTTCGTGCTGTGTGGCTTCAAGCCCTAAGCCTTGCGCTTTGTAGCTGCGGTGATCGACTTCCACAAAGATATGCCCTGTTCTTGCTAGGTGGCGGTTTGTTAGGTCTGCAAACTTTTCTCTCCAGTGTTCGACCTGTTGCTTGCCGTGATCGTTAAACTCTCTCGTTTTTTTGCCTAAATTGCCCTGTTCGTCAATGCTGCGAGTGGTTAGTAAAATATGAGCGTGATAGTTGCGCTTATCGCTACCGCTTTCCGTGTGTGGGGCGTGAATGGCTGCATCCACGACAACGCCATGACGCTTGATAATTTCCTGGCATAGGTCGTCTAGTAGCTCTTGCCGTTCCTGTTTGTTGAGTTCGTGAGGGAATGCAATTTCAAATTCTCTAGCAAGCTGTGAATTTTTGCGATTCTCGACTTTCTCTACAGTGTTCCAAAGTTGGTTGCGGTCTAGTAATTCGGGGTTCGTTCCTGCAGGGGCATAGATTTTTGAAAACTCCACACCTGTTTTTTTCGTGTAATCCTGTTCTTTCCCTTGTCTTTCATCTATCAACTTTTCGCCTGAACGATAGGCAGCAGCAGCTACGGCACTCCGCCCATCTGCTCTACTTACGTTTTTAACTGAAAAGTGATAAATCGCCATTTTCTCTTTTGTCTTTTTTCCAACAACCAAAACAACAATAAAAACAAATCTGCTTTTATGGGGGTTAAGGGGGTATCACCTTTCGCACTCCAAACTTAATGAAATTAGTTTGGGAAAGTGCGCCCTTCGGGAAAACCATTATAGCTTAGGAAGGCATTGAATCTCAATGGCAGGTATCCTATGCTCTAATGGTTTTTTAAAAGGCTTTGGAATCAAAATGGTTATTGAATCTTTAGATCAGAAAATTGCAAAACAACAAGAGAAGTTAAACCAGTTAAAAGCGCAAAAACAGGCTGCTTTAGCAAGAGAAAAGGCAAAACAAAAAGCACAAGAAAGAAAGGACGACACTAGACGTAAAATTTTACTGGGTTCTTTCTTGATGAAACAAATGGAAGATGAAGCGCAGAAACAAAAAATACTCGCTGGCCTGAACCAGTATTTGACCGAAGATCGTGACAGAAAACTATTTGGACTTTAATGCTGCCAGCTTTTGTTTCCTCTCTTCAAAGTGTGCTTTAAGCCCATCATTAATCGGGTGATCAGGGTTTTTCGCTGCTTCTCTTTGAGCCTGAATGATTCTGTTTCGGGCTTCTAAAATACTTTCGGTCTTTTCCATGAAATTTTCTCCGTTGCTCTAAAAGAATGTCTCTATTTTTTTCTGAAATTGTTTGAATATAATAGTATTTTTAGATTTTTTATCCTACAAAAGCCCTTATTATGTAGAAATCCAAGCAAAGGAACAGAACTGCGTATAAGAGGTTTTATGTTAAATAAAAATATGTGATTTCGTTACAATCAGAGTATAACTTTATGCTTTTATTTCATAAGGTTATTAGTAATGGAAAAAATTAATCAATTTTTATTTTTTTTAAAGCAAAAATTGGAAAATTATCAGACATTTGACACATGGAAGCACCTAGAAATACTGACTGCAAGGTGTGCCATGGATATCATTCAAAATGATACAAATTATTATGGTTGGATTGTTGAATATGATGAAAACGCTCATAAATTTCCCGATGTAATTATAACTACACATGATGGGAAGTTTGGTATAGAGGTTAAAAGTAGTAAATCGAAGAACTGGGAAACTTTAGGAGGAAGTATTAATGAATCTACTAAAGTTCCAGGGTTAGATGAAATTTTTATTTTGTTTGGAAAAAACATCAATAATCAAGTAAATATAAAAATAAAAGAATTCTCAAAATGTGTCAAAAGTGTTGCTGTTACACACTCTCCAAGGTATTTAATTGATATGGATCTGAAGGATGGAACAGATATTTTTACTCAACTGAATACAAGTTATGAAGAGGTTTGCGCTACCACAACACCCTTTGAGATATTTAAAAATTATTTTAAAGATAAAGCTAAAAGATCAAATACTAAATTTTGGTTTCTCAGTGATGATGAGAGCGAGCGTAATTCTGAAACTTATCAAGAGTTGGAGTGGAAGTTTTTTAATAGGCTTACAAGTGAAGAAAAAATAGAACTAATCTCTGAAGCAATAATTCTATATCCATTTGATCTTTTTGGATCGACAAAAACTATCTACGATAATTCTAATTTGTTCTTTTTAGGTCGGAATATAATTAGTAACTCAATGAGAGATAATTTTACGGCTGGAGGGCAATTCTATGTTTGTGGACACAAAGTCCCTCAAAAATACTCATTGCTTCTGAATGAAGATTATCTTGATATTATTAATAAATTATTAAGTAATGTACCTACAATAGAAATGAAACAGGTATACGAAACTGAAAATATTCAGCAAATTAGAAGTACATGGTTTCGAGAAATTGCAAGAGCTTTAGAGAGCACAATAGAAGTAGTATGTGTACGAGAATCTATACTAAATGGTATAAAAGAAAAGGTCTAAATTAAGAAGAACCATAGTTAAATTAAATAACTATGGTTCAGTAATTAATAATTATTTAAACAATTTTGGCCATATTTCACTAAGGTGTTTACCTATTGCAAAGCCTAACAATGGTGGAACAGCATTACCAATAATTTTGTATGCTGATGATGCTGATACAGAGTTGTACTTTCCATGGTGGAATACAAATTCGTAATCGGGTGGAAAACTTTGAATTAAGGCACATTCACGAACCGTTAAGCGTCTTTGTGGTAAATGAAATTCAGCTGAATTTCTTCCGCCATTTTCTTGAGACAATCTTCGAAACTCAATGTTTCCATGATGTTCTGCTCTAATAGTTGGAGCTTGACCATCCATGTTAACTTCAATATTTCCTTGAGTTTTTCTGAAAAGTTTTGCTTTAGAATAGGATTGTTGGCTTTTATCTGTACTTGCTAATTCAGGCTCTGGTAGATGTGCCAAAATTTGATTTAATGTGGCATAGGGTTTTAATCCATTTTCTAAACCGTGTGTCTTCGGTGGATATGGATAAACCTCAGACTGATCTTGTAAAGTTAGTAAACTTTCCAGCATCTCTGGGCTGGCATAACGTTTAGAAATACCAATAAAAATGACTCGCTCTCTATTTTGAGCTACACCATAGTCTTTAGCATTTAAGATTTGTGCATCTAAGACAATGTATCCATCATCAATATTACGAAAATCATTTTGAATTATTTCTTTGACATCACCTAGCGTGACTAAACCTTTAACATTTTCAGCAATAAAGACTTTAGGTTTAGTCATCTCAACAACTTTTTTTAACCACAGATACAATTGACCACGCGTTGCTTCAGTTGGTTCATTATAGATAACGCCATTGTGATCTTTATGTGATTCAAAACCTTTTCTTTTACCTGCAAAGCTAAAGTCCTGACATGGGAATCCACCAGTCACAACATCAATATCGTTAGGAAATGAAAATTTTTTGTTTTCAATATTATTGACAACATCGACAATACTTTCTAGATGAAAAATATTTTCAGGTTGGCTTACTCTAGTTTTGAAGAAATTACACCACGCTAGTTTTGCAAACGGCAAAATATCATTGGCAAAAACAGTTTCAAATCCTGTTTTCTCTAAGTAGACATAGTTTTCATCATGATTTAAAACATGCGATGCATATATATCATTATTTATGGAAGATTTATGAGCGAGAAATCCACCCTCTAAACCTAAATCCATACCACCACAACCAGAAAACAAAGATAAAACTTTCAAAATAGACTCTTCTGTAAAAATATCAATAAAATTTAAAGCTTGGATACATCTAAACCAGCAGCCTTTAATCTCTCTGTTATATTCCGCATTTTGCTAAATTCAGAGCCATACCCAATAGGAAGTTTTGTTTCTTCACAGAATTCTTTAGATGTGATGGATTTCAACTCATCAGCGTATTTAATCATCTGAATATGTAGTTCTGCTGTTTGTCTATTCCTAGGAGCATCATTTACAGCATCAACAATACATTTAAAAATTTCATCGTGTGTCACAAGAGATCTCTTGATTATATAATCTATATAAATAATATAATTTATATAGATTATATAATCAAGCTGTAACATCACAAACTTACCCCAAGGTTTATCCGCAAAAATTGTGGATTGTTTTTAGGCTGAAAGCCTTATAGAGTGTATGTGATTCTTGTTTTTGAGTGTTTTTTGAGCAAAAGTGTTGGCAAAAAATATCAAAACCGCTCATAAAAAAGCCGACTTGTTTCAAAATCGGCTTTTTGGGCATTT
>NZ_KB849696.1 GCF_000368785.1 Acinetobacter towneri DSM 14962 = CIP 107472 | reverse complement strand
GTTGAGTGGTTTTGAGTCAAAACCGGTCAGGAACATATTTACCACGAGCAAAATATCGATTTCTTTTTTACGTACCCGATTGGCAATGTCACGATAGTAAGCGTAGAACTCATCGCCTGAGTTGTAGTTCTGGCCAAATTTGGCATTGTATTCAGCAATGTACTGATCGAGTTTATCCCGATTGGATTGGCTGATCCGGGTCGGGAGATCCGCAGACTCTTCTTCAATTAAACCACTGTGATCTTCGACCTTGATTTCTTCATTGGCTGCAAAGGAAAAAATCGTTGCAATGGTCAATGGCGTATAAATCCCACCTTGTTCTTCGGCTTGCTGCTGTTTTTCCTGCTGTACTTTTTTGAACAGTTCGTAGTACTGGGTCAGGACTTCAACGGAACTGACACAGAACATCGCGGTGAAGGTTTTATTTTTGGTTTTGATGTGGTGATTATCCAGGATATAGCGGGTAATCATTTCGAGACGGGCAGGGTTATCAAACAGCTCTTTGGTATCAATCCCTTCAACATCTTCTTCATAGCTGTCGCTATTTTCGATGCCATTGCTGGTGTATTTGCCCAGATAGGCAATCTGGAAGGGTAGGACATTACCATCACGAATCGCATCGGTAATCACGTACTTATGCAGGCATTCGTCAAACAGGGCATTGGTGGTGACTGCTTGTGAGTCAATTTTCAGTTGGCTATTTTTCTCAAAAATAGGCGTTCCGGTAAAACCAAATATTTGCGCCTGATTAAAGAAGCGTTTGATATTGCGATGGGTATCACCAAATTGGCTACGGTGACATTCATCAAAAATGATCACGACTTTTTTGTCTTTGAGATAGCGAATCTGATCACTATAACGGTCAGAACTAATGGCAATATTGAGCTTTTGTAAGGTGGTGACAATCAGTTTGTCATGCTTCTGGCCCAATTGAGTGACCAGGGTGCCAGTATTCTTGGTGGTATCAACACTGTCTTTCTTGAAGGCATTGAACTCACGTACCGTTTGGGTATCGAGATCACTACGATCCACCACGAAGAGAACCTTTTCCACTTCAGGCAAGCGCATGATGAGTTGACTGGCTTTGAAGGAGGTGAGGGTTTTTCCTGAGCCTGTGGTGTGCCAGATATAGCCATTTTGCGCTGAGTGTTGCACACGTTGAATAATCTGCTGCACCGCATAGATTTGGTAGGGACGCAGCACCATCAAACGCTTTTCAACTTCCAGGATCACCATGTATTCAGTCAGCATTTGGGTAATGTGCTGATGTTTTAAAAAGGCTTCGGTAAAGGTCTCGATTTTATGGATGTGCTTGTTGTCAAAATCTGCCCAGGGGAAGGTAAATTCGAAATTGCTGGTGCCGGTTGAATAGTAATGGGTGTGGTCACGATTACTGATTACGAACAGCTGGATGTAATTAAACAGGCCTGCTCCGCTACTGTAAGCGACTTTGGCATAGCGTTGGGTCTGGTTAAAGGCTTCAGGAAGCTCTACCCCTGCGCGTTTTAGCTCGATTTGCACCAAAGGTAGACCATTGATCAGCAAAGTGACATCAAAGCGACTGGTGTGGCCATTACTGGCACTGTGATCGATGGCGATCTGATTGGTCACTTGGTAGATGTTTTTCTGAGGATCGGCAAATAAAAAATCAATGTGGCGTGTAGAACCATCATCAAAACTCACAGGAAAGCGATTACGCAGCACTTTGGCACAGTTAAAGCTGTTGCCTGCCTTGAGATGATTGAGGACTTGTGCCCATTCATTTGCAGAGAAAGAAGTGATGTCATTGGCGCGTTCAACTTGAATTTTTAGATTGCTCAGCAGCTGATTTTCATCTTTGATATCAACCTGGTGATAGCCCAGATTTTTGAGCTGTTCAATGAGTTCATTTTCAAGTTGAGCTTCGCTTTGTACGGACATCTCTTTCTCTAATTTTTTATTGAATTACGGTGATCTAAGTGAAATCCATCTGATTGAAGCTTGAAACATACTGTGATGTTTTACCCTCAAAATCTTCAGATCAGATGGATGAATTGACGTTTTCAGTATTTAAACAAACATTTGCTGTAAAAGCCCTTTTTTCCAAAGCTTGGCTTGTTCTAGCTGCTCTGAAATAACATCAATTTTTTGGTCAATGCTTGATAGGAAATTAGCGATTTTGGTTTGTTCTGCTAGGGCAGGTAATTTAATAGGCATATTTTGAAACATGGGTAATCTCAAAGATTTAACAGTTGATCCAACAGCTACACTTTGAAAGTATTGATGATTATATTGCATAGAAAAATATAGGAATTTGGCTAGTACATTTTTGAATTGCATTACTGCATATGCCCTTTGATGAAGGTCAAATTTTCCCATGAAATATTTTGGTTTAAATGAAGATCCTTCTCCAGGAATGATAAGTGCTTCACAATCAAATAGGTACTTTGTACTTGTTCTAATATCTTCAGATCTATCAAAAAATGTATATTCACCGCTTAATTCAGTACTATCTTCCCGATTTGAACTACCTGTAGTTGTAAAAGCAATATCTCCTAATATTTTATTTTCCCAATCCTCAAACTCATTGCCATCATCGGCTTTAAAACGAATCTGCTGACTAAACAGCTTTTGCATCATGCCTTGTTTGTATTGGCTAAGTAGCTGATGTTTTTGCGAAAGCTGACTAATCTTTTCATCTACGGCAGAAAGAAAAGTGGCTATTTTGGTTTGTTCTGCTTTTGATGGATAAGATATTGAAATTGAATTTAATAATTTTACAGTTAATTGAGGCTGAGCACTGCCAAAAACATTTTTCTCAAGCCATTTTTCAAATAAATCAGATTTTAAAAATTGATTTAAATAAATTGGCTCTACATCAATTTCACTACGAGCTATCACCATCCCAGAATTTATTCTTATATTTTCAAATGGGATACTTTCATCAAAGTAAGCAATGTTACCAACCGTACCTCTTGTAGTGATTACAAGATCGTTCTTTTGTAATTTTCCTTTTCTTAGTAAGGCTTCTTTTTCTTTATTAATAAATTGAGTGTTTTCAAATTTGAAACCTGATTTAGTTACATTTCCCGCATTTAGAAACAGGCAATATTCATTATCATAAAAATCATCGGACTTAGGGTAATTATTGCCACGATCTCCATCTATAATCTGTATTGATGCTTCTTGAAACGTAGAAACGTTATAATCTTCACTAAATTCTTTAAAGCGTAACTTAGGTGCAGTCATTACTTCACCTCCGCAAATGGTGAATCAATGCCAAGTTCTGTGCAGAATTCAGCAATCACTTTGTCTGTATTTTGGCTTTGTTGATCAAGTTCTTTGAGTTGCTGCGCAATGGCATTCAGATCAATTTCATCTTCAGCTTCAAAGGTATCCACATAGCGAGGAATATTGAGGTTGTAGTCGTTATCTTTGACTTCTTGCAAGGTGGCGACATGAGCATATTTTTCAATGTCTTGGCGGTTTTCATAGGCCGCAATGATGTTTTCAATATGCTCAGGCAACAGCTTGTTTTGCGTTTTCTGCTTTTCAAACTCGTTGCTGGCATCAATGAATAAAATATCGCCTGTGTTTTTACGATCTTTCTTCAGTACCAAAATACACGTTGGAATAGACGTACCGTAGAAAATATTGGCAGG
>NZ_KB849695.1:212875-225517 GCF_000368785.1 Acinetobacter towneri DSM 14962 = CIP 107472 | reverse complement strand
TCAACGCCTTGCCAGATGGCAGCGCGAAAGATGATCTATTAACTGACCTTGGCACTGAACAAGGTCGCTTAAACGACATTGAAGTACCTGCGGTTGATAGCGATGCCTTCGATGATGCGGCTGGCTTACTCGACGATGCGAAAGCCGCGGGGGATAACGCCGAGCAGAAACTGGCCGATGCGATTGCTGACGGCAAAGTAGAACAGTCTGAAATCGATGCGCTTGAACAAGCTATTACTGATGCCCAAACTGCACTTGATGCAGCACAAGGCGCGATCAACGCCTTGCCAGATGGCAGCGCGAAAGATGATCTATTAACTGACCTTGGCACTGAACAAGGTCGCTTAAACGACATTGAAGTACCTGCGGTTAACGAAGGTCTGTTTGCTGACGCCGAAGCGGCGGTAAGTGCAGCGGAAGCAGCGGTTCAAGCGGCCCAAGTTGCGTTGACAGCGGCGAACAACGACGCCTTCATCACGCCAGCAGAAGTGGCTGACTTACAAGCGAAATACCAAGTGGCAGAAGATGCCTTAGGTGCTGCACACAACGCAGTGAATGTCTTACCAGCCAGTGATGCCAAAGATGGCTTCCAAGATCGCATTGATGCACTTGAGAACATCACCGTACCGAGCGTAAGCGAGAACTATGAAGATGTATATGACCTTGGCAGTATTGATGAAGACACAGCTATTATTTTGAAAAAGGCGGATCTGTTGAGCGGTGTAGGTGCTCATGAGTCATTATCTGTTAAGGATGTTGCTGTTGCGCCAGAGTTTGGCTCAATCACCGATAATGGCAATGGCACTTGGACCTTTAAACCAAAGGAAAACTTTGCCAACGCCTCGGCAGAGGAATCGGTTGAAATCACCTTTGACGTGACCGATGGCGAGTGGAATATTCCAGCCTCGGCAGAGGTTCATGTTGAAGCAGTCGCTGATGGCGTGAATATTGACTTGAAAGCCAATATCTTTAATGACGGTGGCACAGGTGGTGAAGGCGGCACAGGTGGTACGTCAGCGCCAGTTGATCTACCTGCTGCGCCGCCATCAACGGGTTTAATCTTCAAGACGTATAACGGTATATCCATTACTCAAAGCCAAAAGGCTACTTTTGATTCAAGCCATCTTGAGCAAATATTGGAAGGTAACACTGCTAACTCAACGGGACGCGCCAACGTTTTCACTGGTAACTTTACAGGAAGTGATGTGGCCAATGGAAAATTCGATGCGGTGTCTTATACCGGTTTGATCTACCTAGAAGCAGGGCGTGAGTATAGCTTTGAGGGCTATGCAGACGACTCAATGTTTATTGAAATTGGTGGCAACGTTCTTTCTCAAACAACGGGCAATGCTTACGGGGATTATGGTCCAACATTTACGGGTGGCGTTGGTGCTGGCTCAATTTATGTGAACAGTTTTATACCACCTGCCACGGGCTACTACACCATAGAAGCTTATTTCGCTAACTTAAATAAATCAGGTAAGTTTGATATCAGTGTACTTGAGAAGGCAGTGGATGCAGATTGGAGCACCGCCACCTCTAAAGAGCTGACAGGTGATAACTATCATTTGTATGGCAGTGCTGAAGAGCTAATTACACTGGGCGCTGAGGTCGGTACTTTTGTTGAAAGTGGCAGCGGCGATCACCAAGGGAAGTTTGGCGGTTACTTTGCTGCTGGCGTGGTTGATGAAGGGATTATCGGCAACCCAATCAAGCTGTCAGGTATTGATGTTACGCTGATTGATAATGATGGTTCAGAAACACTGACTGTGTTGAAGATCACCAACATTCCAGAGGGTAGCACCATTACCGATGGCGCCAATACCTTTGTTGCTGCAGACGGTGCTGAGTTAAATCTGATGGATAGCGCAGGCAATATTATTTGGGATTTAGACCAATTAGTATTTATCTCTAATCCAGACCTAACGGCGGCAGACTTGCCAGACGGTAAACTCAGCATTAACTTGAAAATTGAAGCCACCACCCAGGAAACAAGTAACGGGTATGAAAAAACCGTCGTGAAAGACTTGCTTGTTAAGGTGTTAGACTTTGACTCAAGTACCGCAGATTTAGACCCTGCAATTAAAAATACCGATAACCTGTTTACACATGGCACCGATGGTAACGATGTTATGTATGCAACTAACGTAGTGGCTACAGTGAATGGCGAAACGGGTGGCAGTCAAAATGGTTGGGCTATCAATTTCGATAACGGTAAACCTGGCTTAAGCATCACTAAGGTTGTGATTGATTTAAATAACTCAGCAAATAATGCAGTTCACTTTAGTGCAGGATCAAGTTCTTTTAATTATAAGAATCAATCAACGTTTAAATCGAATAGCCCCAGCCATCAGTCAATCAATGGTTCGGATTTAGTGAAAAGCTATAGCATCAGCGACTTCCAAGGAGGCGTGCTGAACAAAACTCCGCAAAAACTTACCATCGACTTTAAAGATGGCGAGTTTACCAAAGGCAAAGAATTTAACTTTGCTGCGGACACCGACACCCAAACTTCACCAAACAATAGCTTTGCAGATCAGTTAGCTGGCTCTACCATTACTATTTACTTTAGTGATGGCTCTAGCCAAACCGTTACCTACATCAATCAAGGTACCGGCAGTGGTGCTGACAGCACCTCGGAAGCCAGCTTTGCTGAGCACTACCTCAACGGTGGCGACGGTGACGATACCATTTACGGCTCAGGCGGTGACGACTATCTGGTCGGCGGCGCAGGCGATGACTACCTCGAAGGTGGCGACGGCAAGGACTATCTGCTTGGTGGTGCTGGTGATGACCAATTACACGGCGGACAGGGTGATGACACACTACTTGGTGGCTTAGGTAATGACACGATGAACGGTGGTGCAGGCGATGACATCCTTGATGGTGGTGCAGGTAACGATATCCTGAATGGTGGTGCAGGTAATGACATTTTAACAGGTGGTTTAGGTATCGACACCCTCATTTACAATGTCTTGACTGCTGGCGATGCCACCGCAGGCAATGGTAAAGACACATGGACGGATTTTGAAACACAAGACAAAATCCAGTTTGATCAGAATTTCTTTACTGGACTGCTTGCGTCTGATTTAAGTGATACTGCAAAGGTTGAGAAGTTTATTAGCGTTAGCAATGATGCAAATGGCAATGCCGTACTTAAAATTGACCGTGATGGTGACTCCGCGACTTATGGCAAAACCGACTTGCTGGTACTTGAAAACCAAGCAGGTTTAACCTTGCAACAACTACTTGATAACAATCAAATTATCATTGGTTAATATCCATAGGGTTGGATTGAGCTACGGCTTGATTTAGTCCTAAGCTAAAGAAAAGCAGTGTGCGGTGCATGCTGCTTTTCTTTGTTTTTAAATGCAGCTTGAAATGTGGCATTAGCGAATCAATTGTATCGTTGATTTTTATTGTAAATTTATCATGATCGATGTGGCACACATGGCTTTAAAATAGACAGGAATGCTGCTATAAACAACAGCAGTACAATACCTTTTTTGATTTGTAAACATAATAGAAATTCGACACTTAGACCATGAAATTAACCCAATCCAAGATATGGTTATGCTTGTTTTTACCCATATCTAGCACGTTTAGCACTGCTTATGCAGCGCCTTCCTCATCTTATTTTGATGCCAGTAAAAATAGAATTCAGCAGCTATTCGCACCGCAATCTGCAACTGCAAACCAAGTCAACTTGCAGCAGTTTAAGCAATTTCCATTAGATATTCAGTCGCTACAAGAACGGTTGCCTGTGGTGACCAGCACGGCTCAAACCACTGGACATCCCACAAAAAATGCCGCGGCGGTTAGATATATAGCCGAACTAGGCTTACAAGACGCCATTCAACAAGCGCTACAACGTCGTCCAGAAATCACCCGCAGTATTGCCACTTTGGCAGGGCAAGCCGCAAATATCGATGCAGCTAAGGCGCAGTATTATCCACAAATTTCTGGGGGCATCAGCACTGCTGACTTAACCACAGGTGAACGGGGTAGACAACTTTACAGCCTATCGGCAACCCAAGTCCTGTATGACTTTGGCAAAATTAAAAGTGCGGTCAATATTGAACAAGCCAAATTATTACAAGAACAGGCCAATGTGCTCGTGAGTATTGATGATATTGCCTATCAAACCGCCAATGCCATCGTCAATATCAACCGCTATCGGGAAATTGTTAAAATTGCGCATCAGCAAATTCAAGGCATCGCTCGAATTGCCGAAATTGCCAATTTACGTGCCCAAGCAGGGATCAGTAGTCAGGCCGACCCCGTACAAGCTCAGTCCAATGTAGAGGCAGCTCAGTCCAATTTACTCGTCCAAGAAAGTCAACTCAAGCAATATCAACAAACGCTCAGAACACTGTTGGGCTATGACGTATCCAATATACAACTGAGCCTGCCTGATACTGTGATTCGTCATGCAGGGTTATATGAAGAACCCAGCTTTAGCCAAATTCCGAAAATGATGGCGGCACAGGCTGCGGTACAAGTGGCACAATACCAAAGCCAAGAAACCAAACGCAGTGTTTACCCTAGTATTTATGTCAAAGGCAGTTTAAATCAGGCACTTAATGGAAAAAATCCCAATAATAATGAAGATGATGGCATGTATAGTTCAGTCATGCTAGAAGCCAACAGCAATTTTTTCCAAGGCGGTGCTTTACGTGCCAAACAACGCTCAGCGGCGTATGCCGAGCAGGCAGCCAAAGCCGAGGTGCAAAGCGTGTACTTAGATGTTTTAGATCAAATTCGCTTGATTCGAGAGCAAATTGATAATAAACAAAAGCAAATGGAGGTTTTAGCATTGCGAAAAAACACCACTGCCCGTACCAAAGAACTGTATCAAGAACAATATAAACTGGGCACCCGTACCGTGGTGGACTTGTTAAATTCCGAGCAGGCAATTCACAGTGCAGCGCAAGAAATTGAAACCGCCCGTTACGATATTTATGCAGGCTTAATTCAATATATTCATGTCACAGGGCGCTCCCGTGATCTTTACCAACTCAATAACACTAAAATTCAAGGGGTGGAGATTCAGCCATGAGTACCGCTATACACTACCAGCCTTGGCTACAAGCCGTTTTAACAATTGCCAAACATTATCGCATTGAAGCTTCGGAAGAGCGTTTACGTTTACAACTGGACTGGAACCCGAACCCATCTAGCGATGAGTTGGTGACTCTGATGGGGCGGCAAATTGGCCTACAGGTCAGAGCCAGTGCCTTTAGTCCCGAAATCTTAAACCCTTGGCGTTTACCTGTGCTCATTGCCATGCACGATGGGCAGGTCGGGGTGTTAGATAAACTCGATGCCGCAGGCAATGCCAGCGTACAATTTAGCGGTGACCAAGGCTTGGCACAAGTGCTCACGCTGCAACAACTGCAACACAGCATACAACAGGTCTATATTTTACGCCCTGAAAAATCGATCCCCGATGTGCGGATTGATGAATATGTCAAACCCTATGAGTCGAGCTGGTTTTGGTCAATTGTCCTGCGGGATTGGAAACGCTATATCGATGTCATGTTTGCCTCTTTAATGGCCAATATTTTGGCTTTGGCGACGGTTTTATTTTCCATGAACGTCTATGATCGGGTGATTCCAGCCCAATCGATTCCGACCTTGTGGGTGTTGGCAGGTGGGGTATTGTTGGCGGCGATCTTTGAATTTAGCATCCGTGTCGCCCGTATTTATTTGTCGGATATTATTGGCAAACGGGCCGATTTGAAAATTTCAGATCGGGTCTTTGGTCATGCGCTACGCATTAAAAATAAAGAACGTCCCAAGTCCACAGGCACCTTTATTTCCCAAATTCGAGAACTGGAAGGCGTACGGGAATTGGTTACTTCGACCACCATTTCAGCGGTGGCCGATTTACCGTTTTTCTTATTGTTCTTGGGCATTTTTTGGTTAATTGGCGGCGATTTATTTTGGGTGATGTTGGCTGTGGTGCCGTTGATGATTTTACCAGGGATTTTGATTCAAAAACCGTTGGCGAAATTGGCTGCTGAAGGTATGCGCGAAGGGGCAATTCGTAATGCCACCTTGGTCGAAGCGGTACAGGGCATTGAAGATATTAAATTATTACGTGCCGAAGCACGCTTTCAAAACCAATGGAACCATATGAATGAAGTCTCGGCAGAGATTTCGATGCGTCAGCGCAAATTGGTGGGCGTGGTTGGCGCATGGACGCAAAAAGTCCAAGGCCTAACCTTTGCCATTGTGGTTTTGGTGGGCTGTTTTGCAGTCATGAAAGGCGATATGACCACGGGAGCCTTGGTGGCCTGTTCGATTTTATCCTCTCGGATGCTGGGGCCGATTGCCCAAATTTCGGGGGTGCTGGGACGTTTGCAACAAGCCAAAGTGGCCAAAACCAGTTTGGATGAATTGATGAAAAAACCTGTCGATCAGGCGGAACATGCCCATCTGATTCATCGTACAGCTTTGCACGGTCAGTATGAGCTCAGCCAAACCCTATTTAAATATGCCGAAGATGATGCGCAAGCGACTTTGGCAATTCAAAAACTCGAGATTCGTGCAGGGGAAAAAATTGCAATTTTAGGTCGCAATGGCGCAGGGAAATCGACCCTGTTACAACTGTTGGCAGGCATGCAAGAACCTGTACAAGGCAAAATTAAACTGGATGGGGTGGATTTGGGTTTAATTGACCCTGCCGATGTGCGTCGTGATATGGGCTTGCTCAATCAAAATGCCCATTTATTTTTTGGAACGGTGCGGGAAAATCTTAAACTGGGCGCACCTTTGGCCACAGATCAAGACATTTTAACGGTCTTGAAAATGACAGGGGCTTTGGATTTTGTGTTGGCGAAAAAAGAAGGTTTAGATCATCAGGTCTTGGAAGGTGGAGCAGGTTTTTCGGGCGGACAACGTCAGGCTTTACTCTTGTCACGGCTGTTATTACGTCAGCCGAATATTGTGCTCCTCGATGAACCGACCGCAGCCTTGGATGATGTCACTGAAAAACAATTGATAAATCATTTACACACGTGGTTGGGGCAAAAAACCTTGGTGATTGCCACCCACCGTCGTGCAGTGCTGGAATTGGTGGATCGTATTATTGTGTTACAAGACGGAAAAATTGTGATGGATGGCAGTAAACAACAGATCTTGCAGCAGTCAGTTTCCAATCAGGCGGAGGCAACAGCATGAGCCAGCAATCCTCGCAACCGAACAAAGTGACACACATTGAACCGCCTTTGCCAAGTGCTAGCTTATTTATTTGGATTATTGGTATAGGTTTGTTGGTGTTGTTGGCATGGGCGTGGTTATTCCAGCTCGAAGAAGTGTCCACAGGCACGGGAAAAGTGGTGCCTTCCTCTAAAGAACAAACCATTCAATCACTTGAAGGTGGGATTTTAACCAAGCTCAATGTACAAGAAGGACAAATTGTGCAACAGGGGCAGGTGTTGGCACAGCTTGATCCGACCCGTTTGGCCTCCAATGTGGGTGAGTCGGCATCATTATTATTGGCCTCGCAAGCCACGGCTGCACGGTTGCGTGCCGAAGTGAATGGTACAGCACTGCATTTTCCTGCCGAAGTCTTAAAAGATCCCGCATTGGTACGTGAAGAAACCGCATTGTATCAATCTCGTCGTTTTAATTTAGAGGAGTCTTTGGCGGGTTTGCAGCAGGCTTTGCTGTTGGTACAGCAAGAGCTGGGCATGACCGAACCATTGGTGGCCAAAGGTGCAGCCAGTGAAGTGGAAGTGTTGCGCTTAAAACGCCAAGCCAATGAACTGCGGAATCAAATGAACGATGTCCGTAACCAATATTTGGTCAAAGCCCGTGAAGAATTGGCCAAAGCCAATACCGACATTGAAACGCAAGGACAAATTGTGAAGGGTAAGTCGGACAGCCTGAGCCGTACCGTCTTTAAGTCACCTGTACGCGGGATTGTCAAAGAAATTAATGTCATGACCTTAGGTGGGGTGGTGGCACAAAATGGCAAGCTGATGACTTTGGTACCGCTGGATGAAAAACTGCTGATCGAAGCGCGGATTTCACCACGAGATATTGCCTTTATTCACCCAGGTCAGGAAGCATTGGTTAAAGTCACCGCCTATGACTATTCCATTTATGGCGGACTCAAAGGTAAAGTCACGGTGATTTCACCCGACACCATTCGGGATGAGGTCAAGCAAGACCAGTTTTATTATCGGGTCTATATTCAAACCAATAGCGATAAACTGAACAATAAAGCAGGGCAGCAGTTTAGTATTACCCCAGGTATGGTGGCCACAGTGGATATTAAAACGGGTCAGAAAAGCGTGTTAGATTATCTGATTAAACCGTTTAATAAAGCGCAAGAGGCGTTAAGAGAGCGTTAAGATTTTGGTTTAAATCAGGTTTTTAGTAATACTTATTGGCTATTTGTTTAAGCTTTGAGGTTTGCTTAGTTTTTACCCGAGTGTTCGAAATTGCATTGAACTGCAAGCACAGTCTGTAATAGAAATGAACAATGAGCGCCACAGGCGCTCATTTTTATGGCTGTTTTTGCCTTTAAAGGGTAAGCATCCGGCTAACACAGCCTTACCAAGCGATCCTATAAGCCTTAATTTAGTTCCCACCTAAAAACAAGTGGGGACTTAATCCATGAACATGGATATATATTCAGCAACACCTCCTGTTGCTAAAAAACGCCGAAAATACAGCAAAGAATTCAAACTCAGTATTGTCAATGCCTGTAAAAATCCTAATACCTCGATCGCTTCGGTCGCACTGCAACATAGTATTAATGCCAACCTTGTCAGTCGTTGGATCAGGATCTTCAGCCATCATGAGGGTGCCGTGCAGGATCCTACTCATGTGAATCCAGCATTTATTGCTTTGCCTTACACTGCTGCAATCAGCCAACCTATTGATGAGAGGATCACGTTGTGTATCACCGTGCCTCATACGAATAATGATATTCAGCTAAAATGGCAGACATCAGAAATACCTGCCTTGGCAGAATTACTCAAGGCACTGGCAACATGATCCGTATCAATGAAATTTGGCTCTCTACCCAGCCCATGGATATGCGAGCAGGAATGGATACTGTCATGGCTCAGGTGGTGAGAGCCTTTGGCTACATCAAACCGCATTGCGCCTACCTGTTCTGTAATAAACGTGGTCATCGTATGAAAGTGTTGGTACATGATGGACTGGGCATCTGGCTGTGTGCCCGGCGTTTGGAACAGGGTAAATTTCACTGGGCTCAAGTTCACCAAGGTGAAACCGTGGCCCTCAGCCCAGAACAGTTACAGGCATTAATCCAAGGTTTGCCCTGGCAGAGAATTGGATTGCAGCAAGTGGTGAATATGCTCTAAACCAAGCTCGACCATTCTGCCATCCTCCAAACGTTCTATTTCATTCTCTTCATGACCTCAGGCATACTGCGGTCATGAATACGCTGCCTGACTTAAGCCAACTGACCCATGAACAACTGCTGGAATTCACCAGACAGTTGGCGATGCAGCATCAGTCTCTAGCACAATCAAACCAGCAATTAGATGCCAGAGTTCAACATCTTGAAGTCACCAATCAGCAATTAGATTCTAAAGTTCAACATCTTTCTATTCTCAATCAAAAATACGAGCATGAACTCGCACTATTTAAACAGCACAAATTCGGCAGTAAAAACGAACATCTCACTGCAAAACAAATCCATCTGTGGGATGAAGCGGTTGAAGAAGATATTGCCGCGGTTGATCTAGAACTGGAACGGCTAAATGCAGATAAAACCAATGCAGCGACACAGAAAGCCAAAACCAATAAACCTAAACGTCGACCACTGCCAGATCATCTACACACCATCCGTATTGAGCATGAACCTGCATCAACCCAATGTGCTTGTGGCTGCCAACTCCGTCGTATCGGCGAAGATGTCAGTGAAAAACTGCATTTCAGACCGGCAAAGTTCTATAAGGAACAGCATGTCCGTGGCAAATGGGTCTGTGATCAGTGCGACACTCTGACTCAGCAAGCGATGCCCGCCTATGTGATTGATAAAGGCATTGCTTCACCTGAATTGCTCAGCCATGTGCTGGTATCGAAGTATGCCGATCATTTGCCGCTGTACCGTCAGCGCCTGATCTATCAGCGGGCTGGCATTGATCTGTCCAGATCCACTTTATCTGACTGGATTGGTCGCTGCGGTGTGGAACTGGAACCTCTGGCTAATGCCTTAAAACAGGTGGTGTTGCAACAGCGGGTGATCCATGCCAATGAAACGCCGGTCACCATCATACGGATGGGTGAGAATGAGAAAAAACCGAAGAAAGGTTATGTCTGGGCCTATGCCACCACACAGTACAATCCAGTTCAAGCGGTGATCTATGACTTTCAGGATAGCCGTTCAGGTCAGCATGCTGAAGAGTTCCTGAATGGCTGGCAAGGCCATCTAGTCTGTGATGATTACAGTGGTTATAAAGCACGTTTTAAATCAGGTCAGGTCATTGAGGTGGGCTGCATGGCGCATGCGCGTCGTAAATTCCATGAACTGCATGTGACCAAAAAAAGTCAGGTCGCTGAACAGGCATTAGTGCTGATTCAGAAACTGTATGCGATAGTGTCAACGGCAATTTAAAACTGACCCCTTTTACCTTAAAAACAGCAAAGTAAAATTGACCCCTTTGATGATTTATTAAGACTCAATTTGTGGTTGAATTCCTACTCTCTTTTTATCTTTTAGACGATAACTTTCCCCAGATATTTGTACAACATGACAATGATGTAATAAACGATCCAACATTGCTGCTGTCAAAGTAACATCATCTGCGAATGATTTAGACCACTGGCTAAATGGTAAATTACTGGTCAAAATCGTACTGCCTTTTTCATAGCGCTTGGCAATAACATTAAAAAATAAATTTGCTTCTTCACGACCAAATGGTAAATATCCTATTTCATCGATAATCAATAACTTTGGAGCAAGTACAACACGTTGCATGTAGTTTTTTAATTTACCTTGTTGATAAGCTAGGCTAAGTTGCAACATTAAATCAGCTGCAGTAATAAACTTAGTCTTAATATTATTCATAATTGCCTTATAGCCTAAAGCCATTGATAGATGTGTTTTCCCAACACCACTTGCACCAATAAATACAACATTTTCAGCTCTTGGAATAAAGCTTAAATTAAATAGTTCAAGCAACTGCGACTTTGGAGCACCTAAAGCATAATTAAAATCATAAGCCTCCAACGTTTTGATTTGAGTAAGACCTGAAAGTTGTAAAAGAATCTGTTGACTACGTTGCTGCTTGGCTGTGTATTCATGTAATAGCATAGCTTCAACGAAATCTGCATAATTGCCATCCTTTGCTAAGGTTTGTTGTGCATGATGTGACCATTGTGATGCCACTGTTTGTAGACCAAGCTGACGGCAAAGCTGTTCAATACGCTCATACTGTAAATTCATTAAGAAACCTCCAGTAATTCATCATAGATTGATAAGGGGTGTTGAACACTCTCATGAGGTATGAGTGATGATGGGCTAACATCATCAATTACAGATTTTTTAGAACCATCATTAAATAAAGGTAATGAAGAAAAATATTCTTGTTCTTCAAGCAAACGAGTACTTGGTTTTTCTTTAGTTGTTGCATGAATGCGTTGATTTGCTGTTTCACTAAGCCATCGACCAATATAGGCATTTGCCATATCAACATCTAAGCTAAGGTCAACCATCTTTAAACTTGCTTTTAATGGCACGATAAAACTTGATTTCAAATAACTATTAAAGCGTTCCACTTTACCTTTTGTTTGCGCACGATATGGCTTACAAACACGTGGTCGGAAGTTATATTTCTTAGCACAATCAAGTAATTTAGCATTCCAGCGATGTTGACCATCTTGATAAGCATCACGTTCAATGATAATGGCCTTAGCATTATCAAATAATACATCTTTAGGAACACCACCAAAGAACTGAAAAGCACTTTCTAAGCCATCAATCCATGCATCAGAACGTTCATGATCATAAAACTTAACAAAGGTTGCTCTAGAGTATCCCAAAGTTGCAACAAATGCTTTTAATGTGGTGTGATGACGTCGAATTATTGTGAAATCAACCTGCATTTGTTGACCTGGTTGAGTCTCAAATCGCTTAATCGGCTCTGGTTGTTTAGTTGGCTTTAATGTATTGAGATAATTTTGTAGTGTTCTGATTTTCCCCGTGTAGCCTTTTTGCAAGATTTCTTGATACAACACTGCAGCCGGTATCCATTCTGGATCGGCGGCATTTACACGTTTGATTAAATACGGTTTATAAGGCTCAAGAATACTCACTTTAGATTGTGTTCGTTGATATTTAGGTGTTACTTGAGATCGTAAATATTTACGCACAGTATTTCTAGAAATACCGAGTTCGCGGCTAATTGCCTTAATAGATTGACCTTGTTGATGAAGTATTTGGATTGTCACTGCTTGCTCCAAAGTTAACATGTTGAGCAGTCCAAAAAGACCACTATATTAACCAAGGGGGTCAATTTTCAAATGCTGTTGGGGGGTCATTTTTACATTGCCGCTAACAATAGAAGCAGAACTCAGGAAAAAGACCGATGGTACAGCAGAACAGCGCCGCGAATACCGACAACAGCATAGTCAACCAGTGATGCAACAACTGTA
>NZ_KB849695.1:167964-207925 GCF_000368785.1 Acinetobacter towneri DSM 14962 = CIP 107472 | reverse complement strand
AAAACAAGTGGGGACTTAATCCATGAACATGGATATATATTCAGCAACACCTCCTGTTGCTAAAAAACGCCGAAAATACAGCAAAGAATTCAAACTCAGTATTGTCAATGCCTGCAAAAATCCTAATACCTCGATCGCTTCGGTCGCACTGCAACATAGTATTAATGCCAACCTTGTCAGTCGTTGGATCAGGATCTTCAGCCATCATGAGGGTGCCGTGCAGGATCCTACTCATGTGAATCCAGCATTTATTGCTTTGCCTTACACTGCTGCAATCAGCCAACCTATTGATGAGAGGATCACGTTGTGTATCACCGTGCCTCATACGAATAATGATATTCAGCTAAAATGGCAGACATCAGAAATACCTGCCTTGGCAGAATTACTCAAGGCACTGGCAACATGATCCGTATCAATGAAATTTGGCTCTCTACCCAGCCCATGGATATGCGAGCAGGAATGGATACTGTCATGGCTCAGGTGGTGAGAGCCTTTGGCTACATCAAACCGCATTGCGCCTACCTGTTCTGTAATAAACGTGGTCATCGTATGAAAGTGTTGGTACATGATGGACTGGGCATCTGGCTGTGTGCCCGGCGTTTGGAACAGGGTAAATTTCACTGGGCTCAAGTTCACCAAGGTGAAACCGTGGCCCTCAGCCCAGAACAGTTACAGGCATTAATCCAAGGTTTGCCCTGGCAGAGAATTGGATTGCAGCAAGTGGTGAATATGCTCTAAACCAAGCTCGACCATTCTGCCATCCTCCAAACGTTCTATTTCATTCTCTTCATGACCTCAGGCATACTGCGGTCATGAATACGCTGCCTGACTTAAGCCAACTGACCCATGAACAACTGCTGGAATTCACCAGACAGTTGGCGATGCAGCATCAGTCTCTAGCACAATCAAACCAGCAATTAGATGCCAGAGTTCAACATCTTGAAGTCACCAATCAGCAATTAGATTCTAAAGTTCAACATCTTTCTATTCTCAATCAAAAATACGAGCATGAACTCGCACTATTTAAACAGCACAAATTCGGCAGTAAAAACGAACATCTCACTGCAAAACAAATCCATCTGTGGGATGAAGCGGTTGAAGAAGATATTGCCGCGGTTGATCTAGAACTGGAACGGCTAAATGCAGATAAAACCAATGCAGCGACACAGAAAGCCAAAACCAATAAACCTAAACGTCGACCACTGCCAGATCATCTACACACCATCCGTATTGAGCATGAACCTGCATCAACCCAATGTGCTTGTGGCTGCCAACTCCGTCGTATCGGCGAAGATGTCAGTGAAAAACTGCATTTCAGACCGGCAAAGTTCTATAAGGAACAGCATGTCCGTGGCAAATGGGTCTGTGATCAGTGCGACACTCTGACTCAGCAAGCGATGCCCGCCTATGTGATTGATAAAGGCATTGCTTCACCTGAATTGCTCAGCCATGTGCTGGTATCGAAGTATGCCGATCATTTGCCGCTGTACCGTCAGCGCCTGATCTATCAGCGGGCTGGCATTGATCTGTCCAGATCCACTTTATCTGACTGGATTGGTCGCTGCGGTGTGGAACTGGAACCTCTGGCTAATGCCTTAAAACAGGTGGTGTTGCAACAGCGGGTGATCCATGCCAATGAAACGCCGGTCACCATCATACGGATGGGTGAGAATGAGAAAAAACCGAAGAAAGGTTATGTCTGGGCCTATGCCACCACACAGTACAATCCAGTTCAAGCGGTGATCTATGACTTTCAGGATAGCCGTTCAGGTCAGCATGCTGAAGAGTTCCTGAATGGCTGGCAAGGCCATCTAGTCTGTGATGATTACAGTGGTTATAAAGCACGTTTTAAATCAGGTCAGGTCATTGAGGTGGGCTGCATGGCGCATGCGCGTCGTAAATTCCATGAACTGCATGTGACCAAAAAAAGTCAGGTCGCTGAACAGGCATTAGTGCTGATTCAGAAACTGTATGCGATAGAAGCAGAACTCAGGAAAAAGACCGATGGTACAGCAGAACAGCGCCGCGAATACCGACAACAGCATAGTCAACCAGTGATGCAACAACTGTATGAATGGCTCAACCAACATCAACTGACTGTGCCATCGAGTTCTCCAACCGCCAAGGCGATCAATTACACTCTGAAGCGTTGGCCAGCTTTAAGCCGCTATCTGGATGATGGCAATCTACCGATTTGCAATAATTGGGTAGAGAATCAAATGCGACCTTGGGCCTTAGGGCGCAAGAACTGGCTGTTTGCTGGCTCGCTGCGCAGCGGTCAACGAGCGGCAAATATTATGACGCTGATTCAGTCAGAAAAACTGAATGGGCTAGATCCGTATGCCTATCTCAGTGATGTGCTGAAAAGGCTGCCGACGCATAAAGCGACCCAAATAGAAGAATTACGCCACATCGCTGGAAATCCAACTCAAATTAAAAAATAGGCATGGGATTCAGCGGACGCTTACAAAGTTCTTAGCTATTTTTAAGTATAGAAAACCCGACCAGGGGAGATCGGGCTAAAAAATAAACTACCGCACTAATTTCTGCAATAAATATAACTTAAATCACAAAAAAATAAAAATATGAGCATTCCTTCACGGGTCGGGCTAGTTGTCCTTCGGATCAAACCAATTTCGTTACACTCATTGTTTTAAGCATAGCAAATTCAGGCAATTACACAATTTAATTTACAGTCTCCAATACTTAGTTGCGAACCACATTTAAGAAATATAAATGCCGCTCATATTGTTCCAAAATGTCTTGAAGTAAGTCTTCTTGTGTCCATTCCATCACATTGTAGTTTTTACCACCTTCCCGTAAAAACGCTTCAGCAATATAAGACTGCTGAGTATCTTCATTTTGATCTTGAAGCATAAAGCTTGGAGCGAGAGTTTTACTTACAGCTACTTGGTAAATAAAATTAATTTCATCATGATGATTGACTTTGAATAGTAAGCCTTGATCACTTTCGACAATAGATACATCCAGTTGGCGACGTTGAAATTCACGCTTTAAATTCTGAAATGCTTGACGTACATCCTGTTTAATATAGGCTTTGACTTCGGATTCACTGTGAGGCGAATGCATAATTAAACTTAAACGCTGTTGCCAGCTTCTTGGATTATGTATAGCGCGTGGTGTGATTCGAGCACTTTGTAAAGCTTGCATCTTAGTCACATCTAAACGTAAGGCTTTGATGAGTCCGATGCACAATAGCAGCATAATAAAAGTGAACGGTAGGGCACTCATAATAACTGCAGACTGCAAAGCTTCTAAGCCACCTGCAATCAATAAAATAATAGAGAGCACAGCAATAGTTGCTGTCCAAAACAGTCGTTGCCACGCAGGAGAATGTTCTGTTTTTGCTGTTAAATAATCGGTGATTAAAGACCCAGAATCTGCAGAAGTCACAAAGAATAGAAAAACTAAAACCGTTGCAAGTAAGCTAGAAGCTCCAGAAAATGGCAAGTGCTTTAAAAACTCAAATAAGGCAACAGAAGAGTCTTTTTCTACAGCAGCAACTAAACCTCCCTGATTTTCAAAAAGAATACTAAATAGCGCGGCATTACCCATAAAACCCATCCATACCAAAGTGAAACCTGTGGGAATGAGTAATACCCCTACAATAAATTCACGGATGGTGCGTCCACGGGAGACACGAGCGATAAACATACCAACGAATGGCGACCATGAAATCCACCAAGCCCAATACATGATGGTCCAACCACCAATCCAGCCTGTAGGCTGATAGGCATACAGATTAAAGGTCATTGCAAATAAATTGGAAACGTATTGACCAATGTTCTGAATGGTGGTTTGTAAAATATAAATACTCGAACTGGCGAAAAATACAAATGCGAGCAGTATTACGGCCAAAATGATATTTAGTTCAGAAAGTCGTTTAATGCCCTTATCAAGACCAAGAAAAACTGAAAATGATGCGAGTGCACTGACTAAGATAATTAAGATAACTTGGGTTTGAATACTATTTTCAAAATCAAATAGATAATTTAGCCCAGAGCTAATTTGAGTTACACCAAAACCTAAAGTGGTTGCGATACCGAATATTGTGCCTATAGTTGCAAAAGTATCAATTCCATCGCCAATAGGGCCATAAATTCGCTTGCCAATAATTGGATATAAGCCTGAACGCACCTTTAAAGGTAAGTTATGTCTAAAAGAGAAATAAGCAAGACTTAATCCCACTAAAGCGTAAATAGCCCAGGCATGCAATCCCCAGTGGAAAAAAGTAATACGCATCGACTGTTGGGCAGATTGGATGGTTTCGGGTGTTCCAGTCGGTGGGCTAACATAGTGCATAACGGGTTCGGCCACACCAAAGAACATTAAGCCAATACCCATTCCTGCGGTAAATAACATGGCAAACCAAGAACTATTTTTATATTCAGGTTCGCTATGATCTGGACCTAATTTAATACGCCCCATTTTAGACAAGGCGATACAGGTAAGCGCGATCAGAAAAATGGCGACAGCAAGTACATAAAACCAACTAAATGAGGCTGTGATCCATTGGTTTAACTGATTGGTGAGCAAGTTAAAAGCATCTGGTGTAAATATCACTAATGCTAAAAAAACAGAAATAATAATCACGGTGCTAAAAAATACATTTGGATTGACGTTATCAAACCAAGATGCTTTTTTGGAAGGCATAATTCCCCCGTATTTTGTCGTAGTTTGGTGCGTGTAGATAAAAGCAAAAATTTCACATTGAGTGAAAAGATAGGAAATCAATCCCTTGATGAGTGTGCTTGGTACAGAATTATCGGCAGAACAACTGATTTGTAATTATATCATTGGATTTACCTTTTAGTAAAACTCAGGGTGTAAAAATGCATTTCAGTATTTTATATACGGTAAATTTTTAGTTAGGAAAAGTGTGGCTAGTAAATCGATGGTTATTCATAGCTTATAAGGCTAATACCTTAGCATAATCTGAAAGATCAACTAGCCTCACAGAGGCTTTGTTGCATTAATATGTAAGCATCTGATTTAAATAAATTTAATTTTGGATCAAAAAATAATAAACACTTTTAAAATCATGTAGTCATGAAATATTTATGCAACAAAGCCCTTAAATTTGAACAACTTAGGAAAGCTCTATCTTTAAAATCTTTATGCAACAAAGCGATAGTAAACTAGAAAAAATCACAAAAAATTCATGATTGTACTGTTATTCTTTTAGTCAAATTAAAGTCAATAAAGCTTATTGACGCTTCATGATGATTAAAAACGAGAATAGTATGAATCAATTTTCTGAAGAAGACTTATCTAGAATTATAGAAATGGCTTGGGAAGATCGAACTCCTTTTGAAGCTATTTTATGTGAGTATGGTTTAAATGAAGCTGCGGTGATCCGCTTGATGCGGCAAAATATGAAAGCATCGAGTTTTAAAATGTGGCGTGAACGCGTCACCGGCCGAAAAACCAAACATCTGCAACTGCGTTCCCCCGACGTGATACGGGCCTATTGTTCACGGCAATACAAGCGTTTCTAAGCGTTTGATTTTGAAAGCTGTCTGGACTCACGTTTACATCGTTCAGAACAGTATCTGACTTCATCCCAGCAGCGTTGCCATTTCTTGCGCCAAGTAAAAGGGCGCAAACAGTGGATACAGATTTTTTCAGGGAGATACTGTTTTTTCATGGTTTATAACTCATTGATCTGGCTAAGAAGTTGCTGGGCATGACTGATAATTTTCTGCCGATCTTTAAGTTTATCTAGCTGTCGATAGATCATTCCCATACGTGGATGAGTACGGAATATCTCCTCATTCCTAATCATGAAATACCAGTACAGGCTGTTGAAAGGACAGCTGTCCGGTTCGGTACGGGTTTTGACATTGTAGCTACAGTGCTTGCAGTAATCCGACATCTTATGGATATAATTGCCTGAAGCGGCATAGGGTTTGCTGGCCATCAACCCGCCATCGGCATGCATTACCATGCCCAAGGTGTTCGGTAGTTCTACCCATGCATAGGCATCGGCATAGACTGCCAGATACCACTCGCTGATCTGCTGCGGGTCTACACCAGTTAATAAGGCAAAATTTCCAGTCACCATCAAACGCTGAATATGATGTGCATACGCATGCTGAAAAGTATTACGGAAACACTCAGCCATGCAGTTCATCTGAGTGCGGCCAGTCCAGTAAAATTGTGGCAACGGTGTTGAGTACTGTAGCGCATTGCGGCTGGCATACTCCGGCATGTACAGCCAGTAAATTCCGCGGACATATTCGCGCCAGCCGAGGATCTGCCTGATAAAACCTTCCACTGCATTCAGTGGTGCATGACCGTCATAGTAGGCAGCTTCTGCCGCATCACAGACTTCTTTGGGCAGTAACAGACCACAATTTAGATAAGGCGAGAGCAGGCTGTGAAACAGCATGTCTGCACCCTGAACCATGGCATCCTGATAATCTCCAAAATGCGGCAAACTGTGGGTAGTGAAATGCTCCAGTGCAAGCAGAGCATTGCTACGTGTGGTGGCCCAGCGGAAGTTGTCAAGGCTGCCAGCGTGAAGCGGAAACTCGCGCTCAACCAGTTCCAGTACATCCAGATCAATCTGATCGCGTTCAAAATGAAGTGTTGGAGGCAATGGTGGAGTGCCTGACCATGCCTTGCGATTGGCGCTGTCATAGTTCCACTGTTGTCCAAGTGGCTGCTGTCTCTGCATCAAATAACCGGTCTGTTTACGCATTTCCCGGTAAAAATATTCCATGCGCAACGTCTGGTAACGGCTGGCCCAGTGCCGGAACTGTTCCGGGCTACAGAAAAAACGATCGTCATCCAGACATTGTACTGGCAGTTGCAGCTGCTGGCTCCAGTGCTGTTCAATCTGCTGCTGCAGGCGGTATTCCCCGCATCGGGTCATTACCAATTCTGTGACGGGGAAGAGCAGTTGCTGTGCCTGTACGAAATCCAGCAGGCTACGAATCGGACTGCCGGACTGAAAGGCATGGTAACGTACACGCCAGCCTTTCGCTTTGAGCTCTTTGGCAAAATGCCGCATCACGCTAAAAATCAGGGCAATTTTCTGCGGATGATGGGCGACATAAGTCGCTTCCTCAACCACTTCGGCCATCAGGATCACATCCCGGGTACGGTCCAGCGCTTTAAGCGTAGCGAGCTGATGATGAAGCTGGTCACCTAAAATTAAACCGAAACGCATAGCCTTTCCAGACCCGATCAAAGATAGTCTAGTGTAAAGCCAGCCAGTTCAATTTTTTGTGAAATACAGATCAGTCCGCATGTTCAGTCAATTCCGCCCGACCAGATGATCTGCTAACATTGCACAGGAATTATGATTGCTACAATAACAGAGTGTTCATCTCTATAATGCTACAGCCAGTTGATGAAACTCGCTTCGCATTATTCCTGAATACATAATTGTTGTGAAAATTATGTGATTTTAATCAAAAAGATACAAATTATTATGGTTGTAATTCAGGCAGCGTGCGCTTAGTATCTAAAGAGAAGTTCCTCTACGTAAGTTTCCTTAGTTTTGTCCCATACACCCCCATGTATGGGATTTTTTTAATCAGTGGATGTCATGAGCATGCATTCAAAAGCGTATATTTTTAGACAGCAGCAATTAATGGTGGATGAGCATTTTCAGTTGCCGCAGGTCGCAAGACTGCAGCACGACTTGGATCTGTCGGAAAATGGCCAGGTCATTGCACGGGATCTAAAAGAAAATGAATTAGTACCTGAAGGCTATCAACTAGTCCCGATCCGGCAATTGGTGCAGGTCTGGAGCAGACCACAGTTTGAACAAGCCAGTCGTGCTGTGCAGTTGCTAGAGTGGCGCCGTAATCACCGCTTTTGCAGTAAATGTGGCCACCCGACCCAGCAGCACGTCAGTCACTATGCTATGGTCTGCCCATCCTGTGGTTATAACCAGTATCCGCGTGTGAATCCTTGTGTGATCACTATCATTACCCGAGGTACAGATGAAATTCTGCTGGCAAAAAATGCTCGTAACAAAACCCAGATGTACAGCCTGATTGCCGGATTTGTCGAAGTGGGCGAAACCCTGGAGGAGGCGGTACGCCGTGAGACTATGGAAGAAGTGGGACTACAAATCAAAAATATTCAATATCTAGCCAGTCAGCCGTGGCCGTTTCCCAGCAATTTGATGATGGCCTTCAGGGCAGAATATCATGCAGGCGAGATTCAGATTCAGGAAAATGAACTCAGCGATGCGCAGTTTTTTAAGTTTGATCAGTTACCCGAGATTCCGTTCAAGGGCAGTATCGCCTATGCCATGATTCAGCATGTGATGCATGGCACACCTGTTGCCGATGACAGCAAAGAATGGCTTTGAATTAACTAGTCTGGTTTGACTGCTTAAATTAAGAAAAGAATCAGGAGGTTTATTTTCGATCGGTGTAATTCCCGAGAACCTGAATTTTCTAATGTTGAAGACTTAATTATTTTTTAGCGGATAAACGAATGGCATCTCAACAAAAACTGAATCGCAGCATCTAATCTTCACGCTTTGTTCACATCCAGCTGGGTTATGCTAATCCTGAAATCAAACAAGGCTTAAAAATGAAGATGCTATTCAAGTCGGTTTTCGCAGTTACAGCGCTGGCCATCATCAGCTTAAGCTTTACTGCCCGAGCTGAAACGGTTGCCCCTCAGGCAGTCGATCAGGTGGATATCCGGCAGTATGCGGGTAAATGGTATGAAATTGCGCATTTACCGATGTATTTTCAGCGTAAATGTGTCTCGGATATCTCGGCACAATACACTGTCAATGCCGATCAGACCATGGCCGTCTTAAATAGCTGCCGGATTGAAAATGGTGAAATGATCAGCTCTGAAGGGGTAGCCTATCCGCAAAATCAGGGCAACAGCAAACTGAAGGTCAGCTTTTTGCCGCCAGGTTTAAGATGGATTCCGTTTACCAAAGGGCATTACTGGGTATTACGCGTGGATCCAGAATATAAAGTGGCGCTGGTCGGTGGACCGAGTACCAAATACCTGTGGATTTTATCGCGCGAACCGCAACTGGATGAAGCCACCTATGAGTCCTATCTGGATACAGCAAAATATTATGGTTATGACATCACAAAACTGATCAAATTGCCGCATTAATCTGTTACCCTTTTGCCGAACTCATTAGTCTCTCTACAGTTCGGCTTTTTTTATTTCACTTCACATAAAATTCATATCTGACTGATTAGACTCATCAAATAGAATAAAGACAACCGCTTAAAAGTAGGATGAGTCCATGTTGAAAAGCCTGATGCGATGGATAGACAGCTGGTCCATACACACATCGCCTGAAACGCTGACCGCTGAAAATAGTAAAATTCAGTGGTTCAGAATTTTACCCTTTATTCTACTGCATCTGGCCTGTCTGGCAGTATTCTGGGTGGGGGTATCGTGGTTTGCACTGGGTTTCATGCTCGCATTCTACCTAATCCGCATGTTTTCCATTACGGCCTTTTTTCATCGCTATCTGTCACATAAAACTTTTCAGACTTCGCGTCCGGTGCAATTCCTGTTTGTGTTAATTGGAACTATGAGTGCACAGCGTGGTCCGCTATGGTGGGCGGCCCATCACCGTTATCACCACCGCTATACCGATACACTAGAAGATCCACACTCCTCAACACATGGTTTTTGGTACAGCCATGTCGGCTGGTTTTTAAATGAATATAATTTTGCCACGCGTAAAGAAGTGATCAAGGACTGGCTGAAATATCCGGAACTGATCTGGCTGGACCGCTTCAGTTTAATTGTGGTGCTGCTGACCGCGGGAGGAATTTATGCACTCGGGGAGTGGGTGGCCATCACCTGGCCGCAACTTGGTACATCAGGCCTGCAATTGCTAGTGTGGGGCTTTGTCGTGTCTACCGTGTTACTGATCCATGCCACTTTGTGTATTAACTCACTGGCGCATCATTACGGCAGCCGTGACTTTGATACGGACGATCACAGCCGCAACAATTTATTTTTGTCCATCATTACCTTGGGCGAAGGCTGGCACAACAATCACCATTATTATGCCGGCAGTACCCGGCAGGGTTTTTACTGGTGGCAGATTGATGTGACCTATTACCTGCTGAAACTCATGTCTTTGTTCGGGCTGGTCTGGGGACTCAAGCCTATTCCGGCACGTGTCTATGACGTCAGTAAAATTGCCCGGGCTCGAAAACAGAAAAAAGCTGCCAAGACCGGCACTCCGACTATTCATTCAAAGGAATCACCATGAAAATTGCAATTATTGGTTCAGGTATTTCCGGTCTGTATGCTGCCTGGAAACTCAGCAAAGCGCATGAAGTCACAGTCTTTGAAAAGAATAACTACTTTGGTGGTCATACCGATACCCATCAGCTGAATATCGATGGTGAACAGGTTGCGGTGGACAGTGGCTTTATTGTCTTTAATGAGCATAACTATCCGCTGTTCTGCGCCATGCTAAAAGAACTTGGCATTCAATCGCAAAGCAGTGACATGGGCTTTTCGGTGAATAATCAGGTCACTGGCTTACAGTACAATCCTTCAAAAAAATTCTCGTTATTGTTCCGACCTCAAAACTTTTTTAATGCAGATTTTCGCGCGATGTTGTCGGATCTGTTCCGCTTCTATGCCGCCAATAAAGATCTGGATGTCGAGCATGTCGATGCACAGCTCAGTATAGATGAGTATCTGGATCGGCATGGCTATTCCGAAGCCTTCCGTCAGGAACATCTCTATCCGATGTGCGGGGCGCTGTGGTCCTGCCCGGTGGAACAGGCCGGACAGATTCCGTATAAGTTTGTGGTGAGCTTTTTCCAGCATCATCGCATGTTGCAGCTCAAAGACCGTCCTTTATGGCTGACGGTCAAGGGTGGATCAGCTCGCTACGTTCGTGCCATTCAGGCCCAGTGCAATATCACGCTTCGTAAAACTGCTGTGCATCAGGTGTCTCGCACTGCCAATGATGTGCTGATTGAAACCCAACAGGGCAGCGAGCGTTTTGACTGGGTGATTTTCGCCAGCCACGCCGATGACAGCCTAAAACTGCTGAAAGACCCAACCGCGCAGGAGCTGGACGTGCTAGGCAAGTTCCGCTATCAGGATAACCGCATGGTGGTACATTCCGATACCTCTATCATGCCCAAATCCCGTCGCCAGTGGGCCAGCTGGCATGTACACGTCACGCCGACTCAGGTCACTGAACAGACGCCATTCCAGCACAGTGGCACACATTATGGCTTTAGCTACTGGATGAACCAGTTGCAGAACCTGAACTGCAAAACCCAGGTCTTTGCCACCCTGAATCCTAATTTTGCCCTGAATCCAAAAAAAGTCTGGGTAGAACGACATTACCGTCATCCGGTGTTTGATGCCCCGGCGATTGAAGCACAGCAACGCTGGGCCGAGGTCAACGGCCAAAACCGCACCTCATATTGTGGCGCTTACTGGGGCTGGGGCTTTCATGAGGATGGGGCGCGTAGCGCATTATGGGTAGTCGATCAGCTATTGAAACAGGCCGAACAGGCCGCCTAGGAGCACATGATGCAGATGTATCCACTGGCCATTGCCCCTGCCGAAATTAGGCATCGCCGTTACCTGCCCAAAGCCCATACTTTTGAGACCCAGCTAACTTATCTATGGTTTGATCCGGATCAACTCTCAAGCTTTACCCAAAAATCCTGGCTATGGTCTTCCAGGCACTGGAATTTCCTGACCCTGGATGAGCGGGATTTTCTGACCATGGAATATGGTTCGATTCGGCAGAAGGTCGCACGCCTGCTGATTAAGCAGGAAAACTATCTGTTACCGCATGCCGCGTCTATCCGGGTGTTGGCTTTGCCACGAACACTCGGCTTTCGCTTTAATTCTGTAGTGTTTTATCTAGTCTTTGATGCCACCGACCAACTGGTATTTGTACTGAGTGAAATTACCAATACACCGTGGAATGAAAGACAGGTCTACATTCACGACTGCCGAAACAATGCAGACCAACATGCGCCGTACCAAAGTCACCAGTTTGATTTTAAAAAGGACTTTCATGTGTCGCCGTTCATGCCGATGGAGCTAGATTATCGTTGGCGTTTTAGCTTTTCAGAACAACAAAATGTGATTCATATGCAGCTGTTTGAGCAGGCCGTGCTGCAATTCGATGCCACCCTGAAATTTTCCCTGCAGGTCATCACAGTTCCTTCACAGCAGCATCGCTATGCTGTACTGAAAGTTCTTGAACCCTTCAGGATGGTCAGCGGAATTTATCTGCATGCCTTTCGTTTATGGAAAAAGAAAATTCCGTTTTACCGCCATCCTAAAAAAGAAAAAGGAAAGACATGACTATGAAAACACTGTTAATGGGAGAGCACACCGAACTGCCGGTGGTATTACGGCATTTGCTGAAATTGCGGCATGGTCAGCTGATTTTTAAAGGCATCTGGAGCGGAACAGTTGGCGAAAACAGTGATCTGCAGGCCGTGATTCAGGTGCACGATACCCGTCTAATGGAACTGTTGTTCCGTAATGGTGTACTGGGGGCAGCAGAAGGATTTATTCGTGGTTACTGGAGCAGTGAAGATCTGGTCAATGTAATTCGTATTCTAGCGCGTAATCGTGATGTGCTTGATCGGATGAATCAAAATGTGGTGGCAAAAGCTAGCCAGCTGGTACTCAAGGCTTGGTATAAATCCCGCAAGAATTCGATTGATGGCAGTCGTCAGAATATTGCTGAGCATTATGACTTGAGCAATGATTTTTTTAAATTGTTCTTAGATTCCAGCATGATGTATTCCAGTGCGGTGTTTAAAGACCCTTGTATGAGCTTGGAACAAGCTTCAGATTATAAAAAAGAACTGATCTGCCAAAAACTTCAATTGCAACCGATGGACCATTTGGTTGAAATTGGCAGCGGCTGGGGAGGCTTTGCCATTTATGCGGCTCAGCATTATGGCTGTAAGGTGACCACCATTACCATTTCCCAGGCACAATATGATGAGGCTGTAGCCCGAGTTGCTGAAGCAGGGCTGTCTCATCGGGTGTCTGTACAGCTTCAGGACTACCGTTTACTAGAAGGCAAATACGACAAGCTTGTGTCGATTGAAATGATTGAAGCAGTGGGTGAGCAATATTTACCAACTTATTTCCAAAAATGCCGCGAGCTCCTTAAGCCGAATGGTCTAGCCTTGATACAGGCGATTACCATTGAAGATGCACGCTATGTTAAAGCTTTAAATACGGTGGATTATATTAAGTGTTATATTTTCCCCGGTAGTTTTATTCCATGTATCAGTGTGATGACGCAAACGGCTTCTGAGCAAAAACTTCGTCTCAAACATCTGGAAGATATTGGTCAAAGCTATGCACAAACCTTGAAGTGTTGGCGCCAGCGTTTTCTGGAGCAACGTGATCAGGTGTTGCAACTTGGTTTTGATGAGCGTTTTATCCGTATGTGGGATTTTTATCTGTGTTATTGCGAAGGTGGCTTCCGCGAAGGCGTGATCAGTGATGTACATCTGCTGTTCGAAGCCAGTGCCTACTAAGCCAAGATAAAACAGGAGGGACGAAATGCTGCTGAATTTACTGATGCTGAATGTCTTTATCATGCTCTGTAGCTGGCTGCTGGTGACCTATAACCGCAGAGCAGGGCTGGTCGATGTCGCTTGGAGTTTCAGTATTGCCCTCAATGTGATTATTGCCGCTTGGGCAATTGACAGTGCACCGATGTTGGTTCGCTTATTTCTGGGACTGGCGAGTGGGATCTGGTTTTCACGGCTGACTTGGCATCTGTTACGGCGCTATGCCAGTGAAACCCAAGAAGACACGCGTTATGCCAACATGCGCCGAGCGATGGGGGATTATCAGCATCTTGGTTTTCTGGTGTTTTTTATATTTCAGGCAGGTTTGGCTCTACTGTTTTCTTACCCAATGCTGAAGCTGTTGAGTCTTCCGACCCAGCAGTGGAATGACTGGACTTTGGTCACTGTGATTGTGGCGGGCATGATCATGCTATCCGCTTTGATAGGCGAAAGCACTGCCGACCAGCAACTTTACCGTTTTAAGCTAGATCCACAGAATCAAGGTAAAACCATGGATCAGGGTTTGTGGAAATATTCGCGCCATCCGAATTATTTTTTTGAATGGCTGCATTGGTTTGCCTATCCAGTGCTCGGTTTGGCAGCAGGATGCTATGAATTATGGATATATCCACTGCTGATGTGGCTATTCTTGTACTACTTTACAGGTATTCCATTTAGTGAAAAACAGGCGCTCGCCCACCGTGGCGACAACTATAAAGACTATCAACGACGAACTTCAATGTTTATTCCGTGGCCACCCAAAGAGTAGGTAAATACATGGACTTTATGATTCAAAAAACCTTAGAACTGATCGAAAATGGCAAGGTGCCAGACCCAGTGATTCGTGCAGGCATTCGTACTTTAAGCAAAAAACGTTTGGCACAAGAAGGTCGGTTTAACCCCGCATTGGCAGCGCAGCGCTATATGGATGTGCTGACCATGCTGAAAAACAGCGAAATTGCTATTGAGACAGACAAAGCCAATGAGCAGCATTATGAACTGCCGACCGCATTTTTTCAGGCAGTACTCGGTAAGCGTTTGAAATATAGCGCTAGTCTATTTAAACATGCCGATATGACGCTAGACCAAGCCGAAGAAGCTGCCCTTGCATGCTATTGCCAGCGAGCACAACTGAAAGACGGGCAGGATATTTTGGAAATTGGATGCGGTTGGGGGGCTTTAAGTCTATATATGGCCGAGCATTATCCAACGGCCCGTATTACAGTCGTGTCAAATTCTTCAACGCAGCGCGAGTATATTCAGGAACAAGCCCGTTTAAAAAAACTGCAGAACCTGACGGTGATCACCTGCGACGTCAATGTGCTGCAACTGGAACCCGCGTCCTTTGACCGCGTGGTTTCGGTGGAAATGTTTGAACATGTGCGCAACTACCAGAAACTGTTTGAAAATATCAGCAGCTGGCTGAAAGCAGATGGTCTGCTTTGGTGCCATATTTTCTGTCACCGTTTCCTGCATTATCCGTTTGAAGTTAAAAATGAATTCGACTGGATGTCGAGATATTTCTTTAGTGGCGGACTGATGCCGGCAGCGTCGACCTTTCTACATTTCCAGCAGCATTTGCAATTAGAGCAGCACTGGCAATGGGCGGGTACGCAGTATGAACGTACCGCAAATGCTTGGCTAGAAAATATGGATGCTAAACAGGCCGAGCTAAAGCCCTTGTTTGAAAAAACTTATGGCGCGGATGCCGCAATCTGGTGGCAACGCTGGCGGATTTTCTTTATGGCCTGTGCCGAGCTGTTCGGTTATGAGCATGGACGCGAGTGGGTGATCGGTCACTTTCTGTTTAAAAAGAAAACCGTATAATTGAATGGCGAATCGGATGGGGTAGCGGGGAATGCACCAATGTTAAAGCTGTTCAGGGACAAACACGATCATCCTCTGGGTGAGGTGTTTAACCGCTATTACTGGCTGCAAATCGGATTCATTGCGTTGTCTGTGGTGATTGGGATTGGCTTCAGTGCTTGGGTAATTAAAGGTTCCCTGCTCAGAACTGCGCTAGAACAGGAAATGTCACACTACTGGCAGCGATTAGAACGTAATCCTGCTGCAGAATTGCCCGATACCAAAAACCTGTATGGTTACCGCTGGAACACCGTGCCACCCTCCCAATTTAAGAATATGTCACTTGAGCAAGGGGTGAATCGGCATTTTGTCGATGGCAAGGAGCGCATGACCGTGTATGGTGAAAAAGACGGACAGCATGTGCTGCTGGTGTTTGGCGAAAGCAACGTCAACAAGCTGGTGTGGCTGTTTGGTCTGGCACCGCTGATGGTCAGCCTGTTTGTGCTATATAGTGTGCTGTGGTGGTGGAACCGTCGGGCCCGGCGCTATTTTTCCCCGATTACCCGTCTGGCCAATGCGCTGGAATATATCGACTGGGAACATCAGAAAAATCAGGCTTCCCCGTTTCAGGACATCCGCACCGACTCTAATCTGGAAGCTGAATACCTCAAGCAGGCACTGGAAAAATATCATCAGGTATTAAGCGAATTTATTCAGCGTGAGCGTGAATTTACCGGAGATGTCAGCCATGAGCTACGCACGCCACTGACCATTTTAAAAGGCAATGTGCAGCTGTGTCAGGCACGCTATGGCGACAACAAGTCCTTTACCCGCCTGCATAACACCATTGAAGACATGCAGCTGCTGGTCGATACCTTGCTGGCCATTGCCCGCAATACCACCAACACTTTAACTGCTGAACCGACCATGCTTTCAGAATGTCTGGACAATCTGGTGCAGGATCTGGAGAGTGTCAGTCATAACAAAGGCATGCAGATAGACCTGCAAAAAGACCTCGATGAACAGCCGCGTAAACTTTATCCATCCATGACCAAAATGGTGTTTGGCAATATTCTGCGCAATGCGCTGAACTATTCACAGGGCACAGAAATTGATGTGATTATGGAAAAAAATAAAGTACTGATTGCTGACAATGGAGTCGGCATGCCTTTACCTAACAATTCTAAAGTTCAGGAACTGTCTGGTCAGCAGTTACAATTAGAAATCAAAGGGCATGGTATTGGATTGCAATTGGTGCAAAAGCTATGCAAACAGCTAGGTTGGCGTGTGGAGCTGTTTGACAGGCAATATTATCTTGACACTCATCAGAATGTTGACTTAGCAATCACCACTGGACTGATTGTCGTTGTGTACCTAAATTAGGCTTCATCTTCGAAAGCAATCTTTAAACCAATCCCAGATATGGTGTGAATCAGCTTTTGTTCAAAGGGTTTATCGACCATTTTGCGTAAATTATAGATATGACTGCGCAGAGCATCACTTTCTGGCTCTTCGTCACCCCAAAGCTGCATCATAATTTCCTGTTTGGTCAGTACTTTAGGAGAATGACGCATCAATAGTTTCAAAAGTTTAAACTGAATTGGAGGCAATTCAATGTTCTGCCCAGCTCGAGTTAGCTGCTGTGTTGCGGGGTCCAAAATTAGGTCATGAATTTGCAGACGACTGTTGGATACTTCACCCAGGGAGCGTTTGATCAGGGCCTTCACCCGAACCACCAGCTCGTTAAAATCGAAAGGCTTGACCAGATAATCATCCGTGCCGGAATTGAAGCCTTTGAGTTTATCATCCAAGGTATCCCGAGCGGTAAGCATCAAGACAGGTAAGTCTAACCCCTCTTCATTGCGTAACCACTCGCACAGTTCATAACCAGAACCATCAGGCAAATTAATGTCTAGTAGTAAGATATGGTAGCGTTGCTGTTTCAGTAATTGTCTAGCAGCACTCAGATTGCGAGCATGATCGACCACAAAGCCATGTTCTTCCAGAAACTCACATAGGGTAGAGGCCAGTTCATAATGGTCTTCAACCATCAGGATAAAATGTTTCGACATAGCGGCAGATACTAATTTAATAATTGCTGTTTTAATTTAGCACTAAATGGCTGAGGACCCAGCCATATATTAAAATATTGTTGTGCCAGAGGATGTTTAAGCTGCCCTAAACTTTGCTGGTTCAAAGATAAGCTCAGGGTCTGTGTAGCATGGTTGTATTTTAAACGGTACAGGTCGCCTGATCTGACCGGACGATACAAATCGGTGATTGGGTTGAATAGAGCATGTATTTTTGCGTCTTTAACATTACGTTTCAGTAAATGTGTGGCCGCACGTTTGAATGCCCATTCTGGAATATTCTGCGTATAAGTAAAATCCATCTGCATGTTTTGGCCTTGCCAAGGCTGATTACAGTTTTGGGCAAAGTAACTGGCCACACCGACCTGTTTTTGTCCAACCATGAGCGGGCATTGGCCACAAGCATTTAAGCTTTGGGCCTGCACCCATGGACTGAAGCCAAATGCTATTAGTAACGCCGTACTGATTCCTACTTTTTGAAAGGCAGTACCCATGAATAGGTTCCTCCTACATAAGGTAAAGAACGATACAAACCATTGGCCGGATCCCAGAAGTCTTGTTGGAAAATAATCTGATGATTTGGGTTGACCTTTATTTCACTGATTCCAAATGAATCCATTGTTCGTGTCTTCCCGAACATTTTAAAATCATAAACCATATGCCAATGCACATAGGCTGAGTCTTGATGATATGAAGTATTTAATAGACTGACAGTTACATTACTCACTCGCTGGTTCATACCTTGAAAATGTTCAAGCAGTTTTTTACGCGATGAAAATTGCGACAGGGTATCGTTAATAAAAAGCTGATCTGCATACAGTGCTCCAGCATTTTCAACGAATTTAGGTGTGCCCAAGGTATTAAAGGCTGAGGTAAAGCGGAGACCGATATCCTGAGCTTTAGCCTGATCCAGCGCTATCCCCTGAATACCGTTTCTGGATTGGGCGTAATCGGCTGAATAACTGGGAATACTTTTACATCCAGCTAACAACAGAAGCGGCAAGGATAAGGCTGTAGCAATTAGTGTTTTTACAAGTCTCATCATCAGTGTCCGTATGAAGTGTATGTTTATACCTTAGGCAGCACAGCGTGAACAGAATGTGAAATAGACGTTATAGATGAGCAATTGAATAGAATTTTTCAAATCAAAGATTAAATGTTTAACTTTTTTCTTCGGCCATTAACCAATCAATGATATTCATAACATCACGATTTTCGTTATTTTTTCTGACCATTGCATAAAAATTATAGTCACAATAGATAAAACCAAAAGGGGCAATGATCTTTCCATTTAACATTTCTTTTTCTACTAGAATTTGAGGTGCTATGGCAATTCCTAACCCAGACACTGCAGCTTCTATCATTAAATTCAGACTATCAAAATAACGGTCATTGGATTTTGGGGAAAAGCTTATTTGAAACTGATCAAACCATGTATGCCATGCACTTTTATTTGAGTGGGTATGAAGTAATGGATAGTTTAAAAGATCATTTACGGAATGAAGAAGATTTATTTCACGATTACAAATAGGACCCATGTTATCGGGAAATAACAGATATTTATTCAAAAAGTTGGGAAGTAGATGATGCTCACTGACGCTATTGATAAATATGTCAACTTTCTCTTTTTCTAACAATTTTAAGTCATTACATGTCATTAATTTGATATGGATATTGGGATAAATGACTTCGAGCTTTTCTAATCGAGGAATCAGCCAATTTGCCATAAAACTATGAGAAGCGCCTATTACAACTTCTACTTCTGAAGTTTTATTTGTTAACTCAAAGACGCATTGTTCTAAACGATTAAAAAGCTGCGTACAAACTAGCGATAATTCTTCGGCATCCGCCGTCAGAGAGATGGTCGAGGAATGTCGAATAAACAATTTTTTATCCAACCATTCTTCTAACTGCTTTATTTGATGGCTAATCGCGCTATGGGTTACACATAATTCTTCGGCAGCTAAGCTGAAACTTTTATTTCTGGCGACAGCTTCGAAAGCTTTTAAAGCATTAAGCGGAGGTAATGTTCTGCGTTTCATGTTGTAAAATTTTCTAACACCATAAGCTCAAAATATATCAATTATCAGAAAAATGAAAATATTTTAAGATCAAACAAGTTTTGATAGTAAAAGAGATATGAGATGACAACCCCTTATATAGGTAATGGTCCTGATGCCTTGGGATTTTTTGGTAAATTTGGCGGATGTTACATGCCAGAAAGCTTAATGCCTGCACTTCAAGAATTAGAGCAAGCCTTTAATACTGTTCGTCACAAACCTGAATTTTGGGCTGAATATCAGCAGATTTTAACGGACTTTGTTGGTCGTCCGAGTCCTCTTTTTTATGCAAAAAAACTAACAGCTTATGCAGGCGGCGCTCGAATCTATCTCAAGCGGGAAGATTTGAACCATACGGGTGCGCATAAGATCAATAATTGTGTAGGGCAAATCTTATTAGCCAAATTTATGGGGAAAACCAGAATCATTGCAGAAACGGGTGCTGGACAACATGGTGTTGCAACAGCAACGGTTTGCGCGCTGTTTAAGATGAAATGTACCATTTTTATGGGAGAAACAGATATTCAGCGCCAACAAATGAATGTTGAACGTATGAAATTACTCGGTGCTGAAGTCAGAAGTGTTCAAAAAGGGCGTGGGACTTTAAAAGATGCGATGAACGAAGCATTACGTGACTGGATTCGTCATGTGGATACCACCTATTACCTATTGGGTACGGGTGCAGGCCCTCATCCATATCCCACCATGGTGAGAGAATTTCAGAAAATTATTGGTTTAGAAGCCAAAAATCAAATACTCCTGAAAGAAAATAAACTGCCTGATGCTCTAGTTGCTTGCGTTGGTGGGGGATCAAATGCACTAGGGTTGATGCATCCTTTTCTAGAAGACCTAAATGTCAAAATGTTTTGCGTTGAGGCAGGTGGAAAAGGAATAAATAGCGATGAACATGCCGCCTCTATTTGCAAAGGTCAGGTCGGTGTGCTGCATGGCAATTTAACTTATTTATTACAAGATTCAGATGGGCAGATTTTAGAGGGGCACTCTATATCAGCTGGCTTAGATTATCCTGGTGTTGGTCCTGAGCATGGTCTTCTGTTTGAAACAGGACGTGTGATATATACGGCGATCACCGATCAAGAAGCGGTAAATGCCTTTCAGCTTTTAAGTCAACAGGAGGGTATTATTCCTGCTCTTGAGAGTTCTCATGCGATTGCATATGCGATTCAACTTGCTCAAGAAATGCAGCCAGAACAGATCGTTATTGTCAATTTAAGTGGCAGAGGAGACAAAGACTTAAACACGGTCAAAAAATATCTTGCAGGAGCTACAGCATGAACCGTCTAGTTCAAAAATTAGAGCAATTGAAACTGGAAAATCGAAGCGGTCTGGTCTGTTATTTTACTGCTGGAGATCCTAATTTTACAGAAAGTTGTCGTCTGTTAAGCCAATTGGGTCAAGCAGGGGCTGACATTATTGAAGTTGGTATTCCATTTTCTGATCCTGTGGCAGATGGAGAGATCATTCAGGCAGCGCATCTTCGGGCTTTAGGTGCAGGTCAAACGGTAAAACAGACCATTGAATTGGTAAAAGTAATCAGGCTGCATGATGACCAGACACCAATAGTTTTCATGACTTATTTAAATCCGATTATGCAATATGGTTTTGAGACACTTATCGCCGAAACAGAAAATCTTATAGATGGAATATTGATTTTAGATGCTCCATATGGATATCGAGAAAACTTTGAAGTGCAGTTAAATGAAAAAAATATGCGTTTAATTGCAATGACCGCGCCGACGACCCCAGTTGAAAGGTTAGAGCAAATTTCAGCGCGCGCGACAGGGTTTTTATATCATGTTGCAGAAAATGGCTTAACAGGAGGAGACTTCAATTTATCTAATCTTGAGAAAAAGATAACTGAAATTAAGCCAATTTTTAATATTCCAGTTGCAATTGGTTTTGGGATCAAAAATGAAAGCCATGTTAAAGCACTAGCCAATAAAGTAGATCTTATTATCATTGGCTCAGCGCTCGTCGATACTTTTTTTAATAAGGGAATGAATGCGACTTTAGAAAAAGTGACGGTTTTTGCACAGATACTGAGACAAAATAAAGAATAGTCAGTCACCTTTCATAAATCTTCTTTAAAACCATAATTGAATATAAAACAATATTTATCTTGGCCTTCTCCCGTGAGGGAGATGGAACTTTATACGTCGATTTTTTCTAAAATGATCGCTTTTTAAAAATCACTATTATCATATAGATGTGACATGCGTTTTTGCTTTGTTTCTAGATAAGCTTTGTTAAAGATATTTAAACCAACTTTTAAAGGAATACGTTCAACAACATTAATTCCTAAATCAGTTAAAGATTTAATTTTAAGGGGATTATTTGTAATGAGTTTTACATTCTTTATTTTTAAATAATCTAACATAATGGTACACATATCATATTTACGAGCATCTGCTGGTAAATTTAATAATAAATTGGCGTCAAGAGTATCATGTCCTTGGTCTTGAAGGGCGTAAGCTCGAATTTTATTGGTTAGTCCTATGCCGCGACCTTCTTGGCGTAAGTATAAGATCACACCTTGACCTGCATCATTAATCATTTTCATGGTTGAATGTAATTGGGGGCCACAATCACATTTGAGTGATCCAAAAGCGTCACCTGTTAAGCACTCTGAATGAATTCTAACGAGTACAGGTTGATTAGAAATAGTACCCATGCCTTTAGCAAGAGCGATATGTTCTTCACCAGTACTTTGGTCTTGAAACGCTATAATTTCAAAATCACCAAATGCAGTCGGTAGTTTTGATTTTGAAACAAACTCTATAGCCATTGAAGAATACACCTATATAAATTTATATTTGGTACAATTTACTTAATCTAACTTGAAAGCATTGGCTAATTTTTTTCAGTCAAAAATTTCAGCATTTTACTTCCAAGTAAAGAGTATGTATTTAATAGTGAATTTTTTGTGAAATATTAAGTTGACAAAATAACTAACCAAGCTAAAAAAATTTTTTAGTTAGCTGAGGCTTTGTTGCTTAAATATGTAAGTATCTGATTTAAATAAATTTAATTTTGGATAAAAAATAATCAAAACTTTTAAAATCATATGGTTATGAAAACTTTGCGCAACAAAGCCGAACAGATGCCAAAATAATTGATCTGGTACAGCATATTACACAAACAGGCTATACGCAGGCCATCAACTTTCTAACAGGTAAAAAACGTCGCAAATAAAGACGTATTCACATGAAAGATGATTTTATCGTTTTAACCGAGTATGCTGAATCGAGTAATTTTTAAATTAATAAAAGCTTTGATTTCAATGCTGAAGCATTCCGTTAAATAAAATGATAAGGAGCCCTACATGAGTGGTTCTCATAACCATGATCACAGTCATGTTGAAGTGACTGCAAAAAATGCCAAGAAATTAACCATTGCACTTGCTCTGACGTTTACCTTCTTAATTGTGGAAGTGGTTGCAGGATTTATCACACAAAGTTTGGCCTTACTGTCCGATGCAGCGCATATGTTTACCGATGCCGCTGCTTTAGCCATTGCTTTAGCAGCTATCAAAATTGGGCAAAAGCCTGCCGATGATAAACGTACTTTTGGCTATCAACGGTTTGAAATCTTGGCAGCTTTGTTTAATGCCATGATGTTGTTTGTGGTGGCGATTTACATTTTATATGAAGCCTATCAGCGTTTTAGTCAACCACCTGAAATTCAAAGCTTGGGTATGCTGATTGTTGCGGCTTTGGGTTTAATCATCAATCTGATTTCAATGAAAATTTTGGTGTCGAGCAGCCAAGACAGCTTAAATGTGAAAGGGGCTTATCTTGAGGTGCTCAGTGATGCATTAGGTTCTGTGGGTGTGATCATTGGCGCACTGGTGATTTATTTCACAGGTTGGATGTGGGTAGATACCGTTATTGCTGTGTTGATTGGCTTTTGGGTCTTACCTCGAACTTGGGTGCTACTGAAACAAAGTATCAATATTTTGCTCGAAGGTGTGCCAAGTGAAATTGATATTGAATCTTTACGTAATGACTTGCTGGCTTTAGAGGGTGTACAAGGCATTCATCAGCTTAAAGTTTGGGCTATTACTTCTAAAAATGTGCATTTAACCACGCATTTGATTGCACCAGATGTAGATCAAAGAGCTTTATACCACCAAGCTGTAGAGTTATTGGGGCACGAGCATGGGATTACGCAAGTGACTTTACAGATTGAAGAAGATGAATGCCATCCACACCAACACGAACATAGTCTTTAAAAAGACTTGACCTTAGACTTAGTCTAGGCTTTACAATAGCGTCACTTTATTTCAGTACGACATTATGCGTTCTACCACGTGGACTAGCGTCTTAGTTGCTTTATTCATGTTCCAAAGTCTATGGAACGTGGCGGCAGCTTTTTGCGTCCATGAAGAACAAAAAGCTCAAGTCGTGACTCAACAAAGTTTTCATTTTGGCCACCATCAAACCACCTTGTGTGTGTCTGATGATAAGGCACACCAACAAATCAGTATTAATGACCATACTCAAACGGCAAATGATCAGTTTCAATTGGGTGAAGACCATCAAGATCATTTACCCACAATGGCACATTTGATTATTCCGAAAGAAAAAAACTATCAACTGCCACTCGCGTTTGAACTTCGTGAGTGTCCGCAGTTTTTTTGGCACAATGCCTATCAAGCCCCTGATTTATTGGGGCAACATCCTCCTCCTGAACTTTCCCCGCTAATGGTGGGGTAGCCTAAAACATTTCCCACCACTTCTTCTAAAAATTAGTGGGAAAAAGCATGTCGAATCAATTTAAGGCGTTTATACGCCAAGCTCTTGCTGTGGGCATAACAACAGCCGCGATGCAATGGAGTTTTGCCGAACCGATCAAGACTTTGGATGAAGCTTTAGCAAAAGTAGAGCGCTATCAAAACCAAAGTGAAATTGGGCAACACCGTCAAAGCATTTCAGAGCTGAACATCAAAAACAGTGGCCTATGGCAAAATCCTAACTTAAATATCAATCAAGATGGTTTTGGTTCAAATACCGATCAAGAGCTTAGTATTGCCATCAGTCAGCCCTTAGATATGTTTGGACAGCGTAAGCTCAATCAAAAACTCGCAGAAACAGCGCACCAACAAGTGCAGTTACAGCAACAACTGTGGACAGCACAAAGCCAATTGGTGGTGAAATTTGCATGGTCTCAATTGGCTTTGGCACAAGTTGAAAAATCGCTGTACGCAGCACAACTCAAAGTGAGTCAAAACAATTTAGACAGTGCCAAAAAACGTTATCAGGCGGGCAGTATTTCTTTGGTTGACTATGAACGTGCGCAAATCGAAAGTTTGGATATGCAGCGCTTATACCAACAAGCGGTATTGGCAGAACAAGTAGCACAGCGTCAACTCTCAAACCTATGGGGCGAAACCAAAGCCGATATTCAACTCAATGCGACCACCATGCCATGGCCAGATCAAAGTGATGCCACAGTACAGCGCTATATTGCTGAAGGTTGGTTGGAAAAGCTGTATGCACTGAACATTCAACAATCCAATTTAAATATTGAAAGTTTAAAAGTGCAGGCGCGTCCTAATCCGACCTTAAATGTCGGCATGAAACGAAGCCAAGCACCGAATGAAAGTAGCGATACCACATTAGGTGTCGGTGTGGATATTCCGCTGAATATTTTTAACCGCCAGCAATACAGCATTCCGATGGCCCAGCGCCAGCAAAGCTTGTTAAATCAGCAGCAACAGCGCGAGTTAAAACAGCAGATTTTAGATATCGCCAATGCCATGCATGAGCTTAAAGGACTAAAACTGCAGTTCAGTGCGATCAGTCAACAAACCACTTTGGCAGAACAAGTGCAAGTCCGCACACTGCAAGGTTTTAAAGCGGGAAAGTTGTCCATTACCGACATTCAACAAGCCAACTCACAACTGCAAAGCATACGCCTTGGGCAGTTGCAGTTATTACGTCAAGCTTGGCAGACCGCATTGAGCGCAGAAGCACTCAGCCTCGGTACCAGCTATGAACAGATCAGTAGTTCAGATGCTTTTAGCCAAATCAGTAAAAATTCGATCGCACAAATACAAGACCTCATCCTTGGCGGAGCACAATAATATGCAACTAAAAAACCAATTTGGAAAAATATCACAGCCATTGATGATTGGGCTTTTGCTCCTTATTACATTCCTCATCGCTGTTGGGATCTGGTTTAGCTCCAAAGATAAAACCACCGATGAACATGCGCATGCCGAACATGAAGAATCTGAACATACTGATGAGCCCGAGGCAGAAAAAGGACTTGCCGAGGAAGGTGAAATTCAACTGACAGCGCAGCAACTGACAGAGCAAGGCATTCAAATCGCTTCAGCTCAACAAGGTGTGGTGTCTCAAGTCACCGTTCTACCCGGAAAGCTTGTGGTGAATACCGATCAGCAAGCTCATATTTCGCCAAACTTTGGTGGGCATGTGGAACAGGTGAATGTTGAACTTGGTCAAAACATACAAAAAGGACAAACCTTAGCTGTACTGTCTGTACCCGAGCTGATCGATCAACAAGCCAATTTGCGGATGGCCCAAGCTAGCTTGGATTTAGCGCGTCAAGATTATCAACGTGAACAGCAGTTATGGTCACAGGGCATTTCTGCCAAGCAAGATTATCAACGGGCAGAAAATGCTTACCGACAAGCGCAGATTACTGTGCAATCGGTGCAAAGCCGCTTAAACGCCCTAGGTGCAACAGGTGGGGTAAATGGTCGTTTTGCCATTAAAGCACCCATTTCAGGTGTGATTAGCCAAAAAGATATCGTAGTGGGTGAAAACGTACAATTGGCCGATCAGCTTTTTGTGATTGAACAATTTAAAGAGTTATGGCTTGAGTTTAATCTGCCTGCTCAGTACTCAGGTCAGTTACAAGCCAATCAGAGTCTGACATTTAAGCCGAATGCTTCTGATCAAAAATATGAAGCCGTCATCCAAAGCTTAAATTCTCAAGCCGATGCACAAACAGGACGTTTGGTGGTACGTGCTAAATTAAAAAGCCAAGCGGCTGAACTACGTCCAAGTGTTTTGGTGAATATCTTTTTAGACAATACCAGTTCCAAAACAGCACTTCGCGTCCATAAAAGTGCTATTCAAAACATTGAAGGTCAAACTTCGGTATTTGTAGTCGACGCGGAACAAAAAGGACAAGTGCATTTGAAAGCGCAGCCCGTTCAACTTGGACAAGCTTCAAACGACGCTCAATGGGTGGAAGTAATTTCAGGCCTAACAGCAGGACAACGCTATGTCAGTCAAGGCAGCTTTGTGCTTAAGTCTGAACTAGAAAAAGGCGAGGCTGATCATGCACACTAATCATGATTTACCCAAGCCTGAGGGTTTGTTTGAACGAATTATTCAGTTCTCTATTCAAAATGCAATTTGGGTCATGCTCTTTGTCTGTACATGGATTGCGGTCGGAGTTTATAGCTATCAAAAACTGCCGATCGATGCAGTGCCTGATATTACCAATACGCAAGTACAAATTAATACCCAAGCCAATGGTTTTACCGCACTAGAGGTTGAGCAGCGGATTACCTATCCAATTGAAACTGCAATGGCGGGTATTCCAGATTTACAGTTGACTCGCTCGATTTCACGTTATGGTTTGTCCCAAGTCACTATTGTATTTGAGGATGGCACAGACATCTATTGGGCACGTCAGCAGATTAATCAGCGGGTGCAAGAGGTCAAAGCGGACTTACCTAGCGATGTTTCCCCAACCATGTCACCAGTTTCAACGGGTTTGGGTGAAATTTATCAGTGGGTGATTAAAGCCGAACCGAATGCTAAAAAAGCGGATGGTATAGCTTATAGCGCGATCGACTTGCGGGAGATCCAAGATTGGATTGTTCGCCCACAACTGCAACGTGTTGCGGGAGTTGCAGAGGTCAACAGTATTGGCGGGTTTAACAAAACCTATGTGGTTGCTCCCGACTTTAACCGTATGCAGCAGTTGAATATTTCCTTGAGCCAACTGCAAACCGCTTTACAGGAAAATAATGAAAACCGTGGGGCAGGTTTTATTGAGGAAAATGGTCAGCAACTCACAGTGCGTGTTCCAGGGACACTCAACAGTCTTGCAGACATTGAAAATACAGCGGTTGCCAGCCCAAAAGGGAACCCTATTCGTGTCGCAGATATTGCGCAGGTTTCAATTGATCATGACCTCAGAACAGGAGGCGCAACCTATAACGGCGAAGAAACTGTACTCGGCATCGCTATGATGATGATGGGAGAAAATAGTCGAACGGTGTCTAAAGCTGTAGATGCCAAAATTCAGGAGGTACAAAGTAGTTTACCGCAAGGCGTTAGAATCGAAACAGTTTATGACCGCACCACGTTGGTAGAAAAAGCCATTAAAACAGTGCAAAAGAACTTGGTTGAAGGCGCAATCTTGGTGATTGTGATCCTCTTTTTATTCTTAGGTAATATTCGTGCGGCGTTAATTACAGCCTGTGTGATTCCACTGTCTATGCTGTTTACTTTAAAGGGTATGGCACAGCAGAACATCAGTGCCAACCTAATGAGTTTGGGTGCATTGGATTTCGGTATTATTGTCGATGGCGCAGTGGTAATTGTTGAAAACTGTATTCGCCGTTTAGCCCATGCCCAGCAGTTACTCAAACGACCGTTGACTCAGTCGGAACGTTTTAAAGAAGTATTTTTGGCAGCGCGCCAAGCCCGTCGACCGCTCATTTTTGGTCAACTGATTATTTTAGTGGTGTACTTACCGATTTTTGCACTGACTGGTGTAGAAGCAAAAATGTTCCACCCAATGGCTTTGACGGTTGTACTTGCGCTTGTTGCAGCCATTATTTTGTCGATCAGCTTTGTACCTGCGGCTGTCGCACTTTTTGTTAAAGGTGACATCAAAGAAACTGAAAGCCGTTGGATGCTGTGGCTAAAAAATCGTTATCAGCAGGTATTGGACTATGCCTATCAGTATAAAGCAGTGGTTTTAACCTTTGCACTGTGCTTGTTGATGTTGACAGGATTACTTGCAACACGTATCGGCAGTGAGTTTGCACCGCAACTGAGTGAAGGTGACTTTGCTGTACAGCAACTGCGCTCTCCAAGCACAGGCTTAGAAGAATCACTTCGTATTCAGGAAAATACGGAAAAGCTACTTCTGAAAAAATTCCCTGAAATACACGCTATTTTTGCGCGAACAGGCACGGCTGAAGTGGCGACCGATGTAATGCCTCCAAATATTTCAGATGGTTATATCATGTTAAAACCCCGTGATGCATGGCCAAACCCGAAAGAAACATTGGATGAACTGCGTAGCCGTATGCAGGCGTATTTAGCGACATTGCCCGGTAACAACAGTGAGTTTTCTCAGCCAATTGAACTGCGTTTCAATGAGTTAATATCGGGTGTACGTAGTGATGTCGGTGTCAAAATCTTTGGCGATGACATGCAAGTATTAAATGCGGAAGCTGAAAAAATCAGTAAATTGATTCAACAGGTTTCAGGCAGTACCGCCGTTAAAGTTGAACAAACGTCGGGTTTACCTTTGCTCAATGTGGAAATTGATAAAAGTTTAGCAGTTCAATATGGCTTAAGTGTTAAAACCATACAAGACTATGTGTCAGCAAGCATTGGCGGACAAAATGTCGGTGAAATTCTACAGGGTGACCGCCGTTTTGACTTTGTGATTCGACTCAGTGAGCAAGATCGTAGTATCAGTGGGATTGCACAACTGCCTATACAGCTTCCGAACGGTGGCAGCATTCTGCTCACTGATATTGCCATTGTAAAAATGATGGATGGCATCAACCAAGTCAGTCGTGAAAATGGCAAACGTCGTGTGATTGTCACTGCGAATGTGGAAGGGCGAGATTTGGGTTCTTTTGTCACAGAAGTACAAAGTCAGCTTAAGCAGTATCCTCTACCAAGTGGTTACTGGATTGAATATGGTGGTCAATTTGAAAATCTGGCCTCGGCACAGGCTCGAATGCAAATTGTGATTCCACTGGCGTTACTGACGATCTTTATTTTGCTGATGGCCGTTTTCCATAACGTCAAAGAAAGCTTGTTGGTGTTCACGGGGGTTCCATTTGCTCTAACTGGCGGTGTGCTTTTCTTGTGGTTAAGAGACATTCCCTTGTCAATGTCGGCGGGCATTGGTTTCATTGCCTTGTCTGGCGTCGCCGTCTTAAATGGTTTGGTCATGTTGACCTTCATTAAAGAGCTAAGAGAGCAATATCGCCTGCATGAAGCCGTTTGGCAGGGAGCGATTTTGCGATTAAGGCCTGTTTTAATGACCGCTTGTGTAGCGTCTTTAGGTTTTGTCCCAATGGCGCTTGCCACAGGCACAGGGGCAGAGGTCCAACGTCCACTGGCGACCGTGGTGATTGGTGGAATTATTTCTTCGACGTTATTGACCTTGGTACTATTACCAGTGTTGTATCGTTGGATGAATGCAAAAAAAGAAACGGAAGTTTAATCCCTTAATCAGTTGAAGTATGAGGAGGTAAAATAGTCTCCTCATAATTGAGTGTGAGAAAATTATGCAGATCAACGGGCTTGATAAAAACCTGCATCGGAACGAGCTAGTGCTGGTAGTCCACGAATTTGATCGGCAATTTTCTCAGCCATCATAATGGTTGTCGCATTCAAATTCCCTGTGATAATTAACGGCATAATAGATGCATCAACCACACGTAAATTGTGCAGACCATGCACACGCCCTTGGCCATCGACCACGGCCATTTCATCTTCGCCCATTTTGCAGCTACAAGAAGGGTGGTAGGCCGTTTCAGCATGATTGCGTACGAAGTCATCCAATTCTGCATCACTGCTTAAATGTTTACCTGGACTAATTTCTTCACCGCGATAAGGATCTAATGCGGGTTGTTGCATGATTTCACGTGTAATCCGAATAGCATCGCGGAATTCGCGCCAATCTTGCTCTGTAGACATATAGTTAAACAGAATGCTTGGATGTTCAAATGGATCTTTAGATTTTAATTTGATGCGTCCACGCGAGGGTGAACGCATAGAACCGACGTGGGCTTGAAAGCCATGTTCTTTGACTGCGTTGCTACCATTGTAGTTAATCGCAACAGGCAGGAAATGAAACTGAATATTGGGCCAAGAAAATTCATCGGAAGAGCGAATAAACCCCCCTGCTTCAAATTGGTTGCTGGCGCCAATCCCAGTTCCATTGAATAACCATTCGGCACCAATGGCAGGCTGGTTATACCATTTCAAGGCGGGGTAGAGCGAAACAGGTTTTATGCATTTATATTGCAGATACATTTCCAGATGGTCTTGTAAATTTTCTCCGACACCAGGTAAATCATGGACAAGTTCAATATCTAGATCACGCAGTAACTCGCTAGAGCCTACACCTGAACGTTGTAAAATTTGCGGAGATGCAATTGCGCCTGCACAGAGCAAAACTTCTTTATTCGCATAGACCTGATGTAACTGTTGCCGATTTGCACCTTGCAGGTATTCCACCCCAATTGCTTGTTTGCCGCTAAACAGAATTTTATGGGTGGTGGCATGCGTCATGATAGTCAAGTTGGGCCGCTGCTTTGCCATATCCAGATATCCGCGGGCTGTACTGGCGCGTCGACCATTGGGCGTGACAGTTCGATCCATAGGGCCAAAACCTTCTTGTTGATAGCCATTTAAATCATCTGTACGTGGATAACCTGCTTGTACGCCAGCTTCTACCATGGCATGAAACAGCTCATTATTATTGGCTTTCGGTGTCGCAACACTTACAGGTCCATCATCACCATGATAGTCGTTGGCGCCAATATCACGACTTTCTGCTTTGCGGTAGTACGGCAAACAATCGGCATAGCTCCAGTTTTCCAAACCTTTTAAAGTTGACCACTGTTCTAAGTCCATCGCATTGCCACGGATATAGCACATGCCATTAATCAGTGAAGATCCACCCAAACCTTTGCCGCGTCCACATTCCATGCGGCGGTTATTCATATGCGGTTCGGGGTCAGTTAAATAAGCCCAGTTATAACGTCGCCCTTGCAGTGGATAAGCCAGTGCAGCAGGCATTTGGGTACGAAAATCGAGTCGGTAGTCAGGTCCGCCTGCTTCTAGTAATAAAACAGAGACATCGGCATCTTCGGTTAAACGAGCGGCAAGAACATTACCCGCAGAGCCTGCACCAATAATAATATAATCGTAGTGTGTAGAATGCATAATGATCCTTTTTCTATGGCAGTACCACGCCCGATTAGAGCGTGGCAACATGTTGAGTTGAGGATGTAAAAACAGAAAAATAAAGAATAAAGGTCAGTATTTAGCGTTTAGAAAATACTGTGATAATCGCCCAATTCGACTTGAATGGATTTAATGCGGGTATAATGTTGCAAAGTAGATAAACCATTTTCACGTCCCACACCCGATTGCTTATAGCCCCCGACAGGCATTTCTGCAGGGGATTCGCCCCAAGTGTTAACCCAGCAAATGCCCGCTTCAAGTTGGTGAATAATGCGATGTGCCTGCGAGATATCTTGTGTTACAACCCCCGCTGCTAGACCATAAGGGGTCTGGTTAGCACGTTGAATGACTTCTTCGATGCTGTCATAAGTCAAAATACTCATCACAGGTCCAAATATTTCATCTTGTACAATTCGCATGTCGTCATGACAGTCTGAAAAAACAGTTGGCATGACATAAGCGCCCTGAGCCAGTTCCGCAGAGGTCGCTCGTTCACCCCCAATTAAAAGTGTCGCACCTTGCTGTTTGCCCAATTCAATATAAGACAAGACTTTTTCCATATGCGGGAAACTGGTGAGCGGACCAAAATTGGTTTCTGCCAACATTGGGTCACCTACACGAATACGTTTAACACGTTCGAGTACAGCCTGTTCAAACTCGACTTTTAGGTGGCGCGGAATAAAGACACGCGTACCGTTGGTGCACACCTGACCCGAACTAAAGAAATTTGCCATCACTGCAATGTCCGCAGCGCGGTCAAGAGGGGCATCAGAGCAAATGATCAACGGAGACTTGCCGCCGAGTTCCATGGTAATTTCTTTTAAACTGGATGCAGCTGCACTGGACATGACTTTTTTGCCTGTTTCCACGCCACCTGTAAAGGAAATTTTGGCAATTTCTGGATGTTCAATCAGCCATTGACCGACTTCTTGTCCAAGCCCTTGAACCACGTTAAAGACCCCAGCAGGCAAACCCGCTTCGGTATAAATTTCAGCCAACTTAAAGGCCGTCAGTGGCGTAATTTCACTGGGTTTGAAAATCATGGCATTCCCCGCAGCTAAGGCAGGTGCAGATTTCCACAGCGCAATTTGAATGGGGTAGTTCCATGCGCCTATACCCGCGACAACGCCTAAGGGTTCGCGACGGGTATAGAAAAAACTACTTTCACGCAGGGGTACTTGTTCGCCCTGAATCGCAGTTGCAAGACCTGCATAATATTCGAGAACATCCGCGCCAGTTACAATATCGACACTAGAGGTTTCGCTGTATGCTTTACCCGTATCGAGCGTTTCTAGACGGGCAAGCTCATCATTACGTTTACGTAAAATATCCACGGCACGCAGCAGAATACGTGCCCGTTCAACAGCCGTCATGGCGGCCCAAACTTGTTGCCCTTGTTGGGCACTTTTAACCGCCGCATCTACATCGGCTTGACTTGCTTGCTGCACGCTCGCAAGGATTTGACCTGTAGCAGGGTTAATCGTATCGAAGGTTTTACCACTAGTGGCATTGACATACTGTCCATGGATATACAATTGATGTAATTGTGCATCATTCATTTTGCTGTTCCTGCCGTATCTGTTGTATTAAGCGAAGTTGCATATCGACATAGTCGTATGCAATAGAACGTGCCAAGTCACGATCAAATGCTTGATGACCACTTAAACTGCCGCGTAACCAAAGACCATCAATCAAAGCAGCAAGCCCTTTGGCGATATGGCTGGCTTTGTCTTTAGGCATCATCTGCAGTAAATGAAATTTTAAATTTGAATAAAGACGTTGGTCATTTATTCGCTGCAAGCGACCTAAATCGGGCATGTGCATGCTGGCGGACCAAAAATCTAACCAGACACGCATCGCTGTTTGATTCACCTGACTGATGTCAAAGTTGGCATCAATAATTGCCTTAAGTAAATTTTCTGGTGTGGGCTGACTAACTTTGGCTTTATAGGTTGCCGCAGTTTCACGTAAGACAAAGAGCATTTGTCGCATACAGCTTTCAATCAAACCCTGCTTATCACCAAAATAATGACTCACAATGCCTGTAGAAAGTTGGGCTTTTTTTGCAATCTGAGCAATAGTGGTATTGGATAAACCCACCTCGTAAATGACCTCATAGGCTGCGCGAATGATTTCTTCACGACGTTCATGCTCAGGTTTAACTCTACGTTTATTCATGATAATCCAGAAAATTTACCTTAGATTTAAAGGTGTTAGATTCAATTATTGACATGGAAAACATCATAGCATTTTTTTATAATACTTTTAATTGATTGAACGTTCAATCAATTAAAAGTATCATGTTGTTTAAATTGAATGCAGCTTTGCAAAGTTTGTTCTCAATTTTTTAAGTATTAATGCTTATTTATCATATGGATAGATTTGTAGTTGGTTTTGGTGAACCTGTGGCAGAGTACGCGCATTTTTTTATGTTCTTGCTTGAAACATCGGATACAACACCTAAAAGCTTCTACAAAAATTGAGTTTAAGGAGAAGAACAGTTTATTTATGTCGTTCTCATGTTGGAATTGGTTGTGTAAGCAGGGCAAATTTAGGGAATTTGTTACACTGCCACATATCTTTATATTCTGGCTAAACATTCGGTTACACGAAGATAGCATTTTTGTCGGAGACAAAAGTACTGTCGTATAGCACTTATCGATTTTTAAGCTCTCGACAGCGAGAAGTTTAAAAATTGATTTTCAACTTATATTTACTTCCTTGAGGATTGTATGGCAACAGATAATCCAAGAGCAGTTGATGATCAAACATTAGCACCAAAAGACCGTTTGAATGGTGTGGTCTTTTATATTTCAGCTCTCATTATTTTAATTTTTTCAATTACCACCATTTTGTTCAATGACTTCGCCAATCAAACGCTGAATGCAGTTTTGGCATGGGTCAGTTCCACCTTCAGTTGGTACTATTTACTGGCTGCCACACTGTATATGGTGTTTGTGATTTTTATTGCCTGTTCACGCTATGGTGATATTAAGCTTGGCCCCAAACATTCTAAACCCGAATTTAGTTTACTCAGTTGGTCTGCCATGCTGTTTTCAGCAGGGATTGGTATCGATTTGATGTTCTTCTCGGTCGCTGAACCTTTATCCCATTATATGCATCCACCAGTAGGTGAAGGACAGACCTTTGAAGCTGCACGCCAGAGTATGGTCTGGACTTTATTCCATTATGGCCTGACAGGATGGTGCATGTACGCCTTGATAGGCATGGCATTGGGATATTTCAGCTATCGCTACAATTTGCCACTCACCATCCGTTCCGCGCTTTATCCGATTTTTGGTCAAAAAATTCATGGTCCGATTGGACATAGTGTGGATACTGCCGCGGTGATCGGGACGATTTTCGGTATTGCGACCACCTGCGGTATTGGTGTCGTGCAACTGAATTACGGTTTACATGTACTGTTCGATTTACCTGAAAATCTGTGGATGCAGGCATCCCTAATTGGTGTTGCTGTAGTGATGACCATTATTTCGGTGACTTCAGGTGTAAATAAAGGTCTGCGCATACTCTCGGAAGTGAATATTTATGTATCCGTGGGTTTGATGCTGTTTATTTTATTCCTCGGCAATACAGAATTTTTACTCAATACTTTTGTGCAAAATATTGGCGATTACATTAGCCGTTTCCCAAGTATGACCTTGGAAAGTTTTGCCTTTCAGCAACCCAAAGAATGGATGAACAGTTGGACGCTATTCTTCTGGGCTTGGTGGGTGGCTTGGTCACCTTTTGTGGGACTCTTTCTTGCACGTATTTCTCGTGGGCGTACCATTCGTGAGTTTGTCAGTGGTACCTTAATCATTCCGTTAATTTTTACCCTAACGTGGCTGTCAATTTTCGGAAATAGTGCATTATACAATGTGATTTTTGATGGAAATCTGGCATTGGCTCAAACCGTCATTGCCAATCCAGCACACGGTTTCTACGACTTGTTGGCTCAATATCCGTATTTTCCTTTTATTGCAGGCATCGCAACCATTACAGGGTTGTTATTTTATGTGACTTCAGCCGACTCAGGTGCATTGGTCTTAGGGAATTTCACCACACAATTTACCAATGTCGACCATGATGCACCACGCTGGCTCAGTGTATTTTGGGCTATTGCCATTGGCTTGCTGACCTTGGCCATGTTGATGACCAATGGGATTACTGCTTTGCAAAATGCAACTATTATCATGGGGTTGCCTTTTAGTTTTGTTATGTTCTTGGTGATGGCAGGTTTATATAAATCTTTAAGACTTGAAGATTATCGACAAGCCAGTAGCAGTTTGAATGCAGCACCTGTGGTGGGTAATGTAGATATTCTGAACTGGAAAAAACGCTTGTCACGGGTTATGCATCATCCTGGAACCAGCGATACCAAACGCATGCTGGATGAAATATGCCGCCCCGCCGTGCTGGCCGTCGCAGAAGAAATGCAAAAAAGAGGCGTGAATATTGACGTGCAGGAAAGTGCATTAGAGCAAGATCCAACTTTATATCATTTAGATTTGATTATTCATCTGGAAGAAGAACAGAACTTTGTTTATCAAATCTGGCCAGTACGTTATATCGCACCCACATTTAGTGAACGTGGTAAGTTGGGTAAACGGTTTTATTTTCGTTTGGAAACCTATCTTTATGAAGGTTCACAAGGTAATGATTTGGTTGGTTACACCAAAGAGCAAGTTATTAATGACATTCTAGACAGATACGAACGACATATGACCTTCTTACATATAAACCGAATCAGTCCTGGAAATCGTCCGTTATTTCCAGACCCACAAAGTTAATCAGGGGACACCATGTATATCTCATATTTACATGCTTTTGCGTTGTTCTTTTCATTGCTTAATCCATTTTTGATGAGCATTTACATGATTGGCATGATTCGTAATTCAGAAGCAAAAGTGTTTAATAAAGCCCTGATTCAAGGCTGTTTAATTGCTTATGCGGTATTTATGCTGTTTGCATGGGGTGGTGAAGCTATTTTCAGCAAATATTTGAATGTGCGGTTTGAGGCATTTCAAATCTTTGGTGGGCTTATTTTCTTGGTGATTGGTTATCGCTATGTGTTTCAAGGTGCAGACACCATCGGTGAGATGCGGGGAGCACCTGAACATTTGGCAGGTACCATTGCTATGCCTTTTATGATTGGACCGGGGACGATTAGTGCCGCCGTGGTAACAGGCATGACTTTGCCCATTAGTGGGGCTGCGCTGGTAATTTTCCTCACCTTGGCGCTAACCTGTAGTTTAATGATTTTGATGAAGTTTGCGCATGATCATCTCAGGTATAAGCATGCCAAATATATAGACCGTTATGTGGATATTGTAGGTCGATTATCTGCGTTACTGATTGGTACTATTGCGATTGAAATGATTATTACGGGGATTTTAGGTGTGATTGCAGAGATGTAAGTTCATCACAGAAAAAAACCGAATGCAATTCATACAGTTTTTTTATTGTCAGAAATATGATTCTGATTAGGATTGAAGAGGGCGTTCAAAATTCTGTGTCAGTAAATTTGACTAGATTTTAATTATATCATCTAATCGACCTTCAAAGTAAATGGATAATTGAGTAATCGTTTGTCCCCATTCCTGAATAGGCATTGTCCATTTTTCTGATGCCTGTTGAATACCAATATACAGTAATTTCATCAGACTATCCTCATTGGGGAAAGCTCCTTTGGTTTTGGTTAGTTTGCGGAATTGACGATGTACGGCTTCAACGGCATTGGTGGTGTAAATCGGCTTCCTAATCGCTTTAGGGTATTTGAAATAGGCGGATAGTAGATGCCATTTGGTACGCCATGACTGAATGACCACACCATATTTTTCGCCCCATTTTTCTTCTAGCTCATCCAGTGCTACTTCTGCCGCCCCTTTGGTATCAGCACGGTAAATTGGCTTTAAATCAGCCATAAATGCCTTCTGATCTTTACTGGCAACATAGCGTAAAGAATTACGAATTTGATGAACGATACACAGTTGTATTTCTGTTTGAGGGTAAATCGCTGCTATGGCTTCGGGGAAACCTTTTAGTCCATCTACACAGGCAATCAGAATATCCTGAACACCACGATTTTGTAGGTCTGTCAGTACACTAAGCCAATGGTTCGCCCCTTCGCTTTCCGACAAATGCAAGCCGAGTAGTTCCTTCTTACCTTCAACATTTAAAGCTAAAATGGTATAGATCGCTTTGCTCACATAAACACCTTTATCCTTCACTTTGTAATGTATGGCATCTAACCAAACAAAGGGATAAATTGTATCGAGTGGGCGTTGTTTCCATGCTTGTAACTGAGGGAGGAGCTTATCTGTAATATTGGTGATAGCACCATCTGAAATCTCCAATCCATACATATCAGCAACATGCTTTTGAATATCACGATAGCTCATACCAAGTGCATAGAGTGATATGATTTTATTGTCAATTTCTTCTGATAATTTGGTCTGGTTCTTTTTAACTAACTGTGGCTCAAATTCACCATTTCGATCTCTAGGGGTTTCAAGCTCAAATGAACCTGATGTAGATTTTACTGTCTTGCGAGTATAGCCATTGCGGCGATTACCTTGTTTCGGATTCGCTTCAATGTAATTCTCGATTTCTGCTTCAAGAGCAGCTTCGGTCAGCTGTTTAATTAAAGGGGTGAGTATGCCATTTTCTCCAGTCAGTGCTTGTCCTGACTGGAGTTGTTTTAAGGCTGTTTCAAAATCAAATGTAGTTGCCATAATGCATCATTCCTGTTTTTAACAGTTTAAGGAAATGACACAGTTTTTTGAACACTACCGGATTGAACCGTACCGGGTTTGTCGGAGACTTTTTTATTTAAGTAGGACTTACGCACTATTATTTAAAGATTCTCTGTGGTAGCAGATGATTTTTATCGAGAATAAAGTCATCAATGAAGCTTTTGATAATTGGTCTAAATAATTTCTTCTGCCAACGATATACATTTTCAAAGATCCGCTCAAACTGGTTCTTTTGTATCTCAACGTAGGCCATCAAGGCTGAAAAAATATGATTCAAAATCAGTTTAGATCGTCTTACCTGAAACTTTTCAATATGACAAACCTGTTTAATAACCCGGTGATATTGCTCTATTTTCCAATGACTTGAATGTAATTCATGAAAACCCTCAAAGGACAATAAATCATCTTCATCTTGATGTACAATATAAAACCTCTGCTGTTCTTTTAACTGAGTCTTAAATAATTGTACAAAGCCAAAATCTTTGAGCCAAACCACTTGACCCTGATGGAAATCTGGCAATAAACGCAGTTGAAACCATTGTCCTTTTTCTGGGGAAACCTTACGGTTACAGTCGATACCAAACATAAATCGAATACCATATTTTCTTATGGTTTTTAGATTTCCAGTCGATGAATACCAACTATCACCTGTAATAAATTGAATCTTTGCACCCCAACTGAGTACTTCACTTAACATATCCATAAAGTAATCATTCTTGGTTTTACTTTCAGATTTGTCATAAATTCGGAAATTAATTGGAATATTTTGACCATTTTGATCTGTCGCATACAAGGTAATGAGATTAATACCCTTGACGGATCGGTGGTGTTTGCCTGACCAAAAATAGCTAACTAAGTCCATATGTTGACTATAGGGTTTATCTAAAACAGTATCATCAATACTGACTATAAGTTTATTATTATCAATATGTTGAATTGATTCTTGATATAGGTCGTGAGGTGTGTAGTCTTCACGCTCTAGAAAGCGATTTACACTATCATGCGAGATATTATAAGTCTCGGCAAGTTGTGTGCAGCTAATAGAGTTCGGTTCTGTCATGAGAAAGCCCATATAAATGGGTAATGTACAAGTTGCTGTAGAAGCATGTTTAATTCGTCTGATCACAGATACTTTATAAAGTATTTTAATACTTTTTTGAATCCGTCAATGCGTAAGTCCTATTAAGTTAGGCCACCTGACCTAACGGGTTAATCTTATCATAGTACATTGCTTCAAACTCAAAAGGTGATACATAACCCAGTGCACTGTGTACACGCTTTTTATTGAACCAATCTACCCAGTTTAGTGTCGCAAGTTGTACATCCGCTAAACCTTGCCAATCCGCTTTTAAATATTCAATCACCTCTGTTTTGTATAAGCCATTCACTGTTTCAGCCAAAGCATTATCGTATGAATCACCGGTCGTACCGACTGATGCTCGTAAATTTGCTGCT
>NZ_KB849695.1:81981-167649 GCF_000368785.1 Acinetobacter towneri DSM 14962 = CIP 107472 | reverse complement strand
CATTTTTTCTTGGTCAGATATCTGTTGTACTTTGGCAGGATTTAGTTGATCCATATGCTTTAAATACCAAACACGCAATGTTTCAGGAGTACAACCCTTGCGCAGCATGCTGCTCAGGTGCAATAGCTGTGATTGCAGCCCAAGTAGAAGGATAATCTTTTTCAGATTCAATCAATAATTGAACCGCTCTTTCTCTGATTTCAGGGGTATATTTTGGTTTTGTCATTGGAACATTCTCTCAAGAAAGTTGGTCTCCGACAAACCCGGTACGGTTCAGATGCAAATTTCTTAAGAATTTGATGAGGGTGTAAATAATTCTGTGTAAATACAGTTTTATTTACAGTCTCCATACACGTAAAAATCACGCCCCAGTTTAACTGGCAATAGTTTTGAACCCTTAGTTTTGAACCCTTGTATTAAAACTTAAACGAATCTAGCAATTCTTTATTTGATGTTAATACTCATCCAGTATTGAGGTTTTTTATCTTTTCTTGCTTGTGATCTAGGTTGAAATACTCTAATTTCATACTCACCTGACGCAGGTAAAATATAAATACCATTATCATCAAGCTCTGGAGAATATTCTCCAAGACTGATGGAGTCTTTTAATTGATTACCCCATAAGTAAGTTTCAACATTTCCTCCAGTCAACTTCACTTTTAACTTTTGCCCTTTTTTAGCATAAAATTTGTAGGAATCATACTTGTATCCATCTATCCTTCCGTAATAATTTGCAGAGTAAGCTTTTTTTGCAAAGTTAACTACTACAATCTTTCGTATATCATTGTTATCATTTGCAAGTACGGCAGGGCTAAGCATAGTTAAAGTTAGGGCCATACAAGCACCAGCTAGTAATTTCGTATTCGCTATTTTCATAAGTTACCTTAATAATTGTATACCTCACTACAGAATAACATATGAACCCTTGATCCTAGGCAGTATCTAGGACAAACAACTCCTCGTTTGCGAGCAGCTAAAAAAGATCATCTGTTTCAAATTTCTTTTGTGATTCTACTTTTTCCTCGCCAACAATGTCGCAAAACGCTGTTTAATTCGATTACCATCTGCATCTTTACGGTGCAATTCACCGACATTTTCATTGTATTTCACAATATCCCAATCAGCATAATAAGCACTTAACTCACCCGCTTTAAAACTAAAAGGGAAGTCCTGTTGCACAGGGTAATCTTCAGTATTCATCGCGCAAACAATTAAGTTAAAGCCTTGAGGTTTGGTCGCTTGCTGCATATGCTGAATAAGAGGAGGGATAGTTTCAGGCGCCAAAAACATCATTACTACGATACAGTTGATGAAGTCATATTCACCAGTAATAGTGGCATCCTGATTGAAATCCCGAACAGCAGTTTGAATAGATGAAATCTGTTCTGCAGCAATAATTTCATTTAATTTTTGGATACTCACTGGGTTCACATCCCAAGCATCCACCTGAAAACCGTTTTGGCTCAAATACAGCGCATTTCGGCCTGTACCACAGCCAACATCCAAAGCTTTACCCACGGTTAACTGTGGAAGTGCCATTAAAATTTCAGAATGTGTTGGGCTTAATTTATATTTTTTAACAAAATAATCTTGAGGCAAACAATAAAAACTAAGCTGGCACTCAATATCATCACTGGCAGATACAATTTTATGCCACGCTTGCGGTTCAATAAATGGTGGTTGATTTTCCACGGAAAAAATATGCTCAGATTGTACTTCACCAGATTCATGCAGCATCGAAAAATGCAATTCGCCTTTTAAAATAGTCAACTTCGCCCATGTGCCGACTTGGGTATTGTGTTGTTTTTTAAACCCTTGTGGAATTGAGTCATGATTCCAAATAGGAAGTTGTTTATAACAGATCAATTCTTGTTGCATCATAAACTCCAGTTATACCGATTCTGATGGGGTAAAGCTTCACAGTAATGTAGTGTCTTGTGTAGATTAGAAAATATCATCTTCATTTCAGCATAACATTGCAGACCTGTTTCAGCCATCTTCTGAATTTTATCCATCTCATTAAAATCAAAATTATTTAAATGATGTAGATGGTTAAAATACCAAACTGAAAAATATTCACCTCAAATTGCATGATTTTCATGTCTATTCAGTTGTGAATGTTTTACCATAAGCTGTTTTAATTCATTGAATTATCCCGTGTTTATTCAAGCCAATCAGTACGTTATTCCAACACAGCAGCATGATTATCCTGAATGGCATCGTGGGCGTGAGCGTTATGCGCTTTGGTATTTAACTGTTCAACATCCAGCTTTAGAATGCTATTTACAACAATTAAAACAGCAATTTTCAGATGTGTTATTTCGCCCAAACACACGTCAGTTTCATATCACCTTATATATTTGTGGGTTTTATGCTGCATCAAAGCATTGGGAAGATGACTTTCTCGAGTCACAATTTCAACAACAAGTTCAAGCCTTACAGCAGTTGCAACTCAAGCCTTTTCAACTGAAAGTGGGCGGCATCAATAGCTTTAACAGTGCTTTATTTGTAGAAGTGCAAGATCAATCACAGCAATTGGCGCGTATACGTCAGGCACTTGGCGCAGGTGGGGCTGAAATCGCAGCCTTGCAGTATCATCCACATATTACTTTGGGTTTATATCAAACAGCGTTCTCAACCAATTTGATTTTGCAGCGTATTCAAAATCTCCCCGTGCAATATTTCGATTTAGATATCCATCATTTAAATTTTGGTTATTATCAGGCGCACACTTTACAAGGTCAGCTATTTAGCATGCATCAATTTCCTTTGGAGCACATGTGATTCAACTTATTTTAGGTGGTGCGCGTTCGGGTAAAAGCCGCTTGGCTGAACAAACTGCGCAGCAATTTGGCAAATCCGTCATTTATGTGGCAACCGCCCAAGCGGGCGATGCAGAAATGCAGGCACGGATTCAGCATCATAAACAACAGCGTCCGCAGACTTGGCAATTGTACGAAGAGCCTTTGTATTTGGCAGAGCGGTTAAAGATACTGGATCATCCCCATGCTGTGATTTTAGTAGATTGCCTGACCTTGTGGATGAGTAATCTATTGATGCAATCTGCAGAAAACTTTGCCGAACAACAAATTTTAGCATTGCTCGAAGCTTTACCTCAGTTGCAAGCCGATATTATTTTAGTAAGCAATGAAACAGGTTTGGGCGTTGTACCGATGGGCGAAATAACCCGAAAATTTGTCGATGAAACAGGGCGATTACATCAGCAATTGGGGCAAATTGCAGACAAAGTACAGTTCTGTGTAGCTGGTTTTCCAATGCTTTTAAAAGGAGAGAATCAATGACTTGGTGGTTTGCAGCGTGTCAAAAGCCAAATGAACAGATGAAACAACAGGCAATTGCACGACAACTTCAATTGACCAAACCAACAGGTTCATTGGCAGCATTGGAAAATATTGCGATTCAACTGGCGGCTTTGCAAGGAACAACGCAGCCGAATATTGAACGTCCGTGGATATGTATTTTCGCAGGCGATCATGGCGTGATGGAAGAAAATATTTCCGCCTATCCCCAAGCCGTGACTCGGCAAATGCTACAAAATTTTGCCACAGGTGGGGCATGTATCAGCGTCATCGCCCGACAATATCAGGCGCATTTACAAGTGGTGGATTGCGGGTCGGTCGGGGAAGCGTATGAATATGCAGGAGTAGAGCGGCATTGTATTCGTGCAGGCACAGCGAATTTTGCTAAAACCCGCGCCATGACTGAACAAGCGTGTGCAGATGCGATGGCACTTGGACGTCAAAGTGTGGAAGATGCCATCGCACAGCAGGCCTCGATTTATGTCGCAGGTGAAATGGGTATTGGAAATACCTGTTCGGCATCAGCCTTGTCTTGCTTTTTATTACAAGAACCTGCTGAAGCCTTGACTGGCATAGGCACAGGAATTGACACTGCACAATTGCAACATAAAAAACAGGTGATTGATGCTGCTTTAGCTCTACATCAGAACTATGTGCAAGATGATGCTTTTAAAGCCTTATGTGCAGTTGGTGGATTGGAGGTCGCTGCAATGGTGGGCGCGTATATTCGCTGTGCGCAGTTGGGCTTGCCGATGGTGGTGGATGGTTTTATCAGCAGTGCTGCTGCATTAGTTGCAGTGCGTTTAAATCCTCAAGTCCGAGAATGGATGTTGTTTGGGCATCAATCGGCTGAATATGGACATCGTCGCTTATTAGAAGCATTAGGTGCACAAGCCTTGCTGCATCTAAATTTACGCTTAGGTGAGGGCAGCGGTGCGGGCGCGGCATTGGGCATTATCCAACTGGCCTGTGCCTTGCATAATCAAATGGCGACTTTTGCCGAAGCTGCGGTTATTGGTGAGAAAGTATCTTTATGATCATGCTAAACCTATTAAGACATGGCGAAACAGAATTGGGTCATACTTTGCGTGGCTCAACCGATGATGCTTTGACTTTAAAAGGTTGGCAAGACATGCAGCAGACTTTAAACACGGCAATAGCTACAGGACAGCGATGGGATGTTGTGGCAAGTTCACCTTTACAGCGTTGTCTGCAGGTTGCTCAGACCTTTGCGCAAGCACAGCAATTGCCACTGTATATTGATGCACAATTTCAGGAAATGCATTTTGGTGCATGGGAAGCTATTTCCACTCAAACCTTATATGAACAATACCCTGAAGATTTAGCTAAATTTTGGATGACACCGACCCAATTTAGTCCGCCACAAGCAGAATCTTTGCTAAATTTTCAGCAGCGCGTTTTGCAAGGTCTGTCCGATCTCAACCAATATTTACAACAACTCGAGCAACAACCTAAACGTGTGTTATTGGTCACGCATGGCGGGGTAATTAAATTGCTCAAAGTATTGGCGCAGAAAAAATCTTTAGACGATATTTTAAAAATGTCTGCAGCGTTGGGGCAATTGAGTTCATTCCAGTTACATCCCAATGGCAACATTTGCATGCAGGGGCAAACATGACACCTTTTTGGATTGCCTTGCAATTCCTGAGCACTTTTCCTGTTTCTTTAAAACAGATGCCAACTGCAGCACAAAATGCACAATCACTGCTGTTTTATCCGCTCGTTGGCTTACTAATTGGAGCTGCGCTGTGGGGGATGGCGCATTTATTGCAATTCTTGCCTTTGGTTCTGAGTAGCAGCTTAATTTTAGTGCTCTGGATTTGGCTGACAGGTGGTTTACATTTAGATGGACTGGCTGATACTGCCGATGCATGGGTCGGCGGTTTTGGTGATCCTGAACGTAGCTTAAACATCATGAAAGACCCAAGCAGCGGCCCGATTGGAGTATTGAGCTTACTGATCTGCTGTTTATTAAAATGGTCTGCGTTGTATGTATTGCTCGAACAACAGTATTTGGCATTTTTGCTGTTTGTACCCGTATTGGGACGATTAAGCGCTTTGGTTTTATTTTTAAGCACGCCTTATTTACGTGCCAATGGTTTAGGCACTGCTATTCAGGCACATTTGCCTAAAACAGGCACAAAAATTGTGATCGCATTGACCTTGCTTGCAGGAGTGCTTTGGGGATGGGTGGGTTTGGTGACCGTTCTGACTTTTATCCTTAGCACCTTGTATTTGCGATATAAATTTATGCAGCGTTTAGGTGGAATTACGGGCGATACCGTTGGTGCGAGTATTGAAATAACAGAAAGCATGATGTTATTGGCTATTGCGATTCTTTGGTTTTTAATAAATTAGCTTTTGAGCAGTTTTTCTTGTTTCAAGTGCGCTGAAAATTGAAATAATATAAGCGAATGAATTTACAGCTATTTATGCACTCAATTTCAGCAAGTATGCAGATGAATTTGTCATTTGTCGGAAAGTTCCTAAATTAGATTTGCTATTTTTTTTAAATATGATAATAGTAGTTTATGTCAATCAGCCTTGATGGCATTTGTATCTCAGGATGAGATCACAAACGTGATGTATAAAAATCAAAAGGAATGTCATTTATGATCAAACTGTTAAAGCAAATTTTCTGTATCCATATTTATGAATATGACGCAATGGAAGAAATCGGGGCGCATTTAGAGTGTCGTAAGTGTGGGGATTCTAAGACACAATAATGTTAAGTATTGAATCTGTATTAAAACCAAGTGAGTCTTTATGACTCACTTTTTTATTTTAGGCTAATAGCCTGAATATTTTGCTTAGTCTTGCCTGCATGTATAGATTAGACTGCACTTATCCATCTTCAAAACTACATATATCATTCCCACCTCTTTTGGTGGGGAGACTTCTCATGCTGTACGAAGTTTGATTTATACAAGTGCACAATTAAATTTTCTATCCTCCGCACACTTTATCCCACAAGGTATTCCGCTTAAAATCCAGTACCTAGAAATATTGAACTGACCGTATTTATGGCTAAAAACTTTCAAGAAAAAACGTATATTGTAGATGACAATCTAGCAGATACTTTGACGTGGCTGCTGCATCATCAGGATTGTTATGATCGGTTTTATTATGATGCGATTCAGCAACAACTGACGGTAGAACATGCCAACGGGGTAGATATTATTAAAACAGGGCAGTATTTAAATGCCAGTTACGGAATTTTAATTACCTCTTAAAAGCGTTGCCGCATAAACTTATTTTGCTGCATAAAAAAACAAAGTCCCTTTTAGGGACTTTGTACATTTGGATGGGTGCTAAAATTTTAAGCCATTGCCATCGCATTTACCGACAACTCAGAAACGGTTGGCTTGGCACGTTCAGGCACTAAGCCTAATTTTTGGAACAATTGTTTGTCTTTGCCTTCGCCTGCGTTTGGTGTGGTTAAAAGCTTTTCACCTGAGAATAACGAGTTCGCACCTGCCATAAATGCCAACGCCTGATCTGAATCGGATAACGATTCACGCCCTGCAGATAAACGAATATAGCTGTTTGGCATGATAATACGTGCAACTGCAATGGTACGAATCCACTCAATCACATCCAGTTTTTCTACTTCAGCCAATGGTGTACCTTCAATCGGAACTAACATATTGATCGGCACAGATTCAGGATGTAACGGTAAAGTCGCTAATTCATGTAATAAACCAATACGGTCTTGGGTATCTTCACCTAAACCGACAATACCGCCACTACATACTTTCATACCTGTTTGACGCACAATATCCAAAGTGTTTAAGCGATCATCAAAACAGCGGGTACTAATCACATTAGGATAATACTCACGCGATGTGTCTAGGTTATGGTTGTAATAATCTAAGCCTGCATCTTTTAAGCGTTCTGCCTGCGATTGGTTTAACATCCCTAAAGTCATGCAAGTTTCTAAGCCCAGAGCTTTGACTTCACGCACCATTTCCAGAACATAGGGCATATCGCGTTCATGCGGATTACGCCATGCTGCGCCCATACAAAAACGTGAAGAACCTGATGCTAAAGCTTCTTTAGCCTCTTGAATGACTTTATCAACCGCAATGCGTTTTTCAGCTTCAAGCTGTGAATCATAATGCGCAGACTGCGAGCAATATTTGCAGTCCTCAGGGCATTTACCTGTTTTAATCGACAATAAGGTACTGACTTGTACAGTATTGGCAGCAAAATGTTGGCGATGCACACGCTGTGCTTCAAAGACTAAATCCAGAAAAGGCTGTTCATATAACTGCTGAATTTCTTCTCGAGTCCAATCATTGCGTACTGACATAAGTAAAAGTCCATCATCCCTATTATTCATAGTCTGTATCATACACAAATAGTTTGAATCAGAAAGGCATAATCTCCCAATTTCGTGGCAAATATTCGACAGAATAGAATTAAAATCATGCAGTCTATTTAGTTGCAAACTTAAGCAATTTTTCTGATATTTCGCTGCAAAATTAAATTTTATGGATTATTATTTTTGCGATGAATTTGTTGCTAAAATTTAGTTATTTGCATAAATTGGCAAGAAAACTGCACTTAAAATATCGCACTATTTTGGTGGTCATTTTTGTTTAATTTTAGGCTGTTTAAGCAATTGTTCCTGAATCGCCCAATCCATATGGATTTGCACAATCTCATCATGCTGTGTTCGCGTTTGCTGCAAAATTTGTAAAATTTGTGCTGAAAAAGGGGCATTACCAAGCCCGATGGCAATATTACGCATAAAACTTTGATAGCCTGTACGTCGCAATGGACTACCTTCAGTTTTGGCTAAAAACGTGCTTTCATCCCATTGCCATAAATCTAGCAAGCTGATCTGATCTAAGGCATGTCGAGGATGAAAATCATCCACCGTGGTGACTTGGGCAAAGCTATTCCACGGGCAAATCAGTTGGCAATCATCACAACCAAACACACGATTACCAATGCCACGGCGTAATTCTTCAGGAATCACACCTTGATATTCAATGGTTAAATAAGCAATACATTTACGCGCATCCAACATATAAGGTTCAACAATGGCCTGTGTTGGGCAAATGTCGATGCAGGCTGTGCAAGAACCGCAATGCGGAGTTGCAGGTGCATCAAAAGGTAAATCTAGTGAAGTAAACAGCTCACCCAATACAAAAAAAGACCCAGATTTTTTATGAATTAGTAATGTGTGTTTGCCTGTCCAACCCATGCCTGCACTTTCTGCAAGCGACTTTTCAAAAATTGGGGCTGAGTCGGCAAAGGGGCGTGATTCAAACTCGCCCACTTTTTCACGAATACGTGTCGCAAGGGTTTTTAGGCGTCCGCGCATGACTTTGTGATAATCGCGTCCACGTGCATAACGGGCTATAATTGCAGAGTTAGGTGCATCGGGAATATGTCGTGGACGTGGTGTTTCCACCAAATAATTCATGCGCACACAAATAATGCTTTTGGTATTCGGGACTAATAGTGTGGGATTGGCGCGCTTGTCTAAATTTTCTTCTAGAAACTTCATATCGCCATGATAGCCACGTTTTAAATATTCCTGAAAACGTGCTAATTCTGCTTGAGCATCTGGTTTGGCAATGACACAATCAGCAAAACCAAGCGCCAAAGCTTGAGCTTTAATCCACGCTTTCAAGGCGGCTGGATCGTCTTGATGCAGAGAAATATGTGCTGAAGTGGTGGATGTTGCCATAACAAAATAGAAGGGAAGAAAATGCCGCAGCAAGTGTACCATAGCCCTGTTTATCATAGTCAAAGTATTCAAGCGTGGGAGCAGCGCTGGTTTGCCCGTCAAAATAGTTCTTACGGTTTAATGCAGCAAGTGGCGTGGACACTGCATTTACAAATTCGCAAAATTTTTGCAAAACAGCCATCTACAATACAAAAAATTGCTGTGTGTTGTGGACAAGGCAATAACGCAGGCGATGGCTATTTAACTGCAAAATATTTAAAACAAGCAGGTTTTCAAGTCGATATTTATGCAGCAACACGCGGTTCATCGGCAGATTTACATCAGGCTTTTTTAGAAGCTCAGACAGAACAAGTCAATATAATTCAAGGTTTTGCATTTCAACAAAGTTATGACTGCTATATTGATGCATTATTTGGTATTGGTTTAGATCGTCCTTTAAATGATGAGTGGCAGTCGCTTATTCACGCAATGAATCAACAAGCGGGTTTAAAAATTGCGGTTGATATTCCAAGCGGTTTAAATGCCAACACGGGGCAGCCATTGCCATGTGCAATTAAAACCGATTACACCTTTACAGCTTTGGGTTTGAAAGCAGGGTTATTTACAGGGCAGGCACAGGAATATACTGGACTGGTCGATGTGCTGGATTTGATTCCAGCCGATGCAGAACTCAAAGCGTTGGCCCAACTCACACCACATTTGATTCAATTACCCGCACGGCAGGCTTTTGGACACAAAGGCAGTTATGGGCATGTGTTGATTGTGGGCGGACATGCGCAAATGGGTGGTGCGGTGATGATGGCTGCAGAAGCCGCATCAAGCGCAGGTGCAGGGAAAGTGACTGTGGTCTGTCATGCCAAACATCATGTGGCGATATTAAGCCGTGCGCCGAATTTAATGTTGCGGGATATAGACGCACTGACAGGCGCAGAAATTCAGCACTTAATTTCACAGGTCGATGCCGTGAGTTTAGGGATGGGACTAGGACGAGATGCTTGGGCAGAACAGCATTATGCAGACTGGTTTGCCGCGCTAAATCAGTCCGAGGTAGAAGTAGTTTACGATGCCGATGCCTTGTGGTTTTTGGCGAAACAAGCGCATTCATCGCATCATCCAGCCCAACTAAAACCGAACAGTTATGCCACACCACATTCAGGTGAGGCTGCGACCTTGCTCAATACTACGGTTGCAGCCATTGAAGCAGACCGTATTGCCGCGATTCAGCAATTGCAGCAACGCTATGCAGGCGATTGGGTGTTAAAAGGTTCAGGTAGTTTGACTTTGCAAGCTGCATCTACAGAACCGCAAGCAAGTTCATTGTGGATTTGTACCGCAGGCAATCCTGGTATGGGTACAGGTGGTATGGGCGATGTGTTGGCAGGCATGATTGCCAGTTTAAAAGCCCAGTTTCATCATAAAATTCAATTGCATGAAATTGTCATGTTACATGCCTTGGCGGGGGATGTATTGGCACAGCAGGGCATGCGCGGTTTACAGGCACAGCACATGAGCCAAGCGATTTATCAGGTTGTGAATCGGTAAAATATAAGCGATGGCGATGCTGATTTAGCGACGTCTGGAGCTTGAACGACTACGTCCGCGTGCCATACCACCCAAGGCATTGAGCACAGCCAATTTGGTCATACTGCCCGATGCATGAGCATGGCAAATTGCAGCAGCCAAAGCATCGGCAGCATCTTGTTGTGGTTTAATGGATAGATTTAATAGTTTCATGACCATCATTTGTACTTGTTCTTTATCGGCAGCGCCATAACCCACGACAGATTGTTTAATTTGACGGGCGGTATATTCCGCCACTTGTAAATCTAAATTCACCAAAGCGGCAATCGCTGCACCACGAGCCTGTCCCAATTTCAAGGCAGAGTCTGGGTTTTGCGCCATAAACACTTGTTCAACTGCAGCTTCAGTCGGGCCGTGAAATTTCACAATCCGTTCAATCCCTGCAAAAATCCGTTTTAAGCGTTCAGGCATTTCACTGGTTTCGGTGCGAATGGTTCCTGCATCTACAAAACGTAATTTAGCGCCATCACGTTCAATAATGCCGTAGCCCGTTAGACGAGAACCAGGGTCGATTCCAATAATAAGTGACATGCCAAGCCTTAAAAAATTACATCAAGTTGAATTATAGGAGTTTAAATCTCTTTTGTGTGGAGTAATTTCAAAACATTCGGTCAGTAAGCTGCTGTTTAAACCATTGGAATGTATCCCACGCCACATTTTCAATTTTGGACTTCATTTTATTTTAAGTTTTGAGGTGTATATTTTATATACGGTAGCAAATGAGAGTGGCAATGAAGTGGATTGATAGGCTAAAACAGTGGGCGAAGCAAATTAAACGAAATGTTTATGCGGTTTGGTTTGTCGCACGTGATTCTGAAACGCCGTTTATGGCAAAGCTTTTGGCATTGTTGGTCGCTGCTTATGCCATTTCTCCCATTGATTTAATTCCAGACTTTATACCTGTTTTGGGTTATTTAGATGACCTGATTTTAGTGCCATTGGGCATCATGTTGGTATTGCGTTTAGTACCTGCTGAAGTAATGCAGCGTTGTCGCTTACAAGCCGATGCGATCAGTCAAAAACCGAGCAGTTATATTGCAGCATCAGTTTTTATTGCGTTGTGGTTATTATTGACTTATGCCGCATATTTTTATCTTTATCGTTTAAATATATAGACGTATTAAGTCTGTTATTGGGTGATGATGAAAATATTAATGACAGACTTAACCTTTAAAAATACAATAATGCCCATATTGAAACAACAGCGAATCAAAAAAGCTTGATCCCGATGAAGCACTTGGTTACTGCATTTTATTTATTTTGTTGAGATTAGATTAATTTTCATGAAATTATTTCTTATTGTTCTAATTGGCTTAGTTCTTGAAGTCTTCGTCTGGATTGGTGTGGGCGACCTAGTGGGGAGCATGTGGTACGTGTTCTTTTGGTTTGTCGCTGCTTTCTTCATTGGTTTGAACCTGATTCGTAAATATTCTGCAGGCGTGATGCCACAAATGCAGCAAATGCAAATGGGGCAGATGAGTGCCGATCCTGCGCTGAGTAATAATTTACCTAAAATTTTTGCGGGTTTTTTATTGATGATTCCAGGATTAATCAGCGATGTTTTGGCATTGCTGGTGATGATTCCTGCCGTACAAAATGCCTTTAAAGCGGCAATGATGAAAGCCATGATGAAACGTCAGCAAGCCATGATGGATCAAATGATGGGTGGCATGATGGGCGATATGAATGGCATGGGCGGAGCAGGTCAAAACCCGTTTGCAGATTTAATGCGCCAAATGCAAGACATGCAAAATCAGCAGGGCGGTGGTCGTGATTCCAGTATTATTGATGGTGAAGCACGTGAAATTACCCCCGATGCGAAAAAAATTGAAATGAAAGATGTCAATCCACCTAAATAATATAGGTGATGCTTGAGATCAAACCGAATCGTGCTGATTCGGTTTTTTTTATGGGTATTTTTTGGTGAATATGCACGTGAGTGTTTAAACATTGAGGTGTGCATTTAAAGCCTTATTTATTCTCCTACCGCACAAGGTATAATCGGATTTTCAATTCTCCTGATGTATTTATGTCTTTGTTATTCACCATTTGTTCGCTGCATTTTGTGGCACAGCTTAGTCCAGGACCAGATGTTTTATTAATTGCCAAAAGTGCAGCCAGCAATACCCGCCGTAATACCTTGCAGATTATTGCGGGCATTTCATCGGGGATTGTGGTGTGGGTGGTGCTGACCTTATTGGGTTTTACGGTTTTGGTGCAGCAGTTTCCTTGGATTCAGCAAGTCTTAATGCTGATTGGCGGTTTATTTCTTGCCAAAATGGGATGGGGCATGTTGTCGGGCGGTTGGCATAGTTGGCAGCAGCGCAAACAGTTTGATGATACTCAAGTGCAAATTCCAGCCGCAAAAAACTACTTTTTATTGGGGCTATTCACCAATTTATCTAATCCGAAAACCTTAATTTATTTTAGCAGCGTATTTGCTTTGGCGTTGAGTTCATCGGCAAGTGCATCTTTAAAAGCCCAATTGGCAGTGATTATTCCAATCCAAACTTTTGTGACATTTACACTATTTATGTTGCTACTTTCTACACCAAAAATGAAAAAGTTATATCAGCGTTCAGGCAGTTATATTGATATGGTCTCGGGCGGATTATTTTTATTGTTTGCTGTGTGGTTGTGGTTAGATGCACTACGTATGTTTTAAAACATAAGTTTTAATGTCAATTAATCAGACGCTTTGATGTCGTCAAAAGCCAAGTTTGACGATTTTTTATTCGGAATTTCGGTTTTAGTCGTGTTTTCAGTTTTATCTAAATGATTGGGTTGATAAGTACGGTTTGATCGCAAAGTTGCTTCGGTATTTTCCGAACCTTGATATTTACGGCTACGGTTGGCACGTTCACGCAAGCCGCCTTTTTTAATGAGTTGTACCACTTTAACTTACTCCGTGTAATAAAAAAATATGTACTGAAAGCTAAGTTTGAACCTAAGTTTTAGATGATCGAACATGTAGAATTTTACCACGACATACCTATTTTAGATGGATAAAGTGACTGTTTATTCAAAAATACGATTTGCGCGAATAGCCGAACTTTGACATTCTAATTTACAAGCGATTGTGTCTGCTCAATCATCCAAAGGGTGTAAGCTACAAAGTGTCACAGTTGCTTAAACAAAATTACACTGCATCAGGGTAGATGGTGTAACAATAAAAACAAGAATTACAGTGAAGTAGGAGAATACCTATGCTGTATCATCAGTATCGTTGCGCATGTTGCAATCGGGTGGTGGAATCATCAGAAAAAGAATGTGGTACTTGTGGTTCACACAATATTCGTAGTCCTTATGGTTTCTGGTTATTCTGTATTTTGGCATGCTTGGCAGCAGCCGTTGTGTTTAAAGTCGTGCATGTTTATTTGCAAGATCATCAAGAAGTGCCCGTGCAACAATCGGTGCTTGAGGTGATTCGTACGCAATAAGTGCTGCATCCAAGCTTAACGCTTATTTCGTCTATACAAGATTTCAAAAAATCCTGAATCATTAAATGGTTCAGGATTTTATTCAACTGTTTTTTCAATATTGAAGAGACTCACCATTTTATTCTTCAATATGGATGAGCAATTTAAAAAGATTAGCGACTTAAGAAGTCAGCTTGGTTGATTGCAGACAGTGCAGCATTCACCTCAAAAATCTTGCCACGAATATTCTTCACGCCAAAACTTTCTAAACGTGCAGTGTGCATTTTTAAATAGCGTTCAGCATTGGCCGCATGATCAAACAGATAGATTCCACCGGCTTCCTGTGTTTGACTGTTCTCAGTCCAAATTTTCCAAAGCATGCCAGTTTCTAGGTTAATGCTTTCTGCAAGTTCACGGTACGCTTGGCTCATGCTTTCGCCAAATGGGCCTTCAGAAGGGAAATCGACTTGAAGAATAACCGCCATAATAAACTCCTACATCATTATCTTAGATGAGTATTTAAAAAATCTCAGGAATGATTCACTATAACATATTCGTATTTTGTATATTGTGGTTTGACAGCTAAATTTTAGGCATAAAAAAGCCCACCGAAGTGAGCTTGATAAAACTGAAAAGTTTTACATTACAGACCTGCAGAAGCTTTTAACGCCTCAACTTTGTCGGTTTTTTCCCATGTAAATGCAGTGTCAGAACCTTGACGACCAAAGTGACCATAGGCTGCAGTTTGCTTATACATCGGTTGTAACAGGTTCAACATGTTGGTAATGCCGTATGGACGTAAATCGAAGTGTTCACGTACTAAAGCAATAATCAACTCATCTGCCACTTTTGCAGTGTTGAAGGTGTTGATTGAAATTGATGTTGGCTCTGCAACACCAATAGCATAAGACACCTGAATTTCACATTTGTCTGCCAAGCCAGCTGCCACAATATTTTTGGCAACATAACGGCCTGCATAAGCAGCAGAACGGTCAACTTTAGATGGGTCTTTACCAGAGAATGCACCGCCACCATGACGTGCCATGCCGCCGTAAGTATCGACAATGATTTTGCGACCAGTTAAACCGCAGTCACCTACAGGACCGCCAATCACAAACATACCTGTTGGGTTGATGTGGAATTTGGTGTCTGCATGGAACATTTCTGCAGGAATCACTTTTTTCACAATTTCTTCAATTACCGCTTCTTTAAGCTGAATTTGAGAAATTTCAGGATCATGCTGAGTAGATAACACCACCGCGTCCAAACGTACAGGCACACCATTTTCATAAGCAAAAGTCACCTGACTTTTTGCATCTGGGCGTAACCACGGCAAAGCACCACTGCGACGTAATTCAGCTTGCTTTTCCATTAAGCGGTGTGCGTAAGAAATTGGGGCAGGCATTAATACATCAGTTTCACGGCTGGCGTAACCAAACATCAAACCTTGGTCACCTGCGCCTTGATCTTCAGGCTTTTGACGGTCTACACCTTGTGCAATTTCAGGTGATTGTTTACCAATCATGTTAATGACCGCACAGGTTGAACCATCAAAACCTAAGTCAGAATGATGGTAACCAATGCCATTTACGGTTTGACGAACAACGGCTTCAAAATCGACATTTGCAGTTGTTGTGATTTCACCTGCCAGTACAACCGCACCCGTTTTTACAAGCGTTTCACAAGCAACCCGCGCATAAGGGTCTTCTTTTAAGATTGCATCCAAAATGGCATCACTGATTTGGTCAGCCATTTTATCTGGATGGCCTTCGCTTACAGATTCCGAGGTAAATACAGCGTACTCGCGCATAAGTCCTATCACAGTTAAATTCAAAAGACGCAATATGTTACATCGAGTTAGACTTTAGGACTAGCGCATTACGACTAAATTGGCTGAATTTATTTCAATTCAATGACTTTTTATCGCATATCTTTAGCTAAAAAATAGATAAAGTATCGGTATGACTATATTGTGACTCAAAAATATTCATGTTGGCTAAAGTATGCTGTCATAATTTTAAACTAAGGAGCACCTTGTTTTTAAGTGGTGAATCATTTTTAAAAACAATATTGTAGATGGGTAATTTAAAGACTTTGAATTGACTTTATCTGCATCAAGCTGCATTTTCAAAAGCTGTTTTAAAATTTTGGACGATGGCTGTGATTCAATTTATTGTGTGAAAAGTGAATAAAATTCAAGATGTGTTAAAATCTGTCTATTATTTCTACAGAATACTGTTGTGTTTTAACTTGTTGCTATGCATTTGATTGAAATATCTATACTTTAGAATTTTGCCAAGAATAGAGCTTAACACGGCAATTAGCTATTTTCTTGTTGTTATAAACGTGAAAACGTCTTTGAATTTGCACGAAAAATACCCTGAATGGGAATTAATGCGGAAATATTGTTGCATAGGCTTTACCCCTCAGGCGTTTTTTTGAGAGAATAGCGGCTGTTTTGAATTCTATTCATCTTCTTCTATTTAACGATTTTTTGTGGACTCTGACCTATGACGACCCCGCTTAACGAACGTCGTATTGCAAACGCAATTCGTGTATTGGCAATGGATGCTGTGCAAAAAGCAAATTCAGGACATCCAGGTGCACCGATGGGGATGGCAGATATTGCCGATGTGGTGTGGCGTGAATTTTTGAATCACAACCCAACCAATCCACAATGGGCAAACCGCGACCGTTTTGTATTGTCTAATGGTCATGGTTCAATGTTGCAATATGCGTTGTTGCATTTAACAGGTTATGATCTTTCAATCGAAGATTTAAAAGCGTTCCGTCAGTTACACTCTAAAACACCTGGCCACCCAGAATTGGGTTATGCACCAGGGATTGAAACCACCACTGGTCCACTCGGTCAGGGGATTGCCAATGCTGTTGGTTTTGCTTTAGCAGAAAAAACACTGGCTGCACAATTTAATAAAGAAGATATTCAGGTTGTAGACCATTTCACTTACTGTTTCTTGGGTGATGGTTGCTTAATGGAAGGTGTTTCACACGAAGCATGTTCATTGGCAGGTACTTTAGGTTTAGGCAAGCTGGTTGTTTATTATGATGACAACGGCATTTCTATTGATGGTGAAGTAGAAGGCTGGTTCTCTGACGATACCGAACAACGTTTCTTATCTTACGGCTGGCAAGTCTTAAAAGTTGATGGTCACGATGCCGATGCAATTCGTGCTGCAACGGTTGAAGCAAAAGCTGAAACGCAAAAACCGACTATTATTATTTGTAAAACTGTTATTGGTTTAGGTTCGCCAAACAAACAAGGTAAAGAAGACTGTCACGGTGCGCCATTAGGCCATGATGAAATCGCTTTGACGCGTCAAGCATTAGGCTGGACAGATGAAGCATTTGTTATTCCTGAAGATGTATATGCCGCTTGGGATGCTAAAGCGAAAGGTGCAGAAGCAGAAGCAGCATGGAATACAACTTTTGATGCCTATGCAGCAAAATATCCAACGGAAGCTGCAGAACTTAAACGCCGTTTAAGCGGTGAACTACCTGCAGAATTCATCGCGCAGGCAGATGCGTTTATTGCTGAAACCAATGCTAAAGCTGAAACTATTGCAACGCGTAAAGCCAGCCAAAATACTTTGCAAGCATTTGGCCCATTATTGCCTGAATTATTGGGTGGTTCTGCAGACTTGGCAGGTTCAAACTTAACCCTTTGGAAGGGTTGCCAAGGCGTTCAGGACAATGCAGCAGGGAACTACGTGCATTATGGCGTACGTGAGTTTGGTATGACTGCTATTGCAAATGGTGTAGCACTTCACGGTGGTTTCATTCCTTACGTTGCAACATTCTTAATGTTTATGGAATATGCGCGTAATGCCGTGCGTATGTCTGCATTAATGAAGCAACGTGTGATTCATGTGTATACCCACGACTCGATTGGTTTGGGTGAAGATGGTCCAACACACCAACCGATTGAACAAATTGCATCTTTACGTGGTACGCCAAACTTAAATACATGGCGTCCTGCAGATACCGTTGAAGCGGCTATTTCTTGGAAATCTGCATTAGTACGCAGCGAAGGTCCAACTGCTTTAATTTTCTCACGTCAAAACTTGCCATTCCAAACTCGTACTCAAGCGCAAATTGAGAACGTGGCAAAAGGTGGTTATGTCTTGGCTGAAGAAAAAGGTGAATTGAAAGCCATTATTATTGCAACAGGTTCAGAAGTGGGCTTGGCAATGGAAGCATACGCGCAGCTTGAAGGTGTACGTGTTGTGTCTATGCCGTGTGCAGAAGAATTTGTGAAGCAAGATGCAGCATATCGTGAAGCGGTATTGCCATCACATATTCGTGCACGTGTTGCGGTTGAAGCAGCGCATGTAGACTACTGGTGGAAGTTTGTCGGCTTAGACGGTAAAGTTATTGGTATGACAACTTATGGTGAATCTGCACCTGCAAAAGACTTGTATCAGTACTTTGGCATTACCACTGAAGCGGTTGTTGCTGCAGTAAAAGAATTAACAGCTTAATTTTTTAATCCAGTGTTTTTAAAGGCGTTCCTGCAAAGGGACGTCTTTTATTTTTGCATATTTGTTTGGTATTCGATGTGATGATCCAACAAATTTTGTCAGTGTAAGTCAGGTTTGTGAATAAACCTCTGTGTAATTGAGTGAGATGAGAAATGAGTTTGTACGAGCAAATTAATGATGAAGTCACTTTAATGGATGCGGGTGAGCAAAAGTGGATTGGACAAGATTTACCACTTGAAGCTATGGTGGCGGTAGAGTTGTTGTTACAGGATTTGGCTGAAGATCAGCAAATCAAAATTCGCCGTAAGAACCATGAAAAGCAATCAGGCTTAAAGCAAGTTGATCGTATTTTGATTGAGAAGCTTTAATCTATTGCGATGAATGCGGTGCATTAAATGGTGTATCGTCAAAAATAGCTTTATTCTATGCGTAGGGTAAAGCTTTTTTTATTGCTGAAAAATAGTTTATAAAATAGCCTAAGCATAATATTCAATGTGAATCATCAAGCATTTCAAGATATAACAATTAGGCAATATCCAAGCATGCAGACAACACAAGTACAGCATAACTAAGTCAAAAAATAGATATTGTGCCGTTAAGCGGAATTCAGTTTGAACAATGGCAAGCACTTTGGCAAGGCTATCAGCAATTTTATCGGGTGCAACTCAGTGATGACGTGACACAACAGACTTGGTCAAAACTAACTGATCCTCAACGACCCTATATTTATGGCTTGGCTGCCGTATATCAAACTCAAGTTGTCGCCATTGTGCATGTAATTGAACATGACAGTTGCTGGACGCTTAAACCTTATGCCTATTTGCAAGATTTATATACCTTGCCTGAGTACAGAGGGATGGGAATTGCTCAGCAGCTTATTCAGCAGGTGAATCAAACAGCGCAACAGCGTGAATGTGATCGGGTATATTGGCTGACTCATGAAGATAATTTACAGGCACGGCAGTTGTATGATCGTGTCGCAAAAAGAACAGGTTTTATTCAATATCGCAGCCCTGCAACAGCGATGTAAAACGCGCATGCATATTTTTACAAATTTATCGTTTCAGTCATGCAACATACTGTTTTATCTTTAATCCTGTATTTGCAGCAAAAATCTATAAACTAAACCTCATTGAAACGTATCAACACTTTTAGAGATGAACAATATGAACATGAAATCAATTGCTTTAGGTTTGGCTATCGCGTCTGCAGCAACAATGACAATGGCTAAACCAGTGGCTTATCAAATTGACCCAACGCATACTGCTACTGTATTTACTTGGGATCACTTCGGTTTTTCTACGCCATCAGGTAACTTCTCAGACATTCAAGGTACTATCAACATTGATGAGAAAAAACCTGCTAACTCATCTGTGAATGTGACGATTCCATTAAGTAGCATCAACACCAACGTAAAAGCTTTAGATGAGCACTTAATGGCAGCAGATTGGTTTGATGCAGCAAAATATCCAACCATTACTTTTAAAAGTACCAAAGTTGAAACTCAAGACAAGAAAAACTTTAAAATCACAGGTGATTTAACAGTTAAAGGTGTAACTAAGCCAGTGGTACTTGACGCAGTATTGAACAAACAAGGTCCACACCCAATGACTCAGGCAGCGACTGTTGGTTTTAATGCAACAACATCATTCAACCGTTCTGCATTTGGTATCGCAAGCTATGTACCAAACGTAGGTGATAAAATTACTGTCAACATCACTACAGAAGCGTCTGTAGCTGCTAAAAAATAAGTAGTAATGATTTGATCAAAAAGCATCATTTTAAAAATGGTGCTTTTTTATGTCTGTGATTTTTATCCATGATTTTAATGTCAGCAACTTGAGGTCTATGGCTTTAAAATCTGTTTGGATGAATGGCTTTTTTATTTTACTTTTTGTCCATTCGTATATCCAAAACATAAAAAATGCGAACCGAAGTTCGCATTTTCATTCATCATGTTAAGGTTGAATTAACCAACTTAGAAGAAGCCAGCAGGTTTAGTTGAGTAGCTCACCAACAAGTTCTTGGTTTGTTGATAATGTTCTAACATCATCTTGTGGTTTTCACGGCCAATACCTGATTTTTTATAACCACCGAAAGCGGCATGCGCAGGGTAGATGTGGTAACAGTTCGTCCAAACGCGACCCGCCTGAATAGCACGGCCTGCACGGTAAGAAGTGTGCGCAGAACGTGACCAAACACCTGCACCTAAACCGTAAATGGTGTCATTGGCAATTTTAATGGCTTCATCAAAGTCTTTAAATGTAGTCACAGAAAGCACTGGGCCGAAAATTTCTTCTTGGAAAATTTTCATGTCATTGGTGCCTTTGAAAATTGTCGGCTCAATATAGAAACCACTGCCAACTTCATGACGTTCACCGCCACCTGTTAAAACTTGCGCACCTTCGGCACGACCTGTCGCAATACAACCCAAGATTTTGTTTTGTTGTTCTTGCGATGCCTGCGCACCAATCATAGTTTCAGTATCAAGCGGGTGACCTGTTTTAATACGTTTAACACGTTCAATGGCTTTTTCAAGGAAACGGTCAGCAATACTTTCCTGTACGAGCGCACGTGATGGACAAGTACAAATTTCACCCTGATTCAGCGCAAACATAGCAAAGCCTTCGAGTGCTTTGTCTAAGTAGTCGTCATCTTGCGCCATAATATCTTCAAAGAAAATATTTGGAGATTTACCACCAAGCTCTAAAGTCACTGGAATGATGTTTTCAGTGGCGTATTGCATGATCAATTGACCGACCTGGGTTGAACCTGTGAATGCAATTTTGGCAATACGTGGATTGGTTGCCAATGGGCGACCCACTTCTACACCGTAACCATTGACTACGTTTAATACGCCTGCTGGCAATAAATCTTGAATCAGTTCGACCAAAACTAAAATACTAGCAGGGGTTTGCTCCGCAGGTTTAAGTACAATACAGTTACCCGCAGCCAAAGCAGGTGCAAGTTTCCATGTTGCCATTAAAATTGGGAAGTTCCATGGAATAATTTGCCCCACAACGCCCAACGGCTCATGAAAGTGATAGGCAATGGTATCTTCATCAATTTCAGAAATTCCGCCTTCTTGGGCACGAATACAGCCTGCAAAATAACGGAAATGGTCAATCGCCAATGGAATGTCGGCAGCCAATGTTTCCCGAACAGGCTTACCATTATCCCATGTTTCTGCCACTGCCAATAATTCTAGATTTTGTTCTAAACGATCTGCAATTTTAAGCAGAATGTTGGAGCGTGTGGTTGGAGATGAGCTGTTCCATTGTGCTTTGGCTTTATGGGCTGCATCTAAAGCCAGTTCAATGTCTTCTGCCGATGAGCGTGGGACTTTGGTAAATACTTTGCCATCTACAGGAGAGATATTTTCAAAGTATTCGCCTTTTACAGGGGCGACCCACTCGCCACCAATAAAGTTTTCGTATTGTGCTTTAAATTGAACTTTTGAACCGGGTTGATTGGGATCTACGTAACGCATAATTCTCTTCCTTTGATGGTTTTTTATAATCTGCCGTCATCTTTACCTTTTATCACAATCCTGTGTCTAAAATCAGGTTAAATTTACGGCTAAGGTATAAGGTACTTTAGTACGTTATTTGATTAGCATACCAATATAAGGTTGGAAAAAGGTTGGAAAGTTGCAGGTTTACAAGCAGCGAACAAATCCTTACAAAAGTAAGCAGTACAATGGATGTAATGCCCACAGGATTGTGAGAATCAGTCATGATGAAAAAACAAGATCTATTGGAAAAAAAACTGCATATTGAACGGTTTAGACAAAGCAGTAGTTTATCGCCGCTGCATGCGCAGCAAATTCAGCAGAGTATTTTAAATTCTTGGCAACGCTCTGAAATTGCAGAAATTCCTGTAGATCGGCAGGCTGCTCCGTTAAATTCCAGTTTATCGCATCCGCAAGGCGGTTCGGCTTTACAGAGAGCTGTGCAAAATTGCGCAGAAGATTTAAAACATATCGCGCAGCAGTCCGACATGGTGGCAGCCGTGGGCGATGTGGGCAGTACGATTATTTGGACGGCAGCGAGCGCTCAAATGCGTAATGTGGCGGAACGAGTACATTTTGTAGAGGGTGGACAGTGGCGTGAAGAGTTGGTGGGTACCAATGCTTTGGCTTTGTCACTCAAAACTCAGCAAGCCAGTTGTGTGTTTTCCAGTGAACATTATATGTCATCGTTACATGACTGGGTTTGTTATGCCGCACCAATTTTAGACCCACATTCCAAACAAGTGTTGGGCGTGATTGATTTATCGACCACTTGGAAAAATCATAACAGTTTGGGTTTGTTGGCAGCAGAGCGCTGTGCTTCTTTAATTCAAAATGCGTTGCTGGAACAGCAAAAACAGCAGCTTTATATTCGCGCGTTTCGTGTGCCACAGGTGTTATTTAATGGCAAAGTGGTGGTGATGACACCGCGTCAAATTGAAATATTGGTGATTTTGGCACTTTGCCCACAAGGCATGAGTTTAGACACTTTACACCAAGCACTATATGGTGAGCGTAAAGTCAGCATGGGAACGCTAAAAGCTGAAATGTCGCAATTACGCGATATTTTAGGGGGGATGCTCGGCTCGCGTCCTTACCGAGTTTTGGCGCATATTGAAGCCGATTTTTTACAAGCTGAGCAGGCTTTAGATGCAGGTTATGTGCAGTCTGCCTTGCAAACGTGTGCAGGGGTATTTTTGGCGAAAACTGAAAGTCCATTTTTATGCGCATGGCGAGATTGTTTAGAATCACGCCTGAGTGATGCCATTTTTAATGCACAAGATACCGATGTATTGCTGAAACATTTGGCGCATAGCCCTGAAGCGATTGATGCGGTAGAGCGTTTAATTGAACTGATGCCAAAGCATCATCCTGCACATCAAATTTTATTAAAATACAAAGCCTAAATGACGAATCAAGTCTTTAGGCTTTCATTTCACTGTCCTTTAGTCTTACTGTTTTTTTTAGTTTTTACAGCCCTTTGCGGTTTAACCAGTCAAACAAGGACTGATACACTTCCGCGCGGACTTCTGGCGCAGAAAGCACCAAATCATGCACGCCATCTTCAATTTGGCAAAGCTGAATATCACCATGCATGTGATGCCCATATTTTTGCATATCTGCAACATCCAAAATTACGTCAGTGCGTTGCGCAATCTCATTCCATTGGCGTGGATAACTACTTTGACTCGCATGCATAATTAAGGTTGGTACACCCAAATGTACGCTAGCATGAATTTCTTTTTGTGCTTCATGAATTGCACGTACAAAACTTAATCGCACTTTAGGATAGCGCGGTTTCTTCCATTCCAAATTAAATAACCATTCACCATGATATTGTTTGTGTAGACTTGGTACATAAAATGGATTAAGGCGGCTTGGAAATTTCATTTCTGGCAGCAATTTGCCCAATTGGCTTAAACGAGGAATGCCGAATTTTTTCTCAATCTCGCTCATATTGAAATCATAAAAAGGGCTGTTGCACCATAAACCACGAATCAGTGGATGATTGGGATGATGTGCCACATATAACGTGGTGATTAATCCACCTGTTGAATGTCCTGCCAAAATTACTGAGTCATGTTCTTCTGTGGCAATTTGCTCAAGTGCAGCGGAAATTTCTGCATCATATTCAGACAAGCTGCGCACATTGTACCAATTTTGATGTGACAAATGCGAACGCCCATATTTACGTAAATCTAGGGCATAAAAGTCATAACCATGCTGATTAAACTGGTCTGCCATTTCTGTTTGAAAAAAATAGTCAATAAAACCATGAATATAAAGTACGGCTTTACGGGTTTCCTGTTCGGCTTTTTTGCGTACCAAGGTAGCAATCACTTTGCCTTCATAATCCGAAGGAAAATCCAGCGTCATTTGTTGGTAATCGGCACCCAAAATATCGGGTTGATAGCTTGGTGTTGTTTTTTGTTTTTTACTTAACAGCATAAGGTGTTCGTCATCCATTTTATTTTGACTATATCCTTGATGAGCTGTGCGCATTTGTCAAATTGAATTATGCAAACCCTCTGCATCTAAATCGCTTTAGTTTTATGCTGCGAGTTCATTTTGTTCTGAACAGCAAAAAAAGCAGAACGCATCTGAGATGGTTCTGCCAAAGGGAAGGATAAAAATAAAACAGCAAAAGAGGAAAATTGAAAAAAAGGATGGGAGATGCTGAGCAAATCTTGATTCACTCAGCAGGAGATTCAAATTACATCGCGGCTTTAAAAATTTCGACCACTTGTGCATGATTGGCTTTACGTGGGTTGGTGAGCATGCAGGCATCTTTTTGTGCATTTTCAGCCATAATCGCCAAGTCATCTTCTTTCACGCCTAACTCTGCTAAACCTGTTGGAATACCAATCGAGCTAGATAGTTCACGAATAGCATCAATCGCGGCATAGGCGGCTTCTGTGGTGGTTAATCCGTCAGTATTGACTCCCATCAATTCTGCAATATCTGCATAACGCTCAGGGCAGGCAATCAGGTTAAATTCGCAAACATGCGGCAGTAAAATTGCATTACAGACGCCGTGCGGCAAGTTGTAGAAACCACCGAGTTGATGCGCCATGGCATGCACATAACCCAATGAGGCATTATTAAATGCCATACCAGCCAAATATTGCGCATAGCTCATGGCATCACGTGCTTCAATATTTTCACCATTTGCCACGGCAGGGCTAAGCCACTGGCTAATCATACGAATAGCTTTTTCAGCGCAGGCATCGGTAATAGGATTGGCTGCAGTTGAAACGTAGGCTTCTACAGCGTGAGTTAAAGCATCCATGCCTGTTGCTGCGGTTAAACCTGCAGGTTTGGCAATCATGAGTTTTGGATCATCAATGGCGATGAGTGGTGTGCAGCGCCAATCGACAATTGCCATTTTAACGTGCGTGTCAGTGTTGGTAATGATACAGAAACGGGTCATTTCCGATGCTGTACCTGCTGTGGTGTTAATGGCAATTAGCGGGGTCATTGGCACGGTACTTTTATCAATGCCTTCATAATCACGAATATGCCCACCACCTGCGGTAACTAAGCCAATGCCTTTGGCGCAGTCATGTGAAGAACCACCACCTAAAGACACAATAAAGTCGCATTGATTGGCATTGTAGGCATCGACACCTTTATGTACGTTAATGTCGGTTGGGTTTGGCTCAGCACCTGCAAAGATATGGCTAGCAACGCCTGCTTCGGTGAGATAGCCTGCAATGGTATCGGCTACGCCAAATTTAAACAGTCCTTCATCTGTCACAATCAGGGCTTTTTTAGCACCTAAATTTTGCGCTCTTACGCCAATTTCTTTGGCACAACCAGGGCCGAAGAGAGACACACAAGGAATATAAAAACCGTTGGTTTGATCTGCAATATTTTTAAAAGCCATGCTCAGATTCCTTCTTGCATTGGGTATTGGAATAATGTGTTGTTATCGCGGTGTTGAACCGTGATTTGAGTATTCAATGCTTTGTGGTGAAATCCTACCTACCAAACACCAACCCTATTTTCTGAGTAAATAATGCAAACTAATCAATTGAAATTTATTTGTTTTTTAATGGGTTTTTATTTTTTCTGAAGTTGTGCGCAGGCTATAGGCAAGGGCTTAAATCTTGTTTATAGTGTTTTTGTATCTCTAATTTTAAGGTGTAGATACCGTTCACATAAATTTCAGGTGTAATTCAATTAATAAGTGGCTTAAGCTCGATTGAAGAATTGTCCACTTTTTGCAGATGGAAATAAAAAACAAAAAATAGGGATGTATCACGTGATGGGTCTAGTCGGTGCAATCAAATAAAAATAAGATGACACTTAGATAGACCGCACTTAAGCATGAGGAGCGTATATGCAGCCAATTTGCCAGCATAGCCAGTTGCATGCCGTTGCACAGCAATTGGTTCGTATTTCCAGTGTGGCCGCAGAAATCTATCAAGATCAAATGGATTTGGTTGGACATTTTACAGCACAAAATTTGTTTCGGATCGATCCTTTGCAGCATCGGGTCGAATTGCTGAATGGTCTGTTTAGTCTTGAATTTTATCCGCCAAAATCGCATACAAATTTAATAGAAACTCACTTTGAATTTGCGGGGAAACAGCAAGAAGCATTTGAAGATTTTTTCTTACATGATCTGCATTTTTTGACTGGGGATTTAAAACCGCAGCATTCTTTATTTTTGCGTAATCAGGCGCAGCAATTGCGACAATTGATTCTGCAGCAAGTTTACCTGTGGGTAGATGGTGCAGCACGGGTTAAGCAATTGTTATTGCATTTAGATGCAATGCAGGCACAAATTTTAGATCAGGCATTAATGCAGGCAGACGATCAGTATCAACCAGTATTGACCAAATTTGTGCAGCAAGGGCAGCACATTCCTGAAGATGTTTTAACTACTTTATCGACACTGTGTGCTTTGGAATTTGTAGAGGGTGAAACCTTTTTGCCAGTGCAAGCACTGATGCAAAGTTATGATGATTTTTGTTTTAGTGCGGCAGAATTTCTACCTAAAGCCATGCATCGTATTTTAAGTATTTCATTTCCTGAACGATTTAATTTGCAGGATTTAATCGATCATCAGGATGATATTCGGTTGTTGTATCGACATGCCGAAGAACATGGGCATTTATTGGGTTTTGCGCGTTTAATGCACCGTGAGGTGTGGCAGCGTTCCGATGCTTTGGCGAAACCGCATTTTTTAAAATCTTGCCCTTTAATTTGGCAAAAGAAAGTCGCCAAACTGCCGTTATTTGATTATCCACGTGCGGTGAATTGGCTGTTTAAACAGTCTGCACAAGTGTTGGATTGGCTTAGTTTAAATATTCATCATACCAGTGTGCGGGTGGCAGTGACTGCGCTCAGTTTTGTCGATTGTAGTCAGGCACATCCACGGATTATTTTGGCAACTTTGCAATATTTTCAATATTCAGCCGCACGTATGTTCATTCAAAGCTGTAATGTATATGCGACACAGCAAGCGTGGTTCGCACATGCGCATAATGTCAGTTTAATGCCGCATGGCGAAAAACAATCGTTGGATGATCCGCGGGTTGCCATTAGTCCTTCTATTTTGTATTTGGATGAATGGATGACTTTGCTGAAAACCGTGGCGCAACACGATGAGCATTTGGTCAAGCATGTATTTCGGCGTTTAAGTCGTGTCATGCAAAGTTATATGTTGTATTTACAGCAGATCACCCAAGATTTACCGACAGCTTTGTTGGACTATATTCAGTCTGATAGTCAGCAGCAACGTGACTTTTATACGGTATTGCAGCGTTATCAGATTCAGCCTGATGATTTTCGGCAGCGTTTTTATTTACGTGCGCACAATACACGTATTTCGGTATTTGACAGTTATGTGCGTGACTATTTACTGGAGTATTTTGCAGCGCATACGCATATTCCAAAAAGTTTGAGTTGGTTGGGGTTGTTTCATCAAGCGGTGCATTGGCATCAACAAGTGTATAAAGCAGAGCTATTTGCCAAACTGAAAAAAGAAATTCCATGTAGCACATGGCAGGCGAAAAGCCCGCAGCAAATATTGTACTTTTCAGGTTGGTGTTTTGAAGAACTGACCGATTTAGACCGTATTATTGAAGAATCGAAAAACTTTAAACACTGTTTGGCACTGAGCTATGCCAAAGCCATGAGTGAAGGACAATATGTGGCGTTTCACATGGCATCACCACATTATGTGCAGCAATTGACCTTGGGCTGTCACTTTAGGAATGGGCAACTTGTGTTTGATCAATTGGAATATCCTAATAATCAAAAAGCGGAACAATTGTTGGTTACTATCGCAGCGCAGTTTATTGCATGGCTGAATCCACAATTACCATCAAAGTCATAAGTTACAAGTCATAAGACAACTGTTGTCGTATTCACGGACTTGAGCCTTAACTTTTGGCTCAAAACTCGTTAGGCTATAGCCGTTCAATCATGGTATAGGTCTTATGAAACAGGAAACTGCACTTAAACTTTTAAAAGCAGGCGAAAATGTCTTTTTAACAGGCTCGGCTGGTGCGGGTAAAACCTATACCCTGAATCAATACATCAATTATTTAAAAGCGCGCAAAGTGCCAGTGGCAATTACGGCATCTACAGGCATTGCTGCAACGCACATGAATGGCATGACCATTCATACATGGGCAGGCATTGGTATTAAAGATTTTTTGTCCGATGCCGACCTGAAAAATATGAAAGAGCGCAAATATCTCAAAGAACATTTAGAAAATGCGCAAGTGCTGATTATTGATGAAATTTCGATGTTGCATGCTAAGCAACTGAATTTGGTCAATCAGGTTTTAAAATATTTCAAAGACAGTGATGACGCTTTTGGTGGTATTCAGGTGATTGTCGCGGGAGATTTTTTCCAGTTACCGCCTGTGGGAAAAAACGATGAGCGCAATCGTGACAAGTTCTGTTTTATGTCAGATGCGTGGGTCGAAGCTAAATTTCGGGTCTGTTATTTAACCGAGCAGCACCGTCAGGGCGATGACTACTTAAATGACATTCTCAATGCGATTCGTGTACAAAGTATTGATCATCAACATATTCAGGCTTTGGAACACACCCGTCATCAAGATATTGGCGACACTTTCACGCGTTTATATACGCACAATATGGATGTGGACAATATCAACTTTAAGCATTTGAATGAAATTGAAACTGAGAGCAAGCAGTTTGATGCCGTGTGTGATGGCAATGAAAAGTTGATTGAAACGCTGAAATCATCCGTACGTGCGCCTGAAATTTTAAATCTAAAAAAACATGCCAAAGTGATGTTTGTTAAAAACAACTTCGATATGGGCTATATCAACGGCAGTTTGGGCGAAGTGATTGGCTTTGAAGAAGATGATGATCACGGCATTTTGCCTAAAGTAAAATTGACCGATGGCACAGTATTACTGGTCGAGCCTGAAACTTGGTCGGTGGATAATGATGCAGGCAAAACCATTGCCAGTTTCCAGCAAATTCCGCTGCGTTTGGCATGGGCAATTACCATCCACAAATCACAAGGTATGACCTTAGAAGCGGCAGAAATCAATCTTAGCCATACTTTTGAAAAAGGGCAGGGTTATGTGGCGTTGTCACGATTAAAATCGTTAAGCGGTTTGCGTTTATTGGGATTTAATAGCCAAGCTTTGGAACTCGACAGTTTAGCGATTAAGGCTGACCGCCGTTTTCAGGAATTGTCTGAAGAAGCTGAAACGCACTATGAGCTGATGGATTTAACACCACAACATAATGCATTTATTCGTCACTGTGGTGGCACGTTGAACGAAACCGAAATTTTGCGCAATGAAAAGAAAATTGCCAAAGGTGGAAAAACCAATTATGCGACTGCCACGTTAGATGAAACCCGCGCTTTATTTGAAGAAGGTTATGATATTCAGGATATTGCAGTAGAGCGAGGTTTAACTCCTGCAACTATTATCAACCATTTGGCACGTTTGCAAAAAGAACAAAATCTGGATATTTCAGTGGCACATCCAGGTGAAGAAGTGGTGGAAGAGGTCCGTAAAATTTATAAGCGATTAATGAAGCGTCAAAATGCAGAGCACTTCAGCGATGATGGCGCAATTAAACTGCGCCCGATTGTTGAAGCGACTAGTCCACGCATGGGCTATGATCAGGTGCGTTTAGCATTACTGTTTATTCAGTAGTTTAGTCATTTGGATAATGATGACTTATACTGCAATTCTGCATTAAAAATGCCCGCTTAACGTCACATAAAATACTATCGTTTTGAGAAAAACTTCGGTTAAACTGCCATCACTGTAAGCTTTAAAATATAATATTCGGTATGGCATTTACACCGTGGTACACATTTCGAAAATTTGTCTATAACAACTTACACGACGATGACTATGAAACATGGTTTAGTCGTTGCATTAACTATTTTTTAATTTTACTGATTTTAGGCAATGCCAGTGCGGTTATTTTAGAGTCGGTGAATGATGTCTATCTTGCCTATCAGGTATTTTTTGACCATTTTGAAAATTTTTCCATTGCAGTGTTTACGCTTGAATATTTGCTGCGGATTTGGAGTATTGCCGAAAAAGACCCGTTTATTTCGCCGTGGAAACAGCGTGTAAAATGGCTTACCAGCGGTGGGGCAATTATAGATTTGTTGGCGATTCTACCTGCTTATATTAACTTCTTTGTGCATCTAGATTTACGGTTCCTAAGAATTTTACGTTTGCTGCGTTTGTTAAAACTGACACGTTACTTTGTATCATTGCAAATTTTATTAAGAGTGATCGAACGGGAAAAAGGATCATTTCAGGCAGTCATTTTTATTCTCTCTATTATGATTGTGATGTCTGCCGCAGGTGTGTATGTGGTGGAAAGCAAGGCACAGCCTGAAGCCTTTAGCTCAATTCCCGCTTCGATGTGGTGGGCAGTGGTGACTTTAACCACAGTCGGTTATGGCGATGTCACACCAATTACCCCTTGGGGCAGAATTTTAGGTGCGTTAATTACGGTATTGGGTGTCGGCTTGGCAGCATTGCCTGCAGGTATTTTAGCCACAGGTTTAGCCAACGAACTTGAACAACGTAAGCAGCATTTAGGGTTGAAATTTAGAGAGCTATTGCAAAATAGTGAGATTGATCTGTTAAATGATCAAGAAAAAATTGAAGATTTACGCAAACAAGTCGGTTTAAACACTGAGCAAACCCAAGATATTTTATTGCAGTTAATTCGTGAGCGTCGTGAAGAAGAGCTGCGTTTAGAACAGGAGCCTTATAAATACTGCCCACATTGTGGAGAGAAGTTGTCGGAGTAAGCGAGGCTTGGGTTAAGAATTTCAATTCTAGTTTGGCTCTGCACGTTGGAAGCCTAAAACATGCTTGCTGAAAGCCATATTATTTTTATGGAATTGTATTGATTTCGTAGTAAATATCATCGAATAAAAACTAAGATGAAGAAAACTCATTATTTACATGCTAAGATTAAATTAATTCATTATTAAATTGAATCATGTTTGGCTTTGTCTCTTATTTTGCAAAATAAAAATGCGACCTAGGTCTAAACATGCAGTCAATAACTTGAAAAACTAGGAACAAGCAATGCTTGAAATTCGCCACTTAAAAACGCTATCAGCCCTGCGTGAACATGGTTCTTTGGTTGCTGCCGCCAATGATTTATGTCTGACGCCATCTGCCATTTCTCATCAACTCAAAGAACTAGATCATTGGTATGGCGTAGAAGTGGTGAATCGCCGTAGTCGTCCTGTGACATTTTCCAATGTTGGGCAGCGTTTATTGAAACTGGCGGATGATGTCTTGCCACAAATTCAAATTACCCAAACCGATATTACCCGCATTGTGCATGGGCAAACGGGGCGGATTATTTTTTCTTCGGAATGTCACAGTTGTTTTGACTGGTTGATGCCGCTGCTGAATCAATATCGTCAGCAATACCCTGATGTAGATTTAGATTTTGCTTCAGGTTTTGAAGCCAATCCGCATGAATTATTGCAAAACGCAGAATTTGACCTATTGATTACTGCAGACCCGATTGCCTTAAAAGGTATCGAATATTTTCCAATTTTTGAATATGAATCGCGTTTGGTGTTGTCAAATACTCATCCTTTAGTACGTGCCGAGCGCATTACCGTACAGGAGTTGGCAGAAGAAACCCTGATTACCTATCCTGTCGATAAACACCGTTTAGATATTATGTCTAAGCTATTCATTCCAGCCAATATTCAGCCAAAAGCTATTCGTACTACAGATTTAACCCAAATGTTGATTCAACTGGTGGCGAGTGGGCGAGGGATTGGCGCATTGCCAGATTGGGTGGTGAATGAATATGAGCAAAAAGGCTGGGTAACTTCACGTCGTTTAGACTGCGTTGCTGCGGGAGGATTACGCCGTACCTTGTATGCGGGTTATCGTAGCGAAGAAAAAGAAAAGAGCTATTTTGAAGGCTTTTTGAAGCAATTAGAGAAATTTTCCCAAAAACGCACACAATATTATTCGAGTTAAAAATTGCACAATCAGCATTTTAAAGAGGATGCTGATTAATTGCTAAAAACACTAAGCTCATCTAAATCTCCACTAAAAACAGTGAGATGTTCTTGCTAAGCTTGCCTTGCGAAAATTAAGGGAGAGCGCTGTGAGTTCGGTACGTTGGCTGACCAAGGATTTATGGATTGTTGCTGCGGGTTTTATGGCAGCAATGCATATTGGCAAGTTGCCACCGACTGTGTCTATCCTTCAAGCTGAACTCGGAATTAGTCTGGTTCAGGCAGGCTTTTTGCTGTCTTTAGTACAAGCTGCAGGCATGACTTTGGCGTTGTTGCTAGGCAGTTATACCGCAAAAATTGGCTTAAAACGCTGTGTACTTTTGGGTTTGTCTTTATTGGCAGGTGCAAGTTTTGTCGGTGGTTTTGTACATAGCTTTTCCGCACTATTAAGTCTGCGTGTAATTGAAGGTTTTGGCTTTTTACTGATTACACTCAGCGGCCCTGCATTTATTCGTCAACTGGTTGCAGTGGAGCAGTTGCCTGCCAAAATGGGGCTGTGGAGTGCCTATATGGGCGGCGGGATGGGTATTGGTTTACTAAGTACGCCGTTTTTACTGACCATCTTGGATTGGCAAGGCGTGTGGATGTGTTTTGGATTGTTATCCTTTGCGCTCGCAATCATCATTTATAAAGCCGTACCGAGTGTGCAGATCAGCACGCAAGCCATTGCCATCTTTGAACTGATTAAAAGCACTTTGAGCCATCCACCCGCATGGATATTGGCTTTGGTTTTTGGTGTTTATGCAGGGCAGTGGTTCAGTTTGGTGGGTTTTTTGCCGATCATTTATCAGCAATATCAAATATCTTTACAAACCGCAGGTGTGCTCACAGCTATGGTTGCAATGGCAAATGCGGTGGGTACATTTGTATGTGGGTTGTTATTACAGCGTGGGCTGAGAGCGCAAGTGTTGATGCAAATGGGTTTTGCGGTATTGATGCTATGCGCACTGAGTTTTTATATTTTGCGTGATGTTTTACCATTCATTGTGCAGTTTTTATTGGTCATCCATTTCTCTTTATTTGGTGGTTTAGTCGCAGCTGTGGTATTTGCGCAAGTACTTAATTTTGCACCACAACCGATTGCGATTAGTACCACCGTAGGTTTGGTGTTGCAGTGCTCGGCAATTTCACAATTTTTATTGCCGCCTGTGGTCGCAGCGATCGTATCTGCCACAGGAACATGGCTTTGGGTTGGTATTTTAATGGCCGTTTTATCTGCAATGGGAATGATATTAACATCTATCTTGTTTCGCAAAGTGGCTTAGATTTGGATGGTTTTTATTGAAATTGGTTGATACAAGACGATGAATTCAAGCAAAACCATCTAAACCAAGCGTCCCTAAATCTATGTTAAGAATAGCCAATAAACAAGGTGAGAATTCCTGCTGCAATCAGTGGTCCCACAGGCACGCCACGTAGCACAGCAACACCTGCGACTGTACCAATCAATAAGCCTGCGACCACATCAGGCTGATTGGTCATGAGCTTGACACCACGCCCGCCTAACCATGCCACAAAAACACCAATTGCAATCGCAAGTAAAGATTTCCAACTCAGGAAAGATTTTAGAATTGCTTCGCCTGGAAGTTTGCCACTGGCAATAGGTGTCAGTACGCCAATGGTGAGAATGATAATGCCCAGATTTAAGCCATGCTGCTGCAATAGTGGGAAAAATTCACTTAGCGGCGTAATTCTAAAAACAATCAGTACTGCTGCGGCAATGGTCACAGCCGTATTTTGGCTAAAAATACCGCATGCGAGTAGAACGATCAGCACCATCAGGTTAAGGTCTAATTGAGAGAGCATGGTGATCCATAAAAGGGGAAATAAATTGGAAAAGTGCAGTTATTGTAACTGTTTTGAACTACAAGCGGGCAAGGTACGCAATGTGTTCAGAATTTACGGTGTATTTGGTTTAGAATAGCAGCAAATATATTTATACTTTTTATCATTAGGTCGCTCATCATGTTGTTGGAAAAAATGTTGCAATCACAAGGCTTTGGATCACGTAAACATTGCCAACAACTCATTAAAAATGGTGCAGTCACCATTATGGGCGAAACCCAGACCAATCCTAAATTCGCGATAAAAATTGCGCCTGAAACGGTTTTGCAATTTTCGGTGTATGGGCAAAATTATCAATATCGTGAAAAGGTCTATATCGCCTTACATAAACCACAAGGCTATGAGTGTTCGCATCAAGCGACCCATCATTTTAGTGTGTTTGACTTGTTTGATGATGTATTGCTGAATCGTGGTTTGCAGTGTGTTGGACGCTTAGATCAGGACACCACAGGGCTGTTATTGCTGACGGATGATGGACAGTTTTTACAAGCATTGACCCATCCTAAAAAGCATGTGGCAAAAGTGTATGCTATGCACACCGCAGACCCGATTAATGCAACACAAATCCAGCAACTTGAGCAGGGTGTCGCATTGCGCAATGAATCAGGGACATTTGCTGCAACAGAGGTACAACAGCTTGCTGAACATGAATTGCAGATGACCATTCATCAAGGTGTTTATCACCAAGTTAAACGTATGCTGGCAGCAGTGGGCAATAAAGTAGAACAATTACATCGTCAGCAAGTTGGTGCATTAAACTTGACTGATTTGGCTTTAGATGTGGGTGAATGGATGTATTTAAGCCCTGAACATGTCGAGTTGGCAAAAAGCCGTATGGAATAACATGAGTTTAGCTGAGCTTTCATCAATAGCTTATGAGCAATGGCTTGGGCTAGGTTAAATTTAAATCCATTGTCTAACTCTGCAATCGTCAGATCAGGTGACTATTTTAAAAAGCAGTGATAAGTCTGGAATTCATCATCTTTGACAAAGCCCATCTTTTCATACAATTGGTGGGATTGGTAATTACTTTTTTGTGTTTCAAGGCTAATCCGTAGCGCATTTTCATGTCGTGCAAATAAAATTGCAGTATCAATGAGCTGTTTGGCCGAACCTTGTCGTCTAAAAACAGGGGTGACATAAACGTCATCTAAAATATAGTAGGTCGAGCAGGCAACCGAAGAAAAGCCTAAATAAAGTAATACAAATCCAGTGATTTTTTGATCTTTGATATGAATGAAAATCACACTTTCCTGATTTTCAAAACGCTGTTTTAAGAATGCTGCTGAAAGGCTTAAATTCGAGGATGCACCATAAAACTGACGATACTCATCGAACAATACAGCAAGCTGGTCTAAGTCTTCTAAAGTGGCACGTCTTACAATCATTACGATACTCCATGCTTTTTTATTGTCCTTGCATGAAGCATAGCTAAGTTTTTAAAGTAAATTTTTAAAGAATTGTTTAAAAATGCAACACTGTTAATTTTTGTCAGTTTCACCCAAAATTGCATTGAGTTCATCAAACAAGTCTAGATGTTCATCATCCAGTTCAAAATCTTCAACACTATTATTGCCAGTTACAGATGCTTCATTGCTTGGGGTTGCATCCACTAGCGTTGCTTTTTGCTCTTGTTTTAATTTGCGTAACTTAATCAATTGTTCCAGATTAATATTCTGATTTTCAATTGAAAAGGGAATTGATTTAGTCAGCACGACTTGCTTAAAAAACAAACGTACCGCTTGCGCAGGCGTAATCCCCAACTGTTTAAACACAGCAAAGGCTTGTTTTTTCTCTTGAGAGTCCAAGCGTACTTGATAGACTTCAGTTTTTCTCATAATTTTTAATAGAAGGAAATAGATTTAAATTTTAGCAATATTGTAAACAATTCATTTGTAATTTCAATATGACTACAACGAAAATCCACTATTTTGTAATGACAAACATATTACAATGTCAATTCCTGCTGTGCGCTAAAGTGGAATTGTTGCTGGCTAATCGGGTCAAAAAAACTTAAATGCTTGGCAAGCAATTGTAGCGGTGCAGAAAAATCATCTGCTTGTTTGTGCTGTAAAATGGGATAAAACGGGTCGTTCTTAATCGCAATACCTAAGCTATTTAAATGCACACGCAGTTGGTGCTGCTTGCCTGTTGTAGGCTTTAATTCATATTTTGCCCATGTTTGATTATGTTCAAGCAAACGAATTTCTGTTTCGCTGTTAGGTGTGCCTGCCACGACGTGCATCAAATAAAAAGGTTCACCTTTTTCCATGCGTAATTGCACAGTACATGGTAGTGACAAATTAGCTTGATAAGGCGCAATGGCATGGTAGGTTTTTTGCACCTGACGTTCTACAAATAATTGCTGATACACCGCCCGAGTTTCTGGTTGTTTGGAAAACAGCACCACACCCGCAGTTTCGCGGTCTAAACGATGAATAGGTGTGAGCTGCTCATTCTGTGTTTGTTTTTTTAAGCGTACTAATAGGGTTTCTTGTACATATTGCCCTGTAGGACTCATGGTCAAAAAATGTGGTTTATCTACAACCAATAAGTGTTCATTTTCAAATAAAATTTGATGCTGAAAAGGCACGGCAACTTCATGCGCTAAAAAACGATAATAAAAAATATCCTGATGTGCGCTATAAGGTGTATCTAAATCTAAACGCTTGCCTTCGGCATCATAAACCAGACCTTCCTCAAAGCGTTGCAGCCATTCCTGTGCAGAAATATGGGCAAACTGGATACATAAATAACGAAAAATTGATTCAGGCTGTGTGCTTAATTTGGGTAAATGCAATTTGCTGGCGCTCACACCATCTAGCATGGGTGGAACAAAGGTGTTGGGATGAGTCGACTTCATCTGCAAATTGCTCATATTCAGGTGGGAGAGTTTCTTTTTCATCATATTGAAAATAGCCTAAGCAGTTTGGGTGCTAAGCTTAACAATATTGATTCATTGCCTTGTCTAAACTTGTTATAAATTGTCCACATTTACACAGTTTTATCCATCAGTACATAGGCTTTAAAGCAGTGCGATGCTATCATAATTGGTCTTTTGAATCATGTCGTGAGCGTTATGCAGTATTCATTTAATTTGGCTTTAAATAATGAGCAAGATACCCAAAATCTGGCGCAGGTTTTGGCAACGCATTTTCGGTCGGGTGTGATTTATTTAATTGGTGATTTAGGCGCAGGAAAAACCACTTTATCGCGTTATTTTCTACAGCATTTGGGGCATCAGGGCGCGGTTAAAAGCCCGACTTACACCTTGGTGGAACCTTATCAAATACAAGGACAAGATATTTTTCATTTTGATTTATATCGTTTAAATGATCCTTATGAATTAGAGCTGATGGGCATTCGTGATTATTTAGAAACCCCAAATGCCTTGTTTTTATTTGAATGGCCATCAAAAGGTGGCGATGAAATTCCGCCCGCAGACTTGATCATTGAAATTAAAAAATCGGAAGATGAATTAAGCCGTACAGCAATGCTAAGTTCGTCTTCGGCTGCATTACAACAAGCTTTGGAGCAACAATTTAATCATGCCTAATGATGTGTTAAATCTACGTCGGATCCACACGCTTGAACCTGCCTTAGCCAACCAAATTGCTGCGGGTGAGGTAATTGAGCGTCCTGCCTCTGTGGTCAAAGAGTTACTAGAAAACTCCATTGATGCAGGTGCAACCGAGCTGATTATTCGTGTGGCACAAGGCGGCAGTACACTCATTGAAATTATTGATAATGGTCGTGGCATTCATGCCGAAGACTTGCCTTTGGCGGTGACTCGTCACGCGACCAGTAAAATTCAAACGGCCGATGATTTACATGCCATTGTCAGTTTAGGCTTTCGTGGAGAAGCACTGGCATCAATTGCAGCAGTATCGCGTTTGACTTTGGTCAGCAGCCAAACTGAAGATGGTGTTGGTTATCAGGTCGAAGTCAATGGCACTGCCTTTGACCATCAAGATATTCAGGCCGTTGCTGCACAAAAAGGCACACATATTCGGGTACAGGATTTATTTTTTAATGTGCCTGCACGACGTAAATTCCTGAAAAAAGCGGGTACAGAATTCGGACATATTGAAGAAATTGTGCGTCGTTTGGCACTCACACATTTCGATATTCGTTTTGTTTTGGAACACAACGACAGCATCAAACTGAATTTACCCATTGCAGACAGTGGCGAATTGCGTTTTCAGCGCGTGCAGCAACTTTTAGGACGAAACTTTGTCGAAAATGCCTATTGGATAGATGCTGACAGTGTCACCATGCACTTATCGGGTTGGTTGGGGCATCCTTCCGATGCACGTTCGCAAGCCGACTTGCAGTATGTGTATGTGAATGGGCGCATTGTAAAAGACAAGACCATCTCCCATGCTTTGCGTATGGCATACGAAGGTATTTTGCATGGACATCAGCATGCTGCGTATTTACTGTTTTTAGAGGTTGAGCCTGAAAATATTGATGTCAATGTGCATCCGACCAAGCATGAAATTCGCTTTTTAAATCAGCGGGAAGTGCATGAGTTTGTACGACATTATGCCAAAGAAACCTTGGCGCAATTTCAAACTGCAACAGCAGATTTAGCCACTGCTATGAAAGCTGATCCTGTCGAACAAGCTGCGCCTTATGTGGTGCAACCGCGTTATCAGGAACAATTTTTACTGCACAAACATGCCGAGGCAAATCCTTACAATTCCGCTGACGATGCAGTAGATGCGTACACGATGCAGCCCGCTTCACAAGCGGGAAGTGAGTTACTTACCGATTTTAATCAGAGTCAGCCGCAGACAGTTCAATATAACCGACCTGTGCAGAGTAATTATCAAGGTTCGCAACAGCTCAACAATGCTTTAAAAAGCTATCTCGCGCCTTTACGTGATCTAGATCAAGACTCAGCCAATCTTACGCAAACAAACACAACACCTGCGGTGGATGAGCATCCGCTCGGCATTGCAATTGCGCAATTGCATGGTATTTACATTCTGGCGCAAAACAGTGAAGGCTTGATTATTGTAGATATGCATGCCGCCCATGAACGAATTGTGTTGCAACAGATGAAAGCCGCTTGGGATAAACCTGAGTTTTGGACTTCGCAGCAATTGCTGATCCCCAAAGTTATCAGCATTAGCCGCATGCAAGCCATGCGGGTGGATGATTTAAAAGAACAATTGGCACGACTGGGCTTGGAAATAGACCAATATGGCGATGAACAGGTCATTGTGCGCGGTGTGCCCGCGATTTTGCATAAGGCAGATTTTGCCGAATTAATTCCTGAATTACTTGATGATTTAGACCCGAATGATGAGGCGCAAGCCTTGTTGCAAAAGCGTGATCATATTTTGGCGGGAATGGCATGTCATAGTGCAGTACGTGCACATCGGATGTTAAGTCTTTCTGAAATGAATGCCTTATTGCGTCAAATGGAACAAACCGAATTTGCTAGCCAATGTAATCATGGTCGCCCGACTTGGCGTGCCTTTCCATTGGCACAACTAGATAAACTTTTTGCTCGAGGAGAGTAGCGTTACATGTCAAATCAATTGCCGGTCATCAATTTAATGGGACCAACTGCAAGCGGTAAAACTGCTTTGGCATGTGAGCTGTATGAATTGGGGCATTTTGAGCTGATTTCAGTCGATTCTGCGCTAGTTTATCGAGATATGGATATTGGTACAGCCAAACCAACTAAAGCGGAACAGGCGCGTTATCCGCATCATTTGATTGATATTATCAGCCCGCTTGAAGTGTATTCTGCTGCACAATTTGTCGAAGATGCCTGCGCCTTGATTGACGATATGCACGCGATAGGAAAAACCCCAATTTTAGTGGGCGGAACCATGCTGTATTTTAAGGCATTGCTTGAAGGTTTATCTTCAAATTTACCCAGTGCCAATTACCAAGTACGTGCTGAAATTGAAGATAAAGCCGCGCGTGAAGGTTGGGAGGCTGTATATGCAGAATTATGTGCGGTAGATGCATTGGCGGGACAAAAGTTTAAAGTGTCCGATAAGCAACGTATTATTCGTGCTTTGGAAGTTTATAAATTAACAGGCACACCAATTACCCAACTGCAAGCAGAACAACCTAAAAATGTACCATATCGTTACACTTTTCATAACCACGCCTTAGTGCCTGATCGGGTAGAATTACATCAGCGTATTGAAAAACGCTTAGAGATCATGTGGGAAATGGGTTTTTTGAATGAGGTGCGACATCTTATTGAAAAATACGATTTAGATGCAAATTTACCTTCCATGCGCTCTGTCGGTTATCGTCAAGCTTTAGAGTTTTTACAAAAAGGTGATGAAAGTCGCGGAAAAATGCAGGAAATGGAGGATAAGGCGCTATTCGCAACACGACAACTTGCGAAACGTCAATATACTTGGCTCAGATCGTTGCAAGAATCGCATAAATTTCACACATATTTTACGATAAAGCAGGCTCAAGAAGACTTGCGAAACTGCTACGGATAAAGCAAAATTTACACACTGTCTTTTTTATAATTTTTAATTGAAAAATAAAGATAGTTTTTGCGCTGATTTTTAATTATTTTTGGAGTTATAACATGTCTAAAGGTCAAACTTTACAAGATCCGTTCTTAAATTCTCTCCGTAAAGAACGTATTCCTGTTTCTATCTTCCTTGTGAACGGTATCAAGCTACAAGGTCATATTGAATCTTTTGACCAATATGTTGTTTTATTGAAAAACACGGTAAGCCAAATGGTTTACAAACATGCAATTTCTACAGTTGTTCCTGCACGTAATCCACGTCCAGCGGGTGCACCAGCAGGCGGTCAAGGCGCAGGCTTTGGTGGTCAAGGTGGCGGCTTCGGTGGTCAAGGTGGTGGCTTTGGTGGTCAAGGCGGCTTCGGTGGTCAAGGTGGTGGCTTTGGTGGTCAAGGTGGCGGTTTCGGTAGTCAAGGTGGCTTTGGTGGTCAAGGCGGCGGCTTCGGTGGTCAAGGTGGCTTCGGTGGTCAAGGTGGCTTCGGTGGTCAAGGTGGCTTCGGTGGTGGTCAAGCAACTGGCGGTTTTGACAACGATTCTAAATTTGAAGAATCTTCAGAAGACGATAACAACCGTTAATTGATCTTCTTAAAAAAACCTCTCGAAACGAGAGGTTTTTTTTATGTCTATGGTTTTTATCAAAGTCATATTTGAGTAGTAAATAAGATGCGGTGCACATGTTAGAAAAGCATAAAAAACCAGTGTTGCTACACTGGTTTAATCTTAGAAATAGCATAAAACTTAAGCTTAGTTTTTCTTACGGTCTAAGCTTGGGTCTTTAATTTCTACAAAAGCATTGTTGCGTGTTTCACGTAACCAGCTATCCAATTCAGTATCAAACTGGCGTTCACCTAATATTTGACGTGCCATACGTTCTTGGTATTCACGAGTCATATCTTGCTGGCGTGTATCGGTCACTTGTAGTACATGCCAACCAAACTGGGTTTGGAATGGTGCGCTGATTTCACCTTTTGCAGTGTTTTTCATTTGATTTTCAAATTCTGGCACCATCATGCCAGGATTCACCCAGCCTAGACTGCCACCATCACGTGCAGAACCAGCATCATTAGAGAACGTCGCTGCTAAGGTTGCAAAGTCTTCACCCGCTTTTAAACGGTTGTGAATACTGTCAATCATGTGTTTCGCATTTTCAGGGCTTACGACTTCACTTGGCTGAATCAAGATATGTCGAGTTTGGTATTGTGGAACTAGTGCACGTTGCTCAGTACTTTTGCGCTCCAGTAATTTTACGACATGAATACCATCACGGACTTCAATCAGTTCACTGGTTTGCCCCACATCTAATGGCGTAATACGTGCAGCAAGTTCCGCGGGAATATCGGTCAAGTTACGTAAACCCATGTCTGCAGACTGAACGGTTACACCATTGCCTGTATATTTTTTACTAATGGCTTGAATATCGTTGCTTTGTGCCAATTCAGCTTTTACTTTTTGCGCAACTTGTGCGGCGTTTTCTGCTCCAGAAACACGCACATGCAAAATATGTACTTGATTGCCTAAGGCAGCCTGACCTTGTGGTGTTTTCAGGAAATTATCAACATCTTGGTCGCTAATTTGAATACGTGACATTACGACTTGCTGACGTAAGCGATTCATTGCCAAATCTTCAGCAATACGGTTACGTAAAAACGCATAACTGCCTGGTGCAGATTTATCTAATTTTTGCTGAAAAGTTTCTAGGCTGTTTGCGCCATTTTGCTGTGCAACTTTTAAAACTGCTTCATTTAAAGATTTTTCATCAGCTTTAATGTTATAGCGTTTGACTTGCTCTAATTGCGCTTGGCGTACAATCAGTTGTTCTAAAGCTTGTTGTTCTAAAATGTGTTGTGGTGGAACAGGGCGCTTTTGCATCTCAAGTTGTTGTTTGAGTTCAACCACGCTTTGCGCTAAATCACTTTTTAAAATGACACTATTGTCAACTACAGCCACAATTTGATCATTCGCAGCAAATGCAGGCAGCGCTGCTGTCATGCAAAGTGCTAAGGTTGATGCTTTTAAAAATCGTTTTAACTGTTCTGTTTTCATTAACGTTGTGTCCAAGATTGATTAATTTTATTAAAACCTAAAATACGGTTTTCAAGTAAAGATGCAAGTTTATTATTGAAACTGCCTAAACCTTTTAAATTTAACTCTGCCATAATGGCACGTTTGGGTTTAACGCCCGCATCCGTCACATCATCCAAGTCGTTATAGTAAGAGCGTCCATAGACTGAAATGCCCCAACAGCAAGATTCATAATTCACCCCTAGCAAATATTCACGGGCGACGCTATGGTCTAGGTCGTATTGCGCATGACCTAAAATACGCCAGTTGTTGTGAATCGGCTGAATAAACGATGCCACAACTTGATCATAATGATCTTGACGGTTTGGAATAACACGACGGTTAATATAACCAAAGCTATATAAGTTGCCTTGATCACCCGTGTAAAGCATATTGACACTGCGCTGTGCATTGTCGCCATTTGACATCCATGCAGCATTGGCACCCACACTGAGGTTTTGACTTAGCTGACTGGTTAAGCTCACAATTGGCCCAGTACGGTTTTCCGTATTAAATTCGTCTTCGGTATTATCCAGCGTGACACGACGATCTTCAAAGTAAAAACTTTGACCAATTCCTGCTCTAAGGCGTTCCAAACCAATTTCATCAAATAGGCTATAGTTTAAACCCAAAGACAAAAAGTTGTTGTCTTCTAAACGGTCATGACCATAGAAACGGTTTGGACTGAACAACTGGTCATAATTAATCGAAGCTGTTGCAGAGTCAAAGTTCGGGTGGTCGTTTTGATTGCGGTACGGTGCATAGGCATAGAACGCACGCGGGGTGATGGTTTGCAAGAAGCGACCATCTTTTTCAAAGGTAATCCCTGTATCTAAAGTGAATTGCGGAACAGTAACCGACTCACTTTTACTTGAAGATTTATACGTATCTGTACTTAGGGTCTCTTTGTCATAGAAGGTGTTGATGTTACGTAACGATACTTCAGGAATTACAAATGACCACGGGTTGCGGTAGTTGTAACGCACAGCAAAGTCATTATAAATACGCGTACCACTTGGTTCCCCATCTTGCGCAGCTAGATCTTTTTTGAAGTAAGCTGTGTCGTTATTAAATTCGACTTGGAAGCCTTGAGGATTGCCCGTTTTATAGTTCAATAAAAATTGTGGTAGGCGTGCATAAGGGCGATCCACAGATGGAATCGTCTTATCCAGGGTTTGGAAATCTTCAACTTTGAGCTGTGCTTTTAAACCCGGAATGCCGTTACGATAGTTAAGTTCCCAAGCACGACGTAAATTAAGATCGGTTTTGGAGTTAGGATTATTATTTAAATCGGCAAAGTAGTCTTTGTCCGATGCATAGTTATATTCCAAGTTGGTTGAAAATTGTTCGTTGATTTGCCAACCGTGTAAAAAATGTAAGTCTTTACGGTCTTGGTCATCATATTTGGCATCCGATGCTAAATAACCGCCCCAAATTTTACCTGAACCAAAATTTTCAGTTAAATAACGGAATTCACCTTCTAGCATCGCGCCACGATCTGCAATATAACGTGGGCTAACGGTAGCATCAAAATTCGGTGCAAGGTTTAAATACACAGGCACAGATAGCTCGACACCACCATCATTGGTAAAGCCAAAACTAGGCGTCAAAATACCTGTGGTACGGCGGTCATCAATTGGGAAATTGAAGTAGGGTACAGCCAAAACTGGTACATTTTTCACATACAATTTGGTGCCGCGTGTTTCACCGCGTCCCGTTTCCTGATTCAGCTTAATTTCATTGGCTTGAATTTTCCAAGTCGGGGCTTGTTCAGGCGGGCAAGTACTGTAAGTGGCATTATTCAGCACCATCGTATTGGTTGAGGTGCGTGCAATTTTTTCTGCCATGCCGTGTGCATGTTGTTCTTCGGCAATATAAAAACTGTTGTTTAAGTCACCTTGCTGGGTTTTTAGGTTGTAATTAATTTCATCACTTTGCGCCAGTAAACCCGCTTGCGCCATTTGTACCCGACCTTCGGCTTTGGCAAAGGTCTGAGTTTGATCAATGGTAATTTTATCGGCACGAATTTGACGACCTTCTTGGTCAATCACCACGTTGCCTTCTAAGACTGAATCACCATTTGGGTCATAGTGCCCATAATCGGCAGTCACTGTAGAAGTGGCATTTGCAGCATCTACCGCAACAGTACCTGAGCTGATCGGCGTTAGCCACGCACCCTCACAATAGGCAGAACTTTGGCTGTGACCAAATTGTTGTTGTGCTTCAGGTGCAGCTTTATCAACATAATATTGCTCAAAGAACTGCTGCCCAGGATAAGCTTCCTGAATGGTGTGTTTAAGCTGTTGGTTATTGAGATTTGTGACAGATGAAGTCTGATCTGTGGTCTGCGCATAGCTGGAAACAGAGTGACCACATAACAGAGTTAAGACCGCAGTCGCTAAAGGATTAAATTTAAACTGATGCTTCATTTATCTCATCAACCAAGAATGCTTAATCGCAATTAATTATTGTCGCATCATAGAGAAAAAGCGCAGAAGTAGCTACACTTAGCACTTTAAAAACTCAGCCTGTATTAGAATTTATTGCAAATGAATACACAACGCGAACAATTGATACAAACATGGATAACATCTGTACTTGGTTCAGATCAATTTGAAACTCATTTTTTAGCAGGCGATGCAAGTTTTCGTCGTTACGCACGAATCAAGTTGAATAATAAAACATTTATGCTCATGGATGCACCACCAGAAAAAGAAGATTGTGGTCCTTTTGTGACGATTGATGAATTTTTTGCTGCCCATGGCGTGCGCGTGCCAAAAATTGTAGCCAAAGACCTGACACAAGGCTTTTTGTTGCTTGAAGATTTTGGTGATGTCTTATTATCTACCTTGCTGAATGATCAGACTGTAGATGACTACTATGCGCAGTGTTTTAAGCAGTTAATTCAATTACAAGATATTGATGGTACGGCACATTTCCCTGAGTATTCCTATGACAAACTCATCAGTGAAATGGAATTGCTCACCGATTGGTTATTGCCTGCCTTACAGATTCAGCCAAGCGCAGAAGAAAGTGCCTTAATTAAACGTACTTTTGCTATTTTAGCCAATGCAGCTGTGGCACAGCCGCAAGTGATTGTGCATCGTGATTTTCATAGTCGTAACTTAATGAAAGTAGGCGATGACACGGAACTTGGTGTGATTGATTTTCAGGATGCGGTCATTGGTGCAGATACATACGACTTAATTTCGATTACCCGTGATGCTTATGTGCAGTGGAATGCTGAGCATGTGTATCGTTGGTTTAAAATGTTCTATGACTTGTTGCCAGAAGCATCTAAACAAGAACGTGATTTTGAACAATTTAAAAAAGATGCCGATATGATGGCGATTCAGCGTCATATCAAAATTTTAGGTATTTTTGTGCGCCTGTTTGAACGTGATGGCAAATCGGGTTATCTCAAAGATTTACCGCGCGTGATGTGGTATTTACTTGAAGAAAGTAAGCCTTATTCAGAATTACAACCATTTATGCACTTTATTCACACGACAGTAATGCCAAAATTTACTGCTAAATATGGTCAGTATGAGGTGGTTGCCTAAATGAAAGCCATGATTCTTGCCGCAGGAATGGGCAATCGTATGCGTCCTTTAACACTGCATACGCCTAAACCTTTATTGGAAGTCGGTGGTAAGCCTTTAATTGTGTGGCACATCGAAAAGTTGCAAAAAATTGGTGTGCAGGAAATTGTCATTAATACCGCATGGCTAGGTGAAAAACTTGCAGATGCTTTGGGCGATGGTTCTCAGTTTGGTGTGAAAATTTTGTGGTCGCATGAAGGCGAAGGCTTAGAAACTGCAGGTGGCATCATCAATGCGTTGCCATTATTGGGCAATGAACCTTTTATATTGGTGAATGGTGATGTCTGGACCACTATGGATTTTGCACCATTATTAAATGTGCAGCTTCAAGACGATTTAGCACATTTGGTTTTGGTGGAAAATCCCGTGCAGCATCCACAAGGTGATTTCACTTTGGCTGCAAATAAAGCCTATACTTTTGAGCAAGCACGCTCAGGTGAAAATCTAACTTATAGTGGCGTGGCGGTGATGCATCCGCAAATGTTTAACGGTTTGGAATCGGGCAAACGTCCGCTTGCGCCATTGCTCAAACAGGCCATGCAGCAAGAAAAAATTTCTGCACAGAAATTGCAAGGTGTTTGGGTGGATGTTGGCACTCCTGAACGATTAAATGCGCTAGATCAACAAATTCAGCAGGGTGTGTACGCTTAAGTGCATATTCACTAAGCATTCGCCCCTATGACTGCAACTATAAATCGGTATACTTCCATTAACTTTTTCGAGATGTGAATTGTGATGCATTCGTTTTTTCAGGAACTCAAGCAAGGTAGTCAGGCTTTAGGTTTAGAGCTCAGTGATGAGGCTTTAAATTTATTACTCAAATACCAAGATGCTTTGGTGCTATGGAACAAAGCGTATAACCTCACTGCAATTCGTGACCCGAAAGAAATGCTAGTGAAGCATTTGCTAGACAGTCTGAGCATCCTCAAAGATTTGCCTGCAGGTCGTTTACTAGATATTGGTACAGGTGGCGGTATGCCGGGCATGATTATTGCCTTGTGTCAGCCTGAGCGCGATTGCGTGTTATTGGACTCGAATGGGAAAAAGATTCGTTTCTTAAAACAGTTTATTGCCGATTTAAAACTGAAAAACGTCGTGGCAGTTCAGACCCGTGTTGAAAATGAAGACAGCATCCGCAAGTTAGGTCAGTTTGATGTAATTACCAGTCGTGCTTTTGCATCTTTAACTGACTTTGTTGCAGCATCTAAACCATTTATGCATGAACAAAGTATTATTGCTTCTATGAAAGGTTTGGTTCCTGCCGATGAAGTGGAAGCATTGAAAGATGAGTTTAGCTGTGAAATTATCGAGCTTAAAGTTCCGCGCTTAGACGAACAACGTCATTTACTTTTATTAAAACGTATTTAATTTTCAAGGACTGGGGTGATCATGGCACAAATTATTGCGATTGCGAACCAAAAAGGTGGTGTCGGAAAAACCACAACCGCAGTAAATTTGGCAGCATCTTTGGCTGTTTTGAAAAAGCGCGTTTTATTGGTCGATATGGACTCACAAGGCAATGCCACCATGGGTTCAGGCATTCAAAAAAATGATTTGCTGTATTCAGTGACCGATGTATTGTTGGGCGAAGTGCCGATTGAAACCGCAATTAGCAAGGCAGAAGTTGGTTATAAAGTCTTGGGTGCCAATCGTGATTTGGCAGGGGTTGAATTGGTGATTGCTGAGCAAGAAGGGCGCGAGTTTATTTTGCGCAATGCCTTGCAAGAAGTTGCCAAAGACTTTGATTATATTATTGTCGACTGTGCACCAAGTTTAAGCTTAATTACAGTAAACGCTTTAGCAGCAGTGCAAAGTGTGATCATTCCAATGCAGTGTGAATATTACGCACTTGAAGGTTTGGCTGACCTGACGCAAACCATTGACCGTATTCAACAAGCACTCAATCCTGATTTAGAAATTATTGGTGTATTACGCACCATGTATGATGCGCGTAATGCCCTAACCCGTGATGTGTCTGAAGAATTATCACACTATTTTGGTAAAAAATTATACGATACCGTGATTCCGCGTAATGTACGCTTGGCAGAAGCACCTGCACACGGTTTACCCGTCATTTATTTTGAAAAAAGCTCGAAGGGTGCAGTTGCCTACCTGAATTTAGCAGCTGAAATGTTGAAAAAAAGCAAAGTGAAAAAAGGAAGTAAAGCATGACCACAAAAAAACGCGGATTAGCCAAAGGTCGTGGTTTGGATGCCTTATTGGGGTCAATCCAGAAAGAAAAATTACAACTTGAAGTGCAATCTTTAGATCATGGTCAGCTAAAACAAATTGATGTCAGTTTATTAAAACGTGGTGAATATCAACCGCGTCGCTTTATTCAAGAGCAAGATTTACAGGAACTGGCGGCATCTATTGAAAAACATGGTGTAATGCAGCCAATTGTGATTCGTCCTATTGATGACGAACTACATCCTTATGAAATTATTGCAGGTGAACGTCGCTGGCGTGCTGCACAGTTGGCAGGTTTAACTGAAATTCCTGCAATTGTGCGTGATTTGACCGATCAGGTCGCGATTGCTTTGGCATTAATTGAAAACATCCAGCGCCAAGACCTTAACCCAATTGATCAGGCAATGGCGTTACAACGCTTTCACGATGAGTTTGGCTTGAGTCATCAGGAAATTGCCGAAACAGTAGGTAAAGCACGTACCACGGTCAGTAATTTATTGCGTTTACTCACTTTGGCTGAGCCTGTTAAAGAGTTGATGCAGCAAGGCTTGCTAGATATGGGGCATGCACGTGCTATTTTAACTTTGAAAGCTAAAGATCAGCTCAAAGTCGCGCAGCATGTAATTGAAAAGAATTTATCGGTACGTCAAACCGAACAGTTGGTACGTGACTTTAATGCGCCAAAACAAGAAAAGCCGAAAACGGCTATTGCGCCTGATATTCAACAACTCACGCAACGTCTTTCTGAGCGTTTTAGTGCAGATGTTAAAATTGATTATAACAAGCAAGGTAAGGGCAAATTGACCATCAGTTATCACTCTCTGGAAGAGCTGGATGGTATTTTAAATATTTGCCTGTCCGATTAATTTTAATTCGTATTTTATTGGGGAAAAGCGAATGTGGGAATTGGTAAAAGCAGGTGGCTGGCTGATGCTGCCGTTGGTATTGTGCTCGGTATTTACCGTTGCAATTACCATTGAGCGTTTTATGCGTTTAAAGAGAGCAGGTATTTTGCCCAATGCGTTGTTGCTCAACCGCGGGCAAAGTTTAGCGACTGTGTTGCAACAACTGAATCAAAGTGCCAACTTAAAAAACAGTACATTAGGCCGTATTTTTGAGGCGGGTGCGCGTAACAAACAACAATCAGAACACTATGCGCGTGCACAAATGGAAGCGACAGCTTCACAAGAAATTGGTTATTTAGAAAAAAATATCAACTTCTTGGGTACGCTCAGTGCAGTTGCGCCATTATTGGGTTTATTGGGTACAGTGCTTGGGATTATTGAATCATTTTTAGTGATTGATGTGGGTGCAAGTAATCCAACCTTAATGATTCCAGGGATTTCTAAAGCCTTAATTACCACTGCTGCAGGTATGTTAATTGCAATTCCAGCCTTATTTGCCTATCGTTATTTTCAGCGTTTGGTGCAAGAATATACTGCTGAGTTAGAGCAGCAAGCGACTTTGTTTCACGCAGGATTATTTCATCAGAGTCAACCTCATCAGCTTGATGCGGATGTGCAAGATGTGAAAAAAGTAAGCTAAGGTGAGTTTATGAAATTCAAACGCTCGCAAGTTGAAGATATTCATATTAACCTGACTCCAATGATTGACTGTTTACTGTTCATCTTGGTGTTTTTGTTGCTTTCGACCACATTTAACCAATTTAGCCGTATGAATTTAACTTTGCCAGATGCGCAAGGCGTACCACCAAAATCTTATGAACATAAAATTGAAGTCGTGGTAGATTCTTCAGGGCATTATTCTGTCAATGGTCAGGCACTTTCGACTAAGGAAGTGGCAGATTTAAGCACAGCAATTAAACAAATTTCTCAAGATCGACGTGATTTAATGTTTATCATTGCTGCAGATGCCAAAGCCACTCATCAAGATGTGATTCGAGTGATGGATGTCGCAGGACAACTTGGTTTCGTCAACATCAATATCAGTACGAAAGTCCCAACTCGAGGTTATTAGTGAAGAAGGATTTACAGGTCTATCGCCGTCTTCTGAGATATTTGCTCCCATTTTGGGGCTTGGCAATCTTGGTGATTATCGGTTTCGCCATTAATGCAGCCACAGAAGTATCTGTGGCAAAACTCTTGGAAAAAATTATTAATGCCATTCAGGAGCGTGACCAATCTTTCACCACACTATTTCCGCTATTAGTCATTGCACTGATGTTTTTCCGTGGTTTGGGAACTTTTATTGGCGGTTACTATACCGCAGTGATTTCACGTAATTTGGTATTCAATATCCGTCAGGAAGTCTTTGCTAAATTGCTGCGTTTACCTGCACAGTATTACTTAGATAATACCAGTGGGCACATTACTGCCAAAATTATGTATAACGTAGAGCAGTTGACCGCTGCATCTACAGAATCGCTGCGTACATTGGTACAACAGGGTTTGATTACACTCGGCTTGCTCGGCTATTTGCTGTATACCAACTGGCGTTTGACCCTCTGTATTTTGGTATTTGGCCCATTAATTGGCTTGCTGATTCGTAAAGCTGCAAAACGCATGCGTCGTTTATCTATTCAAGTACAAGACACCATGGGGGATGTAAACCACGTGGTGCAAGAAACGGTGAATGGTAATTTGGTCGTCAAAGGTTTTGGTGGTCAGACCTATGAACAAAGCCGATTTAAAGAAAACTCTTTAGAAAACCTGCGTCGTGGTTTAAAGATGGTGGCAGTGCAGCAATTGAACAGCCCTGTGGTGCAGTTCATTATGTCCATTGCTTTGGCAATTATTATCTGGATTGCCTTACGCCCAGAAATTCTACGTGATATTTCAGCAGGCGAGTTTGTAGCCTACATTACTGCCGCAGGTATGTTGAGCAAACCAATTAAAGCCCTTACCGATATTAATGAAAAATTACAACGCGGTTTGGCAGCAGCGCATTCGGTTTTTGAATTGCTCGATATGCCTGAAGAAGATAATCACGGGACGCTTACACCAGACTTAAAAGGTAATTTGCAATTTAAGAATGTGAATTTGGTGTATTCCGATGGGCATCATGCCATTCATGATTTTAATCTGGATGTCAAAGCAGGTGAAACTGTGGCTTTAGTTGGGCGTTCAGGTGCGGGTAAAACCTCATTGGTCAATCTGTTGGTACGTTTTCAGGAAGTATCTTCAGGGCAAATTTTGTTTGATCAGCAGGATATTCGTGACATTGAGCTGAATAGCCTGCGTTCACAAATTGCTATGGTCAATCAGCAAGTGGTATTGTTTAACCGTACGGTGCGTGAAAATATTGCCTATGGTCAGCTTGAAGGTGCGAGTGATGAAGCAGTGATTGCTGCAGCCAAAGCGGCTTATGCACATGACTTTATTATGGCTTTACCGCAAGGCTACGACACAGCATTAGGTGCGCAAGGCTTGAATTTGTCTGGTGGTCAGCGACAGCGTATTGCCATTGCACGTGCAATCTTGAAAAATGCACCGATTTTAATTTTAGATGAAGCCACCAGTGCTTTAGACAATGAATCTGAATACTTTATTCAACGTGCATTTGATGCGGCCATGCAAGACCGTACCACCATTGTCATTGCACACCGTTTATCTACCATTGAAAATGCTGACCGTATTGTGGTGATGGATCAAGGACGTATTTTAGAACAAGGTACTCATCAGGAACTCATAGCGCGAAAAGGTGCGTACTTCCAGTTGCATCAACGTAACTTCGAGGAACATTAATTCATGTCTTTGGCACAATTTATTCAGGACGCTTGGCAGCAACAAGCCAAATGGCTGGTTGTGCTTAGGCCCTTGTCTTTATTGTACCGTGGTGTGAGTTTGCTCAATCAAAATTTATATCGTTCAGGTATTAAAACCGCTTATACCGCGCCCGTACCTGTGATGGTGATTGGCAATATTACTGTGGGTGGCAGCGGCAAAACCCCTTTGCTGATTCACTTGGTCAAATATCTACAAAGTTTAGATGTTCGTGTTGGCGTGATTAGCCGTGGTTATGGCGGAAAAGGCCCATTTCCAGCCTATGTCAGCATTGACGCTAATGTTGACGTAGTGGGCGATGAACCGACTTTGATTGTGCAATCTACAGGCGTACCGATGGCTGTGGGGCCAAATCGTCAAAAAAGTATTGAATTGTTACTTGCACAGCATGAATTGGATTTAATTATTAGTGATGATGGTTTGCAGCATTTGGCTTTAAACCGTCAATTGGAATGGATTGTTTTAGATAATAATCGTGGTTTGGGTAACGAGAAAATATTGCCCGAAGGTTATTTGCGTGAACCAAAATCTCGATTAGAGCATGCCACGGTGATTGAACATGCAGCGCAACCGAGTTCTGAATTAAATATGCATTTGGCCGTTGCAGCGCCATACTTATTGCATCCCGCACAAGAATTAATTTTTGATCCGACCCAAAATTTTTATGCTGTCGTGGGCATTGGCTTTCCTGAGCGGTTTTATAAAACTTTAGAGTCGATGGGTGTGACCCAATTTCAATGTCATGAGTTTCCAGACCATCATGACTATGAAATTACCGATTTGCAGTTTGAAGACTCGCAACCGATGATTACCACAGAAAAAGATGCGGTCAAGTTATTGCCCCTGTTAAAGCAATATCCAGATTTTCAGCGCGAAATTTGGGTTGTACCTGTAGATGCAGTATTGTCATCGGCCTGCTATGTCACCTTACATCAACAATTGAAACAATTGGGTTTAAACCTGCCTGAAAGACCATGATAAGGAAAATTATGAAGCACATTGTTATCCCTGCACGTTATGCTAGTTCACGCCTGCCAGGCAAACCTTTACTGGAAATTCATGGTCGTGCCATGATTTTACGTGTGGTTGATCAGGCAAAAAAAGTGGCAGGTTTTGATGACTTGTGTGTGGCGACCGATGATGCTCGTATTGCAGAATTATGCCGTGCCGAAGGTGTAGATGTAGTGCTGACTTCGGCAGACCATCCATCAGGTACAGATCGTTTAAGTGAAGTGGCGCGCATTAAAGGTTGGGATAAAAACGATATTATCGTCAATGTGCAGGGCGATGAGCCACTTTTGCCTGCGCAATTGGTGCAACAAGTGGCGCAGTTGTTAGAAGCTCAACCTGAATGCTCGATGTCTACGCTATGTGAGCCGATTCAGCAACTAGATGAATTTACTCGCGACAGCATTGTTAAAGTGGTCATGTCTAAACACAATCAGGCTTTGTATTTTAGCCGTGCCACGATTCCTTATGACCGTGATGGTGCGAAAGCAGCGACACCACAATTGCATGCACATGCGTATCGCCATTTAGGTTTGTATGCGTACCGTGTGGAATTGCTGCAAGAATATGTGACTTGGGAAATGGGAACATTGGAAAAGCTGGAAAGCCTAGAGCAATTGCGTGTCTTGGAAAATGGACATCGTATTGCCATTGCAGTTGCAGAAGCCAATTTACCACCGGGTGTAGATACCCAAGCAGACTTAGACCGTTTAAATGCAATGGATATTGCCCATTTTGAGTAAGTGAATCACCGACCATGCAACGTGATGTAATTGGACAAGTATATCCTTGGCAGCAACAAGTTTGGGAAAACCTGACAGGGCGATTTCCCAAAATGGGGCATGGTTTATTGTTTTTTGGCAAACAGGGTTGTGGTAAAGAAGCCTTTGCACAGCAATTTGTGGCTTGGATTTTATGCCAACAGCGTGATGTGCAGTCACAGCCTTGTGGTGAATGTAGCAGTTGTCAGTGGTTAAAATCAGATACACATCCGAATTATGTCTATATCAGCACCGATGAAGAGAATAAAAAGCAAAACGCGAAAATTAAGATCGAGAAGATCCGTGATTTATTACCTTTTGTCCAGCAAACGGTAGATGGCTGGCGGGTGATTGTGATTGAACCTGCTGAAGCCTTAAATATTGCATCTTCCAATGCGTTGCTGAAAACCCTCGAAGAACCGGGTGATCGCATCGTGATTATTTTGCTGGCAGATCATTATCTTAAATTACCTGCAACCATTCGTAGCCGTTTGCAGCATTTTGCTTTAGACCGTATTGATGCTGCACAGGCTACGGCATATTTGCAGCAGCATTTGCCCGATTTAGATGCGAACAAACAGCAATTGTTGATGAATTTGTCTAATCAAATGCCATTGCAGGCTTTGCAGTTGGCACAGGCAGAATGGCTGGAACAGCGTACAGATTTTCTGAAAGACTGGTATAAACTGGTGACGCAAAAAAATATGCCGATGGCAATCGCAACCAAGTGGAACAAGGCGCTGAGCTTTACTGATTTTAGTCAGATGTTTGAATACTTGTTGTGTGATTTAATTTGTGTCAAGCTAAATCAAAGCATTAAAAATTTGGATTTAAGCACCGCTTTGCAGCATTTGGCTGAACAATATGACTTAGAAAGTCTGTTTGGTTTATATGCAGAATTACAGCAAGCCAAGCCAATGCTTGAGCAAAACGTGCAAAGTAATCTAGTGCTTGATCAATTATGTATTAAGTTGATGAATATTTAAGGGGAACATGATGCAACCACGTATGGGCGGTATTATTCAGGCCAATATTCCTGATGTCGAAACGCTATATTTAAGTTATATGCCATACGTTGTGGGCGGTGGCTTATTTGTACCCTCAAAACAACCTGTAAAAATGGGTGAAGAAATCTTCGTGCTTGCAACTTTGCCTGAACAATCACAAAAAATTCCACTTACAGGAAAAGTCATCTGGATTTCGCAAAAGCAAAACGGCATCAAATTGCAGGGCTTTGGCATTCAACTGAGCGGTGAAAAAGGCGTTTATTACAAATCTGAAGCCGAAAGAATCCTTGCGGGGCTTAAGTCTGACAACCGTAACAGTTACACTATGTAGGTTGTTTGCTTTTAGGAAAAAATCGTGTTTGTAGATACACATTGTCATTTAACGATGTTGGATTTAAGCCCTTATGATGGTGACTTAGATGCAGCAATTGCACAGGCACGCCTAGCGGGTGTGTCTAAAATTATGGGTATCTCTGTCGATTTAGACGATCATATTGCATTGTCAAAAATTGCAGCACGCCATGCCGATGTCGGTTATAGCGTGGGTGTGCATCCTTGTGAAAATGCAGAAAATATGGCGCGTGCCACCACCGAGCAACTGATTGCTTTAGCACAAGCAGACAAAGTCTGGGCTTTGGGCGAAACAGGTTTGGACTATTTTCACAGTACCGATTTTGTCGCAGAGCAAAAAGCCTGCTTTGCGCGGCATATTCATGCGTCACAAGCTGTAAAAAAACCTGTGGTGGTACATACCCGTGCTGCCAAGCAAGATACAGTAGATATTATCCGTGCTGAAAAGTCGACACATGGTGTATTACATTGCTTTACTGAAGACTGGGCAACCGCCAAAGCGGTGTTAGATTGTGGTTATTATGTGTCGTTTTCAGGCATTGTTTCCTTTAAAAATGCGCAAGATTTACGTGATGTGGCTAAGCAAGTACCTTTAGACCGTGTCTTAATTGAAACTGATAGTCCATATTTGGCACCTGTGCCATATCGCGGTAAGACAAATGAGCCAAAATACGTTCCGTATGTAGCCAAAGCCCTAAGTGATGTATATGATAAGTCCTTAGAGGAAATGGCTTTCATAACAACACAAAACTTTGAAAACCTGCTCAAAGGACATTAATTTGCATAGTGGAATGATGCAAAAATTTAATGTTCTGGTGATATTAAAAATTTCCATTGATTGAATAGTGAAAAGAGAGTTTATCGGGTGAAGATGGATCGTCAGGCTCAGTTTCGAGCAAGAGAAACGTTAATTTTCCAAGTGGCAGAGCAGTTGCTTTTGGAAAATGGTGAAGCAGGAATGACCCTTGATGCTTTGGCAGCAGAACTGGATTTGGCCAAAGGTACTCTATATAAACACTTTCAAAGTAAAGATGAACTATATATGTTGCTTATTATTCGTAATGAGCGCATGTTGCTAGAAATGATTAAAGATGCGGAAAAACAGTTTCCTGAACATCTAGCATTTTTTATGCTGCATCACTTACATCATCCTGAACGTACTGTGCTTTTTCATCAAATTGAAGAACGCCTTTCTACAACGGGTGTTGGCATTGGCTTGTTGTTTAGTGAACTATATCAGGTTCGTAAAAGCCGATTACGCATCATTATCCGTATGACTGAACAATATTTGGAATCTATTAATAGTCACATGGAAGTGCGTGATTATCTGGCTTCAATTTGGGCACTTACGCATGGTGCGGCAGCCATTTTAAACTCAAGTTTCTATCAGCGTTATTTAGGTTCCCGGGATACTTTACGTGTGGCCTATATCGATCAAGCGTTGGCGATGCCCAAACAAGCACAATCTTTCGAGCAATTGAATTAATACGCTATGAACACACCACTATCTTCGGTTCGCGGTTTTACGCTCATTGAATTGATGGTGGTGATAGTCATTATGGCGATTATGGCATCGCTGGTTTTAATGAATATCGGTGGTGTTGATCAGCGTAAAGCCATGCAGGCGCGGGAAGTGTTTTTATTGGATTTGCGTAAACTGAATCGTGAAGCCAATGATCAAGCGCGTATTTTTGCACTCAATTTGCATCAAGCAACCGATGTTTCAGCTGCGCGTTATGATGTGTTGGAATATCAGCCTTATGCCACAGAACAACAATTAAGCCTGCAAAATAATCAAAAATGGCAAAACTATGGCGAATTTAAAAGCAGAACGTTGCCTGAACAAGTTTCTATCCAAATTTTATCTTTAGAACAAAGCTATCCGAATGCTAACAATAGTGAGTTGCTGCAAGGTAATGCACCCGCACTGATTTGGCTGGGCAATGGTGAAGCCAAACCTGTGCGTATTCAGTTCTATTTAGAACAGCGTCCTGTAGGTGCGGAAATAGAGGTCGATCATTTAGGAAAAATCCATGAAAGCTAAAGGATTTACACTACTTGAAGTTATGGTGGCTTTGGCAATTTTTGCAACAGCAGCTATGGCAATGACCAAAGTGGCGATGCAATATACCCAATCCACCGCCAATGCAATTTTAAGAACCAAAGCACAATTTGTGGCTTTGAATGAAGTGGCATTGATGGAAATGAATCGGCAATGGTTAAGTGGAACAGAGTCAAAGCAAGTGACACAACAGGGCGAAACATGGCAAATTGACAAGTCCACACAGCCAACCATTAGTCCGAATGTGCAACGTGTCGATCTTCAAATCAGTTTATATAATCAAGACACAGGACAAGTTGAAGCAGGAGTGACTTCTTTAGTGTTTTTTAATGCCCGTGAGCAGCAATCATGAGTACAAAGAAAGGCTTCACTTTAGTTGAGTTGCTAGTCGCTATTGCAATTTTTGCAGTGCTGTCTGCTTTGGGTTGGAAAGTATTTGATTATCTCGCCAAAGTCAAAGATCGCAATGCGATGCATGAAGCCAATCTAGAACAGTTGCAAGAAAGCTATCAACAAATATTACGTGACACGATGCAGGCTGTTCCATTAACGGCCAATGTCAAAGGGCAGCAACAACCTGCTTTGGTTTTACAAAATGGACGTTTTAATTTCAGTAAAACTGGTGTGACCGATCCCTTGCAGCAGGGTATTTCACCCCATGAGCGCGTAGAATATCAATATCGTGCCGATGAAAAAAAATTGTATCGTTTAAAATATCGTAATTTGCATCAAACGGGCAATGATCAGCCTGAGTCGAGCGTGATGTTGGATGAAGTCGAAGCCTTTGAGATTATGGTATTGAATCCAAATGAATTAAGTAGTTGGCCTGAAAGTAGTGTCGATTCGCAACAAACTGAACAATTAAGACTGCTTCCGAAAGGAATAAAAATAAATTTAACCGTGCGTGACGTGCAATATGAATGGATATTTAGCTTATTGCAGACTGATTTTTTAAAGAAGAAAGACAATTAAAGGCACAGTGGCAATGTATTCAAAATCGACTCAGCGCTTAGGTAGCATCATCAAATCACAACAAGGCATCGCCTTGATTACGATTTTGATGTTGGTTGCCTTAGCTACGATTTTGGCAGCGACCATTGCCAAGCGGCAAATGTACACCAGTGAAAATACCGCCTATTTGATGCGTCAAAATCAGGCATTGTTATATGCCAAAAGTGCTGAAGTATTTTTTGCAGAATTACTGCAAGATGATGCTGAAAATGCTGGTCAAGTTGATCATTTACAAGAGAACTGGGCAAAACCGATGCCGCCATTTCCAGTCGAAGATGGTTATGTATCGGGCGTATTGCAAGATGAGTCGGGGAAATTTAATTTAAATAGTTTGCTGACAACCGAAGATCAAGTGAACGAAAAAGCAAAAAAATATTTTGAAAAGCTGTTGCAGCGTGTTGGGCTACCTGCGCAATTAAGTGAAGCTGTGATTGATTGGCAAGATGCAGATGATGAACCGAGTGGTGCTATGGGTGCAGAGTCGAGTTATTACCAAGGTTTGCCAATTCCTTATTTACCGCCCAATAGCTTGTTTCATAGTGCGGAAGAATTAAAACAAGTCCGTGGTTTTGAAGGTGCGAAGTATCAGCAAATTGCACCTTATGTGAGTGCCTTGCCAAAACGAGATACCACTATCAATATTAATACAGCACCTGCTTTAGTTTTGGCGAGCTTTGATGAAAAATTGGATGTGGTTGCTGTGCAAAATCTACTTGATCGTCGTAATGCCAATTTAGAGCACTTTAGCAATGTAAATGCTTTGTGGGAGTTAGATGGCTTTCAAGCTGTCGATAGCGCGATACGCAATGAATTTACAGGTTTATTGGGTGTACAATCCCATTATTTTAAAGCCAAAATTGAAGTGGTATTGGGCGAGCGCAAACGTCAATTTAGCAGTGATTTGGTGCGTAGTGAAAAATCTGTCAATGTTAGTGGGCGAAGTCTGACGCCATTTTAAGTATCATCATTAACCTTGTGCTGCTATTTAGATGTAAATGCATTGCATGTCTGTGCTGAAACTGATCATTACGATTTTTGTCTGGCAATCTGTGGGCTAAAATTGGCTTATTGTTCACGTTTTGCATTATACTTAAAAAGAATATCCCCCAAATATTTTGATGACGTTAAGACCCATGTTAATTCGAAAGTTATTTAAGTTTGAAAATGCGCATATTGTGCGTAATTGCACTTCAGACCGCTGTAAGCGCTCGATTCATGGTCATAGCTATAAAGTAGAATTGTTACTGAAAGCTTCAAAACTCGATCATGGACAAATGGTGTATGACTTTGGTTTGCTTAAAGGTGTAATCAAAGAATTATTTGATGCTTTTGATCATGCCATTTGTTTTTGGGAGCAGGACGATCCTGCATATATTCAAGCCTGCAAAACGTTCAGCGCACGTTGGGTTTCTTTACCAGTATCGCCATCGGCAGAGCAGTTTTCACGTATTTTCTTTTATTTGGCACAGCAAGTTTTGGCATCGACCATCACGCAAAATGGGGAAGGTGATGTAGAGGTCTATTCTGTGATTGTACATGAAACTGATACAGGCTATGCACAAAGCTTTTTGGAAGATATTGAAAATGCGCAGATGGGATTGCTAAATCTGGATCAAATTCATTTCTCTGAGCAAGTACAGACAGAATGGTCAGACCCACAAATGTATGAAAAATTAAAACAGGGGATGACATTCCAAAACCCGAATGTCGAGTTACAAGTTAAACTTTAAATCACATCATTAGACATCAACAAGGATTGATAGCGGTATGTCTTTTACTGAGCAGCAATATGCGAGCTTAAATAAAGTTCAGTTAGATGAGAGTTGGAAATACAATCTAGCTGAATTTTTATTGAGTCCACAAATGGATGCGCTACGCGATTTTTTGTTGCAGGAAAAACAACAGAATAAGGTGATTTATCCACCAAGTTCACTGATATTTAATGCTCTAAATACCACGCCTTTAAATCAGGTGAAAGTCGTGATTATTGGGCAAGACCCTTATCATGGACCTAATCAGGCACATGGACTTAGTTTTTCTGTACAAAGAGGGGTTGCATTGCCACCATCTTTGCGTAATATTTTCCATGAGTTACATACAGATTTAGGTGTGCCTATTCCAAGACACGGTGATTTAACGCATTGGGCAGAGCAAGGGGTATTGCTGCTCAACAGCGTGTTAACGGTAGAAGCAGGACAACCAACCTCGCACCAAAAGCAGGGTTGGGAAGATTTTACAGATCATGTGATTGATGTGTTAAATCAACAACGTGAGCATATTGTGTTTATTTTGTGGGGCGCGTATGCACAACGTAAAGGACAACGTATAGATCCAAATAAACATCTGATTTTGAAGGCAGCGCATCCATCCCCATTGGCAGCAAACCGCGGTGGTTTTTTTGGATGTAAAGTATTTTCAAAATCAAATAATTATCTTAAACAAAATGGCATTGAGCCTATAGACTGGCAGCTGGACGCATGACACATTCTCCCATTTCTAAAGAATATCATCCGGATTTAATTGTCGAAGAAGCAAATAACGGTTGGCGCATTGTACGTTTGAATCGCCCAAAATCTTTGCATGCTTTAGATGAATCTATTGTTTCTGCATTATTGGCAGTATTTGAAGACTTTCATACCGATGATAGCGTAAAAGCAATTTGGCTAGATTCGACCACACCAAAAGCATTTTGTGCAGGCGGTGATGTGCGTAAATTACGTCAGCTTGTCATTAATGATGAGGTTGCAACTGCCAATAAATTCTTTGAGCAAGAATATGCGTTGGACTTGTTGCTACATAACTATGCCAAGCCTGTTTTAGTGTGGGGTGAAGGTTATGTCATGGGTGGTGGCTTAGGTCTATTTATGGCTGCACCATTCCGTTTGGTGACACCGTATTCACGTTTAGCTATGCCAGAAATTAACATTGGTTTATACCCAGATGTAGGGGCAACTCGTTTCTTGGCTGACCGTGGTGCGATTGGCTTGTTCACAGGTTTAACGGGTTCAATTATGACTGCTGCAGGTGCGTATGGTATTGGTTGGGCAACCCATATTTGTGATGCACAACGCGCTTCTGTATTAGAAAAAGTCATTAATATTGACTGGAATCATTACCCTGCAGGTGACTTCCGTGCCATTGATGATACCTTGAACAGCATGCACCGTCCTGTAGGGCCTGGGCCGCTACAGAATTCTTTGGATGTGATTCAAAGCGTGTGCCGTGGTGTGAGTTTTGAAAGTGATTATGAATCCATCATTGGTCTAAGCGATGCACGTAGCGATTGGTTACGTCAAGCCAGTGAAAACTTGCAAAAAGGTTCACCAACCACAGCAGCTTTAACGTGGTTACTATGGCAATGGGGTAAGAAGGTTCACGCTTGGAATGAAGTGTTTGAACTGGAAACGCAAATTTCAGACTGGAAAATTCGCCACGCAGATTTTGTCGAAGGTGTGCGCGCACGTTTGGTCGATAAAGACCTTGCACCAGCTTGGCAGCAAAATGGGCCAGTGCAGCTCAAAACCATTTTTGCAGACAATCCACCTGTGACGAGCATTGAAAGCTGGAATGAGTTATTGAAACAATACGAGATTATTTAATTCGTATTGATTTTTACTCATATTTAAATGTCAGAACAGAACTATAGTGATGAAGACTGGATGCAGCTTGCCTATGCGCAGGCTGCTTTGGCTGCAGCACAGGGGGAAATTCCTGTGGGGGCTGTCATCGTTAGTCAAAATCAAGTGATTGGCGCGGGTTATAACGCGCCTATTTCCTTACACGACGCAACCGCACATGCCGAAATTGTGGCAATCCGTGCAGCATGTGATCATATTCAAAATTATCGTTTACCTGAAGATGCCACGCTTTATGTCACACTGGAGCCTTGTACCATGTGTGTGGGTGCGCTCATTCATGCGCGAATCAAACGTGTGGTATTTGGAGCAACTGAACCCAAAGCCGGCTCATTGATCAGTGCTAGAAAGCTTTTAGAGTCAGGCTATTACAATCATATTTTTGAGTATCAATCAGGTTGTTTAGAGCAGCAATGTTCAGCCCAGTTGAGTGATTTTTTTAAGATGCGCCGTGCGCAAAAGAAACAACAAAAGCAGCAATAGTTGATAAATGACCTCCATGATCAAAACCAGTTCAGAGTTTTAGGCTTGATTTGCGTTAAACTAAATCAAACACAACATAGCATTCATCATCAGGGCAAACCATGCACGCTATTCAAATTAAAAAAGAATTTAATGCGCCAGTTGCGCAAGTATTTGAATTACTTTCTAAACATGCAACTTATAATATTGCATTTGCACCAATGCAAGTGGTGCGCATTAAAGACTCTGCTGACCCTGAACGTCCAGATGGTGTAGGTTCGGTGCGTCGTATGGGGATTGGGCCAATTAAACCTTTGCAAGAGCAAATTACCGTGCTTGAACCGAATCAGCGGATTGAATATAAAATCATTAAAAATCCATTGATCAAACATCATTTGGGTACCATTGAATTTCAGCAAGTGGCGGATCACAAAACCTTGGTCACGTATCGCATTGAGCTACAAGCGCGTGTTCCATTTGTGAGTAAAGCTATTCTTGCGCAATTGAAAACTGCAATTAAAATTGGTTTATCCAAACTCGCAAAATCTCTTTAATCATTTCGGAAACAGCATGACGGTTCAAATTATAACCATTGATGGCCCTAGCGGTTCAGGTAAAGGCACACTCGCGGCAAAATTGGCAGCACATTATCAGTTTCATTTGCTCGACTCTGGTGCGTTGTATCGTTTGTTGGGTTTGGCGTTACATAAGCAGAATTTGCTAGATCAACTTGATACTGAACTGAGTCAATGCGTTGCCATTGCAACACAGCTCAATATTCAATTTGTGACCCAGCCAGATGGCACACAAGTGTTGCTTGATGGTGAAGATGTCACGCAAACCATACGTACCGAACGTGTGGGGGAATATGCCTCAAAAGTTGCGGCAGTACCTGAATTGCGCACAGCATTACTTGCACGTCAGCATGCCTTTGCCCAAGCACCGGGCTTGGTTGCAGATGGACGCGATATGGCGACCAGTATTTTCCCAAATGCGCAGGCTAAAATTTATTTAACTGCTTCGGCAGAGTCACGTGCACAAAGACGTGTAAAACAGTTGCAGGGTATGGGGCTGGATGCTAAAATAAGCGACATTTTACCGAATATACAGGCTCGCGACAAACGAGACATGGAGCGCACAGTTGCTCCGCTCAAGCCTGCAGAAGATGCTTACATCATTGATAGTTCTGAGTTGAACATTGATGAAGTATTTGCATTAATGACAGCTTATGTCGATCAGAAGCTTGCTATTTGCCGCGCTTAACCGCGTGAAATAAAGCTATTCAGCGAACGCATAGCTTGATCAGTTCTATACGGACTATGTAGACGCTTAACTAAACCGGCCTTGTCTGATCCAAGACCGCTGACTTTATCAGGTATATCATGACCGAATCTTTTGCAGCCCTCTTTGAAGAAAGCGAATTAAACCTCAACGTTGAAAAGGGTGCTGTCATCCAAGGCGTTGTAGTAAGCATCGACTCTGACTGGGTAACAGTTGATACTGGCCTTAAATCAGAAGGCGTTGTTGACCGCGCTGAATTCTTAAACGAACAACGCGAACTTGAAGTTCAAGTTGGTGACACCGTTGATGTTGTTGTTGAAGCACTTGACAACGGTATGGGCCAAACTGTTTTATCACGTGAAAAAGCGAAACGTGCTGAAACTTGGACTAAACTTGAAAAAATCTTTGAAGACGGCGAAATCGTTACTGGTGTTATCTCTGGTAAAGTTAAAGGCGGTTTCACTGTAGACATCGGTCCAGTTCGTGCGTTCTTACCAGGTTCTTTGGTAGACACTCGTCCTATCCGTGACACAACTCACCTTGAAGGTAAAGAGTTAGAGTTCAAAGTTATCAAACTTGATGCTAAACGTAACAACGTTGTTGTATCTCGTCGTGCAGTTATGGAAGCTGAATCTTCAGCTGACCGTGAAGCGCTTCTTGCTCAGCTTGAAGAAGGTCAAACTGTTACTGGTACGATTAAGAACCTTACTGACTACGGTGCATTCGTTGACCTTGGCGGTATTGACGGTCTTCTTCACATCACTGACATGGCTTGGAAACGTATCAAGCATCCATCAGAAGTGGTTGAAGTGGGTCAAGAAGTTACTGTTAAAGTACTTAAATTTGACAAAGAGCGTAACCGCGTATCTCTAGGTCTTAAGCAATTAGGCGAAGATCCATGGTTAGCGATCATGAGCCGTTATCCTAAAGGTTCTATCGTTAAAGCTCGCGTAACAAACTTAACTGACTACGGCTGTTTCGCAGAAATCGCTGAAGGCGTTGAAGGTTTAGTACACGTTTCAGAAATGGACCACACTAACAAAAACATCCACCCATCTAAAGTTGTTCAGATTGGTGACGAAGTTGACGTTATGGTTCTTGAAGTGGACGAAGAGCGTCGTCGTATTTCTCTTGGTATCAAACAAACTCGTGCTAACCCATGGGAAGAGTTTGCTAAGAACCACGACAAAGGTGAAAAAGTTTCAGGTACAATCAAGTCAATCACTGACTTCGGTATCTTCATCGGTTTACCAGGCGGTATCGATGGCCTAGTTCACTTGTCTGACATTTCTTGGAACGAGCAAGGCGAAGAAGCTATTCGTCGTTACAAGAAAGGTGACACTGTTGAAGCGGTTATCCTTTCTGTAGACGCTGAAGGCAACCGTATCAGCCTTGGTATCAAGCAATTGAACAGCGATCCATTCAACGATTTCTTAGCTGCTAACGAACGTGGTGCTTTGGTTAAAGGTACTGTAACTGCTGTTGATGCTCGTGGCGCAACTGTTAAGTTAGCTGACGAAGTTGAAGCAACACTTAAAGCATCTGAAATCAACCGTGATCGCGTTGAAGATGCAACTAAGTTCTTGGAAGTTGGTCAAGAAGTTGAAGCGAAAATCATCAACGTAGACCGTAAATCTCGCTCTATCAACTTGTCTATCAAAGCGAAAGACGAAGCTGAAGAGAAAGAAGCAGTTGCTAACTTGAAAACTGCAACTAGCGGTCAAGACAATGGTCCTAAGACAATTGGTGACTTGATCAAAGCTCAAATGGGCAACTAAGTTGCGGGTAAACTGTATGGTTAATGTAAATTAGCACATACTTTTTACACAAATACTGTAAACGGTAGCGTAGTATTCAATTATTACGCTACCGTTTTGTATTTAAACAGGTTATTATCAGTTTAGGTAAAAGTAGCTTGATAATTAAAGAGGTCGCAGATGACTACTGAAGCACTTAATAAGTCTGACTTGATAGAACGAATTGCTTTGAAAAATCCACATTTGGCTGAGCCATTGGTGGAAGAAGCTGTGAAGATCATGATTGATCAAATGATTGCATCACTATCGGCAGATAACCGAATTGAAATTCGTGGATTCGGTAGTTTTGCATTGCATCACCGTGAACCACGTGTAGGTCGTAACCCAAAAACAGGTAAGTCTGTAGAAGTTGCGGCTAAAGCTGTACCGCACTTTAAACCGGGTAAAGCACTACGTGATGCAGTAAACGAGTCTGTAAATAAATAAAATTCCTAGGGGTGTTTATGCGTTACGTTCTAGTCGCTATTTTAGTTATTCTATTTGGATATTCTCTGGCATTGGTTTTGCAAAACGGCACTGAACTTTCAGTTGACCTGTTATTTACTCAAGTGCCTGCAATGCGTTTGGGTCTATTGCTACTGATTACATTGGCACTTGGTTTGGTGCTAGGGTTATTGTTGGGCGTGCAGGTTTTCCGTGTGTTCCAAAATAGTTGGGAAATTAAGCGACTACGTAAAGATATTGAATACCTACGCAAAGAGCAAATTCATGCAGCTCAACTGGCTGCTGCTGAAGCTGCTGCGCATACTCGTCATGAAAAAACGGTATTAGATGTGCATACTGAAGATCGTTCTTCTAATGCACTTTAATTTGCTCTGTTGAGCGAATTGATCATCAACACCTCAAGGTTATCTTGGGGTGTTTTTTTATGTGTGCCTTTGACGAATGGCTGATTATCGCTGCGATGGGGGATAAGCTGTCTTTTTGACTATCTGCTTGGCACGAATCACTTTATAATAGCGACTCTTTGTCAAATCCATAGGTAATTCTCTTGAGTATCATTGTTGCCCTCGATGCTAAAAGCCAATATGACGCCTTAACCATTGCAGAACAATTAGACCCTGCATTATGTCGAGTAAAAGTTGGTAAAGAGTTATTTACCCATGAAGGTCCTGCAGTCGTGAAAGCCTTGCATGACAAAGGTTTTGAGGTTTTTCTAGATTTGAAATTTCACGATATTCCAAATACAACGGCTCAGGCTGTATGTGCTGCAGCAGATTTAGGCGTATGGATGGTCAACGTGCATGCCTCAGGTGGTCGTAAAATGATGGAAACCTGTGTGGAGCGTTTAAAAGCAGGGGATTATCAGACTCAACTGATTGCAGTGACTGTACTAACCTCTATGGGGCGTGAAGATTTAAAAGATTTAGGTTTAGATATTGAGCCTTTTGAGCAAGTTCAGCGTTTAGCTAAACTCACTCAAGAAAGTGGTTTAGATGGTGTGGTGTGTTCTGCGCAAGAAGCCAAAATGTTGCGTGAAATCTTAGGGCAGGATTTTGCCTTAGTAACTCCAGGGATTCGTCCTGAAGGCTCAAATGCCGATGATCAAAAACGTATTGTGACTCCCAAACAAGCTATGCTGGATGGTTCTACGCATTTGGTGATTGGTCGTCCAATTACAAAATCTGGAAATCCACGTCAGACTTTGAAAGATATTTTAGCGACGCTTTAATTTTACTATCGCTGACTCTCTAAAAGGGAGATAAGCCCTCTCTCTAACTCTCGCCTAAATAGAGCGCAAACCCTCTCTCCAACTCTCTCCCAGAGGGAGAGAGGACAATTGTTGATTCTTTTTAAATAGCAGCCAATACACTTACAGCAATGGGTGCAAGGATTGACAATACAAATCCACTGACCATGGCATGTGGAATAAAATCGTTGCCACAGGCTTGTTTTACCATGGGCAAAGTGACGTCCATGGCAGTTGCGCCTGCGGCAGAAATTGCAGCACGTGGATAACGCCATCCCAAAATATACATCAGCAATATCGCAAAAATCTCTCTGAATAAATCATTCATTAACGCAATACTACCCAATTCGGCATTGCGAAGTTCCGACACCACAATCCCGCTCATGGAATAAAATCCATAACCTTGTGAGAGCATAAGCAAATCTTGTAGAGCGATGGGGAGCCAAAGTGCGCAAAGTAGTACCCCTGCAACTGAACCGAAAATACAGCCTACGGGCACCATTAAAATTTTCCAATTCAGCCAAGAACGATCTAAAGGCGAATAAGCGAGATCGAGTCCAATCATCCACATAAACAGCAACAGTAAATACCAAGTGTTGATCTGAACTTGGAAATCCATAGCACTAAAAAGTAGATGCAGCACGTAGCCTGCCAATAGTGCAAAAAAGGCATAACTGATGTTGATGCAGGATTGAATCAACAACTGTAATGAAACTTTGCCTTGCGTTGCTTGCAGCCCCAAACCTTTGTAAAGCAAATAACAACACAGAAAAGCACCAATTGATGTAGCAAATGCAATCTGTAAAGCTGTAGATAGAATATGCGATGGCTGCTGTAGTGAACCGAGCGTTTGTGAAAATTCCATCGCAATTGCAATTAGCAGGATATAGCTAAAATATGGAAGCAGTTGAAACGCAATTTTTTCGATTATTCGAGGGAGGCGTTTTGCCAGTACAAAGCCTAGACATAAACAGCAGAGTAATTGGAAAATCAGCCAAAGAGATTGCATGAGATCAACAGGTGGGAGATAGATAAAAACCTGTTGATTATGCCAGTTTGCTTTTAAAAGCGGAAATTTATGCCGCTTTACTGATTAATCTGAAATCACTCGGATGCAGCGACTTGGTTTTTAGCCAATATTTCCAAGTATAGGTTGGCCAAAGTGCAAAGTTTTTTCCACCATCTTGTTGATACCAACTTACACAGCCAGATTGCCAAACCGTGTTATTTAGCATGTCTTGCACATCGTGGTTAAATTGATCTTGTACTTGATCTTTTACTACAATTGCATTGCTCTGTGATTGTGCCACCAAATCCATCATTTGCAGAATGTAATCGACTTGCGATTCGATCATAAAAATAACCGAGTTATGCGCCAAAACTGTATTTGGCCCAAGCAACTGAAACAGGTTCGGAAAACCTTTGTGGCTAATGCCGTAATAGCTTTCTGCGCCATCTTTCCATGCCTGTTTTAATTCAACGCCATGTTCACCAATGCAGCTAAATGGCTGTAGATAGATACGCGGATCGGTAATAAAGCCTGTGCCATAAATCAGACAATCAATTTTTCGCATTTTACCATCTTTGGTGATGATGCTGTCTGCAGTCAATTCCTGTATTGCATCAGTCACTAATTCGACGTTGTCACGGTTAAAAGTTGGGAAGTATTTATTGGACACTAAAATACGTTTACATCCCATAATGTAGTCAGGCGTGAGTTTTTGTGCCAATTGTTTGTCTTTGACCTGAAAACGAATAAACGCTTCTGCCAGTTTTTGAGTATATTTCATCACGCTAGGTTGCATGATTGGAATTGCACGTGATTCATTCGACCAATACAAACGCGCACGATGCAACTTTCTAAACCAGTCTGCTTGTTTAAACAGTTTTTTCTCAACACTCAGATATTTGCGTTCATCTCGTGGAATGACCCATGCAGCCGTACGTTGCATTACATACAACTGTTTAACTTGAGGTGCAATTTCAGGAATGTATTGAATCGCGCTGCCGCCTGTGCCAATAGATGCCACAACTTTGCTATTTAAGTTGTATTGATGATCCCATTGAGACGAGTGAAAAACCTTGCCCTGAAACTTTTCAATGCCTTTAATGTGCGGGATTTGTGGCACATGCAGTGGGCCAGAAGCAAAGACTAAATATTGGCAACTCAATTGTCTGCCATCTTTTAACGCAACATGCCATACACAGTCTTTTTCATGGTATTCGGTATGCACCACTTCGCTGTTAAATTGGCAATATTCGCGCAGATTAAACTGTTGCACCACATCTTGAATATACTGAAAAATTTCTGGTGCTTCGGCATAGCGTTTTGACCAGTCAGTTTTGGGTGCAAATGACAATGAATACAGATGCGACTGCACATCACAAGCCGCGCCAGGGTATTGATTTTCACGCCAAGTACCACCCACTTCATTAGACTTTTCTAAAATCACAAAGTTATGAATGTTGCGTTGTAGCAAACGAATCGCCATGGCTAATCCACCAAAGCCTGCGCCAATAATTGCGACTTGATAATGAGCTGCTGCATCCTGCATGAAGACATCCTTATATTTATTTTGTTTGACTTGAGTTTGTTTGAGTCAGGATAGAATAAGCCAGCATGTGGTAACATGATCGTGCTGACATAAAAATTGATATTTTCGGCAATTTCTATCTGTGGATGAATCGGGTAAAAAGGATATTCCGTTTCGCACTGTTCATTTTATGAAAAGATCCATACTTGGCTTAATGTATTTAATACAAGGCATGCGTAAAGCAGGCGTTGATGTCGATGCAAAATTGCAAAGTATCGGCTTGCGTGCAGATGCGCTGGATACCAGTTCAATTATTCATCCGAGTTTGGAATGGGATATTCTCAAAGTCATTGGTGAAGATGTAGAGCCTGAAATGGGGCTGTTTATTGGACAGCATTATGCTTTGGCAGGTTATGGTCCTTTACTGATGTTATTGGTGACCAGTCCAGATATTGCCACTGCATTAGAAAAAGGGATTCAATATCAGGGATTGACGCATTTAAGCGGGAAACTGAGTTTGCAACATAGCACGCGACATATTGCCTTGTGTTATCAACCCTATGATTTACATAGTAGTTTAGGTGTATTGCGTGCGCAGTGTGAAATTTCAGGCACGTTCAAATTTATTCAAGACCTATATAAAATGATGGGGATGAGTGCGCCACGTATTCGCATAGAATTGCCATTTGCACAGCCGCAGCAAAGTGAAGTTTTGCAAACTTTTTATGATTATTACGGTCAAGATATTGTTTTTACTCAACCCCAAGCAGCGTTTTGGTTTGATGATGCAGTTCTCACAGCACGTATTCCATCTGCCGATGCAGTCACTTTTAGTAGTTATGAAGCCAAATGCGTGATTGAGTTTGAGCGACTTAAACTCGAAGATGATGCGCCTTCGGTGGTACAGCGCGTAAAAGATTATTTGGAATTACAACAAGGCAGTATGCCGAGCATGGCAGAAACAGCACATGCTTTGCAAATTCCTGAACGGACATTGCGCCATCAACTGCAACAATTGAACACTAGTTACAAACAAATTCGTGAAGATCTTATCAAAGATAAAGCATTGCGATTAATTGAATATCAGGAATATTCAATTGAAATGATTGCAGAGTTACTTGGTTATTCAGAGCCTGCGGCATTTAACCATGCCTTTAAACGGTGGTTTGGACAAAGTCCACGCCAATATACAAAATAGCCTAAGTATTTTGCAAACTATGCCAAAGTGCTATATCTCGTGATTCGATCTTCGTTATAATCTATTTGCCCAAATAAGTACTGATGAATATGTCTGATTTTAATTCGCCACAAACCACAGCCTTTACTCCATTATCGCCTGCGGAGCGTTATGCACAAGCGTTAGCCTCTGGACAATTTATGCCAGATGATGCGCAGGCGCAGGCTGTACACGAACTTGAGCGTGTGTGGCAGGAATTAATTCAACGCTATAAAGCATCAAAAAAAGCGTTCCGCCGTTTCCGCCGCCAAACAGCACCACAGGGTGTTTATATGTGGGGTGGTGTAGGTCGTGGTAAAACATGGCTCATGGATCAGTTTTACGACTCGATTCCATTTAGACGTAAAACACGTATGCACTTTCACCACTTTATGCAGCATGTGCATCGTGAACTGAACAAACTTTCAGGGCAGCGTAACCCGCTCGATTCTGTTGCAGACCAAATTTATAAAGATGCAGTGGTGATTTGTTTCGATGAATTTTTCGTATCTAACGTGACTGATGCGATGATTCTGAGTGACTTGTTCCAAAAATTATTCCATCGTGGCATTACTTTGGTGGCAACATCTAACATCGCCCCAGACGGTTTATATAAAAATGGTATCCATCGAGATCGTTTTATTCCAACCATTGAAATGGTCAAAAAACATTGCCAAGTGCTAAATGTCGATGCTGGTGTAGATTATCGCTTACGTGTTTTGAAACAGGCGCAATTATTTAAATCGCCTTTAACGCATGATAATCAAAACTGGATGGCACAGCGTTTCAGTGCTTTGAGTAATACACAACATTATTCTTCTGAGCCAATTATTATCAACCAACGTATTGTTGAAACAATTGCGCATACTGAAGATGTGTTGTGGTGTGAATTTTCAGAACTGTGCTTTAAACCGCGTAGTCCTGCAGACTTTATTGAAATTGCCAACATCTACAACACGGTTTTGGTGAGCAATGTACCGCATTTAACAGACTTCTTGTCTGAAGGAACACGTCGTTTTATTTATTTGGTCGATGAATTTTATGATCGTGGTGTCAAGTTATTACTGACTTCTGAAGATTCGATTATTGAAATTTATCAGGGCGAAAAACTGGCATTTGAAATTGAACGCACACGTTCACGTTTATTGGAAATGCAGTCTGATGATTACTTAAATGAAGAACATCGACAGATACAGGCCACCGAAGCCAAACATCAAATCAGTTGATCTTTTAAGCGCCTAGAACTAGGCGCTTTTTTATGATAGAAAAGATGTGACTGTTGGTTTTATCGACATTTTGTCATAAACATGGCTTAATCTTGAAGGGTTGCAATAAGACTGACGTCGATTTTTACAACAAAATCTGAACTTAAGTCTAATTTCGACATTTCAAAAACTTTATACACTGTAAAAGTGTATTTAGATGAGTAATAGTGTCGTGTTTCTGATCAGGATTTATGATGATTGTTGTCATTCATCTTGTAATAAATGATCGTTATTTTGAAATGTGATAATACTATTCAGCTAAATATAAATCAGTATACTAGAATCTCTTGTATAAAAAGTAGCAATATCAGGAAAGACAATGACTGCACGTATTCAAAAAGGCAAGTTAGCGATTGCTAAAGAACTTTACGATTTCATCGAAAATGAAGCATTACCAGGTTCTGGTTTGGACAGTGATACATACTGGAAAAACTTTGAGCAAGTCGTTGTCGATCTTAGCCCTAAGAACAAAACATTACTCGCAAAGCGTGATGAGCTTCAGGCTAAAATTGATGAATGGCACCGCAATAATACATTTGAATTAGAAGCTTACAAAGCTTTCTTGACTGAAATTGGCTACTTATTACCAGAAGTAGAAGATTTTCAAATTACCACCGAAAATGTTGATGAAGAAATCGCATTATTGGCTGGTCCACAGCTCGTAGTACCTGTACGTAACGCACGTTATTGCTTGAACGCAGCAAACGCACGTTGGGGTTCGTTATATGACGCACTTTACGGTTTTGACGTTATTTCTGAAGAAAATGGCGCAGAAAAAGGTAAAGGCTACAACCCAGTTCGTGGTGAAAAAGTAATTGCATTCGCGAAAAACTTCTTAAATGAAACTTTCCCATTGGCGCAAGGTTCACATGCCGACGCGACTCAATATGCTGTAGAAGCAAACAAACTTGTTGTTCGCCTAAAAGATGGTTCTACAACAACTGTTGCGGATAGCTCTAAATTCGTTGGTTACAATGGCGAAGCTTCTGCACCAACTGAAATCGTACTGAAAAATAACGGCCTGCACGCAGTCATCCAGATTGATGCAAACAGCCCAATTGGACAGACAGATGCAGCTGGCGTGAAAGATGTTGTGCTTGAAGCGGCTGTAACGACGATTCAAGACTTGGAAGACTCTGTTGCAGCAGTTGATGCTGAAGAAAAAGTTGAAGGCTACCGTAACTGGTTAGGCTTGATGAAAGGTACGCTTGAAGAGTCTATCGAGAAAAATGGCAAGACCATTACCCGTAAACTAAATGCTGACCGCACCTTCAAAAATGTTGAAGGCGGTGAGACCAAGGTTCATGGCCGTTCATTGATGCTGCTTCGTAACGTGGGTCACTTGATGACAAACCCGGCGATCCTTGTAGATGGCGAAGAAATTTATGAAGGCATCATGGATGCATTGGTCACTCCATTGCTTTCTGTGGCTGATATCCGTGGTGAGAACACGATCAAGAACTCACGTACCGGTTCTATGTATATCGTTAAGCCAAAAATGCACGGTCCAGAAGAAGTAGCATTTGCGGTTGAGCTGTTTGAACGTGCTGAACAAGCGCTTGGCTTACCTGCTAAAACCCTGAAAATCGGTATCATGGATGAAGAGCGTCGTACCTCTGTTAACCTGAAAAACTGTATTGCTCAGGCGAAAGACCGTACCATCTTTATTAACACCGGTTTCATGGATCGTACAGGTGATGAAATCCATACCTTCATGGAAGCAGGTCCATTTGTTCGTAAAGGCGAAATCAAAGGCCAAAAATGGTTCCCAGCTTACGAAAACCGTAACGTCATGGTAGGTCTACAAACAGGTCTACGTGGTAAAGCACAGATTGGTAAAGGCATGTGGCCAAAACCAGACATGCTGTTAGACATGTACAAAACCAAGACTGAACATCCTGAAGCAGGCGCAAGCTGTGCATGGGTTCCGTCTCCAACAGGTGCAGTGATTCACGCGATTCACTACCATCAAATTAATGTAGCAAACCGTCAGCAAGAATTGCTTGCAACTGAAGCATTGCCTTTAGATGATTTGTTAACTCCACCTCTTGCAACTGATACCAACTGGTCTGAAGAAGAGAAACTAAAAGAACTGGAAAATAACTGCCAAGGTATCTTGGGTTATGTCGTTCGTTGGGTTGATCTGGGTGTAGGTTGTTCTAAAGTTCCAGACATCAATGATGTGGGCCTGATGGAAGACCGTGCAACTTTACGTATTTCTTCTCAGCACGTTGCCAACTGGTTACGTCACGGAATTGTAACGCGTGAACAGGTTGAAGAAGTAATGCAGCGCATGGCGAAAATTGTAGATCAACAAAATGCTGATGATCCACTATACACGCCTATGTCTAACGACTTTGCTAATAACATTGCATTCCAAGCTGCATCTGACTTGATCTTCAAAGGTGGCGAGCAACCTTCTGGTTACACAGAGCCACTTTTACACGCAGCGCGTTTAAAGTTAAAAGGTTATACAGGTGATTAATCCTTTAGGATTTGATTTACTGATTGTGTAATACAAACAAATGAGCCTCTTCGGAGGCTTTTTTGTTGCCTGTATTTTGCTTATGGTTTTTTGAAAATTTTGCAGCTGAATAGTTACAGGATGTACTTGCTGCTAGAAAAACATCAAGCTGCGGAGTAGAGTGAAAGTCATATATAAAAAGTAGCGCAAGGACAAATACATGCCAGCATATCAAGATTTGAATCAACAATTTATTGGCGGCAAGTGGTCGGTTGGGACATCTACTAAAACCATTCCAAACTTGAATCCATATCATCAAACTACAATTTTTGAGATGCAGGGCGCCAGCGTGGTAGATGTTGATAGTGCCTATAGTACAGCGCAAAAAGCTTTTGATGAACAATTGATTCAATCCACAAGTCTGCGTCAATACATCATTAAGAACTTAGAGCAAGTCATTCAGCAACGACGCGAAGAAATTATCCAGTGGCTGATTGATGAGTCGGGCAGTACCCGTTTAAAAGCCAATATCGAAGTCGATGCTGCTTTAGGGATTATTCAAGAAGCTGCACAATTTCCCGAGCAAATGACCACGACGCAACTGGAAAGCAAAGATCCGAAAGTCCGTAGTGTTGTTTTGCGTAAACCTTTGGGTGTTATTGCTGTGATCAGTCCGTGGAATTTCCCTTTCCATTTGTCTATGCGTTCAGTGGTTACAGCGATTGCTTGTGGTAATAGTGTAGTGCTCAAACCTGCCAGTGATACGCCAGTCACAGGTGGAACTATACTCGGTAAACTGTTCGAAGAAGCAGACTTGCCTGCAGGCGTACTCAATGTGGTGGCGGGTGCGAGTCGTGAAATTGGTGATTACTTTGTTGAGCATGCAACTCCTAAAATGATTTCATTTACAGGCTCTACAGAAGTTGGACAGCATGTAGGGCAACTGGCCGTTGCGGGTGAGCATTTAAAACGTGTCGCCTTAGAACTCGGTGGCAATGCACCTTTAGTCATTTTGGATGATGCAGATATAGATTTGGCCGTAGAACTAACTGTGATGGGGCGCTTTTTGCATCAAGGTCAAATTTGCATGAGTACCAATCGGGTCATTGTCGATCAGTCTATTTATGCAGCCTATCTTGGAAAATTGTTAGCAAGTGTGTCGCAATTAGTAGTAGGTGATCCGAATAAAAATGACACCTTGATTGGGCCAATTATTAATGCAGAACAGGTGAAAAAGCATCAGCATATTATTCAAAAAGCACAGGCGCAGGGTGCAGAATTGGTTTATGCGGGCGGGGTTACGGGGAACTTAGTTGCACCACATGTTTTTGTGAATGTCGCTGCCGATTCAGAAATTGTACAAAATGAAAGTTTTGGACCTATTTTACCGATTCTCAAAGCAGCAGATACCGCACATGCCTTACAGTTAGCGAACGATACACGCTATGGTTTATCTGCTGCTGTATGCACTACAAATGTAGAACGCGGTGCAGAATTTGCAGCACAGTTTGATGTTGGAATGACACATATTAATGGTATTACCGTTGCCGATCATGCCAATGCACCGTTTGGTGGTGAGAAAAACTCAGGCTTAGGTCGTTTTAATGGGCGCTGGATATTTGAAGAATTTACCCGCACGCATTGGCTGACATTGCCAGCTTAACGGTAATTATTTGTCTGCGTTTTGTTTGAGTAAGAAGGAATGCGTGGGTGCGCACTTACTGTTCATGATCAAAACGCATAATATAGTGCGTGTGTCTAATCATCCAATTTGTATATGTGTGCCAATTTTAAACCAATAAGCATAGCGCAATTATCTGCATTAGGTCTGCCTGAAATTCCGTTTGAATATGCTGAAGAAGCGTATCCAAATTCGAGTGTGCCACTATTGTTTAAGTCTGAACAAGGTTTAGAGTGGCGCTCGGTGAATTTTGGCTTGATTCCCAAATGGGCGGAAGACAGAAGTATTGCGCAAAAAACCTATAATTGCCGTAACGAAACTTTATTAGAAAAACCAAGTTTTAGTGAAGCTGCTTATAAGTGTACATTTGGCGCGATTGTTGTGTCAGAATTTTATGAATCCAAATATATAGACAGTAAACCGCAGCGTTGGGGTGTACGTCGTAAAGATGGACAGGCCTTTTTTATTGCAGCACTGTATGAAATTTGCCGTTTAAAGGATGGGCAAGGCACGGAAGAAATTGTGCGTTCTGCGAGTATGATTACCATGGACGCAATTGATCACGCGATGATGAAGGAATTTCATGAGCCTGGGCCAGTCAAACGTTCTGTTATTGTTATTCCACATGCACGTTTAGATGAATGGCTAAGTTTGAAAACACCGAACATACACAGCTTTGTGCAGGGCTTTCCTGTAGACGAGTTTGAGTGTTCACATGTACCAAAAGCAAAGATCGAAAAAGTAAGCCCCCAGCTCAATTTTTTCGATCTTTAAGTACATCTTGTGCTTATATAGGATAAGAACAGATGTGGAACAATAACGTGATGTTTAGCGTGCTAAATTATTAAAAATATGACGTAAACTTTCCATCATTTTTTCAATTTGTAGTGGAGTTAAACCATCAAATGACTGCTCTAAAACAACGCTAGTCAGATCATTAATTTTGTTGGTCATCTCATTACCTTTTTCAGTAAGCACGACACGAGTGATACGCGCATCATCATCACAAGAATAAGTTTCAACCAAACCTTCATCTTTTAAACGATAAACAATTTTAGTTGTAGTTGACATTTTTGACACCACCATGTCTGACAAATCAGACACACTCGCATGTGCTTTTGACCTTAATGCCAATAAAATACGACGGCGAGAATTATCTAAACCATACTTTTTAAGTGCCTGATCGACATTCTGTACATATTGAGCATGTACTTGTGTGACCCAATAATACGGAAATTGTTCAATATCATATTGGTCGGCGGATGGTAGAAATTTTGAATATTTCTTGGACATTGCATATTCCCTGCATTGTTTTAATTGTATTTTTGATATTTCACATTTTATGTGAAAACTCATGTGCTTAGCAAGATGCTTTCAGTGGCTAAAATTTGGTTGAAATCTGACGAAATATGATGAATCTCGATTTAGAAGCTGGCTTTGAAATGGCTATTTTTCCAAGCGCGTAGGCATTTGTTTAAGTTCAATCCATATTCATGTGTCATATCAATTAATCCTATAGAATTGTTTTAGTTTGGATTAGTAGTGAGTTATCTGGTTTTATAAGTTGAATTATCAATTTAACCATCAACTTAGGCTGCATTTTAGTTAAAAAAATACATTTGTACACTTGGCTTTTAGGTAAAAGTGCGGGTTATTGCGTTGAATTTTGCAAAAAAATTATAAGCTTTGGTCTAATCTTTTAACAATAGTTATTTTTTATCAATATTTTAAGTTTAGATTAAAGTGTGGGTTGGCTTACAGTTGTAATCTATGACTAATGCGTCTAAAAATACATTACAATTCATTTGACATTTTTAATCCATTCTCACGGCTTTTGTTTGGCTGTCATCGCTCTAAAAAAATTAAGAATGTGAAAAATAAAGTAAAAACCTTCTTATAGATCGTACTGTTTAGTTTTATTCAAAAAAATTAAAAATTTAATTACAAATGTTCAAGATTGTGCATAATTAAGCTATCTATTGCTAAAAAGGTTACTTTTATGGATCCGTCGCCGTGCGCAGGTCTACTTTATATTTCGATTTCTGCTAACTATCTCGGAGCTATGAACTAATGGAGTTTTTATTAGATCCGGGAATATGGGTTGGTTTAATTACACTTATTATTCTAGAAATCGTATTAGGTATTGATAACCTAGTCTTTATTGCAATTCTTGCAGAAAAATTACCCCCAGAACAGCGTGATAAAGCCCGTGTGATTGGCTTATCTTTAGCGTTGTTTATGCGTTTAGGATTGTTATTTGCAATCTCTTGGTTGGTTACTTTAACCGAACCGTTAATTACCTTATTTGAAAAAACCTTTTCAGGGCGTGACCTCATTCTCTTGGGTGGCGGTTTGTTCCTCGTCTATAAGGCGGTAGGAGAGTTGCATGAGAAGATGGAAGGCAAACCCGAAGTCAAAGTCACGACCAATGTGGTTTATGCAAGTTTTGCCGCAGTTGTAGCACAAATTGTTGTTCTAGATGCAGTTTTCTCTTTAGACTCAGTCATTACCGCAATTGGCATGGTCGACAACATCTATGTGATGATGGTTGCCATGGTGGTTGCAATGTTGGTGATGTTACTTGCATCTAAGCCATTAACTGCTTTTGTGAACCGTCATCCAACAGTGGTGATTTTGTGTTTAAGCTTCTTACTATTAATTGGTATCAGCTTGATTGCAGAAGGTTTTGGCTTCCATATCCCTAAAGGTTATATCTATTCGGGTATTGGTGTTGCGATTGCTATTGAAGCGTTTAACCAATTTGGTCAGCGCAATGTTGCAAAACATGAAGCAAAAATTCCGTTACGTCACCGTACTGCAGATTCAATTTTAAAATTGATGGGGGGGCGAGTTGAAACCAGTAGCCCTGATTTGCATAACGAAGCGCAAGAAGCGTTTGCAGATGAAGAACGCTACATGATTGGTGGTGTCTTGACCTTGGCAGAGCGTTCAGTCGCATCAATTATGACGCCACGTAGCCAAATTTCATGGGTCGATATTGAAGATTCACCTGAACAAATCCGCGAACAGATTCTATCTGTACCACACAGCTTATTCCCAGTGTGTCGTGGTAGTTTAGATAAAGTCATTAGTATTGTACGTGCCAAAGAGTTGTTGGATGTATTGGACGAAGAAGAAGAGCTTAAAGCTTTAATTAAACGTCAGCGTCCAATTTACATTTTTGAAAAAATGAAAGTGATTGATGCGATCAATACGTTACGTACCTCTAAAGGTTCTTTGGTTTTAGTCAGCGATGAGTTTGGTAATGTTCAAGGTTTGATTTCACCGCTTGATGTGTTTGAAGCGATTGCAGGTGAATTCCCTGATGCAGACGAACAGTTAGATTTGGTTAAAACCAATGAAAACGAATGGAAAGCAACAGGTATGCTGGATTTATACCAGCTTGAACTTGAACTGGGTATGATGGATCTGATTGAAGAAGATGCAGGCTACATTAGCGTTGCAGGTTTGATTTTAGATAAAACCCAAGGTGAAGTTCAGGTCGGCACGCAGTTGGATTATCAAGGTGTGCACTTTGAAGTGACAGAACTTGATGGTAACCGTATTAAAACTGTGATGATTCGCTTACGCTAATTACTAAGCTTTGAATTAAATCACTCAAAAAGCTCTACCGAAATGGTGGAGCTTTTTTATGGTGTAATAAAAAGATTGTGATGTTTCATCCTGAAAATGTGTATCAGCGATAAGTCTGGATTTTAAAAGCTGAACATGAAATGTGGCATGGAATAGAAAAAAAGAAACAACCAAACAGGATTACAAATTTGGTTGCTTAAACAGGGAAAAGAAAAAGCGAGAAACTAAAACAAATGTTTAATTTGTATGTGACTTCGCCACTAAAAATTAAACTGCCAATTGATTTTTCAATCACATTCCATAAATTTCGATGTGACTTTTTAAACATCGCCATATGCCCAATGGCTTTATGCTGATAACGCTTTGGTTTAAGTTCAATCATATTAGTCGATGCATGGGGATAGAGACGGAGTAAATCTTTCACATTGGCTTCGGTGGCAATCTCATCATCCGAACTCCAAATAGCAGTAATCGGGCAACGAATTTCATCGTGATAATGCTGTGAAACTGTTTTGCCTATAGCATTGATGACATAGCCGGGTTTGCTACAAAATTGTGCCCATTGTTGGGCCACATTTTTAGGTAGGTTTTCGCCCATGCCAATTGCATTGGTTGGGCCATAACCATGTGTGATTCTGGCAAGTGGAAAAATAACTTTAAACATCACAGGGGCAAGTAGGCGAGTACGACCTTTTAAACCTTTTGTGTGGCCTGTAGAGCCTGAAACAGCTACGACTTTTGCCACTTTATGATATTCAGGATTAATCCCCAGTAATTGTCCGCCTGCGCTGTGTCCCAATAAAACCACTTGTTTAGCTTGCGTTTTTTGCAGCAAAGTATTTACTGCTGCAGGAATATCTAACTGCCCCCAATCAACAATACTGGCTTCACATTGTTTCAATGGTTCGTGTAACGAATCACCAATACCACGAAAATCAAAACACAGCACAGCATAGCCTTGTTCATTTAGCCATGTGGCAAAAGCGTGATAAAAATTCTTGGTAATGCCTGTCGCGGGACAAATCAAGACGGGTAGACGCTGTGCTTGTGTATATTGATTTGGATAATAACGGGCAGCGAGGGCATAACCATCTGCACATATAATATTTAAGCTTTCAAATGTGCTCATAATGTTTTAAGGATGATGAGAATAAAGTTACTTTACACGAGTTCCAAAAAGAAACTTGTATTTATTCTGACTCTAGAGTCAAGCTTAGTAGTCTGCGAGTGTAGTTAAATAGCCACACGAAAAATAAAAGAGTGTTAAACATGGAAAGTTTATCTTTGGCAGTGCGCCTTGCGATTATTTTCAGTGGAATATTTTTGTGGGTGGGGATGCTTACAGGCGTGTGGAAATATTGGCAAATTCGTGCTTCTGCCCAAGCGCGTGCTCATTATTATGTGGATATCGCACATCGCAGTAGTTTGTTATATGCACCTGCAAGTTTAATTTTAGCGGTCTTGGCTTATTTTTGTATTTGGGATGCCACTGTAATTTTAATTTGTGTGATTCTAAATTTAGTATTTTTTAGCTTTTCTATTCTGAGTTATATCTTGCATGGATTGCTTAAAGATACCACTAATCAATTTAAACAACCGCATCAAATTGCAGCATGGACATTGCCAAGTTGGTGCATGAGTTTGGCGATGCTGTTATTGATTGTGGCTGAATTGGGTGGGACTAGTGTGTTATTGCTTGGCGCAATCTATGGATTGTTGTAATTCTAATTGCTCAGTTTAATTTTTTCTTGGTAGCCCGTAGAAGATTTTGAGATTTTTGCTGTAGATCAGGAATGATGATTAGAATCTACTTTTTGAGTTTGGCGGCAGAGGAGTGATCCATCTGCCGCAAAGTGAAAGCGAAAAAGCTAAAATGAGTGGGTGCTAGGGTAAGATTAATGAACTTCTACGTTTTTATGTTCACGAAACTTTTGGTCAATGGATGTCCAAATCGCAAAGGCTATACATACCAATAAGGCATATAAAAAATAGGTTGGTTTCAAGTTGCCTTGAATTGAGCCTTGGAGCAATAGGGTCAGCATCAGTGCAAAAGTGGTGCTTAAAAAAGTAACTAGATTTTGGTTAGCCTTCAGAGCGTTAATGAAGACTTGCGTATTGAAATGTGAAAACATCTCCATCCCTCCTTGTTATAAATCACTAAAATCAGAGCATTTCAGTCAGATTGGTTTTATTGTTCTACCTTGTTTAGCAAACTATTTCAAGTCCTTATAGTCATATTTTGATAAAAAACATCATTTTCATATGAAATACCACTATTTATTATCATTTATTTACAAAATAATAAAAAGTAGTGTGTTTTTTAAGCCATTTAAATACGATTTCAATCGTACTTGCATATTTTATGCCAGCTAATTTTGAGGGCGACTATACGACTTTAGCGTTAATTTGAGCTCTGCTTAAAATGGGTGAATGATTTATTTGTTTTAGTTTTTTATTGAAAATATTTTAATTTCATTTGTTTATTTATACCAAATAATTATTTGGGTTGCTACTATCATGACTGATAAATTGCCTTAAAAAGAGGCAGTTTTAGCACAAGAAACAATAAGTGCGGGTTTGGGTAAAACCTGACAATTATTGTCTAACTTAAATTCGTATTTGGATAAAACACGACTTTAATACAATACAGCTCGAAAATAGAGCATGACTTGAAAAAATAGCCGAGCTCGAAGTCCGTACTGGCTATTTTTTCATTCGATCACGAATTGCAGCGAATACAAAGATCAGCAATGCATGGATTAACCAAGCGAGGTTTTGTTCACTCAGCGGTAAATTGGTCAGTGTGGTTGGCAAGAATTTGGCTAAGTCTGCGGCTTTCATCGCATCAATGATGCCAAAGAGCAATGCAACTGCGGCAGTAGGTGCAATCACGCGGGTTGGAATACGGAATAATCCCCAGAAAAAGCTGAGTAGAATGACCACAATTGCAGGTGGATAAATCGCGCTTAAAATAGGCACTGAAACTGCAATGAGTTTGGTGAGTCCAAGATTGGAAATAACAAAGGCAAAGCCCACTAAAATAAATACCCAACGGCGATAATGAATTTTAGTAATTTGCTCAAAATATCCAGCACATGCGCATGTCAGTCCAATTGCCGTAACCATGCAGGCAATAAAAATCATTGCAGCTAAAAATACCGAGCCAAATCCGCCAAAAGCATGTTGCACATAGGCATGTAAAATGACTGCACCATTACTGGCATTGGCGGCAACATCGTGACTGCCCATCCCCAGTTTAAATAGGCTTAGATAAACTAACGTTAAACCGATCCCTGAAATTAAACTTGCCCATACCGCATAGCGGGTGATGAGTTTTTTATCAGTTACGCCACGTGAACGAATCGCATTAATAATCACAATCCCGAATACCAATGCACCTAAGGTATCCATAGTGAGATAACCGTTAATAAAGCCTTCAGATACAGGACTGTTCACATAATTGTGAATGGCAGGTGAAATTGTACCTGTCGGAATAATAAATGCAGTGATGCCTAAAATTAGTAATGACAGAATTTTAAGCGGGGAAAGTACATAGCCCACTGTATCTAAAATTTTGTGTGGATACAGTGAAACTAACATCACCAAGGCAAAATAGATGGCGCTATAAATGAATAAGGTGCTCGCGGAATCGCCAAAATAGGCAGAGAAACCAATTTCATAAGATACGGTAGCGGTACGTGGTGTGGCGAAAAGCGGGCCAACCGCTAAATAACAGACGACTGTTAAAATTAAGCTCGCGATTTTGCCTAAAGGCGAACTTAAAATTTGTATAGAACCTTCGACACGTGACAACGCCATAATGGTAATCACGGGTAAGCCAACTGCGGTAATGAGAAAACCGAGCGCAGCAAGCCAGACGTGTTCGCCCGCTTGCTGTGCCACGATAGGTGGGAAAATAATATTACCTGCACCAATAAACAGCGCAAAGGTCATAAAACCCAAGGCAATAATATCCCGTGTGCGTAAATTCGTCATGGGAGAGAAATAAGATGTAAACAAAAGAAAGCGATTTTAGTAGATCGAGCTATGATTTTCTAATTTATTTTATAGGTCATATGAATATTTTTTATGATATGTGTTTGTAGGCTATTTTAATCTTCACTATAAAAATTAAATAACTTACTGTTTATCTGATGTATTTTTGAAAAATGCTGATCCCACATAGTATAGATGGCTTATCTAGTATAAGTTTTGGTTGCTATTTTAAATGCGCAGTTCTTGAACAAAACTGTTGGTCGCATGACGATGGATACTTGTTTGGCAGCTTGAGCTGATTTTACAAGCCGAAAGGGTTAATAACTGCTAGTTGAAATCTACCTATTTCTATATTATTATATACAAATGAGTAGATATGTTAGTATTGGCGTTGCAGCTAAAACACTGGGTGTTTCCATCCAAACCCTAAGAAGATGGGATGAGGAAGGCACTTTAGTCGCAGATAGAACCCCAAAAAATCACAGACGTTACGATCTAAGCAAGATCACACCTGAACTTATCCATGATCTATCAATTCAGAACAGCCGAAAAACTATTGCTTATGCAAGAGTATCTAGTCACGATCAAAAGGCTGATCTTGAGCGACAAAAACAAGTTTTGGAAATGTACTGTGCCAAGCAGGGATGGACATTTGAGATTATTAGTGATTTAGGCTCAGGGATGAATTATCACAAAAAAGGGCTTAAGGCTCTTTTGGATGGAATTATTAATAATGAAATTGGTCGATTGGTTTTAACCCACAAAGATCGATTATTACGTTTTGGTGCTGAATTGGTTTTTGCTTTATGTGAAGCTCGGAATGTTGAAATTGTAATTATTAATCAGGGTGAAAATTTGAGTTTTGAGGAGGAACTGTCTCAAGATGTCCTGGAAATTATCACTGTATTTTCAGCACGATTATATGGAAGCCGAAGTAAAAAGAACCAAAAGCTAATACAGGTGGTCAAAGAAGCACTATGAGTCGATTTATACGAGAGCATATCATTGAATTGATGCCCAATAATAAACAAGCAAGCCATTTTTCTCAGGCAAGTGGTGTTGCTCGTTTGTCGTATAATTGGGCTTTAAGAGAGTGGCAGCGACAATACAAGGCTGATAAGGAATATCGAGATCAGTGTGAGTATTATGATGTTGCGGTGAATGAAATGCTTCTTAATAGACCTAAAGAGAGTAAATTAACCCCAGTTACGGATAAGCCAAAGATTTAATCACATGAATTTTAGGCTTATTCTTTTGGCAAAGTTGATACGCACATAGTGAAGAAAATACGC
>NZ_KB849695.1:10071-81261 GCF_000368785.1 Acinetobacter towneri DSM 14962 = CIP 107472 | reverse complement strand
GATAGCGTTGCTTGTCTGATACGTTGACGTTTGTTTTCTTGCTTGAGAAATTGCCAATAGATGGGTTCAAATTTTTTGAAAAAATCATCAACAATACAAAAAATTTCTGTAAAATCGTACATGGTAGTTAGAGCCTTTGGGTTGTGTCGTAACTTTCTAAATGGCTCTAACTACCTTTTTTTCAAGGGCTTTTCTTATCCGTAATTCGGGTTAAATTAAGAAAGCACCTAAACACTTTTAAATTTGAAAAATATCCTTTCATGAAGAAAGTGACTAAGTGCGCACCACAGTTGGCGATTAAGCAGTTGGGTAGTGCTTTTGATAGATTTTTTAACGGCAAATCAGGATACCCCAAGCCAAGAAAAAAAGGCAAGGATGACCGTTTTTCATTATCAAATGATCAATTTAGCGTAAAGGGTCGGTCTATTAAAATCCCTAATTTGGGTTGGGTGAAAATGACTGAGAATCTGCGCTATAAGGGTAAAATTCTCTCGGCCAAAATATTTAAACAAGGTGGTAAGTGGTTTGTATCAATCGCTGTCGAACTAACCCAGATCGAAAAGCTTAAACCGAAAACAGGTTTAAGTATCGGTGTTGATTTGGGTGTCTCTAATCTTGCCACCCTTTCAAATGGTGAGGTTATTCCTTCTAACGCACCACTTAAAAGACAGCTTGCAAAACTAAGGCGACTCAACAAGTCTTTTAGTCGTAAGAAAAAAGGTAGTCAGAATCGAGAAAAAGCAAAAGCCAAGCTATCTCGCCTGCACTATAAAATTGCCTGTCTACGCAAGAATAATCTTCATCAAGTCACAACGGATTTGGTAACACGTTTTGATGTGATTGCGATTGAAGATTTGAATGTTAAAGGCATGTTGAGGAATCGTAAACTCGCAAGAGCTATATCCGATATGGGTTTTTATGAGTTTAAAAGGCAGTTGATTTATAAAGCCAAACAGCATGGAAAATCGGTACTTTCGGTTGGTCGATTCTTCCCAAGTAGTAAAATGTGTTCGTGCTGTGGTGAATTAAATCAATCTCTCACACTTTCTGCACGAGAGTGGAAGTGCTTAGTTTGCCAAACCATCCAAAATCGTGATGTTAATGCATCAATTAATATCCTGCGATATGCGGATAAAGATTTAATCACTGCATAAGTGGTGATTAAGGCGGTGAGTTACACCGTGACAGCCTATGGAATTGAGGTAATCCCTAAAGCAAATGTTTTAGGTTCTTGATGGTGAAGTAGGAATTAAACATCAAACCCACATTGAGTAGGTTTGAGTAGGTTTTAAATAACGGCTATAATCTCAGGCTTCAGGTCAGGAGTTCATCATGCGCGCCCTTAAAGTCAGCATTAAATCAGAGCAAGATATTGAGAAATTACGCATTTCGGGGCGTTTGGCTGCTCAGGTGTTGCAGATGATTGGCGAGCATGTCAAACCCGGAGTCACGACAGAATACTTAGATGATTTGTGTCACGATTATATTGTAAATACCTTAAAAGTCATTCCTGCCAATGTGGGCTATCACGGTTATACCAAAACCACCTGTATTTCACCCAATGAAGTGGTCTGTCATGGTATTCCATCATCCAAAACCATTTTAAAAGATGGCGACATTATTAATATTGATGTGGCAGTGATTAAAGATGGTTTTTATGGTGATACCAGTCGTATGTACTATGTGGGTCAGGTGAAACCAGAAGCGAAAAAACTGGTCGATACCACTTATGAGGCGATGCGCGCAGGGATTCATGCGGTGAAACCGGGCGCGACTTTGGGCGATATTGGCTATGCCATTCAAAGTGTGGCGCATCGTGAAGGGTTTAGCATTGTGCGTGAATATTGCGGACATGGTATTGGGCAGGTGTATCACGAACAACCAAGTGTGCTGCATTATGGTCAGCCTGGACAAGGCTTGGTGCTTAAAAAAGGCATGGTATTTACCATTGAGCCAATGGTGAATGCGGGCAAAGCGCGTGTGAAAGAACTGAAAGATGGCTGGACGGTGGTGACGACAGATAAATCACTTTCTGCACAATGGGAACACATGGTTGCTGTGACTGATACAGGCTTTGAAGTGTTATCGCCGTGGCCAGAAGGTACGGGGAGTTATCCTGAAATTTAATGCACGAATGCTTTCAGGTTAAGACTGATAGATAAAACATCTTAGACTTTAGTTTTAAACTATTTGTTAAAAAATGAACAATCGCTATAATTGAAGTCAAAGATACTTGCTGTAGTTTCTTTGTTTTAGCTTTCTTATTTTAGATTGTAGTTTTCAAAGCTTATCTGTCTTAGATAAGCTTTTTTTTTTGCTGTTTCGTATCTGAAATCAAAAGATCCTATGTGCTAACGAATGGTTAGCTTTTCGACCAAATAGTCGATAAATACACGTACAGCAGGTAATAAACCACGGCGTGATGGATAGACGGCATGGAAAATACCATGCGGTGCGTGCCAGTCGGGTAAAACACGAACCAATTCACCCGATGCAACATAATCTTCAACAATCGTGTCAGGCAACAACACAATGCCACAATTTTGTCGTGCCAATTGCGCTAGCATCATTAAATCTGAACCCATGACTGTAGGGTTGACCTTAATTTTTTTCGGTTGCTGTTGTTGATCATGCACAACCATGTATTGATCTAAATGCTCATCCGACATGCTTAAAATTTTATGATGACTTAAATCTTCAGGTTTTTTCAAATCGCCAAATTCATTTAAATAAGCCTGACTGGCAAATAGATGTTGTTCGATGTTGCTGAATTTGCGAATCACCAAACTTGGATCATCATCTAAATTTGAGCGGACACGCAGGGCAATGTCGATCCCTTCGTTGACGATATCGACACGACGGTTGCTGACAATTAGCTGTACTTTAATTTCAGGGTAGGCTTTCAAAAACTCAGGCAAGATTTTGGCAATTTCATTTTGTGCAATTGAAACAGGTAAGCTGACTTTAATTACACCACGCGGTTGAATACTTAGGTGATCGACCAAGTCGTGCGCGGCTTGGGCAGCATTCATCATTACTTGCGCATGCCGATACACATTCATACCAATTTCTGTGACCGCAAAATGACGTGAGCTGCGCTGAATTAAACGCACACCTAAGCGTTCTTCTAGGTTGTGTACGCGTCGGCTAAGTTTGGATTTTGGAATATCGGTGGCGCGTTCTGCTGCACTAAATCCACCATGTTCGACCACTTGGGCAAAACAATAAAAATCATCCAAATCTGTAAGCATGACTAAATTCCATTTATGCAACAATACTTAAATTAAAGTGGCATCGTTGCATGTTGTCAATCTTTAATTGTGCTTTATTGCTGTGCTTTTTGCAGAATCTCTAAAACTTGTCGGTATTCTTCTAAACGGGCTAAATCACGTGCTGTAGGATTGGGAATCCGCGTTAAATTCATGTTGTCTTGCACATCTGCAATTTTTACAGCACAGGCAAGCGGGTTTTGTGCAGTACGCATAGCCGCTTGAACACGAGTTTCATGCGGCAGTTTGGTGAGCGCCTGAATTGCTTGAATAATATGCGTTTGAAATCCTAAATTTTGCAGGTCTTGTGCTGTGGTGTGGGTATCTTCAAGAATGTCGTGCAGTACAGCGACAATTTGCTGATCGGGCTGTTGTAATTGCAACATTACACGTAAGGGATGCAAAATATAAGGCTGACCGCCTTTATCTAGCTGCCCTGTATGTTGTTGTACTGCAAGTGTAATTGCATTTTCTAGAGTTGCCATAAGTATAATTAAAAAAATTTCTATAATTATAAGCCGTGCTTAGCGCAAAATATAGAAATTGCTTGTTATGATGCAAACAGATTTTATGTTTATCTATTTTACTATTGGTGATGCTGCTCTATGCCATATCAACTCATTGAACTGAATACGCCTGCGACTGAAAATTTGCTTTGCCCACATTGCCAACATGCTGTTATTGATTGGGCAGAAGAACAATATATTCAGCCTTGCGAGCATACTTTGTTTGTCGCAATGGATTTGGGTTTTGAATATGCCTCAGATGTATTTGAACAAAGCATGCCACGCAGTGTCGATGAAATTCATGCACATGATGATCAGTTGGATATGTGGCAAGAACTGACTTCAAGTCGTTATCCGCAATATTTGATTTATAAAACGGATTTAGGCGTGCAAGGTTTATCTCGCTATGTTGGATTTACCGCGGCTTAATTGCACTTAACTTAGAGAGTCTAAGATATAAAAATAGGGAAATTCAAAAGCTGAATTTCCCTATATTTTGATGGATTAGATATTTTTTCTGCGTTTAGCTCTCCATATCTTCTTCTATTTCATCATCGGCACTGTTCATTCCTAATTCTTTGAGTTTTCGCGTCAAAGTATTACGTCCCCAACCCAATAATTCAGCGGCATGACGTTTACGTCCACGGGTTTGTTGCAGTGCAGCATTAATTAAGGTGCGTTCAAACATTGGAATGGCGATATCCAGAAGTTTCATCTCGCCATTTTTTAACTTTTGTACTGCCCATTGCCCAAGTAATTCATCCCAATGCTGCATAGATACCCGATCTGCCACATGAAGCGCAGAATGTTCGGCTAATTTTTCAATTGGAATTTGCTTGAGTTCGGTTGGTAAATCTTCAGGATAGACCTCACGTCCTGTAATCATCACGGTAAGCCAGCGACAAGTGTTTTCCAATTGGCGCACGTTACCTTGCCACGGCAATTGCTGCATATATTCGACTGTTTCAGGACGCAATATTTTTGGACTCACGCCTAATTCTTTGCCTGCACGTGCCAAAAAGTGCTGTGCCAACATTGGAATATCTTCACTGCGATGCGCCAGTTTAGGAATATGAATCCGAATGACGTTCAGGCGATGATATAAGTCTTCACGGAAGCGTCCATCTTGTACCAGTTTTTCCAAATCCTGATGTGTTGCTGCGACAATCCGTACATCCACTTTGACAGGAATATGTCCACCAACCCGATAAAATTCACCATCTGCCAAGACACGCAATAAGCGGGTTTGTGTTTCAAAAGGCATATCACCAATTTCATCTAAAAACAAGGTGCCGCCGTTGGCTTGTTCAAAGCGTCCCTGACGTTGTGTATTGGCACCTGTAAATGCACCTTTTTCATGTCCAAAAAGTTCGGTTTCAATCAAATCTTTCGGAATGGCTGCCATATTCAGCGCAATAAATGGTTTGCTGCTACGCGGTGAGTGGCGATGCAGTGCATGCGCCACCAACTCTTTGCCTGTACCTGATTCACCATTAATGAGCACAGTAATGTGTGATTGCGATAAACGACCAATCGCACGAAACACTTCCTGCATGGCAGGCGATTCACCAATAATTTCTGTCGATTGAATTGGCTGCACTGTCGATTTTGCAGATTCTTGCTGTTGTAGTTTGGTGATATGCAAAATTGCACGATTGACTAAAGCAAGTGCTTCATCAATATCAAAAGGCTTGGGTAGGTATTCAAATGCACCTGTTTGATAGCTAGATACTGCCGATTCTAAATCGGAGTGCGCAGTCATAATAATTACAGGCAAGTCGGGATAACTGGCTTTGACTTTGCCAAGAAAAGTTAAACCATCAATTCCAGGCATGCGAATGTCGGTCAAAATTACATCGGGTGCATCTTGGTTTAACTCATCTAGTGCAGACTGTGCTTCTTCAAAACTGGTGACTTCAAAACCTTCTTCTCTAAAAGTTTTTTCCAGTACCCAGCGCATTGCACGGTCATCATCAATCACCCAAATTTTATTTCGCGACATGACTCGCCTCCCAAGGTAAATATAAGCTAAATATTGTTTTTCCTGGAATGGATTGGCATTCAATCATTCCGTTATGTTGATGCATAATATTTTGTGCGATGCTCAAACCAAGTCCTGTACCGTTTGCGCGTCCAGTCACCAATGGATAAAACACGGATTCTAAAATGTCTTCAGGTACGCCTGGGCCGTTATCTTCAATATCAACACGTACGGTAGAACGATTCAGCACACCATTAATGGTAACCAAGCGTTGAATACGAGTTCTTAAAATCAATTCAGGTCGATGCTCGGTAAAGAAATCGGGATGTTCGGTCATGGCTTGTACTGCATTGGCGCAAATATTCAGCATGACTTGAATCAATTGATCGCGGTCTGCCATGACTTCAGGTAAAGAAAGGTCATAATCACGGATAATATTTATTTTGTTTTTAGTTTGATTGACGATCAGGCTGCGCACCCGTTCTAAAGGTTCGTGAATATTGACCAGTTCATAGCTTGGTAGTTGGCGTGAGCCGAGCATGGTATCGGCCAAGTTTCTTAAACGATCTACCTCGCTAATAATAATGTCGGTAAATTCATCATATTTCGGGTCATTTAAACTTCGTGCTAACAGTTGTGTCGCACCACGAATTCCTGCAAGCGGGTTTTTAATTTCATGTGCCACACCACGAATCAGCTGACGTGCGACTTGATGCTGTTGAATAAAGTTTTCTTCTTTGGAAATTTTGAGCATCCGATCAATCGGATTCAATTCAATCAGCAAAAGAGGATGATAAGGCTTGCCTGCATTTAACTGTGATGCAGTGTAATCGACATGAATATCTTTAAAATTGACATTAATGGTCGCTTCACGGCGGGTGTAGGGTTGACCAGTTTTGATGGTATTCAGGAAAGCCTCTTGCGTATTGAACTCATCATCAGGCATGTGCAGCAAATTTAAAACGGGTTGCCCCGAAGCGCGAATTAAACTGATATCAAACAATGCTTCACAAGACGAGTTTAAATAAAAAATATTCAGGTCACGATCAACCAGTAAAATTGCGGTGCTGAGGTTATCCACCAAAAGACGATAGTCAATGCTCTGGGTCTGATCCATTCGTGAATGCTTCCTGTATGAAATATTGTGCAAGGGCATTGTCATGTGTCAGCCATGTTCCAAATTTGGATCGAATTGAGGCGAATTAAGCAAAATGCACGCCAACTTTTCGTTTTTAGTGCATTTATCACTGAAGAATAGGAAAAATGCGCAGGAACTGGACTGAATTTTCAAGATATAACGGATAACAGAAACACTGTAAATAAAAAATGCATTAAAATGGTGCAATATTTAAATCATTCAGCCTGAATGGTTGTATTTTGGTGCATTATGCAAAGAGTCGGCTATTTCTCTATTTTTATGCAAAGAAAAGTCATACAATACGCGCATTCTAGTGGAGTGCAGATTCTATGAAATCCCCCAAAGTCGGTTTTGTTTCTTTAGGTTGTCCTAAGGCATTGGTAGATTCCGAACGAATTTTAACTCAGTTAAAAACTGAAGGTTATGATGTCGCATCTGATTATGAAGGTGCTGACTTAGTTGTTGTCAATACATGTGGTTTTATTGAATCTGCAGTACAAGAGTCCTTAGACGCGATTGGCGAAGCCATGAATGCCAATGGTCGTGTCATTGTGACAGGTTGCTTGGGTAAAGATGAAGATAAAATTCGTCAAATGCATCCCAACGTATTAAAAGTGACTGGCGCGGCTGCTTATCAGGACGTGATGGAAGCGGTGCATCAATATGTTCCTGAGCCACCAAAACATAATCCATTTATTGATTTGGTACCTGAACAAGGCATTCGTTTGACGCCTAAACATTATGCCTATCTTAAAATTTCAGAAGGCTGTAACCATCGCTGTACTTTCTGCATCATTCCAAGCATGCGTGGCGATTTAGTTTCGCGTCCTGTGGGTTCGGTATTAGAAGAAGCTGCGGCACTGAAACGTGCAGGCGTAAAAGAAGTATTGGTAATTTCTCAAGATACTTCTGCCTACGGCGTAGATACCAAATACAAATTGGACTTTTGGAACGGTCAGCCTGTTAAAACCAAATTCTATGATATGTGTGAAGCCTTAGGGCAATTGGGTATTTGGGTGCGTTTGCACTATGTCTATCCATATCCGCATGTGGATGCTGTAATTGATTTAATGGCACAAGGCAAAATTTTACCTTATTTGGATATTCCATTCCAACATGCCAGCCCGAAAGTATTAAAGTTGATGAAGCGACCTGCGCACAGCGAAAACACGTTGGAGCGTTTAAAACTTTGGCGTGAAAAATGCCCTGAGCTGGTGATTCGTTCAACCTTTGTGGTGGGTTTTCCAGGCGAAACAGAAGAAGATTTCCAAATTTTGCTCGACTGGCTAAAAGAAGCGCAATTAGACCGTGTTGGTTGCTTTACTTATTCACCTGTTGAAGGTGCGGCAGCAAACGACTTGCCAGATCATGTGCCAGAAGAAATCAAGCAAGAACGCTATGAGCGTTTTATGCAGGTTCAGCAAGAAATTTCAGCAGCTAAACTGCAAAAACGTATGGGTCAAACCATGACCGTGTTGGTAGATGATTTGGAAGAAGAATTTCCAGTCGCAGTGGCACGTTCTTATGCAGATGCGCCAGAAATTGATGGCAACGTCTTTGTAGAAGATATTGACAAGAGCGTGATTAAAGCAGGTGATTTACTTGAAGTTGAAATTACCGATGCCGATGAATACGACTTATTTGCCAAGCTGATTCAGGTCAAATCTGCATAATGCTTTGCAGATTTGGATTGCTAGCTGTAAGCCATACAAATTGTAAAAAATTAAAGTTTAGAATTTAGAATTGGAGTAATGACAATGTTAGATTCAAAAAAGCCACGTTATGCACGTATCTTGTTGAAACTATCGGGTGAGGCACTTGCGGGTAATAAAGACATGGGGATTGATGCGCAAGTGCTCGATCAAATGTCTTTGGCAATTGCACACTTGGTTGGTTTAGGTGTGCAAGTGGGTATTGTTGTCGGTGGTGGTAACTTATACCGTGGCAGCCAATTACAAAAAGATGGTTTAGTCGGCCGTGTAACAGGCGACCAAATGGGTATGTTGGCAACGGTGATGAACGGTTTAGCCATGCGTGATGCCTTGGTGCGCCGTAACATCAAAACCCGTTTAATGTCTGCATTGCCTATTGGTACAGTGGTTGAGTCTTACTCAAGCCGTGATGCGATTCGTCACCTGACTCAAGGTGAAGTGTGTGTGTTCGTTGCGGGTACAGGCAATCCATTCTTTACCACAGATACAGCAGCATGTTTACGTGGTATCGAAATCGAAGCTAACTTGATCTTAAAAGCGACCAAAGTAGATGGCGTATATAACAAAGATCCAAGCAAATACGAAGATGCGGTGAAATATGACACACTTACATTTGACCAGGTGTTGGATGAAAAATTAGGTGTTATGGATTTAACTGCAATCTGCTTATGCCGCGATCACAATGTGCCGTTGCAAGTTTTTGATATGAATAAAGCAGGTGCATTGCTTTCTGTAGTGATGGGCGAAAAAGAAGGTACTCACGTTACGAACTAATGTACGTGAGCCACAAAGCTCTTTATACTACGGTCTAATTTAACCCTATATTTTGACTCAAATTTTAGAATACAGTAAGGAAGATCTTATGATTAACGATCTTAAAAAAGACAGCGAAGAACGTATGAGCAAGACTTTAGAGTCTTTAGAACATGGTTTTGCCAAAGTACGTACAGGTCGTGCACATCCATCAATTTTAAATGGTGTGATGGTTTCTTACTATGGTTCCGATGTGCCACTTAACCAAGTAGCCAACATTGGTGTAGAAGATTCACGTACCTTATTGGTTCAGCCATTTGAGCGTTCAATGGTGTCTGCAATTGATAAAGCAATTCGTGAGTCAGATTTGGGTCTAAACCCAATCACAGCCGATGCAATTCGTGTACCGCTTGCAGCATTGACTGAAGAAACTCGTCGTGACATGCAAAAAGTTGCGCGTTCTGAAGCAGAAAATGCCAAAGTTGCTATTCGTAACATCCGCCGTGATGTATTGGGCGACATCAAAGCATTATTGAAAGAAAAAGAAATTTCTGAAGATGATGAGCGCCGTGCAGCAGATGACATCCAAAAAATCACAGACAAATACGTTGCAGAAGTAGACAAGCGTCTTGCTGCAAAAGAAGCTGAGTTGATGAAGGTCTAATCAATGACCACATCGGAAGACAGCGCGTCTTTGCCAAAACATGTTGCCATCATTATGGATGGCAACAATCGTTTTGCAAAAAAAAATCAAATGCAAAAAGGGGAAGGACATCGCTCTGGTAAAGATGTACTTGACCCGATTGTTGAACATTGTAGAAAAAAACACATTCAAGCTTTAACCGTTTTTGCTTTTTCGAGTGAAAACTGGAATCGTCCGCAGTTTGAAGTGGATTTACTCATGCAATTGCTGGAAACCACAATTCATGAGCAATTACCACGCATGGAAAAATTCAATATTGCCTTACGTTTTATTGGTGACCGTTCACGTTTGTCGCCGCATTTGCGTGAGTTAATGTTGCATGCCGAACAAAGGACTGCTAATTTCAACAGCATGACACTCACAATTGCCATTAGTTATGGTGGTATGTGGGATATGGCACAAGCTGCAAAACAAATTGCTGCAGATGTTGTGGCGCATAAAATTGATATTGAACAAATAGATACACAACTTTTTGGTCAATATGTCAGTCTGGCAGACCTACCACCTGTCGATCTGTTGATTCGTACAGGTGGCGATTTTAGATTGTCCAACTTTTTACTTTGGCAAGCTGCGTATGCTGAATTGTATTTTACCCAAACCTTGTGGCCTGAATTTAGCATAGAAGAATTTGACGATGCACTGGCAGTATTTGGTGGTCGCGAACGTCGTTTTGGTAAAACTTCTGAGCAAATTCAACAAGAGAAAATTGAGAATTAATACATGTTAGAGCGGATTATTACCGCATTGGTATTGGTTGCTGTGGTGTTGAGTTGTATGTTTGCAACTCAGTCGCACTATCCAATGTTTATGCTGATGATTGTTGCAGCAGGGGTTGCGGGCTATGAGTGGTTCAAACTCATGCCAAGAAAAACTAAATATGTCCTCAAACCTGTGGCTTGGGGCTTTGGTGTATTGACTGCCGCTTTGGCAGCAATGGCACTTTATTTTAGTGATATTGCCTTGTTACTTTGGGCTGCTTCTATTTTGACATGGTTACTCAGTATTTATTGGGTCAAGTCTTATCCAGAATACGATGCATGGTATAACCCAAGCTTAAGTTTTATTGGTTTTATTCTAATTTCTGCTGCGGTCACTGCAATTTTTTCCGTATGGAATAGTTCGCCGTGGTGGTTAATGTACTTGTTCTTGTTGGTTTGGGGTGCAGACTCAGGTGCTTATTTTGTTGGACGCAAACTAGGCAAGAAAAAACTTGCACCAAATGTCAGTCCAAACAAGTCAGTAGAAGGCTTATATGGCGGTGTGTTTACAGCCATGCTAATTGTGATTGTTGTCGAAGTGGTGTATTTGGACCTAACTTTGGCACAACATATTTTATTTTTGATTCTTTCGGTATTTACGGTATTTAGCTCAGTATTGGGCGATCTGTTTGAATCCATGATCAAGCGCCGTGCAGGTATTAAAGACTCTGGGCGAGTTTTGCCAGGTCATGGTGGTGTGCTAGATCGGATTGATTCTTTACTTGCAGCAGCTCCAATTTTTGCTGCAGGTATGTATGTTTTAAAACTTATTGGCGTAGATTTATAAATGTCACAAGCTGTTTGTATCTTGGGTGTGACAGGTTCAATTGGACAAAGCACCCTAAAAGTACTGCAACAACATCCTGAGCAGTATTCAGTTTTTGCCGTGACGGCACATAGCCGAATTCAAGAACTGGTTCAAATATGCAAACAGTATCATCCTAAAATTGTGGTTGTACCTGCGGCAAAAGTTGATGAATTGCAGCAGTTACTTGCACAGCAACACATTTCAGGGATTGAAATTTTAAGCGATGAGGCGGGTTTAATCGCAGTTGCCGAACATCCTGAAGTGGATGTGGTAATGGCAGCCATTGTTGGTGCGGCAGGTTTGTTACCTACACTGGCTGCGGTTAAAGCGGGTAAACGCGTATTATTGGCCAATAAAGAAGCTTTGGTGATGTCGGGTGACATCATGATGCAGGCGGCAAGTGAACATGGAGCTTTGCTATTGCCTGTAGATTCTGAACATAACGCGATTTTCCAATGTTTGCCTGAACATTATTTACAGGCTGAGCGGAATGGACAACCTAAGTTAGGTGTATCACAAATTTTACTGACTGCTTCGGGCGGCCCATTTTTAAACCACAGCCTAGAAGAACTGCAACACGTTACTCCTGCACAAGCTTGCAAACATCCAAATTGGTCTATGGGACAAAAAATTTCGGTAGATTCTGCAACCTTAATGAACAAAGGTTTGGAATTAATCGAAGCGTGTCATCTTTTTGCAATTTCAGAACACTTTGTTACAGTGGTGGTGCATCCACAGAGTATTATTCATTCCATGGTTCAATATGTGGATGGTTCAACTTTGGCGCAAATGGGTAATCCTGATATGTGTACGCCAATTGCGCATGCTTTGGCGTGGCCGCAGCGTATCCAAACGCATGTTCCGCCTTTAGATTTGTTTGTCAATCATCAGCTTGATTTTCAAGCACCCGATACCACCCGTTTTCCTGCTTTAAGTCTGGCACGTCAAGCCATGCAAGAAGGTGGTTTAGCACCTGCTATTTTAAACGCAGCAAACGAAATTGCAGTTGCAGCATTCTTGCAGCAAAAAATTCGTTTTACCGAAATCGCGACAGTGGTTGAGCATACCCTGAACCAAATACAAAATTCAGCCGCAGAAAGCATTGAACTGATTTTGCAGGCAGACCAAAATGCTCGTGCTATTGCACAGTATTTTGTGTTGAATAAAGGAAGCTAAAGCATGAGTGCCTTATTTATTGTGGTTGCAGCGATTCTTTTGCTAGGACCTTTAATTGCAATTCATGAGTTTGGGCACTACTTTGTTGCACGTAAATTAGGTGTCAAAGTTTTGGTGTATTCCATAGGCTTTGGGCCAACCATTTTAAAATGGACGTCTAAAAAATCGGGGATTCAATATCAGCTTTCGGCACTGCCTTTGGGTGGCTATGTCAAAATGCTTGATGAACGCGAAGAAAACGTTGCAGAAGCAGACCTACCTTATGCCTTTAATCGTCAGCATCCGTGGAAACGTATTGCGATTGTGGCAGCAGGGCCGTTGATTAACTTAATTTTTGCCATTTTATTGTTCTGGGTTTTATTTTTACCCGCTCAAGAACAGTTGAATACCCGTGTGGGTAAAGTGTTGGCAGATACACCTGCGGCAACAGCGCAAATGCAAGCAGGCGATAAGATTACCGCCATTGATGGTACGCCTGTGACGACATGGGAAAAGTTGAACTTTGCCTTGGTAGACCGTGTAGGTGAAACAGGCAAAATTCAGGTACAGGCTGAACGCGCAGGTGAAATCAAAACGTTTAGCTTACCCATTCAAAATTTCTTAAATGATCAATCTCAATCGCCTTTAGATGTTTTAGGTTTTACACCGTATCGTCCACAAATTCCTGCGATTGTCAGCAAGTTAAGTGAAGATGGCGCGGCCATTCGTCAAGGCATGCAAGAAGGCGATCAAATTGTTGCGATTGATGGCGTAAAAATGAATGACTGGTACGATGTGGTACAAGTTGTTCAAGCATCGCCAGAAAAATTACTGAAAGTAGATGTGCTGCGTAACAATCAAGTACAGCAACTGGAAGTGATGCCGCAAGGCAAACGTGACAATATGGGCAATGTTTCGGGTGTATTGGGTGTGCAAAGTGATCCTGGAAAAATTGTCATTCCAGAAGATTATAAGCAAACCATTCAATACAGCCCGAGTGAAGCTTTATTTATGGCGGTAGATAAAACAGGTCAGCTGTCTAGCATGATTCTGAATTCTATTGTCAAAATGGTACGTGGTTTAATTGGTTTCGATAACTTATCTGGCCCAATTACCATTGCTAAAGTTGCAGGACAAAGTGCGGAAATGGGGTGGCAAACTTTTATTTCCTTTATGGCACTCATGAGCGTAAGCTTAGGAATTCTAAATTTATTGCCAATTCCAATGTTGGATGGCGGGCATTTAGTTTATTATTTTATCGAGCTGATTCGTGGAAAACCTGTTTCTGAACAAATACAATTAGTTGGTTTAAAAATTGGTATGGTACTGCTTGGAAGTATGATGCTCCTTGCATTATTTAATGACATTATGCGTTTATAACAACGTAGATACGAAATAAATTTAACACTGGAAAAGACTGGCATGCAGCACACACATTTATTTATGCCCTTGGCACTGGTTAGTGCAATGGCGGCAACACAACAAGTATATGCAGCAGATGAATTTATTGCGCGAGATATAAAAATCGATGGTCTTGTTCGTTTAACGCCAGCCAATGTCTATGGAATGATTCCAGTGAATAGTGGTGATCGTGTCAATGAAGCAGTGTTGGCCAATGCGATTCGTTCACTCTATGCCACAGGTTTGTTTGATGACATTCAGGCCAGTCGTGAAGCCGACACTTTAGTGTTTAAAGTGGTTGAGCGCCCAATCATTTCTAAGGTTGAATTTAAAGGCAATAAACTGATTCCGAAAGAAGCGTTGGAAGATGGTTTAAAGAAAATGGGTGTGGCTGAGGGTGAAGTACTGAAAAAGTCAGCACTACAAACTTTAGAATCTGAACTTGAACAGCAGTATATGCAGCAAGGTCGTTATGATGCGGATGTACGTGTCATTACCACAGCACGTCCAAATAACCGTGTAGATTTAACTGTAGAGTTTGTTGAAGGCAAAGCTGCCAAAGTGGTAGATATCAACATCATTGGTAATACGGTATTTAAAGAAAGCGACATTAAGCAGGCGTTTGCAGTTAAAGAAAGTAGCTGGAGTTCGATTGTTACCCGTAATGACCGCTATGCACGCGAAAAAATGGCAGCAAGCTTGGAAGCATTACGTGCGTTATATCTGAATAAAGGTTATATCAACTTCAATATCACTAACTCTAGCTTGAATTTGAGCGAAGACAAAAAGCATATTTTTGTTGAAGTTTCGGTGGATGAAGGTGAGCAATTCAAGTTTGGCGAAAGCAAGTTCTTGGGCGATGCTTTATACAAACCAGAAGAACTTACGGCACTGAAAATTTATAAAGATGGTGAAACCTATTCACAAGAAAAAGTGAATGCGGTGAAACAATTGTTGCTGCGTAAATATGGCAATGCAGGCTATTACTATGCCGAAGTGAATATTGTTCCGCAAATTGACAAAGAAACTAAACTGGTAGATTTAAACTACTACATCAACCCAGGTCAGCAAGTTACAGTGCGTCGTATTAACTTCGCTGGTAACAGTAAAACCGCCGATGAAGTACTGCGTCGTGAAATGCGTCAAATGGAAGGCGCATTGGCAAGCAATGAAAAAATTGATTTGTCTAAAGTCCGTTTAGAGCGTACAGGTTTCTTTAAAACCGTTGATGTCAAGCCTGTGCGTATTCCAAATGTGCCAGACCAAATTGACTTAAATGTAAATGTAGAAGAACAGCACTCAGGTACAAGTACTTTAGCGGTAGGTTTCTCGCAAAGCGGTGGTGTGACGTTCCAAGCTGGTTTAAGCCAAACCAACTTCTTGGGTACAGGTAACGCAGTTTCGATTGATTTATCACGTTCTGAAACTCAGGATTACTATAACCTGAGTGTGACCGACCCGTACTTCACGATTGATGGTGTGCGTCGTGGTTACAACATGTACTATCGTAAAACCAAACTGGACGATGACTATAACGTAAACAACTATGTGACAGACAGTTTAGGTGGTGGAATTAACTTCGGTTACCCAATTGATGAAAACCAAAGCATTAGTGCAGGTTTAAACATTGATCAGACCGAAGTAACCACAGGTCCTTATGTTTCAACTTATGTCGCAGACTATTTAGAGCGCCATGGGGGTAAAGAAACCAAAAGTGACGAATATTGTCCAGATGATTTAGTCCCTATTAAAGATGCAAATGGTGATGTAGTAGGGTATGAGCCTTGTGCAAATCCAATTCCTTACGGCAAAGAATTTAAAGGTGATTTCCTTACGTATAACCTAAATTTAGGTTGGTCATACAACACTTTAAATCGTCCGATTTTCCCAACCAATGGTATGTCGCATCGTGTTAATGCTGAAATTGCTTTACCCGGTAGTGATGTGGAATTCCAAAAAGTGACCTATGATGCACAGGCTTATATGCCATTAGGTCATGATTTTGTCTTACGTGGCTACGGTAAGTTAGGTTTTGGTAATGACTTACCGTTCTATAAGAACTTCTATGCAGGTGGTTATGGTTCAGTACGTGGTTATGACAACAGCACCTTAGGCCCGAAATATCCAGGTGTTTATTTCTCTGATACAAGTCAAACGGATCGCTCACCTGAAGAAGTTGGTGGTAATGCTCTAGTACAGTTCGGTACAGAATTGGCTCTACCAGTGCCATTTAAAGGAGATTGGACGCGTCAAGTCCGTCCAGTAATTTTTGCAGAAGGCGCACAAGTTTTTGATACTCAGTGTAATGTTTCTGATTCAAATATTTTTGTGAATGGTGCTTCTGTGAATGCCAAGCAATATTGTAAAGACAATTATGGCTTCGACTTCGGTGAAATGCGTTATAGCGTGGGTGTAGGCTTTACTTGGATTACCATGATTGGCCCATTATCACTCAGCTATGCGTATCCGTTGAATGATAAACAAGGCGATGACACTAAAAATATCCAATTCGAAATTGGTCGTACTTTCTAAGTACGACCCATGTTGGATTGTTTAAACACAGGATGTAGCACATGAAAAAAACAATATTGAGTTTGGCATTGTTGGGTTTATCTACAATGGCTGCAGTAGCACATGCTGCAGGCTATGGTGTGGTAAGTTTAGAGCGTGTTGTAGAAAATAGCAGTTATCTCAAACAGCAAAATCTCGCTTTGCAACAGTCTGTCAAACCACAAACCACTAAGCTTGAGCAACTGACAAAAGAGTTAGAAACCATGCAGCAACGCGCGCAACAGACTACGAATTTATCAGACGCTGAAAAGCAAAAAATGAATACACAGTTTCAAGCCAAATTGAAAGAATTTAATAGTTTGCAACAAGCGGTACAAACTAGTGTCCAGTCAGAATTGCACAAAATTAACGATGGTTTTGAAACTCGTTTAAAGCAAGTTGCTGAACAATTGCGTAAAGAAAATGGTTTAGATGTAGTTTTGAATAAAAACTCGGCACTTGCCTATGACCCGAAGTATGATTTAACTGATAAAATGATCCAAAAGGTCAACGCACTTAAATAATCAATGAGTTCCCAACATTATCGCTTAGAAGAAATTGCTGGTTTAGTTCAAGGTCAATACATTGGACAAGCCGATTTACGTTTGCAAGGTTTGGCAAGCCTTGAGTCTGCTCAGGCGCATCAACTTGCATTCGTGAATGGCGATAAATATTTAGCGCAAGCACGTAGCTCCCAAGCGGGAGCTTTAATTGTGACCGCTTCACTACAAGCCGAGTTAGACAATCATCACAACTTTATTGTGGTCGATAATCCATATCTGGCTTTTGCAATTTTGACTCATGTATTTGAGCGCAAGCATACGCAACGTGGTATAGAAAGCACAGCCCAAATCCATCCATCAGCCATCATCGCCGATAGTGCCTATATTGGTCATTACGTCGTAATTGGTGAAAATTGTGTGGTGGGTGACAATACGATTGTGCAATCGCACTGTAAAATTGATGACTTTGTCGAAATTGGTCAACAGTGTTTTATTGATTCGCACGTGACCTTAACAGGCGCAGCCAAGCTTGGACATCGTGTGCGCATACACGCCAATACTGTAATTGGCAGTGAAGGCTTTGGCTTTGCACCTTATCAAGGCAAATGGCATCGTATTGCACAGTTGGGTTCGGTGATTATTGGCAATGACGTTCGTATTGGCTCGAATTGCAGCGTAGATCGCGGTGCACTAAATGATACAATTTTGGAAGATGGTGTCATTATTGATAACCTTGTGCAAATCGCACATAACGTCAAATTAGGTGCTCATACGGCCATTGCAGCAAAAACTGCCGTGGCTGGAAGTGTGACAATTGGCAAAAACTGTATCATTGGTGGTGGAAGTGCAATTTCAGGGCACTTAAATATTGCTGATAATGTGACTTTGACAGGAATGTCAATGGTCACAAATAATATTTCTGAATCAGGAAAATATTCGTCAGGTATAGGCTTGTTTGAAAATCAAAAGTGGAAACGTACTGTTGTGCGCCTCAGACAATTAGCAGATGTGCCATTGACCCAATTGGTGAAAAGACTTGATGATATGCAATCTCAAATTGAGTCCCTTGAATCAACTTTTAAATTGCGTAAATAATTATGATGACTGAGTCGAATTCTAGCACCTTCACTAAACCTGAATTGCCAATGCACATTCAAACCATTCGTGAATATTTACCCCATCGCTATCCGTTTTTATTGGTAGACCGCATTGTAGAAGTCACTGATAACGGTATCGTGGGTTATAAAAACGTATCTATCAATGAAGAATTCTTGCAAGGACACTTCCCGAATTATCCGATCATGCCGGGTGTTTTAATCGTTGAAGCGATGGCACAAGTGTCGGGTATTTTAGGTTTTATCATGAATAATGAGAAACCGAGCGCAGGTTCTTTGTTCCTTTTTGCAGGCGCAGAAAAAGTTCGATTTAAAAAACAAGTCGTTGCAGGCGATCAACTTGTATTAAAATCTGAATTAGTTATGCAAAAACGAGGCATTTACAAATATAATTGTATCGCCACCGTTGATGGCGTCGTCGCAGCAACCGCGGAAATTATGGTTTCGCATCAGAAAACAGAGCAAGCATGAGCAATAACCCACTCATTCACCCAACCGCTATTATTGACTCATCTGCAGTAATCGCTTCAGATGTCACGATTGGTCCATACTGTATTATTGGTCCAAATGTAACGATTGGTGAGGGTACAAAACTTCATTCGCATGTGGTGATTGGTGGTTACACCCGTATTGGTCAGCACAATGAAATTTTCCAGTTCGCCAGCGTAGGTGAGGTCTGTCAGGACTTAAAATATGCAGGTGAGGAAACTTGGCTAGAAATTGGTGATCACAACAAAATTCGTGAACACTGCAGTTTGCATCGTGGTACGGTGCAAGACAATAGCCTGACCAAAATTGGTAGTCACAACTTACTTATGGTCAATACGCATATCGCACATGACTGTATGGTGGGTGATCACAATATTTTTGCCAATAACGTGGGTGTGGCAGGTCATGTGCATGTTGGGGATTATGTGGTTGTCGGTGGAAACTCTGGTATTCACCAATTCTGTAAAATTGACTCTTATAGCATGATTGGTGGTGCATCGCTTATTCTTAAAGATGTGCCTGCGTATGTCATGGTTTCTGGTAATCCTGCACATGCATTTGCAATGAATGTGGAAGGAATGCGTCGTAAAGGCTGGTCGAAGGATGTGATTCAAGGTCTTCGTGAAGCCTTTAAACTCATTTACAAATCTGGATTAACCACTGAGCAAGCCATTCAGCAAATTCGCATTGATATTTTGCCAAATGTGGCAGAAGCGCAGCGTTTAATTGATTCTTTAGAGCAATCTGAACGTGGTATTGTGCGTTAAGCTTTGAGTTTGTCGAATGCGGCAAGCTTCAGAATATTAAAAGACATCCTCGGATGTCTTTTTTATTGGCTTATTTAAAGAATCTTGCTTCTTCAGACTTTGGGTATTGGCTCAGAATTTTACTTTTGTATTGCGCTGCCAAAGCAGGTTTGTGATCTACATCTTGCGCAATACTATATAAACGATATAGGGCACTTGATGCTTTTGCAGATTGAGGGTACTTGGTTGCTACAATTTCAAAATTCTTTTTGGCTTCGCTGTAATTGGTCGGTTCAATCGCTAAATTAAACTCAGCTAACCAAAAATAAGCATTGCTGATATACACACTGTTTGGGTGGTTTTTAATAAAGTTTTGCATGGGTGCAATGGCTTTTTTAGCACCACCTTGTTTATAGGCATCCAATGCAACAGTATAGGCTGCTTTTTCTAGCTCAATATTGGTATTTAAACCTTGAGCTGTTGGGCTAACATGCGTTGTATTTTGCGCAGATTGCGGGGCATTGCTATTTAACTGGTTGTTGCTGGTGACTGGGTGCAGTATCCTTTTGGTTATCCTCCTCAGCGGTAGGAGTAGATTCAGGGTCTATTTTTTGCTGGAGCAGTTCTAGACGTTGATCTAAATCGGTATAGCGATTTTGCAATTCATGTTTGAGCTGCGCAATTTCATTGTCTTGTTCTTCAATTTTGCCGCGTAACTGGCGGATGTCATTTTCAAGTTGCTGGTTTTTTTGCATCAACTGCCAATTGATATTGGTGGGTACATTGGCAGTTGCCATATTACTCGTTGCAATCGCAGGGCTATTGGCATACCTAGCACTGCTTTGGCTGAGATTGTGGCTTTCAATTGGAATATTGGCAAATATAGGCGTTGAGCACAGTAGGGCAAGAGCACAAAGTGCATCCTTTTTTAGCATAATTGAACATCCATCTTAATCTTGTGTAGGTGAGTCCTTGTAAGCATATTGGACTCAACCTGTTGATTTGGTCATTTTCCACATTTAAAACGTCCACGCGTGGAATTGCAATAAGCTTTTACAAACTTATCATCAATCTCAGCGCAATATGGGTAAATCTAGGATTTAAATCTCGAAATAATTTTATGATGGGTTAGTTAGACTAAATTTTAAATGACGTTATTCTATAAATGTCTTCAATTGTTTTTAAAATAATCAATTGGATAGCATTATAAAAGGAAATACAGAACAACGCTTGCAAGTTTGTTAAAAATCTCTATACTCTGTTTTTGCAATGGTAGCCCTGCTGGTTACTTCGCAATTGTACTCTACGAACCCCGTCAGGACCGGAAGGTAGCAGCGGTAGTGGAACTATGATGTGCCGAAGGCTTGCTGGTAGGGTTGCCACCAGTTTTGAAATAATAATTCTATTTATCTTCTACTTATTTTGATCTTATATCCACTATTTTAAAAATCCTGCTCTTTCCTACGAATTGCTTTCATAATCGCATCCATATCAAAGCCCCGATACTGTAAAAAACGAATTTGTTTGGCTTTAAGTTTTGGCTCGTTTGCGACTTCTGTGCCGAATTTTTTCACTTTCAGTTGATAGGCTTGTTCTGCCCAATCAGTTTCTTTAAGTTCTTCTGAAATTAAACTGCTATCCACTTTTTTGTTTTTAAGAGCCATTTTAATACGATTTGGCCCTTTACCTTGCCGCTTTTGGCTAGCCAGTAACATTTCTGCTAGGCGTTGATCACTCTGATAATTTTCACGTGCCAATTCATTGACTAACTCAATCACTTCATCACGGTTTTCTGCATATAAAGCCAGTTTTTCAATTAAGTCATTTTTAGAATATTCTTTACGCGTTAAGACAGCAAAGGCGTAGCTGCGTAGACGAGAACCTGTTAGTCCTGGGCGTTTGTTTTGCTGTTCGTCTTGGTCTTCATTGTGATTGTGTTCTTGATCATCAATGGCTTCCGTATGAGCAGGGTATTGTTTATTAATGTTAGGCGCAGAATTTGAGGCAAAATGCAGGGCAGACGTTGTTTCGGAATATATCTGCTCAGTTCGGCTACATGATTGCTCATCTTCGCCAAATTGTTGTTTTAGCGCAGCGTAATCAATCAGTTTGGGGAATTTGTCTTCAGGCATGGTAATGCTTCCATATACAATAAAACGCTCCGTAGAGCGTTCTATTTAATTCAGTTTGTTGTGTTCATATTAGCGCATGCTTTAAACATCAAGTAAGTCGAATTCTTCTTCGTCTTTATCTTCTACAGGTGCAGCTTGACCTGTCGTGAGTAGTTGTTCACGAATAATCGCTTCGATGCCTTTAGCAAGCTCTGGATGTTCTTCAAGATGGCGAATGGTGTTGTTTTTACCTTGACCAATTTTATCGCCTTGATAAGAATACCAAGCACCAGCTTTTTGCACGATATTTTGTTGAACAGCTAAATCGACCAGCTCGCCCAAATGGTTAACACCTTTACCGTAAAGAATTTGGAACAATGCTTCTTTAAATGGAGGTGCCATTTTGTTTTTCACAACTTTGACTTTGGTTTCAGAACCAATAATCTCGTCACCTTCTTTCACTTGACCTACACGGCGAATATCTAAACGAACAGAAGCATAGAACTTCAATGCGTTACCACCAGTTGTGGTTTCTGGGCTACCAAACATTACACCAATTTTCATACGAATTTGGTTAATGAAGATCACCATACAGTTCGAGCGTTTGGCATTACCTGTGATTTTACGCAAGGCTTGGCTCATTAAGCGTGCTTGTAAGCCCATGTGTGAGTCACCCATTTCGCCTTCAATTTCGGCACGAGGGGTTAAGGCAGCTACGGAGTCGACCACAATCATGTCGATAGCGCCAGAGCGTACCAACATATCGGCAATTTCAAGAGCTTGTTCACCGTTGTCTGGTTGCGATACTAAAAGATTGTCAATATCTACACCAAGTTTACGTGCATATTGAGGATCAAGCGCGTGTTCGGCATCAATAAAGGCACAAGTTCCACCAGCTTTTTGACATTCTGCAATGGCTTGCAAGGTCATAGTCGTTTTACCTGATGATTCAGGGCCGTAAATTTCAATGATACGACCTTTAGGTAAGCCACCAATACCCAATGCAATATCTAGGGTCAATGAGCCTGTAGATACGGCTTCTACCGCTTGCACAGTGTTGTCACCAAGACGCATGACTGTGTTCTTACCAAATTGTTTTTCAATCTGGCTTAACGCAGCGTTTAACGCCTTGCTTTTATTCTCATCCATCTTACAACCTCAATACGATGTCACGAAACAATATACTCAAGTGGATGCATTTACTTAAATCTTTTCCACATGCAATATAGTGACAGAATTTGTCCTGTAGTTCTATTTATATCACGGGCTGTGCGACAGCCTGTGACGCTCTATTTAATCATCATTATATGACCAAAATTGGTCAAATTGCTGATCATTCTCTTGTTTAAATTTGCTGATGTCACGACGGTCTTTTTTACTTGGTCGATGATCAGGTCGTGCTAGATTATGCAACTTTCTTTGGGTCGCAATCAATTCCCTGCGTGCAATACTCACTTCAGTTTCTTCATAAAGTTGCTGAGCGACAGGGGCAGGGCCGCGTACGCCGGATAATGCCTTGACCAATACGGTTTTCTTATCAAAACCTTGTTGAATGGTCAGCTCAGTTCCCACACGAATTTCTTTGGAAACTTTAACGCGCTCGCCATTGTGATGTACTTTGCCGCCTTCAATGGCAGCTTTTGCAATAGAGCGGGTCTTGAAAAAACGTGCAGCCCATAGCCATTTATCAATTCGGATCGTTTCAATGGCTTCGTGGGACGAAGTTTTAGGCATATTTTTGAGTGTCCTCAAATTGTTCTAAGACAGGAATTAAATCTGTTAATTGGTGCAACATAGGGTAATTACAAGTCTGACGCGTAGGTTTTGCTGAGGATGGCTGGGCAATACTATATAAGTGTCCAATCCCAAAGGCTTTAGCACCATTAAGCACCTTTTCGGTGTCATCTATAAAATAGCAATCTTCAGGATTAAATGCATGTTGTTGTTGCAATGTTTGCCAAAATTCAACGCGCTCTTTGGCATAACCAATACTTTCAGAACTAACAATCACTTCAAAATACTTTGCTAAACCTGTATGTGCTAATTTAAAGTCTAAACCTGCACAATCGGCATTGGTGGTGAGCCAAATGTGATAGCCATTATTTTTTAAATATTCCAGTAACTCGATAGCTTGTGGACGCAACGTGACTTGATCTTTATATTCAAGTTGCATCGCAAGCATATCTACACCCACTTTAGCCGTCCAAAAACGTGAGGAATACCACTCTAAGGTGTGGCTATGCGCTTGATAAAAAATCGTATAAAATTTCTTTGCTGCGCTCTAAAGAACAGGCGTGTAATTCTGCATAGCGAATAGGCAGTTGTTCATTCCAAATAAAATCATCATAAGCGAGATCTAACAGCGTTCCGTCCATGTCAAACATGATGATATTTTTGTGCATTTAGACATCCTAAACCATAAAGCAATTGCCAAAAGGCAAATAAAACTGGCTCATTTAAACATGCTTGAGGCATAACTCAAAATGCTGTCTGATTATTCGCCAAATTGTGCTAGGCTAAATAAATAAGCACTGTACATGCGTTGCATATAAATTAGGTGAGATGGGGCAGTTGTAAAAAGTAACTGTAGCGTTCACAAAAACAATTTTTTTGACATATTTCTGTATTTGTTTGTCTGTACAAGCATAGAAATTGAATGGTAAATTTTTTAAATTAGGGAGCTAGTAATGGCTGAACAACAGTATTTAGATTTAAAACACTTAGATAAACAACTCGATGAGTTTGAGAAAAAGAAGAAAAAAATTAAGAAAATGCGTATCGGCTATAAATTATTTGCGCATTTAATGGGCGATGAAAAATTCGCCCATCATGTTTCAGAGTCGGCATTAAACCCAGATAAACGTAGTTATCGTAAAGTCAAAATTAAAATCACCTCAGATGAGGGAGAGTTAACTTTTCTAGAAAAGGATTGATTAATTTTTTGATTTAAAATTCTAGTGGTTTTGATTATGTATACAAATTTGTGTACCTTTAAATCTGGCCCGATTGATGCAGATCGGGCTTTTTTATACCTTAATTCTATGAATGGTTCAACCTGAATTAGAATCCTTTTATAAGTCGAAATTTGATCATAAATGATCAGTAAAATTAGTATTGAAAGTCCCTTCTTTTACGCCATGTATTGCTCAGGATGAGGAATATATTCCGCAAGTGGATGAGGGGATTCTTATAAAAAACCTCTCCCTGAGGAGCATGCTCCGCAAGTCTCCTAAAAGGAAAGAGAATTTCCTTTGCAGTGATTCAAAAATGATTTAAGAAAGAATCTTTTTAAATAAAATGCATCAAGTTGTCATAATCTGCACTTAAGCTATTCAGCAAACTCAGTGAAATGTAATAGGTCGTGTTTAGTCTATTTCAATATAAGTTCTGTGTATAAATGTGGCAAGGTGCGCTCAAATGTTACGCTTTAACTATCAAAAGAGGCATGAATATGACAGAACGATACCTGAGAATATTGACAATTTTTCATGATTAAATAAATTTAAAAGGAATTGTGATGTCTATTTTAGGAATTGCCATTACCACTATTTTGGGTTTATTGGGTATTGCTGCAATTATTATTGGTTTTTTTGGTGGTGAAACTTATTTGGTGATTGTGGGTATTTTATTATTGGTTAGTGGTGCACTCACTTTATCGATGTTTAAAAAAAGATTATCCAATCCATTTAAAGATTAATTAACTAAGCACTCAATAAATAAAAAACTCAAGTAAAAATGAATTGCCTTGACACATAAAGTCTTGATTTAGCATATCTAGCCACTAAATTTTATCTACGCATCAGCCGTAAATTTTATTACAATGTTTTTATGAAAGTAATGAAAAATTAGACCTTTAGATACAGTCTAAAAAGGATAGTTATGTTTATAAAAACAACAGCGCCAACGCATACTTTAATTTTACAGTTGCTGCCAATCATGCAGCAGGCGTGTGAAATTTTAAATCAGGAATTTCAAGATTATTGTTCAGGTGCTGCTTTTGATGTAGAAAAGAAAACCGATGATTCTCCTGTTACGCAAGCCGATTATCGAGTCAATTATTATTTAATGCAGGCTTTGGCAAAAATCTCCAATTTACCTATCTTGTCAGAAGAAGGTGAGCAAGACCAACGTCAGCAATGGCAGGAGTTTTGGTTGCTTGATCCTTTAGATGGCACGAAAGAGTTTTTACATCAACGTCCTGAATTTACCATTAATTTAAGTTTAATTTGTGGTGTGCAAACAACTTTTGCAGTACTTGCAGTACCAGGCGAGCAAACTATTTATTTTTGTCCTGAACAGGGTATGCCATTGAAATATCATATTTTAACTCAGCAATGGTATCTCTATCAGTCTGAACCCACGGTAACATCTTCAGTTCTAAAAATTGGATTAAGCCACAGTAGTCAAAAAAAATCACACTATGCAGACTATTTAAAAAGCTTGGCGCAGTTGACCAATTTTGAAGAACTAAAAGCAGGTAGTGCTTATAAATTCTGCATGATTTTGGAAGATCGTGTCGATATTTACCCACGTTTTCATCCGACTTCTGAGTGGGACACCAGTGCAGGACAATGTTTATTGGAACGAATAGGTGGTGGATTGGTCGATTTTCAGGGGCGGGCATTTTTATATAATCAGCGCGATACATTGTTAAATGGTGGTTTTATCGCCTATAAAAATACGCAGATGAAACAGATTGCCTTACAAGCACTTGGACTTATGGCGAAGTCAGATTGAGCAAAGTGCTGAACATGGTATAGTGTCAAGCAACCAAGTTAAAATTTTGGCTAGATCATGGCATTAGAACTACTCCCTGCAAGTATGCTTAAAGCAATTGATTTATTGCCTGATGCTCAGACGCCTGTGACTTTGTTTACCCGTCATTCTATTCGTGAAATTGTCGTTGGTCAGGGTTTGGCTGGCTATAATTTACAATTGACCGAACAAGGTCGCGATTTAGCCGAAGCATGGGGAGGCTACTTGGTTGGAAATACAGATCGGGTGATTCAACACTGTATTTCAAGTCCTATTCAGCGTTGTGTCGATACGGCTGCTTTAATGATTCGCGGGGCAGATGGCATTACCCTCGAACCCAATACCCATCACATTGAAATTATAGAACAAGGTTTATTGGTTGAACCAGGAAGCTTTGTACTTGATATCAAGCAGGCAGGCCCATATTTTCAGAAACAGGGTGCTTTAGGCTTTATTAATAGTTTTGTGAACAATGCTTTGCCCGGAATGAAACATCCGATTCATGGTGTCGTGGATGTCCTTGAGCTGATTTATAACACCCATCCAACCAACCAATACGGACTGAGTTTGGCTGTGAGTCACGATACGATTTTGGCCGCAATTATCGCGGTGATTTCTGGACGTAATGAAGTCACACAAGCTGATTGGCCAGACATGATGGAAGGTTTATTTGTTTGGTTTGAAGGCGATGAGTTTTTAGAATCCAAGCTAAAATGGATTTGGCGCGGTCAGATTCACACTTTAGATATCTCGCAATTTCGTCAGAAAGTTTAAGCAGAACATTGAACGCATGTTCTAGTGCTATCCATTCAGTGCGATAGAATACCGTCTGTCAGAAATTAAAAAAATAATTTAAATTTTATTCTCTTTTTTTCCTTCAATTTATGCAGTCGTGAGTGCAAACTCGATCAAATATTGTCTAACAATCTGTGTGCTGTTTTAAGGATTCGCTGATTTTTATAAAGAAAAATTAATAAAACTGTGTTGAAAATATAAAGTGATATGAAACTTGAGAATTGCATAATTTTATTCATCTATTTAATATGAAAATACAAACCATTGAAAAATATGTGTTTATTTTTATATTTTTTTGTCATAAATTGACATTGGGGTGGAATAAATAATGAAAAGTGTGACTCGGTTTTCGCTTAGTCTATTAAGTGTATGTATATTATCATCCATGCTTGCCGCATGTGGTGGTGGCGGTGGTGGCGAGGGAGATACCGCTGGGAATTCAAATCAAGAAAATCCAACACCATTGGAAATTCCTCAGCAACCACCTGTGGGTAATGTGGCTAATCCTTATCCTGAACCTAAACAAGATGTCATCAATCAATCGGTACTCGGGTTTTATGATTACAACGCTAATTCTGAATCACGTGAAGTGCGTAATGATTTAGATGGTGATTTTCAGGCAATGATTCAATTTGCTCAAGGGCATGTGGTTGATCCGAATGGTAACGAGGCGAAAAAATGCCACGTTTGACCGCAGAAAAAGAAGCATTATTATTGGTTACACCAAATCAGGGCATGGACAATATCGACACTTTGCAGCTTGAAGTGTATCAAAATGAACGCTTGTTACGTCGTGTTGCTTTACTTGATCCAACCCAGATTCCTGCTTCAGACCAGAGCAATCAAGATGGTCGTGCTGAGGTGTTGTATAGTAAGCGTGCGTGGTCGGCTAAATTAAATTGGGATGAAGTACGTCCCGGTTTAAAGCTGCGTTTGGTCGATTCTAAAAACCGTACTGGTGCACTCGAAGCAGAAAAAATTGATTTTGCCGCACCGGGTGAATTGGTACTCAATAATATTCGTATCGGTCTACTAACTGCACCACCGAAATCGGGCGGGCATTATATGTTATTAGAGCCTGAAAAAGCGGGTACCGATTATTTCCAAACCATTCCTGCGGCACAAATGACCGTGGCAAAATATGATGACATTCAGCTAGATCGAGTGATGGTCGCCAACGGCACGATTTACGATACCCAAAGTGCGGGTGAAGGTGGTGTCTAGCCGGAGGACATGCGGGAAAATACTGCAAAATCGACCTTTAGTGTAGGAATTAACTTGGCCAACTGGGGGGTGACCAGTGCCTCGATGTTGAGTCATCAACAGCCACAACTTACACAAACTGTAATTGCCCATCATGCACGAGGTAAATATACAAATGGTGATCAAACGCATGGTTTAAGTGGCGGTAATGGTATGTTGACCCTGTATGATTCTGTGGGCAACGAGTTTAGCCATGAAATTGGGCATCATTATGGTCTTGGGCATTATCCGGGTTCACAAGGTGAAAATATGTTCTGGGCTGCACACCATGCAGACAGCGGTTGGGGCTATATTGCGTATCGTAATAAAATGCGTGGCAACTTGGCGTGGCATACTCGAAACTTGGGTGATGGCAAAAATGGTGTGCCTAACTTCCTGAAACAATATGCTTATGGTTGGGATGCGATGTCAGGTGGTGCAACCAACAGTAGCATTTCGCGTTATACCCATTACACGGGTTACAGTACCCATATTCGGATTCAACCCCACTTTGGGGCGCGACATGTTTGGGATGAAAGCTCACCAAGTGGTTATAAAATTTGGAATAAAGACACACGCCAAATGGAAGTGGTTTATCCAAAAGTACCAAGCTCCAATCAGGTTTGGTACAACAGTGCCGATGGATATTATTTAAAACCGCGCTTATTTGGTGTGCCTGTAATTACTATTATTGGCGGATATGATCCTGAAACTCAGCAAGGTGTGTTGTATCCTGCTGCACGCAGTAACTGGGGTAATGTTTATAATTTACCTGTGGCAAATCGTGCTGCTGAAAATGCCGCATGTTGGTTAGATGTTCAATATGCCAATCGTAATCAGAACGTGGCATTGGCACCTAACCGTATGACCAGCAATGCCAATAAACTGCATGTCAATTTAGCACTTGCTGAGCAGCCAAAACAGGTGAATTTATACTGTAAAAAAGCCAATCATGCCGAGAAGTTATTATCGACACTGAATATTCCGCAATATAGCGATAGTATTCAACCTGCGGTAAAAATTGGTCGTACACATGGCTATGAAGCTTTAAGAAAAGTTGAAATGCCTGATTTTCAGAAGCAGTTGGAAGCGCAAGCCAGTCAAGCTGTGGTGGCTTTAAAACCTGCTGCACAACTATTGTATGATTCTTATGCAGATTATCGTCAAGAGCTAAGTGCAACTGCACAGCAACAATTACAGCGTTATGAACAACAGCAAAATACGATTTATCGTTTAAACCGCTGGATGAATGTTTATCGTGCCGATTTAGAAAAGACTAAGCCTGAAGCGGAAACAGCATTGCACAATTTTGTGGAGCGATTGGGTTTAGGCAATGAAAATATTGTGGCTGAAGCAACACTAATGAAAAACAGAAATAACTGTTTGAAAGTTGAAACTTTGGCGAGTGGTCAGAAAAATGCTTACATTAGTGGAGCAAGTGGCTGTACAGGCGATGCAACTGAGCAGTGGATTTATGATGGTTTGGGGCGTATTCACAGCAAAGCAGAAATGGATCAGTGCTTAACCAACAACGGCAATGTGGTCTCACTTGCAAGCTGCAGTACATCTAAAGACAGTCAGGTCTGGGAAATGCACACAGCTTCGGGAACGATTCGTCAGGGGAATCAGTGCTTTGATTTAGAGCATGGCTACCTAAAAGAAAACCGCGCGCGTTTAATTCGTTATGGTTGCACAGGTGGTGCGAATCAGCAATGGACGCAATTAAAGGCTAATAACAGTTTGCAACTGGCTTATTTAAGTCCACAAAATTTACGACTGATGCTGAAATAATTCTTCGTCTGAATTATTCATCTTCATTAATTTAAAACACCTTTTGACCAGTTCAGGAGGTGTTTTTTATTTTATGGTGGCAGGTGTATTTGAAGTGATGTAATTGGCGTGCAGAAACTAAAGATTGCTTAATTTGATAAATTATCGAAACAGCAGGCACAAAAAAAGCCCTTAACGGGCTTCTTTTGTTTAACACTTAGTTAGAAGCTAAAGCTTTAACTTGAGCGTTTAAACGGCTCTTATGACGAGCTGCTTTGTTCTTATGGATGATGCCTTTATCAGCCATACGGTCAATTACTGGAACAGCTTTTTTGTAAGCTTCAGTAGCAACCGCATAATCACCTGCAGCAATAGCAGCGATTGTGCGTTTTAAATAAGTACGAACCATAGAACGTAAGCTTGCGTTGTGTTTACGTGCTTTAACGTTTTGACGAGCACGTTTTCTAGCTTGAGCAGAGTTTGCCACTCGTGCACTCCTTGAAATAGATTGGTCTGGGCGGGCTGCAATTACTTCCGAAAACCAACATCAGAAGAATTATCACCAGCCCGTAAACAAGTGCCATATTTTGATGAAACTAGACAGTTAAGTCAAGTCTTGACATGCTTTGACAACATTTTAGCTGCAGAAAAATCAGAAAGAAACAGGTAGATTAGCTTTAAGCCTCAGAGATTGTTTAAAAAATGACAAATTCTATTCAAAATGCAATTGTAATTGGTGGGAATGGTTTAGTTGGGCAGCAATTGGTCAAACAGCTTAATCAGCTGCCTGAATGTAAAAATATCACCGTTGTTTTGCGTAGACCTTGCTCGGAATTAAATCGCTTAGAAAAAGTCCAGACGTTACTCCTCGAAGACTTTTTATTGCTCAATGATGAAGATGTGAGCGGTTATAGTCATGCATTCAGTTGTTTAGGCACAACCTTAAAAAAGGCAGGCTCAAAGCAGGGATTTTATGCTGTGGACTATACCATCAATGCACATTTTGCCGAATTATTGCAGGCGAAGGGTACGCATTACATATTGGTCAGTGCTTTGGGAGCAGAAGCCAAATCAGCCGTATTTTATAATCGTGTCAAAGGTGAGCTAGAACAATATATTGAAAGTTTGGATTTAGACAAAGTATCAATTTTGCGTCCATCTTTATTATTGGGTGAGCGCAACGAACAACGGCGTTTAGAAGATTTAGGACAAAAGCTGTATCTTAAAATATCACGATTTATTCCCGATCATTTTACATATAAGCCAGTAAGTGCTACGCAAGTGGCTCATACTATGGTCGAGGCAGCGCAATCGCAAATTCATAAATTCCAAATTTATGATAATTTACAAATACAAAAAACCAAGTAAAAGGGGAACAACGTGTCTACAGTACCATTCGTAACTTGTGACTTATTAGATGACCATCCAGAACATGACCTTCAAGTGGTGATTCCATCTTTGGATGGCAAATTTTTCAAAAGTTACGGTGCACGTAAAACTTTTGGCGGTCAAATTGTGACTGTAAAGTGCTTTGAAGATAACTCGCGTGTAAAAGAGTTGTTGGCAACCGATGGCACGGGCAAAGTTTTGGTGGTAGATGGTGGGGCATCTATGCGCTGTGCCTTAATGGGGGACTTGATTGCTGAATCTGCAGTGAAAAATCACTGGAATGGCGTGATTATTTACGGCTGTGTACGTGATGTCGATGCAATTGCAGCACTTGATTTAGGCGTACATGCTTTGGCTTCAATTCCACAAAAAAGTAACCGCAAAGGCGTGGGTGAAGTAGATGTGAGTTTGCATTTTGGACAAGTCACTTTTAATTCGGGCGATTATGTCTATGCCGATAACAACGGTATTATTGTGGCAAAAGAAAAGTTGGTCGATTTATAAGCGGTTTGATGGCGCAGTCATCAAATTGCTGAGCACATCACAAGGAAAACAAAATGGTGCATCATCAAATTAAAGTCATTCAGGCAGTGGCATCTATGCTTACCGAAGGTGGACGTGGAGTGAATGGGACAGCATTTCCCAAGCAACCCGAAAAAGCCTTAAAGTTATATGAGTTTGAAGGTTCACCATTTTGCCGTCGTGTACGCGAAGTCATGACCTTGTTAAATTTGGATTATGAGGTTTATCCATGCCCCAAAGGCGGCACAAAATATCGACCTTTGGTGAAACAACTGGGTGGTAAAACTCAGTTTCCATTTTTAATTGATGAAAATACAGGTGATCAGCTCTATGAATCACAGCAGATCATTCATCATTTATTCAAACATTATGGCAAAAGTGGAAAAACGCCAAAAAAATACGCGCATTTTCCTAAAATTCCTTATGTTGCACTTGCAGGCACGTTATTGAATGGTGCACGTGGTGTGTGGATTAACCAGAAAATTGTAGAGCGCGCTGCACCTGAACAACTGATTGAACTGTGGGGTTTTGAGGGAAGTCCTTATACACGTGTAGTACGTGGTGTATTGACTGAACTGGAGTTGCCATTCAAATTTCATAATGTAGCCAAAGAGCGTTGGCAAGATCAAGGCTTGGCAAAATTACGTTTAAAACCGGGTAAATATGTGCCACTGGCAGGTGGTAAGCGTGAGCAGGTATTAAAAGTTATGGGTGATAATATTCAAGTCCCATTTTTAATCGATCCAAATACCCAGACTCAGCTTTTTGAATCGGCCAAGATTGTGAAGTATTTACAGCAAACTTATGGCAAATAAGCTTTAAGTCATTTTTTGATTGTTATAAAAGCATCTTCAAGATGCTTTTTTACATTTGGCAGGATGCAAAATATGCATCATTATAAATAGCCTAAGCAAAGTGGGGTTGAAACACTGACTTATAACATCAGGGGAGCATAAATCACCCTGATCAGTTGCATCTATTTTAGTGAAGCATTTAAACTCTGCAGCATTCACTTTGATTTCGCCAATTTATAGGTTCAAAATGTTCAGCAAACTTACAGGGTTGTTTAAAAATAAAGCCAATCTCGAAGAAATTGCCTATTTAGAAGCACAGAATATTCAATGGGATGCGGAACAAGGCTATATTGTCGATGGTATTTTGCTTAACGATGTTTTGGCAGAGCGTTTAAATTATTTATCCAACCGCCGTATGCAGCAGTTTGATGATTTGGCACAGCTGTATTCTACAGCTATGATTATCAATGAAAAAATTGATCTGGAAATTGCGCAACAGCGTTTTAACACAATGCTTGGTAATACCGAAGAAAACTTACTGGAATTTAAAGCGATTGTTAAAAAATTGAATGATTATTATCGACAGTTTTTACGTGATCAAAAGTAAAGAGGCGTGTGTATCAAACTTTAAAGCTCGCTGTTTTATAAAATTTTGCAATTAAATACGCTGTAATGGTGGATGAAAAAAATTACGTAAAACCGTCAATTCATCGTGCTAGTATAAGCCCCATGTTGTTTAGACCCTAAAGCTATATACATGTTCCAACACGAAATTTCCCAACTCAATTTAGCACAACTGAAAGCTGGCGAAAAACGCTGGATTGGTAATCTACAAGGTTCTGCCGCAGCATTATTATTTAAAGAAATTGGTCAGCAGAATCAGCATTTATTTGTGATTGTCGCGCGCAATCAACAACATTTGGCGCAGTTAGAAAGCGAATTAGAATTTTACGGGGTAAAACCGACTATTTTCCCCGATTGGGAAATTTTGCCTTATGACCGCTTGTCACCGCATCAAGATATTGTGTCGGAGCGTTTGGCGATTTTATCCAATATGCCGCAGCAAGGTGTATTGTTGGTTTCGGCAACCACTTTGGCACAACGTGTTGCACCAACCTCATGGGTGTTAGGCGAGCATTTCGATATTCGTGTTGGGCAAAAGTTTGCTTTGGAACAACAAAAACAGCGTTTGGTACAAGCAGGCTATCATCTGGTCGATACAGTCTATGATCATGGTGAGTTTGCTGTGCGTGGCAGTATTATGGATATTTATGCTTCGGGACAGGAAGCACCCATCCGTATTGATTTATTTGATGATGAAGTTGAAACCTTAAAGTTTTTTGATCCAGAAACGCAGCGTACCACCCAAAGTTTGCAGAATTTTACGGTTTTACCCGCCAAAGAATTTCCATTAAAAGAAGGTCGTGCGATTTTCCGTGACCGCTATGCAGAAAGTTTCCCAACGGCAAACCCGAAAAAGAACCCTGTGTATCAGGATGTGTTAGAAGGCATTGCATCGCCTGGTTTAGAGTTTTATTTTCCGTTATTCTTCACTCAAGCACAGCTTGAAGGTCAAAATACATTACTTTCATACTTACCAAAGCATTGCATTGTCATTACAGATAAGGCGGTGGATGACTGTTTAACTCAATTTTGGAAAGATGTGCTGTATCGTTATGAGGACAGACGTCATAACATCGACCAGCCGATTTTGCCGCCTGAGCAATTATTCCTACAACCAAATCAATTATTAGAACAACTGAATCAATTTGGACGTGTGATTGCATCGCCCGAAGCTTTTGAGCAAAAAGCAGGTGTAGTGAACTTAAGCACACTTGTACCACCACGTTTGGCGGTTGATCCTAAACAAGAACAACCCTTTCATGCCGTTAAGCAATATATTGATGCGGCCAATCATCCTGTTTTATTGGTGGCAGAAAGTGCAGGTCGTCGTGAAACCTTAAAAGATGCGTTGCGTGCCGCTTTGGGTGAAATTCCACAAGTGGAGAGTTTTGAGGCATTTCAGCAGTCTTTACAAGCCATTGCGATTACCAATGCACCTTTAGATCGCGGCTTGGTCATTCAAGATCAATTGAGTGTAATCTCAGAAAATCAGTTGTATGAACATCGTATGGTGCAGCGCCGTCGTAAACGTCAGCAGGAAGTTTCTGAAGAGTTTTTAATTCGCAGTTTGACCGAGTTAAGCATTGGTGCACCTGTGGTACATATTGATTATGGCGTAGGGCGTTATGCAGGTTTAATTACTTTAAATATTGATGAGCAAGAGCATGAGTTTTTACAACTTGATTATGCCGATGCTGCAAAAGTGTATGTACCTGTTACCAATTTGCATTTAATCAGCCGTTATAGCGGTGGTGATCCAGACCTTGCGCCTTTGCATAAATTAGGCACAGATGCATGGAATAAAGCCAAACGCAAAGCGTTGGAACAAATTCACGATGTGGCAGCAGAATTACTGCATATTCAGGCACGTCGTCAATCTAAACCGGGTTTTGCTTTTGAGTTGGATCATAGTCTTTATATGCAATTTGCCAGTGGCTTTGCTTATGAAGAAACCCTAGACCAAGCCAATGCAATTGAAGCGACTTTACATGACATGCAACTGGCAAAACCAATGGATCGTTTGGTCTGTGGTGATGTTGGTTTTGGTAAAACCGAAGTCGCCATGCGGGCTGCATTTGTCGCGGTACAGAATAATAAACAAGTCGCGGTATTGGTTCCGACCACATTGTTGGCACAACAGCATTATGAATCTTTTAAAGACCGTTTTGCCGACTGGCCTGTGCGTATTGAAGTCTTATCGCGTTTTGGTTCAAGCAAATCTCATCAAAAAACCATTGAAGATTTAGCTGAAGGCAAAGTCGATATTGTGATTGGGACGCACAAAATTCTGCAAGAAAATATTCAGTTCAAGCAGTTGGGTTTAATGATTGTCGATGAAGAACATCGTTTTGGGGTGCGTGACAAAGAACGTATTAAAGCGCTGCGCGCCGATGTGGATATGCTGACTTTAACCGCAACGCCAATTCCACGTACCTTAAATATGGCATTTAGCGGTATGCGCGATTTATCCATTATTGCCACACCACCTGCACGTCGTTTAGCGGTAAAAACCTTTGTGCAAGAGCATACAGGCGATACGGTGAAAGAAGCCATTTTACGTGAATTGTTACGTGGTGGTCAGGTGTATTTCCTGCATAATGAAGTAGAAACCATTGAGCGTAGTGCTGAAACCATTCGTGAATTGGTACCAGAAGCGCGGGTTGCAGTTGCGCATGGGCAAATGCGCGAGCGTGAATTAGAGCAAGTCATGCAGCAGTTTTATCATAAAGAATATAACGTGTTGGTTTGCTCAACCATTATTGAAACAGGGATTGATGTTCCAAATGCCAATACCATTTTAATTGAACGTGCAGATAAACTCGGATTGGCGCAGTTGCACCAACTACGTGGTCGTGTTGGACGTTCGCATCACCAAGCTTATGCGTATTTGCTGGTACCTTCCATTAAGGGCTTAAAAGGCGATGCTGAAAAACGCTTGGATGCGATTCAGCGTGCCTCAACTTTGGGTGCAGGTTTTATGTTGGCAACCGAAGACTTGGAAATTCGTGGTGCGGGCGAATTACTGGGTGAGCAACAAAGCGGTTCAATGCAAGCTATTGGTTATAGCCTGTATATGGAAATGCTGGAAAAAGCCACCAAAGCCATTCAAAAAGGTAAAACCCCTAACTTCGATGCACCATTGTCTTTAACTGCAGAAATCAACCTGCACATGCCTGCTTTAATTCCAGATGATTATTTGGGCGATGTGCATCAGCGCTTATTGTTCTACAAACGCATTAGTAATACCGATACTCAAGAAAAGCTTGATCATATCCGTATGGAATTGATTGACCGTTTTGGTATTCCACCACAAGCGGTGAAACAATTATTTGCTGTACATCAACTGCGTTTAAAAGCAGAGCAGTTGGGCATCACTAAAATTGATATTAGTACAAATGGCGGTCATATCGAATTTTCACCAGATACACCTGTGCAAGCCATGAGCATCATTCAAATGATGCAAAAACATCCGACCTATTTCCGTATGGATGGTGGACAGCGTTTAAAAGTGATGGTGATGTTGGAGGAAGCTGAAAAGCGGATTCAATTTATTGCCGATCTATTAAACAGCCTGCTAAAAACTTTGCACAGCTGAGTTTAAAAATGCAAATTGATCCAAATATCATATCGGTAAATTTATGAATATTTGCTAAGAAACCTCTGATTCTATAATGAATATTATTCATGATGAATTTGGTTAAAATTGCACTTTATTTACATCGAAACATGATGGGAATCATACTCAGTTCACTAGGGATGTGATAGTATTACCCATCATTACAATTTGCGTCATTTATAAAGATATGTTTAGTTTGCATCCACAACTTGCTCAAGATACTTTTTTTGTAGGCGACTTTCCTCTGTCAACATGTCGTTTAATGAATGATATGCAATTCCCTTGGTTAATTCTAATTCCACGTGTGCCAGGGGTTACAGAACTATACGAATTAAGCCAGGCAGACCAAGAACAATTTTTACGTGAATCTAGCTGGTTATCTAGCCAATTATCACGTGTATTCCGTGCCGATAAAATGAATGTGGCGGCTTTAGGTAATATGGTTCCACAATTGCATTTTCATCACGTCGTGCGTTATCAAAATGATGTGGCTTGGCCTAAACCAGTTTGGGGTACGCCAGCTGTACCATACAGCAATGAAGTTTTGGCTCACATGCGTCAAACCTTGATGCTTGCTCTGCGTGGTCAAGGCGATATGCCATTTGACTGGCGAATGGATTAATTGAAATGAATTGCCACGCAGCATGCGTGGCTTTTTAATCCTAGATTGGAGTAGGCCGCGGTGTTCATGTACAATTGGATGGAAAGAGATCCCAAACAATTCGAATTTCTGCATCGTTTAGTCGGGTATGCAAGTTTATCCCTGATTATGGTGGTCTATCACTACACCTACGCCGATACCAATTATCAAATTTACCTTCCGTTTTTTCTTACTTTTTTATTACTGATAATTCCTAAATTTTCGCGTTGGCTGCAATATAAATATAGTCATCAAGCCAAGCGTAATATCCTGTTTATTATTGATATTGTGGTAGTCGCAGTATGTTTGTCTGCGGTACATCTGAATTTGGTACTTACTTTTGCCGCTTTATTTGCGCTGCTATATACCGCCATTTATATTAAAGTTTCTTTCTTTTTGGTGGCATTGGCATCCTTATTGGCGGTCACAGTTTTTTATTTTTGTAATATTTTTATTTTTGGTTTTAACGAATATTTTGAACAAAGCAGTACCGAACTTACGATTTTAGCCTTTTTATGTATGATCTTTTACTTTGGCATGGGCAGTGCCTATCAGGCACGTCGTATCCGCTATACCACGGCAAAGAAAGACCATTACTACACACAAATGAACCGCTATATGGAATTTGCGAATCAGCTTAGTCGCTATGCACCTTTGCAGTTGTGGCAATCGATTATGAAAGGTGAGTCGGAAGCGAAAATTGAATATAAACGTAAAAAAATGACGATTTTCTTTTCTGATATTCAAGGCTTTACTGAACTTTCTGAAACACTAATTCCAGATGATTTAGCATTCCTGCTCAATGATTATTTAAGCCACATGACCGAAATTGCCAAGCAATATGAAGCGACGGTGGATAAGTTTATGGGTGATGCGATTTTAATTTTCTTTGGTGATCCAAATACGCAAGGTGTTGAACAAGATGCTAAAACTTGTGTAGAGATGGCTATTGCGATGCGTCAGCAAATGAAATTGTTACGCGAACGTTGGGTTAAAATGGGCTATCCGCCTTTACATATTCGTATGGGTATCAGTACAGGATATTGCCACGTTGGGAACTACGGTGCAGCACATCGGATGGCATATACCATTGTTGGGCGTGATGCTAACTTAGCTGCGCGTTTGCAAAGTGCGGCCGAAGTTGATGAAATTTTACTTTCAGATGACACTTATAAACTGATTAAAAATGATTATTTGTGTGCTCCGAAAGCACCGATCTTTTTAAAGGGGATTCAAGGTCCTGTAAAAACTTGGCAAGTGATGGAAAAATATGCGGCCAGCAAGTCGGATTATCAGCGTTGGTTTGACTACGAATATAAAGGTTTTCATTTGTTGCTTAATTTGGATGAAGTGCAGAATTTTGAATATCCTGAGCTAATTACCGTATTAGAAAAAATGATTAAAAGAATTCAAACGCAGCAAAAGCTGACCAACTCACAGGGCATTGTAAAACTTAATCTTGAAGATGAAGTGATTGAACATCCACCTGTTGAAGAAATTGCCAAAACTCATATTCCTGAAAAACACTAAAATTTTTCTTATAATGTAGATCTCGTTTAACTTTTAAATCCTCAAAAATTTTAAATCTAAAGTTGTGCAATAAAAAAAACTGCGCCGTAGCGCAGTTTTTTAGAATTAGCATCATTTTATGATTAATGATTTTCTGAAGCATGGTTAATGGTGTATTTTGGAATTTCGACTTCCAAGTCTTCATTGACCACTTTAACCTGACAAGATAAGCGTGAATCAGGCTCTAAACCCCAAGCACGGTCTAATAAGTCAGCTTCAACATCATCCATTTCTTCTAGGCTGTCAAAGCCTTTACGAACAACAACGTGGCAAGTGGTACATGCACAAGACATATCGCAAGCATGTTCAATTTTAATGCCATTTTCAAGTAAGCTTTCGCATAAGTTGGCATTTTGTTCGACTTCAAACTCAGCACCTTCTGGGCAGAATTGCGCATGTGGAAGTACTTTAATACGTGGCATAATCTTTACCTTAAATTAGTTTGAGTTTGACCAGTCGTCGAGTTTAGTGCCTTTAAGTGCTGTATCAATATGTTGATTCATACGAATTGCAGCAAAAGCATCACTGTGTATTTTAAGCTGTTCAACAGCATGTTCAATGGCTTTAATGTCTTGTCCAGTCAATTCGGCTTCCAACTGCGCTTTGGCAGTATTTAAAGCTTCTAATTGTTCTGGGCTTAATAGTTGTGCATCTACTTTTAAGGCTTGTTGTAAAGCTTCAAGTTCACGTTGTGCTTCAACTTTGGTTTCATGCAAATGACGCAATTGCTTGTCTTCTTCTGCATATTTGAAACCATCTAGCAGCAAACGCTCGGTATCTGCTTCAGATAAACCATAAGATGGCTTGATGTCGATATTTGCAGTCACACCAGAAGTGGTTTCTTTAGCAGAAACACTGAGCAAGCCATCAGCATCGACTTGGAACGTAACTTCAATGCGTGCCTGACCCGCAGTCATTGGTGGAATACCGTGTAGCACAAAACGACCTAAGCTACGACAATGTTCTACCAAATCACGCTCACCTTGTACCACATGAATCAACATGGCAGATTGGCCATCTTGATAAGTGGTAAATTCTTGGCGACGTGCTACAGGAATTGCAGTATTGCGTGAAATTAAGCGTTCCACCAAACCGCCCATGGTTTCTAAACCCAAAGACAGTGGGGTAACGTCTAATAGCAACGAACCATCTTTGCTGTTACCAATTAGTTGATTGGCGGTAATTGATGCACCAATTGCAACCACTTCATCTGGGTTAATTGTGCATAATGGTTCTTGATTAAATACTTCACGAACAGCTTTTTGCACGGCATAAGAACGTGTTGAACCACCAACTAAAACTACATTTTGAATGTCATCTAGGTCAAGTTTGGCATCGCGTAATACACGTTTGCATACACTAATGGTTTTATCTAAAGCAACCTGAATAATACTTTCAAAGTTTGCGCGGTCTAATTGCAGCGTGTGCTCTAACAGTTTTAATTCAACACTTTCTGCATTGCTGAGCGCTTCTTTGGCTTTACGTGCAGACACAATAAAGTGTGCATATTCTGCATCATCTAAACTTTCAATATTCAGCTGTTTTTTTGCCCATTTTACAATCAGACGATCTAAGTCATCACCACCTAAAGCAGTGTGGCCGCCTGTGGCTAAAACTTCAAAAACACCTTGAGAGAAACGTAAAATAGAAACGTCAAACGTACCACCGCCCAAGTCGTAAATCACATAGTTACGGTCTTGAGCCAAGTTGGTGTCTTGATCTAAACCGTAGGCAACCGCTGCTGCAGTCGGTTCATTCAATAAACGCAATACTTTTAAACCTGCAAGCTCGGCAGCGTCACGTGTGGCTTGGCGTTGAGCTTCATCAAAATAAGCAGGAACAGTAATCACTGCACCATTTACAGGGTTTTGTAAGCTGGCTTCTGCGCGGTCTTTGAGTTGTTTAAGTAATTCTGCCGAAATTTCAACAGGTGTTTTACGGCCTTGAGCTGTTTCAAAAGCAGGCATTTGATTGTCTTCACCCACTAACGTGTATGGATGTTGAAATTTAATGTCCGCTTTAGAACGACCCATAAAACGCTTGACTGAAACAATCGTGTTTTTAGGGTCTGTAGTAATAAATGGCGCAGCAGCATTGCCATAATGTGTATTTTGCTCTGCATAATGGACGATAGAAGGCAGTAGCACGCGACCTTGCTCATCATGCAAGACTTTGGCTTTACCAGAAAGAACTGTGGCAACCAATGAATGAGTGGTGCCTAAGTCAATGCCAATCGCAATGCGATGTTCATGCGGTGCACTTGATTGACCTGGTTCTGCAATTTGCAAGAGCGCCATTATGTAAAATCCTTTGCCCGTTAAATATTAAAATACAAACTAAAATTAAAAATCATCGTCTAAATCAAAACTGTCATCATCAAGGAAACGATCTTCAGCTTTGTCTAGGTCAGCCATAACTTTCATGAAAAAGCGTAATTTACGCACAGTGTCACGCGCTTCTGCCCAATCTTCTTCGGCATAGTCAATTTTAAATTCACGGACTAAGCCATCAACCCATTGTTGTACTTCAACCTTTAATGACTGTAAGTCATCGGCACAGTTGGCATCATCCAATTGCTCACGAATTTCCAAGGCATCTTGTAAAAATTCAAAGTCATGGATGGATTGATCGAGATGATAATCTTGCTTTTTCAATGAGAGTAAATATGCAGCACGACTGTCTACCGCAGAGAGTTGTTTAAACGCCTGATTAATTTTACTAGATTTAATCAAGGCTTGATCTTTGTCTTCGGCTTTGTCGGGGTGATATTGCTGCTGTAGCTTTAAAAATTCAGCTTTTAAAGTAGCGAAATCAATATCGAGTGCAACAGGAAGATTAAACAACTCAAAATGATTCATGGGAGATGGAATCCGCGATTAGTGTGCAAAATTGGCTGCATAAATGCAATTAAAACAGTGTATTGTACACTGTTTTAAGCTAAAAAGAGGGAGGTGGCGTTATACCGTGAACGATTCACCGCAGCCACATTCACCTTTTTTATTGGGGTTGTTAAACTCGAAACCTTCGTTTAAACCATTTTTGACATAGTCCATTTCCATGCCATCTAGGTAAACTAGGCTTTTCGGATCAACGAAAACTTTAACACCAAACTGTTCAAACATTTGGTCGTGCGTATCGACTTCATCTACAAATTCGAGTACATAAGCCAAACCAGAACAGCCTGAAGTTTTCACACCAACGCGAATACCTTGACCCTTACCGCGATTCTTTAAGTAATTGCTGATATGAGTTGCAGCATTTTCAGTTAAATTGATCATGAAAACTCCGTTTGTTTTTCCACAAAACTTAGCAAATTAAGCTTTGGTCTTTTTGCTGCGATAGTCTTCTACAGCAGCTTTAATTGCATCTTCTGCCAATACAGAGCAGTGTACTTTCACTGGTGGAAGGGCAAGTTCGGTAGCAATATCAATGTTCTTGATCGCTTGTGCTTCATCTAAAGTTTTACCTTTAAGCCACTCAGTAACCAAAGAACTAGAAGCAATGGCAGAACCACAACCATAAGTTTTGAAACGTGCTTCTTCAATCACGCCTTCGTCATTCACTTGAATTTGCAGACGCATTACATCGCCACATGCAGGTGCGCCCACCATACCTGTACCAACGTTTTCAGCATTTTTGTCTAAAACGCCAACATTACGAGGGTTTTCGTAATGATCAATTACTTTATCGCTATAAGCCATGTCGCTTCTCCAAACCTCGGGGTCAGCCTTAATATAAATATGGGGGTGAAATTACCTTTATCAATCTAATGGCTTCCTGTCAAAGCCATTAGATTTGGGATGAATTAGTGTTCAGTCCATTCTACTTTAGAAAGGTCAATCCCTTCTTTATACATATCCCAAAGCGGTGAAAGTTCACGTAACTTTTCAACAGCAGCTTTAGTCACAGTTAGGACATGATCAATATCTTCTTCAGTGGTGTATTTACCAAAACTGAAACGAATTGAGCTGTGTGCAAGTTCGTCTGAAAGACCTAGTGCACGTAATACATAAGATGGCTCTAAAGTCGCTGAAGTACACGCAGAACCTGAAGATACCGCAGCATCTTTAAGAGACATCATTAAAGATTCACCTTCAACAAAGTTGAAGCTGACGTTTAAATAGTTGGCTACGTTTAGTGTTGGGTGACCATTCAGGAAAACTTGTTCCATGGTGTTCAAGCCATTCCAAAGTTTGTCGCGCAATACACGTAAACGGGCTTGTTCAGAAGCCAAGTTTTTGCCTGCAAGTTCAAATGCTTCGCCCATACCTACAATTTGGTGGGTTGCAAGTGTGCCTGAACGCATGCCACGCTCATGACCGCCACCATGCATTTGTGCTTTTAAGCGTACGCGTGGACTGCGGCGTACAAATAGCGCACCAATACCTTTAGGGCCATAGATTTTGTGTGCAGAGAAGCTCATTAAGTCTACTTTTAAGGTAGATAAATCAATTTCTACCTTACCTGCAGCTTGCGCAGCATCAACGTGGAAGAAGATTTTTTTGGCACGGGTGATTTCGCCAATTGCAGCGACATCGGTAATCGTACCAATTTCGTTATTGACCATCATCAACGACACTAAAATTGTGTCTGGACGAATTGCCGCTTCAACCATTTCAGGTGTAATTAAACCTGTTTGTGGTTGTGGCTCTAAGTACGTGATTTCAAAACCTTCAGATTCAAGCTCACGGCAGGTATCTAAAATGGCTTTGTGTTCAATTTTAGAGGTAATAATGTGTTTGCCTTTAGACGAATAGAATTGTGCTACGCCTTTAAGTGCAAGGTTATCTGATTCTGTTGCACCAGAAGTCCACACGATTTCACGTGGGTCTGCTTTGATCAAGTTCGCAACTTGTTCACGTGCATATTCAACTTTTTCTTCTGCTTGCCAGCCATAAGCGTGCGAACGAGAAGCGGCATTACCGAAAGTCCCATCAAAAGTCAGGCACTCCATCATGCGTTCTGCAACTTGAGGATCTACAGGAGTGGTTGCTGCGTAGTCAAGATAAATTGGACGTTTCATGTCAAATACCTGTAACCGATAACAGAGCTGAATCAAACGGTGCTGTGTTCTGGCGAATGGCAACAGTTTGTACGTTGTCACGCGCAACTAAATCAGCAAGTGAGATTTTAGCGAGATAGTCGGCAATATGATGGGAGAGTTCCTGCCATAAGTCGTGAGTCAAGCACATTGCACCATTTTGACAGTTGCCTTTATGGTCGCAACGCGTTGCATCAACAGTTTCGTTTACGGCTTCAATGATTTCTAGCACAGTGATTTCATTTGCACTACGTGCTAAATGGTAACCACCGTTAGCACCGCGAACACTAGACACTAAGCCGTGGCGCTTAAGTTTTGCGAATAACTGCTCAAGATAAGCAACAGAAATAGTTTGACGGGCTGCAATTTCAGCAAGCGTGATCGTTTGTTCAGTTGGCTGCAAAGCTAAATCAAGTAGAGCAGTCACTGCGTAGCGACCGCGAGTTGTTAAGCGCATGATTCGATACACATGATTAGACTAGATATGGGTATTCTATGAATCCCGACTAAATTAGTCAAGTATTTTATTGTGATATTGTGCGCGAGGATTTACGCTGTTTTTCTTGATATTTTAATGCGTTTAAACGATCCATAAATTATACACTAATAACGTAATTAATAGTACTGTTATTACACCAAAGACGATGTTAATGCGCTTTTGACGACGTTCAATCCGACGAATACGGTTTTTATGCTGTTTAAGCTCAACTTGTAGGGTGTTGATCTTAGAGCGTTGTTCATCAATTTTGTCTAAAAGTGGGGCAATGCGCTTTTTAGAACCAATCACTTCTTGTTCTTGCGGTGCTTCTTTCAGCCATTGTTTCCAGTCAGCTAAAACTTTGGGTGCACTAAAATGCAAAATTAGATCACGAAACTCATCTTTAAGGGTAATGTCACCATCTATACGCATGTGTTTAATACTGCGACGATTACCTAAAATAAAGATTTTAAATAAATCTATGAGGGTGGTGCGCACATCTAAATCGACAGCTTGTTCAGGTGCTTTGCTGTCAAATAAGATGCCGTTTGGATTGAATTCCACGTAAATGTCGAAATAAGGAATATAGCTATTAATTTTAATGGTGATTTTCTGGTCGACAAACTTTTTAGCCTGCAAAGCGACCACACGATCATGTTTGAGAATAAAGCTAAAAATTGTTTCCAACACAATCATGAGCATGGTCAGCAACAAATGTGGATTACTTTGTCTTTGTTGCGAATCACTCATAAAATCAAGTCCCTAAATTTAAAGTTGAATTCCTTGGTTTGCACTTCGTAGTGAATACATCATATTAGAAGCACAGCGAATAATCTTGCTTTGTAGAACAGTTTAGCAAAACGATCAAGTATTTAATTTGCTATTATGAAAGCATTTTGTAGGTTTATTACATTTATGTGCACATAAAATAAGCAGGAGAGAGGTTCATGGAAAAAACGACGGATAGCGTAGAAGAGCATTTGCTTGAATCAGAAACCACATTGAAAAATAAAGATAAATTACGCTCAGGACGTAAATCATCACTCGATTTTCGTAAATATACCAAGCAAATTTGGCTAGCAGGTTTAGGTGCATTTTCACGCGCAGAAGAAGAAGGCAATAAATTGTTTGACTCTCTGGTCAAGGTGGGTGAGGAATTAGAATCTAAAACTACAGAAATTGCCGATCAAACAGTTGAAAAAGTGTCTGAAAAAGCCAAAGAGTCGGTCATTGATACTAAAGATAAAGTTGAGCGTTTAATTGACCATAGCGTCAATCATTCTTTAAATAGAATTGGCTTGGTGACAGCAAAAGACCTACAACATTTGGAGCAATTGGTACTGCAATTACATGCCAAAGTCGATGCGTTGATTGAAGAAAATAAACAATTAAAAGAAGATGTTGCGAAAAAGTAATTCTGTGGAAAGGGGGCTTAAAGGATGTTGCTTTATTATACATCGGGTATTTTAGGGCAAAACTGAATAGAGGCTAACAGTTCCATCGTTTTTACCATTTATTTTGCATAAAAGCGTGCAGGGAGTATTGCTTTTACCCTCAAAGCATTGCTATAAAGGCGTTACGGTAATTTAAATTAAATCTCTGGACCTTAAATAAACGATATTAAGAGGACGTAATTTTCATGAATAAATCAGAATTAATCGATGCAATTGCAGAGAAAGGGGGATTGTCTAAGACTGATGCAGGTAAGGCCTTAGACGCAACAATTGCTTCTATTACTGAAGCGCTTAAAGCTGGTGATACTGTAACCCTCGTTGGTTTTGGTACATTTAATGTGAAAGAGCGTGCTGCTCGCACAGGTCGTAACCCACAAACAGGTGCTACACTTGAAATTAAAGCAAGCAAAGTACCAAGCTTTAAAGCGGGTAAAGGTTTAAAAGATTCAGTAGCATAATCTTTTAAAATGCCAAGAAAGCGCGCCAATTGGCGCGTTTTTTATTAATAATGTCAATAAACGGCTTCAACGCATTCATTCGTTGAGGGTTTTCAGTTAAAATCTCGCACAAATAAAATATTGGAATACTTATGGAATCTTTTCGTAAAGTTATTAAGGGTTGGTTGGGCAAAGTTTTGCTCGTCTTGTTCTTGACCCCTTTAGCACTTGTAGGTATTGAAGGATATTTTAGTGGAGGTCAGTCTGAAGACACTGCACAAACAGTCAATGGTCAGCAAATTTCAAAACGAGAATTAGATAATCTGACCAATTCCTTGAAAGAACAATACTTGGCCTATACCAATGGTGATGAAACACTATTGAATCAAAATTATATTCAAAACAAAGCCAAAGATACGTTGGTTGCACGTACCTTGTTATTACAACAAGCTGAGAAATTAGGGATTTCTTTGAGCGATGCACAAATTGAACAAATGATTGCACAGCAACCGAATTTCCAACAAGATGGCAAGTTTTCTGAAAGCTTGTATGCGAACTATCTGCAATCTGTAGGCATGACCAATCAGGCGCTTGTGGCAAATTTACGCCAAGACCATGCGTTAAAAATGCTGAGTGCTAGCTTTACCGATTATGCTTTAGTTAGCCCGTCTGATATTCAGCAAATTGCCAATTTACAAACCCAGCAACGTACTTTGCATTTATCTAGCATTAAGTTAGATGACTACAAGAAAAACATCACCACAAATGCACAAGAGATTGCTGCGTATTATGAACAGCACGCCAATGCCTTTAAACAGGTTGCTAGCGTTGATGTCGATTACATTGTGGTGACTCCAGCCAATATTGCACCTGCAAATACGGCTGTCACTGACGCAGAGTTACAACAGGCTTATCAAAAGTTTGTCGAAACTCAAAAAGGTGCTGCTGTACCGACAGTGAAACATATTTTAATCACCACCGATGCGCGTGATGATGCCGCAGCTAAAAAACTTGCAGAGCAAGCCGCAGCTGAAATTAAGCAAGGTACAAGCTTTACTGCAGCTGCACAAAAGTATTCGGATGATCCTGAGTCTAAAGCCAAAGGTGGTGAGGTTGCAGGTTATGAAGCAGGCGTATTTGGCGATGCCTTTGACAAAGCCGTGGGTAGCTTAAAATCTGGTGAAGTATCACAGCCGATTAAAACTCAATATGGCTATCATGTGATTCAAACAGAAGGTGCTACAGTTCAAGTCCCTGCGTTTGAAACTCAAAAAGCACGTTTAATGGCAGAGTTGCAAAAAGCCAAAACTGAAAATGCGTATACCGATACCATCAACAGCTTAAATGAATTGGTGGTGAGTAGTGATGCTTTAGATGTTGTGGCAGAAGAAGTGAAAACGGCCAAAGTCGAATCTGTTAATGGTTTAACTTTGGCGGCGCAGCATCCTGTTTTAAGCCAGCCATCTGTCAAAGTTAAATTGTTTAATGATGATGTGAAAAATGGCGATCGCAACGCATCGAGTAACATTACTTTAGCCAATGGCGATGTGGTATGGGTGAAAGTGCGTAATTACCATGCCGCAGGTGTGCAAACTTTAGAAGAAGCAACACCCCGCGTAAAAGCTAAACTGATTGAGAAAAAAGCCTTTGATGCAGCGAAAAAAGATATTCAAGCTGCGTTGGATGCCTTTAAAACTCAACCTGCAGCGACCGTTTTGGCGAAAAACCAAATCCGTTTTGAAAATGCAGGCACATTCACCCGTGCAGATGGTTTGTTAAAGCGTGAAATTGAACGTGCTGCATTTAGTGTGCTTGCGCCTAAAGATGGTATGTGGTCAGTAACAACAGCATCTATACCAAATGAATTAGTGGTGGTAGCTGTATCAAATGTAAACAATACTACATCGAATGCTTTAACGCCTGAGCAACTGAAAGAGTTAGCGCAGTTGTATCAACAATTACGTGCTCAACAAGAGCTAGATGACTATACGCAATATTTGAAATCGAAAGCGAAAATCAAATAAGTGATGAACATCTACAAAAAAACCAGCAAATTTGCTGGTTTTTTTGTGCATCTAAAATGATTAAGTAAGCAGTTTCAAGATTTATTCAGCGCGAATTTTTAGCTCATAACCTGTGTATTTACGAATGTTGATGACACCTGTATCCAAGATTAAATATTGCCCTTTAATTCCTTGCAGTTTGCCGCGAATGATTGGGGTTTTATCTAAGTTATGCGATTTAATTTTCTCAGGATACTGTTCTACAGGGTACACAAATTCACGCGGAAGTTCCTGATCTAAAAGCTCTACCGTTTCGTTGAATTCAAGGTTTTGACTAAACTCATCACGAATGGTCTGAATTTTAGGCGCAAACTCTTCAATCAGTTGTTCACGCACTTCAATTAGGTTTAGCGGCTCTGCTTCGCCTTTGAGTAGTTTGCGCCAGTCGGTTTTATCTGCGACTTGTGTACCAAACATAACTTCCAATTGCCCAGATAAACGGCGTGAGCCGACTTGCATAATTGGCAAGGCTTGAGTTGCGCCCTGATCTAGCCAACGTGTTGGCATTTGACCTAAACGGGTGATTCCCACTTTTAAAGCACTTGAATTGGCTAAATATACGATGTGCGGTTGAAAGCAGACTTCTTGAGCAAAACTATCTTCACGACAGGTACCTAAATGATAGTGACAGGTCTCAGGCTTCATGATGCACATATCGCAAGATGCTTTGGTTTTAAAACACTTGAAACAATGTCCTTGCGAATAGGATTTTGGTGTTTTCACACCACAAGAAACACAATAAATATTGCCCGTCCATTCCAGTTCAAGTTCTTGCCCAAGCTGAAAAGGCAGGTCAATTTCTGCACGGTCTAGAATAAATTTATATTCAACATTTGCCTTGTGTACCTGTTCATCAGTTACACTATGGTCCTTAAGACCTGCGTGCATTTTATGGCAAATGCCTTGTAGTTCCATAAGAATACTCTCTCGAAAATGAAGGAATGCAGTGATGGCTGAAATGCGTTTAATTCAAGCATTAATTGATGATTTATCTCAACAACAGCCAATTTCTACTGCATTGTGTATAGGGCAAAATATTGAAGCAAGCCCGAAGTATAACAATCAAGCGGCTGATGAGCAGCCAACTATCCAATGGCAGTATTTTAGCGCATTGGCATTTTTAAATCTGCCTTTTACCCAACGTTTTGATTTGGCAGTTGTATTTTTAGATGCTGCCGATTTTGCTGCGCAGACACCACAACACACCTCGCAAATTTTGGTGAAGCTACGTGATTTATTGGCAAAACGTATTGTGGTGATTGCTGCGCGTGAAGATGAGCAATTGCTTAGAGCGCTTGGTTTTACGCAATTGATTGAACATCGCTTTGAGCAGCATCATTTGTGCTTATGGCAATTTAATATTTTGACTTATAAGCACGTGCCTGATTGGTTTAATTCTAAGTTTTGGGCAAACCCTGAAAATTGGGATAAATTCCGCTGGTAAGTGCTGAATTACGATCACAAAATTCTAATAATGATAATTAATTCACATAAGTTTAGGATATTGCAAAATTTAACAATTTCAAGCGCGCAATTCAGTCAAAACTTCGTATGCTGTCATAAGGGCATTATTAGGAAAATAAAATGACCAATTTAAGCAATATTGTTGAAATTTTAGCAAAGCAGGCATTGGGCGCGAATCAGCAATCTAATCAATCTCAAGGCGGATTGGGTGGTATTTTAGGTTCGGTTTTGGGGCAACTTGGTGGTAATAACCAACAATCTGCGCAAGGCGGCTTGGGTGGCATTCTTGGTTCGGTACTAGGTCAGTTAGGTGGGCAACAACAGCGTTCTGCTACAGGTGCTTCAGGTACACAAAGTTTATTGATTGCAGTTTTGCCTTTGGTGTTGGCATGGATTCAAAAACAGGGTGGCTTGCAAGGTGCTTTGGATAAACTCAAAGGACAAGGCTTAACCAGTCAGGTGGATGATTGGGTGTCTACAGGCCCAGGTGAAAATGCGCATGTAGGTGCTGAACAAGTACAAAGTTTATTTGATGATGCCGATGTAGAGCAGGTCGCACAGCAAACTCAGGCGCCAAAGCAAGATATTTATAATGCGATTTCTGCAGTATTGCCGCAAATTATTGATTCATTGACACCACAAGGTGAGCAAACTAGCAAACAAGAAGCCAATGATGATATTCAACAAGTGATGAATTTAGTGTCTGGATTTTTAAAGCGTTAATATTGAAAAATTCAGCTTTGCAAAACTGACTTGAATAAACTAAGCCAGCAAGTTTGTTGGCTTAGTTTTTATTTGGTTTTTTAAGTATGCAAAAAACACGCCGAAGCGTGTTTTTATGTTTTAAGTTTGGTTCAGACTTAGAAGTCGTAACGGAAACCTAAAGAAAGAGCTGTTGAGTTTTCGTCTTTAGCACCTTTTACGGAGTTACCAAAGCTACGACCTTCTTTCCAAGGAGTAAGATCAGCATTTTTATCATTTAACATGGTTGCAAGGTTTGCGTATACACGTACAGCCTTGTCTAAACGATGTTCCACGCCAACTGCTAAAAGTGTAGAGTTTGCATCTTCGGTGTCAACGTCACGGTGGAATACCTGACCACGTACATAAGTCTTTGGTGCTACTTTATAGTCTGCCGCTACACCAAATACTTGTGCATCAGCATATTTGGTTGCAGTACCTTCCAAGTCATGTGTAAGATATTGGTATAAACCACCTAAGTTTAGTTCTGGTGTGATTTTGTATGCTGCTGCGATACGGAATCCATCACGCTCACCCGAGCCAATTGCAGAGTTTTCTTCATAGCGTTCATAAGCAGCTGCAAAGTCAACAGGACCTTCTTTATAAGTTAAAGCCAGATCGTAAGCTTTATTGTCGTCCTGACCTTCTCCGGTCGTTGCATCTTTGGGAATTGAAGTGCTTGGATGTAATGATAAAGCTGCAAGTACGTTAAAACCACCACCGAATTTAGGAGATTTATATTCAACGGTATTTTCATTTCGTTCATCAAACTTATTATCACTAACACGTGTTACGTTACGAATGTCACCAACCATATCACCAAAGAAGTTCACTGGACCACGAGCAACTTTAAATGGGCTGTCAAAACGACCTGCACGTACTTGACCAAAGTCACCTTTTAAACCTACGAAAGTATCACGAGTAGCAAAGTCTACGCTTTTACCATCTTGGCTACCGCTAGCAAAGTTAACTTCTTGTTCAACTTGACCAAAAACAGTCATGCCGTTTTCTAATTTTTGTTCAGCTTTGAAGCCTAAACGTGATGAGTTAGAAGAAAGACCAACTTCGTTATAGTCTTTACCATCATCAAGATAGTCTAAAGATACGTGTGCACGACCATAAACTTTAACATCAGCAGCCATCGCTAATGCTGGTGTTAAAAAGGTTGCCCCAACTGCTAATGCGCAAAGCGTTTTTTTCATGTGTAGCTCCAATACAGACTATTGTTTTTTAGTCCTAAACATTGTTCAGAAGTAGGGTTGATCTACCGCTGTTCTCTATTGGTGCTAAGTATTCCTTACAAATGCGACAGTAATATTAAGGAAATATTTCAAAATTATTAAAAAGTACAAATTAGATCAAAAACTTACTTTTATTCGCATTTTTTTAGTGACTGAGTTTTTAAATTTAGAAAAAATATATGAAATGAATAACTTAATTGCAAGCAGACTGAAATGCTATTGTCATAAACTGCTTGAAAAAATGCAGGGTTAAAGTATGAGATGAAAAAAATGGAGCAGGTGCTCCATTCATTTTTGCTGCTTATTTTGGAAATATTTTAGAGCGCTGCTTTAATTTTTTCCGCTTGGGCTTTAATTTTGTCTTGGTCGCCCATTTGTGCAGCATGTTTCCCAAGCTGATGTACCGACGTCGGAATTAAGTGAAAATGCACGTGGGGGACAGTTTGACCTGCGCTTGTACCTGACAATTGCATTAACACGATACCATCTACACCCAAAGCTTGCTGCATTGCTTTTGCAATTTTTTGCACAATTTGAATGGTATATGCTGCTGCATCTGCAGGTAAGTCCAGTAAAGTCACCGCAGGCGTTTTAGGAATCACGAGAGTGTGACCATCGGCTTGCGGCATGATGTCCATAAACGCAAGCACTTGGTCATCTTCATACACTTTAATTGCAGGAAGTTCGCCACGTAGAATTCTTGCAAAAATATTTTGATCATCGTAAGCCATTATGATTCCTTAAATTCAGCTTTGATATTTCAGAACGGTTATTTACAGTTCAGTTCTTTTTGACGTTCTTTGATTGCGTCAAGACGTTGTTGTTCTTTTTCAGAAAACTTAGGTTTGGTTGTATAGCAGTTGTCATTACCAAAACGTGCTTTAGCTTCTGGGTCTTTGAAGCAGAACCCTTTAGATGCATAAATAACATCGTGGTCATTTTTCAGTTTCTGACATTCTTGTTCAGATGCAAAAGTAGTTGAACTTGCCCCAATTAAAGTTGCAAGGCTTGCAAATACGGCAATGCTAAACTTGTTCATAAGAGTTTCCTCTATTTAATGATGGTGTGACTAGCCACTTAATACACATTATTGGGTTTATGGCTGTATATTCAATGGCGAGTTCTTACTCTAGGGTAATATTACTCCATAATTCATACATTTTCACAGCAGTGGAAAAATCACTGTCTTTTTCTGCGGTTAAATTCGCTGCTTGAATCAGGCTTTGGGTTAAAGCCAATACAGGTGCAGGCAAAGCTGCTTCATGGACTAAATCTAATGCGATACCTGTGTCTTTAGCCAGTAAAGGGAGTGCAAAAGTATTTGGAAAAGCGCGATTCAGTACTCGCTGCGGCAAAATCATTTCCGTTACTGCGCTTTTACCACTTGAAGCATTTATGCATTGCAAGGCCTGATTTAAGTTTACGCCATGTGCTTTTAAGGTGGTAAAACCTTCTGCTGCAGCACACAAACTCACTGCCATTAACATATTATTCACCGCTTTTACGGCAAAGCCAGCACCAGGTTCACCCACATGCTGAATCACTTTACCAAAAGCCTGAATTGCAGGTAGGGCTTTTTCAAAAGCAGCAGCTTTACCGCCAATCATGACTGTTAATGTGGCATTTTCTGCACCAATGGTTTGTCCGCTTACAGGTGCATCTAAAAAGTCGATCTGTTGTGCTTCAAGTTGTTGTGCCAGTTTTTTGGCACTTTCAGGTACGCCACTGGTGCAATCGACCCAGACTGAACCTGCTTTAAGTTGAACTTGTGCAATCAGGTTTTCAACTTCGGTACTGGTGGGCAAGCAAGAAAAAATAATATCTGCTTGCACCGCTTGAGCCAATTCAACCGCTTGTGTGCCATATTCAGCAGCATGTTGCTCGGCTTTGGCAAAGTTACGATTCCAGACATAGACCGTATCAAAATGTTTAGGTAAATGGGCTGCCATGCGGTAGCCCATTGCGCCTAAGCCAATAAATGCAACAGATTGAATCATGTTTTTGCTCTCTTTATGCAATTTTGCTAGATCGTTGTTCTAACCAAGTGGTCAGTTTAGGCCAGAATTCATTGGCACTTTTTTGACTGGACATTAAACCCAAATGTCCACCTGGAATAAGAGTAAACGTGACATCGGTACTACTTGTCAATTCACATAAAGGTTGAGCAGCTTCAGCAGTGACAATTTGATCGCTATCACCCGCACCGACCAAAAGTGAACAATGAATATTTTTAAGGTCTATCTGATGTTGTTTGAGTTGAATATGACCTTGTTTGAGTGGGTTTTGCAGCCATACATTCAATACCATGTCCTGATTAATCCCACCCGGATAATCAATCATATTATTTAAAAAATTGGCTAAAGTTGCGTTTTCATGCAAGGTTTGTAAGTCGTGCAGATTCGACAGCATCTGTTTATTGCTTTCCAGCCATGCTCTAGGGTCTAAAATCTTAAAACCAATCGCATTGATTAAACCCGGTGTATGAATTAAATGCTTTGGAATTTTTCCTGAATAAAAGGCATGTTGCAATTTGGGATATTTAGAAATCAGTTGATTGGTCAGTTGAAAGAGTTTACCAACCCGCCCCGAAGCATAGCTATCTACAGGGCTACCCAAAACCATCAAGTTTTTAATATGTGTCGATTGTTGGTCGGCGGTATAAAGCATGGCAAAAATACCCGCCATACTCCAACCATGTAGTGAAATTTGTTCGACTTTGGCGTGTTGTAAAATGAGTTGAATACAATTAGGGATTGCATCCTGAATAAAAGCCATAAAATTTAAATGACAATGTTGATAGGTCAATTGTCCCCAATCAACCAAATACACATCAAAACCGCTATGCTGAAAATGTTTCACTAAAGAGCGATAAGGATATAAGTCATAAATCGACATGGTAATTGCTAAAGGCGCAACAAAAACCAGCGGCTCTTTATATTGCTTATCTGGTGAAGCGTAATAGCGAATCTGCGCATACTTATAACGTGCCACGATGTCGTATGGCGTGGTCTGAGATAAGATCAAATCACGGCTTTTAAATAAGCGAGTGCTGAGGTTTTTAAGCTTTTTTCGGTGCGGATTAAATTTTCTTTGTAGCTGATTCATGAGGTGTTCCATCACACGTGGCGCCGATTTGAATGAAGTCTAAGCGATATTTATACATTTTACCTTGACCTTAAATGCGCTTGGCGCTCAAAATGTTGGCAATTATTTAACAAACAGGTCTTAGGACTAAGTTTAGGGCTGAGCAGTAAAGATGAGTCAACACGACGACATTGAATATCAATTAGATACTTTGGCAATTCGTACCGGACACAACCGTACAATTGAAGGCGAACACAGTGAGCCAATTTTCCTGACTTCATCATTTGTTTGTGAAAATGCTGCCGATGCAGCTGCAAAATTCTCAGGTGAAATTGAAGGCAATACCTATTCACGTTATACCAATCCAACTGTACAGGCTTTTGAAAAACGCTTGGCAGTATTAGATGGTGCAGAACGTGCGGTTGCGACAAGTTCCGGTATGGCGGCCGTTCATGCGATCACTTTGGCTTATCTTAAAGCGGGTGATCATGTAGTCTGTTCACGTGCTGTCTTTGGCTCTATCATTTCACTATTTGAAAAATACGTGATGAAGTTTGGTGTCGATGTCACTTTTGTTGATTTAGAAGATTTAGACAGCTGGAAACAAGCCATTCGTCCAAACACACGTCTTTTATTTATTGAAACACCATCAAATCCATTGGCTCAGTTGGGTGACTTGCAAGCGATTGCCGATATTGCACATGCACATGGTGCGTTATTTGCGGTAGATAACACTTTCTGTACGCCCGTTTTGCAACAACCACTAAAATTTGGTGCAGACCTCATTATTTATTCATCAACCAAATATATTGATGGTCAGGGGCGTGCTTTGGGTGGTGCGGTTGTTGGTAAAGACAAGTTGGTCGAAGAAATCAACAGCGTTATTCGTACCTTGGGCAATTCATTAAGTCCGTTTAATGCATGGATTTTCTTAAAAGGCTTGGAAACATTAAGCCTGCGTATGAAAGCGCATTGTGCCAGCGCACAAAAACTTGCAGAGTGGCTAGATGCACATCCAAAAGTTGAAAAAGTGTATTATGCAGGCTTGCCGCATCACGCGGGGCATGAACTCGCGAAAAAACAACAGTCTGGTTTTGGTGGTGTTGTATCGTTTGTAGTGAAAGGTGAGCGTGAAGGCGCTTGGACCGTAATTGATAATACACGTTTCTTGTCGATTACTAGTAACTTGGGTGATGTAAAGTCGACGATTACCCATCCTGCAACAACATCGCATGGCCGAATGAGTCCAGAAGCCAAACAAGCAGCAGGCATCAGCGAAGGTTTAATTCGTGTTTCTGTTGGCTTGGAAGATATTGATGATATTATTCGCGACATCGAGCGCGGTTTAGACCTCATTTAAAACTAAATAGATCATTTGTTCGGAGATTTTTATGAACATTAATATGTTGATGCAGCAAGCACAGCGCATGCAAAAAGAAGTGGAAAACAACATTAAAAAAGCCAAAGAAGAACTTGCGCAAACTGAAGTGCATGCAGAAGCAGGTGGTGGTTTAGTGAAAGTGACTATGACCTGCCGTAATGTGGTCAAACGCATTGAAATCAACCCTGAATTATTGCAAGACGATGCAGACATGATTGAAGATTTGATTGCCGCTGCAATGAATGATGCTGCCCGTCAAGCCGAAGCAATTTCTGAAGAAAAAATGAAGTCTGCAAACTCAGGCATGGGCTTGCCACCGGGCTTGGCTGGTTTATTCTAAGGAACGGCGTATGTTTAGTGATCGTTTTGATCAACTGGTACAAGCGCTACGCATTTTGCCAAGTGTTGGGCCAAAATCGGCTCAACGCATGGCATTGCACCTGATTATGAAAAATAGAGAAGGTGCAGTCGGTTTGGCTCATGCTTTGAACGAAGCTACTAGCTATATTCATGAATGTTCAATTTGTCACTCATTAACGGAAGATGAAGTCTGCAATATTTGCGCCTCACATGATCGTGATGCACACTTACTTTGCGTGGTGGAATCTCCGGCCGATGTCATGGCGATTGAGCAAAGCGGCAGTTTTCGTGGCAAATACCATGTTTTAGGTGGACACTTATCACCTTTAGATGGCATTGGGCCTGACGAAATTGGTATTCCATATCTGGTTCAGCGTTTAAGTGATGGCAACATTACCGAAGTCATTTTGGCGACCAATGCAACCGTAGAAGGTCAGGCGACAGCGCACTATTTGGCAGAAGCGACCAAACATTTGCCTGTGCAGATGACCCGTATTGCGCAAGGTGTGCCGCAAGGTGGCGAACTTGAATATGTCGATAGCCATACTTTAAGTCAGGCGGTGCATAATCGGATGCGAATGAAATAAGCATTTAGGTGCTTATTTCATGTGGATGTTTATTTCGCATGTGTGGCTATTTTATATGAATAATCAATTGATAAATCATCCATGAAAAGGACTACTTGCCTTTAAAGCCAATAAAAAATCAAATTAAGATAAAAAAACGATAAAAAATTTAAATTTTCACTGTATCGACTTAGAAATAAGATAAAAATTGAAAATACTGGACATATTTTTATAGCTAAATGCTATTTAATGTTTAAAATGAACCCCTAGAGAATCCTGTTTTACCTGCTCGCTATGTTCCAATTTATTCACCAACAAAAAGACTTTGAAAATGTCTTGGCATTAATGAGCCAAAACAGCATTTATGGTTTAGACACCGAATTTATTAAGGTCGATACTTTATGGCCAAAATTGGGTGTATTCCAAATTAATGTGAATGATCAGGTCTATTTGTTAGATGGCACTTCTTTAAATTTAAGTGCATTTTGGGAAAAACTGTTTCAAGCGCAGCAAAATATTTTTCATGCCTGCTGTGAAGATATTGATTTAATTTATCATTATGCGCAGCAAAAAAACTTAGATAACGTGTTTGATACCCAAGTTGGCATGTCATTTTTAGGGCATGGTTTACAAGTCAGTTATCAAAACGCTTTAAAAACCATGCTCAATGTCGATATTGATAAAGGGCAAACTCGCTCAGACTGGCTTGCACGTCCGTTGTCCGATGAGCAGTTAAATTATGCTGCCAATGATGTGCTGTATCTAATGCAATTGGCAGATAAGGTACAAACCGACTTAAAACAAAATTATTTACTGGATTTTGCACAAGAAGATTGCCGCAATTTAACTCAGGAAATTGGTGAAGAAACACCTTTAGAGTTGTTGTATCAGGATGTGGGCAACTATCGTCATTCACGCCGTCAACTCATGCAATTGCAACAATTGGCCGTTTGGCGTGAGCAAATGGTAAAAGCCTTAAACCAACCACGTAGTTTTATTTTGCGTAATTCTACTATGCTGGACTTGGTCGAGAAAAATCCTAAAAATCAGTTCCAGCTCAGTACTATTAAAGATTTACGTGCGCATATTGTGCGTGAACATGGCAAAACTATTTTAGATTTAATTAAATATTTGCCTGATCAATCACAATGGCCATTACGTATGGCGCGACCAATTCGTCATTCTTCAAAAGAAGTGGGCGAAAATGTAGAACAGGTGATTCAACGTGCCGTACAGGAAACTCAAATTCCAAAAGAAGTTTTGCTGCGTAAAAAATGGCTGAATGCGCTTTATCAGCATGTGGTATTTCATAACGATGAGCAAGATTTGCCTAACTATTTGTTAGGTTGGCGTTATGAATTACTCACCAAGCCTTTAATTGAAGTTTTACATGCCGACGAGCGTTATTTGTCTGGTCAGATGAAAGTTGCTGAATAAATCAAACCGATCCACATTTTAAATAAAGCCGTTTTTCACCTGAAAATGGATGAATTTTCACGCCATTCTTTGTTTGAGTGTAAACATAGACCAATGCGTTAATAATGGTTAATGTATCTCGGTTTTTTTTGTTGTATCCTTTGCCTGAGTTTTTAGAGTTTTGTTGTTTATGCACTGTTCAATTTATAAATCGAGCAAAAAAGATGAGATGTATTTATACATCGCCCGTCCTGAGCAAACTGAAGATCAAGCAGAAGCGTTTAACCCGCTAGAGGTTTTACCTGAGCCAATGCGAGTTGCATTTGGTCGTGCGACATTTGTAATGGATTTGCAACTGTCTGAAAGCCGTAAGTTGGCACGTGTGAATGTTTTGCATGTCATGGATTCTATTCAAACACGTGGCTTCTTTATTCAAGTGCCACCAGAAGGCTTAATTAACCCAAATGCCGTTGAACCAGAAGGTTTACGTGGTGCTTAAGCTTTATTCAGGAGTTGAGAAATGAATAGTGTGATGACTGGATTGGATTCAATTCCTGAAACTGCAATTGCTGTTTCTGTTTATTTGTTGGGGAGTGCCATTATTTTATGGTGCTGGTACGAAATTGCCAAACGCTTGCCCAATCCGTTAGGTGGTATCACTTGGATTGTGCTGTTTGCAATTTTACTTACCCCAACAGTATCAGAAGGCAGCAATGCAGCACTTGCCCCAGCCATCTTTGGACTTCTTTTTGGTGTTTTAACCAAAGAACCCCCATTGGTTTGGTCTAATTTATCTGCCATTTTATTTGTGATCGGTCTTGGCTTATTGATCGGTTATTTCTGGTCAAGATACTGTCTTAAACAAACGACTTATAAAGCCAAGAAAAATACCTCACCACTGTAACTAAAACAATTAAGGTAAAATCATGTCTGTTGATGCGCAACAATTTTCGGGTACAGATCAGTACATTGCGACTGATAGTTTAAAACTTGCGGTGAAAGCCGCACGTGCTTTGCAAAAACCGCTTTTGGTGAAAGGTGAGCCAGGTACAGGTAAAACCTTATTGGCAGAGCAAGTTGCTAAAAGTTTGGGTTTAAAGTTGATTACATGGCACATTAAATCGACCACCAAAGCGCAGCAAGGTTTATATGAATATGATGCAGTGTCGCGTTTGCGTGACAGCCAACTGGGCGATGACCGTGTGTATGACGTTAAAAACTACATTAAACCCGGGAAATTGTGGGAAGCATTTACCAGCGAAGAACGCTGTGTGTTGTTGATTGATGAAATTGACAAGGCAGATATTGAATTCCCAAATGACCTGCTACATGAACTCGATAAAATGTCGTTTTATGTTTATGAAACAGGCGAAACCATTACGGCAACACAACGTCCAATCGTGATCATCACATCAAATAATGAAAAAGAGCTGCCAGACGCTTTTTTACGTCGTTGTTTCTTCCATTATATTGATTTCCCAGATGAAGCGACCATGCGCGATATTATCGATGTGCATTTCCCGAATATTTCAAGCACATTGGTTTCAGAAGCTTTACAAGTTTTCTTTAAATTGCGCCAAGTTCCGGGCTTAAAAAAACCACCATCTACGTCTGAATTAATTGATTGGTTAAGCCTATTGATGGCAGATGACATGCCGGAAGATATTTTGCGTAATAGCGATAAAAGCAAAGCCATTCCGCCTTTATACGGTGCATTAATCAAAAATGAACAAGATGTGCAATTGCTTGAGCGTTTAGCCTTTATGTCGCGCCGTTAAGGGAGGACAACGCCATGTTCGTGCGCTTGTTTTATACCTTGCGACGTTACGGTGTACCTGTCACCACACGTGAATTGATTGACTTAAATCAGGCGGTGGCATCGGGTCTGGTTTTTGCAGATCAAGATGAATTCTATCAACTTGTTAAAACCGTCATGGTCAAAGATGAGCGTTTTTTTGACAAGTTTGACCGTGCCATGAAAGATTATTTTGATGGCATTTCCACTTTTGATTTAGATGATTTACTGCAGCAAGTTCATCAATTGCCTAAAGACTGGTTCGACTTAGAACTATTAGAAAAACATCTCACGCCAGAACAACGCGAAGAGCTGAAAAAAGCAGGTTCTTTAGAAGAATTGATGAAAATGCTGGAAGAGCGTTTACGCGAGCAGCATAAAAAGCATCAGGGTGGCAACCGTATGATTGGTACGGGCGGTACATCACCGTTTGGTGCTTTTGGTGATCATCCTGAAGGTGTACGCATTGGTGGGCCTGGACGTAAGCGTTCAGCTGTTAAAGTCTGGGAGCAGCGTCAGTATCGAAATTTAGACGATGAACAGATTTTAGGTACACGACAAATGCAATTGGCACTGCGTCGTTTGCGTAAATTTGCCCGTCAAGGTGCAGCTGAAGAATTGGATATTGATGGCACTATCCGAGAAACTGCCAAACAGGGCATTTTAGATGTGCAATTGGTGCCAGAACGTCGTAATCGCGTCAAAGTGTTGATGTTGTTTGATGTGGGTGGCTCGATGGATGCACACATCGCCCAATGTGAAAAACTGTTTAGTGCGGCCAAAACTGAGTTTAAAACCCTCGAATATTTTTATTTCCACAACTGTTTATACGACTATGTTTGGAAAGACAATTTACGCCGTAGCAGTACCCGTATGAATACGTGGGATTTGTTGAATACCTATGGACGCGACTATCGGGTAATTGTGGTCGGTGATGCGAGTATGGCACCTTATGAGCTGAATTCGATTGGTGGTTCGGTAGAATATATGAATGATGAGGCAGGGCAAGTTTGGTTACAACGTCTGCGTCAGCATTTTGAAAAAACCGCATGGCTGAATCCTGAACAGGAAGGCTATTGGCATTACACACATACCATTGGTTTAATTAAACAAATTTTTGAACATCATATGTATCCAATGACTTTAAAAGGCATTGAAGATATGACTAAATATTTGGCGCGTTAATCGTCATTTTCGTCAATATCACTCAACTTTTGAGTGATTGTTAGGCGAAGACTAAGTAAGTGCAGACACGATAGGCAACGTGAATTTCAATCTGAGGGGATCGATATGGATCATCAAATCAATGGCATCGCATTACCGAATGAAGACGGTTTTTTCGGGCAATATGGCGGGCAGTTTATTCCACCACATTTAAAAGAAGCCATGGATGAAATTAACGTTGCTTATGAGGAAATTCGTAAAACGGCAGAATTTCAGAATGAATTAAAAGATTTGTTTGCTCACTATGTTGGCCGTCCAAGTCCTTTATTCCATGCCAAGCGTTTATCTGAACAGTTAGGTGGTGCGCAAATTTATTTAAAGCGTGAAGATTTAAACCATACTGGTGCACATAAAATTAACCACTGTTTAGGCGAGGCATTACTAGCCAAATATATGGGTAAAACCAAAGTCATTGCAGAAACTGGTGCGGGACAGCACGGGGTAGCCTTGGCGACGGCATGTGCGCTAGTGGGAATTCCGTGTGAAATTCACATGGGACAGGTGGATATTGAAAAAGAACACCCGAATGTGGTGAAAATGAAAATTCTAGGTGCCAACCTGATTTCAGTGACCCGCGGTACAGCCACTTTAAAAGATGCAGTGGACAGCGCTTTTGAAGAATATTTAAAAGACCCAAAAAACTTTATTTATGCGATTGGTTCTGTGGTTGGGCCACACCCATTTCCAAAAATGGTGCGTGATTTCCAATCTATTATAGGTGATGAAATTAAACTGCAAAGCCAAGAGCGTTTTGGTGTAAACCCAGATTATATCGTGGCATGTGTGGGCGGTGGTTCAAACGCAGTGGGTGCATTTACCGCATTCTTAAATGATGCAGAAGTGAAACTTGTGGGTGTTGAGCCTGCAGGGCATGGTTTAGATACAGATCAACACTCTGCAACCCTAACTTTGGGTAAACCAGGCCAGCTTCACGGTATGGCGTGTTATGTACTTGAAGATGAACATGGTGAGCCATTGCCAGTGCACTCTATTGCCTCTGGTTTGGATTATCCAGGTGTGGGGCCGCAACATAGCTTCTTAAAAGACATTGGTCGCGTGGAGTATTCAACGGCAACTGACCAAGAATGTTTAGATGCCTTTATGACGTTGTCACGTGTAGAGGGTATTGTACCTGCTTTGGAAAGCTCACATGCGGTGGCGTGGGCATTACGTGAAGCACCAAAAATGGCAAAAAACGTGAAAATTGTGGTTAATCTTTCAGGTCGTGGTGATAAAGATTCAGACTATGTAGCAGAAAAATTAGGTTTGAATTAATTCTACTGAATATGAAAAACCGCCTAAATGTGTAAGTTTAGGCGGTTTTTTTATCTTTACTTTATATTTGGCAGGTTTTATAAAACAGTGTCTTAGCTTGCAATATATTGTTGTAACTGCTCGATCAGTTTGCGCTGATCATCCATAGTCGCTTTCACCAAGTCACCAATCGACACTAAACCTACCAACTGCTCACCTTCAAGTACAGGTAAGTGACGTAAATGATGGTCAGTAATTAAGTTTAAGCATTCTTTCACACTGGTGTTTTTGGTCACGGTCAGTACTTTAGCAGTCATAATTTCACTAACCGTTGTGCTTTTAGAAGTTCGTTCCATCAAAATAACTTTACGGGTGTAATCACGCTCAGACAGAATACCAACCACATGATTGTTTTGATCGGTAACCACCAACGCACCAATGCCTTTTTCAGCCATTAAACTAATTGCTTCTAAAACCGTTGCTTCTGGGCGAATTGTGTAAATTTCGTGATGTGCTTTATCTTGTAAAACGTGAGTTACCTTGGTCATATTCTGTGTCCTGATTTGTTGTTTATTGTTTGACTTTTAAAGTAACGTGAATTGTAAAAATTGCAAATACTTTAGAGTCACGATTGTTGATTTTTACGTCAATTCTATTCAGTTTTTATTTAAGCAATATTTAACGCAGGTTCATTAAAAAAGAAATGCTTCATTTGTGAAGTGGTCAGTTTAATTTTTTGACTTGACGAACCAAACAAGGTTGGCGTGACATTTAAACGGGTGAGCGTTGGTAATAAAAAAGTTTCAAAATCCTGCGCGGAAATTTTACGAGGACTATATTGTGGCCAGTGTTTAGCAGCATATTTATGCGCTTGTACCGCATTTAACCAAAAAGGGAAAATATAATCATCGTGATCTGAACTCATTGCCCAACCTTGATGGAATAAACCCCAAAGTACACCGCAGTACATCATTGATTTTAATAGTGTAACTTTAAGCAGAAAATCCTTTGGTAAAGGGTGGAGTTGGTTAATCTGATTCATAATCAAGCAAGGTTGTAAAATTTGGCTATATTGTAAAAAGAATTGATGAATATACCGTTTAAGCTTTGCTTAAAATCGTAAACAAATGTGTATTTATGGTTGGAGCATCTAAAAAAGGGTCAAAAAAAACGCCACCTAAGTGACGTTTTATTATGCTTGCATGGTGGCCATGTTTTGCCAGTATTGCGCTTTCAATGAATCACGTTCTACGCGGAAACCTTGATAATACAGTTCTGCTAAGAACATTGCCGCTTTACCATGTCCTGCACGTGCAGCTTCTTCGAGTTGTTTTACCGCGTCTTGGAAGTTCATTTGTGAATGAATCGTGTTTACTGCATTTGCATAAACATGCTCTAAGTCATGGTGAGAGATCGTTTGAATCATATTAAACTCCTTATTGTAATTATGATTACTTATTTAAGCCTACCTTTTAGGCTTCATATCAATTTAACGCTTTATTGTTAAACTAATATTACAATTTGATTGAATTGTCAAATAATTATCGGGGTTAATGAGCATATTTCAAGTTTACATGATTAAACATTGAACAAGTTTAATTTTGATTAAACTAAAGCTCTAAGCATGATAAAAAAGGAGAACAACATGACAAGATCCGTAGACGGATGTGCTTTTGATGTACCTCCATTGACTTCTCAAATTATTGAGTTGGCACATCATCACCGTAAAAAACTAGATGAGGTAATTTTCCGTCGAGATGTTCATTTAGGTGAATACTGCTTGGCGCAACGTAAACGTGTGGCTGACTTTGCTAAAACTTTAGAGCGAAGCGATCGTATAGAGTTTTATCGTAATTATGATGGTGAATTACTCCGTATTGCCGATGAAGATGAACTGCATCCTGCCGAAGCAGAGGGCGGTGTCAGTGTATTTGCTATTTTCTTGGTGCTTGCAGTCATTGCATTGGTTTTATACTTTGCGGTAATTCGTGGCACGATTGGCTAAAGCTAAATCCTTTGTAGAATTTGTAGAAAAAGGCTCAATTTTTACTGTGACGATACAGTAAAATTGAGCTGTTTAACTTGTACATCTCACAAGGGCATCCTACACTAAGGCGATTAGAGGTAGGTCATGCACAACGCAATTCAAAAAACGATTCAATTTATTTCTCAACTGAAACTCGAGCAAATTTATAATATTGTTGTGCTGAGTATCATTTTTATTATTTTAACTTTAGCAAGTGTTGCGCTTTATCGCCCAGTTGGGGTGCAACAATTTCAAAATGTTGAGCGTTTGTCACAACAATCTATGTATGCCAATACCCAAGACATGGCAGTTCATTTACTCAATCAACGTCCGATTCGTTATGTGCATTATTTAAAGTTGATGCAGGCACATCAAATGGAGCAAGATCGGGCTCAACAACTTCCTGCCTTGGTGCAAGAGTAATTTTTTCTGTTGGCATGTTATTCATATTGTGCGGTGTCGGTGTTAAAGATGTTGGTGCGAGTAAATTGTCCTGCAGCATTTTTACCAATGCGGCTTTATCTAAATGTTCGCTCACAATTACTAAAGTTAAACGATCAGGATGCAAATGTTTGCGAATTGCACGTTGCACATCTTCAGCGGTAACTTTTTCCACTCGTTCTGCATAATCACTTAAATAATTTGCAGGAAGTCGATAAAAACCGATGTGCCCAAGCTGGGCATTAATACTGGCATTGCTGCTGTATTGATTCGGAAATGCACGAATTAAACCTGCTTTGGTTTCTTTTAATTGTTCTAAATTCATAGGTTGTTGTACAAACTGAATTAAGCTCTGGTGAGCGACTTGAATACTATCGAGTAACTGATCTTGGCGCGTAGAATAGCCTAAGCTAAACAAACCCGCTGCTTGGGTAAAACGAAACGAACTGCTAACACCGTAAGTGTAGCCACGTTTTACTCGTAATTCTTTCATCAAAATTGAATTGAAACTGCTGCCGCCCAGCATTTTATTGGCAATTTCTAAAGCCAAATAGTCAGGATCATCCCGTGTAGTCGCAAGTTGTGCAATACTGACATGCGCCTGTTGTGACCGGTAGGGAATATGCTGGATGTTGAAACGTGTTGCAGGTGTAGGCTGTGGCAAAGCTGTTGCTGCAACACCTTGGGCAATATGTGCGCTGATGGTATTGGCAAGTTTTTCTGCTTCTTTTAAGGTTAATTTGCCTGTAATGGCAATGTTCATATTTTGCGCGACCAGAAACTGATCTCTAAATTGTTGTAAGTGCTTTGGTTGAATCCGTTTGATGCTGCCATTGGTGCCTGTAATGGGTTCTGAATAGGCATGTTGTCCGTAAATTGCGCGATATAAGCGAATATTCATTAAACGGCTTGGATTTTCTTGCAGTTGTTTTTGCCCAATTTGTGTATTGCTTTGCACACGCTGGATATTAGAACGCTCAAAAGTCGCATGTTTCAGTATTTCCAGCATCATTTTGACGGCAGTTTGCATTTTCTGCGGATCAGACAGTGTTCTTAGCCGTACCACAAACATATCGCGGTACGCCGTGGTACTAAAACGTGCGCCTGTGGTTTCAAAGGCTGCGGCAATTTCCTCTGCCTTATAACGCTTGGTGCCTTCATCAATCAGTTGGGCTGCCATATTGGCAACGCCAAATAAACCTTTTTCAATTTCTGCATCGCGGGCAGAACCTGCATTAAAAGTCAGTTGGATATCAACCATTGGCAAAGCAGGATTTTCGACAAATAAAGTGCGTACGTGTCGATGATTTTTTAATTCATATACCTGTGGAGCGCGAACATCGACCAATTCATTTACGGCATTTAAACTGTGCAGCAAGCTCAAAGATTGTAAAGGCGTACTTACATCTGTTTCAGCAAAATCATGCGCTGCTGTGGTGGCAGTTTCCATCGCAAAGCCAGCAGAACATAGGCTAAAACTAGTGCTTAAAATAAGCGTGCTGAATAGATGTTTTTTCATGAAAATCACAGTTTAAGGTGTTGTGCTTTGAGGTAATAAATACAAGGTGCTAAGTCTGTCTTTGTTAAAGTAACTTTGCGCAACACGTTGCAGATCCTGGGCAGTAATCGCTTGTAAGTGTTGTGGTAAAACATCGATTAAACGGTGACTGAATCCATTGACTTCCAAATTGCCAATGGTTCGGGCTTGTCCTGCCAAATCATCCTGACTATAAATCCAATTGGCCACAAATTGAGTCACCACGCGCTCAATTTCACTTGAATTGACCAAATCCTGTTTTAGCGTATCCACTTCGTTTTGAATCGCGACCTGTGCTTCGCTTAACGTTACACCTGCTGCAGGCAATGCTGAAATACTAAACAAACTATCCCCACGTTGATACGGGTCATAACTGACACTGACTGAGCTAAGAATCTTATTGTTTCTGACCAAGCGCTGTTCTAAACGTGAAGTAATTCCACTGTCTAACAGTTGTTTGATGATAGTGAGCGCGAAGGCATCTTGAGGATTTTTAGCTGTTGCCAATGAACCGACATTCCAAGCCATATATAAATTAGGAACTTGCACAGTCGCAGACAATTCCATGTGCCGATAACCTAATTGTTCAAACTCCAACACATCATTGCGCGGTGGCGTAGGTGCTTTCGGAATATCTCCAAAATACTTTTGGACTTGCAACAATGCGGCTTGATGATCTACATCGCCCACAATCACTAGAATAGCATTATTGGGGCGATACCATTTTTTGTACCACGCCTGTACATCTTGCAGCTGAATGCTTTGCAAGTTTTTCATGTGCCCAATAATGGGTTGGCGATAATGACTGGTTGGGTAGGCAATCCATTTAAAGCGTTCAAAAGCCAAAGCCCGTGGATTATCATCGGTACGTTGCCGCCGTTCTTCCATTACCACCTTAATTTCAGGCTCAAAGTCTTGTTGGCGAAGTAACAAATTACTCATTCTGTCGGCTTCCAACTCTAAAGCCAGTGGGAAATAAGTTTTGGGATAGAGCTGATAATAATTCGTGTAATTGGTAAAGGTTGCTGCATTGACACTGCCACCATAAATACGACTTAAACGGGTAAATTCATCATTCGGCACCTTGGCTGTACCTTTAAACATCATGTGTTCAAGTACGTGCGAAATCCCAAGTGTATTTCCGGACTCATCGCTACTGCCCACTTTGTACCAAATTTGAGTCATCACCATGGGAGAACGATGGTCTTCACGAATAATGACTTTTAAACCATTGTTGAGTGTGGTTTCAAAAGTGTTATTCGCAGCTAAAACTTCAGCATGGCTAATCGAAGCTGTTAAACCCCAAAGCAACGCACAAACAGACTTCATCGAAAATTGGAACATAAGCAAGTGGAGATCAATCGTTATCGGCTTATCTTTCAGAAATTAAAGCGGAAAGGCAAGGATTGCTGTAGGTATTTTTTGTATGCGGCTATGTGGTTGGAATACGAGGTAAAAGCAATTGGTTTATGTTAGAATCCGATTTTTTAACGCAATGCTTTTCAAGGATTCGGCATGCAACAGCAATCTAATGGGCAAAATAAATTTTTGATTGATGCTGATATCGGAGATGATGATGTCACATTACCGAATTTACCAGCGGTAAATATTCCGATTGTTGAAACAACACCTCTACAACAAGCAGAAACCTCTGAACATGCTGCAGAAACATCATCAGACACGGATGCGCCTGCGAAAGGTGGTTTCTTTAGTCGCATGAAAGAAGGGTTAACCAAAACCCGTAAAAACTTTGCCGATGGCATGGTGAATATTCTGATTGGCGGTAAAGAAATTGATGATGAATTATTAGAAGAAGTCGAAGAACAACTGTTGGTTGCAGATATTGGTGTAGATGCAACGAAAACCATTATTGCCAATTTGACCGAGCGTACTGCGCGTGGCGACTTAATTTATTCACATTCTTTATATAAGGCTTTGCAAGAAGAATTAGTGGCTTTGCTTGCGCCACGGGTAAAACCTTTACATATTGATGCCAATAAAACCCCTTATGTGATTTTAGTCGTGGGTGTGAATGGTGTAGGTAAAACCACAACCATTGGCAAGTTAGCGAAACGCTTACAAGGCGAAGGTAAAAAAGTCATGTTGGCCGCAGGGGATACTTTCCGTGCTGCAGCGACAGAACAATTGCAGATTTGGGGTGAGCGTAACGATGTTGCCGTTGTTGCACAAGGTCACGGTGCAGACAGTGCTTCTGTTATTTTCGATGCGTTTGAAAGTGCGCGTGCCAAAGGCATTGATGTGTTAATTGCAGATACTGCTGGACGTTTGCATAACAAAAGCAACCTGATGCAAGAATTGACTAAAGTTAAGCGTGTGATGCAAAAAATTGATGCGACTGCACCGCATGAAGTGATGTTGGTCGTAGATGCAGGCACAGGTCAAAATGCCATTAACCAAGTGGAAATGTTTGATGAGGCTGTTGGCTTAACAGGCATCACCATCACTAAACTGGATGGTACGGCAAAAGGTGGCGTGTTATTTAACATTGCAAGCCGTAGCCATGTGCCAATTCGCTTTATTGGTGTGGGTGAAAAAATTGACGATTTACGTCCATTCTCAGCCAAAGCATTTGTTGCAGCACTGTTTGAAACTGAAAAATAAGTTTTAAAATAAGTTTAAAGCTAAAATGTAAAAATGCTGTAAGTTTCACACAAACTCCGCAAAATGCGGAGTTTGTGGTTTTTAGCGGGTTTGAGTGTTGTAAAAAGCAGCAGCTAAAAATACGAATGTGAATAAAAGCACATTCGTCTATATACAATAAGAAAAAATATTAGACTGATTTTGATTGATTTTTTGGGGAAGTTAAAATGACACTGTTAAATAAAATTGGTCATGTGCTTACAGCAGATATCATGAAAGACTTTAAGCTTAAAAAAAAGCCTAGCCATGATGCACATGAACTGACTTTCATCGATCAATTGAAAAAGCGCCGTAGTATTTATGCTTTAGGAAAACGCATTCATTTTAGCCAAACTTATATGACCGAGCTGATTCAGGAAGCTGTGCGTAGCTGTCCATCGGCACATCATTCACAAAGTACGCGCGTGGTTATTTTATTTTCTGAATCACATAAAAAATTTTGGAATTTAGTACAGGAAGTACAACGTCAGTTTGTACCAGAGCAGGTTTTTGCAGGTACTAAAATGAAAATCGAACAATGTGCAGCAGCTTTTGGCACGGTATTGTTCTATGAAGATCAACAAGTGATTCGTCAATTGCAAAAGAAAATTCCATTTAATGCTGCAGAATTTCCAATTTGGTCGGAGCAAACTTCAGGCATGGCGCAATTTGCAGTGTGGACAGCACTGGCAGATTCAGGCGTGGGTGCATCTTTACAGCATTATAATCCAAACATAGACCGTGCTGTGGCAGAGCATTTTGATATTCCAGATACATGGTTGTTACGTTCACAACTCGTTTTTGGATCAATTGAAGAAGAAGTAACCGAACGGAGTCATGCACACTATCAAAATCAATTTAAAGTCTATGCTTAAATAACAGCATTTGATGAAGATTGGTCAAATCAGCTTATTATTATGTGCTACAAAGAGCGAACCGCAGCATATTTATATTGCAATAGACTATATCTATAGAATAAAAGGTAATAGGGTCTGTTGACACTTCGTCTATGTTTGCGACGTGAGAGATATATCTCGCAAGGTTTTTTAGCTGATATAAGGCATGAGGCAGGAAATTTAGTCATTCTAAATGACTGACTCATAACGCAATAGCAGCAAAAAATATGCTCGTCC
>NZ_KB849695.1:8560-10061 GCF_000368785.1 Acinetobacter towneri DSM 14962 = CIP 107472 | reverse complement strand
AAGGTTTTTTAGCTGATATAAGGCATGAGGCAGGAAATTTAGTCATTCTAAATGACTGACTCATAACGCAATAGCAGCAAAAAATATGCTCGTCCCCTTGCGCAGCAAACAAAGCAGCGCTTTGTTCTTGCTCATGTGGAGGGCGTTCAAAATTCTGTGTCAGTAAATTTGACTAGATTTTAATTATATCATCTAATCGACCTTCAAAGTAAATGGATAATTGAGTAATCGTTTGTCCCCATTCCTGAATAGGCATTGTCCATTTTTCTGATGCCTGTTGAATACCAATATACAGTAATTTCATCAGACTATCCTCATTGGGGAAAGCTCCTTTGGTTTTGGTTAGTTTGCGGAATTGACGATGTACGGCTTCAACGGCATTGGTGGTGTAAATCGGCTTCCTAATCGCTTTAGGGTATTTGAAATAGGCGGATAGTAGATGCCATTTGGTACGCCATGACTGAATGACCACACCATATTTTTCGCCCCATTTTTCTTCTAGCTCATCCAGTGCTACTTCTGCCGCCCCTTTGGTATCAGCACGGTAAATTGGCTTTAAATCAGCCATAAATGCCTTCTGATCTTTACTGGCAACATAGCGTAAAGAATTACGAATTTGATGAACGATACACAGTTGTATTTCTGTTTGAGGGTAAATCGCTGCTATGGCTTCGGGGAAACCTTTTAGTCCATCTACACAGGCAATCAGAATATCCTGAACACCACGATTTTGTAGGTCTGTCAGTACACTAAGCCAATGGTTCGCCCCTTCGCTTTCCGACAAATGCAAGCCGAGTAGTTCCTTCTTACCTTCAACATTTAAAGCTAAAATGGTATAGATCGCTTTGCTCACATAAACACCTTTATCCTTCACTTTGTAATGTATGGCATCTAACCAAACAAAGGGATAAATTGTATCGAGTGGGCGTTGTTTCCATGCTTGTAACTGAGGGAGGAGCTTATCTGTAATATTGGTGATAGCACCATCTGAAATCTCCAATCCATACATATCAGCAACATGCTTTTGAATATCACGATAGCTCATACCAAGTGCATAGAGTGATATGATTTTATTGTCAATTTCTTCTGATAATTTGGTCTGGTTCTTTTTAACTAACTGTGGCTCAAATTCACCATTTCGATCTCTAGGGGTTTCAAGCTCAAATGAACCTGATGTAGATTTTACTGTCTTGCGAGTATAGCCATTGCGGCGATTACCTTGTTTCGGATTCGCTTCAATGTAATTCTCGATTTCTGCTTCAAGAGCAGCTTCGGTCAGCTGTTTAATTAAAGGGGTGAGTATGCCATTTTCTCCAGTCAGTGCTTGTCCTGACTGGAGTTGTTTTAAGGCTGTTTCAAAATCAAATGTAGTTGCCATAATGCATCATTCCTGTTTTTAACAGTTTAAGGAAATGACACAGTTTTTTGAACACTACCCTCATGTGGCTAAAACTTTCTCAGATTACGTTATGAAACTTGGCAATAGTCTCGCTATTCCCTG
>NZ_KB849695.1:0-2571 GCF_000368785.1 Acinetobacter towneri DSM 14962 = CIP 107472 | reverse complement strand
CGTTATGAAACTTGGCAATAGTCTCGCTATTCCCTGCGTTTCATGCCTGATCTGCTCAGTTTTAGCCTACAGCGCAAGCCATTTATGAAATGTCAACAGACCCTAAATGCAGTCACATACATTTGTCACTTTATATAACTATAATCGTTCTATACATAAAACACACTGTCGTATTTTTTGTAATGTTTATGCTGAATAAAAAGCTTAATATCGCTGTATCAATTAATTTATACAAAATTCTGCAGAGGAATTAAAAATGTCATTTTTAAATCAATTAGAAAAACGCCGTTCAATCTATGCACTTGGTAAAAATGTTTCTGTAGATCAGGCAACTATTGAAAGTACAATCAAACAAGCAGTTCGTTTAAGCCCATCTGCATTTAACTCGCAAACTTCACGTGTTGTGACTTTATACGGTGCATCGCATACACAATTTTGGAACATCGTTTTAGAAACTTTACATAAAATGGTTCCTGCAGAAGCATTTGCAAACACTGAAGCAAAAATTAATAGCTTTATTGCAGGTTTTGGTACAGCTTTATTTTTTGAAGATCAAGATGTTGTAAAAGGTCTACAAGAGCAATTCCCGCTATATGCAGACAACTTCCCAGTATGGTCAGAACATTCGACAGGGATTGCACAATTCGCAGCGTGGACAGCTTTATCTGAAATCAATGTGGGTGCATCATTACAGCACTACAATCCAATCGTAGATGAAGAAGTTGCGCAAACTTATGACATTCCTGCAAACTGGAAACTACGTGCACAATTAGTGTTTGGTTCAATTGAAGCACCTGCTGGTGAAAAAACATTTATGGATGATGCAGCACGTTTCAAAAGCTTTAACTAAGCTCTAGCAACACATACTGCACAGACAAAAAAGTAGGATAATGATTCATCCTACTTTTTTGTTTCTGGGGGTAGTGATGTGCCTTACAACTTACTTATTCATGTGCAAATGCCTAAACCCATGAATTGTCATAAAACTGTCATTTATACATTGCATAGTGCAATCAAACTTTAATAAATGATATAGAGTGAAATATGGCATTTAAATTAGGCATAGCAAGTATTGCATTGATGGCTTGTAGTTCAGCATTTTCAGCAGTAACTATTGCAGTACCTGAAGAAATTAAGTTGCTCGCTGTAAATGATCAACAAATTCGTTCAGGTTTATTCAGTTCTGCACAGCAAGTGAAAGTCAATGCGGGTGAAAATGTCATTAACTTGCGTTATCAACAATATTTTGAACATCATAATGGTGCGCACGATATTTTAAAATCAGGCGTCATTACACTCAAAACCCCAATTCTTCAAGATGGCGAAAACTATCGACTCGCTTTGGTAAATCCACCTAAAGACTTCGATGCTGCAAAAGAATTCAAAGATCAACCAAGCGTTGGTTTATATAATCAAAAGAATCAGTTGCTGGTACAACAAACAGGTGCTAAAGCAAACTCAACTGGTTGGTTAGGTGGTAGTTGGCTTAATAAAACTGTAGATACCACTCAAAATAGTGCTGCGGTCAATCAGCCAGCAGCAGTTTATACCGCGGCAGCAGTGTTGCCATCTGAGAAAACCACCTCAGTAACATTGCCTACAGCAAAACAAACACAGGGCAAAGAGCAACAATTGATTCAATTGTGGCAACAAGCCACTAAAGCAGAGCGACAAAAATTCATGTCATGGCTTGCAGAACAAGCCAATTAATGTTGATTTGCAACCAGCTCCATTGAGCTGGTTGTTTTTTGTTATCGCCTTAAAAGGATTTATTTAAAAACCAATCCAGTAACGTGCGAAAAAAAGACAAATTATAAGAAAAGTGTGATAAAAATATGAAATGCGTCTAAAATTTGGGCGGATGGTGCTTTTTTTGAAAAAAAACTAAAAAATATATTGCGTCTATTCAAAAACTGTATAGAATACGCAACACACCAACGCAGTGTTGATTGGGTTGGTGCTGTTATTGACGAAATAACAGGAAATCATTAAGAAATTATGAAGAACAACTTGTGTGGATTTTTACTGATTGATTGATCGAACATATTTCATTGATTGATTGGTTTAAATTACTCGAAGTTTATTTGAGCGAAATTTAAGTCAGAAAATTGATGAGCCAGATTTGGAAGTTTAGATTAAAGCTTCAAAATGATTTTAACTGAAGAGTTTGATCATGGCTCAGATTGAACGCTGGCGGCAGGCTTAACACATGCAAGTCGAGCGGGCGAGGTTGCTTCGGTAACTGAGCTAGCGGCGGACGGGTGAGTAATGCTTAGGAATCTGCCTATTAGTGGGGGACAACATTCCGAAAGGGATGCTAATACCGCATACGTCCTACGGGAGAAAGCAGGGGCTCTTTATGACCTTGCGCTAATAGATGAGCCTAAGTCGGATTAGCTAGTTGGTGGGGTAAAGGCCTACCAAGGCGACGATCTGTAGCGGGTCTGAGAGGATGATCCGCCACACTGGGACTGAGACACGGCCCAGACTCCTACGGGAGGCAGCAGTGGGGAATATTGGACAATGGGGGGAACCCTGATCCAGCCATGCCGCGTGTGTGAAGAAGGCCTT
>NZ_KB849694.1 GCF_000368785.1 Acinetobacter towneri DSM 14962 = CIP 107472 | reverse complement strand
ACTAAACAAGTGACTACAGTACGCATTGATGCAGATGTCATGCAATGGCTAAAAGCACAAGGCAAAGGCTATCAGACACGTATGAATAAGATTTTGCGTGATGCCATGCTTAATGAACTAAAAAATCATCAATAAAAATGGGAGCTATAAACTCCCATTTTTAGTCTTTAATGCGCTTTTTAGCTTCGTCATAAACTATGCTATCAGCTCGTTTCCCGACTGTGATGAGCAAGATAACTACCTGATCATCTTTAACTTGATAGACAAGTCTGACACCAGCTTTTAATAATTTAATTTTATAGCAACCTGCGAGATCGCCTCTAAGCATATTCTTTGGAATATGTGGCTGCTCTATGACTTTGGCTACTTTCTTTTTAAATTATTCTCGTATAGCAACAGGGAGTTTTTCCCATTCTGCTGTAAAGTCTTTGTGACGTAAAAGCTTATAAGTCATCTAATGTGACTTCCTCAAACATCTCTTTAGGGTCATTAATACGCTTACGGACAAGAGCTAATAATTCTTCATCTTCTTCTGAAAGCAAAGCTTTTTTGACAGGTAATTTCCCAGTCGTAGCAACATACTCAAGAATACTAGTAAAGAAATCTGTAGGTGCAATACCTTGTTCTTTAAGGATGGAATAGGATTTTTCTTTAAGGGCTTCATCGACCCTGAAGTTAACAGTAGCCATTACTTTTCCCATTTGTTGAATACATGGATATATTGTAATGCAATTTGCATTACATAGATAGTTCGTATAACCACCATTATGTTAAATGGGTGGATTATTTTCATTAATGATCCCAAAAGCTTTTCTCCATGCCTGAGGGCTGGTGCCATATTTTTCACGAAAATTTTTTCTAAATGACACGGTATTATTAAAACCTGAAAGCTCGGTTATCTTTTCGATAGACAAGTTTGTCGTTTCTAAAAGTTCACAACTTAATCTGATTCTTTCAGTATTCAGCCAATCGACTAGGGTCATGCCTGTCGCTTTCTTAAAATGCCGTGTGAACGTCCTGCGTGTCATATGTGTCCGTTCAGCGAGGCTTTCAATATTATGTTGTAAAGCTAAATTCTTTCTTAAAAAATCAAGTAATACATTAATTTGTGCATCTTGGCTCGATTCTGCGACTGGCTGTTCAATAAACTGAGCTTGCCCACCTTCACGGTGAGGCGGGATCACCATTACTCTAGAGACTTTATTCGCAATTCGTGCATTATAGATTTCTCGTACCAAATATAGGCAGCAGTCTAATGCTGCACCTGTTCCAGCAGAGGTTACAATCCTTTGGTCTTCTACATACAGGGCATCATGATCAAGTTGAACCTGTGGAAACCGCTCACTGAAATCTTGTTCAGCCATCCAGTGCGTAGCTGCTTTTTTATGGTCAAGTAAACCAGCATATGCCAGTGCATAAGTTCCATAGCATAACCCTACAATTCTAATTCCAGTCTGATATGCACAATTTAGGGCATCGATAAGTACTTGTTCAGGCTCGTGATTAAAATCATCCCACCCAGGAATAATAATAAGATCCGACTCTTTAATGAGCTCGACCCCACCATCAGGGATAATCATCATAGACTGTTCTGTTGTTACGGGCTGGCCATCTATAGAAAAAATTTTCAGATCAAATAAGCGTTTATCTTCAATCTTGATATTGAAAATGATATGGGGGATAGAGAAGTGAAATGGATTTATATTGGGATATACGAACAATCCAATCACTGGTATAGCCATTCAATCTACCTCTCTAAAATAATAAATATAGCATGTTGTCCCAATAGTTTCGATGATTGTCCTTAAAGACAATTTTATTGCTTAATTTTTCCTATCATGATTCGAGTATGACTAAATGATTGGATCTGGAACATGAATAAAATTTTAAGTAGCTCTGTTATTGCACTCTCTCTGGCAATGGCTTCAGTCCATTTATATGCGAATGATAAGGTGGTTCAGCGAGATACTTCTAAAGTTACGCATATACAAGAAATTCGCAATGCAACGATTAAAGTAACCTATGCTGATACGACTTTTTTAATTGACCCAATGTTTGCTAAAAAAGGATTCTATGAAGGTTTTCCTGATACTCATCGTAGCTATTTACGGAACCCATTAGTCGATTTGCCTATCAAGCTCGAAACGATTTTAGAAGGTGTAGATGCGGTAATCGTGACCCATACCCATTTAGATCATTGGGATGATGCAGCACAAGCGACTATTCCGAAAAACATGCCGTTGTTTGTACAGAATAAAGAAGACCAGAAAATCATTCAGTCACAAGGCTTCAAAGATGTTCGTGTATTAACTCAAGCGACCTTTGAAGGGATTAAGCTCACTAAAACTGGTGGTCAACACGGTACTGATGCCATGTATCGTATTCCTAAGCTTAAAGCTGGATTAGGTGAAGCAATGGGTGTGGTATTTGAAGCTGCTGGCCATGAAACTGTTTATGTGGCAGGAGATACCATCTGGCGTTCTGAAGTTGATCAAGCGATTCAAACATTTAAACCTGATGTGATTGTCTTGAATACAGGTAACGCCTTGGTTGATGGCTTTAAAGAATCCATTATTATGGGCAAAGAAGATACTTATCATGCAACTCAGAAAGCACCAAATGCTAAAGTGGTTGCTGTTCACATGGATGCAATTAACCACATGTCGGTAACACGTGCTGAGCTTGCAGAATATGTAAAAGACAAAGGAATTCAAGATAAGGTTTTAATTCCTATCGATGGTGAAACACTTTCTTTCTAAAGTAACTTAAAGAAATGGAATACTTCCACTTCTTTAAAAACCTAAGTAGAACAAAACAAATATTAGTTAAGTAAAGGAACAGATATGTCAAAATCAGCTTTATTAGTTATCGACTTACAAAATGAATATCTACCTACAGGTAAATTACCCTTAGTAAATATTGAACAAGCTGCTGCTAATGCAGTGAAAGTAATTGCGAAAGCCCGTCAACAGGGTACTCAAGTGATTCATGTCCAACATATTGCTGATGCTGAATCTCCTATATTTGAACCTAGCTCAAATGGTATTGAATTTCAGGACACAGTTAAGCCGCAAGAAGATGAATCTGTGATCATTAAAAATCACATCAATGCGTTCTTAAACACGAATCTCAAAGAAATTTTAGATAGCAATCAAGTGACTGAGTTAGTCGTGATTGGTGCTATGACGCATATGTGTGTTGATGCTGCTGTTCGTGCTGCTTCTGATTTTGGTTATAAGGTAAAAGTTATTCATGACGCTTGTGCAACACTAGACCTGGAATTTAATGGCGTTAAAGTACCTGCTGGTCATGTCCATGCAACATTAATGGCCGCTTTTGAATTTGCATATGCTCAAGTGATATCAACTGAAGATTATGTTAGCTAACGATTAAGATTTTCTAAAATTAACATAATACACGTTATGCGAAATAAATAAAATATTTGTTTTAAATCAACATCTTGCAAAATTTAAAAAAGCCCATTCACCCTCGAATGGGCTTTTTATGTGAATAATTATGTAGCTAACGATTAAGATTTTCTAAAATTAACATAATACACGTTATGCGAAATAAATAAAATATTTGTTTTAAATCAACATCTTGCAAAATTTAAAAAAGCCCATTCACCCTCGAATGGGCTTTTTATGTGAATAATTATGTAGCTAACGATTAAGATTTTCTAAAATTAACATAATACACGTTATGCGAAATTAGAAAAATGAGTTTATGATACTGATTTTTATGTGTTTTTTAAAGTTTAAAGTCTGGACTAGTGTCTAGGCTTTTTCATTTCGTATAACAGCCATTATGTTAAATAGACTAAGACTTTGTTGAAATTTCTTTTATAATAAATGAAAATTTAGGGCATTTAATATAATGAAATTACTAAGCTTTATACTGTTATTCGTTAGTTGTAGTTGTTTTGCTTTATCTAGTGAAGAATTTGATAAACAGTATCAAAATTTAAATGGTGAACTCAATAAAGCCGTAATTAATAATATGATCTATTCGAAGGATTATGATGATAAAAAAATTCCATTGTCAGAAAAAATAGAATCTAAAAGTAAGTGGTGTGACTTAACCAAAACTAGAATAAATTTATTAGATTTTGTGATTCAGAATTTTTCTTCTTATAAAGAATGGGTGAAAAAAAACAATCTTGATGATGATTCTAGTTTGGATGATTTTAATAAATTCTATGAAAATCAACAAAAATCATATATTGGTTGTATGGCGGG
>NZ_KB849693.1:8777-11310 GCF_000368785.1 Acinetobacter towneri DSM 14962 = CIP 107472 | reverse complement strand
TATTTAAAAGCTGGCGATGACTTACTCTCACATGGCTAACGCCACACTACCATCAGCGCGAAGAGGTTTCACTTCTGAGTTCGGGAAGGGATCAGGTGGTTCACTCTTGCTATTGTCGCCAGCAAACTGTTTATGGACATTTTCGGGTCTTATTTTGACTGTGGATTGTATTTCACAGTGTGTGCCGTACTTTGTACCAAATGAGTTTAACGGATTGGACTATTGAGTCGGTATTGTAACTAGTTCATTAACTAAATCAAGTTTGAATTGATCATTTGTATGAATTTATCTTGATACAACAACTGTTTGGGTGTTGTATAGTCAAGCCTCACGAGCAATTAGTATTGGTCAGCTTCACATATCACTATGCTTCCACATCCAACCTATCAACGTCCTAGTCTTGAACGGCTCTTTAGAGGAATAAATTCCTAGGGAAATCTTATCTTGAGGTAGGCTTCCCGCTTAGATGCTTTCAGCGGTTATCCCTTCCGAACATAGCTACCCGGCGATGCGACTGGCGTCACAACCGGTACACCAGAGGTTCGTCCACTCTGGTCCTCTCGTACTAGGAGCAGATCCTCTCAAATTTCCAGCGCCCACGGTAGATAGGGACCGAACTGTCTCACGACGTTCTAAACCCAGCTCGCGTACCTCTTTAAATGGCGAACAGCCATACCCTTGGGACCTGCTTCAGCCCCAGGATGAGATGAGCCGACATCGAGGTGCCAAACACCGCCGTCGATATGAACTCTTGGGCGGTATCAGCCTGTTATCCCCAGAGTACCTTTTATCCGTTGAGCGATGGCCCTTCCATACAGAACCACCGGATCACTAAGACCTACTTTCGTACCTGCTCGACTTGTGGGTCTCGCAGTTAAGCGCGCTTTTGCCTTTATACTCTACGCGTGATTTCCGACCACGCTGAGCGCACCTTCGTACTCCTCCGTTACTCTTTAGGAGGAGACCGCCCCAGTCAAACTACCCACCAGACATGGTCCTCGCCCCGGATTACGGGGCAGAGTTAGAACCTCAACATTACCAGGGTGGTATTTCAAGGATGGCTCCAATCGAACTAGCGTCCCAGTTTCAAAGCCTCCCACCTATCCTACACAAGTAAGGTCAAAGTTCAATGTCAAGCTGCAGTAAAGGTTCACGGGGTCTTTCCGTCTAGCCGCGGGTACACCGCATCTTCACGGCGAATTCGATTTCACTGAGCCTCTGCTGGAGACAGCGCCGCCATCATTATGCCATTCGTGCAGGTCGGAACTTACCCGACAAGGAATTTCGCTACCTTAGGACCGTTATAGTTACGGCCGCCGTTTACTGGGGCTTCGATCAAGAGCTTCGCTTACGCTAACCCCATCAATTAACCTTCCAGCACCGGGCAGGCATCACACCCTATACGTCCACTTTCGTGTTTGCAGAGTGCTATGTTTTTAATAAACAGTTGCAGCGGCCTGGTTTCTGCGGCTGTCAATCGCTCAGGGAGCAAGTCCCATCACCATCAACAGCGTACCTTCTCCCGAAGTTACGGTACCATTTTGCCTAGTTCCTTCAGCAGAGTTCTCTCAAGCGCCTTGGTCTACTCGACCTGACCACCTGTGTCGGTTTCGGGTACGATTCCTGTGTAACTGTAGCTTAGAGACTTTTCTTGGAAGTATGGTATCAGCCACTTCGCTAGTAAACTAGCTTGCTATCGACTCTCAGCATAGAGCACCCCGGATTTGCCTAAGATGCATGCCTACTGTCTTCCACCTGGACAACCAACGCCAGGCTGACCTAACCTTCTCCGTCCTCTCATCGCATTACACAGAAGTATTGGAATATTAACCAATTTCCCATCGACTACGCCTTTCGGCCTCGCCTTAGGGGTCGACTCACCCAGCCCCGATTAACGTTGGACTGGAACCCTTGGTCTTTCGGCGAACGGGTTTTTCACCCGTTTTGTCGTTACTCACGTCAGCATTCGCACTTCTGATACCTCCAGCAGACTTCTCAATCCACCTTCATCGGCTTACAGAACGCTCCCCTACCACGTAACTTAAAGTTACATCCGCAGCTTCGGCACATAGTTTTAGCCCCGTTACATCTTCCGCGCAGGCCGACTCGACTAGTGAGCTATTACGCTTTCTTTAAAGGGTGGCTGCTTCTAAGCCAACCTCCTAGCTGTCTATGCCTTCCCACATCGTTTCCCACTTAACTATGATTTTGGGGCCTTAGCTGGCGGTCTGGATTGTTTTCCTCTTGACTACGGACGTTAGCACCCGCAGTCTGTCTCCCGGATAGTACTCATAGGTATTCGGAGTTTGCATCGGTTTGGTAAGTCGGGATGACCCCCTAGCCGAAACAGTGCTCTACCCCCAATGGTATTCGTCCGAGGCGCTACCTAAATAGCTTTCGGGGAGAACCAGCTATCACCGAGTTTGATTAGCCTTTCACCCCTATCCACAAGTCATCCCCTGGCTTTTCAACGACAGTGGGTTCGGTCCTCCAGTTAGTGTTACCCAACCTTCAACCTGCTCATGGATAGATC
>NZ_KB849693.1:0-1402 GCF_000368785.1 Acinetobacter towneri DSM 14962 = CIP 107472 | reverse complement strand
TATTTCACTCCCCTCACAGGGGTTCTTTTCGCCTTTCCCTCACGGTACTGGTTCACTATCGGTCAGTCAGGAGTATTTAGCCTTGGAGGATGGTCCCCCCATATTCAGACAAGGTTTCACGTGCCTCGCCCTACTCGTCATCATTGTGTGTGCCCTTTCGTGTACGGGAATATCACCCTCTACGTTCGCACTTCCCAGAGCGTTCCACTAGAACACACACAACTTAATGGGCTGTTCCCCTTTCGCTCGCCGCTACTAAGGGAATCTCAATTGATTTCTTTTCCTAAGGGTACTGAGATGTTTCACTTCCCCTCGTTCGCCTTGCATGACTATGTATTCATCATGCAATACCTATCTTATGATAAGTGGGTTTCCCCATTCAGACATCTCCGGATCAAAGGATATTTGCCGCCTCCCCGGAGCTTTTCGCAGGCTATCACGTCTTTCATCGCCTCTGACTGCCAAGGCATCCACCACATGCACTTAATTACTTGACTATACAACCCCAAACAGTCGCTAATGCCTACAAGTAGCATTATCAACATTACAGTTTGAAGTACTGTGAATTGAATCACCGTACAGCTTCAATCTAAATTCATATACCAAAACGCTTGATTCAGTTAATTTGCTAGTTCTCATTCACATTCAAATTGCTTTGTTTGTGTTTGAGTGAACAATTTATTTCAGACTCAATATTTTCCAATCTGTTAATGAATTAATGTGTCTTCGTCAGATCACACTAAACTGTGATAAATCACAGAACTTAATAAAACAAGATCTCATGATCTTCTTTTTACTAAGTTCTATAATCTACACCTTAGCCGTACTCTTTAAAGTACGTGGTGGAGACTAGGAGAGTCGAACTCCTGACCTCCTGCGTGCAAAGCAGGCGCTCTACCAACTAAGCTAAGTCCCCAGCTTATCATCTGTGATTCGATGTATCTTCTTCTGCATAATTGCTTCGTCAGTAGTGGTGGGTCTGACAAGACTTGAACTTGTGACCCCACGCTTATCAAGCGTGTGCTCTAACCAACTGAGCTACAGACCCTCAGATACATCTTAGAAGAACAACTTGTTGTGGATTCTTACCAATCAATCAATCTTTCGTTAAGGAGGTGATCCAGCCGCAGGTTCCCCTACGGCTACCTTGTTACGACTTCACCCCAGTCATCGGCCACACCGTGGTAACCGCCCTCTTTGCAGTTAGGCTAGCTACTTCTGGTGCAACAAACTCCCATGGTGTGACGGGCGGTGTGTACAAGGCCCGGGAACGTATTCACCGCGGCATTCTGATCCGCGATTACTAGCGATTCCGACTTCATGGAGTCGAGTTGCAGACTCCAATCCGGACTACGATCGGCTTTTTGAGATTAGCATCCTATCGCTAGGTAGCAACCCTTTG
>NZ_KB849692.1 GCF_000368785.1 Acinetobacter towneri DSM 14962 = CIP 107472 | reverse complement strand
TGACATGCTCCCCATTAAATCACCGGTTTAGTACGGAGTATGTCAACGCTCTTTGGGGGTTACATCATTCAAATTGCTAATTCGCTATGACTGCCTAAGCGAACTAATTTCAAAATTAGTAGTTCACCTTCTTCTGTTTTCTTATAGATTAAAACGAGATCAGGTTTGATATGGCAATCACGATGACCTACCCAATTACTGACCAAAGCATGGTCACGATACTTTTCAGGCAAGGCTTCATCAGCTTGCAATAATTCTAAAACAGTTTGTAGTTCAGCATCTAATGTATTTCGATGCTGCCTTTTTTCTCACGTTTATAGTCTTTCTTGAATGCTGATGTGTACTTAATCGTCCGCATTTAGATCAGCCATCAAATCTTTAACAGAAGTGAAGCTCTTTGCTTTGCTTAGATCTTCTTCCATTGCAGCAATGGTTTCAGGATTGGGCTGCCAAATTTCAAAAGGCAGAGCCTTTTCTTTCGCTACCTTGGTTAACAGCAAGCGAACTGCATCTGAGACAGTTAAGCCCATTGTTGCAAGAACTTCTGTTGCTTCATGCTTAATGTTTTCGTTAATGCGAGTAGTGACTAGTGCATTTGAAGCCATGTTAAGCTCCTATGATTAACATTGTTAATCACACTATATTCTTAGATGAAGAAAAGTTCAATTCGTATAACCACCATTATGTTAAATATAAGGCTTTTAATACTATAAAAAAGATCATTTAATTGAATGGTAATAATTTTTGAATGTTGAAAATGAACGAACAGGAAATTTATCAAAAAATTGGCGAACTTCTATGGTCAATAATGCCAAATGAGGCGATAGAAATATATTTTATTGGTGATATATACCCTGAACACTATTCTGGTGGGGCTGAATGGCGTTTGAAGAATGGAAATATTGATTCTTTTCCATTTGGTGAACGCGCATATGAAATTGAAGAAAATATTTGTGGGCTGATAAAAGAGTTGAGATCATTGGAGCTATTTATAGAAAAATGGACGAACTATAAGATCACCCTAACAGAAGAAGGAAAATTTAATATAGAGTTTGCTTATATCCCTGAAGAGGATCACTGGCCGACTTTATACATGCGAAGAGTAAGTGATCTCAAGGAAGAAGAGTTAGATCAATATTATATCCCTATAGAAGAATGGAAAAAACGATTAGGGTTAAGAACAGAATAAATCGTAGAGCTTTTTTAGAAGATTAGATTTTGTTTTTGCTAAAAAATTAGTTTTTCTAAAATTAACATAATACACCTTATACGAAATAAAAATGGGAGCCTTAAGCTCCCATTTTTTAAGTAATTTTTTCAAATAAGGCTTGGGTGAGCATCTAAAATTCGAATCAATGTAGCTGCTGGTCCAGTTGGATAGCGTCGTCCCTGTTCCCAATTTTGCAGGGTACGGGGGCTAATATGTAGACGTGCAGCAAATTCATTTTGGCTCAAGCCAGTTTTTTCACGTACTTCTTTAATATCAGGCAATTCGAGTTCTGTAACTCGGCTTGCTTTAACTTCTTTACGTTTGATAGCTCCAGCTTCTTTGATTGAAGCAACCAAGTCATCAAATAAGTTGTTATCCATGAAATTGCTCCTTCACGAGTTGGTGCAGAATGGCGGTTTCCTTATCTGTTAAATTATCTTTTACTGATTTTGGATAAGCCACTAAGAAAAAGATCTGATCATCCTCGGTGACCCAATAATAAATCACCCGTATCCCACCACTTTTCCCTTTGTTACCTTGAGCACAACGTACTTTGCGAATACCACCGCCATTCTTGATTAGGTCACCTCTATCAGGCTGTACCAAAAGATCTTGCTGAAGTTGACGATATTCCTCATCAGATACAAGGTCTTTAATTTGCTTGGTAAAGATGCTGGTTTCAATAAATAACATGGACTCTTTATACGTCAATGGCGTATTTGAATTTTAGCAGTTTCCATAACAAAAAACGAGAGCTGGTAGCTCTCGTTTCGCATAACAGCCATTATGTTAAATAGATAGCAGTTGGGAGATTATTTATTCTTTCAATAGACAAAAACTTGCGGAATTTTTCTTAATTTGTAATCCTTGCGGCCAAGGGTGTCTAGCGTAGCTAAGACAGGTATTCGTTATAGTCGGGCCGCTATAATACGGATGACGAGTGCCTGTATGTTTAACCTAAATATCTTTAACAAGATCTCTAGCGAAGTATTGACCATCAAAAATGATCTTGAGCTGAATTCTGAAAATCAACTGATAACTAAGTATAAGACTTCTACTTCTGAAGATTATAAACAGGCTATTGTTTTGATTTTTAAAGAACGTGGCTATACACGTTTGGAAATAGGTCAATTACTTGGGGAGCCAAAAGCTTCATAAAATACCGATTAAACAAAGCTTGGATATAACATCCAGGCTTTATAAAAAAGTACCTAGCTGTTACCCTTGTCCTGATTTTTTTACTCTAAAACGTTCTTTCATCTTATGACACTTACGCCACCTTAAGTTTATTTATCGTCTTAAATCTGTAAATAACTCATCACTGTCTAGTGATGTGGTGTAGTCGTTTGTGTGTTGTATATATCACATCACTAGCCTATCTGAAAAATTAAAAAACAGGCTATGTTTATGTTATCTAATGTCCGAGAACAGTGGTTCTCTAACATCCGTGGGGATGTACTTGCCGGATTAGTCGTCGGTCTTGCACTCATCCCTGAAGCCATCGCATTTTCAATTATTGCAGGTGTAGATCCTAAAGTTGGTCTATACGCATCCTTCTGTATTGCCGTCGTGATTTCTTTCGTAGGTGGTCGTCCTGCCATGATTTCAGCAGCCACTGGTGCAATGGCGCTGCTTATGGTCACATTGGTCAAAGAGCATGGGCTTGAATATCTGCTGGCAGCAACAATTTTGACAGGCGTGATTCAAATATTGGCAGGCTATTTAAAGCTCGCCAAGTTAATGCGGTTTGTATCTAAATCTGTGGTTATTGGATTCGTAAATGCGTTAGCGATCTTAATTTTCATGGCTCAATTGCCTGAACTGATTAATGTGACCTGGCATGTATATGCTTTTGTTGCTTTAGGTTTAGCAATTATTTATCTATTCCCTCTGGTTCCCAAATTAGGAAAATTACTCCCTTCTCCACTAGTCTGCATCATTGCAATCACATTATTGGCAATCGCTTTAGGAATTGATGTACGGACCGTGGGCGATATGGGGTCTTTACCTGACACACTTCCAATGTTCTTGATTCCAGATATTCCTTTGAATATTGAAACATTGATGATTATTTTGCCTTATTCAGTCGCACTGGCGGCTGTAGGTTTACTTGAATCGATGATGACAGCAACTATCGTGGATGAAATGACTGATACGCCAAGTGATAAATATCAGGAATGTAAGGGACAAGGGATTGCGAATATTGCTTCTGGCTTTATGGGTGGCATGGCCGGTTGTGCAATGATTGGTCAATCTATGATTAACGTAAAATCAGGTGGCCTTACACGCTTATCAACATTCTCTGCGGGCATTTTTCTTCTTATTCTGGTTGTATTTATCAGCGACTGGCTCAAAGTGATTCCAATGGCTGCATTGGTAGCGGTAATGATAATGGTCTCTATCAGTACCTTTGAATGGAGTTCTGTCACTCAGTTAAAAGATAATCCTAAGAGCAGTAATATCGTCATGATTGCGACGGTGATTGTAGTTGTTGCTACGCATAACCTGGCTTTGGGTGTGTTAACAGGCGTATTACTTTCAGCCTTGTTCCTGGCGAATAAACTTGAAAATGATATCCAGGTGACAGCATCTTTTGAAGGAATGGCCCGTTTATATGAGTTGAGAGGTCAGATCTTCTTTAGTTCTTCTGAAAAATTCATGCAAGGTTTTGACTTTAAAGAGGATGTAAAGGAGG
>NZ_KB849691.1:326977-367899 GCF_000368785.1 Acinetobacter towneri DSM 14962 = CIP 107472 | reverse complement strand
CTAGCTCAGTTACCGAAGCAACCTCGCCCGCTCGACTTGCATGTGTTAAGCCTGCCGCCAGCGTTCAATCTGAGCCATGATCAAACTCTTCAGTTAAAATCATTTTGAAGTTTTAATCTAAACTTCCAAATCTGGCTCATCAATTTTCTGACTTAAATTTCGCTCAAATAAACTTCGAGTAATTTAAACCAATCAATCAATGAAATATTTTCGATTAATCAATTAGTAAAAATCCACACAAGTTGTTCTTCATAATCTCTTAATGATCTTCTCGATGCTTCGTCAGCATCAAGCTAGGTCGGCTATATTACGCTTTATTTCTAAAGTGTCAACTGGTAATTTAAATTATTTTAAACTTTCTTTCTAAAACCCAACTCAATTATTCTTAACCAAGTCATTGTTTTATCAGAAGTTTTAATCTTCATCACCGCCGATGGATGTGCATTATAGGTGAAATATTTCGCCTTGCAACCCCTCTTTTTAAGTTTTATCAGTTTTTTAGTCCGAACGGTTATTTATTCGGCAAAATATTTTAAATCTGTATCATTCTTGCTCAAAATTAGCAGTATGCTTATTTTCAAATTTTAGCTACACTATTTTTATGTTCATTCGTGTTGTGTTGAAATGACTCAAAATTTAAAAATAATAACCTTGCTGTCATTTGTAGCAATGCAAACGCCTACTTTTTTGTATGCTGCACCCGCATCAAATCTTTATAGCACTACATTCTCTATTTTATCTTACGCAAAATGGGTACATGACACGCCCAAGCTCTGCGTCATAGACAATCATGCGATGGCACAACAATTCAAAAATGCCATGCACTCACATCATAACTACAGTATTCACGCTATTTCACTCAAAAATATTGCTCAAAGTGACTGCCAAATCTTAATTTTTTCCACGCTTTCTGCAGCACAAGAACAACACACCCTAAATACTCAAGTACAATTTCCAGCCCTATCTATTAGTTTGAACAATCTAGATTGTGAAACAGGCAGCGCATTCTGCATCTATAAGAAAAATCAGAATTATGCGTTTAAAGTGAATATGGAAAGTTTAACCCAGTCTAAAGTACATATTGATCCGCGGGTGTTATTGCTTGCCAAAACCACGGAGCCTAACTCATGAAGCAGTTATACTCCCCTATTACTTTGCATCAATTATTCACACGCGCACAACTCACTATTTTTGTTTTAACTTTTACAATTTGCTCTGGTATTTTTTTGGTGATCTCAACCTACACCATGAATGCTTATGCCAAAAATAGTCTGCAAAACTTATCTGCTGCGTTAAATGAGCGCATTCAGCCTGCAGTGGTTTTTAATGATCAAATGACGCTCAACAAAATTCTCTCTGAACATACGCAGCGTTATTCTATTCGGTCGATTGAAGTACTATCACCCAAACAAACGCGTATTGCTTTTATTGAGCAGCAAGACTTAGATCATTTCTCAATTCAAGCTTTATTGGATTATTTGTTTTTTAATCATCCTGTTCGGCTGAGTATTGACCATGATCAGCAAAACTATGGCGAACTGGTGGTGTATGGAAACTCTAGTGACTTGGTCAGTTTCTTTTATAAAATCGTTTTAGGATTAATTTTCGGTTTTATTTTGCTTTTAATTGCTGTGTTTTGGTCAATTAATTCAATTTATCAATATCTCATGCAATCTTTAACTTCGATTGTCAGCTCGGCGCGCGAGATTAGTGCACAAAAGAATTATAAGCTACGCGTTTCAAGTTCAGATATTCAAGAACTTCATGAACTGAGTTATGCCTTTAATGGCTTACTCAATGAGATTGAACAATCCCATAAGAATTTATTGGTTGAAAATCATAAACTGCAATTTCAGTCGCAATACGACAATTTAACGCAGTTGCCAAATCGTAATTATTTTTATGAAACACTGTTTAAGCTATTTACCCAGCCTTCTGCTACGGCTGCAGTATTTTTTTTAGACATTAATAACTTTAACCAAATCAATAACCAATTTGGGCATTTGACGGGCGATAATATTTTACGTGATTCATCACATTGTCTAATTCAGATTTTGCCCTCACATGCGTTTGTTGCGCGTTTAGGTGGCGATGAGTTTGCAGTAATCTTAACTGGCTCACACTCCACTGCAGAATTAGAGGATTATTGTCAAAAGATTCATGCTTGCTATACCTCTACATTTAAGTATGAACAGCAACAAGTTTCCTTAAATGTCAGTATTGGCGTAGCATTGATTGAATATGCAAAAACTCCTGAAAATTTAATTGCCGATGTCGATCGCGCAATGCTCAAAGCCAAACGTGATCAATCAAAATGGTATATTTCACCTCAATCAAACAATAAACAGGTTCCTTATGCTTAAAAAAGTTCTGATCGGCACACTTATTCTTGTTATGGTTTCACTCAGTGCTTGCATGAGTTTGGGGAATGTCAGCTATAAGCAGGCGCGCATGCTAAAACAAGAAGGCTTTATTTTAAGTGATGATGGCTGGACCTTAGCCCTGCCTGAACGCTTGTTATTTGGTTTTGATGAATACGCCATTCAAAATAGCCAAAAAGAACGCCTCAACCAATTGGCACAACAGCTGCATAAATATGACTTGGATAAACTCAAGTTTATTGGTCACACAGACAACGTAGGTTTAGCCAGCTACAATCAAACCCTATCGGAAAAACGCGCCCAAAATGTGGCTCAGATCTTTTTAGATCAGGGTTTTGAAAGAAAAAATATTCAGGTGATTGGACGTGGTGCAACACAACCAATGGTAAGCAATGACACACCAGCAAATCGTGCCACCAACCGACGCGTCAATGTGACGATTGTGCCTTAATAAAAAAGACACTAAAACTTTTCTTATATTGAGCCTCATTCTTGAGGCTTTTTTATGCTGACCAATAACTAATACGAAATCAATTTTAAACCAACAAGGCTTTCATAAATTTCAGGCATAAAAAAACCGCTTAACGCGGTATCTTTATTGACTTAACCATTTCTACTTAGTATCTGTTCTATTTAGAAAATGGTCGGAGCAGTAGGATTCGAACCTACGACCCCCTGGTCCCAAACCAGGTGCACTACCAGGCTGTGCTATGCTCCGTTTATCTCTCAAAGAGATTGGGGTGAATGACGGGATTCGAACCCGCGACAACTGGAATCACAATCCAGGGCTCTACCAACTGAGCTACATCCACCATTATGTTTGGTTCTTTTATACCAAGCTACCAAAAAATGGCGCGCCTGACAGGATTCGAACCTGTGACCATCCGCTTAGAAGGCGGATGCTCTATCCAACTGAGCTACAGGCGCATGACCGATGATACATAATATCATGCGATACGTTGCCTTGAAGAATTGGTCGGAGCAGTAGGATTCGAACCTACGACCCCCTGGTCCCAAACCAGGTGCACTACCAGGCTGTGCTATGCTCCGATTCATCTCAGCTTTTTGTGTATCGCACATCGTGCGGTACGGTGTGCATTCTAGGCGCGACGCCCGAAGACGTCAACACCTATATTTAAAAAAAATTAAAAAAAAGCTTCAACCGTATATTTATCAAGCATTTTTGATATTTTTCAATCAATTTTAGCGTTTTAAGCTCGCACTGAAATTCAACATACGATCTAGTGGTAATTTAGCACGTTCTGCCATGGCAGGTTCAACGAATACTTCTTGATCACCTGTTTGCAATACATGCAAAATTCCATCCAATTCATTCATCGCCATCCACGGGCAGTGTGCGCATGAACGACAGGTTGCACCCTCACCTGCAGTTGGTGCTTCAATTAGAATTTTATTTGGTACAGCTTGCTGCATCTTGTAGAAAATACCGCGGTCTGTTGCCACAATTAAACGCTCGTGTGGCAAAGTTTTTGCCGCTTGAATAAGTTGCGAGGTACTGCCCACCGCATCAGCTACATCAACAACTGATTCTGGTGATTCTGGATGCACCAAAACTGCTGCATCCGGATACATGGCTTTCATATTGGCTATACCGCGTGAACGGAATTCTTCATGCACAATACACGAACCATCCCAAAGCAGCATATCTGCGCCAGTTTTCTTTTGAATATAGCGTCCTAAGTGCTGATCTGGCGCCCAAATGATTTTTTCACCTAAGCTATCGAGATGTTCAATAATTTCAACCGCACAGCTTGAGGTAACGACCCAATCTGCACGCGCTTTTACCGCAGCGGACGTGTTGGCATAAACCACAACTGTATGATCAGGATGCGCATCACAGAAGCGGCTAAACTCATCGACAGGACAACCTAAGTCTAGCGAACAAGTCGCTTCTAAAGTTGGCATAAGAATGGTTTTTTCTGGCGATAAAATTTTGGCAGTTTCGCCCATAAATTTTACACCAGCTACGACCAACGTGGTTGCCGCATGATCACGACCAAAACGTGCCATTTCCAGTGAATCCGAAACACAGCCACCTGTTAATTCAGCCAGTTCCTGTACTTCAGGATCGCAGTAATAATGGGCAACCAAGACAGCATTGTGCTTTTCGAGTTCTGCTTTAATTTGCGCAAATTTTTCCTGCTTGGCTTGCTCACTCAAATGATGTTCTTTGGTTTCACCCAAGCGATCTAAATGCGCCTGCACAATTGATTTGGCTTCATTGGCAATTAAATTGGTCGCATCATTCATAACAACGTCTTCTCTATCTTCATGCTTGCCCGAACACAAGCTTACTCAAGTCACTGATGATATGGGGGCAATTTGCTCATTCACCAGCCCTTTGCCGATTGAATGCTAAAAAAGCCTCACAACGGAGGCTTTATCACTCAATTTGAATTTTTACGAACGGTAATCCGCGTTGATCTTGACATAATCGTAAGACAAGTCACAAGTATAGACTGTATCTGTCGCTTGACCACGTCCTAAATTTACACGAATGGTCATTTCGGTTTGTGCCATGACTCGCGCCCCCGCTGCTTCGGTATAGTCGGCAGCAGCACCGCCATCTTTGCAAATTTGCACATCATCCAACCAAACCTGAATTTTTTCAACGTCTAAATTTGGCACGCCTGCATAACCAATTGCAGCAAGAATACGCCCCCAGTTTGGATCTGAGGCAAAAATGGCCGTTTTTACCAATGGTGAATGTGCAATGCTGTACGCAATATCACAACATTCTTGGGTATTGTCACCATCTTCAACACGTACCGTGATGAATTTTGTTGCACCTTCACCATCACGGATAATCAGTTGTGCCAAACGCAACATCACACGATTCAAAACATCTAATACCACAGCATAACGCGGGTCATTTTCACTGCAAATTTCAGTGCCACCCGCCTGACCTGTCGCCACCAAGATACATGAATCATTGGTCGAGGTATCGCCATCTACAGTAATACGGTTAAATGATTGTTCTACGCTGCGTTTGAGCAATTGCTGCAAGATGTCACGTTGAATTGGTGCATCGGTTGCAACATAGCTAAGCATGGTCGCCATATTTGGGCGAATCATACCTGCGCCTTTAGAAATGCCTGTCATACTATAAGTAATGCCATCTAACTCAAACTGCTCAGATGCACCTTTGGGTGTGGTATCTGTGGTCATAATACCTGTCGCAGCATCATGCCAAGCATCCTCACGTAACGATGCCAGCGCAGGTGCTAAACCAGCAACCAAGCGTTCAATCGGCAATTGCTCGCCAATCACACCTGTAGAAAATGGCAAAACTTCTTGGGTAGATACACCTGCCAATTCAGCCAATTTGGCACAGGTAATTTCTGCATTTTGCATACCCAATTTGCCTGTACCCGCATTGGCATTGCCTGTATTAATGACCAAGTAACGCGGATTGCCCTGAGCTAAATGTGCTTTGGACACATACACAGGTGCAGCGCAAAATGCGTTTTGAGTAAAGACACCCGCCACATTTGAGCCTGCTGCAAATTCAAAAATAACCAGGTCACGTCGGTTCTGATAACGCACATAAGCCTCTGCTGAACCAATTTTTACACCTTTGACCACATGCATGTGTGGCATAGAGACGTCACCAACTGCCATTTTGAAATTTCCAGTACAAATTTGAGAATGTCACAGCTTAGTGGAAATTGAAGAAAAAATCGAGCATCCACCCTGCTTGATTCAACTTTTGTTAATACACAAGGTCATATATAAAAAACCAGCCCGTATGGACTGGTTTTAATCTTCAATGTAATGCATCAGCAACTAAAATTATACTGATTGAGCCTATTGGGATTATGGCGTAGTCGCAACCACGGTTTCACCCAATAAAGCCTGTTTTGCACGTTCTTGACTTGCTGCAGATAAAGCAGGATTTGCAGCCACAATACGATTTACATTGGCAGCATTCGCAGGTGCAATCGCTGCAGTATGCAACACGATTGGACGCTGATCTGGATTGGCAAAGGTATAACGAATACCTGTGCGTGGGCTTGCCACAGTCACGTGACCATTATCCACTTGTACCTGTGCAGTGGTCGCACCCACAGCAGCTTGAACTTTTGCAGGAGTTGTCGTTGTTGCCGCATTTGCAAATGCGAAAGTAGGCAAGCTCAAGGCAACAATCATTAAAGGTTGTAATACTTTTTTCATTTTTTGTTCCACACGTGGATATTGCATGTGCAACTAAATAGCATTTAATTCCAAAATCTGCAAATGCTATACACATCTTGCAAAACTATTACCACAAAGATTTTGCGCCCCAAAATACAAAAAGCAGAACCAAAGTTCTGCTTAAGTTGTAACAAGTCAGGTTTAGATTTTACCGTGACACTGTTTATATTTCAGTCCTGAACCACATGGGCATGGCGAGTTACGGCTCGCAGGCGCAACAACAGTTTGCTCAGCAGCACTATACTGTGGTTCTGATTCAAAGGTTTCGCCCGTTAAACCGTCTACATCAGCATGTGAAAGATTAAGCTGCATCGCTTCTGCTTGCGCTTGCTGTTGAGCTTCCATCGCTGCCAATTCTTCAGGTGTTGGGACATGCACACGCGAAAGATCGGTCACGACATCGGCTTTAATCACGCCCAACATATTCACAAACAAGTTAAAGGCTTCTTTTTTGTACTCTTGCTCAGGATTCTTTTGTGCATAACCACGTAAATGAATACCTTGACGCAAATAGTCCATCGCCGCCAAATGATCTTTCCAATGACGATCAAGTGAACTGAGCATAAAGTGGCGTTCTAACATCGCTGCAGATTCATCACCCATTTGCTCACGACGTGCACGATAACGTGTGACAATTTCATCGGCAATACGTTCTACTAAAGCTTCTTCATCTAGGCGACGATCATCTTCAAGCCATTGGTTAATTGGTAATTCGATACCTAAATCATCACGCAAGGCACGCTCTAAACCATCAATATCCCATTGGTCATGAATTGATTCTGGTGGAATATAATTGGCGATCATACCTGTGACCACCTCACGGTGCATTTCTTCAATATAGTCTTGCAGCGTGCTTTCTGCCAGAATATCATCACGCTGTGAATAAATGATCTTACGTTGTTCGTTGTTTACGTCATCGTATTTCAACAAGTTTTTACGGATGTCGAAGTTACGTGCCTCAACTTTACGCTGTGCATTTTCGATAGAGCGTGACACCATTTTGTGTTCAATCGCTTCATCTTCCTGCAAGCCCATAGCACGCATCATTGCTACAACACGATCACCTGCGAAAATACGCATTAAGTCATCTTCGAGTGACAGATAGAAACGTGACACGCCTGGGTCACCCTGACGACCTGCACGACCACGCAACTGGTTGTCAATACGACGCGATTCGTGACGTTCTGAACCAATAATGTGTAAGCCACCTGAACTTAACACCATGTCATGGTTTTGTTCCCACTCTGCCTTTAAACGCGCTTCATCTTCAGGAGTTGGGTTTTCAATTTTGGCTAGCAAAGCTTTCCAGTTACCACCTAGCAAAATATCTGTACCACGACCCGCCATGTTCGTGGCAATAGTCACCGCACGTGGTGAGCCTGCTTGCGCAATGATGTCAGCTTCGCGTTCGTGTTGCTTCGCATTCAATACTTCGTGCTGAATACCTGCTTCACGCAGTTTATCCGATAAAATTTCTGAAGCTTCAATGGTCGCTGTACCAATCAGAATTGGTGCGACACCCGCTTCATGCACGCGTTGAATTTCTTGAATAATCGCGTTGTATTTACCAGTACGGTTTAAATAAATTAAATCGTTTTGGTCATTACGAATCATTGGTCGGTGCGTTGGAATGATGACGACATCTAGACCATAAATTTCTTTCATTTCTGCAGCTTCAGTGTCTGCAGTACCCGTCATTCCCGAAAGCTTTTTGTATAAACGGAAATAGTTCTGGAAGGTTGTGGTCGCTAAAGTCTGGTTTTCAGGCTGAATTTCTAGACCTTCTTTCGCTTCTACCGCTTGGTGCAAACCTTCTGACCAGCGACGGCCAGGCATGGTACGACCTGTGTTTTCATCGACAATAATCACTTCACCATCATGGATGATGTAATGCACGTTGCGTTGATACAAGAAGTGCGCACGAATAGCTGCAGATACGTGATGCACCAAATTCAGGTTAGATGCAGAATACAGACTTTCGCCTTCTGCCAATAAACCCATTTGAATTAATTCATTTTCTACCGTTTCATAACCAATTTCGGTCATTTCTACAGTACGTTGTTTTTCATCAATCCAGAAATGTCCACCATCGGCTACTTTTTCTTCTTTTTGTGCATGCAATTTTGGCGGAATGGTGTTGATTGCTGCATATAACTGCGATGAGTCATCACTTTGACCAGAAATGATTAATGGGGTACGTGCTTCATCAATTAAGATCGAATCGACTTCGTCAATAATGGCATACGTCAGGCCACGCTGTTTTTTCTCACTCAGTGAGAACACCATGTTGTCACGCAAGTAGTCGAAACCAAATTCGTTATTGGTACCGTAAGTAATGTCTGCACGATAAGCCTGTGCTTTTTCAGTCGGGTCTTGCATGGAGTAGATAATGCCAATGCTTAAACCTAAAAACTCAAATAAAGGACGGTTGAGTTCAGCATCACGCTGCGCCAAGTAGTCGTTCACAGTAATGACGTGCACGCCCTGACCGCTTAAAGCATTTAAATAGCAGGCCAAAGTTCCCATTAGGGTTTTACCTTCACCTGTACGCATTTCTGCAATTTTACCTTCGTGCAAGGTAATACCACCAATCAACTGCACGTCATAGTGACGCATGCTCATGACACGTTTAGCCGCTTCACGACATACTGCAAATGCTTCTGGTAATAATTTATCTAAACTTTCGCCTTTGTTATAACGTTGTTTGAATTCTTCGGTTTTTGCAGATAAGTCTGCATCGCTTAAGGCAGATATCGTCGGCTCGAGCGCATTAATCTTGTCTACGATTTTACGCATGCGTTTGAGTTCGCGCTCATTTTTAGTACCGAAGATTCCTCCGATCAGACTTGCCAACATGAATAAACTCTCTAAATCTTGCTTGTCAAATAAATAGGTTTTTCTTAGTGGTTATTATGGTGCTAGAAATTTGAAGTACAAGGGTTTTGCACAAAAACCTATTAAAAATTCCAATCTCTACTTGCCATTTCTCGCTGCTAAGTGGCAGTTAATGTAACAAATTTCGAGCGGACGATATATAGCAATCACACATGAATCTATTTTGAAAATGCAATAAAAACGACACAGCATATTCAATTTACTCATAAGCACATACAAAAACACTATTTAATTCTGCAAAAGGAATGGCGCATAGTAGTACGCACACATCACACAAAAAACAAGACAGAGGTACACAATGACTATTCGCTTAGGTGACACTGCACCCAACTTCACGCAAGATTCAAATGAAGGCCCAATTGATTTTTATGAATTTTTAGGTGACAGCTGGGGCATTCTATTTTCGCATCCTGCCGACTACACACCTGTCTGCACCACCGAGCTAGGCTATACCGCAAAACTGAAAGATGAATTCAGCAAGCGCAATGTCAAAGCGATTGCACTTTCTGTAGATGATGCTGAATCTCACAAAGGCTGGATTCAAGATATTAACGAAACCCAAAACACGACGGTTAATTTCCCAATTCTTGCTGACCAAGATCGTAAAGTATCTACGCTGTACGATTTTATTCACCCGAATGCCAGCGAAACACTGACTGTTCGCTCATTAATCATTATTGATCCAAATAAAAAAGTACGCTTGATCATTACTTATCCTGCTTCTACAGGACGTAATTTCCACGAAATTTTACGTGTGATTGATTCACTACAACTGACTGACAATTACAAAGTTGCAACGCCTGCCAACTGGCAAGATGGTGAAGATGTGGTGATCGTGCCTTCCATTCAGGATGAAGCGGAACTTAAAGAACGCTTCCCAAGTGGATATAAAGCCATCAAGCCTTATTTGCGTTTGACCAAACAACCGAACCGCACTTAATTAAGTGTTACATGAGCAAGCCTATCTTCGGATAGGCTTTTTACAATCAAAGCATTTGAAACACGCCTAAATTCAATCAGCATTAAAAAAGGATTTAACCCAAAAGATTAAATCCTTTTTAATAAACATTTTGATCGAATGATCTAGTCGCGTTTATCTAACGGTATCCAGTCAATCACCCATGCAGATTTCATATTCAAACTTGGGTCTGCGGTAATTTTCTTGCGGGTTGCATCTGCAGCATCACGGTCTTTAGATGGCCCAACCATAATCCGAACCCCTTTAGACGTTGGACTTTGGGTAACTTTATAACCTTTGGCTTTCAGTTTTGCCGCCAAAGCATCGGCATTGGCTTGGTTAGCTGCCAAAGCCACTTGTACCATCCACTGCTTATCGCCTTCTTCCAATAACTTACGTGCTTTTTCAGCTTCAGCCTTTTTCTTGGCAGCTTCTTCAGCTTTGCGTTTTTCCTCGGCTTTACGCTTATCTTCGGCAGCCTTACGTTCTGCTTCTTTTTTCGATTCTGCTGCTTTTCGCTCTTGTTCAGCTTTACGTTTTGCATCGGCTTGGCGTTGTTCTTCCGCTTTGCGCTTCTCTTCTGCAATGCGTTTTTCTTCCGCTAAACGCTTTTCATCTGCTGCTTTTTTCTCTGCAGCACTACGCTCTTGCGCAGCTTTTAACTCAGCAGCTTTCTTGGCATCCGTTGCTTTTTGCTGCTCTAACTTCTTTTGCTGAGCGGCTTTTTCTTCAGCCAAACGCTTTTGCTTGGCTTGTTCATCTTCGACCAATTCAGGCGGAATATTGTCAGAACTTTGCTGCTGACCAGAACGTAATGCATTTAAGGCAGCATATTCTTCTGCAGCTTTACGCGCTGCTTCTGCTTCTGCCTGTTGTTGCATCGCTAAAAACTCAGCTGCACGTGCTTCTTGCTCTGCCACTGCTTTTTCACGCGCACGGCGCTGCTCTTCAAGCAGACGCTGCTCGGTTTGCACATCGACAGTTAAAGGTTGCAATTGCACCATTTCTGCCTGATTGGCATTTTTATGTTGAACTTGTTCGGCTTGGCTTGGGGTTTTCACATTATTTTGATGTATTTCTTCTTGCCCTTTTAAAAGCAATGCTGCCAATAAAACACCACCACCTAATAAAACAACGCCACCCATCCAGCGCTGTTTGTTATTCATTGACATTCTTCCAAATACTCCCATACCGCTTCTAAGGTATGAAATGATCCACATACCAAAATCAGCTGATTATTTTTTGTTTCATCCAGTGCTGATTTAAAAGCCAATTGTATACTGTCGAAGTGTTGTATTGTTTCGCCTTGCAAAGCCTGATCCAAAACCGTGATCTCTGCCGCACGAGGCACATTTAATGTGGCAATTTTCCACATTACGACACTATCTTTCAATAACTCAACCACAGAATTTATATCTTTATCTGCAAGCATTGAAAAAACACTGACCACTTCAGTGTACTGTTTATTGTAATTTAAGAAATTGCGCAATTGCTTTAACAAAAATTCAACGCCATGCGGGTTATGTCCTGCATCAAAAATCACGGTTTTGCCCTGAATTTGACGAATTTCAAAACGTCCCGCCAATTTGGCCGTTTGAATACCTTGTGCAATTGCGTCTTGGGTGATTTCTAAACCACTGTGCAAGACTGCTGCCACAGCCGTTGAAATATTATCAAGTGCCAAGCTGCCTGCTGGAAGTTTTAAGGTGCAGCCCGATGCAGCAAACATCCACGACTCACCATCTTGCATGTCCCGATAAAAATAATCACGATTCAGGGTAAACAATGGTGCATTACAAGCTGCTGCCTTATCTTGAATAGCTTGAGGCAAATCTTGCTGACCTGCAAAAATGACAGGAATGTTAGGACGAATAATGCCTGCTTTTTCATAGGCAATTTTTTCGATGCTATCGCCTAACCAATCGACATGATCTAAACCGATATTGGTAATAACCGCCACATCAGGATTGACGACATTGACCACATCTAAGCGTCCACCTAAACCGACTTCAAGCACCCATACATCGCAATCACGTGCTTTAAAAATCACAAAGGCTGCCAAAGTCGTGGCCTCAAAAAAAGATAAACTCAGATCGCAATCACGTCGTGCTTGATCGACTTGCACAAAAGCATCAATCAAACTTTGGTCATCGATTTCGACGCCTGCTAATTTGACTCGTTCATTAAAACGGTAAATATGTGGCGATTGGTACAACCCAACCCGATAGCCCTGCGCATTTAAAATAGCCGCTAAAGTGGTTGTGGTTGAGCCTTTGCCATTGGTTCCCGCAACCGTAATGACTTTGGCTTTAGGATGGGTCACCCCCAGTTTTTCTGCAACGGGAATAACCCGCTCCAAACCTAAATCAATACCCGTAACGTGAACATGGCTCCAATAATTGAGCCATGTGTTTAAATCATCGGTTGCAAGAGGTGCTGTGTTCAAGGCAAGTTCATCAGTTTCGCAAGAATACGATAAACTGTATCACGTAATGCATGACGATGGACAATTTGATCGACCACACCATGATCAAGTAAGTATTCTGCACGTTGGAATGGTTCTTCCAGTTTTTCACGTACAGTTTGCTCAATGACACGTTTACCCGCAAAACCAATCATCGCTTTAGGTTCTGCAATGTGTACATCACCCAACATTGCCAATGATGCAGTTACACCACCGTATACAGGATGAGTTAATACTACGATGTACGGCAAGCCTGCTTCTTTCATGCGTTGAATTGCTGCAGAAGTACGCGCCATTTGCATTAATGACAACATGCCTTCTTGCATACGCGCACCGCCCGATGCTGCAAAGCAAATTAACGGTTGTTTTTGCTGAATCGCACGTTCAGCAGCTTGCACAAAACGGTCACCAACGACAGTACCCATTGAGCCGCCCATAAAGTCAAACTCAAACGCACAAGCAATGACTGGCATATCTTTTAATAAGCCCTGCATAACCACTAACGCTTCGGTTTCACCCGTTTTCTTTTGCGCTTCAGTCATACGCTCAGGATAAGCTTTGCTGTCTACAAATTTGAGTGGGTCTTTGGCAGAGAATTCTTGACCTAATTCGTTTTGTACTTGGTCAAAGAACCAAGTTAAACGCTCACGCGCTTTCATGCGTAAATGTTCATCACATTGTGGGCATACATAAGCGTTGAATGACATTGCCGTACGTGTCACCAAGGCATGACATTCTGGACATTCAATCGTTGGTTCAGTAAAGATCGCTTTTAACGCTTGTTGCTCATCTGGTGTTTCAATACCAGGTACACCACGTGCAGTCCACGGCGTCGATGGGCTTAGAATTTTCCCTGTTTTCACTTCTTGACTCATACTAACTCATCGAGCGCAGCTCGAAGCTCCTTCACTTTATTAACCGTTGCAATGACGGCTTGTTCTGGTGCTAAGCTCGCAAATTGTTTTACAAAAGCACTTCCGACAATGACTGCGTCGGCAGCCGCGCCCATTGCTTTGGCAGATGCAGCATCACTGATGCCAAAACCCACACCCACAGGCACGTTGGTTACAGCTTTAATCTGTTGGATGCGGGTTGCTGCTTCTGCAACATCAAGTGTTGCTGCACCCGTCACGCCTTTCAAAGAAACATAATAAATAAAGCCACTGGCTTGGTTTGCAACAAATTGAATACGCTCTGGTGTAGAAGTTGGCGCTAACAAGAAAATTTGATTCATCCCATATTTATTCAGGACTTCATCAAATTCTTGGGCTTCTTCAGGTGGTAAATCGACCAGAAGTACACCATCGACACCACAGTCATGTGCATATTCAACAAACTTTTCATAACCAATGACTTCTACAGGGTTTAAATATCCCATCAATACCACAGGAGTTTCCTGATCTTTTTGACGGAACTCTTTGACCATGTTTAAAGCATCTAGCGTATTGGTTCCACCTGCCAACGCTCGCTCTGCAGCGAGGGCAATTACTGGACCATCAGCCATTGGGTCTGAAAACGGCAAACCTAATTCAACGACATCTACCCCTGCCTCGACCATTTGATGTAACAACGGAACTGTGACTTCTGGATGAGGGTCACCTGCCATAACATAAGAAACCAAGGCCTTACGCTGTTGAGATTCAAGCTGTGCAAATCGTGTGGCTAAACGTGACATAGGGTTGTATTTTCCTTGAATGATTAAAACTGAGACATTTGCTATTGTAGAAATACAAATTGACCCATTGTAACGCTATTTTTTACTCAATGAATAGCGCACAGGCATGGGTTGCTGCATTTCTGTTTGCAAAACGATTTATTCAGAACAACCGCGAGGCTACATTTACTGATATTTGCGCTTTTTTCTCAATGATCAAAGATGCCTAATTTTGCCTGCTTATCGGTTTTTGAAACTTGCTCAATCGTGCTTTTAAATTTAAAAATATTGATAAAAATAAACAACTTCAGGTTTTATCTTAGGCTTTATCAACCTTGCAAAAGCTGATTCGGTCATGGCTACACACAGCTTATTTTCAATCTCTTAGCGCGAAATCACCTGTTGATAATGAGCCAATCCATACTATTTATGGCGTATTTTGCTGTAGAGAAAGTGCATCCTCAGCTTGCTGCAACTGCTGTTTACGTTTTAGCAAGGTCTGTCCTGTACAGGCTTTATAGGCACGCGCCAAAGCCGATTGGTCTGAATAACCCAACAACTGTGCAATATCGCTTAGGCTCACATTTTGTCGCAGTAAGTTTTCACAGCGCTGCATCCGTTCTATTTCAAGAATCTGTTTAAAACCCGTACCTTCCTGTTTAAGCTGACGCTGTAACGTACGCCCTGAACGAAATAAACGCTGCGCCACCCATTCAATGCTCGGCACTTGCTGTTCATAACGTAAATAATGCGCCACCTGCTCTTGGACTTGCTGCTGCACGGTTTCTAATTGTGGTTTTAACGCAATCGCATCTTCAGCTTGTTTGGTGAGTAAATGAATTAAAGAGGGATCGGCTTGCTGTGGTTTTAAACTGAGGCTTTCTAAATTTAAAACAATTTGATATTCCGCTTGCTTAAATAAAACCTTACAACCATAAAACTTTTCATAATGCAGCATCGCCATACGCGGTGCATGGGCAAAATGAATCTCCCGTATCGGAGAGTGTTGAAAATCAAAAATTTGCATGGCCAATTGAGTCATACAGGCAAAAGTCATTTCATGAACCAAGCTGTATTTTTCATCCACCAATGGCCATGATAAATATAAAGCATCTGATTGTTGTTCCAGTCGCATTGGTACGGCTGCCGTACCATCCACCACCAAGCGACTAAAACGCATCATATATTGAATGGCTTCTGCAACACTGTTACTACGCGATGCCATATAGCCAAGCACGCCAAAATGTTCAGGCTGAATATAACGTGCCAATTCAAAAACGAGCGTTGGACAATCTAAAAACTGAATACTGTGTTGGATGATCTCGTTAAAAAACTGATAGGACGATTGGGTATCCATGGGCAATGCCAACACATGCTGTAAATGCTGCAATTGTGCAGGCGAAAATCCAAGCTGCTCAGGAACTCTGCCCTGTGCAGATAAATAGCGTAACCAAAGTTGATAATAGCCATTTGGAATTTGAATTTCGCTCATGTGCTTGCTCATTTTGACATGCATCATTTTCTTTTGTCGTTTAATGTATAAAAACTGGCAAATACTGTCAAAACAAATCTGCCAAAGCCCGACATACTGCAAACAGGATTGACCAGAGTGAAATAAAATAAAATGAATGCACTTGTCCAATATCATGTTGCGCCCATAGTACGCAGCAATCTCGATTTTAAATTAGCCGATGTGCCGCGTTACTGGTTTGCAGGTGACCCGTTTTTGACCCGCATGTTTGATGCTTTAAGCCTGACTTTTCCTGATGGCGAGCGTTATTTCATTCAATCGGTACGTTTGTTCCGTGATCAAATTCAAGACCCAGACTTAAAACAACGTGTTGCCGATTTTATTCGGCAAGAAGCTCAGCACGGCATTGCACACGACAAAATGAATCAGGTTATGAAAGATCAAGGCATGCCTGTAGATCAGTTTATTCAGCGTCTAAACAAAGTGTTTAAGTTTGAACTGAAATATCGCTCGCCCCAATACAACATCGCCATGACAGCGGCTGCGGAACATTTAACTGCACTTATGGCAGAAACTTTTTATGGCGAAAAAGACACGCTACAAGATGCACATCCTTATGTCCGCGCCTTATTTGCATGGCATGCGATTGAAGAAATGGAACATCGTGATGTGGCGTTTGATGTGATGCAACAGGTGGGCAATGTGCCTGAAGTGACCCGAAAAATGGCGTTGGTGCTGACCACAGGTTTAATGTTCGGATTTACCCTGTACCGCGCCAATGTCATGCTGAGATGCGATGGGTTTAATCGTACCCAGCGCCTTAAAATGAATGTACGTGGCTTGCAATGGCTGTTTGGCAAACAAGGGAAATTACGCAAAATGCAATCACAATATCGTGATTGGTTTAAACCTGACTTTCACCCTAGCCAACATCCAATCATCGCGCAATATGATGTCTGGCTTGAGACTTTGGCGCAAACAGGCGACCCAATTCAGGCAGGTGAAGCATTTTGGCAGGCAGGAAAATAAAGCTTTTGGTTTTGCTTGGCTTTTAACCAATGAACACCTAAGCATTGCTTAGCTTTATACAAACTTGCCTCTAATATCTTTATATAAAGTAAGGCATAAGGCAATGCTGAGTCATATCTTATTATTTCTTATTTATGAGTGACTCATACCGTTTTGGCGCAAGAGATCGCTGTTACTGTTACAGCCCCATCTCCTACGCAGAAAAAGGTTTTAGTCCTGATTCATAATAAAAAAGTACTGGCGATAATATTTCAGCTCGGCAATCGAATCACGAATATCATCCATCGCCAAATGCGACGCATTCTTTTTCAAACCGCTCATAATTTCTGGACGCCAGCGCTTTGCCAACTCTTTCACTGATGATACATCCAGATTACGATAATGGAAATATTGCTCCAATTCAGGCATTAAACGGTGTAAAAAACGGCGGTCTTGGCAAATTGAGTTGCCACACATTGGCGATGTTTTCGGATTGACCCATTTTTTTAGAAACTCAATGGTTTGCTGCTCTGCATCCTGCGCAGTGAGTTTGCTGCGACGCACACGCTCAATTAAGCCCGATTGTCCATGCTGACGTGTATTCCACTCATCCATGGCATTTAAAATACGATCAGGTTGATGCACAGCCAGCACAGGACCTTCTGCCAAAATATTTAAATGATCATCGGTCACAATGGTAGCCACTTCAATAATTTGGTCGTTATCGGTATCTAAACCTGTCATTTCCAAATCAATCCAAATGAGGCGAGTATCAGGCGTGCTGCTCATAAATGTGCAATCTTATTCGGCTTAAAAACAACATAGTAGCAAATTTCTTGCTTCTTGGCTGTAACTGTGCCCCCGCTTCATGCTATTTTTGCCATCCTGAGTTCATGGTTTTTTAGGATATGAATGGCTTTAATTCGTAAGCGTCGATTGACTGAACAACAGCAACGTCGAATTGAAAAACAACACAAGTCACGTCAGACAGACATTAACACTTCACATGATTTAGAAGGCTTGGTGGTACAACACTATGGTCGTCAATTAGAAGTGCAGGCTTTATCTGTTCCTGAAATTCATCCTGAAAAACCTGTGGTGCACGCAGGTGAGCCTGAACCGTTTTGGAAACCTATCGAAATAGGCAGCATTTGGCGTTGTCATACTCGCACCAATTTAGAATTATTGGTGACGGGAGATCGGGTCAAATGGCAAGCCGATCCGAATACAGGTTTAGGGATTATTACCGTGATTCATCCACGCCAATCTTTATTGACCCGACCTGATCGTTATCACAAAGTTAAACCTGTTGCCGCCAATATCAGTTTGATTGTGATTGTTTTTGCGCCTTTGCCTGAACCTGCACCGGGCTTGATTGACCGCTATTTGGTTGCTTGTGCCGATGCCGATATTCCCGCCTTATTGGTCTTAAACAAATCTGATTTGCTCAAAGAAAACGACCCGATTTTAGACTTGCTTAAGGAATATCAAGACTTGGGGTATGAAGTCATGCAAACCCAGTCCGATGCGAATTTAGAGCATTTGGCGGCACGTTTGGCAGGTGAAACGGTGGCTTTTGTTGGACAATCGGGTGTGGGGAAAAGCTCGCTGATTAATGCCATCGTGCCTGAAGCGGCGCAAAAGACCAATATCATTTCAGAAAACTCAGCACTTGGACAACACACCACAACCTCTACTCGTTTAATTGGCTTTGGAGATGGTGCTGCCTTAATTGACTCACCGGGGATTCGTGAATTTGGTTTGTGGCACTTGAGCCAAGATAAAATTCAAAATGGTTTTCCTGAAATTGAAAACCTGTTGGGTCATTGCCAATTCCGCAACTGTACCCATAAACATGAAAAGCAATGTGCGCTGCGACTGGCTGCTGCAGAAGGCGAAATTTTATCGCGTCGTTTAGACAGTTATTTAAGACTGTGTGATGAAATTGCCGAAGCGCAACAAAAAAATTAATTTTATTGTGGCGCTGCCCTTGAAGCGGTGTTTTTGATCGCCATATTTATACGCTATACTCTTGAACAATTTTGACATTGTAATTAGGTGACTTGTGGAACGTTGGTTCGAATTTATGGGGAATCATCCCTTCTTATTTGGGACGCTGGCTGTATTGGTAGTGTTGTTCTTTGTGTTAGAAGGTCAACGCAATGGTCGCAAAATTTCCCCACAATCTTTGGGTATTTTAGTCAAAGCTAAAAATGCCATGTTGATTGATTTACGTGATGCCAAAGATTTCCGTGAAGGTCATATCAGTGGTAGCCGCAATATTCCCTATAGCCAAATTACCAAGCATGTTGAAGAGTTAAAAACCTCAGATCGCCCATTGGTCTTTATCTGTAACTTGGGTCAGGTTGCAGGCAGTGCTTTACAACAGGTCGCACATACCGATGCCTATCGTTTAGATGGCGGTATTAGCAACTGGAAAGCACAAGGTTTACCTTTAGTAAAAAGCAAATAGTTTTACCCAATATTTTTCGCAAGGAGAACAATCATGGCTGAAGTCACTATTTATTCAACGACTGTATGTCCATACTGCATTCGTGCAAAACAACTCCTTGAGCGTAAAGGCGTTGCCTATAAAGAAATTAATTTGTCGAATGAAGCGCCTGAAGTACGTGTTGAATTAATGCAACGTACCAATCATCGTACCGTTCCACAAATTTTCATCAATGACCAATTTATTGGCGGCTTTGACCAATTATATGCGTTAGATCGCGAAGGCAAGCTTGATCAATTATTGGCATAAACATAACACGATAACCAACTCTTAAGGATTTAACATGAGTGAAGAACAACAAGCTCAACCACAATTGGCATTAGAGCGTATTTATACCAAAGACATTTCTTTTGAAGTTCCTGGGGCACAAGTATTTACCAAAGAATGGCAGCCTGAATTGAACATCAACCTGTCATCTTCTGCAGAAAAAATTGATCCAACCCACTTTGAAGTAGCATTAAAAGTTGTGGTTCAAGCCAACAACGCCGGCGATACTGCATTTATTGTGGATGTTACCCAAGCTGGTATTTTCCTGATTGATGGCGTTGAAGAAGAGCGTTTACCGTACATTCTTGGCGCATACTGCCCGAACATTTTGTTCCCATTCTTGCGTGAAGCAGTGAATGATATGGTTACCAAAGGCAGCTTCCCACAATTATTGTTAACGCCAATCAACTTCGATGCCGAGTTTGAAGCCAATATGCAACGTGCTCAAGCCGCTGCAGCTGAAGGTCAAGCTTAATTCGCGATTGGATATAAAAAACTGCTGAAATTTCAGCGGTTTTTTATGTCATCCGTTTGCTGATGGACGATCAAAATTAAAAATCATCATCCTGAGATGGATCTCGATACAAGGCATCGTGTATCGCTTCGACCAATTGCTGCGCAATTTCCTGTTTCGAGGCTTTTTCCAAATCGCGTTTTTCCATACGGTAGCTTTCGGCAAAAAATACCGTCATGGCATTTTCATCGGAAGCAAAACCAATATCGGCACGGGAAACGTCATTGCAGGCAATCATATCTAGCTTTTTCGCCACCAACTTGCCTGCTGCATACTCTTCTACATTGCGGGTTTCTGCAGCAAAGCCAACCATAAACGGACGTTTTTCCTGTTGCGCAATGGTCGCAACAATATCAGGGTTTTTGACCAACGCCACATTCAGCTCATCGCCTAATTTTTTAATTTTGTGTTCCGCAATTTCTGCCACGCGGTAATCTGCCACCGCGGCTGTAGCGATGAAAATATCACAGCCTTGTTCAAGCATCTGCAAACTGGTATCTAGCATTTGAATTGCAGAAGACACATTAATTCGCTGTACCCCATTTGGCGTATCTAAACTAACTGGGCCTGCAATAAGCGTGACTTTTGCCCCTGCTGCATAACAGGCTGCAGCCAAAGAAAAACCCATTTTGCCTGTACTATGGTTAGAAATATAACGCACAGGGTCTAAAGCTTCGCGGGTTGGGCCTGCTGTAATGGTGACATTTTTGCCTGCCAACATGCCAAATTTTTCCACCAAAGCACGCTGTGCCTGATGAAAATACTGCGTCACCTGATGCGCCAAATCTTCAGGTTCTGGCATACGCCCTAAACCAACATCTCCACAGGCTTGTTCGCCCGCATCGGGCATAATTACATGCACGCCATCTTCCACCAAAGTGGTTAAGTTACGCTGTGTGGCTTTGGCTGCCCACATTTGCTGATTCATGGCAGGTGCAACCCAAACTGGTGCAGTGGTGGCTAAGTATAAAGTACTGAGCAAATCATCGGCCAGACCTGCAGCAAATTTGGCTAAGGTGTCGCAACTGGCGGGCGCAACCAAAATTAAATCGGCCCACCGTGCCAATTCAATATGCCCCATGCCTGCTTCGGCTTCGGTATCTAATAATTCGGTATGTACTGGATTGCCTGACAGTGCTTGAAAGGTCAGCGGTGTAATAAAAGCTTGTGCCCCCTTGGTCATGACCACGCGAACACTAAACCCCGCATCCTTTAAACGACGCACTAAAATCGCACTTTTATAGGCCGCAATGCCGCCTGTCACAGCTAAAATAATGTTTTTATGAGGGAGGACGCTTAAATCGAAGCTCACAAATAAGCCACCTTTTTGTTGCAGTGGCGCTCACAATAGCATTAAATAATGTCATTCCCAAGAGATCTGTTGGGATTTAAGTTTCAAATTTAGAATAAAAAAGTCAAATAACAATGCATTTATCTATTAAACATTGGCCTGAACAAGAACGGCCACGTGAGCGTCTGATTCAAAATGGTGCTGCAAGTTTGTCCGATGCCGAACTACTGGCTATTTTCCTGCGCTCAGGCTCGCAACAACATTCTGCGGTGGAGTTGGCACGATTGCTAATTCAGCATTTTGGCAATCTCACTACTTTACTCGATGCACCCATTGCCGAGTTGTGTCAATTTCACGGCATGGGTAACAGTAAATATTCACAGCTCATGGCAGTTAAAGAACTCGGACGGCGTTATGTGGCTGAACATTTAAAACAAGATGCGCTAGAGCTTAGCAACTCCAAACGTTTGATGGAGTATTTGCGTTTTGAACTTTTGGGCGAAACCCAAGAAGTGTTTGCGGTACTTTGTCTAGATGCCTGTTTACGCAAAATCAGCTTTAAAAAGTTATTTTATGGCGCAGTGAATTCGTGTGAAATTTCTATTAATCAATTGCTGCGTTTTGCAATTAGCCAACACGCTACGGCGATTGTGATTGCACACAATCATCCTTTCGGATTGCCACATCCCTCACGTGCAGATTTAATCCTGACGCAGCAGATTCAGCAAGCCTGTCAGTTGCTAGAGCTGCGTTTGATCGATCACTGTATCATCTCAAGTGAAGGTAATTTTTCCTTTGCCGAACAACAACTGCTTAAATTTGAGGACACTTAAAATTTGCATATTGACAAAGCCTGCACAAGCACAGAAGATCATCAAAAAATTGTGATGATTCTAATAAAATGATAGTCGATCAACCCAGTGTATTTAACTTACTGTTTTCTTGGCGGGGCACGATTTTACCGAAGGTCTTACCGCCTTTGGGCGTGGTAATGTTGATCTCCACCATTATTGGCGGTTTGTCTTATATTGGTTATTTTCATTTTCCAGAATTGCCTTTGGTTGGCTTTACTTTAATTGGGGTGGTGCTGTCGATTTTTTTGGGCTTTAAAAACTCTGCCTGTTATGACCGTTGGTGGGAGGCACGTAAACTTTGGGGCATGCTGATTGCCAACGCGCGCCACTTTGACCGCGACTGCCGTATACTTAGTCAAGCACGACGTGAACGCGTCATTCAGCACGTCATTGTATTTGCCAATGTCTTGCGCGACCGCCTGCGTCATCAAACTGCCAATCCAACCGAGTTAATTCAAACCAGTGGCATGAGTCAGCAAGCAATTACCCAACTGTATCAACAAGCCAATGCGCCGCAATACACGCTCAGTTTGATTCAATGGGAGTTAATGCAAGCACTTAAAGAGGGCGAAATTTCCGATATTATTTACACACAAATGAATCAACACGTCACAGAGCTGAGTTTGGTACTCACGGGTTGTGACCGTATTGCTACCACACCGCTCCCTTTTGCGTATTCAGTCCTACTTAACCGAACAGTGTACTTTTTCTGTTTTATGTTGCCCTTTAGTTTAGGGTCTACACTCGGATTGGCGACTCCGCTTTTGGTCGGTATTTTGGCTTATACTTTTTTAGGTCTGGATGCGCTCAGTTCTGAAATTGAAGAACCTTTTGGCACGCAAAGCAATGACTTACCTTTAGATGCCATGGTAAGAACCATTGAAATTGAATTATTGGGTACGTTGGGTAAACCAACGCCACCACCAATTCAGGCACAGGACAATAATTTGCTTTAGACCCTCTTCCCAACCTTCTCCCAGAGGGAGAAGGAGTTTTTATCCTTTCTAAATTTTAATAATGGATATCACATCTGCTTATATGAGAAGGTTGGGATGAGGGAGTTACTCAACAAAACTCTCCCAAATCCCAATTTGACCATCTTTCACCCGCGGAATATTGCCCAATTTAATCCACGGCATATTTTCACCATGAAAATCGCTGCCGACAGATACTTTTAGACCATGTTCAGCAATCATGCGATCCACCATTTGACGGGTCGATGCAGGGTCAATATTAGGCGGCAATTCCACTGCATCACCCCCATATTTGGCAAAAATTTCAATCAAATAACGAATATTGGTCGCAGATAAATCATAACGGGTTGGATGCGCCAACACGGCAAAACCCTGACTGTCATGAATTACCCGAATCGTATCTTCCAAACTCAAGCCATCAAATTTCACATAAGCCTTTTTGCCTTCTTTGATGTATTTATCAAATGCTTGCTGCACACGCGTTACAATGCCTTTTTCTTGTAAGGTTTTGGCAATGTGCGTACGGGTAATCCGATCTGCTACGCCTTCGACTTTAAGAAGTACATCATTATAAATATCTTGTCCAATCAGCGGAGTGAGTAAATCACAAATTTGTTTGGCACGTTCTGCACGAATTTGTTTTTGCTGTTCCAGCAGCGCCTGTAAAGATGCAGGATTTTGCATGTTTAGCGCCACCACATGCACGCTATAGCTTTTTTTAGTGGCAGGACGTGACCATTGACTGGAAATTTCCACTCCCGAAATAATCTTTAAATCTTGCCCCTGAGCCGCTTGCTCTGCCAAAGCCAGCCCATCCATTGTGTCATGATCAGTCAATGCCAAGGTATGAATGCCCTGCTGAATTGCCGCAGACACCAATTCTCCAGGTGACAAAGTTCCATCAGAAATATTACTGTGTGTATGTAAATCTACGCCGTGCATCACTTATACTATGTCATTTATTTGATCAGATTTAGATACTCTAACATGAAAGCACTTTTAGACTTTGTGCCCCTCATTATTTTCTTTTATTTATACAAAACTGTAGATCCAAAAGACACTAATCATCAATTACTACAACTCATCGGCTCTGCAGGCGGTGTCGATAACAACCATATTTTGGTGGCCACCACAGGTCTGATCATCTCGATGTTAGTGGTGTACGGCGCATTGTTCATCATGCAAAAATTCCGTTTAGATAAACAACAGTGGATTGTGCTGTTTATGACCGTAATTTTTGGTGGCGTTACTTTAATGTTAAGCGATGACTTTTATATTCGCCTGAAAGCTGCCATTTTAAACATTGTATTTGCAGGTGCTTTTTTGCTATCACCATGGTTCAGCAAAGACCGTAAACCACTGATTCAACGCTTATTTGGGCCTGTGTTCAACTTGACCGAAGCTGGCTGGAAAAACCTGAATTATACTTGGGCAGCCATGTTTGCAGTCATGTCTTTCCTACACGTATTTTTTGCATTTTTATTTATGGACGGAAAATATTGGGGCGAATTCACTGCTTTTGGTGACATGATTGTGATGTTTTCCTTTATCATTGTGCAGTTTATTGTATTGCGCAAATACTTTAAAACATCTGAATAATTTCTGATCTGCGATATTCGAGAGTAACTATGCCTTTATTTGTTCTGAGTTGTACTGACCGTGAAGGTACACTGGAAAAACGTCTTGCGACCCGTCCTGCACATCTTGCACGTTTGCAACAACTCGATGCCGAAGGTCGCTTAATTGTGGCGGGGGCAATGCCAAAAGACCCAAGCAATCCACAAGCAGGCTTTTATGGCAGCACCATGATTGTCGATTTTGACAGTCGTGAAGCACTCGATGCTTGGCTACAAGATGAACCTTTCTTAAAAGAAGGCGTATATAGCCACATTGACGTTAAGCCATTCAATAAAGCATTCCCTCAAGGATAAGCGCTATGCGTTTCGTTGTTGCCAGTGTTGTTGCTGTTCTGCTCAGTTCACCTGTATATGCAGTTGAGCCAGCCACAACCACACCTACTGCACCTGCTCCTGCTGCTGTGACCAACACGGCAGCTGTAGCAACAGCCAATGGGGTTACTCCTGCACAAGATAAGCCCCTGACTGCAGAACAAATTGCCAAAAATAAAGCCCTTCAGGAAGCTAAAACCAAAGCCTTGATTAAAGATCAGAGCACACGTTTGCAACAACTTGAACAGGCAAACCTCGATGCTTTGGCACAGAATCAGGAACTGCAACTTAAAAACGATAATTTAGGCGTGCAAGTTCAAGTACTGCAAAGTGAACGCAGTGCGCAAATGTTTTTATACGGTGCTGCAACACTCGCGGTTGGCGTATTGCTCGGCTTCTTAATTGCTAGCTATGTCTATACCAAACGTCGCCGCCAATGGTAAGGTGAGCCCTCACCTCTTGATTTAAGGTACTCTGGTTTTGTTTCAGCCTATTCAAACTGCCGAGCTGGATTGGCAACTGGTCGATGGTATTGATGTGCCCATTTCCAAACAATTTGGCGATGTGTATTTCTCTAAAGACAACGGTTTATTAGAAACACGGCATGTGTTTTTACAGGGCAATGACTTACCCATCCGTTTAGCAGCGCTGAATGATTTTGAATATTTTTGTGTAGGCGAAACAGGCTTTGGTACAGGCTTAAATATTTTAGCGCTCTGGCAATTATGGCAACAGGTACGTCCCAATAATCGCAGCCATTTACACGCAATTTCTGTCGAAAAATTTCCACTTTGCAAAGCCGATCTTATACGTGCCTTAGCGGCTTGGCCCGAACTCAGTCATCTGTCTGAACAGCTGACTCAGCAATACCCTGCCGCTATTGCAGGCTGTCATCGTTTAAACTTTCCAGATGAACGCTTTAGCCTAGATTTATGGCTAGGCGATGCTCAGGAAGTTTTTCCTGTCATTGCTAAAACTGCTCCTGTCAATGCGTGGTTTTTAGATGGCTTTGCACCCGCCTGTAACCCCGATATGTGGCAGGAAACCGTGCTCAACCCGATTGTAGCACTGTCCGATTATGGCACGACTTTTGCCTCATTTAGTGTGGCAGGCGTACTCAAACGTGGCTTAAAACAACACGGTATTCACATCACCCGCCCAAGCGGTTTTGGGCATAAACGGGAAATGCTGAAAGCCATCTGGCAAGCGCCTGAAATAGAGCCAATATCCGATCAGAACGAAACTCAAATTACAACAAATACCACAACAAGCAACCAACAGCGCCATATTGCGATCATAGGCGCAGGAATTGCGGGTTTAAGCTGTGCGTGGGCATTTTCCCAACGAGGGCATCAAGTCACGCTCTATGACCAAACAGCGCCACTTGCAGGCGGTTCTGGCAATCCTTTGGCACTCTTAAACCCAAAACTTTGCCCAATTCATCAAAGTGCTGATCATTTAATGACTTTGGCATGGCAACATGCTTTAAATCACTATGCCGCATTCAAAGCATTTCGTCCGTTGCAGATTCATCAACTGGCACTTAAACATGCCGATGAATTGCTGGATTTAGCCACACAATACCCAAAAGGTATTTTAGCAGCACAGAGTGCAACCGAACTTACGCCACAAAGCGACTTTGCCAGTTTAAACTTATTGCAAGCAGGAGCAGTTTCTCCACATCAACTGCGTGATGAAATTCTTGCGCATCCGCACATTCAGTTTCAGCAAGCTCAAATTAAACAAATCACCACGACAGCACAGCAACTGATCTTACACAGCGTAGATACTGAACTTGGAGTGTTTGATCATGTCATCGTCTGTGCAGCGCTGCAAAGCGGTGCTTTTTTTGAGCATTACCCTGTGCTTAAACCCATTCGTGGGCAAGTTAGCTGGGTAAATAATACAGATCAGGCTTTGCCATTATCACAAGCCTATAGCTATGGCGGCTATTGCATGCAGCTCAATGCCGATCAACTGATTTTAGGTGCATCGTTTTATCCAAATCGGGAAGATTGTGACGTCTTGGCAGAAGACCATGTGCATAACTACGAACTTATCCACAGTGTCTTTCCTACGTATTCCGAAAACTTAGCACCCGTAGACACTTGGCAAGGTCGTGCTTCGCTACGCGCCCAAAGTCAGGATTATTTTCCCCTACTTGGCAAAATGCGTGATGATCAGGAAATTTACAGCTTTGCAGGACTCGGTTCTAAAGGCTTTTTATTTGCTCCGTTGTGCAGTGAAATACTGGCAGCACAAGTGTTAGCAGAAGCATGCCCTGTACCTAAAAACTTACTACAAAAACTGGCAGCTACACGCTTTCAGAAAAAGGTGAAAACCAAGAGACCTTATTTTAAGGCTCTTCCACCTTCAAGCTAACGCTCGCTTAGAGAAAATAGAAATAAAACGATACCCAACAAAAAAGCGCCTTACGGCGCTTTCTTCATATTGATGATACTTAGTGACCTTGTTCCAAAGGCATGCCTGCGTCGCGCGCAGCACGTGTACCACCCATTAAAACCACATATTCACGTGAGCTGTCCAAACCTTCTAGTTTTTCCGCTGCACGTGGGGCTTTACTTCCGCCACCACATAAAATGTAAATGGGTTGATCCGCCGACACCTGAGTAAGACTCTCTGCTGATAGATCGTTAATTGGCTGATTCACAGCACCTTTAACATGAGCTTCTGCATAAGCACTTGCATCACGTACATCCCAGATAATCGCGTCAGCTGGGAACTCAAATGTTGTAATTTCTTGTTTACGGATCATTGCGCACTCCTTTGATGTAAAACAACACTTGGCAAATGAAGAAAACATCCCTAGCATCTCAGATATTGTTTCCATTTGCAAAGGTCTTCATTATGCCTTCTTTCGATATTGTTTCTGAATTAGAACTTTTTGAAGTGAATCATGCGGTTCAAAACACACAAAAAGAAATCGGTACTCGTTTCGATTTTCGTGGTCAGGATGTTTCTATCGACCTCAATGAAAAAAACAAAGAGATTAAAATCTCCACTGAAAGTGATTTCCAATGTGAGCAAGTGTATACCATGCTCGAAAATCACTTCTATAAGCGTAAAGTCGACATTCAGGCGCTTGACCCACAAAAAATGACCGCATCAGGTAAAAATGTGATTCAAGTGATCAAACTTAAAGATGGTCTTGACTCAGATACCGCAAAAAAAATTAACAAAGCCATTAAAGACAGTGGCATTAAAGTGCAATCTTCTATTCAGGGTGACAAAATTCGTGTGACCGACAAGAAACGCGACACATTGCAACAAGTAATGGCGTTCTTGAAAGAGCAACAATTTGGTCTGCCACTGCAATTTAACAACTTTAAAGATTAATTTGGGGATGTCATGACACCAACCAATCGCTTAAACAAACTGGTCAAAGCAACATCAAAATTGCCGAAAGGCATTCAAAGCCGCCTTTTGAGTCAAGCCTTTGGTCGTGTCGTGCCGATGGTGGGCACTGCGAAAATTCGCTATCTAGAAGTAACCCCATCGCAAGTGGTGGTCAGTCTTGCCAATCATAAAGCCATGCAAAACCATATTGGACAGGTACATGCCTGTGCTATGGCGCTGCTGGCTGAAACTGCTACAGGTTTTGTGACTGCTATGAATGTACCTGATAGTGCCATTGTGCTGATTAAAAGCCTGAAAGTGGACTTTAAACGTCCAACTCAAGGTGCAATGACAGCCATTGCCACACTCAGCCCAGAACAGCAACAACTCATGCACAGCACCGACAAAGGCGAAACACTGGTCAATGTCAGTGTGATTGATGAATCAGGCGAAGCTCCGATTCAGTGTGAAATGTTGTGGGCATGGGTGTCCAAAGCACATTTAAAGCAGAAACAAGCCTAACGCCTGTTTCCTCTCCAAGAAAAAATCCCAGCTACTGTGCTGGGATTTTTTTCATTACGATGTTTGACTAGCTTGATACTTATGATGCTTGACTAGCCTGAGCTTCTAAAAACTTCTGTTTGGCTTCTTCAGGAATCTGACGTTTTGAGCCTTTGACATCAACCGCAACAAAGGTAAATACCCCTTCGGTAACACGCACAGCTTCACGTGAATCATCATGGCTGTCCCACACTTCAATTTGCATTTGAATTGAAGTATTGCCCACTTTCAAAATTTTGGTGTAGCAACTGATCACATCGCCCACTTTTACAGGCACCAAAAAAGTCATTTGGTTAATGGAAATCGTGGCACAACGTCCTTTACTAAAACGCTCGGCATGAATCGCACCAGCCAAATCCATCTGTGAAACGATCCAGCCTCCAAAGACATCTCCACTCCAGTTGGTATCTGCTGGCATGGCAATTGTTTGTAGGGAAAGCACTCCCTCTGGTTTTGCATGAGAATCTGACACGTTCACTCCGGACATTTGCATTAAATTAGCACGAACAGTGCATTAAGACTGGGCGTTGAGTTGCTGATCCAACCACTGTTGTAATTCAGTCGCTCGTAGCGCGCCGCTTATTCTAGCAATTTCATTGCTTTTATTCATCAATACCAGTGTTGGAATACTGCGCACATGGAATGCACCGCTTAAGCGTGGATTGGCCTCGGTATCAATTTTGGCAAACACCACCTGCGGATTCTGCTTGGCAACTGTTGCAAAATGTGGTGCCATCATCTTGCAAGGACCACACCAGTCCGCCCAAAGATCAATCAGAATAGGTAAGTCACTATTTTGAATAAAATTACTGAAATTTTGCTCATTCAGTTCAATGGGTGCAAGCGGAATCAGCGCTTGATGACACTGCCCACATGCAGGATTGGCAGATAATTTATCTTCAGGTACACGGTTTTTTGCACCACATCCAGGGCATACAATAATCATTTACTGAACTCCAAACAGTTGCTGTAAAAACTCTAATTGGGTCTGAATGGCTTTTTTAAACCATTCACCATGATAAATATCAAAATGTTGCATATCCCACTCTTCATATTGCACATAAGGCGCAATATTGGTTGCCGTTTCACGACTCGATTCAATTGGAATCAGACTATCACGCTGTGCGGCAATAAATAACACAGGGATGTTGATTTGCCGCACTTCTTGAATGGGGCGATAACGAATCAAATTAAAAAACACCCGAGCAGGAATTTCCCCACTCCAGTAATGATCGGGGTTCACAATTGACATATAACCTGCATAACTGTCTGTGGTCGGTAAAAAACACAGTTCTTTTTGCGCCACCACTGCAAGCGTTTTGGGCGACATCCCTACCTTTGCTCCCATATAGTCCTGACTGGAGATTTTTAGGGCTTTCGGAAGTTGCTGCAAAGGATATAACTTGGCACTTTCCGCACCATCTACAAAAGGCACTTGTACCATGACCGCGGCAATATTGTGTAAGCGTGAGGCCAAACTCAGCACATATCCGCCACTCAGTGAAGTTCCCCACAGAATCATACGTTTGGCATCAATCGACTTACGTTCCGCAATATGTGAAATCATGCTGCGCCAGTCATCTAACTGCGCCTCTATGGATACCAACTCACGTGGACGCCCTGTACTTCCGCCCCAATAACGATAATCAAATAGCACCACGGCATAGCCTGCCTGAGCAAAGTGTTGTGCATATTGTACCAATTTAAAATGACGCAAGGCCGCCAGACCATGCGCCATCAGAATCACCGCGGGTTTTTCTATAGATTTAGGGCGATAAAAGTCTGCAGCAATCACCTCGTGATCACTTTTGACATATAAAGGCTCAACCATATAGGAATGCATAAGCGCTCCATTGCGTTATTTTATCGTTATCGTCGTTATAAATATTTCAGAACATTCTGCTCTTGAATCTGCTTAATGCTATCATAAAGCATATTGTCATGAATAAAATGATGGAGTATTCCCATGTCTGAACAAGTCGGTTTTGCGGGTCAAATTGGTCCTGAGCATGTGAGCCAAGTTGTAGAAAAGGGCTTTAAGTCAATTATTAATAACCGCCCAGATATGGAAGGTGGCGCTGAGCAACCAACCAGTGCGCAAATTGAAGAAGCTGCGCGTGCAGTAGGTTTAGATTATGTCTATCAGCCAGTGGTGTCGGGTCAAATTACTGAAGTAGATGTGCGTACGTTTGCCAATCATTATAACGAATTGCCAAAACCTGTGTTGATGTTCTGCCGCACGGGTAACCGTTCAAACAACTTATTCCAGTTAGCAAAACAAATGGATTTGTTGGATGACTAAATCCATCCTCAAGTATGTATTTTGCTGTGTTCTGATCTGCAGCAGTATCTCGCTGAGTCACGCTCAAAGCGATGTTCAGACTTTAAATACCAAAGTCAGTGTTGCAGGTCAGATGAATGCTGCCAAATTTTCACAGTTGATGTGGCAAGGTTTTAAATCTGTGATTGTGAACCGTCCTGATCAAGAAATGGGCAATGTTGTTAAGGTGAGTGAATTACGCAATATCGCGGAAAAATCTCAGATCAGTGTAATTTATCAACCCGTTAATAGCGGTAAAATTTCTCAAACAGACATTCTTGAATTCGCTAAATATTATAATGAACTTCCTAAACCCATTCTGATAATTTGTCGTAGTGGCGCTCGTTCTAGTGCGTTATTTCATCAGGCAAAATTTCAAGGTTTGTTGCATGATTAAATTTATATTGGTGATGATGTGTGTCTTGGCGCTGAGTGCTTGTAGTTCTATGCAAGTACGCCCAACGGTGGGGGTGAGTGTGGGGACCTCTTTATAGTTTTTATTTAAACTTCCATAAAAAACAGCGCCGAAGCGCTGTTTGTTTGTTTTTTAATTATGGGCATGTTGTTGTATTTACACCATACGGACTTTGCAGGTTAGGTCCAAATGTACCATTCGAGCTATAATCGCTAGTTAAAGCAGGTAAAGTTAAATTATAAGTTGTTCTTTGTGGCAATGAAGTGATTGTAGATGCTGCACCAATTTGAACATTTAACCAATTCGCATAAATTTTTGGATAACGGATCGTAAAGTCAAATTTACCATCTTTATCCGTTGTATATTTAGCGGTTTCTCCTTGCCCTAGGAATGTTGGAACTTTTACAGGTACATTCATAACTTCAGGATTAGTAATAGCTACACCTGAAGCATTTGCTGGACAAACACTGATTGGCTGAGTGCTTAGGCTTGCAGGTACATCATCTGTATCATCAGCTGGCGTACCGTTATTATCCATGACTACACCATTGCGCTCATAATGATTTGGATTCGTCAAATCATAGTAACGTTCGCCTGCGGCAATCCATTGTTCACGAGCTGATTTTTCACCTAACTTAACTGAGTTTCTCCAGATGTACTGACCTTTACGGTAAGTAATAGGTGTAATATCCATCACAACTTCTTGATTAGCTAGCGGCTTACCATCAAAGTCAACCACACTCACAGAAAGGTTACGTGTGTAATAAACTCCATCACTCGATGAACCAACTTCCGTTGGGTTTACTCCTATTACAATTGAAGCAATTGGATTTTGTACTGCCGCCTGAACAATATCAACTTGGGTTACTTGAGTCGCATCAATAAAGCCATCTTCTTTAAATTTCGCTGTTAAACGTAGATCTTCAGCTGCAAATGTTGCGGCATCATAATTTTCATCACGTGCAAGTTCGTCTACTTGTACTTTAAATACGGCTTGTCCGTTGGCATCTGTGGTTAAACCTGATGCTCCTACAATTATTGCCCCATTACGTGCAAAATTATTAATAGCCAATTCAACATACTTATCAGCTATGCCGCCACCATTAGCATCAACCAAAGTCACGGTAACATCCGTGATATCATTACGTACATTCATGGTTGGTTTAGCAGCTGCAACACGTAAACTATAACGTGCAGGCTGTGGTTGTGGTGTTGGAGTCACAATAGGTGCAGGTGTAAATGCTGTTAAACGGTGTATTTGAGATACTGTACCTGCTTCATTAGTATGACTTGCAGTTAGCTCGATTCCACTTGCAATCAATAAATCAGCATCAACTGTACTTCCATCAATCTCAACCGAGAAGAACGCATTACCATTTGAATCCGTAATCACTGTTTGAGGTTCACTGGTATTGGTTTGATGCCCACTTCCTGGTGTTCCAATAATTAAAGTAGCTGCGTTATTTGCAGACAGCCTTACTGGCTGATTACGAACTGGCTGATTATTTCGATCTAATAATGCAACAGTTATAATTGAACGGTCACCCGCAGTGCTTAAATTCGATTTAGAACTCAGTATTGTTAAGTGATTCGTGTTTATCGCTTCAGTTACCGTAAAACTAAGCGTAGTTTCAAGCTTTTCACCTTTAGGGTTAGTGATAATACCTTTAACCTGAATACCCTTGTCTAATAAAGCTTGTTTTGCAACAGCTGGAATATCTTTAGGTAATGTAAGAGTTACTGGTAATTGTCCGTTAGCTGACGTAGAAACTAAATCTGCACTCAGTTTCACACCAGCTGTAATTGCTTCAGTATTCAATGCCAAATTCACAGGATAAGCTGAATTTGCTCCAAGCTCGTCCTTAACGGCTACTTGCACTGTATAGCTCTTACCTAATTCCAAATTAGATTGATCTGCTGTTAAACGTAAGTTTACAGAATCCTTTGGAATCTCAACTTGAATTGAACCGGTTTGCTGTAAACGGTCATTCGGGTTATTTAAACTTGTGCCGACTACCGCAAAAACGATACCATTTTTAATCAAGTTTGCATCGTACCCACCTTCAGCAACTCGAACAGTAAATTCTGCTTCACCATTGCTGTTGGTTACAGCCGAGTTAGAAGATAAAGACACACGTGAGCTAGTTAACGAAGATAAAGCAATTTGAATTGGTGTATTTGGAATAATGGCATTGTCTTTATCTTTTGCAACAACTTTAACACGAACTTCACCACCCAACACTGACACAGTTTGAATATTACCTACATATGCAATATCCAGACCTGCAAGCTCTGGTAAAACGACTGGTGGTTGTGCAACATCAACTTTCTTTGTAACAGTAAATGCGGAACCATCTGTACGAGTTGATTTCACGACTACCGTTAAACCATTCGCAATTAGATTCGTGAGTTCAGTTACATTGCCCGCTTTTACTTTAATTGTAAATTTTGCATGACCATTTACATCTGTGCGAATAGCTTGTGTAGAAACGTAACTCACACCATTATTTAATGCTGCATCATTTAAACCAATACTGATCAGCTGATTTTTAAGTACTTCGCCATCTGTACCTTTTGCGGTGACATCAACAGTTAATGTTTGCTCTTGACCAACTGCTAGAGTCAAATCTCCCAACATATCAACTGTAAAGTGATCAAGATCAATCACACCTAGCTCTGTCGGTGCTTTAAAGTTCAAACGCAATGTTTGTGTCTTACCACTTGATGAAGTCGCAACTAACGGTACACCTTGAATGGCTAAAGCAGCTTGCTCAGACGATGACTTCGCCTTGTAGTCAAGAATAAAAGTTGCAAATCCATCTGAATCTGTCTGTTTAGAAGACTGACCTGTATGACTCAAGCCTAAATCTTGCAACTGTTGATCACTTAAAGACCCTGCGATACCTAATGAAACAGTTTCACCTTTTAACGCACTGCCTTTTACACCGACTGCCTTGACTTTAACTGTGAAAGTATGATTTTTTGTATAATCAAATACCGCTAGATTTGAATCTGTGTCAGAAGTGATTGGATCTATAGCTAAATAGCGCGTCGCTTCTTCAGCAACTTCTTCATCAGCAACTGTAATCGCAATTGAATTGCTTACACCGTTGTCAGTCGTAAAATTAGCTTTAATTCCTGCTTTTACCAATGCTTCTACTGCAGCAGGTGTTTGGGCTTTAGTCTCAATATTAAAAGTAGCAAACCCGTTCACCAAGTCTTTATCCGCAGCCCCATCCAATGTTACACCATTTGATGTTGCCTCAGCATTTAAGTCAATTTTAACCTTACCTTTAGTTGCTGCTAAGCCTTTATTGTTAATTGCCTTAACAGTTACAGCAACTGAGTCATTTTTTGCATTAACTTTATATGAAGATGCAATTTCTAAACGCTGAATAGCATCTGCATCTGAAGCATTTGTATTTTCTGTTACTACATCAACAATAACGCTACCAGACGCAAGGTTAATACCATCTGTATAGGTTGCACTTAACGAAATACCTGTGTCGGATAAAGCAAGTGGATGTGTAACATCGGCCGTGCTAATCGTAAATTCTGCAATACCTTGTGCATTCGTTTTAGCAGTCGCATTATTGAGTTTAACGCCATACGCGAGCTCAGCCTTTGTAAAGCTCAAACGAATCTCTTTTCCACTTAATGGCTCATGTTGATCATTCTTTGCTAATACTTGGATTTTTACAGGAGTTGTACTTTTCGCAGCAACAGCCTGATCTGGCTTAATTACTGAAAGAGTTGAGACAATCTGAGATGTGTCTTTAAATGTTAAATCTGCTGTTGCGGTTTTTTCCGCTTTATGTTCATCAACTAGCAAAAAACTTAATGTTTCAGACTTACCCGCAAAAGTAGCAAGATCAGCTGATGTAAAATTACTACTCGCTTTCAGTGTATATTTCACCTCACCCTGAGCATTTGTTTGTTGAGTTGCTGCGCCATTAGTGATAATAAATTTATCGCGCATCGCTTCAGGCATATTTAAAGTAACAGACTGATTCGCTTTAATACCACCCTTAGCATCTGTTACAGTCGCAGTGACATCCACACTGCCATTTGGTAGATTTAATACTGTGCCTTGGGTCACATTGATTCTATAGTCACTGACAATCGTACTACTTTTCTTAATATTTAAAGTGTAAGGGATACTAACTGAAGTCCCATCAACAGTAGCAGTTAATTGTACTGAACCTTCAGCTTGTGCTAACGCAGGAACATTAATTTCAAATTTAGCTACACCATTTTCATCAGTCGCAACTACAGAGTTGGTACTGCTTACACCAAACTCATTTGTCGCAATTGATAAGCGAATATTTTTGTTGGCAATACCACCATTATCTTCATTTAAAGCTTTAACCGCCAAGTAAACTTTTGAATTATCTGGTGCAAATTGAATTTCCTGACTACTCGCACTCTGTAAATCTCTTGTTAAATGTGTTGCTACCTGTGACGTGTCTGTTGTTGAGGTATTGTCTCCACCACTATTTGGAGGATTAGTTGTACTACTATTATCCGTATTGTAATAACCATCACTTCCACCACCACCACACGCAACCAATGCGATAGAAGAAGCCAATACTGTAGACTTTACCCCTAATTTTTTTAAGTTAATAAAATATGTCATATTCGTACCCATCGTTTTTATAAATGTCACAGACCCGCAAGATAGTTTACGGCTTTTAACGGAATTTACTCAAAATTACAAAAACTTTCAATGTAAATCTTCCAAACCACAAATTAAATCGTGATATCGGCTGTTAATTGTAGTTATTTCAACTTAAAGGTTATAAATTAAATATTAGTTAACCATTTAATAAAATAGGTGTAACCATCATGTACGACCTCATTATCATTGGTGCAGGCACCGCAGGCATTAGCGCCTATAAAGAAGCGATTAAATACACCCAAAATCTACTCATCATCAATCACGGCCCATGGGATACCACCTGTGCCCGCGTTGGTTGTATGCCCAGCAAAGTTCTCATCTCTAGTGCCAATCGCATGCACGACTTTCAGCATGCACAAGAAGTTGCACTCACGGTAGATGCAAAAATTGATACATCCCAAATCATGACGCACGTACGTCAATTACGTGATCGTTTTACCCGTGCCACACAAAAAGATGTAGATCGCTGGGAAGCATCCCATAAGATTTCAGGTTTTGCGACTTTTATAGATGCCCATACAATTCAAGTGAATGGACAGCAATATCAGGCAAAAGCTTTTATTATTGCAGTCGGTTCTACTCCTGCTTATGAGCAAGCATGGAAAGAAAAATTAGGCGAACGCTTAATCACATCAGATCAAATCTTTGAATTAGAGAACTTACCCCAATCTTTGGCCGTCATTGGCAGTGGTGTAATTGCAATCGAATTGGCTCAAGCTATGCAACGCTTAGGGGTAGATACCACTATTTTTGCCCGTAGTCGTAAAGTTGGTTCACTCCGCAGCCCAGAACTACAAACCATTGCACAAGATACACTCAGTCGAGAATTGAATATCAAATTTGAAACCTTGCCTACACAACTACAAAAAACAGAACAAGGCGTGAAAATTGAATATCAAGAAAATGGACAAATACAAAGCTTAACTGCCGATTATGTATTGGTTGCTACGGGTAGACGCAGCTATTTAGATCAGCTTCATCTTGAAAATATTGATACAAGTTTCAACAACATCAAACAACTCCCAATTGATCCTCATACCAAACAACTCGGACAGCATGCTATTTTTATTGTGGGTGATGCACACACGAATACTCCCATTCAACATGAAGCAGCACATGAAGGGCGTGCAGCCGTGCATAATTGTTTAAGCTTTCCAAACATTGAAAATATAAAAACATTAACACCCATGGGCATTGTGTTTAGCTCACCTGAAATGGCATCTGTAGGACAAAACTATAAACAACTGAAAGAGCAAAATATTGCATTTACGACAGGCTTTGTTTCTTATGAAAAACAAGGTCGCGCTTTGGTGCTGGGAAAAAATAAAGGTGCGATTGAAGTTTATATTAATAATAAAAGTCAAAAGTTATTAGGTGCTGAATTATTTGTGGATGCTGCTGAGCACATGGCGCACTTATTGGCTTGGATGATTGATGAAGAACTCACACTTGAGGATATTTTAGATAAACCGTTCTACCATCCAACACTAGAAGAGGGTTTAAGAACAGCACTTAAACATGCACGTCGACAACTACGTGAAATCTAATCAAATTTAGAAAGTATGCTTACTCTTTAAAACCATCATCATCTGATGGTTTTATTTTGCCTTCACTTTTTATAGTTTTTAATATTTTCTTTTCTACATAAAAAAACACCCCCAACGCTAGTTGAGGGTGTTTAGAATAATGAGCTGGCGATGACTTACTCTCACATGGGTAACCCCACACTACCATCAGCGCGAAGAGGTTTCACTTCTGAGTTCGGTAAGGGATCAGGTGGTTCACTCTTGCTATGGTCGCCAGCACAACTGTTTACGGAGACTTGCATTGGTCTTATTCACGATGGTGATGCACTGCGTTTTCCGAATCTGTAACAGATTGGGCTGTATTGGGTCTGAATTTTATTGTTTAGCGTTAACTAAATCAAGATCAGTCTGAATTGACTGATTGGATTTGAATCGATTGAGCATACAACCCCAACTGTTTGGGTGTTGTATAGTCAAGCCTCACGAGCAATTAGTATTGGTCAGCTTCACATATCGCTATGCTTCCACATCCAACCTATCAACGTCGTAGTCTTCAACGGCTCTTTAGGAGGCATAAAGCCTCGGGGAAATCTTATCTTGAGGTAGGCTTCCCGCTTAGATGCTTTCAGCGGTTATCCCTTCCGAACATAGCTACCCGGCGATGCGACTGGCGTCACAACCGGTACACCAGAGGTTCGTCCACTCTGGTCCTCTCGTACTAGGAGCAGATCCTCTCAAATTTCCAGCGCCCACGGTAGATAGGGACCGAACTGTCTCACGACGTTCTAAACCCAGCTCGCGTACCTCTTTAAATGGCGAACAGCCATACCCTTGGGACCTGCTTCAGCCCCAGGATGAGATGAGCCGACATCGAGGTGCCAAACACCGCCGTCGATATGAACTCTTGGGCGGTATCAGCCTGTTATCCCCAGAGTACCTTTTATCCGTTGAGCGATGGCCCTTCCATACAGAACCACCGGATCACTAAGACCTACTTTCGTACCTGCTCGACTTGTGGGTCTCGCAGTTAAGCGCGCTTTTGCCTTTATACTCTACGCGTGATTTCCGACCACGCTGAGCGCACCTTCGTACTCCTCCGTTACTCTTTAGGAGGAGACCGCCCCAGTCAAACTACCCACCAGACATGGTCCTCGTCCCGGATAACGGGACAGAGTTAGAACCTCAACATTACCAGGGTGGTATTTCAAGGACGGCTCCACTCGGACTAGCGTCCAAGTTTCAAAGCCTCCCACCTATCCTACACAAGTAAGGTCAAAGTTCAATGTCAAGCTGCAGTAAAGGTTCACGGGGTCTTTCCGTCTAGCCGCGGGTACACCGCATCTTCACGGCGAATTCGATTTCACTGAGCCTCTGCTGGAGACAGCGCCGCCATCATTATGCCATTCGTGCAGGTCGGAACTTACCCGACAAGGAATTTCGCTACCTTAGGACCGTTATAGTTACGGCCGCCGTTTACTGGGGCTTCGATCAAGAGCTTCGCTTACGCTAACCCCATCAATTAACCTTCCAGCACCGGGCAGGCATCACACCCTATACGTCCACTTTCGTGTTTGCAGAGTGCTATGTTTTTAATAAACAGTTGCAGCGGCCTGGTTTCTGAGGCTGTCGACAGCTCAAGGAGCGAGTCCTATCACCATCAACAGCGTACCTTCTCCCGAAGTTACGGTACCATTTTGCCTAGTTCCTTCAGCAGAGTTCTCTCAAGCGCTTTGGTCTACTCGACCTGACCACCTGTGTCGGTTTCGGGTACGATTCCAGTGTAACTGAAGCTTAGAGACTTTTCCTGGAAGCAGGGTATCAGCCACTTCACTGTACAAGTACAGCTTGCTATCAGATCTCAGCATAGAGCACCCCGGATTTGCCTAAGATGCATGCCTACTTCCTTTCACCTGGACAACCAACGCCAGGCTGACTTAACCTTCTCCGTCCTCTCATCGCATTACACTGAAGTATTGGAATATTAACCAATTTCCCATCGACTACGCCTCTCGGCCTCGCCTTAGGGGTCGACTCACCCAGCCCCGATTAACGTTGGACTGGAACCCTTGGTCTTTCAGCGAACGGGTTTTTCACCCGTTTTGTCGTTACTCACGTCAGCATTCGCACTTCTGATACCTCCAGCAGACTTCTCAATCCACCTTCTTCGGCTTACAGAACGCTCCCCTACCACTTGACTAATGTCAAATCCGCAGCTTCGGCACATAGTTTTAGCCCCGTTACATCTTCCGCGCAGGCCGACTCGACTAGTGAGCTATTACGCTTTCTTTAAAGGGTGGCTGCTTCTAAGCCAACCTCCTAGCTGTCTATGCCTTCCCACATCGTTTCCCACTTAACTATGATTTTGGGGCCTTAGCTGGCGGTCTGGATTGTTTTCCTCTTGACTACGGACGTTAGCACCCGCAGTCTGTCTCCCGGATAGTACTCATAGGTATTCGGAGTTTGCATCGGTTTGGTAAGTCGGGATGACCCCCTAGCCGAAACAGTGCTCTACCCCCAATGGTATTCGTCCGAGGCGCTACCTAAATAGCTTTCGGGGAGAACCAGCTATCACCGAGTTTGATTAGCCTTTCACCCCTATCCACAAGTCATCCCCTGGCTTTTCAACGACAGTGGGTTCGGTCCTCCAGTTAGTGTTAC
>NZ_KB849691.1:315715-323527 GCF_000368785.1 Acinetobacter towneri DSM 14962 = CIP 107472 | reverse complement strand
AGTAAAAATCCACACAAGTTGTTCTTCATAATCTCTTAATGATCTTCTCGATGCTTCGTCAGCATCAAGCTAGGTCGGCTATATTACGCTTTATTTCTAAAGTGTCAACTGGTAATTTAAATTATTTTAAACTTTCTTTCTAAAACCCAACTCAATTATTCTTAACCAAGTCATTGTTTTATCAGAAGTTTTAATCTTCATCACCGCCGATAGATGTGCATTATAGGACAATTATTTTAATGTGCAACACTTCTTTTTATGTTTTATAAGTTTTTGAGTTCGAGTGGTTATTTATTCGGCAAAAACTTCACTTTTCTACAAAATATTGTTTATTTCTTTTTCTTGATCATAAAAGGTTGAGGATTCAATACTACATCTGACATTTTTTCAGGCTGATCATATTCTTGCCACTTCAGTGCACGGCAGTCGATATATTCACAATAGCCGCCTTCACCTTGTTGTTTATCACCATTTATAACCAACTGATATTGAAAACTTCCGACATAACCTGCCGCAGCCCCAAATTTAAAATCACCACGACTCTGCGCTTGTAGATGAATTGAGGTGCCATCTTCATCTTGATAGAGCCATTCAAACTCGCGTGGTAAATACATGCACTGACCTGTCGGGGTTTTTATTTTTGGATAAACCCGTTGAATATTAAATTGTACTTGCACATCAAATACCTGAGTTTGCTCCGTGTTAGCATCTCGCAGATAAATTCGAGATTGTAAAATTCGATTCAACACATCACGGCTTTGTAGCAATATCATTTGTTGCTGATGATTCAGATTAATCACCTGATAACAAAAAAATGCCACTGCGAAATAAGGAAACTGGATTGAACGAGCGAACTCAAAACTACCCAATTGCTCAATCTGAAAATACTGATCTTTATAGCGCACACTTCCCTGACACTGACACAACAAAGACCAATGTTCTGCCAAATTCATTCGCAATTTGGTGAAATATGAAATTGTAGAGCTTGTGGTGATCTTTAAATCGAAGCTGAGTTCGCTATCTTCACGTTGAATATGAAATTGCGGAAAATGTCCTGTAATGCGTTCTTTATTGGCAAACTGAAAATACTGTGCGGTAAATACGCAATCGTGTTGTATTGAATAATGATTGGACTGTCCCACCATGTGGGGGCTACTACTACAAAGGATACTGGCCGTATCTAAAGCTGAAGTTGTAATCACATTTTCAGGGCGCAGCATTGCAGTATTTAGACTGCCCAATAAGCCGATAAAGTTGAGATAATGTAAAGGTGCAGGCAAGTTAGGAAGAATTAAGCCCTGATAGATAAATTTATAATGATGTTTCGGGGCGTGATAAGGCAGTTTAGCGTGTGCCACAGGAGTTTGATTGAGTTGTTTGGAACGATCGAGAAAATCTTGAAACAGCTGCATATCAAACTCCTTGTGAGTTGATGCTTTTATAAAAGCCTCATTAACTCACCGCATTTTTTCTTGCCATAAAAGTGGTCACAAAACCCGAAAGCGCATAAATAATTGAAATCACTAAAATTCCTACAGGGATATTGTACGTCATGGCTGCAAGGATAAATACTGCGATTGGCAATACAAAAAACGGCACACGCTTACGGTCAAAGGTTTTAAATGAATAATATTTAATATTGGAAATCATCAACAATCCTACTGCAATAATAATCACAGCATTGAGGATTTGTAGACCAATTTCACGAATATCATACAGTTCAGGAAAATCCCGTCCTACCCAAACCAGCGACACGATAATCAGCGCAGCCAAAGGACTTGCAACACCAATAAAGTAGCGTTTATCGACCACACCAATTTGCACATTAAAACGCGCCAAACGGAATGCGGCACAAGCCGTATAAACAAAGCAAGCCGCCAAGCCGATACGACCTAAATCATGCAAACTCCAGCTATACATCAAAATCGCAGGTGCAACACCAAAGGCGAGCATATCGGATAATGAATCAAACTGTTCGCCAAATGGACTTTGCGCACCAATCGCACGTGCCACACGACCATCTAAACCATCAAACAATGCTGCTAGAAAAATGGCATAAATCGCTTGGCTAAATTCGCCATTCATACTGGCAATAATGGAGTAAAAACCCGACAGCAAGGCTGCCGTGGTAATCAGGTTTGGCCACAGATAGATACCACGACGCTTCACCTTTTGCCCTTCACGGGTATGTTCTTCTTCCACCACTTCAAATGTAATTCCGTCATGCTCAAGATCACGGGAACTATACTCTCCTTCGGGTTTGGATGTGTTTGTCATTATTTTGTGTCCTAACTGTAACCTGAACGTCTATTTAAATTTTTTATTCGCCAACTAACCAACGCACTGCAGCATGTCCACCATGTTCTTGCATACGCAAGTGCGGGAACAACCATTGCAGGGCTTCATCTGCATCTTCAGAGAATTTCCATGGTGGATTAATCACCAATAAACCACAACCGTTTAAGCCCACAGGAGTATCGTCAGGCCACACACAAATTTCACAAATGAGTTGACGGCGAATACCTGTTTTAAACATTTTCTTTTCAAAACGTTCAATCATGGCGCGGTCTTTAATTGGATACCACACCGCAAATACGCCTGTTGGCCATTTTTTATGTGCAGCTGCCAATAATTCAACCAACTGAGGGAAATCTTTACGTTCCAATTCATACGGTGGATCAATCATCACCAAACCGCGTTTTTCTTTTGGTGGAATGACGCCCAATAAACCTTCGTAAGCATCACGCTCATGTAAACCTGCGCGTTTGTCACGAATGTTATGACGCAATTGCTGGAATACATCGCGCTGCATTTCAAAAATAGTTGCTTTGTCGATGTCACGCATACCTTGTAAAGCAAACCATGGCGAACCGGGATATGCACCTTGCCCATCCGTTTCACGCATTGCTTCAACCAGTTTTAAATACTGCTGTACGCCTTCTGGTGCCTGACGTTTGATTGAATCATCTAGTTTCACTAAACGATGAATACCATTTAAAAATTCGCCCGATTTTTGTGCAGGTGCTAAAGATAAGTCATATTTACCCGCACCGCCATGTGTATCGACATAGCGATAAGGTTTATCTTTGGCATTTAAACGTGTCAAAATTTGCAGCAATAAAACATGCTTCATGACATCGGCAAAGTTGCCCGCATGGAAATGGTGACGATAATTCATGTTTGGTTCATTCCTAAAATCAACCGACATTTTAGCATGAAAAAAAGTTTCATTCAGGAGCTTGTATTCCTCTAAAATAATCAGCTTGTCTTGCATTTTGTCTGAGTATCTATTTTATGGACGCCACACTGCTTCCAAAATCTTGGAATATTGATCAAATTCTTGAAGATTTAGATTTGCATGGTTTTGCCATGTTGGATGATGCCTATTCACCTGAATATCAACAACAAGTTCTAGCAGAGTGTAGTCAAAATTTAGATCAATTTCGTGAAGCAGCCATACAAAATGGTGTGGTCAGCAAAATTCGCAGTGATCATATTTTATGGATTCACGAAGATTTAAGCATTGCACAACAACATACCCAAACTCTTTTGGCTTTGGCCGAACAATTCAATCAGGCATTTTATTTAGGGATTCGTGAGGTCGAAGCGCATTTTGCCAGCTACCAAGCAGGTTCTTTTTATGCCTTGCACCGCGATAACCCACAACAAAAAAATGATCGGGTGATTTCTGCTGTCTATTATTTACACCCTGAATGGCAGACAGATTGGGGTGGACAACTACGTTTACAAGACAAACATGGAGCATGGCAAATTATAGAACCACGCCCAAATCGGATTGCAATTTTCCAAAGTGATTTATTGCACGAAGTTTTGCCTGCGACACAGCAACGTCTTTCCATTACCGCATGGCTACGCAGCGGCAATCAACTTTGGTAAAAACAGACCGCATTTTTCAGACTATTGGCTTTAAAACTGTAAATTTGCCCCGATGTAGAGCAAATATTGCTATCAGGAATTCACCCATGCGCAACTCGACTCAACAGCTTATTCAACGTATTGGGGAAACCGACCAACTTTTTTTACAAGGCAATACGCCTGAATTGGCATTAGAACGTGCCGATTTACGCTTACAATTGGTGAGTTTGAGCGAGTTACGCCAAGAACAGATTTACTTTTTGCAAGAAGCCATTGTGCTGTTGGAACAAGGTCGGATTGAATTTGAAGAAATACCGTTGACGCTGTATATCAACTTGTCTTTGCATTTAGCCAAAGCCTATATGATGTATTTTGAGCTGACCCGCGATGCAAAATACGCCTTAATTACTCAACAAATTTTAAAAGCCATGACTCATTATGCACATGGAGATATTTTCTTTTTCTTGGCTTATGCCAGCGCCAGTAAAAATGAAAGTGCACTGTGTCGCCACTGGTTAGGCAAGTACAGTAAAACTGCCGAATTTGATTTGGAACTCTTACAAATTCACCCAGCCTTTAATGCTTACCAAACTGAAGTGTGGTTTAAACAGATGCTTAAAAGCAGAATGCATTAAAAACGCCTCGTATTGAGGCGTTAGCATAAATATGAGATGGTTTTTATACTGCTTGCAAACGATAAGCATCTAAGTGTAACTGTTGATTAAGTTCATCAATCCAAATGGCCCAGTCATCATCCTGTACCAAATGACTAATTAAAAATTCACGTTGCGATTTATTCCAAAACGGCGCTTCATGTAAATTAATCTGTGCAGGTAATTGATGTGTACGTACATACAGCTCAATGGCTGCAGGGCTACTGGCTAAACCGAGCTGGCTGAATAACATGGCTAATGATGGAGTATTTTGCATGAGCACCTTGCCCCCTTTATTAGTTTATTTCTTTGTACACGACAAAAAAAGATAACTCACTGAAATAATGGCATAATACTTGTTTTCTGACGACGAATATGATGACACATTTCAATGAGTTATATCTCATCTTAAACAAATATCTAAAGTGGAACAAGTCACATGTAAAATGTTTTACACTGATTATGCTTGCATTAATTGTAAAACAGACATGTAATCTTTCTTCTGCATCTAAAGCCTTACCCATCAAGTGCTTACCACAATCATTTTATCGACGTATACAACGCTTCTTTGCAGATCAGTATTTCGATTATCGTCAAATTTCTCAGTTAATTTTCAATATATTTTCATTCGATAAAGTCCAATTAACTTTGGATAGAACTAATTGGAAATGGGGAAAACGAGATATCAATATCTTGATGTTGGCCATCGTCTATCGTGGAATAGCGATACCTATTGTTTGGACATTGCTCAATAAACGTGGAAATTCAGATACAAAAGAGCGTATTGCTTTGATTCAACGCTTTATCTCCATTTTTGGTAAAGATCGTATTGTGAATGTGTTTGCAGACAGAGAATTTATCGGTGAGAAATGGTTTACATGGTTAATTGAAAATGACATTAACTTCTGTATACGTGTTAAAAAAACTTTATTGTGACCAATCACTTAGCCAAGAATCATAAAATTAGTGATTTATTTCGTCATCTTCAAGTTGGTCAAACTGAATGTCGTAAACGACGTATTTGGGTTGGTCGAGTGAAACTGTATATTAGTGCGCTACGATTAGAAGATGGAGAACTTTTACTTGTTGTTTCTCCTATGTTTAATGCTTCTGCTATTCGTGATTATGCATTACGCTGGGAAATCGAAACGTTATTTAGTTGTCTCAAAGGACGTGGATTCAATCTTGAAAATACTCGTTTAACAGACCCTAGACGAGTCAAGAAATTGATAGCAGTGCTAGCTATCGGTTTCTGTTGGTGCTATTTAACAGGTGAATGGCAACATGATCAGAAAAAAACGATAAAAATAAAGAAGCATGGACGACTTTCAGTAAGTTTATTTCGCTACGGTTTGGACTATGTTCAAATGGCTATTCTACGTTTGATTGGTTTTGGAAAAAAAGAAGAATTTAAGAAAGTGCTAGCAATTTTAAGAAAGAAAAAGCCTGATAGGACAAGGGGCCTATGAAATTTGTCGTGTACAGAGAGTTTATTTGTAATTCCTTATTGAACCAACTTATAACACTTTGCATAAAAAACCCAGTCCTTTGACTGGGTTTGTTGTATCTTTTTGTGATTAATTTTTTGAGCTGCTCTCACTCAAGCTTTTTATAACCATACTTCACACCATTTACGTACTTGGATGCTGATCGCTATGCAATTGCTCATTCAGCGTTTCAATCACAATGGCCCAGTCATCATCTTTTTTCCAATGGCTTTGTAAAAATTGCCGCTGACCCTCTGTCCAAAATTCAGCACAGTGTAATTTGGTTTCTGCGGGCAATTGATGTTCACGAATAAATTGATCAATTGCAGCATCATCTGCATCTAGACCCAATTGTTGAAATAGCAGTTCTAAAGTTGGTTGTTGATCAAACATGACATCCTCCTTTAACTCTTTCTGTAATTAAGATGACTGTAACTCGCTTTATAAAAGCATTCAGCAGCAGCCGAGTTGCAGCATGTTATTTTTTGTACAACACAACTGTTTCTGTGCAAGTTTCAAAGCATGCAATACAAGTAAGAATGAATCAAAAATTGTTGATAAGAATGATGTCGAATATTTAGCTAAGAGCTGAGAAATAGCCACGAAATAAAAAGCCAGTCAAAATTTACGCTGACTGGCTGAATAGGTTTAGTTTTAAATTTAGCAACCTGTTAATTTTTCAGGTTGTGGCTTTTCACTTGGAAAGAAAATTGGGCGCAGTTTTACGCCAATTGCATTCCCCATAAAGGCAAATACCAACCACAACCAACCATGCACACTTCCTGATGCAATACCACTGAAGTAAGCACCGATATTACAACCGTATGCTAAACGTGCGCCATAGCCAAGTAATAGACCACCAACAACTGCTGCAACCAGTGAACGACGTGGAATATTAAAGTTAGGCGCAAACTTGCCTGCCAAACTCGCTGCAAGCAAAGCACCGAGCATGATGCCAAAATTCATCATCGAGGTAATGTCATGCCAAAGTGAATTGGCTAGAGCTTTAGCATTGCCAGGTTGTTGCCAGTAATCCCAAGCACTTACATCCATTCCTGCTAAGGTCGCCACTTTTGCAGCCCAAACTGCAAGTGCAGAGGTTACACCCCACGGACGACCTGCTAAGGCCAAGGTAGCAAAGTTAAGCAGGGTTAAAATAATGCCGCCCCAAATCAACGGCCACGGGCCTTTCAGAAAGCGTTTCCAGCCGTGCTGCTGACTTTGTGGCTCTGCCTCTAAACTGCCATGGCGTTTCTTTTCAACCCATACTGTCACGGCTGCAATTAACGCAAAAATAACGAAACTCAACAACAGCGCAGGAATCACCCCAAAGCTTTCTACAATAGAAATGGGTGCTAAATGTGGTAGGTTAAACCACCAATCCAAATGTGATGTTGCAATCAACGAACCTAAGCAAAAGAAGAGTAAGGTCACCAACATGCGGGCACTACCACCGCCAACGATGTACAAAGTCCCTGAAGCACAACCGCCGCCCAATTGCATGCCTATACCAAAAATAAAGGCACCAATCATGACTGACATGGAAACTGGATTTACATTACCTTTGACAGGATTACCAAATAATTCACCTGCCCCTAAAGCAGGGAAAAATAGCAATACCGCCAAACCCAACATGATCATTTGGGCACGCAACCCACGCCCACGCCCTTCTTTAATAAGGCTCTAGACTAGCAGAATAGATATGTTAGTCTAACCCCAGTTACGGATAAGCCAAAGATTTAATCACATGAATTTTAGGCTTATTCTTTTGGCAAAGTTGATACGCACATAGTGAA
>NZ_KB849691.1:73834-315230 GCF_000368785.1 Acinetobacter towneri DSM 14962 = CIP 107472 | reverse complement strand
ACAATTTCTGATAAAGATAGCGTTGCTTGTCTGATACGTTGACGTTTGTTTTCTTGCTTGAGAAATTGCCAATAGATGGGTTCAAATTTTTTGAAAAAATCATCAACAATACAAAAAATTTCTGTAAAATCGTACATGGTAGTTAGAGCCTTTGGGTTGTGTCGTAACTTTCTAAATGGCTCTAACTACCTTTTTTTCAAGGGCTTTTCTTATCCGTAATTCGGGTTAGTCTAGAGCCTTAATAAATACGCGCCAGCTAGAAGTAAAGCCAAAAGAAGCATGATACAAGGTCATCCCCAAAGCACCGCCAATCAAAAATAACAGCGCTTGATTCAGACCAACAATTTGATAGGCACCCAAGGTACCCACAATTAACAAGATAAAAGCCACCCAAACCGAAACATTCGATCTTTGGGAAGCTGCAACAATAACAGACATGGAAGAGAGAATTTGAAAAAGGAAACCCGCGTATTCTACGCAATTTCCCCTACGCTGTAGGACTGACTGCTTATTTTATCGCAGATAATTCATTCTTATATCTGATAATAAATATAAGTAAGTTTGATTTATAAGTCTTATTTTTATAAGAAATATGAACATAGAAAACAAAAGGCCAGTCAATAAAATTGACTGGCCTAACTCGTAACCGAGTTTTTAATTTAATCTAGAAGATTAAATTATTTAAGCATGTCAGCAATTGCTGCGCGCTCTTCTTCAAGTTCGTTTAACGTGAAGTTGATACGCTCACGGCTGAACTCGTCGATTTCAAGACCTTGAACGATTTTGTACTCGCCATTTTCGCAAGTTACAGGGAAACCGAACATTACGCCTTCAGGAATACCGTAAGAACCATCAGAAGGGATACCCATAGTTACCCATTCGCCGTTTGTGCCAAGCGCCCAGTCACGCATGTGGTCAATTGCAGCGTTTGCAGCAGAAGCAGCAGAAGATAAACCACGCGCTTCAATGATCGCAGCACCACGTTTACCAACTGTTGGAAGAAATACGTCTTTGTTCCATTCTGCATCGTTGATTTTGTCTTTTAAGCTTTCTCCATTTGCAGTTGCAAAACGGTAGTCAGCATACATTGTTGGAGAGTGGTTACCCCAAACTGTCATGTTTTTGATGTCAGAAACTGCAACACCCGCTTTTTGAGCAAGTTGAGTTAACGCACGGTTGTGGTCAAGACGTAACATTGCTGTGAAGTTTTTCGCAGGAAGGTCTGCAGCAGATTTCATTGCGATGTAAGCATTCGTGTTCGCAGGGTTACCTACAACAAGAACTTTAACGTCACGGCTAGCAACTTCGTTCAATGCTTGACCTTGACCAATGAAGATTTCGCCGTTCACTTTTAACAAGTCAGCACGTTCCATACCAGGACCACGTGGACGTGAACCAACTAATAACGCGTAGTCAGCATCTTTAAATGCAACTTTAGGATCATCAGTACCGATCATGCCTGCCAATAATGGGAAAGCACAGTCGTCAAGTTCCATCATTACGCCTTTAAGCGCTTGTTGAGCTTTCTCAACAGGAATTTCTAACAATTGAAGAATAACTGGTTGGTCTTTACCCAACATTTCACCGCTAGCGATACGGAATAATAAGCTGTAACCAATTTGACCTGCAGCGCCAGTCACGGCAACACGAACGGGTTGCTTCATGTAATTATCTCCAGTTGAGGATAGTCAATGCGATTAAATAGTCAGTCCATTTAATCTAATAATCATAAACGCGAAAGATTGTACTCCAATCATTCAGCGGATGCATGCAAAAGCGCATCAAATTCCACAAAAGTCTGATAGAAAATATAAATAAAATATTTCCAAAAGACTCAAAACCACAAATTTAATGCGCTCAAAAACCTAGTAAGAACCTTTAATCACAAACTGACTTGGGCAATTTGACCCAATGTTGGCAGCACACTGCTTATAGCGCCCTGCACTGTTATAGCAAATTTTGATTTCGGTTAAATAACTGCTGCCCTGATGATTCGAGCATTGAAAATGAATGCTTTTGGATGACATACCTGAGTTGGATTTTAAGAACAGGCTACGCAACTGACCCAGTTGTACGGTTTGAGTGTCTTGGCCCGTCAATACCGCAGGCACGTTAATCAGATCTGCATTGTTAATGATCATGCGGAAATATTGGCTGGCATTCATAGGTACACAGCCACCAATGGCTTGCCACAATTGTACCCGTGCAGCTTCATCAGGCATGACCCGCGCCACCACTTTGGCTTGCAAAGGCGGCAACTTCGCCGATGACTGAGTACTGCACTCACGCGCAGCAACTTCAGGATATAAGCCTTCAATATTCAGTGAATAGCCTTCTAAACATTTACGCTTTTTGCTTTTACTCGAATCGATTAAACACACGGCGGGCGTCATTTGCACAGACATCACATAGCCTTGCACGGGGGCAGAAAATGTATTTTGCGTACACAAAACCAAAGCTGCACCACACAAACCGAGCAGTGTCACTTGAATTGGCTGTAAAACTGTACTCATCCACACTTTCAATGCTTCAGCCCCCTTACGATTTTATACGTCCAATATTCTACACATCTAACGACCGACACGATCATCAAGCTGTATCACTTATAAATTTTCTCTAATCTAAGGTGTATTTCGCGGTGGAATATGTTGCATACGACTACTTATCGATTGTCCACCCTGCCCCAACAACACACCATAATGTGTGGCATTGGTCATGACATGCTTGACATAGTCACGTGTTTCTAACAATGGAATACTCTCGGTATATTGGTCTGCAGCAATCGCTTGAAACTCGGGCTGCCAACGGCGTGCACGGTTCGGGCCTGCATTATAACCCGCTGTAGCTAGCACTGGACTATTGCTTAACTGTCTCTGAATGGTCGACAAATAAAATGTGCCATAACGAATATTGGTATTCATATCACTTAGCGCGGCAGGATTATAAGTTTCACCCATTTGTCGTGCAACTAAACGTGCCGTATCGGGCATGATTTGCATCAGCCCACCCGCGCCGACATGCGAACGTGCAGTGGTATTAAAACGGCTTTCCTGACGCATCAATCCATAAGCCCAAGCAGGGTCAATACCTGCATTTTGACTGTGGCTCACAACATAATTACGATGTGGCATAGCATAACGGTAACTATAGTTGTGCTTATTCACAGTACGATCTGCTGCATAAATGGCACGATCATACCAACCCATATCGGTTGCACGTTTAGCCGCTGCCAAAATCAAGCCATCATCTTGTCTTAAATACGCCTGACGCACCGCCCAGTTCCATTCACGATTGACATAATTGGCAGGTGCATTAATTTCACGCAAGGCAAAGGCACGGTTAAAGTGAATATCTTGATTCAAACGCTGTAAATCATTGGTACTTGGTTGGGTATTCGCAGGATTCGTATTGTAAGTTTGCCCAAGACGATCTTTTGCTAATAAGTTGTGATAATCATCGCCCTGTGCCAACTGTTTATAAATATTTTGCGCGCTGCGTTTCGATGCTGCATCACCACGTTGTTCTGAGGCACGAGCCAACCAATATTGCCAACGATCTTCCTGTTTTTGGGTCACACTCATGCTATCTACAGCACGAATTACACTTTCCCATGCGCCAAAACGAATCGCCTGACGGGCATAAATTTCTGCTTCTTCGGGACTAAAAGGTAAGCCATAACTGGCATCTAAGGCACTTAACACTTCACGGTTAAAATTGTTTTTCATGACTGTAGTGCCGCCAATATATCCCACTGCACGATACAAGGCTTTTTGTACCGCTTCTGGCGTACCTTCTGCACTGCGTTTTAGTGAAGAAAGTGCCGAGTCTAAATCGCTATCGGCTAAACGTCCCATCGCATAAATAAGATAGGCATGATCTTCATTACTTGCTTTAGGTGCAGACCACAAATAATTCAGTGGATTGGCCTGAATACTGTTCAATTGTGCCAAACTGATATTCATACCTAAACTTTGCGCAGTCGCTAAAGCGAGCCCTGACTGCCCTGCACGCAATTGTGCCCATAAGCGTTGCTGTTTATCTTGCTGAGTCATTAACGGACTCGACAGCATCATCCGCCCCAAACCTGTACAAGATTCAGGTTGTGAGTTCGTGGTCAACCAAACATCTTTAAATTCCGCGACCACCAAAGGATCACCCGAACGGGTACGAACTTGTGCCATGGCACAGCTTTCGGCCTGATCAGCATTACTCACATAGGCAAGCACAGGTTGTGCACTGCTAAAATCGGCCTGTTTCACTTTTTCTTCGATGTAATCGGCTGCGAGTTTTTCTGCCATCGCTGATTGTGGATGGCGCTGTGCAAACTGAACAATTGCACTGGCAGGTTGCATGCCCAAATTGGTGTTCAATGCCCAGTATTCAGGATAGTAGCCCAAAACATCATTTTGCATGGCATATTGATACTGCTGCAATAAATCGACATCACCTGAATTGGCTGCACGCAGTGCATCATTAAACTGTTCATTTGCGGCATGCGTACCCGTCATCACGGCAAGCGAAACCAGACTTAGCACAAGCTTTTTCGTTAATTTATTATTTTGTTTCATCATTTGCAGCATTCGCTTGCCTTCAGTCATTTACTTCTGCCTCGAGATCCGCATCCAATCATTCAGCTTAGTTTAATTAGTCTAGAACCCAAGTTGTGTTCTGTTATGTAACCTTATGATTAGACACTATTAATCTTGAAATCAATCTTCCAACAATTTTACTTCACATTTCAAGTATGTGATGCACGGATTAAAGGCTGTCAGTTTATCTTGAATTCCTGCTAAAATACGCCCCTCTGTTTTATCTACTCCGTTTATTTTTATAAACGAACTCGTGAATTATCTCTTAGGAGCCTACATGACGGTTCAAACCTTCATCCCGAATGGTGCCCAAGCTGCCTCAGAAAACACTGTTACCCAGCCACAGCACACCCCAGCCGACGGTTCAGTTAAAAAACTGTATATCGAAACGCAAGGGTGTCAGATGAATGAGTATGACAGTCACCGTATGGCAGACCTTTTAGGCGATTCTCACGGCTATGTACTGACCAGCAACCCTGCTGATGCCGATATTCTGCTCATGAATACCTGTTCGATTCGTGAAAAAGCGCAGGAAAAGGTGTTTTCTGAATTAGGTCGCTGGCGTAAGCTGAAAGAAAAAAATCCTGATTTGGTGATTGGCGTAGGCGGTTGCGTCGCTTCTCAGGAAGGCGACAATATTCAAAAGCGTGCCCCGTATGTGGATATGATTTTTGGTCCACAAACCTTACACCGTTTACCGCAAATGCTTGATCAACACCACGATCAGGTTGAAAAACCAAAAAAAGAAAAAATCAAACTGGTGGATATTTCTTTCCCAGACATTGAAAAATTCGACTTTTTACCTGAACCGCGTGTTGAAGGGTTTAAAGCTTTTGTGTCGATTATGGAAGGCTGTTCAAAATACTGTTCTTTCTGCGTAGTGCCTTACACGCGCGGTGAAGAAGTTTCACGTCCTTTAGACGATGTCTTAGCTGAAATTGCGACTTTGGCCGAAAAAGGCGTGCGTGAAATTAGCTTGCTCGGTCAAAACGTAAATGGCTATCGCGGTGAAACTTTTGACGGTAAAATTTGTACTTTTGCCGATTTACTGCGTTTGGTTGCCGAAGTACCTGGCATTGGACGAATTCGCTACACCACATCACACCCGCTTGAATTTAATGATGATTTGATTCAATGCTACCGTGATTTACCGCAAATGGTGTCGCATTTACACTTGCCTGTGCAAAGTGGTTCGAATGATGTGTTACAAGCCATGAAACGTAACCACACCATTGATGTGTATATCGACAAGATTGCCAAGTTACGTAAAGTACGCCCAGACATGCACTTATCTAGCGACTTTATTATTGGCTTCCCGGGTGAAACCGATCAAAACTTTGAAGAAACTTATCAGTTTATTCAAGATATGGATTTTGACCACTCGTACAGTTTCATCTATTCAAAACGTCCAGGTACGCCTGCATCTGAACTTGAAGACACCACACCTGAAGATGTGAAAAAAGAACGTTTAGCCAAAGTTCAACAATGGATCAAACAATCTAGTATTGATAAGACCGATGCCATGCTTGGGACGGTACAACGTGTCCTAATTGAAAATGTTTCCGACAAAGACCCGAACATTTTAGTGGGTACGGCCGACAATACACGTTTAGTAACATTTATTGGTGACCCTGCTTGGGTCGGACGCTTTGCGGAGATTGAGATTACCGAGATTAAAACTTTGAATTTAGTTTACGGTGAACTCTTGAATCTTGAGCCTGACGTGGCGTAATGTAGGAGCTAAAGTCCAATAACAGATTAAGGAATTCTCTTGACTGCAGCGATTCGACGTACAGTAACTTTTCCTGGCATTTCAATGGAACGTCTAAAAAGCATGCTCGGTGCTTATAACGGACATTTGAAACAAATCGAACAACGTCTAGACGTCCAAATTTCTCATCGTGGTGACGCCTTTTTTATAGATGGGGAAATTGATGCAGTTGAACGAGCCGAAACGCTCTTGCAACGCCTGCATGAAGAAGCGGAAAGCTCTGCACAAATTAGTGCAGACACGCTCCACATGATGATTCAGGGCAGTCAGACTGACCGTGAATTACAATCGGATGATGGGCAAGAGCATACTGGATTGGATGCTGTTTGGTTGCAAACCCGCAAAGGGCGCATTAATCCACGCGGTGCCAACCAAAAGCGTTATGTGCAACGTATTTTGCAAAGTGATATTTCATTTGGTATTGGCCCTGCAGGTACGGGTAAAACCTATTTGGCTGTTGCCGCTGCCGTAGATATGTTGGAACGCAATGAAATCCAGCGGATTCTATTGGTGCGCCCTGCGGTTGAAGCGGGTGAAAAACTGGGCTTCTTACCGGGTGATTTAACCCAGAAAATTGACCCGTATTTGCGTCCCCTTTATGATGCCCTGTATGAAATGCTCGGCTTTGAAAAAGTTGCTAAGCTGATTGAACGTCAAGTGATTGAAGTTGCACCACTGGCGTATATGCGTGGTCGTACCCTCAACCACTCTTTTGTGATTTTGGATGAAGCCCAGAACACCACGCCTGAACAGATGAAGATGTTCCTGACCCGTTTAGGGTTTGGTTCACGTGCAGTGATTACCGGTGATGTGACTCAGGTGGATTTACCACGTGGTCAGCAGTCTGGTCTGGCACATGCCTTACGTGTGATTGATAAAATCCCTGAAATTCATATTACTCGTTTCCATTCTCGTGATGTCGTGCGTCACCAGCTGGTTCAGAAAATTGTTGAAGCCTATGAAGGCTGGGACAGTGAGCAACAGCGTTTAAGTGCCGAAGCGCGTGCAGAACGTAAAGCGCGCCAGGAAGCATTAATTGCGGAAAATGATGCCGCAGCAGATGCACAGCACTAATCGCTGTGCGCTCTGCAACCTACTGAAGTATTAAGGATTCATTTTGAAATTAAGTCTCAGCCTGCAACAGGACATTCAAGCGCCTGAGCTGGTGTTAAAACGTGCCTATCTGAAAAAAGTAGTCGAAACCACTTTAAGACATATAGACACCCAAAGTGATTGTGAAATTGGAATTGCCTGTGTCGATCATGCCGAAAGTCACAAGCTCAATCTGGAATATCGCAAAAAAGACAAATCTACCAACGTCTTGTCTTTCCCAAGCGATTTACCCGATGAAATGGCACAAGTTTTGCCGAGCTTCCCTATTGGGGATTTGGTAATTTGTATTCCTGTGGTTTTACAGGAAGCTGCAGAACAAGCCAAAACACCATTAGCGCATTTCACTCACATGCTAGTACATGGCACGCTGCACCTTATGGGCTATGATCATGAAACCTCAGATGAGGATGCCGAAGAAATGGAAGCTTTAGAAGTTGAGATTCTTGCCAAGTTGGGTTTGGATAATCCATACATGGAAAGAGATTGAATTTTAAGTTTTAGAAAATCATAAAAATAGCGGGCTAAGGCTCGCTTTTTTGTTTAAAACCACTCCCTCCCAATGCATAGGTATCTACACATCTTTAGGTACCTAGTGCAATGGTTGCGATTTCATTCAGTTCATCTATTGAATATTCTGAGAGCAGTTGAAGAGTATTTAGTAAAATCGAGAGTCCTGCCAATATGGCAGGCGCACTCTCTATCTTGCCTCTTTTCTGCTGTCTACCTGAAAGCCTAGTCAAAAATGCACGGACTTTCTGATTTTGCTCATCTGTACAACGCTGCACTCTCCACGTCAACACACAAGCCATACAACTGATCAGCAAACGCCTTAAAATCGCTTCTGGGGTAGTCTGAAGCCATGACTCAATATCATGACCTGCTTGCTTGAGAAGTTTGAAATAACATTCGATTGACCAACGCCAGTAATACCAAGTTGTCAATTCCACTGCGGTAATCTCGGTTGATACATTGCTGATCAATGACCATCTTGCAACTGTCTTTTCATTAATATCTTTAACCACCGCAATAATCAGTCTAGCCTCAATTGCAGCACCTTTCTGAGGAGCAACTCTTTGACCTAAAGAATCTTTTTTATTTGATTTTGCAGCACGGGTAAGCCGAACATTGGTTTCTCCAACATAAAGCATATGTTGATTACCCTTGTAAGAAATGGGTTTCACTTGCTGTATTTCGATACGTTCAGCAACTTCTCCAACTTTACATATTTCACCCTGATGCTCAATCCGATTGCCTTCCTTTGCTCGAATAAGCCATTGAAAACCATGACTGCTTAATTCCCTGAGATGAGCAATGGAATCTCCTTCACGATCAATAATATGTACGCAGGTTTTCTCAAGAGGAAACTGTTCAACTTTTTGTATTTGTTCAGAAAGGGAGTCTAAATGAGTTTTACGTTCGGTCTGTTGCTCATTAAATGTCGAATAGCAACCTGAAGCACTAGAAAGGGTTTGAGCTAATGGAGCAACAGGAAGTCCAGAAGCAGCATCAACAAGTAAGCTCGTTTGTAATTCATAGCCTGAGTCGTACTGATGTGTCCTTTGGAGTTTTTGAGTTTTATTACGATGTGTCACATATTGGATTTGTGACCAATCATGAATAACTAAAGCATAGCGATGCAGCGATGTCTTAATCTGATCACAAGCAAGCTGTTGAATAGGTTCATTTAATTGTTTAAATGAAATTTTATTATTATTTAAAAACCGCCATACAGCTTGCGTCGTTGCGAAACTATTTTTTTGAGCAGAGGCAATATCTTTGATTGCAGGGGCAAGTGAAGCAAGAGGATTCATATTGAACTGAACAAGGTTGTTGTAACGTTTGACAAGGCGCTGATCTAAGCGAGAGATGTTAAAATTGAAGAGCATGCTCTTCAATTTAACGCAAAACATGGAAATTGTGTAGATACCTATGCCTCCCAATGGGAGGGAGAACATTCATTAGAGTCCCATGATTGCTAAATACCAGAAGAACATTGCTGCGTAAAGCAGAGAGTAGATTCTTGTTACTTGTCCACAAAGTCCTCTCTCCCTTTGAGAGAGAGGGAAAAACTAGCGCACCTCAAACTCAGCTTCAGCAGGGTCAAAACGCCACGTCCGTACAATCCGCAATTCAGAAATATCTTTCATTTTGGCATCAAATGCACCAAAAGGTGCGGCTTTACGCACCGAAGCTTTGGCTGCTTCATCTAGCATGGCATGTCCTGAACTTTCAATTAAACGAATGGCACGAATCCCACCATTGTTGTTCAAAATCACCATTAAACGTACTTCGCCTGCCAAATTCTGTGCTTTGGCTTGTTCTGGATAATAACGGTTACCATAAAATTCGACTTTTTGACGGAATTTTTCCATATAACCAGCGGTGTTGTCTTGCTTGGCCTGAATCCCATCGATGGTTTTAATTTTTTGCTGACGGCTAAAATTTTGTTGGCGTTGTAAATATTGCGCTTCAATACTGGCGACCATGGCAGCCTTAGCTTGGAATTGGCTATTCAACTCCTGCATGGCTTTTTTGCGCTGATTTTCTGCAGCCTGTTTTTGCCAACTGAGCGTGGTCATCAATACTTTTTCTTCAAAGTTTAATTCACGCTGTTGCTGCATACGCTCTAAACTTTCCAATTGCTGCTCCCCTGCACTTTGTTCAGTCATGGGTGCAGGCATATCACTCGACATGCGATGTTCTTCACGGAACGTACCTGAACCTTGCTGATCGGCTTGGGCTAAGAAATCTGCATCTTCAACTTTTGCATCGCTCATGCGTACCGATACCGCAATCTCTTTGACCGCAGCATCGCTTTGTTGCGGTGCAGCAAACTGCACGGCCAAAATTAATGCGTGCAATACAGCAGCCACCAGCAACGCTGCAGCAAAAATAGGATCTTTCCACCAATCTTGCGTAGAAGGCATCAATTGAATTTTTTTTAGCATCACATTAATCCGACAAAACGTCTGATTCCCCAAGCCGCCAAATGCGGTATAAACTAAAGAGCATATTACTTTGCTCAGTTTTTGCTTTTCTGCAAAACTGCGAAGTTCATCAAAAAGCTGACTACTGAGCCTTAAAATCTTAAAAATGGTGCAACTTATTTTGCTAAACTGCAAGCTTCTATGCCTGTATTTTTAATACAATTCGACAAAATATTTGTATCTGTAAAGAATGAATGAACGACTTGGACGGCCGTATGCAAACCCTGATCACCAATATCTCTCAACGTATCCGTCAAGTGTACCAAAAAGCGGAAGGATTTATTGAGGATGAACGTGAATTTCCATTATCTCAGGTCTTCTTAAATGCGACTTTTCAGCGCTTTGTGACCGATAATGTGAAAATGTTGCAAGATCTGCACGCAGACTTACACGACGACTGGTTACGTCTTTATGCAACCCTAGATTACAACGGCTTGAACATCACTCTGTCTGTCGATTTAAAATTAGTACAGATGGAATTGAATAAAGATACTCAGCTGATTGTGTTTGAACAAATTAGTGACACGCAGGTGATTGAAGCAAGTTATCCAAGTTTTTTGCATAAAATCGCTGTGAAGTGCGCTTTATTTTACTATCAAAAAATACGCAATGATGACCCTTTAGGCATGATTTTAGAAAAACTCAAAGTCATTAAAGTCAAAGATGATTTGCTGCATTTAGATTTAAATCGCTGGTTGGGCAAAAGCCGCTCTATCATTGACACACTCAGCAAAGTTCATGTGAATCATGCGGTATTACGTGAAGCGGAATTGGTGCTCACTGGCAACGTCAATTTAACGGCGTTGTTCCGCAAAATGTCTGAAGAAAGACTAGAAGATGTGGAAGAATCTCTTGCAGATACGCAAGTCACACCGCTGAAACAAAAATAAAGCTAAGCTGAAACTTTAGAAGAGAATACATACAGGAAAACTACACAAGCCGCATAATTCCTAATTTTCTCTTCATATTCAACGCGTATAATGGCAACAAGCAAGCAAATTGCATCTCCCTACATACAGAGGAAATATCTCAGCAATGGCAAATCATGTATTGAAAAAAATGGGTATGGCAGCCGGTGTGTCTACAGCACTGTTTTTGGCTGGTTTCTCTAGCCAAACATTTGCCATGAGTCCTTTCCAAGCCAGTTATCAATTTAACTACAATGGTAAAAACTTAGGTTCTGCAACACGTACTTTAAGCCAAACAGGTAACCAATGGAGTTATGTGTTTGCTGCCAAAGCAGGCGTGATTGCCTCTGCTACAGAAACTAGCCGTTTTAGTTTTAATAATGGCAAAATTGGCTCATCTAGCTTTAGCCGCAGCAGTAAGATTTTGGTGCATAACAACACCATGAGTATTAACTTCAATCCTTCGGCGAAAACCATTAACACCAAAAAGGACAGCGACACCCGTTCTTTTGCGTGGAAAGCGGGCGTGTTGGATGAGTTGAATGCGGAACTGCAAATCCGTGAAGACTTAAAAAGTGGCGGTTTAAAATCGAGCTACTATATTGCCGATAATAAAGAGGTGGAATCACGTCGCTTTATTAAGCAAGGTTCAGAAAAAATCAAAACCAGTTATGGTACTTTTGATACCATTAAAGTGGTGCTGAAACACAACAAACCAAACCGTGATACGATTTTCTGGTTGGCACCAAAACTTGACTACTTGCCTGTCAAAGTTACCCACCAAGACAAAGACAAGTCTTATGGATTATTACTCACAGGCTATAAAGGCCCGACCAACTAATTTAGAATATAACTACTGAGCAAAGCTTGGCAGTTATTCACCATTTGGTAAATTGTTCTTGCATTTTTTCAGGTGCTTTTTAAAATACGCTTTTGCTTTGAAAAGCACCTGCTCTTGAGGATTCTCCCGTGCATGCACTAGAACAGAAAATTTTAGCCGAAGGTATCGTTCTATCTGAAGCGGTTCTAAAAGTCGACTCTTTCTTAAACCATCAAATTGACCCTGTGATGATGCAGCAAATTGGTCAAGAATTTGCGCGTTTGTTTAAAGATGCAGGCATCACCAAAATTATTACCATCGAAGCTTCTGGCATTGCACCAGCTGTGATGGCAGGTTTAGAGCTTGGCGTACCTGTAATTTTTGCACGTAAATATCAATCTTTAACCTTAAAAGATGATTTATACCGCTCTAAAGTATTTTCATTTACCAAGCAAACTGAAAGCACGATTGCCATTTCAAACAAACATATCAGCGCGAGCGACAAAGTCTTGGTGATTGATGACTTTTTGGCAAATGGTCAAGCTGCACTTGGTTTGGCAGATTTAATCCATCAAGCCAATGCAGAAGTCGTGGGTATTGGGATTGTGATTGAAAAATCATTCCAACCGGGTCGTGAATTATTGCTTGAAAAAGGCTATCGTGTTGAATCATTGGCACGAGTAAAGTCTTTGGCAAACGGTACTGTTGAATTTGTACGCGATTAAGGTCGATTAAAACTGATGTTGTTTCATCATTTAGACCTTATGATCAAAGAGTGCTTAGGCGCTCTTTTTTTTGCTTTTTTTCAAACTTAAACAACTCATTTACATATATTTTATTTACAAAACTGTGGTGCTACGCCATGCTGCACTTGAAATAACAGTGTTTAAGCAGTCTGCTCTTTTCAGATTGCAGCTCTACACAGCACTCTTTAGGTCGTCTGCGTGCATTGATGCATGCGGCATGAGTACAAGGCATTTTAAAGTCATGACACAAGACAATCCGTTGATGGAACATAGTATCGTCTGTCCAAAATGTGGTTCAACTCAAGTTGAAAAACGCAACCATGAACAAAACTTACAAAAAATTGGTGGCGTGTTATTAGGCTCTGCAGGTACAGCAGCAGGTACTGTGGGCGGCGCAGCTTCAGGAGCTTCTATTGGTGCGGCAATCGGTACTGCCGCAGGACCTTTGGGCGTAATTATGGGCGGCACGATTGGCACGTTTGTCGGGGCAATTAGTGTGGGAATCACAGGCGGTTTTCTTGGGCATCGCTTTGGTAAAAAAGCAGGTGTAATTGTCGATCAGAATATTTTTCTGGATTTTCAATGCCTCAAGTGCAAACACCGCTTTAAAGAAAAAATTCAAACAGCCAAGCAACTCTAAATAGCCCTAAATCAATTTCAAAAAAATGCTGCACATGGCAACACTTTTTGATTGTATCTTTTTATTTTGCAGTGCTGCTTGCAGAAGTCATCACAGTTTTTTGTGCCGCTAAATACTGTGCTTCCGCAGGTTGTTTTTCAATACGTTGTTCTTCTGGAAAACTCAGACTATGCACAATTTCAGTCGCTGCAACACTCGACCATGAACACCCTAAACTCATTAGACCTAACCCAATCAGCATCCACTTATTCATTTTCACTTTCCTCAATCTCTCATTTTTACAGCAGTCCGTTGTGCTCAATACATTAGGGTCTGTTGACAATTCGTCTATGTTTGCGGCATGAGAGATATATCTCGCAAGGTTTTTTAGCTGATATAAGGCATGGGACAGGAAATTTAGTCATTCTAAATGACTGGCACATAACGCAATAGCAGCAAAAAATATGCTCGCCCCGAAAGGCTGTGGCTAAAACTTTCTCAGATTGCGTTATGAAACTTAGCAATAATCTCGCTATTCCTTGCGTTTCATGCCTGATCTGCTCAGTTTTAGCCTACAGCGCAAGCCATTTATGAAATGTCAACAGACCCTAGCCTGCAAAAAAATGCTGCGTGAACCGTGACAGAAAACTCTGCTTTTAAAGCGGTTATTAGACGTGAAAAGAGAAAACTGAATATCACTGCAAATGGTGATTTTAGGTGAAAAGTGAACTTATTTTTTAGCACGCTCAATGCTACATAAGCCAATCGAATTCAAGTACAAAAGATAAAAGCGTAAAACGATATCCACATTTTACGCTTCATCTTAATTAAAGAAAGAATCTCACATGCCCTGTAATTTTTTTACCATTTCACCTAGGCGTTGTCCTTGCGCTTCACAAAGGATTTTTTCATCCTGACTCAAAGCCTGATCGTGGCGCGGGCCGCTCACATGCGTTGCACCATACGGCGTACCGCCCGTTTTGGTATTTGATAAAGCAGGATGCGCATTATGCAATCCCATAATCATCATTCCGTGGTGAAACAATGGCGGCAACATGGTCAATAAGGTACTTTCCTGTCCACCATGCATCGAACCCGATGAGGTAAAAACGCAGGCAGGTTTATTGTGCAATGCGCCATTCAGCCACAGACTAGTGGTTTGATCCCAGAAATATTTCATTTCAGATGCCATATTGCCAAAACGTGTAGGTGAACCTAAAGCCAAACCTGCACAATTGGCCAAGTCATCCAAAGTACAATAAATATCACCTTCGGCAGGAATACTTGGCTCTGCTTGTTGCACCACGGTCGAGATATTTGGCACAGTTCTAATTTTAACGGGCATGCCACTAGCCTCCACCCCGTTGGCAATTAAATGTGCCATTTCTTTGGTAGAACCATATTTACTAAAGTACAAAACCAGAATATATGCTTGCATCATGCTAAGAAATCAGACTAAAAATGAAAACTATACGGTATTTTGCTGCTTTTTTGGTTAAGCTTAACCATGAAAACAGATAAAGATGATTAAAAAAGTTGAGACAGCCACTGTATGATCGTTGATTATTTAAAGAAACTGCCTTTTTATGACAAACAATGGTTTCAATTTGTCTTATTTGTGCTGCGTCGCTTTGAAGCAGATCGCTGCCGTGAACAAGCAGGCTCTTTAACCTACACTACCCTGTTTGCCGTTGTACCTATGCTCACCGTATTTTTGGTGATCATCTCATCCATTAAGGCACTCGAACCTGCACGGCAACAATTACAACAACTGATTTACAGCAACTTTTTACCTAAAACCACCATCGCCTTTGATAAAGCCTTAAATGCCTTTACCGACAAATCTAGCAACTTAACCGTCATCGGGATTTTGTTTTTATTCGTGACCACGGTGATGATGCTGACCAGTATTGAAACTGTGTTTAATCGAATTTGGCGGGTTAAGGAAACCCGTGGCGGCATTATGGGTTTTATGCGTTACTGGACCATTATCTCATTAGGCCCTATTTTACTGGGCAGTGCTTTTGTCATTTCCTCAACTTTGGCTTCTATGAATGTGCTGAGTAATAACTTTGCAGGTTATGAGCTCAATGGAGCATTTATTTTATGGCTGATTTCATTTGCCCTAACCATTTTAGGTTTTTTTATTCTGAATTGGACCATTCCCAACCGCAGTGTACCTATTAAAGCCGCATTAATTGCGGGGGGTTTCAGTGCTGTTGTATTTGAATTTTTGAAAAACCTGTTTGGTTTTATTATGTCCAACTTCACCAGTTATGAAATTATTTATGGTGCTTTTGCTGCCGTACCTATTTTCTTACTGTGGATTTTCCTGTCTTGGAATATTGTGCTGTTAGGTGTTGAAATTAGTTATGCCTTGACCGCTTTTGAAGCCAGTCGCGAAAAAAAATGCCATCCGCTGCTCATGCTATTGGACTTACTGGAATTGTTTTACAAAAAACAAATGCGCGGAGAAAGTGTCACTGAAGCTGAAGCCTTAGATGTATTGGGACGTAATGAAATTGGGCGCTGGCCGTCTTATGTGCTGATGCTAGAACAACAAAATTTAATTAAACGTACTGAAAATGATGAATTTGTTTTGGTGCGCAATTTATCTCAGGTAGATTTTTGGAGTTTTTATTCACAGCTACCGTATTCATTGCCACGTCGTCAGGACTTGGCCAATGTCTATCCTGATGATGAATGGATGCAAAAACTTGGCCCCGTACTCAGTGAAACCGATGACTATTTGGCTGCCAAATTGTCGATTCCGCTCTCTAAGATTTTTGAAGAAAAATAATCTTGTACGCGCTAGCGAGATTGTAAATATATCAATCATTTTCAAATTTAAAGCCGTATTGAGCTACTGGTGATTTGAAGATGAGTTTTACATGACAACATTGCTGATGTTGAATCTTGCTCAAGTTCATGGAAAAGCTGCAAATACTTATTTTCTTTTTAGTACTTGGGTTTTATGTTTAAACCAACATTGAGCATTCACCATCAACACCCCCAGCATGACCAAAACAGCCCCAATCATAAAACTTTGGCTCAAGCTTTCATTCAACAACCATACACCAAACAATACGCCAAATAATGGCGTTAAAAATGAAAACACGCCTAAACTGGATGCTAAATATTGTTTCAGCAACCAAAACCAAGCGAGATAGCTAATAAACGAAATCAATACCGCATGAAAAATCAAACTGCCAATGGCTAAGGCTGTCCAATGAATTTCAGCCTGTCCCATCCACCATGCCATCGGCAGTAAAATCAAAAAACCACCCATCAATTGGTAAAACAAAGTTTGTGTTGCAGGGGCTTCCGATAAACGACTTAGACGTACCGCAACAGTTGTGGCTGCCCAAAGTATGCCTGCACTCAGCGCAAGTAAATCGCCAAAAAGCATCTGGCTGAAGTTTTGGTGGCTCTCTTGTTGCACAGTATCACGCCATAAAAAAGTCACCGCTATGCCAGCAAAAGACAACAGAATCCCGCCCCATTGCAAGCGAGATAAACGCTCTGCAGGTAGTTTCCAATGCAACGCTAAAGCCACAAAAATAGGCGCGGTATATAGTAAAACCACCACATGCGACGCAGAAGTATATTGAATCGCCTGCCCTAACATAAAAAATTCTGCGGCAAATAAAATACCCACCAATATGCCTACAGGCAGATATTCAGTCGAAGCCCATTGTGTATTTCTTGCAAGCAATAACAAAGGCAACACCATCACAGCAGACAAGCCTGAACGCAGTGCCAATTGCATCAAGGGTGAAATATCTGCCGCAGCAACTTTTAGCACCACTTGTTGCAGACCCCAAAAAACACACAAAATTAGCATCATACTGCTGGCTTTTGCATCAAGTGCTTGGCGTGAACTCATGGCTGAACCTGATCTGAGATAAAAAATAGACTTTAAAGTAAGCAGCGGACTCAACCTAAATCTTTTGGATATTCAACATCATTGAGTACTTGAGGAGTTTTGGCATTATGCGCGACTTTGCATAAAAAAAGCGACCTAAATAGATCGCTAATTTTTAAGGATTAACTTAATCATCTGTTGCGAAAGCAATATCACTGAGTCCGGCTTCACTCGCACGTGACATCACTTGCGCCACAGTATCATAACGCGCATCTTTATCTGCTCTTAACACCACGGTTGGCTGTTGAGCTTGCTGACTAGCATCATTAAAGCGGGTTTGCAACTCATCTAAACTAATGATTTGATCATCCCACGCCACTTCACCATTGGCATTGATACTGACCTGAATTTGCTCAGGCGGTAAATCAACAATTTCTGCGCTGGTTTGCGGTAAGGTTAATGGTATAGATGGGTTGGCAACGGTCGCTGTCACCAAAAAGATGATCATCAATACCAACATAATGTCGATCAGGGGAATGAGGTTCATCTCATTCATGCCAGAGTCGTTGTCTTCACCCAATTGAAAAGCCATTAAACCTGACCTCCCACTAAACTTTGTTGTGTTGCTTTCACTTCTGTTTTTTGCACAGATGAATCTTGCTGCAACATGGTATCAATCAATAAGCTGTGTGCATGATCTTGCAGATTGTTCGATAAGGTACGGTTCACGCGTGAGCAAATGTTGTAGGCAATCACTGCTGGAATTGCGACTGCCAAACCAAAGCCTGTCATAATTAAAGCTTCACCCACTGGGGTTGCGACTTGTGCCAGTCCTGCCTGCCCACTTTTACCTACAGCAACCAGTGCATGGAAAATGCCCCAAACCGTACCGAATAAACCGACAAACGGTGCAAGTGAGGCAATCGTACCCAATACCGATACCCCTTTTTCTGCCGATGCTTTTTCTACAGAAATTTGACGCAATAGAGCCTGTTCTGCAACCGCTTTGCGCTGTTCAAAACTTAGTGGCGCCAGTTTTGCCTTAAGCTGATTTAAAGCCTGAGACAGTTGAGCATAAGCTTGTTGCTTCAATTGGCGCGTGCCCATCAAGCGTAATGCGAAGATGGTCCATGTCGCAATCGACATCGCCAATAACACGAAATACAGTGTTTTACTGACTGCATCTGCATGTTGCCAATAGACGGAAAAGTTCATACTCGAACTCCTGTTAAGGTTAGCCGTTAGGGTTCAATATCAATTCAAAAGGCTGCTCAGCACGAATTGGATAAGCAACGCCATTTTCTTTGTACGGTTTGAATTTTGCACTACGCACAGCGCGTAAAATCTTTTGATCTAAAGCAGGTAAACCACTGGAACGGGTGATTTGTGCATGGGTAATTGCACCGTTTTCATTGGCTTCAATGAGAACCACCACTGTTCGGGTTTCACCTTGTAAATCGCGGTTACTATAAGTTGGTTTTGGTGAGCGACTCCATTGCACCCCTGACCCACCAATTGAAACTGTTTTAGGTGCGGCTGGCACGACAGGTGCGGGTGCAACAGGCGCAGGAGTTGGTTTAGGTGCGGCTTGTACCACCTTAGTTTCAGTCACTGTCGCTACAGGTGCAGGTTTCACAACACGCTCGACAGGTTTTTCTACGGGTTTTGCCACAGGCTTAGGCGCTTCCGCTTTTTTCACCTGCTGTACTTTTTCCACTTTTTTAGGTGGCGGTGGTAACGGTTTTTCTACCACTGGCACTTCTTTCACTGGCTGCGGTTTTGGTTTTTCTGGTTGCGGCTCAGCTTTAGGTTGTGGCGGCAAAGGTTTTGGAGGTTCTTGAATTTTTACAAAGCGGACTTTTAAAGGTTCTTTTTCTATTGGCTTTAAGCTTGGGGTTGGCATCTGCCCCAATGCCCACAACACGCCCACGTGTCCCAATGCAACCACGGCTAAAGCTGTTACAACTTTCTTTTTCATGGTGTGGGATGTATGCGTCATAGCGTTGGGAGATTGGTTCATTAAAGTCAGCGACCTTGAAAAGCAATTGCCAAACCATCACAGCTTATACGATCAAACTGATCGGTTAGCACAATTAAAGTAACGCAATAATAAATGAGAAGTGTTTTCATTTGCAACTATTTTTTAATAACACATGTGAACAATCACACATTATGCTTATTAATACACAATTAAAATAAATGTTATAACATTACAATTATAGTATAAAAAAACATGCCTAGACGGCATGTTTTTTGTTCAATCTTGAGATGGCTTTACACCCTATTGAAATACAACAGTTTTGTTGCCATCTACAATAATACGGTCTTCTAAATGCCATTTGACTGCACGAGCCAGTACATTACGTTCAACGTCCTGCCCCAATTCGCGCAACTGATCTACCGTAAAGTCATGGTTTACACGCTCTACATCTTGCTCAATAATCGGGCCTTGGTCTAGGTCTGCAGTCACGTAGTGTGCCGTTGCACCAATCAACTTCACGCCTTTTTCATAGGCTTGTTTGTACGGGTTTGCTCCCACAAAGGCCGGCAAGAAAGAGTGGTGAATATTGATCACTTTCATTTCCCACTTAGAGACAAACTCTTCATCCAAAATTTGCATATAACGCGCCAATACCAACAAATCATTGCCTTGCATCAATTCATCAATTTTAGCGTAAGCTTCACGTTTATTTTCTTTATTAACAGGCACTACTTCAAACGGAATACCAAAGTTTTCTACCGCTTCACGCAAGGTGTCATGGTTCGACACCACTTTGGTAATTTCACATGGTAAACCACCACGTGAATGACGCCATAATAGTTCGAGCAAAGCATGATCAACTTTAGACACCAAAATGCCGACTTTTTTCACATCGCTGACCAAAGCCAAACGCCATTGCATTTCATAACGCTCTGCCACGTTAGAAGCAAAGGTTTGCAATAAGCTTTCTTTACGGCTTTGCAAGTGATCCAGTTCAAACTCAACCCGCATGAAATAACGCCCGCCCTGAGCTTCTGTTGCGTATTGATCAAGCGCGGTAATGTTGGCTCCTTGATGATACAAAAAGCTCGATACAGCCTGCACAATACCTGGCTTATCTTCACAGGTAATCAGTAAACGTGCAGTATTCGCAGTCGTCATATTCATGTTGTTTTTAGTCACTACTTGGTTAAATTGAAAAACAAGCCGAGTATTCTAGCGCGTTTCTCAGACATTCTAAATAGCCATTCTCAGTCTCTTAGTCGGCTTGAGTATTTTTACTGGATGATAAACTCTCAAACAGTTCAGATGTGCCTAGTGTTTCTAGTAAACGCTCATAGGTTGCACGACTTTCACCCCGTAAATATGCCCCTTCAAGGAACAGCATTTGACGTAAAGCCTGCCAAATCCATTTTTCTTCCAAATGGTTTGAATCGGTAATGTGACCCGACATATATAAGAAGTTCGTCCAGTTGGTCAGCACAATCCAAATATTGATAATCAAGGCTTCAATTTCTGACTCAGTCATTTGCATCAGACCCGCATCCACAAAGGCCTGATAAATTTTTTGTCCCTGCTGCATGACCTGTCCTGCAAAACGTGGATACATTTTGCGGAAATCTTCATTGGTTTCGACCAAATGATAGACATCACGATGCAAAAAACGATAAGCCCACAGCTGACTACTGAGAACCTGAAAATAACGAATTTTGTCATTGGCATCTAAGCCACGATTTTCAGGCAAAGCCAGCATTTCTAAAGTTTCTTGCTGATATTGTTCCATCAGCTCTTTAATAATTTCGTTCTTATTGCGGAAGTGGTAATACAAGTTTCCTGGGCTCATGCCCAGTTCTGCCGCAATATGATTGGTTGTTACCGAACGCTCACCACGCTCGTTAAACAATTGCAAACTCAATTGCAAAATACGTTCTTTGGTTTTCAACGTTTTGGTTTGAGACATCCTAAAAACAACCATTCTTTAAAATTTGGGGGGCATGAAAACATAAAGTCACTTGACTGATTAGAGTAAATACTCTAAAAATTAACTTATATTGCTTTTATTGAATGGTAACATGCCATGAACAGTCAAACAAAAACAACTTCAATGACCCCACATTCACCCGATTTACAACGTCTGGATGATATTTTGGCATTGCAGAAATATGCCTATCAGCGTCATCCTGTCCCAAGTGCCAAAGAACGCATTGAACGCTTAGCCCGCTTAAAACGTGTGATTGTGAAATATCAGGATCAATTTGCCGAAGCCATTAACCGTGACTATGGCAACCGCGCCATTGCAGAAACCAAAATTGGTGAATTACTTACCTGCTTGGAACATATCAAATATTACAGCAAAAACCTGACCGACTGGATGAAGCCATCTAAACGTCAGGTTGGTATTATCCACCAACCTGCAAAAGCATGGGTACAGTATCAACCTTTAGGGGTAATTGGCATTATTGCACCTTGGAACTATCCGCTGCTGTTGTCTTTAGGCCCACTGATCTGTGCTTTGGCTGCAGGCAACCATGCCATGATCAAAATTTCCAGTGCTTCTGCGCATTTTGGTAAAGTACTGGAAAACGCCATGAGCGAAGCATTTCCACAGGAATTGGTGGCAGTAATTAATGGCGGCGGTATTATTTCCGATGCGTTCTGTCATTTGCCTTTTGACAAAATTATTTTCACAGGCTCTACCGAAGTCGGCAAAACTGTAATGGCTGCCGCGTCACAAAACCTTGTGCCTGTCATTTTAGAACTAGGTGGAAAATCCCCTGTTTTGGTGCATCCATCTAGCGATATGGTCGATGTAGCGCAGCGTATTGCGGTAGGTAAACTCTGGAATGCTGGACAAACCTGTGTTGCACCCGACTATATGTTCTTGCCTAAAGGCAAAACTGCCGAATTTATGGAGCATTTCGAGCAATTTGTGACCGAAATGTATCCGCATATTCGTGATAACCAAGACTACACTTCTATTATTAATGACAAACAATATCGTCGCTTACAGGGCTATTTAGAAGATGCACGTGAGCGAGGTGCAAATATTATTGAAATTAATCCGCAAAGTGAAAATGTGGCTGCAACCCGTAAAATGGCACCAACGGTACTGACCAATGTCAGTCCAGACATGCAAATTATGCAAAATGAGATCTTTGGTCCAGTCCTGCCAATCTTAGAATATGAACAAATTGATGATGTAATCGAGTTTATTAATAGCCGACCGCGTCCTCTTGCTTTATACTATTTCGACTTTGATCAGGCGCGTGCCGACTATGTCGCACAGCGAACCCATTCAGGGCATTTCGGACTCAATACTGTATTGACCCACGTTGCACAAGATGACTTACCATTTGGTGGTGTTGGTGCATCGGGCATGGGGAAATATCACGGTCCAGAAGGTTTTTTCAGCTTGTCACATGAACGGTCGGTAATGTCTAATCCGAAGCTTTACAGCTTGAAGTTCATTCTCCCCCCATTTGATAAGCCGATTCATCGATTGATTTCGAAGACGCTTCTTCGTTAACTGATCAAGGCATGAGCTATCAAACACGCTCATGCTGTTTTTGAAGAAAATCGCTTGTCTTTTAAGCGTATTTTTGATATAAAACGCCCCTTGAATGAATTCATCCGTTTATTTTTGACTGGCCATACAGATTTGCTGTTGGCTAAATCAATGGAGTTACACCATGTCTAAGGTTTGCCAAGTTACCGGCAAGCGTCCAGTCGTTGGTAACAACGTCTCACACGCCAACAACAAAACTAAGCGCCGGTTCGAGCCGAACCTGCACAACCACCGTTTCTGGTTAGAAAGCGAAAAACGTTTCGTACGTCTTCGTTTAACCACTAAAGGTATGCGTATTATCGACAAATTGGGCATTGAAAAGGTTGTTGCTGACCTTCGTGCTCAAGGTCAAAAGATCTAAGTAAGGAGTCAGGACAATGCGTGATAAGATTCGCTTAGTTTCTACAGCTGGTACAGGTTATTTCTATACCACTACTAAAAACAAACGTACTATGCCGGAAAAAATGGAAATCAAAAAATTTGATCCAAAAATCCGTCAACACGTAGTTTTCAAAGAAGCTAAAATCAAATAATTTTAGCTTTTTTAAAAAACGACCTTATTCAGGTCGTTTTTTTTTGCACTTTTTTTGCCTCACTTGTTAAAATTTCCTCGTTTTCTTTTTTGGCACTATTTGTGCTTGTCTTATTTCAGTCTTTTGACCGCACCTTCACCATGGCTTAGGAGTTTCTCGTGCCTCATGATGTAGAACTCATCATCTTACTTGCCGTTGGTTTTAGCTTGGCACTGGTATTTGGCTATATCGCTGCGCGCTTACGCCTTCCACCGCTTATGGGCTATCTGATTGCAGGTGTCATCATTAGTCCCAACACACCGGGCATTGTGGCAGATATTCATCTTGCCAACCAATTGGCAGAACTTGGGGTCATGTTCCTCATGTTCGGTGTTGGCATGCATTTCTCGCTAAATGATTTAATGCAGGTACGACGCATTGCTTTGCCTGGTGCAGTATTGCAGATCGCCGTGGCGACCCTGCTCGGTGTAGGCGTGTCGATGATGTGGGGTTGGAGTTTTGGTTCTGCCTTAATTTTTGGCTTAAGTCTGTCTTGTGCCAGTACCGTTGTGCTCTTAAAAGCATTGGGTGATCGTGGCCTGCTCGACTCCGTGAACGGTAAAATTGCCGTAGGCTGGTTGTTAGTTGAAGACTTAGTGATGGTCTTAGCATTGGTGCTTTTGCCTGCCACAGCTGTATTACTGGGTGGACAAGCTATCGACAATGCCAGTGATGAAAATATTTGGCTAACACTCGGACTGACTTTATTAAAAGTTTCAGGCTTTATTGCCTTTATGCTGATTGTTGGCAAACGCCTTGTGCCCTTCATTATGCAAATTGTGGCACGTTTAGGCTCAAGGGAACTGTTTACCCTAACTGTAGTTGCAGCAGCGGTATCAATTGCCTTTGGTGCCTATAAAGTCTTTGGCGTATCGATGGCGCTCGGTGCATTCTTTGCAGGTATGGTGGTGAAAGAGTCTGACTTTAGCCATCGTGCCGAAGAAGAAACTCTTCCACTACGTGAAATTTTCTCAATCCTGTTCTTTGTAGCCGTGGGCATGCTGTTTGATCCACGTATTTTAATTGAAGAACCGATACACGTACTGGCTGTGGTCGCCATTATTATGGTGGGTAAAACCATTGCGGCAATGGCGTTGGTGCTGTTCTTCCGCTACCCACTCAACACGGCCTTAACTGTAGGTGCAAGCTTAGCGCAAATTGGTGAGTTCTCCTTCATTTTGGCAACCTTAGGCGTATCGCTACAACTGTTGTCGCTGGAAGGCCAAAACCTGATTCTGGCAGGAGCACTCATTTCTATTACACTCAACTCTTTTGTTTTCTCTGCAATTGAACCCGTGCAAAACTGGATTCGGGAACGCTCTTACTTGGCACGTTTACTGGAACGTAGCAGCGACCCATTAGCGATGCTACCCGATGAAGTCTCACAGGACTATTTACGTGATCAGGTCGTGATTGTTGGACATGGTGAAGTCGGACGTCGTATTACCCAAAACCTCATGGCTGAAAATATTAAGGTCGTGATTGCCGAAGAAAACCGTGAAATTGTAGAAGATTTACGAGCTAAAGGCATTGCTGCGGTCAGCGGAGTTGCGACAGAAGCAGGTGTGCTGATTCAAGCACATATCCAGCATGCAAGACTGTTGGTGCTTTCGCCTATGGATATTCTGGACATTCATAAAATTGTGGATATTGCCAAAACCCTCAACCCAGAAATTCAGGTCTTGGTTTGTGCAGAAAGCAAAGCTGAAGCCGAAGTGATTCGTAAGGACAACATTGGTGAGGTCTATTTCGCCAAAGAAGAAATGGCGAAAAATATGAGTAATTATATTTTAAATCAAATTGAAATTGCGCATCATCAACTACCAACGCATTAAGCCAAGTTTGGACTTATGGCGATCTAAGCCAGATATAAAACAAACAAAAAGCGCACTTTAAACAGTGCGCTTTTTATATGAACGATTGCTTTCTCTGCTGATCTAGCAAGTTCACTGAAGCATACAGATCAACTCATAAATTTTGGCTGCTCATCCACAATTTCTGCATGCCACTCATTGACCTGTTTTTCCAACAAGCCAAATAATGCCGCCTGAATCATGTGCTGTGCAACAACAGCCGTCTGATCACCCAATAAGGCTTTGACTTCATCATTAAACTGGATTTTCACTAACGGCTCTTTCTCTGAGCCTGCATTACGCAATGCCAACTCACCGCCTTCAAGCTGCACCAGCTCCAAAATAGCTTCCTGATTACCAAATAATTCTTTCAATTGCTCTATAGACATATATCCTCCATGCTCGACATGGCGGCAAAGGCGCTTGCACTTTGCATCGTTCAGAATATTTATATCGGGCTGATCAAAAATTTTTCAAGGGCTATTGGTCAGCTTAAAACTCCACCATCTCATTGCGAAAACCATCAATCAACTGGGTTAAGTCACGATGCCATTCGCGCAAAATTTTCGTATCTGGTAGCCATGCTTGCGGAGATTGCGTGACTTTAATAATCAAATTGGATGACGTTTCCTGTTCAGGTTCTGGTGCACTTGGCTCGGGCGTGTACTGACATAAACGATAAGCGCGCTTTAACTCTGCAATAAAACCCGATTTGCTCAGTTGCTGCAAAATTGCCACTTCAGGGGAAATCTGCCCTTTGGCTGCCATCAATTCTTCAATTGATTTAAGGGTTGGATTACTGTCATTTAAACGATAATACCGCACCAATTCCTGCAAAAAAGCCAGCACCGCGCCATTTAAATGAAACACCGCAGCTTCACGATGTGCCTGCGCTTGCTGAACATGCTCGGTTTGCTCGGCCTGCTGACATGAAAGACGGGCGAAATATAATTTCTGATTGGTACGATCTGCATGAAAACGAGCAACACGGGACATGAGCATTTCCTCAATTTAGCGTTCTAAGAAGCTTAGATTAAACCGATTTTGCTACAACGCCCAATAAAAAATACACTATTTTTACTGCGATAAAATCGCGCACCGATGCAGTGCCAATCTCGTGTTTTTTCTAAAATTTACGCATAAAAAAGGAGCATTTTTGCTCCCTTTGAACTATTTTGATGCAGGCTTATCTTCTGCTGCTTTGACACGTATTCCATGTCCATGCAGGCGCAAAGTGTTCAGTGCTTTAATGGCTTTAACTGCTTCACGTGCATGTGGCATTTCCACAAATGCAAAACCTTTAGATTTTCCTGTTGCAGCATCCAACACCAAATTACAAGATTCTACAGTGCCATATTCCTGAAAAAGTTTTAATAATTCTTCTTCAGTCACTGTGCGCTCTAAACTACGAACTAAAATTTTCATCTTACAACCTTAAAATAGGCAAAAAACATCAAAAAGCACTCGCCTACTCTACTTTTTGCAGGAAACCTTATGACATAGTTTAATCGAGATCAATGCCAAAATCTAAATTAATCGCTTGGCGTTCCACCAAGGCACTTTTCACAGTTTGCTGTCGGGTATGGTGATGAGTTTCCATCGTACACAACTGTCGTGTCAGATCATTCAAAAAATAACTGTCCAGTTTGCGTCCTTGTTCATCTACCGTATCACGCGCCCATAAATTAAAATTTTGCTTGGTTAAAATCAGTTCATTTTGAGCACGGGTCAAAGCCACGTACAACACTCGACGTTCTTCTTCAATATCATCAAAACTGCCCTGCGCCCGTGCATGTGGATACTGTCCTGCAGTCACATTCGCCACATAACAGACTTTTTGCTCGGTGCCTTTGGCAGAATGGATGGTGATTAAAGTGACCACATCTGTATCAGACTGGCGTTCAATTTCAGAAATAGACACAGGATCGAGTACGTATTCTTCTAAAAACTCACTTAACTGTGCATGCTTACCCGCCAGTTGTTGCACCAACTGAAAATCACTCTGACGACGGTTCCAGTCTTTTTTATAGTTCTCTGCCAATTGTTCCTGAATCGCTTCTATACCTAATCCGACACAAGCCGCAACCTCATGTCGTAATACATCCATTTGCTTCATGATCAATAACGTTTTTTCTGGCAAGCGTCCAAATTTTTCCAGCTTTTCAATCACCTTATCCATGGTAGGTTCAATTAACAATTGCTGCGCCAACTTACTCGCACCGACATCACCCACGCCATTCCATAAAGTGAGAAAACGCATCCATGCAATATCATCTAAAGGATTGGCAATAATCCGCAATAAACTGAGCAAGTCTTTGACATGCGCGGTTTCCAAGAGCTTCATGCCACCAATAAAACGATACGGCACACTTGCCGCAATACACGCGGCTTCAATATGTCGTGCTGCAAAACTCGAACGCACCAAAACCATGTGATCTGACCACGGCGCGCCTTGTAAGAAATGTCGCTCTTTAATATCAATCGCAATCCATTTGGCTTCATCAAATTCATTCGGGAAAATATGCATTTTGGGCTTGATGCCATCGCCACGATGCGCCTGCAAACGCTTGTTATAACGAATCTCGCTTTGATCTAATAGCCAGTTAGATAAGTCTAAAATTTCCTGTGTAGAACGGTAATTTTGCTCTAATTTAAAAATTTGGGCGTTGGGTACACGCTCTGTAAAATGATGAATATTTTCAAAATCTGCACCACGGAAACCATAAATAGATTGTGCATCATCGCCCACACAAAACAGACTAACCCGATCTTTTAAGGGTTCAAGCAAAGCCCATTGCAAAGGATTGGTGTCCTGCATTTCATCGACCAAAAGATGCTGACAAATTGACGCGACATAATCGACCAGACCTTCAGACTGTGCCAATGCCGATGCCACCACAGCCAAAATATCGTCATAATCGAGAAAGCCACGTGCACGTTTACGGCTTTCGTATTCCTGCATAATTTCAGCAATTTGATCTTTTAATGCCAAATATTCAGGCTGTTGCTTTTCTAAAGCCACACTCAGTTTTTGACGGGTATTCCGCGCAAAAGAATACAAATCACATAATTCTTGAGGCTTAGGCAACTGACTTGGATTTTTCTTATCATCTTTTCCGCGAATGAGGCGAAACATCATCAACTGATCATCACGATCAATAATAGAAAATTGTTCCAAGCCAAAAGCTTTAGGAATACGTCGTAACAAGTACATACAAAAAGTATGAAAGGTCGAAGCACGTAAGCCTTTGGCTTGCTCGCCCAGTGCCAACTCCACCCGTGCGACAATTTCACTCGCCGCACGGCGGGTAAAGGTCAAAATTTGAATTTGATTGGCTGGAATACCTTGATCAATCAAGTACGCTGCACGTGCCACAATGGTTTTGGTTTTGCCACAGCCTGCGCCAGCCAAGACCAGACTATGTTGATATGCTGTCGTGGCTGCTTGTTTTTGCTGGGGATTCAATTCATCAATTAGGCTGGCTAAACTCATAGTGACTCATCGTACTGGGTGGATGAATAGTTTAACAGATCGGTTTAGGAATAAACCCATGAATATAAATGGCTCGGTTCATGCCTAAACACATACTTTTACACAAGCTCTATTGTAGAGATGTGGATAAGTACATGCTTATCCACATTATTTCCAGCCCAATTCTATGGCAGTGATTTCGTTAATACGTGTCTGTTGTAGAGATTCAGGCATTTTACTTTTGCTTTGCGAAAGTGGCACATAACCCGCCATCAGTTCAGCCTGTCGTTGTGGGTACAATGGTTGCTGATTTGGGTCTGCATAACCAATCGGATAAATCGGTTGACCTGTGCTCAAATCATATTTATCTGTGGCACCAAAGGTATGCAGTAATTCATGCACCATCACCATGGTATTGCGCTCACTGTGTGCAGCAGAAGCAAATAAATTCACCGAGCCAATTTTACCTTTTTGTAAAGCGGTGGAATGTTTCAAAATTTGAGTTTGACTCGGATCATAATAATTCAGGTACAGCGTCACGGTTGCCGTACCATCACTGCTTTGTCGTTGCTGCCAAGCGTAAAAACGGAACTTTAAACTCCAAAGTACAGTATTAAGTAGTGATGCCTGCTCAGGCACTTTTGGTGGCAACTCCTTTAATTCTCGCCCCTGTTTGAAATAAAGCGCAATGGGTTGCCCACGATACTGCAAAGAAGCTTGTTTTAGATAGTCTTGAGCAGAATTTAAATTATTGATATTTAACGTATTGATATAGTTTTGGGTATTTGATCGTCCATCGGCATTGATTGGATGTAACAATACGATGATGGGCTTATTCCAGTCTTGGTTCTGATCACGCCAAGCATTGACTGCGACGACCAGCAAAACCAGCAATAAGCATAAAATTCGGATTTTTTTCCACATACTTTAAATATCTTTAGGCAATCACTTTACCGAGTTTAATCTTATTATCTTTAAACTCGACCCCCACATCGGATTAAGATTCACAAAACCTCTCTGTTTTTTATTTTTCACATTTCAAATTATATGATTTAAAAAAATGCTGACCGAAGCCAGCATTTTGTAATTTGGATAATTAAGCCTCAACCCATTTACCATCTTGGTAAACCAATGACCATTTGGTTTGTTTGCCTTCAGGCGTTTCCGAACCAATATATTGCGCTTGATTCTTACGGCTGAATTTCACTAATGTTGGATTACCCTCTGGGTCTGCATCAGGTGCTTGCAAAATAAATTGATATTTTGGATCAAGCTGTTCTGCAACAGTACGCAATTCCGCGACTTTCGGCGCACGGGTTTCACGTACTTTCGGGAACTTACTGGCTGCCAAAAACAAGCCTGCTGCACCATCACGCAACACAAAGAAATCATCATGTTTGGTTGAGCGTAAATGTTCCATTTTAATTGGATCAACACGCGGTGGCGCAGGCTGACCATTCTTGAGTACTTTACGTGTGTTTTCACAACTGGTGCAGGCAAAATAAGGGCCAAAGCGACCTGTTTTCAACTGCATTTCGCCATCACACTTGTCGCACGGAATGGTTGGGCCATCATAGCCTTTAATTTTGAACTCGCCTTCTTCTAGCTCAAAACCTGCACAGTCTGGGTTATTCCCACAAATGTGCAGTTTACGACCACCATCAATCACATAGCTGTCCATGGCAGTTTCGCAAATTGGACAGCGTTTTTTAGACATCAAATCTGCAGTTTCAGCGGTATCATCATCCGACAATGCAGCAAGCGACTCGACAGGAGTTAGGTTCAGAGTTCCCTTGCAACGTTCTTTCGGTGGCAAGTTATAGCCTGAACATCCCAAGAATACCCCTGTTGTACCTGTACGAATCTGCATTGGACGTGAACATTCTTTACAATGTACTGCATCAACCTCTACAGGTAGATTACGGCGCATGCCTTGTTCGCCCTGTGCATTGGTCAAACGCTGCTTGAAGTCACCATAAAAACTGTTGAGTAAGTCTTTCCAGTTACGTTCTCCATCTGCAACTTTATCCAGCTGACCTTCCAAGTCTGCTGTAAAATCGTAGTTCATCAGGTTATTAAAACTTTCATCCAGACGATCTGTAACAATCTCACCCATTTTTTCGGCAAACAGACGACGGTTTTCCAGTTTGACATAACCACGGTCTTGAATAGTTGAAATAATCGCAGCATAGGTCGATGGACGTCCAATACCTTTTTTCTCAAGCTCTTTCACCAAAGAGGCTTCGGTAAAACGCGCAGGCGGTTTGGTAAAGTGTTGTGATGGATCAAGCTTCTCTAATTTAAGAATTTCACCGACTTTAACTGCAGGCAGTAACACATCATCATCCGATTTGTTTTGCCCACGCACTTTGGTAAAGCCATCAAAAACTAGCGTACGACCTTTGGCTTTTAACTCGACACCATTGGCATCAACCAAAATGGTCGATGATAAATATTCGGCTGGTGTCATTTGGCAAGCGACGAACTGACGCCAAATCAGATCATATAAACGCTGTGCATCGCGCTCTACACCCACCAAACTGTCGCCTTTAAGCGCAACATTAGATGGACGAATCGCTTCGTGCGCTTCTTGTGCGCCTGCTTTATTGCCATAACGATTTGGTTTAGCAGGCAGATATTTTTGACCAAACTCCGCTTCAATATGCGTACGCACCATATTGACCGCGTCATCACTGAGGAAGGTCGAGTCTGTACGCATATAGGTGATAAAACCTGCCTCATACAAACGCTGTGCTAGCATCATGGTTTTCTTGACTGAAAAACCAAGACGGGTACTCGCAGCCTGTTGCAGCGTTGACGTGATATACGGCGCACTTGGGTTGACTTTGGTCGGCTTATCTTCACGTGCAGATACGGTGTATTGCGCATCTTTAATCAAGTTCAGTAAAGCATCGGTTTCAGCTTTGTTGCGTAACTTGAGGGTTTTACCCGCTTGCTTAACCGCTTCTAGACGAATGTCATCTTTTTCAGATTTAGTATCTGCAAAGACTTGCCAATATTCTTCGGGTACAAAGGCGCGAATTTCACGCTCGCGCTCCACAACCAGCTTCACCGCAACTGACTGCACTCGTCCTGCCGATAAACCACGGGCAATTTTTTCCCAGAGCAGTGGCGAAATCATAAAACCCACCACGCGATCTAAGAAACGACGTGCCTGTTGGGCATTGACTTTGTTGGTATCTAAACGCGCAGGATGCTTAAAGGCTTCTTGAATCGCATTTTTGGTAATTTCGTTAAACACGACACGTTGATAACGTGAGTCATCTCCACCAATGACTTCTTTTAAGTGCCACGCAATCGCTTCCCCTTCACGGTCCAAGTCCGTTGCGAGATAGACTTCATCGACCTGCGATGCCAGTTTTTTTAATTCAGCGACTACATTTTCTTTGCCTGGCAGCACTTCATAGTGTGCTTTCCAGTCATGTTCAGGATCAACCCCCATACGGTTGACTAATGCTTGTTGAGCTTTTTCAGCTTTCTGAGCCTCGGTCAGTTTGGTTCGGGTGGTGGTTTTCTTTTCTGTGGTTTTTGCGCCACCACTGGTTGGCAAATCACGCACGTGACCGACCGAAGACTTCACAATGTAGTCCGAACCAAGATATTTATTGATTGTTTTCGCTTTTGCAGGCGACTCCACAATCACTAAAGCACGTTTGTGACCAGCTTCAGATTTGGCTGCAGTGCTTTTGGATGTGGACCGAGGAGCGTTCGCCATAAGTAACCGTATTTCCTATTTAATGGTTTAAAAATTAACGTTCAGCCAAGCTATGTAAAAAGGCTTTCATCTCATCTAATTGAGTTGCGCGAAGATCGGCTTCTTCATCCCAATAGATTCCTACACAGTTTGCCTGCATATCAATAGCATAAATGCCCTTTAATGCAATGGGTAAGCCTTGGAATTTCTCATCGCCATGCAACAGCTCTAGCTTTTGATCTGTCACTAAAGCACGCATTAACGGTAAACGTGCATCGGCAATGAGTACGCTGTAATACGCCACCATACTGGCACGTGATTCCGTAGCTTTGGGGATTTTTGTCCAATCAGGTGCAACCACCAAACGAGGGTGTAGTCCCATTTTTCGGGCTTTTTCACGCATCAATCCTAAAGCTTTTTCTCTTGGGCTGACACGCAGACCAAAAATAGAGCCCATCACAAATATAATGATGGCAACGGCAACCCAAATTCCAGTATTTTCCATAGTACAACCTTTCTATTCTTATATTAGAGTTGCATAAGCACAATATAAAACGCAAGTACCACCGACTAAAATCAACTGGCTTTATCAGAAGCTTATACTGTTTATGACAAAACTTCCGTATTAGGTTGTTCCATCAAACTTGTCTGAATTATTGTTGTATTCAAACAAGTTTTGTCTAGACTTGCCCAAGCCTCAATCAAGGAATCGTTATATATTAGTTTAGTACTTTCTTGCTTAACAATATTTTGCTTTATTAAAATATTGATAAAGTCTTGAGCCAATTGCTGAGCGTTTAACTTTAATACAGATTGAATCGAATTCAGTAAACTATTTAATTTTGCAGGTTTATTATTGCTAATTTTACTTAGATAATCACAATACTGTTTCACTCTTTGCAAGTGCGGCTTAATCTGAATTTCATCAACTGACGGTAAAGCTTTACTCAAAGCCTGTACCTCACCTTTTTCTCTAAATTTAAGAGCATCTTTCATCCGAGATAGCTCATAACTTACAGTCTGATCTTTAATTTGGATCAATTGATAATCTTTTAACTGCTCAATAATCTTTCTGGTATTGCTTGTATATCCTTTTAACCAAGACTTTAGAGCATTGTTTAATGAATTAAATTGTTTGGGTTGATTTTTTAAAAGTAATTGGATTGCAAACAGTAAAGGTTTCAGTTCATCAGAACTTAAATCAGTTTCTTGATTTATTAATTTGAACTCTTTGCTAGGTGAAGATAAGAGATCCCTTTTTAACTGTTGAGACTTAAAACCCATTACTATCAATAAATCAACAATATATTCAATTTTCTTGTCATTAGACATTACATCAAATTCAACATTTGATTTATCCATTTGAATAGATAACTGACCAGCTAAGAAAGCTAATCCAAAATCTGCAGCATCTGGGCCAATCTTAGGCATTTTAATAAGAACAAGCTTTTTCTTGCTCACAAAATCAGAAAGCATCTGCAAACCATCTAAGCTTAAATTTATAGGTGATTTTGCATATACCAAATACACGAATTGATATTCAGATAAATATTTTAGAAGTTCTTTTTCTGATTTATGTAAATTTTCAATATCCAACAACAAGACTTTTTTCATACACTCTCACAATCTTTTAACTCAAGAACATCTCATGACTATATAGCACTTCATGTCCATTCCAATAAATATAGCCTTTTTCAATCAGTTCTTTGAGCAATAAACGAATATCAGACTTTGGAAACAACCGCTCTAGTAAATCACGCAATTCATAAATATCTTTCGGTTTTTCACCTTTTAGCTCACGTAACTTTTTGGCAACTTCCCATTGCACAGGGTCAATTTGGCTAAAGTTTTTAAACAAACTGTGCTGAGGATGTGGCTCTACGGCTTCAGTTTGCGCCACGATTGTAGAAGTGACTGTCGCCTCTTGCGTAGATTCTTCCACAGCATCCAAGTCAAGTTGAACCCACTGCTTCAGTACTTTTTTACGAAAGCTAATTTGCTCATCCACCCGCTTTACAATTTTCAGGTTCATCAACATACCAACCACATGCTGCACTTTGTCTGCCTCAAGTTGCAAAATATTGGCAATCGAGTTTTTTAAAGCCTCTACGTTGGTTGGCTTGCCTGACATTTTTGCCAACGCATCACAATACTTTTTTACCAACAGCAATTCAGGTTTGTTGCGAATTGCCATTGGGCTTGGTAAACGATTTTTGCTTTTCCCAGACTGCGTTTCAGGCTGAATATGAATCAGGTGACAGGCAATTTCAGATGCTTGCAACATTTCCATTAAAATCTGAATACTATCAGCCGCAGAAATCACTTCAACTTGTGTTTCTGGCTCTAGCAGTGCCATCAGTTGCCCCACCACCACCGCATATTCAAACTCTTTAAACTCTGCGCGCGGGCTGTCTAAAATCATAAGCTGACCGGTACTGATCCAGCCAGCCAACTCAGTTAAATCCTGCAAGTTATATTCAAATTTTCCTGCACAATTAAACAGATACACACTCGGATGATGCTCAATAATTTCTCGCAACAAAGTCGCGGTAGGCTGGTTGTTTTCAAGGTCAAGTAACACAACTTTAAAGGACATAAACTTTAGCGGACACAATAGGGTTTAAAAGATTCAGGCACAGCAGCCGAGCATTACAGCGGGAAGTACAGCAAAGGTCAAATTAAAATCAGCACGGAAACCAATACCGTTGATTAAGTACGATTGATTAATAGTGTGGTGGGCGATTGGTCATCGGGTCAAATGGTGCAATCCCATCCGACAAATCTGCCGACTCTACCCGCTGATATAACAACTGCATTTGTTTCTTTAAATCAGCAATTTCCAGACTTTGATGAACCACTTGTTCATTCAATTGCTCAACTAAATCGTCCAAAAATGCAATTCGCACTTGCAAATCTTCAATGGGTGCGGAAAATGACGCCTGATCATCTATACTTTGTTTAGTCATTTCAAATCCTCATTTGAGATTTTTTAGGAAACACTATGGCCTATATTACTTTAAGGGATGTCCAACTTGCATTTGGTGGACCTGCCTTGCTCGACGGCGCGAATTTTAACCTAGAACGTGGCGAACGAGTGTGTTTGATTGGCCGTAATGGAGAAGGTAAGTCTACTCTACTTAAACTGATTGAAGGAAGTTTACTGCCCGATGCAGGTGAAGTGTCTATTCAAAATGGCATCACCATTGCCATGTTGGCGCAAGATGTGCCCATGGATTCAGGCAAAGTCGCTGATATTGTGGCCGATGGTGCAGGTGAAGCTGCTGCAGTATTAAAAGCCTATCACGAAGCCAGCGATGCCTGTGTATTGGGCGATATGGATGCCTGTGACCGTATGGGGAACTTGCAACACAAGCTAGATCAGCTTGATGGCTGGGCGCTAGAAAATAAGGTCAATGCCATTTTAAGTAAAATGGGACTTGATCCAAATGCCGACTTGGCCGATTTATCGGGTGGACGTAAACGTCGTGTGTTGTTGGCACGTGCCCTACTCACCCAACCTGACGTATTGTTGCTAGATGAGCCGACCAACCACTTAGATGTGGAAAGTATTGAATGGCTAGAAAAATTTTTACTCGATCAAAATAATTTAACTCTACTGTTTATTTCGCATGACCGTGCTTTTGTCGATAGTATCGCCACCCGCATTGTCGAGTTAGATCGTGGTGTATTACGCAGCTACGAAGGCAACTATTCACGTTATTTAGATTTAAAAGCACAGCAACTTGAAGCTGAAGAAAAACAAAATGCGCTGTTTGATAAAAAACTGGCCGAAGAAGAAGCATGGATTCGTCAAGGCATTAAAGCACGTCGTACCCGCAACGAAGGACGTGTGCGTGCCTTAAAAGCCTTACGTGAAGAATCCAAAGCACGTCGCTTCCAACAAGGCAAAGTCAATATGGCAGCGCAGGAAGCCAATCGCTCAGGCAAACTGGTCTTTGATATTGAACATTTACAAGTGGCCTTTGGCAATCAAGCTCCGATTATCAAAGACTTTTCAACACTGGTATTACGTGGCGATCGTATTGGTTTAGTTGGCGATAACGGTGTCGGTAAAACCACCCTGATTAAAGCCATTTTAGGTGAAATTGAGCATGGTGGCTCTGTCAAAACAGGCACACAACTGGAAATTGCCTATTTCGACCAATTACGCAATGTCTTGGATTTGGAAAAGTCGGTCAAAGATAACGTGTCTGAAGGTTCAGACTTTGTTGATGTGAACGGACAACGTCGTCATATCTATAGTTATTTACAAGACTTTTTATTCTCACCAGAACGTGCACGCACGCCGGTTAAAGCTTTGTCTGGCGGTGAACGCAACCGTATTTTACTGGCAAAATTACTACTCAAACCATCTAACCTAATTGTGATGGATGAGCCGACCAACGACTTAGATATGGTCACTTTAGAGTTGCTTGAGGAAATGCTCAGCGACTATAAGGGTACTTTATTGCTGATTTCACACGACCGTGCTTTTATGGACAACGTGGTGACCTCGACTTGGGTATTTGATGGCAAAGGCAATATTGATGAATATATTGGCGGCTATCAGGACTACTTGCAGCAACGCCCAGACCAAACTGTAGTTGATCAAAAAAGTGATGTTAAAAAAGCCGTTGCCAAAGCCGAAGCGGCTGCAGCAGCACCAACGGCTAAAAAAGTAAAATTGAGCTACAAAGATCAACGTGCTTTAGAGCAGTTGCCAGGTGAAATTGAAGCACTGGAACAGGAACAAACCGAATTGGCTGAAAAACTGGCGGATGGTTCTTGGTTTGTAACAGATGCCAATGCAGCCACCAAAGCCTCACAGCGTTTGGCTGAAATTGATGAAGAACTGCTGGAAAAACTGGAGCGTTGGGACGAACTGGAAAACTTGGCGAATGGTAACTAGGGTCTATTGACACTTCGTCTACGCTTGTCCTGAAAGACTTCGCAAAACCGTTTTAAGCATCTTTCCCATTGGACGGATGCTTTTAAATTTTAAAATCGGTTCGTGCTAAACTGCAACGATACAACACTTTACACGGTCATTATGAGTCAACACACTGAATATCCACCAGGCGAATTTCAATGGTCTTTCCTGTTGCCAAAATATTGGGGCATCTGGATTGGCATTGTCTGCCTGATGATTTTAGCCATTTTGCCGTGGGCGATTCAGTATCGTTTGGCGCAGCTTTTAGGCAATCTTGCCTTTAACAGCATGAAGTCACGTCGCGTAACTACGTTACGCAATTTGGAAGTGTGTTTTCCTGAATGGAGCGAGGCTGAAGTACATGAAAATGCTCGCCAAGTCTTTGTTGATCAAATGCTGGGCGTATTTGAAACCTTAAATGCGTGGTACTGTCCACAGTGGTTTAAAGGACGTACTCAGGTTGAAGGTTTAGAACATATTCAGCAAGCCCAAGCAGATGGTCGCGGGGTTTTATTGTTAGGTACACATTCTACTCTGCTAGATGCAGGCGGCTATGTCTGTGCGCAATATTTTGACCCCGATGTGGTCTATCGTCCACAAAACAATCCATTACTGGACATGCTGATTTACCGTTGTCGCGCCACCATTTACGGTCATCAAATTGACCACGATGACATGCGTGGTTTAATCCGTCACTTAAAAAATGGTCGTGCCATTTGGTATAGCCCAGATCAGGACTTTGGTTTAAAACAAGGTGTTATGGCACCGTTTTTTGGCGTACCTGCAGCGACAGTTACAGCGCATCGTCGTTTACTTAAAATGACCAAAGCCGCAGCAATTCCGTTATATTTTTACCGTACAGGCAAGCTTTCCAACCCGCAATATAAAGTCTTGATTGAACCTGAACTGCTGGATTTCCCAAGCGCAGATGAAGTTGCAGATGCAACGCGCACCAATTTCATTATTGAGCAGCAATTACGGATCGCTCCTACCCAATATATGTGGTTTCATCGTCGGTTTAAGAGCCGCCCCGAAGGTTATGACAGTATTTACTAATCTGTACGGCAGAAGGAAAGATTCATGAAAGTCATGCAGTTATTACCCGAATTAAACAGTGGCGGTGTAGAACGCGGTACGCTCGAAATCGCCCGAGCCTTGGTCGCTCAAGGACATACGTCATTGGTGGTGTCGAATGGCGGACGGATGGTTAACCAACTCGAAGCTGAAGGTTCCACTCATTTAAAGTTAGCCATCCACAAAAAATCATTATCAAGCTTGTGGCAAATCCGTCCTTTACGCCAACTGATTATGCAACATCAACCTGATATTGTGCATGTACGTTCCCGCGTACCTGCATGGCTAACTCATTTTTCCCTAAAAGGTATTCCAGCCGAAAAACGTCCACACTTAATTTCAACTGTACATGGTTTTTATTCAGTTAACCGTTACAGCCAAATTATGACCCAAGCGGAAAAAGTGATCGCAGTTTCTGACAGTGTAGTCAAATACATTCGTGATCATTATCAAAACTGTCCACCTGAAGATATTGTCCGTATTTATCGTGGAATTGACCCTGCTGCATTTCCGCACGGGTATCAACCTTCGGCACAATGGATGCAACAAACCTATCAAGATTTCCCAGAACTTGAACATAAGTTTTTAATTTGTTTGCCGGGACGTATCACCCGCTTAAAAGGTCATGAAACATTGATTGATCTAATTGCGAAATTAAAAACCCAGTATCCACAGATTCATGCTGTTGTTGTAGGCGGTGCAGATGTTAAAAAAGCAGCTTATTTACAGGAACTGGAACGCAATATTCGGGATAAACATCTGACCGAAGCGATAACCTTTGTTGGACACCGTTCTGACATTCGCGAGTGGCTTGCGTTTAGCGATATTGTACTTTCACTTTCCAATCAGGCGGAAACCTTTGGACGCACTGCACTTGAGGCTTTATCTGTAGGAACACCTGTGATTGGCTGGAACCGTGGTGGTGTGGCTGAAATTTTGTCACAACTGTATCCGCAAGGGCTCATCGCAGCAGATGACCAAGTGGCTTTATTCAATGCAGTGCAATTGCATCTGGAAATACCGCAAAGTGTCACCCCTGTTGAATTGTTCAGCTTGGCAGATATGTGTCATCAAACCTTAGATTTATATCAGCAAGTTTTGCAGTCAAAACACACCTAAAGCCTTAAAACTGAATCGAGCTGATTGAAATTTAATTTGTTTAAAAACAATGAGAATGAAAAAATAAGCCCTAAAAAATCATCGCCCGAGTTCTACATCCTGTAAAACTCGGGCTCATGAGGTTGTGCTTTCAAAACTTATTGTTATTTTATTGTATGGCGTTCCTTACCTACATCATATCCTTGATGTTTATCCCTCAGCGTCGTCTTCCCTAATGGGATACTCCGTTCCCGAGTCCTTGTGCTGATGAATTAATCTTAACCAGATCAGTCAGAATAAACCATGCGTCATGTGCCTAAATCCGTGTAAGCCATTTCGTACACTTTTCGTTTAATTTCTAAACCGATTTATCCTGTGCTTTATACGGTTGTGCAATTTCATCGGTCACCAGTTTTTCTTCTTGCTCTGCTTTTTCAATCCCATCCTGAATCGCCTGTTGTGCTTCCTGCTCATCGGCATCGGTTTGCGGCAGTTCTTCCTGAATTCGATCAAACACCCGTCCAGTTTGTAATACCGCATACACAGGAAAATGGTCTGAACCGATATGCGATAAACGCTGCATATCCACCAATGCAAAATCAGTACTATGAAAAACGTGGTCTAATGACCAACGCAATAAAGGATAATCGGCATGAAAGGTATTGATATAGTGCCGTCCAACGCGCGGGTCGAGCAAGCCACTGATTCTTTGAAACAAGCGTGTAGTCCGCGACCATGCCACATCGTTTAAATCCCCCATCACGATACAACTTTCATCTAAATCTTTGATTTGATCGCCTACAATCAACAATTCGGCATCTCTTAAAACTGAATCTTTGGCTTCGGTAGGACTTGGTGGTTTAGGATGCAAACAATACAACTGTACAGGCTGCCCCGAAGGCAAAATCACACTGGTATGAATGGATGGAATTTCATCGCTGAGAATAAATTTGATCTCAGTGTCTTTTAATGGCAAACGGCTATACAAATGCATGCCATATAAATTATCTAAAGGCACAGCGACCCGATAAGGATAGTCGGCTTCAATCACAGACAAGGCTTTCTGCCAAGCCAAATCAGATTCTAGGGTCAACACCAAATCTGGTTTTAAGGCTTGAATATGTTCAATTAAAAGATGATATTTTTGATTTGGTGTCAGAACATTGGACACGATTAATGAAATTTGTTTTTCAGGATTTAGCTGTTCTGGACGAACTTGTTTGACCTGTTTTTTCCACAGCAAGGTGTAGGGCAAGACCATTTTTAACTGATAAGCCAAAGCTGCAATCAGCCCAATTAAAATCACTTGGCTAGACACATCCCACGTCTGCTCCCAAATCAGTAGCAAAACAAAGGCAATGATGCCCAAAACCAAGATCTGTAAACGTGGAAAATCTGCGCCCCGAATCCACCATTCATCACGCGGAATCAGTGACCAAAAACTTAACCAAATGACTAATATTGCAAGCCCTTCTACCCAAATCATCTTGCTTTACTCTTTTGTATTTTTTGTCGTTTTTACATGAAAACCAAAGTTATCAATTTTGTATGTAACACAAACAAGAGATTTCACTCAATAATACTCATGTTTTGTTCATGTAATGCTTGCAGTTGCGTCCCCTTTTGATAGACTTATATTCCTTTATTGTTTTTTAACGCACCGAGGCAAAGTGACATGAAAGTAGGTCTGGTCGGTTGGCGCGGGATGGTGGGTTCCGTCCTTATGCAACGTATGGTTGAAGAAAATGATTTTGCTCATTTTGAGCCATTCTATTTCTCTACCAGTAATGCTGGCGGTGAAGCACCAGCGTTTGGTGGTAAGACTGCCCCAGCACTTATGGATGCAACAGATATTGAAAGTCTGAAGCAAATGGATGTCATTATTACCTGTCAAGGTGGTGATTACACTTCTGCCGTTTTCCCGAAGCTTAAAGCTGAAGGATGGAATGGTTACTGGATTGATGCTGCATCTACCCTGCGTATGGATGATGAAGCGATTATCGTACTTGATCCAGTCAACATGAATGTCATTAAAGATGGCTTGGTGAATGGCACCAAAACATTTGTGGGCGGTAACTGTACTGTTTCACTCATGTTGATGGGCTTGGGTTCATTATTCCAAAACAATTTGGTGGAATGGGCAACTTCAATGACCTATCAAGCAGCTTCTGGTGCAGGTGCGCAAAACATGCGTGAGCTGATCACAGGCATGGGCTACTTGTATAACAACACCAAAGACTTGTTGGATGACCCACGTTCACCAATTTTAGACATCGACTCTAAAATTGCCGAATTACAACGTGGCGAAGGTTTCCCATCGGCAAACTTTGGTGTGCCTTTAGCGGGTTCTCTCATTCCATATATCGACAAACAGCTTGAAAGCGGTCAGTCAAAAGAAGAATGGAAAGGTCAGGTTGAAACCAACAAGATTTTAGGCAATCAGCAGATCGTTCCAATTGATGGTCACTGTGTGCGTATTGGCGCAATGCGTTGTCACTCTCAGGCAATCACATTGAAGCTGAAAAAAGACGTTCCACTGAACGAAATTGAAGATATGATTCGTCAATCAAGCCAATGGGCAAAAGTGGTACCAAATACACGCGAAGCATCAATGACCGATCTTACCCCAGTTGCAGTTACAGGGACTTTAACAGTACCTGTTGGTCGTTTACGCAAAATGAACATGGGTAAAGAATACCTTGGTGCATTCACTGTAGGTGACCAATTACTTTGGGGCGCAGCAGAGCCATTACGTCGTATGTTACGCATCTTAATTGATTACAAAAATGCTTAAGCTTCGTCTTGAGCACTGAATCATTTTTGATTCTGTGATCAATCTCAACAAGCCAGTCAAATTTGACTGGCTTTTTTATGTAATCAACGTGTTAATATTTTACAATCGACCTACAACTCGCTACTCTATCCTTTTCGCCTTGCGATAAATGACCGAGCTAACAATTAAGATGACTGTATATAACAAATTAAAGATCGCCATTTTATCTATTTTGGCTTCACAGCAAATGTATGCAATGAATGTTGACCCGATTCAAATTCAGTCAACAACTGGGGAATTGCTCTATGCCGAAATCAACTTTCGTCAATCGAATGTGAATGAAGCGATTGATGTTAGTTTAGCTACGGCCGAAGATCTGATGTCGATTGGTGCGAGCCACCGTCCGCCTGGTCATCTTAACTTTTTTACACGTCGTAACAGCAACGGTACAGGGGTTATCACCATTACCTCATCTCGACCTCTAACCGAGTCTGAGTTGAATATTGTGGTCAAAATTAAAGAAGGCAATGCAACCCGCCTGCAACATATTCGCACCCCATTAAAACGCAGTGCACCTGCGCCATTGGCCGCTATGCAACGTAGCAATGAACAAGCTTTAATGCCTGTTATGATTGTCAATGAGCAAGATATTGCTTTAAATTTACCTGTAAGTACGGCCTATCAGGTTGAAACACCCAAAGCAATTGAACAACAAACTTTTGAAGCACCGCTAACCATTAAACGCAATACACCGCCTGCGTTAAACCATCAAGCAGTAACAGTGATTCAAACTGCGCCAAGCCGTAGCGCAGCGAGTGAAAATACGACTGTTGCTGCTCCAAAAGCAGCGCCAGCAAAAACAAATAACAACCCAACACCGACAGCATCTACAGCGACTACGTCAGTCACTTCACAACAATCGGCTGATCCATTGGTACAAAAATTTGCTGAACAGCAACGCACGAAGCAACTGGCACAAACTCAGCCTGCTGCTGCCGTGAAAAAGCCTGCACAAATAGCGGCTACACAGGCTAAACCAAGCCCTGCCACAGCCATGCCTGCAGTCAATACCCAACACGTGGTGCAATCGAATGAATCATTATGGGCAATTGCCTCACGCATTGCGGGTGAAAATAACCGCCCTGTTGCTGAAGTGATGCAGCAAATTAAAGCCAATAATGAGCATGCTTTTATTCAAGGCGATGCCAATCGTTTGCGTCGTGGTGCGACCTTAAATTTACATGCACAAGCTAACTCTAAAACAGAGAAAAAAGCCGCAATTCCAAAACCAGAAACGGCCAGTACACCACAATCAGGCAAAGCCAAATATCGTTTAAATCAAGCAGAAATGAGCCTTGTGGCAGAGAATCAACAAGACTCGACCCACGGTTCTGCCAAGAAGAACACACAATCCACACAAACTTCGGGTGACTTGTCATTAAAAGTTATGACATCCCGCGAGAAAACCGTTAAATTACAGAGAAACGTAACAGAATTAGAATTGGCATTACGTCAGAAGGATCACAGAATTCAATTACTCAACGCGCGCCTTGCCGAACTGCAACAACAATTGCAAAAACAACAAGCCGCAAATAAGCCAAAACACTAAATGTTACACACAATGATTTTTTTGGGATAAGGTCAAACAGGGACCACATCCTCAAGGGGTATAAACATGCTGATTTATGTGATTCCGTTTATTTTATTACTGGTGATCGCAATTTTCTTGAAAAAGCGTGAAGCAAGTAAAGAAGCCGAACCAAGCAACAAGAAAACAGCAGCGCCAGCCAAAACCAGTGGCAAGAAAACTACAACTACCAAAAAAGTTGCCCAGAAATCGGTGGTGGTTGAAGAGGTTGTTCCAACACCACAACACTCTACCCCTGTTCCTGTAAAAATCCAAACCAACATTGAAAACCTGATCAAAGAACGTAATTTCTTTGCTGCAGAAGCACAAATTAACCAAGCATTAAAACGTGATAACTCATTGCATGGTTTGTATTTATTCTTGCTTGATATTCATTTACAACAAAAAGATGAATTTGCAATTGATCAATTGCTGAATCATTTACGTTCTTTAGAGCTTGACGATATTCTGTCACAAGCTGAAGCGAAAAAAGCCAGTCATGCACATGAAGATATTGCTGAAAAATCAGCAAATGAAGCGCCGACAGCAGCTCCAAGCAGCTTAGATTTTACTGCACCTGTGAGTACGCCAAATCAAACGGCTTCTTTTGACCAGTTACAGCACGAACTGACCTCAAATAAAACTGCAGAACCTGAAGCAGCTTTAGAATTTGACACCTCATCGTTAAATTTCAGCCCTGCAGCTACACCTGTTGTAGAAAAAGCAGCCGAACCTGAAGTCAAAGCAGAACCTGCTGCACTGGATTTTAATTTCTCACTCGATTCCACAGCAGCAGAAGCAAAAACTGAAGCGCCTGCAATTACAGCTGAACCAAGTGTAAGCCCTGCAGAGGAAGTTAAACCGCTCGACTTCACGTTTGATTTAACACCAAGTCCAGCTGAAACCACAGCAGCACCAGAAACAGCAGCCCCAGAATCAACAGTCAATGAAGCTTCTTCAGTCAAAGCCCCAAGTCTAGACTTCAATTTTTCTACACCAGAAAGCGCATCTGCGGTTGAAGCAAAAGCTGAACCTGCAACGCCTGATTTTAATTTCACATTTGACAGTGCGCCTGCTGAGGAAACCAACCTTCAGCCTGCAATTGAACCTGAAGTCATTGCTGCACCAAGTATTGCACTTGAACCTGCTGCAACCGTTGTCAGCACAGATGTTGATCTAAATGATCCATTGGTGAAATCATTCCCAGACTTATCTCAAGTAGATGAAATTCAGTTGAATTTAGACTTGGCGAGCCAATATGTGGAATTGGGCGCTTATGATGCTGCGAAAGCTTTACTTAGCGAACAAGGCGCAAATTATTCTGCTGAACAACGCCAACGTGCCGATCAGTTACTGAATCAAATCGCTTCTTAATTCAAATCAGATTAAGATAAAGCAGTCATTCTTGACTGCTTTTTTTATGATGAAAAAAATTGCGTTAATCTATATGGGCGGCACTTTTGGCTGTGTCGGTGAACCACTAAGCCCAATGCCTGCGGAGCAATTTCTGCCACGCTTGGCACAGGTCTTACCCCTAAATTTAGAGATTGAATGCTTTGTTGCCCCTGTCATTAAAGACAGTAGTGCCTGCACAGCCGCAGACTGGTTACAGCTCATTCAATATATTCAAAAATTACAACACGATGATTTTCAACATTTCGTTATTTTACATGGCACCGACACCCTCAGCTATGCCAGCGCAGTCTTGGCACGTTTTTTAGCGCAAAGTACCCATGTCATTCTCACGGGTAGCCAATATCCCTTACTCAATGCACAAGGCACAGATACCCGTGAATTTAGTGATGCCTTGGACAATCTAAATTTTGCTTTACAACAGATTCATCAAGTGACTCAGGGCGTATATCTCGCCTTCCATCAGCAACTGATTCATGCCGCAACGGCACTGAAACAACACACCACCGAGTTAAATGCATTTACAGGTCAGTCTGCTTTGGTTTACACGGAGAACAAATCGCAGAATGAGCCAGCATTCAACATTAGCACTCAACATATTGAAAAAGCCCAGCACTTTAACTGCCTGAACTGGATGTTACAGCCAATTGCCATTTCCGCTTTGGTCGATAATTTAAAAGCCTTACAGCAACAGCCACCACACTGCCTCATTTTACAGAGTTATGGTACAGGCAATATGGCCGTCAATGCCGAAGTGATTGAGTTAATTCAGGCCTTACAAGCTCAACAATGTGCCGTGATTCTCACCACCCAAGTCACTTTTGGTGGCATGCAACAACGCTATGCGATCAGCCAGTGGTTACAGGACAGTAAAATTTTAATCAGTGATTGCCAAAGTCACGCAGATCTTTATGCCAAAGCCTTAAAAATGTATTTACAATACGACAGCCTTGCACAGTGGTATGCGCATTGGCAGTCTTCAGTGTGATTTGAGGTGATTATGCAGCGTTTTGCAATCGGAATTGAGTTTTGTGGCATTCGGTATCGGGGTTGGCAAACCCAGCAAGCAGGCGTACCTAGTGTGCAGGAAACCATTGAAAAAGTTCTGAGCAAAATTGCCGATGAACCCATTATTTTACATGGTGCAGGACGTACCGATGCAGGCGTGCATGCAACCAATATGGTGGCACATTTTGATACGCATGCCATTCGCCCTGAACGCGGTTGGTTGATGGGTGCCAACAGCCAACTACCCAAAGACATTGCAATTCAATGGATTAAAACGATGGATATGGACTTCCATGCTCGTTTTAAGGCTCAGGCACGGCGTTATCGCTATGTCGTGTATAACAATCCACAACGCCCTGCCTTGCTGCACAAACAAGTCACTCACGCTTATTATCCCTTAGATGTCGATAAAATGATTGCGGCTGCGCAGAAATTTGAAGGGACACATAATTTTGAAAGCTTTCGTGCCGCAGCGTGTCAGTCCAATCAGCCTGTCCGTCATGTCAGCCATTGCCGCTTAATTCGTCACGGCAATTATTTAGTGTTAGATATTCAAGCCGATGGTTTTTTACATCACATGGTTCGCAATATCATGGGTTGTCTATTGGAGATTGGACAAGGTTTATATGACATTGCGCATATTGACCAAATTTTTGCAGCTCAAGACCGTAAAGCAGCAGGAATTACCGCCCCACCCGATGGCTTGTATTTTATTCAGGCACACTATCCTGAACAGTTTGATTTACCGAAAGTTCCCTTAGGGCCACATTGGTTAAATATGCCGGAATAATTTAATCCCTTCCGACCTCCCTTTTCCAAAGAGAGGAGCTCCATTTCGAGGCTTTAAAACGAAAGTCCCCCTTTGAAAAAGGGGGATTTAGGGGGATTCTGTTTAGGAAAGGTTTTAAATTTTCAAACTTAACGCTGCTTGCGCTTTCTATATTCCACTGGGGTTTCATTGGTCCAGCGTTTAAAGGCACGATAGAACGTACTTGGCTCTGAAAAACCCGTTAAGTACACAATCCGCTCCACGCTTTCATTGGTATTCGATAATAATCGTTTAGCCAGACGACAGCGATAATCGGACAGAATTTGCTGAAAACTGGTATTGGCTTCGCTCAATTGGGTACGCAAACGGCGTGGCGTGATATTCAATTGTGCCGCCACTGTTTCTAGTGTCGTTTCTCCACTTTCTAAGGTCGAACCAATGGCACGGCGCACTTCACCAACCAAATCATAACGCGCCAGTTCCTGCAGTTTTTCCAATGCCAACTGTTCGTGTAATTGCAATAACTCAGGTTCTGCCTGCCACAGTGGATAATCCAAAATACTCGGATCAAAATACAAACGCGTTTCTTTCTGCCCCAAACTCACAGGACATTCAAAGACACGGAAATATTCATCATCTGCAGCACCATCACTAAAGTTAAAGTCAATATAAATAGGCTGAAAACGACCTTCGGTAATGAATTTAAAGAAGCGTAAAACACCCGACATGGCGCATTCAGAAAAATGACGATTGACGATATTTTCTGACCACGGCTGCACGCCATTGGTTAAATAGCAGCGTCCATCTTCCACCACCAATTTGGCATCAAAAGCATCACTAATCAGGCGTTGATAAGCCAAAGCACGTTTTAGGCCTTCACCAAAGTTTTCTGAAGAAATAAACAAATGTTCAATCACTTGCCCGCGATAAAGTGGCAAATGCTCCCCCAGATGTAAACCAATATCAGGGTCTTTACTGACTTCCTCAGCCGCAACCCAAAACGCATATTGTGCATTTAAAGGCGTACGCTCATTGGCTTCGACCTGATTTAAGGCCACACCTGCTTTTGTTAAAATATCTTCGGTTGGCAACCCCGCACGACGAATCGCTTGGTAGCCTAAACGCAATACAACCGATGCATCAGTTAGCTGACCCACGCAAAAACCTTCCTTGTATGTACTTCATTTATACTTAAAAAGATTGAAATTAGATTAACTGCGATTGACCGAACTGACAACCTACCCAAGCCCATTTTTACAGAAAAAGTATAAACCGATGATTCGCTTATTTTACTAACAGATGCGCTGTGTATAGGGTAAAGCATCTTGTTTTTTTCAGAAAAATTGCCTATAATTTGCGCCTTTCCAATTTGATACTCAGGTAGGCTATGGCCAATAAAGAGGAACTCATCGAGTTCGAAGGCGTTGTCACCGAAACGCTTCCTAATACTATGTTTCGTGTACGTTTAGAAAACGGTCATGAAGTGATTGCTCACATTTCTGGTAAAATGCGTAAACACTATATTCGTATTTTAACAGGCGACAGTGTGAAAGTTGAAATGACACCTTACGACTTAACCAAGGGTCGCATCACTTACCGCGCACGCTAAGTTTTAGAGTAAGCTAAAGCCACTTTCGGAGTGGCTTTTTTACGTTCACTTAAAAAAATTCTGTTTAGCCTTTAATTCGTCCCCGCCGCTTATCGAATCACCACATTCTTTTCTTGCATTGCCTTCTACAATAAAGTTTTGAGCAAGGGAGAAAAAGCATGTTATTTCGATCCTGCGTTGCTTGTATAACAGGTCTTTTTGCGCTCAGTTTAGTGGCGTGTAGTAGTAATCCACCGCATTCCACTTTAAACCGCGATGCGTATTTACAGCAATTTATTGGTCAATCTAGCCAATATATCCTGACCCATTTGCAATTAAGCCAAATTGGCTATCAACAGCTTGGTACAGCTCAAGCTACCCCTCAATTGCTACATTACCGTATCATTCGTCCTGTACGTGTTCCGATCCCTATGGCGCAGCATCCCACTACAGGTATTGGTGCTGTTCCGTTAAATATCGGTATCCCGAGTCATGAAAGTTACGATGTTGCACTGACTTGTGATTTGTATTTTCGCCTACAGCAGGGTATTGCTACCGCAGTGTATGTTTCGGGACAACGCTGTTAAGTCTCCTAGCTAAAACACTCTGAAAGTACAAAACCAATAAAAAAACGCAGCCCGAAGACTGCGTTTAATGATTTGATTTTGAGCTGTAAGCGATAGGTTAAATCGCTTAAATTTTTAGTTGAGTGCCGTAACGACTGCTTGACCCATTTCAACAGTACCAACTTTATTCATGCCTTCAGACATAATATCGGCAGTACGTAAACCTTGATCTAATACATTGCCTACTGCATCTTCAATGGCTTTTGCTGCCGCTTCTTCGCGGAAGGTGTAACGTAGCATCATTGCCACAGAAAGAATGGTTGCCAATGGGTTTGCCAAGTTCTGACCTGCGATATCTGGCGCTGAACCATGACAAGGCTCATACATACCCTTACCGTTTTCGTCTAAAGATGCAGATGGCAACATACCAATAGAACCTGTCAACATCGCCGCTTCATCAGACAAGATGTCACCAAACAAGTTACCTGTCACCAATACGTCAAATTGTTTTGGCGCGCGTACCAATTGCATCGCTGCGTTATCGACATACATGTGCGACAAGTTGATTTCTGGGTACTGTTCTGCATGTAACTGAGTCACAGTTTGCTTCCACAATTCAGTCACTTCCAGTACGTTGGCTTTATCTACCGAACATACTTTACCGCCACGCAATTTCGCCATTTCAAACGCTACTTTTGCAATGCGTTTGATTTCTGACTCAGCATATACGTCGGTGTTAAAACCTTGTTTTTCACCGTTTTCTAATTCACGAATACCACGTGGCTGACCGAAATAGATACCACCCGTCAATTCACGCACGATTAAGATATCTAAGCCCGATACAATTTCAGGTTTTAAGCTTGAAGCATCTGCCAATTGTGGATACAAAATTGCAGGACGTAAGTTCGCAAATAAATTGAGTTCTGAACGCAATTTTAACAAACCACGCTCTGGACGGATTGAGCGCTCAATGTTGTCCCATTTTGGACCACCAACTGCACCCAATAAAATTGCATCGGCTTTTTTCGCTTGCTCAGATGTTACTGCTGGGTACGGTTCACCATGTGCATCAATTGCAGAACCACCCAATAAACCTTGTTCCCAAGTCAAACCCAAATTGAATTTTTCATTGACACGTGTCAGCACTTGTTCAGCAGCTTTCACAATTTCTGGACCAATGCCGTCACCAGCTAAAATCAAAATATGTTTTGACATGAGAGTTTCCATTGTTCATGACAGTCAAAGACTGTGGGATTAAATTTTTTGTTCTACAAACTCACCCAAGCCATTTAAGACATTGTAGGGTTTGCAAAAACGTCGAATGGTTTTGTTGTTTTGCACCAAATCTACACATAAAGGATCTGGCGCAGACACATTTAATAAGCTGCCTTTAGTACGACTTCGATCACGATACATTCTAAAGGTATATTTTTGCCTGGCATTAAACTTATGAATTACATGCAGTTTTTCTGCACGATCTTTAGAAATGGGATAAAAGCGAATCACCAATTCATGTTGTTTAGGCGGTACAGATAAATACAAGGCATTGGATTTATTTAAGGATGATTCCTGTAAACGTACCAAACCCTCCTGAATGGCAGCACGTGTAACACGATGTTTTTCTGCATCGAAAATTGTGACCGTATTTAAACGCTCAAACTCACAATCATCTGTACCCGCACAGTAAATCAGTGCATTGGATTTGCTTTGTTCAGTTTCTTTCACCTGTTTAATGCGTGCTGTATTCCACGTTTGGCATGCGCTTAGCGTGGTGATACATAATCCAATGACAGCAAGCCGACCGAAAATTTTAGTCATTGTTCGCGCCCAACCTCACCTGTTAGATACAAAATATAAAAATTATTATGTGCCGATGTTAGCAAGAGTTAGGCAGCGATGCTATGACAAATTTCAGCGAATTTATGCCTGAATTTCGGCAAAAACCCACGGACGCGACTGCTTGGTTTTCTCTTCATAAGCACGAATGTCATCGGCTGCTTGTAATGTTAAGCCAATATCATCCAAACCATTCAATAAACAGTGCTTACGGAATGGATCTACTTCAAATTTAAATGCCGTACCGCTTGGTGTGCGTACTTCTTGCGCGTCTAAGTCGATGGTTAATTGATAGCCTTCAGTCGCCGCACATTCTTTAAATAATTGCTCGACCTGCTCTTCAGACAAGATCACAGGCAACATGCCGTTTTTAAAGCAGTTATTGAAGAAAATGTCGGCAAAACTTGGCGCAATAACGGTACGGAAACCATATTCATTCAACGCCCAAGGCGCATGCTCACGGCTTGAACCACAACCAAAGTTGGCACGTGAAATTAAGATTGAAGCACCCTGATAACGCGGCTGATTCAATACAAACTCAGTATTAATCGGACGTTTTGAGTTGTCCTGACCCGGATAACCTTCATCTAAATAACGCAATTCATCAAATAAGTTATCGCCAAAACCAGTACGTTTGATCGATTTCAAAAACTGTTTTGGAATGATTAAGTCTGTATCGACATTGGCACGGTCTAATGGTGCAACGATACCTTGTTCAACGGTATATTTTTTCATGTTTAATTCTCACTGAATCCGTAACCTCTCCCTTGCCCTCTCCGATAATGAGAGGGAACGCCTTCTCTCAGAGAGAGGGTGGGATGAAGGCATAACTTAGAATGAACGTACGTCTACAAAATGACCTGCGATGGCTGCTGCAGCTGCCATTGCTGGACTCACCAAATGGGTACGACCACCATTACCTTGACGACCTTCAAAGTTACGGTTTGAAGTCGATGCACAGTGTTCACCCGGTTGCAATTTGTCTGCGTTCATTGCCAAGCACATTGAACAACCTGGTTCACGCCATTCAAAGCCTGCTTCTACAAACACTTTGTCTAAGCCTTCTTGTTCCGCTTGTTGCTTAACTAAACCAGAACCTGGAACCACCATCGCCTGTTTAATACTTGCTGCAACTTTACGACCTTTAATCACTTCAGCGGCTGCACGAATATCTTCAATACGCGAGTTGGTGCATGAGCCAATAAATACGCGGTCTAATTGAATATCTGCCAAAGACTGACCTGCAGTTAAGCCCATATATTGATAAGCACGCGTCCAGTCATTGCGCTGTACATCATCTTTCGCCTGCTCTAAAGTTGGTACGGCTTGTGATACTGGAATGACCATTTCAGGTGAAGTTCCCCAAGACACTTGCGGCTCAATTTCTTCGCCTTGTAATACCACTACGGTGTCAAAGTGCGCGCCTTCATCTGAGTGTAAAGTATTCCAGTAAGCAACTGCTGCATCCCATTGCTCGCCTTTTGGTGCATAGTTACGACCTTTCACGTATTCAATGGTTTTGTCATCCACAGCGACCATACCTACGCGCGCGCCTGCTTCAATCGCCATATTACATACTGTCATACGTCCTTCAATCGACATATCACGGAATACTTGACCACCAAACTCAATCGCGTGACCTGTACCGCCTGCAGTACCAATTTTACCAATGATCGCTAAAACGACATCTTTCGGTGTAACACCTTGACCTAATTTGCCATCTACACGCACTAGCATGTTTTTCATTTTCTTTTGAACTAAGCATTGGGTTGCTAATACGTGTTCAACTTCAGACGTCCCAATACCATGCGCTAAACACCCAAATGCACCGTGAGTCGCTGTATGTGAGTCACCACAAACTACGGTCATACCTGGCAAAGTTAAGCCCTGCTCAGGCCCAACCACGTGCGCAATCCCCTGACGGATGTCGTTGATGTCAAACTGCACCACGTTAAAGGTTTTACAGTTGTCATCTAAAGTTTGTACCTGAATACGTGAGGTATCATCTTCAATACCTGCAATACCGTCTGCACGTTCTTTCTTAGACGTTGGTACGTTATGGTCAGGCGTTGCCACGTTGGCACTTAAACGCCACGGCTTACGTCCTGCAAGTTGCAAACCTTCAAAGGCTTGTGGAGAAGTCACTTCATGCAATAAATGACGGTCGATATACAATAAAGCCGAGCCATCATCACGTTGAGTGACCAAGTGATCATCCCACAATTTGTCGTACAAAGTTTTTGCAGCTGGATTTTGTGCTTGTTGGTTTTCGCCTGCCATGTCAGATCTACTCCACTGGACTGGGTAATTTTTTCATTAATTTGATTATAACCGCGAATTTGTATAAATCTAATTTATCATTTTTATTAATTTAAAAACTTTTAGGAATTTCTAGCAAAATAATTTTTATTGATTCATCACGACCTGCCTATAAGCAAAAACAAATAGATGCTTAAAATTTTGACCTTATAATCTTTCTATTAAAATCTAATTTTCCAATCAAAATTACAAAATTATTCGTTTTTACAAATTAAATAAGAATGATTATCCTTTAGCTATCCACACAGAAAATGATCAAAGCAGCATAAGGAGTATTCACATGAGCCATATTCAAAAATTTGTCGCCAACAATCAACGCATGTTCAAAAAAACTTTAAGCTACTACATCATGCACATCACCGTGGCGATGGTGGTCGGTTATATAGTCACAGGCAATATTTGGATGGCCATTACCTTAAGTTTGGTCGAACCGACAGTACAAGCTGTTGCGTATTTCATTCACGAGCGGATTTGGGAAAAGAAAGCACAAACGCAAGATTCTAAAATTATCGCTTAATGGTTTTATAGATTCTGCTTGTGAATATTCCATTTCAGTTTGAGATCATCTTGGTTGCAGCCCACGATGATCTTTTTTTATCTCTGCTGTATCTCTACAAGATCATCCCGGATGCATAGTTTAAAAATAAGTAGAATTTGTTTTGATTAATTCTAATTTTTTCTAAATAATAAGCACAGTAATAAAAAATCTTTATGGATGGTGCAAATGAATCTTGCAGCCTTTGAAGCCTTTGTTAAAGTCATGGAAACAGGTTCTATTTCTTTGGCAGCAGATCAGTTATTTATTACCCAACCTGCGGTGACCAAACGTATTCACAGCCTAGAAGACTATTTTGGCGTGAAACTGTTTGAATCAGCAGGTCGTGGAGTGCAAGCCACGCATGCAGCACATTCATTATTACCCAAAGTCAAAAACTGGCTGAATGAACTGGGCGATATTCACCACACTCTCAGTCATGAGCAAGGACAGGTTCAAGGCAAACTGAAAATCGGCACCAGTCACCATATTGGTTTGCACCATTTACCCAATCATTTACGTGAATATGTACAGGAATTTCCCAACGTCACGTTAGATGTGCATTTTGTCGACTCAGAACAGGCACATGAACAAGTTTTGGCAGGCGATTTAGAACTGGCTTTTCTGACCTTACCGCCCAAATTAGATGAACGTCTGTCTTATGTCACCATTTGGAATGATCCATTGGTGTTTGTGGTCGCATCTTTTCATCCGCTTGCACATCAGAAAAACCTGCAATTGACCGATTTACTCGCCTACCCTAGTTTGTTGCCTGCCGCGCAAACCTATACCAGTCAAATCACTTTGGCAGAGTTTGAAAAGCAAGGTGTTAAACCTAAAGTCACCATGAGCAATAATCCGCTAGAATCTATTCGGATGTTGGTGTCAATTGGTTTGGGATGGTCTGTTTTACCTAAAACTTTGGTCAATCAAGACTTACAACAGTTAGATATTGACTTAGAAATGAACCGTCAATTAGGCATGGTATGGCATCCGGGACGAACGCAATCACGCGCTGTTTTAGAATTGATTGAGATGATGAAACACTAAAAGATTAATCGTTTCTTTTGAATGAAAAACACCCTCAGACACGATTGTACTGAGGGTGTTTTTTTATTGGCTCAACTTGGACACAAGTGAAGTCTTAACGACTCACCGAATCTTCATGCAAAGATTCATTCAATTGGTCTACCACAATTGCCCATGAACCATCCGATTTCATTTTTTCGACGATAAACTGACGCTGTGCTTCCGTCCAAAATTCTGCCTCGGCAATTGTTGTTTCTGCATTCAATTGATGCGTTTCAATAAATTGCTGAATCGCAGCTTCACTGGCATCCAAACCCAGTTGTTCAAATAAATGTGTCATTCTTGGGCGTACACCACTCATTTTTTCACTCCTGATCATTTTTAATTCTTGTCTTACCTTAGCATGCCTATTCTAAAAATGAATGACATAATCCAACATTGCAGCAAATAAAAACAAAACAGAAACAAGCGACTAGTTACACCTGATACAGCAACAATTGCACTAATCTAAGCTTTAAATTGACCAGTCCTGCACATCCCACCCTTGCTCTTCCGCCAAAGCCTGTAAACGTGCATCTGGGTTTACCGCAATGGCATGATCGGCATATTCCAGCAAGAAACGGTCGTTAATGGAATCTGAATACGCCCAAGACTCAGTCACATCGCGGCCTTCTAGCCATTGCTCCAAACGCACTAATTTGCCTTTTTGGTAACATGCGGTGTTAATCACTTTGCCTGTATATTTACCATCGACTACTTCCGCATTGGTGGCAATAATTTCAGTAATGCCAAATTCACGAAAAATAGGTGCTGTAATAAAGTCAGAAGTTGCGGTGATGCCCACCAATTCATGTCCTAAAGCCTGATGACGCTGAATTGCTTTAAAACCTTCAGGACGCATTTGCGGACGAATCACCTTTTGCATAAATAATTCATGCAAATCTGTGAGGTACTGATTGTCGTGCTGGGTTAAAAACTCAAATACAAATTCGTTATATGCAATTGGGTCGAGTTGCCCTGCTTTGTAGTCTTCATAAAACTTGTCGTTCATGGCGCGATGGCGAACAGGATCGACCAAGCCCTCACTTACCAAAAACTCACCCCAAGAATGATCTGAATCAGTATTTAACAAGGTGTGATCGAGATCAAATAGCGCCAATTTCATGAAAATACTCGTAAAAACTGAAATTTAAGAAAAAAATTGTAAATCTATCTCCGCTAGTCGATAGAAATTCGTTAAGATCATAGCAATTTTAACATTATTTACACTTTGCGTTTTCGAGTTGGAGAAAAGAAATCATTATCCCCGAGTGCAAAGTCATAAATTAAACAATATTTAGGTAGCCAAATGATCGACTCAGAAGGTTTCCGACCCAATGTCGGGATCATTTTGGCAAACGAGTTTGGACAAGTTCTATGGGCAAAACGCATTGGTCACAATGCATGGCAATTTCCACAAGGAGGTATCCAATATGGAGAAACCCCTGAACAGGCACTTTATCGTGAGCTGAGAGAAGAAGTTGGCTTACTGCCCGAACACGTCCAAGTTATCGCGCAAACTAAGGGTTGGCTGCGTTATCGTTTGCCACATCGGTATATACGCACGGATTCGGATCCCGTATGTATTGGTCAAAAACAGAAGTGGTTTTTATTGCAACTGACAGCGTCAGCGCATCATATTCGGCTGAATTTGTCAGACCCACCCGAATTTGATCAATGGCAATGGGTCAGTTACTGGTATCCGCTTGGTCAGGTTGTCAATTTTAAACGTGACGTCTACCGTAAAGCGATGGTGGAATTGTGCAATCAATTGCCCCTGAAAAAACCTTAAAATTTGCATGAAGATGTAGATTTTTTAGCTTATTGTTATAGGGTCATCTGTGGTGTAAAACTGACCTCAAATCATTGATTGGAATATGGAGTAGCGCGTATGTCGAACATGCAACTGGATACCCTTAGACGCATTGTACAAGAAATCAATGCGTCCACCAGTTTGCATGAATCACTCGATATTATGGTCAATCAGGTCGCAGAAGCCATGCATGTGGATGTCTGCTCTATTTACCTGCTCGATGAACGCAATCAACGCTACTTGCTCATGGCATCAAAGGGTTTAAATCCTGAGTCCGTGGGGCATGTGTCTCTACATACCAGTGAAGGTTTGGTCGGTTTAGTCGGACAACGTGAAGAAATTGTCAACCTAAACGATGCGCCCAAACACGAACGCTTCATGTATTTACCCGAAACAGGCGAAGAAATTTATAATTCCTTCCTTGGCGTGCCTGTCATGTATCGTCGTAAAGTGATGGGCGTTCTTGTGGTGCAAAACAAAGATAAACAAGACTTTTCTGAAGCGGCAGAATCCTTTTTAGTGACGCTCTGCGCCCAGCTTTCTGGTGTCATTGCGCATGCGCATGCCGTGGGCAATATTGATGTGTTCCGCAAACCCAACAACCTGCCTGCCTACAAAACCTTTCAGGGCGTATCAGGTTCGGGCGGGATTGCACTGGGTCGTGCGGTAATTCTGTATCCACCTGCAGATTTGGCGGCTGTACCTGATCGTGAAGCTGAAGACATTAGTGAAGAGTTAGAATTACTAGACAACGCACTAGATGCAGTGCGTCAAGAAATTCAGGCACTAGATGACAAAATGCAGGATGCCTTAATGGCAGAAGAACGCGCTTTATTCAGTGTGTTCCTACGCATGTTGGATGAAAATGCCCTGCCTGCAGAAATTAAAGAACTGATTCGTGAAGGGAACTGGGCACAAGGTGCAGTGCGTATTGTAATTGACAATCACATTGCCCTATTTTCGCAAATGGAAGATGACTATTTACGCGAACGTGTTTCTGACCTGAAAGATTTAGGGCGTCGTATTCTCGCCTCTTTACAAGAAGCCGATGCCAGTCACCGTGAACTGACCGATGAAAGTATTTTAATTGGCGAAGAAATTTCCACAGCAGCTTTGGTAGAACTGCCTGTCGATAAAATTGCAGCAATTGTCACCACCGAAGGCGCAATGAATTCTCACATGGTCATTGTGGCACGTGCTTTGGGTATTCCAACCGTAGTTGGCGTAACTGAATTGCCCATCAACAGCCTAGACGATGTGGAAATGATTGTAGATGCGCACCAAGGTCGGGTGTTTATCAACCCGCCACGTCGCATGCGGACACGCTATAAAGAAATTCAAAAAGAAGAAGAACAGATTGCCAAAGACCTCAAGCAATATGAAACCAAAGATGCCATTACCCCTGACGGCGTAGCGGTAAAATTGTATGTCAATACAGGCTTGATGATTGACGTGGTGCGTGGCGTACAACGCGGTGCTAAAGGTGTTGGTTTATATCGTTCTGAAATTCCATTTATGCTGCGTGACCGTTTCCCGGGCGAAGAAGAACAGCGTGCTATTTACCGCCAACAGCTCAGTCACTTTGCCAACAAACCTGTGGTGATGCGTACGCTAGATATTGGCGCAGACAAGGACTTGCCGTACTTTTCGATTGAAGAAGAAAACTCAGCCTTGGGTTGGCGCGGGATTCGCTTCACGCTAGATCATCCTGAAATTTTTTCTTCGCAAATTCGTGCCATGCTCAAAGCCAGTATTGGTTTGAATAATCTGCATATTTTGCTGCCAATGATCACCAGTGTCAGCGAGGTTGAAGAAGCCTTGTATTTGCTAGATCGTGACTTGCAAGCAGTGCAGGAAGAAGAACAGGTTAAAATCACCAAACCGAAAATTGGCATTATGGTAGAAGTACCGAGTGTGCTGCTGCAAATTGATGAATTTGCCCCGTTGGTGGATTTTTTCTCGGTAGGATCAAACGATTTAACCCAGTATTTATTGGCAGTGGATCGTAACAATCCGCGTGTGGCCAACGTCTATTCACACTTTCATCCTGCAGTACTGCGCGCCTTAACCCGCTTGGTGAAAGAATGTCATAAATATGACAAGCCTGTGAGCGTTTGTGGCGAAATGGCAGGAGATCCGCTGTCTGCGGTAATTCTGATGGCAATGGGCTTTAATACCCTGTCGATGAGTTCAAGTAATATCTTGCGGGTGCGTAAAGCAATTTGTCATGTACCGATGACCGATGCGCAACATTTATTAGATCAGGCGTTAAAAATGAATAATCCGCTGATGGTGAAAAGTCTGATGGAATATTATTTTAAAACCCATGGCTTGGGCGATATGGTGAAACTAGCGACACGTATCGTATCTCCATAAAACTTAGTTTAAGCCTCAAGCAACACACCATTCACTCCAAAAACAACAAGGGCGATAATCATCGGAATATCGCCCTTGTTTGTGTTTGCTATAGCCTCGTTTGGCATTTTTCTTACGGTCTACAAAAACCTGACTTTTGTTGACCTCATGCATGTGCTTTGCCACAAAGTTATGCTGAATAAGCTCTGGCTGTTTTTTCTTTGCCATAACGCTGTTCCTTTCAGTTGATTATTGAAATGAGCAGTATGCCTGCTCTATATAAATGGAGGTGTTGGCGTAAAATTCAAGCCGATAATATCTGCAAAAAATGGTTAATCTTCCTCCAACCGTCCACGTAAGTTGGGCAGCCGATCATACGCTTTTTTGTACAATTTACAAGCGATTTACCCTAAATAGTGCTAAGATAAAAATAAGGGTGAAAAACTTACTAAAAGCAGTTTTACTGGATTTTTCTGACGGTTATTTTTGAAAGCTATTTTAAAGAATATTCAGCTGCTTTACCCATACAATTATAGCACGAAATTCTAAAAAATTTTATTACTTTGCAAAGACTTAGTAGTTATAAAATCCACTAGAAAAATGGCAATGATTGGCTAATATGAATATAGAAGATCAGTTAAACAAGACCATTAAAAACAGGAGTCAAATCTATGATTTATGAAGTATCTGGAGATATTTTACTGAGCGAAGCACGTGCAATTGCTCACGGTGTTGCCCCTAACGATAACTTTGCTACAGGTTTGGCTTTAAGTCTGCGCGAGCACTGGCCTGCATTGTATAAAGACTTCCGTAACTATTGCCATATTTACCACCCTAAAGCGGGCGAGCAATGGACTTGGGTCAATGCTGAAGGTCAACGCATTGTGAACTTGATGACTCAGGAAGCCGCTTATGACAACGGTTCAAAACCTGGTAAAGCATCAACAGAATACGTAAACCGTACTTTGAAAAACTTAAAACAGTTGATTGAAGAAGAGAAAATTGAAAGCTTGGCATTACCACGTCTTGCAACAGGTGTAGGCGGTTTAGATTGGGAAGATGTACGTCCACTGATCTACAAACACTTAGAAGATTTGGATATTCCGATCTACATTTACACGCTTTATCAAAAAGGTGTAAAAGCTGAAGAGCCTGCGAAGTAAGTATTGCCAGATCAGCTTTGACTTGATCTATTGAGTGTGATTATTCAACACTTAACTGAAAGAGACGGTTCGATTCACCCGTTTGGTGTTTGCCAAGCGGGTGAATTTTTTTATGTGTTAACTATGAGAAGCACTGGATTTTATGCCGCAAATGCACGCTGTAAAATGGCGGCAACATCTACCTGTTCAGGTTTCAGCATACCCACCACTTGCCCATGCGATTCACTATAACGTGACTGAATAAAACCCTGTGCAACAAAGTCTGGGGCATAACGCAGCAACAATACCGCTTGTGCCAAGATCACTAAACGGCTGACTAAAGAACGTGCCATAAATTGTAAATCTTGACCATTCGTGCTCTTCAATAACTGCTGCAAACGATCTAACTCACGGCTCAAAATAGCATCTGTAATGGCAGTACCCGCCAAGTCTTGTAATAACACCTGAATTAGCCCAGGTTCTCGCTGCATGGCGCGTAGCACATCTAAGCACATCACATTGCCTGAACCTTCCCAAATGGTATTCACAGGCGCTTCTTTGAAAATACGTGCCATGATGCCGTTATCGACATAACCATTGCCACCAAAGACCTCCATCATCTCACCTGTAAGCTCCACAGCGCGTTTGCATACCCAAAACTTCGCTGCAGGCGTCATTAAGCGCTTCCATGCCAAAGACACAGCATCATCGCTTTCATAACAATGAGCCAAATGAAAACTGAGTTGTACTGCAGCTTCGGTTTCCAGTGCTAAATCTGCCAAAACCGCCTGCATTAATGGCTGATTAGCCAGTGTCTGCCCAAAAGCCTGACGCTGTCGGGTATAGGCAAGGCACTGCACAAGGGCTTGGCGGAGCATGGCACTACTGCCCACAGCACATGTTAAACGGGTGTAATTCGCCATTTCAATAATCGTGGGAATACCACGCCCCGCTTCTCCGATCATAACGCCCCAAGCCTGCTGAAATTCGACTTCTGAACTGGAGTTGCTGCGGTTTCCGACTTTGTCTTTTAAGCGCTGTACCTGAACATGATTTTTGCTGCCATCTTCCAACCAGCGCGGGACAAAGAAACAAGCCAAACCATCTTGCTCGGTATTGGCCACCACCAAATGTGCATCACACATCGGTGCTGAGAAAAACCATTTATGCCCTGTCAGTAAATAAGCTTGGCCTCGTCCTGTTTCTGCGACTGGAACGGCAAGCGTTTGGTTGGCACGCACATCTGAACCACCCTGCTTTTCGGTCATACCCATGCCCAGCCAAATAGATTTCTTTTGTGAAATCGGCACATCACGCGGGTCATATTCATGCGATAACAGTTTCTCACCCATGCTTGCCCACAACTCAGGTTCACGCTGAATGAGCGGAATGCTGCCTAAAGTCATAGAATTTGGGCATAAATTACCGCACTCAACCTGTCCTGCCAAATAAAAACGACTGGCCCAATCGACCCATTTTGCCGTAGATTGCGGTTGCTTAAATGGATGTGCATGCGTGTCAAACTTACGATTCAGCGCCATCCAGTGATGCCACGCAGGATGAAACTCCACTACATCTTTACGACGTCCACGTGCATCGAAGGCATGTAAAATAGGCGTATGCCGATTGGCTAAATCGGCATAATGATAATATTCTGCCGATGCTGCAATGTGCCCCAATTCACTCAGTCGGGTCTGATCTTGACTGCCATAACGGGTTAAAATTTCTTGTAAAACCGTATCGGTTTCAAATAAGTTATAGTCTTGTAATTCATCAAACTGATTTTGAATTTGATGGGTCATCCATGTCTGCATTGTGTCACTCCTAGATAAACGCGGTGCTATCATTGCATTCAGTATAGAGAAAAATATGCGCTCAGGTGTTCGGCTTTATTTATGAAAAATTCTGAGGTTCAAGTGCGCCGTAAGCCGCGCCAATCAAGGGCTAAACTGACTCAAGAGGCTTTACAAGAAAGTTTTGTTCGGCTTTTGCATGAACGCTCGGCAGCTGAAATTACCATTCGCGAAATTACCGATTTGGCAGGTGTCGGTTTAGGCACTTTTTATGAATACTTTGCCAAGAAAGAAGATTTACTGGCATTGACGATTCACCTGCAAGTCAAACAGCATGCAGAACGCTTAAAAAGTTATGCCCAACAGCAACTTGAGTTATCCACAGTTGTTGAAATAAACCGCTATATCGCAACAATCATTCAGTTTCAGCTTCAGCAAATTCAGGCACAACAATGGCTTTGGGCACAGACTTTTTTACTGGAACGACAAGTTTCACACATTGAAACTTACCAAAAAAGTTACAGCATGATGCTGCAAATGTGGCAACAGATATTCGCACCTGTCATACATAATGCCGAACTACAACTGCGCCTTGCTTTGAATCTGCACCGCATCAGCTATGGCTTTATTTCACAAAGTTTATTAATCAATCCGCATTTTCAAGATTGGGGCACCTTGTACACCGATATTTCACTAGCAATTCAACCGTTTTTAGTCTCTGTTTCAGATATTTAATGCTGCAAAAACTATTAGGGTCTGTTGACACTTCGTCTATGTTTGCGACGACGCATATTTTTTTAGCTGATATAAGGCATGAGATAGGGAATTTAGTCATTCTAAGTGACTGACACATAACGTAATAGCAGCAAAAAATATGCTTGTCCTGAAAGGCTGTGACTAAAACTTTCTCAGATTGCGTTATGAAACTTGGCAATAGTCTCGCTATTCCCTGCGTTTCATGCCTGATCTGCTCAGTTTTAGCCTACAGCGCAAGCCATTTATGAAATGTCAACAGACCCTGATTTCCACACAAACAATAATCGAATACACCAATCATAAACAATAAATTTATCTATTTGTAAAATTATAAAAATCGTTTTACATTAAAATGGTGAGATTTGAAAAGCTTTCATCTACAAAGCCCGATCTGCATGGTATTGTGGTGTTGTAGTTGATTTTTTAAACAAACAAAACGGTTCATGGCCGCTTGTTTTAGAAGCTAAATTTCTAATACAGCCCACCACATGATGATCACAATAATGGAGAACAATGATGAGCCAAGAGATAAAAAAATGCCCTGTAACGCATTTAACCACCGATGCAGGCGCACCTGTTGTAGATAACCAAAATAGTATGACTGCGGGCGCACGTGGCCCACTTCTTGCCCAAGATTTATGGCTCAATGAAAAGTTGGCAAACTTTGTACGTGAAGTAATTCCTGAGCGTCGTATGCATGCCAAAGGTTCAGGTGCGTTTGGTACGTTTACTGTCACGCACGACATCAGCCAATATACCCGTGCCAAAATTTTCTCTGAAGTTGGCAAAAAAACTGAAATGTTTGCTCGTTTCTCTACCGTTGCAGGTGAGCGTGGCGCTGCCGATGCAGAACGTGACATTCGTGGTTTTGCTTTAAAATTCTATACTGAAGAAGGCAACTGGGATTTAGTCGGTAACAACACACCAGTGTTCTTTTTCCGCGACCCACGTCAATTCCCTGACCTGAATAAAGCGGTAAAGCGTGACCCACGCACCAACCTGCGTAATGCGACCAATAACTGGGATTTCTGGACTTTGCTGCCAGAAGCACTGCACCAAGTCACCATTGTGATGTCGGATCGTGGTATTCCTGTGGGTTATCGTCACATGCATGGTTTTGGTAGCCACACCTATAGTTTTATTAATGCCAATAATGAGCGTTTCTGGGTGAAATTCCACTTCCGCACTCAACAAGGCATTCAAAACCTGACCGATGCAGAAGCAGCAGAATTGATTGGTCGTGACCGTGAAAGCAGCCAGACTGACCTTTACAATGCCATTGAACGTGGTGATTTCCCGAAATGGACACTGTTCGTGCAAATCATGCCTGAACTGGATGCAGAAAAAGTCCCTTATCACCCATTTGACCTCACCAAAGTTTGGCCGAAAGGTGATTATCCACTGATTGAAGTGGGTGAATTTGAACTGAACCGTAACCCTGAAAACTACTTCCAAGATGTTGAACAGGCTGCCTTTGCACCAAGCAACCTTGTACCAGGAATTAGCTACTCGCCAGATCGCATGTTACAAGCGCGTTTGGTCAACTATGCCGATGCTGCACGTTACCGTGTTGGTGTGAACCATTCACAAATTCCAGTGAATGCTGCACGCTGCCCTGTGCACTCAAACCGTCGTGATGGTCAGGGTCGTATGGATGGCAACTATGGCAGCTTGCCACACTATGAGCCAAACAGCTTCCATCAATGGCAAGAGCAACCACAATACCGCGAACCACCGCTAAAAATTCGTGGCGATGCAGATTTCTGGGATTATCGTGAAGATGATAGCAACTATTTTAGCCAGCCGCGTGCCTTGTTCAATTTAATGAACCCTGAGCAAAAACAAGCACTGTTTGATAACACGGCACGTGCGATGGGTGATGCTTTAGACTTTATTAAGTATCGTCATATTCGTAACTGTTATGCATGTGACCCTGCTTATGGCGAAGGCGTTGCAGCAGCTTTAGGCATGACCGTTGCCGATGCGCAAGCAGCACGTGCCAGTGACCCTGCACTTGGTCAGCCTGGCGTACTGTAATCTTTGTAGTTAAAGATCAAGTCAGTCTAAACAGCAAGACTTTAAACACCAAAACAAAGCCCCTATTTCGATAGGGGCTTTGTGTTCTATATCTATCATTGCCACTTTTCAGTAGCGTGAAAAGTAGCGTGTCACTTTTATTTAAGGTCAAGTTTTTAAAAGATTAAACAATTAATTTCTTACCTTCACGAATACAATAAAACGGATTCATTAATTTAGATGAACGCTTCATGGCATGATGCAAGTCTGCCTCTGGTTGCTCACGCCCTTCATCGGTCAGCTCAAAAGTGCGGTAATGAATGGCCAAAGAACATTTGGAATGTAAATCTTTATGGGCCTGAAAGGCATCTTCAGGGTTCATATGCATATAACGCATCAGATTCCGTGGCTCGTAAGAACCTATAGGTAAAAGTGCCACGCGCGGTGCGCCAATGCGGGTTTGGATTTCTTTAAAGTGTGGCGAGTAACCTGTATCGCCCGCAAAGAAGCAATGATCTTGCCCATGCAAAATAGAAAAACCGCCCCATAACGCCATGTTCTGATCACGTACGCCACGCCCTGAACCATGTTGTGCAGGGGTGTAGACAATTTTCACTTCTTTAAATAAAGCCGATTGCCACCAGTCCATTTCAATCACATGCAAATCAGGCGGCAAATACCAAGCATTGCCCAAACCTGTATAAATAGGCATGGCAAATTGATGATTCAGCCATTTTAAGGTGGCTAAATCCATGTGGTCATAATGGTTATGGCTCAAGAAGACGGCATGAATGGTCGGTAAATCTTCCAGTGCAATCCCTGCAGGACAGGCACGTTTAGGCCCTCGCCCCTGTTTCGGACTGGCATGCTCTGCCCAGACTGGATCGGTTAAAAAGTTATACGGTCCAATTTGAATCAGCACCGTTGCATGCCCCACAAACCAAACTTGCCAATCATCCAAACTGGCGTGTGGACGTAATTGTGGCAAAGCACTTGGCGCTGTAAAAAATTGCTGTGCTTCTTGTTGCGGATTGACATTCCAACTGTTCGATTTGCGTTTTAGCAACCATTTCAATAAATCAGTTTGGCTGCGCCCCTCAGGACACGCAATCGGATTAAAAAACTGCGCTCCATCATAATGATTTGAAGGCAAAAACTGCAGCTTGGGTTTACGCCAAGTATGCGACCAACAGGCTTCCGTTGGCAGTTGAAAATGCTTTTGTTCCACGTTGTTCATGTAAGCCCAATAATATATAGCGCATCTACCATGATGCTTTTTATCCTGATCTGTTCAGAAAAAAACACAGCTTTGGTTCATGTGTTGACTCTATCACGCATAGTAGCGAAATCAAGCAGGCAATTTCCTTTATGTTTTTGTTGTTTTGAGAAAAAAGTCGTATCGACAGCGGGTTAATGATCGGAAATTTACACCTCAGATAAACGAGGCTTTAGAAAAACCTAAACACGGGTATAGCAATGCGGGCTTAGCGTTTAGCAAAATATTGTTCGCGCCATTCTTTCCAGAAATACATCACAATCCCGAACATCACCACGGCAATGCCAATAAACGCATTCATGCTGATGTGTTCATTATTTAAGGTCGCACCTAAAATTAACGCGATGATGGGAGTCATCACATTACTTAAAGATACGGTTGAGGCATTTAAACGACGAATCAGCCAGAAATAACACAGCATGGCGACAATAGACGACATGATCATGGTAAATACAAAACCAATCATGGCTTGGCTGCTTGGCATTTGAGTCGGGAAATGCGACCAAATAAAGGGAATTAATAACAATGACCCTGCCGATGATACCAATAAAGAACCTGTGGCTTGTGACATCGGCTTTAAAGGAGCATTGATTTGTTTGACCCAAAAAATTGAGCTGATATAGGACAGCATACTGATAAACATCAACACCACGCCCCATGGATTCACTTTGCTGTCGGCAGAGTCTGCAAAGACAAAGCTGAGTCCTGCAATCGCAATTGCCATCCCTGTCCACTGTAAGGCAATCAATTTTTGCGTGCGTAAAATCACATGACCAATCAAGCCTGCGATTAAAGGAGAAAAGCCAAAAATCAGCGCCATTAAGCCTGAAGTTAAATAATTGGCAGCCAAGTAAATAAATAGCTGTGCACCAATTAAATTCAGACTACCCGCCAAATAGCTTTTCACTGAGGTGTGATCAAAAGGCAGTGGATCGCGCATCAGTTTGAGCAAGCATAGCGCAATCACGGAAGCCCCAATGTAGCGGATAATCAAGACCCACATAGGGTGAATTTCCTGCACACTCCAGACAATCGCCAATGGCGTGGTCGCCCAGATTAATACTAACAAGGCATAAATACTGGCAGTTACCACAACAGGAGATGTATTCGCATTCATCGCTTGCTCAACATAAAATGGACACTTTTATTCGGCAGATAAAAAACAGACCCAAGTTGCCTCAGGTCTGTTTGATAGCAGTTCAAGCTTACTTCACCAATTTGCGAAGCTCTTGGCTCACATCTAAATATTTGTCAGCTTCAAAAGCAGCTTGCTTGGCAATCAGCTTTTTCAAGTGACGCATATCTTTGGCTGAGTTGACGGTAATTCCGCCCACAATCACACCATCGGTCACACCAAACAATACGAATGAAGACTCACTGCGTTTGGCAGCATCCATCTCACCACGCACATGCCATTCTGCTGCCGACATATCTCCTACAAACTGGTAGTTAATGTCGAGCTGATCAGTCCAAAACCACGCAGGATTGGCCACAGGATGTTCCACGCCCATCACATGACGCGCGAATATGCCTGCTTGCAGGTTGGCATTTTCCCAAGTTTCTACACGACGATGATTGCCACATTCACGCAGTTGTGATGCGACATCGCCCGCAGCATAAATGTCTGGGTTTGAGGTTTGACAGTTTTCATTCACATGCACGGCAAAGTCTGCATCTAAGCCTGCTTCAACTGCCAGTTGTGCGTTTGGAATAATCCCAATACCGTAAATCACCGCATCGGCACGTAGTTCTTCGCCACCTTCTAGGGTCACGACAATTTCTTCACCATCTAGCTTGCAATCTGCAATTTGCGTAGACAGACGTACATCAACTCCTGCCAATAACTGCTGTTGCAGTAAAAACTCACTCAAGATGAGTGGTGATGAACGTCCCATCACCATTGGTCCCATTTCAATGACAGTTACCTGACAGTCTTTAAAACGTGCAGAAGATGCCAACTCTAAACCAATCACACCACCACCAATTAAGATGATGCGACGACCCGCTTGTAATACAGGGACTAAGGCTTGCGAGTCTTCAAGATTACGCAACGTGTAAACGTGTTTACCTAAGGCATCAAAATTTGGCAAGCGACGTGCAGCACCGCCTGTGGCAAGCAACAACTTGTCGTAGGCAATGACCTCACCATTTTGCAATTCAACCGTATGTGCTTCGGCATTGATTTTGCTCACGCCATTGCCACGAATAGTGGTCACACCTAGTTCTGCCAATTTTTCTTCCGACAGAATTTCGATTTTGGTTTCTTCAGGACGCAAAATCACATCTTTAGACAGCGGTGGACGCTCATAAGGCAAATGTGTTTCATCTCCAATTAAGATGATGTTGCCTGCATATTGATTGCCGCGCAGCTCAAGAATGGCACTCGCCCCTGCCTGACCTGCCCCCACAATCACAATTGTTTCTACACTCATGGGCTTAACCTTTTAACTCGGCAGATACGATGCCAAAGCCCGCAATCCACTCACTAATATCTTCATAGCAATGCGTGGTCATTTCATACGCACCCAGTTCATCTAACGCAGCAAAAGCAGCCATCCACGAACGGACTTCCTGACCACCACGACCACCATCTCGACGAATTTCAGCTTCGGTCATGGCTTCCATAGCTGCAAAGTCTGCCTGTTTGAATTTTTCAAGCAAGGCAATATCCCACTCAGGGCTTAACGGTACAGCCACAGAAGTATCGCCTGCAGCAAGTTTCTGACCGACTGCAATCACTTTGGCCTGACGTGCATGACGTGCTTCAGGGCTCGGATTACGACCTGCAATTAAAAACTCTTCAACTTCAGGCGGTACTGAACCCATTTGTGGCGTTGGTGGATCGTGTGAAAGACCACCTGTACCCAAGACCAAAACGCGCTCATTTTCAAGATTCAACGACTTGATGAATTGACCCACAGCACGACCCAAAGCAATGGTACGCTTGGTGGTTGGCATCGGTGCTGCAGCGCCATTAATAAATACGGGAATGGTTGGATAACGATCTAGCTGCCCCTCACACAAAAAGTGTAATGGCTGAGTCACCCCATGGTCGGCCTGCATACGATACGAATATGCAACATCTACACCTTCATCCAACACACGGCGCACCATTGCCAAGGCTTTGTCTTCAGGCACATCAATACGGTTGTTGTCTTTGCCGTAGTCCCAGTCACCCGCAGCCGTAGCACGAATACCGACACAGAAACTTGGCATCAAATCGTAAAAGAAACCGTTGAAATGGTCTGGACCAAAGGTAATGATCAGGGTTGGATCGTAAGCTTTGACTTCGGCAGAAAGTTGCTCAAAGGCAGCACGAACTTTTTGTTCTTTAGATTGATCTTGCGGTGTTGCAAATTCCATTAAAGGACTGTGCGATGCACAAATGAGTTTAACGGCCATGAAAGACTCCTAAATAAGGAAGGCAGCCCAGAGAAAGGCTGCCGATTCGTCTATTGAATTTAGACTCAATTTTATTCGTCAAAAAAACCTGCACGTGGTTGACGCAAACCACGAATACCCAAACCACATTCTGCATTGATCAGAACGCCAGTCAGCGCACGGTTATTTTGACGCGATGCCAAGAGCACATACGAACCAGTCATGTCTTCTGGCTCAGGCAAGAAATTCAGCGGCATACCGCGTGCAATTTTTTCAGGATCACGTGCATCGAGTAAGCCTAGGTTTTCCTGACCTAAAGATGCTGCGCCCTTAATATTGACATTCATCGCTGAAGGCGCAACAGCATTGACACGTACTTTAGGTGCCAATTCATAAGCCAACTCTTTCATGATGCCAACACCTGCATGTTTAGATGCAGTGTAAACAGGACCACCGCCTGAAGAATACAGCGCAGAATTGGATAAGGTTAAGATGATAGAACCTTCAGATTTCACCAACTCATCCAGTGCTGCTTTTGCCCCCAAGATTAACGCCTTGGTATTGATGCCCATGATTTCATCAAAGGCTTTTTCAAGCTGCTCACCAGAAGTATTGACGATATCTGCGTAGTGATCCCAAATCCCTGCATTGCCAATAAAGCAATCCAGCTTTCCAAAACGCTCCACAGTGGCCTGCACAGCACGGACATTGTCTGCATAGTTGGCAACATCACCAGCGACTGCCACGATTTGATCACCAAAACGTTCTTTTAAGGCATCAACTTTAGATTGTGAGCGCTGTAACACGCCCACATGCGCACCTTCTTCAAGAAAGCGCTCGACCAAAGCCCAACCTAAACCAGAACCGCCACCTGTAATCAGTGCCACTTCGCCTTTTAGCCAACCCATGCTTACTCTCCTGCCATTTCTACATATAACGCGCCGTCTTCAACCACCACAGGGAAAGTTTGAATCGGGTCGGTGGCTGGCAAGCATAATGCTTGACCAGTCTTTAAACAGAAACGTGCAGAATGCAGTGGGCATTCAACTGTGCCATCATCTTCAAGATAACCTTCAGACATTGAGGCATTGCCGTGTGAACAACGGTCATTCATGGCAAAGAACTCACCACCGTTGTTGAATACTGCCAGTGCCTCGATACCGTTCACACCGCAGTCCACTTTTAACGCTTCGCCTTCGTCTAATTCGTCAACTTGGCAAACAAAGATTTTATTCATTAGAAGAATACACTCAGGTTGTGTGAGTTATAGGTTACTTGGTCAAGCACAATCTTACGGTTGAAGATCTGGAAGCCTAAGCCACCTTCAACACGACGGATTTTGTCATGGCGCTTACCACAGTAAATGGTCACGTCTTTCTCTTTTTGAGTACGGTACAACAAGTAAGTCACGTGTACGTCGTATTCGCCTGCTACCTCTGTCGCTTCAACAATCACGTTGCTGACCATGTGCGTTGTACGTGACGGAGGTTCTTCAGCCCACGCCATACCAGTTTCCAGACGTGCAACACGGCGCTCAAGCAAGTGTTTGTTGTCGTTGAACACCCACGTTGTTGGCGGTTCAACTGAGCGACGACGGTCACGAGTTTGTGCATTTGGTGTAGTACGCAAGGTATAAGAAATGTCTTCTGCCATGAGGTCTAACCACTCACGGAATTTCCAGTCGTCCAGCAATTTTGCTTCGCGATACAAGAATTGGCTCACTTCATGTTGAAGTTCTAAACTGATTTGACTCATTTCATTAGCTCCTTCTCGTATTCGTCAGCTGCTTTTTCAACGTCTTCCCATTTTTCATGGATCAGCAAGTCTGCCCAACGGCGGTACATACCACGTGCTGCAGTTTCAGAGAAAATGTAGTTGGTGATTCCTGGAATACCATCTTCACGTACTTTTTCGTTGCCTTTACCCATTTCTACAATGAGCTTGTTTTGACGTGCTTTATAGCCGCGCAATACTTTTTGAATTTCAATCCAGTTCTCAGAGTCATCTTGCTCTAAGAAACCTGCAGGACCGAAAGCACGTGTTGCAGAACGCTCAAATGCTTCTTTCACGTCTTGAGGTGCTTCAGCATCGGCAATACAGAATGCCCATACTTCAGTTTTGTTTGGCCCACGTGGATGCCATACGCGCAGTGTTGCAGTACCGTTCAGCCAAGACAGTGTTGGGAACATGGTGTTGTGACCTGCAAGACGTAAGGCACGTACTTCGCCTAAACGCTCTTTCACTTCTTCGTAAGTTTCACGGAAATAGTTGGCAACTTCACCGTCAACCCATACGTTTGCATCTGGTTTTTCTGTAAAGAAGAAACCTGAACCGTGACCACGTGAACCATACTGAATCGCATCTTTGGCAGTTTCCCAAACAGGACGAGCTGTTTGCGCTGCACCTAATTGTTTGCTGCTGTCATCATCTGGTTTTGCACCAAGTACCTGAATCGCAGAGGCGTGTGAGAACAAAGCGTGATATTGGTCAGAAGCAAACTGTTCTGCAGCAAATTTCCAGTTACAGTCAATTTCCCACTTGTGTACGCCACCAATAATTTCAGTACCACCCGGACGACGGTCAATCACGCCATCTAAGTACCAAGCGATGTCGCCCATATATTCTTCTAGGTCTGGAGTGGTTTCATCCCAGCAACCAAAGATCAAGCCTTTGTAAGACTTCACGCGGTTCACTTCCACCAAGCCCCATTGCTCTTTACAAGCACCTTGTGGATACGCACGTTCTTCTAAAGGAATATCTTTGAGTGAACCATCAATACCGTAAGACCAACCGTGATATGGGCAAGTAAATGCACGGGTATTACCACAGTCTGCAAAGCTCACACGCATAGAACGGTGACGGCACTGGTTTAAAAATGCTTTGATTGAACCGTCTTTTTGACGTGCCACAATAATTGGATCTTCACCCATGTAGGTGTTGAAGAAGTCGCCAGCTTTAGGAATTTGGCTTTCATGACACAGGAACAACCACGTACGGCCGAACACACGTTCAAGTTCTAATTCGTAGATATCTGGATCTGTATAAATAGATGGAGTGATACGTCCATTTTGTGCATCGACCAAAGCGTCGATTTCGCGCACATCAATTTTTCCACTCATGAAAAGCTCTCCTGTGACCAACAACGGCACAAAGTAAATAGACTCAACTTTTGATGGATAATGGTTTTTTAGGGACGTTTAGTGAAATATTTTTTTTGTTTCAATTAATAGTTTTTATAGATTAATCCAACATTATATTTTGCATTTAAATCGTTGCATAATGATGAAACCCTATTTACTTCGTGAATGACACAATAATTCTCACCGAATAGTTGTTTATAGATCATTCTTTTATTAATCTATAATTAGACATATTTTAAATTAATCTTTGGAATGGTTGTATGGAATTACGTCACCTTCGCTACTTCATTACCGTTGCTGAAGAACTCAACTTCAGTAAAGCCGCACTTAAACTTTATACGGCTCAACCTTCGCTGAGTCAGCAAATTAAAGATTTAGAAGAAGATGTCGGCGTTAAGCTACTCAACCGTACCAAACGTAAAGTCGAGCTAACCGAAGAAGGTGCTGTATTTTTAGAACAGGCGCGTCTGACTTTGGCGCAAGCCGACAAAGCGGTTGCCATGGCACGTCAGGTGTCACAAGCCAAACAGAAAATGCTGCGTATTGGCTTTGTTCCTGTGGCAGAAATGAAAATTTTCCCTTTTGTACTGCCTAATTTACGAGTACAAAACCCAGAATTAAAAATTGAATTGCTAAGTTTGAACAACACTGAGCAAATGAAAATGATTAAAAAAGGTGAACTCGATATCACCTTTACCCGCCACAATATCAACAGTGATGAAATTGAGAGCCAGTTTGTACTGCGTGAACCGTTAATTTTTATTTTGCCCAAAGATCATCCGTTAGCAAAATACGAACGCATTCCTGTCAAAGCATTGAATGGTATTGATTTTATTATTCCTTCGGCAGAAGCTTCGTATAATCTGCATCACCTGATTGTCGATTTTGCCAAACAGCACAACATTGAACTAAACATTGTGCAAAAAGCTGACAACATTTTATTTAATATCAACTCGATTGGTATGGGCTTGGGTTGCACCATTTTACCGGGCTATGTTGCTCCGCTAACCATGGAAAATACCGTCATCCGTCCACTTGATGTAGAACTTCCACATTTAGATTTATACGTCAGCTACGGCAAAAACAGCCATTCCGCTGCGGTACAGAAATTTATGGAACTGCTCACACGTGTGTTCTATTTGGACATCAACCGCGAACAATAATTCTAAAACCACTCGCGTTTTTCAACCTTTCAAAAGTGCTTGCTGCTTGATGTAGTAAGCACTTTTTTGTGCATCCTAAATGCTAAAACAAAGCTTTAGACTTAAGTCTAAACTTATTTTTTTAATCTTTTTCTGAACTACTGCTCATTCTTACACTCAAACATTCGCATTTTTGCAGTCTGCTTTTTCCTCGCTTCGCTACCACATTTCCTGCAAATTACAACTTAAGTCTAATAAGTTAAAATAGGCACCCCATCGCTATTTTCTAAAATTAAGCCGATGATAACAGGCAGTAACACCTTTAGATTGCACATCCAGAAAGGATCAAGAATGATAAAAACACCCTTCAGCAGAATGAAAACAGGGATTCAATATCGTCCTTATTTTTTTATCAGTTTTGTGATTACCATTGTGCTGTATGCTGTTTTTCAGACCCTCACTGCATGGTCATGGTCAAGCTGTTTATTGATTAGCTGGAATATCGCGATTTCCTGCTATTTGGTTTTAACCATGCGCAGTTTGTGGCACAGCGATCATGCACATATTTTACAACGTGCCCAACAACAAGATGCCAGCAAATGGCTGATTTTATTCTTGGTATTTCTAACCTTAGTGATGTGCTTTATTGCGATCATTGTCGAGGTGAATTTATTTGCACAAAGTGAGTTTGTGCGCATGGGACATTTTATTTTATCCATTACCACTATTTTATGTGCTTGGTTTTTTATGCACACCATTTTTGCGATTCACTATGCGCATGACTATTATTTGGCACTGCAACAGCAGCAAGAAGGTGGTTTGGATTTTCCCAAGACGTCGCATCCAACCTATCCTGACTTTTTATATTTCAGCTATGTGATTGGTACATCTGCACAAACCGCCGATGTCTCGATTAGCTCACAACCCATGCGGGTACTGAACACGCTACATATTATTTTGGCTTATAGCTTTAATACCACTATTTTGGCAATTTGCATTAACTTGGTCGCGAGCTTTATTCAGCACTAAATTGGGTACATAAAACATCCATAAAAAAGGATGGCAAATTGCCATCCTTTTTTACCTCACTGCGCTTAATTTACGCCACGTGCAGTTAAGTAGTTTTTAATCACAGTGTTAAATTCTTCCGCTTTTTCAACCTGTGACCAGTGACCACATTGGCTGAAAATGTGTGCATCGGCATGTGGCACAATATTTAAAATATCCCATGTACGCGATACTGGAATCACCACATCTTGTGTACCGTGAATCAGCAATACAGGCACAGTGATGTCTTTCATTTTGTCAAAGTCGAGTGGGAACTCGAAACGGTCACGGTCACGCGCGCCCACAACATCCATTAAACGGTCTGAAGCATAGTCATTTTTTGCAGAAGCAAAACGGACTTTGACCAACTCATCTGTAATCAAGTCTTTATTTACCACGAACATTGAAAGCGTCTTTTTAATGCCTTCTTCAGTCAATACAGGATTTGCATGCGCTTTGAGGGCTGCAGTCTGTTTTGCACCGCCTGTACCCATTGAGATAATACCAAGAACACGCTCTGGGTAATCCAATGCCAACTGGAATGCCAACCAGCCACCCAACGAGTTACCCACCAACCAAGTTTTTTCAATGCCTAAGGCATCTAAAGTACGCACAGCATGATCGACCCATGCACGGATGCCATATTGTGTTCCTGGTGCAACCACAGTTTGACCATAGCCAATGGTATCAATGGCGATACAACGTGCTTGCTCACCAATTTGTGGCAAGTTTAACCACCAGTTTGCAGCAGCCGATACGCCTGTACCTGAACCGTGTAAAAATAGAATAGGTGTACCTTCACCCACTTCGTGATAATGCGTTAATTCGCCTTCTGCTGTTTCAATCCATTTATCTTCTAAGCCAAAGAATGGATCTGTTGTATAGTCAGGGATTTGAACAGTGCTCATATATACTCCTCGTACAGTCTTTAGCTTGCGTTTGGCTCTAGGTATAGAATTTGACGTCAAGTGGACTCATTCAACATTACTTTTTACAGGCTTATATTACCTGTTCACACAGCATCAACTGATACAAATTTACGATCACAACCCATAAAAAAACGATTAAACAACTCTTTGAATTTTATAACTTTAATAAAATAAAAGTCTTAATTTATATAAGGTATTTATTCAGTAAATATTAAAAAAAGAGCGACTATATAAAGTCGCTCTTTTTTTCAAATTTTAAAATTTATAGGTGTAAGTGGTGGCTACACGGTACTCTTGTAAATCAGATTTGTAATCAAAATCTGCATCAATATACATTGCCTGAACACCTAAACCTTTCAATTTACCTTCTGGTACGGTGTAATTGACAATCAAGTTCAACTCTTTTGAGTCTTGGTCTTTTTTCACACCATACGTTGCATCTTTACCTAACATATACACAGCTGTTGCGTTTAAGCCTTTTGCACCCAATTCAGCAAAATCATAGCCATAAGTGAAGCCCCATGATTTTTCATCAGGGTTGGTAAAGGTTGCAACACCCCAGTTCACTAAATAAGGCTGTGGCACCCAACCACCCAATGTTGGAAAGTTGGTTTCGCCAAACATTTGCTGATAGCCAACACCAAAAGTATGCGCACCATAATTCACCTTTGCACCTACCGAAAGTGCTTGGTTATCAATTTCACCATATAATTGATCACCCGATTCGGCGTTATCAAAGTAGCGTACATGGCTAGTGAGTTTGGTCTTTTCAGCCAATTGGCGGTTATAACTCAAACCTACATAATGTTGTTGGTAAATATCTTGCACATCTGCATACCAATAACTTGCACCCAACTCTTTTGTGAATTGGTGATCTACTCCCGCAATCCACATACCATCAGAAGTTGGACCAAGATCAAAATGTCCTTTTGAAGCATCTGGCAAGGTTTTACCTGGTGCGAATAAAGTCAGATCACGGAACTGATTGTCATAACGGTTGTTAATTTTATCAATATAAGCAACGGATAGTTTAGTATTCTGAATATCTTTAGATTCTAACCATGCACCACTATAAGTGGTCAGCAATTGACGTGATGGATCAAAGACCAAAACTGGAGATACAGGTAACAACTCCCCCACTTTAAGCTCAGTTTCAGATACTTTCGCTTTGAGCGTTGCTCCCACTTTCCCAAAGTGATCTTTTGATTCTTTACCGTTATGTGGCAACACCCAGTCTGGGTTTTTATCGCGCCCTTTGAGTTTCACTGCATGCTGAACAAGAAGATCGGCTCCAACCTTAATTCCACCTAAATCGTGATAACCTGATTTAGCATCTAAAGTGACAGCTTGTGACCACGAACCCCAATTACCCGCAGGGTTGTCTTTAATTTGACGATCTAAATAAAAATTCTTAAATTTAAGTTGAACATTGCTGTCGTCAATAAAATCTGCCTGAGTTGCAGTTGTCCCTAAAGTTGCTGTCGCAGCAAAAAGTGCTATCCATAAATTGTGACGATGCATGCGTTTTTCCTATTCATCCAATAAGCGAATCTGGGCATCATGCAAAACTCTTGTCATGAAAAAAATCCGACCACAGTATTAAGCTTTTCTACAAATTCAGCACTTTCTGTATCGAGCAGCTTTTTTCCAAGTTTTTTAATTCTTTTTAACGATAAAAAATTAAGCTCAAAATCCTCACTAAATGAATTTTTATTTGAATTCACTGCTTAATTTAGGTGAAAAACGCTGTTATTTTTTGCATCATGTGAAGGATTAATCTTTTTTAACTTTAAACCCATGTGTTAGCGTTATTTTCTATAAACCCAACTTATAAGAAAAACATTTTAATCAGCACAAAATTCAGCACGTTTTACATCTTTCACAGCATAAAAAAGCACCCCAAACGCATTTGGAGTGCTTAATTCAAGCCTGCTTTATATTAAAAACTTAGGCTTGCATTTCACGTGCTTTAGACATAGTCAATGCCAAGTCTTCAATCATATCTTCCTGACCGCCCACCGTACCGCGACGACCAAGCTCAAGTAGAATTTCACGCGCAGATACTCCATATTTTGCTTCGGCACGTTTTGCGAACAATAGGAACGATGAGTAAACACCTGCATAACCTAAAGTTGCTGCATCACGGTCTGCACGAATTTGATGCGTCATCATTGGAATGATCAAGTCTTCAGCAATATCCTGCACTTTAAACAAGTCCACACCTGTTTCCATTTGCATACGGTTTGCGACCGCTACAAACAATTCAAGTGGTGTATTACCTGCGCCTGCACCTAAACCAGCCGAAGCCAAGTCAACACGGGTTGCACCTGCGGTCACAGCCGATACAGAGTTCGCAACGCCCATGCCCAAGTTATGGTGACCATGGAAACCAATTTCGATGTCTGAGCCGAGGTTGGCACGTAAAATACCTACGCGATCAGTCACATCTTGAGGCAACATATAGCCTGCAGAATCTGTTACATAGATACAGTTTGCACCGTAAGACACCATTTTTTGTGCTTCTTCGAGCAATTTTTCAGGAGAAGCCATGTGCGCCATCATCAAGAAGCCCACAGTATCCATACCCAGTTTACGTGCTGCAGTAATGTGCTGTTCAGAAACGTCTGCTTCAGTCGAATGTGTCGCCACACGAATGGTTGCCACGCCTACATCATGCGCCATTTTCAGATGATCAACTGTTCCAATACCTGGCAGTAATAGTGCAGAAACTTTTGCCTGTTTCAGGTTTGGAATCACTGCTTTCAGATATTCTTCATCAGTAGCGGCTGCAAAACCATAGTTCACAGAGTTACCACCTAAGCCATCACCGTGTGTGACTTCAATTAAAGGCACACCTGCATCATCCAAAGCAGTGGCAATCGCAACCATTTGCTCTGGCGTGGTTTGATGGCGCATTGGGTGCATACCATCACGTAAAGTCATATCATTAATAATAATCTTAGACATTTTGGTATTCCTTAAGCTTCAGCAGTTTTGAAAACGTGTTCTGCAAACATTTCTGCAGTACGTGCAGCCGCTGCAGTCATAATGTCTAGATTACCTGCATATTTAGGCAAGTAATCACCCAAACCTTCAACTTCCAAGAAAATTGAAACACGGTTGCCATCAAAAACAGGGCCGTTTACAAGTTTGTAACCCGGTACATATTTTTGCACTTCTTTGATCATGGCATGCACAGATGCTGTAATCGCTGCCTGATCTGGCTCACCTTCCACCAAGCAGTGAACGGTATCACGCATCATTAATGGTGGCTCAGCTGGGTTAATGATGATGATGGCTTTACCTTGTTTTGCACCGCCAACTTCTTCAATCGCGCCTGCAGTTGTACGGGTAAATTCATCAATGTTTTTACGTGTACCCGGCCCCACAGATTTAGTCGATACCGTTGCAATAATTTCACCGTATTCCACAGGTTGAACACGAGAAACTGCAGCCACCATAGGAATTGTTGCCTGACCACCACAAGTCACCATGTTGACGTTTGGCACTTCGCCCGCTTCAAGCAATGCTTCAAGGTTCACTGGCGGTACGCAGAATGGGCCAATTGCCGCAGGCGTTAAGTCAATCATCAACACGCCAAGCTCATTCAGTTTGCGACTGTTTTCTGCATGCACATAAGCGGAAGTTGCATCAAAAGCAATTTTAATGTCATCTTCAAGTACGTGAGGAAGAAGACCATCTACACCGTCACTTGTGGTTTTTAAACCCATTTTTGCCGCACGAGCTAGACCTTCAGAGGTTGGGTCAATTCCCACCATCCACACAGGCTCTAACCATTCACTGCGTTGTAATTTATAAAGCAAATCTGTACCAATATTACCTGGACCAATCATTGCACATTTAATCTTTTTCATGCATGTACTCTCTTAGAATCTCGATTTATTCCGCAGCAAACGCAGCTGTCACTGAACCAAAGCCTTCAATTTCGACTTTAAATTCTTCACCTGGCTGTGCAACAACCATAGGACCTAAAGCACCAGTTAAGATGATGTCGCCTTTTAACAATGGACGACCTCGGCGCACCATTTCATCGGCTAACCACACGGCAGCGTTTAATGGATTTGCTAAACAAGCTTTACCCACGCCTTGAGAAACTACTTCTTCACCACGGGTCATCACCATTTTGCAGTTCACCAAATCCAGATTTTCTAGCTTGACTGGTTTTGAACCTAGAACGAATGCAGCAGAAGATGCGTTATCGGCCACGGTATCAATCAAACTAATTTTCCAGTTTTCAATACGGCTATCGACCACTTCAATGGCAGGCAAGGCATATTCAGTCGCGCTGATAATATCCGCATACGTGTGTTTTTCTTTGGTTAGATCTTGGTTAATCACCAATGCAATTTCTGCTTCTACTTTTGGCTGAATCAGCAAACCTGCAGGAATCGCTTCACCATCACCATAAGCCATATCGGCAAACAACATGCCAAAGTCAGGCTGATCTACACCCAGTTGTGCTTGAACCACTTTAGAGGTCAAACCAATTTTACGCCCCACCAAACGACGACCTTCTTTTAAGGCACGTTCGGTATTCACTTCTTGAACGGCATAGGCAATATCTACGTCAGCACTTTCACCACCAAGTTCTGGGCGGATTGGCGCAATCGCAGTTTGAGAGAGTTCGGCAGTACGTAATGCTTGCGCAACTGATTCAACAACAGCAGAATTCGACATCAATGTTTCCTTAAACTGCAAAAATTGGGCATATACCCCGAGATGTTGGAAAGGTAATAATAGAAAATAGGGATGATGACCCCGATCTTGTCCATTCTCAGGACAAGCTATCCAGCTCAGAGGTATGTAAACTGATTAAGAATCGGAAAAATGGCGGGTTTATGCCAATACTTATTTTCTTTTTTTCAATAGCTATTAGCTATTAATCTATTTTTATAAAAAGCAAGCAAAACAGTTGTCTGTAGGCTATGACATTATTTTCCGAGTCATTGACTCGGCAATTCGCAGCAATCTTAAAATGTCTTAATCCTAACTTTAGACTAAAAGCTAAGCCTTTTTATGACGCTCCCAAAAGTACATAAAAAAAGAGCAACCTGAAATTTTTCAAGTTACTCTAATTTCAAATTCATCTAAATTGTTTTACTGGGTTTAACTCGCCTGACGTAAACGATATTGCTGCACTAAAAAATCATGCAAACTCGGCACATCATCTGCAATGGTTAAAGGCTGATAACGCTGCAACACCTCTACACTATGCACGCCATAACTCACGCCTACACGCGGCATGGCAATGTTTTGTGCCATTTCCAAATCGTAAGAAGTATCACCCACCATAATCGCTTGCTCGACCTGCACATCGGTACTGCTCAAAATTTCCTGCAACATTAAAGGATCAGGTTTAGATTTGGTTTCACTTGCAGCACGTGTCGCCACAAACAAATCCTGACTTTGGGTTTGCGCCAACACTCGGTCTAAACCTTTACGGCTTTTGCCTGTTGCCACTGCCAATTTCAGTCCCAAACCTGACAACTCATCGAGCATATCTGCCACACCCTCAAACCAAGCATCGGTTTTTGAGTGTTCGACATAGTGTTCTGAATAGCACTGCAAAATCGCTTGATGCAGCTCTGGCACTTCAGGAAATAAACGCTGTGCCACTTCAGGCAAACCCAAACCAATAATACTTTTAGCCGCAGCATCGGTCAGGGGTTGCTGAAATTGTTGTGCTGCGAACTGCAAACTCGCCACAATTTGACCGACGGAATTAAATAAGGTGCCATCCCAATCAAAAATGATGAGTTCTACAGGTTTGTTCATATTAGATTCCTAAATTTGATTCGGCTTTTAAATTCCCTCGCTTTACCTTAACTCAAAAGGATAAACGACCAAGAATCAGCACATATATCACAACAAATATTCGATACGCGAAGGGCGACATGGATGTCGCCGTTTCGCTGTGGCACAGAGATGTTCCATCAGCGAAACAAAAGTTTTTTGTTACTTTTCATCTTTGAAAAGTAAGGCATAGCCTATACACCAAAAATTTAAATTAAAAACTATAAAATGTGGCTGTGAATTACCCCTAAAAACCTCATCTCCTTGTTGCGAAACAATGTTCCTCATCTTTAAAAAGAAGCAAGCTGCTATCGCACAACAGAGAGTTACAAAAATTAAAACTCAGGTGGCGCCGTCGGCTTATCCGCCTTTTGCGCTCTCAACTGCGCCACCAAACTCTGCATATCTTCAGGTAAAGGCGCTTCAATCACAGGATAGCCTGGAATTTCCAAACGCATGGCATGTAAGCACAAACGACGTGGCGCAGGACCCCGATATTCAGTTTGATGACCATATTTATCATCACCTACTAGCGGATGCCCAATACTTAAACCATGCACACGAATTTGATGGGTACGTCCAGACAATGGCGAAGCATATACCAAGCTTGCATGCATAAAACGCTCAGCCACATTCCACTGGGTTTTAGACTCTTTACCTTCTTTAGATACACGTACACGACGTTCGCCATTCGCCAATTCATAACGATGTAACGGCGCATCAATCAATTGTTTATCCAAACTCACCTGCCCTTTGACAATGGCAGCATAAGTTTTTTGGATTTTATGTTCGCGCAATAAATCTTGCAGGGTTTTTAAGGTACTGCGTTTTTTGGAAATCATCACCAAGCCTGAAGTATCACGGTCAATACGGTGAATCAATTCCAAATATTTTTTACCTGTCGCAGCACGTAAGCCTTCAATCAACCCGTATGCAACGCCACTGCCGCCATGGACTGCAATGCCCGAAGGTTTATTCACCACCATCAAGCCTTCATCTTCATAAATCACACGGCTCAATAAACCCTGTGCCACCTTGTCTGAAATTGGAGCAGCACTGTCGTCTTTTTGTTCATAGCGAATCGGCGCCACACGAATTTGATCGCCAATATTCAGTTTGGTTTCTGCTTTAATGCGCTTTTTATTGACCCGCACCTGCCCTTCACGAATCAAACGATAGATGCGACTTTTAGGCACCCCTTTTAAACGACTAAACAAAAAATTATCGATGCGTTGACCCGCTTGATGCTCATCCACTTCAAACCAAGTGACACTTTGCCATTGTTGGGTAGAATTCATACAGTTAAGAGACCTAATAAAATACTAAAATTGATTAAAAACTGATCATTTAGGCTATGCTTTACACAAGAAACATAAGCTTAGCCCATAGGCAGATGATGCAAGGTTTGATATAGTCAGCGCACGGAAACCATCGTCAGTGGGTTCACGTTGAATCTTTTCAGGTTTTTCTGAAATAGAGCAATCAACCAACATCCCACTACATACGAGCAGGTCCCAAAAGAATTATGCCGACGCCGAAGGCTTATTATATCGGCAAAAAAGCAAACTGTTGCGTTTAATTGTACCTCAGGTACATAAATCAGTTTGCCTGAAAAAATATGTCGCCAACTCTAGTTGGTTTTTAAACGTAAACTGATACACATCAGATTAGTCGCACCCTGAAAACCACTTCAGGCTAAAGCGTTTGATGTATTGGATCTGCACAATTTGTAAAGATACGACGATAATTCCGTATCAAGACACTCTATCTATGAAAGAAGAGATGATCTTCGAGCAATGTGACAGTGAAAGTTACACACATCCAATACACCGCTCGTCCGCCAGTGAAGCGATCAGGTGACTTTATCCGTTTAAAGGTTAAAGCCGTATTGCCATCATCAATACGTGAATCATACACCGCAGCCCCACACAAAAAGGCCGGTAAAAAAGCTCAGACCACAATTGGTTTTTTTGAGATCTGAGCAGTTGATCCGTGATGCTTGATGTTCGCTACGTGTCTAGCGATTTTTTGCTGTGTATCACTATTAGGTGTTACACCCATGAAACGTATGTTGATTAATGCAACACATGCCGAAGAAATTCGCGTTGCACTTGTCACTGGTCAGCGTCTTTACGATTTCGATTTAGAAAATCGTACCCGTGAACAAAAAAAATCGAATATCTACAAAGGTCATGTGACCCGTGTAGAACCTTCTTTAGAAGCCGTATTTGTTGAATACGGTGCAGGTCGCCAAGGCTTCCTGTCGATGCGTGAAATCGCAAACTCTTATTACAAAGCCGACCCTCGCCAAACTTCTAATATTCGTGAACTGATCACTGAAGGCACTGAGCTTTTGGTACAGGTAGAAAAAGAAGAACGTGGCAACAAAGGTGCTGCGCTCTCTACCTTCATTTCTTTGGCTGGTCGTTATTTAGTGCTTATGCCAAATAACCCGAAAGGTGGCGGTATCAGTCGTCAAATTTCAGGTTCTGTGCGTGAAGAACTCAAAGAAATGTTGGCATCTTTAAACGTGCCACGCGGCATGAGCGTGATTGTACGTACTGCGGGCATTGGTCGTTCACAAGAAGAATTACAGCTTGATTTACAACACTTGCTTGACCTTTGGGCGCAAATTCAAAACACCGCAAGCTCTGGCCCATCGCCAATGTTGGTACACCAAGAAGCAGGTGTGGTGACACGTGCGATTCGTGACTACTTACGTGATGATGTTGCCGAAATTTTAATTGACTCAGAACAAGCTTATAACGAAGCCTATAACTTCGTAAAAGCCGTGATGCCACGTCAGTTAGACAAGCTAAAAACCTATACTTTAAATGAGCCGCTATTCGCGCATTTTGGTATCGAAAGCCAAATTCAAACAGCTTATGAGCGTGAAGTTAAATTGCCTTCAGGCGGCTCAATTGTCATTGACCAAACTGAAGCATTAGTTTCAATTGACATCAACTCGGCTAAGTCTACCCGTGGTCAAGATGTTGAAGATACTGCGCTTAATACCAACCTTGAAGCTGCCGAAGAAATTGCGCGTCAATTGCGTTTACGCGACATCGGTGGTTTGGTGGTCATCGACTTTATCGACATGACCAAAGACCGCAACCAACGTATGGTTGAAGCCAAACTTCGTGAAGCAACACAAAGTGACCGCGCACGTATTCAATTTGGTCAATTATCACGTTTTGGTTTAATGGAAATGAGCCGTCAGCGCTTACGTCCATCACTTGAAGAAGCGACTGGCTACGTTTGCCCACGCTGTCATGGCACAGGCATGGTACGTGACCTACGCTCTCTTTCACTTTCTATTATGCGTAAAGTGGAAGAAATTGCCCTGCGTGAACGTCATGGTGAAGTTCAAGTCGAAGTACCTGTTGAAATTGCAGCATTCTTACTGAATGAAAAGCGTCACAGTCTGGTTTACCTTGAGCAAACTTCAAATGTGCGTGTGACTGTATTACCTCACCCACACTTAGAAACCCCACATTACGAAATTTCGTATAATCCTGAAGGTTTTGCACCAACCAGCTATGAACGTACTGAAGCAACCCGTTCAAGCGAAAAAGAGTTGGGTTATGAATCTTCTGAATGGCATTTAGAAGAAGCAGATCAATCGCACAGCCACGCTGCTGCACCTGCGGCTGAAAAAACCTCTGCAAGAAAACCACAAGCAGCACAGCAAAATAAAGCATCTGCACAACAGCAGCCTGCACCTGCGGCAGCAACAACTACTGCAAGCCCATGTGCCTGGTTAGAAAACCTGTTTGTTCAAAAGCAAGCCAGCACCATTGATCAAGCACGTAGTGCCAACAATGCAGCAGCAGCCATCGAGCAAATGGTGAATAGCGGTGCTGTGAGCCGTGGTCAGTTTGGTCAAATTGCAACTGCATCTGCTGCCCCTGCTGCAAGCAGTCAAAATGTATACCTTGCACCATCGACAGTGGCACAAAAAACTGAACGTGACTCTGCAGAGAAATCTGCTGAACGTGAAGACAAACCGGCTCCTCGTCACAACAACAAAAAGCCGCGTCACAGCAACAACAATAACAAGCACAAAGAGCAACGTGAGCCGCAAACTCAGCACGATAATCAACAACATCAAGTGCATGAAGAAGTGGTTCAAATGTCGCGTCAGGAGCAACGTCAAGAAGCGCGTGAAAACAAACGCAACTCTCGTCGTCAGCACAACAATGACCAAGCACCGCAGCAGCAAGAAGCTCAAAACAACAATGAGCAGCAGCAAAATGCCGTGCCACGTCGTGACCGTCGCAACCAACCTCGTCCAGAACGCCCAAATCGTCACCGCGACCCAAGCGTATTGAATGAGCAAGCAACGACTACGGCAGTGGCTTCTAATCATCCGAAAGTGGAGTTAATTGACGCACCGCGTCAAGAGTTCAATACAACGGCTTTGGTGGTGAATGTCGATCAAGCTCAAACTGAAATTGTGGCATTGAATGCTGCGCCAGTAGCGGCTGAACCAGTGACAGCAGTAGAAGCAACTCTGCTTGAAACGGTTGCTGAACCGACTCAAGCTGTTGCTGCGGTAGAAGCTGCTCCAGTTGTTGCAGAAGAAACAGCTGCACCTGCGGAAGTACAAGCACAACCGACTGCGCCTGCAAAACGTGCCAGCAACGATCCGCGTCAGCGTCGTCGTCAGCAACGTGAAGGTCAAGCGCAGCAAGTAACTGCACCAAAGTTAACACCTTCACAGGTGCCAACTTTAGCGCAATACAGCATTGGTAGCCTGATTCGCCACGTATATGGCGAAGATTGTTCAGTTCTGATTGAACAGTTTGGTTTAATTCCAACGTTCAATCGTGCTTTGCAGAAGTTCACTGACGAGTATGCTGCAAGCCTTGTTAGCACTGCGCCTGTGGCAGAGAAAAAACCTGTCACTCGTGATGTGGAAGTTGCCAAAGCTGCTCCTGAAGCTGAGCCTGCACCTGTGTTAGACCTAACACCACCAAAACCAGTGTCAGATAAGCGTGTTGCCAACGATCCGCGTGAGCGTCGTCGTTTAGCCAAACAAGCTGCTGAGCAAGCATTGGAACAAGCCAAGCAAGCACAGGCAGTAGAAAAAGCTGAAGCGGAAAGCACACCTGCAGCAGAGCCAACGACTGACGTTGTGGCAACTACCGACGCATCTGTAGAAGCAAACTCTACTGCAGAAACGTCTGTAGCGCTAAGCACAGAAGTCGAAGCAACTACAGAAGTAAACCCTGAAGTAGAGGCTACAACTGAAGCTACTCAGCCAGAGTTGAACGCGCAAGACGACCTTGCACAAACTGTCACTGAAACTGCAGCAGCGCAAGAAGAAACTGCCGTTGAAGTGGTCGCACCTGTACAAGCGGAATTAGCAGTAGATGACCCAGTCGAAACTGCTGAATCTGAACAGGACAAAGCAGAGAAAGAGAAAACTGCGCGTCCGCGTCGTCCACGTGGCCGTCCACCTAAAAAAGTAACTCCGCCAACTGAGTCGTAATTCGCACTTTTGCAGCGGAATAAAAAAATCCAGTCATTTTAATGACTGGATTTTTTTTGCTACTTTAGAGCAAATGCAGTGGTGACTTAAATTTAAGCAAGTTAATTTGGTGTTAGGTGTTTTTGATTTTTAACAGCTTTTATAAAAACATCAGTCAAAGCTAAAAATTAGGTTGATTGCACTAGGACTAAGGGATTACAAAACAATAAGACGCGATGCTTTGCAGATGCAACGGATGATGACAAAAACAGGATTCTTATGTACCAGATGACAAAAAGCGATTTAATTGGCTTAACGGATGTTGCGGCAAAAATTCCGCAGTTTATGACTAAAGTGCCCCACCTGATCACAGGGTTAAAGCAAGCCTATTTACGCACACCCAATACGCCTGCAGGCTTAGGTCTTGCGTTTGAAAAAGCCGTGCATCGTAACCCGCATGGTTGTGCCTTGATGTTTGAAGATCAGCAGTACAGCTATTTGCAGCTCAACGCATGGGCTAACCAAATTGCACATTACTATTTAAGCATTGGCGCACGCAAAGGTGATGTCATTGCGGTGATGTTGGAAAATCGCCCTGAATTAATTGCCAGTGTCATTGGCTTAGCAAAAATTGGCGTTACCGTGGCTTTGGTCAATACCGCACAAGTTGCCAAAGTTTTGGCGCACAGCATCAATTTAGTCAAACCAATTGCCGTGATTGTGGGGGAAGAATGTCGTCAAGCCGTTGCCGATATTCGCCAAGAACTTGAGCTTACAGAAAATCGACTGTATTGGTTTGCAGATCAAAATACCCGTACCGATGCTGGCACTGCCCCTGAAGGTTTTCAAAATTTAGCGCAATGCATTGCATCATTCCCAAGCTTTAACCCTGCCACCACACAGTCAGTACAGGGCAAAGATGGGCTGTTTTATATCTATACCTCAGGTACAACAGGCTTACCTAAAGCGGTGATTTTCACCAATAGCCGTTGGACGTTGGCTTATGGTACCTATGGTCATGTCTTGGGTTTAAATCAGGATGATGTGATGTACTGCACTCTGCCGCTGTACCACGCCACAGGCATTGTGGTGTGCTGGTGTGGCGTAATTGCAGGCAGTGCCACCTTTGCCATCCGTAGAAAATACTCCACTTCATGCTTCTGGCAAGATGTACACAAATTCAATGCCTCTGCGATTGGCTATGTGGGCGAATTGTGCCGTTATTTAATGGATGCGCCTGCTTCTGATTTAGAGCGTGGGCATCGTGTGACCAAAATGATTGGCAATGGCATGCGTCCTAATATTTGGAGCAAATTCAAAACACGCTTTGGTGTTCAGGAAATTCTGGAACTGTATGCGTCTAGCGAAGGCAACGTCGGCTTTAGCAATGTGTTTAACTTTGACAACACGGTTGGTTTTTCACCGACACCTTATGCGGTCATTCAGTTTGATAAAGAAAAAAATGAACCCGTACGCGATGCCAAAGGCAAATGCATGAAAGTCAAAAAAGGCGAAGTCGGCTTATTGATTGGAAAAATCACCCGTCGCTCACCGTTTGATGGCTACACCGACCCTGAAAAAAACAAGGCGGTGATGATGCAAAACGTGTTTAAACAAGGCGATGCCTATTTTAACACGGGCGATTTAGTCCGCGACATTGGCTTCCGTCACGCCCAGTTTGTTGATCGTTTAGGTGATACCTTCCGCTGGAAAGGTGAGAACGTATCCACCACAGAAGTAGAAAACATTGTCAGTGACTATGAAAAAATTGCTGAAGCTGTCGTGTATGGCGTTGAAATCCCACATACCAATGGTCGTGCAGGTATGGCTGCGATTACCTTAAACGAAGGCTGCCAGTTAGATGAACAAGACTTGCGTCAAATGCTGGTGGAGTTTAAAAAAGCAATGCCCGCTTATGCAGTACCCGTTTTTTTACGCATTCAAAAGCAAATGCAAACCACAGGTACATTTAAATATCAGAAGAACACCCTGAAAACTCAAGGTTTTGATTTAAAACAGTGTGATGAAAAAATTCTGGTGTTATTGCCAAACCAATCTGCTTATTGCGAGCTGACCCAAGAAATTTACGACAATATTCAACAGTATCAATATCGCTTCTAGGCCACTATGTTGCCTATTTTTTGATTAGATACGACAAATTTGTTGCATTTATAATCAAACATAGGCAACTTTTTTATTTTTTACTTGCGCTCGCTTCATATCTTGCTACAATACGCTCCATCAAACGAAGTGGTGCTTAAAACCCTCTGGTTTTTCTTGCACTTCACAATCAAGCCTGCTTGATTGCTGGTTCAGGGTCGTTAGCTCAGTCGGTAGAGCAGCGGACTTTTAATCCGTTGGTCCCGCGTTCGAATCGCGGACGACCCACCATTTCCTTGATCAACCTTAGATGGGTCGTTAGCTCAGTCGGTAGAGCAGCGGACTTTTAATCCGTTGGTCCCGCGTTCGAATCGCGGACGACCCACCATTCCTTCTAAAAAATCTTTAAATTACCAGTCATCACAGCACTGTTCTGTGGATCGTGCAGTTTCGTAATTTACTATAGAATTCCCGTATTCTGCCCTGTTTGACTAACACTTTTATCCACTACACCTTGCTCAATTCAGTTGTAGACGATGTGCCATCATTGATAAATCATACTTTACACATCCCAAATAAAAACTTGATGTAAAAAAACAAAAGCCCAAAAGTTTTTCACGAATGGGCTAAGAATTGAATGAGCGAATAATTAACTTGCTCTGATTAAATGATAGTTTTGCGAAGGTAAGGGATTGCTTTTAAAGTATTCACGATTATTTTCTGTTGCAATCGCAATTTTTTTTTTATCCATAATTAAATTATGGTCTTGATCAACATTATAGTAAAAGTTCACCCCAGAGGCGCGTGCCACCACAATTTGATGCGCGTCTTCATCATAGAACCATAAATCTTTGCGGTATTTTTTTTTATTGTCGTAACTGATTTGCCCCGCATTGACAAAAATACGATGCGCTGTCCCATCAGGCAATAAGGTCAGAATATAATCGACTTTTCCGCTTTCGCACATAACAAACTTATCTTCACAGCTAATCTGAACGGTATAGCGCCCCACATAAGTCAGAAGATTCTCTGGAATATGATGTTCCGTTGCAGCCGTTTGTATGGGTGCGGTTGCCTGCCCTGCCACCTCAGTCAGTCTTTTGGTTTCTGCCTGTTCTGTATATTTTTGCACGGCAGCTTGCTCAAGTTGTGAATCATCGCATCCAAGCAATGCCACTGCACTCCATATTGAAACTGCGCAAATATTTGATTTAGCTGACACACTATCCCTCATATAGAGTGACCAGACTGAATACTCAGTCCTATTCAAACCACTGAATAGGCAGCTCGATGTAAGCCATGCTTTTCCTCAATCCTTTGTGGTCAAGCGCTTACTCTGCCCATCGCTTCTTTAGGATATTTTAGGTGGATGCTGGTTTAAGCAACACCAAATGTTACATAACTTTACTAATTGCCTTGCTTACCGCCCTTTAAAAACCCAAGTGCATCACCATTTTTATTTTATATATAGATGATGTGCTGTGAAGCTAAACATCAGCCTGTATTTATTTTGAATTTTAGATCTCTTAAGGAGAATTAGATGGCCAATGTTGGTTTATATCGCTCAAACCGCTCAAATATGATTGCTGGGGTTATGGGTGGTATTGCTGAACGTTTTGGTTGGAACGCAAATTTACTGCGCTTAATTTTTGTGATTGTTTCCGTGATGAGCGCTGCCTTTCCTGGCATTTTGGTGTATTTGGTGTTGTGGTTGGTGATTCCTAAACAAAACCAGTCGAATACAGCAAACTATACTCAGGGCTACACAAGACCTGTGCGCACAGTCAATCCTGATCAAGACCGATAAACGGTATTGAAATTTGAAAGACTGACCACATGTAAGATTTATAGGTTTTAATCGTTCGCTGATTCACTCTTAGATATCCCTTATTTACACAGTTTTTTTCTTTTTCGCTACGATTGCTCCCCCAAGCATCGTAGCTTTTTTTTGCCTTTCAACCTGCAATATATTTTAAAAGTCACAGCATTTCAGGATTGAGTCGTGTTGAATACTCATCGACAATACAAGTCAATCAATTCGTCTTTACAGCAAGCTGTTGATTCAAGACGGCAATCATGTCGGCACGGCTAATAATCCCGACCAAACGCTGCTGTTCTACCACAGGAATATAGTTAAAAGAACGCTCGACAAAGTACGGCACAAGGTCTTGAATACTTTGTTGCGGTTGCACCGTGACCACTTGGCGCAACATGATATGTTTCACCTGATGTTTCCAGCTATACGGAAAATCTGTTGCGTGTTTAAACCATTCCACCACTTCATACAGCGCCAAAGTTCCGACCAAATGTTGTTCAGTATCAATGACAGGTAAACTCATTAAATTCATGTGTTTGAATTTTTCTAAAGCACTGTGAATATCATCATCTTGGTGCAAACTGACTACATCTTTACTCATAATATCTGCACAAGTCAGTGCTTGAGTTTGTCGTTCACTGGCTTTGTGCTGCGCTTCTAAAATGATTTTTTGTAAGTCATATTCACTAATATCTAGCAACTGGGTTTGTGCATCTAAAACATCTTGAATATCTTGCGGCTGAATAGTGGCTTTTTGAGTAGGCGTTGGGTCTTGGGTACGTTGATTCAACTGTGGCGTTTGAGGATAAGGCTTGCCAATCATGCGGTTAAATACGATTGCAATCATCATCAGCAAAACTGAATTAAGCAGCACAGGATAAAAGATGAAGTGATAACCCAGCTCACGCACGGCATCTCCGCCAAGCACTGCGGTAATGGCCACTGCTCCACTCGGTGGATGCAGCGAATCGGTGGTCATCATCAAGAAAATAGATAAAGCCACAGCCACACTAAAGGCTTCGGTTAAATTTGGAATATATAAAGCACAGCTCACGCCCATAATTGCTGCAATACTGTTCCCAACTACAATATTCCACGGCTGCGCCAAAGGACTGGCAGGCACAGCAAACAACAATACCGAAGATGCACCCATTGGCGCGATATACCATGCGTTAATATCGCCCAACACCCACCAACTGATCAGGGAAGATAATGCCAAACCCAATAATGCGCCCAAACCACAAAGTAGGCGTTCTTTTAACGGCAATACTTTAAAATTGGGTTTCAGCGTATTCAGCCAATCAAGTTGTGAATGAAACACGGGCAGGCAATCCAGTGGTGACAATTGGACAAGATTATAAGGCAATCATTTAGTAATGATGTATTTGTTTTATATCTTTCATTTATCAGTGAATTTGTAAAACCCCAAACAACCAACCGCTAGTTGTGCTTTAACCTTTGCCAGCACCCCGCAAAATCCTTATAATTGAGCACAATTTTTCTCTAATTTTAAGTGGATGACCATGAGTCGCGCCATATCGCATATTGATACCTTTCAAGGCTTAATTCTTGCCTTACAAAACTACTGGGCGGAGCAGGGCTGCGTCGTTTTACAACCTTACGATATGGAAATGGGTGCAGGGACATTCCACACTGCCACTTTCCTACGTGCTTTAGGTCCAGAAACATGGAACGCGGCGTATGTACAACCATCTCGTCGTCCTAAAGATGGTCGTTATGGCGAAAACCCGAACCGCTTACAACACTACTATCAATTTCAGGTGGTGCTGAAACCAAACCCAGACAACATCCAGCAGTTGTATTTAGATTCTTTAAAAGCGATTGGAATTGACCCATTGGTGCATGACATTCGCTTTGTGGAAGATAACTGGGAATCTCCAACACTTGGCGCGTGGGGCCTAGGTTGGGAAGTATGGTTAAACGGTATGGAAGTGACGCAATTCACTTACTTCCAGCAAGTGGGTGGAGTTGAATGCTACCCTGTAACAGGCGAAATCACTTATGGTCTTGAGCGTTTGGCAATGTACCTGCAAGGTGTAGACTCAGTTTACGACTTGGTTTGGACTAAAGGACAGTTTGGTACTGTGACGTATGGCGATGTGTTCCATCAAAACGAAGTTGAACAATCGACCTATAACTTTGAATACGCACCTGTAGAAAAAATGTTTGAACTGTTTGACTTCTATGAAGTAGAAGCGAGCCGTTTAATTGCAGCAGAATTACCATTACCTGCTTATGAGCAAGTGATTAAAGCATCTCACTGCTTTAACCTGTTGGATGCGCGCGGTGCAATTTCTGTGACTGAACGTCAGCGTTATATTTTACGTGTTCGTACTTTGGCACGTTCTATTGCACAAAGTTATGTGGCTGCACGTGCAAAATTAGGTTTCCCAATGGCTGAACCACATTTACGTGATGAAGTCTTGGCGCAGTTAAAAGCACAGGTTGAAGCGGAAGCCAAAGCGCAAAATACTGAGGAAAGCAAATAATGTCTAAACATACAGTTTTATTTGAACTCGGTTGCGAAGAACTCCCACCGAAAAGCTTAAAAACCTTACGCGATGCCTTACTTGCAGAAACTGAAAAAGGTTTGAAAGATGCAGGCTTGGCTTTTGATGCAATTGAAGCCTATGCAGCACCACGTCGCTTGGCACTTAAAATTGTCAATGTAGATGGTGCGCAAGCAGACACCCAAAAACGTTTTGATGGACCTGCTGTTCAAGCCGCTTATGATGCCGAAGGCAAACCGACCAAAGCGCTTGAAGGCTTTATGCGCGGTCAAGGTATTACGGTTGATCAGGTTTCTACTTTCCAAGCAGGTAAAGTTGAAAAAGTCTGCTACCTAAAAGATGTGAAAGGTCAAAGCCTTGATGCATTATTGCCACAAATTCTACAAACTGCGTTGGACAACCTGCCAATTGCAAAACGCATGCGCTCTGCTGCGAGCCGTACTGAATTTGTGCGTCCAGTTAAATGGGTCGTTTTACTTAAAGATCATCAAGTAATTGAAGCAACGATTCAAGACCATCAGGCAGCTAATGTCACTTATGGTCACCGCTTCCATGCCCCTGAAGCAATCAGACTACAACACGCCAATGACTATTTAGATGCGTTACGTGCGGCTAAAGTCATTGCGTCGTTTGAAGAGCGTCAAGCGATCATTGATCAGCAAGTAAAAGCATTAGCGGATGAAGTGAATGCGATTGCAATTGTGCCTAGCGACCTACGTGATGAAGTGACTGCATTGGTTGAATGGCCTGTTGCACTACGTGCCAGCTTTGAAGAACGCTTCCTTGCCGTTCCTCAAGAAGCCCTGATCACTACCATGCAGGATAACCAGAAGTATTTCTGTCTGGTGAATGCTGAAAACAAATTACAGCCTTACTTCATTACCGTTTCAAACATTGAGTCTAAAGATCCGACTCAAATTATTGAAGGTAATGAGAAAGTGGTTCGTCCACGTCTGTCAGATGCTGAGTTCTTCTTCCTGCAAGACCAGAAACAGCCATTAGCTTCTCGTAAAGAGAAACTGGCCAACATGGTATTCCAGGCACAACTGGGTACTTTGTGGAACAAGTCTGAACGTATTGCTAAACTGGCTGTCGCACTTGCTCCGATTACGGGTGCAAAAGCTGAAGATGCTGAAAAAGCTGCCCTGCTTGCAAAATGCGACTTAACTTCTGAGTTAGTAGGTGAATTCCCAGAACTTCAAGGCATCGCGGGTACTTACTACGCACGTCTTGAAGGTGAAAATGATGAAGTGGCTGAATCTTTAGGTGAGCAATATTTACCTAAATTCGCGGGTGACGTTCTGCCTAAAACCAAAACGGGTACAACGATTGCCCTTGCGGATCGTCTAGATACTTTAACTGGTATTTTCGGTATTGGTCAGGCACCTACAGGTTCTAAAGACCCATTTGCGCTACGTCGTTCTGCCATTGGTATCCTGCGTCTAGTGACTGAAAATGGTTTAGACGTATCTATCGAAGACTTGATTAAGCTAGCCTTGGCTGCTTATGGCGATGTATTGAAAGACCACGACAAGACTTTGGCAGATGCTGTTGCATTCCTTGAAGGTCGTTACCGTGCGAAATACGAAGACCAAGGCGTTGCAGTAGATGTGATTCAAGCCGTTCAAGCTTTATCACCAAAATCTCCACTAGATTTTGATAAACGTGTGAATGCGGTAAATCACTTCCGTGCCTTGCCTGAAGCGGCTGCATTGGCTGCTGCAAACAAGCGTGTTGCCAACATTTTAGCCAAAGAAACCGCACCTGAAGGAAGCGTCATTGAAGCTAACTTGGTGGAAGATGCAGAAAAAGCATTATTCGCGGAACTTGCGAAAATCACACCTGTGGTGGAGCCATTATTGGCAGCAAAAGACTACACCGCCGCACTCTCTCAATTGGCTGCATTGCGTGCGCCTATTGATGCTTTCTTTGACAGTGTCATGGTGATGGCAGATGATGCAGAGTTGAAAGCCAACCGCTTACGTTTACTTGCGCAGTTACGTGATTTGTTTACACGTGTTGCGGATGTAAGTGTATTGCAGCATTAATATGCGAAACCAATATGCAAATTTATAGCAATTCACCCATTGCTTTAGCCATCCTCAAGCTCTTTCGAGAGCTTGAGGAATGGATTTCCCTCTATCATCACAACTTGCCAAACGGTGCAATTAAAGCCTATATTTTTGGTGGATGTGCTTTTCATTTACACACCAATGCCCGAGGCAGTAACGACATTGATGCCGAGATTCAGGCAATTCAACAATTAAAAAAACAAGACATTTTATTATTTCTTGAAAATAATGATGTGGAGTACATCGACCATAATCATCTTGAAACAAATTTAGAATTTGATCGAAGTTTTAATACCGCCTTAGCTTCAATTGATCCAGATTATATTGATCGAGTAATCCCTCTACATACAAGCAGTATTGTTGAAGTTTATCTGGTTTCAGGCGTAGATTTGGCAACTTCTAAACTTGCCCGACTCTCCGACCAAGATATTGAAGATATAAAAACTTTATATCTAAAGCACAAATTCACACTTGATCAGTTTAAAAAATCAGCGAATAATGCTAAGGATTATTACGCAATCCCAGAGCAATTAGACTCGAACATACGCTATATGACATCTGTATTGTCCAGCTTGAAGGATGTGAGATGAATCAGCAAAAATTTGAACAAGCATTAAATGATTTAGTTACACAACCTTTAAACTCTGCCAAATTTGAAGAGGTTAAACCCATTGTTGAATCATTACTCTACTCAGACTTGCTCCCGACCACAGTAAATAAACTCGGTTTGACCGAAAAGCGCCGACTTCTTTTTTTACTTGAAAAGTTTAGAAGATATTCTTGTGCTTCTGTTACGCGTCGTCTGCAATTAAAAACATTCGCCCATCATTTAAGCTTAGAACAGCCTTTAACAGATTCACCTATATTCAATCAAGTTGATCCTTTAGCAAGAAAAATAGGGTTAAATGAAGACCTGAATCACTTAAAACCTCAATTATTGAGCTTACAAACTCGACACTATCAAAATGCTCATTCAGCGTTTCCATTTTAAACGCATACTTTTTATTAGAGCCGAGTAACTAGGCATTTCACTTCAGATTCCCTATACTCAACCTAACAACACTCAACAAGAAAACAAGCTTATGAAACTTAAAACACTCATTTTATCGGGTTTAACTTGCCTTTCTCTTAGTGCGTGTACTTCTGCACCTGTCATTCCACAGCTCACAGCAGGTGTTTTACAAGAAGTGAAAAATATTGAAGTTTACCCAGACACTGTCAATAACAGCGCCAAACTCACAAAATTTATTGATAAATGCGTGATCGAATTTACAGGCACACTGCAAGCAGGTCGTTCTATTGAACAATGGGCATTTAAAGGCAATGCATTAATTTCAGCTGGTTCTGCAACATTTGCACAAGATGGGACTAGCATAGCAACTCACTTTGACTTGCATGATGCAACTGTGCAAAAGAACTTCATCACCTTACGCAACCATTTTCATAAAGATGCGCTTGCACAATGCAACTAAGCTAAAAACAGCTTTGAATGTATCTTGATGTAGCAAGATTGTTGGACTTTCAATATAAATACAGCATCGCTTGATATTTCAAACTAAGATGATAAAAGCAGTGTAGCCATTGCTGCCCTGCTTTAAAAACTCTCCAGAGTAACAAGACCCACAATTTTATGTGGGTCTTCTTCTTTAAGCCTGAAATGCTGCCATAATTTCAAATATTTTAAAGTTTCAAACACTGTAAATTTCACCTAAAAATACATCATACTTGCGAAAAATAAACACTGCAGATCATCTAGGCTTTATACAATGCAGTACATTCCATTCAAAACCTTTCAACGACCAGTATTCGGCATCCTAAGAGGCACAGCACAATGAAAAAGATCAATATCAGCATTTGTATTGGACTATTGTTCAGTAGTGCTTCGGTGTGGGCACAAAGTAGTGCTGCACAAACTCAAAGTAATAAACCAATTCAGCCTTATGCAGACAATCCAAACCTCTTACATGTTTGGGCATATAAAACTCAGGAAGGTGTGATTCAGGCAGCACAAAAAGTCGGTGAAGTAACCGAAAAAGGTATTGAAAAAATTCGCCCATCGGCACATCAAGCTTTAGACAACGCCAAACAATTGGGCAGTCAGGGTGCGGCTCAAGCCAAACATACTGGGCAGCAACTTGCCAACAATGTAAATACTAAAATTCAGAAAACCAAAGAAGTGATTACAGGACAAAGTGATCATGCCGTGCCTATCTATCAAGCACCATTAAGCGCGCCTTCGCAGAATATCGCCCCTGCAGCCACCATTGCCGCACCTACTCAAGAAGCACAGACTCAGGCTGCACCAAGTACAGATACTGAAGAAGAAATTAAAGTGATTAAGCTATAATTTTTTTGATTTATTGGTTTGCTCAAAATTATAAAAACAACTCAGTGCAAATAAAAAAGCCTGCATTTAATCTGCAGGCTTATTCATGTGATAGCGTATCGATTTTTGAATTTGTCGGAATACATAAGCGCCTAATACCAACAATACCAACAAACCTAAAGCAAAAAATAGATAAGCCTTCGGCTCAGGCGCATCTGCAAACAAAGTCGCAGATAAAATGAAACTGGACAGCAAAACAAGCACAGCAGGCATCAACAACTTGGTCATACATACTACCCTTGGAATGATCAACAAAACCATGTTTTAAGATCATCTTAGCCCAATGGCAAAACAATACAAGTGTCTAAAGTTTAAACCATCTAAATAATGGATCAAACTTTGCAGCTTACTGTTCCAGTTCTAGGGTAAATTTGGCAGTATCTGGCAAATCTTCCACAAAGTCATTGCCGCCAAACTCATCACTGCTCAGGTTCAAATCTTTATAGCTCAACACAAAATAGTCGCTATATTTTTTCAATATTAATGGGTGCATGCCTGCAGCAAGCGCATCTTGTTCCTTGCATAGTTTCATGACATGACGATCATTCATACTAATTAAATAGCGTTCATCATTCAGATAAATTTGCACCAAACCACTGCACTTTGCATAAATCGGAATCAGGAATTTATGGTTCAAAGCAATCGCATGTGCGGCATAGCTCTCAATTTTTTGGCTGATGATGTTAAATACCAAACCATGACCAAAATGGTCGAGCAAGACATTACGATTTTCATACGGCAACTGAATTTGTAAGCCAAGTTTGTTTAAATCGTGCTGATCGACCTGTTTATTACTAAGCAAAGAGCGAATCAGGTTTTGTTTTAACTTGGCATCAAAAAAGTTACTGTCTAGCTGTAAGTTATTGTATTTTAAAATACGACCTAAAGACCAACGATGATTCGGCAAGACATTTTCAATCACTTTACGATAGTAAAACTTGCTGTTCTTTTTCACCTTGCGAATTTTTTGGTAAAAGAACGGCGCATCAAAAGGATGGGTTAAAAAGTCATTCAGTAATTCAGAGTTGGCTAAAATCGCAATTGCATCATGCCCTGTAAATGGCAAATGTAAGGTATGTAAATGCGGAATTAAAGGCTGAATTTTTAAATAATGCCCACGATCTTCAGCATAATATTGGTCATAGACCACAATATATTCACGCTGTGCCGATACATCTTGCGCTTGAATGCGCATATTGGCATTTAAGTCTGCATGATAAAACATGTTATAGCGTGGGTCATGAATATCTTCAGGGTCAATTGAATATTGCGGCACCAAAGCCACAATGCGGTTTAAATCCAGCAAATTGGAATATTTAATTGCCGCATAGCCACCCATTGAGCCGCCATAGCCCACACGAATTTTAAATGGGGCAATCAGGTCTTGAATGGCTGCCAACATGGCGCGCATAGAGGCTTCAGGAAACCATGATTTTTCCTTGGGCATGACCCCAATCACATTAAAATGAAACTTTTCCAGTGATTTTTCGGCATTAATAGACGTTCCTTTGGCCCGTGTAATTAAATCGCCAAAAGAAAAAATCAGCTCCTGAGATGAGCCTTTCATGAAAATAGCGCGGATATGTCCGTCTTCAAAAATTATGTGTTTGTCCATTCCCACACCGGCGCCAAGGCGCTGAATTAAACCATTACTTTAAACTTGAATACACTGTACGCAAGTTCAAAAGTGAATATGTTATTTTATAGATGCACAGCAGATTAAAAATCGCAAAATATGACACAATCTCTACATCCTGCCGCACAACAAGGTTTTGCTTTAGGGGCAAACCTATATCAACAAGTTCGCCCCAGTTACCCGCAAGAAGTCGATATTTTCCTGCAAGATCAGCTCCAAGTTCCACTTAATAGCAATATTGTAGACTTGGGTTCTGGCACAGGAAAGTTCCTACCACATTTGCTCAAACTGACAACTCAGCTTATAGCGGTAGATCCGATTGCCAGCATGTTAGCCGAATTAGAACAACTTTACCCGCAAGTTGCGACAATTCAGGCACGAAGTGAGCAATTACCACTGCACGATCAATGTGCAGATTTGGTGAGCTGTGCGCAATCTTTTCATTGGTTTGCCAATCTGCAAAGTTTAAAGGAAATTCACCGAATCTTAAAACCTAAAGGTTATTTGCTGTTAATTTGGAATCAACGTGATATTTCGGTCAATTGGGTCAATGCACTGGCACAGATGATTTTGCCTTTTGAGGGCGATACACCGCGTTTTCACAATCAAGACTGGCGTCAGGTATTTACCGATACAGATTTATTTCAACTCACTCACGAGCAGCAATTTCATCACACGCATGTTGGTACAGTCGAACAAGTGGTATCTAAGCGTTTGCTTTCGACCAGTTTCATTGCTGCGATGCCAACTGAACAGCAACAACAACTCAAAACACAATTTGAACAATTAGTATTAGAATATACGAATAAGCATGTGCAAGATGAAATTGAATTTCCCTATTGCACACATTTGTATGTCTATCAAAAAGTTGAATGAGAGGGAGCAAATAAATGCAAATAACCTTTAAACACGCGATTGCTCCCTTAACAATTTGTTTGGCGTTCGCCCTCAGCGCTTGTGAGCGCAGCAAGGTAGAACATGCCGACAAACTCAGCCCTGAAGATCAAATCATGCAAAGTCAGGTCGAGCAAGCCGCTATTCAACCCTTTGAAATGACTGCGGATGACCCGCATGATATTCAATTGCTGATGGATTATGAACAACGCCATGACCAAATGAGCAATGATTTGGAAGATGAGTTAGAACGCTTGCATGAAAGCCAACAACTCGATGCTGCATTTGCACAAAATCGCCTGCAGGACAACATTCAATCTGCCTTGAGTATGCTCAAAGAACTGGATTTAAAGACACCGCAAGGGCGTTATATTCAAGGCCTAATGAGTCATTATTGGGAACAGCAAGCGCAATATCTAGCAACTCAAAATACAACTTCTGCACCTTATCCTGTCAGTAAAGAACAACGTCAGCAAGGCTTAGCAGACTTGCTACAGGCGCAGCAACAACTAGAACATTGGCGTGGGCAATATCCACAACTTGATGAATAACGTGTTTTACGGACGCTGCTGTAAATACTGATGCACTCCTTCAGCGGCAGCGCGTCCTGTAGCAAAACAGGCTGTCAGCAAATAGCCGCCCGTTGGCGCATCCCAATCCAGCATTTCACCACAGAGAAAAACGTGTGGATTGGAATTTAACTGCAATTGTGCAGATAAAACCTCACGTTTGACTCCGCCCGCACAGCTAATTGCTTCTTCAATAGGACGAAAACCCTTTAAAGGCACCGTTAAATTTTTAATCTGCTGCGCCAATTGCATAGGTTGCTGCCAAAGGGCTTTATCCACCAATTCACGCACGACTGCAGACTTCACGGCATCCAAACCTGCCTTACGCCAAATATTGCTTACAGACTGTTTTTTGGAAGGTTGCAACTTTTGGTAGAGTTGCTCAACGGTTAAATCGGGTAGCAAATCGAGTTGTAACTGCAGCGGTTGTTGAGCGTGCTGCAACTGTCGCAATGCTCGCCCTTGCTTATAAATTAAGCCACTTTCCAAACCATAATGGCTAATCACAATATCGCCCATGCTCGCTTCAGCGCCTTTCACCCATGCTTGCACACGTTTTAAAGGTTGTCCAAAAACTGGCTGCATATAGTTAGACCAGTGACATTCCACCCCTGCATTACTGGCTTGAAAAGGCTGAATTTCATTGGCAGATAACCAACGCTGCCATGCACCATCACTACCTAATTTTGACCACGACACTGCTCCACATGCCATCACAATAGCGGCAAACTGCTGTTGTTCAACTTGCGCTGTACTTAGATTTTGAATACTGAGTTGATTGTTCTTTAAATCACATACCTGATGCCGATAATGAAACTGCACGCCTGCATCAACCAAACGTTTTAACCATGCGCGTAGCAAAGGTGCGGCTTTCATTTCTTGTGGAAAAATTCGCCCCGATGAACCTACATAAGACTGAATACCTAAACCCTGCATCCAATTTTGAATCCAAGCCGCATCCCATTGTTGAATCCACGGCGCCAACCATTCCGCCCGATCATAACGCTGAATAAATTGTGCAATCGGTTCGGCATGTGAAATATTCAGCCCCGTTTTACCTGCCATCAAAAACTTACGTGCCGCTGAAGGTTTCTGCTCATAGACATGCACATCATAGGCATACTGACTCAGCACTTCGGCAGCCATTAGCCCTGCTGGCCCTGCTCCTATAATTGCAATGCGCTGTTTCATGCCTGTTTACTCAGTTGTTGCACTTGAGTCTGCAGAAACTTTCGCCTCAACTGCAGCAGGTGTTAAAGTCGGCTGCTGTCCTTGCAAAGGCTGAAAATCATCAAAACGGGTTGTATAAGCCGCAGGTTTGGTGATCAGCAGTTCCTGACAACGCTCACCACGTGCTAAATATTTGATTTCAAAATGAGTGCGTGCTGAATCTACTGGAACATCCTGCTGAATAAATGGCAATTTCCACACTTCAATCAGCTGTTGCTGTGCTTCTGCAATATATTCAGGAATATTACTTACCAAAGTAATACTGCCGCCTGCTTTTAAACGCGACAATAAAAACTCAAAAAATGGCATATTCAACCAACGCTGGGTGGCATTATGCGGTTCTGGGTTCGGATATAAAATAAAGAATTGCTCAACTTGAGCAGGAAATAAAGCATGCACAATCCACGGAATGGCATCGGCATGTACTATTTGTAAGTTACGCCGACCTTCAAGTTGATGCTGTTTTTGCATCGCCACAAATTTTTCGCGGGTACGCTCAATCGCAATTAATTTTTTATCGGGATGTTGCCCACTAAATAATAAAGCATGCCTGCCTTTTCCCGCACCAATTTCAACACAAATCGATTCATTGGCAATGGCTTGAAAATCACGAGGGGCATGCATACGCTGGGCTTGAAATTGACGAATTGGCATAATCAGATCAAACTTACAAAATTCGGCACAAGTCTACCAAGTCAGGTGCTATTTGCCTAATCCAATCCTGTATTTTTCATTTGGAGTTGATCATGCCACGCACTTTTCCTTGCCCTCGTTGTGGTGAACCTTCGCAATGGGAAAACAATCCATTTCGTCCTTTTTGTTCTGAGCGTTGCAAGCTCATTGATTTAGGCGCATGGGCAAATGACGAGTATCGTTTACCCACCCAAGATGCTCCGCAAGCAGAAAACTCTGAGGAATAAGCAATAAATTTCCACGCCAAATATTGCCTAAAACTACACACAGTTTCATGGAATTTTTCACATTTTTAGAAAAATTATTCAAAATTTAGTTGTTCTATAATTGCTTTCAGCAGAATTAGCACAGGTTATACTTTGCACTATTCGTGACTCCGTCACTGCACATAACAATAAAGAAAGCAAAAAATAACCTAGGAACATTTCACCATGGAAATCATGTTAAAAGGAATTGTAATGCTGTGTATTTTACTCTCTACCAGCAGTTTAGGCTTTGGACTGTACGCGCATGATTTACTCATGCTGTGCATAGGCATCTTACTGACAATTTTCACAATGCTGTTTGCAATTGAAAGCAAACAAATGCTGAATAATCCCTTTCGCAAATAAAAAAGTCAGCGACTGCTGACTTTTTCTTAAAGCATAAATACACACTGCTTTTAACCTGCTTGCCCTGCTACAAACGGGTTATGCTGTTTTTCAAAACCAATGGTGCTGATTGGCCCATGCCCCGAAATAAACTGAGTGTCATCGGGCAAACTAAAACATTCGCGCTGAATTGAATCTAGCAATTGTTGATGATTCCCACGTGGAAAATCTGTACGACCAATAGAACCCTTAAACAGCACATCACCCGTCCACAAAATGCCATATTTAGCGTTATAGAACATCACATGACCTGGGGTATGTCCTGGGGCATAGCGCACTTCAAAACTTTCTTGACCCAATTGCAGCACTTCACCACCCTCTAACCACTGTGTAACCGTGACTTGTTCAGGGATAGGAAAACCATAACGTGCAGACACTTCTTGCAGTTGATCTAACCAAAAAGCATCTTCTTTCTGTGGACCAATCACAGGAACATTCCAGTAATGTTGCAACGCACCAACAGCCCCCGCATGGTCTAAATGTCCATGAGTGAGCCACAAAGCTTTCACCGTTAAACCCAACGCTTCAACTTCGGCTTTCAGCTTTTCAGGCTCACCGCCTGCATCAATCAAAATTGCTTCTTTGCTTTCTGCATCCCAAACAATTGAACAGTTTTGCTGAAATGCAGTTACAGGAACAATTTTGACTTGCAACATAGGTCTAGACCTCAAAATTTAACAGGCGAGCTGAAGCTTTAAAGCCTCAAGATTAGCCTGAAGTAAATGTTTGAGCAAATCCAAATGATCGGCACGGGTATTCAGTGCAGGAATATAGGCATATTCTTTGCCACCTGCTTGTAAAAACAATTCTGCGTTTTGAATTGCCAATTCTTCTAGCGTTTCCAAACAATCTGCAGAAAAAGCAGGACTCATAATTTGCACCGACTTCACGCCCTGCTGTCCCCATTCTTCAAGTAAGACATCGGTATAGGGTTTGACCCATTCTTGTTTGCCAAAACGTGACTGGAAGCTAATTGCCCACTGATCATCATTTAAATTTAAAGCATCGGCAAGCAATTTGGCCGTGATCCGACAACGCTCTGCATACGGATCACCCTTATCGGCATACGGCTGTGGAATGCCATGAAACGACATCAATAATTTTTCTGCCACACCATGCTCGGCTTGAAATTCACGCACACTTTGCGCCAACGCCTGAATGTATAAAGGATGCTGATAATAATCACGAATGATGGATAAGCCTGGCAAATTACGCTGCTGTGGCACCCATTTGGCAACGGCATCATATAAAGGTGCAGTCGAAGTTGCCGAATATTGTGGAAATAAAGGGAACAAAATCACGTGATCTTGAGGATTTTGACTCAAAGCTGCCAAAGCCTGTTGAATACCCGGATTGCCATAGGTCATTACCGGTAGAATATTCAATTCAAACTCAGGATATAGCGGCAATAACTGCTGTTTTAAAGCATCAACCTGTTGCAACAAAATTTCCCGCATCGGTGAATCTTGCTGCCAGACCATGGCATAAGCATGTGCAACACGCTTAGGACGAAATGGCAAAATGAATAAGTTCAAAATGATTTGCCAAATCGGTTTTGGAATTTCAATCACCCGTTGATCGGATAAAAACTGCTTTAAAAAACGGCGAACCGCTGCTGCAGTCGGTTCATCAGGCGTACCTAAATTGGCTAAAAGAACGGTTACTTTGGGTTTTGCTGTAGACAACATCCAGCCCTCGTGTCTGATGATTGAGCCCGACTACTTTAACAGTTTTTTCACTCTGTATTGAGAGATTAATACGGTGTTTTAAATGAATAAACCCGATCGGTATCTAGCAAATTGCTCTCTAAAAGTTTTTGCGCTTTTGCCGTGGTTTGCCACAACATCCGCTGACGATCATCACGCCCCGCCTGCACAATCCAGTCATTTTGACGCATTTGCATTTTAATCTGATGCAAGGCCCGAATATTGATTTGGGCACGTGCAACTGCATGCGCACGTGGCATGATCCGACGTGCATCCTCCAAACCAGTTTCATTCAAATATTCATTCATGCGTTTCGAAAAATATTCTTCAGGGGTTGGATGAATAAAAGTATTGCCTAAAATTGCCAACAACTGCGCCCAACTTAAACTTCGCTCAACTTTCAGCTCTCTAAAGTTACCATCCTGATAGGCATGCATGCGATATTCAAAACGATATGATTCATTCATCGACACTTTAGATACGCTTAGAAACGGGTCTGCTTCGCGCTGTCCCACATCGGTTTCCAGCTGACGTAACTTACTTTTTAAACGTTCAATTTCATCATGCAAAGCTTGTGTATTTTGCGGGCGCACCCAACCAGAAGTCGGATAACGTTCTAGCATTTGCGACATATTAAAGCGGACAGCAAGCTCTAAATCACGCAGAGTGCGGTAGCTAAACACCTGATCGACTTCTTGTTGTAATAATTTACGGAACTCTTTGAATTTTTCACGCAATTCAGGTTTTTCATCATGTAAAGATGAATCACGTGAATCTGGGTCTTCGTGCATAAATACAATGATCGGCTTTTGCTTGGTGACTGCATAAATATACTCTAAATGCATATACCCCACGCCCGACACCGATTGCTCACCGTACTGGCTGCCCAATAGAATCACCACATAATCACAATCATCAATTTGACGGCGTGCAAATGCAGTGCTGAGTGAGGTACGTTGTTCTAAACCCCACGAAAAAAAACCCATTCCCACCAATGTTTGTGCCAAGATCACTCGTTCTGGCTGCATATCTGCCCCAGACGTCGAGATAAAGACCTGATAGCGCTTATCGAGCATTGGTTTCCCCTCTCCTATTGCCATTACAAGTCGGTCACCGTCTACTTGTAATGCCTTTCCCCAATCATAAAAAAGTTATCTTAAAGTCAGTCCACAGTACTCACATTTGCGATACTCCAAGAAATATTGCCTGGAATAAGATGCTGCAACACGGGCTTTAATTGTTCTGCATTGTTCCCGCTGACATAACACGCAATTTGTAAAGTATCTGCCAAACTTTGTTCAAATAATAACTCATTTTTAATTAAAATGCGGGAAGTTTGACGCGCAACGGCAATTCCTGAGTCAATTAATGTCAGTTTCTGACCAAAAATGGACTCAATCGCAGGTTTTAGGAAAGGATAATGGGTACAACCGAGCACCAAATAGTCCGCGCCCTGATCGACCACAGGTTGCAAACTCTGCTGTAAGGAACTTAAACATGCCTCACTCATTTGCGCCCCTTGCTCAACAAAAGGCACTAAATCTAGATTGGTGACATTCAAGACTTGCACTTGAGCAGGAATCGCAAAACGCTGCATCACATCTTTAATAAGTTGTCCGCGAAAAGTCGCAGGCGTCGCAAGTACAGCCACAGTTTTGCTTTGGCTATTTAATACGGCAGGCTTTAAAGCAGGCACTAAACCAATAATGGGAAAATCTTCGCCGTAATGATCGCGCAGATAATCTAGACTAAAAGCAGAAGCAGTATTACACGCCACGACCGCAACTTTACAACCTTGTCGATATAACCATTCGATTGCAGCTGCAGTGAGTTCTCGAATATTTTGATCATCACGTGGGCCATACGGCACATGTGCAGTATCGGCATAATAAAGGATGCGCTCATTGGGCAAATATTCTGCAATTTCAATGGCAACTGACAAGCCTCCTATGCCCGAATCAAAAATACCAATTGGCGCACTGGCTTGTGCTTTTGGCATGGCTTGATTTAAGGGAGAAACAGGATGAATGGCTGTCATAGCAAGAGATTCAGCAATACAAAATGGGATGAATAAAGCTTAAACCTCAGCTGCTTAAATGCAAGTGCAAATCACCACTTTTCAACGATAAAATCGTTTCGCCCTGCGCATTTTCACTCAGCTCGCCCAATTCCACCAAATGTAAAAAAGCCGCACGCTGAATCAGGGCATTAATACCAAAACGCACATGCACATAAGGACGCAGCTCACCTGCATATTCACGCATAAAAATAGGATGCTCGGCATCAACAATCACAATATCCTGATGTGTAGTGATAAGTTGAATATAATTTTGCTGTCCGATTTCGACCACATCAACCTGATTGATGAACAAAGGCTCATCTTCTACCTGGATTTCAATTTGTTCCACTGGGGTTTTTAAATAAAACTTGCCCTGCTCTTTCCATAACACACTAGAAAACAGATCAACCAATGCCTGACGTTTGATCAATTGACCTTCGTGCCACCATTCTCCATTGGCTTTGACCAGCAAATCCATTGCTCCACAATGCTTTGGATGCCATTGCTCCAAAGGAGGGATTGATCTTTTGTGACCTGACTGTCCAGTTTTTATATATTGTGCAATGTGCATTAAATTTTTATTATCAGCCGTAGCTACATTTTCTGTCGGTTTGATTGAATTATCGTCATGCTTCATGCTGCAGTACCTTACTGACGGAAAAATAATACGATTCAGCCAATTGGCTAAGACTCGGTTTAAAACTATACTAGCTCACAATACTTACCCATACTGTAAAAGACACGATTAAATTTGTGTCTGGCAACTAAAAATACTCATGGCAGCACCGTTGCTTGATGCGGTTGCCACCTTCAATTATATGAGGAGTCCTACATGGAACACATCGAACGTGAATCGATGGAGTTTGACGTAGTCATCGTAGGCGCAGGCCCTGCGGGTCTTTCTGCTGCGATCAAAATTCGTCAACTTGCAATTGAAAACAATTTAAATGATCTGTCCGTTTGTGTGGTCGAAAAAGGCTCTGAAGTTGGTGCGCATATCCTTTCGGGTGCAATTCTTGAGCCTCGCGCCATCAACGAGTTATTTCCTAACTGGAAAGAAGAAGGTGCGCCTTTAAATGTGCCTGTGACTGAAGATAAAACTTTCTTCTTGATGTCACCTGAAAAAGCTCAGCAAGCACCGCATTGGATGGTGCCTAAAACCATGCATAACGATGGTAACTACGTGATCTCGTTAGGCAACGTGGTGCGTTGGTTAGGTCAAAAAGCCGAAGAATTAGAAGTTTCTATTTTCCCTGGCTTTGCGGCATCTGAAATTCTTTACCATGCCGATGGTACGGTTAAAGGCATCCAAACTGGTGACATGGGCATTGGTAAAGATGGCGAGCCAACGCATAACTTCACACCGGGTTATGAACTACATGCCAAATACACCATTTTCGCAGAAGGCTGTCGTGGTCATTTAGGTAAGCGTTTAATCCAGCAATTCAATTTGGATAAAGATGCCGATCCGCAACACTACGGGATTGGTATTAAAGAACTTTGGGAAATTGACCCTGCAAAACACAAACCAGGTTTAGTCATGCACGGTGCAGGCTGGCCATTAAGTGAAACAGGTTCTTCAGGTGGTTGGTGGTTATACCACGCAGAAAACAACCAAGTGACTTTGGGTATGATTGTGGACTTGTCGTATACCAACCCACACATGTATCCATTTATGGAAATGCAGCGCTGGAAAACTCACCCTCTAATTAAACAGTATCTAGAAGGCGGCAAGCGTATTTCTTATGGTGCACGTGCTGTGACCAAAGGTGGCTTTAACTCATTGCCAAAATTCACCTTCCCAGGTGGTTCTTTAATTGGTGATGATGCAGGCTTCTTAAACTTTGCCAAAATCAAAGGCTCTCATACCGCCATGAAGTCTGGCATGCTTTGCGGTGAAGCAGTATTTGAAGCGATTGCTGCAGGTGTCGCAAAAGGCGGTGACTTGGCGATTGCTCGCGTAACTGAAGGCGAAGATTTCTTTGTGAAAGAGCTAACGGCTTACACTGAAAAATTCAACAACAGCTGGCTGAAAGAAGAACTTTATAGCGCACGTAACTTTGGCCCTGCAATGCATAAGTTTGGTCAATGGATGGGTGGTGCGTTTAACTTTATCGACCAGAACGTGTTTAAAGTACCATTTACTTTGCATGATTTAGTGCCTGATTTCAGCGCACTCAAAACTGTAGATGCAACCAGCTTTAAACCGAACTATCCAAAACCAGATGGCAAGCTGACTTTTGACCGTTTATCTTCAGTGTTCGTATCGAATACCGTACATGAAGAAAATCAGCCAGCACACTTAAAGTTGACAGATACCTCTATTCCAGTGAACGTAAACTTACCTAAATGGGATGAGCCTGCACAGCGCTACTGCCCTGCGGGTGTTTATGAAATCATGGAAAATGATGATGGTTCAAAACGCTTCCAGATTAACGCAGCCAACTGTGTTCACTGTAAGACTTGTGACATTAAAGACCCATCACAGAACATCACTTGGGTAACACCTGAAGGTGGCGGTGGTCCGAATTACCCGAATATGTAATTGCGAATCGCAATTGAGAAACCCAAAAGCAGTGCCTCGGCACTGCTTTTTTATACACAGTTTACAAAATTACCAAGGTCTCATAATCCCTTACATTTTTCAGGTATTTCTCTATTCAAAAGCAGGCGATTGAATAACTTTCCTTGTTATGCTGTTTTGCTTATTTTTTATCTTTTCTATTTTTAGTTTTTTATTTCGTTTTTTTCAGACTTGAACAACCGAAAATGTTGTTTTGTCAGCTTTTATACAATGCTATTCGGCATTTTATGCAGCACTTAGCACGGTAGCAAAATGTTGTAGATGCTGACTAAAACTGACTTGAGTGGAGTATAAAGCAGTACTTTGAGTTTTATCTTGCTCAAGCATTTGGTTGTTCTTCTTATTTTCATTAGAAGAGGAATTCCAACATGCTTAATTTAACAGACACCCTCAACCAACTTAAAAATGTGCAGGCACAACCTGCAGTCAGCTTATTTCTACCCACACATCGTACCTTTCCAGACAATCAGCAAGATGTGATTGCTCTTAAAAACCAACTTAAACAACTCGAAGAACGCCTGTTGGCAGACTATGACAAACGTCTGGTGGCACAAATTTTAGAACAGATTCATCATCAAACCAAAGATTTGAATCCCAACTACCATTTAGACAGTCTGGCTATTTTTGCCACAGCCGACAGTGCACAAGTACTGCGTCTGCCATTCCCTACCCAAGAACGTATTGTGATTGATCAACAATTTTCAGTGCGTGATTTTATTCGTGAGCTATCTTATGCAGTGCAATACTATGTGGTAGTGATCAGTCGTGAAGTTGGACGTCTGATTAAGGCCTCCAATGATCGTGTAATCCATGAGTTTTCTGTAGATGACAGCGACTTGAATGAACGACTGCCACATGGTGCATTTCCTGTTCAAAATGATAACTTATATAGCACCAGCGGTGCAGAACGTGCCACAGCCGCCAATGAAGACCGTTTACTCAAAGAGTTTTTAAACCGTGTCGATAAAAATGTGCAAACTGTACGTGCCAGTGAGCCATTGGGCTTGGTCATTGTGGGTGATCGACGCAATATCAGTTTTTATGAATCTATTTGCGACCAACCCAATGCCATTATTTTCAGTGTAGATAACGTCACTCAGCTAGAACAAGGCAGCGCACAACACATTATTGACAGTATTCAGACCGAGCTAAAAAGCCATCAACAACAATTGCATCAGCAACATGCGCAGCAACTGGATGAACTCTATGCCAGTGACCGTGTTGTGACCGATCTGCAGCAAATTTATCAGGCAGTGTTGCAAAATAATGTCGATACTTTATATGTTCAACAAGGCTACATGCAGACAGGTTGGGTCGATACCGACCAGCAACGAATTTATCTAAATCAAGCGCACGCACCTGACAGCGCACAAGCCACAGACGATGTGATCAACCATATTATTGATGCAGCACAGCAACACGCTGCCAATATCGTATTTATTCCTGCCGATTATTTACAGTCCAAAGCACCACTGACTTTAATGAGTCGCTATGCGGTCTAAAACTCAGTCCATTTGACTGTGATCTAAAAAACAGCCATGCAGATTTATCTACATGGCTGTTTCAATCAAGATTCAAACTTCTCATTCATACGCAAATCTACGCTTTTTCATGACTTTCTCATGAATAAAACGATCAATTAGAATCGAGTCGTTACCGCCAACTGTACCCGATGACTGTCGCTATGTGATCGCCCGCTATATTCATAATTCAAATTGATAAAACTATGTTGTCCAAAGTGAAGTTGTGAACCTAAGGCAGCATGATATTGACCTTGATCGGCGCCATGCATCAAACTTCAGTTTCTCCGCTGTGCCTACATAATGGGTATCTAAATATGCTTTTTCCTGAATCGGTTGGCTGTAATACAAGCTGCCTTGCAATTGCCATGCTGGATTCAACTGGTAATTGGCTTGCAAACCTGCACCAAAATTCCAGCGCTGCATCACCAAATCATCTAAGCTGTTGACACCATCCTGCTGAGTTTGTTCGGCATGAACATAATGTTGGAACGAAGCGTCTAAATACGGTTGAATCTGCATTTTTTGACTGAGTGGATAGCTATAATCTAGACGCAAACCTGCGGCATACATTTGTCCATCAAACTGTATTTTTTGTGCTTGAGCATGACCACGCTGCGCGTCAACATCCACCTGCATGCCTTTTAACCATGCCGCGACACTTAAATCACGATTAAGCTGCTGTGCTGTCCCCATAGTTAGTGCATAGGCTTTGCTCTGACTGCTATTTTTTGAGCCTGTTTGTACGGCATCATCTAAGTTCAGTTGACTGAAATCGGCCTGCGCTGCCAAGGTCATCCCTGCCAGTTTTGTTGCCACACCAACACCTTGATGATGACTACGGCGCTCACTATTTAAGCCGACATAATCCATATCATAACTTTGGTAATCACCCGAAAACCAAAGCTGTTTGGGTTGTGCGGTTGCCAAACGCTGTGCAAACTGACGTTCTTGCTTGCTGCTTTCTTCTGCGACATTTAAAACGGTATTGGCATAAAAACTTGGATCAAGTTGATGAAACAGTTGATTCAATGCCTGCGTAGAAACTGTACTTTCAGCAGCATTGCTATAACGTATAGTTTGAGCAAAATTGTTAAATAAGCGATTGGAAAAAACTTTTTCAGCATCTTCCAGCGTTTCTAACTGTTGTTTCTGATCAAGACTTGCTAAAACTACATCTAAATTACGGGCAACCTGAGTACGTCCTTCAAGTTCAGCAGCAAGAGCCGCCACCGTTTCAGTCGATTTACGCTTTGCCGTAATCACCACATCGGTATTGATTGTATCTGCCGCACGTACAAGCTCGCCCGTTGCATTCAGTTCAGGACGATAACTAACTTGTGTCAACTCAAATAATGGATTGCTTGAGCGATAAGCATCGAACTCACGCTGTACGCCTTGTTGCGCACGTAATACGGTAGTTTGTGAACCTTGTGCAGTAATAAGTGGCTGATCAAGTGGCACTTCATCAAACAGGTTCAAAGTCCCTGCCAAATTGGCGGTTCCCGTTACCGTCAGCAAATTGCCAAAACGTGCTTTAAAACCCGCATGTTGCTGCTGATCTGCAGCAATCTGCATCGAATAGTTGCCTGTGATGGTTAAATTGCCTTCCTTTCAAGAAATGCACTGCCTGTTTCGACTTCTAAAGTGTTTTGTGAGGGTTCAAGTTCTTGAATCGTACTACCCATCTCAACTTCAGATGTATCTTGTGGTACTTCAATATCTTGAATTGCACTATCGACCAAAACGGTGTCGGTTAAAGCAGGCTCTACTGCAGGTGGAGCTACCACATCGACTGGTTGCTCTACTTCTGACGGAGGTGATTCAAGTGTAGGTATCGTATCAGGCTGATTGACATCATTATTTTCTAAAACGGTAGCATCATCGCTAGGTACAGCATCATTGCTGTCTAAAAGTGAATCTTCAGTTGGTGATGTATTGCCATGATCTGTACTGCCACCACTCAAACCACCACCATTGGATGATACATCGCCATGATCTAGCTCTAAATTCACAGGAGGTTGATCGGTAATGGGTGCAGATGGTGCGATAGGTTGCTCTACTCCGCTGCCAATGCCTTCATTTGTAGTCGGTTGATCTTCTTGGCTGACATTTTCTGCCCCCAACACATCAGTGACTTGAACCGTGCTTGACTGAGAGCCTGAACCCGATGAACAGCCTGAGATACTCATGGCCAATAAACACGCCACACTCAGTGGCTTTAAAGAAAAGTTTTGCTTTTTATCTAAAATCATACCGTACTCAATCAAAATGATGATAACGCAAGATTTATAGATGATTGATCACGTAAAAAATTAAGCAGATTTTGCTCAGTCTAAATGGCATATTTTTTTAAGATAAAGACAATCAGTTAAGCCCCCCAAAATTATTTTTCTTAACTTGACTACTTTAATGCGACAGCTTAATCAGCTTTTTCAGCCTTATAAAACATAAACACTGCCATATAACATTCAAACCAAGCAAAACCCCAAATCTGCTTAATTTTATCCCCAAATGTTCTGCAATCGAACTCAATAAACTGATCGCATTATAGGCTAATTTTTCCATATATTAAAAAATATTTAAAATAATTTTGTTAAAAATCAATAATTAAACAATAGACTAAACTCACACTCTAAAAATTATTTCTTATACAACACACAGAGCTTTGTTAGATTTTGCACAAGCACACAACTTGCCCTATAAATGCAGAAAAGTTGAAAAGTCCCTTAAAAAATGTGTAGCAGATAACGCAACTCGTGGATCGTTTCGCCATTTTTTAACTCAAACTGTGAAGCAGGTGGGATTGATGCAAAATTGATGAAAAATTAAAAATAAAGTTGAACGTCATGGCTAAAAACACAAAAGGCATATTTCAACTTGCATGAATTGCAAATGAAATATGCCTATATGGATCACATGACTATTTTATCGTGTTTAAATTATAGTGTTCTAAAAGTGCTGAGGCTAATTTTTGCCTATTAGCCTTTTTTCACCAAATAATGAAATTCTTTATTGCCTTGCTCATCTAAGCGTTCTTCTTGCAATAACAACTCATGCCCCAAATGCATGCAAAATTTTGGAATATCCCAAGACGTCGAATTGTCAGTTGCAAACACTTCAACCACATCGCCAGACTTAGATTTGCGAATGGCTTGATGCAGCATCATCACAGGTTCAGGGCAACGCAAACCGCGGGTATTCAGTTGAATACTAGGTGTGACAGGAAGTTCAGACATGCACAGACTCGATATTAAAACATCGGGCTAGTTTAGCATAAAGCGCAGCCTTGTTTTATGTGTTCCCGCTACGCACAGCAACACATCTCGTGACGTAATTGCCGTCATTTTCTCCCAAGATTAGCAATAGACAACTGTATTTTCTAAGGTATGATTAAGCTAAGTTTTTTAGATATAAAGAGTCTTTAGGAAAGATCATGCACGAGGAATCAGGCCCATCGTGGGGTATGCGTGGCCTAAGAAAATGGTTAGGCACTGCACCAGAAACCCGCGATGAATTGCTAAAATTAGTACAAGATTCACGTCGTTTTTTAGAACCCGATACGGTGGCAATGCTCGAAGGTGTTCTGGATTTACCTGCCACCAAAATCCGTGAAGTCATGACCCCACGTACCGCCATGATTAGCTTACAAGAAGATGATGAGCTACTCGACATTTTGCATGTACTGGTCGAATCGGCACATTCACGTTTTCCTGTGTTCTCATCTGACCAACCCGACAACGTGGTGGGGATTTTATTGGCAAAAGATTTATTGCCTTTACTGACCGAACAAAGAACCAAAGTCGATATTCGCGCCTTAATGCGTCAGCCGTTATTTGTGCCTGAAAGTGCTCGTTCAGACCAAGTATTGCGTATGCTCAAAAACACCCAAACCCATATTGCAGTGGTGATTGATGAGTATGGCACCACTTCGGGCTTGGTTACTTTAGAAGATATTTTAGAAGAAATTGTCGGTGAAATTGAAGATGAACACGACAATATTGACGAAGAAGCAGAATACATCATCCCCGATCACGACCCAAAAACGGCAAATACTTGGTTAGTACAAGCACTTACACCAATCGAACATTTTAATAATGTTTTAGATGCAGATTTTTCTGACGATGAAGTAGAAACTGTGGGCGGTTTATTGCTTCAGGAAATTGGTTTGGTGAGTGATTTGCAAGGACAAGTGATTGTGATTGGCAACTGGGAGTTTACCATTCTTGAAGCAGATGCCCGCACTATTCATCTGATTCGAGCCGTACGTCAATGAGGACTTTTTTTTCCAAGCTGTCTAATCCTGCAGAACATCAACAACTGCCCTTAATTTATCCATTAATCATTGCCCTATTGGCAGGTGCAGTGTTTAGTTTGGCACTTGCTCCCTATCATTACTGGTGGATTGCCTTACTTTCACCTGCTTTGCTGTATGCGACTTTAAGCAAACGCACCCCGAAACAGGCCTTTTTGATTGGTTGGTCTTACGGGATTGGGTTGTGGTTTGTCGGAGCATTTTGGCTCTATACATCCATTCACGTCTATGGCGACACCAATGCCTTTTTAAGCGTGCTGATGATTGTCATTATGGCGCTGTTGATGGGTTTGTTTACTGCCGTACAAACGTGGTTATATCGTCGGTTTTTCCCTGAAACACCACTGACTTTTGCACCGCTATGGGTATTTTTTGAATGGGCGAAAACTTGGGTCTTTACAGGTTTTCCATGGCTGTTTGCAGGTTATGCCTTCACCGAACGCTTTTTGGATAGCTATGCACCGTTGTTTGGTATTTTCGGGGTGTCTTTTGTGGTCATCTTGCTGGCCTGTGCGTTGGTTGAAGTCCTTAAAAAGCGTATCTTCTGGCTGATTCCATCGGCAATTTTACTTTTGGGTGCATGGGGTGCAGCACAACTCAGTTTTGTAACTGCAAAATCTGAAAAGCCACTCTCGGTTTCTCTGATTCAAGGCAACATTCCTCAAGACTTAAAGTGGCTAACCGAATACCAAATTAAGACCTTGGAAATTTATACCCGCTTGACCCGAACTGAATGGGGACGCGACATTATTGTTTGGCCTGAATCATCCATTCCAATGTTCCAGACCGATATTGAACCGTTTTTGGATGCCATGAAAACACAGGCTGAAAAAACGGGCAGTTCGTGGGTGACAGGTATTCCGTATTGGGACTTGCCTGAATCACAAGTGCAGCAACATCCAATGTATTACAACAGCATTATGGCAACGGGAGATGCGGCTGAAGGCTTGTATAAAAAGCAGCGTCTGGTGCCTTTTGGTGAATATATTCCGCTTTCAGGCTTACTGAGTTGGGTACTACCTGCGATGCAAAATGACCCATCCATGAGTGGTTTTTCACGTGGAGCGTCTGAGCAAAAACCGCTTGCAATTAAACAGCATCATTTGGGGGCAGCCATTTGTTATGAGGTGGCTTATCCGAACCTGACCCGCCGCAATGCTAGCCAAAGTGACTTTTTGGTAACAGTATCCAATGATGCTTGGTTTACGGGTACTGCAGGGCCATTGCAACATTTACAAATGGTACAAATGCGCGCCAAAGAAAATGGACGCTGGTTTGTTCGTGCCACCAATACAGGTGTGACCGCATTTATTGACCATCATGGGCATATTGTCAAACAAGCGCCAATGGATCAGGAATTTGTGCTGCGTGGTGATCTGCCTGCCATGCAAGGTCAAACACTGTATACCCAACTCAGCGATTGGCCTGTGCTGATTTTCTCATTGCTGTTGTTAATTATGGGGTGGATTTATCGACCACGTCAGGTGGATGTGTCGTTTAAATCACGTCGTTAATAGTACTGTTCAATAGCGGCTAGAAATAACCATTCATAAAAAAACCGAGCATTAAGCGCTCGGTTTTTTTTGGAGTTCACTGAATCAATATATAGACTCAACTCATCTTCTATTAAGGCTGATAATAAATGTCGGCATCGGTACCTTCACCACCCTGCTGACCATCTGCACCAAAAGAATATAAATCAAATGGACGACCTTCTGAACCCGGAATCACATATTGGATGTCATTATCCCAACTGTCTTTCGGATAGCCCCCTTTCACATAACCGCCTGGCAACCAGTTTTTAGCCGAAGCAGGCTGATTCACCAAGGCATCTAAACCACCGTCTTGCATTGAAGGATATTTTTGATTATCGAGTTTGTATTGATCGAGTGCGCCAGCCACACCTTTTAAAGTAATAACCGTAGTATCTACTTTGGCTTTTTCACCACGTCCCATTACGTTCGGTACGATTAAAGCCGCCAACACACCTAAAATTACAATCACCACCATGACTTCAATCAGGGTAAAACCAGACTGTTTACTCGGTTGCTTCTGTTTCATTCAATCTCTCTCATTTATTTATATCAATTCGACATTTATTTTAGATTCTGTTTGAAGAACGATGCTTCAAAACGATTTAAATCATATTGTTCATATTCACAATTGGCAGCATTACCGCAATCACAATCACCAGTACAATACTCGCCATCAGTACCAACATCAACGGTTCTAATAATGCCAACAGGGTAGAAATCAGTGTGGTCACTTCACGGTCTTGCATGTCTGAAGCACGTGACAGCATACGGTCTAACTCGCCCGAGGCTTCACCACTTTTGATCATTTGTACCATCATCGGTGGGAAATAACCACTGCGCTCTAATTGCGTCGCCAAGTTACCACCTTCAGTGACTTTTTCTGCCGCCAAATTGACCGCATCACGAATGACCCAGTTGTTACTGACCGCAGCACCAATATTTAGCGCATCCACCAAAGGCACACCCGACTGAGTCAAAATAGACAAGGTACTGGCAAAACGCGCGGCATTAATCCCACGTGATAATTTTGCAAATAACGGCAACTTTAAGGTTAAACGGTCAAAGGCATAATGCCCTGCGGTGGTGCGTAAAAAACGCACCAACAACAATACCCCCACCACAGAAGCCACCAGTAAAAACGGCCATGCAACACGAATAAAATCACTGGCTTTCATTAATGCCACGGTGATCCACGGCAAGGCATCTTTGCTCTGATCAAAGGTTTTAACAATATCGGGTACGACATAAGTCATTAAACCCATCACAATCGCAAAAGACATCAGCATTAAAATGATGGGATAAATCATCGCCCCTTGAATTTTTTTCTGCATGGCAAAGCGGTTTTCGGTGTAATCTGCCAATTGTTCCAGAATTAAATCCAAATGCCCCGAACGCTCGCCTGCGGCAATGGTGGCAATATATAAGTCTGGAAAACGCCCCGATTGTTGTAAAGCATTGGCCAGTGAATAACCTTCCAAAACTTTGGAACGCACCGACATCAGCAAATTTTGCACATGGGCTTTTTCACTTTGTTTACCCACAGCGCGAACGGCTTCTTCCAAAGGAATCGCAGCAGCCACCAAAACCGATAACTGACGGGTCAGCAAAGCCAAATCATAGGCGGTGATTTTTTTCTGAAACCATTGTTTGCCACTGTGTTTATCTTTTTGTTCAACGGTATCGACACTGACAGGAATCCATTCTTTGTCACGTAATTGCTGACGGATTTGTCGTGCAGAATCACCCTCTAAAACACCTTTTTGCTGCTTCCCTGAAGCGTCAATGGCAGTAAATTGATATGCTGGCATTGTAATGCTCTAATTTTCCAAAATTTCTTGCAACGCAGTTGCGTCTGACCACTAAAATCATTCATATTCTTAGATATAAATTCTGTGCTCACTCTAACACATGCCAAAGTCGAGCACGAAGCCATTTTTCACAGGACGATACGACTTTTTCTATGCCAGATTCCACTTTAGACCCACAGCCTGTTTATCGTATTCGAGTGGCTGTACCCGTATATCTTTACGACTGCTTCGATTATATGCTCAGTGCAGCACAATATCAGCAAGCAGAAGTGGGCGCGCGGGTCTTGGTTTCTTTTGGTCGGCAAAACTTGGTCGGAATTATTGTCGAAAAACTGGCACTCGACACCCCAATTGATCCACGTTTTAAACTCAAAGCCATTAGCGAACTGTTAGATGAGCAAGCGATTTTAGACCCTAAAGTTTTAACTTTGTTGACATGGTCGGCACAATATTATCAATTCCCGATTGGTGAAGTGATGCAAAGTGCCTTACCTAGCTTATTGCGCCAAGCCAAACCCTATAATTTATTGGCACGTACTTGGAAATTGTTGGATGCACATGCCGAAGCTAAAATTACACGCTCAGAAAAACAACAAGAAGCCTATAAAATTTTAAAGCTGCATCCTTCGGGAACTTCTGAAAATATTTTAAATTTGGCAGGCATTGAAACAGCAACCCTAAAAGCCTTGGCGAATAAAGAAATTTGCGCATGTGTTTTGGAAGCCCAAGATTTTAGCCCAATGCCAGTGACTTTGGCGCAAATGCCTTTAACCCCTAATCCAGATCAGAAAAAAGCCATCGACAGCGTACTTAAAGTACGGCAGCAATATAAGGCATTTTTACTGGATGGTTTAACGGGTAGCGGTAAAACTGAAGTGTACTTACACATCATGCATGAGGTACTAAAACAGGGCAAACAAGTGTTGGTGTTAGTACCTGAAATTGGTCTAACGCCACAAACCATTAGCCGTTTCCAATCGCGTTTTCACTGCCACATCGCCCTCTTACATTCAGGTTTAAATGATTCCAAGCGTTTGCAGGCGTGGCAAGCCGCACAAACGGGCAAAGCCTCGATTATTTTAGGTACACGTTCTGCGATTTATACCCCATTGCCAAATTTAGGCTTGATTATTTTAGATGAAGAACACGACCTGTCTTTTAAACAGCAGGAAGGTTTTCGCTACCATGCCCGTGATGTTGCGCTCTATCGTGCCCATCTGGAAAATTGCCCTGTTATTTTAGGTTCGGCAACTCCAAGCATTGACAGCTATGCACTAGTCGATCAAGGCAAAATGCAATGTCTGGAATTAAATCAACGCGCGGGCACGGCACTCATGCCCAAAATCCACCTGATTGATTTAAAAATTGCCAAAAAACAGCACGGTATTAGCCAACAATTGATTGATGAAATCAAAAAACGCTTGGCTAAAAAAGAACAAGTTTTGGTGTTTTTAAACCGACGCGGCTATGCACCCGTATTGATTTGTGAGAGCTGTGCATGGCAAGCCAAATGCCCGAATTGTGATGCCAACTTTACCTTGCATCATCAACCTTATACACATTTGCATTGCCACCACTGCGGTACGATTCATCGTAAACCTGAGCAATGCCCTGCCTGCAACCATGCAGAACTCAAACCAATTGGCATGGGCACTGCCAAAGTCGAAGACAGTTTAAACGAGCTGTTTCCCAATGTAGATGTGATTCGGGTAGATCGTGACTCAACCAGTCGTGTTGGCAGTTGGCAAAAAATTTATGACCGTATTCAACGCAGCGAACCACTGATTTTATTGGGCACGCAAATGCTGGCCAAAGGGCATCATTTTCCGTATGTGACATTGGTGGCAATTTTAGATATTGATTCAGGCTTACTTAGTGTGGATATTCGCGCACCTGAACGCACGGCTCAACTGATTGTGCAAGTGGCGGGACGTGCAGGGCGTGGTGAGCATAAAGGTGATGTTTATTTGCAAAGTGTGCGTCCTGATCATCCACTTCTCACCACATTGGTCGAGGGAGATTACCGCAAGTTCGCCAAACAAAGTTTAAAAGAACGCAAAGCTGCACAATTACCGCCTTATCGTTACAGTGCTTTGATTCGCTGTGAATCTAAAAGTCAGGAATTAAACCAGCAATTTTTACAACAACATGCACAATGGCTTAGAGAACATTCAGAACAATTAATTGAAATTTGGGGGCCGATTCCTGCGCCAATGGAACGTAAAGCAGGACGTTTCCATGCACACATGGTGTTGTTGTCTAAAGATCGGGCACGCTTACATTTTTATATCAGGAACTGGTGGCAAAATATGTTGCATGAAAAGCCATCCAGCATGAAACTAAGTTTAGATATAGATCCGCAAGAATTTAGCTAATACTGTAAATTGAAACTTAGCTGTATCAGCACTTATTTCAATAATCCACCGCTTTAAACTTTGGATGACCACATGTCCTTATTGTTACAAATAACCATTTTTCTAGGCGCTTCATTGGTTTTGGTTCCCTTACTAAAACGCTTTGGTATTGCGACCGTATTGGGCTATTTGTTTACAGGCATTTTGCTAGGGCCTAGCGTATTCAATATTGCCAGCGACCCCGATGATATTCAGGAACTGGCAGAATATGGTGTGGTGTTCCTGATGTTTATTATTGGCTTAGAACTGCGTCCACAACGGCTGTGGGAAATGCGCAAGCCCATTTTTGTTTTGGGTAGTTTACAGGTCAGCATCACGGGTATTCTACTTGCAATCTTGGCTTTTTTTGCCTTACAGCAAGGCATTGCCTCAAGTGTGGTGATAGGTTTTGCACTGGCACTTTCCTCTACAGCCTTTGTGCTACAAATGTTGCAAGAAAAGCAGCAACTCAACAGCAGTTATGGACAACAATCCTTTTCCATTCTGCTGTTTCAAGATATTGCCGCCATTCCTTTAATTGCCATCATTCCCATGTTAGCAGGTGCAGAATCGACTCATCATAGCATTGCTTATTTTGCTGCAATCATGGCGACCTTTAGCGGTTTGTTCTTATTTAGCCGTTATCTCATGCGTCCATTTTTTCGTTTTGTGGCTAAAAGTGGCGCACATGAACTGATCACTGCTGTCGGTTTATTCATTGTACTTGGCGTGGTCAGCATTATGGATGTGCTGGGCATTAGCACCACCTTAGGTGCATTTTTAACAGGCGTATTGTTGGCAGATTCCGAATTTAGACATGAGTTAGAAGCCAGTATTGCCCCATTCAAAGGCTTATTGCTAGGCTTATTTTTTATGACCGTCGGGATGAGCACCGAACTGGCAATCTTAATGAATACCCCTTGGCTGATTGTAGGCGGTGCATTGCTGCTCCTGCTCATCAAACTGATTAGCCTCACGGCCATTGCCCGTTATTTCCAATATTCTTGGCGCAATAGTTTGTTGTTGGCGACTTGCTTGGCACAAGGCGGTGAGTTTGCCTTTGTGGTGCTCAGTGTCGCACAAAGTGAAAGTGTGCTCAGCCAGGCCATGCTGCAACCACTGACCTTAATTGTGACTTTGTCGATGGTGTTGACCCCAATTTTATATTGGTTGATGAGCAGTCAAATTATTCCTCGCTTAGAACGTGAAAAATCGCCTGAATATGACGAAATTCCCGATACACATCACCCCATGATTATTGCGGGTTTTGGTCGTTTTGGACAAATTATTGCCCGTGTGGCGTACTTGCAGCATCTGCACTTTACTGCCATCGACAGCAATATGGATAAAATTGATTTTGTGCGGAATTACGGCGGTAAAGTCTATTATGGCGATGCCACTCAACCTGAAATTTTACGTGCCGCAGGCATCGAGCATGCCAAAATCTTTATTCTAGCCATTGATGATATTGAAGACTCAATGAACGTGGCACGGCATATTCGCCTGAATTATCCAGCGCTAAAATTACTGGTACGCGCTCGTGATCGTCATCATGTGCACTTATTGCGCGATTTAGGCGTTACCTATATTTGGCGTGAAACGTATTTATCCTCTTTAGGCATGGCCTATCAGGCTTTGCGCGATTTGGGCATTAATGAAAAAGATGCCTATAAAAGCATTGAGTTGTTCCGTGATTATGATGAACAACTCTTGGCACAACAGCAGCACATTTATACCGATGAACAAAAAGTATATGAAACCCATCGTAACGCTTTGGCAGAACTGGAACACCTGTTTGAAAGTGATGCACAAAACCGTGAAATGCCCTTGGGTGTCGATTTAAAACGCGGCTTGCATAGCAGTCATATTGATGTAACACGTGATGCAGCAAACTGACTTGTGTTTTACAATATTGCCACCATTAAAACAGGGTTATGGAGAATTTTATGTCTGATTTACGCCAACGCTTTTTTATTGAAGATAGCCCTGTTCGTGGTGAAGTAGTTCATCTCGAAGAAGCTTTGCAAACCATTTTGAAACAACGTGATTATGTGCCTGCGGTACAAGTGTTGTTGGGAGAAATGCTTTGCGCCACTGCCCTACTGGCCAGTACCCTAAAAATTAAAGGGCGTATTAGCTTACAAATTCAGGCATCTGGCACATTTAAATGGGCCATGGCGGAATGTAACCACTTGGGTGAAGTGCGTGCGTTGGCAGACTACGAACAAGACCCGCGCTTTTTAAGCGCTGAAGACAGCAGTACCGTCCTGAAAAGTTTGGTCAGTCCTGTACTGTTTATTAATATCGAGCCTGAATTTGGTGAGCGTTATCAAGGTATTGTGCCTTTGGACAAAGCCAATTTAGCTGAATGTTTAATGCAGTATTACGACTTATCGGCACAAATTCCAACTCGTATTGTGTTGGCAAGCAATGCCGAACGTGCGGGCGGTTTGCTGATTCAATTGTTGCCGCGTAACAGTGAAGAAGAACAACAACGGGTCGATGAAGATTTATGGCCGCGTGTGACCATGCTGACTGAAACCTTAAAAGCGGAAGAATTGACTGATTTAGACGTCAATGAAATTTTGTACCGTTTATACAATGAAGAACAAGTGCGTTTGCCTGAAGTGGAAGCCTTACGTTTTGGTTGCACTTGCTCCAAAGAGCGCTGTGCCAATGCCTTAATGCAAATTGGTGTTGCTGCGGTACGTGAAACTTTGGAACATCAGAACCCTATTACTATGGATTGTCAATTCTGCAGCACACAATATAGCTTTAGTGCCGAAGAAGCCTTAGGTTTATTTGGAGAACATCTCAGTTAAATGGCATGGTGAATACCATGATTAATATGTGATGCAATGCTGAAAATTCATCAAAAATGAGCAGTACATTCTGCTCATTTTTTATTTACGTGATGACCATCGTCAAAACCTATTATTTTATTACTTTTCATGTGATTAATTTCACAAAACTTTCATGCAATTACTAGAAAATACCGCGTAAATTGGGTATAAATAATCCCATATTTTTTTTATGCCTTTATATATTTTAGGCTGCTTCTTCTCTGGGATATTGATTTTATGAACACCCTGTTCTTTTCTCGTTTAGCATTCATCAGCGCGATTTGCTGTTCAAGTTTAGCTTATGCAGCCAATGCAGACCCACTTTTGGGCAAATGGAAAACATTAGACTACCGCACAGGTTTTTCATTGTCTGACGTAGTCATGAGTAAAGATAAACAAGGTGCGTATGCCGCTACGATTATAGAACTACGTGCGGTTCCTGGCGCACCGCGTTTGGAAAATTGCACACTCTGTACGGGTAAAAATAAAGATAAGCCACTGTTAGGTTTTGTGCCATTAAGTCACTTAAAAGCTACGCCAAGCAATCAAATTGAATTTTATGAAGGTGACTATTTAGACCCGCGCACAGGTAAACAATATAAAACTCGTGCACGTTTAAGCAGCAATGGCAAACATTTAACCCTTTATAATGTAGACCTTGCCACCAATGCCAGCCGCAAAATGACGTGGGTGAAATACTGATTTTATTCCTCACCAATGCGATAAAAGCTGTGTTCTGCACACTTTTATCGGAATGATTAGATTTAAATTACCAACTCCATAACACTTATATCTTTTCCTGCCTGACATCTCACACTGCTCAATTTGCTTGTTTATTACATTCTTGCTATAAAACCCGAAATAGAATTTTTACTCTATTTTTTAAAATAACAATTTTGGGGATGCTGTTCATGAAAATAAATTTCAGAGGGATTTTTGCGGGTTTCGTTTTAACAACCCTCTCAAGTGTTGGCTTTGCAGAAAGCGATCTACTGGTCGGTAAATGGAAAACCATTGATGATCGCACAGGTTATTCACGTGCCGATGTCGAAATTCGCAAAAAGCCAGATGGCACTTATGAAGGCATTATCGTGGAAACCCGTAATATTCCGGGTGCAGAAAAAATGGTGATTTGTAGCAATTGTCCAGGTAACTTAAAGAACAAGCCTTTTATTGGCTTGCCATTTATTTGGGGCTTTAAACAAGATGCTAAAAACCCACGTGAATTTAACCAAGGTCATGTTTTAGACCCAATTGGCGGTAAAGTTTATAAAGGCAAAGCTCGTTTAAGCGCTAACGGTAAGCGCCTCACCTTACGTGGCTATGTAGGTGTTTCAGTGATTGGTCGCAGCGTGACTTGGGTAAAATACTAATTCCAAAAACTAAGATATTGATTTACAGGGTTCTTTTTAAAGAGCCCTTTTTATTACCAAATTTTGAAACAATCCTTTTAAACACCGTACGACCGTTCAATCCAAAATATTGAAATAAAGGATGGCATTGAATAAAAAATAGACTAATATCTATAAGACATCTATACGCACAAGCCAAATTGACACATCAATATAACAGGCGTGAGCACAGCAAAGGGTTGGCTGAATTTCACCAAAGGAATACAAATAAAAGATTCTATTACAGCGTACACAGGCTAAATTAAAGAGAATCACTTATTGGATATCCACCAATTATTGATGTAAAGCAATCCCTCATTTCAGGCGAGCCAACTCGTTTGAATTCGATCAGAAGGAGTATGCCATGACCACTATTTTATATCGTGAAATCACTTCAGACGGACAGCACACAGAAATTATTGAAGAATTTACCCAGTTAGATTTAAAAAAATTTGCCGAAGCGTGTGGGCAAAGCCCTGAATGGGTCTTACAACTTTTAGAATATGACATCCTGCCTTCCCGCCCTGCCGAACGTATCCACCAATTTTTTGGTGAAGATGTCAGCCGTGCACGCCAAGCCTATCGGCTGCAACGTGATTTTGATGCCAGTTTTTCAGCTGTCGCCATGATGCTTGACCTGATTGATGAAGTACAAAAATTACGTAAAGAAGTTAAACATCTGAATTTTCAACATAGTTAATCCTCACGCTCTAGCTGTGTGATTCATCACCTTGCTAGAGCGTTTTTCTTTCTATGCCCGTAAATTTTTTTGATGAGAATGATCTACACAATGAAAACTAAAGACTGCAACAAGAAGATTAAAAATATGTTTCCTGAGTTTCGTGATTTAATTCAGGGATTACGCGACAGCAATCCACATTTTTCAAAAATTTTTGAAGATCACGAACAGCTAGACCGTGAAATCAGCCAGTTAGAGCTTGATCCTGTGCATCAAATTAATGATGACATTGAAGCGCTGAAACGCAAAAAATTAAGACTAAAAGATGAAATGTATCACTTGCTGCGTAATGCACAAAATGATCAATTGGCTTAAAAATACATACAAGTCTGAACTGCAAATCCTCATACGATCAAATGCAGGACACAGCAAGAAAAGACAAAAAGCAAAACAAGATGGCGTATTCAAGTCTGAAAACAGCATTCAAAAAACTGCCATCTTGAGCTAAGTGTCTGCCTATCTGGTTCAATCTATGGATAAGCTTATCAGTCCTATGGATAACTTTTGAGGTCTGTGGACAACTTTTATCAACGAATTATCTTGTGACATATATTGGATGTGGAACTCAATTTATCACCACATCTGCAAGTCTATGTTCTGGATTATTTAATTTTAGTCAGTTTTTCGACTTCTTTAATGGTGCCTTTCACGGTTTGCTTAATGGGTTCATAGTCTAAAAACCAAAATAAATTCATGGGTTGGTCATTATGTTGCTGTGCCAACATATCAATCACACTTTTTTCACCCAGACCGACAAGGTGCCTACGATAAAAATAATACAGCAACAACAAAGTAGTCATCACCATTACCCCAAGCATGATCCAAAAGGCCTGTGCGTGTTTCAGCCCCGGCATAAACTCAAAGTTCATACCATACACCCCTGTAAATAAAGTCAAAGGTGCAAAAACTGCGGTAATGATGGCTAAAATCCGCATGTTTTCATTGGTCTGGTTGGCAATAGCAGAAAAATGCAGATCAATTGCGGTTTGCACTGCAGAGCGTAAGCGAATGGTATGCTTTTGAATTCGTTCAATGTGACTGGTCAAATCATCCAAACGTACCAAAATAATATCCTGCCGTTCACTACGTTTTTTGCCACGTAAATGTGGGTAGTTATCGACAATTTCATCACGCAATTCCTGCAAGGCTTCTATTTGCTCTTCACATAAATTTTCAACTTGCTGAAACGCCATATTTTCTTGCAGCAATTGATGCCAACGGGTAAAACGACGATGTCCCTGCAACAACTCTTGTTGCCAATATTCCACACGGCGGGTTAGCGGCATGCGAATATCCAAGTAATCATCCGCTACCAAATTCAGTAAACGCAACGTTAAATCTAATGGTGTTGCTGCCAGTTTGCGTGCTTTATTCTGTTCTTCAATCGGGCGTTGTACCGCTGCTTCCACACGTGACAAATAGCTTTCCATGACTTTATTGCCCTGTTCCCGCACACTAATCAAAATCTGCGGTGTCATAATAAAGCTCATCGGCGTAGTGGCCAGTCCAAAAATCCGTTCATGTTTCTCCCCGACTTGTTGCCCTGTTGCAATACGGTCTTCGGGTGTGATCAGTTTACGGAAAATCAATAAGTCATAATCATCTAAAGTATCAAACGCACATGGATGCTCTATATTTAAAATATCGCGCACATGATATTCATTGAGCGATAATTGACTGTACTGAAAAATCTCTTGTTGCCACTGTTCTGCACGGTTAAGCACATCATCACGGGTGCAATCAATCCAGATAAATTCAGGCTCAAGCCCTTCAATTGGCTGTTTTTGCACATAAATATTGGTTTTATGATTGGTATGCAGATAAAAATAATAACTTTGCATAGAACGGGCACTCTATTTCAGTTTTCTTGTACGGTTTTTTGAGATTTTAAGATGTACTCAGTTTAAGCATGGATCAGGCTTCTTTTCAAATACATGCTGTAATTTATGCCGCTTTTCATACAACAAAGATGGTTTGTACGATGCAACAAAATTTTTAGCATAAAAAAACCCGCATTCAGATTGAATACGGGTTTTTTGACCATTTCAGATCATCAACACAGCATTACGCTTGTTCGATATCTTTCATAGTTAATTTGATACGACCACGGTTGTCTACATCAGCAACCTGTACTTTCACTTCCTGACCTTCTTTCAACACGTCTGCAACGTTGGCAATACGCTCATTTGAAATTTGAGAAATGTGAAGTAAACCGTCAGTACCCGGAAGGATATTTACGAACGCACCGAATTCAACAATACGGATTACTTTACCTGTGTAAATTGTACCCGGCTCGATTTCAGCAGTTAAAGCCTGAATTTTTGCAACAGCAGCTTGTGCAGCAGCTTTGGTTTCACCAAATACGCGCACTGTACCGTTGTCTTCAATATCAATTGCCGCTTTAGTTTCTTCAGTAATTTGGCGGATGGTAGCACCACCTTTACCAATCACGTCACGAATCTTGTCTGGGTTGATGTTAATCACTTGGAAAGTTGGTGCATGCATTGAAATTTCTGGACGCGCACGTGAAATCACTTGGTTCATTGCATTTAAGATATGCATACGACCTGCATAAGCTTGGTTTAATGCAACTTCCATGATTTCTTCAGTGATGCCTTCAATCTTGATGTCCATTTGCAATGCAGTAATACCGTTGGCAGAACCCGCAACTTTAAAGTCCATGTCGCCAAGGTGGTCTTCATCACCCAAAATGTCAGAAAGTACAGCGAAACGCTCGCCTTCTTTCACTAAGCCCATTGCGATACCCGCAACTGGTGCTTTCAATGGAACACCTGCATCCATAAGTGATAACGATGCACCACAAACAGACGCCATAGAAGATGAACCGTTTGATTCAGTGATGTCCGATACGATACGAATCACATACGGGAAGCGATCTGCTGCAGGAAGAACTGCTTGCACACCACGACGTGCCAAACGACCATGACCAATTTCACGACGTTTAGGGCCAGATTCACGACCTGTTTCACCTACTGAATATGCAGGGAAGTTGTAGTGCAACATGAAGTTGTCAGTTTTAGTACCCGATAAGGTATCAACCATTAAGGCATCACGTGTATTACCTAAAGTGGTGGTAACCAAAGCCTGAGTTTCACCACGGGTAAACAATGCAGAACCGTGCGCACGGTCTAGAACGCCAACCTGTACGTCAAGCGCACGAACGGTTTTGGTGTCACGACCATCAATACGTGGTTTACCAGACAAGATGTTGTCACGTACGGTACGGTATTTAAGATCTTCAAAGAGTTCGATCAAGTCATCTGCAATGCCAGTTTCGTCATTTTCAGGAACGAATTGCGCAACTGCTTCTGCTTGAAGTGCATCTAATGCAGCATAACGGTCTTGTTTGATCGCAATGGTGTACGCTTCAGAAATTTTTGCTTCAAACGCTTCTTTTAGTTTTGCACGAAGGTCTTCGTTTTTCTCTGGAGCAGTCCAAGTTGACTCAGTTGCACCTGCAGCCGCAGCAAATTCTTTGATCGCTTGAATCGCGATTTGCATTTCGTCATGACCGTAAAGCACTGCGCCTAACATTTGGTCTTCTGAAAGTTCTTTTGCTTCAGATTCAACCATCAATACAGCAGATTCTGTACCTGCAACCACAAGGTCAAGGTCAGATTGCGCCATTTGTTCAAAGTTCGGGTTAAGCACGTATTCGCCGTTGATTAAACCCACACGCGCCGCACCAATTGGGCCACGGAACGGTGTACCTGCAATTGCAAGTGCAGCAGACGTACCTAACATTGCAGCAATGTCAGCTTCCATGGTTTTGTCAGAAGATACAACAGTCGCAGTAACTTGAATTTCGTTGTAGTAACCTTCTGGGAACAACGGACGAATTGGACGGTCAATTAAACGTGAAATTAAAGTTTCTGCTTCAGAAGCACGGCCTTCACGCTTACCATAACCACCTGGGATACGACCTGCAGCATATTGTTTTTCTTGATAGTTAACAGTCAGTGGGAAGAAATCTTGACCCGCTTTTGCTGTTGGTTGAGCAACCACTGCAACCAATACAGTCACGCCACCCATAGTAATCATTACCGTGTTGGCTTGACGCGCTACACGACCAGTTTCAAGTACAACTTGGTGCTGACCAAATTGGAATTCTTTACGAATAATATTAAACATCGACATGTTTTATTTTTTCCTAGTTCTTGTGAACAATTATTCTCGTGGAGACCCCTAAGGTTTGGCATTCACAATACAATTGTTTAGGTAAATGACAAAGCTTAGAAGCCGACCTCACTCGAATGAAACACGATTTTTAAACACAAAGAAGGAGCGAATCATTCGCCCCTTCCACTGATCTAGCCAAGGCTAGATATACTTTAGTTTTCAGTAATACAGCATTCAACATGCAATAGTCCGAAAATAAAAGCTTAAATCGAATTAACGACGTAAACCTAAAGCAGCAATCAATGCGCTGTAACGAGTCACATCTTTGCCTTTAAGGTAGTCAAGTAACTTACGACGTTGGTTAACCATACGGATTAGACCGCGACGGCTATGGTGGTCGTGTTTGTGCTCTTTGAAGTGACCTTGTAAGTCATTGATTTGAGCAGTTAAAAGCGCTACTTGAACTTCTGGTGAACCAGTGTCGTTTTCAGCACGAGCAAATTTAGCGATGATCTCTGCGCGATCTGCGTTTGTTAAAGCCATTCGATTTCTCCGAGATGCTTAATAAAAAGATTTGATACCGATCAATTGATTGCTCAATTGACTGCCGTGCATCACTACAGCAAGGGCATTATTTTAAGGCAAAAACGTGCCGATTGCAAAACAGAACGACAAACAAGCACTTTTAATTTTGAGATGTACCAATAAAAGTATGATTTATGCTAAGGGTATACACATCATGTTAGGTATAAAGTGTCTAAGGAAAATAAATATACAATTGTATATGATTGATAATATGTAATATTTTGCCAACTGCTTTTCATCCACTGGAATATTTTGCCGTTAAAATAAAACAGCCCGAGCATAGCTCGGGCTGTTTTTTGCGCTGTAGTTTCTTGTCTTATTATTCTTATTGTCTTGTTTATTGTGGTTATTTGCGCGTTTTCGCGTCTTATTCTCTGAACATTCCTGTTCTTGCTTTCACGTCCTTGTGTGGTAGATTTTGCCACAATACTAAAGTGAAAGAAGTCGTATTTCTCGTATCTGTTTGTAAGCTTTTTCTTACAACAGGTAAGCATTGTCAGCATTTTGCAAATCACCCAAACTTACAGGCATAAAAAAGCCCTGTAGTCTCTCCCAAAACTACAAGGCTTAGCGGCTGTAAGTTTCCTCTTCTCACTCACGTCCTGTCAGTTCGCTGTCTTTCGACATTTATCGTTATTATTCTGCGATTATGCTCAACTATCCCTATTGAGCTTTTTATGTGAAGTCATCTTCTCAAAAAGATCTTGAAATCTCTATGCGCAAATTTCTCGAATCAATGTAAGCCATTTCGTACAAAACCATCTCTTATTCAGTTTTACTTAACAATCCAAAGCGTCATTAATTCTGGCTAATAAACCACTGCTGCGACGGGTACGAATCATCAAAGCTTGCTGCAAAGCTTGCGCATCAACCAACAAACTTACGACTTTTTTAGCACGGGTAATGGCAGTGTAGATCAGCTCCTTACTCAGCAAGTTTTTTGCCGCAGCATCCAACACCACAGCTGTATGAGTAAATTCAGAACCTTGCGATTTATGAATAGTAAGTACAAATGCGGTTTCAATATTTTTAGGTAAGCGTGTTGCAGGCACCCACTTATTTAAACTTGGAAAATATACTTCAAACTGGCGCTGATCATTCTGCTCTCGCATAAAACAGATGCCAATATCACCATTCGACAACCCCAGTTGATAATCGTTATAGGTCATCATGACGGGGCGTCCTGCATACCAATCGCCATGTTTGGTTTGTTTTAACTGTTGCAACAAGCGTTTTTCAATCTGCAAATTCAGTTGTTGTAAACCCAAATGACCATGACGAATTGCGGTTAAAATACGGTAATCATCAAATACATTCACCACATTCTCAACATGCGCTTGAAATGCTGTACTTGATTGTTCCAAGCCCAAAGTATGTGCTTTTAATACCGCTACATAAGCCTGATAACCATACATCAGCTGATCATAATAATGTGCTAAATCTTCCACTGAAATTTGCCCATTTTGCTGAGGCAGATATTGCAGTTGTAAGGCATCTATTTCAACTTGCTTAAATTGAATTGGCTTTAATTCACCTGCTGCTACGACTTGCTGTTCAAAATCAGCCAAAACCTCTGCAGGAGAATGTTCTTGCTGAATAAACTTCGCTATTGCACCAATTTTTGCACCTTCAGCAAAACGACGTGTGGTCACTAAATTGACACGGTTATTTGCGAGTTCAGGCACTTGCTGTAAATCGGCCAATACTGTACCGACATCGACTGAAGCCAATTGATTGGCATCGCCCAACAGAATTAAACGTGCCTGCGCAGGAATGGCAGCCAATAACATCTGTGACAGGCTTAAATCCAGCATCGACGCTTCATCGACCACAATCACGTCATAAGGTAAAGGTTGTTTGGCGTGAAAACGTGGCTTGCCTGTATTGCCCAGACCCAATAAACGATGCAACGTCACAGGTTGTAATTGACGCAAGGCATCGACATTAAACGCTTGTAAAGCTTGACTATTCAAAGCATTTTGCAAGGCTTCCTGCATCCGCTGTGCTGCCTTGCCTGTTGGTGCAGCCATCGCAATCCGAATATTGGGTAAAGCTTGATTAAGCACCGCAACAATATGCGCCAAAGTATAGGTTTTTCCTGTACCTGGCCCACCAGTGATAATACTTAAACTTTGAGTTGCCGCAGTCTGTAACGCTTTTTGCTGCTGTGGATCTTGCAATAAATTAAGCTGTTCGGCTTGTAATTCAAAGGACAAAGGCGGCTGCGCCTGAATCCGTAAAATATCGCTAGCAACCTGATGTTCCAGTTTCCAGTAGCGATACAAATACAAACGCTGCCCATCAAATACAAACGGTGCAATTTGTGGATCAGGATTTAAAGCGCTACGCTGCAAGTTCATGTGCAAATGTTGCAATGCCGCCACTTGTTCTGCGGTTGCAGGAATACAGCTATCCCCTTGCTGAATAGCATCGAGTACCTGTTGCATCAAAATTTGCGCTGAAGCATCAAAAGTGACATTGCTAAATGGCGGCTGACATAGGTAATCCATCCACGCCTGCATTGGCGTTTGAGCTGAATTTAAGTGAATATGCTTGTTTTCCACACAGTTATCCTCAAAGTTATCCACAGGATAAGCAATTGTTTTATTAAGTCGATAAGCTGACTTAGCGTTATTTTTTAAGTTCAAAGTAACCCAATATTTGATCTAGTTGCAGAATAAATTCCGCATCTGGCCGCCAATGACAAACCCCTTGCCCTGCTTGCCCCTGCATACCACGCAAATACAAATAACTGGCTCCACCCAAATGTTGCCGAATATCATAATCTTGCAAACGACTGCCCAAATAACGGTGCAACGCCACCAAATACAAGGCCGCTTGTAACCAATAACTCGATTGGGTCATGTTGTGTTCAAGGTTGGTTTTTTCATAATCGCGCTGATCGGCACCCAAATAATTACTCTTATAGTCGGCAATGTGATAACACTGCCCATCAAAATAAACCAAGTCAATTGAGCCTGTCAGATAACGCGCAGTAGCGGCTTCATTTAAATCTTGAATAGGATGTCCCGCATCTTCAAACAATTGCTGAATTGCTTGAGTAAATAAGCGCTGATCTGCCAACGCCAAATAGAATGGAAACTCTGATAAATAATGTGCAGTAGATAAGGCGGAAAGCTGGAAAGTATCGTGTAAAGGAGTATTCAACACATCCTTCAGCCACTCGGTCATGTGCGCAAAAATATCTGCTTCCTGCACAGTCGCGCTGCCTTTGGCAGTGTCGAGTTTTGCAATCAAATCTACCAATAACACATCTGAATTAAACTCTTTGTCGTTATGAAAACGGCGTTTGACTTCTTCAAAAATGTCATCATGACTGGCTTGAAAGTCGATATATTCAAAGAGTTTATGTAAAAAACTCCCCGCTTGAGTACCACGCTGAAAATTAGCTTTGATCCATGCAATCGGTTGAGCCACCTGTACGATTTCCTGTTCCGTTTCGACAGGTTCCTGATTGATTTCGTCGGCAGCAGCAGCCTGCTCCTCGCTTGCCAATGCCAAAGTATCGCTACGCATGGCGGCAGGTAAATGTTGTGCCAAGCCACTAAAACTGGTTTTGGTTCGTGGATAAAAGCGACGCTGCGGAAAATCTGCAGCTTCAATCTTAATTTCTTGCACTTGTTCGAGTTGTAATGCTGCCGCCAATTGTGTCAGAGGTGCTTCATCACAGCTCCATGCTGCTGCAATTTCTGCTGAACTTGGCGCTTGTAAACGCCAGACATTTAAACCAGCAGATTTTGGTGCAGCCTCTTTTTTACCTTCTTTTGCAGGCGTAGGCTGTTTTAGCATCGCATAGACCCGATAACTGGCACGGGTGAGTGCCACATACCAAAGGCGATTCAACTCTGCCAAACGGCGCTCACTGTGTTGCTTCGTTGTTGTGGCATCTATGTCTTTATGTTTAATGGCAATGATACGTTGCTCAATGCCTTGCTCTTCCTGCGTTGCAAACACCAAAGCAGACTTGTCAGATATAGGTGGCTGATCTGCCGACATCAAAAATACGACTTTAAACTCCAAGCCTTTGGACTGGTGAATGGTCATCAATTTCACGCCTGCCGCATTAGAAAGTTTTCGTTCAATTTCCCAATCGCGTTTGGCAGGTGATTCAACTTGCTGTAAATACCAGTAATACAGCATGTAAGCCCCTTGATGGCGTTCACTTTGACGACTTAGCAATTCGGTTAAATGGCGTAAATTCACCACATGCCGTTCATTGTCAAAACTGCGTTTTGCCACCAAATTTTCCCAAATTTTAAATAAGTTCAGGCAGTAATTCCATGCGGTTAAAAAGCCTTTATTGACCCACATTTCCCGAATGCAGTCGAAGTCATAAATAAACTGACCTAACCCCTGTTGCTCAAGTTCAATCAACTGTTGCAGGTTATAACCCAATAAACGTGTCAGTAAGGCACGCTTGACCTTGGCTTCATCATAAGGATGTAAAATTGCAGTTAAAATTGCCGCCACATCTTTGGCTAAAAAGCCTGTAAAAACACTGCGCTGACTACTTCTATTGACCTGAATTCCAATCCGTTCAAGCTCGTATTGGGCTTGATCAAGCTTTTGATGACTGGTCGATAAAATGGCAATATCATCGGCTTGTAAAGCGACTTTGCCTGAAGAGTGATCAAAATATAAATCGCCTGCAATGCCTTGATTTAATAACTCGCGAATTTTTCGTGCAATTTGAATGGACTCATCCTGATCATGTTCCACCGTTACCCAACGCAGCGGTGCGGGATTGGCCTGTTGCCGATCCATTAAAGCAGGATGAGGACGTGAACCTGCAATGACAGGTTCATAAATCACTTTCTCACCAAAAGCGGGTTGGCGTTGAAATAACTCATCCACCACACAGACCAACTCTTTCACTGAACGATGATTTTGTCTGAGTGAATAAATGCGACCTTGCTTTTTCAGCACGTCATCACGGGCATTGTTATAGGTCAGCATATCGCCACCGCGAAAACCATAAATCGCCTGCTTAGGATCGCCCACCATAATCATGCAACCGCGCGCATACCACTTCGGATTACGCCAAATTTGCGCCAGCATGTCGTCTTGATCTTGGTTAGTATCCTGAAACTCATCCACCAAAATCAGTGGATAACGGGTATGCACAAACTGCGCAAAACGCTGCCCACGTTCGCCCTGCAACGCTTCGGCTAAGCTGCGAATTTGTTGGGCAAAAGTGGTTTCCCCTTTTTGCTGTAAAAGTTGCGGTAAACGCTGCTTGACGTGTTGTACCAAATAGAATTTTAAATTGGTATCCACCAATTCAATTTGACGCTCAAAATTAAGTTTGGCATCCACAACTGCTTTAATTTTTCGGATTACAGGATGATCAAAAAAAGCATCTTGCACCTCTTGCGTACATGGCGCTTTCGCTTTGTTAAAAATAGATTTTCTGAGCTTACCGTCTTGATTCAAATATAGTGCAAAGACCGCATTAAACAATTCAGCAAGGTGTGAATTAAAATAATGTTCTAAAGGATTATGCTTAATTTTTTCAATCAGTTTTGGCAAAGCTTCTGTAAATAGTGGCTGCAACCCCTTCTTGTCACTCCCCGCGACATAATGGGAAAAATTAAAACTATATTCACCATCATAATATTCTTTTAATTCTTCAATTTGCGTGATGTTGATACTGGCTAAATTCTGCAACGCCTCTGCTAAATCCTGAACCTCCAACTGTGCCTGATCTATGCCCTGAATCTCTGCCGATGCAAAATTCAAACTGGTATTGACCAACCCCTCATAATCGGCTGCAGATTTCAACCGCCCACATAACAGCATATAGTCCACAACATGCTGAGGCTGTGCCTGAATCCATTCACGCAGCACATCATGCACCAATTGTTCGGTATAGACCGATGCTTGGTCAGTAATATTGGCGCGCTCAATTTTGCCACTTTCAAAGGAAAATTCACGCAATAATTTTTGGCTAAAGCTATCCAGCGTTCCGACAAATAATTCATCGAGTTGTGCAATCACCAACTTCAAACGTGAACTGGCATAGTCCAGTTTTAAACGATATTTCTGCAAAATATGTTTGAGTAAAGGGTCTTGTAGTTGTGTAATTTTCTCTGCAAGGGCACGCTGATCTAAAGACTGGTTTAAACACTGATCGATATATTGTTGGGTTTCAAGCAAACGTGCACGAATACGACTTTTTAGCTCGGCTGCTGCGGCACGGGTAAATGTGGTCGCAATCACCTGATTAGGCAAATAATCTTTCAGGAAAATCCGCACCATCAAACTAGATAAAGTATAGGTTTTTCCTGTACCTGCCGATGCTTCAATCCAATGCAAGCCTTTAAATTGCATCTCTTGAATTGGGTCATAACAAATTGGGAATGGGCTAGATGAGTTCACGCAGATTCCCCTTGTTTTTGAAGATTTTTCGCAGATTCATAATTTTCAATGATGGGCTGATACAGTCGATGGCTATATTGCTGAAATGCCTCAATCAACAACGGTTCAGTTTCACTGTCTTGAAAAATAAATGACCAGTCTGGGTGATTTTTCTCACTTTCATCAATAAAGCTCCTCCTAGCACCGTCATGCCAATGTTTTACGAAGCTTTCCATGTTCAAAACCTGATCGGACTGAGCTTCATCCCATTGGATTTCAAATTCTTTTTTATCTTTCATTTTTAAAACTAAAGCCGCAGGCAATAACACAGGATATTGCTGTGCGTGTTTCCAGAACTCAAACCACTGGGCTAAATACTCGTGTGCTTGCTGTGCATTGATATTGGCAAAATGAATCACCGCATCTTTACACACCACAATCCGCTCTAAATCTTGATGTTCTGTGTTCTGATAGGCCACCCAAAACAAATATTCCAACCACACTTCGGCATATTTTCTTGGTCTGGCACTCGCTGCCACCACGCTACACCAAAGCTTTGTCGGCTGTTCAGGCACTTGAATACGGATATGCAGATGCGGATTCATTTTCCAAAGCTGTTGCGTTGTTGCGGTTGCCTCATCTGCAAATTGCTGGAGTGTGTCACGTAAATATTGCTGTTCTTGCAGTCCCGTTTGAAACGTGGCATTTAAGGTTTTACCCACAGGCAAGGTATCTTGCAACAAGCTTTCTGCATCTTGCGTGCCATGTTGGAGTAAAAAATCACGCACACTATATTTTTCCAAGCCATTTAAAATCAGTGGCTCGTGGTTCATTGCAGCAGTGTCGGATTGTAAATTTTCGACCCCAATCGCTTTTAAATAGGCACGCGCAGGGAAACACACATCTCGAATCCATTGCATACTGTCGAGTACCACCACGTCTTGTGGCAATAATGGATATTCACCAAACCATGCTTCGCGTGGTGTGGTTTCTTGCTGCATTTGTTTGGCAACCCGATACCATTGATCTTTAAAGCGAACTTCACGGCTTTCGGCAAAACGCAGTTGATCAAAAGGTTGCAAACTATGTAAGTGATAAAGAGATTTCAATTGTGCGGGAATCTCGACACCATTCAAATTTAAGCGTGAATCGCTAGCTTCATCGGGATGTTTCACAATCAACTCCAAATGCTGCACAAATTCCTGCACCAGCACGGATGGATCGCGCACCTCGCCATCACTGACATCAAAACCGTTATAAAATAACCAAACACTGTCTTGCGCCAACAATAAACTATCTAAAAATGCCCCTTGATCATCCTCAATGCGTGAACGATCTCCCAGTTGTGGTTTTAATAATTGCATCAAATCAAAAGCCAATTGCTGGTCACGACTTGGGAACACGCCATTGTCCAAATTCAGCATCACAATCAGCTTATACGGCAGTGGACGAATTGCACCAATTTGGCTAAAGGTAATGGCGCCCGATGGACTGGCTTGTTCGAGTTGGGTTTCGAGCTGGGCTGAAATTTCTTGCAGAATATAATCCAGCGGTAAGCTTAAATGACGCAAATCTTGACCCGACTGCACATCAAAATAACTGGCTAAGGTCAGCATACGGTCATGTTTTTGCACCAAACTAAACACCGATGCCAACACATCTACCCCTGCATCCTGAAACTCACTCAGGTCTTGCATCAGTTGTTTAAGCCAATATTCCACCGTTTTGGCTTGCCCCAATTCATGCTGAATTAGCCAATCACGGCGCTGTGCAAAATCCTGATAAATTTGAACCAGTTTAAAAATCAATTCAAAATCGCTACTTTGCACATCGGCATAACTTAAAGTGTGCTGAACCACGCAATGCTCTGGCACTGCAACGCCCAAAGCCAAACGATCTAAAGCAAACTTTAAGCTGAACCGATAATCTTGATCATCTGCACTCAGGCTGCGTTTTAAATGCTCGGCATCTAAACCACGTTTAAAACCTGCATTGGCCAACAACTCATTCATGCGCTCAATATTGTTTAAATTCAAGGCATAACGCTGTTGTGTGGCAGCTAAACTCAACCAGTCACCAAACTCCTCAAAGCTAAAACGTCCTTGTACCAACGCTATACGCCCAACCACCGCACGCCAAGCATTGTGAATATCTAAAGAGCTGATACCTGCTATTTGAATAGGCAAATACACACTATCTTGACTGAGTTGATGCCCTAAAGCGGCTTGATTCTGCTGTGATTTTTGTTGTCCTTTCTGATAGAGATCACGTTCACTTGGCGGTGCAGCAAATACGCTGCGAATTAAAGATTCTTGTTCTTTGAGTTTCGGACTCAACACCAAAATATCACTGGCTTGGCGGCTGTCATCTTGTCCTAGCCATGCAATTAAACGATCTTTAAGTACCTCAAGCTGACGTAAACTTGAATGACACACATGAATTTGCAATGACTCATCGGCAGGATCTAAGTCATACGCCTGCGCGACTGGCTCAACCAAATTCAATACATCCGATTGAATTTTACCCAGTAAATGCTGCGGCTCTTCTTCAGGGAAAAGATCATACCACTCGCCTTCATCACCACTTGACAACGCCGCCAATAAAGAAAAGTGATCACGTGCCTGTTTACCAAAGCGTGTCAGCAAAGGATGATGTGACTCGCGCATATCGGCATTAAATTCGCCATTATATTTTTTGATATATGCAGCAATATCATCATCACTTACGGTTTTATTTTGACTTTCCATCTCACGAATAAAACGACTTTTGATTCGCGCATCCATGTTTAATTTCCACTTAGGATCGACCATGTCTGCCCAATATTCTTGCGATGGGTTGTAATGCAGAATAAAAATATCCATATACTGCGCCAAACGGCGGATAAACAGCAACTGACTTGGCGGCAAATCCAATAAGGTAAAAATCACCAACTGTTTGGGTAATTTGTTAATACACGAATTTGGATTTTCAGGCTCGCCCAAGGCTTGCCAAAACTGCAGGTCAATCTCCTGCATTTTTTCAAAATCTGCATGAAAAATATGCAACCACAACCAACTTTGCCATTGCTCTAATTCTTCGGCTTGCTCTTGAGTAAATGCGGCTATTTCCAATGCCGCTTGTTTTTCTTCTTCGCTCTCAAAGTTTTTAGGGATATAAATTTGCTGCTTTAAGTTCAGGCGTTTCTGCTGTCCCCAAACCGCTAACCAATTGCTTTGACATTGGCAGACACCCTCGCAGCCTTTTTGGCAAAAACCACGATAAACCATGTAATTGCTAAATAAACGTGAAACTTTATCTGCCACCCAATACAGCATGTTTTGCTTTTTGAGCTGCTTTTCTAAACCCTGTGACAATTGCTCTGCGCTGTCATAAATTCGCTGAATCAAACGATGTAAAGCATGCTCGGCAGGAAGTGGGTTTTGTTCGTGTTGTATCCACGGTTGTAAGTCATAAAACACACGCCATTGCATCACAATACGCGGAATATTTGCCTGACGCACCCGATCTTTATCGTCTAAAACTGCCTGATAAGCGGCCCATTGAAAGGCACGAATACGATGATGAAATTCAGTATTGGCACTAATGCCTTTTTGCTCGGCTATTTTTTCCGTCAGCCACTTTTCTACTGCCACTGAAGGCACAATAAAATGCTGGGTTTGTAGCACCTGAAGCGGATTCGATGTCGGTTGACGTATGGTTTTCAGCATTTCATTGACTAAAACTTCTATACGTTGGCTTTGTATGACATGAATCGCCATAAGGTATCCTTTAATTTATTTTGAATAAGAATGTATTAAATGTACTAGAAGGCCGTTGATCTATCATTTGCCTCAAGCACAACAAAAGAATAAAGATTATTGGCTATACACTTACAACGGTGTATGCCACTTTACAAGCATACTTTTATTGCCTACTTTATTCAAAAAGTGCTTTGAATAAAGTGGTTTAATTTACCAAACAGCATACGATTATCCGCCATTTTAAGGTTGTACTTATGATAAAAAGAGAGACAATTCCAGACAGTATTGATCCAAGCCTAGACTTGGAAATGATTCGTGCAGAATGCCTAGAACTGGTCAAAAAACGTGCCTATTTTTCTGCAGGTGCAGCCGTCATTCCTGTGCCGTTCTTAGACGTTGTCATTGATGTGGGCATCTTGTCGCAACTGATTCCAGAAATTAATGCACGTTTTGGCTTATCTCCTGAACAAGTCAGCGTGTACGATCCTGAAACCCGAAAAGTCCACTGGAGCGAATTGCGTAAACGCGGTGTGGAGTTTTCAGGCTTAGTCGTGGCGCGTACTGCAGTAAAAAAATCCCTGAATAATGTCGCAGCCAAGTACATCACCAAACAAGTGACCAAGTTTATTCCATTGGGTGGACAAATGGTGGCAGCAGGTTTGGGTTATTTTATTATGAAAAAAATTGCCGAAACACATGTTGAAGAAAGCTATAAACTAGCAAAAAGCATTCAGCTTAAACAAGCCAAAGTTGTAAATGCATAGGGTCTGTTGATCATTCACCTATGTTTTTGGTGTGAGAGATATATCTCGCAAGATTTTTTAGCTGATATAAGGCATGAGGCAGGAAGTTTAGTCATTCTAAATGACTGACTCATAACGCAATAGCAGCAAAAAATATGCTCGCCCTGAAAGGCAGATTATTCTGCCTTGAGTTGTTTCAAGATAGTTCTTAAAATTTCCAAACGTGCTGCATTTTTGTCATTACTCGGAATGATGTGCCACGGTGCATATTCGGTACTGGTACGTTGCAACATATCTGCCGCAGCCACCAAATAATCATCCCAACGGCTACGGTTGCGCCAGTCTTCATCTGTAATTTTAAAACGCTTATGTGCGGTTTCCTGACGTGCTTTAAAACGCAGCTCCTGCTCATCTTTACTAATGGCTAACCAAAATTTGATGACGACAGTTTGATGATCATTTAAGTCTTTTTCAAAACGGTTGATTTCGTCATAAGAACGCTGCCATTCCAGTGGGCTAATCAAACCTTCTACACGTTCTACCAATACCCGACCATACCAAGAACGGTCAAAAATATTGATTTTTTCTTCAGGCAGAATTTTCGTCCAAAAACGCCACAAATAAGGACGACTGATTTCAAAGGCTTCAGGTGCACTAATGGTGTAAATTTCGTATTCACGCGGATCCAGTTTTTTTACAATCCGTTTAATCGCGCCGCCTTTGCCTGCTGCGTCCACTCCTTCAAAAACAATGCTGACATTACGGTTATCTAAACGCAGTGCATCTGCCACTTTTTTCGTGAGTTTCTTTAACTCTGCTTTATAGTCATCCTCATTGACCGATTCAGATACAGGATTAAGCAAAACTTCTGGAATTTCTGCAGCTTGCCAAGTGATGCCCGAACTGGTCGGATGCACAGGACAATGCTCTAAAGCACGTAAAATATGCTGTGCAAATTGTTGATCGCGGATGGTTTCATCTTCGCAATCAATCATAATCCAGTCATCGGTAAAGCGTTGGCGCAGCTTTTGCAAGCTGTCATATTGCTTTTTATTGCGCCAATCCAAGCCGTGCAATTTATGCCAATGCACTTCGCTCGGTTCCATATCATCTAGTCGTTTTTGTAGTGATTTCCACGATAAATCGAACCAGATTTTAATGACATCCATATGGTTATTTTTTAAGTCTTCTTCATAGGCACGCATTTTTTCGACATAGTTATCAAACATGGTGTCATCAATTTGTTTAGACACATGCATGGCTGTGCTTAATAAGTCACTATACCAATTGCCAAACATCACCATAATTTGACCTTCGGCAGGAATAAAACGTGCATAAGGCTGCCAAAGTGTCTGTTTGGGATTAAACGGGTGCGGCGCATCGGCTTTTACCCTTAAATAACGCGGATCGACCCATTCTCTTAATTGTTTAACCGATTCACCCTTACCCGCCAATTCAATGCCGCTCACTAAAATCAGCAAACTTTTGGCATTTTTTTCACCTTTGGTGTTTTTTAAAGCATATTGGGCTTCAATTAGCTCGACTGAAAGTTGTTCTTCTTCCATGAGTTTAAATTCAGTATGTGCTTGTGACATCATCTACCCTATTGTTGTGTTATTTAAGCTCTGCTGATCATTCATCTATATTTACGATATTAGAATGAGCGACAGACTTGGATCAGTATACGAATATCGACCCATTTTTTAACAACTTTTCGCTTATTTTTGTAGATTAATCTCACACACTGACCTTTGCCGTTTGGAATTCTGTGTAATTTGTCATAGCGACGAGATCAAACTCACATTAAGATTTGCCCATTCAACTCAATAATGAGACACCCTATGTCTAAACTTGCTGCTTTAGATGAGCTGTTAGAACTGTATTATCAATTTAAATATCATAAAAATCCTATGCTTTTTCAACGCTTACAAGATGTTCAAGCATGGCAAAAACAGCGTATGCAACGCACCCATGCCACACAGTTTGCCGAAAAGCACAATGTCTTGATGGCTGAATATTTTTTAAACCGCTTATATGGCGGTCCAGATTTTGACGCTTTGGCAGGTCAAATTGCTCGCCTACTGAAATATGCACACAAAGCTGAAAAAATCATCCCTGAAAATGCAATAAAAACAGGGACTTCTGGGGTAAGTCTGGCGATTTTGGCAGTGCAGTTAGATGAACAAGTCGCGATACAATTGCTACAGGACTATCCTGAAAATATGCCTTTAAATGATGAGATGATGCGTCTGACTTATTTAAAGCTCGATCAGGGCGAAGCACGCTTAAAACAATTAAATATGTTGGATGAACTGGGTAAAAACCTAGATAAATATATGCGCTCTTTTGTGGTCTATACCGCTTTTAAAATGTGTAAAGGCGCGGCGCAAAAATACAGTTTTCAAATTATGTATGAGTTTATGCAAGATGGCTTTTTAGCCATGAAACCATTAAAGTCCGCAGAGAAATTTGTGAAGCAATTTACTACCACAGAACGGGAAATTATTGCCAAAGTACATGCAGGTGATTTACATCCATTTTCATAATCCCAATGTGTGAAATAACCAACACTTATTCAGCACACTTACGCTATCTTTGGTTTTTTCTGTATATTATTCATAACAATTGCATGATGATTACTGTACAAGTGCTTAGAATCTGTCATCATGCATACACTGCAGCCTTAAGCCTTTTTATCCTGAGGAGTGACTCCAATGTCGAATGAAAATCAAACGCCTACCGCTACTCCCGAGTCGGCACAACCAACAGACAAAGTGAGTCCATTCTTAACCGAACCTCTACCGCAAGGCGCTCCACAAGGTCAGCAACAATCTTTAGAACAAAAATTAACGGATACACCTGTTACGGGTTCAGTGCCAAAATATAATTTGCCGCGCGGTGCCAACACAGGCAATGTCGGTGCAACCACACACTTCGGCTACCAAACCGTCAGCAGTGAAGATAAAGCCCAGAAAGTCGCAGAAGTCTTCCACTCGGTTGCAAGCAAATACGACATTATGAACGACTTAATGTCATTTGGTATTCACCGCTTATGGAAACGCTTTGCGATTAATATGTCAGGTGTACGTCGTGGTCAGCGCGTACTGGACATTGCAGGCGGTACGGGTGACTTAGCCAAAGTCTTTAGCCGTGAAGTTGGCCCTACAGGTCATGTGGTACTGTCAGATATTAACGAATCTATGCTGAATGTTGGCCGTGACCGTCTAATTGATGCAGGCTGTACCAATGTCGATTTCGTGTTGGCGAATGCCGAAACTTTAGAACCATTTGAAGACAACAGCTTTGACTTACTGACTATTTCATTTGGTTTACGTAACGTGACCGATAAAGATGCAGCTTTGGCAGCGATGTACCGCGTACTCAAGCCGGGTGGTCGTTTATTGATTTTAGAATTTTCAAAACCAGTATTTGAACCGTTCTCAAAACTCTACGATTTATATTCATTCACAGCATTGCCATTGATGGGTAAAATTGTCGCAAACGACTCAGAAAGCTACAAATACTTGGCTGAATCTATTCGTATGCACCCAGATCAACGCACTTTAAAAGGCATGATGGAACAGGCAGGCTTCCAAAACTGTGATTACCACAACCTGACTGGTGGTATTGTTGCCGTTCACCGTGGTTTTAAACTCTAAGGCGTACCGCAATGTGGTCAATTCTCGCCCTTGGTGCAGTTGAGAAACTGATTCATCATGTTATTGATTTGGATGCGATTACTCGCATCCAGCTCAACCAACTACACGGCAAAATGTTGCGTGTGGTGCTCGATTCGCCACAGCTTTCTGTAGATGTCTTTTTTGATGACAACAAAGTTCGTTTAGAACCTACTGCAACAGGTCACAGCGAGCAGCCTTCTATTTTTGAGCAACGCCCGTTTGATCAAGCGCAAAATATCAGCCCCGCAACGACCACTTTGCATGTTAAAAATGTGGTGCAATTGCTCAAACTGTTGCTATCCGATGAAGTGGGCAATATTCCCCTACAAGGTGACTATCATCTTTTACAAGATATTCAGCGCATTATGCAGCAGGCTGAACTAGACTTGGCCGCACATTTAAGCCCTTGGATTGGTCCTGCTTTGGCTCATGAAGTTGGCAAAATTCAGCTTGCACCCAAGCATTTAAAACGCAGTCTACACAGCCATTTGTTCTTTGCTGAAGATGCCCTAAAAGAAGACAGTGGTCTATTTGCCCCACGCTGGCAAATGGATGACTTACAACAAGACACGCGCATTTTTCAACAAAATTTAGACCGCGCCGAAGCCAAAATTCAACAGCTACAAGCGCAGCTTGATGCACAGCCAGATACCGCTTCTGACACCTTAAACTCCACTCAACCCTAGGGAATAAGTCTTTATGATTCCGCACGTTTCACGTTTACTCGAACTTTGGCGCATTGCCGCGCACTATAGACTCGACACGTTGTTTCCTGCGGAAGAACTACCAGAAAAGGCACGTCATGCACTCAGTTTTATTCGCATGCACCCTGCGGCTTGGTCAAGTAAAGAGCGTAAAAACCCGCTGAAGCTCAAAGAAGCTTTAGAAGAAATGGGACCACTGGCGATTAAACTTGGGCAATTACTGTCTACACGTCGTGACCTGATTCCGCCTGAAGTTTTACAGCAATTGGTGTTGCTACAAGACCGTGTCAAACCATTCGGTTCTGACGTGGCACAAATGCGAATTCAGCAATCGCTCAAGGCAGACATCAACACCCTGTTTGCCCGTTTTGATGAGCAACCTTTAGCAGCAGCCTCCATTGCGCAAGTCCATACCGCTGCCTTGCATGATGGTCGTGAAGTCGTCGTTAAAGTCACCCGTCCCGATATTCGCCAGCAAATTCTACAAGATTTTGAAATTCTGGAATGGCTCGGTGCAGCACTGGAAAAACGTCTGGAAGCGGCACGCGCTCTACATTTATCTGAAATTATTCAGGACTATCGTCAAATTATTCTCAACGAACTGGATTTGACCTTAGAAGCGGATAACACCCGCCGCATGCGTCACTACTTTACAGGCTCAAGCATGATGTACGTGCCTGAAGTCTATATGGACAGTAAAGATGTGATGGTGGCAGAGCGCATTACAGGTGTGCCAATTTCCGACACGGCAACCTTTGATCGTTTGGGGATGAATCGTGCCGATTTGGCAGAAAAAGGCCTCACGATTTTCTTTACCCAAGTGTTCCGTGACAACTTTTTCCATGCCGATATGCATCCTGGCAACGTCTTTGTGGAAACCATCAATCCGAATAATCCGCGTTTTATTGCGCTAGATTGTGCGATTATGGGCGAGCTGTCCAAGCATGACCAAATGACCGTAGCACGTATGTTGCTGGCGGTGATGAACAGCAACTTTATGCAGCTGATTCAAGTGGTACACCAAGCTGGCTGGATTCCACCGGGCACAGATCAAGATGCTCTCGCCCGTGAAATGCGCCGTACTGTCGGGCCAATGGTGTCTAAACCGATGCACGAATTGGACTTTGCAGGCATTCTGATTCAGGTCATGGATATTGCACGTCGTTTCCATTTGGAAATTCCACCGCAATTGATGCTACTCCTGAAAACATTGGTGCATGTTGAAGGCTTGGGCACAGACTTATATCCAGAACTGGATATCTGGAAACTGGCAAAACCAATTTTAACGGATTGGATTAAAGCCAATATGAATCCAGTCAAAAATATCAAAGAAATTGGGCAGCAAATTCCCGACCTGTTACTGGGTGCGCAAGACTTACCAAGTTTAATGATTGACAGTTTAAATGGTTTAAAAAACCAATCGGCTTGGCATTCCAAACAATTGCATGAATTACAAAGCATGCGTCTACAAATGGAACATCAGCAAAAACGCAGCTGGATTTTTGGCAGCATTATGGCCATTTTCCTCTCCATTGCGATTATTGCACCGTGGTATGTCTCTATTGTTTTAATCGCGTTGGCAAGTTTCTTGGCGATTTGGCGTATAGCTAAATAAAGCCACATTGCTTGATAACAAACTGATTAGACGATAAAAAAATTAGAAAGCCTGTTTTAAAGCAGGCTTTTTTATCACGCTGATTTTCTCTAACTCATCCTAAAAACTACCGCATGACTCATCAGTCACCAAGTGATGCCTCTCGCCATTGTTGTAAATATCACCACACCTACAATTAATGCACATTTGTAGCGTTATAGATCAAGCATGACTCAGATTTTGCATAAACGTGCCCCTGCACTCAATATTCGCGCAGGACATCTGGCACGCCAACTGATTGAACAAGAAGGCTTACATGCCCAACACGTCGATATTATTCCAGGTGCAGCAGGCGGCCCCAAAGGTATTGGCATTCAAGGCTTAGACCAAGCTATTTTTGGCGAGTTTTTTGCCCAAGCCCCAAAGCGTCGTACTGTGGTCGGTTCTTCAATTGGCAGTTGGCGCTTTGCCAGTATTTTGGCGTGGGGCGCAAAACAAGGCACTGAGCGTCTGTCCGATTTATATACCAACTTGTATTTTCATAAAAAAATGTCGCGCCAAGAAGTCGCTGAGATTTGTCAAAATATGCTGTTTGAACTGATTCAGGGACAGCAACAACAACTGATTCAGCATCCTGACTATCACCTCACGGTCATTTCCGTCAAAGCTCAACATATTTTCCAAAGTGACCAAGCCTTGCCTTTGCTAGCATCTGTGGCTGGAATTATTGGTAGCAATGCCATTGCGCGCAAACATAACCGCTTATTTATGCAACGCGTCATCAGCCAACCTGCGCAAGGTCAGCAGTTTATGGTAGAGGATGATTTTGTCACCCATTACCAAGCCCTGAATGAGCAGAATGTCGCACCGTGGCTGCTCGCCTCAGCGTCTATTCCCGGGGTGATGTCTGCTATTCGTGACATTCCTGATGCGCCCGTGGGCAGTTATCGGGATGGTGGCTTAATTGACTACCATCTAGATTTACCTTACCAAAGTCAGGGCATTGTGCTGTACCCACACTTTACCGACAGCATTACCCCTGGCTGGTTTGATAAAATGTTGAAGCATCGTAAAGCCAATCCTGAAAATCAGGCCCGGACACTCTTGCTATCACCTTCGGCAGAATATTTAAGCAGCTTGCCTTTAGGCCGTTTGCCCGATCGTAAAGACTTCACCTTAAAAGGTTTAGATCAGGCACAGCGCATTCGCTTATGGAAACAATCGGTGGCAGAAAGTCAGCGTTTGGGCGATGAATTTCTGGAAATGGTGGAAAAACAAAACTTCCCTCAATTTATGCAAACGCTTTGACAGTACAAATCTGGCAAGATAATTTAGGTAAATTGTCTTGAATCACGTACACTATAGGGACGATGCAAAATCGTGCGCTCAGAAAATAGCGTCCATACAATTTAAATTAATTTTGGTGAACAACTCATGAATAACTTGCAATGGCTCGATGAAGTAAAATTTAACGAACAAGGATTAGTGCCTGCCATTGCACAGCATCATCAAACAGGACGTGTGTTGATGGTGGCGTGGATGAACCGTGAAGCCTTGGCACTGACTGCCGAAAAAAATCAGGCGGTGTATTTTTCACGTTCACGCAATAAATTGTGGCACAAGGGTGAAGAATCTGGACACTTTCAAACTGTGCACGAGATTCGTCTGGACTGCGATGCCGATGTGATTATCCTGCAAATTGAACAACATGGTGGAATTGCTTGCCACACAGGGCGTGAATCTTGTTTCTATCGCAAACTCACCGCCAATGGTTGGGAAATTGTAGATGCACAGCTGAAAGACCCGAATCAAATTTATGGTGAACAAGCCGCCAATGCTCACACCTTAGCCATGAGCCAATCAAAGGCACAAGCTGAACAGGTTGAAGTTTTGGCTTATTTAGGGCAAATGATGAGCGAGCGCAAAACCGCTAATCCTGACTCATCTTATGTAGCCAAGCTATACCATAAAGGCTTGAATAAAATTTTGGAAAAAGTCGGTGAAGAAACCGTGGAAGCAATTATTGCCGCCAAAGATTTCAACACCGAAGCCAATGCCAACAACAAAAATGACCTGATTTATGAAGTGGCCGATTTATGGTTCCACAGCATTGTCATGTTGGGTTATTTCGATATTGAACCGCAAGTGGTACTGAATGAATTGGCTCGTCGTCAAGGTTTATCAGGCTTGGTTGAAAAAGCCAACCGTAGCCATTAACGCGAAAAGCCAACCCTGATCTGTGTCTGTAATCACCAAGCCTCGCCCGACCTATGAGCAAGCCACTGCTATAGATAATGCACGTCTGGGCAAATCTTTTAAAGTGATTGCCTATGCAGGTACAGGTAAAACCACGACCTTACAAATGATCAGTGATGCCATGCCAGAACGGCGTGGCATGTACTTGGCATTTAACAAAGCCATTGCCGCAGAAGCACAAAGTAAATTTCATCGTCAGGTCGATTGTCGTACATTTCACTCGCTTGCATATCGCAGCGTTCCACGTGGAGTCACCGACAAATTACGCCTACCCCGTTTAAGTCCAAGTTTTATTGCCAAAGAGTATCGTTTAGAACCGATTACCCTTAGACGCATGATGGGCGGACGCTATGAAAAATATGTGTTGATGCCAAGTCGTTTAGCCAGCTTGGTGGCCAATGCCGTGAGTCATTTCTGCTCGACCAGTTCGCAATACCCTGCCCCACGACATTTACAAGCACCTAGTTGGTTGCATCCAGACGACATCGACACCTTACAAAAGCATCTTTATCCTGCGGTAGAACGACGCTGGTTGGAGTCAATTGACCCGAATCATCAGGCAGGCATTGGACACGATATTTATCTGAAACTTTGGGCCTTGTCTGAACCCAACATTCCTGCCGATTATGTGCTGTTTGACGAAGCTCAAGATGCCGACCCGCTCATGCTGGGCATTTTACTCAAGCAACGTAATACTCAAGTGATTTATGTGGGCGATGCGCATCAGCAAATCTATGCTTGGCGTGGTGCAATCAATGCCATGCAGCAATTACCTTTGCCTGAATCACGACTGACCACATCGTTCCGTTTTGGTGAAGAAATTGCCCTGACCGCCAATGCCATTTTAGGTGGGCTGAATGAAACCGTGCCACTCTTGGGCAATCCAGAATTACATTCCAAAGTGGTCAACAAACCGCATACCAAAATGCGTGATGCGATTTTATGCCGTACCAACGCCCGTGCCATGGAACTGCTACTGGCAGGTTTAGTGCATGGCGATAAAGTCAGTCTGCAAGCCGACCATGTGCGCTTAAACCGTTTTGTGGATGCTGCCGCGATGCTCAAACAAGGCAAACGTGTGACCGACGTTCCGGAACTGGCATGGTTTAACTCTTGGCATGATGTACATGAATATTGTGAAACCAACGATGGCAGCGACATTAAACCTTTGGTCAAACTGGTGGATGATCATGGTACTAATCCACTCAAACGGGCGTTGGCAAAAATCACCCCAATTGACCAAGCCGACTATATTATTTCGACAGCGCATAAAGCCAAAGGTTTAGAATGGAATCGGGTACATATTGAAGACGACTACCAATTTAAACTGAACGACAAAGAGCATAAAATTAGCGATGAAGAATTAAGATTACTGTACGTGGCATGCACACGTGCTAAAGTCAGTTTAAATATTCATCATATTTACGATTTGGTACAACAACTGAAAATAAAAATGCCGACATCGTTACGCAAAGCGGTGGGGTAATTGCAGCAGGTGCGCTATGAAAATTACATCGGTTCATTTCAGACACATCACCCATTTTGCAGACCTAAAACTCGAACTCAATTATCACGACCTGCCCATTACGCTTATTTTGGCAGACCAAAGCGCGGGTAAAACCTCGCTGTTACGATTTAGTTATCAAGCACTGACTTGGTTTGCCGCTCGCTATAAAGACTTACGCACTGCGGGTTTGGTGATGCAAGATCAAGATATTTTGTTCAACCGCTTGCAAGCTAAAATTGATGTTTGTGTGGAAATTCCAGCAGAAATAGGCAGTTTGGCAGAATCAAGCAACACGCAAATTGAAAGCACCCAACATTGTGACTGGCAATTATATAAAACCCTGAATAGTAGCGGCGTAGGAGTAAGCAAAGCAGAAACCGCCAAGCTTGAAAAAATGGTGCAGCTCTATCAACACGCCATTAAACATGACCCGATGCAAGGTCTACCGCTGATTGCCTACTACCCTGCAGAACGCTTAGTGAATGAAGTTAATTTACTCAATAAAAATAATCCGCTGATTTTACAACCTGGACATGCCTACGAAATTGCTGCGATTCCATTCACGACATTTACTCGTTTTTTTGAATGGTTGCGGGAAATTTCCGATATTGAAAATGCCCAAAGTGCGCAGCTTTTACACAAGCTATATCAGCAACAACAAAGCGAACTCGCACAAACCCTGAATCAGTCCTTATTGCATGCCTATACCCAAATGCATGCACCGAGTTTACAAGCACTGAAAGATGCCTTACAAATCGTGCTGCCTGAAATTGAAGACCTATATCTACAACATCTGCCTAAATTACAACTCATGGTGCGCTGTCAGGGCAAAGATATGCTGTATCAGCAATTGTCGAACAGTCAGCGCAACTGGATTGCTCTGGTAGGCGATATTGTACGTCGCCTCTGTTTGCTAAACCCAAACAGTTTGTATCCGTGTCGCGAGGGAGATGGTATTTTGTTGATTGACCAGATTGATCATCAGCTCGATCAACAACAGGCCGCACAAATACTGACCCGTTTACATCAAGCTTTTCCGCGCTTACAAATTATTGCCACAGGCAACCGCAGCGAACTTTTGGAACAAGCGGAACGCTTTCAATGTTTAAAACTGGAACATCAACAGCTGCATCCCATCGCATGGCAAAGTTTACAACCGCAGTTTGCAGAAATTTATGCTGATGTGCTAGAAACCACTCACACGACAGAAGACGTCAGCCTACAAGAACAAAACCCAACACAATTAGGCACGGCTGAAATTTTGCAGCAGATTCAAAACCATTTAACTGCCGAACAAAAACAGGAATTGCTGCAACGCTTACAGCAATTGGATAGTGAGCCAACACCTGATCAATTGCCTGAATCTTAATTGCCGAAGTCTTTCAAGGCATACTTGGGCAAAAAGCAAGGAAATACTTTATCCCGCATATAACAGACGGTATATAATGACTTTGCTGTATGCAAAAAAATTGATGTTGTTTTATTCATGTAATAAAATCAGATTAATTTTGAACTTTTATAGTAAAATCCGATTTTGCTGTAGTTTTTAAAGTTGCGCAATACAACTTTTTTTATACCTTGAATAGTGTCTATTGACCTTTCAAACACGGTGAATGCTGTAAAAATGCAGCAGATGCAGATCAACTTCATCCATAGTTCAACTAGGTTGTAGATTGACGCATCTAAATATTTTTAACACAGCTTTAACCAAACCAAGCACAACCTTATTCGCTGCATCGTCAGCGAAAGATCAGCATATTTTTTGCTGCTTGAGCCGCCTAGCCATGTAAAATTATTTTTGCATGATCTTGTTTTGAGTTTAAGTTGCGACAATACGCTCATCAAAACAATAGACTACGTGTTTACTGACACGACTGATTGGCTTTCAAGATTGAATCTTTTGGATGGTGTGTTGCTGTCCTGTAATCCTTGGAAGATAAGATTCATCCTTTAGGTTTTCAACCTATTCACGACAATGGATATGAGTGTGCTACCGATTATTATATTGTTACCGTTAGTACTGGGCACAACCCTTGTCTCGTGGCTGAAACAATTTTCACGCGGGGTAACGGCTTTAGGGGCGATTGGCGTCAGTCTGAGCAGTCTTATTCTGCTCCTGACTCAAGCAAAAGCAGTCTTTAATGGCGAAACGATCATTCAAACATGGTCTTGGCTGCCACAGTTGGGGATTGATTTAAGCTTTCGTCTAGATGCGCTTGGTTTATTATTCTCCTTGCTGATCACGGGGATCGGCACACTCATTTTTATTTATGCCTATTATTATTTAAGTCCACAAAACTCGCTCAGTAAACTCTATGTTCTCCTCATGCTGTTTATGGCTGCCATGTTGGGAATTTCGCTCTCCAATAACCTGATTTTGTTGCTGACTTTTTGGGAACTGACCAGTATTTCCTCTTTCTTATTGGTGGGTTATTGGAGCAATTACGAGGCAGCACAACGCGGCTCACGTATGGCACTGACCATTACAGGCATGGGCGGACTCGCCATGCTCGGTGGTTTTGTGTTATTGGCGCAAATCACAGGCACCTATCAAATTGACCAAATCTTAATGATGACTGAACAAATTCAAAGTCATCATTTATTTGTACCAACTTTATTGCTGATTTTATTGGGTGCATTTACCAAAAGTGCGCAATTTCCGTTTCACTTCTGGCTACCCAATGCCATGGCTGCACCCACGCCTGTTTCTGCCTATCTACATTCGGCAACGATGGTCAAAGCAGGGATTTTCTTGCTGGCGCGCTTATTGCCAATTTTTGCAGGCGCAGCGTTATATCACAACCTAGTCACCTTTATTGGTCTATTTACCCTGTGTATGGCAGCATTCTTTGCCATTTTCAAAGAAGATTTAAAAGGCTTATTGGCGTATTCCACCATCAGTCATTTAGGTCTGATCATGTGCTTACTCGGCATTGGTTCACCGTTAGCAGTAGCTGCTGCAATTTTCCACATCATCAACCACGCCACCTTTAAAGCGGCCCTGTTTATGATTGCAGGAATTATCGACCACGAATCAGGCACACGTGATTTACGTAAACTTAGTGGCTTATGGCAACTATTACCCTTTACCGCCACCCTCACTATGATTACCGCGGCCTCTATGGCTGGCGTACCGTTGACCAACGGCTTTTTGTCCAAAGAAATGTTCTTCACTGAACTGGTAGCAAACTTATCTGGCCCTGTACTGTTGGTTTCTGCAATTGTTGCGACACTGGCGGGTATTTTTGCAGTGGCCTATTCAATACGTTTGGTACACGGCGTTTTCTTTGATGGTCCAATTGGTAAAGATGTCCCAAACAAAGAAGCTCACGAACCTCCGTTTGGCATGCGTGCACCCGCAACTTTATTGGCTGTTTTATGTATTTTAGTCGGCTTGATGCCTGCCTTATTGGTCGAGCATATTGTCAATAGCACGACTCGTGCCAGTACCCAACTGTCGCAGTTTGAAGGCACACATCTGGCAATTTGGCATGGCTTTAATCTTCCCCTGCTGATGAGTGTTATTGCACTGCTTGGCGGGATCATTTTCTATTTCTCGCTCGCCAAAGGTGGAAAAATCCGTGAAATTGACCTCGACCCACATTTAGGTCAATTCCAAGGCAAACTGCTGTTTGAATTATTCTTAAAACATTTGCTACAAGTTTCACGCAAAATCAAACGTAAAACCGAAAATGGTTCACTGCAAAGCTATTTGGTGTGGATCATTGCTTTTACGGTATTCATGGTCGCGCTACCATTATTCAATCAGGGATTAACAACTGGCACACGTGAACTCAAACATGCGCCTATGATTGCCATTGTTTTATGGTTATTGCTGTTCTCTGCCTGCTGGATGATGCTGTGGTTCCACCATGAGCGCATCAAAGCTGTCTTAATCAGCGGTGCAGTTGGCTTGGTCGTCACCATGATGTTTGTCGGACTGTCTGCTCCCGACTTGGCACAAACTCAAATCACGGTTGATGTCGTCACCACTGTTTTATTGCTGATGAGTCTATCGCTGCTCCCACAATTGACCCCGTATGAATCTAGCCGTTCACGTCGTTGGCAAGATGCCTTCATTGCGATTGGTGGCGGCATTGGTATCGGCTGGATTGCGTGGCTGGTTATGACTCGCGACCACAATTCAATTTCATGGTTCTTTAATCAGCAATCCATTCCACTCGGTGGCGGAACCAACGTGGTCAACGTCATTTTGGTGGACTTCCGTGGTTTCGATACCTTTGGTGAAATTACCGTCTTGGGCATTGCTGCGATTGGTACGCTGTGTTTAATGGATGGTATGCGTGCGCACGGCACTATCATGACCCAAGGTTTAACCTATCGCTTTAATCCTTCACCGTTGATGCTGCGGATTACCGCCTCATGGATTTTACCTATCGCCCTTGTGGTCAGCCTGTATATTTTCTTGCGCGGTCATAACTTACCAGGCGGTGGCTTTATTGCGGGCTTAATTACCGCAATGGCGTTGATCATCCAATACATTGCGCTTGGTCAAGACCACACCGAACAAATGCTCAAAGCTAAATCTGGACGTTTATACGAAATTTGGATTGGTGTGGGTTTAAGTATTGCAGGTCTGACAGGACTTGCCGCATGGTTCTGGGGACGTCCATTCCTCACCAGTGCACATATTTATGTCAATCCTCCGATTATTGGTGAAATGCACCTCGCTTCGGCTGCCTTATTTGATGTAGGCGTGTATGTCACAGTGGTTGGCGCAGTAATGTTGATGATTTCTGTCTTGGGCGACTCACGTCACTCAGGCATGTCTGGCCCACTTCCAAAGGAGTAATGCAATGATTAGTATTGAGTTTTTAATTGCGTCTGCCATTGGAATGTTAGTCGCGACAGGGATTTATTTAATTTTACGTGCCCGTACCTTTCCTGTGGTTTTAGGTTTGGCGATGATTGGTTATGCCGTCAATATTTTCTTATTCAGCATGGGGCGTATTCAGCTCAATGCACCTGCAATTTTGACTGAAGCTTCAAAAGTCACCGACCCATTACCACAAGCCTTGGTGTTAACCGCAATTGTGATTGGCTTTGCCACCACTGCATTTATTGTGCAATTGGCGCTGCGTAGCCGTTATGAAACAGGGACAGACCACGTCGATGCCAAAGAAGAACATCCACTGCTTGACCCACGTGAGGATGAGCCATAATGACTGATTTCCTCCAATTTTGGCTACAGCATTCACCTATTTTTAGCATCCTGATTCCCACCTTTACCGCATTTATTTTGGTGCTATTAGGCAATCCGGGCTTTGGTTCACTCTCGCATGACTGGCGTCAGCCATGGCGTCGTGGCATTAGTTATCTTTCTGCCACGCTCGGTTTAATCACGGCGATCAGCTATTTAATTCAGGTCAGCAGTGGGCAAATTATTATTTATAATTTGAGCGAATGGGCCGCCCCGTTTGGCATTATTTTAGTGCTAGATCAACTGTCTGCCCTCATGTTGGTACTGACTTATTCACTTGCCTTGCCATTACTGTGGTTTTCCAGCAAAAAATGGGATGAACGTGGTCGCTATTTTCATACCATGGTGCATTTCCTACTCATGGGACTTTGCGGTGCATTCCTCACAGGCGACTTATTTAACCTGTTCGTATTCTTTGAAATCTTGTTGCTGGCCTCGTATGTGTTGTTATTGCACGGTCAGGGCAAAGCACGTTTTCAACTCGGGATTCATTACGTCACCATCAACCTGTTGGCCTCTGCCCTGTTCCTAATTGGTTTAGGGATGATTTACGGCAGTGTCGGCAGTTTAAATATGACCGATGTGGCGCGTCTGATTCCGCTACTCGATGCTGATGCACATAAAATTGCGGTGGCAGGTGGCTTACTGTTATTTGTGGTGTTTGGTATTAAAGCCGCCATGCTTCCTGTCGGTTTCTGGCTACCTAAAACCTATGCCGTGGCGACAACCCCTGTGGCAGCCTTATTCACCATCATGACCAAAGTGGGTGTGTATGCCATTTTGCGGGTCAATGGAACCGTATTTGATGATGCACTGAGCCATAAAATCCTACAAGACTGGTTGCTGCCGATTGGTCTAATTACCTCACTGTATGGGGTCATTGGCGCAATTGGTGCAGAGCGCTTACGTCGTTTTGTCGGTTTTATGGTGCTGTCTTCGATTGGTACGATCCTGATCGCCATTTCGATGCTGAACACACAGGCATGGTCAGCCGCACTGTATTACTTAGTACACAGTACCTTAATTGCAGCGGCTTTCTATTTGCTGTGTGGCTGGATTACCTCACAACGTGGCGCATTTAAAGATCACTTCAATATTGCCCCGCAAATGAAGCAACACAAAGTACTGGCAATCACATACTTCATGATTGCCTTAATGATGGCAGGTTTGCCACCGTTTAGTGGCTTTTTGGGCAAGGTCTTTATTTTGCAAGCCACCGCCAATATGGCACATCAAGGCTGGATTATTGGCATTATTCTCTTGGTCAGCTTGCTGAGTATTATTGCATTCACCCGTGTCGGCTTTATTTTATTTTGGCGCGCGACCAAACCTGAAGATGATGCGCAAACTGAAGCCTATTATGAATATCAGGCACTACCTGCGATTGCACCGCCCCGTAATGACCGTGTCATTTATTTTCTCCTAACGGGTTTAGTGCTGTACGTGGTATTTGCCAATCCAATTCAACAATATATGCTGAAGACTGCACAGCAGATTCAACATAATGCGGCCTATGAAGCACTGATTCTGAAAAAAGACCGTGCTGCAAATGTGATTAGCGTACAACCTTATGATCCATTGTACTTACCTGAAACCAAGTACGGTGGCGAAGCAATTGACACCAATGCACATTTAATTCCCTATGTGATTGATCCAAACACCTTGGAAGGCGAGCATATTTCTGACTATAAACAACGTCAGATTCAACAGCAAAATCGTGAGGAAGCACAGCAACCTAGCGATACTCAACTCAAACCTGCGGAGCCCTAAACATGCAAAAAACGAGACCAAAAACTTCGTTTTGGGATAACCTGCTGCCACACCCGTTTGTATCTGTCTTGGTGGCACTGAGTTGGCTGATGTTGGCGCATAGTGTTTCTGCAGGGAATCTGTTGATGGCACTGGTCTTGGCGCTCTTGATTCCCAAACTGATCCAGCCCTTTATTGCGCGTACACCAGACATCAACTGGACTGCAGCCATTCGCTTATTCTTCGTGGTGGTCTGGGATATTATGATTTGTAATATTCGTGTCGCAAAACTGGTACTTGGCCCAACAGACCGTATGCAGCCAAAATGGTTCCGTGTCCCTCTCGAAACACAACACGAACAGGTCAACAGTATTTTGGCGATGATCATTACCACCACACCAGGCACGGTTACAGCAGGTATTGACCAAGACCGTGGCGATATTTTGGTGCATGCCTTAAACACTGCAGATGAAAGTGTAGATATTCAAGACATCAAAAATCGTTATGAAAAACCGCTGATTGAAATTTTTGGTGCACAGTCAGGAGAAAAGCAATGATGATTCTGCCTTATGCACTTGGAATCTGCATGGTTGCGATTACGCTGTCCATGTTTATGTGCCTATATCGCCTGATTATTGGCCCTTCAATTGTAGACCGCCTGTTGGCCTTGGATACCTTGTTTTTAAATGCGACCTGTTTGGTGGTGGTTCTGGGTATCTATTGGACCAGTACCTCATTATTTGAAGGTGCGTTATTGGTGGCGATGCTAGGCTTTGTGTCTACTGCAGCACTGGCGCGTTACTTCACCAGTGGTCATGTGATTGATTAAGGAGAATGAACATGCAATTACTCATGGAAATTTTAGTGTCATTCTTTTTAATTATTGGCGCATTTTTCATGTTGGTGGGCGGCATTGGCATGGTTCGCCTACCCGACTTATTTATGCGACTGCATGCCCCTACAAAATCCAGCACTTTAGGACTAGGCAGTTTCTTAATTGCAGCCATTATTTATGCGGCATTTGAAGGACGATTTGGCTTTGCAGAAGTATTAATCACCCTATTTGCGTTTATTACCGCGCCTGTTTCTGCCAATTTAATGGCACAGGCAGCACTGCATTTACGTTTACGTTCGATGAGTGGCAATGTGCCTGAAACCTTAGACCGTCCATTACCGTGGCAACGCCAACGTCGTAATTTACGTCGTTATGAAAAAAAGTCCCATGATGATTTGGTCTAGAATATTAGTCAGGCATTAAAAAAAGCATCGTATCCGATATAACCTTGCTTACATTGCAAAAGCTCAAACATGATAGACAAAAAAATGCCACCCGAAGGTGGCATTTTTTATCATCACTGATTTATTCTTCATCTTGCTTAGGTGCTGCAGGAGGTAAATCTTTTACCGCTTCTGCAATCAAACCAAACATATAGTTACCATAGGCATTGGTTTTATCGTAGTGAAAACGCAAACGCGGGGTAATACGTGTCTTAATACGACGGCTTAACTCATGGCGCAAGAAGCCTGATGCTTTATTCAACACATCCAAGGTTTCTTTATTTGCCGTTTCGCTTTGCTCATCGCCTAATTCACGTCCCATGACGGTCACGTACACTTCCGCATATCCTAAGTCTGGGCTCACCTTCACTGCAGAGATGGTCACAAGACCACCTAAGCGTGGATCTTTCAGCTCTTGGCGAATCAATTCTGACAGCTCACGCTGTACTGTATCCGCCATACGCTTCAGACGTTGACTACCCGCCATTAAAGACTCCGTTTAATCAATTGAACATCGTACACTTCAATCTTATCAAGTGGTTTGATGTCTTTATAGCCTTTTACTGCAAGACCACATTCCATACCTGCGCGAACTTCTTCCACCACGTCTTTATAACGACGAAGTGACTCAAGCTCACCTTGGAATACCACCACATCATCACGTAATACGCGAATTGGTTTGTTACGGTGAAGTACGCCTTCAAGTACCATACAACCTGCAGCTGCACCGAACTTACTTGAGTGGAACACTTCACGCACTTCTGCAACACCCAAAATAGTTTCACGGTGTTCAGGTGCAAGCTTACCGCTCATCGCATCTTTCACATCATCAATTAATTGATAGATGATGCTGTAGTAACGAATGTCAATACCATCGGCATCGGCTTTTTGACGCGCAGTATTGTCAGCACGTACGTTAAAGCCCAGTAATACAGCTTCTGAAGATTCTGCAAGCGTAACGTCAGACTCAGTGATCGCACCTACGCCTGAACCAATCACACGTACACGTACTTCATCGGTAGACAACTCGCCCAATGCAACAATCAAGGCTTCCAAAGTACCTCGTACATCGGTCTTCAATACCACATTGACAAATGGAACGTCTTTTTTGCCCATTGATGCCATGATGTTTTCAAGACGCATTGCGCTTTGACGCTCAAGACGTTTTTGACGCTCACGATCCATACGCGCATCGGCAACTTCACGTGCTTTCTTCTCGTCATTTACAACAAGAACTTCGTCACCTGCCATTGGCGCTTCAGGTAAACCTAAAATTTCAACTGGAATTGAAGGACCTGCAGATTTAATACGCTTACCGTTTTCATCGGTCATGGCACGTACGCGACCATAAGATGAACCTGCAAGAACCAAGTCACCTACATTCAAAGTACCGTTTTGTACCAGAATTGAAGTCACTGCACCGCGACCTTTATCTACACGCGCTTCAATCACCACACCTTGCGCTGCACCTTCTTCAGATGCTTTCAATTCCATCATTTCTGCTTGAATTGAAATTAAATCAAGAAGTTCATCAATACCTTGACCTGAATGCGCTGAAACCATTGCAACAGGTACGTCACCGCCCCATTGTTCAGGTACGATTTCTTTGGTGGTCAATTCATTCAATACGCGGTCTGGATCAGCCGATTCTTTGTCCATTTTGTTAATGGCAACAATGATTGGCGTACCCGCTGCACGCGCATGGTCAATGGCTTCTGCAGTTTGTGGCATTACACCATCATCTGCCGCAACTACCAATACCACGATATCTGTTGCTTTCGCACCACGTGAACGCATTGCAGTAAACGCTGCGTGTCCCGGTGTATCTAAGAAGGTGATAATGCCTTTGTCGGTTTGTACGTGGTATGCACCAATGTGCTGGGTAATACCACCTGCTTCGCCTGCAGCCACTTTGGCACGACGAATACGGTCAAGTAATGATGTCTTACCATGGTCAACGTGACCCATGATGGTCACCACTGGTGGACGTGTCGTTTGAACACCACGTGCCTCTTCAGCAGCTTCAAGTAAGTTATCTTCAGCTTGCGTATCAGATACTAGAACTGGGTTGTGGCCCATTTCTTCAACTACAAGTGCCGCAACTTCTTGCTCAATCGCTTGGTTTTGCGTAACTAACTCACCCATTTTCATGAGTGATTTAATCACTTCACGTACTTTAACTGCCATTTTTGCAGCCAAGTCTGCAACCACAATCGTTGCACCAATTTCAACATCATAAACTTGTTTTTTAACTGGTTTTTCAAAGCCGTGCTTGTTGGCTTGGCTCGTTTTCAAACCGCGTTTATGTGAGTTTTGGCTGAAAGACTGTTCTTCCTGACCACGACGACCACCTTTTTTCGGTGAACGTGTATTGGTGGTGCTGGTACCACGCTTGATTTCACGGTCTTCTTTGGCAAATGAATCTTCATAAGCCTGACCCACAAGACCAGCCGCCAATGGAGAATCATCTACCACACGAATGGTAGCGGTTGCATCTTCATTTGAGTATTTAGATGCCATCTGACGCATTTGCTCAAGCGTACGTTGCTGCGCTTCTTCAGCAGCTTTACGACGTGCTGCTTCTTCAGTCGCTTTCAACTGAGCTGCTTGCGCTTCACGTGCTTTCTTTTGCTCAGGCGTTTCAGTGACCTTCACTGCTTGCTTCACAATTGGCTTGTTGGTTGACTTACGTTTCACCACAACCGCAGCTTTCGCAACTTCTTGCTTGGCTGTTTCTTGCTTCGCTGCTGCACGCATTGCATCTAAAGCTTGTTTCGCTTTTGCAGCACCTGCTTGAGGCGCGTCTGCTTTCGCTTTGCTCTTTTCTGCCACGTCACGTGCTTGCTGTTCTGCTTGCGCTTTTTCAGCTGCTTCCGCCTGTGCTTTTGCCAGTGCTTCCGCTTTAATCTGTTCAGGATCAGGCTTTACAAATGTATGCTTCTTACGAACTTCTACATTAATCGTTTTCGCTTTGCCCGAAGTACTTGCCACTTTAGCGGTACTGGTGGTTTTACGTTTCAACGTGATTTGTCCTGCATTACCCTCTTGACCGTGAACCTTTTTTAAATGGTTCACTAGGGTACTTTGTTGTTCAGTGGAAATAATATCGTCAGCCTTACGCTGTGGTAAACCTGCGTCACGAACCTGTTCCAGGAGTTTCTCAACTGGACGACCTACACTGAGCGCTAACTCTTTAATCGACTTGTCCGTCATATATTACCTCCTAGTTAAACCATGATTCGCGCGCTTTCATAATCAATTGACCCGCTTTATCTGTACCTAGACCTTCAATATCTTCGATATCGTCAGTCGCTTGGTCAGCTAAATCATCAACTGTGATGACACCACGAGCGGCAAGCGCATAAGCGATCTCTTGTGTCATGCCTTCCATTGCTAGAAGTTCTGCACTCGGATCTTGGATATTTTCTTGCTGTTGCAATGCGTCTGCCAATGCCACTTCTTTGGCACGACCTTGTAACATTTCAACAATTTCTTCATCTAAATCAATTTCGTCAAATGTTTCCGCAGGAACATACGCAATTTCTTCTAATGAAGTGAAGCCCATTTCTACCAATGCCATCGCCAAATCTTCAGCAATGTCTAGACGTGAAACAAACAAGTCTAAGTATTGTTGCGCTTCATTTTGCTGACGTGCGTGATACTCTTCTTCAAGCATCATGTTCAGCTTGTAACCTGTGAGTTCAGAGGCTAAACGTACGTTTTGACCTTGTGAACCAATGGCACGCGCTAACTGATCGCTAGTGGCGAAAATAATGTCAGCAGTACGCTCTTCTTCATCAATCACAATACCGGATACATCGGCTGGCTCTAAAGCACTGGCGATATATTGTGCAGGATCATCAGACCACACCACAACATCAATACGCTCACCATTTAACTCTTGCTGTACCGCTTGGATACGTGTACCACGCATACCAATACATGCACCTACAGGGTCAATACGATGATCGTTGGTTTTTACTGCAATTTTTGCACGTACACCTGGCTGACGCGCTGCGGCTTTAATTTCGATGATTTCTTCAGAAATTTCTGGAATTTCTTTTTTCATCAACGCAATCAGCATTTCAGGCTTAGCACGTGACAACAACAATTGAGCACCACGACCTTCACGGTTCACACTGTACAAAATTGCATTCACACGCTGCTTAGGACGCAAAATTTCTTTGGCAATCATTTCTTCACGCGCCAAATATGCTTCTGCATTGTCGCCTAAATCAATAATAAAGCCATCTTTGGTTTGCTTTTTCACTTCACCGTAAATCAGCTCGCCTACTTTAGCTTCATAAGCATCTGCAACCAACGCGCGTTCTGCTTCACGAATTTTTTGCACAATCACTTGCTTGGCAATTTGCGCAGCAATACGACCGAAGTCAATTGACTCAACTTCAAGTTCGCGAATATCACCAATTGACCACTTTGCAGGATCTACATCAGAAATTGCATCTTGGCATGCAGGCATTTCATGATCTTCATCTGCCACCACTTCCCACTGACGGAAAGTTCTGTAGTCACCTGTTTTACGATCAATTTCCACACGTAAGCGTGCTTCTTCTGAGTTTGTGCCTTCGTAGAATTTCTTTTTCGTCGCAGCAACAAGAGCCTGTTCAAGCGCCTCAAAAATTGCCTCACGACTTACACCTTTTTCGTTACTAACCGTTTCAACGACGGTAAGAATTTCACGTGCCATAAGTCACCTATTCGTTCAGATTCTTATTAATTTGATTAATCTTGGTAAATCAGGTTTGCTTTATCAATATTGTGACTGTCAATCTCCAATACCTGCTGTTTTTCCACTTCGACCTGAATGGTTTCATTTTCCAGATCTACAGCAACCAATTTCGCTTGAAATTTACGACGGTTTTCTACAGCACTGATTAAACGTAACGCAATGGTTTGCCCAATATATGCAGGCAATTGCTCTAATTGGAAAAATGGACGATCCCAACCCGGAGAGGATACTTCAAGTGCATATTCACCTGAAATTGGATCATGCACATCAAGCATTGCACCAACTTGCTGGGTTACACGTACACAATCTTGCACACCAATACCACGACCTTGCTCTAATTCGCCATCTTCATTTAAGACAGGTTCTGCATTTTCATCGACAGCTTTGTCGATATAAATACGTAACAAAGAACGCTTACCTTGTGGAATAAACTCGATTCCCCAAAGATCCACATCACATGCTTGCACTGCTGGCGCAATTAAGTCCTGAAGTGCTTGAGTTTTATTTGATAGCTTCATTTACTCTCGTCATTCTGCTGCGGTTCAATGGTCTTATTTGACCACTACACATTCATACAAACTATAGTAGTAGTGAAACATGACACTTTGACTTTAGGCCGCGCACGGCTTGTATCGACACTACACGATAGCCAATAAAAAAGGGCGTAATCGCCCCTATTCTTGCACAGTAAAACCAATATCCACTGTGCAAAAAGGCCCACCTAGTTGTGAGCCTCTTTAGAAACTTGGTTGCGGGGATTAGACTAAATCCAACCATCTTTGCTAGTTTATTATGCTGAATTCAATCAACTAAAACTAACGTACCACACCATTAGAAACTTGGTAGCGGGAGCTGGATTTGAACCAACGACCTTCGGGTTATGAGCCCGACGAGCTACCAGACTGCTCCATCCCGCATCAACGTGCAAAAATTATATACAAATATGAATAAGTTTTCAATCAAACTTAGCATTTTTGCCTGACTTAAGTTGCACCTTAGTCAGTATAAAGCGTAAAACTCATATTAGAGCATAATCACACTTTTAAAATATTGGTAGCGGGAGCTGGATTTGAACCAACGACCTTCGGGTTATGAGCCCGACGAGCTACCAGACTGCTCCATCCCGCAACAACATGTAAATACTTATCTCAACCTAAAATAATTTAAGTTGCCTACGCTTAATTCACGATAAGCTTAGGATTGATTGGTAGCGGGAGCTGGATTTGAACCAACGACCTTCGGGTTATGAGCCCGACGAGCTACCAGACTGCTCCATCCCGCATCAACAGATTTGCTGCTTAACACCAACTTATGTTTTCTGGATTATAAGTTGGTGCGGAAGGGGGGACTTGAACCCCCACGCCCGAAAGCACTACCACCTCAAGGTAGCGTGTCTACCAATTCCACCACCACCGCAGCTGTGACGCATTCTAGTCGCATCATGCGAAAAAAGAAAGTGCTAAATAAAATTATTCAGCGCTTTTAGGCGCAGTTGGTGAAGTTTCAGGCGATACTGGCTGTGCAGGTGCAGTCGTTTGTACAGTCTGCAAACTATATGCACCTGTGGTTTGTTTCTTGGCAAACACCGCTAAAGTTAAACTGGTTGCAAAAAACAATGCTGTTAAAATTGCCGTTAAACGGGTTAAAAAGTTACCTGAGCCTGACGCACCAAATACGGTTGCCGCACCACCGCCACCAAAAGAAGCGCCTGCATCTGCACCTTTACCATGCTGAACCAAAATTAGTCCAATCATTAAAATGGCTAAGATAATATGTACTACCAGCACAAATGTTTGCATGCTGAACTCCTCATTATTGTGTATTTGCAAAGGCTTGCGCAATTTGATGGAACGATGCCGCATTTAAGGATGCACCACCGACCAAAGCACCATTAATGTCTGGGCAGGCTGCTAACTCTACGGCATTTTCTGGTTTTACACTACCACCATATAAAATCGGTAGAGTCACCGCATAAGCGGTGATTTGGCTTAAACCTTCACGGATTTTTGCATGCATGCTTTGCGCATCTTCAGGTGATGCGGTCTTGCCTGTACCAATTGCCCAAATAGGTTCATACGCAATCACTATCTGTTGCCATTGCTCAGCGTCAACCACAGCAGCAATATCACAAATTTGTTGCAAAACAACTTGCTCTGCCTGACCGCTTTCACGTTGTTGCAGACTTTCACCCACACAATAAATAACTGTCAAACCTGCCTGCAAGGCATTTTTAACTTTTTCATTCAAAATGCTTGGTGTGTCTGCAAAAAGTTCACGACGTTCTGAATGCCCAACCAATACATAATCAATTTGACTGTCTTTTAGCAATTCTGCACTGACTTCGCCTGTATATGCACCCAAACCCGCAATACGGGAAAGGTCTTGTGCAACGGTATAGACAGGACGTACTGCTTCGCTCAATGCAGCTTGAATTTGAGTTAAAGCCAAAGTGACAGGTGCAATCCCCAAATGACACTTTTCAGCCTCTACAGGGCTGTCTTGTAATAATGTTTTAAATTCAGAAATAAGTTGCTGAGCATCGGCATGTATCGGATTCATCTTCCAATTGCCAACCACCCAAGGCTTAATCGTCGTAGCCGACATATAGAATAACCTGCAAAAACAATTCATTTAATCGCGCACATTCTACACGCAAATCACATTTCTGCTGAGTTTTTTGTACAAGCTTTGCATCAAACTGCTGCATGAAGTATCTTTTCATGGCAGGACTTACAATTTTTTTAGCAGATTAATGTAACTGGTTCATGCTTTTAGGCGATACTTAGGTGGTGACAGCACTTTCAGATATGGTATTTTTGTGCAACAAAAGTATAATTTTAAGATACCAATTATAAACAATCTTGATTTTGAGGACGTTGGGGAATGTCAGTACAACAAGCTACACCTAGATTTACAGGTTTTATTCGACGTTTGGTCGAAGATGGGCTCGTTTCTGCTGAAAATATGCAAACTGCCATTAAAGCCGCACAAAAAGATAATGTTGATATTGTTCCCTATCTCATTCAAAACCTAAATATCGCGCCTTTAATCATTGCTGAAAAAATTTCTAATGAGTTTGGCGAACCTATTTTTGATTTAAGCGTGTATGACTCTGCGCTCATCGTGCGTGAAGGCATTGATGAAAAACTGTTCAGCAAATATTGCATATTGCCTATTTTTAAACGCAATCATCTGCTTTATGTTGCAACCAGTAACCCGACCAATATCGAAGCAATGGATGCCATTCGTTTCAACAGTAAAATGAATATTGAAGCCATTGTGGTCGAACACGATAAATTGGTAAAACTGATTGAACAAAACTTTGCGAGTGAGTCTGCTTTTGAATTTGAAGATGATGACTTCGATCTCAACTTTGAAGATGGTAACAGCGAACCAGAACAAGCTGCAGAAGATGAACCGCAGGGTGATGAATCCCCAATTGTTAAATACATCAACAAATTACTGATTGATGCAATTCGCATGGGTGCTTCGGACTTACACTTTGAACCGTATGAAAAAACCTATCGAGTGCGTTACCGTGTCGATGGTGTATTACGTCAAATTGCCACCCCACCCTTACAGTTAGCTAACCGCTTGGCATCACGTTTAAAAGTGATGTCCCAAATGGACATTTCTGAAAAGCGTGTCCCGCAAGATGGTCGTATTAAATTAAAACTATCTAAAAATAAATCCATCGACTTCCGTGTGAACTCGTTGCCAACATTGTTCGGTGAAAAAATCGTACTGCGTATTCTTGACCCATCTAGCGCGATGCTTGGGATTGACGCTTTGGGCTATGAACCAGAACAAAAAGAATTGTTCATGGAAGCCTTAGAAAAACCGCAAGGCATGTTACTGATTACAGGTCCAACGGGTTCGGGTAAAACGGTATCGCTATATACAGGCTTAAATATCTTAAACAGAGAAGATACCAACATTTCCACTGCCGAAGACCCTGTGGAAATTAACTTAGAAGGCATCAACCAGGTTAACGTCAACAATAAAGTGGGCTTAACCTTCGCTGCCGCTCTGAAATCTTTCTTACGTCAAGACCCTGATATTGTCATGGTGGGTGAGATTCGTGACCTTGAAACTGCAGAAATTGCAATTAAAGCAGCCCAAACAGGTCACATGGTTTTATCTACCCTCCACACCAACAGTGCGCCAGAAACTTTAACGCGTTTACGCAATATGGGCGTTCCTTCCTTTAACATCGCAACTTCGGTAAACCTCGTCATTGCACAGCGTTTGGCACGACGCCTATGCCCGCATTGCAAAGCTCCTTCCGATATTCCAAAACAAAGCTTATTGGAAATGGGCTTTACTGAAGCCGATTTGAGCAATCCAGAATTTCAGGTCTATCAACCTGTAGGCTGTTCTGAATGCCGTGAAGGTTATAAAGGACGTGTTGGTGTTTATGAAGTGATGAAAGTCACACCAGAAATTTCTAGAATTATTATGGAGGATGGTAATGCCATCCAAATTGCTGATGCGTCAGCAAAATCGGGGTTTAACAATCTGCGTCGTTCGGGGTTACTTAAGGTCATGCAGGGGGTGACTTCATTGCAAGAAGTCAATCGTGTGACCAGTGAATAGTTGTAAAATTTAAAATAAGGATAAATACGCATGGCTGTCAAAAAAGCACAGATGATGCCCACCTTCGTTTATGAAGGGATTGACCGCAAAGGGGCTAAGTTAAAAGGGGAAATTCCAGCGCGTAATATGGCCTTGGCAAAGGTTACATTGCGTAAACAAGGGATTACCATCAAGACGATTCGCCAAAAGAAAAAGAATATTCTTGAAGGCTTAATGAAAAAACGGGTGTCGACCTTAGACATCACTATTTTCACGCGTCAGCTTGCCACTATGATGAAAGCAGGTGTGCCTTTGGTACAAAGCTTTGAGATTGTTGCCGAAGGTCTTGAAAACCCCGCCATGCGTGAAGTGGTTTTAGGCATTAAAGGTGAAGTGGAAGGCGGGAATACCTTTGCTGGCGCATTGCGTAAATATCCTCAATATTTTGACAACCTATTTTGTTCTTTGGTCGAATCTGGTGAACAATCGGGTGCCCTAGAAACCATGCTAGATCGTGTCGCGATCTATAAAGAAAAGAGTGAGTTACTCAAACAAAAAATTAAAAAAGCCATGAAATACCCTGCAACGGTCATTGTGGTGGCCGTGATTGTGACCATTATTTTGATGGTGAAAGTCGTACCTGTGTTTGAAGAGTTGTTTAGCTCTTTTGGTGCGGACTTGCCTGCCTTCACTAAAATGGTGGTGAACATGTCACAATGGATGCAGAAATACTGGTTTATTCTGATTATTGTGATTGGGGTCATCATTGCAGGTTTCTTGGAAACTAAAAAACGCAGTAAAAAATTCCGTGACTTCTTAGACAAAGCGGCACTGAAAGCGCCTATTTTTGGTGACTTGGTCTATAAAGCGATTATTGCACGTTATAGCCGTACTTTAGCCACTACTTTTGCTGCTGGTGTACCCTTAATTGATGCCTTGGAATCTACCGCTGGGGCAACCAATAATGTGGTCTATGAAGAAGCCGTGATGAAAATTCGTGATGATGTTGCGACAGGTCAACAGCTACAATTCGCCATGCGTGTCACCAATAAATTCCCGTCTATGGCAGTGCAAATGGTAGCCATTGGTGAAGAATCAGGTGCGCTAGATGCCATGCTAGATAAAGTCGCAACCCACTATGAAAACGAAGTCGACAACGCAGTAGATGGCTTAACCTCAATGATGGAGCCGTTGATTATGTCTGTCTTGGGTATTTTAGTGGGTGGTTTAGTTGTCGCCATGTACCTTCCAATCTTCCAAATGGGTTCTGTGGTTTAATGCAAGAATTAATCGCGTACTTTATCCAAAATCCAACTGCGCTCTATATCGCAGTTGGACTTTTTAGTTTATGTATTGGCAGTTTTTTGAATGTGGTGATTTACCGCACCCCAAAAATGATGGAACAGGAGTGGCGTAATGACTGCCAAATGTTATTACATCCTGAACAAGCCATTATTGATGAAAGTAAAATCACCCTGAGCAAACCTGCATCGACCTGCCCCAAATGTCACAACCCAATTCGTTGGTATCAAAATATTCCTGTGCTGAGTTGGTTGGTATTACGCGGTAAATGTAGCAACTGCCAAAACCTGATCAGCGTACGTTATCCAATGATTGAAGTATTAACCGCTGTTTGCGCCCTGATTGTGCTTGCGGTATTTGGCCCAACTGTACAAATGCTGTTTGGTTTGCTGCTCACTTATACCTTGATTGCACTCACCTTCATTGATTTTGATACACAACTCTTGCCAGACCGTTACACCCTGCCTTTGGCTGCACTGGGTTTGGCAGTCAACAGCTATGCCATCTATACCTCACCGACATCGGCAATTTGGGGTTATGTAATTGGCTTCCTATGTCTATGGGTGGTGTATTACCTGTTTAAAATCGTCACAGGCAAAGAAGGCATGGGCTATGGTGACTTCAAGCTCCTTGCCGCTTTAGGTGCATGGATGGGGCCGATGATGTTACCCCTGATTGTGCTACTATCGTCCTTAGTTGGGGCTATTATTGGCATTATTCTGTTAAAAGTGCGTAAAGAAAACCAACCCTTTGCATTTGGTCCGTATATCGCCATTGCGGGCTGGATTGCCTTTTTATGGGGCGAGCAAATCATGAAAGTATATTTGGGACAATAAGGACAGCACATGCGTTTTGTTTTGGGTCTAACAGGAGGAATTGGCAGTGGCAAGTCTGCAGCCAGTGCGTGGTTCGAGACCCAAGGCATTGTTGTGGTCGATGCGGATGTTGTTGCACGTGAAGTGGTTGAAAAAGGACAGCCTACCTTAAAGCAAATTCAACAACACTTTGGCGATTGGGTTTTACTTGAAAATGGCGAACTAGATCGTCGCGCATTACGTGAACACATTTTCAAAGAACCAAGTGCACGACAAGCACTTGAAAAAATCACCCACCCTGCAATTCGTGAATCGATTATTCAACAATTAGATACTGCCGACAGTCCCTATGTGGTTTTGGTTTCACCACTCTTGTTTGAAACCAATCAACATCAATTGACCCGACATACATTATTGATTGATGCTACTGAAGCCCTACAAATTCACCGTGCTTCACAACGTGATGGTCAAACGGTTGAGCAAATTCATAAAATTATTCAAGCACAAATGCCACGTGCTGAAAAACAACGCCTAGCCGATGACATTGTGCTAAATGATGGGCATTTAGATCATTTGTATAGCAAACTTGAAGTATTGCATCAGCAGTATTTAAAGCGAGCGATGCAGTAAGCAAATTAATCTGACTGTTGTTTTTGCTGTTCAAGTTGAGCTTTTAAGCTGTCAGGTCGGGCCCACCAACGCCAAGGTTGCAAAGCACCAATCCCCATACCCACCAAGCCACATAAAATTGCTAAACTCAAAGGTTCACCCAATAAAGGGACAGCAAGAATCGCAGCGATAAACGGCGCCAAGGTCACAATACTGCCAGTTTTGAATGCTCCCAAACGCTTAATTGCCTCGACATAGCTAAGTGTTGCGATGATCACCACAAACACTCCATGAAAAATAGTTTGCAGCAATAAATGAATCGGTTCAGGTGTGCTGAGTTGTTTCGGGAAAAACAGTACGTAAATCGGGACATAGACGATTGCCGACCAAATTGCGACACCCGCCATAGCATGCCAAGCGGAAAGCTTCCATTGTCTTAATAAAACCGTAAACACACCCCACCAAATAGCGCTGATAAAAAACAGTCCATCCCCAAGTCCAAAGGCAACACCTGTTTCTTGATACATCAGCGCACTCATACCCGCAATGGCGGTCAGCATAATTACAATACTGATCCATGTATGGCGGTCAAAAGGCACTCGAAATAACATCCAAGCAGCAATGGCGGTACAAACAGGAATACAGCCATTCAAAAAAATGGCAGCATGCGCAGCAGGTACATAATGAAAAGCACTATACGCAGTCAGGCAATAGCCCACTCCACCAATCATTGCCAAAATAAAAGGCTCTTTTTTCCATAAAAATGCCGTATCTTTTTTCCAGATAAGAATCGGCATTAAAATACAAAAAGCCAAAGCAAAGCGTAAGGCGGTAATATCCCAAGCACTGATCTGCCATTGTGCATTCAGCCGAGCAGTTAGGGTAAAACCACCCCAAATGCACATGGTAACAAGCACCAAAGCATAACCTTGCTTTTGGGGAGATAGACGAATCACGGTGTTGAAAGCATCAATAAAATAGCAAATACAAAATCAGCAATTAAGCCTGACGCTGACGACAAGCTTCATACAAGGCCATACCTGTTGCAACACTGACATTCAGACTTTGCAGATTTCCTGCCATTGGAATAAATACGGTTTGATCACATTGTGACTGGGTAATTGGGCGTAAACCTGTATCTTCTGCGCCCATCACCACGCATACTGCTGTGCCTGTAAAGTCAAATTGCTGAATTGGCAAAGCTTTTTCATCCAGCATCGTACCCACCACGCGCACATTAAACTCTTGTTTCAAATGCGCCAAAGTACGTGCCAAATTGGTCACTTGGATAAATTTGACTTTTTCTGCACCACCTGCAGCTACTTTGCGTGCAGTTGGGGTCAAACTTGCTGAACGATCACGCGGCACAATCACGGCAGTAACCCCCATCGCAGCGGCAGTACGGATACACGCACCCAAGTTATGCGGGTCGGTGACTTGGTCGAGCGCCAAAAGTAAAGGCTTGCTATCAGCCTGCAACAAGGCATCCAAGTCTTTTTCATTCAGAGTTGGATGTGGGCGTACTGCAGCCACCACTCCTTGGTGAAAAGGCAAACCTGCCAGTTTTTCCAAGCTGTCACGGCTGGCTTTTTGCACACTAATGCCAAATGGTTCGGCAAGTTCTAAAATCTTTTGTAAACGCTGATCATCACGCCCTTTTAAGGTAAAAAGAGTTAAGACGCGCTCTGGCTCAAGCTCCAATAATGACTCCACCGAGTGAACGCCATAATAATATTCAGGTTTTGCCATGAACGACCTCTAATTAATGCACCAATAAACCAGCGAAAACGAAAAATCCTGCAAAGCTGACTTTACAGGATTTCAATAAGATCTAGTTTAACCGATTCGGGTGAAAATTTCTTGATTCAATTCCGCTTGATTGGGTGCTCAAGCAGGAGAAAAATGAAATCTTAATTCAATACCCTATTATCGGCTGATTAGCCTTCTAAGTGGCACACGTAATCGAGCACTTCATCGGTTTCGATGCTGAAACGGCTATTGCCAGGCACATAGAACGATTGACCCGCGCGGAATAATTCACTTTCTTCGCTATCGGCAATTTTGACACGACATTCACCTGAAATAATTTCCATACGTTCAGGTACATGCGTTTCGAAAGTCAAGGCTTGTTCAGTCGGTAAAATTACCCCTAAGGTTTTTTTGGTACCGTCTTCAAATTGCACCGTGTGACTGATGCATTGCCCACCAAAATAGACATTCGACTTTTTCACAACTGATACATGATCAAACTGAGCTGACATGCGTATTCTCCAGGTAACGCGTTTTTATATTTTTGACTGATGTAGTTTAATTCTGTCCTCAGAACTAATCAATCTGTGTTTACAGTGGGCTTTGCGTAAATTGAACAATGTTTCAATACGCAGCATGCAACACGCTGACAGCACAGTCTAAGCCAATGCCAGAGGCATGCAAAGTACTCTGCTCTAGATTCTTCCCCACTAAAGTGCTAAATCTGAACGTGAAACAGATCACGAATAGTATCTATATCGTTTAAGTTCCACCATATCAAGCAGCACCGAAAACTCCCCAAGTGAATATACTGCAATTTAATGACCATCCAATGAAATGATCAAATGATCATGTGTTTTATATATGATGCTTATCGGGTACATTTTTTGTTGTTTGCGCTGCAATTTAAGCTAGAATTAAATAGAAGAAAATAACAGCCTTGTTATGGCATTTCCAAAACTTGACTCTCTTTCACTGACACTTTTCGCAGCTTGGATGCGTTTATGCTGACTCATTTAACACTGATTAACTTTGCCCTTGCCGACCACTTAGCACTGGATATTGAAACAGGTTTTAACGTTCTGACAGGGGAAACAGGTGCAGGTAAATCCTTACTTTTAGATGCGCTCTCTGCCTGTTTAGGTGAACGTACCGATACCAATTATGTACGTTTTGGCTCAGATAAAGCCGATGTGACCGCGAGTTTCAGTTATCAGGACAATAGCCCTGAAGCACAATGGCTAAAAGAACATGAATTAGATGATGAGTCTGGTGAAATTCATTTACGTCGGGTAATTTTTGCCACAGGGCGCAGCAAAGCATGGATTAATGGTCGTCCAAGCAGTTTGGCAGAGCTGAAAGAAATTGGACGCTTACTGGTACAGTTATACAGTCAGCACAGTCAGCAACAATTGCTCGAACCGCCTTATCCAAAACACTGGCTTGATCGTTATTATAATTTTTATGCCCCTGCCCAAGCAGTACGTGATGCTTACAGTACATGGCAAAAAAATATCCGACAGCATCAGGCAGCGCTGGATGCACAGGCAACCCGCAAGCAACGCATCGAAACCCTGAACTTACAGCTCGAAGAACTCGAAGAACTGGTACAAATCGATTATAAGGAGATTGAACAAGAGTTTGATCGCCTAAGCCATCATGAACATATCATGCAGGACTGCAGTTATAGCTTAAATGCCTTAGACGAAGCCGAGCAAAACATCACTCAGGAAATTGCTTCGATTATTCGCCGCTTGGAATCGCATGCGGGACGAAGTGAACAATTATCAGAAATTTATAACTCATTGTTAAATGCGCAAAGTGAATTAGATGATGCGACAGCCAATTTACGTCAGTTTATTGATCGTCAAAGCTTTGACCCTGAACGCATGGAAGAACTGAATCAAAAATTAGAAGTCTTTCATCGTTTAGCGCGTAAATACCGCACACAACCTGAATTATTAAAACAAGAATTTGATACTTGGCAAACTGAGCTCACTGCTTTACATGAACTTGAAGACCCTGAAACTTTGGCAGAACAAGTCGAAGTGGCACATCAGGACTTTTTAGCCAAAGCACAACATTTAGATGACATCCGTCGTGAAGCAGCCGCACCACTTGCCAAACAACTGACCGAGCAAGTCAAACAGTTGGCACTGCCTGAGGCACATTTTGAATTTAAGTTTGAACCTTTAGAGCAGGTTTCTGCGGAGGGGTTAAGTTTTATTCAACTACTGTTTACTGCCAACAAAGGTATTCCTGCTCAGCCATTAGCACGTGTGGCTTCTGGTGGCGAATTATCGCGGATTGCCTTGGTCATGCAAGTCATGAATGCCGAAAAAACCGAAGCTGAAGTTTTGGTTTTTGATGAAATTGATGTCGGGATTAGTGGTGGTACTGCTGAAATTGTGGGGCGTTTGCTCGCAGGTTTGGCGCAACACGTTCAAATTTTATGTATTACCCACCAAGCACAAGTAGCTGCACAGTCTGATCAGCACCTTTTGGTGAAAAAGCGTCAGACCGATCCTGCCAGCAGTACCATTGTTGAATTAGAAGAAGATGCGCGTATTTTAGAATTGGCACGCATGACAGGCGGTGTTGAAATTAATGACACTACCTTGCAACACGCCAAACAATTACGCCAATTGAAGTTTCAACAGGCTTAAAAAATAAATCCCCTGATTTTCAGGGGGATTTATTTAGGTCTAAAACAAGCTTAATCATTATTTACCATTTCACAGGTTGGTCACTTGAACCAGGTGTCATTTCATAACCTGGAGAGGTATCATAAAATTGACTGCTAGAAGATTGCACAGGTTGTAGTTTAAGACCCTGTAAAATTTCAGGATTTAAACTTTGGGCAATCTTATCTGCAGTACTATCATTTAAACTATTATTTAAAAGATTCTGTGTCATCAAGTTCGATAAGGTACGATTAAAAGTCCCTGCCGCAACTACCTTACTGGTATTCGCTTCAATCACTCGCCACGTTAAACGCACCTGCTCTGCACCAGCATTTAACCCATACATTTGTTGACCGCTAGCAACTGACAAATCGTTAATACGCCCCACGAGTAAATAATCAGCACCTACTTTTTGACCAATACGCGCTAACTCATGCGGTGCACCATCCCAATACAGGAAGTCATTTTCAAATTGCATTTCATCTATGTAATGACGATCAACAACACTTAACTGCCCTGACTGTGCCAAATAAGTACCTAAAGTATCTGATAATTCTTGACTAAACTCAGAAGCAGAAGCACCGCTGGCTAAGCGGTTATTTTTTTCTGCCATTTGAAATGGCAAGACTGCAATACGGCGCATGTGTTGATCTTGTACAGTAGATTCAAACTTCACCACATGTGCGCGAACTTTAGCGCGATAATTATTTTTAGCACCAGAAACACTCAAGACCTGAAACTTGGTGACAGAACCCGAACCTTGATTGGCTACACTAAATACAGGTGAAACTTTACCCGTATATGTCCAGCCCTGATTATTTACAGATAAAGAAACTGTTTCTTCATAATTCATTTGTGACGATACCGAAGCACCATTCACCGATTGAACTGCAATCAATAATGCTTCAGAAATAGCTTGGTGTTGTGTTGGACCACTACCCGTTGCCTCTTTAATCACTTCTTTAATCGCAGCAAAAGCAGGACTGCACAGTAATCCAGATAATAAGCCTGCAAATAATATTTTTTTCATGTTCTATTCTTCAACAGCAACTGCGCTTATCACAGCGCAGTTGCTTTCAGATTAAATTAAAGACCAAAAGTTGAGCGCTTTGCTGCCTTACGGATTTCTTTTTCGCCTGTCCACTCTACAATGCCAGTTTGTAAGTTCTGCAATTTAAATGTGAACTTGTAATACACATCGCTCTTACCACCTGCATTTTTTACAATACTAGATAGATTGCCATTGAGCATATATTCAGCACCGATATGTCCACCAGTACGCACTGCAGTCGCTTGATTGACCATGCCGCTTTGCTTTTGATAGGCAAGTTGCTGCGCCATCGCATTGACAGATTTCATATCTACAAAACGAAACTTCCCTGAATTAATTAATTTGTTCTGAATCGTATCTGTAATAGATTCTGTATCGATATGTTCTTGTGTCTTGTTATGAATACGATCAAGCACAATGACTGGACGACGAGTTTGCGTCATTTGCACCACAGGTGGGAAGGTCAGCATATCATCCACCATCTTTGCAGCAATCATTTGTAGATCTGTCGATCCAAAATCTTTCGTTAAAGTTTCTACAGCTTGAGCATCACCATAACTCACTGCACTACCCGTTGTTGCACAACCTGTTGCCAAAACAGAAGTTGCTACCACAGCCATGATTAACTTTGCATTCATTGCTCTATCTCGCTTATTTCTTTAAATACACAACAACATCTACAGCCGATGGGTTTGGTGCTAAAGATTGCACGCCTTTCACCTCTCGACCCGTTAACTGAATTGGTTTCCAAATCGCACCTTCAGGGTTCACTTCTGCCCCATGCGCATCGACCCATACGATTTTGTAGCTAAAATCTTTGTTATTGAAACGGCGGTTTTTGATGGCAATTGATGCCTTTTTTAAGTCGCCTGCCATGGACATTCCCACACGCTCAACAAATACCTCAGTGGTTAAGACTGGGTTATTGGTAATGGTGCGAATACTTACTTCGTTATTCGCATCTGTCTGTGTAGACAAAGCATTAGGGGCTGTACATCCAACCATCGCCGCAGCACTAAGACCGAGTAATGCGAGTTTTAACTGATTTTTCATAAAGTTCTCTTCAATATTATTGGCGTGGAATACTACTTACACTTGCTGTAATTTTGTCATTTACATGATGTGCATAAACAAATACTGTCTCATTGGCTTTTACATCCAACTTCACAGAGGAGCTTGACAAATTACCTGACGATAACTGTAAGTTGTGTGTCCCTGGTGTTAAGTTCAGACGTGCAATTTGCGTATTACTTGGCAAAGTTGTCCAAGCTCGTAAATCTGCTCGCTCGGTTGCCATATTGAGCACGTTACCTGCCAATTGCCCTAAAACACCAAATTGGTTACCAAGCTCTTTTTGAGCAGCATATTTGGCTGTGGCACGAATCACTTGGGTTGTTAAAGTTCCAACGACTTTTTCTTTTAAGTCTTTGACAGCCAATGCACCAATATCACTAATCACATAACTGTCTTGCAAAACTCGATTATTCAGCTTCACTTTCAGGCTTTTAGGTGCAACATAAGTGCTAGGTTCATAAGTTGCAAAAGCAATGTTGATAATGCCGCCCGGAGTCGGAATATCTAACTTATTTTCAACTTTCTGTGGAACGATACCTTGTTCAATAAATACAATAACAGGCACACTACTATTACTTTGTTTTGCAACCAATTGATCTAAACGCTTTACATCTTTAGCAATCTGCTCATCAGGCTGTAACTCATAAGCTTTTTTGTAATCCACCAAAGCATCGTTATATTCGCCTAAGGTTTCCCACAAGTTAGCAGCCATGTAAAAAGCATAAGCATTTTGATAAGTATTCTTAATCTTGCCCGCAATTGGATCTAAGCCAACAAATGCCTCATCTAAAACATGCAATGCGGCATTTGAAGATGCATTTGCTTTTGTATTTTTCTCTTTTTTCTTTTCAAACTCAGCCTGATGCGCCAGTTCAATTTCACGCTGAATACCCTGTGCAACACGCATTTCTACAGCAGCAGCCTCAAGGTTTTTTAGAAAAATATAATTTTTGGCTTGAGAAATATGTGCCAATACCTGTTCATGAGGTGGCACCAAATAAGGCACCACCGAATCATTACTCACCATAGAAAGTGCTTTAAATCCGACCCGACTCAGACTAATTTTTGCACGACTTTTTTGTTTATCTAGCAATTCAAAAGCCTGCTTATAATGATTCAAACTTTCTTCATACTGATGATTGACTTGTAATAAACGTGCCTGCTCCAGTAAATATAGTACGCCGTCTTTTGAATCTACTTTATCTTTAAATTTAGCAGCTAAATCTTCAGATAAATGATTATTCAAATGACTGCGAAACAAATTACCTTCTTCATTATAAGTTCCAAAAATTGCTGCTTGAGAAAAAACTGAAGCTGAAAAAACAGCAGCAAACAAACTTCCCTTTATTAAATAATTCATATTAAACCATCAAAAAAAGCTATAAAAGATGAAAATTTCACCATCTTACAAACAATTATTTTTTGTTTCAATATGTATTTTATGTATATTTATTGAAACATATCAAGCTGTAAAAAACACAAATTTTACATAAAAGCACAAAACTTATAAAAGCAACAAACAAATTTATAGATTTTTTATATAAAAAAATCACTATTCATTAGACAAACTTAATATTTAATAAAAGAGAATATAAATGCAATAAAACCGCCTATTTTGCAATTAAAAAACAGAAATCACATTAGTTAAAATTAAAAGTAGATTAAAAAATATACACAAAAAATTTAAACAAACCCTTATCACAAAGATAATAAAGCAATCAATTATTATGTTTCTATATCTTCAACTTTGTAACTAAATAGATAAATTTAATGACATCATTTTTTCTAAATTTTAAATTTATTCTTTTATTTATACTTTGTCTCACTTTTACCAAAGCAAAGTTGTCATCACAGTGGTTTTATGGGATAAGTACAGCTAAGAAATGTATATTTGTATGATTTGGCTGTAACTCGTTTACGTTTCCAAGTAGGTTTACAGTTCTGTTTGCCACCACCTCAGATTAAGGAGAATTGCTTAGGTGACTAAACAATATCTGACGCATCGCTGTCTCATAGCCCCGCCCGATATGAATGATGAGTTTTTTGCAAACACCGTCATCTATTTGGCACGTCATGATGAAGACGGTGCGCAAGGCATTATTATCAACCGTCCATCGGGTATCCAAATCAAAGAATTACTCAATGATTTAGATATAGACGCAGATAATGTGCATCCTCACGAAGTTCTACAAGGTGGTCCATTACGACCTGAGGCAGGTTTTGTTTTACACACAGGGCAGCCAACTTGGCATTCATCTATCGCTGTTGGTGAAAATGTCTGTATCACCACCTCTAAAGATATTTTAGATGCAATTGCCCACAATGAAGGCGTTGGACGCTACCAAATTGCCTTAGGCTATGCCAGCTGGGGCAAACAACAACTCGAACAGGAAATTGCTCGGGGCGATTGGCTGATTTGCGAATCCGACATGGACTTAATTTTTAATTTACCTTATGACGATCGTTGGGATGCCGCTTATCGTAAAATGGGCGTAGATCCAACATGGTTATCTTCCGAGATTGGTCATGCTTGAAACAACACAAGCCCAAACCATTATGGCATTTGACTTCGGTACGCAAAAAATGGGCATGGCTGTGGGGCAGGCACTAATTGAAAGTGCGACCCCACTCGCCCTCTTCCCCATGAAAGATGGCATTCCACAATGGGAAAACTTGCTGAAAATCATCAAGCAACATCAGCCACAATTATTTCTAGTGGGCTTACCTTTAAATATGGATGATAGCGAGTCGGAACTGTCTACCCGTGCACGTAAGTTTGCCAGACGCTTACGCCATCAAAGCAATATCAACACCCTAATGGTCGATGAACGCCTAACCACACGTGAAGCACGTGATGAGCTTGATCATTATCAAGCCCAAGGGCGTGGCAAAAAGCTCGCAGCCGACAGTCTTGCCGCAGCACTATTGATTGAAAGCTGGTATCGTGAGCCTCACGGCATTCAGCCTTAAATCCTGTTTCTGAATAGATAACAACGACAAACGAAAGAATTGGGATATTGATCGTTAGAATGCCTAAGATCATCTTTAAAAAGTCTATTGGTCTGGCGATTTTTTGATATAAAGTGACACCATCCTTTTGGTGTGAATGGGTAAATCCGCATGGCACTGTCTAGCTTTGGCAAGATTCTCACAGTCTTAGACTTATTTTCAACCGCACGTCCTGTCATTAATGTAGATACCATTAGTGAGGAACTTGGTTTATCTAAGCCTACCAGTTACCGCTATTTAAAAGAGTTGGTTTCAGCAGAGTTGTTGCAGCGCATGAGTGGCACATCGGGAGATTACACCCTTGGGCCAAAAATTGCGGTATTGGATTTTATCTCTCGCACGACCGATCCATTGGTCACCATCAGTATTCCGTTTATGAAAAAAATTGCGGAACGTACTGAATTTTGCTGTTTGCTGACCCAACTCAATCAAGATTCCTGCATTGATGTGCATCACGAAATCTTTAAAGATACACCTTTGCTGTCTTATGGTCGCGGCTGCCCACGTCCTGTTTATGTCGGCTCATCGCCAAAAATTATTATGGCACATCTGCCTAAAGCTAAAATTTTAGACTATTACCAACGTTTTTCTAACGAATTGGCACAAGTCAATTTTGCACAAGATGAAGATGACTTTTTGCAGCAAATGCGCAAAATCAAAAAACAAGGCTATTATTTTTCTAACGGCGAACTCGATGCAGAAATTGCAGGCTTATCTGTACCGATTCGTTTTTCATCTAAAGATGCACCTTATGCATTGACGCTGCTGGCATCTAAAAACCGTTTTGAATTTGTCAATTTGCAAAAACTGATTGAAATTTTGCAGGACAATGCAGAACAAATTGAAAAACAGGTGGAAGTACTGAATACCAGTTTTAGTATAGAACTCACTTAAAGATTTAGGTTGTTGATACCTTAAAGCACTGAATTTAAATACAATTAAAATTTATTCCTGAATAAGGATTTAGAGTGCTAAATCAAGTTTTATTCAATAGCCGTGTGAAAATAGCGAAAGGTCAGATTAATTCTGGGTTGTATAATTTTATTGGACTTCATTAAGGCATGTTTCCAATAGTGTTGTGTCGTGCCACGCATGACCAACAACTGACCGCTGTGCAACAGTAGCTCAACCTTGTTGGCGCGGTGTTTATGCTGAAAACAAAATTTACGGGTTGCCCCCAAACTCAAAGATGCAATGACAGCGTGTCTGCCTAAATTCGGCTCATCATCACTGTGCCAACCCAAGCCCTGCGTACCATCTTGATATAAATTGGCCAAACATGAATTAAAGGGATGCCCGACCCATTGTTCAATTTGCTGTTTCAATCGCCACAAAGCAGGCTGCCATAGCAGTGCCTGCTTAACTGCTCCCGAATAACGATATTGATACTGCTCATCGCCATACCATACCACTTGGCGCTGTGTCCGATAATACTGACCAAAGAGCAGACCTTCATCAGGCTGCCATGCCAAATGTTGCAGAAAATACTGCAAATAACGCTCACTATGCTCCGCACTCAGCACCAAACCATAGTCCTGCACAATGCCGTCATAAGGCAGTACGTTGTCACAACGCTCAGGTGCAAACAATTCTAGATTCATGGTCATTCCTATGCTGAATAGCTTATTGTTTAATCTAAAACAAGGATCAGGACTGCTCACAAAATGACACAGCTTTTTGGCTTGTGAGTCGTGAAGTTCATCCTTAGACTTAAAATCATCGTTCTTATAACAATAATAGCTTATGAATTTATGGCATTTATTTCAAAAATTGCGTCCCTTCGTTCGACCTTATCAGCTCTTGGTGATTGCTACCTTAGTTTTAACGCTCATCGGCTCATTAACAGCTCAAGTCAATGCACTAACTTTACAATACGCTGTTGACCGTATTAACGCCTTAATTGAGGCAGGACAAGGTCTGTCTGCAGGCTGGCACATTTTAATCACCATTTCAGCCATTTTGCTGGGTAAAGAAATCATCAATGCCTTTGTGCAGTTTGGACAGAAGTTTTATGGTGAAAAACTACGCATTTTTGTGTCACAAGATTTGGCACAGGGCATTATTGAGAAATTTTTGCGTTATCGACTGGCCTTTTTTAATCAGGACAACAACCAAGCAGGTAAATTACAAACACGTATAGATCGTGGCATTGGTTCGCTCACCCGCTTAGTGCAAATTTTCTTTATTGATATTTTGCCACTCTTTACCAGTGCAATTGTGGCTTTGGGCTTAATGTATTATGCCAATTTTTATGTGGGCTTGGTCGCGACACTCATTGTGCCTATTTATTTTTGGCTGACCTATCAGCAGGCACAAAAACTAGGAAGCTGGCGACGTAATTTACGTGATGGACGTGAGAAAAAAAGCCAAGGGATTCTCAGCATCATCAACTCAATTACCGTGATTAAATCATTTAACAGAGAAAGCATCGAAGCAGAAAAACAACTCACCCTGCAGAAAAAACTGACCCACAATCAAATGCAGACCCGCCAAACCAGTTTTTTATTTGATGGTTTAAAAAGCTTTATTGAACAAATTGGCGTGGTGCTGATTATTATTTTAACTGCTTATTTTGTGTTAGATAGACAAATGAGCATCGGCATGATCATGTATCACGTGTTGCTGTTTGGCAATGTTTCTGCCCCAATTCGCTCATTGCATCGTATTTATGATGAAGTCAATGATGCAATGATCTATTCAGAAAGCTTCTTTCAAATTTTGGAAGCCGAGCATGAAATTGAGCCAAGTGGTACGCTTAAACCAGTTATTCGAGGGCAGTTTGATCTGCAACAGGTAAACTTTTTTTATCCGAATGGACATCATGCACTCAAAGACATTCAAATGCAGATTCAGCCCAATAAAATTACCGCATTGGTGGGATTGTCGGGAGCAGGAAAATCTACCCTGATCAGTTTATTAGATAAATTCTATGAACCACAACAGGGAAAAATTCAGCTCGATGGGATTGATATTAACCACATCGACACTCAATATTTGCGTGACCATATCGGCTTGGTTTTGCAAAAAAATCATATTTTCCAAGGCTCTATTTTTGAAAATATTCGTTATGGCAAAACTGATGCAAGCTTGGAAGATGTGATTCTGGCAGCCCAAAAAGCCTCTATTCACGAACAAATTTTGCAATTGCCTCAGGCTTATGACGCAGATGCCCTCATGCTTTCAGGCGGTCAACAACAACGGATTGCCCTTGCACGTATGTTCCTGAAAAATCCACCTATTATTTTTTTAGATGAACCGACTGCTAGTCTGGATGCCATTGCAACCGAACAAATCAAACAAAGCCTCGATGAAATTAAACAAGGGCGTACAGTCATCATCATTTCACATAGCTTATCGCAAATTATTGATGCCGATTACACCTATGTCATGAAAGATGGCAGGATTGCGGAACATGGCGAACATGATGCGCTTTATCATCAAAATGGGGTTTATAAAGAAATTTTTGATGCGATGGCAAAAAGTTTAAATATTGAAAAAATTGCCAAAACTTATGAGGATGATGCCGAGGAAGAAACCCATAGTTAATCAAAAAGTGCTTCAATCAGAAGCACTTTTTAATGAAGAATCACGATATTTAAGGTTGTTTCAAATATGGCCATGCCGCTTTTAAATAAATAAACATCGACCAAAGCGTTAGAATTACAGCAGTATAGAGCAACAAATAAGCCACCATTTCCAATGGTTGCCAGTTCAATAAGAACACTGAAATCGCAATCATTTGGAATGCTGTTTTATATTTCCCCACTGTAGACACCGCCACACTGGTACGTGCGCCGAGTTCAGCCATCCACTCTCGTAAGGCAGATACGGTAATTTCACGGGAAATAATTACAATCGCGGCAAAAGCCATAGAAATAGTCGGTTGCCATTGCACTAAAACAATCAATGCCGCAGCGACCATAAGTTTATCGGCCACAGGGTCTAAAAAGCGCCCAAATGCAGAGGTCTGATTCAAAGTACGTGCCAAATAGCCATCAAACCAGTCGGTCACAGCAGCAATCACAAAAATAGACGTCAAAATAATATGACGCGTCATGCCACCATCATAACCATTTACGCCCATTGCAGGCGGCCAATACGCCACCAACAAAAAAACAGGAATCAAGGCGATTCGAGCCAAAGTTAATATATTTGGAATGTTCAGGATACGACCTGTTGTCATAGACACCGCCAATGTTTCCCCTCTTTACGCTGCATATTCACAAGTTTTTTGAGGATTTGTCATCGTGAATAGGCTTCACTTTATACGAAATGCTAGTAGGTGTCACTAGGCAAACACGGTGATGGTCTGTCGGGCAATCGCTATTAGCCGATCCTGATCATCCCATAAGTGCGCATATTCTGTGGCATAACCACCGCTAGCATGATCGGTAAAAACTTTATATTTCATCTAATCTTGCAGCTGATTTTGCAAAGGATTGACATAGGTCACATGCCAAGTCAGTGAACTGGCAGGAGCGAGCTGCTCAAACATCGGCAGTACTCCAGGCGGCCACATATCAAAAGCCACCATCAAATCGGCAATGGTCATGGCACGATTCGTATGCTGTTTTGGGTTAAAACGCATCCAGCCTGCAAAATCAGGTTTATGACTAGCAGTAAACGGATATTGTCCTTCAGACCAAACCAAATCCATCTGCTGAAAACATTCAGGTGCTAAAGGATGATGCTGTGTAACAGGCAATTCCGTTGCAGGTGGAAAATTGGGCGCAGTACGTTCTTGTTGCACCACAATGCTGGATTCACGTGCCGCACCAAAACTGGCAATTAAAATGCTTTGTACTGCATCATCCTGCCATAAACGAACTTCGACACTGGTCACAGATTTGCCTTCACGCAGAATTTCCGCCGTGAGCCGTGCCCGACCTTGTTGCACAGGTCCGACAAACGTGACACTGCTGCTTAGCAAGCGCTTTTTCGGATCGGCAATACAAAGCTGGGCTTTTTGCATCATCAAACCTGCCACCAATCCACCATAAATAGTGCGCCCCTGTAACCACCCAAGCGGGATGTCTATCCATTCTTGCTCGGCAATGGCTTGATAGGTCTGTAGCAACGACATAGCTTTTCCTTAAACAATGTTGTGGTTGATATTACAGGGTTTCGATCTGATGTGAATGTTCAATGACGACAGAGTCAATGCACTTTTTTGCTATTTACCTTTGTAGAAAATACTGCTTTTTATGCAGTAAATAGGGTCTGTTGACAATTCGTCTATGTTTGCGACGTGAGAGATATATCTCGCAAGATTTTTAGCTAATATAAGGCATGAGGCAGGAAATTTAGTCATTCATGCAGCACTTTATAAATCGTACGCGCCATTACTTCACCCAGTCCGGGTACTAAAGTCAACTCTTTTTCAGAAGCTTTCAGGACACCTTGTATGCCACCAAAATGGGTGAGTAAATCACGACGACGTTTTGGCCCTAAGCCCGGAATCACTTCAAGTATTGATGAGCCACGTTTTTTATCGCGCTTGGCACGGTGCTTGGTAATTGCAAATCGGTGTGCTTCATCACGTACCTGCTGAATCAAATGCAGCGCCTTATGATCTTCAGGCAGCTGAATTTTGCTGCCATCGGTAAAATGTAGCGTTTCTAGACCAGGTTTGCGTCCTTCGCCTTTGGACACCCCAATCATAAAGGCATCCAATCCTAACTCCTGCATGACCTCCATCGCCATATTCAACTGCCCTTTACCGCCATCAATCAGCAATAAATCGGGCAGCATGGCTTTTTTATAACGGCGCGTTAAAGCTTGGCGCATGGCAGCATAGTCATCTCCAGCCTGAATATCCTGAATTGAAAATTGTCGATAATCACGTTTGCGAATACCACCACTGTCAAATACCACGCAAGATGCCACAGTGTCTTCGCCCATAGTGTGCGAAATATCAAAACATTCAATCCGATCAATCGGGCGTCCAACCACTTGCTCTAACTGATGAAAACGCTCATTTAATTCAAAGTGATTGGCGAGTTTACCTTTAATGGCATGCTGCACATTCATTTGTGCCAATTCTTGCCACTCGGCACGGGTTTCACGCACTTTATGTTTAATTTGAATTTTTTTATCGAAGTGTTGCTGTAAGGCTTGTTCCAACTCTTTGCAATCTGCCACTTCCACATTAACAATCAATTCCGCTGGAATTTCATCGGCCACCTGAAAGTAAAAGTTGGCAATAAAATCGGCCAACATTTGCCCCAAATCATCGCCCAACATATCAGGAAAATAGCTTTTACCGCCCAGCATTTTGCCATTGCGCACATGCATAATTTGCACACAGGTCACACCTGCCTGATAAGCTATTGCGATAATATCGGCTTCGCCTTTGAGTTTATAAATGGCTTGCTGTGCCTGCACATCACGCAACAAAGCCATACGGTCACGGTAAAAGACTGCTTTTTCAAATTCCAACGCTTCGGCTGCAGCTTCCATTTTAGCAATCAATTGCTGATTCAGTTCTTTACTATCGCCCTGTAAAAATCGAATCGAATTATTAACATCTTCTTTATATTCTTCGGGCGAAATCAATCCTACACACGGTGCCGAACAGCGTTTGATCTGATATTGCAAACACGGACGCTGCCGTTGAGCAAAATAACTGTTTTCACACTGCCGCACATTAAACAGTTTTTGTAACACCACCAAAGTATCGCGGGCATTGTACGCACTCGGATAAGGCCCAAAAAACTTGCCTATCTGATGCTTGCCTTTGCCGCGTCCACTGGCAATACGCGGATAAGGCTGATCTGCCGACACAAAAATATAAACATAGGACTTATCATCGCGCAGCATAATATTGTACGGTGGACGATGCAGCTTAATCAGATTTTGTTCAAGCAATAACGCTTCAGTTTCGGAACGCACCACCAAAGTTTCAATATCATAAATACGCGCCACTAAAGCCTGCGTTTTAGGATGCTCGATGGTTTTGACAAAATAACTCGACACTCGGTTTTTTAAATTTTTGGCTTTGCCGACATATAACAACTCCCCGTCTTTACCCAACATACGGTAAACCCCTGGCAATTGGGTCATATTTGCCAAAATTTTCTCGATATGCTCACCTGCGTTTGGGTTCACGAGTCATCCTATTGTTGCTGCATTCTTTACATGATGTGCTGCTTTATCTGATTTTTTCAAGCTTTATCCTGTGGCATAGCGCATGATCTATCCACTAAAACGATCAGCTCAGTGCTAAAAACGATCAGTCGGCAACACAAGATTTGCTATGCTCAGGCATCTTGTCAGCAGAAGGAAAGTGCAGGATGACGACCGCACCACACGGCATACCGACCATTCAATCCGCAACGTCCCAGCCGATCAGTACACATCAGTATGTATCCGCCAAAGACCGTTTGATTGGCAAGCCGCGCTTTCATTTTGAACCTACACAAGTCATGCAATTGTTACGTCAACGGATTATTGGACAAGATGCAGCGCTGAATGAAATCGAAAAAATGCTGTATGTGGTCAAGGCCGATTTCTCCAGCACAGAGCGACCACTTTCAGTGACTTTAATGCTTGGCCCGACAGGTGTTGGCAAGACCGAAACGGTGCGCCTGATTGCCGAAGCCATTTATGGTCGCCCCGATGCCTTCTGCCGCATTGATATGAATACCTTGGCGCAGGAACACTATGCGGCTGCACTCACAGGCGCGCCTCCTGGCTATGTCGGCTCTAAAGAAGGCCATAGTTTATTTGATGAAACTGCGATTGCAGGTTCGCACACCCGCCCAGGCATTATGCTGTTTGATGAACTGGAAAAAGCCTCAAGCGAAGTGATACGTGGCTTAATGAATGTGCTAGATACAGGCAAACTGACCCTGACTGCAGGCACCAAAACCATCGACTTTCGCAATTGCATGATTTTTATGACCAGCAATGTGGGTACTCAAGCCGCACAACAATACTTAGATAAATTGAATCTGTTGCCGCAAAAAGTACAACAACTGTGCTTAAAACGCATGCCCACACAACGGATCATTGAAAAAGTCATGCAGCGTAAATTTGACCCTGAATTTTTAAATCGGATTGACCGTAGTTTGCATTATCAAGCGGTATCTGCTGATGCCCTGCCGCAATTGGTTGAAATTGAATTGGAAAAGTTAAACCATCGCCTGCAGCATCAACAGCGCCAAGTCGAACTCACTGCAGCAGCTAAAGCCTATTTTTATCAGGGGCATGATATTCGTTACGGCGCGCGGCATTTGGGGCGTAAAATTCGTACTGAACTTGAACCCATTTTAGCTTTATATTTTTTAAAGTATCCTGAAAAATCGGAAATATGTGTAGATTGCAGTGCAAATCAATTGCACCTCAAAATAGAATAAGCCCGCGACTTATGCTGCGTGAATCTTGAGAATGCCGCTCTGCTCATCCTCAAAGTTTTGATGCTTATTTTTGCTTAAAAAGCCTAGGGTCTGTTGACAATTCGTCTATGTTTGCGACGTGAGAGATATATCTCGCAAGGTTTTTTAGCTGATATAAGGCATGAGGCAGGAAATTTAGTCATTCTAAATGACTGACTCATAACGCAATAGCAGCAAAAAATATGCTCGTCCTGAAAGGCTGTGGCTAAAACTTTCTCAGATTGCGTTATGAAACTTGGCAATAGTCTCGCTATTCCCTGCGTTTCATGCCTGATCTGCTCAGTTTTAGCCTACAGCGCAAGCCATTTATGAAATGTCAACAGACCCTAGGGATTAGTCGGTAATTTCCATTCCCAAGGCTTGACTAAATTTGGTCTGATCTTTAGGTGAAACCAATACAAATTTTGGCTGCCCCGCTTGAAGATAATCAATTTTTAAACGCTTCAGCGACAAAGCAGGTGACGCTACCGAATTATTGGTTTTAGATATTTTTTGAATACTGTCGCGTGGAATATCCCATTTTAAAAACATGCAACGGATCTGCAAGCGTTCTGCATCGACCTGATAGCGCGTATTGAACACAGGCCACCACAACACAAAAATGGTAATGAAATACACCCCTGTGTGCACAGGAAATGCTGGCATCGTGCCTTTGGCGTACATGGTCAGCAATAACTGAATCAATAGACCAGACATACAAATCACAAAAGCCAAAACCCACCAATCTTTTTTAGAACGAAACGTTTGCATAAAAATTCCCCTATTTACTTCATTCTATACATAAAAGTAGGTCTGGATTAAAGCTCGTTGCTGAAATTGCTCAAAAATGTCATAAAAAAACGCCCCGAAAGGCGTTGTGATACTCTAAAACACATAAGGGCGAATAAAAATTAAGAAGAAAATCCCGAGCATTAAAAACCATTTTAAGAAATAGTACACACGACTATTTTTAGCTTTTAAAGCCTTGGCTTTTAAACGCACTTGATAGACATAGCCAAAGACTTTATTTAAGCCACCCGTCTGATCGCCTGCTTCATTCGGAGAGCTTGCTGCGGTCATCACATTTTTGCCAAACCAGTGATTAAACTTTTGCATCCAGAGTGATTTTAACGGACGCTCGACATCGGCAAAGAAAATAATACGGTTTTGAGAAGTGCCATTTTCAGCATAGTGAATATAGGTTTCATCAAACACCACACTTTCACCATCACGCCATGAATAACGCTCCCCATCGACATCAATAAAACAACGGTCATCATTTGGTGTCATCAATCCCAAGTGGTAACGCAATGAACCTGCATACGGGTCACGATGACGCACTAAACGACTGTCGGGCGCTAGTTCAGTAAACATCGCCGCCTTAATGCTAGGCAAAGTTTTTAATAATGCTGTGGTTTTTGGACATAATTCTGCGGCAGATGGATGCGCGGAGTCATACCATTTTAAATAAAAACGCTTCCAGCCTGTTTTAAAGAATGAGTTAAATCCCAAATCATCGTAGCTACTTGAAGCTTTAATACCACCCTGTTCATACAAAGCTTTGGCTTCATCACGAATCATTTCCCAATTGTCATCCAAAACCTTTAAATCTTGAAAGTGCTGGGTGTCGATATAAGGTTGATTCGGCACTTTAGAAAATAAGTACATTAAATAGTTGATCGGTGCGAGAATGGTAGAATGGTCAAAAAACTGACGATAAAAACTATGACGCACCTTGCCGCGCTGTTGAATATACAACGCTGAAGCGATAAAAATCGCCAAAATAACCCACTTCAACATAGAACAACCCAAATTGCTGAAAACAGCTGAAATTCAAAAATGGCGCATATTCTACTCAATTTCAGCGCATGAGGTCATAGCAGAAAATAGAACACAGCATTGCAAATCGCTATCCCCCCTATCCAGCTTCACGCTTTAAAACATCACCATCCAAACGATGGATTGACTTTTCTGCCCAAAACAACCCACTGATAACATCTATTTATCAAGCTTTTCTAAATCATAAAACAATACAACCCGATTAAAAATAAAAGAGAAAACAATCACTTTCATCTTGCTTTAAAAATAGGATTTTAAAATCAGGTCAAAAAGCAATTCCGTGCTATGAGAAAAATCATGACCCTTGCGTCACGGCTTGATACAACTTGCTATATTTTTTTTCGATATAGTTATCGTAAGATTAGCGAGGCATATATGTGTGCAGGACTATCGCACACGCTTCATAACATCAACTTAGAAGTCCTCCAAAATAAAGGAGATCAGGCATGATCCACGCTGGCAATGCCATTACCGTCCAAATGCTTTCGGACGGAATTGCAGAATTCCGCTTTGACTTACAAGGTGAGTCGGTCAACAAATTTAACCGTGCAACGATTGAAGACTTTAAAGCTGCGATTGAGGCTGTTAAAGCAAACAATGAAGTGAAAGGTTTAATCGTCACTTCTGCAAAATCAACCTTTATCGTGGGTGCAGACATCACCGAATTTGGCGCAAACTTCGCTCAAGGCGAACAAGCTATTGTGGATTGGGCATTGCCTGTTCACGACATCTTCAATGCTTTTGAAGATTTAGAAATTCCTAAAGTTGCTGCAATCAATGGTATGGCATTGGGCGGTGGCTTTGAAATGTGTTTGGTATGTGACTACCGTGTCATGTCAAACCAAGCACAGGTGGGCTTACCAGAAATCAAACTCGGTATTTTCCCAGGCTTTGGTGGTACGGTTCGTTTAAGCCGCGTTATTGGTATCGACAATGCGGTTGAATGGATGGCAATGGCTAACCCTAAACGTCCTGATGCTGCACTTAAAGACGGTGCTGTAGATGCTGTAGTTGCTGCAGATCAATTACAAGCGGCTGCGCTTGATTTGGTTAAACAAGCCATTGCAGGTCGTTTAGACTGGAAAGCAAAACGCCAAGAAAAATTAGACCCAGTGAAATTGAACCCACTTGAACAAATGATGGCGTTCAACACTGCAAAAGGTGCGGTATTAGCGAAAGCGAATCCTGCACAATACCCTGCACCAAAACTCATGCTTGATGCTTTACAAGCAGGTGCAAGCTTGCCACGTAACGATGCACTCAAAGCAGAAGCTGAAGGCTTTGCCAAAGCTGCAGTAACGCCACAAGCAGGCGCGTTGATTGGCTTGTTCATCAACGACCAAGTGGTGAAAAAAACCTCGAAAAAATATGAAAAAGGTGCGCATCCTGTTAACCAAGCGGCTGTACTCGGCGCGGGTATCATGGGTGGCGGTATTGCTTACCAAGCGGCAAGCAAAGGCACACCAATTATCATGAAAGACATTGGCAACCCACAATTGGCATTGGGGATGTCTGAAGCAAACAAATTGCTGACCAAGCAAGTTGAACGTAAAAAAATGACACCTGCCAAAATGGGTGAAACTTTGGCACGTATCCGCCCAACTTTAAGCTATGACGAGTTTAAAGAAGTAGATATCGTGATTGAAGCCGTGACTGAAAATCCGAAAGTCAAAGGTATTGTGTTGGCTGAAACTGAAAAATCAGTACGTGAAAACACCATTATCGCGTCAAACACATCAACCATTTCGATTACACGTTTGGCAGAAAACCTCCAACGTCCAGAAAACTTTGTCGGCATGCACTTCTTTAACCCAGTGCACATGATGCCATTGGTAGAAGTGATTCGTGGTGAAAAAACTTCACCTGAAGCGATTGCGACTACTGTGGTGCTTGCTCAGAAAATGGGTAAAACACCAATCGTAGTGAATGACTGCCCAGGCTTCTTGGTGAACCGCGTATTGTTCCCTTACTTTGGTGCATTCGACTTGTTACTTAAAGATGGCGCAGACTTCCAGCAAGTTGACAAAGTCATGGAAAAATTCGGCTGGCCAATGGGCCCTGCTTACCTGATGGACGTTGTTGGTATCGACACGGGCGTTCACGGTGCAGAAGTCATGGCAGAAGGTTTCCCAGACCGTATGAAGCCAGACTATAAAGGCTCAATCCAAGTCATGTACGAAAACAAACGTCTAGGTCAAAAAAATGACGTTGGTTTCTACAAATATGAATTGGATCGTAAAGGCAAAAAAGCCAAAGTGGTCGACCCAACTGCGTATGAGCTTGTAGCATCTGTCGCAACATCTGAAAAACGCGAATTTGATGCACAAGAAATCATTGACCGTATGATGCTTGCGTTCTGTAACGAAACTGTACGTTGCTTAGAAGACAACATCGTGGCGACACCATCTGAAGCAGATATGGCGATGATTATGGGCGTAGGTTTCCCTCCATTCCGTGGTGGTCCATGCCGTTACATCGACCAAACAGGTGTTGCTGAATATGTTGCGCTTTGCGACAAGTATGCACACTTAGGAAAAGCTTATGAAGCGCCACAAATGTTGCGTGACATGGCTGCTAACAACAAAAAATTCTACGGTTAAGGAGCAACGTGAATGGCTACTTTAAATCCACGTGACGTTGTCATCGTTGATGGCGTACGTTCTGCAATGGGTAAAACCAAAAACGGTATGTTCCGCAATGTACGTGCTGACAGTCTATCGGCTGAATTGGTTCGTGCTTTAGTTGCTCGTAACCAGTTTGATGTCAACGAAGTTGAAGATGTGATCTGGGGCTGTGTTAACCAAACCCTAGAACAAGGTATGAACATTGGTCGTAATATTGCTTTATTGGCTGATCTTCCAAAAACAGTAGCGGGTCAAACTGTAAACCGTCTGTGTGGTTCTTCAATGCAAGCGATCCACACCGCTGCGGCACAAATTGCAACCAATCAGGGTGATATTTTCATCATTGGTGGTGTAGAGCACATGGGCCATGTGGGCATGATGCACGGTATCGACATCAACCCTGCTGCATCGAAGCACTATGCCAAAGCCTCAAACATGATGGGCTTAACTGCTGAAATGTTGGGTCGCATGAACGGTATTTCTCGTGAAGAGCAAGATGCCTTTGGTGTGGAATCACACCGTCGTGCATGGGCTGCAACGCAAGAAGGCCGTTTTAAAAACGAAATCATTGGCATTGAAGGTCATGATGCAAACGGCTTTAAACAACTATGCGACATCGACGAAGTGATTCGTCCAGATGCTAACCTTGAAGCATTCCAAGCTTTACGTCCTGTATTTGATCCGAAAGGCGGTACCGTAACTGCGGCGACATCTTCAGCATTGTCTGATGGTGCTTCTGCGATGTTGCTTATGTCTGCTGAACGTGCACAAGCATTAGGTTTGAAACCACGTGCGGTGATTCGCTCTATGGCCGTTGCAGGCTGTGATGCAGCAATCATGGGTTATGGCCCAGTACCTGCAACGCAAAAAGCACTTAAACGTGCGGGCTTGTCAATTGCAGACATTCAAACCTTTGAATTAAACGAAGCGTTTGCTGCACAAGGTCTATCTGTTCTAAAAGGCTTAGGCATTTATGATCAGCAAGATCGTGTGAACTTGAACGGTGGTGCAATTGCACTCGGTCACCCATTGGGTTGTTCAGGTGCGCGTATCACCACCACGTTGTTGAACGTGATGGAACAACAAGACACGCAAATTGGTCTTGCGACCATGTGTATCGGTCTTGGTCAAGGTATCGCGACAATTATTGAGCGTGTGTAAAAAGTCTTCGTAATAAAAAAATCCTCGCATCATGCGGGGATTTTTTATTTTGTTGTTTTGAGCTGTTCTAATTTTTAAATTTTATTCTTTTGCATTGTTATCTTGAAGACTAGATGGCTGATCAGTTGTGATTTACCTGCACGGCTTAAACCAACAACTCCCCCATCAACCATGTCATATAGCGTTCTTTATCCATAAAGTCTGGGGCGCTGCCTGTATCCAAGCAATAATATTGTTGATTAAATTCAATCACAATTTGTTCAGTCTGATGCCAATCTTCAACCAAACGAAAGTGCTGATTAAAGAAGTAACGGTTCTTGCCCCAATTATTTAAATTTTCGAGTTTCGGGTAGTTTTTATTTTCTAAGAATTGCAAATACAGTTGTTGAATATCATCAAAGACTTGAATGCTGTTCATATTGGACCTGCCTAGCTGAGCAATTAAATCAACAGGCACAGTTTAGGCAAGAGATTTGAACGGCAGATGACATTCTTTTGACAATTTGATGTAAGGATTTGCCAGACCTTACAACTTGCTTTCCAGTGCCCGCTGATGCTGCTGAGTGATCTCTTGCATTTGCGTATTGAGCTGCACCATCTCTTGATATACCGCATTAAATTCTTTCAAGGCTGCATCTTCATAGAACATGAAGGTATTGTTTTTGAGCTCCCATTTATTGTTTTTTTAAATTGCAAACAACACATACGCCTTACCCAAATTTTTCTTTTCCAATTCAAATAATGCGTGTCCTTGGTCATTATGGCGGCTTTCTAGCAAAGATTCTGCTAAATGACGGCGCAAATTATGATTGATTTCAAGATTCTCAATCTGCTCCAAAGCCATCGCTTCATGCTGTTCTAAATGTTCCTGATACAGCTCTACCATGGCACGTACTTGCACCAACATGGCTTCGGTATCGGCATAGTCTTGTTTTTTATCTGCAGCAAGTCGTTGAGGATCTAAAAACTGATCCCAATTCAAGGCTTTTAATTCACGTAAATAGCTATTGCGCGCTTCGGCACTTTGCACCATGTGACTCAAGACAAAACTCGCCATAATTTGATAGTCGCCATCTAAACGATTATCTTTTAAGTCAATTTGAATCGGCTTAGACCAATCCTGTGCCTGTACAAAAATTTGTTCGGCTTTTTCATAAATCACATTTTGATAAGCATGCAATTGAGTGACTTGTTTTTGCTGCTGTTGATATTGATAAAACATCCCGCCAAAAATCAGCAGCGTTGCACATCCTATAATTAGCACTATACGTCGCATGCGTGCCCTCTTATTTTTTAGTATTTGCAATATCTTAGCGTGAAGCCTGTCACATTTGTATAGCATTTTATGCTTATTTTCTAATGCAGCCATTAGAATATAGTGAAATAAATCAATTCATTTATACCTTTATATGATTCTGTATCCATGACGCTATTTGACCAGATGCTCAAAAATAAGTTTAGCATCGCTTTATGCTTTAAATTTTATGTAACATCCCCATCTTAGTAAAAAACAGAATTTGAGATTGTTCATGCGCGTTGATATTTGGTCAGATATTGTTTGCCCGTTTTGCTATATCGGCAAAAAACGTTTAGAGGCTGCTGCTGAAGAAGCAGGTGTAGAATTAGAAGTGCATTGGCACAGTTTTGAACTCGATCCAGATGCGCCACCGCGTCAGGAAGTGTCCAATTCAGAGCGTTTGGCACAAAAATATGGGCGCAGCCTTGCCGAAGTAGAAGACATGCAGCGTAATATTGCCGAAATGGCAAAAGCTGAAGGCATTGACTTTCAATGGGAAAATGCCAATTCAGGCAATACCTTTAATGCCCATCGTTTGGTGCATTTGGCGCAAAGTAAAGGCTTGGGCAGCGAAGCCAAAGAAGCTTTTTTCTATAGCTATATGACTCAAGGTTTGGCAATTGGCGAGCGTGAAACACTAGAAGATGTTGCATCACGTATTGGGCTGAACCCTGTAGAAGTGGATGATGTTTTGGATTCTGACGAATATGCCGACTTTGTAAAATTTGACCAAGAAGTTGCACGTGAACAATTAAACGTCACTGGCGTACCGTTCTTCGTATTTGATCAGCGTATTGCTTTAGCAGGTGCGCAGCCACGCGAAGTTTTTGTGCAAGTTCTGCAAAAAGCCCTTGAAACAGCAAGCGAGCTAGAGCTTGAAGATGCAGCAAGCTGCGATGCAGAACAATGCGATGTGTCTGAACCCAAAGCTTAAGATTGAAATACAGACAAGGCTGAATAGTGTTCTTCCGGCTGATTAGACGCACAAAAAAATCCCATTACGGGATTTTTTGTGCTTTTAAAATGGGTCAAAGTTCCAGCTTTGCCCCGCAACCATGCTTCGGTTAGTTGTCATCTTACTATGCTTCGTTAATGAAGCGAGGTGTTATTCAACCAAGAAGCTGATTTTTAAATTGACCCGATACTCCGTGATTTGATTGTCTTTAACCACCACTTTTTGTTCGTTAATCCACGCCCCTTGGACATTTTTAATTGTTTCTGTCACTTTAGCGATTCCAGTCTGAATCGCGTCTTCAAAACTTTTTGTACTGCTTGAATTAACTTCAACTACTTTTGCAATTGCCATGATTTTCTCACTGTCCTTTATCGTTATTGGAATTCCATCATAGATTAAAAAAACCGCATTTTTAGACTGTTTAACCAATCACAGCCAAAACATTACATGATTTCACACTGTCAAAAACTGTCACCATTCACCCGCATTTCAGACTTATCTAAATACAAATTTTGCAGACATCTCAACCATTTAAGCCTACAAAAAAAACTAGAGCTAAAACTCTAATATATTGTTTTATATTGCTATTTTTAAAATAATTGCCGAAATGATCATTTTGTAAATTTTAAACTTTGTTATGATTCATGTGAATTTTTTATTTCGTTTGATCTCCCTACGATGTCTATTCTTCTGCCTAGACATTAACACTTTGGATGGATATTCCCATGAATATGTTTAAATCTGTTTTGATGGTTTCACTTTTAGCAATTGCTGCAAATGTATCTGCTCAAATTGTGCATGTACCTGATTTTCCAAATCAAAAAGTGAATACAGAATCGGCTGCATCTGAAGCTGTTGTAAATGAACCAACTTCGCAAAAGGCAGCTTAAGTTACGCGTTTTATCCACTAATTTTAGCTGTATTAATCTCTCCCATTTCTCTCCCCAAACAGCAGTCTAAAGCAGGCTGCTGTTTGTTTTTCTAATGCTAAATTTGCTTTAAATCGTCCATGCAACATCTAAAAACTGTGTTCTACCCAATTGCTAATACTTTTTTGGCACTGCGATTTAAATTTTTTTGATTATTTTTCATATAAAAAGCGCATTTTTTGTCAATAATGTCTAAAAAAGCACAAAAGCTGACAATTTTTAGCATGTATTTTTTAATTAAATCCATATAATTAAAGTGATTTTGTTTTCATTGCTATAGCAGATGCCTATGCAACAACTTCAAGCACTTATACAAAGAAAAATTCCACCTCAAGCGATTGAGGTCAGCCATTTAATCGAATTAGCCAAACGCTATCCTCAACCACAATCGGCAGAATATAAATTGATTGAATTGGCTCTGAATATTGTCTTGGCAGATTATTTGGAAAAAGCACAACAACATATTTAAGTATGCATCAATGAATACACTAGAAAAATCACTGTTGATTAAAGAATTACGCGACTTAATTGATGCTTTAACGCATAAAAGACTCAGTCTGTATGAAACAGCCAAAGCCAAAGCACGCATTAAAGAAATTTTTATGCTGTGCGATAAACCGATTTTTCAAAAACAGTTGCTCACATTTAAAGCCTCACAAAATCCAATTCAAACTGCGGTAACTTTTGCAGAACAAAGTTTATATGCACAATCTTTTTGTGGCGTATTTACAGAACCAGAAACACTTGAAACAGTACTTTATCAACAGCCTGAAGCAGGTTGGGCGATTTTGTATCAACCGAGAGCAGGTTGGCAAATTTGGTTAATTCCTGCTGCTGACCGCACTGCTTTACTAAGTGAGTTTCAAGATTTAGAGCAGGTCTATCGCTGGATGTTGGAACAGCAGCAACAATATCACTGCCTTCAAACCGATGCAGAACTCAAGCAAGCTGCTGTGCTAGAAGCTGCTCAAACTGTAACGATAGAAGCAGCACAAACTCAGCCAGTCTTTGTCACTGCAGACTTGGAAGAAAATAAAGCTGTAGATTCGCCAATTCAATTTGAATTCATTACAGACCACATCGCTACAGAAGAAGTTGCCTCGTCTGATACTCAAGTTGTGGACGTGGCTAAAGATGAACTTACAATTGAACCGACAGCAGACCAAACGATCATTTCCAATGCAACATTGGATATAACTCAGCCTGATGCAACGACAATAGATACTGCCCAGATGACGGCTGGCACGCAAAAACCAAGCGTCAACCCAGCTTATAATCTATTGTTAAGCCAATATAGTTGCCCCATTTCTGCGCTCAATCTTAGCCAAAATGAGTCAGCACAGTTGTATCGGGTCTTTTTGCCTGAAGCGCCAGAAGTCACGCAATATGCCGATGTATTGGTGCATTTGTCTGATCCCGAAGAAGATCAGCAACAGGTGTTGGCGCGTGCGGTATATTTGGCAGAACAAACCAATACGCAAGGACGCTTTATTAAATATGTGGTACTGCTTGGCGCATTAGATCAAATGCAAGCGATTCGTTTGACTCAAAACTTTTGCCAACAGTTTGAACATGAAATTGCAGCAATACGTGAAATTTCTTGGGAAAAATTACAAGAACATTTATTTGATTTCGATCAGCTTTTTCAATGCTATAGTCATGATGCTCAAATCGTGTGGCAGCAAGAGCATTATTTTCCTTTCATTCCGATACAGCACATTCAAACTACTAAGTTTATTCAGTTTGAAGAAAGTGAAGCACAGAGTCATACCCCTTTGATTTTACTGAAAGAACGACAAAAAATTCGTGTGATTCATGGTCAAAAGCGCTTACAACTGTCCCGTACTGAACAAGCTATACCGCACATTTTATTAGATCGACAACAAGGTATTAGTTGGCAAATGATTCAAAAAGTCATCTCCCAATTACAGCAACCGATTGATGCTTTGCAGTTATGCCAAGCACTTCAAATGTATCAAGAAAAAGAGGTTTCTGCCTAAAAACTGCCGTTTATATTATGATTTTGTAGCCAAGTCTTGCTTTTACCTCATAGATTTTCAACACTAACAAAAATGGCTTAAAGATCAGTAAATAATGTCAAGAATAAAGCACACATCGCCTTTTATATTAAGCTGTCTCTTAAGTGGGGTCGCAGGCATCACTTTTGCACAAGAATCAACTCAAGCAGTGGATCAAGCCCATACGTCACTGCCACCTTATGAATTGCCTGTCGCTCCGCCAAGTGCAGTAGATAAAAGCAGTTTTTATTACACAATTCCACGTTGGATTGATGCCACACCGACAGTGTTACCCGAACAATCCAATGAACCCATTGTACCTGCCGCCGCAGAAACGGAACATTTAACTTGGTTCGATCAACGTCAAAAAAATATTCGTAATTGGGCAGATAAAACAGCACATAAACTGGATAACTGGTTTGGTGAACCGAGTCCTGAACAGCCTGCCTCAGCCACTTTACGGGTTTTGGTCGATAGCAGTTGGGATAAGCATAATGAATATGAAGTCAAACCTCGTATTCGCGGGAAAATCCAACTGCCTACGCTTGAAAATAAACTCAGTGTGGTCTTTGGTGATGACTCGCTCGATAACGAATTGCAAAATAACGTCGCCATTACCAACGAAAACCCAGTGCATGACGCAGACAAAACCGTAGACAGCAAACGTAGCCGTGAAGACAACAGTTCTCTGGCATTACGTTGGTCGAACTTTGCCGAGCGTCTACCTTTTGAAACAGATGTCGATTTAGGGGTACGTTCTGGCGATGATATTTATCTGCGTTTAAAAGCCTCTAAAGACTGGACTTTGGAAAATGATTTCTCTTTTCATGCCGAACAAATTTATCGTTATGGCATCGACAGTGAAAATTATCTCAGAACCAACTTGGAGCTCACGCACGCACGCCCCAATCAGGCTTTCTTGTCCAATCAATTTAGCCTGACCTATGCCGATGAACAAGATGATGATTTGGTTTGGGACAACTACACCTTTAGACAACATCAATTCTTTGCAGGCAACCGCTTTAACTATGGCATTTATACAGGCGGTTTTTATCACGATGATGACTTACGTTTAAATCGTTGGGGGCCATTTGTCTCTTGGCGTCAACCATTTTTACGTGAATGGTTCTTTATTCAGGGCGATGTCAATTATTTAAATGATGATCGCGCAGATCGTAATCATTATCTCGGTGCTTTAGTGCGTTTAGAAGCCATTTTCTAAACAGGTAACATCTACAATCAAGCCAAATTAAAAAACCAAGTCTTGCGAACAGGACTTGGTTTTTTTGCAAGATGATCTTGCAAGATGACGATGCATTATTTGTACAACGCATCATCGATCATGTTCATGCGAAAGCAGACTTACTTTAACAGTAAGCTATTAATACGTTTCACATATTCCGCTGGGTCTTCAGGCAAGCCACCTTCAGCAATCACAGCTTGATCAAAAATCACATGCGCCAAATCATCAAATTGATTGGAGTCCTGTAATTTTTTCACCAAAGGATGCTCTGGGTTGATTTCCAAAATTGGCTTCATATCAGGTACAGCTTGCCCTGCATCCTTCAACATACGAATCAATTGTGGTGACAGTTCACCTTCACCTGTTACCAAACAAGCAGGGGAATCAACCAAACGTGTAGTCACACGCACTTCTTTGGTTTTACCGCTTAAAGATGCAGACAATTGCTCAACCACAGGTTTAAATTGTTCTGCAGCCGCGTCTAAAGCTTTCTTCTCTTCAGCATCTTGTAGATCGCCTAAATCAACCGCACCTTTAGATACGTTTTGCATTGGCGTGCCATCAAACTCCTGCACAAAGTTCATCGCCCACTCGTCTACGCGTTCTGCCATCAACAACACTTCAATGCCTTTTTTCTTAAACAACTCCAACTGTGGAGAATGCTTTGCTGCGTTCAAGTTGTCTGCCGTAACGTAGTAAATGGCTTTCTGACCTTCTTTCATTCGCGCTTTATAGTCCGCCAATGAGGTACTGATGTCATCATTACTTGAAGTAGCGTAGCGTAATAATTTCAGGATACGTTCACGGTTGCCAAAGTCTTCGCCTAAGCCTTCTTTTAAAACTGAACCAAATTCTTGATAGAATTGCTTAAATTTTTCTTGGTCTTTTTCATCTTCAGACTTGGCTAAATTGTCCAACATGGTCAACACACGACGGGTATTGCCTTCGCGGATGGTTTTCACATCACGGCTTTCTTGCAATAACTCACGGCTCACGTTCAATGGCAAATCGGCGCTGTCCACCACACCTTGTACAAAACGTAGATAGTTCGGGATCAGGTTGTCTGCCTCATCCATAATAAATACGCGCTTCACATACAATTTAATCCCCGCTTTGGCTTCACGAGTAAAAATGTTGTGCGGTGCTTTACTTGGCACATACAACAACTGAGTGTATTCAGTACTGCCTTCAACACGGTTATGCGCCCATGCCAATGGTGCGTCAAAATCGTGGCTGAGGTTTTTATAAAACTCAATGTACTGTTCTGCACTAATTTCGTTTTTATTGCGCGTCCACAACGCACTGGCCGAGTTAATTGCTTCCCACTCATCAGTTTTCACATACTGACCTGCTTTCGGTGTTTCACCTTCAGCTGCTTCTTCTTGCTGCCATACTTCTTTCTGCATTTGAATTGGCAAACTGATGTGATCAGAGTATTTATTGATGATCTGCTTAACTTTGTAGCTTTCTAAATAATCCAGCGCATCTTCACGCAAGTGCAGAATAATATCGGTACCCCGTTCTGCTTTGTGAATTTGCTCGACATCAAACTCGCCAGTACCCGCACTGCTCCAACGCACGGCTTCATCTGCAGCCAATCCTGCACGGCGTGATTCCACAGTAATTTTATCTGCCACGATAAAACCTGAATAGAAACCCACACCAAATTGACCAATCAATTGCGCATCGGCTTTTTGATCGCCCGTCAATTTTGACATAAAGTCTTTGGTGCCCGATTTGGCAATGGTACCCAAATGCTCAATCGCATCCTGCTGACTTAAACCAATGCCATTGTCTGAAATGGTCAGGGTTTTCTTGTCTTGATCTAAGCGGATACGCACACGTAAATCTGGATCATTTTCATAATATTCAGGATGGTTGATGCCTTCAAAACGTAATTTGTCGCAGGCATCCGATGCGTTAGAAATCAGTTCACGCAAGAAAATTTCAGGGTTGGAATAAAGAGAATGGGTCACCAAATGTAATAACTGCGCCACTTCGGCTTGGAAACTGTGTTTTTGGCTGTGCTCGCTCATTCATCACTCCTTAAATTCATAAACATGGTTATTGTTGGATGTGTTTATGAATTGGAGTGATTGCCTAATTTTTCAAGCCTAAACCCAGAAAAATTTAAAAAGGTGCACGTTGATAGACCTGATTTAAATGATCCTCTAATTTCTGCTGACGCAAATTATACACTTGGGTTAAACAATCGACTGAAGTACCACAACGATCACGCAACTCTAACCAGCGAAATTGTTCATCACGAATTTGTGAACGTGTCCCCATAGCGACCAAGCGGCTGACGATACGATAGGTGGTTGCCATTTTCACATCGGCATCATTGACCGCACGATGTTCACAAATGGCATGTTCGGTTTGTGTTTTGGCTTTCTCACAAGAAAAACTTGCCGCATGGCCTGCAACGCTTAGCATTAAACCAAGACACACAAACCAACCGTATTTGATCAACATGAATTAATTCCTTTTTTTATCGTTCTTTACTTTATCTTTCAGACTGTAAATGAACATGGCATATGCTCTCAATTTTTTCATTCGGTACATTTGTTATTTTTTGCAATAAAAAAAACCCCATCATAAATATGGGGTTGCGCTGATTTTTATTATTATAAAAAGCTACTTTTTATGATTAGAATTTGTAGCTATAACCGATGGTGTACACCATTGGGTCGATGTCTAGATCAAATGGTTTTAAACCTTCGATTTCAACTTCTGGGCTTAATTGTGCATAACGTGCATCAAAGAATACGCCCCAGTTTTTTGCATCGGCTGGCTGGAAGTTAAAACCGACTTGACCTGCAAAACCAAAGTCTTCTTTTACCTTAACTTTACCTAAATCAGATTTTTCATCCCATGCAACAAATGCAGTACCACCGACACCAATGTATGGTGTGAAACGGGTTGAATTTTTAAAATTATATTTAGCAGTCAATGTTGGTGGTAAATGCTTAATCTTAACAGCAGAATCACCATTCACTAACACATCGTGGCTAATTGGCGTAGCCAACAATAATTCTGCAGAGATATTATCATTAAAGAAATATTCTACTGAAGGTGTAAATGCATATTCATGATCAGCCTCAACATTAGCTGCACCACCTAGAATATCTGTATCTTGTGTTGGAGAAATTACAGAACCACCAACTTTAACTTGCCATTGACCTGCCATAGCAGAAGCAGACATTCCCATTAATGCAATTAGAGCAACTTGCTTTAACATTTCAAAACCACCTTTAGAATAAAAATCTTAACGCTTAATTAATATTAAACACGACCACTATTAATATGCAACACATATTAAACATAATATTTTAATTATTTTATAAGCTATTCATTATTATATAAATTTATTTTAAATAGACCAAATTACTTGGTTTTAAAATCCGAGTTAATTAATAGAGTTTATATTATTATTTCCCGACTATATTACTCAATTTTATTTTAAAAATATATTAAAAGATTTATTTAAAATACATCTTATATTTATTTAAAAATTAAAACAAATTTATTTTAAATAGATTAATTCACTCAGACTTTCTATTTTTAAATCATAGAAAATCAATAAAATTATCCAAATTAAATAAAGAGAATTAAAATCATCTTCATTCTAATATTAGAAGTTGATGACAACGAAAAATGGATCATTTTGTTAGAGAGTTTGAATTTTGTATTGGGTTTCAATAGGCAGATTTGAGGATGAATTTGAGGAAGATTCTTCTTGTCGTTTTAGCACGATGCTGCAACGTGCCCAGCCTATTCTGAACACGTGTGCTTAAAAATTTTGGTGATAATTTACAGCACCATCGCTGCAATCCAACCAAAAATCATCAATGGAATATTAAAGTGAATAAAAGTCGGTACCACACTGTCCTTCATGTGGTCGTGCTGCCCATCCATATTTAAACCCGAAGTTGGCCCCAAGGTTGAATCCGATGCTGGAGAACCCGCATCTCCTAAGGCTGCTGCTGTACCAATAATCGCAATGGTTGCTGCAGGGCTAAAACCGAACTGCAAACATAAAGGCACATAAATAATCGCTAAAATAGGCACGGTAGAGAAAGATGAGCCAATCCCCAAGGTGATTAACAAACCAATCAATAACATTAAAAATGCAGCCAAAGCTTTGCTATTGCCAATCCATTCCACCGACGCTTCTACCAAAGCAGGTACTTGATTGGTGGCTTCAATCACTGCTGCGAAACCTTGTGCAGCAATCATAATAAAGCCGATGAGTGCCATCATCCGCATACCGGTAATAATCACATCATCCGCTTCTTTCCATTTGAAAATTCCTGCACAGCTTAAAATGGCAACACCCACCAAACCTGCCAGAATCATCGAATCTGAATACAATTGCACTGCTAAGGTTGCAATAATCGCAAACACTGCCATCCACAGCGTAAATTTAGCAATTTGCGGTGCTTGTAAGCTTGACCCTGTTGTGTCTGCATTGAGTTCACTCGAAATGCTTTGAGTACGTGCTACCTGCACATCTAGATAGTGTCGTGGCTTGCGATAACTTACAAATAACGCAAACAATAGACCAATAAACATCCCAAACACAGGAATAAACATGGCAGCAGGAATATCTTCATTTTGAATGGCAAAACCATACGGAGCACCAAAGGTATTGATATTGTGCGCCAAAATATCATTCAGAAAGATTGCACCGAAACCGACAGGAACAAACATATAGCTGGCAACCAAACCAAAAGTCAGCAAACAAGCCACTGCACGACGGTCTAGGTTTAAATGATTGAAAACACTCAATAAAGGTGGAATCAATACAGGAATAAATGCAATATGCACTGGAATCAAGTTTTGTGAGAAGACCGCTGCCAAAGCCACAGTAAAATAAATCAGATATTTAACGCGGTTCTGTACCTTAGTATTACTGCTACCTGTTAAGGTGCGAATCAGTTTATACGCCAATAAGTCTGGTAAACCTGACCGTGCCAAAGCCAAAGCAAATGCACCTAAAATACCGTAAGCCAAGGCAATTTTAGCGCCACCACCTAAGCCATTATTAAACGCATCTAAAGTGCCTTGTAAGCCTAAACCAGCCAGTAAACCACCTGAAACTGCACCAATAACCAAGGCAAAAACCACAGGCACACGAGCCAACGACAATCCGAACATGATTGCAATGGCAGCAAGAATTGCGAACATAAGAGATGAAAATTCAAAAAAGAAGCTATTTTATCAGAGATTATGCAGATTGGAGTTGACCAAACATTCAACTCCGACAAGCGTTTCTGATTTAAATTGCTGCAGCATGTGAATTTGCATGACCTAAAGCAAAATCACGGATGGCAGTAGCAACCGCTTGCGGCTGACTAAGAATCGCCCAGTGATTAGCTGCCAATTCCACACGTTGAAAATCATCTACCCAAAGCGACATTTCATCAATCAATTCAGCACCCACAAATTGATCACATTTCAAGACAATAGCTTGCACAGGACAAATTGCATAACGTTGACGCGGCTTTAATAAACGTGGGATAAAATTGGTACGATATAAATTGACGCCATAGCGCCCATCTTTGCGGATATTAGGATTGATCGCAATATCTTGATCACGTTCTAAACGCATCACCACCTGACGCCATTGTTCAGGTTGAAAGAACTGCCAAACTGTAGGTGCAAGTGCAGGAAGTTGAAAGGCGGCAATATACCAAGATTTACGCATTTGTTTGAAAAATTTAATTTTATTTTCAGAAAACTGCTTACGCATCCAGAACGCTGCATGATCCAAACATGGGCCTGAAATACTGCTGTACGATAAAATTCGTCCCTTTAATTCTGGATCCGTCACTGCTTCCCAAGACTGAATTGAACCCCAGTCATGAGCTGCCAAGTGAAATGCACGCTGCCCCAAAACGGCATTAGCAACAGCCATTAAATCTGCAGCCAATTGAGCCAAGCTATAGGCACGAATGGATTTAGGAATGGAGGATTGTCCCGCACCGCGCACATCATAACTCACCACATAAAAATCTTGCACCAACACGGCAATCACCCGTTCCCAGACTTCTTGGTTATCTGGATAGCCATGCACCAAAATCAGTGCAGGTGCTTTTTTTTCGCCCCAAGTTTTGACATAAAGCTGTTGTCGATCAGAGGTTTCAATCCATTGCGTTTGCGCTTGCATAAACATCCTGTTGGTTTTTATTGACACGATTGCTGTTGAGAATAACAAAATATGCCATAGGTTTGCTTAAATTTCATACTAATATAAAAGACAATCTGCTCTAGGCTCTATGAAATATCACATGAATCTCATCAAAAAATTACAGCAACTTCCTATCGTTTCCAAATACTTTTTAAATCGCTATCCACCCTATCGGGGTGCAGGCATTGAAATGGCTTTGTTGCACAAAGATTTGAAATGCAAAGCGCCCCTAATTGAGCCAAATTTAAGGCGTAACTTGGGTAACTGGTCGACCTAATTCCGTAAATCTGTTGAAGACTGCTACACGTGCATGAATCTCATTCACCTGACTAGGAAAGCTTCTTGCCATTAATTTATCGCCTAATAATTTGATGCAATGCATCTTGGTTTCCACCAAACTGCGGCGATGATAGCCTGACCATTTTTTCCATAGTGTCCTGCCTAAACGTTTAACTGTTCGAAGTAATTCATTTCGCGCTAGCGAGCTACTCTTTGTATCTTTCCATGGTTTCGCATTTTTTCTAGGTGGAATCACCGCATGTGCTTGCCGATCTGCAATGACCTGACGGCATTGCTTGGTATCATAAGCTCCATCGGTATAAACAGAGTCAATCTGCTCATCTTGAGGAATCTGATCGAGTAAATCACCAAGTACTTGTGAATCACTCACATTATTTGTAGTGAGTTGAATAGCGCGTATTTGAAGGGTTTTGGCATCTATACCAATATGAAGTTTACGCCATTGGCGACGATATTCAGGTCCATGTTTCTTGCGTTTCCATTCGCCCTCACCTAGAAACTTCATGCCTGTAGAGTCTATGAGTAGATGCAGCCCATCGCTACTTTTTTGGTAGCTGATTGCAATATCAATATGCTTTTGTCTTCTACAAAGCGTACTGTAATCTGGTGCGGTCCAATTTAATCCACAAAGTTTAATCAGACTTTGCACAAAGCCAGTGACCATACGTAAAGATAGACGGAATAAGGATTTAATCATTAAGCAGCATTGGATAGCTGCGTCGGAGTAGGTTTGATTTCGCCCTTGTTTGCCTTTTGATGGAGCATACCATTGCGTAGCAGGATCAAACCAAATGGCAATATTTCCGCGACTCATGAGTGCTCGGTTATATGCGGGCCAATTGGTTGTACTGTAGATTTTGTGTGTAGGCTTCTTCATTTGAAAATTATATCGCTGAAAAAGCCTTTACAGATAGGTTTGTGCAACAAAGCCGTTAATCGATCAAGTTACTGGTCAGATCAAATTAGCGTTTTTGCTCAATTGCAGCGCCTGCACCGCCACCAACAGCACCGCCAATTGCAGCACCCGCATTTCCGCCAATCACTTCTTTACCTAAAATTGAACCAATCGCACCGCCAATTCCACTATAGGTTGCGTTACGGTTAGAACCATCTTGGGTTTTACTTCCAACTGCTGCACCTGCACCTGCGCCTGCTGCTGCACCAACACTACCACCTACGCTGTTACCCGCTGCGCCACCAACGGCACCGCCTAATGCTGCAGCACCAATACGTTGGTCATTAGAACTCATGCTTTCACAACCCGCCATAAGCATGGTCGATACTGTGGCAATTGCCAATACACTCAATACTTTTTTCATCGCGATGTCTCCCCGCTGTTGTTGATTTTAAGTGTAGTGCATCTTGCGGCATCAACTTTGAAAAATCTGTTACCAAGCACAGTAAGATATGAGTATTTCTGTAAAATGCTTAAGGCATCATAAAGGATTCTGTACCCTCTTCTTCAAGTACCACCACATCACGTGTGGTTTGTCCATCTTCAGTAAACACAGCATGAGAAACTGTTTCTTTGCTTTCAGGCGTTTTGACCCGATCCAGTTTTAATGTGCGATGAATTGGCGCCTGCCCCTGCTTATATTCCATGCCTTCTGCATCAATCGTTTTCACTTCAGAAATGACTTTACCATCCTGCTTTAGGGTTTTATTCAACTCAATTTTTGAGGTTGGTACAATCACCCCACCTTTTTGAATCACAGGAATACCCCAATTGTTTCTCTGAAAACTGTGCTTGATCATCATCAAAAACAACTTCCTTTGCCACAATATCTTTACCCTGATTGCTCACTTCAAAAATCGTGGCTTCTACATGGCGTATAGGCTTTTCACCTGTCACTGTACGAATCACTTCAGTTTTTAGAATAGGCACAATGGCTTTATCTTTCACCACAATGCTGTTTGGCATTGGTGCAGCCGAAACAGACACACTCAGTAGCATTGCCGATAAACACAGTGTCAGTCCTCTAAATTGCATAAGCTATCCCCTTAGTTTTCTTGATATTTTTAAATTGTTCTTAATTCACTATATGCAATATTGCGGCTTTATTAAAGCAAAATATGCAACTAAAACGTTGGCAAAAAAAGACGCCTCGAAAGGCGTCTTTAAATGATGCTTTAAAACGAATTAGAGATCGTTAAATTCATCGCTAAATGCTTGGCTTAATGCTTGATCTACATCAGAGAAATCATTCACTAATGCCAATTCAGCAGCTTCAGCTTCTTGACGACGACGCTCTAAGTGGTAAGCAAGACCCGTACCTGCTGGGATCAAACGACCCACAACAACGTTCTCTTTCAAGCCACGTAAATCATCTTCTTTACCTGTTACAGCCGCTTCAGTTAACACACGTGTAGTTTCCTGGAACGATGCAGCAGAAATGAACGAGTCTGTTGAAAGCGATGCTTTGGTGATACCCATCAATTGACGTTCAAACTTCGCTGGGAACTTGTTTTGTGCAAGTACAGCTTGGTTTTCTTGTACCACGCGAATGTAATCCACTTGTTCGCCTTTGATGAAGCTCGTATCGCCACCATCGGTGATTTCAACTTTACGCAACATTTGACGCACGATGACTTCAATGTGCTTATCGTTAATTTTTACACCTTGTAAGCGGTAAACGTCTTGAACTTCGTTCACGATGTAGTTGGTTAATGCCACTTCACCTTTCAAGCGTAAGATGTCATGTGGGTTTTGTGGACCATCAGAAATGGTTTCACCACGGTTCACATGCTCACCTTCAAACACGTTGATGTTACGCCATTTTGGAATCAACTCTTCGTAAATCTCAGAGCCATCATCTGGTGTAATCACTAAACGGTTCTTACCTTTGGTTTCTTTACCAAAGCTCACGATACCTGACACTTCTGCAAGAATCGCATGCTCTTTTGGTTTACGTGCTTCAAATAAGTCTGCAACGCGTGGTAAACCACCGGTAATATCACGAGTACGTGAAGATTCTTGTGGTACACGACCAATAACGTCACCCACACCGATATTTTCGCCATCACGGACAGAAAGAATCGTGTTCTGTGGCAAGAAGTAGAACTGTTCGCCACCATCCACAGTGTCTAATACCACAGCAGGACGTAAGTCTTTACCTGACGCAGGACGTGAAGTCACTGGCAAGATTTCAACTGTGGTCATACCTGTTGCATCATCAGTTTTCGAGGTTGCAGTCACGCCATCAGCAATTTGGCTGAAACGGATTTTACCCGCAACTTCGGTCACAAGTGGATGCGTGTGTGGATCCCAAGTCGCCACAATACCGCCAGCTTCTACCGCTTCGCCATCTTTGAGCAAGATTGACGCACCGTATGGCAGTTTATAACGCTCACGCTCACGACCTAACTCATCGGCAATACCAATTTCACCTGAACGTGAAACAGATACCAAGTGACCTTTAGCGTGTTGTACAGTTTTCACGTTATGGAAACGTACTGAACCTTTGTTACGCACTTGTACGCTGTTGGCTGCAGAAGTTCGGCTTGCCGCACCACCCACGTGGAATGTACGCATGGTTAACTGTGTACCTGGCTCACCAATCGATTGAGCAGCCATTACACCCACAGATTCACCTGGATTCACCAAGTGACCACGTGCTAGGTCACGACCATAACACTTCGCACATACACCAAAGGTCGATTCACAAGATACCACTGAACGTACTTTTACTTCATCGACACCTTGCTCTTCTAAGAAGTTAGCAAGTTTTTCATCAATGAGTGTGTTACGTGGCAGAATAACTTCGTCTGAACCCGCTTTCTTCACATCTTCTGCAGTTACACGACCTAATACACGCGTACCAAGGTTTTCAATGACATCACCACCTTGAATGAATGATGTCATCACTAAACCGCCATAAGTACCGCAATCTGGCTCAGTAATTACCAAGTCTTGTGCAACGTCAACCAAACGACGTGTCAAGTAACCTGAGTTCGCTGTTTTCAATGCGGTATCGGCCAAACCTTTACGCGCACCGTGAGTTGAAATGAAGTACTGAAGTACCGTCAAACCTTCACGGAAGTTCGCTTTAATTGGCGTTTCAATGATCGAACCATCTGGTTTCGCCATCAAACCACGCATACCCGCCAACTGACGAATCTGTGCCGCACTACCACGCGCACCTGAATCCGACATCATGTAGATCGAGTTGAATGATTTTTGCTTCTCGTCTTCACCCTGTTTGTTTTTCACAGTTGTGAATGACAAGTTGTCCATCATCGCTTTAGCAACTTGGTCGTTGGTACGTGCCCAAATATCGACCACTTTGTTATAACGCTCACCCGCAGTTACGAAGCCTTGCTCGAACTGTTGTTCAATTTCACGAACTTCAGTTTCTGCTTTTTCAATAATTGCTTGTTTTTGTGGTGGAATAACCATGTCTTCCATACCCACAGAAACACCTGAACGTGTCGCTTGACGGAAGCCCAAGTACATCAATTGGTCTGCAAAAATAACCGTGTCTTTTAGACCTAATTTACGGTAGCAAGAGTTGATTAACTTTGAGATGTTCTTTTTGTTCATCTCTAGGTTAATTTGCTCGAAGCTTAAACCTTCAGGCACAACTTCCCAAAGCAAGCAGCGGCCTGGTGTCGTATCTACAACAATAGTTTGTTGCTCACGCTCACCATTTTCATTGATTACGGTTTGGTGTACACGTGCTTTTACGCGAGCGTGTAAGTCAACTTGACCCGTTGCAAGTGCACGGTTTACTTCGTGCGTATCAGCAAACACCATGCCTTCACCTTTGGCATTGATTGCATCACGCGTGATGTAATACAAGCCCAACACCACGTCCTGAGATGGTACGATGATTGGTTCACCGTTCGCAGGAGACAAGATGTTGTTGGTGGACATCATTAACGCACGCGCTTCTAATTGTGCTTCAAGCGTTAATGGTACGTGTACCGCCATTTGGTCACCGTCGAAGTCGGCGTTAAACGCAGCACAGACAAGCGGGTGTAGACGGATCGCTTTACCTTCAATCAGGATCGGTTCAAATGCTTGAAGGCCTAAACGGTGAAGTGTAGGCGCACGGTTCAACATCACTGGGTGTTGACGAATCACAGAGGCAAGAACGTCCCAAACTTCTGGCGTTTCACGCTCAACCATTTTCTTCGCAGCTTTAATGGTAGTTGCTTGACCTGAAGCTTGTAGTTTGGCAAAGATGAACGGCTTGAATAGCTCAAGTGCCATTTTCTTCGGAAGACCACATTGGTGCAGACGTAGGTTTGGACCTACAGTAATTACCGAACGACCAGAGTAGTCAACACGCTTACCAAGTAAGTTTTGACGGAAACGACCTTGCTTACCTTTGATCATATCTGCCAAAGATTTAAGCGGACGCTTGTTTGAACCTGTGATTGCACGACCACGACGACCGTTATCTAACAAGGCATCAACAGACTCTTGTAACATACGTTTTTCGTTACGTACGATGATGTCTGGCGCTGCAAGGTCAAGAAGACGCTTCAAACGGTTGTTACGGTTAATCACACGACGATAAAGATCGTTCAAGTCAGACGTCGCAAAACGACCACCTTCAAGTGGAACCAACGGACGAAGATCTGGTGGAAGTACAGGCAGTACATTCATCACCATCCATTCTGGCTTGTTGTTCGACTCTTTGAACGCTTCCATCAACTTCAAACGCTTAGAGGCTTTTTTCAGCTTAGTTTCTGAAGTTGTTTGTGGAATTTCTTCACGTAAACGAGCAATTTCAGCTTCAAGATCGATGTCTTTTAACAAGTCTTGAACCGCTTCAGCACCCATTTTCGCTGTGAATTCATCACCATGCTCTTCTAAAGCATTGAAGTATTCTTCGTCATTGAGAAGTTGGTATTTCTCAAATGGTGTCATACCTGGGTCAGTCACCACATAAGATTCAAAATACAATACACGTTCGATATCACGTAAAGTCATGTCTAACAATAGACCAATACGGCTCGGAAGTGATTTTAAGAACCAAATGTGTGCAACTGGAGAAGCTAGTTCGATGTGACCCATACGCTCACGACGAACTTTTGCAGTCGTTACTTCTACGCCACATTTTTCACAAATGACGCCTTTGTATTTCATACGCTTGTATTTACCACACAAGCATTCGTAATCTTTTACTGGACCAAAAATTTTGGCACAGAATAAACCATCACGTTCTGGTTTGAACGTACGATAGTTAATGGTTTCTGGCTTTTTAACTTCACCGTGAGACCATGACTTAATCATTTCTGGTGACGCAAGACCAATACGGATGCGATCAAACTCTACTGGAGCATGACCGTCTGAATCCGTCTTTTTGCGCATGATATCGAGCAAGTCTTTCAATTTTTTTCTCCGTGTGCTGGGAGGCTGTTTTCACATCCCAACTGGGTCACAAATATTGTTTTTTAACTGAGTTTTAATCCCCCTTAATCCCCCTTTTTCAAAGGGGGAAAAGTCCCTCTTTTATAAAGAGGGATCTAGGGAGATTTAATGGAGATGATTAGTCACCATTTTTCAGTTCAATGTTGATACCTAAAGAACGGATCTCTTTGGTCAATACGTTAAATGATTCAGGCATGCCCGGATCCATATAATGGTTGCCATCTACAATGTTCTTATAGATGCGGGTACGACCTTCAACGTCATCCGACTTCACAGTGAGCATTTCTTGCAGCGTATAAGCAGCACCGTATGCTTCAAGTGCCCAGACTTCCATCTCACCGAAACGCTGACCACCGAATTGTGCCTTACCACCTAACGGCTGTTGCGTTACAAGTGAGTAAGAACCTGTAGAACGTGCGTGCATCTTGTCATCCACCAAGTGGTTAAGTTTGAGCATGTACATATAACCTACAGTCACAGGACGGTCGAATTTCTCGCCTGTACGTCCATCATACAATACGGTCTGACCTGAACGTGGTAATTCAGCCAGTTCAAGCAATTCTTTGATTTGACCTTCTTCAGCACCATCAAATACAGGAGTAGCCAATGGAACACCTGCACGCAAGTTACCCGCCAATACCAAGATTTCATCATCAGTTAAGCTGTCAAGATCTTCTTGCTCGCCACCCACTTTGTTATAAATCTTGTCTAGGAACGCACGTAGTTCAGCAATCTCACGTTGTTGTTTGAGCATCTTGTCAATTTGCTCACCCAAACCTTTGGCTGCCATACCCAAGTGTGTTTCAAGAATCTGACCCACGTTCATACGAGATGGTACACCTAGTGGGTTCAATACGATGTCAACAGGTACACCGTTAGCATCGTGCGGCATGTCTTCTACTGGCAAGATGTTAGATACAACACCTTTGTTACCGTGACGACCCGCCATCTTATCACCCGGTTGGATGCGACGTTTAACAGCCAAGTACACCTTAACAACTTTCAACACGCCTGTAGTGAGCTCATCGCCTGTAGAAAGTTTACGTTTCTTCTCAGCAAATTTCTCATCAATTTCAAAGCTCTTCTCTTTCAAGAAGGTTTGAATTTGCGTTAAGCGTTCAGCAATCGCTTCATCACTTGGTTGAATTTCAAGTAAATCCACTAAAGCCAAGCCTGACAACATATCTTCAGAAAGCTTGTCGCCACGTTTGGTTGTACCGCCACCGTTAGACTCTTGGCCTTTCAATAAGCGGATAATACGTTCACGTGCAGCTTCTTCAAAGATTTTGTATTCTTCTTTCAAGTCTTTGCGATATGCATCTAACTGTGCTTTTTCAATTGCTTGCGCACGTTCGTCTTTTTCTAGACCATCGCGGGTAAACACTTGAACGTCAATCACTGTACCTTTAGTACCTGATGGAACGCGCAATGATGAATCTTTCACATCTGCTGCTTTTTCACCGAAGATTGCACGAAGCAATTTTTCTTCAGGGGTTAACTGAGTTTCACCCTTCGGCGTTACTTTACCTACCAGGATGTCGCCTGCAGTAACTTCAGCACCAATGTAAACGATACCAGACTCGTCTAGTTTAGACAGTGCAGCTTCGCCCACGTTTGGAATATCAGCTGTGATTTCTTCCGCACCCAATTTGGTATCACGTGCAACACATGACAATTCTTGAATGTGAATCGAAGTTAAACGGTCTTCTTGAAGTACACGCTCAGAAAGCAAGATCGAGTCTTCGTAGTTATAGCCATTCCAAGTCATGAACGCGACACGCATGTTCTGACCGAGTGCAAGCTCACCGCCATCTGTAGATGGACCGTCAGCCAATACATCACCACGACCTACCTTATCACCCATCTTCACCAAAACTTTTTGGTTAATACAAGTGTTTTGGTTTGAACGTGTGTATTTGATCAGGTTGTAGATATCTACACCTGCTTCACCCGCGATCATTTCTTCTTCGTTCACACGAATGACTACACGTGAAGCATCGACATATTCAATACGACCACCACGGTTTGCAATCACACATACACCTGAGTCATGTGCTACGTTCGCTTCCATCCCTGTACCCACAAGTGGTTTATCAGCGATAAGCGTCGGAACAGCCTGACGTTGCATGTTCGATCCCATCAAGGCACGGTTGGCGTCATCGTGCTCAAGGAATGGAATCAGTGATGCTGCTACAGATACAACCTGCTGTGCAGAAACGTCCATGTGCGTCACGCGCTCTGGCGGCATACGCACGAAGTCACCTTGGTGACGTACAGATACGAATTCTTCTGTTAAATTGCCATCTTGGTCTACGCTTGAGTCCGCTTGCGCAATGATCGTGCCCACTTCTTCAATTGCAGATAAATACTCAACCTCATCGGTTACACGACCATCAACCACTTTACGGTATGGCGTTTCCAAGAAGCCAAAATTATTACATTTTGCATAAACAGAAAGCGAGTTGATCAAACCAATGTTTGGACCTTCAGGCGTTTCAATTGGACACACACGACCATAGTGAGTTTGGTGTACGTCACGTACCTCAAAGCCTGCACGTTCACGTGTCAAACCACCTGGACCAAGCGCAGATACGCGACGCTTGTGGGTAATTTCAGACAACGGGTTGTTTTGGTCCATGAACTGAGACAATTGGCTTGAACCAAAGAATTCTTTGATTGCAGCAGCCACTGGCTTCGCATTGATTAAATCTTGCGGAGACAGGTTGTCTGTTTCAGCTTGTGACAAACGCTCTTTTACAGCACGCTCAACACGTACCAAACCAACACGGAATTGGTTTTCAGTCATCTCGCCCACTGAACGTACGCGACGGTTACCCAAGTGGTCGATATCGTCGACTTCACCTTTACCGTTACGGATTTCGATCAATGTTTTAAGTACATCGGTAATGTCTTCGTTAGACAAAATACCTTCAACTTCACGTGATTTCTGATCTGTACCCACTTCGTAAGGACGACCCAAACGACGGTTGAACTTCATACGACCTACTGGCGATAAATCATAACGCTCAGAAGAGAAGAACAAGTTATTGAACAGATTTTCAGCGGCTTCTTTCGTCGGTGGCTCACCTGGACGCATCACTTTGTAGATTTCTACCAAAGCATCTTCACGACCAACAGTTGTATCTGCACGTAAGGTGTCCGCAATGAACGAACCACGGTCGATGTCATTGGTGAATAGGATGTTAAATTGTTTAACACCACCTTCTGCAAGTTTCACCATGATTTCATGGCTTAACAAGGTGTTTGCAGCAATCACATCGCCATCTTTTAGCTGGATGTCTTCTGCAGTAATACGTTCGTACAAGTACTCATCAGGAACTGAAAGCTTCTCAAGACCAGCTGCTTCCATTTGACGTACGTGACGCGCATTAATGCGTTTACCTTGCTCAACAATCACTTTGCCGTCAGTATCAGTGATGTCAAATTGTGCCATTTCGCCACGTAAGCGTTCTGGGACAAGGTCAATTTGGTAGCTACCCATGTCTAAATAGACAGGTACTTTCTCAAAGAACAAGTCTAGGATTTGTTCATTGCTATAGCCCAATGCACGCAACACTACAGTCGCAAGCAATTTACGACGACGGTCAATACGCACATAAACGAGGTCTTTGGCATCGAATTCAAAGTCTAACCATGAGCCACGGTAAGGAATAATGCGTGCTGAATACAACACTTTACCGCTCGAGTGGGTCTTACCTTTATCGTGGTCAAAGAACACGCCTGGTGAACGGTGTAATTGAGAAACAATTACACGCTCAGTACCGTTAATCACAAAGGTACCGTTATCCGTCATCAATGGCATTTCGCCCATGTAGACTTCTTGCTCACGCACATCTTTGATTGATTTCGTTTCACGATCTTTAATGATCAAACGAATTTTTACGCGCATTGGTGCCGCATAAGTTGAGCCGCGAAGAATACACTCACGTACATCAAACTCAGGCTTACCAAGACTATACTCAACAAATTCTAAAGCAGCATTGCCAGAATAACTTTCTATAGGAAAAACTGAACGAAATGCGGCTTGGAGACCGATATCTTCGCGGCTTTTTGGAGTTTTGCCATCTTGAAGGAAAGTACGGTACGAGTCGACTTGAATCGAAAGCAAGTACGGTGCATCCATTACTTGGGGCAATTTACCAAAATTCTTACGGATCCGTTTCTTTTCGGTATATGAGTATGCCATCTGGAGTCCTCGGAAAGTAAACTAAACCCGCCTGCAGAACGGGTTTAGAAGGAATTACGCAGGCCGATATGGCCACCACTCTTTACAAATGCTGCAATTTTTAGTGGTATTAAAACGCTTAACAATATTTTTAAATGTGGAAAAATATTGGTAAGCGTTTGATTTTATTGATTTATATTGTTTTCGATGGTTTTCCCATCATTCAAACAAAAATCGAGCCGATAATTGTAACGCAAAAAGGCTGATGACCCAAGAGCCATCAGCCATTTTTTGGAGTCGATTATAAAAAAATCGACTCCCCTTAAGATTACTTAAGTGTAACTGTAGCACCAGCTTCTTCAAGTTTCTTCTTAAGCTCTTCACCTTCTTCTTTAGAAACAGCTTCTTTGATCACTGAAGGAGCGCCTTCAACGATGTCTTTAGCTTCTTTAAGACCAAGGCCAGTAGCTTCACGAACTGCTTTAATTACAGCAACTTTGTTCGCACCGAAAGAAGTCAACTCAACGTTGAATTCAGATTGCTCTTCTGCAGCAGCAGCGCCAGCGCCTGGAGCAGCAGCAACAGCAACAGCAGCAGCTGATACATTGAATTTCTCTTCAAAAGCAGAGATAAGTTCAACAAGTTCAAGAACAGTTTTTTCAGCAACTGCGTTTAAGATTTCTTCGTTAGTTAAAGCCATGAGAATAACTCCAAATGGAAATTGAATGGTGTGGAAATAAATTTAAGCTTATGCAGCTTCTGACTCGTTTTTCTCTTTGAGCGCAGTAATAAGGCGACCCAATTTCGAAATAGGAGCTTGAAGAACGTTTGCAAGCATAGTAAGCGCTTTTTCTTGGTTCGGAAGATTCGCAATTACGCTAACTTCAGCACCTTTATAAAGTTTGCCGTCAAATGCAGCAGCTTTAAGTTCAAATGCTTTATTCGTTTTAGCGAATTCTTCGAACAAGCGTGCAGCTGCACCCATGTCGTCTTCAGAAGTTGAGAAAGCTAAAATTGTTGGGCCAACAAGGTTGTCGTTCAAGATCGTGAATTGCGTATCTTGAAAAGCACGTTTAGCCAAAGTATTACGTACAACACGTGTAGTAACACCTAATTTACGCGCTTCAACACGTAGAGCCGTTAATTGCTCAACGCTCATACCTTGATAGTCAGCAACAACAGCAGAGAACGCTTTAGAAGCAACTTCGTTAACTTCTGCTACGATCTGTTTTTTGTCTTCGATAAGAAGAGCCATTGTAAAACCTCCTAACGGTGATTTATGTGCTTACGTGAAGCACACTCCCAATTCGTAAATTCATTGCTGAACTTACACGCGGAGGAGGAATAAATCACACCACCGCGTCTACCCAGGCTGGAAGATTAAGAAAGCAGCATAAAACTACTCTCGCCTGAGGTCTTTGACGCTGATAAATTCTCATTTACCAATTCAAAGTCCGCCTGAATGTCCCCCTCTCCTGCTAGGAGAGGGTTAGGGAGAGGTTTAACCCTCATCCCGACCTTCTCCCAGAGGGAGAAGGAGACTTTTCAGGACTTTAAAATTCTTTCTAAGTCAGACTTAGTTAGAAACGTTCTGTACATCAATAACAAGACCAGGACCCATAGTAGAGCTCAAAGTGATCTTTTTGATGTATACGCCTTTAGAAGTTGCAGGCTTTAACTTTTTCAAGTCAGCAACTAAGGTTTCAACGTTTGAACGAACTGCTTCAGCAGTAAAGCCAACTTGACCAATCGCAGCGTGGATAATACCCGCTTTGTCTACACGGTAACGCGCTTGACCTGCTTTTGCATTTTTAACTGCAGTCGCAACGTCAGGAGTTACAGTACCCACTTTAGGGTTTGGCATTAAGCCACGTGGACCAAGAATCGTACCCAACTTACCTACTACGCGCATTGCATCCGGAGCTGCAATCACAACGTCAAAGTCAAGGTTACCCGCTTGAATGCTTTCAGCTAAGTCATCGAAACCAACTACGTCTGCGCCTTCAGCTTTAGCAGCTTCTGCAGCAGCACCTTGAGCGAAAACAGCTACACGTACAGTTTTACCAGTACCTGCAGGAAGTGTAGTCGCACCACGAACAACCTGATCAGATTTACGTGGGTCAACACCTAGGTTTACCGCAACATCCAAAGATTCTTTGAATTTAGCAGCAGGAAGGTTGTTTAGAACTTCAACTGCTTCTTCCAAAGTGTAAACTTTGTTTGCTTCTACAGCAGCAGCAATGGCTTTTTGACGTTTAGTTAACTTTGCCATGTCTTATAGCTCCACATCCAAGCCCATAGAACGTGCAGAACCAGCAATGGTACGCACACGTGCTTCTAAATCAGCACCAGTTAAATCTGGTTCTTTAGTAGTCGCGATTTCTTCTAATTGAGCACGAGTCAACTTACCAACTTTGTTTTTGTTAGGTACAGCTGAACCCTTTTGAATGCCTGCAGCTTTCTTAAGAAGAATTGCAGCAGGAGGAGTTTTCATGATGAATGTGAACGACTTGTCGTTGTACACAGTGATCACTACAGGAATTGGCAAACCTGGTTCAACTTTTTGTGTAGCAGCATTGAATTCTTTACAGAATGCCATGATGTTAACACCACGTTGACCTAATGCAGGACCAATTGGTGGAGATGGATTCGCTTTACCAGCTGGAACTTGCAGCTTGATATAGCCGTCAATCTTCTTAGCCATTTCAAATTACCTCTGGGTACAAACGCCGCTAGGCTCCCCAATATTTTAAGTAACGATACCGTTACAACAACAATGCCCGATTCATCATAAATCGGGCGTTTTCCAACCACTCAAACTTAAACGGATTTTTCGACTTGACGAAATTCCAGCTCAACCTGAGTAGGTCGATTAAATACATTAATTGTCAACGTTAAACGTGACTTCTCGTATTGAACTTCTTCCACCACGCCTTTAAAGTCGGTGAATGGACCATCAATCACAAGTAATTCTTCGCCTGGTTCAAACATCGTCTTCGGACGAGGTGCTTCACCAGTATTGCGTACACGTGCAAGAATCGCGTCAGCTTCTTTTTGCGTAATTGGGGCAGGCTTTTCTGCTGTACCACCAATAAAACCTAAAACTTTTGGACACTCTTTAACAATGTGCCAAGTTTCATCGTTCATTTCCATTTCAACCAATACATAGCCTGGAAAGAACTTACGCTCTGACTTACGTTTCTTACCATCCTTCATTTCTACCACTTCTTCGGTAGGAACAAGGACTTCACCAAAGCTATCGGCAACAGCGCTACGCTGGATTCGATCATTAAGCGAACGCATCACTTGTTTTTCATAACCTGAGTAGGCATGAATAATGTACCAACGTTTCATAGCTCTTTTACCCGATAATTAACTTGATTGCCCAGCCTAACAAATAGTCAAAACACCACAATACAATTGAAGTGACTACAACAACAATCAATACATGCCATGACGTTGTTACAGTTTCCTGTTTAGTAGGCCAAGTGACTCGACGTAACTCAATACGTGAATCTTTAAGCAAACGAACAAAGCCTTTGCCTTGATGGGTGGCGTATAATAAACCTAAAGCCACAACGATACAAGCCAAAATTACCCCAACACGCACCCAAATATCATTGGCTGGTGCCCAATACGCAGGAAGATGCTGATTCACCATCATCGAAGCGATGAATAAAATCAAAGCGATACCCCACAACACGTAGTCTAATGGAGAACTCGATTGAACAACTTCAGCAGAATTATTTCTTTGAGGGATTGGCGCGTCGCTTAATGCGTCACGCGATTTATCATTCGACATTTTTGTACTCGTCGTAGAATTCGCGACTTATTATATGACTAGATTAGCCGACATCAAGCTTTTTTAAAAAAAGTGGCAGGCCAGGAGGGACTCGAACCCCCAACATTCGGTTTTGGAGACCGACGCTCTACCAATTGAACTACTGACCTACAAAACAGAACGAGAGCCAAAGCTCTCGACCTGTTTAACACATTCTATAATTATGCTGTTACTTTAGCAACAACACCCGCACCTACAGTACGACCACCTTCACGGATCGCAAAACGTAGACCTGGGTCCATTGCGATTGGGTGGATTAATTCTACTGACATTTCAACGTTGTCACCTGGCATTACCATTTCAACGCCTTCTTTCAACTGGATTGCACCAGTTACGTCAGTTGTACGGAAATAGAATTGTGGACGGTAACCGTTAAGGAATGGAGTGTGACGACCACCCTCTTCTTTAGAAAGTACGTATACTTCCGCATCGAATTTAGTGTGTGGCTTGATTGTACCTGGCTTAGCAAGTACTTGACCACGTTGTACGTCTTCACGCTTAGTACCACGTAAAAGAACACCACAGTTCTCGCCCGCACGACCTTCGTCAAGAAGTTTACGGAACATTTCTACGCCAGTTACAGTTGTTTTAACTGTGTCTTTGATACCAACGATTTCAACTTCTTCGCCTACTTTCACGATACCAGTTTCTACACGACCAGTTACTACTGTACCACGACCAGAAATAGAGAATACGTCTTCGATTGGCATTAAGAATGCTTGGTCGATTGCACGTACTGGCTCTGGGATGTAAGTATCAAGCGCTTCAACAAGAGCAACTACAGCATCTTCACCATATTGACCTGATTCACCGTTAAGTGCAGCAAGTGCTGAACCACGGATTACTGGAGTGTCGTCGCCTGGGAAGTCGTAAGTAGAAAGAAGTTCACGAACTTCCATTTCAACTAATTCGATTAACTCTTCGTCGTCTACGATATCGCATTTGTTTAAGAATACGATGATGTAAGGTACACCTACCTGACGAGAAAGAAGGATGTGTTCACGAGTTTGTGGCATTGGACCATCAGTCGCTGAACAAACAAGGATCGCACCATCCATCTGAGCAGCACCAGTGATCATGTTTTTAACATAGTCGGCGTGACCTGGGCAGTCTACGTGCGCGTAGTGACGAGTTGGAGAGTCGTATTCTACGTGAGAAGTATTAATTGTAATACCACGTGCTTTTTCTTCTGGTGCAGAGTCGATAGCAGCGTAATCTTTCGCTTCACCACCAAACTTACGTGCACATACTGTAGCAATCGCAGCTGTTAAAGTTGTTTTACCATGGTCAACGTGACCGATTGTGCCCACGTTAACGTGTGGCTTATTACGTTCAAACTTAGCCTTAGCCATGTTCATCTTCCTCGTTTACGTCGAACACAATGCTGAGTAAAACTCTGCCCCGACATATCGCCTAAAAAACTAGACACCTAATACTTGAAAAGCAGACTAATAAGCCTGCTTTTTGAAAATCTTGTGCGAATAATCGCTAAACTGTATCTGGAGCTCTTATCGAGATTTGAACTCGAGACCTCTCCCTTACCAAGGGAGTGCTCTACCACTGAGCTATAAGAGCGACAAATCCTTCGATGGAGCGGGAGACGAGGATCGAACTCGCGACATGCAGCTTGGAAGGCTGCCGCTCTACCAACTGAGCTACTCCCGCATCTATGTTGGTAATTACCACTTCTATCGAAGTTAATGGTGGTGGGAGAAGGATTCGAACCTTCGAAGCTTACGCGGCAGAGTTACAGTCTGCTCCCTTTGACCGCTCGGGAATCCCACCATTTTCACACTTACTCAGTGTTCGTTCTTTACTTAACAACTTAAACTCCCTAAGATGGTGCCGGCACACGGATTCGAACTGTGGACCTACTGATTACAAGTCAGTTGCTCTACCAACTGAGCTATGCCGGCGTTTCTTAGTGTTTCGTACGTTTCGTATCGGAACGGTGTGCAGTTTAGCAAAACTTGAAATCCGTGCAAGTGTTTTTTTCAAAAAAAACGCTAAAAACTCATAAAATCAATCCATTTGATGATAATTCAACCGCTTTGATCACTGCGCGAGCTTTTATTTGGGTTTCATTCCATTCAGATTCAGGATTTGAGTCCGCAACTAGACCTGCGCCTGCCTGCACATAGACCTTATTTTGACGAATAACACAGGTACGAATCGCAATCGACATGTCCATTTCGCCATGCCAGCCTAAATAACCAACAGCACCACCAAAAACACCACGTTTTACAGGCTCAACTTCATCAATAATTTCCATGGCACGAATTTTTGGTGCACCCGAAAGTGTCCCTGCAGGGAAAGTTGCCTGAAAAACATCCAAAGCATCGACATCGTCACGCACTTCACCTTGCACATTGGACACAATATGCATGACATGCGAATAACGCTCGATCACCATTTGATCAGTCACTTGTACTTTACCAATTTTGGCGATACGCCCGACATCATTACGCCCCAAGTCAATCAGCATTAAGTGTTCGGCAATTTCTTTTTCATCCGACAACAAATCTTGCTCAAGTGCCAAATCTTCTTCTTTGGTTTTACCGCGCGGGCGTGTACCTGCTAAAGGACGCACAGTGGCAATACCATTTTCCAAACGCGATAAAATTTCAGGTGATGAGCCGACAATATGAAACGGCTGATCATCGCCCAAAGTTTTGCCTTGTACCAAGAATAAGTACGGCGATGGGTTGAGATGGCGCAAAGCACGATAAACCTGTAACGACTCACCATCAAAATCTGACACCATGCGATGTCCAGGCACCACTTGCATAACATCGCCTGCACGAATGTATTCTTTGACGGTATCAATGGTCGCCAAGAATTTTTCTTTGCCTGTAAGCGATTCAAAATGTGGTGGCGTATGTTTTTCTGCTTTTAGACTAATCGGGGTTGCTAAAATTTCTTCTAGTGCATCGAGTTGTTGTTGTGCCTTGTCATAAGCATCTGCCTGCGCTGCATCGGCATGCACAATTAAGAACAAGGTATCTTTTAAGTTATCAAACACGATGACTGTTTTAGACAACATCATCCAAATATCAGGCAAACCGACTGGATCTGCTGCAGGCACGTTTTTTAAACGCGGTTCGATATAACGCACTGCATCGTAACCAAAATAACCCACCAAACCACCTGTAAAGCTTGGCAATTCAGGCAAGTCAGCTTGCGTAGGCACTTTAAATTGCGCTTGAAAATCGCGGATATACTGAAACGGCTGTGCACGAGTTTGTTTTTCGATTGAACCGTCAGCATGTTGGATGGTGAGTTCACCCGCATTACAGGAGAAAACTGTAGATTCACCCAAACCAATAATTGAATAACGTGCCCAGTTTTCACCACCTTCTACAGACTCAAACAAATAGGCTTGTTGATGCTGCTTCAAACGTGCAAATACCGACAATGGAGTTTCGGTATCGGCCAAACGCTGGCGATATACAGGAATGAGGTTGTAGCCTGCTGCTTTAAGTTGTTCAAATTGAGTCAGAGTGGTCATGTGAAGCTCTCTATATTTCGATGTAGCAATGTTTTCGATAAGACGAAGTGAAGGACGGTTGTAGATTGACTAGCGTCGCCATCGAAATATGGGCATTACAGCCTGACTCATATTGATATCCTTTATAGCAATTAGCGTAAAATTATTTAATTTTTGAATCTTAAATATTTAACAATTCAGTTAAATTATCCACAATTTGTTGCGGCTGACAATTGGCAATCGGCTCACCATGATTATAGCCGTAGCTGACCACAATACAATCAATCCCCGCTCGACGCGCGGCTTCAACATCATTAGAAGAATCACCAATCATCAAGACTTGAGACTTCTCCACTTGATAATGTTCAACACAATGCAGCAATTGACGCGGGTGTGGTTTACGCTCCTCAAAGCGATCTCCACCAATCACATCAGCAAAATAGTGTTGCATCTCTAATGCTTCAACAATGGCACGAGCAGGTAGTTCAGGTTTATTGGTCACACAAACTAAGGTTTTTTGTTGTGCTTTTGCCCAGTCCAAAAATTCAATAATGCCCGGGAATGGTTGTGTGTCGATACACGGATCGGCATTATAAATTTCTAAGAAGGTGTTCAGTAGCTGTTGTTGCTGTTCAGGATGAACTTCGCCCATTAAGTGCGATAAGACACTATTGCAAAATACCGCAGTTCCCTTCCCCACCCAAGTTCGCACTTGTTCCAGTGTTACCAAAGGCAGTTGCAGTGCATTTAAACTCATGTTCATGGCGCGGTATAAATCTGTCGCAGAATCGACCAAAGTGCCATCTAAATCAAATAAAATGACTTGACGTGTATCAAGCTGAGCAATAGACATTCTTCCCCCTAAATGAACAAAGGCATGCGATCGCATGCCTTGATTGTAAAGCAAAGGCTGCTTATTTAAACAATAGCCAAGCCAAAACTGCCAAAATCACCAAGACAATCAGTGAAATCAAGCCAACAGAAGCATTTTTTTGCTGTTCTTTCTCTTGTTCCACACGAGAAACAGGCTGCTCGACAGACACAGGTGTTGGCTCTGCTGGAACTGCATGAATATCCACGCCTTCTGGAATAGGTGCTGGTTTTGGTACTGCCACGCCTTGCGGCATACCATCACGGTTTAATTGCACAGAACTGTCACGTTGATTCAATTCAGGCATTCCCTGCTCGTTCATTTGCTGTGCAGGTGTTTTTTCTGTTTGTGCTGTGACTTTTTCAGCAGTTTCGGCGACATCTGCCGCATGTTCCAATTCAACCGCAGGCGCAAATACTGAAAACTTTAAGCTGGCAAATTGGACGATATCACCTTCTTTAAGTAAGGTTTCATCGGCAATGCGTAAATCATTTACAAAAGTGCCGTTGGAAGAATTTAAATCTTGCACATACAGCGCTTGTTCTTTAAGTAAAAAAGCCGCATGTTTACGTGAAATTTCTGCCGATTGCAGCACCAAATCTGCACTTTGATGACGCCCCACCAACATATCACGGTCGATACTAATTTCTTGGCCAGTAAATTCACCGCTAATTGCTTGTATTTTCCAAGTCATAAATAACTTCTCTCGTGTGATTTGGCGACATCATAACATGCCCTCAACCACAATCTGCGCAGGATACGATTAAGGTGTAGCGCGAATTGTGGTCGTAGTGACTGTATTTTTAGTTTTGCTGACTTCCTGCTGCGGCAAAACTACGTTTTGGCGCTGTACCGCAGGCTCAATCGCAACAGGGGTGCTCACCACCGTTGCTGTGCGGTTTGCAGACACTGCTGATGGTAAGGTTTGATAAGTTCCTGTTTGCGGCGCAACTCGAGATACAGGCAAACGCTGCTGATAAACATCGCTAACATTCTCAGGCAGTTTAGCAAAGCTACCATCGGCATCCATTGCCAACTGAAGGCTATACAATTGGCTATAACGCTGCTGCGAAATACGGCGAATATCCTGACTATCTCCCACAATGGTTGGGTGAATAAAAATCAATAAATTACGTTTTTGATTAGATTGACCATCGGAACGGAATAAACGCCCCAACCCTGGAATAGCACCCAAACCTGGCACAGCCTGACGACTATAAACCGAGTTATCAGAAATTAAGCCACCTAAGACAATGGTTTGTCCGTGCTCGGCCAAAATAGAAGTTTTAATTGCGCGTTTGCTGGTGACTAAATCCTGCGCCTGACCTTTATTGGCTTTGACATCTGACACTTCTTGTTCAACTTCCAAGCGTAGTGTTCCGCCTTCACCAATATGTGGCACGACTTTTAAAGTAACCCCGACATCTTTACGTTCAATAGTGGTATACGGATTTGCCACACCACCATTGGTAGATAATGAACCTGTTACAAAAGGAACGTTTTCACCAACCACAATATAGGCTTCTTCATTGTCCATGGTCACAATAGATGGCGTAGACAATAAATTGGATTTGGTTTTTTCCTTCAAGGCCTGAATCATCGCACCATATAGCTTGCGTGAACCATCACGACCTTCACGATAATCACCCAACACCAATGACGTACCTGCACCAATCGCACTGCCTGCGCCTGCTGCACCACCAGTTAAATAGCCTGCAGCAACATTTTTTAAACTTGCACCAATATTGTCAAAATTAATTAGACCGATACCGCTGCTTAAATCGCCCAATGCCCACTGCACACCCAATTGGTCGGCATCAGTACCTTCCACTTCTATAATCGCAGCTTCAATCAACACTTGTTGACGACGGGTATCTAGTTGCTGAATGGCCGATTCAATTTCACGCATCAACTGCAGATCGGCTTTGACCACCAAAGCATTTTGCGAGCCATCGGCAATAATACTGACACCATTACCATTAAAACTGGTGATGTTGTTTTGATTGTTGCTATTCGAGCTGCCACCCAAATTAATACTTGGGGTGGAAATAGTCGATGAATTACCTGTGTTGTTATTGGTGCTGCTTAAATTACTAGCACTGTTGTTGTTACTGTTGCTATTTGCATTAGAGCTGCTGCTCACCGCCTGTCCTGAAACCAGACCTTGCAATATTTCTGCTAAATTCTGTGCACTGGCATATTTCAAGCGAAAAACCTTCAAACCACCCAAACGATCTGCCGCAGGCACATCCATCATTTCAATCATTTGACGAATGCGTTTACGTGTTGCGGTATCGCCTTTGATGATAATACGATTGGTACGGTTGTCCGCCACAATACGCACACGCGAACCTTTAACATCTTTCGCTGCCCCTGTCGAACTCATCGACTCAAGCAAGCCAATGACTTCTTCGGCTTGACTGGATTGCAGGCTAATCGCTTCAATGTCATTTTGCCCCGTACCATCTAGGTTACGAATAATGCTTTCTAACTGATAAATGTTACTGGCACGATCAGACACGATTAGAGCATTGGTGCCCCCGACCGCAGACAAATGCGCAAACTGCGGCATGAGCGGACGTAAAGCAGGAATCAGGTCATTGGCATTGGTATTTTCTAGCCAAATCACTCGCGTTACAATTTGGTCACCACGCGCATTTTGACGACCATCATAGGGAATGCCTGAGCTTTTTACATTGCTGTCAGGTACAAGGCGAATGGTATTGCCTGATGGTATTGCCACCACACCATTCACATTCAATACGCCTAAAAACAGGTCATAGACTTCATTTTTATTCAGGGCTTTGTTGGAAATCACCGTGACATTGCCACGCACACGCGGATCGACTGCAAAGTTCTTGCCCGTAATATCGGCCACTTCATTAATAAATGCAGTTAAGTCCGCATCACGTAAATTAATTTTCCAGGTTTGCGCATGACTTGCAGTACTCACCATTGCAACAAGCGGTGCAGCAGCCAGTAATGCCCAAAATGGACGCTCATAATTCAATAAAGCCATAATCTACTGTGTTTCCTAACCCTAAATATGTCTCTGCATGTAGTTACGATGCCGATCCATTTAAAAATTTTGTTGTATGGTCATCACTTGATCACCACGTTTTATTTCTAATTTCACTTGACCTTCACGACGTGCCTGTTCAAGCAATTGTGCATCGCTTTGTCCTTGCCCGACGTTTTGCCCATTTAAAGACAAAATACGGTCACCTGGCTGTAAACCCAGTTTATTTCTTAAAGCGGCTGGCGTACGTGTAGTCACTTCATAACCATTGCCCGTATTTGCTTCAACACCCATCTCTTTTAAGTATTGTTCGCGATCTTCCTGTATGCGCTGCACTGCCTGTCCAATGGCATTATTCGGTTGTGCGGACTGCGTAGGTGCAGTTACAGGAGCTTGATTACCACTTGGAATTAAAGGTGCGATAGGTTGATTTAAACCATTTTCAATACCTTTAAACAATACTTCACGCGTCGCGCCACTGCTATGACGTAAAATCACCCGATCCCAGTAGACTTCTGCCAATTGGTACTGACTCAAATCAATCACATCACCCACACGGTAACGCTCTGCCACCTCATTCACTTTAATGACCGCAGAAGAAAACTGACTCGGCTGCCCAACCACTACACCTTGCAAAGTCATATTTAATTGATCATCGGCAGTGTTGCTGCGCCCAAGTTCTTGAAACAATGCAAAGGAGGTAATATTCGGGATTTGTGGTTGCTGTGAACCCAACTCCACCCGATCAATTTGCATGACTTGGGGCGGCGCAACAACCCACCAAAATAAACTCGCCAGTTTCCAACACAGATACAAAATCAAAAAAGCTAAAAATACTGGCGCAGCACGATCAAACTGCTTCCAGTGCAAATTCCCTAATCGTTCAGAGAGTGTACGCATTAGAAACCTCCTTTTAATAGAGGTTGGCGAGTGCTGATCACATAGGTATCTAAGCCCGCTTTGCCTTCATAAGAGGCGATATTCATCAATAAGCGTTGCGTGAGTTGCACATCTAGCATCAAGCTTTGATCAAGCGCAATATTCAGCATTTTTTGTTCACGTTGATCGCGAATATCAAATAACAGTTTGCCATTTTCATCGGACAAGCTGCCTTTTAACGCGGGGATATTCATACGGTCTTGGCGCTGAGCAAAACGATACAGCAATTCACCACCCGCCCACTGCAGTTGTCCTTTGGCTTTTGTGAAGCCTTGCTGTTTTTTAAAATTCAAATGAATGTCTTTGAGTTGAATCGCATTACTTGGCCACTGCCAATCCACAATACTTTTTAAGGTTTCTGGCGCAACTTGCCCATCTAAAGATTGCACCAAGACGCTACCAAAACGATAGCCAACAATGCCTTCGAGTTTAGTATTGCCACTATGCACTTCAACATCGGCAGCGACACGCAATAAAACTAAATCTAAAGGACGTGTATTCCAACTTAAAGAACCACGTAACTGTCCCTTATGCCAATCGGCTTGCCCCTTCCAGATATTGCCACTCACATTATGTAAGGTCTGATTATTTTTATAAAATTTTGAAATTAACCACGCTGCTGGAATTTGTAATAACACAAAAAACAAAAATGAAATGAGGGCGAAAATCCACCACGTGATGTATTTGGGTTTCTTTATCATGCCACCACGACCAACCTTACTAATTTTTCTATGAATGACTTTTTATAACACTCACACATTATGCACACTTTTTCGGCGTCGCCAATTGATACAGATAAAAAAACCAAGCCGTATTGCTTGGTTTTTGAACTCTAAGTCAAATCAATGACAAATTGATGAAGCTTAGATTAGAAAATCTTCAAGTTTTGCGCCTTTTTCTAATTCAGCGACTAACCAGCGTGGTTTTTTACCACGACCAGTCCAAGTATCTGTAGAATTGATTTTGCTACGATAACGTGGCGCTACAGTTTTACGTGGGCTTTTCTTACGCTTGCTTTCGCCAACTTCCAAAATCTGCTCAATGCTTAAACCCAAATTGTCTGCAATCGCTAAAATTTGATTATAGGCATCTTCAATTGCTTGATCTTTTTTCGTGGCAATTAATGCTTCCGCTTCAGCTTGTAAACGCTTTAACTGTTCTACAGACAAATTGCTAATATCAGGCATCATACTTACTCCAAAAACTATGCTTTTTATATTCAGTTATTAAATTAAGCAGATTCATTCTATTTTTATCAAACCGAAGCGTCAATAAAAAATCTACTACTCTACATATAAATAACAGTCGGACATATTATGAACTGATTATTAAGATTTAATCAAGAATATGCGGTACGGTTTTTTCTATTTTATGAATACCCGCGCGTACATTTTCAGGGATTAAGGTTTTTTGCATATTGACGCGATCTACACATACAATCACCGCATCTGCCTCTGCCACCACCATTTGCTGTGCTTCACTGTGGATTAAATAATGCATACGCATGGCACTATTACGCAATTCTTCTACCCGAACGCCAATTTTTAAAATATCAGGATAAACCACAGGACGTATATATTTGCACTGATTTGAGGCAATCACCGTCAAAACATCTTGCTGTAAAATTTTTAAATGGTCTAAATAATATAAACGCGCACTTTCAATATAACGGTAATAGATCACATTATTGACATGCCCAAAAGCATCCATATCTCCCCATGCAACACGCTGCTCAAAAACAATTGGATAATCTGCTAGTGTTAACACAACTCACCCTTAAATTTTAATTTCGACAAAATTAGAATTATTTTCAAAGATTAAATTTAACTGTTTTAATAATTCAGGCTGATCTTTTAAATTAGATTTAACTCTTAAATAACTCATTAATACGTGTTCAGGATATAAATCCAGTAATTGCTCGGCTTCTGAATAACGCGCTGTTGCTGTAAAAATATGCCATTTGGCAAAACTAAATACAGGTAATGCAGGGTATTTCTGTTCCCACAGATTTATTTGCTTTTCAATTTTGGCATAATCAGGTTGTTGTTTTAACAACTGCTGTTGGAACCATAAATAAAACACTTCCTGATTAAACTGTTCACTCAACATCTGTACCGCAAGACGTTCATGTTGTGCGGCCAAATCAGGCAGACGCGATAATAACTTCAACCACAACACCTGAATGACATAAGACTGACTGAAAATCTGCTCACTTAAATCACTATAACGCTGCTGCAAAGCCTGTAAATTTTCTGCATCAGCCTGCTCAAATTGGGTTAATAACTCAGTCAGCCACTTTTGCTTGGTGTCTGCATCTAAATGCCCGTATTTGGTCGAACGTAAATAATGCCAAGGATATTGCGTGGCAAATTCGCCCCACAAGGCAATTAGACGCTTTTGATAAGCCGTTTTGACTTTAAATAACCACGGCGATAATTCGTGCTGATTCAAAAACTCTAAATGCGTCAAAGCTTGTTCAGGTTGTTGCTGCGCTAAATAAATTTCAATACGCTGTATTTCTGCCAACTCAAACGCCATGGCACTGCTTTGATTTAAGGCAGCCAACGCTTGCGGATATTGCTGTTGGATGGAGTGCATACGTGCTTCCATCACTCCTTTGAGCAAACCTGACTGGGCAAACACCTGTCGAATAAACTGGTGTTGATCTTCTGCAGCATCTAGCAACCAAATGACCGCGAATTGCTCATATGGATGCAGATTTTTAAAGTTAAATACTGTTTCAACCTTACGCTGTTCACGGCTAAAATAGCGCTTTAACAACAACCATAAAATTTGTAGCGAAACACTAATCGACAAGAAAAAGAACAACAACAACCAAATATTGGTTTGCAATTGCCATTCGCGCCAATACACATAAACATAGCCTGAACCATGCCCATAACTCAGTACGCTCAGCAAAGCGACCAGTACAATACTGACCACCACATAGGCGAGTAAAATCTGTTTCATTTATACCGCCCCCAATAAAGCACGTGTTTTTAAACTTGGCGTTGGAACGATATTTAAATTTTTAATTTTTTCTAATTGCTGAACCAATTGCTGTGCTTTCTGATCAGGCAATTGTTGTAATAACTGAATAATGTCATTCACTTCTTGTTGATATTGCACATATTGACCTTGTATAAAGATTTGTCGAGCCAGCAATAGACGCAATTGTGCTTCTTTTAAAATAATCTGGCGCTGCATCAACTGTGTCGCAGGTTGCTTGGCAGATTCAATACTCAGCCATTTTTGCCAAAAATAACGATCATCGACATCGGCAGGGTTCAGCTCAGGTTGTTGAGCTTGCTGTTTTAATTGTTGATCTAATTGCTGCAATAACTGACTTACTTGTTGATATTGCGCATCACGTGTTGTTATAAATTGTTGAATTTGTTTCTGATCTTGCTGAACAACTTGGTGCAAACTTTGTTTCAAAGCAGGAGCTAAAGCATATTCGTTTAACTCACGGTCTAAATGAGCTAGCTTTTCAGTCGCATAGTGAAACTGTTGTTGTTGTAAGGAAAATTCCACCAAGTCCAATTGCTGCGCCACCATATCTACTGGTTGAATCGCATCTTCTTGCTGCACAGCGCTGGATACTGCGGACTGTTCTGGCGCATCTTGGGTATAATTACGGCGCTGCAAAGCCACCAACTGATCATTTAAATTGGCATTGGTTTTTTCTGCAAGATGCAAACTTTGACTGAGTTGCTGTTGTTGCGCTGAAATTTGCATCACATCAAAACTTAATTTGACGATCCAGACCAAAGCGATCAACACCACTATCACAACCAGTTTTTTCATAGTTTTCCTTGCATGCGCATCATTTGCTGCAATATTAATTCTGTTTTTAAATGGGTCAACTTGAATACGTTATATTTTGTATGATGCTGCGTTTGATAATCGAGCAAAATTTTCTCTAAACGATCACCCAATACCCAATAATGACCTTTGTTCAGTAGATCGAAATCCCGCTGAATTAAGCTTAGCCAGTTTAACCAACTGGCTTCACTGCTGATCATCATGATAAATTCTGAAGATTGTATTAAACGTGCGCGTACTGCCTGCATTTTTTCAATAGAACTGGCAGGACACTCCCGCCGATACAATACAAAATTATGGATCTGCATCCCCTGATCAAGCAGTGTTTGCATCATAAATTGCCGTCCGCCCTCGCCACGCCAAAAGGCAATGTGTGTGCCGACTTTCAAATTTTGCAAACACGGCAAACTGAGCATCCCTTCGGAAGTTTCAACCTGCGGGACTTCGCTGTAAAGACCATATCCACGTAAAACTTCTGCTGTTTTCTCACCCACAGCCACCCAACGTATATGCTGCAAATCCTGCAATGATATTTGGCTTCGGGCTAAATATTGCATCCCAATATCGACAGCAGTCGGACTAACCACCACAATAATATGCGTGTGAGGCAACTGGGCATATAAATTAGCCAGTTGCTCCGACCACGGCTGTGCAGAAAGCTGCAACAAGGGCAAATCAATGACCTCAATATGCTGTTGTTGCAAAGCCTGAGTTAAGGCCTCTGCACGATCTTGAGGTCGGGTATTAATGAAGAGCATGGGCTTCTGGTGCAATATGAATTATTGATACAGGGCTTTGAGTAATTCGCCCGCACCCTGTGCCAATAAAGCTTTTGCCAATTCTTCACCTAGCATTTCAGCCTGTTCAGGTGCGCCAAATTGCACAGCTTTAAGAATGGTTTGCCCATCGACACTACCAACACGACCTTCAATCTGCAACTGACCATTCTGCAAAGTTGCGTAGCCTGCAATTGGCACCTGACAACCGCCTTCCAAGTAGGCATTAAAAGCACGTTCGGCACGTACACAGACATTGGTTTCGGCATGCATTAACGGCAAAATTAAATCCAACACCGCCTGATCTTGGCTACGACATTCCAGACCCAAAGCCCCTTGCCCAACGGCAGGTAAGCTCACATCAGGCTGAATGGTATGACGAATACGCTCTGCCAAGCCCAAACGCTTTAATCCTGCACTGGCTAAAATAATCGCGTCATACTGACCATCATCTAGCTTAGACAAGCGCGTACCCACATTGCCACGTAAATCAATAATCTCTAAATCTGGACGTGCTTTTAAAATTTGGCATTTACGGCGCAAGCTTGAGGTTCCAACTTTAGCGCCCTGTGGTAAATCTGCAAAACTGGCATAGTGATTCGACACAAAGGCATCGAGTGGGTCTTCACGCTCACAAATGACCGTCAAGCTCAGACCTTCAGGCAATGCCATGGGTACATCTTTCATAGAATGTACGGCTAAATCGGCACGCCCATCCATTAAAGCGGCTTCTAATTCTTTGACAAATAAGCCCTTCCCCCCAATTTTTGCCAATGGGGTATCTAAAATTTTATCGCCCTGTGTGACAAAGGTCACCAACTCAACAGTTAAATCGGCATGCATCGCCTCTAAACGGGCACGAATGTGTTCAGCCTGCCATAACGCAAGCGGGCTTTGTCGAGTTGCAATTTTCAGGGTTTTCATCATAGTGGCTAAGCAAGATAAATAAGTTCATCTAAACTTAACCTGATCCCCTAAAAATGCAAGTCTATTTCTTTGCCGATTTATCAATCTGTTGCGTATTCATCTGCGATGAGGCTGATCAATTAGAGTTTTTGGATGCGTTCTCGCAATAAAGGCAAATGTCGTCGACTAACAGCCAAACGCTCATCTAGCTCGCGGCAACGTACCTGATACTGTCCTGAATTGACCACTTCTAGCCCCTCCAAAAACTGAATCGAGACCAAGGCATTTCGGTGAATCCGAATAAACTGATCACCAAATTCGGTTTCTAAATCTTTCAGCGTTTCATCAATCAAGACACTGCCATTTTTATGACGCACCGTGACATATTTCTGATCGGCTAAAAAATAATAGATATTTTCTATAGGCACCAACTCTACACCACGATAAGTTTTCGCAGCAATTTGGTGACGTTTTATTTTTAATTCGTCCATATTTTCTTTTTGTTTTAAATGACTCATCTGCGCTTGCGTGAGTTTTGTTAAATGATCTAAAACCTGTTGCAATTCCTGTTGCATAATAGGTTTTAACAAATAGCCTTCCGCATTGGACTTAAATGCCTCGAGTGCATGTTCATCGTAGGCGGTACAAAACACAATGGCTGGCATTGGGTCAAGCTCACGCAAATGTTGAGCGCAACTTAAACCATCCATTCCCGGCATTTGAATATCTAATAATATGACATCCGGCTGATGTTCATCTGCCAGTTCAATCGCCTGTTGCCCATGAGCTGCCGTTGCCACCACATGATGCCCCAATTGAGTGACCAAACGTGATAATCGCTCTCTTGCCAGAGGCTCATCATCACAAATTAGGATGTCCATTTCCCCTCCTTTTCAGTTGAATACTTTATTTTTATCAAGTTAAGAAAAATCAGAACAATCACAAGTTTTTTTATTTATAGCGATATTGCAACACCGTCATGTACATACCATTCCCCGCATAACTTTGAAAAGCGACACTGCGCCCATAATAAGCCTGTAAACGCTGTTTCACGTTTTGTAGCGCGATACCGTGTCCTTGTCTTAAATTTATTTTATCGCTGACATACGGATTTGTAATGACAATATTGACTTGGTTTTGCAATATTTCGATCAATATACTTATCGTACTCTTTGCTAAAACTTTTTCAACTCCATGAAAAATACTATTTTCTAACAAGGGTTGTAAAGTTAATAAGGGAATTTGTACCTGACTGAGCAGTTGCGGTTGTTCAATTTTCCACTCTACGGTCAGGCGTTCACCTAAACGAATTTGTTCTATGTCTAAATATCGCTGGCAAAGTTCGATCTCATCTTGCAGGCTAACCAATTTTAATTCTTGCAAACTGGCACGAAATAAACGTGATAAATTGAGCAGCATTTGCTCGGCTTTATCGGGGTCTATGGCAATGAGACTAATCACATTATTTAAACTATTGAATAAAAAATGTGGATGAATACGCGCCTGCATGGCATGTACCCGCGCTTGCAATTCACTGTGCCGTTGCTGAATCGCCTGTTCACGCACATAAATATAACGAAAGCAAAACGCACCCAATAGCACGCCATAACTCAAATGCAGTCCGACACCTTGTAACAGATCATCTATGCCAAACTGCTGTAGATGAAAGTTTTGCCCAAAATGCAACAAGGTATTTAAACTGAGTGTCGTGACCAATACGATGGTTTGCAGCAAGATAAAACTCACCATAAACGATAGCGCCAAGCCCATGCGTAAAAAACGTGCCTGAAAAAATTCAACCAAAGCCGCAAAACACAATACCACCCAGTTGATATACAAAATATATTGCAGCACCCGAGTAAAACTTAAACCTTGCCAGCCCTGTGCTTCAGCCAGTGCCAAAACCATTGCCAAGGCATTACTGCCAATAAATAATTCAATTAGATATTGCCAACGTCCTATTTTCGTAAAAAAATACAGCTCATGTTGTTCTGCCTGCGTATCAGCATAAGTTTGATTGGCTTGTTCTTCGGCAAGTGAATCTGAATTTGTTATACTCTTGTCCAAATCACCGCTTTTTACTTTATTGAGCCGATATGACCACATCTTCTAATTCCTCAAATCCGTCACAAGCCCAAACTTCGGGTATGTGGGGCGGTCGTTTCTCTGAAGCGACTGATGCTTTTGTTGCTGAATTTACAGCATCTGTTCAATTTGACCAACGCTTTTATAAACAAGATATTGCTGGCTCAATTGCGCATGCAACGATGCTTGCCAAAGTAGGCGTACTTACGACTGAAGAGCGTGACGATATTATTCAAGGTTTAAATACCATTCAGGCTGAAATTGAAGCAGGTCAATTTGGATGGCGTATTGACCTTGAAGATGTCCACATGAACATCGAATCACGCCTTACTCAACGTATTGGCATTACAGGTAAAAAATTACATACAGGTCGTAGCCGTAACGACCAGGTGGCAACCGATATTCGTTTATATGTCCGTGACGAAATTGATGCTATTTTAGAATTATTAAAAAAATTACAACACGGCATTTTGAGCTTGGCAGCCAAAAACACCCACACCATTATGCCTGGTTTTACCCATTTGCAAACCGCACAGCCTGTGACTTTTGGTCATCACCTTATGGCATGGTTCGAAATGTTGGTACGTGACTCTGAGCGTTTAATTGACTGCCGCAAACGTGTTAATCGTATGCCTTTGGGTTCTGCTGCTTTGGCAGGTACCACTTACCCAATTGACCGTGCTTTTACCGCAGAATTGTTGGGCTTTGAAGCTGTATCTGAAAACTCGTTAGATGCTGTATCAGACCGTGATTTCGGGATTGAGTTTAACGCTGCTGCATCTTTAATTATGATGCACTTGTCGCGTATGTCTGAAGAACTGATTTTATGGACATCGGCACAGTTCAAATTTGTGAATATTCCAGACCGTTTCTGCACTGGCTCATCCATTATGCCGCAGAAGAAAAACCCAGACGTACCAGAATTGGTGCGCGGTAAAACAGGTCGTGTTTATGGCGATTTAATGAGTCTGTTGACCCTGATGAAAGGTCAACCGCTTGCCTACAACAAAGACAACCAAGAAGACAAAGAACCTTTGTTTGATGCCATTGATACCGTGCGCGGCTCGCTCATGGCATTTGCCGATATGATTCCTGCTTTAGTACCAAACATTGCAGAAATGCGTGAAGCTGCATTACGTGGTTTCTCTACGGCAACTGACCTTGCAGATTACTTAGTAAAAAATGGCGTGGCATTCCGCGATGCACATGAAATTGTAGGTAAAGCCGTAGCATTGGGCGTACAAGAAGGCAAAGACTTGTCTGAACTTAGCCTAGAACAATTACAGCAATTCTCAGATTTAATTCAAGCTGATGTATTTGAAAAAGCACTGACCCTTGAAGCCTCTGTAAATGCACGTGATCATATTGGCGGTACAGCGCCTGCACAAGTTGCAGCGGCAATTGAACGTGCTCAAACACGTCTTGCTCAACTTTATGCATAATCAGGAAGTGAGAGATGTCTAAACAAGTATTTTGTCGTAAATATCAAACCGACATGGAAGCGATGGATTTCGCTCCTTTTCCGGGTGCCAAAGGTCAAGAATTACTTGAAACGGTATCTAAACAGGCTTGGCAGGAATGGCTCAAACACCAAACTACGCTCATTAATGAAAAGCGTTTAAATGTGTTTGAACCTGAAGCGAAAAAGTTTTTGGAAGAACAACGTGAGAAGTTTCTCAACAATGATGCCAGTTTGGAAGTCGCAGAAGGCTTAAAACCTCAAAACTAATCCCAGTACCGTTTTTCATTTAGAAAATTCAAACCTTGTTTATTTTACAATTAAAAGAGTCTTTATGAAGGCTCTTTTTTTATGCCATTTGTGATTATGAGTTGCCGCAACAATGTTTTAAATAAATGAAAATAGATTCAAAAAATTAAGCTAATTTCCTATTTTTATTTTTCGACTGAAGTCATATAACTCATAGTCACAGTAAAGCACTCAAAAATATATTAATTATTGATTTTAAAGACAATAGTTTTAAAAATAATCACACTAGTAATAACCCGAATTACGGATAAGAAAAGCCCTTGAAAAAAAGGTAGTTAGAGCCATTTAGAAAGTTACGACACAACCCAAAGGCTCTAACTACCATGTACGATTTTACAGAAATTTTTTGTATTGTTGATGATTTTTTCAAAAAATTTGAACCCATCTATTGGCAATTTCTCAAGCAAGAAAACAAACGTCAACGTATCAGACAAGCAACGCTATCTTTATCAGAAATTGT
>NZ_KB849691.1:0-73199 GCF_000368785.1 Acinetobacter towneri DSM 14962 = CIP 107472 | reverse complement strand
GCGTATTTTCTTCACTATGTGCGTATCAACTTTGCCAAAAGAATAAGCCTAAAATTCATGTGATTAAATCTTTGGCTTATCCGTAACTGGGGTTAGTAATAATGTAATTTAAAAATACATTTGTATATAAAACGCTACATTCCACTACAATAAACCACATGATTCTTGAGTGTGATTTCCCTATACTTATTTTCAAGGAGATAAGCAATTATCTCTCACTATAATAAATATCCCCGATTTCAATCTCAGATTTCCCCCAAAGTCTGAGATTTTTTTTATCCAAAATTCAGGTTATTTCAAAATCTTAAAGATCAGCAAAAATCAAAAAGACTCATTCAAGCCATAAAAAAAAGCCCCATCATTAGATGAGGCTGAATATTCAAAAAAAGCTGAACTTAGCGTTCCTGTACTTTTTCTTCAATTTCTTTGACGCTGGTATGACGTACGTCAAAACCTTTGACCATATAAATCACTTGTTCTGAAATATTTCGTGCGTGGTCACCAATACGCTCTAATGAACGTAACACCCACATCACATTAATCACACGTGAAATATGACGCGGATCTTCAATCATATACGTCATAAGAGTACGTGTTGCAGATTGATATTCACGGTCAATATCGGCATCGGCAAGTAAAACACGCAGTGCTTGATCGACATCTAAACGCGCAAAAGCATCGAGTGCATCGTGAATCATGACGCGCACTTGGTTACCAATATGACGTGTTTCCATATAGCCGCGTGGCGAACCACCTTCTTCACATAAGTTTTGGGCAATACGGGCAATTTTTGCAGCTTCATCACCAATACGCTCTAAGTCAGTATTGGCTTTAGACATGGCAATCACCATACGCAAATCAATTGCGGCTGGATGACGACGCGCCAAAATCAACGTTAAGGCTTCATCAATTTCGGTTTCCATGCGATTGACAACATTGTCTTGGAACTGAACTTCTACCGCCAAGGCTGCATCGGTATCCAAGAGTGCGTGAATCGAGTTGGCAACCTGCTGCTCTACCAAACCACCCATGGCCATAAATTTGGTATTTACATCCTGCAAATCTTCATTGAACTGAGAAGAAATATGGTGACTTAACACAGGATTATTCGTACTCAAGGAATACACTCCACAACAAAAGGATAGACTGACGCAATGATTGAATATTAAAGCACAGCAATGATGACGTTTTTATGACATTTTCTCACCAAACTCTCAAGTCTGATCGTTTCTGTCTTTATACAACATACCTTATACAGATGACAAAATGATTTTATAAGGCTTTCTGAATCAACCAAGCATTCATTTCCTGTACATCTTGTTCAGTCAATTGCCCAACGGCTGCTTTCAACTGTAACACATGCTTCAAATAGTCATACTGTGCATTGAGATAATCCTGCTTGGCAGAAAAGGCGTTACGCTGTGCCAACAGTACATCCACCATGGTTTTTAAACCTTCCTGATATTGCGCTTTGGATGCTCGTGCCACTAAATCTGCTGAATTCATTGCAGCCTGTCGCGCCTGCAATTTGGCTTGATCAGTTTCGACTTGTAAATATGCCTGTTTCACATCGGTATTGGCTTTACGGATTGCTGCATCTAGCTCGGCTTCAGATTTTTGTACCAAAACCACTGATTTTTGCACATTTTTATTGACCCGCCCACCGCTAAACACATTCCAGTTCATTTCAATCCCGACCTGGTCGAACTGACCATCGGGCGACATAATACTTTCAGGGCTTTGTTTGGCATAACCATAACTGCCCACAGCTTCTACCTGCGGATAACGTGCTGCTTGTTCAACCCGACGTGCATCTTCGGCATATTGTCGCTGCAAACGTGCCTGTTGAATAGCCAAATTTTGAGTTTGTGCCAATTGCGACCATGCCTCTAAACTTTCAGGCACAGGTTTTTGAAATTGAAAGTCATCTCGCAAAACTGCCAAACTTTCTTGATATGGCCCAATCAATTGTGCCAACTGCTCTTGTGCCAAAACCAACTGCACATGTGTTCCAATCCTGTTCGCTCGTGCATTTTGATATTGCGCATTGGCTTCACTGACTTCACTTTTAGCCACCAAACCTTCACGCAGTTTGGCATTCATCATATTGAGCTGTTCCAACAAAGCTTTTTCTTCTTGTAAATATGCTGTTGTTAAAGACTGCTGTCTCAGCACATTAAAATACGCTTCTGATACATTCAAAATATGTTGCTGTTGTTGTAAACGTAAGGTGACTTCACTCAGGCTTAACGAGGTTTTGACTTGTTTCAGGGCTTGCCAAGCATCCCAACGAAATAAAGGCTGACGTGCTGTTAACGCGACTTGACGTGAAGTTGAAGATGAACTGCTTAAAAGCTCTGGCGAGGAACTGGCAATATTGACTCGACTCATTTCCTGACTTTTACGGGTGATATTGCCCGACAGAGTCACAGTTGGCAGTAAATTGCCTTGCGCAAGCCCTAAATTTAATTGATCGGCCTGATATTGTAATTGCTGTGCGCGCCAAGTCGGATCGCTATTTTGAGCACGCTGATAGGCTTGCATTAAATCCAAAGCAAAAGCGCTTGAACTCATCCAACATAAGCATGTCACTAACATCATTTTTTTCATTATTTTTCGATCAACCCACTCTGTAATTTCGTCAATCCTACTGCAATGTATTTTTACACCGCCCATACTAAAGCGAATTTGCATTTTTTTCGTATGATTTTCATTAATTTTGATAATTTTTCATATTATTTCAATTCATTGCAATAATTAAGCAAAGCCATACACGTGCTAACAATCGCTGCATAAAGTGGTACTTACTCACAGGCATGTAACCAAACTCTAGCAGAATACTACAATTTACTCCGTGGCTTTGACTTTACAATGCAAGCTCTCCCCTCGTCCTTCGACCCAAGCTTCTAAAACCGTGTGCCTCACAGCGGATATTTTAAATTTAGAATTTTGGTATGAATGACTCATTTTGAATTTTTGGAATCCATAGTGCCTAAATGAAGGCACTAGATGATGAATGAATACTCATGTTGAATTGCTGTAATGGTTAAATTTCTTCGCGCCAGTAAACTTGCCCTACTGCTTGGCAGTTGTCTGTATTTGCTCGCCTGCCAAAATTCAGATACACCTCCCGTAGCTGAACCACCAAAGGTACAGGCCAGTGCCAGCGAGCCTGTGGATTTGACCCAAATGTGTGAAAATATTCAGCACAATATGCAGCAAATTGACAATACCCGCACCACGTTTGCGCTAGAACAAATTAATCAGGATTTAAAAGTCTGCCTACCCTTGCTGCCTTTGAATGAGCAATTAAATTTGCTCAATCTTTCGACCCAAATGTATCAACGCTTTTTGCATGTAGAACGCAGCGCTGCAGAACAAGCTGCTTTTGATCAACATGCTTTTGATATGGCGCAGCATCCGACCATTCAGCAAAGTCATTTTGAAAACTTTGCCTTGCGTGATCAATATTTATTGAAACATAAGGGACAAGCCTATTTAGAGCTATACGATGCAGGTGAAGCACAGTTGGTTTATCGTCGTAGCCCACAATACTTAGCCATTATTTTTGCGCCTTACATGCCCGATGCCGAGCAGATTTTTATTGAAAGAATGGCCAATGACAATATGCAGCACAGCTTGCGTGATGGTGGACTCACCCTTGATGCTGCCGATTTGGCAGAACGCGCCTTATTTTGGGAAGATTACGTGCAGCGTTATCCTAAAAGTCACTTTATACGGGATGCACGTTATCTAGCCGAAGTGTATGCCTTGCTGCTGTTTAAAGGCACAGTCAACAGTCCTGTTTCTCAGGATTATGTCGATGAATACAGTATCCAACCTGCCGTATTATTTGAAATTAAAAAACTGGCAAAGTTGCAAAAATCTCCCTTAGCACAGCAAGCGCGTAAATTCCTTGCCTTTTTACACATGAGCAGTGAACAACGACTCACTGAAATTGCAGCACAGCCCACTGCACGTGAACAGCGTGAATATGGCGATGATGCTTTAGTACATGCACAGTTGCATCAATATTTAAATTTAAAGAACATCTCCATCCATGCAAAACGCGATTGTTTTAGTGATGCCGTTTGTATTACTCGCTAATTATCCAAAGTCGCTTAAAGCTCAAATACTTGTCATTAGGCATCAAAGAATAAAAGCCGCGCGAAGCCTGCTTTTATACCAACAACGTGCTACTATTTATACAGCTTGACGGAGCGCGAGTAATGCCTCGCTGAGATTGTGTCCATGCTGAGTTTGTAGCCTAAAATCTGCAAACCAAGCTGTAAACCCAAGTACCGTTGAACCTGATCAGGTTAAAACCTGCGTAGGAATCAAGCCCATCTAAAAACATAGCACCCAAATTGTTCCCTTGTTCAAAACAGATCAGTTTGCCCTTGTTTTTGGTCGTGCTTGATTCGTTGATTTCATTCTTCAGGATCATTGCAATGAACCAATTAACGAATCTATCCCCTGCTGATATTTCTGCTCAACACGAGCAAGATGCCAAAGATTTAACCCGCATTTTACCTGCATCGAAAAAAGTCTATATCCAAGGCTCACGCCCAGACATTCAGGTGCCAATGCGTGAAATTGAACTGACTGACACTCCAACAGGTTTAGACGGTGAGCACAATCCGCCGCTCATGGTGTATGACACTTCAGGTGTATATACCGATCCAAATGTTGAAATTAATCTGAACAAAGGCTTGCCGAACATCCGCGACAGCTGGATTGAAGAGCGCCAAGACACCGAAAAACTAGAAACCCTTAGCTCGGCATTTGGTCAAGAGCGTTTACGCGATATTCGTACTGCAGAGATCCGTTTTGCCCATATTCAAAAGCCGCGTCGTGCCAAAGCGGGTAAAAACGTCACCCAAATGCACTATGCCAAACAAGGCATCATTACCCCTGAAATGGAATATATCGCCATTCGTGAAAACCAACGCCAACGCGAAGGTGTCGATATGCGTCAGCATCCAGGGCAAAACTTTGGGGCTAAAAACTTAACTGAAATCACGCCTGAATTTGTACGTCAGGAAGTGGCTGAAGGCCGTGCAATTATTCCTGCCAACATTAACCACCCAGAATGTGAGCCAATGATTATTGGTCGCAACTTCTTGGTCAAAATCAATGCCAATATTGGTAACTCGGCACTGGGTTCAAGTATTGATGAAGAAGTCGCGAAAATGACTTGGGCGACCCGTTGGGGCGCAGATACCATCATGGATTTATCGACAGGTAAAAACATCCATGAAACCCGTGAATGGATTATCCGCAACTCGCCTGTGCCAATTGGTACTGTACCTATTTATCAGGCACTAGAAAAAGTAAACGGCATTGCCGAAGACCTCACTTGGGAAATTTTTAAAGACACCCTGATTGAACAGGCAGAGCAAGGGGTGGATTACTTCACCATTCACGCAGGTGTGTTATTGCGTTATGTACCCCTCACGGCTAACCGCTTAACAGGCATTGTGTCACGTGGTGGTTCAATCATGGCACAGTGGTGTTTGGCGCATCATGAAGAAAACTTCCTTTACACACACTTTGATGAAATCTGCGAAATCATGAAAGCTTACGATGTATCGTTCAGCTTAGGTGATGGTTTACGTCCGGGTTGTATTCAAGATGCCAACGATGAAGCACAATTCAGCGAACTGCGAACTTTGGGTGAATTGACTCACCGCGCTTGGGAACATGAGGTGCAAGTGATGATTGAAGGCCCGGGGCACGTACCAATGCACATGGTCAAAGAAAATATGGACTTGCAACTTGAAGTCTGTAAAGAAGCACCATTCTATACACTCGGCCCATTAACCACGGATATTGCACCAGGTTATGACCATATTACTTCTGCAATTGGTGCAGCGATGATTGGCTGGTACGGTACAGCGATGCTGTGCTATGTGACACCTAAAGAACACTTAGGCTTACCAAACAAAAAAGACGTCAAAGATGGCATCATCACCTATAAGATTGCAGCCCACGCGGCCGACCTTGCCAAAGGACATCCGGGCGCGCAAGCACGTGACAATGCCTTATCTAAAGCACGTTTTGAATTCCGTTGGGAAGATCAGTTCAACCTAAGCCTTGACCCAGACACCGCACGCAGCATGCATGATGAAACCATGCCCAAAGAAGCGCATAAGTCTGCACACTTCTGTTCAATGTGCGGACCGAAGTTCTGCTCCATGAAAATCACGCAAAATGTGAGAGATTATGCACAAAATCAAAATGCTGCGAACAAAACAGAGCAAGTAGATGCAGAGGTAGAATCAGGTCTCAAAGCCATGAAAACCGCTTATCAGGAACATGGTCAAAAATTATACCATAAGCTCTAATTTGTTTAAAAAGCGTTTGTATTCAATAAAATCTCAGTTAGGATGAAATTATGCTTTGCTCATCCTGATGAGAATTTATGAAGATTATTCAACAAGCAACTTATGGACAACACGATGCACAGATTCACCAACGTGAATACCTGTATCGTGGTTTTATTCAGGTTGAAAAAGTCAGCCTGAGCCATCGCTTGTTTAATCAAACTACATATACCCCAGTCCTTCAGCGTGAACTCATTCAACGCCCTGAAGCGGCTGGGGTACTCATTTATGATGCACCACAACAAAAATTTGCCCTGATTGAACAATTCCGTATTGGTGCAATTGATGATTGCGACTCGCCTTGGCAACTCGAAGTGATTGCAGGCGTGCTAGATGGCAATGAATCACCTGAAAGTTGCATTCGTCGTGAAGCTTTGGAAGAATCGGGCTGTGAATTAAAAGAATTACAACATTTATTCAGTTTTTATCCATCTGCGGGTGCATGCGCAGAATTGTTCCACTTATATAGTGCGAGCACCACGTTACCACAGGAAGGTGGCGTGTTTGGTATGCCAGATGAAGGAGAGAATATTCAATTACACATTCTTGATTATCAGGAAATTCCAAACTTGCTGACCAATGGTCGGCTAAAAAACGCACCTGTCATCATGGCATTGCAATGGTTACAACAACAAATTAAAACCGTGAAGGATGTCTAAGGGGTCAGGCATGACTTTATTCTCAAACAATCACCAGCAACGCTGGACAATTGTACAAATTTCAGATACGCACCTCATGAATCAGGAAGATTTAGAGTTTGTGCACATGAATCCTGAACGCAGCTTTCACGCGGTAATGCACGATATTCAACAGCAATATCCGCAGCTCGATGCTATTTTCCATACAGGCGATTTAGCACAAATCCCTGTTGCTGAAACCTATCAGCGTTATTTGCAGTTTATGCAGACTTTGAATACGCCGCATTTCCAGATTCCGGGCAATCATGATGATGCCGCGGTTTTTCCATTCCATTTACAGTCCAATCAAGTTCATGCAATTGAGTTGGGCAATTGGAGTGTCATTTTACTGAATACTGCGGTTAAAGGTCGGATTGATGGCTGGATGGACGCAGCACAATTACAGCAGTTAGATCAGCTTTTACAGCAACATGCGCAGCAGCAGGTGATTATTGCCTGTCATCACCATCCTTTTGATATGCAATCGCACTGGATAGATCAGCACAAACTTAAAAATACCGAAGCCTTAATTGATGTATTGGCACGCCACAACAATGTCAAATTGGTGCTGTGTGGGCATGTGCATCAAGACTCATTAAATGAATGGCAAGGGATTCAATTTTACTCTACGCCTTCGACCTGCGTGCAATTTAAACCACATAGCCAGCACTTTGCGCTTGGGCCTGAGGCACCAGGTTACCGTGTGTTACATTTGAATGCAGATGGCAGTTTTAGCACCCAAGTGCATCGGGTTGAGCATGTCACACAACAAATAAATTTTGAAATTTCAGGTTATTAACTTTCCATTTTATTTTTTTTGCTTTACTTTATGCCTTCAACGAAAAAATGCGATAACACATCCAAACATCAAAGACTATCCATAATCAAAAAAAGTCTATATGATGACGTCCCCCGAAGAGAGAATTCTTTCTGAGGGAGTGGATAAAAACACTTGCATATCACCATATTTTTCGCGTATGAATCTTACGCATATGATGAGGAATGCCCTACATGGCGAATGACAACCAAAATCAAGTCTTGGACGAACAAACAGATCTTGTAGAAGAAAAAGCTACAAAACGCGTGCGTAAGGCAAAGCCAAAGGCTTTAGAGGGTGGTTCTACAGCTAGCTTATTTGGTATTGCACCTTATCAGCCGAAAAAGAATGAAGAATACATGTCTGAAGGACAACTCGAACATTTCCGTCAAATTTTAATGGCGTGGAAAGAAGAGTTAATGTCAGAAGTAGATCGTACACTCAACACCATGCAAGACGAAAATACCGCTTTGCCTGATGTGAATGACCGCGCGACACAAGAAGAAGAATTTGCGATTGAATTACGTACCCGTGACCGTGAACGTAAATTGATTCGTAAAATTGAACAATCCATTGAAGCGATTAAAAACGATGACTATGGTTTCTGTGAAACTTGTGGTATCGAAATTGGTCTGCGTCGTTTAGAAGCACGTCCAACAGCAACGCTATGTATTGACTGCAAAACTTTGGCAGAGATCAAAGAGAAGCAAAATAACGGTTAATTGTGACTGTTGAAAATTCTTTAGCGGAGCATGCTCCCCATGCGCAGCAGCGAGATCATATTTCGCTGACGCGCTACTCAGGTCGGTTTGCGCCATCGCCAACCGGCCCTTTGCATTTTGGCTCTCTCATTACTGCCGTTGCCAGTTATTGCGATGCCAAAGCCCAGCACGGCACTTGGCTGGTACGTATTGAAGATACTGACATCCCACGCATTTACCCTGGCAGTGAAAATCATATCTTGCGTTGTATTGATGCCTTTCAATTTGAGCCGGATGCCGAAATTATTTTCCAGAAAGATCGCCTCGATCTCTATGCAGCCGTGTTGCAACAATTGCAGCAACGCGACTTGGTCTATGCCTGTCAATGCACCCGCAAAATGCTTGGCTCCAATCATATTTATGCAGGGACTTGCCGCAATTTAGGTTTAGATTTTGCCAATCAAGCGATTCGAGTCAAAGTCACAGACCAAGAGATTTGCTTTCAAGACCGCCTGCAAGACAAACAATGTTCCAACCTTGCGCAGGACTTGGGCGATTTTGTCCTAAAACGGCGTGATGGCATTATCAATTATCAACTGGCAGTGGTGGTGGATGATTATTTGCAAGGCATTACCCATGTGGTTCGCGGCGCAGATTTACTCGACAACACCGCACGGCAAATCTATTTGGGGCAACTGTTAGGCTACCCTAAACTCAGCTACACGCACCTGCCTTTAGCCATGAATGCACAAGGGCAAAAACTGTCTAAACAGAACTTGGCACAAGCTTTAGATTTAGCCCAAGCACCGAAGCTGCTACAAGCCGCTTTAACTGCCTTAAATCAAGCCACTGTCGAATTAGACACCCCTGCACGCATGCTTACGCAAGCCATTCAGCAATGGGATCTTTCACGTATTCCTGCAGGCACAGCTTTACACGGCTATTATTTATAAAATTTAAAATTCAGTTATGCTCAAATTGAAATGGATCATTTGAGGTTGTGTCATGTTTTTATTTTTGGTGTTGGACCGAAAACCAAAGTGGTCGAGAAAAGTCAATTTAGCTGCCCCGTTTGCCGCACTCGCAGTAGCTATGAACTCAGACAGCAACGACAATATTTTTCCTTATTTTTTATTCCCTTGTTTCCTATGTCTAAACAAAAAAATACTACAGTCAAGTGCTTACACTGCGGAACAGTCATGCCAAGCATGGTCTTGCACCATGCTCAGCCAGAAGCGAAATAGAAGGATAAATTCTAGAAGCTGGATTCTTCACGGCTAGGGTTAATCTCATGCGTGCTGGCTTCAATTTTCAGAATCAAACTCACCATCACTGCACACATAATTAACGATGAACCACCATAACTAATAAAAGGTAGAGTCAAACCTTTGGTAGGCAACATACCCATATTCATGCCTGCATTCACCATAATCTGTAATAAGAAGATAATGCTGATGCCATAAGCCAAATATCCTGCACGTAAGTACTGGTTTTTCAGGGCGCGATGACCAATTTTAATGCAGGCAATCAGCATAGCAAAAGACAAGCTCAACACCACAAAAATGCCTAAAAAGCCAAACTCTTCACCTAAGACAGCCAACATAAAGTCCGTATGTGCTTCAGGTAAATAGGACATTTTCTGGATACTATGCCCCAGGCCTACGCCTGCCCATTCACCGCGTCCAAATGCCATTAAGGCGTTAGACAACTGATAACCGACACCCAAAGGGTCATTCCACGGGTTTGAGAACGACATTAAACGCTCAAAACGATAAGGCTCAAATACCACCAAAAACACAAAGGCGGCAATAATCGCGCCAAAGGCAATACCAAACTGAATTAATGGCGCACCAGCTAAAAAGAAGACCCCTAACATGGTCAAGGCAATCACCACGGTCGCCCCCAAGTCAGGCTCTGCAATCACCAAACCTACCGTGACTGCCATAATCACTGCAAGACGAATCAGACCTTTAATGTTATTACGCACTTCTTCGGCACGGCGCACCACATAGTCAGCAGTAAAAATGGCCATCATCACTTTAGCGACTTCGGAAGCTTGCAGGGTAAAACCTGCGACCCGAATCCAGCGTTTAGAACCATTGACTTCAGTACCCACCAGCAACACTGCAGCCAACAAGGCAATGGTCACAATCCACAGAAAGAAGGTGTTGTTAAACCAGGTATTCAGCGGCACTCTATAGGCAATCACGGCAGCGATTAATGCCACCACAATAGAAATGCCATGACGCAATACATAGTGAAAGGCATTTTCATGCATGCGCTCGGCATAAGGCATAGAAGCCGATGCCACCATGATTGAACCAATACATAACAGCGCCAGTACGCTAAAAATCAGTACATTGCGTACATTCACTTCCGCTGGCAGTTTGGGTAACCAGCGCTCATAGACCTGATTGAGTTTATTGATTGTTGTCTGAGCAAAGCCAGCCATATCTCACACCTTATTGTTGTTATACCAGTGCGTTGACATAAGCAACGAACTTGTGACCACGTTCTGGATAGCCCGAGAACATATCAAAACTTGCACATGCAGGTGACAATAACACCACATCATGCGCTTGTGTATGTTGTTGGCAGATTTCAACTGCTTGTTGCAAGGTATCTGCAGTTAAGAGTTGGGTTGTTCCCGCAACTGCTGTTTCAATTTTCGTAGCATCCTCACCAATCAACACTGCCAGTTTGGCATATTGTTGCAATGATTGGCGTAGCGCAGTGAAGTCCTGCCCTTTGCCTTGCCCACCTAAAATAATCGCAACCTTACCGCCTTGTGCCTGAATTGCTGCACCCAAGCCATCTAAAGCTGCCAAAGTTGCACCGATGTTGGTTCCTTTGGAGTCATTATAATAACGCACCCCATGTAATTCTTTGACGAATTCACAACGATGCTCCAAACCTTTAAAGGTTTTCAGCGTTTCCAGCATGCTGTGCATAGATAAACCAATGGCTTCACCCAATGCCAAACACGCTAATGCATTAGCAATATTGTGTGTGCCTTGAATATACATCTCGGTGCTTTTTAATAAACGCTCACGCCCACGTGCCAACCACATGCTGCCATCATCATCTTTTAATAAGCCGTATTGGTTTAGGTCAGGCGCATTTAAGCCAAAACTTTGCATAGGAGTCTGATCTGGCACCAACGGACGACTCAAAGCATCATCACGGTTAAACACCACTTTTTTCACACCCTGAAAAATACGATGTTTGGCGGTGTGATAACCGAGCATATCGCCATGACGGTCTAAATGGTCTTCACTCATGTTCAGCACTACCGCTACTTCTGCATTTAAATTCGAGGTGGTTTCTAGCTGAAAACTGGAGAGTTCTAAAATATACAGTTCAGGATCATCTTTGATCAGATCCAGCGCAGGGCGTCCCAAATTGCCACCTACCGCGACTTTTTTGCCTGCCTGCTCTGCCATTAAACCAATCAGTGTGGTAACGGTACTTTTCGCATTAGACCCTGTAATTGCCACAATAGGTTTGTCGGTCGCACGACGTAAAATCTGAATTTCACTCACCACAGGAATGCCCTGCGCCATCGCAGCCTGAATTTCAGGGAGTTTTGGATCTAGCCCTGGGCTAATCACAATTTCTTCTGCAGACAACAATAAATCCTGATCAAACTGACCAAAACGGGTTTCCACTTCGGCAGGAATTTGGTCATGCCCTGGGGGTGTGGGGCGAGAATCTGTCACAGCAACGCGGTAACCCTGATGATGTAAAAAATTAACGGCTGCAACACCAGAAATACCAAGTCCTGCAACGACTTTTAATCCACCACGTTGTATTAACATTTTTGCCCCATTTTGTGCGCTAATTTTGAAACAGACAAAATAGTAGCACTTTGCTGTTTTGAATGCTTTTTCTGTTTGCAGTTCCTGCAGTTTTTTTGTGTCAGTGCGTAAAAAAACCGTCATATTGCAGACGGTTTTTAAAAAGAATATTGCTAAAGTGAATAAACAAGCCTATTTCCACTTCACCGCTTGAACTTCAACTTTCTTTTCTGCGGGTTGATCTTGAGAATCACAACCACAACTGCCGCCACAGCCTGCCGCGGCTGCAGGTTTTAGCCATTTGGCCAAGCCATGCCAGCCTTTTTCAGTACAGAAATTGGAGAGTTTTAGAAAAACTGCGCCAGAAGTCTTGGGAAAGACTTTTTTAAAGACTACTACAGCACTCCACAGTACCAATGCAGCAACAATTAAAATTTCAACCATGTTCATCTACTCCTGTAGGTCAGGCATGTGCCTTAACCCAACAAATACGATGCCGTTTGATAAGTCAGGAATGACATGAAATAAGCCAAACCAAATAGATAGCAGGTCATAATACTGACCGTACGCCATGATCCTGTTTCGCGTTTTACCGTTGCTAAAGTTGCCAAACAATGCGGTGCATAAATAAACCACACCAATAACGATAAACCCGTTGCCAATGACCAGCCCAGTTCACCACCACCACTAATTAAAGCAGCCAAACCTTGGGACATGGCATCTTCATCCACTGCAGATAAGGCATAGACTGTGCCTAATGCAGCCACCACCACTTCACGCGCTGCCATCGCAGGAATCAAGGCAATCACGATCTGCCAGTTAAAGCCCACAGGAGCAAAAATTGGCTGTAATACATGCCCCAGCATCCCTGCAAAACTATAGTCAATTGCAGGCATGGTCGCGCCTTCAGGCGGTTGCGGGAACGTACACAAGAACCACAATAAAATCGACAGTGCAAAAATAATGCCACCGACACGCTTTAAGAAAATTTTGGCGCGATCTAGTAAACCAATCCAAACACTTTTTAGGTCTGGAAAACGGTAGCTAGGCAACTCCATCAACAAGACATGCTCAGATTTATCTTTTTGTAAAAATTTAAGCACAAAAGATACGCCCAAGGCACTCACAATGCCCGCCATATACAGACCAAATAAGACCAGACCTTGTAAATTAAACATGCCCCATACGGTTTGATTGGGAATGAATGCTGCGATGAGTAAGGCATATACAGGCAAGCGCGCAGAACAGGTCATTAACGGTGCAACCATAATCGTGGTTAAACGATCACGTGGGTCAGCAATACTACGCGTTGCCATAATGCCTGGCACTGCACAGGCAAAACTAGACAGCAATGGAATAAAGGCACGACCACTCAAACCTGCGCTAAACATCAGCTTATCGAGCAAGAATGCGGCACGTGGCAAATAGCCCGATTCTTCCAAAATTAAAATAAACAGGAACAGAATTAAAATTTGCGGCAAGAACACCACTACACCGCCTGCGCCCGCAATAATGCCATCCACAATCAAGCTGTTTAGCAAGGGATGGCTAATGTTTTCGCCAATCACTTCGCCTAGCCAGCCAAATAAACTTTCGATGCCATCCATAAACGGTGCAGCCCAAGCAAATACCGCTTGGAAGACAACAAACATCATCACCGCAAGGCTGACTAAGCCGAATACAGGATGTAAAAAGATTTTATCGAGGAAGTCGGAGCGTTTGTCTTCTTGATCTACAAAGTGCACCACATCATGCAAAATGGTTTGAATCCGTTGATGCTGACTGCCGGTTAAGCCTGTCAATTCTGTCTGCGGAACAGCAAATTTACCCTGATCTAAGGCATGCATTAAGTTTTGAATACCTGAATCACGCACTGCCACGGTTTCCACCACAGGTACACCCAAACGCTCAGACAATTTTTGCGTGTTGATTTGCATGCCACGACGACGTGCTTCATCCATCATGTTGAGTACCAACAAAATCGGACGACCCAGTGCAATCATTTCCAAAACCAAGCCCAAATGCAATTTCAGGTTGGTGGTATCCACGACACAAAGAAAGGCATCTTGCTGACCTTCTTCGTCTATTTTGCCTTGTACAACATCTCGAGTAATAGCTTCGTCGGGACTGGTGGCTTCTAAACTATAGGTTCCAGGCAAATCCAGCACCCGCACCGCCTGCCCTGAAGGCAAGGTAAATTGCCCGACTTTACGCTCCACGGTCACGCCTGCGTAGTTGCCGACTTTTTGACGTGTCCCTGTCAAATGGTTAAATAAAGATGTTTTACCGCAGTTTGGATTCCCTACAAGTGCGATACGTAAGGCATCGCTCATGCAGACACCCCTTGTTCAATTTCAATGCGTTCAGCTTCTACTTTGCGCAAAGCAAAACGGGTAAATCCCACTTGAATCAAGATTGGATCACCACCAAAAATACCTTTGGTAATCACCTGCACCTGCGTACCTGGCACAAAACCCAGTGTTTCTAAGCGGTTTGCCACTAAGTCACTAAGGGATGTTCCACCATCGGCAGTACGTAATACCTGACGGATGATGGCTGTTTGTTTTGCTTTAAGTTCTGACAAACGCACCGTGAAATTCCTATACCATTTTGCACATTATAACATGCAAATGAGAACAATTAACAAATAAGGTCGACTTACATTTAAATGCTTTATATCACATCGACAGCCTTGCTGAATTGGATTAGAGTAGAAAATAACGCTGCTTATTATCGAATTTCTCAATTAATTTTGTGATTTCGTCTGTGATTCCTATGCTGAACAAAAAACCTCGTATTCCTGCTGCAATACAAATTCCAGAAGCTTTGAGCTTTTTGGAAGGCTATCGCAACGATTTAATCGCGCAAAGTGTCAGCCCGCATACCCGCAATGCCTATCTGTCCGATTTAATTCAATGCAGTGACTATGTCAGCAAACCCATGCCTGAATGGAATCATGACGATATTTCAGATGTACTCATCGAACTCACCAAACAACAAAAAAGCCCCCGCTCTATTGCACGCTGCCTGTCTGCACTACGTTCTTTTTATAAATTTTTAAGAGAGCACAAACTGCGCTCTGACAACCCTGTTGCTGCGCATAAAACCCCAAAATTAGGTCGTGCCTTACCCAAAGATTTATCTGAAGCCGATGTTGAAGCCTTAATTCACGCTCCTGACATCAACACTGCACTCGGATTACGAGATCGTGCCATGCTTGAAGTCTTATATGCTTGCGGTTTACGAGTGACGGAATTGCTGAATTTACGTTTAGAATTAATCAACCTAAAACAAGGCTATTTACGAATTGTAGGTAAAGGCAATAAAGAGCGTTTGGTGCCTATGGGACAAGTCGCTTGTGAATGGATAGAAAAATATTTAACCGAGTCGCGTCCGCAACTGTATAAAAGTGCTACCGATTATCTATTTTTAACGGTGCATGGCGGCATTATGAGCCGACAAAATTTTTGGTATGCCATTAAACGCTATGCCCTGCAAGCAGGCATTCAAGCCGAGTTATCGCCACACACGTTAAGACATGCCTTTGCCACACACTTACTCAATCATGGGGCAGATTTACGCGTGGTACAAATGCTGCTCGGGCACAGTGATTTATCCACCACACAAATCTACACCCACGTCGCACAAATCCGTATGCAGCAATTGCATGCCCAGCATCATCCACGGGCTTAAAAAAACAAAAACGACGTAGAAGCATAGGGTCTGTTGACACTTCATCTATGAACGTAAGCCATTTATGAAATGGCAACAGCCCCTAACGATCACGAATATTTTTTGTTATGCTAACGCTCTATTTTTTATGCCAACAAGAAAGGGTTGTTTATGACATTTACCCGCTCGACACTTTTGATTGCCTGTTCACTGGCAAGTGCTTTTGCAATCACCGCATGTTCAAATGCAAACAATGAAGATAAAAAGCAAACCACACTCACCGCCAGTGCGCCTGCAACGGGTGAAGCATCAACCCTAATTGAACGCAATGCACAACAGCGTTTAAGTACAACCTTGCAGCAACATTTTAAAACTGCAGGTATCAACGCCAAAATTACCGACATTAAAGCCACTGAAGTTCCAAATTTATTTTGGGTGAGTCTTGAAGGCATGTCATCGGTCTATGCCACCAGTGATGGCAAATACATTATTCAGGGCGATGTGATCCGTTTAGGTGACAAAGAACTACATAACGTCAGTGAAAACCTGCAAGCAGGCGTGAACAAGAAAATTTTTGCTGAATTAAAACAGGAAGATTTATTGGTATTCCCTGCCAAAGGCAAAACCAAACACGTCATTTATGTATTTACCGATGTCAGCTGTCCATATTGCCATCGTCTACATGAACAAATGGATGAAATGAATGGTAAAGGCATTGAAGTCCGTTACATTGCTTGGCCGCGTGGTGAACAGCACATGCCTGCTATGGAAGCAATTTGGTGTAGCGAAGATCGTCACGCTGCCTTTAATCAGGTCATGAATGGCGCACAAATTGCACCTGCCAACTGTAAAAACCCTGTTCGTGCTCAGTATCAATTGGGCTTAAATATGGGCGTCAATGGCACACCTGCGATTTATAATGCCGAAGGCGTATATTTAGGCGGCTATCTGTCTACCGCTGAATTGATCAAGCGCTTAGACAAATAAAAATAGCGGATCTGTGGATGCTGCATCATCCCAATACACCAAGACGTAGCATCTATGAAGCCAATATAAATAACGATTTTTTATGCGTTATTTTACTTTTTTTTATACTGTGAAGATAAGTGAGATCTGCCCTAGAGTCAGCGCGTTTTTTTAGCTATGATCTAGGCTTGCTTAAAGTTATTAAAATATGGAGTGTGACGTGAAACCAGTTCGTCTGGCAATCCTCGGTCTTGGTACTGTGGGTGGTGGTGCCCTTAAACTATTAAAAGAAAATGCTGCTGAGATTAGACGTCGCACCGGTCGTGAAATTGAAATCACTTATGTGGGAACACGTCGTCCGCGTCCTGACCTAAACTTGCCTGAATCGGTCAAGCAAAGCTCCGACTTGATGGACATTGTCCGTCAACCCGATGTAGACGTGGTGGTTGAAGTGATGGGCGGTATTCACCCTGCTTATGACGTGATCATGGAAGCCATGAAGCACGGCAAACAAGTAGTGACAGCCAACAAAGCCCTACTTGCAGAACACGGCAATGAGCTATTTAAAGCAGCTGAAGACAATGCCGTACAAATTGCCTATGAAGCTGCGGTTGCAGGTGGTATTCCAATTATTAAAGTCATCCGTGAAGGTTTGGCTGCCAACAAAATTGAATGGTTGGCAGGCATCATCAACGGTACAGGCAACTTCATTTTAAGTGAAATGCGTGAAAAAGGTCGTGCATTTGAAGACGTACTGAAAGAAGCGCAAGAGTTAGGCTATGCCGAAGCCGATCCGACTTTTGACGTCGAAGGTATTGATGCTGCACACAAACTGACTATTTTGGCTTCATGTGCATTTGGTATTCCACTACAGTTTGACAAAGTCTTTACCGAAGGTATTGGCAAAGTGACCGCACAAGATGTGAAATATGCCGAAGAACTCGGTTTCCGCATCAAACACTTGGGGATTGCCCGTCGTACCGATAAAGGTATTGAATTGCGTGTTCACCCAACTTTAATTCCTGAAGAAGAATTGATTGCCAATGTTAATGGCGTGAAAAACGCGGTCTTGGTACAAGCCAATGCGGTTGGTCCAACGCTCTATTATGGCGCAGGTGCAGGTGCAGGCCCAACAGCCTCTGCAGTAGTTGCAGATGTCGTTGATATTGTCCGTGACATTTCTTATACCGAAGATGGCGCAGGTACAATTCCGCAATTGGCATTTGAAGCCTTAACCGACTTGCCAATTTTAAGCCGTGAAGAAATGACCACGGGTTACTACATTCGCATTAATGCCGAAGACCAAACTGGCGTACTTGCTGATGTGACCACTATTTTAAGCCGCGCGGGAATCAGTATTGATGCCATCATGCAGCAATCACGCTTAAAAGACCTTATTCCTATCGTGATTCTGACTGACCCAGTCCTAGAATCAAAAATGGATGAAGCGTTACAACAAATTCAAGCATTGCCAACCATTCATGGCGAAATTGTACGAATTCGTTTAGAATCGCTTGATAATTAATCGGGTGGAGGGGAGTATTTCCCCTTGCCAAGCTCTACACACAATTGGAACATCATCATGTCGAATGCCAATCGTTATACTGGTTTAGTTGACCGTTATCGTGACCGTTTACCAGTGTCTGCAACCACACGTGCAATCTCTCTAGGCGAAGGAAACACGCCACTGATTAAGCTTGAGAATATTCCACGCATTATTGGTAAAGATGTTGAAATTTATGTGAAGTATGAAGGCTTAAACCCGACAGGTTCATTTAAAGACCGTGGTATGACCATGGCAGTTACTAAAGCAGTTGAAGAAGGTTCAAAAGCCATTATCTGTGCATCTACAGGTAATACTTCTGCTGCTGCTGCTGCCTATGCTGCACGTGCAGGCATCAAAGCATTCGTTTTAATTCCTGAAGGCAAAATTGCCATGGGTAAAATGGCACAAGCGATGATGTACGGTGCCATCACCATGCAAATCCGCGGTAACTTTGACGATGGTATGCGTCTAGTTAAAGAAGTTGCTGACCAAGCACCTGTGACCATTGTGAACTCGATCAACCCTTACCGCCTACAAGGTCAAAAGACCATTGCGTATGAAATTGTAGATGAGTTAGGTCGTGCACCAGATTACCACTGCTTACCTGTAGGTAACGCAGGCAACATTACTGCACACTGGATGGGTTATACCGAAGCGGTTGCCAACCAATCTGCCGATCAATTCGAGCAAGTGGTCTATGACGCAGCAACGGACAAATTCACAGGTCCAAACCCTGAAGGCCGCCCAATCATGGTGGGTTATCAAGCGTCTGGCGCTGCACCATTCTTACGTGGTGCGCCTGTAGAAAACCCTGAAACTGTTGCAACTGCAATTCGTATTGGTAACCCACAAAGCTGGAACCATGCCAAAGCCGTTGTACGCGATTCAGAAGGTTGGTTTGATGAGCTAACTGATGCTGAAATCTTAGAAGCACAGCGCATGCTTTCAATGTATGAAGGCGTATTTGTTGAGCCTGCATCTGCTGCGTCTATTGGTGGTGCAATGCGCGACATCAAAGCAGGTAAAATCAAAGAAGGTTCTGTGATTGTATGTACCGTAACAGGTAACGGTCTGAAAGATCCTGACACTGCAATGAAACAATGTGCAGATGCGGTGATGCTCTCTATTGATGCTACAATGCAACAAGTAAAAGACTCTATCCTTTCAAACATGTAAGTTTTGAATCGTGATCAAAAAAACCTGCATTAGCAGGTTTTTTTGTATGTGGAATCATGCAACTTTAACGGAAGTTGAGTCATACGATTGATAACTCAACGCTCCAAGCTGAATGTGCTCTTAAATACGTTTAGGTAACTGGCTTGCCCAACTCATTAAGCGAGTTGCATCATTGGTACGTGCTTGTGAAGTATCTGCACCCAAAAGCACCACCACTGCAGGACGGTTATTCAAAGTGGTATGCATCACCACACAACGCCCTGCTTCATTGATATAGCCTGTTTTAGACAGATTAATATTCCAACCACCATTACGTACCAGTGCATTGGTATTGTTAGATTTTAAAACACGATAACCCAAGTTAAAGTCATAGGTTGGCGTGGTTGAGAATTGGCGAATCAAACCATATTGCGAAGCGGTGCTGACCAAAATACCCAAATCACGCGCAGAAGATACATTACGTGGGTCTAAGCCTGTTGCTTCGGTAAAACGGGTAGAATGCATGCCCAATTCACGCGCTTTAGCATTCATTGCGGCTACAAAGGCATTTTTCCCACCTGGATAAGTACGTGCCAACGCTGCTGCTGCAGGATTTTCAGATTTCATTAATGCAAACAGTAACGCTTCGGCACGGTTTAACTTGTCGCCCACACGCAAAGTTGAGCTTGAGTTTTTACCTGCTGCACCTGCAAAATCAATCGATTGCAAAGTGATTTGTTCAGACATATTCAAACGTGCATCAGAAGTCACCACGGCAGTCATCACCTTGGTCACAGATGCAATAGGTAATGCCACATTGGTATTTTTGCTATACAGCACTTCACCTGTTTGCGCATCCATCACCAAAGCCGCACGTGCATTAACTGATGGTTGGTTGCTATAAGCAGAGGTATCTAAAATACGGACTGTTTTAGGCGCAGTGGAAGCAGGTGCAACACCATTGCTACTACGCACTGTAGTGGTAATTTTCGTTGAACCTGGCGGAGTAGGTTCAGCAACATAGCTCTCTGGCGCAGCCTGAGCGCTCGCACTGGTACTTTCCAGATCACCATTTAAGAATTGATCGGCTTGCTCCGAAGACCAACTTAAGGTCGCCTGACCGTCGCTCCCAGAGGAAGGATTGATGACAAGTTCAGCAAAACTGACAGAACTTAGGCTGAACATCATAGATGCGACCAGCACATGCATGAACGACTTCTTAGAATTTTTCACGACTGCTTACTCAACTCAGGGAGGTAAGATACATTTGCGTATTACCTCAAATATGCCTTACATTTAAAAATACAACAATGAATCGTTTTTGACACCATATTGTGCAGAACTTTTCATTCTAGATTAAGAATAGCATTGCTAATTTTGTCGTTTCATTGCAAGCTAATTTTGCTTTATGTAACAAAAAAGATGATTTTTTCAAAGGGAGAGTGTAGGTGATCACAGTTTTAGTAGTCGACGATCATGAATTGGTACGTACTGGGATTTGCCGTATGCTCGAAGACCATGCCGATGTGCAGGTGATTGGACAAGCTGAATCGGGTGAAGAAGCGATTACCTTAGTGCGTCAGCATCATCCCAATGTGGTGTTGTTAGATGTGAACATGCCTGGGATTGGAGGCGTAGAAACCACACGTCGTCTATTGCAAACTGCACCAGACACTAAGGTCTTGGCGGTGAGTGGTTTGGCAGAAGAACCCTACCCTTCTTTATTGCTGAAAGCAGGTGCAAAAGGCTATATCACCAAAGGCGCACCTGTCAGTGAAATGGTACGTGCCATTAAAAAAGTCATGCAGGGCGGTAAATACTTCAGTGCCGACATTGCCGAACAACTGGCAAGTTCATACTTATCTGACACACAACAATCGCCTTTTGATAGTCTTTCAGAACGTGAAATGCAAGTGGCGATGATGGTGGTGAATTGTATTAGCGCACAGGAAATTGCCGATAAGTTGTTTGTCAGTGTAAAAACCGTAAATACCTATCGTTACCGTATTTTTGAAAAATTAAATATTGATAGTGATGTCAAACTGACTCACCTTGCCATTCGTTATGGACTGATTAAACCCTAAATTTTCAACGCTGTTGATGCACAAATAAGACCTTTACGATATGCCAGATTTAAAACAACATTCTGAGTTAAATCAGTATCATCTTGGCATGTGGTATGGTACTTACCGACTGCTGATTGCCTTTTGTTTGCTGCTGATTACCCTACTCACCTTTCAGCAGCTTGGCACACAATATCAGCACCCGGGTTTATATCTATACACCTTGGTCTGCTATTTTATTTTTAGCTGCCTGCAACTGATCAGCTATAAATATATTCCTTTTAAAAGCACGCAACAACTGACCCTGTTTTTTGCAGTCGATATTATCGCGCTGAGTAGCCTGACTTTTGCCAGCGATGGCCCTAATTTATATTTAAGTCTGCTGTTTGCGATCACGATTTTTGCAGCATCACTCTTGCTGCAAAAGCGTAAAGCCTTAGCCATTACCCTCATCGCGATGATTATGGTGATTTACCAACACTTTGTTGGGAGTTTGCTTGACTTTTCATCGCTAAATAATATTGGTCAAAGTGCGCTATTGGCATTTTTATTTTGGGTGGTTTATGGCAGTGGACGTATTGCAGTACGGCGTTTCCAAATTTTAGAAAATCTAAATTTTTCGCAATCTTTGGAATTAAACCGCCTACAAAATATCAACCGTTATATTTTAGAACAAACCGAAATGGGCTATTTGGTTTTAGATGAAAATTGCTATGTCGTCCTCAGCAACCCTGCAGCCTGTCATCTGTTGGGGATTCATCCTAAATATGCGCACGCGACCTATCCATTGTATAAAATTCAGCCCGATTTATTTGATCTGTTCAAATTTGATCAGTTACAAGATGGCGAGAAGTTTCAATTCGAGTCGCAACTGAGTCATTTTCATGTGCATATTCAGGTACAAAAACTCAAAGTGCCACATCAAACGCTGACGTTATTGGCGCTGCAGGATGGACGTAAAATCAATCAGCAAGTCCAGCAACTCAAATTAGCCGCCTTAGGACAACTCTCTGCCAGTATTGCGCACGAAATTCGCAACCCGTTGGCAGCCATTGTACAAGCCAACAATTTATTTACAGGCAGTGATGCTGCACAGCAACAATTGCTGTCGGACATGATCAGTAAACAAGCGACACGGATTGATAAGATTATTCACGACACGCTGAGTATGGTCAAAAATAAACAAACCACGCCTGTCGCGATTCAGCTCAATCAATTTTTGCCACAATTCATTCAGGAAGATTTACCTGATGCAGCGAGTCAAATTCAGCTTACACTGACCGAACCACTGAGCATCCAGTTTGATGAATCACAGTTTCGCCAAGTGCTGATTAACCTGATTCGTAACGCCATTCGACACAATGCTGCACAGCAGCCCATTGAGATTACGGTCTACCCGCAAACAACTTATATTTATATTGATGTGCGGGATTTTGGTGCAGGTGTCGCCAGTCAAGATCTCCTCTATCTGTTCCAGCCATTTTTCAGTACCGAAATCAATGGAACTGGTTTAGGATTGTATCTATCGCATAGTTTTTGCGAGGCGAATCAAGCCAAGCTGAGCTATGTAGAACAAGAACAAGGCGCATGTTTCAGGATGAAATGTCTACGTGCCATTGAATAAACGCGATTGATATTGGATCAATCTTGTTGCTGTGGTTTTGATTTAATTTTGTGTGGTTTTGGGGAAAATATGCACGCTGTTCAACCTTTGGTTTTATTGGTCGATGACGAAGAAGACCTTTGTACCCTCATGCAGATGACTTTGGCACGTATGGGGATTCAAACCCATGTCGCGTATCGTTTAGCACAAGCCAAGCAATTATTGGCAGAACATCAGTACGATGCTTGCTTAACCGACTTAAACCTGCCCGATGGCAATGGCTTGCAACTGGTTGAATGGATTTCCGAACAATATCCGAATGTACCTGTTGCCGTATTGACCGCCTACGGCAATATGGATATTGCGATTGCTGCTTTAAAAGCAGGTGCATTTGACTTTGTCAGCAAGCCTGTCAATCAAATACATTTACAGCAACTCCTTGAAAAAGCACTGAATAAACCTTTCGACACCACCGATCATCACAGCCAAGATCAGCTTGAATATAAAATGTTGATTGGGCAGTCTTTGCCTATTCAACAATTGCGCAGCACCATCAAAAAAATTGCGCGCTCGCAAGCGCCTGTATTTATTACAGGCGAATCGGGTACGGGGAAAGAAGTTGTCGCCAATTTGGTTCACCGTTTAAGTAACCGCAACGAAGGACCATTTATTGCAATTAACTGTGGTGCAATCCCCACCGAACTCATGGAAAGCGAGCTATTTGGACACAAAAAAGGTAGCTTTACAGGAGCGACTCAAGACAAACAAGGTCTGATTCAATCTGCACATGGTGGCAGCTTATTTTTAGATGAAATTGCCGAACTGCCACTGAGCATGCAAGTCAAACTGCTGCGTGCCGTTCAGGAAAAGCGCATCCGTCCTGTGGGTTCAGATAGTGAAATTGATGTCGATTTTCGTGTGATCAGCGCCAGTCATCAGGACTTAGAAAGTTTGGTTCAGCAAGGACGTTTCCGTCAGGATTTATTCTTCCGTATTCACGTGATGGATTTGGTCTTGCCTGCCTTGCGTGAACGTGGACAAGATATTCTGTTATTGGCAGACCACTTCATTCAAAAAGTTGCACAAGAATGGGACATTCCTGCCAAACAACTGACACCTCGTGCCCAGCAATTTTTATTAGAACAGTACTATCCGGGTAATGTGCGTGAGTTACGCAATATTATTGAACGTGCCATTACCCTGAGTGATGATGATGTTATTGATCTCAAACACTTACAAACCGCACCCTTGCGCCAATTCAGTATGAGCAATACAGCAACCACTGAATCACAACCTACAGCAGAAACACCACAGCAGATCGTGACAGATGTATTGCTGACAGGACGCAAACTGCCTGAAGAAGGTTTAGAAGCCTACTTGGAAAAAGTAGAAAAAGACATTTTACTGAATGCGCTGCACCTGACCCACTGGAACCGTACGTTGGCAGCAAAAAAATTGGGCATGTCTTTCCGTTCTTTGCGCTATCGTCTGAAAAAGTTTGGATTAGATACTGAAGATGAGTAAACGCTAAACAATGAAGACTGTCTAAAAATACGTGTTACTCAGATGAGACTTAACGGCGGCTCAGCAGTAAATCTGCCACATGCTCAAGATAAGCCTCTTCTTTCATTTCAGGACTTTGAATATATTGCTGATTCGGCTGAATCCCAACCCCTTCAATCATTTGCTCGCGTGGGGTGTAATAATGCGAAACCGTCATTTGTAAGGCAGCACCATCGCTAAGTGGGAACAGTTTTTGCACCACCCCCTTGCCATAACTTTTTTCGCCCATCACCCAAGCGCGTGAATGGTCTTTTAAAGCACCAGTAAAGACTTCTGCCGCAGATGCAGAGCGATGATTAATCAGTACTCCGACTTTTAAATTTTGAAATTCAAAGCTAGGTAACGCCTGAAATTGTTGATCGCCTTCAGAACGACTTTTGGTCGATACAATCACACCCTGATTTAAAAATAAATCGGCAGATTCCACCGCAGCAGACAGTAAGCCTCCTGGGTTATTACGCAGATCAATCAATACGGCTTTTAAGCGTGGCGTGCTATGTTCTTCAATTAAGCGTTTAATTTCATTGGCGGTGTCTTGCTGAAACACACGTACCTTTAACAACAAGACCTGATTAGAAAGCATCTGCGCCTGAATATCGGTTTCTACTTTTTTGTTGCGTACCAACATAATTTCAGGCTGATTGGCTGCACGTTGTACGCTTACAGTCGATCCCACTGAGCCTGTGAGCAGGTTATTGACCTGATCTGCACTCAGCTTTTTCAGTTCTTGGTTATCAATTTTAAATAGGCTGTCGCCATTCTTCAGCCCTTGTTTAGCCGAGTCGGCATTGGCACTTAAATTTTGAATGACCCAATGTTGCTGGGCAGCGTCATAGCGCAAAGTAAAATCAACCGAGGCCAAGTCGCCTTCGGTATATTGTAAAAGTTGTTTATATTCTTCAGCAGTTAAATAGCGTGAATAACGGTCTAAACCGCTCACCAAGCCACGAATGGCTTGCTGAAACAAGGCATCATCACTTTTTTCAGTCACATAGTTGTCTTTGACAATGCCATAGATTTGTACAAATTCCTGTATCGACTCTACAGGCACATCGACATAGTCCTGTTGTAGTGTAGGGCCATCTAACTCCCAATCTGGCGCAGCCCAAACACTCGAATGACTGGCACACAACACGCTTGCCAACACAACCGCATAAATTTTGTGAGCCGTCATTCCATCATCTACCTGTATCGAGGGTTATGCCTGTAAGCGAATTAAGTTGCGACCTTGCATATCTGCTGGCACTGGCAATTGCATCAAATTCAATAAAGTTGGTGCAACATCTGCCAACACACCACCTTCCAAAATGGTGGCCTGAGTTGGGCCTACATAAATGAATGGCACCAATTCAGTGGTGTGCTGAGTATGTACCTGACCACTGTCATAGTCTTGCATTTGCTCGACGTTACCATGATCAGCTGTAATAATCATGTGACCTTGTTTCGCCATCACCGCTTCATAGACACGACCCAAACAGGTATCTACTGCTTCCACTGCTTTGACAGCTGCATCAAACACACCAGTATGACCGACCATATCGCCATTGGCATAGTTCACCACCAACAAATCATATTCACCTGAATTAATGGCTGCAACCAGTTCATCAGTCACTTCATAAGCGCTCATTTCAGGTTTTAAGTCGTAGGTTGCTACGTTTGGCGATGGAATCAGGATACGTTTTTCACCCGGATATTCATCTTCACGACCACCACTAAAGAAGAACGTCACGTGTGCGTATTTTTCAGTTTCAGCAATACGCAATTGTGTTTTGCCCAAGTCTGATAAATATTCACCAATCGAGTTTTTCAAATCTTCTGGCATGTACGCCACTGGCGCAGCAATGCTGGCTTGATAACGGGTCAGCATCACAAATTTAGACAATTGCGGCACAACTTTACGTTCAAAACCAGCAAAATCCTGTTCCACAAAGGCTTTGGTCAATTCACGTGCACGGTCAGCACGGAAGTTCATAAACACCACGCTGTCGCCATCTTGAATTTTGGCAATTTCACCAATACGGGTGGCTTTAACAAACTCATCGCTTTCATCTGCCGCATAAGCCGCTGCCAAGCCTTCAACCGCAGTTGCCGCAGTGCGTACTGCCTCACCTTCGGTAAGTAGACGATAGGCTTGTTCTACACGATCCCAACGGTTGTCACGATCCATCGCATAGTAGCGACCAATCAGGCTGGCAATACGACCTTGATTTGGATATTGTGCAAATAATGCGTCCAGTTTTTCCAAAGAAGGCTGCGCGCTTTTTGGTGGCGTATCACGGCCATCTAAAAAGGCATGTAGATAAACTTTTGCACCACGTTTTAATGCCAATTCTGCCATCGCCACGATATGATCTTCATGCGAATGCACACCGCCTTCAGACAATAAACCAAGCAGATGCACTGCACCGTTGGCTGCTTTGGCTTTTTCTACCGCATCGACCAACACTTCATGTTCAAAGAAAGCGCCTGTACGAATGTCTTTGGTAATACGGGTAAAGTCTTGGTACAACACACGTCCTGCACCCAAGTTCATGTGACCAACTTCAGAGTTACCCATTTGACCATCTGGCAAGCCCACATCTTCACCTGAACCAGAGATCAAACCATGCGGATGCTTTTCCTGCATAGCAGTCAAATTTGGTCGTTTCGCTGCTAAAAACGCGTTGTCTTCGACCGCTTCGCGATGACCCACACCATCCATAATCACCAATACGTGAGGGATTTTGCCAGCAGTTGCATCCGCCATAATCAATACTCTTTTTCGTCTACAAATTAATCATGCTATCTTAACGAATTTTGCGTCAAGACTCTATGTTCAGAAGATGGTTTCCGCCACTGATTCAGATAGGTTTACCCAATCATACGGAAAAAGCAGCAGCATCGGTCCGCACTTAACGCGCACGATGCAGTAAGTAACCGCCGATGACAAACATTAAAATAATAGGGATAAATACGAACCACGCAGGCGATGGTGCATAGACCAAGCTGGCATAGCCCAAGAAATCTTGCAAATAAAAGAAGGTTAAGCCGACAAATAAAGCAATCACCAAACGGAAACCCATAGATTGCTGACGTAACGGCCCAAAAATAAAGGAGCAAGCAATCACCACCAAAGCAATCAGCGCAAAGGGCGCACCAAGTTTTTGCCAAAACGCCAATTGGTAGGTTTTTGGCACTTGGCTGTATTCATGCATATAACTCATGAAACTGACCAATTGACTTGGGGATAAATCTTCAGGGTCGATGGTGACCATGTGCACATATTTCGGTTGCAATGCTAAAGCCAAAGCCTGTTCGCTGTTTTTAGCTAAAGTCGCGTTGCCCGCCTGCAAAATATCCATCTGTTCAGTTTGATTGAGCAACCAACTACCGTCTTTAACAAACTGTCCCTGATCTGCAGACAATGTACCACGCAAGCGATAATTATCATCAAAATCGACCACTTGTACATTTTTGAGCTGCCCTTGGGCATTGGCGTAGTCAATATAAATAAAACGATTGCCTTCGCGCGACCAATAGCCACGAACTTCACCCAGCTCAGCGACGCTACGGTGACTTTTAACACTTTTGGCTTGTTCATTGGTGTATGGAATCACCCATTCACTGAGCACAAAAGACAGCAGTACCAATACCATGGCGGAACGAATCACCCATCCCACAATACGCCACAGGCTAATCCCTGCAGAACGCATCACAATCAATTCGCTGTTGGATGCCAACGTACCCAAGCCTAACACTGCGCCAATCAAGGCAGAAATCGGCAAAATTTCATAGAGATAATTTGGCGCACCCCACAATACATACAGCAATGCCTGCCATGCACTATAGTTTTCATTGAGTGAACCCAATTCGCCTAAATAGGTAAACAACACCTGCAAACCAGACAAAATTGCCGTTGCACCAAACATAGCCAGTGCAGTGGTCTTGGTGACGTGTTTTGCAACTATACGACGTGCCAACATCTTAAGACCTCACTCGCTGAATTTGCTGCTTAATTTTAGGTGCTAGTTTTTGTTTACGTGAGAACAAGGCTGCCGCAATCGCATAAGCCAACAACACCAACGGATAAGCAATCATGCCCATTTCTTGTTTGCTGATACGGGTTTTAACCGCCATGAGCGCCACAATCAAACTGGCGAAAATTAACAAGGCAGGAAACAGTTTTAAATAACGCCCCTGACGCGGACTAACTTCTGACAATGCCACGGCTAAAAACAACGCCACCACAATCGCAAAAGGCACAAAAATACGCCATCCCAGTTCACTTGCGACCACAGGGTCTGCACGGTTTTTCCAAAGTTGCGAGGTGGTTAAGGCTTCTACTTCGGCACTTTCAAATTTAGCTTCTTTGTCATTCTCTAAACGTAAACGATAACTTTGGAATTCTGCCTGTGAATATTTGGCTGTGCCCGGAAATATTTCATAACGACGCCCTTCGACCAAATCCACCACATTGGCAGGATCATTTTCCAACTCTACCCGTGTCGCTTCTTTTGCCAGAATCATGACATCAGGACGACCTGCTTTTTCTGCACGTTGATAAAAGAAAATATCTTTCAGGTTTTTACGATCTTCGGACAGATCGCCTGCGTAAATGGTATATGGCCCTGAAGAAATAAATTCTTTGGGTCGCACCAAATCAAAACCTGTGCGTACTGCCTGACTGGTGGTCAATGCTTCAAACTGACGCAGTCCCCACGGTGATGCCCACAGCATTAAGAAACCTTGAACGATTAGAAATACCAAGGTCATTGGCACCAATAAACGTGCCAGTTGATGCCGACTCACACCACTACTATTGAGCACCGCCATTTCATGGTCGACATATAAACGACCAAATACCAGCATCAAACCAATAAAGAAACCCAAAGGTAAGATCAGCGTCAAAAATTCAGGCAAGCGATAGCCAATGATGCTGAATAAAATACTCGCATCCAAACGCCCTTGTGCCGCCACGCCAAAATACTTGATCAAGCGACCACCCATCATGATCAAAGTCAGTAAGGCAATCACAACCAAGGATGTCGACACAACTTGCTTGACCAAATAACGCCGAATAATCAAATTATTTCTTCCAAAATGTGAGGGAATCCAATTCGCGTTAGTTTACCTGAATGTTGAAAATATAAAACCTATCGCCTTGTTATACATTGAAACTCGACGCATAAAAATGTTTCAATGGTTGCATAGTTTGCACATTTAGATAGGCATAAAATCCAGTGATTAAATTTAGCTTAAGTCCCTCATTCCAAGAACACAGCGCGAGTGAATCTTTGTCAATTTTAGTGGCTGCAGAACAGGTGCCACAGGCAACTGCTGCTTATCAAATCAAGGATTTAGACAGCATTATTCAAGCGATACAATTTAAAGCAGGCTTTAATGAAAGTTTAAGTTTGGTGGCTAGCGTTGTTGAATGCGCCAATAGCAACCTGATCGGTTTGGGTAAAACCGAAGAATTACCAGCCGCAAAGCTGGCAAAAATTGCACAAAGCATTATCAAATCTTCACAAAAAAAATTTAAACAGATCAGCATTGACTTGTCTGCCCTGCCTAGCGAGCTGCATTATGTATTTGCACTCAGCCTGACCCAAGCAGCCTATGCTTTTGATGAATACAAAAGCAAAAAGAATGAATTTCAGCTTGAACAAATCCATTTCATTGCCAATAACAGCCCACTCAGCGCAGATCAACTTCAATTGATTGAAGCCATGCAATCGGGTCAAAACATGGCACGTGACTTGGGCAACCGTCCGGGCAACATTTGTTTCCCTGAATATTTGGCAGAACAAGCTCAAGCACTTGCGGCAGAATATCCAGACCTACTCAAAATCACCATTTTAGATGAAGCAGAAATGGCAGAATTAGGCATGGGCGCTTTCCTTGCAGTCAGTCAAGGTTCAGATCGTCCAGGGCGCATTATTAGCCTCGAATATCAAGCACAGCGTGATGAAGCACCTGTGGTATTGGTCGGTAAAGGCATCACCTTTGATACAGGCGGCATTTCACTCAAACCCGGCTTAGGGATGGATGAAATGAAATTTGATATGTGTGGTTCTGCTTCAGTTTTAGGCACCATGCGCGCGCTATGTGAAGCACGTTTACCTATCCATGTGGTCGGCACCATTGCTGCGGCTGAAAATATGCCTTCTGGCAAAGCAACACGTCCGGGCGATATTGTGACCAGTATGAGCGGTCAAACCATCGAAATTTTAAATACCGATGCCGAAGGTCGTTTGGTACTGTGCGACACCCTTACCTATGTGAAACGCTTCAACCCTGCATTGGTGATTGATATTGCTACTTTAACAGGTGCTTGCGTGGTTGCACTCGGTTCAGTGCTTACTGGTATGTTTAGCCCAGACGATGAACTGGCAGCAGAATTGGAAGCTGCAGGACAAACTGCATTTGACCGTGTATGGCGTATGCCCGTGATTGACGATTACCAAGAACAACTGGATTCACCATTTGCCGATATTGGCAATATTGGTGGGCCTAAAGCAGGTTCAGTTACTGCAGCATGCTTCTTGCAACGCTTTACCCGTGACTATCGCTGGGCGCATCTAGACATTGCAGGCACTGCATGGAATTCAGGCAGCAATAAAGGTGCAACAGGTCGTCCTGTACCGTTATTGATGCAGTTCCTCGCACAACGTGCAAGCAATAATGGCTAAAGTTAGCTTTTATTTGTTTGAAAAAAGTCCTGAACGGCAAGTGGAAAGCACTTGCCGTTTATGCCGCAAAATTTTGCGGCAGCAGGCACGCATTTGGCTGCATTGCCCTGATCCAGAGTTACAGCAAATATTGGATGAGCGTCTGTGGAGTTTTGATGCCAGCAGCTTTATTCCACATGGCATTAACCAAACACAGGCCAACGTGTGTATTTCTGCCGAATTACCGCAGCAATCGGACTGGATTGTGTTTAATTTTAACAGTCAGGCACTTGAAGCCTATGCAAAATTTAGTCACATTATTGAGATTATTGAAAATCACGAAGCAGCCAAAGTGCTTGGACGTGAAAAATTTAAACAATATCGACGTTTGGGCATAGAACCACAGACGTTTAAGCTTTAATTTTAAAACGTTTTTTTAAAAATACTGCTCAAAATAAGGAGAGATGCGGTGACTTTAAATGTCGGCTCAGATTTTAAACAGCGCTGGTTAACCGCGCCTCAGGCTGTGCGCCAGACATTTATGGATGATCTGCATCGAATTTGTGAGGTCTTGCAACCTGAAACGCAATTACACAACTGGATTGCAGAAGATCAGCGCGCTCAGCAACAATCACAGGAAAAAATTGAACAAGCCTATGCTGACCTGAAAGCACGTTTGATTGAAGAAGCACGGCAACGTCGCCAATTGGCACTCGAACTCAAATTAGAACAGCAACGTGCAGAACAAGCCGCTTATGCTGCACAGCTACAGCAAGATGAAGCGCAACGCTTTGCAGAACAAACTCAAGCACTTGAGTTGATGCGTCAAAGTCTGGATCAGGAAATTTCAAACTATACTGCACGTTATGAGCAAAATCCTGAATTACCTGCAGTGACTTTTAATCAAGCCGCAACTGCGGTAAGTGATGATCAAATTGTTTCTGAACTTGAAAGTGTACGTTTGCGTTTAGAGCTAGAAGCCGAAACTCAAATTGAGCAGGCGGTAACGATCTTTCGTGCGCGACTACATGCTGCAGCCCAAGAAGAAATTGACTATATCTTAAAAAATTCAAATTTTTCTAAAGAATAATTTTACTTTTTATCCCCAATTAGCCCAAAGTCTTAAGCCCAATGTCATCAAAATGAAATAATTTTGTCACATGATAGTCATCCAGAAAAAGTTGAATTTTCAACTTTCATCTCCTTTAATGACTTTTGTAATCATGGGTTTCAAATGGATATCTTGACGAAAATTTCAGGCAAAATCGACCATCTTAATACGGGCGAACAGTGGAGTATTCGTGCTCAGGATTTATGGATCAGTCGTGCAGATTTCCAATCATTAAGCATGTACTTGTCTAAAGAAGCGGAAAAGGGGGAGTTTTCAATTCAAAGTAACGATACTTTTAGCCCGCGCTTGGGTGGCACAGAGTTAATTGTCACCAAACACTAAAACTGAACCAGATCAAAAGTCCACACGGTGGGCTTTTTTTGTGGCCATCAATCCACTTTTTTAGTTATCGCGGTGGATTTAGAATAAGAAAATAGAAAAAATGAGGAATTTAAATCCAATCACCCAACCAAGACAAAATATTACCCAAGCCATAACCTATTGCCATTAAAGAAAAAATCCATACGGCAGCACCCACCACATTATAAAAACTAAAGGTCGCCAAAGGCATGTGCCCTGACCCTGCAGCAAATGGTGCAAATGAACGAACAAACGGTATAAAACGCGCCATTAAAATAGTTTTGCCACCATGTTTCATAAAATAATGGTTGGTTTTGACAATATATTCAGGTTTGAAATAACGTGAATGTTGATGAAAATACTTCACCCCTAGAATTCGTCCAGTGTAATAGTTGACGCTATATCCCAAGACCGCAGCGACAAAAAGTAAAATCCCCATATAGTGCAAATGCACCACATCGGTGGTGGAACACAAGGCACCAATTGCGATCAGCAAACTATCGCCTGGTAAAAAGAACATGAACACAGAACCTGTTTCTGCAAAAATAATCAGAAACAAAATGGCATAGATCCACAGACCATAATTATCGAGTAATAATGGCAGCCAGTGTTCCAAATTCATTAAAAAATCAATCATCTACATTAAACCAAAGGGGTGTTTATGATGAAAAAAACATCTTTATCTTTTTAATTATCCCTAAAAACAAAAAAACAGTCTAATTTTTCAATCAGACTGTTTAAATTTCATTCGGCTCTGTGCTTATTTTAAAAAGCCATTTTCAGCCAAGAATTCCATGCTAATTTTAGATTGCTGCGTAGTTTCTGCAGCTTTATCACCCAAGAGCAAACGCTCAATATAACGCGCCAAGACATCCACTTCTAAATTGACCTTGCTGCCAACTTTCCATGTGCCAATATTGGTACGCTCTGCCGTGTGTGGAATTAAATTCAGACTGATAACACTGCCGCGTAAATGGTTAATGGTCAGGCTGATGCCATCGACGGTCACCGAACCTTTTTCTGCCAAATATTTGGCAACTTCTGCAGGTGCAGTCACTTCATAGTAAATTGAACGTGCATCTTCACGTACCAGCGTAATTTCACCGACTGCATCAACATGGCCACTTACGATATGTCCACCAAAACGTGTGGTCGGCAACATGGCTTTTTCGACATTGACAGGCTGACCCACTTTCCATGTGCCTAAAGTGGTACGGTTCAAACTTTCACGGGACACATCTGCGGCATACCAATTGTCGCCCCACTCGATCACAGTCAGGCAAATACCATTGGTGGCAATTGAATCCCCCAAATGCACATCCGACATATCCAAATCGGTCTGAATACGCAAACGTACATCACCGCCCACACTTTGCAGGCTTTCTACTTTACCTAAACTTTCAATAATGCCTGTAAACATAATCTTTTCTCTCATTCACTGAGGATTTGTGGATTTACCACAACGCCAATTGGGTACTCACACCTGAGGTATCTACACCACCCAATTCTGCAAAATGGTAAAGTTGCCCTAACAACTGGCGAATAGGTGGGCCTGACTTGGCATGCGTATCGGTAATCACAATAAATTCCAGCACGCGCGCACGCTCGGACTGACGCTGTTTACTCACGCGATAACGCGGAACATCTTGCGTCAATAACGTCACTCGACCGCGTTTTAAATTGGCTTGCAACAAGTCTGTGGCACTAATATTACCATCGGTAGAATAACTGGTCAGAATAAAACGCGCATTAATGGTGTCCAATAAGGTTTCATACGCCTCTTTGGCGTACTTAGATGAGTTGTATGGACTTGGACGTTCTTTGCGCCATGCACGGTCAATACCACTTTTAAAACCTTTGGTGTCTGGGGTTGGTAAATCGACCTGATCCCATAAGGTTAAGGCATTTAAAACATGATAGTTGCTGCTATAAGCATGTTGATTATACGGTGGGTCTAAATACGCCACATCCACCTCAAAACCACTCATTTGATTGGCAAGATGTTGGGCATCTACACACCACATTTCTGCAGCAGGTTTATTCGGTTCGCCAATGTCACAAAAACGGCTTGGCGTGAGCCACAATAATGATTCTATTCGTTCGAGTGCAGTTTGAGTTTTGCCACCCCAGCCGTGGTGGAAGCTTTTAAACACCCCACTGGTATTACTGACAAAACTGGCAGAGTACAACAACGGCGCCAACAATGCCGACATCTCAACATCATCAATGGCACCCTGCGCTTGCCACGTAGCAATTTGCTGACGAATCGCATCTATGCGCATACCGTTACGACGTTTAAAGAATAAACGGTCACGACTTGGGTCATAAATTTCGTCATTGCGCGGACACAAATTATGCGTCACCCAGCCTTTGACTTCAGGCAAACGGTTCAAATAATCAATGGCTTTTTGATAGCCGCCTAATTCTTTAAACGCAGGTGCTTCAGTGCAGGCCAAAATCGCATGGTTTAAGGCATGGCTGTACGGTTCCCAGTCATTGGCAATCACCCGATAACCATTTTGGCGCGCCAAACGTGATACCACTCCTGAACCTGCAAAAAAATCGGCAAAAATTGGCGCACGACCATTTTTAGGATGCAGCGTTCCTGTCTGTTCAAGTGCTTCTAAAATCAGATGCAGTAAACGGCGTTTATTGCCCAAATAAGGCACTAACTGATGGAATAAGTATTCATCAGTGGTGCGTGCCGCATGACGACGTTTGTGATAAACCGTTGACTCTGAACTCATAGTGTCTCTTGAGAAGGAATTAACCTAAGGCGCACGTCATCACCCAATTGAGTGACGTCGCAAAGTTTAAATCGAAGTTGCTCTGCCATCTGTTCAAATTCTGCATTAAACATGGCACGAGCCGAGCGCCCTAACAATGTAGGTGCCACATAGCTGATCACTTCATCGACCCAACCTTCCTGTAAGAAAGCAGTCGATAAGGTTGCACCCGCTTCAACCAACACATCATAAATTTGATGTTGCTGTACCAATTGGGCAAGTAAGGTGGCTAAAGGTTGCGGTTCCAATTGTAACACGCCCAAAGCAGCCAACTCTGCACGATACGGTCCCATCACCATCACCGTTTCAGGCTGCTGCAAAATTTGTGCGCTCAAAGGCAAACGACCTTGGCGATCTAAAATAATCCGTTTGGGTTGTACTACGCTGTGGATGTCATCTACACCCTCTAAGTGGCGTACATTAAGCAGACAGTCATCGGCCAGTAACGTGTCGATCCCCGTTAAGACTGCAGCAGAAATTGCCCGCCAATGTTGCACATCGGCACGTGCAGACGTGCCTGTGATCCATTTGGATTCACCCGAAGCCATTGCCGTGCGACCATCCAAACTTGAAGCTACTTTTAAACGCACATAGGGCATGCCCGTAGCCATGGCTTTTAAAAAGCCTAAATTTAACTGACGCGCTTCGGCTTCTGCCACACCGACCTCCACCTGAATGCCTGCATCCTTTAAAATCTGAACACCCTTGCCTGCCACCAATGGATTTGGGTCTGGACATGCCACCACCACTTTAGCCACGCCTGCATCAACCAATGCTTTGGCACAAGGTGGTGTGCGTCCATAGTGCGCACACGGTTCCAAAGTTACATAGGCAGTTGCACCACGTGCCTGTTCACCTGCCTGACGCAAAGCAAAGACTTCGGCATGCGGTTGTCCTGCACGCGGATGATAACCTTCGCCCAATAATTGCGCATCTTTAACAATCACACAGCCGACATTTGGATTAGGTTTGGTACTGTATTGCCCCAAACGTGCCAATTCAATAGCACGACGCATCCAAAAAAGATCGTCGGGTGGTAAATTGGAAGTAGATTCAGTCATATTCAGATGTTGTGTGCTTTTTGCTGACATGAGGATTTATTGCTCACGTAACTGCATTTGTTCAATTTGACGACGAAACGCTTCGACATCCTGAAAGTCTTGATACACCGAAGCAAAACGGACATACGCCACATGATCCAGTGCAAATAAGGCCTGCATGACAATTTCACCAATGGTACGTGATTTCACATCGCGCTCACCCAAACGGCGAATTTGTAATTGGATGTCGCTGAGTACAGTTTCTATTTGCTCTTGGGTCACAGGACGCTTTTGTAAAGCATGCATCAGTGAACGACGTAGCTTGGCTTCATCGAAGGGTTCACTTTTCCCATCCGATTTAATCACACGTGGCATGACGACTTCATAACTTTCAAAAGTGGTGAAGCGTTCACCGCAGCCAATACACTCACGACGTCGGCGAATTTGGCAGCCTTCTGCCGCCAAACGTGAGTCAATCACTTTACTGTCTGCAGCGTTGCAAAATGGACAATGCATAGCGGTTAAATTGCACAAATTTGAATGAAAATGCAGTGTAGCAAAATTTCTAAACTTTGTAGAGCTTTACTCAATATATAGAAAAAAAACAGCCCCAAAGGGCTGTTCTACACAATATATTGATTATTGCATTTTCTGAATTATTCGACCCGTTCGCCATGTTGGCTTAAATCGAGGCCCATGCGCTCATCTTCTGCAGCCACACGAATACCGATTGTTAGATCAATTACTTTTAAGATGATGAAAGTCAGTACAGCTGAGTAAGCAATAGTCGCTAACACGCCTTCAACTTGCACCCAAAGTTGGCTCATTAGGTTGCTTGGTGCAGCATCGCCCATAATAAACTCGCTGGCAAAAAAGGCGGTTAAAATTGCACCAACAATACCACCTACACCATGTAATCCAAAGGCATCTAAAGAGTCATCGGCTTTCAGAGCGCGTTTTAAGGCAGTAATCCCCCAGAAACAGACCACACCACCAATTAAACCCATCGCTAATGCACCACCGACAGTCACAAAACCTGCTGCTGGCGTAATCACGACCAAACCTGCAACTGCACCCGATGCAGCACCTAATACAGAACCTTTACCACGTACCAGTTTTTCAACCACAAGCCATGCAATTGCTGCAGCTGCGGCTGCCACTTGCGTTGCAACTAAGGCATAACCCGCTGCACCATTCGCGCCTAAAGCAGAACCACCGTTGAAACCAAACCAGCCCACCCAGAGTAAACTTACACCCAGTACAGTCAAAGTCAGGTTGTGCGGAGCCATAGATTCACGGCCCAAGCCCATACGTTTACCCAACATGTATGCAGCAACCAAACCTGCAACACCAGAGTTAATATGAACAACAGTACCACCAGCAAAGTCGAGTGCACCATCATTGCCTAACCAACCACCACCCCATACCCAGTGGGTAATTGGTGCATAGACCACGACCACCCAAATCGCGATAAAGGCAACAAAGGCACCAAACTTCATTCTTTCTGCAATTGAACCACTGATAATAGCCACAGTAATAATGGCAAAAGTCATTTGGAAAATCACAAATAAAATTTCTGGAATGCTGCCGCTTAAAGCATCTGTGCCAATGCCTGCCAGCATAACTTTATCTAGGCTGCCAATAAAGGCATTACCTTCACCAAAAGCCAAACTATAGCCCACTGCCACCCAGGCAATACTGACCACGGCTGCTGCTACAAAGCTATAAGCCATAGTATTGAGTACATTTTTCTTACGTACCATACCGCCATAAAACAGTGCCAAACCAGGAATGGTCATGAGTAAAACTAAAGCAGTCGAAACTAAAATCCAAGCGGTATCGCCTGTATCTAATACAGCTTCTGGTTCAGCAGTTTCAGGCGTGCTGACTTCTGCTACAGCTGCAACTTCTGTTGCATTTGTTGTTTCGATAGGAGATGTTTCGGCAGTTTCAAGCACTGCAACATCTGAAGATGGAATGGTGGCTGTTGCGGCTTCTTCAGCCCAAGCAACAGAACCACCAAGAAGTGCGCCTGATAGACTCAGCGCGAGTAGCATTTTTTTCATTTGTGTCCCCCGACCTTTGTTTTTGTGAGTTATTAGGTACTCAGCAAACTTCATGCCATCTTTTAAACAGCATCTGCACCCGTTTCACCTGTACGAATACGGATGACTTGTTCGAGGTTAGTCACAAAGATTTTGCCATCACCAATCTTGCCTGTACTAGCAACACGAGTGATTGACTCAATCACCGAATCGACCATTTCATCGCTAATTGCGATTTCGATTTTAACTTTAGGCAAGAAGTCAACGACGTACTCGGCGCCACGATAAAGTTCGGTATGACCTTTTTGGCGACCGAAGCCTTTGACTTCTGTTACGGTGATCCCTTGAACACCAATTTCAGATAATGCTTCACGCACATCATCTAATTTAAAGGGTTTTACAATTGCAGTTACGAGCTTCATGTGTGTTTTCCTTCGGCTTAATTCACCAGTAAGGTTTTATGTTCAAATTCCATGCCAAAGTTCTAAGGTCGGGGGAAATTAGAAACCGTGACATGAGTTTTCTTTATACCTTATTTTATACATTTATATGGTTGTGATCTTCAAAAAATAGACATATTTACTAGAAGATTTACGATTTTACTCATCGAATAAATCCATATTTCGTCTGAAATGCTATAGTCTATTCAAGACCAGTGCTACACTGCCTCCATTTTCTCCATCTTTGTGGAAACAACAATGATTGAAACTTTATTACAAGCCATTTTGGAACAAGTTGAACAACCTAAAAAAGATTTAGAACATAATTTACGTGCTTTGCTCAATGAGGCGGTCACCAAAATGGATTTGGTCTCGCAAGATGAGCTAGACCGCCAACGTACTGCGCTCAATAATGCCAACTTACGTTTAAATGAATTGTTAAAACAGGTTGAAGCACTGGAACAGAAAATTCAACTCCAAAAATAAGCACCAATTGAGTGCATAAATACAAAAACCAAACATTATAAAAATAACGCACCAAAACGGATCATCATAAAAATGTCTTTTGCCAAAGTGTATACGCGGGGGCTGCTCGGCTTGCACGCCCCTGCAATTGAAGTCGAAGTCCATCTGAGTCAAGGCTTACCTTCTTTAACCATTGTCGGTCTAGCCGAAGCTGCCGTGCGTGAGAGTAAAGATCGGGTACGCTCTGCCATTATTAACAGTGGTTTTCAATTTCCAACCAAACGTCTGACCATTAATTTAGCGCCTGCCGACTTGCCCAAAGATGGTTCGCGTTTGGACTTAGCCATTGCTTTAGGCATTTTAATTGCTTCGGGACAATTGCCCGAACAAAGCACTGAAAGTTTAGAGTTTATTGGAGAATTGGCTTTAGATGGTCAATTGCGTCCCACCACAGGCACACTCAGTATTGCGATTGCCTGCCAACAGGCACAGCATCGTTTGGTTTTACCTGAACAAAATGCACAAGAAGCTGCTCAATTGCCTGACTTTGAAGTCTTTGCCGCCACACATTTAAAACAAGTTTGCGAACATTTGGCACAAAGCCAGCCTTTAAATAAAGTCACCGCGACTGCCCAACCACAGTTATCACATTCCGCCTTTGATTTAGTCGATGTTAAAGGACAGTTGCGCCCACGACGTGCTTTGGAAATTGCGGCTGCAGGTGGACATTCATTGCTATTCAAAGGCCCACCCGGTACAGGCAAAACCTTATTGGCATCTAGGCTTTCCAGTATTTTACCGCCATTGAATATGCAGGAAAATTTAGAGGTTGCCAGTATCTATTCAGTGGCCAATAGCCCGCATACGTTTGGACAGCGTCCTTTTCGCGCCCCACATCATACCGCTTCTGCTGTAGCCTTGGTCGGTGGAGGCTCATATCCCAAACCCGGTGAAATTACCTTGGCGCATTTAGGCGTTTTATTTTTAGATGAATTACCTGAATTTGATAAAAAAGTGTTAGAAGTGCTGCGCCAACCTTTAGAGTCCAAAGAAATTGTGATTTCCCGCGCTTCTCGGCAAATTACCTTTCCAGCCAACTTTCAACTAATTGCCGCCATGAATCCCTGTCCTTGTGGTTATGCTTTTAATCAGGATGTGCGCTGCCAATGTTCTGCAGAAAGTATTAAACGCTATCAAAACCGTATTTCAGGGCCGTTATTGGATCGTATCGACTTACACATTGATGTACCACCTCTGCAAGCACATGAATTACAGGACACCCGACCAGTGGAAAATTCTGAAACCGTGCGAAGCCGTGTCATTCAAGCATATACACGACAATTGCAACGCCAAGAGTGTTTAAACATGGCGCTCAGTCCCAAACAATTAGAGCAATTTGCACATTTAGATGATACTGCGCAAAATATTTTAGCCATTGCGCAGCAGCGTTTGAACTTATCGGCACGTGCGTATCATCGGGTGTTACGAGTGGCACGCACCATTGCAGATTTAGCCCAAAGTGAACAGATTCAAAGTCCACATTTGAGTGAAGCACTGTCTTATCGTGCCCATGAAGCCTGATTGAAAGTCTAATTAAGAGTTCGATTAAGAATCTGATTAAAAGTCTAAGAGATGAAAATAGCCCATTGCCATGCCTGTACAATGGGCGAGTTGTTTTTATTGTTTTAAGTTTCACTCCTAACTGGAGCTTTTATTTATCGTCGTAGCCGTATCTTTAGAAGGCTTTAGTTAAAGTAAATACAGCTCCTGTTTCAACGCCACGCTTTGCCGCATGCGAAAAACCATCGGTATCAATATCAGTTCCTACAGCAGCCAATTCAGCAGATAAACCTTCAACTGAAGCAAAGTTATAGCTTACACCGACTTTCCAATCTACATAGCTGTCTTTTCCACCGCCAAAATCAAAGTCATCTGCTTGGGTGTAACCTAATCCAGCAACCCCAGAAAAGCCGGTACTTCCAATGGGTGCGGTATAAGTGGCATTGAAATACCAAGCATCGGTGTCACCACCTAAGAAATCATTACTGTAGTTAATGGCTGTTAATAAGCTGGCATCTTTAAACAAAACATCACTAAAACCTAATTTTGCATAAGCTTCGAGCCAGTTTAAATCGCTCTCACTTGGGTAGGCGTAATACCAAAAACCCACATCCAAAATGGGTTTGCTGGCAAAATAATCTAGGCTTGTGGTATAGCCCATATAAGGGTCAAGCTCTAAATGTGCCGTACCACCAAAATCGACATTGGAACCCCACACGCCTGCATACACGCCAGAATCATGGCTGAGAGCAAAACCTGCTTGCACTGCGGGATCATTAAAGGTTTGAGTTAAACCACGATAGCGATAATCACTGGTTAAGGCTGCTGTCCCGCTAAACGACATGCCTGTCGCATTTTCTGCAGCAAAGCTGAGACTTGATGTGGCTGCGAACATCGCCAAAGAAAGTGTTTGAAGTACGAATTTCATTTTAGATTCCCCCTGCATCGGATGAGATGCCTTTGTCTATTTTTTTTGACTCAATGAAGGAATTGCAAACTCTATGCCAACGATGAAATTCAGAACAGTAATTTTACGTTTAAAAGCAATAGATATAAATTTAAACTATTGTTATACATCAATTATTTTTAGTGTGTTTTTTATTTTGATTGGAATGAATTTTGATTTGCATCAATACTCGTCTTATAACCACTGCACTTTAAACATGAATTTACACAGTGCTATGATTATTTTTTGCATCCTTGCATAGCAATAAAGCTAAATCACATACCTAAAAAAGTGCAGTCGGAAATCACAAGCCTATCTTGATCAAAAAATCGAAAGTCAGGCCTATCTTGTTCATCCCTACACCATCAACCGTCAAAACTCAGTCTGCAGGCAGAAATCTCTAGCCCAAAACCGCAATATATTTTTGCACCAAAATTTGACATCAACATTCATAGCAAATGAATCCGATTACAGAAACGACAGAATGATTTTGATGATCGGAAAGCAACGACCACATAAAAGTTATCTAGAAAGCACTCTCTTAAATCGCTCTATTTGCATAGTAACGCCCAAAACCAAACACCGATGTTTCACATGAAATCCGTAATAGCCAAAAGCTATTACTCAAAGCTTGGATAAAGTTTAATTTTTATACCCTTAATTCAAATAAAGATTTATAAATTCATTTTTCTACTCATCTCAAAGCCAAAATCCAACTTAAAAGATAACTGCATCACAGAAAAAATTTTACGCCATTTTAAGGCTTATGTTGTGTTTTACGACCTTTCATCACACTTTAAACTGTTGAAATATTAAACAAACTGTGTTTTTAATGTGCGAGTTACAAAAAAGTTTCAGATGCGCTGCATTTTGGTAAATTACAGCGAACCAATAAATTTAAAATTATGTTTTTGTTTTTACTAAAAATTAAAATAATTATTCAACTTTTATAAAATCAAGATTTTTAATGACCCCACAGTTTATCGAAAAAATGCTTAACTTTAGTGTCATAAGTGCTTTAAAAGTGATATTTTCGCGCATAAATAGCGATACAATTCGCCTACGTTTCAACTACACATTTACTGCATGAGGCTCTCTCCCAATGCTGCAATCTAAAAAATTAACACTGGCGTTGCTCATCAACGCAGCGCTTGTTTCAACTGCATTTGCTAGCGAACAAAGTGAATCTAAAGGCTTTGTAGAAGACGCAAACGGTTCGGTTTTATTCCGTACAGGTTATTTAACTCGTGATTATAAAGATGTAAAACCTGGTGACGATACAAGTTCATTTGCGCAAACTGCAATCGTAAAATTAGATTCCGGCTTTACCAAAGGTGTAGTCGGTTTTGGCGTGGGCGTGATTGGTGATGCTTCATTCAAGCTAGGTGAAAATGGTCATACGGGCAATGGTATGATTCCAACGCATAGCAAGAAGAATGCAGATGGTACGAAAGATGCTTACGATCATTGGGCGCGTGGTGGTGCTTATGTCAAAGCACGTATCTCGAATACTACAGCAACTTACGGTACACAAGTTTTAGATTTACCTGTACTGGCTAGCAACACTGCCCGTTTAGTGCCTGAATATTTCACAGGTGTACTTGTTCAAAGCAATGAAATTGATAACTTAAACTTGGTTGCAGGTAAATTTACTGAGAACCAATATTCAAGCCAAATCAATTCAGATGGTAATGAATTAGACCGTGCTGTGGTATGGGGCGCAAAATATACATTTAATGATGACTTAAAAGCATCTTATTACGGTATTGATGTTAAAGATAAGTTAGATCGTCACTATGCCAATGTAAACTATAACTTCGGTTTAAAAGATGGCGCTGCGCTTAACTTTGATCTAAGCGGTTACCACACAGAATTCTCTAAAGATGCTTCAACTTATTCAGCAACAGGTACGATTGCAAACCCTGCCTATGGTACAGATGCAAAGGATGGTGGAATTGCAAAAACAGAGAAAACCAATGATATTTGGGCAATCTCTACTTCATATAGCAAAGATGTACACAATGTGATGTTGGCTTACCAACAAAACTTTGGTGATGTAGGCTATGACTACGGCGGTAACGCAGATGGTGCACAATCTATTTATCTACCTAACTCATATTTGTCTGATTTTGTAGGTAATGATGAAAAATCTTTAGGCTTACAATACAACTATAACTTTAAAAACCATGGTCTTCCTGGTCTAAACTGGACAACTGCTTTTGTTTACGGTTGGGACATTGATGTTCGTAACCGACCAAAAGATGGTCAAGAGCGTGAATTCTTTAACCAAGTAAAATACACCGTTCAATCAGGTTTTGCGAAAGATGTGAGCTTACGTCTACGTCATTCATACTACCGTGCAAACGATGAATACAAGAGCGTATATATGCCAGACACTAACGAATGGCGTATCTGGTTAGATATTCCTGTGAAATTATTCTAATTTCTCGGAATAGCCAATCCAATAAAAAACCTGCACATATTCTGTGCAGGTTTTTTATATTTTAGCTTTCACATGAAAGCTGAATAGGCTACGTGCAAATTATGGATTTGCAGCTTTGTAGCCTTCAATTGAGTTCAATACTTCTTGTTTCGCAACATCAGCACCTTCCCAACCACTTAACTTCACCCATTTGCCTGGCTCTAAGTCTTTATAGTGCTGGAAGAAGTGTTCAATTTGGCTGATCAATAATGGCGGAAGATCCGTATATTCTTGAACATCTTTATAAATTGGGGTTAATTTTTCGTGCGGAACGGCAACCAATTTCGCATCAATACCACCGTCATCTTCCATGTTCAATTTACCCACTGGGCGACAACGAATCACAGAACCTGGCTCTACTGGGTGTGGAGTCACAACCAATACGTCTAGCGGATCACCATCCAATGAAAGTGTATTTGGCACATAACCGTAGTTCGCTGGGTAGAACATTGCTGTACCCATGAAACGGTCTACAAATAATGCATCAGAATCTTTGTCAATTTCGTATTTGATTGGCGCTGCATTGGCAGGAATTTCAATGATCACATAGATGTCATTTGGTGCATCTTTACCCGCAGGGATATTGCTGTAGCTCATAGCATCACTCTTAAACAAGTTAAATCTTTTTAAAACCGCGTCAATTATAACGGTTTTCTGTCCTGAATTACTGCGCGATTATACATCTGCAAGGCAAAAATACATATTTTCAGACATGACTTGATCAGGTCAGTTTAATCACCATCAGCAAAATACAAATTGGACAAAGTAAAGACAGCATCCAAACAATTGAACGCAGCGTCGCCCAATTGGCTAAATAACAAATTCCATAAATAATGCGCAGCACAATATAAGCAATACCAAACATCATCACCACCACTTGTGGGATGACCATATATTCCGCCATGAGCACTGCAGCAATAAACATAGGCAGGCTTTCAAAACTGTTTTGTTGTACGGCATTGGCACGTGCAGCCAAACCTGTAGTTTTGGCTAAAAATTCACGTGGATTTTGGTTATCTTCACGTTTAAAGCCGCCTGCCATTTTTGCGACAACAGCAAAGACATACGGCAATAAGCAAGCAATTATAATTAGATAAACAATTCCACTTATGCTTTGCATCAATTTTTTCTCATAAACTGTATTGAGAACTTATCATAACATGGCATTTCTTGAATAAATTTTGTTAAATAGCATGTTTTAAGCAATTGTATAAAGGATCCATTATGGTCAGCCCAGATCAAAAGGAAATGTTAGATGTACTTGAAAAGCAGCGCCAACATCAACTGCGAGTGGATCGTGTTTTAAAAATTGTGTTGCCTATTGTGGCATTTTTATTGATGGTGATTTGCGCCAACATGAACGTATGGTCGACCATTTTTACCTTCGTTGTACTTTGGGTGGCGTTTTATGCGGTGGGGATTAAGCGTTTACCGTTATGGCACTGGATTATCGTGATTGTGGTGTACTGCTTAATTGATAATATTTTAAGTTATGGCAGTTTTAATCAATCAGGTTTTAGTCGCCAATTTGGTGCGATGTTTATTTTCTTGGGTATTGTGGGTGTTGGGCGTCGCTACTTTGACCGTTGGCTGATGAAAGAGTAGGGTCTGTTAATACTTCATCTATGTTGAACAAGAAGCAATCAATTTTCTAAGCATATAAAAAAACGCCCCTGAATTTTCGGGGGCGTTTTTATTTCAAAGCAGAATGAATTACGCAGTTTTACGCAAATCTTTACGCAAGATTTTGCCTACGTTCGATTTTGGCAATTCATCCATAAACTCCACATAACGCGGGCGTTTATAGCCAGTTAAGTTCTCTTTAGCGAATGCTAATACTTCTTCTGTGGTTAATGATGGATCTTTTTTCACCACAAACAGTTTTGGCACTTCACCTGATTTTTCATCTGGTACACCAATGGCTGCCACTTCCAATACTTTCGGATGCTTCGCAATCACTTCTTCAATTTCAGATGGATACACGTTAAAGCCTGATACCAAAATCATGTCTTTTTTACGGTCTACAATTTTCACATAGCCACGTGAATCCATGACACCAATGTCACCTGTACGGAAGAAACCATTAATCATCACTTTGTCAGTTTCATCTGGACGGTTCCAATAGCCTTTCATGACTTGTGGACCACGGATTGAAATTTCACCTTGCTCACCCAGTGCAACTTCATTGCCGTCATCATCCAAAATAGCCACTTCAGTTAATGGTAATGGAATACCAATTGTGCCAGTGAATTCTTCAGATGCAGGCGGGTTTGCCGTTGCAACTGGCGAAGTTTCAGACAAGCCATAACCTTCAATGATGTTAGTGCCTGTCACTTTTTTCCATGCTTCAGCAGTTGATGGTAATACTGCCATACCCCCGCCCATCGCCATTTTCAATTTGCTGTGATCAAGCTGTTTAAACTCTTCATTGTTCACTAACGCATTGAATAACGTGTTTACTGCAGGGAAGAATGTCGGCTGATATTTACGCAATTCTTTCATTACCGCAGGTAAGTCACGCGGGTTTGGAATTAATACGTTGGCCTGACCTTTATACATGCCGTAAAGTGCACACACCATGAATGCAAAGATGTGATATAGCGGCAATGCACAGAAAATACGGTCATCTGGCTGACCATCTTGCGCACCGAATTTACTCTGGAAAATACCATCACATTGCAGCATGTTTGCCACAAGGTTGCGGTGTGTTAATTCTGCACCCTTAGATACACCTGTTGTACCACCCGTGTATTGCAACACAGCCGTATCACTTAAAGTTAAGCTTGGGCGTTTGTAGTTGCTTGGGCTTACTTTAGACATTGCTGCGTTAAATTTAACGTGACCCGGAATGTTCCATGCAGGAATTTGCTTACGCACTGAACGTAAAACAAAATTCACCAACGTGCCTTTTAATGCACCTAGCATATCGCCCACAGAAGCAACAACAACATGCTTCACAGGGGTTTTACCAATAATCGCCTGATAAACGGATGCAAAGTTTTCAATAATCACTAAAACTTCAGAACCAGAGTCATTTAATTGATGCTCTAACTCACGCGAAGTATAAAGTGGATTCACGTTCACCAAAACTAAACCTGCGCGGAACACCCCCAGTGCAACCACAGGATATTGAAGTACGTTCGGCATCATCACCGCAACACGCGAGCCAGGTGCCAAACCTAAACTTTGTAAATAAGTTGCAAATTTACGGCTAGCTTCTTCTAGTTCACTAAAGCTTAAAACCTTATCCATAAAGATAAAGGCATCACGTGAACCAAATTTTTGGAAATTACGTTCAAAAATGTCTACGAGTGACGTATTTTCTGCAGGCAGTTCTACAGTTTCTGGAATCCCTGTCTTTTGGTATTCAGCAAACCAAATCTTTTCCATAATGCCAATTTCTCCAATCAATAATCCTTAGTTTTAAACTGTTTTTCTCAATACAGGACGTCGTTCTTTGCTTGTTTATGTCCCGTATTGCATCCATTTTCACGAATATAAACCATATATAACGTATTTTGCTTAAAAAACGCTAGTATTATCTTTGAATTAACAGTTTATTTGCTTTTTGGTAACCGCGTGGTAAGAGATGACCTTTCGTGCCGCGCTTCGCCACATACTTCAGCAAATCGTCGCCTTTGAGTTTGAGTTGTTGCTGTCCTGCAAATACTTGAATTGCTTCATCTAAATTTAAAGGTAACATAGACACCAACTGATCTTTTTCTTCAAGTTGTATCAATTTATTACCTTTACCTTTGTTCAAAATTGGCAATTCTGACAGTTCAATCACCAGTAAACGCCCTGCTGAACTGAGCAGTGCAACATGACTCGCGTGTTCAATCATTTGCAAGTTCATCACTGTCGATTGTTCAGGCAAAGACAGGAATGCTTTACCTGCTTTGGCACTGGTATCTAACTGTTTGGCCTGCGTTTTAAAGCCGTAACCTTTGCTGCTGGCTGCTAGAATTTCAGTCTCATCATCGGCAATCAGCAATTGTTTAAAGCCAACACCACTGGCAGGAGCAAGTTTTGAACTTAATGGTTCGCCCAAGCCACGTGCCGAAGGCAGGCTATTAATTGGCAACGCATAACTGCGTCCCGTATCATCTAAAATATAGACGCGCTGATTGGATTTGCCTTGTGCATGACTGAGATATTGATCACCCGCACGGAAATTTAGATTTTCCGCATCGACCTCATGCCCTTTGGCACAACGAATCCAGCCTGCTTCAGACAACACCACCGTCACAGGGTCGGCAGGTAGCATATCTTGTTCATTAATTGCAGTCGCTTCGGCACGCAATACAATCGGTGAACGACGATCATCACCAAATTTTTTCGCGTCTTCTTTCAACTCACTGATAATTAAGTTTTTCAATGATTCAGGATTCGCCAATTGTTCACGAATAATGGCAGCACGTGCTTCTAATTCTTCTTGTTCACGGCGAATTTCCATTTCTTCAAGCTTAGCTAAATGGCGTAGCTTTAACTCCAAAATGGCTTCGGCCTGAATTTCATCAATACCAAAATGCGCCATCAACTCGGCTTTAGGATGATCTTCTTCACGAATAATCCGAATCACGGTATCAATATCTAAATAGGCAATCAGCAAACCTGCCAAAATGTGCAGTCGCTTTTCGATTTTATTAAGATGATATTGCAAACGACGTGTGACGGTATTTTTACGAATCTCAATCCATTCCAGCAAAATACGACGAATCGATTTCACCTGCGGACGACCATCTGCGCCAATCATGTTCATATTGACACGATAGCTCGATTCTAAATCGGTCGTGGCAAACAAGTGACTCATCACCGCTTCGGCATCAATACGGTTAGAACGGAGTACAATCACCAAACGGGTTGGGTTTTGATGGTCAGATTCATCACGCACATCGCTCACCAACGGCAGTTTTTTCGCCTGCATTTGATCGGCAATTTGGGTAATGATTTTTGAACCCGAAACCTGATACGGCAATTCGGTAATCACGATTTCATTTTTTTCGATGCTGTACACCGCACGCATACGGTAACTACCACGACCTGTACTTTGCATTTTCAGCAATTCTTCAGGTGGGGTAATAATTTCAGCTTTAGTCGGTAAATCTGGTGCAGGAATATATTCTGCAACTTTTTCGTCGGTTAAATTTGGGTTACGAATCAGGGCAATTGTGCCTTTCACCACTTCACGCAAGTTATGCGGTGGAATATCGGTCGCCATTCCCACGGCAATACCTGTGGTGCCGTTAAGCAAAATATTCGGTACACGCGCAGGCAAATTGACAGGTTCTTTTAATGAGCCATCAAAGTTATCTTGCCAATCACAAGTACCTTGCCCCAATTCCGCCAAAAGTACTTCACTATATTGCGATAGTTTGGCTTCGGTATAACGCATGGCGGCAAAGGATTTAGGATCATCGGGTGACCCCCAGTTGCCCTGCCCTTCAATAAATGGGTAACGATAACTGAACGGCTGCGCCATCAACACCATAGCTTCATAACAAGCAGAATCACCATGTGGATGGTATTTACCCAATACATCCCCTACGGTACGGGCCGATTTTTTCGGTTTGCCGCTGTGCTTGAGTCCAAGCTCACTCATGGCGTACACAATACGGCGTTGTACAGGTTTCAAACCATCGCTGATATGGGGTAATGCACGATCCATAATCACGTACATGGCATAGTTAAGGTATGCACGTTCAGTAAATTCTGCTACGGAACGGTTTTCTGTTGCATGATGCGCAAGGCTTGTCATAAAACCTGTCGTCCTAAATCATTTGTTTTTGTATCAATCGGCTTATGCTATGCCGCAGCAGCATCCTGCACAAGGGCTAGTAAGGATGCTCTGCGACAATTTGTGTCTTATGCCGTAAAAATATTCATTTTATAAAAAACAGCAATGCAAAATATACGATGGCTGGTGGTTATTTTACAAACCTATCGACTCTAAAGTTCTGCCTTTGGTTTCTTCACCTAACACCACAATCACCAAAGCAACGGCCAATAAAACCGCTGTAAACATCATAAAGACATAACTAAAGCCATTTTGCATGACCATCATGTGTGTGACCACCATTGGGGCGATAATACCGCCCATACGCCCAATCGCCGAGGCCCAACCTGAACCAAAAGCACGAATATTGGTTGGATATTGTTCAGGAGTATAAGTGTATAGCACACCCCATGCGCCCAAGTTGAAGAACGACATCAAACAACCCCAGAACATGATCATCGCTACACTGTCGGCCTGACCAAAGAAATAAGCCGATACGGCACACATGCTAATAAAACCAGCTAGTGTGGCTTTGCGCCCTAATTTTTCGACCAGCCAAGCAGCTGCAATATAACCGGGTAATTGCGCCAAAATCATGCCCAACACATATTCAAATGACTGTACGATGCTGTAGCCTTGCTGCACCAACAGACTAGGCAACCAAGTGAAAATGCCATAATAGGAATAGACAATGCCAAACCAAATCAGCCACAGCATTAAACTACGGCGTGCAAATGGCCCCGACCACAGTTGGGTAAAAGAAATATGCTGTTTGGCGGCAACAGGCTGAACTTCAATCTGTTCAATGACCTCAACTCCACATTGACGCTCAAACTTTTGTACCAGTGCGTGTGCTTCGGCAATGCGACCACGATTGATCAGATATGGGATAGATTCAGGGACTTTTTTCCAGATAACCAAGGCATATAAGGCAGGCAAACCACCGATTAAAAATGCTGTATGCCAATCAAATTTTGGAATCACAAAATAAGAAACCAATGCCGCACATAACCACCCCAAGCCCCAAAAACTTTCCAGCAATACAATAAAGCGCCCACGCACATGCGCAGGAATGTATTCACTGACCAACGTCACCGCTACGGGAAGCTGCCCGCCCAAACCTAAACCGACAATAAAGCGAAAGACCAGTAACCAAGTTAAATTCGGTGCAAAGGCACAAGCGGCAGTAGCTAGACTGTAAATCACCAAGGTGGTGGCAAATACAGTTTTACGTCCAATTTTATCGGCCAGACCACCTGAAAAGACTGCCCCAATGGCCATTCCGACAAAGCCAATTGACACCACCATGCCTTTTTCGGCAGGGGTCATGCTCCAGTCTTCTGCCATTTTTGCCAAAATAAAGGAGATCAGTCCTGTATCCATGGCATCAAACATCCAGCCCAGACCAATCACCACCAGTAGGCTATAGTGGAATTTTCCAATGGGTAGACGTTGCACACGCGAAACTAAATCCATAACACACTCTTTAAGTTGGCTAAAAGGATATGGGCTAAAACACAACTGCTGTTGTATTTTTATACTATGAATTGACAGGATGTGGATAGCATTAAAAAACCGATCTGGTGATCGGTTCGCTTCTATTTAGATATTCAATACAATTCTTATAACCAATTAGGTTTCATCTTTAGAGGATGCTGAATGTTCATCATCGTCCTGATAAATAAATTTAGGCATTTCTAAGCCAAAATAAATCGCAATCAAACGCAAAGTAAAACCAAAAACAAGTGTTGAGATCACGGTCAATTCAAGCGACAAACCGATTTCGATACACAACCAATAGCAAATCACGGACACAAAAGAAATACTGGCATATAGCTCACGGCGGAACACTAAAGGCACATCGTTACACAGAATATCACGCAGAATCCCACCTGACACACCTGTTAAGACGCCTGCAACGGCAGACACCACAAAGCCATGCCCCATTTCCAAAGCAATTTGACAACCAATAATAGTGAAGCCAATTAAGCCTAAAGCATCGAGCACCAAGAAAATGGAACGTAAATGACGCATCCATTTGGCAATTAAAATGGTGATAAAAGCTGCAATACAGGTCAGCACCAAATATTCAGGATGTTTGACCCAAGTCAGTGGATAATGCCCTAATAACACATCTCGCACCGAACCACCACCCAATGCGGTGACACAGGCAATTAAGGTGACACCAAACCAATCCATGCTACGACGCCCTGCAGACAATGCGCCTGTCATCGCTTCTGCGGTAATCGCGATTAAGTAAATGACCAACAACAACATGGACTTGCCCTTCTTTCACTAGGCCAATAGATGCGCGTTATAATAAGCGAAAAACCAAGATAAAGTTATAAAAATTGCGCACAACATTGCTTAAATTTTTTACCCGAACCACAAATACACGGCTGTTTCATAGTCGGCTGTTGCCCTGTGGTCGGATCTAGAAAATACCAACGGGCCTGATGTTGCACAAAATGGGAAATTTCATGGTGAATTTGCGTCTGCTTGGCATCGTGGTAATGGGCTTTAAATTCAACTTGGGCATGGCTTTTATCTAGCTTTTCATTGCTATTCAGCACTTCGAGCTTTAACCATTGATTCGACTTGCTCCAATCTGCAATTGCGTCAACATCCAAACTTGCCTGTTGTCCTAGCGCAGTAGTTTGCACAATATAATCAATTTGTTGCAAGGCAAAAGCGCTATAGCGTGAACGCATGAGTTGGCTCGCGGTTTCTGCATGTGCCTGCCCCACATGTAAAGGTTGGCAGCAGTATTGATAATCGCCTTGCCCGCACGGACATGCCAAGTGATGCATAGAAAATTCCAGAAATTTAAATCAATAATAGGGTCTGTTGACACTTCGTCTATATTTGCAATGGCAACAGCCCCAAAACAGCCTGACAATGCAGGCTATTTTAGCGGAAGCACAAGACTGAAATGCAGTTTGGCGTTCAGTTTATGATGCGCTTGAAGATTCCTGCTGAATCAAATGCACTTTTTCAATTTTATGTCCATCCATGGTCACAATTTCAAAAACATAACCATCGGAAAGCAATTTCTCACCATTTTCAGGCAAACGTCCCAAATGGAATAAAATATAGCCTGATAAAGTTGAATATTGCTCGCTTTCATCCACCAAATCACGACCTAATAATAAAGATACGTGGCGAATATCAATGGAACCATCTAGCAATAATGTGCCATCTTCCAAACTTTCAGCACTGGCTTCGAGTGCATCTTCATCTGGGAATTCACCTGCAATTGCTTCCAGAATATCAATAGGTGTGGCAACGCCTTCAATCGAGCCGTATTCATTCAGCACAATCGCCATTTGCAGCGGTGCTTGACGCAATTGCTCCATCACCATCAAAACTTGGGCATTTTCATGCACAATTACGGGTTCACGCAAATGTGTTTCAAAGTCCAGTACACCTGTTTCAATGTATTGATTCATAACTTTATGGGTTAAGACAATGCCTGAAATATTGTCCAGTTCACCACGTGCCACAATCACTCGTGAATGGGTCATACTTAATAATTGGCTGCGAATTGAAGCATCATCTTCGTCTAAATCAATCCATTCCAATTCAGGGCGTGGCGTCATCACCGACTTTACAGGACGCTCAGATAAGCCCAACACTCCTTGTACCATCACGCTGTGATAGACGCCATTTTCAGCATCAAAGACTTCATCAGCAAAGGCGCGGGTAGCCAAAACATCTTCGTTGATATGACTGCTTTCTGTCGTATTTTGACTTTTGCCACCTAACATCCGCATCACAGCCGAAGCAGTACGGTAGCGTAAATCGGTGGTGGTCACGGTTTTTTCCTGATTTCTGCGGATGGTTTGGTTCAGGAATTCAATCATCACCGAGAAGCCGATGGCGGCATATAAATAGCCTTTTGGAATGTGATAGCCAAAGCCTTCCACCACCAATGAGAAACCAATCATCATCAGGAAGCACAGGCATAGAATCACCACGGTAGGATGCTTATTGACAAAGTCCATGAGCGCTTTAGAGGCCCACAACATAATGCCTATCGCAATGATCACCGCAATCATCATGACCGATAAATGCTGCACCATGCCCACAGCAGTAATCACGCTGTCGAGTGAGAACACTGCATCTAGCACTACAATCTGCACAATCACCATCCAGAAAGTCGCATGCACAGGGTTTTCTTCTTTTAGTGCAGGTTTGCCTTCAATGCGTTCGCGCAGTTCCATGGTGCCTTTAAACAATAGGAACACACCACCGAACAGTAAGATCAGGTCACGTCCAGAGAAAGGATGTTCAAAAATATGGAACAGAGGTTGGGTCAGAGTGACGACCCACGCGATAGAGGCGAGTAAAATCAGGCGCATCCCCAAGGCGAGAAGCAAGCCCACCACCCGTGCCGTATTGCGTTGTTCTGGCGGTAACTTTTCTGCCAAAATGGCAATAAACACCAAGTTATCAATGCCTAATACAATTTCGAGTACGATCAGGGTCAATAACCCAACCCACGCTGCGGGGTCAGACATCCATTCAAAGATCATGTGCTCTTCTCCTGAATATCATGGGTCATAAGTGCCATACGGCAATGACACTGAAAAGATAAGTTTGCTTGCTCTAGTTGGCACAGCATGTAATTTAAAAATATTCGTTCGGTGCGACTACTGCCACTGTCCATGACGATTCTATAGTTGTCAGACAAGCTTTGAGTATAGGAAAGTTTGCGCTCAGATTCATCCCCTTTTTGCGACATCATCCACGTCAATGCAGCACTTTCACAAATCTTTGCAAATTGAACACTGCATACTGACGGGTTTGTCATATTTGAGCACTAAGCTAGAGCCAACAAAAAGAACATGCTATGGTGAAGAAAATAAATGAATAGCGAATTAAGAATGACCCAATATATCAATAATCCATCTCCTCAAACCTCTCAACCTTTGGTGGCACTGTACTGTGGTTCGCGCTCTGGCAATAACCCGATTTATCAGGAAAAAGCAGTACAACTGGCAAGAAAACTGGCCGAGCAAGGCTTTGGTATGGTCTACGGCGGTGCGAGTATTGGATTAATGGGTTTGGTTGCCGACACCGTTGTGCAACATGGTGGGCAAGCGGTGGGAGTAATTCCTGAATTTATGCTGGATTATGAAATTGCCCACAGTAATTTAACCGAGTTACACGTAGTCAAAAGCATGCATGAGCGTAAGGCGATGATGGCAGATCTTGCCAGTGCCTTTGTGGCGTTGCCAGGTGGCTTGGGTACTTTTGAAGAAATTTTGGAAATTGCCACTTGGGGGCAATTGAATCAGCACCAAAAACCGATGATTTTATATAATGTGAATGGCTTTTATGATGCTCTGATTCAGCAATTAGATCATGCGGTACACGAAGGTTTTTTACCACCACAGCACCGCGCTAAACTGATCGTGTGTAACCACTCCCACAAAATTATTAATGCCTTAAAGAATTTGGATTCTCCACGTCATTTTGTAGGTTGAACTTCTTTAGGTGCATGAAATAGCAATAAAAGTGAAAGCGAGTCGGTGACTCGCTTTAATAGATTTCTAATTTTGCAATGCTGTTAGTTGAGTTTGATTTGGTACACAGCAGTAGTTCCGCTGACTTCATTACCTACAACCAACAGTGGCTTGCCGTTAGGCGAGTCTTTGGCTGCAATAAAGATCAAACCTTCGGGGCCGAGATTTGAATTTTCAACGGTAACCTCATTACCTTCTGCATCGAAAGATGTACGGGTTTCACCAAACTTACGATCATTAAAATACTCAACAAAAGATGCTTGTGTCGGCTGGGTAATGTCATACACCATAATGCCACCCATACGCTCCAACCCAATAAAGGCAAAAGTTTTTTGACCAATTTTACCTAAAGCAATGCCTTCAGGCTCAGGGCCTTTATTGTCACTACGATCATCTATACTTAATTTTTCATGATTGGTATTAAAGTATTCTGGAAATAATTCAGCAGCTTTACGTTCAAAGTCATTTTTTGAGTCCCAAACAATTTTTTTGGTTTTAGGATCTACAATACTGAACGAGCGGCCACCATAAGCATATAGTTTGTCATAGGTCATGAAACCATCGCTGTCTAGCACAGGCTCACCATTTGTATCTTTCTTGTAACCTTGCGTCCAAGTAATCGTCAAACGACCCAATTGTGAATCTTTAATTAAATTATCTGCACAAACTTCATTGGCATCTGTAGTGGTACATGCTTTAAATACGTTTGAATCAAGCTTTGCGCCTTTAACCCCTGACTTTAATAGACGTAAATGCGCTGCATAATCGCCCATGGTACTGAAGCCTTTATTATTGAATAAGTGTTTAACACGAATTTCTTCTGCATAACCCTGAGTTATTTCATCCGTACCAAAATATAAGTCTTCATCAACCAACCATTCACGCGCATCACCTTCATTGGCAGTGACCAAGTAGCTTTGTCCATTGGCTTGATATTGCGCAATTGCATCTGGCATATACATGCCATATAAGCCTGGCCAAGCTTGAATATTAATCATCCCCTCATTTTTAGCACAGGCTGTAATCGTTTTACCGTTATAGTCTTGCTTACCAACAACACAATCACGATCACCTGCATCTAAAGCATTTGCAGCTAAGCCAAAGTTTTTATAACCCAATGGGAAAATATCGACCACTTGGTCTTGAATCAAATCAATCACAGCAATAGCATTGTTTTCTTGTAGACTTGCCCAAGCAGTTTTACCATCGTCACTCACCGCAATATATTCAGGCTCTAAATCTTGTGCGACAGTCGCATTTGGCCCAAAAATACGCACGCCCGCATCAAGCAATTCCTGCTTACGTGTATTCCATGCCTGAAAATCTGCAGTTTTTACAGTAGGCTTGTTAATATCAGTCAGATTAATAATACTGATCGAACCTTCTGGATCAATCGCATAGCCTTCATTTGGCTCACCTTAATTGGCAACCAAAACTTTTTTACCATCTGGGGTAAAAGTCAACATATCAGGCAATGCACCGACTTCAACTTTGCTGATAAAGCTCAGGTCTTTGGCTTTAAAAAATGCCACGATGCCTTTATCAGTTTTAGGTGTTGCCTGAACAGCTAAAGCGACAATACCTTGATGTACCGCGACACTATTGACTTCAGAATTCGCTAAATGAGTCTTGGCATCCAAGCTGTTCAGCTTAACAGGTGCACTTGGGTTGCTTAAATCCAGTACATCGACCACGCCATTTTTCGCATTGACTACAAATAAACGTTTGCTTTCAGCATCATAAGCAGGAATTTCCGCAGCACTCGCACCAAAAATTTGTGCATCGTATTCCCCTAAACGCTCCAAACTAATTGTTGTAGGTGTTGCTTCAACAACTTCTTCTTTTACAGGAATAGGATCATTATTATCATTACAGCCCACCATCCCCACAGACAATAAAGCCAACATTAATGCAGAAATTTTCGTTTTCATAAATTACTCATCATTTTTCTAAATGCACCCAACTTACAAACTCAAAGTGAATAATCGGTGACAAATAGATGACAATTTCATGGCATTTACTTGAATTTTCAAACACTTTTCATACTTTTGCAGATGCAGTCCGCTAGATTGCAAAATGGTTTAAACTAGACCAAATGTCCATTTTGCCGAGTTATGAACCAAACACCGACCCATCAAGCCCTGCATCCTGAATACCGTCTTTTGGTATTTCTGGTTTCAATTGGCTTTTTTATGCAGGCGCTCGACACCACCATTGTGAATACAGCAATCCCTGCAATGGCGAATAGCCTGCAGGAAGACCCGCTGCGGATGCACAGTGTTGTGGTGGCGTATGTGCTCTCGGTGGCAGCGTGTATTCCATTAAGTGGATGGCTGGCAGATCGTTTTGGGGTACGCAATACCTATTTTGCAGCGATTATCATTTTTACCCTTGCCTCTTTGGGTTGTGCTGCAGCAGCGAGTCTGAATGAATTACTGTTTTATCGGGTGATTCAAGGTATTGGTGGCGCATTGCTCTTGCCTGTCGGGCGCTTGGCGATGTTAAAAATTATTCCACGCACCCAGTTTTTATCTGCCATGAGCCTGATGAGTCTGGCAGGGTTGATTGGCCCCTTAATTGGCCCAACGCTGGGTGGCTGGTTGGTCGAAGTCGCCACGTGGCACTGGATTTTCCTGATCAATATTCCTATGGGCATCTTGGGCTGTTGGATTTGTATCAAAGCCATGCCAAATGTGACTGAAACTGAAGTTAAAAACTTTGATTTTCTCGGGTTTATCCTATTAGTTGTGGCGATGGCGGGCTTATCTTTAGGCATCGAAAATTTTGCCAACCCACAACATAATCTGCTTTGGAATTTAGCGTTAATCTTGGCTGGCGGTATTGCCGCAGCATGCTATGCCCGCCATGCCCATACTCATCAAAATGCCTTATTTCGCAGCGATTTATTTAAAAATCGCTTATATGCCATTGGTATTTTAGGTAACTTTTTTGCCCGCTTCGGGGGCAATGCCATGCCTTTTATCATGCCAATCATGCTACAGGTGGCTTTTGGTTTTGAACCATTTATCACAGGTTTGATGATGATTCCGACTGTGCTCGGTTCTTTGGTATCTAAACCAATTATTCGGCCTTTAATTCAACGTTTTGGCTATCGGCAGTTTTTACTGACCAATACGTTATTGGTCGGGGCGTGTATTGCTAGTTTTGCGCTGACCACTGCTGAAACTGCGACTTGGTTACGTGCCTTGCATTTTTTTATATTTGGGGTGCTTAATTCATTGCAGTTTGTGGGTATGAATACCTTTACACTCAAAGATTTACCTCAACAAGATGCCAGCAGCGGCAATAGTTTTTTATCCATGATTATGATGCTGTCGATGAGTATTGGCGTGGCATTGGCAGGTACTTTGGTGAATATGTTTAGTGCCTATTACGGCGCAGGACAGTTAGTCAGTGCCTTTCATGCCACTTTAATTTGTTTGGGTGTATTAAATATTTTGGCATTTTTAGTGTTTTGGAATATCCCCAAACACACGGCTGTTTAAAACGCCATTACCGAAAGCGCATGGTGCTACACCGCACTGCACGTTATGATATGACTTTGCTCCGCGAAGCTTTTTCAACATGCGCAAACCGTCCAATCAAGCTAAAAACTCAGCTTTTACACCGCACTATCGTATGACCATTGCGATGCTTGGCAGTGCTGTTTTGGCGGTTTTATTGTATTTGGGTGTGTTGCGCCAACAACCTGCGGCAACCGAAGAATATCCGATTCAAGGATTTGACGTGTCACATCATCAAGGCGATGTTCAGTGGCATAAAATTTCCCCACAAAAATATGCCTTTGTCTATTTAAAAGCCACCGAAGGAGGCGATTTTAAAGACCGTAAATTTCAGGATAACTGGCTCAAAGCCCGTGAACATGGTTTTTTGGTCGGAGCCTATCATTTTTATCGCTTATGCCGTGATGGCACAATTCAGGCAGAAAACTTTATTGCAACTGTTCCCAAAAAAACCGACAGTTTGCCCCCCGTGATTGACTTGGAGTATGACAGCAACTGCATTAATACCTATAGCAAAGAACAGTTACTGCGCGAAATTCAAATCATGCATGATGCGCTATATCAACATTATGAAAAACAACCGATTTTTTATGTATCCAAAGCCTTTTACAATATGGTATTGACTGAAAGTTTCAAGCAAACCCCTCTATGGGTCAGAGAATATCAGGGTAAACCACAACTGGCAGGTCAGCCAAAATGGTTGTTTTGGCAACATACCAATCAGGGTCAAATAAAAGGTATTCACACCCCAGTCGACCTAAATGTTTTTTATGGCAATACCAAACAATGGCAGCATTTTTTAACAGACAACGCAATTCAACCCACAAGACTTGAACCGAACCAGAAAAAATAACAAGATAGCTGCATCACAATAAAAAAGTACCGTCATGAAAATTATGAAAGGGCTGCTTTGGGCTGCGCTTACGCTCAGCATTTGTGCAGGATTCGCACTGCTTTACCTATTACAACCCGCAGGCAAACTAGAACAATTTTCCGCATGGCAATATTCAACAAAAACCGCAAATGCCAACTTAAAAGTACATTATTTTGGCGTATCTACCCTATTGTTTGATGATGGTGAAAACCAAATTCTGATTGATGGATTTTTTAGTCGCCCCTCTCTTGCACAAGTCATGTGGAACAAGTTAGACAGCCAACCAGCCTTATTGCACAAGTTGATTCAACAGCATCAATTACAACGCACACGTGCGATTTTGATCACCCATTCGCATTATGATCACACGCTAGATTTGCCATTTTTGGCGCAGCAACTCAAACACAGTCAAATCATCGGTTCAGAAAGTAGTTTGAACATTGCCCGTGGTGCTGCCATTCCTGAATCTCGATTAAGCCTTGTCAATCCTGCCCAACCAATACAGATTGGAAAGTTTAAGATTACGGCTATTCCATCACAGCATACCCCTGCCACCGCTGTGAATAATGATTTAGGTGAACAAATTCAACAACCATTGTCCTTACCTGCCCGTTTTTATGAATTTAAAGAAGGCGGCAGTTTTGATTATTACATTCAGCATCCTGAACAGAACATTTTAGTCAAAGCCAGTACAGGCGCGATTTCTAAACAATTACAACACTTGCAGGTAGATACTTTATTTTTAGGGATTGCACAGCTCTCTAAACAATCGGTTGCTTTTCAACAGCATTATTTAGATGAAACTGTGGGAACGTTGCGCCCTCGTGTCGTGATTCCAATTCATTGGGATAATTTTTTCCAGCCTTTAGCGCGCCCTTTAGAGTTTTTGCCCCGCATTGCCGACCATAGCCCACGGAGTTTACAGCGTTTGATCGACTATGCAGAACAGCAATCGACACAGGTGATTTTGCTGAATAGCAACACGCCTTATCCGCTTGCTCCGATGCTACAACCGACTTCCTAAACATGCGATACTGTTGAAATCTAAACGCTTCATCTAGTTTGTGCCATGCGGAAAATCATTCATATTGATATGGATGCCTTTTATGCCTCTGTTGAGCTGCGCAGTCGTCCTGAATTGCAGCATTTACCTGTGGTGATTGCTTCGCATCATCCTCGAGCTGTGATTGCTGCGGCATCTTACCCTGCGCGTGAGTTTGGTTTACGTTCTGCCATGTCGATGGCACAAGCCCGCAAACGCTGCCCGCAGGTGGTGGTACTCGAACCCAATTTTGCACTCTATCGTGAGGTTTCCACACAAATTCATCAGATTTTTCAGCGTTATACACCACTTATTGAACCCTTGTCTTTAGATGAAGCTTATTTAGATGTCACCGAAAATTTACAAGGTATTCCAAGCGCAACTGAAGTCGCAATGCGGATTCGGGCAGATATTTTTCAAAGTACAGGTTTAACGGCCTCGGCAGGTGTCGCACCGAATAAATTTTTAGCCAAAATTGCTTCGGACTGGCATAAACCCAATGGCATTTGCGTGATTAAACCCAGTCAAGTGCAGCAGTTTATTCAGGACTTACCCTTAAAGAAAATTCCAGGCGTAGGTAAAGTCACGCAGGAAAAATTAAAAAGCTTGAATTTAAATACCTTAGGCGATTTGCAACACATTGAAGAAAACCTGTTGATTCATCATTTTGGCAAATATGGAAAACGCCTGTTTTTATTTGCCCAAGGGATTGATGAACGTCCTGTGCAGGCAGAACGTGAGCGCCAGCAAATTTCCAAAGAAATCACCTTTGATGATGACTTAAACTTAGCCGAATGTGCAGCTTACTGGTCTAGCTTGATTGATCAGGTTTGGCATAGTTTAGTGAAAAAACAATATGTTGCACGTGGCGTATCGGCCAAATTGAAACTCAAAAATTTTCAGGTCTTACAACATAGCAAAAGTTTTAAACAGCCTCTTGAAACTAAAAATGATCTTGAAAAAGTCCTGCAGCTTTTGCTTCACGAAATGCATATTCCCGCACAGGATCAATTCCGTTTAATTGGGGTCGGTCTGTATCAACTCAGCCCTGCCGATGAGCAAGCACAACTATCTTTGCTGTAAATATCACAACTCATAAATATCACGGATTTTAAAGCGGTAAACTTCCCGCTCTACATAAAACATACCTAGCCAATACTTGCCGATGAATACTAAAGCCAACTTTTGTATAAATTTCAGCCAAAAGAATAAAAATAAGACAATTTACCCTTCACAGTTGTGCTTTTTAGAGTAATCTATGCGCGCGATGTATTTATCCGTACATACGCTGAGATGTCAAAAATCACCATTACTTTTGGCATACTTGTCCTGTGATTGGCGTGACGATCAAATCCGAAGATTACAGGACAACTCTGCGCTTGGCACTTCGCCGCTTTAATACCGCATCTCTCTTTTCCTCGTATTTTCCATTCAACTACTTTTTATTTTAAGCAGACTGCTGCCTGCATATTTTCCACGTGCTTGCCTGCCTCTATAATACCTCACGCTTTTTATACCCAATCGCTTGGCGCGAGGATCACACCCAATGGCTGTTCAACGTCTACATATCCAAAAACGTTATTCTGAAATTGCAATTTCGGGAAATTTAGTCCATTTGGCAGGGCAACTGGCAGAAGACACACAACAAGATATTGAGGGGCAAACCCAACAAACACTTGCCCTGATTGATCGTTTATTGGCAGATGCGGGTACAGATAAAAGCCACATCATGTCGGTGATGATTTTTCTAAAAAACATTGAGCGCGATTATGCCGCAATGAATCAAGTTTGGGATGCTTGGGTGGCAGATATACAAGCTTTACCGCGTACCTGCGTAGAAGCCAAGTTATACCATCCTGACGTTTTGGTTGAGATGACTGTGGTTGCAGTCAAACCTGAATAGCAACCCAACGTAAAATAGACACGATTAAATCAAGAGTCACAGCCAATTAAAAAAATCAGCATGTCATGGCGACATGCTGATTCATATTGTCTATCTAGTGACTTTAGCGGCAAGCGTTTAGCCTAATACCTTCACTTTATGGCGTACAGAATGCGCTAAAAAATCATACTTCTTTAAGGCAGTATCCAAATCATCTAAATCTGCATAAGATGACGATGACTGCCCAAAAGCTTCGCGTAATTCGTGATATTCAGGCACATCTTCATAACGCAGCACTTTATAACCCGCCAAACGCAGCAATTCATCTTGGTATTGTGCATTGCGGCTACGTTTCAACATCAACAAATCATCTAAAGCCACAATTGCAACAACTTGATGATTGGCATCCAACACCACAAAATCGGCCATCATATTGCGGTATTTATGTCGAGTACGTGAAAATTTCGTGGTCAGCAAGGCATCAAAAGACACATGCGCCAAGATGATATGTTGAGGTAAAATTTCCTGCAAACGTGTATACGTCAGCTGTTCATTTAAGTTAAAAATTGCACGTTGCTTTAGTGCACTGTCCTGAGGTTTTTCTCTATTTTCCAAGCCCTTAACCGCCATCAAGAGAAAGAAAATCAGTATCAAAACCCCAATCAAAATATAAATGGTCATCATTCAATCCTTAAAATCATTTTTTATAGTTGTTTCGGCTTCATGCCGATTTTTTCATCAAATCAGTATATAACACGCTTTTATATTTAAACGTTCCATTTAAGAAACTACATGAAACATTGACAAAACCATCATAGAAACAGAAATTTTGTTTCACAAGCCCGCCTTTTGTCTAAGTGCTGTAGCATCTAAGCGTGTTTTTATCATTAGATACGAATACTGTATAGCATGCAAAAAAATAACAAAGCAATGCTTAACAGATTCGATTGTCGGACAATTCCGATGAAATGAAAAGCAAACAAAAAAGGCGCTGCAGCGCCTTTTGATGGATCTTAACTTCAAGTACTAAGCTTTCGATTTTGGCTTAGATTTTTTGTGTGAAAATGGACGTTTTTCACCTGTTTCACGTGGCGGCAAACCTGTGTGCTGAGTCAATATTTGCCCTTTCTTCGGACGATTACTGTTCTGAGCACGATTACCACTTTGCCCCGTACGTTTTTGTGAATCACCCGCGACAGTCGAGTTTTTCTTACGTGCCGTTTGATACTGTCCATCTGTGCCTTGCGGCTGATAGGTTGGAATCAGGTGCTGTTTAGAGTTTCCGATTAAATCTGCACGTCCCATTTCTTTTAAGGCTTCACGCAACAACGGCCAGTTGTTTGGATCATGGTAACGTAAGAAAGCTTTATGCAAACGACGACGTTTTTCGCCTTTGACAATATCCACATTTTCGGTATAACGCGCCACTTTGGCCAGTGGGTTTTTACCCGTGTAATACATGGTCGAAGCGGTTGCCATTGGCGATGGATAGAAGGTCTGCACCTGATCGGCACGGAAACCATTCTTTTTCAGCCACAACGCCAAATTCATCATGTCGTAATCGGTCGTTCCCGGATGCGCGGCAATAAAGTACGGAATTAAATATTGCTCTTTGCCCGCCTCTTTACTGAAACGATCAAACATTTGTTTAAAGCGGTCATACGTACCAATACCCGGTTTCATCATCTTAGATAATGGACCTTTTTCGGTATGCTCTGGTGCAATTTTTAAATAACCGCCCACATGATGCGTCACCAATTCACGTACATATTCAGGGTTCAACACCGCCAAGTCATACCGCAAACCTGAACCAATCAGAATTTTTTTAATGCCTTTTAGTTCCCGTGCTTTACGATACAACTGAGTTAAAGGTGCATGATCGGTATGTAAGTTTTGACATACGCCCGGGAATACACAAGAGGGTTTACGACAATTCTTTTCAATTTCAGGGTCTTTACAATGCAAACGGTACATATTTGCAGTCGGGCCACCCAAGTCTGAAATAATGCCCGTAAAGCCAGGCGCAGTATCTCGAATTTTTTCAACTTCACGCAAAATGGATTCTTCAGAACGGTTTTGGATAATTCGTCCTTCGTGTTCGGTAATCGAACAGAAAGTACAGCCACCAAAACAACCACGCATGATATTGACCGAAAACTTGATCATATCAAAAGCAGGGAAACGTGCATTGCCATAAGATGGATGCGGCAAACGTGCATACGGTAAATCGAATACATAGTCCATTTCTTCCGTAGTCAACGGAATAGGCGGTGCATTCAACCACACATCACGTTCACCATGCTTTTGCACCAAAGCACGCGCATTGCCCGGGTTAGTTTCTAAATGCAAAATACGGTTAGCATGCGCATACAGCACAGGATCATTCACCACCTCTTCAAAAGAGGGTAAACGAATCACTGCCAATTCACGTGGGGGTAATTTGTGTTTAATTGCTTTTGAAGCAGGCTGCAATTGCACAATCTGGGTATCTGCATCTAGCTGATCACCTTCACGAACAATTGGATTGCTGACTACATCTTTCTGGAAATTTTGATATTGCGCGAGGTTGTTGCCCTTATCTTTTTCAATCTCACAACCGTCTAAATCTTCGGTCATCACATAAGGGTTGATGATTGGATCGACACGGCCCACGCTATCTACATCATTAGATGCAATTTCAACAAATTTGGATTTAGACGCACGGTTATGTTTATTGATAATAAATGCTGTACCACGTACATCTGTAATTTCGTGGATTTTTTCACCTTTGGCCAAACGGTGCATCACTTCAATAATCGAACGCTCGCCATTGCCGTACATCAATAAGTCGGCTTTAGAATCCATTAAAATCGAGCGACGAACTTTATCCGACCAATAATCATAATGTGCAATACGACGCAACGAGCCTTCAATCCCGCCAAGTAAAACAGGCACATCTGGAAAGGCTTCACGACAACGCTGACAGTACACCGTAGCTGCACGGTCAGGACGTTTATTCGGCTGATTGTCTGGCGAATAAGCATCATCAGAACGGATTTTACGGTCTGCGGTATAGCGGTTGATCATCGAGTCCATATTGCCCGCGGTAACACCCCAAGCAATGGTCGGCTTCCCTAGTACCCGAAAAGATTCCACATTGGTCCAGTCTGGTTGGGCGATGATCCCGACACGAAAGCCCTGCGCCTCAAGCACACGACCAATCACGCCCGATACAAAAGAGGGATGATCAATATAAGCATCACCACAAACCAAAATAAAATCGCAGGCATCCCAACCGAGCTGATCCATTTCTTCGCGTGACATCGGCAAAAATGGCGCAGGCTCAAAACATGACGCCCAATATTTGTCGTAATCAAACAACGCTTTGGGTGCGGTCTGAGCAGTATAAGCAGTAGACATGGCTTGCAATTCTCGGCTGGGAAGTGGAAGATCAAAAGTCGATCAAAGATGAAAGCCGACTATTTTAGCATGAATTCCATTCATCTTGCTTGATTAAAAAACACACAAAATCAATAGGGTCTGTTGACACTTCATCTATGTTTGCGACAACGCATATTTTTTAGCTGATATAAGGCATGAGGCAGGAAATTTAGTCATTCTAAATGACTGACTCATAACGCAATAGCAGCAAAAAATATGCTTGTCCTGAAAGGCTGTGGCTAAAACTTTCTCAGATTGCGTTATGAAACTTGGAAATAGACCCACTATTCCCTGCGTTTCATGCCTGATCTGCTCAGTTTTAGCCGACAGCGCAAGCCATTTATGAAATGGCATCAGACCCTAAGCTATTTTTATGCCTTAAATACTTTTGTATCTTAATAAGAAAAGCATAAACGGATCCGCTGAAAGCAATAATCCTGAACGCTTATCGTATCTCCACTGGTTTGAGCTTTAAGCGCCACGCGCCATAAAGCGCCACACCCAAGACCGCAGTCATCACCCATGTCAGACCTGACCAGCCCCATTGTTCCCAAATCAGACCGCTACCACTACCGAGCAAACTCGAACCCATGTAGTAACTAAATAAATATAATGATGATCCCACTGCACGATACTGCAGTGCTTGAATCGACACCCAACTACTGGCAGTAGAATGTGCGGCAAAAAAAGCAAAGGTAAATAGCACCAATGCAGCCAATACGACGGCTAAATATGCAATCGACATCAACCATAATGCGATCAACATTAGGACAATCACCATAGGCAACACACGTTCACGTCCAATACGATTGCCCCAGCTTGCTGCGCGTGGTGAACTGTAAATACCCGCCAAATAGGCAATTGAAATTACCCCAATCCAAACTTGAGAAAGCTCAAATGGTTTAGCCAATAAATAATAGCTAATGTAATTGAAAATACTAACGAAACAGCCCATCAGCAAAAAGCCCTGTAAAAACAGGATTCTTAATTTACGGTCTGCCAAATTGGCAACAAAAGCATCTCTAAACCGCGAGAAGCGAATCGGATACGCTGTAAAATTTTTCGATGCGGGCAGTAACATATAAAAGGTGATTGCAATCAGTAAGTTCAAACTACCAATAATTAAGGTTGCCGCTTGCCAAGAAATAAAATCGACCAAGACCCCAGCAATTAAACGTCCACCCATGCCACCAATGGCCGTACCCGAAATATACAGCCCCATAGCAAAACCAATATCTTGCTGTCGAATTTCTTCACCAATATAGGTCATGGCGACCGCAGCTACACCACTCACAGCAATGCCAATAAAAATTCGTGTGGTTAAAAAGAATGACCAGATTGGAAGTAAGGCACTCAGAATTAATAAAATGGCAGCTAAAAATAAAGCCAAAACCATAATAGGTTTACGCCCAAAACGATCTGAAATAAAACCTGTGAAAAGCAAACCTATCGCCAAAGCCACAGTAGAAAATGACAGCGGGAAACTACTTTGGGTTGGTGTAACCGTAAAAAAATCGGCCAAAATTGGCATCATCGGTTGCACACAGTACAAGGTCGAAAAAGAAGCGAAACCCGCTAGAAACAACGAAAAAAGAATGGCTTTAAACGGCTTAGTACCATACTGAACATGAGATGCTGCAGCTAAATCAGACATATTTACTCCAATCACGCAATCAGTATACGCCTGTTTATGGACAAAATAAGCTCGGTATTTTATCGTTTGCTCAAAATCAGCATCAGTATCATCCATCACTTTGTCAGTTTTTGCTTACATGTACTGAAGCAAAATGAGGCTAGGCAGTATTTTGAGCTTACGGTATTCTTTAAAGCATAAGGAGACAGGATGTTTCCCAAACAGAAAACAACAATAATAGGTTTGAGCACCAGGATCGTGAGGTACGACAGGAGTTATACCTAAACACGAAATACAAAGAAACCCCGTCAGGATGATGGGGTTTCTTTTTATCTGTGTCTTGAGTATATAACTTTATCTATCATCACTTTCTATTTACACGCCCCATAATCAAAAAGTCCCCAAACAAGGTTGAGGACTTTTGAACTTAGCACATTACAAGTTTAAGCTTTGGCAGCAACTGCTTTGCCTGCTTTAATTTGCTCAGCTTCATCTTCACTCATAATCAAGGCAACCGCAATTGCAGTGATCAACACTGGCAAACCTACTGCGATAAAGTTGAAGTGTGCAGGTAAATTCATACCCAATAAGCCGCCAATTAAGATTGGACCTACAATGGCACCCATACGACCAATTGCAGATGACCAACCAATACCTGTTGAGCGTACTGCAAGTGGGTAATATTGTGCCACATAGCTATACAACAGCATTTGTGAACCAATAGATGCTGCACCTGCCAAGAACACTAAGATGTAAAGCAAGAATTGATTAGATTGGAAGCCCATGAGGCTCATCACCAATGCGCCCATGATTCCCAAGAACATCAATACAGGTTTTAAGTGGAAACGGTCTGCCAAAATACCACCGCCCACAATACCAACGACTGCACCCACGTTCATCACCATCATGAACATTAAGCTATTATCCATCGAATAGCCTGCCGCCATCATCAGTTTTGGCAACCAGCTGCTGAGTGCATACATGGTTAATAAACAGGTAAAGAACGCCAACCAAAACAATAAAGTATTCACTGCACGACCGCGTTTGAACAAGCTCACCACGTTAGCAGCTTCAGGCACACCAACCTGATACAATTCAAAAGTGGTGTCTTCGGTAATTTTTAAATCTGGTGCTAAACGCGCTACGATTGGACGGGCTTGATCTTGCTTATTTTCTTTGACAATAAAGGTTAAAGATTCTGGCAAGAATTTCCAAATCACAGGCAATAAAAACAATGGGATACCTGCAATAAAGAACATGATTTCCCAGCCAAAACTTGGGGTAAACCATGAGCCAAGTAAGGCTGCCATTACACCACCTACAGCATAACCACTAAACATAGTAGTCACTAAGGTGCTACGCATGGTTTTAGGTGCATATTCAGAAGTTAAGGCCACAAGGTTTGGCATTACACCACCAATGCCTAAACCCGCCAAGAAACGTAAAATCGCAAACTCAGTTGGATTAGAGGCGAAGCCACCTGCAAAGGTTAAACCACTAAACAGAACGATACAGATCATGATGACTTTCTTACGACCAATTTTATCGGCCAAAGAACCAAAAATCATCGCGCCAAACATCATACCTGCCAATGCAGTACTCGCGAGCATCCCCGCCTGAACAGCACTCAAGCCCCACTCATCCATCAATAAGGGTAAAACGACCCCATTAATTGCCAAGTCATAGCCATCAAATAAAATGATCAGTAGACACCATGCCACGACATTGAAATGAAATGGTTTGAATTTTGCGTGATCGATGACATCATTCACGTTAATTGCTTGATGTGCCATTCCTCACCTCCTGTGAGTTTGTGTTTCAGTAAGCTTGAATAGCAATTTTTACAGTGAAGACTTTCATTTTTATCAGTCATCCATGTCCACTTTTGCTATTCAAGTAGATTGTGTAACTTTCACACAAAACACAAAAAATAAAAATTCAACATTAGTCTAAAACATTTTATTAATTATGGGTTTATTGTTATTTTAAACACAATAAAATGTGATTATTCTTCTTAATATTTTCTTCCCCTCATAAAAAAACACCCTCAACGCTAGTTGAGGGTGTTTAGAATAATGAGCTGGCGATGACTTACTCTCACATGGGTAACCCCACACTACCATCAGCGCGAAGAGGTTTCACTTCTGAGTTCGGGAAGGGATCAGGTGGTTCACTCTTGCTATGGTCGCCAGCACAACTGTTTATGGACTTGTTCGGGTCTTAGTTACTCTGCTTTTGCATGTAATGCCTTACTTTGTTCCAAATGAGTTATTAACAGGTTGGCTATTGGGTCTGAATTTTATTGTTTAGCGTTAACTAAATCAAGATCAGTCTGAATTGACTGATTGGATTTGAATCGATTGAGCATACAACCCCAACTGTTTGGGTGTTGTATAGTCAAGCCTCACGAGCAATTAGTATTGGTCAGCTTCACATATCGCTATGCTTCCACATCCAACCTATCAACGTCGTAGTCTTCAACGGCTCTTTAGGAGGCATAAAGCCTCGGGGAAATCTTATCTTGAGGTAGGCTTCCCGCTTAGATGCTTTCAGCGGTTATCCCTTCCGAACATAGCTACCCGGCGATGCGACTGGCGTCACAACCGGTACACCAGAGGTTCGTCCACTCTGGTCCTCTCGTACTAGGAGCAGATCCTCTCAAATTTCCAGCGCCCACGGTAGATAGGGACCGAACTGTCTCACGACGTTCTAAACCCAGCTCGCGTACCTCTTTAAATGGCGAACAGCCATACCCTTGGGACCTGCTTCAGCCCCAGGATGAGATGAGCCGACATCGAGGTGCCAAACACCGCCGTCGATATGAACTCTTGGGCGGTATCAGCCTGTTATCCCCAGAGTACCTTTTATCCGTTGAGCGATGGCCCTTCCATACAGAACCACCGGATCACTAAGACCTACTTTCGTACCTGCTCGACTTGTGGGTCTCGCAGTTAAGCGCGCTTTTGCCTTTATACTCTACGCGTGATTTCCGACCACGCTGAGCGCACCTTCGTACTCCTCCGTTACTCTTTAGGAGGAGACCGCCCCAGTCAAACTACCCACCAGACATGGTCCTCGCCCCGGATTACGGGGCAGAGTTAGAACCTCAACATTACCAGGGTGGTATTTCAAGGATGGCTCCAATGGGACTAGCGTCCCAGCTTCAAAGCCTCCCACCTATCCTACACAAGTAAGGTCAAAGTTCAATGTCAAGCTGCAGTAAAGGTTCACGGGGTCTTTCCGTCTAGCCGCGGGTACACCGCATCTTCACGGCGAATTCGATTTCACTGAGCCTCTGCTGGAGACAGCGCCGCCATCATTATGCCATTCGTGCAGGTCGGAACTTACCCGACAAGGAATTTCGCTACCTTAGGACCGTTATAGTTACGGCCGCCGTTTACTGGGGCTTCGATCAAGAGCTTCGCTTACGCTAACCCCATCAATTAACCTTCCAGCACCGGGCAGGCATCACACCCTATACGTCCACTTTCGTGTTTGCAGAGTGCTATGTTTTTAATAAACAGTTGCAGCGGCCTGGTTTCTGAGGCTGTCGACAGCTCAAGGAGCGAGTCCTATCACCATCAACAGCGTACCTTCTCCCGAAGTTACGGTACCATTTTGCCTAGTTCCTTCAGCAGAGTTCTCTCAAGCGCTTTGGTCTACTCGACCTGACCACCTGTGTCGGTTTCGGGTACGATTCCAGTGTAACTGAAGCTTAGAGACTTTTCCTGGAAGCAGGGTATCAGCCACTTCACTGTACAAGTACAGCTTGCTATCAGATCTCAGCATAGAGCACCCCGGATTTGCCTAAGATGCATGCCTACTTCCTTTCACCTGGACTACCAACGCCAGGCTGACTTAACCTTCTCCGTCCTCTCATCGCATTACACTGAAGTATTGGAATATTAACCAATTTCCCATCGACTACGCCTCTCGGCCTCGCCTTAGGGGTCGACTCACCCAGCCCCGATTAACGTTGGACTGGAACCCTTGGTCTTTCAGCGAACGGGTTTTTCACCCGTTTTGTCGTTACTCACGTCAGCATTCGCACTTCTGATACCTCCAGCAGACTTCTCAATCCACCTTCTTCGGCTTACAGAACGCTCCCCTACCACTTGACTAATGTCAAATCCGCAGCTTCGGCACATAGTTTTAGCCCCGTTACATCTTCCGCGCAGGCCGACTCGACTAGTGAGCTATTACGCTTTCTTTAAAGGGTGGCTGCTTCTAAGCCAACCTCCTAGCTGTCTATGCCTTCCCACATCGTTTCCCACTTAACTATGATTTTGGGGCCTTAGCTGGCGGTCTGGATTGTTTTCCTCTTGACTACGGACGTTAGCACCCGCAGTCTGTCTCCCGGATAGTACTCATTGGTATTCGGAGTTTGCATCGGTTTGGTAAGTCGGGATGACCCCCTAGCCGAAACAGTGCTCTACCCCCAATGGTATTCGTCCGAGGCGCTACCTAAATAGCTTTCGGGGAGAACCAGCTATCACCGAGTTTGATTAGCCTTTCACCCCTATCCACAAGTCATCCCCTGGCTTTTCAACGACAGTGGGTTCGGTCCTCCAGTTAGTGTTACCCAACCTTCAACCTGCTCATGGATAGATCACCCGGTTTCGGGTCTATACCCAGCAACTATACGCCCTATTAAGACTCGATTTCTCTACGGCTCCCCTATTCGGTTAA
>NZ_KB849690.1:598251-786701 GCF_000368785.1 Acinetobacter towneri DSM 14962 = CIP 107472 | reverse complement strand
TTCACTATGTGCGTATCAACTTTGCCAAAAGAATAAGCCTAAAATTCATGTGATTAAATCTTTGGCTTATCCGTAACTGGGGTTAACTTAAATCCAATAAGATTAGTTGCATGAAGCAGAAAAGGAACTCTATTTGAGTTCCTTTTCTATTTTACAACGGAGAAAATTGCGTTTAGATCGTCAAATTTTCTTGAATGTATTGCAAATTAGGCACATGAAAGACCTGCTCACCCATACGGACATATTGGAATACCGCAGGATCAGTCGTGGTTTGCTGGTCATCATCTACCACTTCAGAAATACGCAAGCGCAGGGTTTTAGGCATTTCATTGCACATCAAAGCAAAACGCTGCTCCATTTCATCGCCTTCAATAACCAGTGCCACGCCCATTTTTTTCTCTGGGTCATTGACCGCATAAACAGGCAATTGCGATTCGTGCCATTCCACAGTTTTAACTTGAGTGGCGTTATCCAGCGCTGACAACACAATATTTTGAGGTATCAGCATTGGTTGTTTACCATGACATTCAACAATATAAGCATCAATAAAACCGGTAGATACGGTAATTAAATGTTGCAGCTCTTGCTGACTGATTTGCCCGAGTAAATTTGGACTATTCGTCTGACTCATCGTTTACCCCTGACTAACTGCTAATAATTGTTCAATATTGGCAAGCAATTCTGCCTCTTGGAACGGTTTACCCATGTAGTGCGTCACACCCAAGCTAAACGCTCGTTCGCGGTGTTTTTCACCTGTACGTGACGTAATCATGATGATCGGCAGATTGCTATGCATGTCGTGGTGGCGTACAAGGTTAGTCACCTCAAAACCATCCATACGTGGCATTTCAATATCCAGTAACATCAAGTCAGGTTTGACGTTTTCAAGCTGCTCCATGGCATCGACACCATCTTTGGCAGTCACGATGTCATAACCTTGACGCTCAAGCAGACGTGAAGTTACTTTACGTACGGTGACTGAGTCATCCACAATCATAATTAAGCGGCGTGTATCACGACGTTGGCTATCACGTTGATCGCTGGCTTGTTTAGTACGTTGCGTTGCAAGAATTTGACGGGCAATGTTCTGACCATCCAAAATCAAACAAACTTGACCATCACCCAAAATAGTTGCGCCAGCAATTGCACCAATGCTTGAGAACTGTTGTCCAATTGGTTTCACAACAATTTGACCACGCGAACCAATCAACTGATCGACTAGTAAAGCAATGGTTTGACCTGTGCTGCCTTTAATTAACAGAACAGGTAGTGAATGACCCACATGGCTTAAACGCGGTAATGGCTGATTGCCAACGAACTCAGATAAGTAACGTAACTTGTAGTTCTGGTTGTCAATTTGGAAGAAATCTTCATTGCTGTTGAAGTAAGATTCTAAAGTGGTTGGTGCAATACGTACAATACGGTCAATTTGCGCCAACGGTACAGCAAATTGTTGATCACCAACTTTAACCATTAAGGCATCGGATACAGCAACTGTCGTTGGTACACGAATACTAAAGGTTGTGCCTTGACCTAAAGTTGAATCTACAGAAACGTGACCACCAAGTGCCTTAATTTCACTTTGCACCACATCTAAACCAACACCACGACCTGAAATTTGTGTAACCGATTGTGCTGTTGTAAAGCCTGGGTGGAAAATGTATTGCAGAATTTCGTTTTTATCTAAATTCTGATCGGCTTTGATTAAACCTAAGCTCAATGCTTTTTCTTTAATCTTGGCATCATCAATACCCTTACCATCATCCACAAAAGTCACCACAACATCTGTGCCTTGACGGGTAATGTTCAGTTCAATTTTACCAACTTCAGGTTTATTGGCTGCAGCACGTTGTGCAGGGTCTTCAATCCCATGGTCGACCGCGTTGCGCAGCATGTGTTCAAACGGTGTCACCAAACGCTCTAGAATGGTACGGTCTAATTCACCTTCAGTGTTATAAACCACCAGTTCTGTCGGACGGTTTAAGGTCGATGAAGTCTGACGCACAATACGTTGTAAACGTGGCAATAAACGTGAGAATGGTACAAGGCGTGTGCGCATCAAGCTTTCTTGAATTTCGGCCTGAATACGTGATTGTTGTAATAACAAACCTTCAGCATCACGAATTTTTTCAGCCAAGGTGCTCTTAAAGTCCACCAAGTCCGATGCAGATTCCGCCAGAGATTTAGACAACTGATTCAACGATGAATATTGATCCATCTCTAATGGGTCAAAGTCTGCATAACGTGAGTTTTCAGAACCGTGCTTGGCAATAATTTGCGATTCCAGCTCGCCTTCCATTCGACGTAACTGATCGGCAAGACGTTTAATCGCCAATTCCATCTCATTCAACGTACCGCCTAGTTGCCCAAGCTCCATTTCAATACGTGAACGGTTAATCGAGTTCTCGCCTGACAAGTCAATCATCTTCTCGACTAAATCGGCAGAGATACGAATCATCTCATTGCTATTATCCAGCTGTGTGGTTTCGCCCCACTCACCCGACATTGCAGGTGGCTCTGTACCATCACCCTGAACAAACTCATAACTACGGCTTGGCGATAACAAGTCGGTATGCGTTAAACGCTCGGGCAATTGCGCAGATACATCTACAAACTGCATCGCCGACAAGCTAGATTTTAAGCTGTCATAATTGCTGTAATCTGCTTTGAAAATTGCATCACGCAACCATGCCAACGTGGTTTGCAACAAGGCATCATAAACATTTGAGTTAAATTGATGCACAGCAAACTGTTCAAAGGCACTTTCAAGTTGATAGGCAATTTGCGCAACAGGCTCAATTTCAGCCATACGTGCACCGCCTTTTAAGCTGTGTGCCGCACGTTGTAATTGAAGCAAGATACTACGGTCACTACGCTGTTCAAACCATTGTTTCAAACGCTGATCTGCAGCATCCAAAATTTCTTCCGCTTCTTCTCTGAAAGTCTCAACCACAATTGAATGTAATTGCTCATCTTCAGATTCAGCACTTGCTTCAAGACTTACAGTTTCTGTGATCGGCTCAAATGCCGCAGCAGCGGTGTCTTCAAAATGTGCATCATCAGCAATAACTGCGTCATCTTCAGCTAAATCTGCAGTTGTATCTTGCAACGCTTCTACCGCCAACTCAGGCTGTGCATCAACCTCTTCTACTGCCTCAATAGTCTGTTCAGGCTGCGCTGCGGTTGTCGCACCTGCGACTGACGCATCTGCATCGCCTTGTGCCAAGCTAACAATGTTGCCTAAAATCGCAATTGACTCTGGTGCTGCATAGTCCACACGCTCATCACGAATGGTCTGAATACGGTCTGCAATATCATCTTGCACCAAACGAATAATTTGAATTAACGCAGGTGAAACAACAATTTGGTTGTTAATGATACGCTCGTAAATCGACTCAAGGTTGTGTGCAATTAAACCAATATGCGTCGCAGAAATCATATTTGCGCCACCTTTCAAAGTGTGCAAATAACGCATTAAGTTATTTAATGCCGAAGTGTCACTGGCGTCTTTTGACCAAGTATTGACATCTTCATCCATACCCACCAAAAGCTCTTCTGCTTCTTCCAAGAAGATATCCAGCAAGTCAGGATCGAAGTCTTTATTGGCATCATCGGCATGTATGTTTTGTTGATCTGATGCAATACGTTGTGACAATTGTGCCAAATTCACAGTGCCCGAACTTTCGCCAGTAACTACAACTGGTGTCGCTTCAGGTTCTGCAACAACCGCTGTTTCTACAGCGTTGTCGCTCTCTAATGTTTCAACATCTTCAAGTGCAATTGCCTCAATGTCTTGCTGCACGAATGCAGTTAAGTCATTTAAGGTTTTCTGAATATCTTCAGTAACCGTAACACGCTGTCCCGCAGCCAAGGTATCGAATAAATGAATAAACTCTTGGTGCGCCTGTGCAAATAACTCATAACCATATTCAGAGTTAAGCAAGATTGGCTTGGCTAAAACACTGTCGTAAGCGGCTTTAAGTTCTTCAGTAAATTGATGGATACCCACAGACGCACGGTTATCGGTATGCTCTACCAATAATTGTGCTTGTGCGCTGAGTTCTTCTAAATAGCTTGGGAATTGCGCTTGCGCCAATTTATCAAATTCAAATTCGGCATCAAGTAAACGATCAATATTCAGTTCGATTAGCTTCGATACTAAACCTTGAGGATTAGAGTCTTCCGTATCGCTGGTGCTAAAGCCGTAGCTATCCCAAGCTTTATTAAAAGTTGCATAGATAACATCTAAACTATCACAGTGACCTTGACGAAGTACATGCAGATAATCACGGACAAATTCCGCATATTGCACCAACAGCGCAGTTTCTTTAGATGTAGATTCAATTTCATCTTGTACAAACGTTTTAAACAAATTTTCAACTTTAGAACTAGCTTCAAAAACTTGATCAATTTGCGCCATAGATGAACTGCCGCGCAGTGTATGTAAAGCGCGGATTAAGCCATTATAGTCTTGTGATCGAATCTGATCTTGTGCCAAGAACTGATCAATGGTTGCTAAATGCTCTTCAGCTTCTTCCACAAAAATAGCCAGAGTTTCAGCCAATAAACTCGCATCAGTAGCCGCTTCTTGTGCAACTTCTGTCTGTGGCATTTCTTCAGCAGTCATTACATCTTCTGATGATTCAACTGCAGCATCCGCCAATTCTAGTCCTGTCGGCATATCAGTTGCAGTCAGTTGATCCGCAAGAACTAGCAACTCTTCCAATGCAGGTTCAGGACTTTGGTTTTGCTGTAATTGTTGTCCTAAAAGCACCAATGGGCGTAAATCAAGATCAATTAAACCGACTTGCTTAAAAATTGGATAAAGCTTGTATTGATAAATATTTAAAACAGTTTTTACGTATTTTTGAATATCAGTATTGAGTGTTACCGTACCCGAAAGCACACGGTTTAAAGTATCTTCAACCGTCCATGCCAACTCGCCCGCAGACTTCGCACCCACCATGCGACCCGAGCCTTTTAAAGTGTGAAAGTGACGACGAATAGTTACTAAAGTTTCTTGATCTGTTGGGTTCGCAAACCAAGTTGTAAATAATGGATTTAATTCTTCGAAGATTTCTTCAATTTCTTCGACAAAAATTTCAAGAATTTCCGCATCTTGCTCAAGATAACTATCTTCAGGAAGCGTCATTGTTTCGACTAAATTTTTTAATATTTCTTTCATAGCTAAGGCTTCTTACGTTTTCAGCACCAAAAGGCACTTCAACTTAATTGTAACCATCCTGAATGCCCCTAACCCAAAAGTTAAGTTCATCTTTGCGATGCTTTATCTCTGAATGATGGTGTACCCATAACAGTGTATAGGTACACCTATCCCCAAGCTGGAATCCCGCTTATTCAGGTAGTTTAAAGTCAGTTACAGATTCACGTAATGATTCTGCCATGTTGGCCAACTCAGATACCGAACGTGCAGTATCGAAAGTTGCACTGGTCGTTTGCGAGGTAATTTCCTGTACAACGTTCATCGTGGTTGCAATGTGACCTGCAGAAGCAGACTGAAGTTTTGCAGCGTCCGAAATGTTAGAAATCAATTTCGCAAGGTTGGTTGATACCGTTTGAATTTCATCCAGTGCAACACCCGCATCCTTAGATAAGTTCGCACCACGTACAACTTCCGATGTGGTTTGTTCCATCGAAATTACGGCTTCGTTGGTATCAGTCTGAATGGTTTTAACCAGTGTTTCAATCTGTTTAGTTGCAGATGCTGAACGTTCCGCTAGACGCTGTACCTCGTCGGCTACGACTGCGAAACCACGACCTGCTTCACCCGCCATAGACGCCTGAATTGCTGCGTTTAATGCCAAAATGTTAGTTTGGTCGGCAATATCGTTAATCAAGGCAACGATGTTACCAATCTCTTGTGAAGATTCACCCAAACGCTTAATACGCTTAGAGGTTTCTTGAATCTGCTCACGAATGATATCCATACCTTCAATTGAACGGTTTACAACGTCTGCACCATTCGATGCAATATGTACTGAACGTTCTGCTACCGCTGCTGATTCTTCAGCGTTGGCAGATACTTGGTCAATTGACATTGCCATTTCGTTAATTGCGGCAGATGCACCTGCAATTTCTTGCGCCTGATGCTCAGATGCTTCAGCAAGCTGGTTGGTAATGTTCTGTGTGGTTGCCGTATATTGTGCAACTTCGTGCGATGTTTCGTGAATACGCGATACAAGGTCACGTAATTGGTCAATTGCGAAGTTAATCGAGTCGGCAATGGCACCCGTGAAGTCTTCCGATACTGTTGCGTATGAACGTAAGTCACCATCCGCAAGGTCGGCAATCTCATCAAGTAAACGTAAAATCGCGTTCTGGTTACGGTCATATTCATCTTGTAGACGAACCACGCGAGTTTTATCGGCTTCACCACGTAAGTTCAAGAGTTTGAATACACAGAATAAGAACGCAAGTAATGCTGCAATTAAGCCAATTGCAGGAATTGCAATAGACCAACCTGAACCGCTAGACAATTTATTTAAATTGGTTAAAAGCTTATCTGACTGATCAAAAATAGAAGATGATGCCTGACGTACTTTTACAATTTGTGTTGAGTTATTTAAAACTGTTGCAGCAGCAGATTTCAATACATCTTCATATTCTGCTTGAATACCTTCTAATGAACTACGTAAATCTTCTTGAGTAATACGTTGTACACCAAGTTCCACACTACCATTTAACTGTGCTGCCAAGTAAGCACCAAACGTTTCGGTATCGGCACTAAAGTCATCTGCAGATTCACGTGAACTGTCTGTACCTGTTAATACAGAACTGATTGAACGTAAAATACGTTCTGCAATGAATACTTGGTTCTTTGCAATAACCACCTGGCTACTTGGCATGTCTTGACGTGCCATTTGGTCAACCATCAAGTTATATTCAGCCTGAATACCCGGAATGGTTTCACCAATTGCAATGTTGGTGTCATAGAGTTGGTTAATGATTTTTTGTTGCGAAGCAATCAAATCAATATTTTCAGAAACCGATTTCCACTGTGTTTCCACTTCACGCAGTGTATCTGTGCTGGCATGAATATCCTTCACTGTTTCTAAGTGAGCAGCAAAGGCTTTTTGTGAATCTGTTAAGTTTTTAATAGATTCAGGCGTACCTGATGCAGTCGCTTCGGTTGCTTGACGTGAAATGGTTTGTGACAACAGACGTAAATCACCCAAACTACGGGTAAAATCGTTATTACGCGGCACGCTATAAAAAAGGTATAACAACAGGAAAAGCGATAAGATGATACAAAAAGCTGCGCCTAAAATAAGTGGCTTAGATTTTTCTGTTTCGCCAAATACACTCGCAAACTCTTCTGTTCGCGCCTGTAATTTTGCAAAAAAACCTGGACCACTTGCTTTACGGACGGTTTCTTCGCCTGAATTTTTCTTTTTAAGTTTAAAGCCCATGCAGCTTCTCCCCGATTGACGCCTTCATTTTTTAGGTGCGCGACAGTTAATTTATAAATTTTATAGATGCGTTCATGTATTTTGGGTTTTGCAATAAACGACTAAATAAGAAAACATGCCATTGTTGGTTATGTTGGTGAAAATACCCCTGACAATATTCTTGTAAATTACTATCTAAATCATTGTGTTTAGAAAAGAAACTTTTCTTATTAAAGTGCTGTATACCCAAAACTTGATCTACAACTAAACCGACATAATGGTCATTATGACTAATACACATTACTTTTTGAGTAGGTGAATATTGGCTGCTTTGCCCAGAAACATAATGTGCCAAATCTGAAACTGAAAGTAATCTTCCGCGAATATTCGCTAAACCTACTACCCAAGGTTGGGTATTTGGCACTGGCGTATATTTCGGTGGATAAATAACCTCAGAAACTTCTCCTAATGGAGCAACGAAATATTGCCCCATCATCTCAAAAGCAATGCCTGACCAGCGGTTTACCTCATTTTCGGTACTAACGTAGTTTTTGTTTCCACGTTTAGATAACCGAAGCAATTCAATAAAACCATTTGCAGCCATAGCTTATCCTGCATTAAGGTGTTGATTAATCACATCAATTAATTGTTTTTCGTCAACAGGCTTAGTTAAGTAATCGCTTGCACCTTGGCGTTTTCCCCAAACACGATCAGTTGCCTGATCTTTGGTACTCACAATTACAATTGGAATGTGTTTGGTGGTGTCACCACGCGAAATTTGACGTGTTGCCTGAAAGCCATTTACGCCTGGCATAACCACATCCATTAATACTAAATCTGGTAATTCAGCTTGCGCCATGGTCACGCCATCTGCACCATTCGCTGCTTCAATGACTTCAAAACCATGCTTGGTCAAGATTTCTCTGAAACGGAATGTTTCTGTAGGTGAATCATCTACAATAAGAATACGAGCCATTATTTTCCCCAATAAATCTAACTAACTAATAATTATGCTGTCACGTGGTTACGAATGGCGTTTAATAATTCATCTTTACTAAATGGTTTAGTCAGATACTCATCAGAACCTACTACACGTCCTTTGGCTTGGTCAAATAAACCATCTTTACTTGATAGCATAATGACAGGAATGTTTTGGTAGTTTTGCGAGTTTTTAATTAAGGCACACGTTTGGTAACCATCTAGGCGTGGCATCATAATATCTACGAATACGATATCTGGATTTGATTCGGCAATTTTGGATAAAGCTTCAAATCCATCAACTGCGGTAACCACTTCACAACCTTCACGCTGTAGAAGTGTTTCAGCTGTACGGCGAATGGTTTTTGAATCATCAATCACCATGACTTTTAGATTTTGGAATTTATCGTCCATTCAATGACCCTTCCCATTTTTGTTTGTACAAGCAACTGAGTAGAAAAATTTTACACATTGATCGTATTTTTAACATATCTTTACTTGTAGTTTCAATGAACATATTTAGTGTAAAGCTACACTTTTACACCATTATCACCAAACCGCTCACACTTTCGTGTGACCATTGATATTTTTTTATCGGTTGTATTTTTTTAATTCCTAATTTTGATCTAATATAACACTATTATTACGTGTAATTTAAGTAATTTAGTCAACTTTATTGTGGGGGACAACGTGAGCACTTTTTTTGCAAAATCACTCGCTGTAAAATTAAAACAAAATAAGCAGTCACTCAAATTGGGCATGCTTGCGTTACTGCTATTGCCCTCTGCCCCACTCATGGCTGACAGCCAGAACAAAGCGGTGTGGTATCGCTATTATGATCAACATGGTGTTGCAAATATTAGTAGTAATGTGACACCTAATCATATTCGTCATGGCTATGAAGCATTAGACCGTAACATGCAAGTGATTCAGCGTGCACGTCCATACAACACCGAAACGGATATTAAAAAAGCCCCACAACGTGCTGCTCAAGCGTATCAAATGGAATCTGATCAGCGTTTAAAAAAAGCCTATACCAATAGTCAAACCGCAATCACTAAACGTAATAACGCTTTAGCGCATATTAAAAAGCAAATTATTTTCCAACAAGAACAACTCAAACAGCTGCAAAACGACCGTATTACTTTTAAACGTCAAGAAATGGAATATTTACGCAAGGTCAAACCTGTGCCTGCACAACTAAAAACCAATTTGGACAATAACTTAAAAAACATCGAGCTTAAAAAAGATATGATTCAATCTTTACAAACAAGCTATCGAAATACACAAGCAGAATACGACAGAATTATTACTCGCTTAAAAGCACTTGAATAGTTGATTTGAATTACCTTGTCATTTTGGCAATCAATAAGGACAAATATGCATGCACATTGCACAGCGTATCGCAGTTAGGTTTAATCGGCAGCATTTACCCATTTTTCGTATCGGTGCAATCGGTTTATGTATTTTGCTGAGTGCCTGCCAAAAAACAGAAACTGAAAATAAAACAACAGTATCAGAAAAAATTGAACTCATTCAGCAAGATTTAGTGACACCACAACAAGGCAGCGCAATCAGTAAAACTGCCTTTACAGGCACAGTGCGTGCTGTGAATCAAAGCAGTATTCAAGCACAGGTGACTGCCACAGCAACCTCAGTCTATGTCAAAGTGGGCGATAGCGTACAACGTGGTCAAACCTTGCTACGCTTAAATAATCAGGATAATGCTGCACGTTTAGCACAAGCTCGCGCCAATTTAGCTGCAACGCAAGCGCAAGCCAACCAAGCCCGCAACATGATGCAACGAAAAAAACGTTTGCTCGATCAGGGTTTTATTTCACAAGTGGAATATGAGCAAAGTCAGTTAGATTATCGTGCGCAAATGGAAAATGTACGCGCCCAACAAGCCAATGTCGATATTGCACTAAAAGCCGATCAAGATGGCACGATTACCAGTCCAATTCATGGTGTCATTACCCAACGTCAAGTTGAGCCTGGGCAAACTGTGGCTGCAGGACAAACCTTATTTGAAGTCGTCGATCCGAACCAATTAGAAATTCAAGCGAAATTACCAAGCGACTTACAAGCCGCACTCAAAATTGGTCAAAAAATTGAATATCAACTCCAAGGACAAGCAAACACATTTAATGCACAAATTAGCCGTGTTTCTCCTGTTGCGGATTTAGCCAGTCGTCAAATTGAATTTTTTGCGACCCCGCTTGAGCGTCTTCCCTCTTTAAGTATTGGGGCATTTGTGGATGGTTATATTTTAGCGAACACGACAATTTCAGGGCAAATCATCCCACTCAATACCATTCACGATATCCAAAACAAACCTTATGTTTGGGTGATTCGAGATCAAAAAATTGCCCGCGTGGATATCACAGTTTTAGAACAGCGCTATAGTGACAATACTGCTGTGATTCAAGGCTTACAGAGCAGTGATCTAGTCAGTCGAGTGGTGTTCAACCCCGATCAAATTCAGCAGCAGGTGATCATTCAAAATAACCCTCAATAAATTGAATTTCATCTCAATGCAGTAGTGCAGATGTCCAATAAATAAAAAATCAGGATCGTTGTTATGTGGTTTACCCGAGTTAGCGTCAAGTATCCCGTTTTTACCATCATGATGATGTTTTGTCTAATGGTGCTTGGCTTGGCTTCATGGCAACGTATGGGCGTGGAAGAATTTCCTGACGTCGATTTTCCGTTTGTAGTGGTTTATACCAGTTATCCGGGTGCATCACCTGAAACAGTTGAATCTGAAATCACCAAGAAAATGGAAGATCAGATCAACACCATTTCTGGACTCAAACAACTGGTTTCACAATCCAGTGAAGGGCTATCTACTATTATTGCCGAGTTTAATTTAGATGTTCCTTCGGCAGTGGCGGCACAAGATGTACGCGATAAAATTTCGTCTGTCAGTGCAGGGTTTCGAGATGAAATTCAAGACCCAGTGGTGGAGCGCTACGATCCAACTGCCAATGCAGTGATGTCGATAGTTTTTGAATCCTCACAAATGTCCTTGCGCGATTTAAGTTCCTATTTAGATCAACAAGTTGTACCGCAACTACGCACTGTGTCTGGTGTCGGAACTGTTAATTTATTGGGTGATGCACAGCGACAAATTCGGATTGAGGTAGATCCACAAAAGTTAATGAGTTTTGGACTGGGTGTGGATCAGGTCATCAACACGCTCAAAGCTGAAAATATTGAAGTACCTGGCGGCACACTCAAACAAGCCAATAGTGAATTGGTGGTCGAAATCCAATCCAAAGTCATTCACCCTCTGGCTTTTGGCGATTTAATTATTGCCAATAAAAATGGTGCGCCCATCTTTTTAAAACAAGTTGCCACAATTCAAGACAGTCAGGCAGAGCTGGAAACCAGTGCATTTTTAAATGGGCAAACTGCGGTTGCTGTCGATATCTTGCGTAGTTCAGACTCTAATGTTATTGAAGTGGTTGATAACACCTACAAAACCTTAGAACGTATTCAGACCCAACTACCTGTAGGCATGACTGCAAAGGTCGTGGTGGATTCTTCTAAAGGGATTCGTGGCAGTATCCGTGATGTAGCGCGCACCATTATTGAGGGTGCGATTCTGGCAGTCCTGATTGTACTGTTGTTTCTTGGTTCATTCCGTTCTACCGCCATTACAGGATTGACCCTGCCAATCGCCCTACTCGGCACACTCACCTTTATTTGGGCATTTGGCTTTACCATCAACATGATGACCTTACTGGCGCTCTCGCTCAGTATTGGCTTATTGATTGATGATGCAATTGTGGTACGTGAAAATATCGTGCGTCATGCAGATATGGGTAAAGACCATGTCACGGCTGCTTTGGATGGTACTAAAGAAATTGGCTTAGCAGTTTTAGCAACCACCCTAACCATTGTGGCGGTATTTTTACCTGTGGCATTTATGGGCGGCATTATCGGACGCTTTTTTTATCAATTTGGTGTCACCGTCAGTACTGCCGTGCTGATTTCCATGTTTGTCAGTTTTACGCTGGATCCAATGCTTTCTGCACACTGGGCAGAAAAACCAAATCCCAATAAAAAACCTGGACGAGTAAAACGCTTCTTAAACTGGATTTCCAACAAACTCGACAATTTAAGTCATCATTATGAAAAACTTTTAAAATTAGCACTACGATTTCGCGTTATCACCTTATTGATTGCCGTGGGTTCATTATTTGCAGCACTCGGATTATCCAAACTGATTGGCACAGAGTTTGTACCTGTACCCGACAAAGGTGAAATTCGGATTAAATTTGAAACACCTGTAGATGCCTCGCTTGAATATTCACAAGCAAAATTAAAACAAGTAGATCAAATCATCCGTCAACACCCTGAAGTACGTGCGACTTACGGAGCCATTAACAGCGTGACAGATCGCGGGAAAAATCATGTTAACTTGCGTGTAACTGTCAGCCCGCGTAATGAACGTCAACAAACGCTGACCGAACTCAATAACGAATTTCGCCAGCGTCTACAAAGTATTGCAGGCATCACCATTACCTCTGTCGCATCTGCCGATGAAACGGTTTCTGGTGGGCAAAAACCTGTGATGGTGTCTATTAAAGGCCCTGATTTAGCAGAATTACAAAAAATCTCTGACCGCTTTATGACCGAAATTGCTCAGGTGAATGGTATTGTCGATTTAGAAAGCTCGCTAAAAGCTCCTAAACCTACATTAGGTGTTCATATTAACCGTATCCTTGCCAGCGATTTAGGGCTATCGGTAAATCAAATTGCCAATATTATCCGCCCACTGATTGCGGGGGATGATGTCACCACTTGGCAAGATGAACGTGGCGAAACCTACGATGTCAATGTTCGCCTTACAGAAAACCATCGTAGCTTGCCGAGCGATGTGCAAAATATGTATTTAACTTCACAAAAAACCGATGCCAATGGACAAAATATTTTAGTGCCTCTAGCAAGTGTGGCGAAGTTTGAAGAAAGTTTAGGTGCAGCGCAAATCAACCGTCGTGATTTAGCCCGTGAAGTTTTGGTCGAAGCCAATACTGCTGGACGTCCTGCAGGTGACATTGGTGTCGACATTCAAAAAATTCAGGATAACTTTAAATTACCCGCAGGTTATAGCTTCGACACTCAAGGCGCCAATGCTGACATGGCTGAATCTGCAGGTTATGCGCTGACTGCAATTACCCTATCTATTGTGTTTATTTATATCGTTTTAGGTTCACAATTCAACAGTTTCATTCACCCTGCAGCGATTATGGCTTCTCTGCCTTTATCGCTGATTGGGGTATTCTTGGCACTGTTTATTTTTAACTCGACCATGAACCTGTTTTCTATTATCGGTATTATTATGCTGATGGGGTTGGTCACCAAAAATGCGATTTTACTGATTGATTTTATTAAAAAAGCCATGGATCAGGGCGATTCACGTTATGATGCAATTATAGCTGCAGGGAAAACCCGTTTACGCCCTATTTTAATGACCACCAGTGCAATGGTGATGGGGATGGTGCCACTCGCACTTGGCTTGGGTGAAGGCGGCGAACAAAGTGCGCCTATGGCACATGCAGTCATTGGCGGTGTAATTACATCTACCCTACTCACCTTGGTGGTCGTACCTGTCATTTTCACTTATTTAGACGATTTTAAGAATTTTATGTTACGCCAAACACGTAAACTCATTTCTTAAAATCTCACGTAAAATCACACAATCGCTCGGGCTAAATTTTAACACAAGTTTAGCCCGATTTTTATTGTATAATCTGGCTTTGAAAAAACTCCATTTAACGCTTCACTTTTTAGGACAGTTTCCATGCGCGCGAGTCGCTTTTTATTTGCTACGTTAAGAGAAACCCCAAACGATGCCGAGGTGATTTCTCACCAGCTGATGTTACGTGCGGGTATGATTCGTAAATTGGCTTCAGGTTTATATACTTGGCTGCCAATGGGTGTACGTGTGCTAAATAAAGTTGAAGCCATTGTTCGTGAAGAAATGAATCGCGCAGGTGCTTTAGAAACATTTATGCCTGTCACTCAGCCTGCCTCACTTTGGGAAGAATCAGGTCGTTATGTGCAATACGGTCCTGAATTACTGCGCTTTAAAGACCGCCACGACAATCCTTTTGTACTTGGCCCAACACATGAAGAAGTCATTACCGATTTGGCGCGTAATGAATTAAAAAGCTATAAGCAATTACCAATCAACTTCTATCAAATTCAAACCAAATTCCGTGACGAAATTCGCCCACGTTTTGGGGTAATGCGTTCACGCGAATTTATTATGAAAGATGCTTATTCTTTCCATACCGATCAAGCCTCCCTACAAGAAACCTATGATGTCATGTACGACACCTACTGCCGTATTTTCTCGCGCTTAGGTTTAGACTTCCGCCCAGTACAAGCAGATACAGGTTCTATTGGTGGTTCTGGTTCACATGAATTCCACGTTCTGGCTTCAAGCGGTGAAGATGATATCGCCTTCTCTACCGAATCTGATTATGCAGCCAATATTGAAATGGCTGAAGCTATTTTGGTGGGTGAACGTGCTGCTGCAACGCAAGAACTCAACATTGTAGATACACCAAATCAAAAAACCATTGCGGAAGTTTCTGCATTTTTAGGTACAAATAGCAACCAATCAGTCAAAGCGCTCTTGGTTCAAGGTATTGCAGATGAATCGGGTCAAGTACCTGCGATTGCATTATTCCTACGTGGCGACCATGAACTAAATGTAATTAAAGCAGAAAAGCATCCACAGATTGCAGCACCACTTACTTTTGCAACCGATGCACAAATTGCAGCGTTAGGTTTAACTGCTGGCTTTGTTGGTCCACAAGGTTTGGTTGAAAAAGGCATAACTGTGATTGTAGACCGTGCTGCATCAGTACTGTCTGACTTCGTTGCAGGTGCAAACCAAGTTGATCAACACGCAACAGGTGTGAACTGGGAACGCGATGCACAATATACTGAAGTTTACGATTTACGAAACGTCGTTGAGGGCGATCCATCTCCAGATGGTCAAGGAACTCTACAAATTAAACGCGGTATTGAAGTCGGTCATATCTTCCAACTTGGTACTAAATACTCTGAAGCGCTGGGCTGCAAAGTATTAGGTGAAGATGGCAAACCGTTTACTGTTACCATGGGATGCTATGGAATTGGAGTCACACGTGTCGTTGCCTCTGCCATTGAACAAAATTTTGATGATAAAGGGATTATTTGGCCTGCAGCCATCGCACCATTTGAAATTGCGATTGTACCAATGAACGCACATAAATCACCTCGCACATTAGAAGCAGCAGAAGCACTTTATGCTGAACTTCAAGCTGCGGGTTATGATGTATTACTGGATGATCGTAATGAACGTCCTGGGGTGAAATTCTCTGACCTTGAGCTTACAGGTATTCCGCACCGTATTGTGATTGGTGAGAAAGGTTTAGATGCAGGTACTTTTGAATATAAAGGTCGTCGTGATGCTGAATCTAGCAACCTAACGAAAGAAGAATTACTCATCAAAATTGCCAAATAAGATTGAACACTGAGTATAAAAAATCCCGCACAAGTTGCGGGATTTTTTTCATTTGGGATTAGCAGAATTTCATACCACCATAACAGTTAGGGGTAACATTTTGGTTTTGTAAAACCTGATTATTAAGTGTTAATCTGGCTGGTTGACCCGTGTAATATCCTGTGTAACTACCAACATCGATATTCATTTTACGCTCGATTGGTGTACCAGCCAATGAACCTAATGCTTCTAACAAACTTACATCTACATTATGCTTATCTTGCATTAACTCAGAAGTTAATGCTTTTGCGACCTGTGGTAGTACTGCAGAAACATCTACCAAATCCGCAGTTGCCAAATAACCTAATTGCACTGGTTCCTTAAACGACATCCACCAACCTTGTTGTGCAATATCTTTTTCATCTGCACCCATCCACTGCACTGGCTTGCTTTGTAAAGATAAATATCCACCTGTTCCTGTCAGAGGAATATTGTGAATCATATTTAGGGCTTGGACAAAAGTAATATCCATATTCAAATTTTCTAGTGTAGAACCCTTACTCATTTTAAAGAATGAGTGATCACCAACAGAACCAAACAATAAAGGAGGAAATGTGACATATAACTGGTCTTTTGAAAAGTCAGGTGTTCCATTTACATCACCAGCATATGTCCCAGACTCTGTTGCCGCTAATGGAATAGAAGCTAATGTTGAACGGATACCTGTAACTACAGCGGATTCCATACGCTGACCAGTCACTACTGTTTCAGGCATTGTAAAATTAGCTCGCATCGATGGAACAGTAATCCCAGTATGTCCTGCTGCGCCAGGTTTACTTGTATAGACACGATCCTGCCCCAACGCAGTCAGTATCCCACTAATTTTTTGGTCAGAGGCATTACCAAATTTAGCTTCTTTAGTAAATGAATGCCCTTGCGTTTGTGCCATTTTCATATAACCACTGAAACTTTTAATCCCGTCATTTGGGTTTTGCACGTTATCTGTACCCAAAGTCAGTAGACCTAAAATTTCTTCAGCACCTAAGCGAAAACCAACCACTTCACGTGTTGACGCACTATTTCCACTAATCGCAAATTCAATAAATGGATTGGTAATTTGTGCACTGGTACCCGCACGTTCACCATTAAACTTTGGGTTACCTGTTGAATCATAGGATTCATTCAAACCACTTAACGAAATATTAGAAATATCAATATCACATCCCGCTTTACCACCAATCGCGTTATTTACACCGCCACAACCTAATTGTAGCGTTTTAATGTTGGCATTAAGCTCCATGAGTGCATCAACACTTAGTTTATAAAAATTTAACCCTTGCGATTGATCTGTCGCAGTCATCAGGTTCAAAAGTGCCTGACCTTGTACATGAGATAACTGATCATCATTTAAAGCCTGCATCGCTTGAGCAGAATTGAATGAAAAAGCTGTACTTAAAATAGATGCAACTAAAATTGTTTTTTTCATTTTATTTCTATCCTTTAGCGTGGCGTAATGCCCAATGTGCTGCGCATGGTTCCACCTGTAAGCACGACAGATGCGATTTTCTGCATATTGCCATTGGTAGACATTGCAAAGTCTGTTTTAAAGGGTTGAGCAATATCATTTTTATAATTAAATTTAACTTGATTGTCTAAAGTGACCGTATCTGCACTGACGACGACTTTTCCTTTGACACCTAAATGACCTTCCATACGATTCAAGTTAATAGAAGACGTTTGAACAGTTTCATTATTCACTTGATCTTCATTAATCAAACTAAAATAACTACCTAAATTCTTCGGATCAGCCTGTTCTGTGCTATCTAGACTTCTAAACTTAAAGTTCGCATCAAAAGACAAAAAGTTTGAGTTCGGATTAGTATCGGTTGGATCCACTCCAGGAATTACCAACAATTCACCATTGCCATCTAATTTAAAAGCAATTGTGGTCAACACATCATCTTTCTTAGAGAAATTATCGTAAGGTACAAAGCCACCGCATTTAGTTGATCCTGTGACGCAGTTGTATTTCGAACCTGGTAATTGTCCAATCGCTAACTCTGCTTTTGCTGCAACTAATAAATGATCTGCACGAATATAAATCCCTTCATCTTCATAACCAATCACACCGTCGGACTGAATTAATGCATCAATATTTCTTAAACCAGCATAATAGTTGACAGCTTCACCAGCATGCAGGCTGTCTTGCCCGTCAATTAAGATAATAGAAGTGGTACTTGGTAAGCCTGTTTTTGAATCAATGCCATAACCTTCGGTAGAAACAATAGCGTTATAACCAATTCCAGTTTTGTTCGTTCCATCATAAGGTGACAGATATTGTTTACCCGACAAGGCCACATTGGCATTTAAATTATAAATTGGAATCCCAATACCCCAAGAACCACCATCTCCTGTCAATTCATTTAAAGAGTTGTCAGAAATAATTCTAGCTTTGGCTGCAATAGACTGAAAGTCCATACCACGAACAGCGATCAGTGAGAACTGGTCACCTTCAAGCTTACTCGATAGCAACTGGTTTAAAATAGGACTGGTTGCACCAATGGTATTTTTAATATTTTCATTGACTAAAAAATTGAGGTTTTTCGCTTGTACGGTATTAATATAAATATCGCCAAAATCAATATAAGCATTTTTATTGTGCAAAGTACCTTGTGCATCACGTGTGGTTAGCGGTCTTAAATTCGAAAACTCAACCGCATAACTGCCTTTTCCTGTGTGCCCAATTTCTAAGGTTGTTGGTAATTGCCCTGCAGCCAAGCCTGCCGTATTTTGATTGGTAAAATCAGCAGATAAGCCCAAATGCAAACCACCTTGCCCCACCACAGTATCGTAGCCTGTAACTGCGGTATTTTTAGTTTCAATTACACCATTGACCTTATTCGAAACGTCAAAATTGGCAACATTTTTTTGATGCCCATTAAAAAACAATTTCGCATTGCTTACCGCACCTGATGCACCAAAGCGAATTAAATTTTTATCATCATAACGCAAGTCAATATTGACCCCAGGGTTAGTTGCATTTTGTCGGCTACTAGCAACATCACTCAGGTCTTTCACTCGTCCAAGATTCACAAAATGGTCGGTGGTGCCATTTTTAGTGGTAAAGACCAATCCCTCATCGGCATCAATGTACATATAGCCGTCAGTCGCAAAATTAAAGTTAAAATCATGCATAGATAATTCATGCTTACCTAAACCATGACTAATTTTGGCATTCTGTAACTGGAAGTTTAAATGTGCCGTTTCATTTTGATTGAATAAACCTGCTTTGGTTTCTAATAAAACTTTTAAAGGTGATTTAGTTTCTAAGCCGAACTGACCCAAGCTTTGTGTTTCTTTAGTACAACTATTTCCGACACAGTTTTTTTTGACCAAGTTTAAATCTGCAGTCGATTGAAAAGCATCAATACTCGCATCGATACGCACACCTGCGCCAACATCAGTTTTCCCCACATCTAAAGCAAGCTTACTGATAATAGGCTGGTTATTCTGTCCTTTAATTTCTACATTATGTAAGCCTAAACCCTGTTGAGTTCCAGCCACTAAATCAGGATCATACCAATTGACTTGATTAATCGTGGCTTTAGACATTTCATGGGTGATTACAATACCATCTTGCCCACTTACATCAGACAAATGCTGGTCTGCAATCAGCTCTAAAGCATACACTTGTTGCGCACAAAGTACGCTCAATGTTAATAAATTCAACTGCATTATTTTTTTCATTGTTATTTCCCTATACTGTACTTAATCCTATATTCAACAACGACTTGCTGCTGAACCTGTACAGTTGTAGCTAAATATTTTCACATTGCCAGACATGTGCATATTGCCGTGAATATTTAAGCCCATAAATCCTTTTTCAGCGCCCTGATCAAACAAAGGTACATCTTGCTGAACTAAGTTATAACTACCATCTTGTTGATAATTTCTTCCTTGAAATTTGGTATATACCTCTGAATTTGCATAACCTTCATTTGCTCCCTGCCCTGTACCTGTTTCGATCGCCATGGTTGCAAAACCCAAATTTCTTATTTTTAATGGCTTATCATCATAAAACTTAAGCTGCATTGCCGTTTGTGGGTCATTTTTATGATTAATAATAGTCGTGCCATCTAAAGAAAATTTATCTATTTGTATGGTGCCCTGAATTTGTTTAAATACCAGCCATTTTTTATTGCCGTTATTATCTTCATGGTTATTGGGTGCAATGGCTAAACGACAAAGCACATTATTGTCAGCACAATTTTTACTATAGCGATAATAAACTTCTGTAGGTTTAGTCCCACCATTAAATTTAGAAATATTGCTGAGTTCTAAATTTTCCGCATATTCATGGTTTAATGATAACGTCCAACTGAGGTCTGCTCCACCTTGACCAGTAGCCTGCGTTAATTCATGATTTTCCAGTGCAATTAAATTGGCATGGGTCAAAGGACTACACATCAATGCAATACAAGACAGTTTTTTCAACATGATGATTCTCCTTTTATAGACCTGTTGTTTTAAATTTAAGGTGCTGAATCAGCACACCATCTATTGCAACTGAACCTAGATTCTTAGCAGTACCATCTACACCCTTAAATACAACACCTGTGGCATCCGTATGATCTTTGGCACGCAACATATTATTTGGCAAGCGTTCTACAGTACCAATTGCAATACTACTATGCGTCGCATTACGTCCTTGATACATCGCAGCACTGTCATTGACATTGGCTTTTAGCGGTGTGCCACAACTCACCACATTACAGGTAGAACCTGTAAATGCTGTAGAACCTAAATACCCACCCTTTCCATCTTCATAATTTTGATAAATTTTATTGTAAATTTCAGGAACATTCGGAATACGTGTTACTTCTAGCACAATATTATTGCCCTCAGAACCAACCACAAAAGGCTGATACATATTCCCTAAAACTAAATTGATATTCGGACTGTATAAATACAAACCCTCTGTATCATGAAAAACTGGTGCCAATGAACCATCTATTGCTGGTGTGACCGCCGTTCCATCCAAAGTATCTGATTTCGCTGCTGTACTAATGCGGATCCCTTTACTGTCTAAGTTTGAATCTGTGAAACTTAAATTCGCAGGATTATCATTGGTATTTAAACGCAATACACTTGCCATACCCAAGGTTTGATGATGATTTGGGTTATCCGAGTCTAAAGTCTGAAATATTCGGGTCTGTGAACCATTTAGACTTAAACCATTGGCAACAAACTGAGTGCGTAAACGGTGCTCTTTATCTAAACCCGATTTTGGCGCCCCAGTGCTTGGATCTACCTCTGCGCTTGAGTTCAACTGACGCGAAAAAATATCAGTCCAAAAGCCCAATTTAATATTATTATCACTTTCAGTTGCTGTAGTAGTTGCGAGCGGTGCCTCAAGTGCCAAATAACCGACATCTTTTTCTACATTTTTAAATTGTTTGACTTTTTCTGTACCTGCACGGAATAACCATGGATTGTCTGCAGAACCCCAGTTAAAACCCTGATTGCTATAACGACTGCTTAAAGAGTTATCACTTTTAGATAATGCCAGACCATAAATAAAGACATCTGCTTTGGTTCTTAAAGATTGCACAGGAGAACCTAATGCAGCAATTTCCGCTGCCTGTTCAGCCGATTGTATAATTTGAGCATAAACTTCTGCCACAGCAGACTTGGCTGTATCTTCTGCAAGTTGACTCGCATTATATTTAGCCCGAATATCAGCCGATGCTGTTTCTTTGATTATTTCAGCCTGTATTAATGTGGCTACTTGTGAACCAACTTGGTCTGCTCGAGTGAAGTTGCTAAGCCCTTTATAAAAATCAGAATTCAATAAATCATTATTAGCTTCTGCCGACCGACTCCCATATAAAAGATCAAGCATTTCATAAGTGTTTGTAATAGCATATTCTTTTGCTTTCTTTTCATACTCTAAAACGCCAGTTGGATCCTCGCTAACTGATCGTGTGGTATATGCAGTAGTTCCATCTTTTTTTAAACTCTTTCCAATCCCCGAAGTCCCATCCCTATAGTCTGCAAGACGTTGATTGTAATAATACTTGAGTGTCTCATTATTAAAAAAACCTTCACGAACATCAAATGTAAATGTTTCTGTTTTCGCTTCAACATCTTTTTCAATATTTTTAGTATATTCTTGATACAGAGTTGAATATTGACTTGTATAGGTTTGTTCATAAGTTGAACGGTAAGTTTCGTTATATTTATGTGCTGCCTTACCTTCTAAAACACTTTGATTATAAGTATTGTTATAAACCGTATGGTATGCACTTTCTGCCAACTGCGCATAATTCTCCCCCGTCGGGATAATACGAATAAAGCCCGTATCATATTGACTTGGGTTTTCTAGCCCACGTGTATAGCTCGACCCTGTTGATAGGTCATTCGGTTGCTGAAACACCATTTTGAAATCATCAAGGACTAAAGCAACCCCTTCGCCTGTGGTATTTGACAAAGAGTCATCGGAGAGTGCTTGTAAAGCATAACTCGGGTTCGTCAAAAATAAGCCTATAGCAGTGGCTAAGCAACGCTTACGAAAAGGGAAAGTAATTGCGTGTTCAGTCATCTCGACCTTCCTTTTATCTGATGCTCCGCATCTTTCTTTTATTTATCTATAGCTTGGCTATTTATTTGAGTGTTTTTATCCTTAAAAACGTGATTATGCCAAACCATTCTCATATTTAATTATGCTGAATATTTATGCAAATGCAAAACAAACTGGCTAAACAGCACAGCTTTCCGATGAATGAAAAAAAGCGAGCACATTGGCTCGCTTGTTCAACAGAAAAATTGTGATGGGTTAATCACTTATGCTTTAGGCAAGGTCACGCCTGTCTGCCCTTGATATTTACCACCACGGTCTTTGTACGAGGTTTCACAAACTTCATCTGATTCAAAGAACAACATTTGTGCCACACCTTCGCCTGCATAAATACGTGCAGGTAAGTTCGTGGTATTGGAAAACTCTAAAGTTACATGACCTTCCCACTCTGGTTCCAGTGGCGTCACATTCACAATAATACCGCAACGTGCATAGGTCGATTTACCTAAACACACTGTCAATACATTGCGCGGAATACGGAAATATTCAACGGTACGCGCCAATGCAAACGAGTTTGGCGGAATGATGCACACATCTGATTCAATATCGATAAAACTTTTTTCATCAAAGTTTTTTGGATCGACAATTGCTGAGTGAACATTGGTAAAGACTTTAAATTCACGTGCACAACGTACGTCATAACCATAGCTAGAAACACCATAAGAAATGAGTTTTTCGCCATTTTCGTCAAAGCGAACTTGGTTTTCTGCATACGGTTCAATCATGCCGTGTTTTTCGCTCATTTCGCGAATCCAACGATCAGACTTAATTGCCATTTATTTTCTATCCAAAATATGAATGTTTAACTGTGCTGTACTTTAACTGAAATCTAAGTTAATGAAAACCAGCCGTTTCCCTCGCACCGCTTTTTTAAGTGCAATGATTATTTGTGGTGGACACAACTTTGGCTTTATAGACTCAACAAAGCCGAATAACTTAAAGGAATTGAAAAGCTCAGCAACACAATAGAAGCTGTTTTTTGTAGATTGCACTGATTGAGCCAGCTAATTTTATTTTTAGCGAGCACCGAACCAATAAATGTCCAAAAAAAAGCAATCGGCACGATTAAACATAAAAATGCCAGCATGTGTGCCACATAATAGTCTGCTTTTACCCATGCAATCGTTGGGAAAATTGCAGAGGCAAACAACAAAGCTTTAGGATTCAATAAAGTCGCTAAAAATAGCTCACTCGCACGGATCGTAGGTTGATTAAAGCTTTGCTCGACTTTAGCCGTGCGCCATAATTTAATCGCCAAGAAAATAATATAGCCTGCACTGAATAATTTTAGAATGGTGGGCAATAATGGGAGATGGGTAGACACCGTACCAATTAAGGCACCCCAAAGTGTAATAGAGATCAAATAACCCAATGCTTCTGCTGGAATTAATCGGAAAGATTTGCGGATACCAACCTGAATACCCGATGATGCAAGCAAGGTATTGGTTGGCCCTGGTGTCAATAAAATTGTGATCACCAAACCGATAAAAAACCATGAAATCATGCATTGACCTCACTACTGAATGAGCGCAGATTAAAATAGTTCATTGCAATTGGCAAAAAGTATTTTGTAAGACAAATTCTTAATCAGTCTTACATTTTAGATTTATTATTTTTATTCAACCACTTATTTAAGAAATATTTTTTAATCGAATGGTAACTTATAAGTCATTTTTTCTTAACATTTTTAAGGTATTTGAAAATTAAACACCTTTAAATCATATACTTGTGTGTTTTTTAATCAAAAAAATAGCTCACCGAAGTGAGCCAAATTTTCAAAATATTGTGACTTAGCTTTTAAAGATGAATCACTCAAAATTTGAAGAACAACAACTGAATGACGAAAACCGCGATCATTCCAAGCTGAGATCCCTCACTAGAAAATACGATTCTGATCTTTTTCAGCTTTAGGCAGTTTTTTTGCAATTTGCTTGGCAATCGCAATGTAACTATCGGCAGCATCATCGCCTGCAATCACTGACGGCGTGCCTGCATCCACATTTTCACGAATACTGACATTCAATGGTAAACGTCCAAGCAACGGAATGTCATATTGTTCTGCCAGTTTATCGCCACCACCTTGACCAAAAATTTGTTCTTCGTAGCCGCAGTTTGAGCAGATATGGGTCGACATATTCTCAATTACGCCCATCACAGGAATTTGCACACGATTAAACAGCTCGATGCCTTTCACAGCATCCATTAAGGCAACATTTTGTGGTGTAGTCACAATCACCGCTCCCGTTACAGGAATACGCTGTGCAAGGGTCAGTTGAATATCCCCCGTTCCTGGTGGCATATCAATCATCAACACATCTAAATCTGGCCATAAGGTTTGATTAAAGAGCTGCATTAATGCACCTGTGGCTTTTGGTCCACGCCACGCTACAGGTGTATTGTGGTCACCTGTTAAATGTCCGATGGATAACACAGGCATCCCAAAAGCATCCAACGGTACAAACTGCTCGGCTTCAATCATTGGGGTTCTGCCTGCATTGCCGAGCATGGTCGGAATACTTGGACCATAAATATCGGCATCCAATACGCCAACTTTTAAGCCGAGCTTTTGCAAAGCTAAAGCCAAATTTACTGTAGTGGTAGATTTTCCAACCCCGCCTTTGCCTGAAGATACCAAAATTACGTTTTGAATACGCGGATGTTTCGGCACATCACGTTGGTGTGGCGCAGCTTTTTGAATCGGTGGATTATTCGGATCGGCTTCTTGCATTGAACTTTGGCCCGCAGCATCGACCACCGGTGGTAAATGAGATGTTGCAGTCTGTGTGGTCGATGTTGCGCAGCTTTCATCTTCAGCATGTTGATGCCCACAACTTTCTTTTTTCTGTCCAGATTTCTGCTGAATCACATGCATATTCAGTTCTTTAATGCCGCATTTTTCTAAAGCATCTGCCAGTTCATCATGAATTTGTTGTAAATGTTGTTTTTCTTCAGGATAAGTATTGATGGTGATTTGCAGAATATCACCTTGCACATTCACTTGAGAAATACGATCTTTTAAAGCATGTTCAGATTCAGGCAATATATAACTTTGTAGCACGTGCTGAATAGCTTCCTCATTCACCGTATGCGAAGGTGAAAAAACTGATTTAAGTGAAGAAAGCCAAGACATAGATTTACTCCAAAGTTTGGAAATACCGCGATTTTGATAGTGTAACGATAATTCAGTATAAGGTTAAGTCGTGCTATCACTGAAATACTTAATTCTGAGTATATTGCTTGGTTTTTGACATGATTTATCTTCAAATGCAGACCAAGAGCTTGTTTCGATATTGTATTTAGCCTTCTAAGCGGATTTGAAAAGAATTCCTGGAATCCCTTGTGCATCTATGTGCTATCTAAGGTAAAATTGCCCGAATTGCATCGTCCCTATTTGAGAGAGTTATATCCGTGCGTCAAATTTTAGTCACTAACGCCCTACCATACGCCAATGGTCCGATCCATATGGGTCACTTACTCGGTTATATCCAGGCAGATATCTGGGTTCGCGCCATGCGTGCAATGGGACATGACGTGACTTATGTCTGTGCGGATGATGCGCATGGTACAGCAATCATGCTGCGTGCCGAAGCCAACGGGATTAGCCCTGAACAGCAAATTGCCAATGTGCAACAAGAACACATTCGCGATTTTGACGGTTTTGGCGTGCATTTTGATCATTATGATTCAACGCATAGCGACACCAACCGCGCACGTGCCAGCGAAATTTATGTCAAAAACCGTGATGCAGGCAATATTGCTGTTCGTCCCGTCACGCAATTATTTGACCCTGAAAAAGGCATGTTCTTATCAGATCGTTTTATTAAAGGCACTTGCCCAAAATGTAAAGCGGAAGATCAATATGGCGATTCTTGCGAAGTTTGCGGTACAACCTATAACGCGACTGAGCTGATTAATCCAAAATCGACTTTGAGCGGTGCGACGCCTGTAGAAAAATCATCAGATCATTACTTCTTTAAATTGCCTAATTTTGGTGAATACTTACAAAAATGGACACGCGATGAAGGTCGTTTGCCAGTTTCAATTGCCAACAAATTAGATGAATGGTTTGAAAATGGCTTGAATGACTGGGATATTTCACGTGATGCACCATATTTTGGTTTTGAAATTCCAGATGCACCAAATAAATATTTTTATGTCTGGGTTGATGCGCCAATTGGTTATATGTCGAGTTTTGAAAACTACGTAAAAACCAAACGCCCCGACCTGAATTTTGACGATTATTGGAAAAAAGATTCAGACAAAGAAGTCTATCACTTCATTGGTAAAGACATCGTCTATTTCCACGCTTTATTCTGGCCTGCGATGTTAGATGGTGCGGGTTATCGCACACCTACAGGTTTATTTGTAAATGGCTTCTTGACTGTAAATGGTCAAAAAATGTCGAAATCTCGCGGCACATTTATTAAAGCAGAAACATATTTGCAGCATTTAAACCCTGAATATTTACGCTATTACTTTGCCTCAAAACTGTCTGACAAAGTTGAAGACTCTGACTTAAATCTGGATGATTTTGTGCAGAAAGTAAACTCTGATCTTGTGGGTAAAGTGGTGAATATTGCCAGTCGTTGTGCCAAATTCATCAACACTAAATTTGATAACAAATTAAGTGCAAACTGCGCTGAACCTGAGTTAGTACAAAGCTTTATTGCTGCAGGTGACTCGATTGCCAAAGCATACGAAGAGCGTGAATTCTCTGCGGCAATTCGTGAAATTATGGCGCTTGCTGACCGCGCCAACCAATATATTGATGAGAAAAAGCCTTGGGCTTTAGCCAAAATTGAAGGCGAAGAACAGCAAGTTCATGACGTATGTTCTGTAGGGATTAACCTATTCCGTCAATTGGCGATTTATCTTGCGCCTGTACTGCCAACCTTGGCTGAACAAGTTCAAGCCTTCTTACAGTTAGATAGCTTTAACTTTGAATCACGTAAAACTGTTTTAGTCGGTCATGAAATTGCGTTGTTCCAACCACTCATGCAACGTGTTGATCCGAAAGCGGTAGCTGCAATGGTAGATGCATCTAAAGATTCTTTAGCCGCACCTGCTGAAGCACCAAAAACGGAAAAGAAAAAAGAAAAAGCCAAAGAGAAAAAAGCAGAACCTAAAGTCGGTGAAGCGGAAATTATCACCATTGATGACTTTGTCAAAATTGATTTACGTGTTGCAGAAGTTTTAGAGGCTGCAACCGTTGAAGGTTCAGACAAACTGCTTCAATTAACTTTAAATGTAGGTGAAGCTGAGCCACGTAATGTGTTTAGTGGTATTCGTGAATTTTATCAACCAGAAGATTTAAAAGGCAAATTGGTGGTGATGGTGGCTAACCTTGCACCTCGTAAAATGCGTTTTGGTATTTCTAACGGTATGGTACTTGCTGCGGGTAATGGCGAAGGTGTTTGGGTGATTTCACCTGAATCTGGCGCAAAACCGGGTGATAAAGTGTCTTAATACTTTAGGATATGAAAAGCCTCTAAAAAGTAGAGGCTTTTTTTATTTTATAAGGATATCATTCCTTTCACATTTAGAATAGGCATTAAAACGCCATCGAGCTCATTAGTCATGTCACCTACAAAACAAATTACACTATTGCGAGGTACTTTTTTTAAAGACTTCTTTACTTTAATTTTTAAAGGAGTTTTTCCTAGTTTAACTTCTTGAAATATAATTACATCTTTGCTTGATGATGTAATATTACATAATGCCAATAAAGCCGCCTCACCTACAGGTGTTAAATGAGGCTGTCCATCTATGAACCTACCACCCGACATACAACAGAAAATTGGTTTATCATCTATAAAAGTTTTAAAAACCATATATCTCAATTTCAGTCCCATTGGTAAATCATTTTCTTTTTTAATATTTAAATCGCATTTTAATGACGATTCTATATTATCTATTAGATATGATTTAATCAGCGCCATTACTCATCACCATTACTCAAACTTAGACTATTAACAATAATTTTATAAAAATCTTCTTCTCTAGACTTGATAAAATCGTAGAATTCTTCGAGATCTTTTTCAAACTGAGATGTCACAGCAGGTACTAAAGATTCATCTTCCACCTCAACCATCCCTAATGCAACAAATAAATTTAAAATCGCTAATATTCCACCTTGGTAAAAATCCTCACTGATCTTTTGTTCTTCTAATTTTTTATCGAGCTCGTCTATTAAAGGAATACATATTTCTGGGAATATTTTTTTAAATGCAATTCCATCCTTTATGGATTTATGTAATACAAGTAAAACTAAATGTACTAGAGTACTACCCTCGGAAACTAAACGTGGAAATTTATCGGTTTCACTGTTGCTCGAATAATGAGTAATATTGTTTTCTAAGAAATTATCTAATGTTTCTGATATTTCAGCTACTTTTGAATGTGAACTTAACTGAATACTAATACTTGATTCAATTTTTTCACGAATATTTTCTAAGTTTTTCAACTCATCTGAAAAATCATTTTTCGATTCTTTTACTTTATCAACAATTGAAATTAATTTTTCTATTTGTGTATTTAACGATGCACTTGTATTAACTTGAGAGGCAGATTGGAAATAAGAATAAATAATCGCCAAGAGTGCTAAAACAATCGAAACGATAGTCCCTGAAATTGAAATATAATTCAGAGCTGATCCGCTACCAGCATAAAGAAAAGCAATACATTGCACAATAAATTGTACGATCATAATAAGAAGTATTACTAGAAGCCATTCTCTTTTAGAAAAGTTATTTGAATCCATTTATGAAATGCTGATATTTTACAATGATAGATAAGCTAGCATATTTTCAAAATATTTGTAATTCCCTTAATAAAACCAGATACTTAAGCAAAGGATCACTAATGAAGCATTTATATTCCATCTTAATAGCTCTCACCCTTAACTCAGCAACCATCACCACCCATGCCGCCGAATCAACCATTCCCCAGCAAAAACAAGTTTCAGGCTATTACCAATATCAAGCTGGTGATGTACAAATTACAGCCCTGTTCGATGGTACAAACTTTATGTCACCAAGCTTGTTTAAAGACATTCCACAACAACAAGTTCACGAGATTTTAAAGAAATACTATGCAGATCAAGAGAAAGGCGTACAAACCTCAGTCAATGCCTTCCTCGTTAATACAGGAAAATCTCTAGTATTAGTGGATAGCGGTGCAGCGAGTTGTTTTGGTGCTCATTTAGGTTCAGTTTTAACGAACCTAAAAGCATCAGGCTATCAACCTGAACAAGTCGATACCATTCTACTCACACATCTACATCCCGATCATGTCTGTGGAATCAGTAAAGATGGCGTTGCCAATTTCCCTAATGCGATAGTCTATGTATCTGATGATGAAGCAAAATATTGGCTAGATCCCAAACAAGCGGCAAAATTACCAAAAGATAAACAAGCCAATTACTCAGGCACGGTTGAGAAAATTAAACAAGCGATTGCGCCTTACCAAACCAAGCAAGGTTTTAAAACGTATAAACTCGGAGATGACATTCAGGGCTTTAAAGTCATTAACACGGCGGGACATACACCGGGACATTTTAGTTATGCACTAAAAACCAAAGGTGAAAACGTGGTGTTTATTGGAGATATCGTACATTCACATACTGTGCAATTTGATAAACCTGAAACGGCAATTGAATACGACATAGACCCGAAAAAAGCGGTTCAAACACGTTTAAAGCAATTTGCTAATTTCGCTAAAAATGGACAAACCATTGCCGCTCCACATTTACCGTTCCCAGGGATCGGTCATATTTATTCTCAGGATGGAAAGAGCTATCAATGGATGCCTATTCATTTTAAAGATTAATGATTCCATAAAACCTTCTCCCTTTAGGAGAAGGTTTGAATGAAGGCACTCTACATATATTAGTCACTTCATCCCAAAAATCAGCTTTAACCCAAGCACTGTCATCACTGCCCCTGCTGCACGGTCAAAAATAGCCTTAAACTTAATATAAGCCTGACGCGGTTTTTCTGCAGACAAAGCCACTGCAACCAATGAACACCAACCTGCATCAATAAAAAAACACAGAATTGGCAGTACCACATAAAAATAGTTCGGTATTTCTTTAGGCAACAAAGCCGTAAAAATACTCGCCAAGACAATTGCAATTTTAGGGTTAGATAACTGCGTAATTAAACCTGTGGTAAACGCACGACGAAGCGACATTTGCTGCCCATCAGCAAGATTGGTTTGAATAGGCGCTTTGGCATGCTTCACAATTTTATAAGCCAAAAACAACAAATATAAACCACCACAAATTTTAAGCAGAAAATATGCTGAAGGCACTGCCAATAAAATAGCCTGCAACCCGATTACCGCCAATAAACCAAAAATTGCGGCACCCGTACCCGTGCCTAAAGCCGTAAATAAACCATGCTTACGTGAAATGGCTATGGAATTTTTTGCCACATAAATAAAGGTAGGCCCAGGACTCATTGCACCTAGCATTAATGCTGCCGCAATTGAACCTAATATAAGCAAGGATTCCAAAACCAACACCCGACACAACAAAATCGATTCTATTATTTTACAATTTTTACTGCATGGTTGTACTATTTGATCAAATTATTTATTGCCCTTTTTCCTACTAGATGCTCTAAGAAATTGATAATCAAGTTCATATTATAGGCATGCTCACCATAATGATGCCGCGGGATTCCATTTTTTTAATTTTGCTTTTTTGCACACTTACGGCATCACATCCAGAAAGATCCAAAATCACACCAAACATTACAGAACACCATTGATGAGAAAAGAATGAGATGTTTTTTCTCCTATTCTTAAATATATCGTTCGAGCATAGCATTCATTCAGAATGTAACTTCATTGTGTTTGGTACCGTGCCATTTATAATTATGTGTTTAATCTTATTGCTGATCTGTATGTTCAATAACATCGCCCAAGAAGTTCCTTTACAACGTATTGATTTTTATGGTCGTGAGCTATGGATAAAGCGCCTCGATTTAGTTCATCCCTATATTTCGGGCAATAAGTTTTACAAACTAAAATATAATTTTTTAGCTGCGCAAGCACAGGGTTATCAACACGTTCTGACTTTTGGTGGCGCATATTCAAATCATATTGCTGCAACCGCTTTTGCCGCTCAGCTGTTTGGTTGGAAAAGCACAGCAATCATCCGTGGTGAAGAGTTGGCAGAACGCCCTTATAACTCAACTTTGGCTTTAGCCCATAAAATGGGGATGCAATTTCGATTCGTTTCACGTGAAATGTATCGACAGAAAAACCATCCCGAATTCTTACAGTTTTTACAGCATGAATATCCCGATGCCTATATTTTACCTGAGGGCGGCACTAACGCATTTGCAATTCAGGGGTGTCAGGAAATTTTAAATGCCGATGATTTACATCAGTTTAATCTGATTTGTTGTGCCGTTGGTACAGGTGGCACAATTACAGGCTTGATTGAAGCAAGTCATCCAAATCAACAAATTTTGGGTTTTTCTGCATTAAAGGGAGATTTTTTAACGCAGGAAGTGCAACAACTTACCAGCAAAAAAAATTGGCAAATTACAGAAGAATTTTGCTGTGGTGGCTATGCCAAAACCACGCCTGAATTATTAGCCTTTATTCGAGCGTTTGAAAAAGAACATGCAATTCCACTCGAGCAAATTTATACAGGCAAAATGTTGTTTGGATTAAGTCACATGATACAACGTGGCGAATTTAATACAGGCGAACATATTTTGCTCATTCATAGTGGTGGTTTACAAGGCAGGCATATTGCACCTGCCTAATTCAACAGGCTTTTTTGCACAAAGATTTGAAAGGCAAAGCGCCCCGAATTCAGCCAAATTTAAGACGTAACTTGGGTAAGTGTTCGACCTAATAGCGTAAATCTGTTGAGGACTGCTACAGGTACGAACATTTCATTGACTTGACAATTAAAGCGACTTGCGCTGAGTTTATCTCCTGATCATTTGATGCAATGCATCTTAGTTTCAACCCAACTTCAAGGATTTAATTAGAAAGTATTTGATGGCTGCGTCGAAGTTTGTTTGTTTTCGTCGCTTTTGCCTTTTGATTGTGCAGACTAATGCCTAGTTCTGGATCCAACCAAATGGCAATATTTCCTCGATTGATGCGCTCAGTTATATGAAGACAAATGGGTGGTACGATAAAGTTTAATTGTAGGCTTATTCATTTTAAAATTATATTGTAGGACAAGTCTTAACAGATAGGTTAATGCAACACACACGAACTGAGTGCAACACAACGATGGTCTATTTGATGTTAAATTCCTCATGTTTTATTAAAAAAGATAAACATCTCAACCACAATTCAATTGCAAAAAAGCGGCAACGACAAACGATAGAGTCTATAATAATGCGCTTTCTCATTTCTCTCGGTGCAACATGGCAACTGCAAATCAATATGATGTTTTGGTATTAGGTGCGGGTGCATCGGGGCTGATGACTGCTTACATGGCAGCACAACGTGGTCGTAAAGTATTGGTGCTAGAAAAAGCCAATAAAGTGGGCAAAAAAATTCTGATGTCTGGTGGTGGTAAATGTAATTTCACCAACTTAGAAGTCGAACCAAACCATTATATTTCACATAATCCGCATTTTGTCATATCTGCACTCACCCGTTATACCAACTGGGATTTTATTGGTTTAGTCTGCGAATACGGCATTGAATATGAAGAACGTAAACACGGACAATTATTCACTTTAAACGGCGCTAAAGAAATTTTAGCCATGCTCTTGGCCGAATGTGAAAAAACCAATCTGGTCGATATTCAAACCAATTGTGAAGTCAAAGCTGTGAATGCCCTAGATGATCAAGGTTTCCAAATTGCAACGACTTTGGGTTATTACCTCGCAAGCGCAGTGGTCGTAGCAACAGGTGGTTTATCTATTCCAACTTTAGGTGGCTCTGGAATTGGCTATGAAATTGCCAAACAATTTGGTCATCGTGTTTACCCGACCCGTGCAGGTTTAGTGCCTTTTACCTTCTCAGACAGCTTTAAAGAAGTCACTACACGTTTAAGCGGTAATGCGGTGGATGCGACTTTATCAAATTCATTGACTAGTTTTACCGAAGCATTGCTATTCACCCATCGCGGTTTGAGTGGGCCGAGTGCCTTACAGCTTTCTAATTATTGGGATGTCGGACAAAGTTTTAAAATTAACTTTTTACCTTACTTAGAACTCTATGACTTTTTTAAAAATAAAAAGCAAAGCAGTCCTAAAGTTTTACTGCGCACCTTACTCAGCGAGCATCTGCCAAAAAGTGTAGTGGCTGAATTACAGCAACTGATTTGGCCTGCACTCTCTGAAACGGCAATTGGCAATATCAGTGATGAAAAGCTAGAACAGATTGCAGCACGTTTAAATGCCTTTGAAGTCAAACCATCAGGCACAGAAGGTTATCGTACTGCCGAAGTCACTTTAGGCGGAGTCGATACCCAAGAAGTTTCCTCTAAAACTATGGAAAGTAAAAAACAAAAAGGCTTGTATTTTGTTGGGGAAGTTTTAGATGTAACGGGACATTTGGGCGGCTATAATTTCCAATGGGCGTGGTCATCTGCACATGCAGCATCGGAGTATGTTTAAGTTTGCTTTTAGATGAAACATGCAAACAAATGAATGTGATAAAAATGATTCTAGTCTAAACAGAATAATATTGATCTTGCCGATCAAATTGCAAAATGACAAAAGCCAGTTTTTTCTAAACTGGCTTTTTCTTTAACACCGTCACGTACTATAAAGACTTAGCAATACGTGAATCCTATTATTTTATTCTAAATAATCGGTACGAAATAATACCAATTTTGGCGTATTTGCCAAACGTGACTCAGTTTGCTGCATTTTAAGCACAGCATTTTGTTGATGCATAGGTAACGAATTTGCCACTTGAACTTTTAAACTGATACGTAATTTGTTTAGCATATTGATTTCTCTCATTATTGTCATCCTTGCGCGAATTTTAAGACTCAAATATTTCAGCTTGGTTAAAACCCAAGTTTTTTATTTTTCCCTTAAACCCTCATCAAGCTTTCCAAGCGATTAATCTGATTTATCCAAATCAGTCTTTGGCTCATTCCTGCCAAAGTTGATTAATTTTTAACATAATTTAAGAGCTTGGTCTATCCTCTTTTGGATGATTTTTCTCAACATTTTCAGTTGGTTTTGCGGTGGCTTCTGGCTTGGCAAAAACAAATTTATAGGCTGCAACAAAAAAGCCGATGGTGATGCCAGCAATCACGATTGGGGCAAAAAACTTATCGGGTGCTGATTTGGACATTATCGTTTCCTCTTTTTTAATGAATACCGAAAAGAAATCGACCAATACGGTGATTGGTCGATCATCTTAGCGATTCAAATCAAAATTTGAACAGGTTATTTCGGGTCATTTTTTGGATGTTCATCAACATCTGGTTCAGCCTCACCTGTCGAACCAAATGGGTTGTTGACTGGTGGATGTTCAGGATCAACCTTTAAGGTATCTGGCACTGCATGATCAGTTGCCGCTTCAGGTGTTGTAGTCACATCACTTACAGACGCTTGCGGCTGCTCAGATACAATAGGTGTCATCACACTTGATGCTGACGTTGCCGTTTCTGTCTTGTGCAAAGGATTCGGTTGATTTGCCTCACGTTTAGCTTTATCAATCAAATCAGTTAACACACGCTCTGCAGGTTGACGACCACCTAAACCAAAGGCAAGTGCGAAAGCCACTGCAACAGAACCGAGAGTTAAACCAAAGGCCAAGTTCACAATCGAGTCTGCAATACCCATCGCGCGTAAGCCCATGGCAACCACCAAACCCATAATTAAAATACGGACTAAGTTTGCCAACCAACGTGAGCTGTTATATTCACCGCGCTGTACCACTTTGGCGACCAAATTCGCGAGCCAGAAACCCACCACCAAAATGACAGCACCCAACAGGATATCTGCACCAAACTGGATAAACATGGCAATCAAGCCGCTGACTTGATCAAAGCCCAAACGGTTCGCCGCTTCAGATACCGCAAATAGCATGGTAAAGAATACAATCAGATAACCGACTACACATGAAATTTTAGTCGTACCTAAAAAGCGCTGTAAGTCGAGTTTGGCAGGAATATCATCGACTCCTGTACCTGCAACCACTTCCACCACAATATTGGCTACAAAACGCGACACCACATAAGCCAAAATAAGAATCAGACCTGCCGCAATAATATGCGGGATCGCATTCATAATTTCATACAGCATGGCTGTCGCAGGCTGCGAAATGGCTTCAATTCCAAGTGCCTCAAAACCAATAATCAAGGCGGTGATGATCACCAAGGCGAAAACAAACGAACCGAGTAATTTAGGTAAATTTGAATTTTTAAAAATGCCAACTTTTTCAGCATGCTGTTGAATATTCAGGCTGCCTAATAAACCTTCGACAATGCCACGAACAATTTTTGCCAGAATGTATCCGACAAAAACAATCACGCCTGCAATGAAGATGTTCGGTAAATACAGCACAACTTCATTCACCATGTTTTGCACAGGGAACAACAGACCGTTTAAGCCTAAAATTGACAGCACAATTGGCAAGAACAGCAATAAAATCAGCCAATAAACAATTTCACTGATATTTTGACTTAAGCCACTCACACCCACATCGGCGCTGAGTTTTTCATCCAACTGAGTACGTGCCAACAGTTTTTGCATCCCCACTTTGACCAGATTTGCCAAAATCCACCCAATAAAAGCAACGGCTACAGCAGCCAGTAAAGAAGGAATAAACAGTAAGAACTGCTGAATCATATTACTGAATGGCCCACTGACACTGGTCAGATTCAACACATTCAGCGCACCAATGACCGCAATAATTAAAATCACCCAAAACACGACCCGCGACACAATCACTTCAATATTTGAACGATGCCCCGTTGCATTTGATAATTTTTGATCGGTACCTAATTTTTGTAGAACCTTTTTAATTCCACCCGCAACCAATAATGCAATCACCCACCCGACAAGTAAAATTGCGACTGCAGCTAAAATGGGTTGAAATTGCTCCCAATAATACATGGCATCAAAACCTCTGCCATGTAGGTTCCCATTAAAATAATCATTCATCTTGTTTAATCCTCATGGTGATTAGCTTCATTTTTAGGTTTGCACTACAGCGCAAAACTGCTTTTTATCGATTCAAATTATTGAGTAAAGCTCTACCCACCATAGAATTTGCATATTTTTTATTCAACCTTGGGATGCAGAATCGCAACAATTCTACAAAGGAGGGACAATAAACCTTGTGAAAATCCACAAAAAAGCCCTGCATCTAGGCAAGGCTGAATTTGTAAATACGATTTTTTGACGCTTAGGCTAAACTACCGATCTGTTGCTGTTGCAGTATTGCTGTCCTCTGCACGTGCTTCATCTCCAGCTGTGCCCGTTGTCGTGCTATTTGGCGTTGCTTGTTGTACGGTTGGATTAGGATGTCCAGGAGGTGCTTCGCTCGGACTCGGATTGCGATCCGCCATCATGTAAATCAGCAATGCCAATAAAAAGATTCCCACCAGTAGAAGCATATAGACTGGAATACGTTTTTTTCGCTTAATGTCTTCAGCTGAGTTTACATGAGGTGGTTTATTGAAATCATGCGGCATGTTCCCCTCACTTATGTATTTATCTGATGAATTTTCATACTAACAAGCTCCTCACGCTTATTGTGTGACAATACATAGCAAGATGGTGAAAAGATGTAATATACCTCAAGTACCACCTATGTTGCCCAATATCGACAAAGCTGCCTCTCACGGGGAAATGCGCTATAATCACGTACCGTTTTTTTGTGTACTTTGAACTTTATGGCGTATCGTCAACAAAGTGTATCGCTTGATCTTGACACTGACGTCACTCATCAATGTGCCTTGCACTATACCCGTGATGGGCATCTCATTGGTATTATTGAATTTAGCAAGCCCAGCTATCTGCTCAAATGGGGCGATTTGGAATATTTCCGTCGTCGTACCGAAGAATTTTCGGTCATGCCATTTCCAGATTGTGTAAATGCTATGATCATTGATATTCGCAACATTGCTGCATTTCTGGATAATGAAGTGCCAATTTTACCGTGGCGCTTACTTGAAGAAGAATGTCCTGTGCGTTTGGTGGTTCCACAAGAACGCTTAGAGCATTATGCAGGCTTTTTTGAACCGACTTGGCTAAGTAGCGACGTCGATAGCGCGATTCAGGAAATCCGCGAATATATGGATATGTTTGTGCATTAATCTCTTTAAAAAATCACTTTCAAGCTTTGCTCTCAAAAGCTGTTTTCAAACAGAAATCGTACAAAGTAAAAAGCCTCATCTGCAACGTTTTAGATGAGGTTTTTAAATGCATGATGAAAGTTACATTAAAAAATAAATTTTAGTGAATTGTGAAAATAGATTTATTTTATAACTTGATTTAGGCAGCCAAAAACAGCGTAAAACGCACCTAATATTTACAAAAAATTGTATTTTATTAGACGTATAGCACCCAACGACCTAGCGTTATATTTTTCATATTCAAGCGCCTGCCTTGCAATGGTTGAGCTTTGCTGAACTTTGATTTTCTAAAAAAGAGGTATCTTCCGCACGGATTGAGCCAATTTTTTCTTAATACATCTGCTCCATTCAGCACTTTCAAATTGCATTTTTTTTGCAAACTGCCGCCATGCAAACCAAGCTGACTACGCAAGTTTAAATATTTGACTTTGCCCGCAGCAAACATAATTGACACAAGACAAACACCAACACTTTCCAACTTCTACATTAAGTTGATGATCATAAACTAACAATATGAAACATGAAGCCTATACTGTCCATAAATTTAAACAGTGGTTATTTAAATAGCTGCATCACATCCTCACCAATAATTTTCAACAGCAATATTACCTTCCCCGCGGCGATTCATGCTTAAACCCCGTGCTTTTAAGGCTTCTTTGGTATCATCAACCATGGCAGGGTTACCGCATAACATCACATGGCTGGTTTCAGGGTTGAGTACACTGCCTGCAGCCTGTTCCAATTCGCCATTTGCAATTAATACAGGTAAACGATCATGCAAAGCAGCCTGAGGGTCACGGGTGATAATTGGGATAAATTTAAAGCCCGAATGCCCTTCGCCAAAAGTTTCGGCAATCTCGTGAATTTTATCGACATAAGCCAATTCGGCTTCAGTACGCACGCTATAAACCAAATAAATACGTTGATATTTTGTCCACGTTTCAAAATCTTGCAGCATGGATAAAAATGGTGCAAGACCTGTACCTGTAGCCAATAACCATAAATCATGTGGTGCAGGCAATTGATAACGCGCCAAGGTCAAAAAACCATACGGGATTTTTTCCAAGTACAGCTCATCGCCCACTTGAAGGTGCTGCAAGTTAGAAGTAAACGCACCATCTGGCACGACAATTGAAAAAAACTCTAAAGTTTCATCAAAGGGTGATGACACCACCGAATAAGCACGTACCACCAATTCATCGCCCACTTTTAACCCGATACGTGCAAACTGTCCTGCGGTAAATTTAAAATGCGCAGGTCGGGTCATGGTGAAGCTAAACAAGGTGTTGGTCCAACGATGAACCGAAAGCACTTTTTCTAAAGTAAATTTTTCAATTGACATGATTTGAGCGTGGCATGAAAGACTGTGCTCATGTTAGCATGTTGGGGTAATTTATGAATATTTTTAAATGTTAAGGCTTGATTCATGCGCATGACTTTACGCCAGTTGGCGGTTTTTGTAGCAGTTGCCCAAGAAGGGACAGTAACCAAAGCCAGTGATGCCGTTAAGCTCACCCAAAGTGCTGCAAGCATGGCCTTAGCAGATTTGGAAGATGGCTTGGGTGCTCCACTGTTTGACCGTTTGGGTAAGCGTCTACAACTAAATGATTTGGGTCGTTTTTTATTGCCACAAGCCTTAGAAATTTTGGGTCGTTGTGAAGCATTTGAGCAAGCCGCTAAAGGTGAGCTACAAAGTATTGATTTGCGTTTAGGCGCAACTCTCACCATTAGTGACTATTTGATGCCTGATTTAATGGCAGACTTTTTGCAAATTCAACCACAGGCGCATTTACAATTACAAGTGGGCAATACCCGCCAAATGATTGAAGCTGTGAATCAGTTTCAGCTAGATTTAGCCTTGATAGAAGGCTCTTGTCACTTACCCCAACTCCAATGTATTCATTGGCGTGATGATGAACTTGCAGTGTGCTGTGCGCCAAGTCATCCTCTAGCGCAGTTAAACCGTGCTTTAAGCATTGCAGATTTTGAAGATGCCGAGTGGATTTTACGTGAAGAAGGTTCAGGTACCCGTGAAGTGTTTGACAATGCAATTTTAAAAGACCTGCCTGATGCCAATATTCGTTTAACTTTGGGTCATAACGAAGCGATTTTAAAAATTGTCGCAGGTGGGATTGGTATGTCGTGTATTTCACGATTGGCGATTGAACCTTTACTAGAAAAAGGTCAATTGGTGATTTTAGATACACCTTTCTGGCAACTGACGCGCCCGTTATTCATGTTGGTGCATCGTCAGAAATACCAAGGGCCTGGCTTAAAGGCATTTATGAAGTTTTGCGACGCGAAATAGTTTATAAAAGAGTACCGATGATGGTACTCTTTTTTTAGCGATTAAACTGACTCTCACACGGTATGCCGTCACCATCACCGTCCATTTTAGTATTTGGACAATTTCGTATAAAGAATAATGCTTCTTCGTAAGACGTCATTTGACTACAGTGCTCACGCCCATCACAAGTAAAGTTCTGTTCAACAACAGGAACTTCTACTACTTTTTGTACTGATAAAGCTTCAGGCTGACTATTTTGCCAAGCTTGGTACTTATTAAATACTGCATAAGCCAAGCCGAATATAATCAATATACCAATATAAGTAACAAAATTGGATGGAGTTATTTTCAGACTTCTGCTGTCTTTTATGATTCTGCTTTGTCGTATGAATTGCCCTTGATTGAGGTGTATGCCTTTCGACTGCAACCTTAATATCTAGACGGACAATATTATCTGCTTTGAACTTGCCATTTTCTTCTACTTTACGAAATTTTAGATTTTCTCCCACTTTTAGTGGCAGATTTTTATTGGGAAAATCTTTAATATGAAAAAATAAATCTTTAGGCTCTCCTTCTATTTGAATAAAACCAAAGCCTCGTTCTTCGTTATAAGTTTTTATTTTCCCTTCTAAAAACATAAATTACTCTTTTCACGTTAATTTTTGATTATTGTACAAAAAAAGAGGCGAGAATGCCTCTTTTCTGTGCATGAAAACATTTAAAACTAACGCTTTAAGTTTGATAACAATGCAGACGTAATCGACGTATTCGCAGCAACCGCTTTGGCTTTTTTTGCTTTTTTGGATTTATCTTCTACAGGTTCAATATTAATGGCTTTATAACGATCACCATTTTGAACCACATTAAATTTAACGCGATCATTGCGCTTTGGCTCGCCTTCAGCCGCAGGAAAATCCGAGATATGGAAAAACACTTCACCTTCAGGTGCGGCAATAAATCCATAGCCTTTTTCGGCATTATATTGTTTGATTTTCCCTTGATATTGTTCAGATTTCATGGCTTAACCTTTTACGAGCTGCACTTTATATGAGTATATAAAAAAGAGGCAGTTAATGCCTCTTTTTCACCGACATTCGGCTTAATCTTTTTGCACTGAACCAAAAATTTTATCGCCTGCATCACCCAAGCCAGGCACAATATAACCATCTTGGTTTAAACCTTCATCTACCGATGCAGTAAAGATCACCACATCTGGATGCGCGGCTTCTACACGTTGAATGCCTTCTGGCGCTGCAACCAAAACCATCACACGAATGTCTTTACAACCACTGGCTTTGAGCAAATCAATCGCTGCCACTAAAGATGAACCTGTGGCAAGCATAGGGTCAATAATCATCGCAATACGGTTTTGTACATCTGGTACTAATTTTTTGTAGTACGTACGCGCTTCTAAAGTTTCTTCATCACGTTCCAAGCCAAGTACAGACACTTTGGCACTTGGAATCAAGTTTAAGAAACCATCTAACATGCCAATACCTGCACGTAAAATAGGCACAACCGTAATTTTTTTACCCGCAATACGGTCTACAGTGACTGCACCATTCCAACCCGCAATTTCGTGCTCGACCATAGGCAAATCTTTGGTCGCTTCATAAGTCAGCAACATGGTGACTTCTTGTGCCAATTCACGGAAGTTTTTGGTGCTGATATCAGCACGACGTAATAGCCCTAATTTATGACGAATAAGCGGATGTCGGATTTCATGAATAGCCACGGGAGAACACCTAAAAGGAAAGAAAAGCAAATATCCTTTTATTATATGCTGTTTTTATTGTGTATATAAACCAAAAAGCCCTCAATTTATGAAGGCTTTTTGACTGAAAGTTAAACTTCTTTCAAATTATTGCTGTGACAGCATGAAATGGATTGGTGACAAAATTTCAGCTTCAAGTGCAATTTTGATAATTGGGTCTGGATAAACACCAATCACCAATACCGCTAAAGCTGCAGCCAATACCATAATACCGCCCACTTTTTGACCCCAATGATCGACAGCATCCATTTTTGGTTCGTCTGGCGGTGTCATATACATCACCACCATAACGCGCAAGTAGTAGTACAAACCAATACCTGAACCCACGATGATCATCGCAGCTAAGAACCAGTGCTGAGTCGTTACCGCAGCCATCACCACCAAGAACTTACCAATGAAGCCTGCAGTTAATGGAATACCTGCAAGAGAAAGCATCATCACGGTTAATACAGCAGTCAATACTGGACGACGCCAGAACAAACCACGGTAGTCAGCCAAACTTTCAGCTTCTGCTACGTTGTTGTATGGGCTAGACATTAATGCCACTGCACCAAACGCGCCAATAGTCGTCAAGACATAGGTAATCACATAAACGCTGACATTACCCAAGCTTGCATAAGTCATGCTGATCAAACCAATCAACAAATAACCAAAGTGTGCAATTGATGAGTAAGCCAAAATACGTTTCAAGTTCACTTGACGTACAGCAAGGAAGTTACCCACCAAAATTGAAAGCACGGCAATAATGGTCATGATAGTTACAATCGAGTCGATCAGGATTGCCCCTGAACCCAAAATGTAACGCACGAACAAACCAATGGTTGCTACTTTCGCTGCAGTCGCAAGGAAGGTTGCGATTGGTGCAGGCGCACCGTCATAAACGTCTGGTGTCCATTTGTGGAATGGTGCCAAAGATAGTTTAAATGCCACCGCAAAGATAATTAAGCCTAAACCTAAAATCACCAATGGCTGTTGGATATTTTGCATTAATGCTTGCACAGAGTCATAGAACGACAATGAACCTGTGTATGCATAAATGTACGCCATACCCATAAGCAACATTGCTGAAGCAGTTGCAGACAATACCAAGTACTTCACGCCCGCTTCTAAAGATTTAGAACGCTGGTGGGTATATGCCAATAAGCCATACAAAGGAATTGACATTAATTCAAGGCTAATGAAGAACGATGCATAGTGCGAACTTGACACCATCAACATAGCGCCCGCCACTGAACACAACATTAAGATGTAGAGTTCTTCGCGGTTGTCTTTATACGTTTCAATATACGCATGTGACAAAGTAGAACATGCCAATGCAGCGATCAGAATCACCAGTTGATATAACAAGGTGAACGGATCAATCATAAACATGCCCATCACGCTGGCAGGAGCAAAATTCCCGCCAAACATCATGAGTAAAAGGTAAGCCGCAGCGAGGTTCAAGCCCACCACTGATGCTGTAGCAATTAAGTTATGGTTACGCTTAATTGCAGTAAGGATCATCACGATAATCGCAGTTAAAGCCACGATCATCACAGGAGCTAAAGGCATAAGCTCAGAAAATGACATTGTGAAGTTCATGGCTTATTGGATCTCCACATTTTCGAGTTGAGCTGTTACTTCTTGTGTAACTTCAACTACTTCTTGAACTGGGATGTAGCTATTTGCTAACCACGCCATACTTGAATTTGAAATATCAAGGAAGGTTTGTGGATACAGACCAAGCCATACTAGACCCAGCGCACAAATTGAAAGAATCACAACTTCACGTGCATTTAAATCTTTTAACGGATTTGCATAGTGTTGTTTTTGCTCTTCATTTGGTACACCAAATAAGGCTTTGTGAATCAGGATTAAACCGTAAACACCTGCAAAAACTAAACTGATTGCCGCAATAATTGTGAAGGCTGGGAACTGTTCAAATGAACCCATTAAAATCAGGAATTCACCAATAAAGTTACCTAAACCAGGAATACCAACTAACGCTGCCACAAAGAACATCAGGAAGAATGAAAGGTATTGGAATTGACCACGAATACCGCCCATTAAACGCATGTCACGTGTATGTACGCGCTCGTAAATTTGACCACACATAATGAACAATGCAGCAGATGACAAGCCATGTGCCAACATCATGATCATTAAGCCTTGGTAAGTCAGGATATTACCTGCATAAATTGCAAGTAATACGAAGCCCATGTGCGAAATTGAGGTATAGGCAAGTAAACGCTTCATATCGGTTTGCTGGAAAGCACACCACGCGCCGTAGAACACACCAATTAAACCCAAAATAATGGCGATGTCTGCAAACTGAGCAGAAGCCGCTGGGAAGAATGGAATCACGAAACGTAATAAACCGTATGCCGCAGTTTTAATCAAAATACCTGCAAGGTCGACAGAACCCGCTGTAGGCGCTTGTGCGTGTGCATCTGGTAACCAACCGTGTAATGGGAAAACTGGAAGTTTTACCGCAAAACCGATGAATAAACAGATCATGAAGGCATAAGCGACTGCTGGTAATTGTGCGTCAAGTGTATTCGCTACAGCCAATAAATAGTTGTAGTTGAATGAAATAGTACCTGACATCATGTATCCATAGATCACTAGACCTAAGATACCAATCAACATGATTAAACCAGCAACTTGCGTGTAGATAAAGAATTTGGTTGCAGCGTAAACACGTGAACGACCATTTGAACCTTTATGACCCCATAACGCAATCAGGAAGTAGATTGGTACAAGCATCATCTCCCAGAAGAAGAAGAACAGGAACAAGTCAATCGCAAGGAATACGCCAATTACCCCACCCAAAGACCATAAAAGGTTAAGGTGGAAGAAACCGACGTTCTTTTGAATCTCACCAAATGAACAGCCTACCGCTAAAATACCCAGTAATGCAGTTAAACCCACCATGAGTAAAGATAAGCCATCCACCGCTAAGTGAATGTTGATGCCTAGGGTTTGAATCCAAGGCAGCATAAATTCAGCCGACCAAGTTGGAACTTGAGCGCCTAATTCATAGTTATAGCTAGCACCTTGCCACAATGCGACAGTTAAGCCCAAAGTAACGAGCATGCCCACTAAAGCAATGTAACGCGGTAATTTATCGTCGAGTTTATCGACCAACCAGCAAATAAAACCTGCAATGAACGGAACAAGGATCAGCGCGGGTAGAATTAAATTGTTTGGAGTATCCATCTTATTTCCCCACGACCTGAATCACGATCAAGATCATTAGTAAGACCACCACACCAAGTGCCATACTCGATGCGTACTCACGTAATGAACCAGTTTGACGTGAACTTGTGAAGCTATGACCACCTTTCACCAGTGCAGGCAGTACTAACCACATACCATCCACTGGATCACGACCTAATAGTTTGGCAATCAGCAAGTATGGTTTTACAAATACGATGTCATACAACGCATCGAAACCAAGTGCATTACGGCAAATATTGGCAAGACCCGCACCCAATGAAGTTTGCGCGAAACCTTTTACAGCGTTGTAAGCAAAGGCAAATAACACCACGCCTACAGCTAAACCAGCCAAAGCCACGCCAATTGCAACATACTCTGCACCATGTGCACCTGCTTCTAATGCTTCAGGAATCACAAATGCTGGGATTTTTGCAGCATCAAGAATGCTCATCACTGGCGCTTTTAATACAATCGCTAAACCAGTTGAAAGTGCTGCAAGCACTGCCAATGGGAACCAGTAAGTTGCGCCTTTGATCTCGTGATACGGTGTGTTTTCTTTACCAAAGAATACAACCCAAATTAAGCGGAATGTATAAATTGACGTTAAGAATGCACCTGCTACACCCACCCAATATAAGGTGTTATATAGCGAAATACCTGCGATATGACTTTGCGTCCAAACTGCTGCCAAAATAGCGTCTTTTGAGAAGAAACCAATGGTCAAGAATGGAATCGCTGCCAATGCACCGCCACCAATCGCGAAACATGCAAACAGGAATTTGTTCTTGTAGAACAAGCCACCCATTTTGAAAATGTTTTGTTCGTGATGGTAAGCCAAAATCACCGCACCAGAAGACAAGAATAATAATGCCTTGAAGAATGCGTGAGTTAACATGTGGAATAGACCCGCTTGGTATGCTTCTGCACCAACTGCCATAAACATATAACCCAGCTGACTCATAGTTGAGTAAGCCAAAATACGTTTGATGTCGGTTTGAACCAATGCTGCAAAACCAGCAACTAGCAAGGTCACAGCACCTGTAATTGAAATGAATAACATCACTTCAGGTGCAAGTTCAAATACGCTGAACATACGGCAGCATAAGTAAACACCCGCAGTTACCATGGTTGCAGCGTGGATTAATGCAGATACAGGTGTAGGACCTGCCATAGCATCGGCTAACCAAGTTTGCAACGGAATTTGTGCAGATTTACCCGCAGCACCCAAGAACAACATTAACGCTGTCCAAATGGTGATCGACGAGCTTTGAGTCATTACATTGGCTGCATTTTCTACGATGTATTGTGTGTTCAACGTACCAAATTGTTGATACAACAAGAACAACGCGATCAGTAGGAAAACGTCACCCACACGTGTTACGGTAAATGCTTTGATTGCTGCAAAACCGTTTGCAGGGTTTTGGTAGTAATAACCAATCAGCAAGTAAGAGCACAAACCTACACCTTCCCAACCTAGGAACAATAACGCCAAGTTATCGCCAAGTACCAACAACAACATGCTCGCAACGAACAAGTTGAAGTAAGAGAAGAAACGTGCAAAGTCTTCTTCACCACGCATATACCATGATGCAAAGATGTGAATTAAGAAACCCACGCCTGTAATCATGCCCAGCATGAGCAAAGATAAACCGTCTAAGTGCAAGCTAAACGCAGGTGCAAAACCACCCACATTGAACCAAGTCCATAAATGTTGAGTCGTTGCAACCGAACCGTTGTTCACAAAGTCCATGCCTGCAATTAGCGCAAATAATGCAGACAGACCCACTGAACCTACGCCAATAATCGCAGCAACTTTTTCAGGTAAGTTGTTACGCCCTGCCGCTAAAAGGATAAAACCAATGAGCGGAAACAATACTGTTAGATATAAATAACTCATCCGCGCATCTCACTAGCAGCATCCACATCCAAATGATGGAAGCGATGATAGAACTGAAGGACGATCGCAAGACCGATACACGCCTCTGCCGCAGCAAGTGTCAAGATCAGGATAAACATGATCTGACCATCTGGTTGTACCCATGCACTACCAGCCAAGACAAACGCCAATGCCGCAGCGTTCATCATGATTTCAAGGCCCATTAAAATAAATAGTAGGTTGCGTCGCACCATCACACCGTAAAAACCGAGTGCAAAAAGAATGGTCGCGACAATCAAACCATGTTCTAAAGGGATGTTGCCCATTATTCTTTTTCCTCTTCTGCACTTGGTTCACGTTTACCGATGTGGAAGCCTGCAACCAAAGCTGCAAGTAATAACATTGCGGCAACTTCAACCAACAATAAGTACTGAGTAAAGAGTGCTTGACCCACTGCTTTTGGACCCACCATTTCGGTGCCCATAAGCGCGCTTGGTGCAGTGTAGTCTGAGCTTAATGACCACACTAAAACCAAACCAATTAGGAAGCTCATCAAAGCTGGGTATGCCCAAGTTGATGAAGTCAACCATTTACGCTCTTGCTCAACAGTTTGCTGACCAAGGTTGAGCATCATCACCACGAATACGAACAAGACCATGATCGCACCCGCATAAACAATGATTTCCAAGGCACCAGCAAATGGTGCACCCACGATCATGAACATGCCTGCAACCGCAAGTAATGACACGATCAAGCTTAATAAAGCATGTACTGGGTTCGCGTTAGTCACTACACGAACCGTAGAAACAATGGCCACGAGTGCCATCAAGTAAAACGGCCACATCATGGTAATAGACTCCGTACATCAATAGGTGCGCTTTCACGTTGCGCTTGACCTTTGTCTTTACCTGTAACAGCCATACCCGTTACACGGTAGAAGTTGTAGTCAGGATATTTACCAGGACCTGAAATGAGTAAGTGTTCTTTCTCATACACCAAGTCTTGACGCACATATTCACCTAACTCGAAGTCAGGTGTTAACTGAATTGCAGTCGTTGGGCATGCTTCTTCACACATACCGCAGAAAATACAGCGTGAGAAGTTGATACGGAAAAACTCTGGGTACCAACGACCATCTTCCTGTTCTGCTTTTTGCAGTGAAATACAACCAACTGGACAGGCAACTGCACAGAGGTTACATGCTACACAACGCTCTTCGCCATCTGGATCGCGTGTTAACACAATACGACCACGGAAGCGTGGAGGTACAATTTCTTCGGCTGGCACTTCCGGATACAAAATGGTGTCACGTTTACGTGTCACGTGTGAGAAAACCATCCACAGTGAACGTACAATTGACCCAAACCCAGCTAGAAACTTAAACATATTGTTCTCCCTGCTGTCTTAGGCCGAATGATTCATAAGAATCACAGCACCAGTTACCAAAAGGTTAACAAGCGCCAATGGCAAGCAAATTTTCCAACCAAAGTTCATCACTTGGTCATAACGCGGACGCATTAAAGAACCACGAGCCAAGACAAACATCATCACAAAGAATGCTGTTTTGATAATGAACCAGAAAGCTGCTGGAATGAATGGAATTTCAAGGTTAAACGGCGCTAGCCATCCACCGAAGAATAGAGTCACGATAAGCGCAGAGATCAGTACCACGTTGACATATTCTGCAACGAAGAACATCCCCCACTTCATACCGCCATATTCGACGTGATAACCTTCAGCCAATTCTTGTTCTGCTTCTGGTTGGTCAAATGGGTGACGGTGAGTTACCGCAACACCTGCAACCACGAAAATCAAGAAACCTAAGAATTGTGGAATCACAAACCAAACATCACGTTGCGCTTCAACAATTTCACGCATGTTGAATGAGCCTGCAATTGCAACCACACCCATGAGTGAAATACCCAAGAACACTTCATAAGAAATGGTTTGCGCGGCTGAACGTAAACCACCAAGCAAGGCGTATTTGTTATTTGATGACCAACCACCGAATAACACCGCATACACTGCGATACCTGCCATTGCCATAAAGAACAACAGGCCAATGCTCATGTCTGCCACACCTAAATAAGGTGATACAGGAATAACCATGAACGACAGTACCGCAGTTGCCATTGCAACTGCTGGTGCCATACGGAACGTAAGTTTGTCGGCAAATTTTGGTGTCCAGTCTTCTTTGAACATGATTTTCAGCATGTCGGCAACAATCTGGAACATACCGCCTGGACCTACACGGTTCGGACCATAACGGTCTTGCCATAAGCCCAGTAAACGACGCTCAATAAAAGACATGAGTGCAGCAATCAATACCACAACCAGTAAGATGACAATCGCTTGAATGACTGAATAGGCAATTGGCCAGTTCTCAGCCCACAGCGGCGTCTGACGGATTAATTCTTGTTGCATGAATTACACTCCTACCGCGACTGAAACAGGCTCTGCAAGAGATACCGTTGGTGCAAGACCAATTGGGTAGCCAATATAACCTGTAGGTAAATATTCAATCACTTGTACTGGCAACACGATAGATGTTTCGCCTGCTTGTACAGTAATTGTTTGACCATCTTGTAGATTCAAACGCTGCGCATCCTGCGTACCTACAGCAAATACTGCTTCAGGAATACGTGATTCCATTGCAGGTGTTTTCACCGTAAATTCACCCGATGCAAAAATGTGATGCATTGGAATTAAACGGAAGCTGTCTGGATTAGCAAGTACTGGTGCAGGTGCAACATAGCTACGTGCAGGACGTTTCGCCAAACGGTCGAATAAACGAATACCTGCGTCACCACCTTTTAAGTGACCACCCACGTTGTCTTGGAATTTGTTCCAAGCTTGTGGCGAGTTCCAACCTGCAGACCAAGCAAATGGTACAAGTGCCGCTGGCGTTTGATTACCCACATAACCTTCCATAGAGAATGTTAATGCTGAATCTACATCGACAGGTTGTTTTGGTTCGTGAATGGATAACGGTGCACGCATAGCGGTACGACCTGAGTAACGACGTGGTTCACGCGCAACTTTTAAGCCATGTACACGGAAACCTGCATCTGGTGCAACATCTTGAATTGCTTCAAGTGCTGGAACATTCTTCACTACAGATTCAATCACGTCATCTAAAACAGTCCAAGCAATTGCTTTGCCTTTTAAGCCTGTTTCAAGTGCGTGTAACCAGCGCCAAGATTCTTTAATCGCCAATTCAGGTTTGTAGTAGCTTGGGTCATAAACTTGGAAGAAGCGTTGTGCACGACCTTCCTGACTCACCACCGTACCATCACCTTCCGCGAAGCTTGCTGCAGAAAGTACGATGTTGGCTTTTTGCACAGTTGCAGTTTCAGCATGATCTAACACAATGACATCTTGTGCTTTCGCTAAAGCTGCATCAACTTGTGCTGCAGGTAAACGACGGTATAAGTCATTTTCAACCACAATCACAGCATCGTAATCTTGCGCAAATGCTTGCTCTAAGCTTTGACCACCAAAAATAGCCAAGCCCATTGAGTTCACTTCTGGCACAGTTAAGCTTAAACCTGCGTTTTCACCCAAGTTTTGTGCCACTTGTGCAGCCGCTTCCATAATGGCAGCGTCTAGTAAGCTTGTACCTGAAATCACCAATGGTTTTTTCGCAGCTTTTAACGTGTCAGCAATGGTTTGTGCAAATGCTTTCGCATCGTCATCTAAACCTGTGATCACGTCACCTGCAACCGCAGCAGCAATGGCAAAACCTAAACGTGCGATATCATTTGGAGAAGCAACCACTTCACCTGTTGCGACATCAGCTAAACGAGTTTGCGTTGCAGCCAAAATGTAAATTGGTGATTTTGCATCTTGCGCAATACGTTGCACAGGTTCAGCCAACCAATCTGGCGTACGACGCTCTGCCGCCATTTCTTTGGCTTTGTTTTTCGCCGCTTGACGAACAGACAACGCCATACGTGGTGCAGTTTGGGTTAAATCTTCACCCAAAATTAACACAGCATCGTAGTCTTCAATTTCACGCATACCCGGGTTGTAAATCCCTTCGGTTTGCATGATTGAAGCTGCAAGTTCAACCAAGTTTTGCTCTTTTTGCGATAAACCTGTTGAGTAGTTGTCTTGGCCAACCAACTCACGCAAAGCAAAGTTTGATTCAAGCGATGCACGCGGTGAACCAATACCCAAAACTTTTTTGCCTTGAACTTTGGCAATAATCGTATCAAGTGCAGCATCTACAGAAACGGTTTCTACGCTCGCACCGTTACGGAACTGAGGCTGACGTGGACGATCTTCACGGTTCACATAACCTGTACCGAATCGACCTTTATCGCATAGGAAGTATTGGTTGACTTCACCGTTAAAGCGGTTTTCTACACGACGCAATTCGCCATAACGCTCACCCGGAGAGATGTTACAACCTGAAGAACAGCCTTGGCATACGCTAGGCGCATACTGCATGTCCCACTTACGGTTATAACGCGCAGAGTGAGTTTTGTCGGTGAATACACCTGTTGGACAGACTTCAGTCAAGTTACCCGAGAATTCAGATTCCAAAGTACCTGATTCAGGACGACCAAAGTAAACACGTGATGCGTTGGCATAGACACCAAAGTCTGTACCGCCTGCATAGTCTTTGTAGTAACGCACACAACGATAACACGCGATACAACGGTTCATTTCATGCGCAATGAACGAACCAAGCTCTTGGTTATAGTGAGTACGTTTGGTAAAGCGGTAACGACGACGATCGTGCTGCGTCATTACAGTCATATCTTGTAAATGGCAGTGACCACCTTCTTCACAGACTGGACAGTCGTGTGGGTGGTTGGTCATCAAGAACTCTACAATTGAAGCACGGAACTCAGTTGCTTCCTTGTCTTCAATCGAGATATAGGTATTGTCAGCAGCAGGTGTCATACATGACATCACCAAGCGACCACGAGTATCTTCAGGGTTCGCATATTGGGTCACGGCACATTGACGGCAAGAACCGACAGAACCTAAGGATGGATGCCAACAAAAGTACGGAATGTCGATCCCAAGGCTCAAACATGCTTGCAGCAAGTTTTCCGAGCCATTGACTTCGTACGATTTTCCATCGACATGAATTGTAGCCATAGTCGAATTCCTTAAGCTTGTTCTACGTTGCTAGCTTGAGCAGCAGGACGGCTATTTGCCACTTTTGCTTCAAATTCGCCACGGAAATATTTGAGTGCGCCCATTAATGGCTCCATCGCACCTGGTGCGTGAGCACAGAAGGTCTTACCAATCCACAATTTTTTGGTGAGTTCTTGAAGATGTTGAATGTCTTCTTCTTTCCCTTCGCCATTTTCAATTGCTTTAAGTGCTTTTACAGCCCACGGTAAACCATCACGACATGGGGTACAGAAACCACATGATTCGCGCGCAAAGAATTCTTCTAAGTTACGGGTTGCAGAAACCATACATTGGGTTTCATCGACCACCATAAGCAAACACGTGCCTAAACGTGAACCTGCCTTCATGATGCTTTCTGCATCCATAGGCAAGTCAATGTGTTCTGCTGCCAAGAAGTCGGTAGATGCACCACCCGGTAACCATGCTTTTAGCTTCAAGCCATCACGCATGCCACCCGCATAGTCTTCAATTACTTCACGTGCAGTCGTACCAAATGGAAGCTCCCATAGACCTGGGAATTTCACCTTACCAGAAGCACCGTAAATTTTTGTGCCAGGGTCTTTCGATTTACCTGCAGATAAACCGATATACCACTCTGCACCACGCAACATGATTGCAGGTAAGTTGTTATAGGTTTCTACGTTGTTGACAATCGTTGGACGACCCCATGCCCCTGCAACTTGCGGGAATGGTGGTTTAGTACGTGGGTTAGCACGACGACCTTCAAGCGAGTTAATCAATGCGGTTTCTTCACCACAGATATAACGACCTGCGCCCGTGTGCACGTATAGTTCAAAGCCCCAGTTAGTACCTAAAATGTTTTCGCCCAAATAACCTTTGGCACGAATTTGCTCAATCGCTTCATTTAAGTACTGTGCAGCTTCGATGTATTCGCCACGAATAAAGATATAGCCGTGGGTTGCTTCAAGCGTGTACGCAGCAATCAGCATACCTTCAATCAGTTGGTGTGGAAGTTTTTCCATCAACAAACGGTCTTTGAAAGTACCCGGTTCCATCTCATCGGCATTACAAATCAGGTAACGTGGACCTGAATTGTCGTTTGGTGCCATCAGTGACCATTTGATCCCTGCTGGGAAGCCTGCACCACCACGACCTTTCACTGTCGCAGCTTTAATGACTTCAAGCACATCTTTAGGCGGCATAGAAATCGCTTTCTTAAAGCCTGCATAGCCTTCTAGTGCTTCGTAATCATCTGCATTACGCACGTGCTCTTGCTTGCTTAAACGCCAAGTTAATGGATGCGTTTCTGGGTTACCGTCACCATAAATTGGTCTTGGTTCGGTATTCATACATACTTCTCCAATAACTGTTGCACCGATGTCACCTCAACTAAACCGTGAGTATCTTCATCAATCATCAAGGTTGGACCCTTATCGCAATTTCCTAAACAGCAAATTGGCAATAACGTGAAACGACCATCTGCAGTCGTTTGACCAAACTGAATGCCTAATTCACGCTGGAATGCTTCTGCAAGTGTTTCTGCACCCATCAAAAAGCATGCAATCGAGTCACACAATAAAATCACGTGACGACCTACAGGCTGGCGATAAATACGGTTATAGAATGTTGCGACACCTTCTAAATCAGCAACGCTGATGGTTAGAAGCTGTGCAATCGCATTTAACTGCGCATCATCTACCCAGCCATTACGGCGCTGTACACACTTCAAGGCATCTAAAGATGCTGCACGTGGGTACGGATAATGACCAATGTGATGTTCAATTTCATGGATTTCTTCCGCAGTCAAAATCCCTTCAACATTCACACGTGGCTTTTTATCAGTCAAAATCATCATAATGCGTTTACCCCTTAGCGATCCACGTCTGCCATTACGACGTCAATGGTCGCTAAATAAATGATTAAGTCAGATACCAGACTGCCGTTAATCACAGAAGGCATTTGCTGTAAATGCGTGAAAGTTGGTGTACGAATACGGGTACGGTAACTCATCGTTGACTTATCTGAAGTCAAGTAGTAATTCGATGCACCTTTCACCACTTCTGCCATTACAGATGCTTCACCAGCAGGCATTACAGGACCCCAAGACACGCTTAAGAAGTGCGTAATCAGGGTTTCAATATCTTGTAATGTCTTGTCTTTTGGTGGTGGAACAGCCAATGGATGGTCTGCTTTATATGGACCAGATGGCATGTTATCTAGACATTGTTTGATGATTTTCAATGACTCTTCGATTTCACGGAAGTGAACCAGTACACGTGCGTAAGCATCGCCTTCGTACTCTACAGGTACTTCGAAGTCATAGTTCTCATAACCACTGTATGGACGGTATTTACGCACGTCAAAGTCGATACCTGTTGCACGTAAACCAGTACCTGTCACACCCCAAGCCAAGGCAGATTTCGCATCATACTGCGCTACACCTTGCGTACGACCCATGAATACCGAGTTGCGTAATGCCGCTGTGTAGTATTCATTCATACGTTTTGGCATCCACTCCAAGATTTCACGAATCAGGTGCTGCCAGTTGTTTGGTAAGTCGTGTGCGGTACCACCGATACGGAACCATGCTGGGTGCATACGGTAACCCGTAATGGCTTCAATCGCATCGTAGATTTTTTGACGGTCTGCGAACATATAAAATACAGGGGTCATACCGCCCGCATCCTGAATTGCAGTACCAATGAACAATAAGTGGTTATTGATACGGAATAATTCCGACATCATGACACGAATACATTGTGCGCGGTCTGGCACAGTAATGCCCGCCAGTTGTTCCACACCCATCACATACGGCATGTTTTGGGCACAACCACCCAAGTAGTCCACACGGTCAGTATAAGGAATGAATGAATGCCAAGTTTGACGTTCAGCCATCTTTTCCACACCACGGTGGTGATAGCCGATATCTGGCACACAGTCTTTCACTTCTTCACCATCCAACTGCAAAATTACACGGAACGCACCGTGCGCAGATGGGTGATTAGGACCCAAGTTCAGGAACATGAAGTCTTCGTCTTTATTACCGCGCTTTAAGCCCCAATCTTCAGGCACAAAGCGAAGGTGTTCTTGCTCGAAGTCTTGTTTGGCTTGGTTCTGCATATACGGTGTATATTCCGTTGCACGTGCAGAATACTCTTTGCGTAACGGGTGACCTTCCCAGTATGTTGGCAACAAGATACGACGAAGCATTGGATGCCCTTCGAAGTTGATACCAAACATATCGTAAGCTTCACGCTCGTACCAGTTGGCATTTGGCCAAATGTTGGTTGCTGTTGGAATGTTGAGATCGCTCTCATTCAACGCAACTTTAATACGAATGTCCGTGTTACGCTCAAGCGATAACAAGTGATAGAACACAGTAAAGTCAGACGCAGGTAGACCATCGCGGTGAGTACGCAAACGCTCATCTACCGCAGACAAGTCGAACAACATCACGTATGGACGTGACACTGTACGCAAGAACATTAAAACTTCTTGTACACGTGCGCGCTCAACCCAGACTGTTGGAAAATCTTCAAAAGTCGTTTGCACGTAGAAGTTCTCACCAAATTTGGTTTTGAGCTCTTCTACAATTGCAAATGCTGGGCGTGAATCAACTGCTGTTGATTCTGGCATAGCAATGTCAGTTTCAGCCATTGGCTTGGCTTCCTATTTAATACAAATTCAGTCAACCTAAACGACAACTACACCCGTCGGGTGCATCAATATTTGTACGTTTAAATTATTTAATTTCATCCATAGAGCGTAAGTTTTTCACCGCAATACGCTGCGCATTCTTACGGTCACGTTCTGGCATCATCTTCGGCTTATATACTGGCTTAAGATCATCACCAATCACCGCAGACAACGGACGACGCTCTAATTGAATTTGGTCTTGTAATAACATCAATGCTTGGATTAATGCTTCAGGACGTGGTGGGCAACCCGGAATGTACACATCCACAGGAATGATTTTATCCACACCTTGCACAACTGAATAAATGTCGTACATACCACCTGAGTTTGCACATGCGCCCATTGAGATTACCCACTTAGGCTCAAGCATTTGCTCGTACAAACGTTGAATTACAGGTGCCATTTTCACAAAACACGTACCTGCAACAATCATCAAGTCTGCCTGACGCGGTGAAGCACGAATAACTTCTGCACCAAAACGTGACAAGTCATGCACACCTGTTAAGGTAGTTGCATACTCTACGTAGCAGCACGATGTACCAAAGTTAAACGGCCAAACTGAGTTCTTACGTCCCCAGTTTACTGCTGTATGTGCCAAGTCCTCTAAACGAGTCATGAACACATTTTTATTCACTTCTTCTTCAAGCGGATCGGTTACGATCTGACGCTCTTGAAGTGGATATTGATCAGCATCGGGATTCGCACGGGTTAAGGTATATTTCATCCCGAGTTACTCCTTGTCAGATGAGGTAGTCGCAGATTTTTTTACACGACCAGAGGATTGAGCTGGAATTTGACCGGTAGGGTCCGTTACCAATTCTTCAATTGAGTTAAAGCGTGTGATTTCTGCAAGATCCATATTTGGCGAACCAATTTTAGGTTTAATCCCTGCTGCTTTACGCTTATCAGATGGAGCCCAGTTCAGCGCACCAGTTGATAATTCATAAATTAAGCCAACGAGTAAAACTAAAATAAATACAGCAGCTGTTGCAAAGCCCACCCAACCTACTTCACGAACAGAAGCTGCCCATGCGTATAGATAAAGTGCTTCTAAGTCGAAAACAACGAAGAAAATTGCAACCAAATAGAACTTTGCAGATAAGCGGATACGTGCTCCACCAGCACCTACAACACCCGACTCAAACTGCTCTTGCTTCGCACGCCCCCATGATTTACCCCCAAGGAGTAAAGGAACGGTAAGCATAAAGACGCATAAAAATGTAACGCCGATCACGAAGGCAATAATTGCCCATTCGTATGGAGTAATGGCACTCATGCGGGGATAACTCCTGGCAGGCCTATTTATTAACAAAGAATGTATGTATTGGCCTTCAAATACACCAAACACAAAATTAATCACGCCAATTGTACCTGATTTATGATTTCACTTGCTAGTTCATAAGTCTTAGTCTTTCGGATGATTTTTTATTCAAATACTTGATATTTTAGAATTCCACTACTCCGTAGGGCTCTTAATCGCTTTAACAAATAGATAAGTCAGTTGTGATTATTTTTTCCAAAACACCAATTGAGCGGTTCGTTGCAAAGTTTTTAAATTTATAGAGAGATCATCGCAACTTCAGGTTTCAGCTTAGTTTAAGCCGCACAAAATTTTGTGTAGTTTTTGCAACTTAGACCCTGAGTTTCTTTAATTTTTCACCCAGAGTGTGCTATTCCTAGTAAGCATTAAAAATTTGAATAATAAGGAGTAAACACATGAGCTTAGACTATACCCACAAACCAAATTACTTTATGTTTGCGCAATTATTTATTCGTCATTTGCAAAATTATTTTGAAAAACATCCTGACGCACAAAATGCAATTTTTGACCTGCGTGATATTTACGAGTTATTTCGCCAAGACAAAGCATCTGCCACCATTAATTTAGACGGCATTATGAATATTGCAGATGAATACCGCCTTGAAACCTTACAAGGCGATCAAAAATTAATTAGCCGTTATGCGATTGATCCACAAAACAATTCTTTATTGGTAGATTTTAACCGTGAGGCTTTAGACAGCTTAAAACAAGGCAAAGTAATTTTGCCACCTGATGCAACGCTGCAAGAATAAAGCCGTATAGAATCTGCATTAAAGTGTGTCGCTTAAAACAGCTAACACTTTCATAAAGCACAAAAAAGCGAGCATCTGCTCGCTTTTGAGTATTTATTATCACAAGAACCACATCTAAAATAATTTAGCTTTTACGTGACAATAAAAACTCTGAAATCTGCTGTAACTCTAAGACGGTATCAGTTTTAAAATATGCCAATGCAGCAAAGGCTTGATCGTGCAATTCTTGTGCATAAGCCTGTGCTTTTTCCAAGCCCATGAGTGCAGGATAGGTCGACTTTTCAACTTGTTCATCTTTCCCCGCAGTTTTACCTAACACTTCAGTATCCGAAATAATATCTAAAATATCGTCTTGTACCTGAAAGGCTAAACCAATTGCCTGCGCATATTCACGCAATTGTGGAATCGCTTTATCTCGCCCATCAAACACGGTCACAGCTGCCATCATCACCGCTGCAGAAATTAACGCCCCTGTTTTATTACGGTGGATATTTTCCAAAGTCGCCTGATCCACCTGTTTACCTTCAGACTGCAAGTCTAAAACCTGACCACAGACCATTTTTGAAGAAGCGGTGGCTAAAATTTGCATCTGTTTGAGCACAATGCCTTGATCTACTGCAACAGCCTGATCAAACAAACGACTGCCTAAAATTTCAAATGCCATCGACTGTAAAATGTCGCCTGCCAACAATGCAGTATCTTCACCATACGCCGCATGGCAAGTTGGTTGCCCACGACGCAACAAGTCATTGTCCATACATGGCAAATCATCATGTGCCAATGAGTAGCAGTGAATTAGTTCAATCGCAACCGCAGCGCGGCGTACCGCAGCAAAGTTCTGATTCGGTCTTAACGCTGCGGTGGCATAACACAAGGCAGGACGAACACGCTTACCACCCAACATGACGGCATGATGCACGGCAGACTTTAACGGTTCTGGCAATGCAAAAGCCTCTAAAGCGGTAAGCAAGTCTTGCTGAATACGTTGTTGGGCTGCGGTTAATGCATGCGCCTGTAAATCGTGAAGTGATGACACATTCGCCTCGAGTTGTTGGTTCATGTCTAATAAGCAGTAAGCTGCCTGTGTTGCAGCATTGTACCTGTAATTCAAAGTTTTTTAAGCCTTAACTGAACTGATATAACATTTCAGCCATAAATAAGCCCCTATCGAAATAGAGGCTGCATTTAGTTAATTAGGGTCTGTTCGAAGCAAAACTTATTCTAATGTTTCCGCAGGTACACGCACCCAACCTTCCATTAATACACGTGCACTACGGCTCATCACAGCTTTTTTGACTTGCCATTGTCCATTTTCCTGCACGGCTTGCGCACCCACACGAAGCGTACCTGATGGATGTCCAAAACGTACAGCTTCACGCTCACCCCCGCCCGCAGCCAAGTTGACCAATGTTCCCGGAATAGCTGCGGCTGTACCAATCGCGACTGCTGCTGTGCCCATCATGGCATGGTGTAATTTACCCATCGACAATGCACGTACCAATAAATCGGTGTCCTCAGCCTGAATTTGTTTACCACTTGAAGATACATAACTTTTTGGCGCAGAAACAAAGGCAATTTTTGGCGTATGCTGACGTTTTTCAACTTCAGCAATTTCCTGAATCAGCCCCATTTGTTTAGCACCATAAGCGCGAATGGTTTCAAAACGTGCCAAAGCTTGTGCATCACCATTGATTGCATCTTGCAGTTCTGTGCCTGTATAACCAATTTCTTCTGCATTTAGGAAAATTGTTGGAATACCCGCATTAATAAAGGTCGCTTGGAATGTTCCAATATCTGGCACATGCAAAGTGTCCACCACATTTCCAGTTGGGAACATTGCCCCACCTTCTTCGCCATCATCGGCAGGGTCTAAGAATTCAATTTGTACTTCTGCGGCAGGAAAAGTCACGCCATCCAACTCAAAATCACCCGTTTCCTGCACCTGACCATGCGTCATTGGAACATGCGCAATAATGGTTTTTTCAATATTTTTCTGCCAAATACGTACGGTACAAATGCCATTTTCTGGAATTTTACTGGCATCAACCAAGCCATTGCTGATCGCAAATGCACCGACTGCAGCCGTTAAGTTACCGCAGTTGCCACTCCAATCTACAAATGGCTGATCAATCGAAACTTGCCCAAACAAATAATCGACATCGTGATCGGGTTGAGTGCTTTTGGCTAAAATTACGGTTTTACTGGTACTCGAGCTTGCACCACCCATTCCATCAATTTGTTTGGCATAAGGGTCTGGACTGCCAATCACACGTAATAAAATTTGATCTCTAATTTTGCCTGGCTGCTGTGCCGCTGCAGGTAAATCATCAAGTTTAAAAAATACGCCTTTACTGGTACCGCCGCGCATATAAGTCGCTGGAATTTTAACTTGTGGTGCAAAACGCATGAATTTTATTCCCTTGTTTTTTGATTGTTATGGCCATATAAAAAGACCCTTTTGCATCATAACGGTTTTTATTCAAAAGGTATCGCGGTCTTGACTTAAGTATAAAAAAACAACATTTGGTAAATTTTACCCTAACCAGTCATCTTGATTTATAAGGCAAAAATAAAATTAATATATTGATTCACTTATCTTTTATACAAATAAAAACCATAAAATATTTTAATATTTATCATAAATTTATTTCATTATTGTCTAGCTACTAGGCTAATGAAATTTGATCTATTACAATCTTGTCACTTTTTCCTTGTCGGGCTGAATACTTTGAACAACGAGTCTTCACAACTTCAGCGTGGCTTAAAGAACCGCCATATTCAATTGATTGCCATGGGTGGAGCAATTGGTACAGGCTTATTCTTAGGTTCCGCGCAGGTCATCCAATCTGCTGGCCCTTCTATTATTTTGGGTTACGCCATTGGTGGTCTTATTGCATTTTTAATTATGCGCCAATTGGGGGAAATGATTGTTCATGAGCCCGTTGCAGGATCATTCAGTCACTTTGCCTATAAATATGCAGGTAAATTCCCTGGCTTTTTAGCAGGTTGGAACTACTGGATTTTGTATATTTTGGTGGCAATGGCAGAACTCACCGCAGTTGCCAAATATATTAACTACTGGTGGCCGCATATTCCTGCTTGGACTTCGGCACTGTTCTTTTTCATCGTGATTACCATTATTAACTTGGGCAATGTAAAGTTCTATGGTGAGTCAGAATTCTGGCTAGCAATCATTAAAGTCGCTGCTGTGGTTTCGATGATTGTGTTTGGTTTATATCTCTTACTTTCTGCAGATGCCAATTCAACCGCATCATTCAGCAACCTTTGGGCGCATGGGGGGTTCTTCCCGAATGGCTTTGAAGGTCTGTTCTTCATGCTTGCATTCCTCATGTTTGCCTTTGGCGGCATTGAGTTGATTGGTATGGCTGCCGCAGAAGCGCAAGATCCTGAAAAAACCATTCCTAAAGCCATTAACCAAGTGGTGTTCCGTATTCTAATTTTCTATATCGGTTCACTCACCATTCTATTGTCTTTAGTGCCTTGGAATCAGTTAGATTTAGGTGGTTTAGATAAAAGTCCATTCGTAATGATTTTTAGTCAAATGGGCATTGAATGGGCAGCGCACTTACTGAATTTCGTGATTTTGACTGCGGCACTTTCTGTGTATAACAGTGGGATGTATGCCAACAGCCGTATGCTGTTTGGTTTGGCCAAACAAGGCAACGCACCAAAGATTTTCCTGAAAGTGAATAAACAAGGTGTGCCAATTCCAGCAGTATTATTCTCTGCAGTATTAATTTTCGGCTGTGTATTATTGAACTACTTTATACCTGAAGAAGCTTTAAGCCACCTCATGTATATTGTTGTGGGTGCATTGGTTTTAAACTGGGCGATGATCAGTTTAACTCACCTCAAATTTACCAGCACACTGAAAAAATTAGCGATTCCAACCAAGTTCCCTGCGCTATGGTCACCATTGAGCAACTATTTGGTTTTAGCTTTTATTGCAGTGGTACTTTATATTATGTGGACTCAAGGCTTTAAAGAATCAGTCATTATGATTCCGGTATGGGTGGTCTTGATGTACATTTTATATAAAGTGCTTAATGCGAAAAAATCTTAATTTGTACAGGATATATTTTTAAAAACTAAAAAGTTATTGCTTAGGCAGTAACTTTTTTGCTTTTAAGTGCAACATCCTCTTTCGCCCCCTAAACAAAGCATTGCACTTAAAATAATTCAAATTCAAACCTATTCTGTTCAGTTGATATTTCAACTTTTTTGTAGCAAAAGCTACATCACTTACATTCTAAATGATGAAAAGACTCTACATGAGAAGAATTCTTAGTTATCATTTGAGCACAAAATTTGTCGTGTGAATGAACTATGAATGCGTACGCTGCTCAACCTGCCAATGTCTTAACGATCCAACAGCTCAGTAAAAAGTTTGGCTCGCGTTTTGCAGTGCAACAAGCAACATGGTCAGCGATGAGTGGACAAATTGTGTGTTTATTAGGTCATTCAGGCTGTGGCAAAACCACGATGCTACGTCTGATTGCAGGCTTGGAAACACCAAGCAGTGGTTCAATCCAACTTGAACAGAATACCTTGTGGAGTGAACAAGCACAGATTCCTGCAGAAGCGCGCAATATTGGTTTAGTGTTTCAGGATTACGCACTTTTCCCACATTTAAGTGTGTTAGACAATGTCATGTTTGGCTTAAAGAAATTTCCAAAAGCGCAGCGGGAAACTATTGCCAAACAAGCTTTAGCGCATGTTTCCATGTTGCATCATCAAGACAGCTATCCATATACACTTTCGGGCGGCGAACAACAACGCGTTGCCTTAGCACGTGCCTTAGCACCAGAACCGCAAGTTTTGTTGATGGATGAACCTTTTTCAAATTTGGATCATCGTCTGCGTGATCAAATTCGTCAAAATACCATTCAACTACTCAAGCAAACTGAAACGACTACGGTTATCGTGACACATGACCCAGAAGAAGCGTTGGAAATTGCCGATCAAATTATTTTGATGCATCAAGGTCAAATTATTCAAATTGGTTCACCGAAACAACTTTATTTACAGCCTAAAACCTTGTTTGCTGCACGTTATTTTTCAGCATTGAATGAAATCCCAGTGCAAATCAATCACCAAGAAATTCATACAGTATTTGGCAAAATTGATTTACCAGAACATACCACCGCTCAAGATTCACTGGTTTGCTGCTTCCGTCCGCATCAATTGCGTGTCAGCCAAACACCAAGTGAAAATGCATTGCCAGCAAGCATTGTGTCATCAAGTTTTATGGGTCATGCGCAACAACTGCGTCTAAAACTACGCGATCACGATCTCACTCTTTTGGCACAAGTCAGCCATCTTCAAGATATTCAGCCCGCTGAACAAATCTATGTTTCTGTCGATTTAAACAGCTGTTATTTCTTGGCGTCTGATGAACAATCATCCACTACCTTATCTTCTACTCAAGCTGCTGTTCAGGTTTAAATTTTTAATTAGGAATACTGCATGAAACCACTGTCTAAATTATCATTGCTTGTTACAGGTTTACTTGCATTTGGTGCAAGTGTCGCACAAGCAGCGGAAGTCAATTTATACACCACACGTGAACCTGTGCTGATTCAAACCCTATTAACCGAATTTACCCAAAAAACTGGGGTAAAAGTGAATACGGTTTTTATTAAAGATGGTTTATTAGAACGTGTGAAAGCAGAAGGCCGTCGCTCGCCTGCCGATGTGATGCTGACTGTAGATTTTGGGAACTTGGTTGATTTGGTTGAAAGTGGTCTAACTCAGCGCGTGAGTTCTAAAACCTTAAATAGTGCAATTCCTGCCAATTTACGTGCTGCCAATGGTCATTGGTATGCCTTGTCGATGCGTGCACGTGCCGTCTATGCCTCTAAAGACCGTACACCGCTTAATGCGATTACTTATGAAGATTTAGCCAATCCAAAATGGAAAAATAAAATCTGTATTCGCTCAGGCAACCATCCATATAACACTGCTTTAATTGCGGCTTATATTGCCCATCATGGTGAAAAACAAGCCGAAACTTGGTTGCGTGGTGTGAAAGCCAATTTAGCTCGCCCAGCCAGCGGTGGTGACCGTGATGTGGCACGTGATATTTTAGGTAAAATTTGTGATATTGGCGTTGCCAACACCTATTATGTCGGCACGATGCGTACAGGTGATGCGGAACAAAAGCGCTGGGGCAATGCGATTAATGTTGTGTTACCACGTTTTAAAAATGGTGGAACGCATGTAAACGTATCGGGTGCAGTGGTTTCTAAACATGCACCAAACCGTAAAGAAGCGGTACAGCTGCTCGAGTTTTTAGCCTCGGATCATGCGCAAGCCATCTATGCACAAAACGGCTTTGAATACCCTGTCAAACCTGGGGTAAAAATTGACCCGATTATTGCTAGTTTTGGCAAACTGAATATTGATTCAATTCGTTTAAGCGATATTGCACGTCACCGTAAAGCCGCCAACTTATTGGTCGATAAAGTCCAGTTTAACCGCTAAATTTTTTGCTTTTGTCTTATAGTGCAGCGCTTTGCACTGTAAGATGCTCAGCTGTTCCCTCCCCCTTATTTAGTACCTCTATTGCAATGCTTAAAAATAAATTTAATTTTTTATTTTCGCTCAGTGGGTTATTGACGCTACTCGCCTGTTTACCTGTGCTCGCTTTAATTTGGACAGCATTACAAGGTGATAGCGAAATTTGGGGGCATCTGCTGCGTTATGTAATTCCACACACGTTGGCAGAAACAGGGATTTTATTGTTGGGTGTGGGGATTCTCACCATCCTGATTGGTACAGGCAGCGCATGGATTGTAACAGCGTATCAATTCCGAGGTCGTGCATTTTTAGATTGGGCCTTACTGCTGCCTTTAGCCGTACCAACTTATATTATTGCGTATAGTTATATCGACATTTTGCACCCCATTGGCCCTGTGCAAAGTATCCTGCGGGATGGGTTTAATTTAGAATTACAACAGTTTTGGTTTCCTAATATTCGTACCGTGTGGGGCGGCATCTTCTTGCTTAGCTTTGTGCTGTATCCGTATGTGTATTTAAGCACCCGTGCAATGTTTCTGATGCAATCGGCCAGTTTAATTGAGGTTGCACGTACATTAGGATTAAAACCCGATCAAGTGTTTTTACGTGTTGCAATTCCACTGGCACGTCCTGCGATTGCTGTGGGTACTAGTCTAGTTTTAATGGAAACCATTAATGATATTGGTGCAACAGAATTTTTAGGCATTAAAACCTTAACTTTGTCGATTTATTCAACCTGGACTAATCAATCTGACTTGGCTGGCGCAGCGCAAATTGCCATTTTCATGTTGATGATCATTACCTTATTGGTTTTGGTGGAACGTTTAGGTCGACGTAAACAGCGCTATATGAACTCTGCACAACGCAGCCGTTTAATGCCTGCACAATCGGTCAAAGGTACTAAAGCACTTTTATTATTGGGTTTAGGTTTAATTCCTGTCTGTATTGGCTTTTTAATTCCAACCAGTCATTTATTGGTCGAATCCTATAAACGTATTCAATATGCAGGGTTCTCAGATTATCTGATCCAAGCATCCATCAACACACTGACGCTTGCCAGTATTGCCACCATCGTCACCATTTTGATTGGCTTCTTTATTGTTAGTGCTGCACGTTTTAGCAAACATAACTGGTTTAGCCGCATTTCTAGCTTAGGTTATGCCATTCCAGGAACCGTTTTAGCGATTGGTCTCATGCTGGCTTTGGGTAAAATTGATCATACCATTGCCGACTTTTTAGAATTTAAATTAGGGATACACACAGGTTTATTATTCCTCGGCACCAGTTTTACCCTTATTTATGCTTATGCTGTGCGTTTTTTAGCTATTTCAGTAGGTGGCATTGAGTCAGGCTATAACCGTATTCATGGTGTTTTTGATGATGCTGCACGTAATTTAGGACAAAACAGCTTTGCGATTTTATGGCGTGTGCACTTGCCATTATTGCGTCCTGCCATTATTTCTGCAGCTTTATTAATTTTTGTAGACTGCATGAAAGAGCTGCCAGCAACTTTATTGCTCCGTCCTCTAAATATGGAAACACTCGCTACCCAATTGTATGCAGAAGCTTCTAGAGGAACCTATGAAGATGGTGCTGTGGCTGCCTTGCTAATTGTATTGGTCGGTCTTATTCCTGTTATTTTATTGGCAAAGCTTGGAAAAACCACACGTTGATCTGTCCCATTGTTGCTAAATATGCAGAGCAACAATGGGTTTTAGAATAAAAATAGTATTTTTTTTAACCAATCAAAAACACCCTACCAAATGCGAATTTATTAATTTTATTTCTTATTTATCAAATACTAATAGATAAAAAACACCTCTTTATTAGAACAAATACTCTATTTGGTTTAATTTTTATACTGAATAGTTTTTTCTAGAGCATTTACTCTTATTTTAATTGTGATATTTTTGTCACATGGAGTAACAAATGGTCTCGGTGAATACAAGCCGAAATCATCCTAGATGAAAGCTTAAAGCATCAACAAAAACTGTCATAAAAGACTTTATAGCCCAAGGGAAATGTATAATGAAATTAAAAGCACTAAGCACAGCAATGATTTTAGCAACTGTACCAATGACAGGTGCTTTTGCTGCAGCTCTAGATCGTTCTGGTCAATCTATTGCTGCGTTCTTACAACCGGGTAACTATTTTGAAGCAGGTATTTCTGTATTAGATCCAAATGTTTCTGGTAAAGAAGCAGGCACAAGTGATACTCGTCGTAGTATTGGAGATATGGCAGGCGATTATTATTTCCCTAGCGCAGCCCTAAAACTTCAACCAACAAAAAACTTCTCATTTGGTATTTTATACGATCAACCATATGGTGCTGATGCTGCTTATACTGGTAACAATGTTTTCGTTTCAGATGCGACCAATACAATTCTAGCACCTGAAGCTTTGGCTGGGATTCGTCAAACCACCATTGATACACAAGTTGCAGCAAATCTTCCTGGAGCATTAGCTCAAAATCTACAAGCAGGCATAGATAGTACTGTTTCAGCCCAAGCTGCTGGACTTGTTGCAAGTGGTGCAGCCCCTACCCAAGCAATTGCAGAGTCAGTAATTCGTAGTAATACTGCTGCGATGACAACGATTGAAAATGGCGTTACAGCTGCAATCACTCAAAATGTTCAAAATGCGGTGACTCAAGCAGTTGATGCTGGTTTGGCTAACGTAAATGACCTATTAGGAACAGGAAATACTAGCGTAGAAGTTGATACACAAAACCTTTCTTTTATTGCTGGTTTCCAACCTACTGAAAATTGGAATATTTATGGTGGTGCCGTTTACCAAACCATTAAAGGTAATGTAGCACTTCGTGGTCAAGCATATAGCCTATTCAATGGTTATGATGCATCAATCCCTGAAGATAGTGCAATGGGCTGGTTAGCTGGGGTTTCATACCAAATTCCTGAAATTGCCTTAAAAGCATCTTTGACATATCGTTCAGAAATTGATCACGACGTTAATGTGCGCGAAACATTACCAACTCTTGAAGCATTAGCATTACTGCCGAATGGTGCGGCAGCAGCAGGTGCTATCGCAACTTCAGAAGGTAAAACTACAATTACCACACCACAGTCTGTAAATTTAGATTTCCAAACTGGAATCATGGCAAATACTGTGGCATTTGCAAACTTACGTTGGGTAGAGTGGTCTAAGTTCTCTATCCGTCCACATAAATTTGGTCTTGTAAGTGAGGCTGTAGGTCCTCTAGTTCAACGTCCTAATGGCTTTAATCTAGTTGAATATGAAGATGACCAAATTTCTGCAACTGTAGGTGTTGGTCGCAAATTAAATGACCAATGGGCTGGCAACGTATCTGTAGGTTGGGATTCTGGCGCAGGTAACCCTGTATCAACTCTTGGTCCTACTGAAGGTTATTGGAACGTGGGTCTAGGGGTTCAATACTCACCTGCACCAAACTACTTTATTGCAGGTGGTGTAAAATACTTCATGTTGGGTGATGCTAAAGCCCAAACAGGTGCTCAAGCAGGCGGTTCTGATTATGTTGCAGAGTTTGAAGACAACGATGCATGGGCATACGGCTTAAAAATTGGTTACCGCTTCTAATTAATTATTTCCAAATCTAAAAAAACCCATCCTTCGGGATGGTTTTTTTGCACTTAAAACTACTCGTTTTTATACAAGTGTTAACTAATGTTTAAATTTAAAGCAATTAAACTCATATTTACCCAAACATCACCCTAATAAATTATTTAATAAAATTCATTTACTTAAGACTTTAAAATAGTACTTTTACTCTAATCAACTGCTATTTATAACTTATTCAGTTCATTTATTCTGCGAAATTGAGCATTTACTCTTTTTTCAAATGTGTTACTTTTCCTGCACTTTTTGTTACATAAAGCATCAGGGAACGACCATGAAGCTCAATAGAATTTATTCGGCTATTTTACTTAGCACTCTCCCACTTACACCTGCGCTTGCTGCTGGTTTAGACCGTTCCGGTCAATCTATTGCTGCATTTTTACAACCGGGTAATTATGCAGAAGCAGGTATTTCTATTTTAGATCCAAATGTATCTGGTCAAGACAAAGATAAACACCAAGCAGATGACATGGCAGGTGATTATTACTTCCCACACGCTGCATTAAAAGTTCAAGCAACTAACAAAGTGTCGATTGGTTTAATTTACGATCAACCTTTTGGCGCCGATGCTGAATATTTTGGGAACAATAATTTTGTTGAAAGTAGACCTGTACCATTTCAAGGCAGTACTTCTGTTGTGGTTGATACCCAAAATTTAAACCTGTTAGTGGGTTATCAACCTAATGAAAATTGGAATCTATATGCTGGTGCTGTATATCAGACAGTAGATGGTACTGTTATTTTACGTGGTACTGCATATTCAGCCTTTAATGGTTATGATTTTAAAACAGGTGAAGATGAGTCTGTGGGTTGGTTAGCGGGTGTTGCTTATCAAATCCCTGAAATCGCACTTAAAGCTTCTGTTACTTACCGCTCTGAAATTGAGCATGAAATGACTGCTTATGAAAACTTTGGTGCAATAGGATTTACCCAAATCCCTACACTAGATGCAACTATGACGCAAATTAGTTCTACTACAGGTAAAACACAACTAACAACACCACAATCTGTCAATCTAGATTTCCAAACGGGAATTATGGCGAACACCGTTGCATTTGCAAACCTTCGCTGGGTGGACTGGTCAAATTTTAAAGTACAACCATACAAATTTGGCAAGCTTACTCAAATATTAGGCCAAGCTGGTTATGTACCCACCAAACCCAATGGATTTAACCTTATTGACTATAAAGATGACCAAATTTCTGCAACTGTTGGTGTAGGACGTAAGTTCAATGATCGTTGGGGTGGTAATGTATCTGTAGGCTGGGATTCTGGTGCCGGCAACCCTGTTACGACCTTAGGTCCAACTGAAGGCTACTGGAGTGTGGGTACAGGTGTTCGCTACTCACCTACCGAAAATTATTTCATTGGTGCAGGATTTAAATACTTCTGGTTAGGTGATGCTGATGCCGTCACAGGTGCACACACGGAAGCAGGCAAGTTTGAAAATAATTACGCTGTTGCATATGGATTAAATATTGGCTACCGCTTCTAAATCAATGCACTGTTAATATTGCATAAAAACAAAGGGCATCAAATGATGCCCTTTGTTGTACTCAGCTTCAGATTAAGCTGGAATATCACGTACCGAAGCACCACGAATTGCTTCTTTTAATGCTTCATAACCATGAATTGCAGGGAATTGTGGGAATTCTGCAATCACATTTTCAGGTGCATCAAATAAGAAACCATGATCCGCTTCACCTAGCATCGTGGTGTCGTTATATGAATCACCTGCAGCAATTACACGGAAATTTAAACCGTGTAAGGCTTTAACAGCCTGACGTTTTTGATCAGGTTGACGCAATTTATAAGCGGTAATCATGCCATTTTCATCTGATTCTAACTTGTGGCAGAAAATTGTTGGCCAACCCAATTGCTTCATCAACGGATGTGCAAATTCATAGAACGTATCTGAAAGAATAATCAATTGGAAGTGTGTGCTCACCCACTCGACAAACTCTTTCGCGCCAGGAAATGGCCCCATATCCGCAATCACGGCCTGAATATCATTTAAGCCTAAGCCATGCTGCTTTAAAATATTTAAACGCTGAGTCATCAACACATCGTAGTCTGGAATATCACGTGTAGTTGCTTCTAGTTCTTTAATTCCAGTTTTTTTAGCAAAGTTGATCCAAATTTCTGGAACTAACACACCTTCAAGATCAAGACATACGATTTCCATGGGTTCTCCCAAAATACCTGTAAAAATTTTTCCCTATCATAGCCGAAGATTTGTTATTTGCCTTGTTCTTTTTTAAATCTATTTCATTCATAAGCATTTATTTTTTAGTGATAAGACCTTTTTAGGAATTCCATTAAAATAATCCGCTCAAGAACAAAGATTAGCCCTCAAGCCGACTGCAGGAAGACTTATGCACACCATTCCCACCATAGACATTGTTGATGCACTCGCGACTGAATATGCCGATAAATCACCGAGTGACATTTTAAAACTTGCCTTAAGTCAGCAAGGCGAAGTCGCGATTTCATTTTCAGGTGCGGAGGATGTAGTGCTGATTGATATGGCATCCAATTTAGGTGTGCCATTTCGTGTATTTAGTTTAGATACAGGACGTTTGCATCCTGAAACCTATCAATTTTTAGAAACTGTACGCAAATATTATAATATTGAGATCGAAATTTGCTTTCCTGAAACTGAAGCAGTGCAACAATTGGTTCAAGAAAAAGGTTTATTTAGTTTTTTTGAAGATGGACATCAGGAATGTTGCGGAATTCGTAAAGTTCAGCCTTTACGCAAAAAGCTGGCAACACTAGATGGCTGGATTACAGGACAACGTAAAGACCAAAGTCCGGGTACACGCCAAGATATTCCTGTCGTACAAGCAGATGCAGGATTTTCAGGTCCAGATAAACAATTAATCAAATACAATCCACTGGCAAACTGGTCAAGTAGTGACGTGTGGAATTACATTCGCATGATGGAAATTCCATACAATCGTTTGCATGAAAAAGGTTTTATTTCAATTGGCTGTGAACCTTGCACCCGCCCTGTTCTTCCGAACCAACATGAACGCGAAGGGCGTTGGTGGTGGGAAGAAGCAACGCACAAAGAATGCGGTCTACATGCTGGAAATTTAAAATAACACATCTATTACTACAATAAAAATCACAGTTTTACTGTGATTTTTATTGACTTGCGATGGCGCAAAAATCACTATATTTGTTTGATAAAAAAGATATACTGAATTAAATCTTATATAACTCTAAAAACCTTGTTCAGATAAGAACAAGCGTAGAAATTGCAGTGAGGCAATCCACAATATGCGTCCATTACACCCTATTGATTTTATTTTCCTATCACTCGAAAAACGTCAACAGCCCATGCATGTGGGTGGATTATTCTTATTCCAAATTCCAGAACATGCGCCAGACACTTTTATTCAAGACTTGGTTGCCGATATTCGCAATTCAAAGTCGATGCCTATTGCACCATTTAACAATAAGCTCAATGGTCTATTTTGGGATGAAGATGAAGAGTTCGATCTCGATCATCACTTCCGTCATATTGCCTTGCCAAAACCAGGTCGCATTCGTGAATTATTAACGTATATTTCACAAGAACACAGTTCACTGATTGATCGCGCCAAACCTTTATGGACTTGCCATATTATTGAAGGTATTGAAGATAATCGTTTTGCGATGTTCTTTAAAATTCATCATGCTATGGTAGATGGCATTGCAGGCATGCGTTTGGTGGAAAAATCCCTATCGCATGACGAAAATGCAAAAAGAATTGTACCGCCTTGGTGTGTGGAAGGCCCACGTGCTAAACGTCTGAAAGAACCGAAAGTCAGCCGTTTAAAGAAAATTTTTGGTGGGGTTAAAGGTCATGTTGAAGCAACCCCTCGCGCAGTTTATGAAGTATCACAAACCGTTGCTAAAGATATGGGACGTAACCCCGATTATGTTTCTAGCTTCCAAGCACCAAGCACCATCTTAAACCAACGTGTGAGCGCCTCACGTCGTTTTGCCGCGCAATCTTTTGAGTTTGCACGTTTGCATCGCATTGCTAAAGCTTTGGGCGTAACCATTAATGATGTGGTACTGGCAATTTGCTCAGGCGCATTGCGTGAGTACTTACTCAGCCAATATGCTTTACCGAAAAAACCTTTAATTGCGATGGTGCCTGCCTCTATTCGTGATGACGATTCTGAAGTATCTAATCGAATCACCATGATTTTAGCCAACTTGGGTACGCACAAAGAAGATCCGCTTGAGCGTTTAAAAATTGTGCGCCGCAGTGTACAAAATGCCAAGCAGCGTTTTAAGCGCATGAATGCCAATCAAATTATGAACTATAGTGCTTTTGTTTACGGCGCTGCTGGTTTAAATATTTTGTCAGGCATTATGCCAAAGCGTCAGGCCTTTAACTTGGTGATTTCCAATGTACCTGGCCCACGTGAACCTTTGTATTGGAATGGTGCAAAGCTAGATGCACTATACCCTGCTTCAATCGTGTTAGATGGACAAGCTTTAAACATTACCATGACCAGCTATTTAGACAAATTAGAAGTTGGTTTAACTGCTTGTCGTCATGCCTTACCGAAAATGCAAAACTTATTGCAACACTTGGAAGATGAAATTCAGCGTTTTGAACAGATTATTGATGCGCCTGAAGGGGTCAATAAAATCGTGGATTGATACGTCAATCCATCAGAAAAATAATTCAATAGAATCAATTAAGGGGCAATTGCTGCCCCTTATTTTTGAATAGTACGACACTGTTTTAATAATTGCTGACAAACCGCGCTAACCATTGCGGTGGTAATTTGAGTTTCTTTACCTTGCTCATCCACAATATAACCATTATGTGTCACTTTACGATCTAATACTTTTAAACTCTTTTGAATCACAACTTTACTCATACCCATGGCATACCTCATTTGCTAAACCGAGGGAGATGTTCGGCTTTGGCTACTCTGTATGCTTAGTATTGAGAATTCGCTCAAAAAAGTAAAATTTCAGATGTAACAACTGTTTAGCGATATCCTGTTACAATTTCAACTCAGAATGATATCGTATTGCTCTTGCGTATATAAATTTTCCACCTGAAATTTAATCACACGGCTAACAAAGTGCTCTAAATCCGCCACTGCTGGCGCTTCGGCAGTTAACAATCGGTCAATCACCGATGGGTGCGCAACGACAGTAAAGCCACGTTGTGATTCGAATGCGCGTGCATATCTTAAAATTTCTCGAAAAATTTCGTAACATACTGACTCTGCTGTTTTGACATATCCCCGCCCCTGACAAGTTGGACAGGCTTCACAAAGTAAATGTTCTAATGATTCACGGGTGCGTTTACGGGTCATCTCGACCAAGCCCAATTCAGACACTTGGGTAATTTTGGTCTTGGCATGATCTCGTTCAAGCATTCGCTCAAACTGACTCAAGACTTCATCACGATGCTGTACTTCTTGCATATCAATGAAGTCAATAATGATGATGCCACCCAAATTACGCAAACGTAACTGGCGGGCAATGACCTGTGTCGCTTCCATATTGGTTTTAAATACGGTGTCTTCTAAAGTCCGACCACCGACATAAGAACCCGTATTCACATCAATGGTGGTCATGGCTTCGGTCTGATCAATCATCAGATAACCGCCTGACTTTAATGCCACACGGGTTTGCAACGCTTTTTGAATATCTTCTTCGACATTGTATAAATCGAACAGTGGACGCTCACCTGGGTAATGAATCAGGCGATTGTGCATATTGGGCACAAACTCATCCACAAATTCTTTTAACTTGGCGTGAATTTCACGTGAATCGACATAAATTTTAGCAGTGTTATCATTTGCCAAATCACGAATTACACGTTGCGGTAACGGCAACTCTTCAAAAATCAAAGAAGGCACAGCAATACTTTTTTGTTTACGCTGAATGTATTCCCACAGTTTAGCCAAGTAACACATATCTTGCATTAAGGCCGCTTCATCGACGCCCTCCGCTGCTGTGCGTACAATCACTGAACCTGGCAGTTTATGCTCGGCCTGAATGGTTTCAATGATGCCACGCAGGCGCTCACGCTCTTCACTCGATTCAATACGTTGTGATACGCCAATATGACTACCGTACGGCATTAACACTAAATAACGCGAAGGAATGGAAAGATCAGTACTCAGTCGTGCACCTTTAGTACCGAGCATATCTTTCATAACTTGCACGGTCAGAATTTGCCCAGGCTGCAATAATTCAAAGACATTCGGTGTAGGTTGGCTGCGCGGCCAAATCATGTCATTGATATGTAAAAAAGCAGTACGCGATAAGCCAATATCGACAAAAGCGGCTTGCATGCCTGGCAGCACGCGCACCACTTTGCCTTTATAAATATTGCCCACCAAACCACGCTTGGCTGTACGCTCAACGAATAGTTCATTGACCGTGCCGTTTTGAATTAACGCCACCCGACACTCCATCGGTGTGACGTTAATCAACAACTCGTCAGACATAATAAAACTCAAAACATTATAAAAATTTTTGTGCAGCAGTTAATTTAGTGCCTTAACTGTCTGTAATAACTGTACGGTTTCATAGAGTGGCAGGCCGACAACATTGCTATAACTGCCCTCAATACGCGGAATATAACGTGCTGCGATGCCCTGAATCGCATAAGCACCCGCTTTTCCAATCGGCTCACCTGTTGCCCAGTAGCTTTCCATATCATCTAGGCTAAGCGATTGAAATTCAACCTGTGTACGTACCACTATACTGGATTTTTTCTGTTTTGTACGCACACAAACCCCTGAAAAAACATCGTGTTTTCGACCAGAAAGTTGCGACCAAATGGCAAAGGCATGTGCTTTGGATTCTGGCTTGCCCAAAATCTGCCCATCTACGCCTAGACTGGTATCGGCAGCAATCACAATAGCATCAGGAAATAGCCGTAAAACCGCATCGGCTTTGGCACATGCCAACCGCTCAACATACGCGGCAACATCTTCGCCCGCTAAAATAGATTCATCGATGTCTGGACTGTAAATTTCAAATTCCAGCCCAAGCTGTTGCAGGAGTTCCCGACGGCGCGGTGAACTTGAGGCAAGAATTAAATGCGCCATTTTCGCAAGAAATAATACAGCACAGGCCAGAGCAAAATACTACTCAGCAAAGGTTGCCAATGACGGGCAAATGGGAACTGAATCCCACCCATGACTTGCATCACCCAAATCAGGGCGAGGTGAGCCAAAATTGCGATTACACTAATGACCCATAAATTCGCAAACGTCATAATACGGCGCTCACGAGTCAGGAAACGCGCCACAAAAGTAATCACCACAAAACTCAAGGCATTCATGCCCAAAGGTGCATCGAGGAGCAAGTCTGCAAACAAGCCTGTACCAAAGGCAAACCAAATACCACACCAAGTTGGTTGCCCAAGCACCCAAAACAAGGTCACCATCAACATAAACAATGGTCGCCAACCCGAGCCTGTATAAGACAGCGGATACACCATGACTACAGATGCAGCAATTACAGAAAAAATAATCGGAAATAGTGGATCTTTATTCTTGTTTTGTCCGAGTCGGGTTTGTCCAATTTTAGCGATTGGCATTTGGCTGCTCCTTCGCTAAAGATTCTGAGAACAGCACCACCACATGATGACCACCCGCCAATTGTGCTGCAGGCATCACATCAATTTGTGCAAACTCACCAGAATTATGTCGGCTGATTTTGGCAATGCTTCCAACCAAATATCCTGCAGGGAAATGCTCGCCCAAGCCTGAGCTATAGACTTTCTCTCCAACCTGAATATTGGCACTGGTCGGTACATATTCCATTTTCAAACGCCCTAAATCGCCCGTACCCGACACAATGGCTCGCATGCCTGTATGTTCCAAACGCACTGAAAGTGAGTGTTCTTTGTCAGAAAGCAACATGACACGGCTACTGTGTGGATACACAGCAATGATCTGCCCCATAATGCCTTTATCATCCAAAACGGTTTGCCCGACTTTGAGCTGCTTTTGTGAACCACGGTTAATCACAATAATGTGGCGCAAAGGATCGGCATCGGTACCAATTACTTCAGCAATTTCCATGCGTCCATCAATGATTAGAGGCGTATCGAGTAGACCACGCAGGCGGGTATTTTCTGCAGAGAGTTCAGACAATTTTTGCAAACGGACTTGAGCCTGTAATAGCTCTGCCTGCATCGCGGTATTTTCACGACGCAATTGAGCCTCAGACTTACTTTGTTGACTTAGCCATTCTCGCGACAATACAGGATAGCTTGCAAGGGCATAAATTGGATTATATGCCGCATACAAAACATCACGTGCAGGTTGAATTACATGCGGGACACGCCAGTTAAAGAACAGGATGACCAAGCAAGTAATGACCGCAATTATAAAAGAGCGAAAAGATGGCGGTTGTCTGGAAAACAGATTTGTTTGCACCGCCGAATCCTATGTATTAGCCAACAAATAACATATCGTGGTTTGGATTATCAAAGAATTCCAAGACCTTGCCACCACCACGGGTAACGCAAGTTAATGGTTCTTCTGCGACTACCACAGGCAAGCCAGTTTCTTGTGCCAAAAGCTTGTCTAGGTTACGCAATAACGCACCGCCACCGGTGAGCACAATTCCACGCTCTGCAATATCGGAAGAAAGTTCTGGTGGAGTTTGTTCCAGTGCAGATTTTACTGCCGATACAATGCTTTGTAACGGATCAGAAATGGCTTGGGTAATTTCATCAGAAGTTACAGTAATGGCACGTGGCACACCTTCTGCCAAGTTACGACCACGCACTTCAATTTCCAGTGGTTTAGCACCTTCATCTGGCAATGCCATGCCAACTTCTTTCTTAATGGTTTCTGCTGTGGTTTCACCAATCACACAACCATGTGCCTTACGCACGTAGTTAATGATTTGCTCATCAAATACATCACCACCAATACGCAATGAATCTGAATAAACACAACCTTGTAATGAAATGATCGCGATTTCTGTCGTGCCACCGCCAACATCTACCACCATTGAACCACAGGCTTGCTCGACTGGCATACCTGCGCCAATTGCTGCTGCCATTGGCTCTTCAATTAAACGTACATCACGTGCGCCTGCGTTAAACACGGCTTCACGAATGGCACGGCGCTCTACCAAAGTAGATTTGCATGGTACACACACCACTACACGCGGTGCAGGTGGGAATAAACGTTTTTCATGCACTTTGCCAATAAATTGGTTCAGCATGGTTTCAGTCACTTCAAAATCAGCGATGACACCATCTTTCATTGGGCGAATTGCAGAAATGTTTGCAGGGGTACGACCCAACATTTGTTTGGCATCAAGACCGACTGCGGCAACAATTTTCTGTGAACCGCTGTGACGAATTGCCACAACTGTCGGTTCATTTAATATAATGCCTCGTCCTGGCGCATAAATAAGTGTATTTGCTGTACCTAAATCAATGGCTAGGTCTGGCGAAAACAAGCCAATTAGTCGTTTTAGAATCACGGAGTCGTTCTCGATTAAACTTTATGTGGACGCAAGTTGGCAACTTTAACTAAATGTGGTGCGTTGAACAAGTCAATCGCTTATTATAACGCACGATATTTTGAAATTTTTTATTAATACTGATTTTAGGTGATGTTATGTCTACCTCGGATGCTCAGCATTCTGCAGATTTAAATGCACAAACAGTTTCAGCAATTGCCCATCTTGCTCGTCTTAAACTCAATGATACGCAATCTGCTGAGTATGCTCAAAGTCTAAATAAAATTTTAGGCATGATGGAAAGCTTAAAAGGCATAAATACCGATGACGTTGAGCCTTTAAAAAGCCCATTTGACCACCCTCAACCATTACGTGAAGACGTCGTAACCGAACAGAATCATCGTGAGCAATATCAAGCTGTTGCCCCTGCAGTTCAGGATGGCTTGTACCTTGTTCCACGTGTGATTGAATAATTTATTCGGCTGTTACATTTTTGACTTCATAAAAAGGTAAAAGAATTTTTCTCATGACAGATTTACATCGCTTATCGATTCGTGAAATCTCTGAGGGTTTAGCGGCAGCCAAATTCTCCTCTCGCGAACTAACAGAACATTATTTAAAACGTATTGCCAAAATTGATCCGCAAGTGCGCTCTTATGTCACCGTGACCAATGAAGTAGCACTGGCACAGGCGGATGCAGCCGATGCATTACGTCAGGCGGGTCAAGCGACAGCACTGACAGGTATTCCTGTTGCACATAAGGATATTTTTTGTACCCAAGGCATTAAAACCTCTGCGGGTTCAAAAATGCTGGACAATTTTATCTCGCCTTATGACGCAACTGTGGTGGCACAAGGTAAAAATGCAGGTTTGGTCACTTTAGGTAAAGTGAACATGGACGAATTCGCAATGGGTTCAACCTCTGAAAGTTCGTTCTATGGCGCGACTAAAAACCCATGGGCACTTGACCATGTACCAGGTGGTTCATCAGGTGGTTCGGCTGCGGTCGTAGCGGCTGATCTTGCACCATTTGCTACAGGTACAGATACAGGCGGTTCAATCCGTCAGCCTGCATCTTTCTGTGGTTTGACTGGTCTAAAACCAACTTACGGACGTGTTTCACGTTACGGCATCATTGCTTATGCATCATCTTTAGATCAGGCAGGTCCAATGGCACGCTCTGCAGAAGACTGCGCATATTTAATGAATGTGATGGCAGGTCATGACGCCAAAGACTCAACCTCTATGGATAAAGCGGTTGAAGATTATGTCGCGAACCTGAATGCAACAACGCTCAAAGGCTTACGCATTGGTATTCCGAAACAATATTTCAATGTGGCAGGTTTAGATGCTGCGGTGAAAGCACGTGTTGAAGAATCACTGAAAAAATTAGAAGAATTGGGCGCAGTATTGGTTGAGATTGATCTCAACATGACTGAAAGCTACGTGCCAACTTACTATCTAATTGCCCCTGCAGAAGCATCGTCTAACCTTTCTCGTTACGATGGTGTGCGTTATGGCTACCGCGCAGAAAATCCTCAAGATATTTTAGACCTCTACAAACGCTCGCGTTCTGAAGGTTTTGGTGCAGAAGTGCAACGTCGTATCTTGATTGGTACGTATGCTCTTTCTGCGGGTTATTACGATGCTTACTACGTGAAAGCACAAAAAGTCCGTCGTTTAATTCAGCAAGACTTCTTAAAAGCCTTTGAACAGGTCGATGTGATTGCAGCACCAACTGCACCAACAACTGCCTACAAAATTGGCGCGTCTTTAGACCCTGTTGAAATGTATTTGGGTGATATTTACACCATCGCAGTGAACTTAGCGGGCTTACCAGCAATTAGTGCGCCTGTTGGTTTTGACCAAGATCACTTGCCTGTGGGTTTACAATTGATTGGCAATTACTGGTCTGAATCACAATTGTTATCTGTGGTACATCAGTATCAACAAGCGACAGATTGGCATACTCAACGCGCTGCAATTGCTGAGGAGAACGCATAATGGCGAAGAATACTGCTAAACCCAAATCAAACCTGATTGATGGCTGGGAAGTCGTAATTGGTATTGAGATTCACACTCAGCTTGCAACCAATTCTAAAATTTTCTCGGGCTCATCAACCGAATTTGGTCAAGACCCAAATACGCAAGCCAGCCTTGTTGATTTAGCTATGCCGGGCGTACTGCCTGTTTTAAATAAAGAAGTGGTGGATTTGGCAATCCGTTTTGGTTTAGGTATTGATGCCTACATCGACCAAGCCTCTGTATTTGCACGTAAAAACTACTTCTACCCGGATTCTCCAAAAGGCTACCAGATCAGCCAGATGGATAACCCGATTGTAGGCTTGGGTCATATCGACATCCAACTTGAAGATGGCACAACCAAACGCATTGGCGTAACCCGTGCACACCTTGAGGAAGATGCAGGTAAATCGATTCACGACCAATTTGAAGGCATGTCAGGTATTGACTTAAACCGTGCAGGCACACCTTTATTGGAAATAGTATCTGAGCCAGATATGCGTTCGGTTGAAGAAGCGGTTGCTTACATTAAAGCGATTCACACACTGGTTCGTTGGTTAGGTATTTCTGACGGCAACATGGCTGAAGGTTCGTTCCGTGCGGACTGTAACGTGTCGTTACGTCGTCCGGGTCAACCCTTCGGTACACGTTGTGAACTTAAAAACCTGAACTCATTCCGTTTCATTGAACAAGCGATCAATGTTGAAATTGAACGTCAAATGGAAATCTTGGAATGGGATGGCACCATTGACCAAGAAACACGTTTGTTCGACCCTGTGAAGATGGAAACGCGTTCAATGCGTTCGAAGGAAGAAGCCAACGACTACCGTTACTTCCCTGATCCAGATTTGTTGCCTGTGATCATTGCTGACGAACAAATTGAAACCATTAAAGCAACCATGCCTGAGCTTCCTGCTGCACGTCGTGCGCGTTTCGTGGCGGACTTTGGTGTGACTGAGTACGATGCTCACGTGCTTACACTAACTCGTGAAATGTCAGAATTTTACGAAGCTGTAGTTGCTGCGGCTGGTGGTGCGGCACAAGGTAAGATTGCTGCAAACTGGGTAATGGGTGAATTCTCAGGTGCACTCAATAAAGCAGGTTTAGATTTGGCAGACTCACCTGTATCTGCCGAGAAACTTGGCGGTATGATCGCACGTATTGTAGACAACACCATTAGCGGTAAGATTGCAAAACAAGTGTTCGGCTTTATGTGGGATGAAGGCAAAACTGCAGACGAAATTATTGCGGAAAAAGGCTTGAAACAGGAAACTGATACAGGTGCGATTGAAGCAATTATTAAGGAAGTGCTTGCTGCCAACGAAAAAATGGTTGAAGAATATAAGTCTGGTAAAGACAAAGCCTTCAACGGTTTAGTCGGTCAAGTGATGAAAGCATCTAAGGGTAAAGCCAACCCTGCTCAAGTGAATGAATTAATGAAGAAATTGATTGGATAATTTATTCGATAATTAATTGATTTTATGTTATAAAAACCTCGCTTAATGCGGGGTTTTTATTCCATAAATAGGCTAATTAAATCTCTATATTTATTCTGAAGTCATATAAGATGAGCAAACAATCTAATAATTTAGAAGTTGAAGAATTCAAAGCCATAGAAAGGAAAATTAAAATTTCACTCTTTATAGGTTTCGCTCTTATTTGTATTGTATTAATAACATATTTTTCAAATTTTCATGGCTCCTGGTCAAAAACTGATTCGACTTGGGGAACCTTTGGAGATTTCATTGGGGGGACATTAAACCCAATTCTTGCCGCATTAGGTTTTTACTGGCTTACTGCTTCTATAAGACTACAATTGAAAGAGCTAAGAGATACTAGAGAAGTACTTAAAGAAACTGCTATTCATCAAGAAAAATTAGCAGAATTAGAAAATATTAATGTAGAAACTCAAAAGAAATTATTTGAAATACAGCAATCAACATTAGAAAAACAAATCATAACCTCTAAATCACAACAAGAACAAATTTCTTTGCAAAACTTTGAAAACATTTTTTTTCAGTTGCTGAAAACTAAAAAAGAAAGTATCGATAGCATATATTATGAATCTCCAAGCTTTAAAGAAAAAAAGATTTTTACAGGCCAAAATGCAATCAAACAATTAACACAAAAGTTACAATGTCAATCAGACTCAATATCCACATACTATAACCATGAACTTACTGAATATTTTTCCTCATATTTTAGAATTATTTATGAAACAATAAAAACATGTGATGATTTCATTAATCGAACTGAAAATATAAACAACTTTAAATACATTAATATTTTAGGTGCAACTTTAACTATAAATGAACTTAAAATTTTATTTTTTTATTGCTTGATAGACAACGAAATTAAAAAAATTGCTGAAAAATATAGTTTATTCAAAAGTCTTTCTATCGACAATTTAAACATGAATGAAAATTGGGAATTGAATCATATGTTGACTTCTCATGCGTATGAGTTTTCGCCACAAACTTTTGCTAATAATAAACAATGGCTTAAATATTTCACAGATCTAGAAAAAATTTCTTTAAATTCAGATCCTGAAAATATAACTAAGCGCTTACAGCTAATATATCAATTTAATTTTCATAAACACAAAGAACTTGGACACACAGCTCTATACAAATTCCAGACCTTAAATGAAATGAATAGCGATATTCAAGAAAAAATTAAAGCCATTAAAGCTAAAATTGCAGATTTTTCCCATAGCATCCAAAATAAAAACATTAATGAAGATGATGCTGAAAAAATGACAGACTATTTAGATGACATGCAATTGTTGCAACAATTAAATAGTATAGAATTGGATGAATCTCTATATTACCTATTAATATATCGTATTGATTACAAAAGTTTTATAAATCATCAACATAAAACCAACCTATGACTTTCAAAAAAGTATCCTCCATCGCCAAACTCGAAGACTTAGGACGCATCAAACTCTCCAAGTCCTTTTTTATGCGTGACTTTATGTATAGCGAAATCGCCAATTGGTACGGTGTACCCAACTTCCCCGATCATCCTAAAAAAGCCATCTACACAGGTACACTACTGTGCGAGCAACTGCTCGAACCACTCCAAGAAAAATTTGGACGAATTGCGATTCGCTCGGCGTATCGCTCACCAAGCGTAAACCAACTTGGTAATGAAAAAGGACATAACTGCGCCAGTAACGAGAAAAACTTTGCCAGTCACATTTGGGACTATCCCGATGCAAAAGGTTATGGGGCAACGGCGTGTATTGTCATTCCATCATTTTTAGCACTGTATGAAAAAGATCAAGTCAATTGGCAACAACTCGCCTATTGGATTCATAATAATTTGAATTACAACCATCTACAATTTTTCCCAAAACTTTGTGCATTTAATATTGGCTGGCATGAACAGCCTGCACGAGAAATTTATAGTTATATTCAGCCCAAAGGCTATTTATTACGTGGTGAGGCGATAAATAAAGAATTTGAGCAGTTTTATCCTGATCTTATTTAGTTTTACCTTTTAAATTACCCCTCCCCCTTGCGCAGCAGTACTGCTCATCCAAGTGGGAGAAGGAGCTTCCATTACAAATTAAATGCCATCAAAACTTTAATATTGGAAAGGTCTTTAAAACAAGCACTAGTGATAAACTGCACTGTGGTGCAAGGGAGAGATAAATATTTAAATTTTAAAATGAAGAGCAGATCAGAAATTATGCGCTCCTCATTTCATGCCTCTCAACATATTCTTAGCCCCCGCATGATTATAATTTTTGGCTAAATTCTGCAAAATGCGCTTGGCTTGCACTTCTGCGTTTGGAAAACGACTGCGATAACTCGACACACTGGTTAAACAACGTGCCACCAACATGCCAGATTCTGTATAAATACGTGTACCCTCTGCGCCCTGTAACTTGCCATAGTTATAAGCACGTTGCGCATTATTACAGGCATTAATTTGATTACGCCCACTGTTTAAATCACGACGTGCAGCCACATATAAACGTGTCTGTTGCTGTTGTGGTGTCTCAACCACGCGTGGTGGAGCTGTTTTTACTGGCGCAACTACAGGCTCTTTTTTCTCTTCAGGTTTTTCTTTCATTTCAGCAACTTTGGTTGCATTTGTTGTTTTTGGATTACTTGGAACTGCTTTAGGTACGGCCTTTGTAGGTGCAGAAGCCGCGCGGTAAAAGCGTCGCGCTTCATCTTCAGACATTATTTTAGTAACCAAACTCACCACTCGCGCTTCACCACGCTGTTCCAACTGTCGCTCCGCCACTGGCTCAATCGATACAATCCAACTTTCGCCCTGATTACCTACACAACGGTATGCCCCAATCCCCTGTTTTACATCTCGATAAGTATTGAGTAATTTTTTAGACCATGCATTTTTAACTAAACTCATTGAGCTTTTATAGGCAAGCGTTAAGCGTCCATTTTGTGACTGACAATAGCTGCCCATATATTTACGTGGAATCATAGATTCAGCAGGCTGATCTTTGCGCTGTGGCCCCCAATAATAGACATATTCTTTAGCAGCACCACTGGGCTGATTTAAGTTTTTTTGAACAATCAGTTCTTGTGCAGATGCAAAATGCTTCACCGAATTTGGGCTATATTGATCGACTGTTGCACAACCAAATAATAGGCTGCCCACCCCCCCCATCAAAAGTATTTTTTTGCAGGTCACGTTTCAATTCTCAATTGTTTTTATAGGAATGAAAATATATGAATTAGCGGAAAATAACAAATCTAACACCTTGATTTTATAGTTAAATAATCATCGCTTTATTTGAATCGCGTTTGATATTTTTATAAAACAATACAATTCATCACAGTTTTTTATGATTTTGAATACTAACACTCATATTATTTTTTATACAACTGTTCAGATCTATTTATATTTAGCAATCATGGCTCTGAACATGTGAACGCGACATCCACAACAAATCATGGATGTCGCCACCACAACTAGTGATCCAATGTCGATTCAAATGCTTTTAAACGCTTATAGATAGACAAGAGCTCAATAATGGTTGGCCAAGATGCAATCAGATACTGAAAAGATTCACGGACTTTGCCAAATACGTTGGCAATTTGCATCATCAAACCCAATGTAATAGCCCCTGCGGCAATACTTGGGAACAACACAAATAAACCATAAATATTGTCCAATTGCATGTACCAAATGCGTACCAAGTTAAAATAGGCATAGTGGAAATATAAACGGAAATAGTTCAAACGCACTTTGCTAAACAGTTCTTTTAAACTCAGCGGATCAGCACGTTCAGCGTGATCTTCACCATAAACCAATTCTTTACGATAAGCCGCCTCAACTTTTTGGTTATTAAATTCCAGACCTGGTAACTTCGCACCCACCACAATTAACACCACTGTACCAAATACTGCCCAACCCACTGCAGCCCAAACTAAGGCATACGAAATTTCCCCCACTATAGGCAGGGCTTTGACATGCACAGACAAACTAAACAGCACAGGTAAAAATGCCAACAAAGTCATTAGGGCTTCGACTAAATTTACCCCTAAAGTTTCCATGGTTCTGGCAAAGCGCATGGTATCTTCTTGAATACGCTGTGAAGCCCCTTCAATATGTCTGAGTTTTTCCCAATGTGCGGTGTAATAATTATTCATTGCCGTACGCCAACGAAAAACATAGTGACTAACAAAAAATAAATTCAAAACCATTAAGGTCACTGCCACCATGGCGATGTATAAAAAGGTCAGCACACCTGCATAGAGTTCATTGACATCTCCACCGCCACTACTGAGCATTTTTTGAATCAGGTCATAAAATGGGTTGTACCAGGCATTCACCACAACATTGACTTGTACCCCAAACCAAATATTAAACAGGATGAATGCCGATCCCCATACCGACCAGCGCTGCCATGGGTGATTTGCTTTAAGTTTCCAGAAAATGGCAAACAGCGTCGTTGCCACAAAAAACCACAGATAAAACCATAAAAATGCAGGTGACCAAAAACGGCTGACATCGATGGGTAATGTTGCTTCGGCATAGCCTTGCGGGAAGCCAATCCAACTACCCCATGCGCTACCGCCCGAGTACCATAAAGCCAGATTGATCGCGAACCAAACAAGCAATGAAATAAAAAACCACTTTGGATTTGGAAAAAATGACTTAAACATGCAGACAAAAAGCCTTTATTTTTTAAATTTGAATGTAAAACCCAGTGCCTTCACCACTTAAAAAAGCGTGAATGGATACTTTAACTTTTATACTTTATACGCTGTTTTTTCAGCAATAATTTTATTTTTATACTGAAAACTGTAAATTTCATCAATCGGCTATATTTTACTGCGCTGTTCATTTGCCATTCATCTAAGAAATTACATCAAATTTCAATTTCTTATATTTTTAAAATGTCAAATTATGAAGTATTGGGCAAATTTATTGCGATTTTTTGACCAACAATTCAAGTACAAAATATTTAAACCCGACACAAATTTACGATTTTGTGTAGATTATTCATCAATTTACTATATAATACAGTTGATTAAAAATAACTCATTTAGGGTGCGGTATGGAATCTCCAACAGAAAACATTGCTATTGAGCTACTTGAACCTATTGTTCTACGTAAAGAAAACTGCGCACCAATTGAATTCGAGCAAGGTACAATTTTAAAAGTTTTATTGGTTAATCCTAACTCCTACTTGGTTACCGTAGACGACGAATTTAACTTTACTGTCTCTTTAGAAGATGAAAATAAGGTGTGGCGTAAACTTTAATTACTGAGTCGCCACAAACTTTAATGATTGAATGTACGCAAAGCACATTCAATCATTAGATAAAGCTTGATAAATACGCTACTGCTTTCATGGCTTATAAAAACTAAACTTTCATTACACCTATCAATCACAGCATCCTTTTAATTTTTCAGAAGTCCACTTCGGGTATGGCTCTCTGAAAATGTTGCCTAAGATTCAGTTTTCAATCCTCTGTATATCATTGTAGATTTTGCAACAATCTCATCAAAATCACCTTTATATTGGGCAAAATGAGATAAAAATTAGCTTTAAATTTTCATCTTATTTTCTCTATAAAAATCAATAAAATATACCAATTGATCAAACCAAAACAACAACAGCAATGACTTTAAATTCACTTTTACAACTAAGCAAAACCAAAATTAATCAAAAATTATGATAAGATCATGCTTCTTGTAAAACACATTTTTTTATAAAGATGAGTTGCTTAAGCAATTTTTACTGTCTTTAGTGTGTTTTATTTTTTCTATTTTTTTAATTCACATCCTATTTTGACAAGATCTACTTGATCTCTAAATTTAGGATTGTATTTGCTTATTTTTATAATGCGGATATTTAAAATCCTGAATTGTGTCACTCAAAATTGGAGAAGTAATTAAGAACTCAAAAACTAATGGAGATAGCAATGGATCGAATTGCAATTATTGGCGCTGGCCCAAGCGGCATGGCCCAATTAAGAGCGTTTCAGTCAGCAAAGGCCAAAGGTCTACAAGTTCCTGAAATTGTATGTTTCGAAAAACAAAATGATTGGGGTGGACTCTGGAACTATACTTGGCGCACAGGTATAGATGAACATGGCGAACCTGTCCACGGCAGTATGTACCGTTATTTATGGTCAAATGGCCCTAAAGAAGCGCTAGAATTTGCCGATTATACTTTTGATGAACACTTCAAAAAACCAATCGCGTCTTATCCGCCACGCGCAGTGTTGTGGGATTATATTCAAGGTCGTGCAGAAAAAGCACAGGTGAAAGACTTAGTCCGCTTTAATACCGCCGTTCAGCATATTCATTATGATGATGCGACGCAAAAATTTACGGTTGATGTCGAAGATTACGCACAGCAACGTCATTATTCAGAACAGTTTGATTATGTTGTGGTGGCCTCTGGGCACTTTTCTACCCCGCGTGTCCCTGTTTATGAAGGCTTTGATCAATTCCATGGTCGTATTTTACACGCGCATGATTTCCGTGATGCACTGGAATTTAAAGGTAAATCAGTGCTGTTGGTGGGCAGCAGCTACTCTGCCGAAGACATTGGTTCGCAATGTTATAAATACGGCGCCAAACAAATTTACAGTTGCTATCGCAGTAAAGCCATGGGCTTTAAGTGGCCCAAAAACTGGTCTGAAAAACCACAATTACTGCGTGTAGATGAAAATACTGCTTATTTTGGTGATGGAACATCGGCCAAAATTGATGCCATTATTTTATGTACGGGCTATTTACACCACTTCCCGTTTATTGAAGATGGCTTGCGCCTCAGAACGCATAACTGCCTTTATCCACTAGGTTTATATCAAGGTGTGGTTTGGGAAAAGAATCCACGTTTGTTCTATTTGGGTATGCAAGATCAATGGTACACCTTCAATATGTTCGATGCGCAGGCATGGTTTGTCCGTGATGTGATTTTAGGCAAAATTGCATTGCCAAGTACAGATGAAATGCAAAGCCATACCCAAACCTTGCATGAAAAAGAACAACGCTTAATCAGCGATGAACAATCTGCACGTTTCCAAGGGGATTACATCAAACGCCTGATTGCGCAGACCGACTATCCATCTTTCAATATTGATGCAGTACACGATATTTTCATGCAATGGAAAAAGCATAAAAAAGAAAATATTATGGGCTTTAGAGATAAAGTTTATCGCTCAGTGATGACAGGAAAAATGGCTAAACCGCATCACACACCATGGCTTTATGCACTAGATGATTCTCTGGAAAGTTATCTAGAAGATGAAGCTCAACGTGAGGCGATGTAAGGCGTGATCTCAAAGATTAAAGCAGGCCTGCCGTAACGGAAAAACAACTACAAGCCTCATAAACATTGCTGATGAGGCTTGTGGTTTAAAGATTCATTTCAACTTATCATTGTTTAGAAATAGCGCTAATTATAAATCTGACTTGGCGCGTTTTAAGGCTTGTTGCCAACGCGATAAATGTTCAGCCCGCTCTGCCTCATTCATTTGAGGTTCAAATACCCGATCTAACTGCCAAGATGCTGAAATTTCAGATAAGTCAGAAAATACACCCGCCTTTAAACCTGCCATAGCTGCTGCTCCCCAAGCGGTTGATTCCAACATTTTAGGACGTAACACAGGCACATTTAAAATATCGGCTTGGAATTGCATCAACATATCATTTTGACTAGCACCACCATCGACTCGAAGCTCTTTCAGTGGATGATCTAAATCGGATTGCATCGCAGTGAGTACATCCGACACCTGAAATGCAATGGATTCCAAGGCAGCACGGGCAATATGTGCCTTGTTGGTGCCACGTGACATTCCACATAAAAGGGCTCGCGCTTCACTGTCCCAATGTGGCGCACCAAGCCCTGTAAATGCAGGAACTAGCACTACACCATCGCTAGAAGTTACACTATTGGCAAGTTGTTCCACATCGCTGCTTTTTTGGATAATACCCAAACCATCGCGCAGCCATTGCACCACCGCGCCTGCCATAAAAACACTGCCTTCAAGGGCAAAATGGGTTTGATTTTGACATTGCCACGCCAAAGTGGTAAGTAACTTATTTTGGCTAAATTGCACCTGATTGCCTGTATTAAACAACATAAAACAGCCTGTACCATAGGTGTTTTTTGCTGTTCCAACTTCAAAGCACGATTGCCCAAACAACGCCGCCTGCTGATCGCCTAAAATACCTGTAATTGGGATATTCGCGCCCAATAAACCCGTTGCGGTATCTGCAATATAGCTGTCGGATGCAATAATTTTAGGTAAAACTGATGCGGGAATTTGAAATAATTCCAGCAATTCTTCATCCCAAGTTTGGTGATGTAAATTCATCAACATCGTTCTTGAAGCATTACTCGCTTCAATGACATGCTCTGCGCCTTGGGTCAAATTCCAGATTAACCAACTGTCGATGGTGCCAAAAGCCACATGCCCCTGCTGTGCCAATGCTTTTAATCCATCGACATGCTCAAGCAGCCACACCAGTTTGCCTGCACTAAAATACGGATCTATACGCAGACCTGTTTTTTCCTGAATCAATTGCATCTGGTTATTTTGAATCAACTGATGACACCAATCAGCCGCACGACGATCTTGCCAAATTATGGCAGGTGCCAGTGGTTTGCCTGTGCGTTTATCCCACACTACAGTCGTTTCACGTTGATTGGTCACGCCAATCGCGTGAATGTCTTTAGCCAAAATACCTGCAGTCGCCAGAGCCTGTTGCACCACAGCAATTTGATTTGACCAGATTTCTTGGGCATCTTGTTCCACCCAACCTGAATATGGGGTCTGGATATGGGTTTCTCGTTGTGCCGTTGCCTGAACTTGTCCGTGTTCATTAAAGATGATGGCACGACTAGAAGTTGTGCCTTGGTCGAGTGCTAGTAAATAACTCATATTTTTTATTGTGTTTGACTTGAAAAATAAAATATTAGCGCAATTATGTAACTAAGCGCATCGAAATGTGTAATTGTGCAGAAAATACATCGTAATTTTTGCCAGCTATGCTATGATTGCGCTGTGATATGGGGGTGTTATTGGCTTCGACGCTGATGATGAAGCTCATAGATGCATGCCGAGAGCGCATTTTCTCTCGTAAATCAAATTTGCATTAAAATAGTCGCAAACGACGAATCTTACGCTCTAGCTGCCTAAGGGCCGCTTGTCCGCTTCACTGAATACTTGTGGTCAGTGAACCCGACTGAAGCGCACGCACACAAGTCCGTATAGAGTTGAGCCTCGGGACTTTATACCAAACTTAGAGGATCGCACTTTGAACCCTGTTCGTCGGGTCTTAGAGTGTTAAAACAATAGACGATATCTAAGCATGTAGTATTCTCGAGTGTAGTGTTGGCGGACGCGGGTTCAACTCCCGCCACCTCCACCAAATTCTTAAATTCATATGAAGTTACATAACTAAATATGACTAAAAAAGCCTTAAACATCAGTGTTTAAGGCTTTTTCTATGGGTTTTGCGTCCAATGCTATCCAGAACAAATTGACCCAAATTTGAATAAATTGGGTCAAAATTGCGTCAATTTGACCCACAACTTTTAGATCTATAATGACCTGAAGCGAAGTACATCTCTCAAACAACCCTTGTCATAAATTTGTAATGTTTGTTGCTTATAAATTCTTAGAAATTTCAACTTTATATTTTAAGGTTCAGGAATGTCAGCAAACATCAGCTTAAAGTATCTAAATTCATTGATCAGTGATGCTCAGACTAAAGGCAATAAAATTGAGAAAATATTATTGGGCTATAAGGCTTATTATTTTTTCATGTCAGATAGTGATTTCCATAAGGCAGTGACTAGCTCTGCACTCTCGCCAAGCAAACGTAAATATAAAGACCATAAAATTAAAGTGACCCAAGACGACTATCAAATTGAGGTAAAACTTCACGAAAAATGATCAGGATTGCTCACTTTTGCACAATACAGGTTCAAATCCACTTTTAGGATTTAAGCCTTTTTATTGGACGGTTTATTCATCTCCAAACATTTTTCGCTTTCACTCCCCAAACCGAATAACTCCCCCGCACAACAACAAAATAGATTATATTATCCTTAATTGATAAAAAATTATGCGGAGTACACATGCAGGTATTTCCCTTAGGAAAGCGAACTATTTCCGTGATTGTGGTCATTGTAGCTCTGGTTTTATTGTTAATTTACGTGGTCTTACGCACAGGCCCATTTGCCCCTGTCAACGTCACCCTCACGCAAGTCAAATATCAATCCATTCAACCTAGCCTGTTTGGCGTAGCAACCGTTGAAGCGCGTTATAATTATAAAATTGGCCCAACTGCAGCAGGTCGCTTAAAAAACTTAAAAGTAGATATTGGCGATAACGTACAAGCAGAACAACTGTTAGGCGAAATGGATCCTGTCGATCTAGAAGATCGTTTATTGGCTCAACGTGCGATAATCCAAAAAATTACCGCTCAGCAACAAGACACTCAAATCCGTCAAAATTTTGCGCAGCAACAAGTCAATCGTTATCAACAACTAGCTAAAATCAATGCCACCAGCCAAGAATCTTTAGCCATTAAACAACAAGAGCTCGATTTGGCAACGGCGGCACTCAGCGCGATGCAACAAGAACTCAATAAAGCACGTGCAGACCTGAATACCTTACAAGCACAGCGTGATAATTTAAATTTAGTGGCCACAGCTGCAGGTGTCGTCACTGCACGTTATGCAGAACCGGGTTCAACGGTGGTAGCAGGTCAAACCGTACTAGAAATTGTCGATCCTAACTCCATTTGGATGAATGCCCGTTTCGATCAATCCAGTGCGATTGGTTTAGCTGCTGACTTACCAGCTCAAATTCATTTACGTTCACGGCAAAATAATGCTTTGGCAGGTCATGTGTTATGGGTAGAACCTCGTGCCGATGCCATTACCGAAGAAATTTTAGCTAAAGTGGTTTTTAATCAACCTCCAACGCCTCTTCCGCCTTTGGGTGAGTTAGCAGAAGTCACCATCAGCCTCGCACCATTGGCACGCAGCTTAACCATTCCCAATGCGGCAGTTCACCGTATCAATAACCAAGTAGGCGTGTGGAAAGTTGTGGCCGAAAAGCCGCAATTTGTTGAAGTTCAATTAGGACGTTCAAATTTAGCGGGCGATGTGCAAGTGCTCGCAGGCTTATCCGAAAATGATCAAGTGGTGCTGTATAGTGAAAAACCCCTACATGCCAAAAACCGTTTACGGGTTGTCAAGCAACTTGCAGGAGCAGCTAAATGATTAGTCTGGCAGGTCGTGATATTTTCCATTCATGGGGTAAATTTGTATTTACTGGCTTTGGACTCGGCTTGCTGATTGGTGTGACCTTAATTATGGCTGGCGTGTATCGCGGCATGGTAGATGATGCCAAAGCCCTGCTGAATAACAGTGGTGCTGACCTATGGGTAGTGCAGCAAGATACACTTGGCCCTTATGCAGAACCTTCAAGTGTGCGTGATGATTTATATCGCAGCGTGATGAATATGCCCGGGGTGGCGCATGCTTCAAATATTACTTATTTAACCATGCAAGTGCATCATCAAGATAAAGATATTCGCTCGATGGTGGTCGGGATTCAAACAGGTGAACATGCGTGGAATAACTTGGGGTGGCCGCCACATTTATTGGCAGGACGTCAATTGACCCGCGGGCACTATGAAGCCGTAGCCGACATGAGTACGGGATTAAAGTTGGGTGATCGTATTAAAATCCGTCGTAACACCTTTACCGTGGTGGGTTTAACCCGACGCATGGTGTCTTCGGGTGGTGACCCGATGATTTTTATTCCGCTGAAAGATGCACAACAGGCGCAATTCCAAAAGGGCAATGCTGCCATTTTACAAGACCGTAGACGAATTGCAGTAAACCCAATTTATAACCGCCCTGCTTATCCTGACTTGCTTGAAAGCGTACTCAATGCACAAAGTAGCAACCGTTATGTGAATGCTATTTTAGTCCGTTTAAATGCAGGTGCTTCAGCTGAAGAAACAGCAGCACATATTCAGCGTTGGCAACAACTAACAGTCTATACCCGCCCGCAGATGGAACACATTTTAATCAGCAAAATGATTGCCACATCCGCAAAACAAATTGCCATGTTTTTAGTGATTTTGGCCTTGGTCAGCGCCGCGATTGTGGCATTTATTATTTATACCCTGACTATGGACAAAATTCGTGAAATTGCGGTCTTAAAATTAATCGGCACACGCAATCGCACAATCGCTTGGATGATCTTGCAACAAGCACTCGCGCTGGGATTAATTGGATTTGCTGTCGGTAAAATCAGTTCAACTTTTGCAGCACCATATTTCCCGAAATATGTCTTATTGGTTCCACAAGATTCGATTTTCGGATTTTTTGCGGTGATGCTGATTTGCATGTTAGCCAGTTTGGTTGCAATTCGGATGGCACTGCGTGTTGACCCTGCCGAAGCAATTGGGGGATAACATGACACACGGCATTTTAATTGAAGGTTTAAAAAAGCGTTTTGGACAAGGTGACAATGCCTTTTATGCCTTAAAAGATGTCAATATGCAGGTTGCGCCCGGTGAAGTAGTTGGGCTGATTGGCCCCTCAGGTTCGGGCAAAAGTACCTTACTCAAATGTTTAGGTGCAGTGATTGATCCTACCGAAGGACGCATGACTTTGGGCGATGAGGTGATTTTTGACCAACGTTGGTTAGTCAAAGACTTAAGTGCCTTACGCCGCGATAAAATTGGTTTTATGTTCCAAACCCCGTACTTAATTCCTTTTTTAAATGTTTTGGATAATGTAGCGCTGCTGCCGATGTTAGCAGGCGTAGCCAATGACATTGCCCGCGCCCGCGCATTGGAAATTTTAACGGCGCTCGATGTGCAGCATCGGGTACATGCCATGCCTGGGCAATTGTCTGGTGGTGAACAACAGCGTGTCGCCATTGCACGTGGTTTGATTAATCAACCGCCTGTGATTTTAGCCGATGAACCCACTGCACCATTGGATAGTGTACGCGCGATGACCGTGATTCGCTTATTACACGAAATGGCAGAAAAATTTCAAACTGCAATTATTGTAGTCACACATGACGATAAAATCATCCCTACCTTTAAACGCTTGTACCACATTCGAGATGGTGTGACTTATGAAGAACAAGGCGAAGGACGTCCTTTTAAGTAGGCTCTAAAGTTTTCAGCGCTGGAAACTGATGTTTTAGCTCAATATCAAAAGCAATAAAATATCTGCATTTCAAGTTACATGCGACACAATGCTAAAAAACGGTTGATGTGGTATTCTGATAGCATCAGAAATGCAAAAATATAATACTTACTAGCTTCATACTGTTCTTGGAATTTAATCAAAATACGCATATATTGATTAAATAGAGCAATTTATTCTTAATCCAAGAATTGACGCGCTAACCATGAAACTTAATCACCTAGAGGTTTTAGATATGTCAACTAGAAACCGAACCAATGAAAGTGAAATCGCTACAGCTGCAGCTGACGTTTTGCGTGAACGCTTCATTGCAGTAGCTCACAGTGATCGAGTACTTTATGTGGAAAATGATGCCTTAGTCAGCAAAACCCCGAATGGCAAACCAGTTTTAATCAAACAGTTATCTGGTCGGAACCCTGATCTAGCCCGCCAGTTTAATGGTCGCAGAACCTTTAAAATTAGAAAACGTAACATAGAGGCTACTGCAGAATAATTTATGTTGCCAAAAACACCTCGAATCAGAATGTTTGCGGGTCCAAATGGATCGGGCAAAAGTACGATGATTAATGGTTTAGATAGCCGTTTATCTAAATTGTTTTTGAATGCTGACAACCTTGAGCGCGATCTTAAAGCCACACCCATTCTTGATCTAAGTCAATTTGATATACGCATTAATGCAAACATATTGGTTGATTATCTTACTCAAGCAAGTCGACCACTAAAAAATGCAGATGGTACTCTAAGCAAAAGTCCTCTCCTCTCAGTAGATCCTGTGATTGATGGAAGCTTAATCGACTTAAGCGGGAACACGATTGATTCCTACCTCGCAGCCCGAATTCTTGATGTCATCCGTAAAGAGTTACTTACGCTTAAGGTTGGATTTACATTTGAAACCGTAATGTCTCATGAGAGTAAAATCGAGTTTTTGCGAGATGCTAAAACGCAAGGCTATCGTACCTATTTATACTTTGTGACGACTGAGGACCCTGATATTAATGTGGACCGAGTTAAACAACGTGTGAAAAATGGTGGTCATCCAGTCGAAGAAATTAAAATCCGTGAACGCTATTTCCGCACTATGCACATGTTGATTGATGCGATTGAAGTATCCGACCGAGCGTATTTATTTGATAACTCAAGTAATGCGACCAAGAATATGGCTTCTTATATCTGTGAAGTGACTAACGGAGATACATTGATCATTAATCCAGATTTTAAAGGAGAGTTTCCGATCTGGTTTGAAAAATATGTACTTGTTCATTTGGTTGATGAAGAATAAAAAAACCGCGCTTGAATCATTCAAACGCGGTTTTTTAAATATTCACAGGTCAGTAAACTGAACCCATCGGCATCTTACTCAGCCAACATTTTACTCAGTATTCATAGCCATTGTTGATTGACCATTGCTGCAATTTGCCATAATAGATTTCATCGTTGAACAGTAGGTCTGCTTTAGAGGCAGCATTACTTTCTTCAGTTGGGCAGAAACCATCATCACAATCGGCATCGACAACCCAGCAACCACGAACGAACAATACTTTATTGCCTTCTTGCTCCAGTTGTTTCTGAACGCGATCAATCGCTTCATGTAAGTCATCTGCGCCTAAATATGCGGTCAAATACGCATAAGAGCCTGTTTCATCGGATGCTTTACGGAACTCTACACCCACACAAAATAAATGTTTTTTCATTCTTGGCTCCTTGTCATCTTATACAACTAAGCTAATCTTTAATTTGGTCTAGGTCTAGTGCTTTTTCTTACACTTAACAATACGTTACCTATTCACAATACTGCAGTTCAAAGTAAAAACATAGTATCCAAATATTAGACTTAAGCCATAATCGCTGTATAAATGAGGTAGAACGCAACACCAATAACTGTCGTAGCAAATACCTTTTGTACAGTATTGCTATTCATGCGATGTACCAAAGTACGTCCAAGTAACATCCCGACAATACATGCCAGAACAAAGGTGATGGTGACTGCCATTGGGTACTGAAAGCCATCTAAAACGTGTGCTGAAATACTCACGCCACCAATCAGGAAAATAATCATCAAAGAGGTTGCGACGATACTGCGCATATCCAAATCGGTAAATTTACGCAATAACGGCACAATAATAAAACCACCGCCCACACCCAACAAACCCGTCAATAAGCCTGCAATTACACCCACACCACCAAGCAAAGACGCCGTTTTAACATTCCAAATTAAGCGTCCTGTGTTTTGGTTTACCTTACACGGTGGATTAACTTGGTCGTTGACTTTATTAAAGAAAATACGATACGCCACAATCAACATGACCAGACTGAACGCCAGTGTTAACCAAATGGGCGGGACAATACCTGCCAAATGCACCCCATAACGTGCAGATGGAATACTGATTAAGGCAATCCACAATGCAGCACGATAACGCACAATACGTTTGAACAAGCCTTCAACTGTGCCAACCAAAGCCGCCAAAGTGACTGCCAATAAACCGACAGGTGCAGCCTGCGCCACAGTCCAGCCCTGACTTGCCATAAGTGCAGGAACGGCAAGAATACCGCCCCCTGCCCCAGTTAAACCCAGCAAAGTACCAATCGCCAAGCCTTCTAGGATTAACATCCACATGCGTATTTCCCCCTATTCCATCACTATGTTGTGCTGTGCAAACATCACTTGCCACAAACTTTGTTGGCAGGCAAAGCCACATCAATATGTTTTGGATAAGGCAGGTTTAAATTCTGCATGAGGGTAATAAATTCCGCTTTGGTACGTCCTTGTCCTAAACGCGAGTTATTGCGTTTTTCCTGCCCAACGGTAGAAGATAAACGCCCTTTATAGTCATGCCCTGGATACACCAAAGTGTCATCAGGCAAGCTAAAAATTTGTAGATGAATGCTGTCATATAAAGTCGCTGGGTTGCCTTCCTGAAAGTCAGTACGACCACAACCATCAATTAACAACGCATCGCCAGTGAATACCATGCCATTGACCACATAGCTGGTACAGGCGTTGGTATGACCCGGGGTATAACGTGCTTCAATCAATAATTCACCCACACGAATGGCGCTGCCATCGGTAATGAAAATATCGCCACACACCACACCTGAATTACGATGTAATACAGTTTTACAACCAAAACGTGTTCTGAGTTCGTTGGCAGCAGTAATATGGTCAGCGTGTACGTGCGTATCTAAGCTATACACCAATTGCAAATCATGCTGTTCTAGAAAAGCAGCATATTGCTCAACCTCTGAAATTACAGGGTCAATCAGCACCGCTTCACGGGTTTGTTCAGATGCCAATAAGTAAGTATAGGTCGAGCTGTCAGCTTCAAAAAATTGATGAAAGATCATGAGATAGATACTGAGTTTTATATTTTGTTATTCTTAATTTTGCAAATATAGTGCCAACTTAATCTCTTTTAAATATATTAATAAAATACAATATATTAAGAAATATTGTTTAATTTAGATCATCCTCCATGTTTCACATCTGTTGCATTTTATGTTTCAATTGAATCAATAATGAAACAAAAGATGAAACATCATGAATGCGATACATGACTTTGAACAACAAGCCAGTCTTGAAAGCTTTTTGTTTCATTTACAACAACTTTGTCCAGACAGTTTGCTCTATGTTTATGACGACATTGCTCAAACATGGATTTATGAATATGCACAAGATGCTTCTGTTTCTGCAGCTACGGGTAAAACATTAAAAAATCAATTATTGAAATTAAAACTACAATCACAATCAGCATCACAACCACAGACAGGTCTGCTGCAACTCCCGAATAGTGCTAAGGCATGGCACTACCACAGCTTAAATATTCGTGTCCATACAGCCGATTTCACAGGATGTTTATTCTTTCTGCAGCCTAGCGTTGCAACAGTGTCATCACAAACACTCACCCCATCTGCCCAAGCACAAAATAGTTTGGCGGAGTTTTTCCATAGTGATTCGCCACAAATGCAGCATATGTATTCCATTATTGAACGGGTAGCGATTACTGAGTTTCCTGTTTTGGTGCGTGGTGAATCTGGTAGTGGTAAAGAGTTGGTGGCGCAAGCAGTACATGCACGCAGCCAACGGCATGCACAAGTCTTTATTGCGATTAACTGTGCTGCTTTAAATGCCAATATTTTAGAAAGTGAATTGTTTGGGCATGTGAAAGGTGCATTTACAGGGGCAATTCGTGAGCATAAAGGTGTGTTTGAACGTGCTGCAGGTGGTACTTTATTTTTAGATGAAATTGCAGAAATTCCACTGGAACTGCAAGCCAAATTATTGCGAGTATTAGAAACGGGCGAATTCACCCCTTTGGGCGGTGAAAAAGCGATTAAATCGAATGTCAGAATTATTACCGCAACCCATCGCGCTTTACGTGAAGAAGCGCGTTTAGGCAGATTTCGCCAAGATTTACTTTATCGTTTACGGGTGATTCCAATTTTTGTGCCACCACTACGTGAACGTAAACAAGATATCCCTAAAATTGCAGCATTTATTTTGCAACAACAAGCCCAGTTTCAGGTCACGCCACATTTGACCGAGCAAGTACTGAAGGTATTAATCAATTACGACTGGCCGGGCAACGTGCGTGAATTAAAAAATACCTTGCTGTATGCATTGACCATGTCAGCAGGTAAAACGGAAATTGATCAACACGATTTACCCGATGAAATTGTGCATGCTAGTTTGAAACTCGCCACAGCTCCCCCAACGCCACAACCTATTGAGCTGCCCATCAAAACCAACAATAAAGTAGATAAAGACACACTGCAGGATTTACTGGAAAAATATCAGGGGCAAACTGAATTGGTGGCACAAGCCTTGGGCATTAGCCGAACCACCTTATGGCGTTATCGAAAAAAATATCATTTATGAGGCGGAAGTTTGCTGAATAAAGGACGCTTTGCTTTGATCTGCATATTCATAAATGGTGTCTAAATCTTTTTGAATGGCAGCTGCGACTCGGCTAGGCATCAACTGATTAAGTTTTACAAAGACTTTTTCAGGATAACCGACCTGATAGGATTGACGGTCTGTTTGTAAAAATTGATACAGTTCTTGTGCCACAAATTCAGGTGAATCCACTTTTGTACCCATTTTGATATTCATTTCAATCACATCGGGATTATTCATACTGGTATTGGTCGCGCGTGGGGAGAAATATCTAAAACGAATGGCAGTCTGACAATACTCTCGCGCCAACGCTTCAGTTGCACCACGCAAGGCAAACTTACTGGCGCAATAACTCACATAGCCAGGATAGCCGATGCTGCCAAAAGTCGAGCCAATATTGATGATCTGACTCGGCTGACTGTCCGACATATATGGAATCACATCCTGAATCAGTTGCAGCGGATAAGCCACATTGACCAACATCATTTGCTCAATGGTATCCTGTGATTGCTGCGCAAACAGACGAAAATCATTCATGCCTGCATTGTTAATATAGTAATGAATCGGCTGTTTTAATGCGGCAAGTGCCTGAATAAAATCATGACGACTGCTGGCATCAATTAAATCACAACGCAGACTGTGTAATTGCAACTGAGGATACTGCTGCGCCAGACTTTGCTCTAGTTGTTGCAAGGTGTCTTGCTTACGCCCAACCAAAATTAAGTTTAAGCCTTTTTTAGCAAAATGATGCGCAATCGCATGACCAATCCCGCCTGTTGCCCCGAAAATCACCGCAGTTAAATTTGACATAAAAGATACTCTCAATTTTAAGATATTCGATACAACTCAATTATAAAAATGCAGGATTCAGTCCCAAGCCCATACAAATATAGAGTTTACGATCTTCTAATGGCACCAATATTTCACGTCTGCCATGCATAAAGCGCTTGTTATCAATGAGCACCACATCACCATCTTGCCAGTCAATTTCTGAGGTTTCACGCTCGCATCGCTCTGCCAACTCTTCCAATAATTCCGCTTGGATTTCGCTGCCATCAGCAAAGTAAAAACGCGGCTTTTCGTAATTATAAGAAGGCCCCAACAAGGTGTTGGCAAAGGCAGGCACAGCTTTTAAATTGTCATGGCGAATCATCGGCATGTGCAAGTCATACTGCACACCTTCATCATGCGCAGGACGAATCCGTTGTCCAGGAATCATCTCAATAAAATGAGCGAGTTCCTGCTGCCCGACCTGTACGGCATCGGCAATATTGAGTGCTGTCGCCACATACTTTTGCCACATCGCTTTGGGTAAGTAACGGCTGATGGTCATCGGTTCAGCAAATTTCTGCTTCAGTGTATCAGGCAGTTTTTGCCATACCTCATGTCCATCACATAAAGTAGTCTGCGAACCACGCGAAGCACTTTTTTCACTAAAAAAAGCAATAATATCAGGCGGCATTGGGGTTGAACCATTTTCTATATGCAGTCCCATTGCCTGCGTACCTGCATCTACTTTTTGCGATTGTCGGGTCACATTTTCACGTGCAGGGTCATAGGTCAGCTTTTGGCAAATATTGCTCATCAGCCCACTAAACGCATTCACATCATAATGTTCATTTCTAAGTAAAACCCAACCGTGCTCCACCAAACGATCTTTAATTTGTTGTGGGGAATGTTTGAATTGCTGTTGTGCAATATTCATGTGATTTCTCTCTATCTCTATTGATGACTGACAGGTTGATGTCTATCTGTGAAACATCTCCAAGATCAGCCATTAAATACGTTGTAGGATGTGCCAAAGCTGTCTGATACTGTTGCTGAATGACTGCTCTACGCAATTTTCCGTTATCGGTTAACATCTGATTATTTAAAGAAAAAGGTTGTTCAGCACGGCACCAGTGTTTAATTTGGGCATAATCAGGCATACGGGTATTGGCACGATAAATCGCGGCTGCCAATTGCGCATCTGAACGATGTTCCTCGGCATAAATCACTGCAGATAATGACGGCTGCGCTTCACCAAACACGGCAATCTGTTGAATTTCAGGCTCACTCAAACTGTTCGATTCAACCCATTCTGGTGAAATATTGCGCCCAAAACTGCTGACAATAATTTGCTTGATACGCCCCGTGATATATAAATAGCCATCTTCATCAAAATAACCTGCATCGCCTGTGTGAATATCGGCTGATACCGCATCCTGCTCACGCCCAAGTTCATGCATATATCCCAACATGGCATTGCCCTTGACCACCACTTCTTGATTGGCAGCAATTTCGACTTGAACATGCGGTAATACGCGGCCAACACTGCCAATTCTGCGAGCTTCAGGCAGGTTTAAACTCACGACCGATGCACATTCAGACAGACCATAACCTTCATAAACAGGTAAATTGAATTGCTGACACTGCTTGAGTAAATCTGCAGACACCTTGCCACCACCCACGGCAATAAACTTCAAAGTGCGCAAGCCCAAATCGCCGTATTGATGGATATATTCCACAATCGCTTTGAGCATTTGCGGCAATAAAATCACGCTTTCAATGCAATATTGCTGCACGGCATCGACAAAGCGTGAAACATCAAACTCATGGTTGGACAGCAAACCGAACTGGATGACTTCAGCCACCACCACTGCACGTCCCATGTGAAAAGGCACATACACGCCTGCGATATTTTCAAGCAATGTTGCAAATGGAATTAGACACAAATGCCGCCCAAGCTGGCTACTTTGTAATGCCTGACTTAAAGAGTGTGTAATTGAATTGATGGTGGCTTCTGCCAAACACACACTTTTGGGTGTACCTGTACTGCCCGAGGTATAAGTAATTTTTGTAGGCTGCTCAGCAGAATTTGGGGATAAATGCGGTTGTGCTGTTTCAACGCTTAGACGAAACAACTGCCCTTGATATAAATCTGATGGTGGCAAAACCTGTGCCTGAACTGCATCAATCATCTCCAACAAAGCTTCTGGAATAGCAGTATTTCCAATAGCCGAGTTAACATTGGACGGAGTATCGCTTTGTGCAGTATCCGTCAAAATACACAGCAACTCCGCTTGGCTGTCTTGCAGTAAATGTTGCACTTGTGCAGCAGTAAAAAATAAAGGCACAGGAATGACTGTCATTGCAGCTTTACGTGCGGCTAAATCGACCACAATCCAATCGGCCTGATTCACACCCCACAACGCCAAACGCTGTACTTGATAAGTTGCCAATTCTGCACTGAGCAACTCAACCCGTTGCTGTAATGTGGCATAACTCAGTGTGGTTTGTGCCGTCACAATTGCTTCACGCTCAGGGTCTGTTTGGGCATAGTGATTCAGGTTTTCAAATAACTCATTCATCTTTCAATTTCCGCCTTTCTGCATGACCTTAGGCATAAAAACAATATTGCTGTTGCGTGACCGCCAACGCTGCTGCAACGTCAATCGCCAGTACATAAGGCTTCTGTTGGTAATAACTGCCCCATTGATGCTGTGCATCGCCCAAGGCTTCGGGGTTGGCTTTTTCTAGTACCTGAAAATGCAAACCCATTTGCTGTAACACATAGCGCACTGCTGCTGTTCCTGTGCAAACTGCCCACGACACATTGTTCTGCGATAAGTGAAAGACCAAAAAAGCCACCATCAATTTGGCTTTGCTCATGTCTTGCGCTGCCAAGTTGCCAATTTCAACAATCTGCGCGCGCGTTACAGGCACTTGGCTCAATTGGGTTAAAATGGTTTCAATGGGTGCATCTAAATACTGTTCCAAAAAGGCTTGGTTTGCGCCCAATGGTTGCATGCCAATCACCACTTGCATGTCGTGGTTTACATAGCCTGCAAACAAGGTATCTGAAAAAGTATTTATGGATGCCTGATGGACTTTTTGGTATTTATCTCGAATAAAATGCTCTAATGCCAAGCGTTGTTTGCTAGCATCTTGGGTCACAGTTGTCACATTTAAATGTTGTGCTGTTGTGTGTGCTTGAATCACCGAGGCATAGCTGTGTAATACATCTAAATGTGGCTGTTCTAGGTTCAACTGTTTTGGGTTCGTTTGTGGTTTATACGGCTGCGCTACAGATGCATACCCGTTGAATTGTTTTTTATTTTTTTTCTGATGAAAATTCGCATCCAGAAAATGCGTTTGACTGGATGATTGAGCATCAAAATTAAATTTGATCATGTGCATCACATTGGATAGAAAATAACTCAATGCTCAAGATAGAAATCTAAACTTAAAGAAAACTTAAGTCGCTACAAACTGTCACAATTCAAAAAACTCTTCATGCACACAAAAAAAGGAGATGATCACTCAACTCCTTATATGTTTAAAACAATAAACTAATCAAAAATAAACAGTCATCCAATTATGCAAAACACAATTGTTCGCGCCCTACCTTAGATTTTAATAGGCATAAGATGCAATTGCCGTTGCAATTGGTTTATCTTCATCATTGACCATCGTCATACGCATGGTGCAGCCTTTACGCCCTAAATGCAAAGTTTCCGCACGGGCAATAAAATACTTGCCGCGTCCCGGTGCTAAATAATCCACTCGCATATCTACGGTAGCCAAACGAGTGACTTTTTTAATGGTATCGGGCAAATCGTCAGGTTCTGTCCGTTTATATAACTCCCCCATTGCCACAATACCGCCCACACTGTCCAAAATGGTTGCAGCAACACCACCATGTAAAATTTGGAAAGCCACGTTGCCCACCATATACGGTTGCATCTCAATATAGGCTTCAATTTGACCATCTACCACACGCATGCTCATGCCATTGTGTTGAAAAAATGGCGATCCATTAAATGCATTGACCAATTGTCTTAGCACGACATCAATATCGACTTTCGCGCCTAAATGTATATTCCCAGTCCAATTTTTCTCTGCATTACTCATAACGTGCCCAAAAGTCCAAACAACTCAATTTACCAACAATAAAAACAGCCAATGTATGCCCAAATGAAATTTAAGGGGCTACAATAGTCGTCTAGTTTAATACTGATCAGTGAGATTTTTATGACCTATACGTTCAATCGCCCTGCATTTCCTGCCACTCGTATGCGTCGTATCCGTAAAAATGATCAATTACGCGCCATGGTTCGCGAAACTCACTTAACCACAGATCACTTGATTTATCCTGTATTTGTTTTACCGGGACAAAATCAAACCCAAGATATTCCAAGCATGCCGAATATTCAGCGTTTATCGGCAGACTTATTACTCAAAAAAGCCGAGCGTTTAATGCAGTTGGGCGTGTCTAAACTGGCATTATTTCCAGTCACACCACAAGAAGACAAAAGCCTGACCGCAGAAGCAGCATGGCGTGAAGATGGCTTGGTGCAAAACACACTACGCCTGCTGAAAAAAGAATTGCCAGAGATGGTACTTATTACCGATGGCGCACTCGACCCGTACACCACTCATGGTCAAGATGGCATTATTGATGACACAGGCTATGTCCTGAATGATGAAACGGTTGAATGTCTAATTAAACAGGCTTTAAGTCATGCCGAAGCGGGTGCAGATGTGGTTGCGCCAAGTGACATGATGGATGGCCGTATTGGTGCGATTCGTCAGGCGTTGGAAAGCAACGGGCATATCTATACCTCTATCATGGCTTATTCAGCCAAATATGCCTCTAGCTTTTACGGTCCTTTCCGTGATGCAGTCGGTTCTGCCAGCAACCTAAAAGGCGGCAACAAATACAATTATCAAATGGATATTGGCAACCGTGCCGAAGCCTTGCATGAAATTGCACTGGATATTCAAGAAGGTGCAGACATGGTGATTGTAAAACCAGGCATGCCTTATTTAGACATTGTACGTGAAGTGAAAGATAACTTTGGTGTGCCAACCTTTGTCTATCAAGTGAGTGGTGAATACGCCATGCTTGCTGCCGCGATTCAAAATGGCTGGTTGTCGGACAGTGTGATTATTGAATCGCTAATGAGTTGCCGCCGTGCAGGTGCAGATGGTATTTGGACATATTTTGCCGAAGAAGCAGCACTCAAACTTAAAGATATGGCATAAACAGGCGACTTTCATGCACATCGCAATCATTGGTGCAGGCATCAGCGGTTTGTTGTCTGCACTCGAACTGGTAGAGCAGGGCTGCTCTATCAGTATTTTTGATCAACAACAAGCAGCACAAGCGGCATCATGGGCAGGTGGTGGAATTCTTTCTCCCATGTATCCGTGGCGTTATCCTCAAGCGGTCAATGACTTAGCCCAATTTGCCAAACCGCAGTACCAAGCATGGAATGAAAAACTCAAACCTATTACAGGCATTGATTTTGAAATCCATGAAACAGGCATGTTGATTTTTGATGAAGATGATTTTGAGATTGGTATAAATTATGCCGAACGTCATCATGAACCGATGCAGCAAGCTGAATGTCTGAATCGGGAACAGCTCGAACAAATTAACCCGCATATCCACCCCAAATTTAAACAAGCCCTGTATTTCTCACAACTTGCCAATGTGCGCAATCCGCGTTTATTACAATCGCTCACGCAATATTTGAAACAACATCCGCGCGTGCGATTTTTTGAACACTGCCCAATTCAGCAATTTCAGATCACTGAAGATCGTATTCAAGCCATTCAATCTGCCGATGGTCGCTTGCATCGTGCAGATCATATCGTGCTTGCGACAGGTGCATGGTCACAGCACTGGGCGGCACAACTGGGTTTAGAGATTCCTGTACAGCCTGTACAAGGGCAAATTGTGTTATTTAAAACCCCTGCACAATGGTTGCCAAGCATGTGCATGAACAAGGTGATGTACTTGATTCCACGTCAAGATGGGCATGTGCTATGCGGTTCCAGTATGCGTCACGTTGGTTTTGACACCACACCAAACCCGCAAACCCAACAAGATATTTTAACGGCTTGTTTTGAAATGGTGCCTGAATTGGCACAGTTCCCCATTGTGAAACAATGGGCTGGTTTACGTCCAGGCTCGCCTACAGGTGTGCCGTATATCGGCAAAGTGCCAAGCCTAAATAATGTATGGATGAATTTCGGACACTTCCGTAATGGCTTATGTATGGGCACTGCTTCAGCGCAGTTATTAAGACAGCTCATGCTTGGGCAAGAAACGATTGTTGATCCTGCCGCTTATGATCCAAAGCAGTTACAGCCCACCTCAATCTGTGCATAACACTCAGCAGCATCCTCTGTTTAAGTAGAGGATGATGCACCCAGACAAGCCGCTAGCGCCTGTTCAAGTTTTGGATATTGAAAGCAATAGCCTGCTTGTTCTAACGCTTGTGGTTTAACATATTGCCCATTCAGCACCAATTGCGATTGCTCGCCCAATAACCAACGCAAGACAAAAGCAGGTAACACCAAAAATGGACGACGTTTTAAAAGCCGAGCTGCGGTTTCGGCAAAGTCTTGCTGACTGGTTTTTTCAGGTGCAACCACATTCAAAATTTTGGCGTCTACAGGTTGCGTCATTAACCAGTGAATGGCCTGTAAAACATCTTGTATATGCACCCATGCAACAGGCTGCCGTCCATGCCCAATCCGCCCGACGGCATTTAAACGAATTGGTAATAACATTTGCGGTAAAATGCCACCACCGCGCCCAAACACCACGCCCAAGCGCATAATTTTAGTATTTTGCTGGCTGAAGCTTAACGCAGCCTGTTCCCATTGCTGGCACAACTGCGACATAAAAATATCTTGTGCTGCACTGTGTTCGGTACATACTGCTGACCATTGTTCCTGCGGGTCAATTCCGTAATACCCCACTGCCGAGCCTGAAATAATACACTTGGGGAAAATACGGCGCTTTTCAAGATATTGATATAAGTGCAGTGTGGTCTGAACTCGACTATCAAGCAATTTTTGTTTGCGTGCTGCTGTCCATCTGCCCTGCCCAATACTTTCTCCCGCCAAATTAATCACATAATCAATTTGTTCGGTGTCGAGTTCATCTAACTGCTGAATCCAGCGTAATTGTGGATGTTTGGATACTCGATTGGGCTGTCGGGTTAGCCCCACCACCCGATAATCCTGTTGCAATAAAAACGGCAACAATTGTGAACCAATAAAACCACTTGCCCCTGTTACCAGTACCAAAGGTTTATGCATCTTCCAATCTCAGCATGATGAAAAATATAGTTTTAGCTATACGTGATTTAGACTGAATGTTCAAGTCTAAGCAAATCATCATCACATAACTGATCATGTATATTTGAAGAAAATCAGATATTAACAACTTCTTTTATCAGCCAAACATTTTAACTGCCATACGCTGTGCCTGTTTACCATAAAACCAATAGGTCAGCAGATACAATGGAATTGCGATCAACAAGAACATGATCACCACCACACTCATAAATTGCGGCTGTTGCAAATACTGTAAAAAATCTTGCCAAATGCTTGGGTTTTGGCGAGAAAATATCGCCAAACCTAATAATAAAAACGCCAAGTTATAGCCCCAAAAAATCAGGCTAAATCCTAAAGTAAATGTCTTGCGTTCCTTGTCATTCGGCGCACGGCGTTGTTGTTTTAAAAACTTATACAGCACTAAAATCATGGCAACCAAATAAGGCACCGCAGTTAAAATCCCGCCTACACCCGCAGGTAATAATGCAGCCAATACGCCACAAATACAGGTCATCACAAAGCAATACAAGAAAAACCAGATAAAATAACGGCTTAGCGATACCATAAAGATGACTCAGACAAAAGATTCAGCCTAGTATAAAAAAAATTGATTTTTTTTTCATGAAATTGTCAACCGAATACAAAAGCCTGACGTTATATAGGCTACAAGGTCACAACAACCGTTAATGTGTATGGCATCCACAATATTTTCGGTGACCTGACTAAAGCAATAAATCGCATACAGTCATGCTTTGAACAGCAGCCAAAGCTTTACTGTATCGCAAGTTTTTCTTTGACCGACGATTTCATCATCACTCGAATCGTCGGTCTTTATTTTTTAAGGTCTTTTTTTAGCCTTTCTAACATCAGTATTTTAACTCTCTATATTTTTCTATACAGATCACGACAGATTTTACTTTCCCTTCTCTTTAAAATCTCTGCGACCTAAATTGTCGCTTTAAAAGCAGAAAACTGGTTTTTTGCCGCAGTGTTGCGCTCAGTTATGTTAAGTTATCCCATAATTCAACATCAAGATTGGAACACGCATGGCTGTTCATTTTTTACATACGTCTGATTGGCATTTGGGGCAATTTTTCCATCACCATGAACGTGAATATGAACATACTGAATTTTTAAATTGGCTCTTAACTCAAATTAAAAGCAAACAGCCGAATGCCCTGCTCATAGCAGGCGATATTTTTGATGTGGTCAATCCTGCTTCGAGCGCTCAGAAACAACTCTATCAATTCCTTACCGATGCGCATGTGCTTGCTCCACACATGCAAACCTTAATGATTGCAGGCAATCATGACTCTGGGTATCGCATTGAGCAAGTTGAACCCTTTTTAGACCGCTTCAACGCCAAAGCTGTGGGCGTGATTGGTAAAACAGCCGAGCAAAAATTAGATTTAGATAAACTCCTAGTGCCTATTTATGACGCTGCGCAAAATATTGTGGCATGGTGTCTGACCCTGCCCTATTTACGCAGTGCAGAAATTACAGGTTTAAATGAACATAGCAGTGACAATCAATCTGCGGTTGCTTACTTACATCAACAACTGATTGCAGAAGCCAAAGCCCGTAAACAACCCGATCAAGCCCTGATTTTAATGTCACATGCACACATGCAAGGTGGCGAAACTTCCGACTCAGAACGCCCAATTGTAGTGGGGAATGAAGAAGCCTTATCGACTGCGCTGTTTGATGAGGTGATTGACTATGTCGCACTCGGACACTTACACAAACCGCAACAGGTCGGACAGCCACACATTCGCTATAGCGGCTCACCCATCCCTTTATCATTTAGCGAGCTGAATTATAAACACCAAGTCCTTGAAGTTAGGATTGATCCATTACAGGCAGATGCACAGCGTTTCCAATATGAAAGCTTGCTTATTCCACGTACGGTAGAGCTGCTTCGGATTCGCTGTGAACTTTCTGAATTAATCACCGAACTGAATAAATTGCCAAAAGATGAAATTGCAGAAGTTTGCGCACGGCATTTTTTAGAAATTGAATATATCAGCGATGCCCCGCCACCCATTGATTTACGCCAACAAATTGAACAAGCACTGCCTGCCAACCGCTATCGTTTACTGCGCATTGCACGACGCTTTCAAAACTGTGAAAACTCGAACGTGCAACAATCAAAAATTGATTTAGAGCCGCCTACGCCTGAAAAATTATTTTTAGATTTATGGGAAAAAATGGGCTATCAACCTGACCCAGAAGTGAGCCAAGATTTTTTACAGCTTTTGACCGAAGCCCAACAAGAACTTGATCAGAATAAAGCTTAAGGATTTGCCATGAAAATTTTACGTTTAAGTTTAAATAATTTGGCATCTTTGGCAGGCACGCATGTCATCAATTTTGAAGATGAGCCACTGGCACAGGCAGGTTTAATTGCAATTACGGGCAAAACTGGTGCAGGCAAATCGACTTTGCTGGATGCCATGTGTTTGGCACTTTATGACGAAATTCCACGTTTGAGAGGTGCTACAGGCAGTCTGACCGATACCGCAGGCAAAGAAATTTCCTTAAAAGACTCTAAACATATTTTACGTCGTGGTACGACTTCTGGCTTTGCAGAACTTGAATTTATCGCGCTTGATCAAAAACGCTATTCGGCACGTTGGCAAATTCGCCGTGCACATAACAAAGTGGATGGAAACTTAAAAGTTGAACGTGCCATTACCTGCCTAGATGAGCAACGGGTTTTAAATCAAAAAATTTCTGAAGCTACGCCGATTGTAGAACAACTGATTGGTCTTAGTTTTGAGCAATTCACACGCGCAGTATTATTGGCACAATCGGAAGTTGGGGCATTTTTAAAAGCCAAAGACCATGAACGGGCAGATTTACTTGAATATTTAACCAATTCGCAAATTTTTACCGAAGTCAGTAAACGTGCAGCCGTTAAATTTAGTGAAATTAAACAAAAGCGAACAGATCTTGAAAATGTCATGGGGCATGTGGTGCTCCTCAGCGAGGAAACACTAAAAGACTTAGAAACCCAACAACATGACCTAAGTCAACAATTAGCTTTGCTGACCCAAACCGAAAAACTGTATGAAAATGATGTGAAATGGCACAAAGATTGCCATGAACTCTATGCCAGCACCCAAGCTAAAAAAGAAATATATGATGTTCAAGTCGATGCCGATCTTAAACTCGCCTCTCAAAAACAATTGCTCAAACATTTAGATGAATTTCAAACCATCCGCGAGCAATTTGTCTTGCGTCAGCAAGCAGATACCGAGCTAAAAAATCTGAATCAGCAGCTTTTGAAATTTGAACCAAACTTGCAACAAGCGGAATACGCACAACAGCAAGCGATTAGTCAGCAACAGCAAGCGGAAAAAGACCTTCAGGCATGGCAGCAGCATGTTGAACAATTGAAACCACAACTTGAAATTGCGGCACAGTTACAACATGAAATTTCTAGCAAACTTCAACAATATACCGCTTTGGATGCTGCACAAAAATTATTTGCAGAGCAGCAAATTCAGCCTGTGCAAAATAATTTGAAGCAACTGACGACTCAACTTGCAACCGAGCAACAACAACAGCAACATTTACAACAGCAATTCAAACAGACTGCGGCATGGGCAAATTTTGATGATAATTTAGCCCTTACGTTGCAACGTCTGCAAGATTATTTGCAGCTTGAACAGCAGCTACGTCAGCAAAACCCTACGCTGTTCCAATCTGCATTAGATACTTTAATTGAGCAACAACAACATACACAGCAACAACTGTTGGTTTGGGAAAAACAATATCAACATCCTGAACAACTTGAGCAGCAACTCACGGCAGAGCAACAGCAATTACAACATGCTTTAAAGAGTGTGCATGTTTTAGAGCGCTTGCAACAGGCACTTGAACAATGGCAACAACAGACCACCCTATTTGAGCAGTTACAACAGCGTCAGCAAGAAACTTTAAGTCTGCAACAGCAGACACAGACTCAAATTCAAACCCAACAGCAGCAAGTGCAAATTACTGAACAAGCCTTGCAACAATTACAGCAGATCTTTGAACAGCAGCGTTTATTGCAGCATCAAAGTGTGCAGGATTTACGTGCCCAATTAAAACCGAATGAAGCCTGTATGGTCTGCGGCAGCCATGAACATCCGTTTATTCAGCATGAAAATTTACTCAGTGACGCTTTAAACCAATTGCAGGATCAGCAATTGCAGCAGGCCAAAACTGAATTTGAGCATGCGCAAAAACAGCTACAACAATTGGAGCGTGCTCGCAGTCAATACGATGCAACTTATCATCAACAACAACAACGCAGTCTTGAACTGCAACAGCAACTTGAACAACAACAGACATTGGTGCAACAGCTTGCAACATCCTTATCTTTAGATTTGGATGCAGCGCTGCCTGTTGCAAAGCAAATTGAACACGTACAGCAACATTGGGCAACAACACATCAATCCACTCAACACTTGCAGCAGAGTATTCAACAAGCAAACGATACCCTGAAACAATGGCGCAATGCTGCACAGCAGGCAGAACAACTCAAATATGCTATTCAACAACGCCAAGACCTCGCTCAGCGTTTACAGCCTATTTTGTCGCTTTTAGATGCAGAACAAAGACACGCTTGGCTCAATCAACCGATTGAATACTTTCAAAATGCCTTACAACAGTTAGAGCAACGTCATCACTTGCAGCAGCAGCAAGTTCAACTGAGCAAAACGATTGAACAACTGACTCAACAACAGCAGCAAGTGCAAGAAAAGTTGCTATTTTTACAACAGCAACATGCAGAGAAAACCCTACAACTGCAGCAGATTAAAACTGCAGGAAGTGAGCTGCGTGATCAAATTAAGCAGCTTACAAGAACTCATGCGGGATGTGAATATCAGACCTATCAAGAATGGCAGCAGGCTTTAGATCAGCAACAACAGCAACTCAATCTTGCACTTAGCACACAACGAACTGTGCTTAACCAAGCAGAACAGGTGTTAAAAGACTTACAACTACAAAAACATGGTTTGGACAGTAAAATTCAACAGCGCATGCAGCAACACACTGAATGCCAGCAACACATTGCAAACTGGCAAGTGGCACACACGCACTTTCAAGCCAGCGTCATTGATGAATGTTTACAAATTTCTTATGCCGAACATCAACAAATACGCAAGATGCTACAGCAACAGCAAAACAGTTTGGAAAGTGCCAAAACGGCTTGGCAAACGCTAGAAGAACAATATCAAAAGCACTTAAAACAACAGCCAGAACTGAGTTTTGACGAGGTCACCACGCAACTGGCAGCACTGCAAACAGACAAAGCCAAACAACAGCAAAACTATAATGAGATTGAGGCACAGCTACGCCTGAATAGCACCAATCAAGGGATTTTTGCTACCTATCAAACTCAAATTGAAAGTATCAAAGCTGAAGAATACCGCTGGGGACGTATTTACGATTTAATTGGGCATAAAGAAGGTACGAAATTTAAGAAAATTGCTCAAGAACATCACTTGGATATTTTGGTGGAATACACCAATCAGCAATTGCTGCCACTGAGTTCGCGTTATCAGTTGCATCGTATTCCTGACAGTTTGGGGTTGGCGATTATTGATTTAGATATGAACAGTGAAATTCGCCCTGTTCTGTCTTTATCGGGTGGCGAAACCTTTTTGGTTTCTTTAGCTTTGGCACTAGCAATTGCCAATATGGCATCTGGCTCAATGAAACTGGAATCGCTATTTATTGATGAAGGCTTTGGCACTCTCGACCCGACTTCCTTGCACATGGTGATGAATGCCTTAGACCATCTGCAAAGTCAGGGACGTAAAGTGGTGCTGATTTCGCATATTCAGGAAATGCACGAACGAATTCCTGTGCAAATTCAAGTCAAACCAGTGGGTGCAGGGGCAAGTGAAGTCAATGTGGTGGGTTAAAGCCAATACTGCCTAAAATCTGAAGATTATTTGTCGATTGAAGAATTATTGAGATGACTGTGAGATTTCAGATTTTAGGCTTCCATGAAGTTGTATTGAATTTATTTTAAAATCACCCACACTTTAAGTACTTAATTTTATGGATATAAAAACGATTATTCTCTTTGCTGTATTGCCCAGTTTAAGTATTATTTTTCTCACATGGTTAATACGTTTCCCTAAACCTTGGGTTTTTAAAGCGGTTTTAATTTTTGAAATCATTCTCACCGTCTGCACTTTAGTCATTGAGTTGGATGCAAGAAAAACACCTGGAAATAGCGGTTGGACCATCATTTTCACAGGCTTCTTTCAGTTCTGTTTTCTGCTATTTTTACTGATTGCCCGTATTCGAATCTGGATAGAAAATAAATCTTGAATGTCCACTTCACCTATTTACTGGTCGGAAGTAGCGCTTTCTAAAAATAGTAAAGGTCATTAAAAATAATCTACATAAGCCAAAATTTTGACAGCTTTACGGCACAAAACTAAAAAAGCCTCGACATCCTGTCGAGGCTTTCTAGATTCAGTTTTTGGTATAACTCCTGTCGTACCAAGCACTTCCGTGTTGTTCTATTTCTTATTCTTCTTATTTAGGAAACTCCCTGTTTCCCGATAAGTTCATATTAAGAAAAACCAACCTTCAGCACTAGCCGCAAAATTCCGCATTTCGTGTCAGCCAAAACGTACAAGGTAGCGTTTGCTAAATTTTGTCGTTTTTCTGGTATATTTAAAGATTAAGCCTGGGAATAGTCACGTGCGCCAAACAATGCTGTACCAATCCGTACCATAGTTGAACCTGCTGCAATTGCGGCATTTAAATCGCCCGACATCCCCATACTCAAAGTATCCCAATCTTCAGGTTGTGCATGTTGTGTCTTAACTGCATCAAACAATTGTTTGGCATCTTGAAAAGCTTGAGGATGATTAGGTGCAGGAATCACCATCAAACCGCGTAGTTTTAAATGCGGTAGTTGACTGATCTGTCGGACTAACTCTGCAACTTCGCTCGGCTGACAGCCATCCTTCGTATCTTGTGAATCAATATTTACTTGCAAACAAATGTTCAGTGGCGCTTGCTGAGCATCGCGCTGATTAGATAAACGCTCGGCAATAATCAAACGATCTACCCCATGCACCCATGCAAATTTTTCTGCCAAATGTTTGGTTTTATTGCGCTGCACATGCCCAATAAAGTGCCATTCAATTTCTAAATCACTCAGGGCCTGCATTTTATCCAAAGCTTCTTGCAAATAATTTTCGCCAAAAGCGCGCTGCCCTGTCACATACATTTCACGCAAGGCTTCACTCGGATGAGTCTTAGATACTGCCAACAATTGCACCGTATTTGGCTCGCGCTGTGCCAACTGGCATGCCTGTTGAATTTGTTGCAAAACCTGAGTGCGCATAAGCTGCAGATTATTCATTGATGCATTTCTCATTTCATTCATCTTTTTTTACCTTGTCCAGCAACTAACAGTTGGTTAAGCTGATGGAAAGCCGTATTATTCTATCAAAATAATTAAGATTTAATTGATCTCGGGGACTTTCATGGATATTACAGAATTATTGGCGTTCTCCGCTAAAAACGGCGCTTCGGATTTACACTTATCTGCGGGCATGCCACCACTGATTCGTGTGGATGGTGAAATTCGTCGAATTAACTTACCAGCATTAGAACATAAAGAAGTACACAAATTAGTGTACGACATTATGAATGATAAACAACGTCGTGATTATGAAGAAAATCTAGAAACGGACTTTTCTTTTGAAGTCCCAGGCGTGGCTCGTTTCCGTGTGAACGCATTTAACCAAAACCGTGGTGCAGGTGCAGTATTCCGTACCATTCCTTCTAAAGTTTTGACCCTTGAAGATTTAGGCATGGGACAAATCTTTAAAGATATTTGTGAATATCCACGTGGTTTGGTATTGGTGACAGGCCCAACAGGTTCAGGTAAATCAACCACACTTGCCGCGATGATTGACTTTATTAATGACAATCGCTACGACCATATTCTGACCGTCGAAGACCCAATCGAATTTGTACACCAATCTAAAAAATGTTTGGTTAACCAACGAGAAGTACACCGTGATACGCATGGCTTTAACGAAGCATTACGTTCGGCACTGCGTGAAGACCCTGACATTATTCTAGTTGGTGAGATGCGTGACTTAGAAACCATTCGTTTGGCACTGACTGCTGCTGAAACGGGTCACTTGGTATTTGGTACGCTACACACCACCTCTGCAGCAAAAACCATTGACCGTGTGATTGACGTATTCCCTGCCGAAGAAAAAGACATGGTACGTGCCATGTTGTCTGAATCTTTACAAGCCGTCATTTCACAATCCCTGCTCAAGAAAAATGGTGGTGGTCGTGTAGCTGCGCATGAAATCATGATTGGTATTCCTGCAGTGCGTAACCTGATTCGTGAAAACAAAGTAGCTCAAATGTACTCGGCAATTCAGACTGGTGCCAACTACGGTATGACCACCCTTGACCAGAGTTTGAAAAACTTGGTATCGCGCGGTGTGATTAGCCCACAAACGGCTCGTACGGTTGCAAAACAGCCTGAATCATTCTTATAAGTTTAAAATTCGAGATACGCGATGGACTTTAATGATTTACTGAATTTAATGATTCAGCAAAAAGCGTCTGACTTGTTTATTACAGCCGATGTTGAACCTTCCATGAAAATTCATGGACAAATTGTGCCTGTAGCCAAAAGTAAACTTACAGGTGAAATTGTCGGTCAGCTGCTTAACTCAATTATGAGTGAAAAACAGCGCAAGGAATTTGCCGAAACCCGTGAATGTAACTTTGCGATTACCAACCGTGAAAAAACAGCACGTTTCCGTGTCAGCGCATTCCAACAACGTGATGAGCCGGGCATGGTACTCCGTCGGATTGAAACCAAAATCCCGACCATGGATGACTTGAAACTGCCACCTATTCTCAAAGATTTGGCGATGACCAAACGTGGCATCATCATTTTTGTAGGTGCGACTGGTACAGGTAAATCGACTTCTTTGGCGTCTATTATTGGTTACCGCAACCAAAACTCCAAAGGTCATATCATTACCATTGAAGACCCGATTGAATTTGTGCATGAACATGCAGGCTGTATTATTACCCAGCGTGAAGTCGGAATTGATACTGACTCCTTTGAAATCGCCTTAAAAAATACTTTGCGTCAAGCACCTGACGTGATTCTGATTGGTGAGATTCGTTCCCGCGAAACCATGGATTATGCAATTGCCTTTGCCGAAACAGGTCACTTGGTATTTGCCACCCTGCACGCCAACAACGCTAACCAAGCAATTGACCGTATTATTCACTTCTTTGAAGCAGACCGACATAACCAGTTGTTCATGGATTTGTCGCTAAACCTGAAAGCGATTGTGGCACAGCAATTAATTCCAACCATAGATGGCAACTCACGTCGTGCTGCGATTGAAATTTTAATTAACTCACCATTAATTGCAGATTTAATCCGTAAAGGTGATGTGCACGAAATTAAAGACCTAATGAAGCGTTCTCGCGAATTGGGCATGCAAACCTTTGACCAAGCTTTATACGACCTCTATAAAGCCAAGCAAATTAGCTACAAAGACGCACTTAAACACGCCGACTCGCCAAACGATTTGCGTCTACAAATCAAATTATCAGAAGAAGGTGGCGAGCGTTTGTTACATGCAACCTCGAATATTACCTTCGATGGGCAATAACTTCGCAACAATGCTTAAACACAAACAAAATAGGCTTCCATACGGAAGCCTATTTTTTATGCTTACAGCAAATTATTTCTTGCGTAAGGCTTCACGACATTCTGGCGCATCACAATAACCATATAAATTCAGCGAGTGCCCTGTGAGCTCAAAACCAAATTTTTCAGCTACATCATGCTGTTCTTTTTCAATGGTATCGTTAATAAATTCAACCACTTTGCTACAGTTCAAGCAAACCAAGTGGTCGTGGTGATCTTCCTGCATAATTTCAAACACAGAATGATTGTTCTCAAAATTATGACGCTCAATAATGCCTGCAGCTTCAAACTGTGTTAACACACGATACACAGTTGCTAAACCCACATCTTCACCCTGATCGAGTAAAGTTTTGTAGATATCTTCTGCACTTAAATGATGTTGTTTTGAATTTTCTAATAATTCTAAGATTTTAATTCGTGGAAGGGTAACTTTAAGTCCAGCTTTGCGTAATTCTTGATTTGAAATAGGCATGAAAAAAGGTCTCTCAACAAAATTAAAGTTGGAATATGCAACAAAGTTAAGATGCAGTATGATCTAACACTGGATCAAGATCAAATGCATCATAATTAATTTGGGATAGTGTAGCAAAATGCAAAAAATCATGTTGACGTTATTGGTCACTTCACTGCTCGCAGGCTGTTCGACCTTGGGCGTTTATAAAGTCGATATTCCACAGGGTACACCTTTAACCCAAGCTCAAGCGTCTAAAGTCCAAGTCGGTATGAGTCATCAACAAGTCCGCTTTTTGCTGGGCAGTCCTACCATCGCCGACCCGATGAATCCATTACGTTGGGACTACATTTACAACTATATCCCAGGAACTTATGCTAAAAAAGCCAAGATCCCTGCCGCGCATGGTCAGCATTTGAAAATCTTTTTCAATCAAAATGGTATTGTAGAAAAAGTTGAAGGATTGGAAACGATTCCAGAATCTCAACCAGGCCTACCAGGATCGAAAGAAGCGATTCTCAACGCGCCACCACTATAGCCGCTTTAGAATAAAAAGAAACCCCTCACTGAAATTCATCTGAGGGGTTTTTTAAATCATTGCAATTGTCTCAAGCGATTGCTTTTGGCATAACGCCCTACTGGGTTCTTTGCGGCACGTTTACGACGAATATCTTTCGGGTTAATGGTCAAAGCACGATAAATCTCAACCCTATCACCTGCTTGTAATACATGCTGCGGCTCAACCCGTACACCAAAAATACCCAGCATCAACGGTTCAGGTAAAGTCGTTGCTGTCACAAGTCCACTCTGCTGAATTGCATCCAGTACAGTCATGCCCTGCTGAAATGCGACAGCCACATGCCATTGTTGTTCGGGTGTGGCATACGCCACCCAAACCTGCGCCATTTGACTCATGCGATCCACTGTCCAATTAACGCCACCATCGCCACTACGATAGATACAGGTAACACCACACGTACCGCAATACGCCAAATGTTATAAAAGGCTTCACTGCTAAAGTTCATGGCTTTACGCAAATGGCTGATTTTCATAATCCAGCCTGCAAAAATAGCGTAAATCAAACAAATAACTAAGCCCCAAAGCAATAAGGCAAAATTAAATACAGGACTAATGGCAGGAATTGCCCAAGCCAAAGTTGCTGCAATCAATACAACCCACTGAATCGCAACCACCATTTGACGTTGTGCCAATTGTTCACGTGCCAATTGTAATAAAACCGCTGCTGCTGCAACAGTTGCCACCACCAAAGCCAATGCTGGAATTTGTGCTTGCACGGCAAAGAATGCAAAAGCAACGACTGCCAATAGCTGAGCAATCCAAATTGGCAATACCGTTGAAGTTGCTGCAGATTGTTGCTGTACTTGCGGCAAACTAGTTTGCCAGTACAAGCCCATGCCTAAACCACTGGCCACCAAAGCCAAAACGGTTGCACTGCCCCATTCGCTAAACTCAATTGAGGTGACTTGCCATGCAGGGAGTTCTGAACCCATCACCATCGATAAAACCAAAGCCGCCACAACAGCAACAGCGGTACATAGCAATAAAATTTGACGCGGCACTAATGACAATGCCAGTGCGAAAATAGCCACAATCACAAACAAGACATGACTAGCCAAGTCTGCAGCGGCATATTGATTTAAAATTTGCGCAGCATTAGACAACAAACCGCCTGCTAAAAATGGAATGAACACCACTGCAAGCCAGCCCACCAAACGCCATTTTTGAGAAGCATCGGCATCACGGGTTAAACTTAAAAGTGCTTGTAATGCTGTCGTTTTTGAGCGTTTGGCTAAGGCAATTTCCAAATAAGTAATCGGTAATGCCAAAATCAGCATGGTTGCTAACCACAACAACCAAAAGTCGAGCTGACGCTCAACCTGAATACCTGTCATTGGTGCGAGTGTGGCAATAATAATGAATGATAAACCAAATGCCATCAGCGGCGATAACCATCGTGACATAGCATTGTCCTGCATGACGCTGTCCTAATAAAAATCTACGGCTATTTTGCCTTTGTCATCAAGGAAAAGCAAAACCTCAAAAAAGAAAAAGCAAACTATCGTTAGATAGCTTGCTGCGCAAATTTATAATTTTTATTCTTTCATTTTTATGGCTTCAGACTTATGAGAAGAAACGAGCGAACCAGCCTTTACCTTTCTTCTTCTCATTTTCCTTAATAATACCCATCATATTCTCTTTCACTGCACCGACATAATCGGCGTCATCGTGTTGAATATGATTAATTAACCATTTTGATAAAACTTCATGCAATTCGCCTTCAATGGATTGTCCCATTTCATAACGATCGCGATAAGACTCAATTTTTTTAATGAATAAATCATGCACACGTTTATGTGGTACGCGGTATTTATAACCCGCTTCTTCTTGTAATGATTCTTCAAACGTAAAATGCGACTGGGTGTAATCAATAATATTATCTAAAATCTGCTTTACACGTGCTCGATCTGTACCATCGCTAATTTCAACAATTTCATTAATATAATCGAGGATACGTTTATGCTGATCGTCAATCACATCGATACCAGTATTGTATTCTGGAACCCATTTCATCTTCATACGACCACCTTACAGAAATAAATGATTAATCACATTGCGGAATGGTAGCCGTATTTCCCATAAATAAAAATGAAGCGAATTGGTAGGGATTGGTTTAAATCGCACAAAAACAACACAAGACATTGATTTAAATAAATTTTAACAAAAATACCCGACTAAAAGAATCAATTATTAATTAACCAATTTATACATTTTCATTCTTGATTTAATTGAATTATACAATAATAAAATGAATATTTTTCAACCACACATACCCGTATAAATTAGTATTGATCCGCTTTGGTGATCCGTCTTAATTCAGGATTTAAACGCTCACGTTCCAAACGCGCAATATGTGTCATTTGGGTTTTAATTGGGCGTCCATGTTGAAATAAAATCATTTCACCTGGCTGAAATGCTGTCCATGTTTCATTTTGAGTCAAGGGTTCAGTGGTAATCACTGCCACACAATCCTCTGCTGTGGTGACTTGGCTAAAATCAACCTCAACATCTAAATCAATTAATTGTGCAGGCTGAAATGGATAAGCACGCACCAACCAATGTAATTTGGTCACCGCATAACTAAATAATGCCTGACCATTGGACAAACAAAAATTAAAAGTGCCATGTTCTGCAATTTTAGGAGAAATTTCGGCTAACAAGTCAAAAATTTGCGTCAGGCTCGGTTCATCATAACCAAAATGATTTACCAATTGATCTAACAAATAACAAAATGCACGTTCACTGTCGGTATTGCCCACAGGGGTAAAACGACCTGATAAACGTGGATGAAAGTCATGTAAATCACCATTATGGGCAAAAATCCACTGGCGTCCCCACAACTCACGACTAAACGGATGTGAATTTTCTAAATTAATTTTGCCTTGTGTCGCTTTACGAATATGGGCAATCACATTACGCGATTTGATGGGATAGTTACGGATCAATTCTGCAATGGGTGACTCCACTGCAGACTGGTTATCGACAAATAAACGGCAAGCTTTATCTTCAAAAAAAGCAATGCCAAAGCCATCAGAATGATCTGAGGTGATTCCTGCGCGCTGCGAAAATCCCCGAAATGAAAAGGTAATATCGGTAGGTGTCGCACAATTCATTCCAAGCAACTGACACATAAGGCCTTATCTTTATACAAATAATGAAATTATCTGATTATTGTGCATCAGCCATGTGGATAATTCAAATCTGAAAAATATAAATAGATTTCTACAGTACCACTTCATAGATATGCAGTGCTGTAGAAATCTCTGCTTAATTATTCTAGTTAAGATGCTTTCACTTTCTTTTGGCGAATAAAATGTTTCGCCATTTGTTTCACATCTAACAAAACAAAATAATCTAGACAGTTAAACTCACGGTCATAAAATGCTTGCTCAGACAGCTTAGCATTCATTTTCAGATAAACATCAAACAGTTTAGGTATTCGTTCATCTTGGCTAAAGCTATGACTTGGACAACTTGGCTCAAACGGCTGCTGTGACTGAATATCGCAGCGTTGATTTTCTGCCAATTGTTGAATCGCTTGATGGGTATGATACGCGCGTGCTTCATTACCTTCCAAACGAATACTGACACAGCCAATCATGTGTTTGGCACGCATTTCCCATAACACTTTAGGCACTAAATTCAGCCATAAAATAGAGAGTGTTTTGCCTGAACGATAACGTGGATGCACACAAGTACGCCCCATTTCGACAATATTCGAGAGATGCCCTAACTCATCTATAATTTTAAACTCGTGCGCACTATAACTGTTGGCTAGCTCATGCCCTTGCCAAAGTTTTAAACGAGTATAAGCAACAATTTCACCCGTAGATTTATCTCTGAGTACGGCGTGTTCACAGCCAAAATCGTACAAGTCCTGATCTAAACCCGATTCAAATTCAATGCCAAATTGCTTGGAAAATTGCTGTGCACGAAAGCGCTGTACTTCTTGTAGTTGCTTTAAATTTTCAACCCATTCAAACGCATATTGCGTAGCTTTGCTGTTTTTTTTCTGTGCTTTACCCACTTTAACCATAGGAAAGCTAAACTGCTGACGATACTGATTTAATTTTTGTAGCATCATAGATACCTCATGTTTTCTCCTACACTAGGACAGCAGCATGACACTATGATGACCGCGATTTTAGCGACTACAATTTTAAGATTGCAGGATAGGTGCAAAGCAATTTCAAGGATGCTGAATCAACAAAATTTCAGTTTCTTGCCGTAAATTTGACATAAAAAAGAGCTTCAATTGTGAAGCTCTTTTAGGGATCATCTTATAGAGTTTTATTTACGCGTTTGGACACGGTTGGTAATTAATGTTCCCACACCATGATCAGTAAAGATTTCCAATAAAGTAGCATGTGGCACACGACCATCTACAATATGTGCACTGATTACACCGCCTTTAACTGCATCCAATGCACAACCCACTTTTGGAATCATGCCACCGTAAATCACGCCTGTATCAATTAAACGATCTACTTCCTGCGTAGTCAAACCAGTTAACAGGTTTTTATTTTCGTCTAATACACCCGTAATATTGGTCAGCAAAATTAACTTTTCCGCACCCAATGCTTCGGCAACTTTACCTGCGACTAAATCGGCATTAATGTTATAGGTATTGCCTGCATCATCGACACCTAAAGGTGCAATCACTGGAATAAAGTCGCTGCTGGTAAACATTTCCAACACGTCGGTTTTGACACCCACCACTTCACCCACCAAACCAAGGTCAATTTGTTGTACTTCGCCTGTTTCAGTAGTTTTTTGCATCAATAATTTTTGTGCGCGAATCAAGTTACCATCTTTACCCGTCAAACCAATGGCACGACCGCCATGTTGGTTAATCAGATTGACGATAGATTTGTTGACGCTACCACCCAAGACCATTTCTACGACTTCCATAGTCGTAGGATCGGTGACACGCATGCCATCAATACGGTCAGACTCACGTCCCAATTGCTTGAGCATAGAATCCACTTGTGGACCACCGCCATGCACCACAATCGGGTTTAAGCCTACAGTCTTTAACAACACGATATCACGAGCAAAAGAACTTTCCAGCTCAGGATCGGTCATGGCATTGCCGCCATATTTCACAACAAGGGTCTTGCCCGCAAAACGTTGAATATACGGCAAAGCTTCAGTCAAAATTTGCGCTTTGTCGATACCAGTCTGTTGATGTGGCATTCGCCTCTCCTTATTGAGCATCTAAAATGTCTTGGGCGATTTCAGGGTATCGCTCACTTAACATGGAAACAAATGTATCGCGAATATCATTCAGTCGTGATGGATTATCGGCATCAAAACGCACCGTAAAATATTCGCCTGTATTGGATGCTCGAATAATGCCAAATCCATCTTCAAAATCAAGTCTTACACCATCTATTTTACTTAATTCTGCACCACTGCGATGGCTAGAACTTTCAACATCATTTAAAACCGCACTCGGTTCAATATTCCGTGTGCTGATATACGTGTCTTCAGTGCAGCAACGCTCAGGGTATTTCTGCATCAATGCCGAAAGGCTGCTGTAATTACTGTGGCTTAAATATTCCAACACGCGCAGCGCTGCGTAAATACCATCGTCATAGCCAAAACCACGTCCATCATTGAATACATAATGTCCTGCGTATTCGCCACCGAACACAGCCTTGCCTTGCGACTGCGCCAAATAACGCCGCAAGAAGGTACTGCCCGTGCGAATCATCACCGCTTCGCCACCCAAATCACGCACGGTATTGCGCACCATAGTGGAGCATTTTACATCAAACACCACTTGATGCTGAGGATGAGTTTTTAAACACATTTCTGCAAATAAAGACAGCAAACGATCTGCTGAAAGCACATTGGCATGTTCATCCAAGAGGACGACACGATCACCATCGCCATCTAAAGCAATGCCAATGTCCGCCTGATGTTCACGCACCGCAGCTTTTAAATGTTGTAAGTGTTTTTCTTGTGATGGATCGGGTGCATGTTCTGGAAAATGACCATTGGCTTCGCAGCGTAAAGCAATCACCTCACAGCCCATTTTTTGCAAAACCAAAGCAGCGCAATGACCTGCCGAACCATACATCCCATCTAAAACCACTTTAAAAGTGCCCGCCAGTTGAATATCGTTCAACATTGCCTGCTGATATTGCTGACACGCATCTTCAATAAATTCATGTGAAATATTGGTGGCGTGTTGTGAGGCGATGGATGGTGCTGCATCGGTATTTAAATAATATGGCGCTGCATCGTGTGCCACGTGTTGAATCATTTCAGGGGTTGGCGGTTCGCCCTGCACAATCCATTTAATGCCGTTGTCTGATTTTGGATTATGACTGGCCGTAAGCATAATGCCATTGCCTGCCGTGTGTCGTGCCATAAAATACAACATCGGGCTAGAACAACAACCCACCATCGTCACTTGAAATTGATGGGCAAGAAAGACTTGGCGCATAATTTCAGCATAAGCGGGGCTATTTAAACGCGCATCATAACCAATACTAATTTGAGTTTGCTTTTCTTGTTGATATTGTTGCACCAATCCTTGTGCAATGGCGTGTACCAATTTCGCGGTCAGCACAGTTTCTTTGCCACGAATGTCGTAAGCGCGAAAAATATGCTGAGGAAAAAGTGTTTGTGGATTGTTCATAGGCTTACAACTACAAAGATGAGCCAACATAAAGTGAATAAATCTTGGCTCGAGATATTTTGAAAATTCTAATTAGATTTTTTAATAGATGTGCAATGGTCTCATCAGAGCTAGTGATTTACTTGTCATTATTAGTACATCTTTCGTTACTTTTCAAGAATTGTTGGTAAAGTTTCAGATAAAACTTTACCAAACGATATAGGCTGAAACCTAAGTAACTTAGTTTTTGCCCGTATGCCCAAAACCACCTGCACCACGTTCGGTGGCAACAAATTCATCTACTTGTTCAAACTTGGCCTGTACCACAGGAACCAAAACGTATTGCGCTAAACGCTCACCAGGTTCTAAGCTAAATGCTGTTTGGCTACGGTTCCACACCGAAACCATCAATTCACCCTGATAATCTGAATCAATCAAACCCACCAAGTTCCCCAACACGATGCCATGTTTGTGACCCAAGCCTGAACGCGGCAAAATCATGCCTGCAAAACCTGTATCTTGAATATAAATCGCTAAACCTGTTTTGACCAAGACTGTTTGACCCGGCTCAATCACGGTGCTGCTGTCTACACAAGCACGTAAGTCCAAACCTGCCGAACCTGCGGTTGCATAAGTTGGCATTGGCCATTCTGTGCCTAAACGTGAATCTAAGACTTTAACTTGAACTTTCATGAAGTTTATCCTGTTTTTAAATTTTCAATTTTCTTTCGATTTTCGATGTGCCATTTGATGCTGTACTTGCATCAATGCCCTAAGTATTTTCAAAAAATTAGCGCTTGATTAAGGCACGTAAATTTTCCAAATAATGCTGTGCCTGTAATTTCGGATCGACATCACCGGCTAACTTTTTCTTACGTCCGAGCCATTCCAATTCATCTTGTGGTAATTCATCCAAAAAACGACTTGGGGTCATTTGTTTCATTTGCCCGCCCGCTTTGCGCTGCTCTGCCAAAGTAATGGTTAAGCCCTGACGTGCACGAGTAATCCCCACGTACATCAAACGGCGTTCTTCCTCGACAGTATCTGCCACAATTGAGTTTTTATGCGGTAAAAGCTCTTCTTCCAAACCAATCAAATACACGTACGGAAATTCCAAGCCTTTGGACGCATGCAGGGTGAGTAAATTGACTTTATCAGTGTCTTCTTCTTCCTGTTGCTGTTCGAGCATATCGAGCAGCACCATTTTACGAATCACGCTTTCAATATTCTTTTCATCGACATCTTCAGCACGGTTAATCAAACTTTGGATGCTGCTATATAGAACTTCGATATTATCTAGCTTGGTTTTTTCCTGCGCAGGGGTAGCTGCTTGCTCTTTAATGTAGTCGATATAACCTGCTTCGAGCATCATTTGACGGATGATTGGCACAGGTTCATCATCTTCCAATAAGTTACGCGTAAAATTGCTAATAAAATCTGAAAACTCTGCCAACTGCGTCGTGGCTTTTTTCGGAATTGCCATGGTTAGGCGCTGATCACCTGCAGCAGCCAATAATGACAAATGGTTTTCCTGTGCAAACAGCCCTAGTTTTTCCAAAGTCACAGGACCAATCGCGCGTTTAGGCGTGTTAATAATGCGTAAGAATGCGCTGTCATCTTCAGGGTTAATAATCAGACGCAAATAACTCATGATGTCTTTGATTTCAGCACGTGCGAAGAATGACTGCCCCCCCGAAAGCTTGTAAGGAATTTGCATTTGACGTAATTGGGTTTCCAGAATACGTGCCTGAAAGTTCCCTCGGTACAAAATTGCATAATCTTTCCAGCTTTTACCATTCATCAGTTTATGCGTGAGTAAGTCTTTAACCACGCGTTCTGATTCATCATCATCATTGCGGCATGTAATTACCCGAATCACTTCACCATGACCTTTATCTGACCACAGTTTTTTGTCAAAAATATGTGGATTATTGCCAATGACGGTGTTGGCCGCTTTTAAAATGCGACTGGTCGAGCGATAGTTTTGCTCAAGTTTAATCACTTTTAAATTCGGGAAATCATCTTTCAGCAAGGCCATATTTTCAGGCTTCGCACCGCGCCAAGCGTAAATCGATTGGTCGTCGTCACCTACCGCAGTGAACTGCCCCATTACGCCCACAAGTAATTTCACCAAGATATATTGTGCGGTGTTGGTGTCCTGATACTCATCGACCAATAAATAACGAACACGGTTTTGCCACTTGTCACGCACTTCGGCATTTTCTTGCAAAAGTCGTGTCGGCATTACAATTAAATCATCAAAATCTACCGCGTTATAGGCACGTAAATTACGTTCATAAAGTTGATATAAATGTGCAAACTGGATGTCTTCTGGCGTTTCGCAGGTGGTATGCGCCTGCTCTGGTGCAATCAGATCATTTTTCCAGTCCGAAATCATCTTCATGGCTTTGGCAATCAATTCTTTGCTTTCTGCACCCGACAAATTATCGCGGTGCATTAAATCCATCAGAATACGTTTACAGTCATCGGCATCCAAAATAGAGAAGTTGGCTTTTAACGGCGTGTGTTTTAATTCAAAACGTAATAAATTCAGACCAAAGGTGTGGAAAGTCGAAACCGATAATCCTTTAGCTTCTTCACGTGACAACAATTTGGTCACACGCTCTTTCATTTCTCGTGCTGCTTTGTTGGTAAAAGTCATCGCTGTAATACGATGCGCAGGAATCCCGCAATGCTTAACCAAATAGGCAATTTTTCGGGTAATCACCGAAGTTTTGCCTGAACCTGCACCTGCAAGCACTAACAAGGGTCCTTGAGTGTATTTCATCGCTTCAAGTTGCTTGTCGTTTAACTGACTTGCCAGTGTCATAGTATTTCCTCTATTTCGGTTCGAGCTCGATTATAGTCATCTCCGCCAAAGATGACTAATCTAAAATGCTACTTTAGACGTCATTGTCTATTTGCTGAGTAGACCCTAGAAATTGCTTGCATAAAAAAACCGCCCGAAGGCGGTTCTTTACAATCTATACAATGCCAGATTATTGGATTGCATAAATGCTGATTTCTACACGACGGTTTTGCTCACGACCTTCTGCAGTAGCATTCGATGCGATTGGGTTTGCAGCACCGTGACCTTGTGCATTAATACGTGAAGTTGATACACCACGGCTAGCCAAGTAGTTTGCAACCGATTGTGCACGTGCTTGTGACAATGGAATGTTGATTGCGTCGTTACCAGTGCTGTCAGTAAAACCTGTTACCAAAATACCGCTCTTGTTATCTTGGGTTAGCGTTTGCGCTACTTTGTCCAAGGTAGAATAGAAGTTTGGTTTGATGTTTGATTTGTTAGTATCAAACGTGATGTTACCCGGCATGATCAAGCCAACAGAACCATCGGCATTACGGTTTACTTCTACGCCTGTACCAGCCATTTGTTGACGAAGTTGTTTTTCTTTATTGTCAAGATAAACACCCGCAGCAGCACCCACTACAGCACCAATTGCTGCAGCACGGTTGTTTTGTGCACTTGTATTTGCGTTACTTTTAGAGACCCCATAACCTGCAGCAGCACCAATTACTGTGCCTAACGCAGTTTTGTCATATTCCATACCACCAAGGTTGTTACCAGTCGTTTGACAACCAGTTAAAACCATTGCCCCTACGACTGCTGCCGAAATTGCTAATGCACGCATGGCATGCCTCCTTACTTGTGTTTTGTTGTATATGCTGAATATTGAATGAAAAAATATACTTAGACCATTGATTTTTTGTTAATAAAAAAACTTTTACTTACAAATATACATGATCATGTACAAATCTTGGTATAACTTCATCACAATTTCTACACACTTTCACTTCAACACTTTTTTATTTTAAAAACAACATTTATATTGGAGTCATCTACAAACACGTGACGCATTGGACGATTTATCTTCAGGATTGATTTATATGTCATCGCAAGCAAAGAAACACCCTTTATTAAAAAAAATCACAAAAGGTCTCACCGTGGGTACAGTCATCACTGGCAGTACATTTTTTCACGGCCCTCCTGTGTTGGCTTTGGGCTTAACCAAACTGTTAAAGCAGTCACGTAAGGTCGATGAAACCAATATTCAAATTACCAACAGTTGGCTCAGTGTAAACAACTGGCTGATTGATCATGTATTACCCAATACCCAATGGGATATCAGCATTGATGAAGATTTGCAACTGAGCATGCAAGGTCGTTATCTCATGACCTGTAACCATCAAAGTTGGGTCGATACCACAGTAAATCAGTATTTTGGCTTAACCCGTATGCCATTGACCCGCTTTTTTACCAAGTGGGAACTGATCTTTATTCCCTTTGTAGGACAAGCCTTTAAAATTTTAGGCTTCCCAATGATGAAGCGTCACAGCAAAGCACAAATTGCCAAAAAACCTGAGCTGAAAGACCGCGATATGGAAGAAGCGCGTAAAGCCTGCCAACAGTTATTAAGTCAGCCCTTTACCCTGCTGAATTATTTAGAAGGCACACGCTTTACCCAAGAAAAACATGATCAACAACAATCGCCTTATCAACATTTATTAAAGCCAAAAGCTGGTGGTTTAGCTTTGGCATTGAATATTTTGGGTGATCAAATTGATGCCTTGGTAGATATGACCATTGTGTACCCAGATGGCGTGCCGGGCTATAGCGAGTTTTGGTTAGGTGAGGTGCCGCGCATTGCGGTGAATTTACGCAAAATTAATATTCCAGCTTGGGTGTTGGGCGGCAATTACGAAGATGATACTGAATATCGTGAGCGTTTTCAGCAATGGGTGCATGAACTGTGGCTGGAAAAAGATCAATTGATTGAAAGCATGCAACAAAAACTTGCAGCTCCGACTGCATAACCATTCAGGTACGCCATGAAAAAGTCTGAAGAACCTGTCATCAAATCCTCTTTTCATCCCCTGCGTAAAGATTCATGGGGATGGAAAATTGCCTTGGCTTATGACTTGTTTTTGATGGGTTTAATCATCTTTAACTTGTTCTGTTTAAGTGCCAATGCCATTTTAATGAGTGATTTTGGCGAATGGTTGTTCGATTTTATTCGTCTACCTGAAATTTTACAGTTTTATCGAACAGAATTGCGCCCTTGGGTGGTGATTACCGAAGGCTGGTTTACCACGTTTTTAATTGTAGAGTTGGGCGTGCGTTGGGGTATTGCAATTATTTTCAAACATCATCAGCGTTGGTGGTTTTTCCCGTTTATTCACTGGTATGAAATTCTTGCAATTATTCCGCAATTGCGTTTTTTACGTTTATTACGTGCCATCGCGATTGGTTACAACCTGCATAGCCATGGCTATAAAGTCATTCCAGACAGTTGGTATAAACGCGGCAACTTTTACTACAACTTGCTAATGGAAGAACTGAGTAGCCGTGTGGTGCTCACAGTACTTAATGGTGTGCAACGTGAATTGACCACCAGTACCACTCACAAACAATTTATTGATGATTTGGTCGAGCATCATCGTCAATTACTCGCGATTGCCCTAGCCGATATTTTGCAGGAATCCTTAGGCAAAGAATTACAAATGCAGCGTCACATGATTGCGAAAAATGTCGGGTTGGTGGTGAATCAAGCCATTGAAGATACGCCTGAACTGACGCAATTGCTGCGCCTGATTCCATTGGTCGGTGGACGTATTGAACAGCAAATTCAAAGTATCGGACAACGATTGGGCGAAAATATCACCCAAGGTTTAATTGAACCTTTTGCACAGCAGCATCAACAAGTACAAAATCCAACTTATCAAATGATTGCTGAAAAAATTAGTCAGATTGAGATTGAACATAATCAGCATATTGATAAATTAGTGGAATCAGCGATATTTGAAAGTTTAGAAGCAATTCGCAAACAAGTAAAAGTTAAACAATGGCAACAAATTTTAAATGAAGGACAACAACACGATATTTCATAAAGGTCTTTCGATAATTTTAGCTAAAACAATGTGAAATATTTTTAGTAACTGAACTAGAGAATTCACCCAATTTGTTCTAGGATTTGCTCTATTTATAAGATGACTTCAACAACCAGCAAAGTTAGAAGTGTTAAGGAATTATTATGGCTGACATACGGATAAAAGGCAGATTGGTCAATGCGATTCGCATTAGCTTAGACACCAATGATCATGATGCGATCCGCCAGCAACTAAGCCCAATGTTGCAAAAATCATTTCCACCAGGGGTTTTGGTGGTCATTGAAAGTTCAGTCGAACAAGAATTGATTGCGCTAATTCAATTGCTAATTAGCCTAGAAGCACAGCCAATTGCTGTGACTGAAGGCATTATGGCAGATCAGGCACGTGCTATTCAGTTCCCTGTCATCCCGCAAGACCGTCCATTGCAGGAAGTGAAAGCCACCAAAGAACAAGTGGTTGAAGTAAAACCTGAACCTGCGGCAGAACAGCAACAGACGGAAAATCAAGTTGCTGAAACTACACCTGCTGTAGCGCATATTACGTCTTATCACGATGAAATTTTGCGTACAGGTCAATGCTTGGTACAACATCAGGGCGACATTATTTTAACCGCAGGCATCAACAGCGGTTCTGAAGTGATTGCTTCAGGAAATATACATATTTATGGTAGTGTACGTGGTAGAGTCATTGCCGGCGCGGGCGGGAATATTGCGGCACGAATTTTCTGTCATTCCCTAGAAGCAGAATTGGTATCTATTGCAGGCACGTATTGCGTGGCGGACGATATTCCTCAGCATGTGACTAAAAAACCTGTGCATATTTACTTAAATGATAACCAAGAGCTTGTATTTGAAGCTCTACAATTTTAATGTATAAATAATCACCAAAAATCCCCAAAAAATATAGGGGAATTTAAACCATAACAGGAGTGGATTCGGTGGCGAAAATTGTTGTCGTAACATCAGGCAAAGGTGGCGTAGGTAAAACCACTACAAGTGCATCTTTTGCAACAGGTTTAGCCCTACGTGGTCACAAAACTGTTGTTATCGATTTTGACGTGGGTTTACGTAACCTTGACTTAATTATGGGTTGTGAACGTCGCGTTGTTTATGATTTTGTGAATGTTTTAAATAATGAAGCGCGTTTACAACAAGCATTAATTCGCGATAAAGATATTGAAAACCTTTATATTCTTCCAGCCTCTCAAACCCGTGATAAAGATGCCCTGACCGATGAAGGCGTGGCACGTATTATGGATGAGCTTGCACAAGAGTTTGATTACATTATTTGTGACTCACCTGCTGGGATTGAGCGCGGCGCTATTTTAGCGATGTATCATGCCGATGAAGCGATTATTGTGACTAACCCTGAAATTTCTTCAGTACGTGACTCTGACCGTATTATTGGTATGCTAGACAGCAAAACTAAAAAAGTAGAACAAAACGAAGGTCGTATCCGTAAGCACCTGTGTATTACACGTTACAACCCAGAACGTGCCGATAAACAAGAAATGCTGACGATTGATGACATTTCTAAAGATATTTTACGTGTACCTACTTTAGGCGTAATTCCTGAATGTAAGAGCGTACTTCAAGCATCAAACGAAGGTAAACCTGTCATTCTGTATAGCGATGCTGCTGCAGGTCAGGCTTATGATGACTTGGTTGCACGATTCTTAGGTGAAGAACGTCCGTTTCGCCATATTGAAGCGAAACCTAAGGGCTGGTTAGCACGATTATTTGGAGCGTAGACATGGCAGGATTTTGGAGCAAATTATTTAGCGGTGAAGATAAGCCATCTAGCGCACAAACAGCAAAAGATCGCTTAAAAGTGATTGTTGCTTCTGAACAAGGTCTTGGTAAACGCTTAAGCCAAGAAAAAATTGATCAGATGAAAAAAGAAATCATGCAAGTGGTAAATCGCTACGTGCGTGGTGTCGATGAACAACATATTCAAATGTCTGTGCGTTCAGAAGCCAATATTGAAATGTTGGAAATGAATATCAATTTGCCTGAAGAGCGATAATCTGAATACTGATTAGTCAAGCAAATTGAATCAGGGCAAAATAACACTAGTTATTTTGCCCTATTTTTTTCAAAAGAATATAAAGGAGATTGCCATGGCATTATCTCAACCTGCGACCTTTAACGAAGCATGGTCGGATGAACGTGTATTTGCCTATTTGAATCAACTTCCACCTGCAGGTGTGAATGCAGATTTTCACGTACTCTATCACGCATTTAAACACATGCGTCCAAGCGACTATGAACGTCTATTGACACAATTTGTTGCCGATGGTCGCGATGTCAATGCCACTAATCCTGAAGGTCAGCGTATTCACGATGTGATTGCTGAATTTCCACGTCAAAAAGATGGTTTTTTAGCAGTTTTAGCCAAGTTTGCTTAAACTGTTTAAACACAATCTCTGGCTAAATTCAGCCAAAAAGATTGAGTGTAAAAAGAAAAAATCCCGCAATTGAATTGCGGGATTTTTTTATAGCACTACTTGATTCAAAATCAAACAGAAAGTGAAAGCTTTACACTAAAATTTCACGTTTCCCATTTGCTCCTTGCTCGCTCACAATGCCTTGCTCTTGCATCTGATCGACAATACGTGCCGCACGGTTATAGCCCAAGCTAAATTTGCGCTGTAAAGATGAGGTCGACACTTTACGTGTTTCCAAAACAAATGCTACACACTGATCATACAACACATCACGGTCTGGACTGCCTTCACCATCTTCAAAACCACGTGAAGATGGTTCTTCATCAAATGGCGTCAAGATTTCATCGACATAGTCAGGATCGCCACGCTCACGCCACGCATCACAAATACGGTTGACTTCATCATCCGAAATAAATGCGCCATGCACACGTTCTGGCTCAATTTTACCCGGCCCTAAAAATAGCATATCACCATGACCAAGCAGGTCTTCTGCACCGCCCGCATCCAAGATAGTACGTGAGTCAATTTTCGAGTTCACACGCAAAGCTACACGGGTTGGAATGTTGGCTTTAATTAGACCTGTGATCACATCCACCGATGGACGCTGAGTTGCTAAGAGTAAGTGAATCCCTGCTGCACGTGATTTTTGTGCCAAACGGGTAATCATTTCTTCCGCTTTCTTGCCCACTTGCATGATCATGTCGGCAAACTCATCTGCCACAATCACAATAGATGGCAATGGTGTTAAACGCGGTGCACGTTCTTGCGTTGCTGAATCTCCCGGCTTCCAAGTTGGATCAATTAAATCTTCACCATTGGCAATAGATTCTTCAACCTTACGGTTATAGTCGCTTAATTTACGAATTTTCAGGAAAGACATTAGCTTATAACGACGTTCCATTTCATTGACACACCAATTTAAAGCGCTGACGGCATCTTTCATATCAGTCACTACAGGCGTCAATAAGTGTGGAATATCGTTATAGTTGGCGAGTTCCAATTGTTTCGGGTCAATCAAAATTAAGCGTAATTGATCAGGCTTGTATTTCAGCAACATCGACAAAATCATCGAGTTCACTGCCACTGATTTACCTGAACCCGTTGTCCCTGCTACGAGCATGTGTGGTGCTTTGCCCAATTCAGTAATCACAGGATTGCCTGAAATGTCTTTCCCCATCGCCATAGATAAAATGCCGTTTGGATCTTCAAAAGCAGGCGTTTGTAATAACTCAATCAAACGTACCATTTCACGTGAACTATTCGGTACTTCAATGCCAATATACGGTTTGCCCGGAATCACTTCGACCACACGTACCGATGCCATCGACATTGAACGCGCCAAGTCACGAGAAATATTGGTTACTTTTGAAGCTTTGACCCCAGGTGCCAAATCCAGCTCAAAACGGGTCACGACAGGACCAGGCTGTGCTTCAACCACTTTGGCTTTGACATTAAATTCCTGTAATTTAATTTCCAGCAATTCCGACAAGCGCGATAATTGTTCTGCGGTGAAGTTCACTTTTTTGTTTGGATCGACTTTATCGAGCAAGTCCAAACCCGGTAATGGCGATAAATCACGACGTTTTTCTGCAACCTGCATGGCGCGTGACATCGGACGACCATGTGCATCGGTCAGCGGCGCATCAAAATCAAAGTCATCTTCGTCTAGTGGTTTGCCTGCGGTTTCCTGCCAAGCTTCGATAAATGCTTCTTTGGATAACGCCACTTTTTCTGCTTGTTCAGCCTGTGTAGCAGTCGCTGCGTTTGCCATCACTGCGGCAGTGGCTGCCGTCTGAATAGGTGCCTGAACAAAAGCAGAACTTTGTGCATAGCTACTGGTACTACGCGCTACAGGCGCTTGATCTTGAAATGCATCTTGCTGTAACTCATCACCCAAAAGATCATCCACCAACAAGTCATCTAAACTGTCTAAATCATGCTGCAAATGGCGCTCTTGGCGTACAGCATGATTTTGCGTATTCGAAGCACTTGACGATGGCGGGTTAAAATCTGACTCAAATCTGCTGAGATCATTGTTAAAATTGTGAGCCGTAGGATTCGAGTGCGGATGCACTGTTTCTTGCTGGGTCACAGACTCATCTAAAGTATCCATTGCCCCGCTGTTTTGGAATGGGCTGTGTAAATCACTTGCAGCTTTGCCTTGCGGAACTGCTGCGAGCAATTCATCAAAAATTTGATCATCATCCCAATCTAACGAAGATTTTGCAGTGGCTTGAGATGCCGTAGATGCAGGACGCACTTCATCAAAAGGATTCGATTGTAGATGTGGCTCTGGTTCTTCAGAAGCACGTAATAATGCATGAATGTCTTGGTTATGCTGACTGTCGGTATTTTCTTGTAAAGCACGCCACACTTCGCCTGTCGCAACAATACGCTGGCTGTCTTGTTCTAAGCGATGCGCCTTTTCGATGGTTTTTTCTAACTCAACATCATCAATTTCATCTTGCACCAATAGCTGTTGCTGCGCCTGTTGCTCTTCTTCTTCACGTTGCTGCATGTGATTAAACATACGCTCTGCCGCAGGATGTGGTGCAGTTGTTTCAGCTTCTTTCGCCTGTGCAACCACGGGTTCACTTGCTGCTTCTAAATCAGTTGATGCCACTTCAACAGCAACCACAGGTGCAGCAGCGACAACGGTCTTTTTCACCTGTGGTGTAGAACGGTCAAAGTCAGATTCTGCTTCAGGTACATTGCGATAGAACAAATCTTGCAGATAAGCAGGTGTAGCTTTTAAAGTTGCCCACGTTCTGTTCCACTTCACCCCAAATGCGAGGGTAAATAAGAAAATCCAAAAGACGACTAAAAAAAGTGTTGCTCCATAAATGGTTAAAATTTGCGATAAACTTTTCCCAAGTTCAAAACCAATGATGCCGCCTGAGGCATTGTCTAACGTATCGGCAGGTACTTGCCAAAATAAATACAGCAAACTTGCTGTTGCCAATAAAATGAAGAATTGTGCAGCATAACGAAATGGACGGTTTAAAAAACTACGTGGCCACCAGACTTGTAAGGCTTCAATAAAAAAATAAGCAGGAAGAAGCAGACTCGCCCAACCTAAAAAGCCAAACAGTAAATCGGCAATCCACGCACCTGCGATTCCACTCGCATTTGAAACCTGTTGGGTGTCACTGGAAATGTGCATCCAACCTGGGTCAAATGGAGTATAGGTCACCGTTGCAAGGAACAGATATATTCCAAAAGAGACCAAAAATAATGTCGCTATTAAGCGATGTGCATAAGCACCCGACACCGCAGTCATATATTGTCCTGTCGCCAATTCTTCATCAATGTTTTTTGTTTGTTCGATGGTCTTAAAAAGCCACCTGATTCGGAGCGTCTGTATTTCATTTAGCTGTGTCATTTAAGTTGCATTTCACGATGCAAGCTTCACCACACAGCAAGCTATAAATTATAACAGACCTTCTATTATGCATGTGTTGCCTAGAAAAAGATGCAAGATTATTGAAGTGTGTTGTTAACTTTTTCTATATAGCTCAAATCGATTTACATGATCAGTAATATCAACTTTAATCACACAGCAAACTCATCCTGTTTCACGTATAATTCCATAAATTTCTAAATAAAAAAAGGATGCTGTGCATGAGCGCTCGTCACTCACGTTTAATTATTTTAGGTTCAGGCCCTGCAGGTTATAGTGCTGCAGTATATGCTGCACGTGCCAACTTAAAACCGACTTTAATTGCAGGCTTACAATTGGGTGGTCAACTCACCACAACTACGGAAGTTGATAACTGGCCAGGTGATCCTGAAGGTTTAACAGGCCCAGCGTTAATGGAACGTATGCAAGCTCATGCGGAACGCTTTGGCACAGAAATCGTGTATGACCATATCAATGAAGTAAACCTGAATGTGCGCCCATTTGTACTGAAAGGTGATATGGAAGAATTTACCTGTGATGCTTTAATCATTTGCACAGGTGCGACTGCACAATATTTAGGTTTAGAATCTGAAGCAGCATTTATGGGTCAAGGCGTAAGTGCCTGTGCCACCTGTGATGGTTTCTTCTATAAAAACCAAAAAGTGATGGTCGTTGGCGGTGGTAACACGGCTGTTGAAGAAGCATTATACCTGTCTAACATTGCATCACACGTGACATTGGTGCATCGTCGTGATTCACTTCGCTCTGAAAAAATCTTGCAAGATCATTTATTTGCCAAAGAGAAAGAAGGCAAAATCAGCATTCTTTGGAACAACCAAGTTGACGAAGTCTTGGGCGACAACACAGGCGTAACTTCAGTACGTTTAAAATCAACTACCGATGGTTCTACTCAAATTGTTGATGTGTCTGGCTTATTCATTGCGATTGGTCACAAACCGAATACAGGCATGTTCGAAGGTCAATTGAACTTGCGTGATGGTTATATCCAAGTACAAAGTGGCACTTCAGGCAATGCGACTCAAACTTCTGTGGCTGGCGTATTTGCTGCAGGTGATGTGGCCGATTCAATTTATCGCCAAGCGATTACTTCTGCAGGTTCAGGTTGTATGGCAGCTTTGGATGCAGAAAAATATTTAGATGCACTTGGTGAATAATTTAGTGACCAAGTTTAAAGACCGCTCTCCTTGAGCGGTTTTTTTATCACGGCATTTTTAGGTATGATGAAATCAAGTTCATCGTAAAACTTCATACGGCAATTGATATGCACACGCTCCCGGCTTCACAATTCATTTTCCCCGATCCCATTGAAGTTGATCCTGAGGGTGAAGGCTTGATTTGTGTAGGTGCAGACCTTTCCCCTTCAACCTTATATGAAGCCTATACACATGGCTTATTTCCATGGTTTTCAGAAGGTGATCCTATTTGTTGGTGGAGTCCTGAGCCACGTTGCGTGATTATTCCGCAACATTATCAGCCGAGTAAGTCTTTAATCCGCAACATGAAAAAAATGGATTATCGCATTACTGTCAATCATGCCTTTGAACAGGTAATTCGCAATTGTGCCTTGCCCCGTAGCTATGCCAATGAAACTTGGATTTCTGAAGAGATCATTCAAGGTTACAGTCAGCTTTTTGCAGCAGGTTATGGCTATAGTTTAGAAGTTTGGGAGCAAGATAGTTTGGTCGGTGGTTTATATGGAGTCAGTATTGGCAAAGGCTGTTTTGGCGAGTCCATGTTTAGCCATCGTACCGATGTCTCCAAAATGGCATTTTATAGTTTGATGCTGCTCGGACAAGAACAACAATTGCCTTGGATTGACTGCCAATTGGTCAATGACCATTTAATCAGTCTCGGAGCATGTACACTTTCTCGCCAAGACTATCTTAAATCGTTACAAGATGTTGTAAAACAACCTGCAATCAATTGGAAAAAATATCAGGACAGTGTATTTTCAAGTAAAACAATAGCGCAGTATGCGCGCCTACTTGAATGACAATAACAGAGAGGGATCTTGACAATGAATTCATATCACCCAAAATCCCTGCTAAATGATTTGCAGTATTACATTACTCCGCCGCATGATTGCAGCTATTTACCTGAAAAATCTGCGCGGATGGTTTTTTTAGATCCTGCACATAAAATTGATGTGCTGACTTTGTCTGAACTCTCTCGGGTCGGTTTTCGTCGCAGTGGCGATTTTGTCTATCGTCCTGAATGCCATTTGTGCCGCCAATGCCTTTCTTCACGTATTCCTGTCGCTGAATTTAAAATGAACAGCACGCAAAAGAAAGCTTGGAAACGCAATCACGATTTACAGATCAAAATCACCAAGCCACAAGATGCAGGTGATTTGCATTATGCGCTGTATGAACGCTATATCAATGAACGACATGCCGATGGCGATATGTTCCCTGCCAGCCGTGACCAATTTGAAAAATTCCTAATCCACAGTTGTACCAGCAGCTTCTTTTTAGAGGTTTGGCAAGATGATCGCTTAATTGCAGTATCGACCTGTGATTATTTAGATGATGGTATTTCTGCGGTCTATACCTTTTTTGACCCAGACGAAAGTCGTCGCTCACTCGGAACATTTGCGGTATTAAAACAAATTGAACAGGTACAGCATTTGGGACTGCAATATGTTTACTTAGGTTATTGGGTACCACATTCCAATAAAATGAACTATAAATCGCAATATGTGCCCCTTGAGCTACTGCTTGATGGTCAATGGCGACGCATTAACCGCAGCCTAAATACCGATGAGGTGCAGCAATTGGGAAACTCCTTAATGACCACGCTGCCCTTAGGCTGGAATAACTCCATCATCAAATAAAAATGTAATGATGCAATACTGATTTTTGCATCGATCAGATTCACTTAAACAAACTGGCAAAATCATCGCTACAAGATTTCACCATAATAATAGCATGCTCCCGTGTGCCATCCGTTTTAGGATAATAATTTTTACGTAAATCAATTTGATGAAAACCTGACTTTTCATACAGGGCTATCGCAGCTAAATTACTTTCACGTACTTCTAAAAAAATCTGCACAGGTTGGTTTTTCAAACCTGCAATAGAATGTTCTAGCAGTTGATAACCTAAACCTTTGCCTTGCTGACTTGGATGCACCGCCATCAACAACAAATTTGCTTCATCCAACACAGGTTGCAAAATACAAAAACCCACCACTCTCCCTGCATGTTCAATCACGGTACTGTGATAACTCTCTACCGCTTCGGCAAATTGTTTGGCACTCCACGGATGACTTTGTACCAAATTTTCAATCGCAACCACATCGGCGACATCATGGGCTTGCATTAAACGAATCATAAGAAATGATCTTGTGCTGTTCTAAGATGTAGGCATTATAGATTTCACGACAAAAAAATCGAGCAAAAAAAAAGGCAACTTACGTTGCCTGACCAAAAGGAAAAGTTTAAAAGCCTAATTTAGCTTTCCAAGTATTTAATAATGTTGTGGTATCAAAATCGTTAGGATGAAAATTCGGTTTGAAATAGAACAACATTTCTTTGCCCATGCCTGTAATAATCCCTTTAGATGGACTATAGGCATAACGATAAATCATGCGTAAATTTTCCAAATTCAACTGCTTGTCTTGTTTTAGTAAACGCCACAAAAAATAGTTTTGTACAAAAAATAAAGTCAGCATCGAAATAACCAAAGAACTTGTACGTAGTGCATAGGCTTTCAGACCTTTGCCAAACACACCTTCAAATACATCATACGCAACAGCTTTATGTTCGTTTTCTTCAATCGCATGCCACAACCACATAGTTTTCATGGTGTCATCGGTCATCAATTCTTGAATATGTGAATTGGTCAATAATTGTGAGGCAATCGTAGCTGTGAAATGTTCTAGCGCAGTGGTCGCAGTTAAATCTACCATTTTCTGTGTAATGCCAATCGGTTTAGCCAACTTTGCCATAAATTTGCGTGTAGTTTGAATCACAGTATCTGTATAACAATCCAAAGTATCAACATCATGCCCAAATTTCTGTGCAGAGGCATTAAAACCGACATGCTCATGCGTGTGCATGGCTTCTTGTCCAATAAATGCACTGATTTCTTTCTGTAAATCTGCATTGTCTTTCAGCATTGGGTGATAACGCACAGCACGCACACTGTCTATAAAGAACTTCTCACCTGCGGGAAATAACGCAGATAATGCAGTCATAAAATGCGTTAGACCTGCATTACCATTCATCCAATATTCAGGTACAGCATCAAAGTTGAAATTCATTCGACGGACAGGAAAACTCGCCCCTGCACGTTCACTAATACTCACTTTAGCATTCATGTTGCTCACTCCTGAGGTTACAACAATGAAGTCATTCATTTCCTGTAACCCGCTATATTTTTTATTTTTCGGTATGAGTTCATATTACGGTTTTCTGTGCGGTATTTAAGTGCAGTTAAGGACAGTGAGTTGTCAGTTCAGGACATGAGGAATAAAAAATAATGATAAGTGAAATTATTTTTTGTGACGCAAGAGTAAAAAATAGACAATAAAATTATTTTTACGACGCAAGAGTAAAAAAATAGACGATGATTTTTTATGACGTAAGAGCAAGAATAATTAGACAGCAAAATTATTTTTATGATGTAAGAGAAAAAAAGGCAACTAAACCGCAGCAAAAGAATGTTCATAAAATGGTTTTAGATTGATTCAAGGTTTAAAGAACAGCTATTTCATCCATCAATACAGTAGGACAAGCTTTCATCCACCTGGAAACTAGCACACAAAATACAGCCATAAAAAAAGCGCCCCAAATGGAGCGCTTTTTCACACTATAAAGTGATTATGCTGTTACTTTAGCAACAACACCAGCACCTACAGTACGACCACCTTCACGGATCGCAAAACGTAGACCTGGGTCCATTGCGATTGGGTGGATTAATTCTACTGACATTTCAACGTTGTCACCTGGCATTACCATTTCAACGCCTTCTTTCAACTGGATTGCACCAGTTACGTCAGTTGTACGGAAATAGAATTGTGGACGGTAACCGTTAAGGAATGGAGTGTGACGACCACCCTCTTCTTTAGAAAGTACGTATACTTCCGCATCGAATTTAGTGTGTGGCTTGATTGTACCTGGCTTAGCAAGTACTTGACCACGTTGTACGTCTTCACGCTTAGTACCACGTAAAAGAACACCACAGTTCTCGCCCGCACGACCTTCGTCAAGAAGTTTACGGAACATTTCTACGCCAGTTACAGTTGTTTTAACTGTGTCTTTGATACCAACGATTTCAACTTCTTCGCCTACTTTCACGATACCAGTTTCTACACGGCCAGTTACTACTGTACCACGACCAGAAATAGAGAATACGTCTTCGATTGGCATTAAGAATGCTTGGTCGATTGCACGTACTGGCTCTGGGATGTAAGTATCAAGCGCTTCAACAAGAGCAACTACAGCATCTTCACCATATTGACCTGATTCACCGTTAAGTGCAGCAAGTGCTGAACCACGGATTACTGGAGTGTCGTCGCCTGGGAAGTCGTAAGTAGAAAGAAGTTCACGAACTTCCATTTCAACTAATTCAATTAACTCTTCGTCGTCTACGATATCGCATTTGTTTAAGAATACGATGATATAAGGTACACCTACCTGACGAGAAAGAAGGATGTGTTCACGAGTTTGTGGCATTGGACCATCAGTCGCTGAACAAACAAGGATCGCACCGTCCATCTGAGCAGCACCAGTGATCATGTTTTTAACATAGTCGGCGTGGCCTGGGCAGTCTACGTGCGCGTAGTGACGAGTTGGAGAATCGTATTCTACGTGAGAAGTATTAATTGTAATACCACGTGCTTTTTCTTCTGGTGCAGAGTCGATAGCAGCGTAATCTTTCGCTTCACCACCAAACTTACGTGCACATACTGTAGCAATCGCAGCTGTTAAAGTTGTTTTACCATGGTCAACGTGACCGATTGTGCCCACGTTAACGTGTGGCTTATTACGTTCGAACTTAGCCTTAGCCATGAGATCTTCCTTTTTAAAACAACTCATGGAGGATCACTCCATGAGCATTAGGTTTTTTAACTATGAATTAGTTTGCGCTTATAGTAATCGAAAGATTACTCGTCGTCACCTTTTTTACCACCAGACTGGAATTTAGCAATGATGCCATCTGCCACGTTACGTGGAGTTTCAGCATATTTAGCAAATTCCATAGAGTAAGTCGCACGACCTTGAGACATAGAACGCATGTGTGTTGCGTAACCAAACATCTCTGCAAGTGGAACTTCTGCACGAATTGCTTTAGTACCACCAGGTAAGTCGTCCATACCTTGAACCATACCACGACGACGGTTTAAGTCACCCATGATATCGCCCATGTAGTCTTCTGGAGTTTCTACTTCAACTTTCATGATTGGCTCAAGAAGAACAGGATCTGCTTTCATGAAACCGTCACGGAATGCGTAAGAACCCGCCATTTTGAACGATAATTCGTCAGAGTCGACATCGTGGTAAGAACCGTCGAATAATGTCGCTTTAATGCCTACAACTGGGTAACCAGCCAAGACACCATTCTTCATACGTTCTTGGATACCTTTGTCTACTGCACCGAAGAATTCTTTAGGTACTACACCACCTACAACTTCTTCAGCGAATTCGTAGTCTTTACCAGCTTCAGGATCAAGCGGCTCTAAACGTACGAATACGTGACCGAATTTACCTTTACCACCAGTTTGACGTACGAATTTACCTTCTTGCTCAATCGTCTTTTTGATCGTTTCGCGGTATGCAACCATTGGTTTACCAATGTTCGCTTCTACGTTGAATTCACGCTTCATACGGTCAACGATGATGTCAAGGTGAAGCTCGCCCATACCCGCAATGATCGTTTGACCAGATTCTTCGTCTGTACGAACGCGGAATGATGGATCTTCTTTCGCCAAGCGACCTAAAGCAACTGACATTTTTTCTTGGTCAGCTTTAGTTTTAGGTTCAACAGCCAATGCAATTACTGGCTCTGGGAATTCCATACGCTCTAGTGTAATTACGTGGTTTTCGTCACATAATGTATCACCAGTGGTTGTATCTTTAAGACCTACACACGCTGCGATGTCACCTGCACGAATTTCTTCGATGTCGTGACGGTCATTTGCGTGCATCTGTACGATACGACCAATACGCTCACGCTTCATTTTCACTGGGTTATAAACCGGGCTACCCGCTTTAAGAACACCAGAGTAAACACGTACGAACGTTAAGTTACCAACGAATTTGTCGTTCATGATTTTGAACGCTAACGCTGCGAAAGGAGCTTCGTCAGACGCTTCACGAGAACCTTCAGTTTCGTCTTTGTCGTCTAAGATACCTTTGATTGCTTCAACGTCAGTTGGTGCAGGTAAGAATTCAATTACTGCGTCCAACATACGTTGAACACCTTTGTTTTTGAACGCCGAACCACACATTGCAGGTTGAATTTCACCCGCTAATGTACGTTGACGTAAACCAGCAACGATTTCTTCTTTAGAAAGTTCGCCATTTTCTAGGTACTTGTCCATGAGTTCTTCTGATGCTTCTGCAGCAGCTTCAACCATGTTAGTACGCCATTCTTCAGCAGTTGCTTGAAGGTCAGCTGGAATCTCACCGTATTCAAACTTCATACCTTGTGAAGCTTCATCCCAGATGATTGACTTCATTTCGATTAAGTCAACAACACCTGTGAATGTGTCTTCTGCGCCCACTGGAACAACGATAGGCACTGGGTTTGCACCCAAGCGAGTTTTCATTTGTTCAACAACGCGGAAGAAGTTTGCACCTGTACGGTCCATTTTGTTCACGAACGCTAAACGAGGTACTTTATATTTGTTTGCTTGACGCCATACAGTTTCAGACTGAGGTTGTACACCACCTACAGCACAGTAAACCATACATGCACCGTCAAGAACACGCATAGAACGCTCAACTTCAATTGTGAAGTCAACGTGTCCTGGGGTGTCAATTACGTTAATACGGTGTTGGTCAAATTGGTTACCCATACCTTTCCAGAAGCATGTTACAGCTGCTGAGGTAATAGTAATACCACGTTCTTGCTCTTGTTCCATCCAGTCAGTTGTTGCTGAACCTTCGTGAGTTTCACCAAGTTTGTGACTTTCACCTGTATAGAACAAAATACGTTCTGAAGTTGTTGTTTTACCCGCATCGATGTGCGCAGAGATACCAATGTTACGGTAACGAGAAATTGGGGTTTGACGTGCCATGATTTCTAGCATTCCTAAATTTTGTTGTTTAAAACAGGACGCTTTAAGCTGCCTAGCAACTTAAAGCGATTTGATGACAATTCAGTGACAACCGATTCATCACCCTCCTGATTAGGGCCTGTTTTATCCGCTTAGAAACGGTAGTGAGAGAAGGCTTTGTTGGCTTCAGCCATACGGTGCACATCTTCACGTTTTTTGATCGCCGCGCCTTTACCTTCAGATGCATCAAGCAACTCGCCAGCAAGACGTAACGCCATAGTTTTTTCAGAACGCTTAGCAGCAGCATCTACCAACCAACGCATCGCTAAAGCAGTACGACGGGATGGGCGTACTTCCATAGGAACTTGATAAGTAGCACCACCAACACGGCGTGCTTTTACTTCGACCATTGGACGAACTTTTTCAAGCGTAGCTTCAAAAAATTCAACTGGGTCTACTTTAGATTTTTCTTGAACGCGGTCTAAAGCACCGTAAACGATACTTTCAGCAATAGATTTTTTACCATCTTGCATTACGTGGTTCATGAATTTAGCGATTGTTTGGCTGCTGAATTTAGGATCCGGAAGGATTTCACGAGCAGCGACTACGCGACGTCTTGGCATTTTAAACTACCTATAAATATGACACTTCAGGGTGATCCAGCCGTAGCACAAAGTGTCGTGTGCATTTCGCTGGCCTTACTACACGTCGCTTGAATTTCACAAAATTAAATGCAGAAATCAGACAAGCGAGACGATAAAGGATTGCAGTTCTACGAACTAAGGGCTTAATCTTTAAAAGATTATTTCTTAGGACGTTTAGCACCGTATTTAGAACGTGACTGGTTACGATCTTTCACACCAGCACAGTCTAAAGAACCACGAACGGTATGGTAACGTACACCTGGTAAGTCTTTAACACGACCACCACGGATAAGAACAACACTGTGCTCTTGTAGGTTGTGACCTTCACCACCGATGTAGCTAGAAACTTCAAAACCTGAAGTTAAGCGAACACGGCAAACTTTACGCATTGCTGAGTTAGGTTTTTTAGGTGTAGTTGTGTAAACACGTGTACAAACACCACGACGTTGTGGACAAGCCTTCAACGCAGGAACTTTTGATTTTTCAACCAAAGTCGTACGACCCTTACGGATCAACTGATTTGTTGTTGCCATGTGGCAATTCTCCCGTTAATAAAAAGCCCCAAAAACATACTACTTTTTGAGGGCATGCAATTGTAAGCGAAGATAGAAAAATGGTCAATATTTCATAGGCAGTTAAAATACCAACCAAATTTCTACTTATCACTTGTTTTTATTCAGCTTTTGGCTTGCGAGTACTTGTACGAGTTCTCGGCTTTTTTGTAACCTGCTTTGCAGTTTCTGTACTTGATGTTACTGGATTTTCCGAAACAGTTTCAGCCACTTGGGTTGAATCTTCCACAGGCTCTAAAGCATCTTCCAGCATATATTCATCAATTTCTTCTGCAGGTACAGCAGGTTTTTGCGGTGCAACTTCAGCATGTGGCTCTAGCATTTGATCTGCCAATTCTTCTAGACCTTGCTGAATATTTTCATCGAGCTGTGCTGCAGTTGTTTCCACTTTGTCCGATTTTTTCTGCACTTTTACCGTTCTGATACTTTCATGGTCTGATACGGTTTGCAGCAAAGCATCTGACGGCGCAGATTCTGCTCTCTCTTGCCCCTCTACTAATTCATCTTGCTCCGCATGTTTAGCTTCATTGCCCTTCAACTGCTCTAAGAGTTTAGGCGCAGCCTGTGCCAGCAATTCCAACGATTTTTCATACGCATGAATGGCAGATAAATTGCTGTCTTTATGCTGAATTAAATAGCTACGGGCATTGGAAAATACTTGCTGTGCCTTGTGATGCACATCTTCCACTAATTTCCAGCTATATACCGCACTCACCGATGCGGTTGCTACAGGCGTGAGTTTATTCAACATGGAAAACTTAGGTACATGATTCAACCACGGCCATTTGACTTGACCTTGCTCATTTAAGAAGTATTTCTTTAATACCTCATAATCATTGCTTGAACCGAGCATATTTTGTAATTGATGCACATCATGAGTTTGCAGCATATTAGATAAGGTTTTTAGCCCCATCAACACTGCTTGCTTTTCTGCAATGACGCCTAAATCAATTTGTTTAAAAATAAACTGAACAATTTCTTGCTCGGTGTCTTTATTCAGTTCAAAACCGTAGGCACGCCCAACCTGATAAATGGTACGTAAAGACATCACAATAGATGCAGGCACATCAATGGTTGAACCGATTACTCCTGTTGCACCTGTCAATGCGCCTTGCAGTGATGCAATCCATTTATTTTGTTCTGCAAGTGCCTGACTAATTCGTTTAGAACGATCTACATCTTGAGTCAATTCTTCTAAATCGCGCACACCTGCTTGATCAAGCACATCATCAACAGAGCTAATATTGGAGGTAAAACTATTCAGCTGATCAAATAAATAATCTGAAATTTTGTCGGAAAAATCGGGCGACACAAAACTCGCTACCTGATTGACGCGATTATAGTGACGTCCTAAAAGCTGACGTGAAACTTGTGGCACATGCTGTCTGAGCATGTGTTGAGGATTGTCATACTGACGCGCTTGAAAAGCACTAAAACTACGTGCCTGACCTTCAATAATTTGCCCTGATTTTGCACTGTGCTCATCCTTCGCTACAGTACCCGGTGCAACTTGCTGCAATACATGGATGCCTGTACTGCTGAGCTTTTTAGCCACCCCAATCGCATTCGAGAAGAATCCGCTTGATTGTTTATTCTTGGAATCTGACATTCTTACTCCTCAATTTTAATTTCTATGATTTATGGGTAGATACTAGGTGTAGTCTAAGTTTATCTCAATATGATTGTGTATCTTTTGGTTGGCTTCCTGCATCTCATTTACCGCTTCGCTGCGGTTTGATCTTCCCTGCAAAGTGGCATCATATTTGCCATAAGAATTCAAAATTCTTTCTGCTATTATGAACGCAATTGTAAGACATGAGTCATACCGTATCAGCGATTGCTTGGCAGTCACGGTGTTCGGCTCAACATTATCACCATAAAAGGGATCTGTAGATGAAACGTGTTGTAATCACCGGCATGGGCATTAACTCGTGCATTGGTAATACTTTAGAAGCTGTGACTCATTCTTTACAAAACGGTATTTCTGGGACACGTTCCAACCCAACTTATGCTGAACTTAATTTCAAAAGCCACGTAAGTGCAGCAGCAGAACAAAACTTTAACCACATTGACCGTAAATTAAAACGCTTTATGGGCGTGTGTGCGATGTACGCTTACAACGCTGCAGTAGATGCCATTGAACATGCGGGCTTAAAGCAAGAAGATTTAGCAGGCAACCCACGTTACGGTATCGCGGGTGGTTCAGGCGGTAACTCAACTGCATCTGTTGCAGAAATGATTGAGCTACTTGAAGAAAAAGGCGCACGTAAAATTGGCCCGTTCTTCGTACCACGTAACATGTCGAACACCATTACGGCAAACTTGGGTGTTGCGTTCAAATTACAAGGTATCGCGCACTCAATTACCAGTGCATGCGCAACTTCTGCCGATGCAATTGGTTATGCCTACAACCTAATTCAATTGGGTAAACAAGATTTAATGCTTGCAGGTGGCGGTGAAGAAGATCACTGGTCACAAAGCTTATTGTTTGATGCGATGGGTGCTTTGTGTTCTAAATACAACGACACACCAGAAACAGCATCTCGTCCGTACTCTGCAGACCGTGATGGTTTCGTCATTGCAGGTGGTGGTGGTTTCGTGGTTCTTGAATCACTTGAACACGCACAAGCACGTGGTGCAAATATTTTAGCTGAAGTGGTTGCGTATGCTGCAAACTCTGACGGTGCAGACATGGTTGCACCAAGCGGTGAAGGTGCAACACGTTGTATCTTGATGGCTTTAGACGAAGCGAAACAACACGGTGTAGACGCAATTGACTATGTGAACACACATGGTACTTCTACTCCAGCAGGCGACGTGACTGAATTGAAAGCCATGGAACGTGCGTTTGGTGAAGGTAAAGTGCCTGCTCTTAGCTCAACGAAGTCAATGACTGGTCACAGCTTGGGTGCTGCAGGCGTTCAAGAAGCAATTTATTCTGTCTTGATGATGCAAAACGACTTCATTGCACCAAACATCAACGTCACTGAACTTGATGAAGGCGCGAAAGCATTTGATATCGTACTTGAAAAACGCGACACAAAATTGAATACTGTGATGAGTAACAGTTTTGGTTTTGGCGGTGTAAATGCCTGCCTTATTTTCAAGAAGTGGGATGAATAATCTCCTATAGGATAGTCGATGGATGCACCTTCTGATGCTTTTTTATGGGTAAAAGCATTACATATTATTGCCGTGGTTTGCTGGTTCGCTGCATTGTTCTACTTACCACGTTTATATGTTTACCATGCCATGAGTGAAGATACACTGAGCCATCAGCGTTTTGAAATCATGGAGCGCAAGTTGTACCGAGGGATTATGTGGCCGTCTATGATTGCCACCCTCATCACGGCACACTTTTTGGTAGATTGGGGCGATGCGACCCGCAATTACCACGATGCGTTATGGTTTTACCTGAAAGTAGCATTGGTCGGTTTATTGGTGATTTACCATTTGGTTTGTGGCTATTACCGCCAAAAACTGATTGGCAATGCGCATTATAAATCACACAAGTTCTGGCGATTCTTCAATGAAATGCCGACTGTGCTGCTATTAGCGATTGTAATTTTAGTCGTGGTAAAACCACAGTTCTAAAATTTGAAACGCCAAGTATCCTGACATCTCAACCTGATTCGGTTGTAAAAAAACCTCAGTGCAAAGAACTGAGGTTTTTTTATGGGTGACAACTAAAAACAGCACTTATGCTTTAATTCAACGTATTTGTGAGTAAGGCTGAAAGCCCAATGCCGCTGCTTGTTTCTGCTGAGATTGAGGAATCGTGACAATAGCAATTTTTCCATCTGCACCACCACAGACCTGTGCATACATCCGCCCATCTGAACCTACACTGGCCCGCTTCACCTGAATCTGTGCTTGCTGTAAACGCTGAACAATTTCCGTAAGGGTTAAACCTGAATCTGGCTCACACTGTCGATGTTGCAATGATGTGTACATTTCGACCTGCGCAGTAGGTGTTGTGGATGTAGCAGCATGATTGGCACATGCAGTCATCAGTATTGAAACCGCTACTACTGCAATAGATTGACTAAATATCTTCATCACATACCCTCTTTCAATATTAAAATTAAATATTCAAATTAAATATTGAAGCACGATCTTTGCAATAACACTGCGCTAGAAATGCAAACAGATGTAAGCATCTCGCTCATCCAGATAACTGTTCAAGCACCGACAAAATTTGCACAAAACACTGAATTCTATGTTTTGGTGCAGCCAAGTCTAACTCCTGAGCCGAACCATAGCCGTATTCGACTGCAACACAATCGACTCCATTGGCTCGTGCACCTAAAATATCGTGTTCACGATCTCCAATCATTAAACATTGTTCAGGTTGCAATTGTTCTTGCTGCAAAATATAGGCAATTAAATCCGCTTTATTGGTACGCTCACCATTTAGTTCGCTACCGTAGGGATATTCAAAATATTGCAATAAATCGAAGTAATCTAAAATTTGGCGTGCATAAATTTCAGGTTTGGCTGTTGCTAAAAACAGTCGATAGCCTTGCTGTTTTAAATCTGCCAATGTTGCAGCAACATCTTCAAAGACATGATTTTCAAATAAGCCTGTTGCAGCAAAACGCTCTCGATAGCCTGCTAAGGCTTGCTCTGCCAATACGTCATGCACATCTACATGAAGTAATTTTGCCAAAGAGGCTTTTAAGGGCGGCCCGATAATCCAATCAATATTTTCCGTATCTGCAATAGGATGTCCAACCTTAGCCAAACCATAACGCGCAGAAGCGGTAATGCCCTCTTTCGGGTCGGTCAGCGTGCCATCTAAATCAATTAAAAGGTTCTTTATCACAATGTCAGCCTATGTGCCTAAATGACTATCGAGTGTTACTCCAAAGTTGCCTATACTAACGTAAATAGAAGCAATTAAGGATATGTGTGTGCGACCAACAGTACTATGTTTTTCTGGTTTAGACCCTTCGGGTGGCGCTGGTTTACAGGCTGATATTGAAGCCGTTGGCAATAGCGGTGCACATGCAGCGATTGCCTGCACAGCACTGACCATTCAAAACTCTCAGCAAGTATTTGGCTTTGAAGCAACGTCTAAAGAATTGTTATTGGCGCAAGCCAATGCGGTGGTGAATGATTTGCCCATTAAAGTTGTAAAGTCGGGCATGTTGGGCACCACTGACAATATTGCAGCGCTGGCAGATTTTTTACGTGCACATCCTGATTATTTATATGTGCTTGACCCTGTTTTGGTTGCCAATAGTGGTGGTTCTTTAGGTGATCAAGCGACTTTGGTTCAGGCATTTGTCGAGTTGATTCCACTGGCGACTTTAATCACGCCAAATACTGTGGAATTACGTGCCTTAACGGGTGAAGATGATTTAGAACGCGCAACAGCTAAATTATTTGCAATGGGCGCGCAGGCCGTTTTGGTCAAAGGTGGGCATGAAGATACCCCTGATCATATTCGTAATGCACTGTATATTAACAATGAAATGGTTTCAGAAACCCGCTGTCCACGGCTTAAAGGTGAATATCACGGTTCAGGCTGTTCATTGGCGAGCTTTATTGCAGGGCGCTTGGCAATGGGAGATCAACTGAAACAAGCGGTACAACTTGCTGAAACTTGGTTGTTTGGTGTGCTTAAATATGCGGAAACGCCTGTACCGAACGGACAGAAAATTCCGAAAAGGTTTTAGTGCTTATCGTTCAACTCCTTCAAACCCTGATCACCTTGTATCAGGGTTTTTCATTGCAACTTTTTAACGTTCGTGCCGTTGTTTCAAATTTTCGACATGTTGACGATTGGTTTTCCAAGACTTATCAAGTAGTTCTTTTTCAATTCTCAGCTGAATACGTTTCAGTTTCATCGGTGAAATGACTTCATGCCGAAAACCTTTGACATACTCAACCCATGCACTGCCTTTAAAAACATTGTTGGGCAAAGAGGTCTTAAACTCACAGTCTGGCATAAATACAATCACAGAATGCAGATATTCAGGCTCGACAATATCGCTCAATACTGATTCCAAAACTTTTATATGCTTATAGTTCTGATAGACAGGATTTTGAAACTTGTAGGTCTTTTTATAAATTTTTTGTGTCCATACTTTTTGGCGTTCTCCACCAAAAATCCAGCCTTTATAGTTTTTTGTTTCAATCACAAAAACCCCAAAAGGACTCAATAAAATATGATCTATTTGAGTTGTTCCTGCGAACTCATCAGGCAAAGTTACATCATTCAACAAGATATAACGTTCATCTAAATACAACTTCACATGCGTACTTACTGCGAGTTCCCCCACCTTTCCCTTTAGAAAAGGTTTGAAAATTTTGATCAGCCCTACACCTGCAACAAGCAGAATAAGCCACCAAAACTGCAACAATAATGTTTTTAACATTTCCCCTGCTCTATTTTATTTTGATCAAAATTGTTGTTGAATCTCAGTCATTTAAACTTTTGAAGTTGAAGATTCTAACTTTAACAAAATCGCTTTATTATCCAACCCGCCTGCAAAGCCCACCAATTTTCCACTTGCACCCACCACCCGATGACACGGTGCAATAATCGAAATTGGATTTTTGCCATTTGCCGCCCCTACGGCACGCATCGCATTCTCACTACCAACTTGTTCGGCAATTTGCTTATAACTACGAGTTTCCCCAAAAGGAATGCTTAATAACGCCTGCCAGACTTTCTTCTGAAATTCAGTGCCTTCAAAATCAAGAGGCACATCAAATTGCTGACGCTGACCTGCAAAATACTCTTGGAGTTGCTGCTGAGTTTTGAGCAAAATTGGATGATCATCTTGTCGAACTAAACTGGCTAAACGTACCCGTTTATGATCTTCGTTATCCCACATTACCGCAACCAATGCGTGATCGTGAGCCACCAATTTAAGCACGCCTACAGGAGTGTCCATTTCAGTAAATGCCAATTGCATTATTTTTCTCCTCAAGCAGGTTGGGTATCAGGTCATCCTGTTTTTAACTCAAACCGATCTGTTATTGAGCACACACTAAAAGACTGCATTCCAAGTTAGCTGGATGAAATTTTCATAAGCACCAAACCTGAAATAATCAGAACTGCAGCCAACATACGCATAGCACTGGCAGGTTCGCCTAAAACAAAAATACCGACTAAAAATGAACCGACTGCGCCTATACCTGTCCAAATCGTATAAGCCGTGCCTAATGGCAAAGTACGCATGGCATAGGCCAAAAGCGCAAAACTTAAAATCATAAAAAAGATAGTCACGATACTGGGCGTTAATTTACTAAAGCCGTCAGACAACTTCATGGAGTATGCCCAAACCACTTCAAAAATACCCGCCAATATCAACATCATCCAGGCCATAACGCCCTCCTTCAATAGCATGAAATCAGGCCGTCCTGAAGATTTTTCTTGTCGAGTGTTCAGTCACTTTGACTATTTCTAAAAACCCAAACAAGGGAGGTCGTTCCTCCTGTTGCAATTTAAGCCACCGCGCAGCGATGATCCGTCTATTTTAAACTTAAAATTTTGCGCGCACCATTCAATACAAACATGGCCACAACTAAGCCAATAATCAGGTCTGGATAATTCGACCCTGTCAGCATCACCAAACCGCCCGCGATAATCACACCTAAATTCACAATCACATCATTGGCGGAAAAAATATAACTGGCTTGCATGTGGGTTCCACCATCTTTATGCCCTGAAATTAGCCATAAACAGGTGACGTTTGCCAGCAATGCCACAGCACCAATGACCATCATCAACATGGATTCAGGCTCACTGCCTAAGAAGAAACGGCGCAGGACATCAAAGATAACCAGTGCAGCCAAACCCAGTTGTACCCAACCAGACAAATGTGCAGCTTTGAGCTGTTTCTTGGCGGATTGACCCACGACAAATAAAGCCAAACCATACACGGCGGCATCGGCAAACATATCTAAGGAGTCAGCAATTAACCCAGTCGAAGATGCAATTAAACCTGCAATTAATTCCACCAAAAACATAGCGGCATTAATACCAAGCAAGGCATATAGCACTTTTTGTTGTGCAGCGCTGTTAGATACAGGCAGTTCAGTTTGTGTATTGGCTTCAGTCTGTTGCAACACAGCACCCAAACCCAATGCTTCTAATTTATGGGTAATTTCTGTGGCAGATTGGTTGCTGTGATAAACCTTTAAAAGTCGTGCAGGTGAATCAAAAGACAAGGCTGCAATATCATTATGATCTGCCAAAGCAATCCGCACCATTTGTTCTTCTGCGCCACAATCCATTTTAGGAATATGGTATGCACTCACCCACGGACTCAAAAGTTCCGAATCCAAAATTGTTGCTTTATCTGCCTTGGCAGTCGTTGCAGATGTACAGCTATTTTGATCAGCACAGCTTTTTTCTGTATCGCAAGACGAACCACAGCCTGTATCGCCACATGACTTGGAGTGTGTAGGCGCAGTTGCACAAGGCTGGTTTACATTTTTTTGCGTATCACAACCACAGCCAGTATTGTTTAGATTTTGGTTTTCTAAGTTTTTATCTTGATTCGATTGAGGATCTTGAGTTGATGAAGACATACGCCACACCCAAAAATACAATAGGCTCAGTATAAACCAAGCCTATGTATTTAGGGACAATCTATTCTATTTAGAAGCAGCAACGATCCATTGACTTAATCATTGATAAATACCCCTAATCATTAAAACCTGAAACGCAAGCCTATCGCATATAAGCCGCTCTGCTCGGAATCGGTTGCAGACTGCCAATCAGTGTGTTGATCACCTTTCGTATACTCATAACCTGCACTGATATACGGCATGATGTTCTTGCTGATTTCATAACGCATTTCCACACCCACAGCTGCGCGGTTGAGTCCTGTTTTTTTCGCATATTTGGCATCATCCTGCAGAATAACATCTACATCTAAATAAGGCTGTGCGATCAATTTCTGAGTCAATAACAGATCCCGTGTGGTTTCCAAACTCAAAGCCGCATATTGATCCTCACCCAAATAAAAATAAGCATCGGTTTCAAAAAAATATGGAGCTAAACCATGTAAGCCAAACACAGCGTCAAACTTATCTTCTCGGTCTGTTTGATGCTCTTGCTGATTCACTTCGTGTCGATAACGCACACCTGCTTGCACATCCCAAAAATTTGAAATCATACGACTGTATAACAACTTGGCATCATATTCAGTCGCTTGTGACTCTTGCTTATCGCTATGAATTTTCACAAACAACTTGTTTTCATCAGTTCCGATACGAGTTTGTAATTTAGATTTGAGCACTCCCTCGGCATGATCATTCACTTGCCATTGCGTATCTAAAGTGCTCACCGCGTACACCTGCGCACCATGTTCTTTACGATGATCGTGTGACTGCGACTCTTGCACGGACGAATCGGATTGATGCGATTGATGCGATTGATGCGATTGATGCGATTGATGCGATTGATGCGATTGAGTATCAGCCTGAGCTGCAATTGTTGCAATCTCTGCTGAACTGGCATGTGCACTATGCACCTCTGTCGCTGCTAGCCCAACTGTACTGATGCAGCAGACAGAAATACTTAAAACTGTTTTCGCAAAAAGATTAATGTTGTGCATGTGCTGCTCCTTTTTGCGCTGTCGCTGAAGGGGTTTGAGTGGCTTGAATTGCTGTGGTTGAAAGCGGTTCATTTTCACTCACCTGCGCTACAATCAATTTATTCATCATTCCCGCGCTCATGTGATAGAGCAAATGACAATGTATTGCCCATTCACCTAATTCATCTGCAGTAAGCAGTGCAGTTACAGTTTGACCTGGCGGCACAATTAAGGTGTGTTTATTCGGCATTTCTGCTGCCGTTTGACCATTTTCCAACTGCATAAACATGCCATGTAAATGCATTGGATGTGCCATCATGCTGTCATTGATAAATTTAATCCGAATACGCTCACCATATTTCACCTTGAGTGGTGTGGCATCACTAAATTTCTTACCGTTGATTGTCCAGATATAACGCTCCATCGTACCGCCTAAACGCACGACCAATTCACTGCTTGGTTCACGTGTATCTGCTTGTGGCTGCAGCGATTTCAAATCTTCATAGTGCAAGGCTTTATGCCCCGCGGGTGTAGAAGCATTTGCCCATCCATATACCACCGCATTTTTGTGTTCTGTTGAAGGCATGCCATGTTGTGTATGCGTATTTTCAGACATTGTTGCATGGTTCATCTTGGAATGATCCATTTCCGACATTACCGCATGATTCATCTTGGAATGATCCATTTCTGACATCGCTACATGGTTCATCTTGGAATGATCCATTTCCGACATCGCTGCATGATTCATCTTGGAATGATCCATCTCCGACATTGCTGCATGGTTCATCTTGGAATGATCCATTTCCGACATCGCTGCATGGTTCATCTTGGAATGATCCATATCCGACATCGCTGCATGGTTCATTTTGGAATGATCCATTTCAGACATCGCTGCATGATTCATTTTTGAGTGATCCATTTCAGACATCGTTGCATGGTTCATCTTGGAATGATCATCGCCTGAATGCTCTGTAGCATGCCCCATATCTTGCATGGTGAGTAAAGCACGCGGGCGCGCTGCAGGGAGCTGTAGATTTGATGTTGCAGAATGAAGTTCACTCTGCAAGCTACCCACAGCAAAACCTGAGCGGTCTATTGATTCCGCTTCAATTTGATAATGCGCTGCTTGAGGTTCAACAATCACATCGTAGGTTTCTGCAGTGCCGATACGAAATTCATCCACAGTAACAGGTTTGACTGGCTGACCATCGGCACTGACCACTGTCATTTTTAAGTTTGGAATCCGCACATCATAAAACGACATGGCAGAGGCATTGATAAAACGTAAACGCACTTTTTCATTTGGCTTAAATACACCTGTCCAGTTCTGTTCAGGTGTCTTGCCATTCATTAAAAAAGTATAGCCTGTGACATCGGAAAGGTCGGTTTTCAGCATGCGCATCTGATTCCACATTTTGCGGTCTGACCATGTGGCTTTTAGCCCATCACGCTGTACTTGACGCCAAACATCACCTAAGGTTTCACGCTGATTTTGATAAAACTCGGCTGAAATTTTTAAATCTTTCTGAATTTGATTGCTAGATTTTTCATGAAAATCTGACAGCATCACCACATAATCACGATCTGTGTATTCATGTGCGTTTACGGCTGGCTTGGCTTTAGGATGAATCACCAAAGAGCCGTATAGACCATCTTGTTCCTGACCTTTGGAATGTGCGTGATACCAATAGGTACCACTTTGACGTACTTTAAATTGATAAACAAAATGTCCTTGTGGCTTAATCCCTTGAAAACCATTAAATCCAGGCACACCATCCATCAAACCGGGCAACAATAAACCATGCCAGTGAATAGATGAGTCCTGATTTTTTAATTGATTATTAACGTGAATTACCGCCTCATCGCCTTCTTCAAATTCGAGTGCAGGCGCGGGAAATTGTCCATTGACTGTAATACGTTGAACAGGTTTTCCCGTGATATTGACCGTTTGTTCTGCAATGGTCAGGTGATATTCCTTGACCGCAGCAAATGCAGAACTCGAACACAATGCACAGACTGTTAAAAACAGCGCAGGCTGATAAAATTTAGACATGACTTAATCCTTAAAATAAAACGTAAAAGTGTTTTGAATTCAGGATTAAGCTTTGGGTGGACGTAAAATTTGCTGCCAATGCCCAAGTAAATGTTGAGCTTGATAAGCAGGCAACAGAATATTGACAGATGAAAGTGCTACAGGTTGAATCAGTTCAGGGACTTGCACATTCAACACACTGTTTAAGCTTTGACAATGCAACTGCGCACAGTCCTGACAATTCATCTTTGCAGTAGAAAAATCAGCCGAGCCATAACAATCTGCCGCATTTAAATCGGTATCCGTTGCGGATGTGTGCTGACTGAGATGATGGTTGGCCTTGGCATCATGCCCAGATATATGCTGCTTGGTTTCAGGATGCGTTTGTAAAGCTGTGGTATGACAATCTGGTAAAGATGTCATTTCACTCGCTGCGGTTGCAGAATGTCGAATCTCAGACCCTGCTGCCTGATTTGACATCATCCAATCATGTGCAGGTTTTACCGCAGCACTAACAATACCACTCCACCCTATGACAAATGCCATCAGGACAACAAACCACATTTGTTTGTAGGGTTGAGTCAGCACTAAATAAATTCCTGAGTATGAAAGATGCAGACCTGAACTTGCACAAGAATTGAACATTTTTGCCAAGTACAATCCACAATCTACAATGCACTCAATATAATTCAAGCCCCACTTATACACAATATCTTCTGCATTGAAAAACAGAGTGAATCCGTGCGATTTAAAAGCCAACTAAAACAATCAAGTTATATATTAAGCAACTTATTTTTATAATTAACTGAGTAAATACTCAATAAATTCAGTGTATTTAAAATAAACAAAAAGGATTCGATTGAATCCTTTTTATACTTATTTTGTATAAGTCATAAACAATTGATGTACAAATGTTTATAAATTAATCGGCTTATCCATAGTGTTATCAACATAGATATCCATACGGTTATCTACAAAGTTATCCACAGCATAAGCACTTGTGATTGTAGAAATTTATACTTCGACTGCGCCAACTTTTGCCAATTCAGCACGCATTTCATCAATCACCGTTTTATAGTCTGGCTTGCCAAAAATTGCTGAGCCTGCAACAAACATATCTGCGCCCGCTTCTGCAATTTCACGAATATTGGCAGGTCCCACACCACCATCGACTTCTAAACGGATATCACGACCTGAAGCATCAATGATTTGACGTGCCTGACGTAATTTCTCTAAAGTCATTGGAATGAATTTTTGCCCACCAAAACCAGGGTTCACACTCATGAGTAAAATCTGATCAACTTTATCAAGTACATAATCTAAATAATGCAGCGGTGTAGCAGGGTTAAAGACCAAACCCGCTTTTGCCCCACCCGATTTAATCAGTTGCAATGAACGGTCAATATGCTCTGAAGCTTCAGGATGGAACGTGATAATGTCTGCGCCCGCTTCTAGAAAATCACCAATCATGCGGTCTACAGGTTTTACCATTAAGTGCACATCAATTGGTGCAGTAATACCATAGTTTTTCAATGCCTTACATACACCTGCACCGAAAGTTAAATTCGGTACATAGTGATTATCCATCACATCAAAATGCACCACATCGGCACCTGCCTGAAGTACATTTTCCACTTCTTCGCCTAGACGAGCAAAATCTGCAGATAAAATAGACGGCGCAATTAAATAAGGCTTGGACATGGGAGAACCTAGCTGAATATTGGGATTGTGGCGCATTATAGCAAAGACTGCTTGATGTGGTGGATTCTGTTACGATTGGATCATTCAGTTCGATGATTCAGTTGGATCATCCAATTTAATAATTCTATATCCGCAACGCTCTGTTGCAGCATTCCACTGTTCTTTCAGTCTAGCTTTGTTATGGTGAACACCATTACTCATTTGAACAACATGCTGGTTTCAACAGATAATAAACAGTTCTGCCCATATTCAAACAACGCAAGCAAGCCGTATTGCCAAGCGTCTACTCAACCACTGGAAACATAAATTTGACGTTGCAGAAAGCGCAACCCAATACCAAATTATGATGCCAAGTGCCACAATTCTACTTATACCCCAAACACATGAGCTTGTAGTTGAAATTCAGGTAAAAAATACTGAAACAGATTTAAGTTACCTCGAACAAGTCGTGCTTGATCATTTAAGTCGTATGGGACAAACAGAATTGAGCGCGGTTTGGCAACGCTACTAACTGTTTCATGTTAAGGCGCTAAACGCTGCGTTTGTTCAAAATCCTTAACCGCTTGAATACGTTTTTGTGTTGCAGGATGGCTTTGTAAAAAATCCAAAGGGCTTTTGGCGGTGTCTTCACCTGCATCTTCTGCCAAACGCTCCAGAAAATGGGCAAAATGAATGGTTGGAATGCCCTGAGCATGCATCGTATTTAAAGCATAATAATCTGCTTCAGATTCAAAATTACGTGAATAATTTGCCCCTACGAGCGCCACAGGCAAGGTCGAAACTAAATCTGTACCATCTCCTGTAATCGCGAGCAAAATAATACTAAACCCTAAGCTCGATAAAGCCTGTTGCAAGCTGTGTCGTTCTACCAAATGTCCTTGCTCATGTGCCAACACGCCAATGATTTCCTGATCATTCTGTGCCAATTCCACCAATTCATCGGTCAAAATAATGGTGTTATTCGGAATTGCCAAAGCATTGGCGCCTAAGCCATGACCTTGTCGAAACAACACTTTGGCAGGTGTCTCTCCTGCAATGAGCTGTCGATAATCTGTCAAAATTTTCTGCTGACGCGCTGCAGGCAATTGGCTTGGCGCTGTCATGTCTAAGATATAACGCTCTGCTTCATCACCAATTTGCTTTAAGGTATTCGCAGGCAATTGAAAGGCAACATATTTGGATGCACTTGGGATGCCCCATTGCACTGTGGCAAATACCAGCAACAACACAAAAACCAGACTAAATACAATCAGACTTGGCGTACGTTCCAATTTCCAAATAGAATGCTGCACCTGTTTATTTCGCAGTTGAAACCATTCAGGCAAGGCTTGGGAAAATTCAATACGTGCATCGTCTTTAAGTTCAATGACAGGTTGAATTTTACCCAGTGCGCCCACCAACATCATGTCTTGATAATGATAGTGTCGTTGTTGCTGTAAATTTTCACCGTAGCGGATGAGTACCGACTGAGCATCTACAGGAGAGATTTTGGCAGCCCATGGTTTAGACACTACACCATCATAAAACACTACATCCACGACCTGTGCCGCCATATTCCTCTCCTAGTTTACAGCGATACATCAATATCAAAAATATCACTGATTTCTTCTGCAAGTGCGCTATATTCAGCCTGCAGTTTATTGATCATCAAATCTGGATCATTTTTTAAATGTAGACTCAAAGACTCAACCTGATAACGATATAAACGAATGGCTGCCCATGGGGTCATTAAACCCAAACTCAGAACTTTCACAATCCAATTGGTCACCACAATCCAAGTATAGTGCCACTGTCCGCAATCGGTCTGAAATTCACTACGACTGATACTGGTATTGTTCCATGTGGTGATAAAAATTCGCACCGACATTAGTGGCCAAATTAAAAATATCCCCAACAGATAAACCGCTAAAAATAACCAAACCAACTGCGCAGGATTACGACTCAACTGTCCTGCCAAAGCCAACATTATCCCGACAGCAAGCAAAATGCCAAAGAACAAAAAAATAGGCATATACATTGCGCGCATATATGCTGGCCAGTCTGCTTTTAGTTTAAATTTAAGCTGTCCTGCATATAAATGGTCTAGGCAATAACGCTTATACATCCACACCAACACAGGAAAAAATAAGCCCAAAGTAAACAAATTAATTACGATACATTTTAGAAATACCCAATAGGCTTCTTTGTTACTGCCTGAAAAATAAAAACGGGCATTGCCAAATTTACTATTTCGCGCCTTAAAACGAATGGTTGCTCGAATCAACCACGGCACAGCCAAATATAAAGCCACCACGCCAATGACCATTGCTTTGACTGAATAATTGGAAATCACCGAGATCGCAACATAAATTCCAATAGCAATTAAACGTCCCAATAAAATTTTATGTGGGATGCCCGTGAAATCAAAACGACGTTTGATTAATTCGGTATTGCCATAAAAGTAGCGCAAACGACGTACTTTTGCCCACGGTGCATACAGCCCAAAGGTCACGATCATCAACAAAATATTGACAATCCAAATACCAAAATACTCTGAGGCGCTACCATGAAACTGAAAATGATGAATCCGTCCAAGTAATGGATTCCGTGCGGGTGGCGTTGTCGGTTCCACTGGAAAAAACGGGGAAGATGGCGTTGCTTGTTGTGGTGAATCCCATTCTGAATTGTGCATGTGATGCCTTATTTATTTTATTGTGCGGTCGTTATTTTACCCAGACACTCAAACCCAAATGAGCAATGTTTCCAAATGGTAAAAAAGCAAGTCTTCAACATTCTAATAAAAAGTGAACAACTTGCCTAGAAAAGTTTAAAAATCAATGCGTAAAATTGAGTACTTGGCTTAGTCCGCTTGCAATTGTACCGCATGAAATTGCAAATGCTGATCTATAAAGCTTTGAATGAAATAATAGCCATGATCATAGCCTGCATGTTCCCGCAAACTCAATTTTTGCCCAACCGCATCGCAAGCTTGCTGAAATAATGCAGGATTGAGCTGACTGTAGAATTGATCTTTCAATCCCTGATCAATCAAAATTTCACTGAACAATGCACCTTTGGCCTGCACCAAAGCAGTCGCATCGTGCTGTAACCATACTTGCTGATCTGTACCTAAATAATTCGAAAACGCTTTTTCACCCCACGGGCATTGGCTTGGCGCACAAATCGGAGCAAAAGCAGACACTGACTTAAATTTTTCAGGATATTTAAACGCGAGGGTCAATGCACCATGACCGCCCATACTGTGCCCCATGATGCCAACGTGCTGTGCCTGAATTGGGAACTGTTGCAGCACCAATTGATAAAGCTCATCGGTGACAAAAGTTTCCATTTGATAATGTGCCGCCCACGGTGATTGTGTCGCATTGATATAGAAACCTGCACCCTGTCCAATATCCCAATGGTCGCCTTTCGCAACAGCTTCACCACGTGGTGAAGTATCTGGACTAATCAAGATTAATCCCAATTGTGCTGCCATGTGCTGCGCATGTGCTTTAATCGCAAAGGTTTCTTCGTTACACGTTAAACCCGCCAAATAAAATACCGCAGGACACGCCTGCCCCGCCAAAGCTTGTTCTGGTAAAAAAATGCCAAACTGAGTTTCAGTCTGTAAAGCATTTGAATGAAAACGATAAATCCGTTGCTCACCCTCAAAACAGCGGTTGTTCTGAATTAACTCCATCACCCTCTCCTCTTTGGCTTATTGAACAGATTGCGCACTCAATTGAATTTCAGCCGATGTTGCAACACTTTTTTGAGGAAACAAACGCTGCTCTAATTGTGGCAACATCAATTCCATATTTTTACCAATTGCCCATTGTGGCTCTGAAGGTTCAAAACCTTGCGCTTGCTCCCATTTTGCCACGGTCACTTTGGCTTCATTAAAAGCATTGGCAAAAGAGTTTTGCTCACGCATAGCCTGATCAAAAAAGGCACGACCAAAATAAGTATAGTCAGCTTCGTTTGAACAGCCAAATGACTCACGGTCTGCCGCCGAAGCAGTAATCACTAAGGTATTATCATCTTGCAAAGCAGATACAAAGCTACCTGAATAACAGGCCGAAATGACGATCACACGCCAACGAATACCCGATTTATCCAAAGTATCGCGTAACCATTTCGGATCGACCTGATTTAAGTCAAGTGGTGCATTTTCAATTTCAAAATGATCTTTTAAACCGTGTGAGGTCATATATAAAAACAGCACATCACTTTCACGGTTCATGCGTTGTCCAATACGGCGCAGCACTAATTCAATACTAGTTTGTGAAGCAATTGGAATTACATTGCGGGTCATTGGGTTATTAATTAACACCATCGAACGCCCAAAAGTACCAAAACGAGTATCAAACTGTTCACGAATCCGTTCAATTTCAGACATAAATACGTCTTGATAACTCGCCCCTGCAACCCCTAAAAAGTACCAATGCGATTGAGCAAATTCCCCATATTGAATACTGTCTAAAGCTTTATTTAGCACACGGCTTTGTGCATAAAAAGCTGCTTCGCTTAGACTTGGTGGAACTTCTTCTACCTTCCAAATGGGCTGACTTTTCACTGACATTTGCCAAACCACCAAAGTGAATAAGGTCGCTAAAACAATCAGCGCACGTTCCCACCACGGCCAATGCAGCTCACGTGAAAACACCCACACTACTGCCAAACTTTGCCAAACAAACAGCACCATAAAAATGGTAGGTAAATAGTCATATAACACATACGGCAAGACATCCATCATGCCCATGTATTGAATCAAGCTTTGCAATAAAGCAACGTGAGTATCTAATACCAACCACAACAAAGCAGGTACTAACAATAAACGCGGGTTATTGACACGCTGAGAAAGAATGATTCCGACAATTAAAGCAATAAAAGGCCATAAGGCATAACTGACCAAACCCTGTGGGTTAAATTCCCCCACTTCTCCTGCGACCAACCAACTGAATAAGGTATTGGCAAGACCGCCTAAAATCCCCCAAAAAATCAGTTGTAAGATAGAAGGTCGAATAATTTGTAAAGAGCGTCGCGAACCCAAAAATAACCAAACGCCCGCGGCTTGGTTGCTTTTAAAATCGTGCCAAAAATTAATGGAGGGTTTGAAGTCAATCATAGGATTCTGTTAATCGCAGCTCGCGTTTCCACACTCCAAGTTTATGCTTGTCGTCGTAATTATCAATTGTCAATTTTAACTATATAACAAATCTTTGCGCATTATAGAAGCATTGAACGCCTTGCCACTGCTTTAGTGGTAGAAATCTACCCGTTGTTCAAATTTGCTTGGAAATAAGCATCAAATCGGCAAGCATCACCCTGCCATTGATGTGTGGTTTCCTGCCCCGCCAAAAACACTGCTAAACGTGGACGCTTCACCACAACACGTTTGGCAATTTGCTGTGCCAAACCCAGTAAATGATCACCCAAATCCATTTCACCATCTTCAGGTAACAACAAATGTAATAACTGCATTTGTTTTTTGACTTGCGCCTGCTTTTTCTGCGCCTGTTGATGTTGATCTCGCTGCGGAAACATTGGATCTAAATACACCACATCAACCACTTTGCCCTGCGTCGCACAGTTGCGTAAATAATCTGCTGAATCTGTAAAAACCAACTGGATACGGGCAACAACACTTGCTAAAAAAGGATCATCTGCGGCTTGGCGTTTAGCATCCTCCAACAAAGTAAAAAGAATAGGATGACGCTCCAACAACGTGACCTGAGCACCCAAGTGTGCCATGAGTAAGCTGTCGTGTCCTAATCCTGCCGTAGCATCAATTAGGCTTGGTTTTTCCGACAAATTACAGGCACGAGCAATCATTTCCGATTTTAAAGAGGCACGTTTCAATCGCCCAACTTCAGCTTTCCAATCGGGTTGCATTTTCATGCCATTGGCACACAACCACAACCCTTCAGCATCTACACACAATGCCAATTCAGGGTTCAAACGCAAAAAACGCGCATTGAGTTTTTCTACTGTTTCAATGCGCGTTTGCACACCTCTAGACAAAAGCACAGCAGAATAATGCTGTGCTTGAGTGAGCCACTCGGCTTCGGTGTATAAGCGAAGTTCGCTTACCATAGTTTCCAGCCTGTGAATGCGAACAATAAAATGATTAAACCTGAAGCAATACGATACCAAGCAAAAATCATAAAATCACGTTTCGCCACATAAGCCACCAATGCACGGATCAGCAAAAGTGCGGAAACAAAAGAGACGATGATCCCGAAGCTGAGTACGGTCCAATCTTCAGTAGTTTGGAATACATCATAGCTTTGATATAAGTCGAGCAAGCCTGCGCCAATAATGACAGGAATTCCCAAAAAGAAGGAAAACTCAGTTGCTGCTTTTCGCGATACACCCAAGAACATCGCACCAATGATGGTTGCACCTGAACGCGAAGTCCCCGGAATCAGCGACAATACCTGAATTAGACCAATCCAAATAGCATCTCGATAAGTTAGGTCTTCAACCTCATGGGCACGTACTTGCGGTGGATGTTTTTCAATCCACATAATGATAAAGCCACCAATAATCAAACCTATCGCCACGGCAACATCATTAAAGAGTAATTCTTTTACAGTCTGCCCAAAGGCCAATCCAATCAAAATAATTGGAATAGATGCCATGATCAGACCAAAGCCCAAGCGTCGACCTTTTTCTTCGCCAGTAAACATACCTGTGGCTGCGCCCCATAGACGTGTCCAGTATTCATAAATGACCGCTGCAATTGCTCCCATTTGAATGGCAATCACAAATACATCACTTTTTTCTTTGGTCCAAAAGTCCATCAGCTCTGCAGCGAGAATCAAATGTCCTGTGCTAGAAATGGGTAGAAATTCGGTAATCCCTTCTACAATACCCATAATTGCCGCTTTGAGCAGCAGTAAAAGATCCATAAATAACCCTAATTATGCCTTGCCTTGTTCTGGAATTTTTTTCCAAGCATTGTCACGTAAATAGACAGGCAATGCTTGTTCTGCGCTGACCCATTGCTGTTGCTGTGCACAGACGCGTGCAATAGTAGCAATATCTTGTGCGGTTGCACTTAAGCCTTTGTATTGTATTTGTTCTTGATCAATTAGACCTGCACCAGAACCGACCAATTGAAAGCGTACCGTCTGTATAGCATCGCTATAATTCAATAATTGTTCCTGATCAACCGCCTGCATAATCCCTTGTGCATCTAGCTCAAAACTGGCGATATACACCTCATTCATGCGTGCATCCAACACAGCCGTAACCGCAGTTAATCCTTCAAGACGATAAGCCGCCTGCGCCAATGCCTGCAAAGTCGATACAGGAATTACAGGCACATCATGCGCCCACGCCAAAGCTTGCGTGACTGCCGCATTAATTCGCACACCGCTAAAAGAACCCGGGCCACGGCTAAAGGCAATTGCAGTCAGATCAGCCGTACTAATTTGAGTTTCAGCAAAGCCTTGCTCAATCATCGGTAAGATGGTTTGCGTTTGTGCTTTTGCTCGCGCATCTAATTGAAAAAAGAGTTCCTGTGTTTCATCTACAATCGAAACGGAACACTGCTCATTGGCAGTTTCCAATGCCAGCAATTTCATGCACAACCTTCAAGGAGTAAATATCAAAAATTGGCGTTATGATACTCCACTCCTGAAATTCACGCGAGGATTTACATCCCTTAGATTGCAATTCCTGAGTATAAATTTCTATGTAATTACAGCTAAAAAATGCGTTTGACTAAACGATGCAAATTCTATTTTAGAGTGTTGCAGGCTCTAGGTTTACAAAATGCTGAAAATGTTCAGCATAGTGCAGCGCACTCATTTTTAAACGTGCTTCTGCAGACTCATCCAAAATCTTAACCACTTTACCGGGAGAACCCATCACCACAGAATTATCGGGAATCACTTTCCCTTCAGGAATTAAAGCATTCGCGCCAATAATACAGTTTTTACCAATCACCGCATGATTCAGTACCACTGCATTAATGCCAATCAGACTGTTATCGCCCACGGTACAACCATGTAACATCGCCTGATGTCCAATAGTCACATAATCACCAATCTGCATTTCAATGCCTGCATCGGTGTGCAATACAGCATTTTCCTGAACATTGCTAAAATTACCCAATTTGATTTTACTGTTATCGGCACGTATCACAGCCCCAAACCAAATACTGACTTTCTGCCCCAACTCAACCTGACCAATGACCGTGGCATTATCCGCCACCCAACCATCCCACGGTTGCTGCATGGCTTTAGGCGCATATCCTTTAAATTTATACAACATGGTTCCTTCCTATCCTCACATCAAAATTTTTCTATTTCTTAAATGTTGGTGAATTTAACAAAAACGGCCATTCTTTACGATAATCCAAACCATATTCAAATAAAGACACCAACATCCGCGCTGTTAAACCCCAAACCACTTCATCTTCAACCTGCATACTCGGAAAATATAATTTTTGTTGTGCAAAGCTCACTTCATACGGCGTTGGTGGCGCTTCCATTAAATGCTGTAAAGAGGCAAAAAAGATCCGATCAATTTCTGAAGGTTGTGGAATTAATTCTACTTTTGGAGGAATCAGCCCCACCACAGGCTTAACCAACATTCCATTACGGGCTTTTTGCATTGGCAAGTCACCAATCAACTGCACTTCAAATGGATTTAATGCGGTTTCTTCCTGCGCTTCACGCAATGCCACCACAATATTACTGGTATCTTGCGGATCGCGTTTGCCACCAGGGAAAGACACCTCACCCGCGTGATTATTGAGTAAGGTAGAACGGCGGGTTAGCAATACCTTTGGATCAGACTCGTCGGTAATGGCAATCAATACCGCTGCATGCGCTTCCATGAACGTTTTAGAAAAGCGCAAACGTTGCTGTAATAGATGCGTGAGCGAATGATCAATCATGCCTTATAATTCTCCTTGTCTAAGTTTTCATCATAGCTGAAATAGGTGGGCAATAGATAGAGAGGATGCCAAAGTTGAAATTTTCAGTTATTCTGAGAACTCCCTTCAACAATGACGATCACTATGAACTTTTGTGGAAATTGTGGACAAAAAACAACAACGAAAATTCCGCTTGGCGATCAGCAATTACGTCAAGTGTGTAGCGCATGTGGCAATATTCACTATGTCAATCCAAAAGTCATTTGTGGTGCATTGGTCGTTTGGGAAAATAAAGTATTGTTGTGTCGTCGTGCAATTGAACCACGCTATGGTTTGTGGACTTTACCCGCAGGCTATATGGAAATGTTTGAAACCATGGAGCAAGGTTCTGCCCGTGAAACCCGCGAAGAAGCCGAAGCGGAAATTGAAATCGAACAACTTTATTGCATGTATAACATTCCACGGATTGGGCAAATTTATGTGCTGTTCAAAGCTCAATTGTTGAATGGTCAATTTGGTGCAGGTGAAGAAACCATCGAATCACGCTTGTTTAGTGAAGATGAAATTCCGTGGTCTGAATTGGCTTTCCCAAGTGTAGAACGTACTTTACAACACTACTTTGCAGATCGAAAAAACAATCATTTTACGACCCACTTAGAAACCTTAGGTTCACGTACAGATCATACGGGTTAAAAACCCCACATGATGTTCATTTGAATCAAGCTAAAATTCGAATAATAAATAGCCCACTCTAAAGTGGGCTATTTTCATCACTATGTCACCTAAAATTAATGCTAAATACGCACTTTATTTGGGTTATAACACTCAGCAACATCTAGACTTACAGCTCCACCTTGGGCTTTCACCAAAGCTTTATCTGCATCAGTTGCTAAAGCAGGGTTTTGAGCCACGTAAGTTGCAAGTTGCGCATGATAAATATTGCTCCACTTCACTGTTGAGCCATTGAAATCAGACAATGTAATACGTGTAGAGTTGGCTGCAACTAAATTGCCAATATTGGCACGTGCACCGCCCACCACTTGACCATTTCCACCTTCAACCGCTTCAATTTTGGTATTCAAACCAATGACTGCGCCATCAAGTTTATGAAATTTTGGATTGGCTAAAATCATACGTAAAGTGACTGCTTTATTGTCGATATCGGTTGCACCTAACACACCTATACGGTATTGCTGCACACCATTTGTATCAACATATTCAGCACCAGACTGACGAATTGCTGCACACTGACCAGACATATCGGTTTCTGTGGCATTTGGTGCTATATCTGTACGAATATTGCCATCCTCATCTAAAACAACACCTAATTTGATGCTATCTGTAGTCGTTCCGCCATCAAAATTAAAGGTCAAGGTTGCATAAATTGGGAAAATATAGCGACTGCCTAAAGGTACATTTTTCTGGGTTTTAAAAACGCGATTATCCAAAAAGTTCACAGAAAAGAATTTATAGGCATCAAAAGAACCTTTGAACTGATCGGTACCTATGGTTTGTTGCCATTGACCATAATCTGCAGGATTCGCTGTTGTAGATTTGGTCAATAATTTATAAAAACCTTCCGTGCCTGCAATTAAATAATCATTAAACACCTTACCTTGGGTAATTTTAAAATCATCAGCCGTATTGTCATTCACACTAAAATGAAATGGCCCCTGAATACGTTTATTCAATGGGTTGACCCATGTAGTTTGTGCTGCTGCCACCATACGATCAGGACGAACTTTCCGAATCAATTCACCGCTCACAGTTAAAATTGGGTTAGTGGTGTTTGCAGACACTGCACCTTTCCACTGCATACCATATCCAAAGGTATATCCTGAACGGTCTGTGATCAGTTGATACTGCCCAATGAGGTGTTTCAAATCTGCGACCGTAGATTTACAGTCTGCCAAATTACAGCCATATAAACCTTGTGGCAATTGTGAATCTTCTTTGGCTAAAATTGGATAGTTGGCTTGATAAGATGCCGAGTTATTCATATAAACCAAGGTGTTTAATGCTTGATAAGCATCATCTTGAGACACCTGTGACACATCTACCCATGGGCGTAAAATACTGGCATAAGCCCCTGAACGATAGTCACCAACCTCAACGGACTCAGCAATATTTGCCAATTGTTCTTTTTTGAGTGTCGTAATCGTTAAAGGCTGAATATCACCTGCAATGGTTCCTCCACCTTCAACAGAAAGTGCTTGTAGCAAGCGTACAATTGCAGTCGCGACCTGTATCGTTTCGTCACTACTACTTAAACTCGTTGCTTGGCGTCCTGTTAATCCACGTGCCATATCTAACACACTTAAACGTGGATAACCCGCACCTGCAGTACTGACCATTCCAATATCAGACAATGATACTGTCCCTAAATCAATATATTGATTGGTCTTTTCCTGAATAAAGAAGTGGACTTTATCTCCTTCACTACATTTACCTGTTGCCGCATTACTTTTCGGCTCAATCATGGTGATGTAGGTTTTACTGGTATCACTGCTACAGGTAAAATTCAAACCATCCACAGGATAATCCAATGCAAATTCCACGCAGTTTTTTGCTGTACTGGCACAACTTCCATTGATATACGCCACAGCATTAGGCTCTGGATTAATATTGGCACTTTCTCCACCACAACCACTCAAGGCCGCCATCAATGCTGTCGTTGCAAAAGGTAAAATATGTCTTGTTTTCATACTGAATTCTCTTATTGTTGTTAGCGTATCGCAATGAGTTTTAATTGCCCTTGGTTACTGAGCGCGCGATGTTCCATATCCACTGCAGAAGCCAATGGCGTTAATAATACATAGTGGCTATTTTTTGGAAGTTGCAGCATGCCCTCTATCACCTCATGTTGTAAGACATTGCCTGCAGTATCCTGATTTCTAAAACCACCAGCACCTTCAATCACACAGCCTTTTTGATCCAGAAAAACCACAAAAGGCCAATAAAAGGTAGGTTGATTTTGCTTCGTAGCATAAGAGTTGATTTGAATATTTTGAATATTGCCTTCTAACTTCACCAATTCATAATCAAATTTTTCGGTTAAGGGAGCTCTAGGCCACAAATTTAAATCTTGTTGTGCTTTTAAAGTTTTGACTTTATTTTTTTTGCTTTCAGCAAAACATTGCTGCCCCAACCCTTCAATTGCTTCAGCTTGATTAACACGATAATAGTCTGCAGCCAAAACAATGGCTTGAGGTTCAGCAACCGATTGCTTTTTAAATAATTTATTGAGAATGGAACGGCTTACACCACGTTCACGTTCGACCACTTGCATACGAGCACCACCGCCATTTTTTGTGTCAATTATGCCTTCTGGCATACTATAAAAGCGTTTTTTTCCTTCTAAATTAAACTCCTGATCTTCCAAATACTCACTTTTAACATACTGTTCTCCCGCCATCTCCATAAAACCCGTTTGTTGGGCAGATGCATGCGATGCTTGATCTGGTGTTTTTTTAGAAACAGACACTGTGGATGGATCAATCGCAAATTGCTGAGGAAGCTGTTGTAAACCCTCTAGCACAGATTGTTTGACCGCGACTTTGTTGATCGCTGCTTCTTTTGCCAATCCTGTTTGATGAACAGATTCCGCACTGGAAATATCTTGCTGCACTGCATTTGGCTCAGTGTGTGATGCACGCAATGATGAGTTCTCTTTGCTTTGACTAGCCTGATTTTGTGACATAGCGGATTGTTCTGAGATATTCGGCTTAGACAAATTCAGTTGCTTGCTCGCCTGGACAGAAATATTTTTAGATACCTGAACGGATGTTTGAGCAGTTATCTGCTGTACTTGATGCACCTTGTCTTGCTTAAACTGGTCTTGTTGTTGGTTTTCTTGTAGTTGCTTTTGTTGGACTTGCTTTTGCTGTTGTGCGGTTTCCAACGCCTGTATCGTTTGCTTTTTTTCTGCAGCATTACGCTGCACCACAATTGGACGACCATCTGGTCCAATAATGGTGTAAAACTGATTCGCGTAACACACCGATCCCATACTGAAAATCAGTGTGAGTATCGACTTTGAAAATAAAGTCCGTTTTATTTTCCGTACTGAACTTACCATCGTGTTCTATAACTCAATCCAAGAATTGTAATTTTTGTATCCGTTTTCACATTCAAACCCGCATAAGGGTTTAACAGCAGGTTATTCACACCTTCCTTATTGGCTAAGCTACTGGTATTGGCTGGAATTTTATCCTTACTTTGTAAAAAGCCGATGGATAAATCAAGGTCTGTATCTGCATCAAAACGATATCCCACACCCAGACCGAATAAACGTGCATTATTAATTGGTACCATAGTGTTACGTTTATTGTCAGGAATCGCACTACCACGTGGTTCATAACCCGCACGCAGTTTTAAACGGTCTGTGGCTGAATATTCGATGCCAACACCCCAGTTCCACGGTGACTTAAACTCTAATGGCAAAGCTAAACTGTCATCAGACACATGCTCCGAAAGCAATTTTGCAATTTTTAATGCCGAGATTTGACGGTCAAACTCGAATTTGAATTTATCCCATGCTTTATAGTCAGTCCAGCCCACATCAAAATTGACTTGTAAATCAGGCATGACTTTATATTTTATCCCCGCTTGAAAGTGCGCAGGATATTCAAAATCCATAGAAACCAAACCAGACTCACTGGCTGGAATATAACTTGGGAAACCTAAAATTGCCGCCAAAATCTGACCTGTTGGTGAAGACATCAAACCATTAATTAACTCACGCGGTGCTTTCGAGTTATCAATATGATATTTGCCCTTTAAGCGCATTTTAGCTGCACTCTGATACACCATACCAAAGCTAAAATCTTCTGTCGGTTCCCACAAAATACCCAAGTTATAACTCGGGCTTAAACTTTGCTCAACCGCCAGTTGCATTTGCCCAAAACGGGAAAATGGATTCATGCCTTCTTCGGCATTACAAATCCCGAGCAACAAAATATCGGTAATGATGTCTGAATTTTCTTTAAATGGGGTACAGACGACCTCATCCACCATACGCAACATCCCGATTAGTTCATTCGGGAAGCGCAAATCGGTATTCATGGCGATAGCTTGGTAAGACATCCCAATTGACGCACCGACTGACAATTCATCATTGACTTGATAGGCAATAGATGGAGAAAGATAGGTGATACGTTCTAAGGCAACCTGTTGTCCCATAAAGTTACCAGGGTTACCATTTTCGGCACCAAAGCCTGCAATCAGCGGTGCATATAATGCGGTGGCAAAGGTTACTTTGGAACCAGGTGGATTATAGGCAATACCGTTGGTTGGCGCTGCCAGTGGCATACCCTTACCTAAATCGACAAATTTTTTCAGAATCGGGACATACAACGTTGGATATTCGACATCGGCTTGTACTGTACCTTTAAAATCGGTACAAAAATCGGCCAAAATTTCTGGCCCATCGTTACACACCACAGGGTCATCAGAATAACCAAATACGTCATAACCTGCTGGAACAGAAAGCTCACGCTGTACATCAAAATGTGCCAACACCCCTTGCACATCTGTTTGCAAACCTTCAATCTTGGTCAGTGCAGCAGGGTTAAAGTGAATCGCACTAATACCAGGAGGATCTGCAGTGACCGCATTCCCCATAGTCAAAGAACGAATATCGACAGATAAGTTTTGTCCAAGCTGCGCAAAAGCAGCCCCTGAACAGCCCGACAGTATAATTGCAGTCACTAACGGGCGAAGTCGTATCATTTTCATGCGACTAGCCTCTTAGCGAATTTTTTTACCGAAACCGAGAATATCCAGTGGGAATGACAAACCAAGTGATACGTCTGGCGCGTCTTCGGTCAGACCGATTCCTACCGTACCATTCACAATGGTTTCAGGTGAAACGCGAACGCCTAATGAAATAGCCAAAGTCGAACTGGTCTGGTCTGCAGGTGAATAGCTTTCACCCGTATGATAAGTAAACTCCGAACCTGTATTAAAGCTTTGCTGATAGGACATGGTCATCGACACATCGTAGTTAAACGAATAAGCAAAACCAAAAGCAAAACCACCACTAATACCTGGCTCAAACTCTTCAATAATACGGCTACCGCGAATTTGATTGAGACCGCTTTCTTTAAAACCATAGTTGGCTGAAGCAGAAGCAAACAATACAACTGGGTCAATATACTTACGCGTACTTGCACCGATGCCTGCAGAGTAGTAACCCTTACCTGTTGATAAATCTTTAACAGGATTAATCTCGTAAGGACTATCCCCCGTTTTGGTCGATAAATTTGCGAATAAAATTAAAGGTAAACGCCCCGCTTTTAATGGGAATGGCTCCCAACGTGCACCTAAAGAAATATCCCCCAAGCCTGCTGCCGTGGCATCTTTTAACAAGTCTGACTTTGCAACCAATGGTACAGAAGCAGATAAAGTTAAATTGTCACGCAAACCATATTGTGCGGTGAAGGTGTTAGTTAATGCGTGGGACGCATTTTCTTGCACACGAAGCTGATACAACTGACCTTGAGCCATTTCAAGGTCGAGCTGCGTATCACGATGATAGGTATAATCAATATCATAATAAGATGAAATTTCACCTTGTCTCATAAGGGAATATTGACGCTCATTCGAGGTAAACACTTCCTCTAAATTCGCCTCTTTGGTTGCGTCGCCCTCTTGCTGTTGCAAAGCAGATGATGCTGCTTGTGCACCATTTGCAGCGACAACCGCACTATTTGTTTCAGCACTTGTATCTGCAGTGGATGCTGCTGTATCTGATACTTCTGCCTGTTCAGTTGTGGTTTCATATTCCCCTAATTGCGGCTCCTCTGCGGCATAAGCCACCCCAAATACCATTTGAATACTGAGTGCCAATAAGGTTTTATTCATCCATTTACGATCCATGATTTACCCCTTCCATTTTTATTTTTGTATTTCGTGAACAACTAATTACTTGTTTTTATAGTAGAGTCTTAAAAAACGATGCTCGTACTGTCCATAATTATCAGAATCTTTATTTACATTACGTTCTAGTCGTATCGTCGATGCTTTATCAGCTATTTTTTCCATCGCAAATTGTGGATATTGAATATCAACAAAGGCATAACGATTCACTGTTGCATCTTCCACATGACGTAAATCTTTTTCATGTAATGCCAACATATTTTGTCGATGCTGAGGTGCTACATTAATTAAGAACAGGGTGTTATTTTCCCAAACGTCCTTAAATCGTTCTTCATCAAAACTAATATTGCCCAAAGCTGGGTCAGCCACATAAACCCGCCCATTTTTATAGGCTTTATACACCACAAAATGTTTAAAACCTGCATAGGAAATCGGCACAATTGCAGGCTGTCCTTGTTTAACTAAATCCGAAAACTCCCCGCGATATCCACCACTTTCCATGCCCAAAGCTGCGACAAAGCGCTTCATATCCAATAGCGAAAAACTACGACGTTCAATAATTCGGTCGTATTCTCCATAACGCAGCAAGCCACTCATGGTTTGTTGCTCGTTTAATTGTGTTCCTACATAACCATTCAGCAAGGTTGTTAAAGCTGCAGAACCACAACTGTAGTCATAGGCTTGGCGCACAATTCCGCGAAATTGATCTTCTAAAGCAGGTTTAATTTGCACAGGCTCTCTGTGCATACGGGTAAAGGAATTATTTCTAGAATCCAAAGTTTCTGTGTAACGCACAGTTTCAGGATGCTGTTCTTTTAAATCAAAGGCTTGTGTGGCAGCGTAATAGATCAATGCCGAGCCTAAAGCGATCTCTAACATATATTTTTACTTTTTAGTTCTCGGCAATACCTGCCTAATATTTTTATTTTTAGAGCTTTCACTCTACTTCCTTGTATTTAGAAAGATACTCGTTTTAAAGAAAAAAAAAAGGTCTTTCTATATTTTTTTGCGAACTCATGAGTTTATTTGTAAAAAAAAGCGCGTGAATTCACGCGCTTTTTCAGTTTTTAAATTAGTGACCTGAAATGGTGATAACAGCACCCTTAGTGTAGCTACCCTGAGAAGTACTGTAGTAAGTTTGAAGTCCTTGAACTTCCATATCACCAATAGAAGCAGCAGTACGACTACCTAAATGAATACCTTTAATATATTGGTCTTTGGCACCAGTGTCATTGCTTACAATGCGAATATGCGCCGCCTTACCAAGAGTAGTACCACCGCCAACATAAGCATCATTAAATACTTGGATATCTTGATTTAGGGTCAAATCTTTACTATCTGCATCTGCAATTTTAATGCTTTCAATAAAGATTTCACCCGCCTCTTTTGTTGTAATCGCTGTAGTACCTACAGCACCAACAGCTTTCTCTTTGGTTGAATTGTCTAAAATGCCCAAGTTCTTAATTTCTAAACCGCCGACCATCGTCGTATTCAACTTAACCATTGCGCCTTGTGGGGCAGCACCCAATTGGATATTGGCATCCATTTTACCTGTTTTGATTTCTAAACCAGATAAAATTGCGTTGTAGTTGGAATCACTATGGCCACGACGAATATTGGTTGCATTAGGGTCAATTGTATTTGATGCAGATACGCCAATTTCACCAATCTTGATATCTAAGCCAGATACTTGAGCTGCAACGTTAATAAATGCTCCACCTGCAGCAGTAGAACCTGCATCTGTATCAATGACCAAGTCTGCTAAGTTACGCGAAGTTAATAAGTAAGCACCATTATCATCATAGTTTGCACCAATCACGATACCATGTGTTTTGTTAGCGTTACCATCAACACCATTGCCTTTGATAACAATTGCACCAGCATTACCAGTCCCACCAAAACCAGCATCACCAGCAGCACCTTTTGCAGCCAAACCATCATTATCATGGATTAAAAGTTTTTCGATTTCGATTTTAGAAATACCAATCCCGATGCTTAAACCATCTTGACCAGTAGTTGCGCTTAATGCAGTATCGTCCATTGCCTGCATTGCCATTGCATTTGTCGTTAACGCAATTGATGATACCAAAGCAAGTTTAGTAAATTTTTTCATCTTGTTACTCTCCCGAGAGTATTATTTTTTTGGTTTTACCACTCAGTGCTAGTAATTGTTTTTTTATTTGATGAGGACAACACTAACACACATTCCTTGAGTAGCCGGTTTGCACATACAAAGGTATATCTGAGTTATTTTTTGTTCAACTGCTGTTGGTCGCAATCCACATCTTACCGACAAACGGTTATTTGCTTTTTATCTGCTGCAATCATGTAAAATAGCCTTTTAAAATCTCTCAGCTGTTTACGCTTTATGTCCTATCCTACTCATTTTAAAAAATTATTCTGTGAACCTGAATATGAGGCTGCAAGAATTTTGCAAGCTTTGGCAGCACTTTCACATTGTATTTATTTGCAAAATAATGGAAAGGCACGTATTGCTTTTTTGGCTGAACGCTATTGTGTGCAGCAAAACCATCAACATTTTTACTTTCAAAAAACGGCATTGGATCAATATGAATTAAGTCCAACTCAATTAGATTTAACAGCTCATCTCGGTGCTTTAGAAGATGCTGACACCGCCCCATTTTGCAGTGTAATGGGGTTTGTTTCGTATGATGCAGCAGCACAGCAACACATCAATATGCAGTCTCGTCCCCAGCCAAGTATTTTTTTAGGTCAATTTAAAAGCTATTTACAGCAAGAAACTGATGGCTGGTATTTTTATAGTTCAGACGATGCTGCTACTCAAATCTTTGATTTTATTTTAAATTTATATACTCAATCAACCATAATTGAACAGTTCCAATTAAGCCAAAAGTGTCAAGCCCGCTGGAATTTCACAGATTACCAACGCGCCTTTCAACATGTTCAAGACTATATAGTGGCAGGAGATTGTTATCAAATTAATCTTACGCAAGAGTTTAGCGCTGAGGCTCAAGGTCAACTTTTAGAGACTGCAGCTCAGTTTTGGCAACTGACCAATGCACCTTATGCAGGTTATTTACGTATTGGTGATTTTGAAATTTTAAGTTGTTCGCCCGAACTCTTTATCGATTTTGAGGAAAATCGAAAAATTACCACAAAACCCATTAAGGGCACGATGCCACGTTATGGCGATCCTGAATTAGACCGACAATCGAAACAACAATTAAGTGAATCTAAAAAAGATCAGGCTGAAAATGTGATGATTGTGGATTTATTACGTAATGATTTAAGTGTTTATGCCGAAACTGGCAGCGTCAAAACGCCAAAGTTATTCAATATTGAGTCTTTTAACCAAGTGCATCACATGGTCAGTGAAGTGACCGCAACACTAAAAGCCGAGATGAATCCTTTTGATGTGTTGATGTCTGCCTTGCCAGGTGGGTCAATTACAGGCGCACCGAAAATTCGTGCCATGCAAATTATAGATGAACTCGAAGGTGCAGCACGTGGCGCCTATTGCGGCTCTATGGGTTATTTTGATGCCGATGGAACGGGTTCTTGGAATATCCTGATCCGTTCTATTCAGAAATATCAGCAAGATGTTTCATTATGGGCTGGTGGTGGCGTCACGATTGCATCTGTTTGTGAAGCAGAATATCAAGAATGTTTTGACAAGGTTTCAGCGATGTTGGACTTATTGAACCGCTGGTACAAACCTGCGCAATAGCATGTCGCAAAAACAAAAAAAGCGAGTGAATTCAATGCTTCACCCGCCTCTACGATATTTTAACAATTAAGCCAAAATATCGTATTTTAAAGTATCTACTAAGCGTTGATTTTGATCATCTGTACCAATAGTAATGCGCAAATATTGATTGATGCGTGGTTTATTAAAATAACGCACAATAATACCGCGTTCACGTAATGCTGCAGCTAATTCACCCGCATCCTGTTGAGGATGTGATGCAAAAATAAAGTTGGCGTGTGATGGCAATATCTTAAAGCCCAAGCTCGTTAAATCCGTCACCAATTTCTCACGGCTTGCAATAACTTTTTGGCATTGTGCTTCAAAATACGCCTGATCTTGAAAAGATGCCACCGCTGCTGCAATCGCAAAACGATCCATTGGATAGGAGTTAAAACTATTTTTCACGGCTTCCAGTGCGGCAATTAAATGCGGTTGCGCAATCGCAAAACCAACACGTAAACCTGCCAAAGAACGTGATTTAGATGTGGTTTGACACACCACAAGATTATCGTACTTTTCTACCAATTTTACTGCAGACTCTGCACCAAAATCGACATAAGCCTCATCAATCACCACCACTGAATTTGGATTGGCCTGTAAAATTTCTTCAATCGCACTTAAACCCAAAGCAATACTGGTCGGTGCATTCGGATTGGCGATGATGATGCCGCCATTGGCTTGCTTATAATCATCAACCACAATTTCAAAATCATCATTTAAAGGCAAAATTTTAGTTTTTACCCCAAAAAATTGACTATATACAGGGTAAAAACTATAGGTGATATCCGGATACAGTAATGGCTGTTCCTGAACAAAAAAAGCCTTAAAAATATGTGCAAGGACTTCATCTGAACCATTGCCAACAAAGACATTTCCAACAGCTACATTTTGCTGTTTCGCAATGGCTTGCTTAAGCTCAGACGCATCTGGATCTGGATATAAACGCAGTGCATCTGCCGAGTTTTCTAAAACCTTTTGCACCGCTTCCACCACTTTAGGCGAAGGTGGATACGGGTTTTCATTGGTATTCAATTTTAATAAATTTTGAATTTTTGGCTGCTCACCCGGTACATAAGGCTCTAGCTCACGTACCTCAGGGCTCCAAAAACGCATTTGTTCTGCTGTGATATTCATTTTGTATTCTCTTTAAACCCTCTCCTAACCTCTCCCAAAGGGAGAGGAATTTTCATTACTAAAGACACAAAATTTGTGTGGTTTAAATTCCCCTCTCTTTTTAGGAGAGGGTCAGGGAGAGGTTGTAATGCTATTTATGATTGATAACGATAACGTGCTGATCGTGCATGCGCATCCAGATTTTCCTGCTGCGCTAAAATATCAGCGGTTTTCGCCAAACTTTTCACGCCCTCAGCTGAACACATAATCAGACTTGAGCGTTTTTGGAAATCGTAAACACCCAATGGCGATGAAAAACGTGCTGTACCCGACGTTGGTAATACGTGGTTTGGCCCTGCACAATAATCACCAATAGCTTCTGGTGTATAGCGCCCCATAAAGATCGCACCCGCATGACGAATTTCTTCTGCCATCACTTGTGGATCATCCATACACAACTCCAAGTGTTCGGGCGCAACTTGGTTGATCAATTCAATCGCCTCTTGACGATCTTTGACTAAGATCAATGCACCACGATTTGCAATAGAAGTGCGGGCAATTTCAGCTTTAGGCAAATTCGCCAAGTGCTGTTCAATCGCTTGTTCAACCTGATTCAGCAATTGCGCATCTGGTGTAATAAAAATAGATTGTGCAACCGTGTCGTGCTCGGCTTGGGAAAGTAAATCCATCGCCAACCATTCAGGATTATTTTCACCTTCGGCATAAACCAAAATTTCGGATGGCCCAGCAATCATATCAATGCCAACCTGACCAAATACAGCACGTTTTGCAGCCGCCACAAAGCGGTTACCTGGCCCCGTAATTTTATCTACCGATGGGATGGTTTCTGTACCATAAGCCAATGCAGCAACAGCTTGCGCTCCGCCAATGGTAAATACACGAGTCACCCCTGCTAAATATGCAGCCGCCAAAACCAATGGATTGAGTTCACCATTCGGTGCAGGTACCACCATAATAATTTCAGGTACACCAGCAACATGCGCAGGCACAGCATTCATGAGCACAGAAGATGGATAAGATGCCAAACCACCTGGTACATAAATACCAACACGGTCTAATGGCGTAACTTTTTGCCCAAGCGTGTTGCCCAAAGCATCAACATAAGTCCAGCCATCCTGCTTTTGCGCTTGGTGAAATTCACGAATACGTACAGCAGCCAATTCCAAAGCTTCACGAACTTCGTTATCTAAAGCATCAAATGCGGCTTTCAGTTGTTCCTGACTTAACTCAAGTTCTGAAAATTGATGCGCTGGATGTCGATCGAACTGTTGAGTGAGTTTAAGAACCTGAGCATCACCGTGCTGACGCACATCAGCAATAATTTGATCTACAGTTTTTAAAAGTTCAGGATCACTGACAGTTTCAAAAGCCAACAAGTCTGCAAAGGCTTGTTTAAAGCTTTGATCTTGAGTCGATAAACGTCGCATCAATTTACCCACAAGGTTTGATAGAAAAGTTTAGTTTACCTTGTTTCTAGGGCTTTGTGGGAATCTATACATGGCGAAAGCAGTATGTTTTGATGGAAATTCACGTTCGAAATCATTCAAGAACAGAATCATGCACGAACATAAAAAACCGCCATTGAATGACGGTTTTTTGAGAAGGCAGGATGATGGATACAAAGTTAAGCAGATTGTTTTGCCAACTCTCGTTCTGCCACAGCTTTTTCAAGTTGTGCCAAAATTGGATTGAGCAAATCTTGCTTGCGCTTAAAACTGGCTTTATTGACAATTAAACGTGAAGATACTTTACAGATTTCTTCTAGCGGCTCTAAACCGTTGGCACGTAAAGTATTACCTGTATCAACCACATCGACAATGTAATCACCCAAACCGACCAATGGTGCTAATTCCATTGAGCCATAGAGTTTAATGACATCAACCTGCTCACCTAAGCTGGCATAATATTGACGGGTCAAATTCACATATTTAGTGGCAATTTTTAAACGACCTTTTGGACGCTGCATACCAACTTTGCCCGCAGTCATTAATTTACAATTGGCAATTTTCAGATCCAGCGGCTCATATACATTTTGAGCGCCATGCTCCATCAGCACGTCTTTACCCGCAACCCCAATATCTGCCGCACCATTTTCAACATAAGTTGGTACATCAGAGGCACGTAAAATTAAAATACGCACTTGTTTATGTGTGGTTGGGAAAATCAACTTACGTGATTTATCTGGATCTTCCAGTAAATTAATTCCCGCAGTTTCTAATAAAGGCAAAGTTTCTTTTAAAATTCGCCCCTTACTTAATGCCAAAGTTAAACCATGATCAAAATTGCCCATGACGTCAAAATTTGGATCATCGTTTCTCATGTCATTCATCAATTTACTCGCTTAATTTGGGCGCCTAAACCTTGTAACTTTTGTTCTACATTTTCATAACCGCGATCAATATGATAAATACGGTCAATCAATGTTTCGCCTTCTGCCGCCAATGCTGCTAACACCAACGAGAATGAGGCACGTAAATCAGTTGCCATAACAGGTGCAGCAGAAAGTTTTTCTACGCCTGTCACCACCGCATCATTGCCTTCTACCTGAATATTGGCACCCATACGTGACAACTCAGGGACATGCATAAAACGGTTTTCAAAAATAGTTTCCGAAATGGTAGCAAAACCGCGTCCAATCGCATTCACCGCCATTAACTGTGCTTGCATGTCTGTTGGAAATTCAGGATGTGGTAAAGTTCTGAAACTCACGGCTTTAGGGCGCTTGCCCATCATGTCCAGTTCAATCCAGTCATCGCCACGTGTGACTTCCGCACCCATTTCTTCAAACTTATCTAACACAGATTCTAGCAAGGCAGGATCGGTATGTGTGGTTCTGATTTTACCGCCCGTAATTGCAGCTGCAGCCAAATAAGAACCTGTTTCGATACGGTCAGCAACTACTGAATACTCACAACCATGCAAGTGTTCAACACCTGTAACCACTAAAGTATCGGTGTCTAAACCTTCAATTTTAGCGCCCATTTTGATGAGCATTTGCGCAAGGTCGGTAATTTCAGGTTCACGTGCAGCATTACGAATAGTGGTAACACCATCTGCCAATACCGCAGCCATGAGAATGTTTTCTGTTCCGCCAACAGTGACCATATCAAAGACCACTTCGCCACCTTTAAGGCGACCATTAACTTTGGCATTCACATAGCCATTTTCAACTTCAATTTCTGCGCCTAAAGCTTCAAGTGCTTTAAGATGCTGATCGACAGGACGTGAACCAATTGCACAACCACCTGGCAAAGATACTTTTGCACTACCATAGCGCGCAACCAATGGGCCAAGCACCAAAATAGAGGCACGCATGGTTTTTACCAATTCATAAGGTGCAAATTGGTTGTCCAACGTTGAGGTATCTGCAATGACTGTATCGCCTTCATAAGACATTTTAATGCCCAAGCCTGCGATCAACTTCACCAAGGTATTTACATCTTTTAAATTTGGAACATTTTTCAATGTAATTGGCGTTTCTGCAAGAATCATTGCAGCAAGAAGTGGCAAGGCTGCATTTTTTGCACCAGAAATACGCACTTCACCTTCGAGCTTATTACCGCCCTGAATTAAAAATTTATCCATTAAATTATTAAGCTCCAAATAAGCTTGCTTTACGCCATTCTTCTTGTGTCATTGCACGAATTGTAACCGCATGAACTTCACCGCTGGCAATATAGCTATTCAATGGTGCATACACTGCTTGTTGACGAGCAACAGGACGCTTACCTTCAAACTGATTATCTACAATACGAAGATCAAACTTGCCGCCTTGCCCACTTACAGCAACTTCAGCCTCTGGAAAAGCAGCTTTTAAAATTTCAGTGAGCTGTTCACTATTCATCACAAAGACCTCTTATAGGACCAACGGTGTAAAAACCTGTCATTTTACTATAAATAGAAAAAATAATTCATTAATCCTATACATTATCGCAATAAAAAAAGAGGTTTATCCAAAACCTCTTTTTAAATCACATTTTAACTAGATGGCTAAAGGCTGATAATCCAACTGCATCTTCCGATGTTTCTCTAACTGACGTTTTAATTTTTCTGTCATCATCTTAATTGAAGTATACATATCATCTGCACTAGCCTGCGCAAAAAGCTCCGTTCCAGGTAAACGAATAATCGCTTCTGCAATATGATTGGCGCTACCTTTTTTAGAATGTTTATCGATTTGATGATCTTTACTTAATTTCACCTGCATACTATTGACCTGATCCAGATGTTTGGTCATTTGTGCAAATTTAAGTCGAATATTTTCTTCAATTGCAGGGGTGATAGCTAAGTGATGTCCACGAATTGTTATTTGCATAATTCTATCCCTCACCTTCATTAGGATTAGGAAGGCATAGTTCACATGATTGATTGCCAAATAACAGATCACTGTAGCGGTCACTTTAAATCATGTCTAACTATTCCTTCAAAAAAGATTCATTATTTGGTCATAATGAATCCTTAGAATAGACCGATTTTAAAAATTAGATCAAGACTTTTCGTTCAGAAGATGACGGAATATTTAATGACTCACGATATTTCGCAACTGTTCGGCGTGCTACATCAATTCCTTCTTCCTTAAGAAGGTTTGCAATTGTGTTGTCTGACAAAGGTTTACGTGGATTTTCATCTGCAATTAACTTTTTAATCTTCGCGCGAATCGCAGTTGAGGATGCTTCTCCACCTGAACTTGTTCCAACATGACTTGAAAAGAAATATTTCAATTCAAATAAACCACGTGGAGTTAACATATATTTATTGGTCGTTACCCGTGAAACGGTCGATTCATGTAATTCAACTTCATCAGCTACGTCACGTAAAATTAAAGGCTTCATGCCTTCTGCGCCGATTTCAAAAAACTCACGTTGATGCTGCACAATACAAGTCGCTACCTTTAATAAGGTTTTATGACGTTCATCAACACTTTTAATAAAGTTTTTCGCATCTAGCATTTGATTACGCAAATATTGATTATCTTCACTTTGATCTGCGCGTTTAATCATATTGGCATAAAACGAATTAATTCTAAGCTTAGGCACAACATCAGGATTGAGTTGCACATGCCAATGATCCTGTTTTTTACTAACCACCACATCTGGAATTTGGTAGTCTGAATCCTGATCTTCAAATGCAGTACCAGGATGCGCTTGTAATGTTTTCAACAATGCCACGGCATGTTGTAACTGCGTAGCGTTCAAACCTGTTTGCTTCAATAGTTTTGGCAAATCATTAGAGATTAAAAGCTCATAATGTTGCATTAACTGTAGCGCTTCCTGACGGTAAGGCACATCTATAGCCAAACTTTCGAGTTGAATAGATAAACACTCAGCCAAATTCCGTGAACCAATCCCAATTGGATCTAAACGCTGGATATGTTTCAGCACCACTAAAACTTCGTCATCTTCCACTTCATCTTCGTAATCCATGGAAGCCAATAGATGCTGCACAGATGTGGTAATTTCCGATACTTCACAATCTAAAAATCCATTGTCATCCAAAGCATCAACAATACAATATGCAATTAGCTGTTCAACTTGCGAAAAATGCAACAAATTGATTTGCGTATGCATGTGTTCTTTTAGCCCCAAGTGGCCTTGACGATTATCCTCTCGCTCTTCATATTCTGCCGCCCCTAAACTGGTCGGTAAGTGGGTATACACATCATCCCAGTCTGTATCGACAGGTAAATCATTTGGCAAATGATCTGCATTTAATTCTTTTGTTAAATCTTTCTGATCTCGCTCTTGGTCTTCGAGTGTTGATAAGCTTTCAATACTGCTTTGCTCTTCTACTTTTTCTAATAAAGGATTACTATCCAATTGAATTTGAACTTCTTGTTCTAACTCCAAGCTTGAAAGTTGAAGCAAACGAATGGCTTGTTGTAACTGCGGTGTCAGTGACAAGGAGTTTGCAACTTTAAGTCCAACCGATAACTTCATATCTTACCACTCTTTTAAAATAATTGATTTTTCAATAACTTAATCCAATAAGTTATAATAAGCAATTTCTATGCCGTTTTATTAGGTATAGCACAGATTTATCAAAAGACATAAAGATTTTAATCAGAAGTTCTATTCAATTTATTATTGTTTTTCTAACTTTATTTTCTCTCTTGCATAAAAAAACACCCCCAACGCTAGTTGAGGGTGTTTAGAATAATGAGCTGGCGATGACTTACTCTCACATGGGTAACCCCACACTACCATCAGCGCGAAGAGGTTTCACTTCTGAGTTCGGTAAGGGATCAGGTGGTTCACTCTTGCTATGGTCGCCAGCACAACTGTTTACGGAGACTTGCATTGGTCTTATTCACGATGGTGATGCACTGCGTTTTCCGAATCTGTAACAGATTGGGCTGTATTGGGTCTGAATTTTATTGTTTAGCGTTAACTAAATCAAGATCAGTCTGAATTGACTGATTGGATTTGAATCGATTGAGCATACAACCCCAACTGTTTGGGTGTTGTATAGTCAAGCCTCACGAGCAATTAGTATTGGTCAGCTTCACATATCGCTATGCTTCCACATCCAACCTATCAACGTCGTAGTCTTCAACGGCTCTTTAGGAGGCATAAAGCCTCGGGGAAATCTTATCTTGAGGTAGGCTTCCCGCTTAGATGCTTTCAGCGGTTATCCCTTCCGAACATAGCTACCCGGCGATGCGACTGGCGTCACAACCGGTACACCAGAGGTTCGTCCACTCTGGTCCTCTCGTACTAGGAGCAGATCCTCTCAAATTTCCAGCGCCCACGGTAGATAGGGACCGAACTGTCTCACGACGTTCTAAACCCAGCTCGCGTACCTCTTTAAATGGCGAACAGCCATACCCTTGGGACCTGCTTCAGCCCCAGGATGAGATGAGCCGACATCGAGGTGCCAAACACCGCCGTCGATATGAACTCTTGGGCGGTATCAGCCTGTTATCCCCAGAGTACCTTTTATCCGTTGAGCGATGGCCCTTCCATACAGAACCACCGGATCACTAAGACCTACTTTCGTACCTGCTCGACTTGTGGGTCTCGCAGTTAAGCGCGCTTTTGCCTTTATACTCTACGCGTGATTTCCGACCACGCTGAGCGCACCTTCGTACTCCTCCGTTACTCTTTAGGAGGAGACCGCCCCAGTCAAACTACCCACCAGACATGGTCCTCGTCCCGGATTACGGGGCAGAGTTAGAACCTCAACATTACCAGGGTGGTATTTCAAGGATGGCTCCACTGGGACTAGCGTCCAATTTTCAAAGCCTCCCACCTATCCTACACAAGTAAGGTCAAAGTTCAATGTCAAGCTGCAGTAAAGGTTCACGGGGTCTTTCCGTCTAGCCGCGGGTACACCGCATCTTCACGGCGAATTCGATTTCACTGAGCCTCTGCTGGAGACAGCGCCGCCATCATTATGCCATTCGTGCAGGTCGGAACTTACCCGACAAGGAATTTCGCTACCTTAGGACCGTTATAGTTACGGCCGCCGTTTACTGGGGCTTCGATCAAGAGCTTCGCTTACGCTAACCCCATCAATTAACCTTCCAGCACCGGGCAGGCATCACACCCTATACGTCCACTTTCGTGTTTGCAGAGTGCTATGTTTTTAATAAACAGTTGCAGCGGCCTGGTTTCTGAGGCTGTCGACAGCTCAAGGAGCGAGTCCTATCACCATCAACAGCGTACCTTCTCCCGAAGTTACGGTACCATTTTGCCTAGTTCCTTCAGCAGAGTTCTCTCAAGCGCTTTGGTCTACTCGACCTGACCACCTGTGTCGGTTTCGGGTACGATTCCAGTGTAACTGAAGCTTAGAGACTTTTCCTGGAAGCAGGGTATCAGCCACTTCACTGTACAAGTACAGCTTGCTATCAGATCTCAGCATAGAGCACCCCGGATTTGCCTAAGATGCATGCCTACTTCCTTTCACCTGGACTACCAACGCCAGGCTGACTTAACCTTCTCCGTCCTCTCATCGCATTACACTGAAGTATTGGAATATTAACCAATTTCCCATCGACTACGCCTCTCGGCCTCGCCTTAGGGGTCGACTCACCCAGCCCCGATTAACGTTGGACTGGAACCCTTGGTCTTTCAGCGAACGGGTTTTTCACCCGTTTTGTCGTTACTCACGTCAGCATTCGCACTTCTGATACCTCCAGCAGACTTCTCAATCCACCTTCTTCGGCTTACAGAACGCTCCCCTACCACGTATACAATGTATACATCCGCAGCTTCGGCACATAGTTTTAGCCCCGTTACATCTTCCGCGCAGGCCGACTCGACTAGTGAGCTATTACGCTTTCTTTAAAGGGTGGCTGCTTCTAAGCCAACCTCCTAGCTGTCTATGCCTTCCCACATCGTTTCCCACTTAACTATGATTTTGGGGCCTTAGCTGGCGGTCTGGATTGTTTTCCTCTTGACTACGGACGTTAGCACCCGCAGTCTGTCTCCCGGATAGTACTCATTGGTATTCGGAGTTTGCATCGGTTTGGTAAGTCGGGATGACCCCCTAGCCGAAACAGTGCTCTACCCCCAATGGTATTCGTCCGAGGCGCTACCTAAATAGCTTTCGGGGAGAACCAGCTATCACCGAGTTTGATTAGCCTTTCACCCCTATCCACAAGTCATCCCCTGGCTTTTCAACGACAGTGGGTTCGGTCCTCCAGTTAGTGTTACCCAACCTTCAACCTGCTCATGGATAGATCACCCGGTTTCGGGTCTATACCCAGCAACTATACGCCCTATTAAGACTCGATTTCTCTACGGCTCCCCTATTCGGTTAA
>NZ_KB849690.1:489451-598171 GCF_000368785.1 Acinetobacter towneri DSM 14962 = CIP 107472 | reverse complement strand
GGCTCCCACTGCTTGTATGCATGCGGTTTCAGGATCTATTTCACTCCCCTCACAGGGGTTCTTTTCGCCTTTCCCTCACGGTACTGGTTCACTATCGGTCAGTCAGGAGTATTTAGCCTTGGAGGATGGTCCCCCCATATTCAGACAAGGTTTCACGTGCCTCGCCCTACTCGTCATCATTATGTGTGCCCTTTCGTGTACAGGACTATCACCCACTATGGTTGCACTTCCCAGAGCATTCCACTAAAACACACATAACTTAATGGGCTTTTCCCCTTTCGCTCGCCGCTACTGAGGGAATCTCAATTGATTTCTTTTCCTACGGGTACTGAGATGTTTCACTTCCCCGCGTTCGCTTCGTATGACTATGTATTCATCATACGATACCTACCTTAAGGTAGGTGGGTTTCCCCATTCAGAAATCTCCGGATCAAAGGATATTTGCCGCCTCCCCGGAGCTTTTCGCAGGCTATCACGTCTTTCATCGCCTCTGACTGCCAAGGCATCCACCACATGCACTTAATTACTTGACTATACAACCCCAAACAGTCGTTAACACTTACAAGTGAGTGTAACAACAGGCTTGCGCCCACAGTTTGTTGCTTCGTGCACTTAATCACTGTACAGCTTCAATCTAAATTCATATACCAAAACGCTTGATTCAGTTAATTTGCTAGTTCTCATTTCAATTCGTAATTAAACCGTAACACCGAAGCATTATTGTCAATCTTGAATTAAATGAGTTGAACAATTTATTTCAGACTCAATTTTTGCCAATCTGTTAATGAATTAATGCGTCTTCGTCAGACCGCACTAAATACTGTGATATTTAAATCACAGAACTTAATAAACCATCAAATCTAATTATTCGATCTTTTATTAAGTTCTGCAATCTTTAGCTTAAAGCTCCAGTATATGTGTGCCTGCGCACAGCATAGCTGTTTGCTTAAATTTTAAGGAAAAGCAGTGCTTTTCTGATCTTAAAATTTGGTGGAGACTAGGAGAGTCGAACTCCTGACCTCCTGCGTGCAAAGCAGGCGCTCTACCAACTAAGCTAAGTCCCCAGCTTATCATCTGTGATTCGATGTATCGTAAACTGTGTTAAGGCGAATGCTTAACTCGAGCATAGCTCTCGTCTTGCGCTCGGGCGAAACATGTTTCGCTGACCCTCGCTCATGGTGGGTCTGACAAGACTTGAACTTGTGACCCCACGCTTATCAAGCGTGTGCTCTAACCAACTGAGCTACAGACCCTCAGATACATCAATGAAGAACAACTTGTTGTGGATTCTTACCAATCGTCAATCTTTCGTTAAGGAGGTGATCCAGCCGCAGGTTCCCCTACGGCTACCTTGTTACGACTTCACCCCAGTCATCGGCCACACCGTGGTAAGCGTCCTCCTTGCGGTTAGACTACCTACTTCTGGTGCAACAAACTCCCATGGTGTGACGGGCGGTGTGTACAAGGCCCGGGAACGTATTCACCGCGGCATTCTGATCCGCGATTACTAGCGATTCCGACTTCACGCAGTCGAGTTGCAGACTGCGATCCGGACTACGATCGGCTTTTTGAGATTAGCATCACATCGCTGTGTAGCAACCCTTTGTACCGACCATTGTAGCACGTGTGTAGCCCTGGCCGTAAGGGCCATGATGACTTGACGTCGTCCCCGCCTTCCTCCAGTTTGTCACTGGCAGTATCCTTAAAGTTCCCATCCGAAATGCTGGCAAGTAAGGAAAAGGGTTGCGCTCGTTGCGGGACTTAACCCAACATCTCACGACACGAGCTGACGACAGCCATGCAGCACCTGTATGTAGATTCCCGAAGGCACCAATCCATCTCTGGAAAGTCTCTACTATGTCAAGGCCAGGTAAGGTTCTTCGCGTTGCATCGAATTAAACCACATGCTCCACCGCTTGTGCGGGCCCCCGTCAATTCATTTGAGTTTTAGTCTTGCGACCGTACTCCCCAGGCGGTCTACTTATCGCGTTAGCTGCGCCACTAAAGGATCAAATCCCCCAACGGCTAGTAGACATCGTTTACGGCATGGACTACCAGGGTATCTAATCCTGTTTGCTCCCCATGCTTTCGCACCTCAGTGTCAGTATTAGGCCAGATGGCTGCCTTCGCCATCGGTATTCCTCCAGATCTCTACGCATTTCACCGCTACACCTGGAATTCTACCATCCTCTCCCATACTCTAGCCAACCAGTATCGAATGCAATTCCCAAGTTAAGCTCGGGGATTTCACATTTGACTTAATTAGCCACCTACGCGCGCTTTACGCCCAGTAAATCCGATTAACGCTCGCACCCTCTGTATTACCGCGGCTGCTGGCACAGAGTTAGCCGGTGCTTATTCTGTGGGTAACGTCCACTTAGCCCAGGTATTAACCAGGTAAGCCTCCTCCCCACTTAAAGTGCTTTACAACCAAAAGGCCTTCTTCACACACGCGGCATGGCTGGATCAGGGTTCCCCCCATTGTCCAATATTCCCCACTGCTGCCTCCCGTAGGAGTCTGGGCCGTGTCTCAGTCCCAGTGTGGCGGATCATCCTCTCAGACCCGCTACAGATCGTCGCCTTGGTAGGCCTTTACCCCACCAACTAGCTAATCCGACTTAGGCTCATCTATTAGCGCAAGGTCATAAAGAGCCCCTGCTTTCTCCCGTAGGACGTATGCGGTATTAGCATCCCTTTCGGAATGTTGTCCCCCACTAATAGGCAGATTCCTAAGCATTACTCACCCGTCCGCCGCTAGCTCAGTTACCGAAGCAACCTCGCCCGCTCGACTTGCATGTGTTAAGCCTGCCGCCAGCGTTCAATCTGAGCCATGATCAAACTCTTCAGTTAAAATCATTTTGAAGTTTTAATCTAAACTTCCAAATCTGGCTCATCAATTTTCTGACTTAAATTTCGCTCAAATAAACTTCGAGTAATTTAAACCAATCAATCAATGAAATATGTTCGATCAATCAATCAGTAAAAATCCACACAAGTTGTTCTTCATAATCTCTTAATGATCTTCTCGATGCTTCGTCAGCATCAAGCTAGGTCGGCTATATTACGCTTTATTTCTAAAGTGTCAACTGGTAATTTAAATTATTTTAAACTTCCTTTCTAAAACCCAACTCAATCATTCTTAACCAAGTCATTGTTTTATCAGAAGTTTTAATCTTCATCACCGCCAATGGATGTGCATTATAGGTGAAATATTTTGCCTTGCAAGACTTTTTGCAAAAGAAATATATCAGGTGTTTATTTTTTGTTCATTTTTGCTTTTTCTACACACATTTTGAGCAAATTTGCTTTAATACATCGTTTCAATTAACTGTTACTATATACCCATCGGCGATATAACAGCTTTTGCTTACTCAGATTTAAGCGCTAGGATTCTTTATGTATCAACAAAAATATCTTTGGGTGTGCCTTGTTTCTTTAGGATTCATCACCTCAACACATGCGACAACGCCTTCTACTGAAGCAGCTGCTCAAGAAGAAACTGCTGAAGTTATTGCAGCAAATTCATCTTCTGAAACTAAAAGTAGTCGTTTGGATGCGCTTAAAGAATTAAAAAATGTAAAAGCCAAAGATTTAAAAGTGAATGCAAATGCTGCACAACCCGATGAAGTCAAAGACCCACTACAACCTTTGAACCGTCAGATTTATGCATTCAATGATATGTTAGATCGTAATATCGCGCGTCCACTTGCTGTTCAATATACAAAGAAAGTCCCAGGTGAAGTGCGCGGGTCATATCGTCAATTCCGAAAAAACTTGGGCGAACCTTGGAATGCGGTTAACCAATTGATTCAAGGCCGCCCTTTACGTGCCGCAAAAACTTTAGGTCGTTTTAGTTTAAATACGATTACTACTTTAGGCATGGCTGACCCTGCACGTCGTTTAGGTTTAGACACGGAAGAAGAAAATTTTGGTACAACCTTGGGCTACTACGGTGTCCCTTCAGGGCCTTATGTCATGCTACCAATTTACGGCCCAAGTACTTTCCGTGATGGTTTCGGCACACTTGTAGATGGTCAGGCACGTCCACAAAAATACATTTTAGATGGCAATGACCGTTTATATTGGTCGGAGCAAGTTATGCGCGGCCTAGATACGCGCTCGCAACTCCTAGATGTAGAACAAGTATTACAGGGCGATAAATATGCCGCGATTCGGGATATTTACTTGCAACGTAAAAACTTTGAAATTGCGGAAAAGAAAGGACTCGATGCAGATAGTATTTCTTTTGTAGATGATGAAAGCGAAGAACTTTTTGATGATCAAGAAGAAATAAACCCGCCTGAAGAAAGCAAAGAATAATTTGTAAAACATTTTACTCAAGGTGAGTTTTTACTTTCCTTGAGTATTCAGGCATTGTTATAGTAACGCTTTGTTTAGGTTCAGGGTCAACACAAAACTCTATGTATTTCATTCAACCCACACGTGATATTCCATATCTAGAACAGGTGCTCGACACACTTCCTAGTGTGCAAATGATTCACATAGATGACATCAGCTTGTATGACCCAACCATTATTGCAATTGCCGATGTGCAAGATTATTTAACACATCAATGGAATTTACCCACGATTGTATTGGCCTTTGAAGATGAAGGCACAGCATTGGTGCAAGCATGGGAACAAGGCGCTTTAGCAGGTTGGTTGTGGAGTCGTTTACCAGAAAATCCACCACAAGCCTTACGCAAAATAGACGCACAATATAAACGCAATCAAGACAGCCGCGACTTACCTTCAGCTGCTGAACTACAAAAAAAATTACTGCCCAATCCTATCGAACTGTGCAACTACCGTGTAGATACGTTATTTAAGCCTTCGGCTTATTTGTCGGGCGATTGGTTTGATTACTGGAAAATCAGTGATAAAGAAATCATGTTCTATTTAGCCGATGTCTCTGGGCATGGTGTAACTAGTAGTTTACTAACGTCTTGGATGGCTGCATTTCATGGTCGCTCCAAAACACCACGCGAACTGATTAAGAAGCTGAATGGCATGTTGGTTCAAGAAAATATTGAAAAGCATATCACCATGATTAGTGGGATTTTAAATATTGAAACCCACGAACTGCGTTGGTCGAGTGCGGGGCATTATCCACCTGCCATTATTATCGAACCCAATCAAGCACCTAAAATTTTAAATACCAGTAGTTTTCCTTTGGGACTGACTGAAGATTTAGACGTTGAGGAATTTGAGTGCGTATTAAATAAACAGGCGCGGTTTATTATCTGCTCCGATGGTGCGTTAGAACCTTATAGTGGTGGTTTGAATGAACAGTTTGAACAATTGGTCTTTCACTTGCAAAATCAATCATTCCAAGCCCCCGATCATGTAGCAGATGATATTGCGATCTTGAGTTTGTGTCGAACAAAATAACCAATAAATCAGCCAGTTAACTTCTAAACCCAAGATATACGACTGTAAGCCACTTGAGTCTATATAGTCGCTATGGGATAATTATCTAATCCTTCTCTGCAAATGGCATTTATATGTCAACAGGTCATGTTGAATATGCAAGTTTGAATGGAACGCATATCTTTAAGCTTTTTGGCGAAGTGCGTGCCCAATCTTGTATTAGTCTAGACAAACTACTCAGTAAAATTGAACAGCAATCTAATGTGGTGGGTGCAATTGTAGATTTAACCCAAACTACATTTATTGACAGTACAGTTTTAGGTGTATTGGCTAAGCTAGGCTTAAAACTGAAACAAATCCATAACATTCAAGCAGTTATGCTCTCTACTAATCCAGACATTACTACGCTCGCCAATAGCATGGGCTTAGGACAGGTGTTTGTGATTTTAAATTACTGTGGTGACCCAACTGTCTGCACGCGTGAGCTGGTAGAAGAACACGTCACGCATAGCAATATGCTCACTACGGTATTAGATGCCCATAAAACCCTCATGAAGCTGAATGAAAACAACCAAAATATGTTCGAACCTTTGGTGAAACAGCTACAAAAAGAACAAGATAATCTCGATCAATGTGCTGAGCAAAATCAGCAGAACGCTTGATCTTCACTCAGGAATGCTTTGATGACTTTACTTTCTGTTGCTCAAATGAACTCACAAAATGATATTGAGGAAAACTTCAAAATCATTGAAACATTGATTCAACAAAGTAAAGCCGATGGTGCAGAACTGATCGTTTTTCCAGAAAACTTTGTTTGCTTTGCAGCAGGCAAACAATGCGAAACCGCGGCACAGTTTGAAAGTATTCAACAGCGTTTGGAACAGCTTGCACATCAATATCAAATCTGGATTGTGGCGGGTACATTGCCCTGCCCATATCGCCCTGATGGTTCAACAATTGCAGATGGTCGTGTGCGTACGGTCAGTTTATGTATTAGCCCAGAAAAAACTGAAGCACGTTATGACAAAATTCATTTGTTTGATGTGCAAGTTGGTGACTCTGTTGGTGGTTATCAGGAATCTAAGTTTTTTGAACCCGGCTCTGAAGTCGTTGTGGCGAAAACACCGTTTGGCAACATTGGCTTAATGGTGTGTTATGACTTGCGCTTTCCTGAATTGGCCTTAACTTTACGTGCGCAAGGCGCCAATATTTTAACTGCGCCATCGGCTTTTACTTACACCACAGGTCAAATGCATTGGCAATTGCTCTTGCAGGCGCGTGGCATGGACAGTCAATGTCAGGTTTTAGGTGCAGCCCAACAAGGTTGGCATGGTGAAAAACGTCAGACTTGGGGACATTCAGGCGCTGCCAATTCACGCGGACAGTTATTGTCAATGGTGCAAGACGAAGGTACGCAACTGATTACAGTGCCCTTTGATTTAGATGAACAAAGCAAAATTCGAGAGTCGATGCCGTTAATGCAGCATCGTCGTTTATTGCAATTTTAAAATTGAATTTCAATAAAAAGGGTTGATCAACAATATAGTGATCAACTCTTTGTATTTCTTATCTTAACCTTACTTTTTAGCTATTCAGCCGCTTCATTGGTCACGCGCAGCACTTCTTCCAAAGTGGTTTTACCTGCCAATACCTTACGCAATCCATCTTCACGAATCGAACCTGATTGCTGTCGTGCATAATCTTCCAGTTCATATTCCGCGGCATTGCCATGAATCAAACGGCGCATTGCTTCATCCACAGGGACAATTTCATAAATTGCAGTCCGCCCAGTAAAACCTGTATGTGAGCAATGTTCACAGCCTTTCGGTTGCGGAAGTTTTAAATCGCTTGCATCGGTCACACTTTTAAAGAGTTCTTGTTCAAAGTCATCTGCAGCATGCCATGTGGCGCAGTGCGAACATAAGGTGCGCACTAAACGCTGCGCGATCACCCCAATTAATGAACTTGACAGCAAGAACGGCTCGATGCCCATATCTTTTAAACGGGTGACTGCACCAATGGCCGTATTGGTATGTAGGGTAGACAGTACCAAGTGACCAGTTAAGGAAGCCTGCACTGCAATTTCGGCGGTTTCTAAGTCACGAATCTCCCCCACCATCACCACATCTGGGTCTTGGCGCAGCATGGCTTTTAAAGCACGAGCGAAGGTCATATCCACTTTGGTATTGACCTGTGTTTGCCCAATCCCTTCAAGTTGATATTCAATCGGGTCTTCTGCAGTCAAAATATTTTTAGAACCGTCATTCAGGTCTGACAAAGCTGCATATAAGGTCGTAGTTTTACCCGAACCTGTCGGCCCTGTAACCAAAATAATCCCGTGTGGTCGATGTACCAGTTGCTTTAAGCGCTCATAATCATTTTGCATCAGCCCCAAGTGCGTCATGTTTAAACGACCTGCTTGCTTATCCAGCAAACGCATTACCACCCGCTCACCATGCGAAGATGGCAGCGTTGACACACGTACATCGACCTCACGACCTGCTAGTCTGAGCGAAATACGACCATCTTGAGGGATACGTTTTTCGGCAATATCCAGTTTTGCCATGACTTTAATACGTGACACCAATAAAGGCGCAAGTTCACGGCGCGGTTGCACGATTTCACGTAACTGACCATCGACCCGCAAACGGACTGACAGTTTTTTCTCAAAAGATTCGATATGAATATCCGATGCGCCAACCCGAATCGCTTCAGACAGTAAAGCATTGATTAAACGTACAATCGGTGCATCATCTTCCTGATCCATCAGGTCTTCTGCTTCAGGAACTGAATCTGCCAAACTAAGCAAGTCAGGGTGATCTTCCAATCCCGCAGCGACTTGCTGCGACTCGCCTGTATCACCTGCAAAACTGCTGCTTAATAATTGGTGAAATTCCTGATCGCTACAAAGTTGATGCTGTGCAGGATGCCCCAAAAAACGACGCGCCTCCTGAATGGCAAGCATCGGCGTATTTTCACGACGTACAATAAAGGCATGATCGCCCTCATAACGAATTAACACCCCATGGCGTTTGGCAAAGCTATACGGTATTTGTAATTGTTTCAGTACTTGCATCAGCGATTATAATAATGATGAAAAAATTTAATTTGAGTGTACTCTAAGCGTATGACAGCGTGAAGTCTGTTTTCGCTGATTTATCAAGAAAGGGATAGGCCATTGTCACAAAATCATGAGATTTCAGAAACTGATTCGGCTAAATTAAAATGGTGGGGTGACTATGAGTTTGAGCTCAATCGTCCTAAAACGTGGCAATTTGGCTCACTCTTAGTACGTTTGACCCGTGGTATGCAAGAATGGCGTTTGGAATATTATCGCCCGCAGGTTCAATACGATTATGAACAGCAATGGCATAACATTGATGATCCTGAATTTGCCTTTCCACAACCTGTGAAAATTGAACGCTATATGTTCAAATCTACACAAAGTAAATTACAGCTCATGCCTCGTTTGGCAGACCGTTCAGTGGTGATTAAACCTGTCGATCCAATTTATATTCCTGCGGGGCAACGCGGCACCTTGTATATCAGCACACCGTTGTGGATGTCTGCCTTTGTCGATGGTCAACGTGAACCCATTTTTGATTTGCCGATTATTCGCCCGAAAGATACTTGGTTTGGCCCCAATCATCGTACAGGTGAAATTTGCTATGCCACAGCAGTCGATGGCCGTACCGAATTACATCAATTAAAACCACGTGCATTTCGTGCCGTCACGCCGATTGAATTTCACAACACCAGCAATCAACAATTGCGTTTTGACCGAATGAATGTGCCTGTGCCTGCGCTGCCTTTATTTTTCAGCGAAAGTACAGGTCGTTTATGGACTTCACAAATTAAAGTGATGCATGAAGGTTTAGACCGCCCGCCACGAATTCGGATTGAAAATCGCACCCCGCCACATGCAGGTGAAGTGACCTATTTGCAACCACCGCGTGAAACGGCAGGTGCTTTATTTAATATGTTTGATTCATTTTTCTAAGAGGATGTTATGGCAGATTCCAATATTTCCAAAGAAATCACCAACAGCCTCAAAGGAATTTTTACCAGTATCAATACAGATCGTCTGACCGAAATTTTGGTCGCAATTGTATTGTCTTTGATTGGTTTCTTAATTGCACGTTTTGTTTCCAATACTTTTGTACGCACTATTGGCGCACGTTTTAATGCGCATCAACGCTTAGTTTGGCGACGCGGGATTTTTTACTTTATTTTCCTGCTGTTTGTGATGGCGAGCCTGAAAGAAGCAGGCTTTAAACTCAGCGTGTTTTTAGGTGCAGCGGGTATTTTAACCGTGGCTTTGGGTTTTGCCTCACAGACATCAGCATCCAATTTAATTAGTGGTATGTTCCTGATTGGTGAAGGCTCTTTTGAGGTGGGTGATACCATTCAAATTACCCTGATTCGTGGGCATACCATTGAAGGCGAAGTGATTTCAATTGACCTGCTTTCAGTGAAATTACTGACCCAAGACAATATTTATGTGCGTTTGCCCAATGAACAATTAATTCGTGCCCCTGTACATAACCTGTCCAAATTTCCAATACGGCGTGTTCCAATTACGCTCGCCATTAATTTCCATGAAGATATTATTAAAGTACGTGAAGTCTTGCTGAGTGTCGCCAATCAATATCCGCTAGTTTTATCTGACCCAAAACCAGCAGTGACGGTTACAGCTTTCCGAGAGTCTTCAATTGAATTGTTATTTGCAGTGTGGTGTCAGCAAGAAAACTTCTTAAAAGTACGTGATGAAATGCAAGAACGTATTCGTAATGGTTTCTTGGACAATTGCATTGAAATTCCTGTACCAAAAATGGGTTTTGTTGATCATCCATTATCACGCCCCTTGAGCAATGACGAACTTGATCAGTACGCCAATGCTAAAGAACTCAAACGAGAACCTGACTTAAAGTAATCGTTTTGAATCACACCCACTTCGTCATAAATACAACCTGAGCGCCATCTTAAGTTTTAGAAGATGGCGAACTGTTGTTTTTAGCAAGATCAGGTTCAGGAATTGGAGCAATATAGGCAATCAGCAGCATACCCAGTCCTGCCGCAAAGAATGAGAGTACCCGCATAAGAGTGCCAATATTGGATAAATCCAAAAGTACCAGTTTCAAGGTCACCATCACCAAAATACTGCTACCTAGAATCCATAAGGCACGTAATTGCTTGAAACTGGCAATCCACATTGCAATACATGCCAAACTGACCCAAAGTACAGTCAGGCTTAACTGTACGGTGGCATCTTGCCAAACGGCAATTTCGTTGATTGGCGTACCTAAATACAAATGCAAGGCACGCAAAAGAACATAACTACTTAGCCACAGTAAACTCAAGACCATAATTACCGCTGCCAAGCCTTGGTCTAAATGGGTTTTGCGTTGCAGATTCAACATCCACAAAATAGCCACCAACATGGCTATACTAACCAAATCAAATGGATTCAAAATAGGCAGTACATAGCCGTAAAATGCGTGTTCAGTCAACAGTTGTGAACATAGCATCCACATCAACATGAAGATTAAATTGCTACGCGCATACCAAAATTTGCGCCAATCTGAATCCAGTTGTTGCCACCAACACCACGCCGCAAAGAGCAATGGTAAAATCACCACGCTGCTATACGGATGCTGTGGTAACAGCGTTAAACTCGCCATCGCCAAAATGGGTAACAGTCCTAAACTCAGCCATTCTTTGTCGCTGCGGACAGTCCATAAAGGACGCAACCACAACACACTGAGCACGCCTGCAAACAAGGCAAATAGCAGACGTTCAGTACCCGAAACCCAATGCACCGCTCCATCATAGCTACGGCTGAATAATAAACCTGCTGCAGTGAGCGAAACTGGCGTTAGACCTAACCATTTGGGCAATAGCCATGACCATGTCGCTTGACGAGAAAGTAGTACTTCGTTGATAAGTAAATAAATGACCACCACCGCCAAAAGCGTCTGTACGGTTGCAAGTTCTCCATCAAAGTAATCTAAACCTAACCATAGCCATAAACTGGTTGCAGACAACATCATTAAACACAGTACGCTCGTGGTTGCTGTGCTCAGTTGTTGTCTGAAAGCTGCACGGCTGTTGGAAAACACCACAACTGTGGCATAACTTAGGCTCAGTACCCAATAAATACTGCGCTCGAAATAAGGCAACTCGACTAAATAATACAGCCCAGATAAGCCCGCTACGGCAAACAAACCTAGTGCCAAATAACGGCTAATTTTAGAATATTGAATAAAGGCAAAAATAAACACAGCCACGCCTTGTAATGCCCAACCAATGACACTCCATTGTTCAGGCAGTAAAATAGGTGGAATCAACACACTAAAAATCAGCATCAAACTGAAATAACTTTGTGCAATAAATTGTGTCTGCCGATGCTGTTTGGTCAGCCAATACAAACCTGCAAAAACCACCGCAAATAACAAACTAAAGGCTGCCTGCTCTGCTGTTTCTTCAAAATACATCAGATATAAACAGGCATAACCGACAATGGGTGCGCCAAAAATCAAGGCAAGGTCTAAAATAGGTTTCAGCTGAAACGTGGCGACATCTTCCTGTGCCAAAAGCTGACTAAAGCGAAAACCCAACCAAATAAAAATAGCCGCATGCGCCAAAACTAAAAGCGTTAGCACCTGCCGTTCAAAGATATAACCATGATAAAAGGCATAGCTGCCACCCACCACAACCGTCATTAAAAACGCAATTTGATTTAAATATTTCCACGGACGTAAACTACTTAAAATGGCAACCGAAATATTAATCAGCAAATAATAGGCAATAAATTCAATGGCTGTTGCATTACGAACAGGTAAAGTAAACGGTGCGAAATACGCAATCAGCATTGCCATGAGGGCAAGTTCGACTGAATGTTGTTTTAAACTCAGCCAGAGCGTGAGCAACATCACCACAATAAAACACAGACTGGCGATAGCTAAATTTGGAATGACCAAATTGTAATAGGCAAAAAATAAGGTCAGACACAGCCCAGCCAACCCCAAACCTTGCACACCCAAAGCAAAGCTGCGATTTTTGTTGCGTAACAGATAACCGAATACTGTCACTGCTGCACTCACGCCAGCAACGAACAAAAGTTTCACTGCCAAACTAAATTGCCAATGTTCAGTAGCAAAACGTAGCAGTAACACCACGCCTATGAGTAACACTACAATTGCTGCTTTTAATACAGGATTACCATGTATCAGCCATGATTGAGCTTGTTGCAATAAACTGTTACTTGATGAGCGCGACTGAGTTGCAAAAGGTGCAACAGACCTTGAGGATTTGGCTAAATCTGGAGCTGAATATTCTTGATGTAGATACTCTTGGTCTTGATATGGATAAGAAACTTGAGCTGCTTGTTCCCGAACAGAATTCGGCTCGCTCGATAATGTGGAATCAGATTGAATAGCGATGGTTTCAGGTTGAGAAGCGGTTGATATAACACCATCATCCACATTTGCCTTAACTGATGAAAGACTTGCATCAACTTCAGATGTATTGGCTAAAATATGCTCTGCGAATTGCGTTTGAACCTTTTTCTCTTGAGCATTGGTCTTTTGAGGATAGCTCTTTTGAGCATGCGCCTGAAGCTTAGCGGCACTTTGTAATTGCTGTAATTGATACAGTCCTTGCTCCAAACGCTGCAACCATCGCAACAACATAAAAATCCATGCACTTAAAGCAATAGATGTCAGTAAATACCAATCCAGCAATATTCCTAAAAAAGCAATAAAAGCGGCGATATATAAAGGAGTTTTAGAGCTTTGGCGTTGTACTTGTGACTGTGCATCCACAACCTGTTCCAGTGAGTTCTGCACTCGTCCCACAAAAAACATCACGCTGACCACCGCAGCAACTGCACAGATATAACTCAGCATCGGCACACCGAGCCACCATGCGCCAATTGAAATTATGATTAATAGCATGAACCAAATGATTCGAATTTCATTCTGCCCTGTCTGCATTGCTCTTCATTTTATTGATATTGTCATGGCTCCGATCATACAACAGACAGCACGATTCTGAATCAGGATTCATCAGCAATTCGGTAACTGTGCGTCTGCAACACTTGCCTTAAAAATCAGTTTCTGCGACAACTGCAAAAATCACGTACAATAAACTGCTTATTTGCAGAAGGAATCAATCCATGCCACCATTTGTCTTGGTCGATGGCTCATATTTTCTATTTCGTGCCTTTCACGCACTACCACCATTAACCACGTCAACTGGTTTACATACCAATGCTATTCGTGGCGCGATCTCTGCGATTCAAAAGTTGATGCGTCGTACTCAGCCTACTCACATGGCGGTAATTTTTGATACGCCTGAGCCGACTTTCCGTCACGAACTATCGCCAATTTATAAAGGTGACCGCCCAAGTATGCCTGAGGAACTTTCTCAGCAAATTCCATACTTACATGCTTTAATTCGTGCTTTGGGTATTCCACTTTACATGCTACCAGGCGCAGAAGCCGATGATATTATTGGAACTTTAGCCAAACGTGCCGAAGCCGAAGGACAGCAAGTACTGATTTCTACGGGCGATAAAGACATGGCGCAGTTGGTGACTGAAAAAGTTACCCTTGAAGACAGCTTCAAAGAAAAGCCAATGGATATTCAGGCTGTATTTGACAAGTTTGGCGTATGGCCGCATCAAATTATTGATTATCTGACCCTCATGGGTGATGCTTCCGATGGTATTATGGGCGTGCCCGGCATTGGCGCCAAAACTGCTGCAAAACTACTGACCGAATATGGCTCGATTGGTGCGATTTTAGAAAATGTCGATCATATTAAAGGCAAAGTCGGACAAAATATTAAAGACAATGCCGATGGCATCGCGCTAGATCATCAACTCGCCAGCATTGTTTGTGACCTTGATCTGAACTTTGGTTATGCCGATCTAAAACTACAAGACCCTAATGTTGAAGCCTTACGCAATTTATATACCGAGCTAGAATTCCGTAATCAATTACAATCGCTCGATCATCCAAATAATCCAAATAACAGCAATTATAAACAAGCTGCAAAAACAGTCGCCGCACCGACAGCCAATGAAATTGAAACTGAAGATCAAGCCACGCAAAGCAGTGTTGATGATCAACTCGGTGCAGCAACATACCACACCATTTTAGATCAGGCGCATTGGGATGCTTTGCTGCAACGCTTGCAAACTGCACAGCGTTTTGCCTTTGATACAGAAACCACCAGTCTGGATTATCGCGTTGCAGAAATTGTTGGTTTTTCTATCGCGTTCGATGCCAAAGATGCCTATTACGTACCTTTGGCGCATGATTATGAGGGCGCACCACAGCAGCTCAACCGTGATCAGGTTTTGGCACAAATCAAACCTATTTTAGAAAATAATGCGGTGGATAAAATTGGGCATCATTTAAAATATGATGCGCATGTGCTTGAAAATCACGGTATTCATTTACAAGGTTGGTATTTCGATACCATGTTGGCATCTTATGTGCTTAACTCTGTCGCAACCCGTCACGGCATGGATGATGTGGCACGCTTATATTTAAGCCACCTGACCACATCTTATGAGCAAATTGCAGGCAAAGGCGTCAAGCAAAAAACTTTCAATCAAATTGAAATTGAAACGGCTGCGCACTACGCTGCAGAAGATGCGCATGTTACGTATCGTTTATATGAAGTGCTGTCTGCGAAGCTACAAAAGCATCCTGAATTGGTCAATATTTTGCACAACATTGAAATGCCTGTGGCGCGTGTGCTGACCAGTATGGAAGAAAATGGCATTCAGCTTGATCTGAAATTTTTAGATCAATTGGGTGTCGATTTTTCCCAAACCATGCAAGATTTGGAAAACCAAATTGTAGAATTGGCAGGTGAAAACTTTAATGTCAGCTCACCGAAACAAGTGGGCGAAATCCTGTTTGATAAACTCGGACTCAAAGGCGGCAAGAAAACCGCAACAGGTCAATACAGTACCAGTGAAAGTGTTTTGGAAAAAATTGAGCATCCGATCAGTAGTTTAATTTTAGACTACCGTGGTTTATCTAAACTCAAAAGCACCTATACCGATGGCTTACTGAAACAAGCCAACAACGATACGCATCGAGTGCATACCAGTTATCACCAAGCTTTGACTGCAACAGGGCGTTTATCTTCTACTGATCCAAACTTACAAAACATTCCAATTCGTACCGAAATTGGTCGTCAAATTCGTAAAGCCTTTGTCGCACCTGAAGGTCGCGTGTTGTTGGCAGCCGACTACTCGCAAATCGAATTGCGTTTAATGGCACATTTTTCACAAGATGATGCCCTACTCGATGCCTTTAACCATGGACAAGACGTGCACCGCCGTACTGCGGCAGAAGTCTTGGGTATTGCCTTAGAAGACGTAACCTCAGATCAGCGTCGTCAGGCCAAAGCTGTAAACTTCGGTCTGCTCTACGGCATGTCGGAATTTGGCTTAATTCGTCAGCTTGGGTTTACCCGTGAAGAATCACAAAACTACATCAAGCAATACTTCCAGCGTTATCCGGGCATTTATGAATATATGCAACGTACCCGCCAAGTCGCGCTAGAACAAGGTTTTGTAGAAACTATTTTAGGTCGTCGCCTCTATACGCCAGATATTGCTGCACGTAATATGATGGTACGTAAAGCGGCAGAACGTGCGGCAATTAACGCGCCATTACAAGGCTCTGCAGCTGATATTATTAAAATGGCGATGATTGAAGTCGACAAAATGTTACCGCAAGCGCAAGCCAAAATGTTGCTGCAAGTACACGATGAATTGGTATTTGAAGTCGATGCAGATGCGGCAGATGAACTCGCGCCGAAGTTGGCAGAAGTCATGCAATCTGTGGTGGAAATTTCTGTACCATTGGTGGTGGAAGTCGGAAAAGGCAATAACTGGGATGAAGCGCACTAAAGTCGTTGCGCTCTCTTTTTTCAGCACCTTCCTTCGCCTAGAAGGAGGTCAGGATGCAGGTTATTTGTATTTCTGAAGACTCATTAAGGTCGTCAGCCCAAACTTAAACTACAAAAAAAGGACTCAAATCGAGTCCTTTTTAATGTTTTAGGATAATGCGACTTATAAGCCAGTCAGCAATACAATCGCTACCTGATTCATAATAATTTCAGCAATATATAAAGCCAAAAATGCAATAATTGGCGACAAATCAATCATGCCCATGTTCGGCAATAAACGACGAAATGGTGCTAATAACGGCTCTGCCAACTCTTGAATCACCTCAATATACGGGCCACGAGATTGAGTAAACATCACCACCCAACTCAAAATAATGGTGGCAAAAATCAAATAACGACAGAAACGGATTAAATCCTGAATCATGGTCACAAAAGTCAGAATCAGTAAGTGAATTGGACTATTCGGCATCGCACCATTGAGATACATAACACCAAAAATTTTGAGTAGATACAACACCACCAACAAAGCCAAGGCTGCAGAGTTAACTCGACCTTTGCCAACCGTTGGAAAAATACGTCCAAATACATCTACAATTTTGGTGGCTTTAATGGTTGAAAGCACCACAGGGTTATAAGGACTCACCGCTGCCAATTGCATTAAGAAACGGAAGAATACGAGCAAAATCGCTACGTTAATGATAATGCCAAAAATTAGCGCAGAATTTGCACCCATACTTAAACTTTCCTAAAATTTAAATTCATTGTTTTTCAATAATTAAATACTATCACTCAACTCTTGCGCTAATTCTTGACTACGCGTTTTAGCAGCAGCCAATGCCGCCTGAATATTTTGTGAAATTTGCGCATGATCAAACACTTCAATTGCCGCTTGGGTCGTGCCATTTGGTGAAGTTACATTTTTGCGTAATTCTGCAGGTGTATTCGAGCTGGTAATTGCCATTTGTGCTGCACCCAAAGCAGTTTGTAACGTCAGTGCTGTCGCCACTTTTTCATCTAAACCTAAGTTCTTGCCTGCACGAATCATACTTTCCATCAAATAGAAGAAATATGCTGGCCCTGAACCAGATACTGCAGTCACAGCATCAATTTGCGCCTCAGAGTTTACCCAAATAGTTAAACCTGTCGCTGCCAAAACCTGACTTGCCAATTCACGGTCAGTGCTATTGACCTGTTCGGTTGCATACAAACCATGTGCACCTGTTTGCACCAAAGCAGGCGTATTTGGCATTACCCGCACTACACGTTCTGTACGTAATAACTCAGAAATCGTGGCAGTTTCTGCGCCCGCAACAATCGAAATCACCAGTTTATCTTCAAACTGACCGTGCAATGGACGCAATACTTGTGCCAAAACCTGTGGTTTGACTGCAAATACCACAATATCTGCATCTGCAATCGCGGCCAAATTATCCTCAGTGACATGCACATCTTTTTCTTTTAATAATTCACGCACTTGTTCTACAGGGTCTGAAACTGTAATACGGGTTGGCGGCAAACCTCTGGCAATCAAACCACCAATCAAGGCTTGCGCCATGTTGCCACCGCCAATGAAACTAATATTACAATTCAATACTGCACTCATGATTCACGCTCTTCGTTGAGTTCTTTGTCGTTAAGAGACTAAATTCGGTTGCCATCCATCTGCGACACAATAGTCCGACTGTGCAAGCCAAAAGCCTTTGGGGCTAAAAACGCCTAGCATAACATTATCTAGGCTTAATATTTGAATTGTATGACGCGTCCACGGAAAAATTTGTGCTTCCTGAATGGCTTTTTTCAGTGGCCATGTGCCCACCCGACCATACAAATGAATTTTTTCACCACCCAAACGTGGCCGTAAAGTTAACGGACGATTCAGCAAAGTTGCAGATAAACCGACTTTGGCTTGTTGCAGTTGATAACAGCCAGACCACACTTGAAAAGTCTGATCTGCCTGCAAACATAACACTTGTTCTTCTGCCTCAAAATGTTCTGCAGCTAAATACTCCGCTTTCGGCAAACGAAATAATTGTTGCTGATAACGCAGATAATAATAATCCTGACAATGTAATGCCGCTTGTGCATCGGCTTTGGCTTGAATCACCTCACGTTGCAAGCGTTCGACCATATCAAAACTTGGGCGATATTGTGCCTGTCCTTTCATCCATGCCGATAATAGCTGACGTTGCCGTGACAAAGACAATTGTTGTAACTGAATTAAATTCAACTGCGAGTCTGTGCCACATGCAGCTAAATCCTGCGCCAAAACTTCTGCCAAAATGTTTTCAGTATCTTGCATCAAGTTTGCAGTACGCGTCACAGCTTGCTGCATTTTAGGAAAACGCTGTTGCACGACAGGCCACAATATTTCTCTTGCCCAAGCTCGGTCATAATGCACATCCTGATTGCTTGGGTCTTGCACATAATAGAGCTTTAATTCAGCACTCCATTGGCAAATCTGCTCACGCGAAATATCCAATAACGGACGCCAAATACTGATGTCATCACGCACATCGACAGCTTGCATGGCAGCAAGTCCTTGCACACCTGCGCCTGAAAACAAACGCAGCAATACGGTTTCTGCCTGATCTTGCTGATGATGCGCCAATACTAGAACTTCGTTGCTATCTAAGTGCTGCATATAGGCCTGATAACGCGCCTGACGTGCCTGATTTTCTAAATTACCCTCAGACACACTGACTTTTTGCAGCACACACGGCACATTTAAATTTTGGCAGGTGGCTTGCACCAATGTGCCCCACGCTGCGCTTGGACTTTGCAATTGGTGATCAATATAAATCGCGCGTACTTTTTCAGGGCACAAAAACGACAAAAGATGCAGTAGCAGCATGGAATCCATGCCGCCACTACATCCGATTAAAAATTTTGTCTGTGCAGAAAAAGCCTGTAATTGGCTTAAGACGCTAGACCTAAATTGTCGCTGCCAAACTTCATTAAACGCTGGTAACGTTCTTCGCATCGTTGTGTTGCATCCATCGCTTGCAATTCATCCAAAGCTTCTTTTAACACATTTTTCAGACTGTGCATGACTTGTTCAGGGTTTAAATGCGCACCCTCACCTTCATCAACCACGTATTCTACAATACCAATCTTTTGCAGTTTTTCTGCAGTCAATGCCAATGCTTCACTGGCTTGTTCGGCTTTTTCTGCAGTTTTCCACAGAATAGACGCACAACCTTCTGGTGAAATAACAGAGTAAATACTGTGTGACAACATTACCACACGGTCAGCCACGCCAATACCCAACGCACCGCCTGAACCACCTTCGCCCAATACTGTAGCAATTACAGGTACTTTTAAGTTCGACAATTGCGCTAAGCTAGTCGCAATCGCTTCTGCCTGACCACGTTCCTCTGCACCTACACCTGGGTATGCACCCATCGTATCAACAAAAGTGAAAACTGGCAGATTAAAACGTTCTGCCATATCCATAAGACGCTGTGCCTTACGGTAGCCTTCTGGATTACACATCCCGAAGTTGTGTTGTAATTTTTCGCGGGTACTGCGACCACGATGTTGACCTATCACCATGACAGGCTGACCATCAAAGCGTGCCAATCCACCGATCATTGCACCATCATCACCAAATAAACGATCGCCATGTAAGGCATCAAATTCAGTGAAAATTTCACCCACATAGTCTAGAAATTGCGGACGTTCAGGATGACGTGCAATTTGCACGGTTTTCCATGCTTTAGATTGAGCAGCTTTTTTCATAAGTCGACTGTTATCCCTAAATTAACCAAATCTTAATCGACAAATTGTTCCGACTGAATATTCAATTCAATGTCCCAATTCTTGAATTGCACTTGTTCATCGTGCAATTCAGCGACAAGCAATGGCCATTGTTTGGCATCACCCGACACGCTGAGCTGCCATTGTTGCGCATTGCGGATGCTTAATTCAATGGCAGGAAGCATCGCATCGCTACGACTTGCGTTGACCAAAACTGCAAGGCGAAGCAACAAACTTAAGTAAACAATTTTATTGCCACCCGCTTTCAGTGCTTCTGTTTTCGCGTCTTGGCGCAACTTTCGACGATGGTTACCAACCAAATGCGAGAGATAGTTTTGGTCAATTTGTGAGAAACCAGGAATGTCCGAATGTTGCAATAAATATGCACCATGACGATGATAACTGCTGTGACTGATGGCTAAACCAATTTCATGCAGGTACGCAGCACGACGTAATAAGTCACTATCTTCATTATTTAATTTTAATGATTCTGCCACGCTGTCAAACAAATGTTGCGCAGTTTTCACCACACGTCCTGCCTGTTTCGGGTCTGAGTTATAACGCCCCATTAAGGCCTGTACACTGCGGTCACGAATGTCTTCATGCTGGAAACGTCCCAACAAGTCATACATTACGCCTTCACGCAAAGCCCCATCGGAATACACCAGTTTATCGATATCTAATACATCAAATACCGCATATAAAATTGCCAAACCTGCTGGCAAAACTGCTCGACGGTCTTCTTTTAGACCATCAAATTCCATTTCTGATACGTGTTTAAACTTGAGCAAACGGTCTTTGAGTTTTTCTAAACCTTCACGAGTCAGATTTTCCTGCTCATTGCTCCAGCCCATATTTACCGTAATTTGACGACAGGCTTTAATGGTACCGCTCGAACCTGCAACGGTATCCCAACCTGCTTCTTTATAAGTATTTGCAATCGAATACAGTTCTTTACGCGCTGCAACCACTGCTTTTTCAAAACTGCTCTTGCTAATTTCACCATCGGCAAAATAGGCTTTGGTATAGGCCACACAGCCCATTTGTAAAGATTCGGTATGAATTGGCTCAAATTCTTCGCCAATAATCAACTCTGTCGAACCACCGCCAATGTCAATTACCAAACGACGACCACTATTTGCCATCGTGTGCGATACGCCTAAATAAATTAAACGGGCTTCTTCACGCCCTGCAATAATTTCAATAGGTTTAGGCAAAATTTCTGCGGCTTTTTGAATAAACTCATGTCCATTTTTGGCCTGACGCAATGCGTTGGTTGCCACAATACGCAAACGGTTTGACTGCACCGCAGTTAAACGTCCCACAAAACGCGCCAAACATGCCAAACCACGTTGTTGAGCAGCTTCGGTCAAATTCTTATTTTCATCTAAACCTGCGGCCAACTGTACTTTTTCTGACATTGATGCCACTTTTTTTACTTCACCATGATCCACTCGAGCAATCGCCAAGTGGAAACTATTCGACCCCATATCGATGGCTGCGAGTAACTCTTCATCAATTAAAAAATCAGACATTCTTCAAACAAACCTAGACAGAATTGTGCCTAGAGTAATTCACATACACCTAATTTAAAAGCCATTTATCAGCACAATTTGACGACTATTTAAATTTTCCGCATATATGACAATTGTGTTACAGAATTCGCATTTTCGTTTAGCGTTATCGTCACGATCAATTGGACAAATTTGTATTTTGAATGGAAAATCCACAGATTCCCCTACTTTGTTCAAGATGGCTATGTAATACTAACTAAAGCTATCTTAAAAATTATTTGGAGCGTAATCCATGTCTGGCAACATCGTAAACACCACTGATGCAAACTTCGAAGCAGATGTTCTTCAATCGGATACTCCTGTATTGGTTGACTTCTGGGCTGGCTGGTGTGCGCCATGTAAAGCAATTGCACCTGTACTTGAAGTACTTGCAGACGAATACCAAGGCAAAGTTAAAATTGTAAAAGTTGATGTAACCTCTTGCGAACAAACTGCAGTGAACTACAACATCCGTAATATTCCAGCATTATTGATGTTCAAAAATGGTGAAGTGGTTGCACAGCAAGTCGGTGCAGCACCTAAATCTAAATTGACTGCGTTTATTGACGAAAATATCTAAGTCGATTGATCCATCGTCTATTTATAGAGATGATGAAAAAAAATACGCCACGCATTGGCGTATTTTTTTTGCCTACAAATTGACAAGTAGACGTTTCTCTCTTATATTGCATGCTCAGGAAACGCAGGATCTTTCATCCTCTTTCTGAAAAGACACAACACAAAAATGCCGCTCGGCAACAGAAATTGTTTTTCACATTTTTCAATCAAACAATGAATCAGTGCTCTGAATCGTTATTGTGCAAATACAATTGCTTTCATTTTATTGTATGAATGCGGCTAAATGTTGCTCCCTCTCTAACCTGTACCCCAGAATTTTAATTCTATCAGAACCTCTATGAATTTAACCGAACTCAAGAAAAAACCGATTGGCGAACTCATCAAGATTGCCGAGTTTATGGGCCTTGAAGGAATGGCGCGTAACCGCAAGCAAGACATTATTTTTGCCATCTTAAAGCGCCATGCCATGAATGGTGAAGAGATTTTTGGTGATGGCGTTCTAGAAATTCTCTCTGATGGTTTTGGTTTCTTACGCTCAGCTGCAGGTTCATACCTTGCTGGCCCAGATGATATTTATGTCAGCCCTTCGCAAATTCGTCGCTTTAACCTGCGCACGGGTGACACCATTACAGGTACGATTCGTCCACCAAAAGAAGGCGAACGTTATTTTGCTTTGCTCAAAGTCAATCAAATTAACTATGACACCCCTGAAAATTCACGTAATAAAATCTTATTTGAAAACTTAACCCCGCTTTTCCCAACAGAACAGTTGGTGATGGAGTTAGGTAATGGAACAACTGAAGACTTAACTGCACGTGTGGTAGATTTGGTTGCGCCAATTGGTAAAGGTCAGCGTTCAATTATTGTGGCTCCGCCTAAAGCGGGTAAAACCATGTTGCTACAAAACATCGCTCAGTCGATTGTTCGTAACAACCCAGAAGTGTTCTTGATTGTACTTCTCATTGATGAACGCCCTGAAGAAGTGACTGAAATGGAACGCACCGTGCGCGGTGAAGTGATTGCATCAACATTTGATGAGTCACCTGCTCGTCACGTTCAAGTTGCAGAAATGGTCATTGAAAAAGCCAAGCGTTTAGTTGAACATAAAAAAGACGTGGTGATTTTACTGGATTCGATTACCCGTTTGGCACGCGCCTACAACACTGTCGTACCTTCTTCAGGCAAGGTTTTAACAGGTGGTGTTGATGCGCACGCTTTAGAACGTCCAAAACGCTTCTTTGGTGCTGCACGTAATATTGAAGAAGGTGGTTCACTCACCATTATTTCGACTGCACTGATTGAAACTGGCAGTAAAATGGATGAAGTGATTTACGAAGAGTTTAAAGGTACAGGCAACCAAGAGATTACCTTAGACCGTCGTATTGCAGAAAAACGTGTTTTCCCTGCCATGAACATCAAAAAATCAGGTACACGTCGTGAAGAGCGCTTAATGAGTGAAGATAATTTGCGTAAAGTTTGGATTTTGCGTAAATTGTTACACACTCAAGATGAATTGGCAGCAATGGAATTCTTGCTTGATCGCATGAAAGAAACCAAAACTAATGACGACTTCTTTGATCAAATGAAACGTAAAGCAGCCAATTAAACGGCTATAAATATTAGAACACCTAAAAAAGTCATCTTAAAACGATGGCTTTTTTATTTGGTTGACAAAATTTACATAAAGACACAATTGCACGCGGTATATGTAAACTTATTTTTAAGTAAATGATTATAAAAAAATATTTAGTAAAAACCTTTTAGTTTTTAGCCAGTTACCGTGCAACTCTCCAATCTAAAATGCCAAATTAATTGTTATTTTCTGTTAAAAAAGCACGTATTTTTCGCGTTTTTTTGCCTTTTTTTCAATCAACCTAGTAGCAATTCAAAAAGCGCAGTGATAGCATATTCGCAGACCAGTTAGACTGCGCCTGCGTTGTTAGTGCCTAACAAAATTTAGGAATAATAAAAGCATACAACAGACTAACGTCGGTTTTTTTTAATCTCATATTTTAGAGAGTGATGCCATGTTATTCAAAAAAATCGCTATTGCTGCTGCAGTTGCTACTACTTTAGCTTTCGTTGGTTGTGCTAAAAAAACTGAAGAAGCTGCTGCTGACGCTAACGCTGCTGCATCTGAAGCTGTTGTAGCTGCATCTGAAGCTGAAGCTGCTGCTGACGCTGCTGCTGTAGAAGTTGCTTCTGGCGCTGAAGCTGCTGTAGATGCTGCTGACACTGCTGCTGCTGCTGCAACTGACGCTGCTGATGCTGCTGTAGACGCTGCTGCTGCTGCTTCTGAAGCTGCTGCTCAATAATCGATACGATTATGCAGTACAAAAAGAGAGCCGATGGCTCTCTTTTTTATTTCTGAATATTTTGTCTAAAATTTATTTTACTCAGCACAATATCTCCAAATCGCTCAATCCATCTTTTTCAAGTAGATGATTCAGCATATAAAAGCATTTAACCAAAACACTTAACCCCATTCGGCATTTATTTCGATATAACCTTTTGGTTTCTCATCTCCACGCTCAATTCTTAGGTAGCGTCTTGTTCAGCTCTACAGTGTTTTCATTCATATCCATAGTTTGATTCAAGTCTCTCAATTGCAAGATCAATCACTATGTCTTGCTAAATCACAGCGTCTTTCTAAAATCTCTTATAAAAAGCATAAAAAAAAGCAGATCAATCGATCTGCTCATTTCCCACACGCTGGCGGAATTTCTGCCCTGCGCGGAATGTGACTACACGGCGGGCTGAAATTGGAATTTCTTCGCCTGTTTTCGGGTTGCGACCAGGTCGTTGACGTTTATCACGTAACTCGAAGTTCCCAAACCCTGAAAGTTTAACTTGCTCGCCAGAGATCAGTGCTTGGCTGATCTCATCAAAAAATAACTCGACCATTTGTTTCGCTTCACGGCGGTTTAAACTCGTGAGCTCACTTAAATGATCAGCCATTTCTGCTTTTGTTAATGCTGTCATGAAGCCCTCAATGTCGCTTGGTAAGTGTTTTCCAACACTTGCAGAATGTTATCCATACCAGATTTAATTTCAGCATCTTCAAGTGTACGTGTTGGATGTTGCCATAACAGAGCAAAAGCCAAAGAACGCTTGCCTTGTTCAACACCTTGTCCAGTATACACATCGAATAACCAAGTTGAGTCTAACAGCGCTCCACCCGTTTTTTCAATAAGTTGCTGAATTTCGCTTACATTTATCTTATCACTAATTAAAAGCGCAATATCACGTCTAACCGATGGAAAACGTGATAATTCTGTAAAATTAGATACATAAGTTTGCAAAACTGCTGTTTGATCGAGTTCTGCTACCCAAGCCGTGCCTAAATCCAGCTCATCTTCTAAAGATGGATGTAAACGACCAAAGTAACCAATAGACTGACCATCTACCAAAATTTCAGCAGATTGTCCAGGATGCAACCAAGTACGCTCTGAACGAACATACTCTACCTGCACACGACCTGCAGCTAAAATTTCTTCAATATCGCCTTTAAAATCGAAGAAATCCATAGGCTGAGCTTTAGCATGCCAAGATTCTGCATGTTTAGCACCCACCGCAATCAATGCCAAAGTTGGAATTTGCTTCAAGTCATGAATGCTTGCTGCATGTTGATAATCAAAACGTAAACCCAACTCAAAGAAACGCACACGGTTTTGTTGACGATTCACGTTGTACTGAACGCATGGAATTAAGCTGGATAACAACGTTGAGCGCATTACTGCCAAATCGCTTGAAATTGGATTCGCCAATACCAACGGATTCACTGCAGGGTTTAATTGTTTTTCCAATTTTGCATCGGCAAAGCTAAAACTAATTGCTTCTTGATAACCTAAAGTCACTGCGGTTTGACGTAATTGCGCAACTTCAAACTGATCTTGGTATTTTGCTAATTGCACATCAATCACAGGCAAACTGATTTGAATGTTGTCATAACCGTGAATACGAGCAACTTCTTCAATTAAGTCTTGGTAAATTGCCATATCAAAACGATGTGATGGTGGTACAACGCTCCACTGACCTTCAGCTTGAACAGTAACTTCGCAGCCTAAACGAGTTAAAGCATCGGCAATAAATGTAGCATCAACGTGATAACCCAAGAGCTGATCGACTTGCGCTTGATTTAACGCAATTGCTTCACGTGTTGGCAATTGTGCTGCTTGTTCTGCCACTGTAATTGGACCAAATTCGCCGCCAGCAAATTCTGCAATCAGTTGTGATGCACGGTTCATCGCCAATAATGGCAATTCAAAATCGACACCACGTTCATAACGCTGTGAGGCATCGGTATGCAAACCATAACGACGTGCACGACCTGCGATATGCAATGGTGCAAAGAAAGCGGATTCAAGGAAAATTTCTGTGGTTTCATCACTTACCGCAGAAGATAAACCACCCATGATGCCCGCCATCGCCAATACTTTTGCGTCATCGGCAATCACCATCACATCATCTTGCAGCTCAACTTCTTGCTCGTTTAACAGCACCAATTTTTCTGCTGCAGTCGCTTGACGAACTTGAATGCCACCTTGAATTTTAGCACCATCAAAAGCGTGCATTGGCTGACCCAATTCAATCAAGACATAGTTGGTAATATCAACCAAAATACTGTGCTGACGGATACCTGAACGTGCCAACGCGCGCTCCATCCACTCAGGTGTAGCGGCTTTGGTATTTACATTTTTAATCACACGACCTAAATAACGTGGGCAGCCTTCCGTCAAACTTTGTACAGTTTTTTCATCCTGAATAGTTGCCGCTACTGCCTGAATGTCAGGTGTATTCACTGGCAATTGGTTAATCACCCCAATTTCACGGGCAATACCACGAATACTGAAACAATCACCACGGTTTGGAGTAATACTGATATCAATGACATGGTCATCTAGATCAAGATATTCACGTACATTCACACCTACAGGTGCATCTGCAGGCAGTTCCAATAAACCATCAAGTTTATCTTCAAGGTCAATTTCTGATGCGCCGCAGAGCATCCCTTGTGATTCCACACCACGCAGTTTGCCTTTTTTGATTTTAAAGTCGCCTGGCAATACCGCACCAATGGTTGCCACAGGTGCTTTCATACCTACACGCACGTTTGGCGCACCACACACAATCTGCAACGGCTCACCTGAACCAATATTTACCGTAGTCACACGTAAACGATCTGCATCTGGATGCTGTTCAACCGTTAAGACTTCACCCACCACAACGCCTGTAAATGGCTTTGCTGCTGGTGACATATCATCAACTTCTAAACCCAGCATCGTGAGTTGATTCGATAAAGTATCGCTGTCAATGGCTGGGTTAACCCACGTGCGTAGCCAATTTTCGCTAATTTTCATTGATATAAAACCTATAAATCTAAATTTTGAATCCCCTCTACTCCCTCTTTTCAAAGAAGAAGCATCCTGTGTCATATATGGACACCCCTCTCCTTTTAGGAGAGGTCAGGGAGAGGTATAAATTTGTTTTTAAGCAAACTGGCGCAAGAAACGCACATCATTTTGGTAGAACATACGCAAGTCATTGATGCCATAACGCAACATCGCAAAACGCTCTACCCCTAAACCGAAGGCAAAACCTTTATATTTTTCTGGGTCGATGCCTGAAGCGCGTAACACGTTTGGATGCACCATGCCGCAGCCCAAAACTTCCAACCAGCGACCACGTTCATCCATAATATCCACTTCAGCACTTGGCTCTGTGAATGGGAAATAAGATGGGCGGAAACGTACTTTTAAGTCTTTTTCAAAGAATTCATTTAATAAGTTAATCAACAAACCTTTGAGTTCTGCAAAACTGGTATTTTCTGCGACGTATAAGCCTTCAATTTGATGGAACATTGGTGAGTGTGTTTGGTCTGAGTCGCAGCGATACACACGACCTGGACAAACAATACGAATAGGCGGCTGTTGATTTTCCATGGTGCGAATTTGTACGCCCGACGTGTGGGTACGCAATAAATGATTCACATCAAAATAGAAAGTATCGTGCATGGCACGCGCAGGGTGATGTCCTGGAATATTCAACGCTTCAAAGTTGTGATAGTCATCTTCAACTTCTGGGCCCGTTGCCACGGTAAAACCTGCTTTGGTAAAGAATTGGCAAATACGTTCCTGTACCTGCGTAACTGGGTGAATACTGCCGATGCTTTGACCACGACCTGGCAAAGTAATATCAACGGTTTCATTCGCCAGTTTTTGTGCCAAAGCCGCTTGTTGTAATTCAGTTTGACGCGCAGTTAATGCCGCATTGATTGCTTCACGCACAGCATGAATTTGTGCACCAAATTCTTTACGCTGTTCAGGGTCCATTTTACCCAGTGCTTTGGATTGTTCCGCAAGCTGGCTTTTTTTCCCCGTAAATTGCACTCGCACCTGGTCGAGTGTAGCAAGGTCCTCTGCTGCTGCAATTGCAGCGAGCGCTTCATTGGTCAGGGCTTCCAGTGACATAGTAACTCTCAAAAGCAACAATTTAGAAATAATTTAAAAACCCCGTATTCTAACAGTTTTTAGTCGCTTTGATGAAGCTTCGATGTAATGAAAATTAGATTAGCATCTTGAAATACAAAAAGTATAAGATAAAGCCAATCACCACGAGATCTCAACATTATGGCGCTCGATCAGATTTGGAAACAGCAACTTGCCCTTGTGACTTATGGCAATGAATATTTGGCTCAAGATTTAAGTTTTAATCATTGGCTCAAGCATCAAGTGTTTAACCAGCATCAAATTCAGTTTCGTGATTTATTGTCACAACATTTACTGGCACAACACTTTCAAATCTGGTTAGAGCATCTTAAACAACAAGGTGTGCGACGTTTAAGCCTACATCAGGCAAGTATTTTAAATGATGAAAAAAACCCCAATCCAAATGTAGAGTTATTGCCTTTTGCACACTTTATTGTGAGTCACGAGGCACAGCACAAATCTGCTTGGATTTTCGGAAAAGAGCTTGCAGAATGGTATACCGCAGAACAAGATTATATGGCGCCTGTTTCCCAACAGAGCGAGCTACGTCAAGAAGTCATGTGGCGTTATCAATTAAATCACAAACTTGCCAGACAGCTCGATACAGATTTTGCCTCTCCAAACTGGGATGAAATTGATCGCTTTATTCGCTCCGAGTTATTTTTAAATCCTTGTGCTACAGAGTTTGTTGAACCAGAGCAAAGCGCTAAACCTTATTTCGGTGTAGATCTTACTCAAAACGCAACTGAAAGCATGTACCCAACTTTGGCGTTAATTCCCGCAGACTACCCTGCTGCCTATGCACATCAGATGCTGTATCGTTTAGATGCACTGGATCAACACATTCAGAATAAAATCCAGCATCCTTATCATGCCGATGGCACAGAACTTGAACCAAGCGAACAACTCAATTTACGTCATTTTTCTCAGAAACTTGAAGATTTACACGCCAAATTTATCACCAAGGTTGCGAACCATTATCAGACCGCACAGCTCACGCCAGTGCAAACACCTGATCCTTTTGAATCAACGCCTAGCCAAGTACAAAACATCGCTTCACCACAAATACCAACACCTGCAGCTACGCATAAAGTGGGTACATCTGCCGTGATTAAACTGATTTTAATGACTGTGGTTATTTGTGCAGCTGCCTATTATTTTGGTTTATAAGCTTAGGGGCTGTTGACAATTCGTCTATGTTTGCGACAACGCATATTTTTTAGCTGATATAAGGCATGGGACAGGAAATTTAGTCATTCTAAATGACCGGCACATAACGCAATAGCAGCAAAAAATATGCTTGTCCTTCGCTGCGCCTTCCGCTGCAAACAAAGCAGTGCTTGTTTTTGCTCAGGCTGTGGCTAAAAATTTCTCAGATTGAGTTATGAAACTTGGCAGAGACCCTAAATTTCAGGCATAAAAAAAGACCGCAAATGCGGTCTTTCTTTTAAGTCATAAAGACTTATGCAGCTAATGCATCTTTAGCTTTTGTAGCTAAAGCAGCAAATGCAACTGCGTCATGCATAGCGATGTCAGCAAGTACGCGACGGTCGATAATCACTTGTGCTTTTTTCAAGCCAGCGATCATACGGCTGTACGATAAACCATTTTGACGAGCGCCCGCATTGATACGCGCAATCCATAAAGCACGGAATTGACGTTTCTTTTGACGACGGTCACGGTAAGCGTATTGACCTGCTTTGATTACCGCTTGGAACGCTACGCGATATACGCGTGAACGAGCACCATAGTAACCTTTAGCACGAGCAAGAATTTTTTTATGACGGCGATGAGCCTGTACACCACGTTTTACACGAGCCATTTATAATCTCCTTAGATGTATGGGCACATAGCACGAACAGCAGCAACGTCACTCACGTGAACCATTACACAGCCGCGCAATTGACGGATACGTTTAGCAGATTTTTTGGTCAAAATGTGGCGTTTGAACGCTTGTTTACGCTTGAAACCGTTAGCAGTCGCTTTGAAACGTTTAGCTGCACCACGGCGAGTTTTTAACTTAGCCATAACAACCTCTTTAAACACCTGTTCGGCACGTCTGCACCATTGCAAAAACGACCTGCAGGTAAGGGAGCGAGTATTCTAAAGCATCTTTGCTTAAAACAAAAGCATATTGGCTAAATAAAAAATGATCATTACCTCACTCATTTGCCGTAATTCAACTCAGGAAAAAATACTGGAATTGTGAACACCCACTACAATTCAAAATAAAGCTAAAGCTCTGTCAAAAATTGTGCAGATCAACACCCTAAAAACTTGCAATAAGTTGCGGATTACCCTTGCGATTATCCACAATTCCATCAATACTTCGCCTCGTCTTGTGTGAGATAAAAAAGACCGTAATATGATGAAAACATCTTTATATATAACTCTATTGCTTGGACTCAGTGCGACGCATCTTTTTGCAAAACCACCGCAGCAGAAATCGACACCAAAAGCCACACTCGAAGTACAAAAAAGTGCTGCCTTGCCTGCTCATCTCACCACACGCTTAGCATGGCGCAAGTTTCCACAACCCAAATATAAAAATGAAGATTTAAATCAACAAAACCGAGCTGCAATTGTGCGTATTTATGCAGATGAAACCGGCAAAATCAGTCAAGCCACTATTCAAGAAAGTACAGGGCTGAAAAAATTAGATGATGCCTTATTACAAGCGGTTCGCACTGCTGAAATTCAACCGACCTATGTAGAAGATACTGCCGTACCGACCATTGGTTTTCAAAGCTTTAATTTAAGATTTCAGGATAACCAGCACGAAGATTGCCAGTTTGATTTTCAATCTAAACAATGGTTAGCACAGCAACAACAGCAAAAAGTTCAATTTAAGTATCGTAGTCAACCACAATTAAACTTAAGTGCGGAAGATTTAAAAAATCACTCACGTAAGTTAAAGTTTCAATTCAAAGTAAATAAGCATGGCGAAGTGAAACGTGTGAAATTGACACAAGGTTCGGGACAATACGCACTTGATCAACAAGTTTTAGCTGCAGTGAAAGCTGCTCAAGTAGATGTACCGCGTCAATTTTGGCTGTATAAAAAGTCAAAATTAAAAGATGAAATTTATTTTGATTTAAACACGTGTGATGCTCAAGAACAGTCATAAGTGTCTATAGATAATAGGGGTTGCTTGCTTAAACCCATGTATAAACAAAATAAATAAACAGATAACGCCCGATTTTGGCTAGACTCACCATCAACACAAAACGGGCAAAATGTTCTTTCATTAAACCTGCAATCAGCGTAATTGGATCACCAATAATCGGCACCCAACTGAGCAGTAAAGACCAAAACCCATATTTGGCGTAGGTGTGCTGTGCTTTTTCTAATTGTGTAGCCGAAACAGGAAACCACTTTTTATCTTTATAATGTTCGATCTTGAGTCCCAAATACCAGTTCACACAAGAACCTAAAATATTGCCTAGACTGGCAATGCTAATCAGCCAAATGGGTGCATAGCTGCCTTCATATAACAGCCCCAACAACACAGCTTCGGACTGTAAAGGCAATAAAGTTGCCGCACCAAATGCAGATAAAAATAAACCAAACAGCGTCCAAAGCATAGACGATTTAAAGCCCTAAAGCCTGCTTGGTTTTACGATATTCCCAGTTCGCCCAAACAATACTAAGCAAAATAAGTGCCGCACGTGCCCATGTATAACGCTGAGTAACAGGCTCAATCGCAGCACGTAAAACCTGTTGATCTGTGCTATTTAAAGCCGCAATCATATTCTGCACATGAAATGCTTCGATCACAAATAAGATCAAGCAAGACACAATGCCCAAAATAATGCTCCAATACACTTTGGCATTTTGCTCAACAATCTTGGTAAAGTTTAAAAAAAATTCTTGCATAGCTCATCCAATAAAAAAGCCACCTGAAAAAGTGAGGTATCAGGTGGCTGGCATCTTAGCATAAAAGTAGATTTAAACTTGAATCGCGAGTGCTTTCTGCACTGCAGGGCGCGCAGTCAGCCGTGTAATATAGTCTTGTACATACGGATAATCTTCCAGCGAAATATTTTGCCAGTCATGACGTAACGCCCACGGCAAAATAGCCATATCAGCAATTGAATATTCGCCCGCCACGTACTTTTGCCCCATCAACTGCTTATTTAACACGCCATACAAACGCTTGGATTCATTGATATAGCGTTCAATCGCATAAGGAATTTTCTCTGGTGCATAACGGCTAAAATGATGATTCTGTCCTAACATTGGACCAAAACCACCCATTTGCCACATGAGCCACTGCTCTACTTCAACACGCTCCTGTTCATCGGTAGGATAAAACATGCCAGTTTTGCGCCCTAGATATTGCAAAATTGCACCCGACTCAAACACAGAGATTGGCTCACCACGCGGACCGTTCTGATCGACAATTGCAGGAATTTTATTATTGGGCGAAATTTTTAAAAAATCTGGCTGAAATTGATCATCTTCTGAAATATTGATGGGGAAAATTTGATATTCCAAACCCATTTCTTCAAGTGCAATACTAATTTTATGACCGTTGGGGGTGCCCCAATAATAAAGATCAATCATGTTTTATCCTTCATTACTTTTTTTGCTTTTTGACCAGCATTCTTCTACTGCGGTTTTAGTTATAGCATGTTTTTAAGCGTTTGTTGCGTGTCGCTGCGTAGAGTTTTTTTATCGAATGGCATATCTCATAAACATGAAACATAGATGCTCACTTTCATCACGCAAAAAAAAGCACCGCCAAGGTGCAGTGCTTCTTTTGTTCAGGATGGGATTACTTTTTCTTTTTAGGACCAAGCAACATACCCATTTGACGACCTTCCATTTTTGGTGCTTGTTCAACTACACCATATTCAATTACATCTGCTTCAACTTTTTTCAATTGAGCCAAACCTAACTGTTGGTGAGCCATTTCACGACCACGGAAGCGTAAAGTGATTTTTACCTTGTTCCCTTCTTCAAGGAATTTGATAATTGCACGTAATTTTACGTTGTAATCACCAACATCAGTCGCAGGGCGGAGCTTGATTTCTTTCACCTGTACTTGATGTTGTTTTTTCTTCGCTTCTTTCTGCTTTTGCTTTAGATCAAACAAATGCTTGTTAAAGTCCATGATTTTGCACACCGGTGGTTCGGCATTTGCCACAATTTCCACCAAGTCAAGGTCAACGCTTTCTGCTGCGCGTAATGCATCAGCCAAGCTTACAATACCTTTTTGCTCACCATTTTCGTCTACAAGACGGACTTCTTTTGCACGAATTTCATCATTCAAAGCAGGACGGTTAGATTTTCCGCCCTGTTGATTACGGTCAGGCTGTTTAATCGCTGTTACTCCACAATATACCGGCCGCGTTCTGCGACGGCTGTTTTCACTAGGTCAATGAAAGCATCAATTGACATAGTACCCAAATTTGTTCCTGAGCGAGTACGGACGTTTACCGTTCCTTCTTCCACTTCACGGTCCCCAAGTACCAGTAAGTATGGAATACGCTCTAATGTACGCTCACGAATCTTAAAGCCGATTTTCTCATTTCTCAAGTCAGAAATAGCACGAATACCGTTTTCTTTAAGTTTTGCGACGACCTGTTCACTTGCAGCAGCTTGTGAATCGGTAATATTCATGACACAAGCTTGCACTGGCGCTAACCATGGTGGCATAAAGCCTGCATAGTGCTCAATAAGTATACCAATAAATCGTTCAAAGCTGCCAAGAATTGCGCGGTGCAACATTACAGGCTGATCACGATCATTGTCTTCAGTGACATAAGATGCCTCTAAACGCTCAGGCAAGTTAAAGTCACACTGAATTGTACCACATTGCCACACACGACCTAAGCAGTCTTTCAGTGAGAATTCAATTTTCGGGCCGTAGAACGCACCTTCACCCGGTTGTAACTCCCATTCCAGACCTGCAGCATCCAAAGCATCTGCCAAAGATTTTTCTGCCATATCCCAAAGTGCATCATCTCCCACACGTTTTTCAGGACGTGTAGACAGTTTCATTTGCACCTCTTCAAAACCGAAATCTTTATAAACATCTAAAGTCAGTTTGATGAAGTCTGCAACTTCTGGCCCAATTTGTTCTTTGGTACAGAAAATGTGGGCATCGTCTTGAGTAAAGCCACGTACGCGCATAATGCCGTGCAGTGAACCTGATGGCTCGTTACGGTGACATGAACCAAATTCTGCCAGACGAATTGGCAAATCACGATATGACTTTAGCCCTTGGTTAAAGACTTGTACGTGACATGGGCAGTTCATTGGTTTTACTGCATAGTTACGGTTTTCAGAATGGGTGGTAAACATATTGTCTGCGTAGTTGGCAGCATGTCCTGATTTTTCCCATAGCGTGAAATCGACCACTTGCGGGGTACGAATTTCTAGGTAACCGTTGTCTTGTTGTACTTTACGCATGTATTGCTCAAGTACTTGGTAAATCGTCCAACCATTTGGATGCCAAAACACCATGCCTGGTGCTTCTTCTTGCATATGGAACAAGTCCAAAGCTTTACCAATTTTACGGTGGTCACGCTTTTCTGCTTCTTCAATACGTTTGATATACGCCGCGAGCTGTTTTTTGTCCGCCCAAGCCGTACCATAAATACGTTGTAACTGTTCGTTTTTCGCATCACCGCGCCAATAAGCGCCTGAAATTTTGGTGAGTTTGAACGACTTTAAGAATTTAGTGTTTGGAACGTGTGGACCACGACACATATCCAAATAGTCTTGATGATAGTACAAGCCCATTTGGGTTTCGTTTGGCATGTCTGCAATCAAACGTAATTTATATTCTTCGCCACGCGCTGTAAATTCTGCAATCACTTCATCACGCGGGGTCATTTTTTTTACAACATCATAATCTTGGTCGATGAGCTTTTTCATGCGCTCTTCGATTGCTGCCAAGTCATCTAACGTAAATGGACGTGGCATCCAAATGTCATAGTAGAAACCTTCTTCAATGACAGGACCAATCACCATTTTCGCTTCAGGAAAAAGCTGTTTTACCGCATGCCCCACCAAGTGCGCACATGAGTGACGGATAATCTCTACGCCTTCTTCATCTTTAGGCGTAATAATTTGTAGGGTTGCGTCTTCGGTAATTAAATCGCAGGCATCGACCAAACGATCATTCACACGTCCAGCAACTGTATTTTTGGCAAGACCCGGACCGATGCTTTGAGCAACTTCCATCACAGATACGGCTTGATCAAACTGTTTTTGATCGCCATTTGGCAAAGTGATAATAGGCATAGATAAAAATCCTTAAGGAGTGATGCCCCGTACCATGGAGCATATCACCGCGAGATTATGATTAAGGGAGACCCTCAAAAGATAAAAACGGTGTATAAATAAAAAGCGCCTTAAATTTTACACGGCTTGCGTACAGGTTTAAACCTTTGTGTACTAAAAAAGCCAAAGAATCGGCATTTCAGCTGTTTTTATTCCCTAAAGGTTGCCCACGGCGTGAATTGTCCATGTTGATAGGCATACACCGCTTCAAACTGTGGCAACACCGCCTCACTCTGTTGCGGGCGTAAAAATACATAATCATCTATTTGGATACGATGCTGTTTGGGTACTTGAATCAACTCTTGATTGCTACTGCGTCCGTATAAAGCATGTGGATGACTGCTCTCAGGATAAACATAATCTGCCATCCAATAGCCACCATAAACAAAAACGGCTTGATTGGATTGTGGCAAATAGGACTGCAAACGATCTAAGCCTGGCACTAGTACCCCAGCCAATACCTTTAAAACAGGTGTTGCAATCCACAAAGCCGATTGCAAATCTGACAAGATTTTTAAATCAAAATCACTGGGTTTAAGCAACATCGAACCAAAAGCCAGATCATTACATTCACTGTGCTGACAATGCTGCATAAATGTCAGGCTACCACCACCGTTAAAACACAAGTCATCCTGCCACAACTTTGGAAAATGATGCTGAATCAGTTGTTTATAATTTCTATATTGCTGCTGTGAGTGTTGATAGGCTTTGGCTTGTGCATGAAATACATTTGGTAATTTCACCACATGCGCATCGTACCCCATCAAACCTGACAGTTTTAAATGTTGTGGATGCTGCTGAATCAATTCCAGCATTTGCATAAATCCAGCATGATCTTGCGCCCCACCACGATGCAAACCGATATCAATTTCAAGATTAATATTCAAACAAAGCTGGCGTTGTTGTGCCAAATGTAAATACTGTTGTAAACGTGCAGGTTGATCAACCAACCATTGTAAATGCAATTGGATATTCTCAGCAGACGCCATCACCTGCTGATAAAAAGCATCTACCGCACGTATTGGCATTGGCTTGCCAAACAGTACATCTGCTTGTGGAAAGTGCTGCATCACTTCATACAAATGTGGCAGATGAAACAACATAAAACGCTGCGTATTCAGACTTTGGCTTGCGTGTTGCAATATCTCCAAACACGCTAGCGATTTCACCACCAGTCGTGGTTGCAACCGTGCAGGCAAATGGGCTGCAACATAATCCAAGTTATGCTGAAAACGTGCCATATCCACAATCAGTTGCGGTGTTCCTGTACCCTGTTGCTGCAAACTGTGGGTGAGTTGCTGAAAATAATCACTTTGCATGTCACGCTCCCTAATTGAATGCTCTTATTTTGCGATTGCTTGAGTTGTTTATTGAACATCACGCTGCACTCAAACTTGGAATCGTGAAAATTTGTCTTAAATATGGATTAATCCATTTTTGCTGTGGATCAAGCTGCTCACGAAGTTGCATAAAATCATCCCATTTTGGATATAACTCACGTAATTGATCCGCTTGCATACTGTGCAATTTGCCCCAATGTGGACGTCCCTGATATTTTTGTAAAATCGGTTCAACCCATTTAAAAATATGTTGGCAATCTTGTTTATAAAATTGGTGGATTGAAATAGACACCGAATCCCGTCCATAAAAAGGACTCAGCCAAATATCATCGCCTTTGACATAGCGAAACTCGATTGGGAAAAACATGGCGACACGCTGTTGTTTCAAAACCGCCAATAATTCTTCTAAACACGCCAAACCTTGCTCGGCAGGCAATTGGTATTCCATTTCGTTAAATTTGGTATTGCGTGGCGTTGGGAAAATTTGACTCGACCAATCGACATGAGTACTCGGTTTGATAAACACGCCCAACAAAGATTGTAAATACGGATTTAACTGTGGAAAAACACGGGTTATTTCCGAACAAAAATTTAATAAACGGTCTTCTGATAACCAATATTGCGGACGAGGATCCGTCAATCCTCGGCTCTCATCTAAGGTTTTTAAAATCACCTGATCACTGTGTAAAAATGCCCAAAACTCAATATGGCGATGTTGATGCTTCCAACGGTCTAAATATTGATAAATATCACTCAAGGCACATAAACGTAGCTGCTCTTTGAGTTTATAGCGCGAACGGTTTTGTAAAGTGATTTTGGTCATCACCCCAAAACTGCCCAGCGCGACCCGACCTGCCTGAAAAATTTCAGCATTGTGTTCAGGTGAACATTGCAACACCTCACCCTCTGCTGTGAGCAGTTCAAAATCAGTCACCAAAGCCGATAGACAAGGTAAATCCACACCTGTGCCATGTGTTCCTGTTGCAACCACACCTGCCAAACTCTGATGATCAATATCGCCCTGATTTTGCAGCGCCTGATGAATCGGAGCTAGACATTCACCCAGTTTGTACAGCCGAGTCCCTGCATGTAAGGTGCATTGCTGCTTTTGTGCATTAAATTGATGCACCCCCTGAATATGATCTAAATTCACCATCACATCATCGGTTGTGGCTAAGGGGCTAAAGGAATGCCCTGCTCCGACCATTCTAATTTTGTCGTGCTTTCGCACAATTTTTTTCAGTTCATCTACATTTTTCGGCTGTAAAAAGTCTGGATAGGCTGTTTGCTTTCCAGACCAGTTACTCCAACGCTGTTTCATAATCCTTCCTTTTTCTGCGTGGCATTTATTTTTATTGCAGTTTGTTTTGCGTTACTTTTTAAAGTACCGCATTAAAAAAATAGAGACACATGGATGAGATAAATGACCTCTCTATCCATATTGATTTAGATTAACCTCCTGACTAGTACATGATTTAGAATATGTTTCACATGGAACAATGTATAAAAAAACTACAATTCATTTAGCGCATTAGCTTTCAAACTGTCACGATATGTTCTTTTTTCTAATTCATCCAAAGGTACAGCGGGCGGTAATAACGATGCTGTATCGCGTTGTGGAATAGGCAAATTCAATTGCTCTGCGAAATATTGAAATTTAGTTTGCAACGCTGCCAAAGTCCACTGTCCATATAAAGTGTGACCACCTTCATAGGCTTGTTGTTGATATTCCTCGAAGGTGGTCACATAGCCCATATAATCATTGCAATATGAAGCCAACCATACTTTTTGAATCGATTCCAATTCTTGTTGTACGGTTACTTTGAGCCGCTTAGCTGCAACAGTAGTAATTTCCCCAGGACAGCACAGCAAGGTTAAGTCGCCAATTTTAATTAATTGTAATGGCACTACATTCGGTACCAACAAGCTATGATCAATTGCGCCTACACTGGCCTGCTTGTTCATTTCTGCAATCAGTTTGTCTAAAAATTTAGGATAATGATTCAGTGGCTTGCCAAAAATGGTTTTAGAACCACATTCCAGCACAATATCTTTGGGGCCTTGTGAGGCATATAGCTGTTGATAATAGGTATAATCTGCGGCTTGAGGATTACTCAACTTTTTCTTTTTCACTCGCTGCGCTAACCATTGCATACCTTTAAAAATCGGTTGTGCCACACCTGCACCATCTACAGGTGTTCCTGCAAAAAATGCTGCACCATGACAGGCTGCACTGGTTTTTGCATCTGTTTGCCCCATCGCAAATTCAACTGGAATTTCAATATTGCTTAAATCGACATAATGGCACACAGCATCTAAAGCTCCCATTAACGGCGTACCTCTATGTGCCAAAGCTTTCAGTGCCAATTCACTTTGATAGCGACCATTTTGCTGTGTATATTCGTATTCTTTTTCATCGCGCATTGCAGCACGTACCTGTGACTGCTCAGGGCCATGATAATGTGGAGAAACATCACCCGCTGCGGCTTGGGCAAAAATTGCCACAGGATTTTTGACCCCACGTTGTTGCAGTGCACGCTCGGTACAAAGTGCGGCATAACCTTTGTTATCACCATCATGAGCGCTTAAACGACTGCTTAAACAGGTAGCATGCACCCCAAATAAAGAAAAAACTGCCTGTAAATTACCTTCGCGATAAAAACCAAGCAATTGCATATCACGATCTAAGGCCAAATGTGCCTGTTCCAGCGTTCTACGAGATACATCAGGATTACGGTTATACGCTGTTAAAGAGCGATTCCATGCCACTGGCGTTTCTTCTGCAAAACGACCATTGCTCATATAAATATCGGTTTTTTCTGGGTCGCCAAAGCTTTGAGCACACTGCCCACAATCGCATCGACCACTGCATTTAAATGTTCAGGCACAAAACCAGGTGTGGGCATATTGTACAACGCTTCATGTGCACAACCACCAGGTGCAGAATGAGTATGCGTTGCCATCAATACCAAACGCTGCGGCTGAAAACGCTCCCCCAGTTTACGCTGTAAACGCTGTATCGCTAAATGACGCATGGCATAGGTCACACACCCCATATCCAGACAGCAAAAAATTAATAAGTCATTGTCTAAGGTTTGAATACAAATACTGCGGGCAAATAAAGCTGTTCGTTGTTCATAGGCACGATGTTTCCAGTTGCCATAACCAAACATGGCAAGCCCTTTTGGCTGAATATGAATTTCCTGTTTATCCCAACCCACCAAATACATTGCAATCGTATTCCTTTTCATCTATACAATCAGTCATGACGCTGATCAACGCCATTAAACAAAATTGCATCACGGCAAATAAGGGTCAAAGCGACAATGGCATGGGGGGATAATCGGACTTATGTCAGCAACTTCAAACTACTTGCTGCAGCACGTGCCGCCTGCCTTATTGTCAGGTCTGATTCATTACGCCAAAGAACAACAGATCCCCTATCAACCATGGTTTCAGGGAATTTCTCAAGATCTTGATCAAATCGTCCAAGGCAATGGTTTTGTTTCATTTCAAGATATTTGCAAAGTGGTGACACGCGCCCTGCAAGACACTCAATGTGCACATTTAGGCTTAGAAATTGGACGTGACAAGGGGCTGATTTCCATGGGCATGCTCGGTTTTGCCATGGTGTCCAGTCAAAATGTTGTAGAAGCCTTACAGACAGGACTGCAGTACCATCCCATTTCAGGCAGTGTGATGGATTTGGAGTACGATTTTTCCTCGACCTCTCCTACACTGGTGATGAAAGAGCGTTATCCCACGGGGAACTTACTGCGCTTTTTTTGCGATGAAGTCCTCTCCAGTATTGTTAGCTGCTTAGACGTCATGCTTGGCAATCATCAAGATTTGGTCGAAGTGCATTTTAGTTTTGCCCAACCCGACTATTTAGAGGCTTATCAGGTGCATTATCAATGTCCTCTGCACTTTTCATCATACATGAATGCTTTGGTGTTCCGACCAGAGATTTTAGGACGCCAAATTAAAACCTCTAGTGCCGCCAATTACAGCACCGCCCTGCGTGTCTGCCAACAAGCGTATCAGGATATGCAGGCGATTAATCAACAGCAATATGCACACGTGTTGAGTTATCTAATCGAACAGCATTTACCTCAGCACTTTGATATGCACCAAGCGGCACAACATTTTCAAATGAGCGAAAGACATTTACGCAGACAATTACTTGCCGAAGGCTGCAACTTCCAAAACCTGCGCCAACACGTTTTGGAAAATAAAGCCAAACAACTGCTACAACAGCCTTTGAGCATGACTGAAATTAGCCAACAACTTGGCTTTAGTGAATTACGCGAATTTCGACGTGCATTTAAGCGTTGGACAGGTCTCAGCCCATCACTCTATAAAAGCCAAATGACAGAATAAGTTAATATTTTCCAATAAGCTACTATTTTTATTGAATAAAAAATAGTAGCTAAATTTTACTTAAACTATTTTTTAAATTTACTTACAAGCGATTCAAAACAAAAACAACAGATTTTCGACTAAAGCATAACTGCAAAGCTGTCATAAAATCCCTATCTTTTTAAGTTGGATAAAATAACGACACATATTATGGAGAATAACAATGGTCAGCGCATACGATGAATTACCGCGTACCCCTGCGAACTTTGTCGCCTTGTCCCCGTTACGTTACTTAGAACGGGCAGCTTATATTTACCCGCACCAAAACGCGATTATTCACGGTTCACGTCAAATTACCTGGCGCGAAACTTATTTGCGCTGCTGCCAATTTGCACATCAACTTCAAAATTTAGGCATCAGCAAAAATGACACTGTTTCGGTGCTGCTTCCGAATGTTCCTGCCATGCTAGAAGCACACTTTGCTGTGCCAATGGCGGGTGCAGTGCTGAACACACTAAACACTCGTTTAGATGCCAAAACACTGGCGTTTATGCTCGATCATGCAGAATCCAAAGTGCTTTTGGTTGACCCTGAATTTGCGGCTTTGGCACAAGAAGCCTTAGCGATGGTCAATCATGAAATTTACGTGATTGATGTCAACGATGCAGAATATGAGCATGCTGCCAATGCCCTTAGCATCGGACAGATTGAATACGAAACTTGGCTGGCTGAAGGTGACCCAAATTTTGAATGGCATTTGCCACAAGATGAATGGGATGCAATTAGCCTGAACTATACGTCTGGCACGACAGGCAACCCGAAAGGCGTGGTCTATCATCATCGCGGTGCCTACATTAATGCAGCCAGTAATATTATTGCCTGCGGGATGACCCCACGTGCAACCTACCTATGGACACTGCCCCTATTCCACTGTAATGGCTGGTGCTTTGCATGGACGATGGCAGCCAACGGTGGCACCAATATCTGCTTACGTAAAGTCGACCCTGAACTGATTTTTAAATTAATTGCAGAGCACAAAGTCGATTATTTCTGCGGTGCGCCAATTGTCTTGTCGATGCTCATCAACACCCCTGAGGAGAAAAAGACCCAGTTTGATCACCGTGTTGAAGTGATGGTTGCGGGTGCTGCACCGCCAGCAGCAATTATTGAAGGTATGCGCAATATTGGCATTAACGTAACTCACGTTTATGGCTTAACTGAAACCTATGGCCCATCTGCGCTGTGTGCTTCTCAAGCAGGCTGGAGCGACCTATCCATTCAAGAACAAGCACAATTACATTCGCGTCAAGGCGTGCCTTATCCGCTGCAAGATGGCATGAAAGTTTTAGACCCAGAAACCATGCAACCTGTACCAAAAGACGGCAAAACCATGGGCGAAATTATGTTCCGTGGCAATATCGTGATGAAAGGCTATTTGAAAAACTCAAAAGCTACCGCAGAAGCATTTGCAGGCGGTTGGTTTCATACAGGTGATTTAGCCGTCTGCCAACCCGATGGCTACGCCAAAATTACTGACCGTTCTAAAGATGTGATTATTTCAGGGGGTGAAAATATTTCGTCACTCGAAGTGGAGGAGGTGCTGTATCAACATCCTGCAGTTTTGACAGCCGCAGTGGTGGCAAAACCAGATCCACGTTGGCAGGAAGTCCCGTGTGCCTTTATTGAACTGAAAGAAGGCAAGCAGGTCAGCCCTGAAGAAATTATTGCCTATTGCAGTCAACATTTGGCGCGTTTTAAAGTACCAAAGGATGTGGTGATTACTGAAATTCCAAAAACATCGACAGGTAAATTACAAAAATTTGTACTGCGTGAATGGGCCAAAGAGCGTTCAGTCGGTGAGTTTGGCTAAAATTTGAAAATCTCTATATTAAGACCAAATAAAAACGACTCGTCATGAGTCGTTTTTTTGTGCAATCATCAGCTCACGCTATCTATCTTCTTAGATAAGGTACGCTAATCTAGCTTTCTGACAATAAAGCCACTTGCTGCACATAGTTAAACAACTTGAGCTTAGATGCTTCAAGTTCTTCCGCAGACACTTCCTGTTTCATATCACGGTGGATACGCAACACATGCTGACGCAGTGTATGACGTTCAGCCGCTTTATAGGTTTTACTAAAATCATTAATCACAGGGTCGCCGTCTTTAATAATTCGTTCCACCCAACGCTGTAACTGTGCGGTTTTTTTCGCACCTTGTTGCGGTGTCAAATAAGACAAAATTACGCTTTCATCTTCATTACGCAACAATTTACCAATACGCTGACACTGACGACGACGTGCTTCATGTGAAGTAATGCTTTGCAATTCCAGTAAAGCATCAATTAAACGCTCTTCTACTGGAAGTTTCTGAATTTGTTTGGCGCTTAACTGCGCCAATTGTTCGCCCAGTGCAGCCATACGTTGTACGGCTTTTTTCTGTTCGGTTTTACTTGCACGCCCTTCTAAAGATTCAAAGTCATCTTCGGTAAAACGTTGCGGTCGACGTGCCACGATTAATCTGCCTCGTAAAATTTTGCTGCAAACAGTGCTTGAATATCAGATAAAGCTTTTTCTTCATCTGCACCATCAATCACCAAGCGTAAAGTAGTTCCCTTGCCTGCACCTAACATGAGCAAGGACATAATATTTTTGGCATCAACCAATTTGTCGCCTTTACCAATTTGGATTGACGAACGGAATTTGGTGGTCACTTCAATCAGTTTCCCAGATGCCCGTGCATGTAAACCTAGTTTATTAATTACGTCAACAGTTGTGTCAATCATGACCAGTGCTTCATTTCTCGGTGTAAGACTTGAATAGACCATTTTGCCTCAAGTGCTTTTTTTAGTCTATCTACGATATAAACGGAACGGTGTTGCCCACCCGTACAGCCAATTGAAATGGTGATGTAGTGACGATGCCCTTCGGCAAAGGCTGGCAACCATTTTTCTAAAAACTGGTGGATGTCCTGAAACATTTCATGGGTTTGCGGACTTTGTTGCAAGAATTCCTGCACAGGTGCATCTAAGCCTGAATGTTTTCTTAGCTCCAAATCCCAATGGGGATTGGGCAAATGACGCACATCAAACACATAATCGGCATCTAAGGGAATTCCGTGCTTATAGCCAAAGGATTGTAAAATCACAATCAGGTTGTCGGTTTGCCCAAGTTTAGACAACAACACATGTTTTAAATCATGCACGCTTTTGTCCGTGGTATCAATATGCACCGTAGAGCGGAACTGAATCGGCATCAACAAGTTTTTTTCTTCTTGAATACATTCATTCAAGCTTTTAAAACGGCTAGAGAGTGGATGCGGACGGCGTGATGCGCTAAAACGGGCAATCAATTCCTGATCTTGCGTGGTCAGATAAATAATATCGACTGAACCATGCTTTTGCAGTTGCTCAAATACCAAATCAAACTCTTGCAAGTCGGCACGGGTGCTGCGTACATCTACCCCCAATGCCAACTGCTCCAAGTTATTTTCCTGATCCAGTTTATCCACAATTTCGGGGAGCAATGCCAAAGGTAAATTATCAATACAGTAATAACCCAAATCTTCCAACACTTGTAATGCCGAAGATTTTCCTGAACCCGATTGACCTGTCACGATCAAAATACGTTTCATGGCATGCAACCCTTCTATTGCCAGCTATGCAGAATGTTTGACCTGCAAATTATCAATTAAACGTGTATTGCCCAATTTTGCTGCAACGAACAACACCAGATCTTCACTAAATGCTTCAATTTTCTGCAATTCTGTTGTACGCGCCTCTACATAGTCCACAACAAAGCCTGCTGCTGTCAATGTTGCTTTAATATTCGCTAACACTTGTGACAAAGTTTCACCTTGCTGTAATGCTTGTGCAGCGGCCTTTAAACTTTGATAGATTGTCGGTGCAATTTGACGCTGTTCAGCGCTCAAATACCCATTGCGTGAACTAAGTGCCAAACCATCTGCTGCACGTACAATTGGCACACCAATCACTTCTAGCGGAATATTCAAGTCACGTACAAACTGACGAATGACTGCCAGTTGTTGATAGTCTTTTTCACCAAAGAAAGCATAGTTTGGCTGTACCATATTGAATAACTTGGTCACGACCACCGCAACACCATCAAAGTGTCCAGGACGCTGCAAGCCACATAAGTCTGCCGTAATCTCGCTCACTGAAATATTGGTCAAACGTGGTTTGCTGCCATACATTTGCTCAACTGAAGGCGCAAAAATAATGTCACAACCGACTTCTGCCAACAATTGACTGTCTTGGTCTAAAGTTCGCGGATAACTGTCAAAGTCTTCATTAGGGCCAAATTGAATTGGATTGACAAAAATACTGACCACCACCACATCACATATTTTTTTCGCTTCGCGCACCAAGGTCAAATGCCCTTCGTGCAAATTGCCCATGGTCGGAACAAAACCAATGGTTTTACGCGCAGCGCGTGCAGGCTGTAATGAAGCCGCTAAGCCTTGAATTGTGGTTTCAGTTTTCATATTACAACTCGACTTGGAAAGTTTGTTCACGTGCAGGGAAAGAACCATCTTGAACTGCGGCATGATAGGCTTTAAATGCATCTAAAATAGCAGTTTCACCCGCTTGTTCTTTCATAAAGTTACGTACAAATTTTGCGACACGACCAAAAGTCAGCCCCAGCATGTCTTGCACCACTAGTACCTGACCGTCAGTGTCTGCACCTGCACCAATCCCAATCACTGGAATTTCAGGGAACAAGGCAGAAATTTCTTGACCTAGCTGTGCTGGCACACATTCTAGTAACAGAATCGCCGCGCCTGCTTCTACCACAGCTTTACAGTCAGCAATCAGTTTATCTGCAGCTTCGCGGGTACGTGCCTGTAATTTATAACCGCCAAATACATGCACCGATTGTGGCGTTAAACCTAAATGTACACAGACAGGAATACCATTACGGGTCAGTGTTGCAACGGTTTCGCTGAGCCATGCACCACCTTCCATTTTGACCATTTGTGCACCCGCTTGCATCACCTCTTTCGAGCTTTGCAATGCATCATTTAAGGTGGCATAACTCATAAATGGCAAGTCAGTCAAAATAAAAGCATGTTGATTACCACGACGCACCGCCGCAGTATGATAAGCCATATCCGCCACGCTGACAGGCAAGGTTGAGTCACGCCCCTGAATGGACATCCCCAAAGAATCGCCAATTAAAATCGTATCAATTTCAGCAATTTCCATTGCTTTCGCCATGCTTGCATCATAGCAAGTCAGGCAGGAGAATTTTCGACCTTCCGCTTTAAATTTTCTTAGGTCACTTAAACTAATCATGAAAATATTCCTCTATGGAAAAAGCATCACGCATGCTTAATTTAAAACTTTATAGCCCTGCCCAATTGCTGGCATCTACAACAGTTAAGCTCGGATGTTCAAGCAATGGCGAGTGTTTTAATAATTGTCCCTTAACGCTTAAGTTAGCATCCAAATCTAACAACGGGATGACGACAAAATCACGTTCTAACACCCCCACATGCGGTACAGTCAGACGTTCATTTTGAATGTTGGCATCAGCATAAATCAACAAGTCTAAATCTAGCGTACGCTCACCCCAATGACGTAAACGCACCCGACCCGACTCTTGTTCAAAACGCTGTAATTCATCTAACAATGCCAAGGCTTCAAGTTCGGTATCTAAACGTACCACAGCATTCAAATAATTAGGCTGATCTTGTGGCCCCATTGGTGGGCTTTGATACAGTTTAGAAGTCTGCACTTGCCCCAAAGTTGCCAGTTTTTGCACCGCTTCAGTCAAAATTTGACGCGAATCGCCCAAATTACTGCCTAAACCAATATAGGTGATGTTGCTCATTGTGTTGGCCCAAAAATCACTTGGCTTAAATCACGTTGCACACGTTTACGTTTTAAAATCGGATGATCTGCACCAATACCTGAACCGTTTGCTGTAGCAGTCAATTGCGCCCGATTTTCTTCATACTGTTTGGCTTTACGCGCACGTCGACTACGAGGCTCAGGCTCATTCACCAAGGGTTCAATCTGCATATCGGCAGCATGTGTTGCTGGTGCCACATCAACAGGTTCTTGCGCTGTTTTACGGCGGCTCTTGGCACGTAATCGGTTATATTGGGCAATCGCACGTTCTTTTTCATCGGTGCTCATAAGTTGGTAGGCATCCCACCACTGACCCATTCCTAAAGTCGAGCTATCGCCTGCTTTTTCACGCAGTAATAAAAAGTCAAAACCTGCACGGAAACGCGCATGCCCAGACAATGCTTCAATTTGCTGTGGTTTCGGTTGCAATAAACGGGTTTGCATTTCCCAAACTTCACGAATAAAAGTTTCAGAAAAACGAGGAATAATGGTACGTGTCGCCTGACGTTTCAGTACATCTAAACCTGCTTGGGCTCGCGCTTCGGCTGCCACCACACCTTTAGAAAGATAAAAGTCACAACGCTCTAAAAACGGTTGCCACAACAGCACCGCATAGAAAAATGCAGGGTTGATGGTTTTACCAATCGCAATCCGTTGATCGGTATTTTTTGCTGCACGTTCAATAAATGAGTTGATGTCTGGCTTGATGTCGGCAAATAACTGACGCCAAATACCAAACTCAATCAACATCGGCAGGACTTTATTTAAATGTCCCATCGTAAAGAGTTTTTGCGACTCATCATATAAACGGTGTGGCGATACATCACGCAATAACTGCGTCAGTTCAGGCGTAAAAATTTTAAGAATTTTTGGATCAATATTGAAATTTAATTTGGCAGCAAAACGCAAAGTACGCAGCATACGCACTGGGTCTTCTTCAAAACGTAAAGTTGGATCGCCCAATAAACGCAAGTTTCTGTGCTTTATATCATCTACGGCATTGCAAAAATCTAACACGATGCCTTTGCGTGGCTGGTAATACAACGCATTGATTGAAAAGTCACGACGGGCAAAATCTTGCTCGATTGTGCCCCAGTTATTATCGCGCAGAATCATCCCCGCCGCAGAAGTCACAGCTTTTTTCGGTGGCGCACGGAAAGTGGCCACTTCAATTAGTTCACGCCCTGCATAGACATGCGCCAGCTCAAAACGTCGTCCAATAATTCGGCAACGTCGTCCGAAAACTTCTTTCACTTGTGAGGGTGTGGCATTGGTTACGGCATCAAAATCCTTCGGATTTAGCCCTAACATTAAGTCACGAACTCCACCACCGACGATATAAGCTTCATAGCCTGCTTTGGTTAAAGCATCTAGAACATCTAAAATGGAAGAAGGTAATTGAGCGGTAGATAAACCACATTTTGACGCGCGCAAAGTTTGCAAAAGACGCTGTCTCCTACGTCTGAACGTAAAACAGATAAGATGTCGCTAATCATATCTCTAACACAATCAAAGGGCAATTTGATTCACACGCTAATTTTGCAATGTGCAGTGCTAAAATTCTGCTTGCAGCTACAATGCCAACTTGTGTTTATTCTTGGCAAATAAGGCAGGGCCAATCCCTTTGACTTGCTGAAGTTCTTCAATACTTTGAAATTTTCCATTTTGTTTTCGGTATTCCACAATCGCTTGTGCTTTTTTCCTACCCACCCCAGACAATTGCTGCAATTGTTCTAACGAAGCACTATTTAAACGCACTTGATTTGTAGGCGCACTTTGCTGAGTGGGACGCGCTAAATAATGTTCTGCGCTTGATGATGCGGTTTGAGCCGCACTTAAACGCTGATCTTGCGCGGCTTGCTGTGCTTTCCATTTTAAATAGTTTTGATCATAGCTATGCCCATTCACCTGAGCAGGCTTGGACTGCACATTTTGTGCTGTACTCCATACACTGATACTGCATAACAGCAATGCAAGCCAGTACTGCCATCCAAAAGAAAAAAAGCGAAAAGAAACTTTTAATTGCTGCGATATATTCATGCTGCCGCAAAACCTGTCATTTTAATTGTTGTTTTGCCTGCTCCCAAAGTTGATCCATTTCTTCTAAAGTCATATCTTCTATTGTTTTTTGTTGTAATTCGGCCTGATCTTCAATGTAAGCAAAGCGTGTTCTAAATTTATGAATTGTGCCCAATAATGCCAACTCACTGGACACGCCAAGTTTACGCCCAACATTGATTAAAGAAAACAAACAATCCCCTAACTCATCCTGTATTTCATCGGATTGTTGCTGTTGAATCGCCTGTTGTAATTCTTGCAATTCTTCTTCTAACTTGCCATACGCATCTTGCACGGTATGAAAGTCAAAGCCCAATTGTGCCGCATGCTGCTGAATTTGCTGTGCCTGCACCAAAGCGGGTGCATGTTTCACCTCATCTAAACGTGACTTTGCTTTACCCTGTTTTTCTTGTTGTTTGATGGTTTTCCATAAGGCAGCGACATCTTCTGCGCTAAGCTGCGCAAACTGTTCTGCCTGAAACACATGTGGATGCCGACGAATTAATTTATCGCAAATGGCTTGTACCACATCTTGAAAATCAAATGCACCTTGCTCGCTATACATTTGTGCCTGAAACACCACTTGCAACAACAAATCACCCAGCTCATCACGTACATCATCTACCTTGCCTGAACGCACTGCCGCTTCAACTTCATAAGCTTCTTCAATCGCGTATTGAGTCAAACTTTCTGGGGTTTGTTTTTGATCCCACGGGCATTGTTGACGTAACTGTTGCATGATTGAAAGCAATTGCTGCATGGGTTGTTCCTTATTTCAATTTATTGCACGAATGCACCATTTTTTTGTTATGCTCAGACGGCAAGGACGATATGCACAACAAAAATAACATCAGGGAGCAAGTTCAAATGCACAGTATCTTGATTAGTGGCGCTGCACAAGGCATTGGTGCGGCAATCGCACAATTGTTTTATCGGCAAGGTTACCGTGTCGGTATTTATGATATTCATCTCACACAAGCACAGCAATTGGCAGAACAATTGGGTGAGCGTGCGCATGCAGGTTTGCTTGATGTAGCAGACTATGCCAGTTGGCAAGCTGCATTATCCGATTTTTGCCAATGGGCAGGTGAATTGAATATTTTGGTGAATAATGCAGGAATTCTCTACTCAGGCGCATTTGAAGACACACCCATAGAAGCGCATCATCGGACTATGGCAGTGAATGTGAATGGTGTATTAAACGGTTGTCATGCGGCTTTGCCTTATTTAAAACAAGCAAGTTTTGCACGGGTGATTAACCTGTCTTCGGCATCTGCGATTTATGGACAAGCCGATTTAATTTCTTATTCTGCTTCCAAATTTGCAGTACGTGGCATTACGGAAGGTTTAGATATAGAGTGGCAAAAATACGGCACTCGGGTCTTAGATGTCATGCCGCTATTTGTACAAACTGCAATGGTGAAAGATATGGATGCAGCCACCATTCAAAACATGGGCGTGCATTTATCGACAGAAGATGTCGCCCAGGTGGTGTATCAACAAGCGACGGTTAAAGATTCGATTCTGACCAATACGCATCGTGCGGTCGGTTTAAAAGCCAAAACCCTAATGCAACTTTCGAGTATTAGCCCACAATGGTTAAATCGTCTGTCGAATAGCTTGTTGGCGAAGCGTCATTAATTCTACATCTATCTATATTTAAATTAAGTTGCTCAAAAAAAATCCCGAATTCACATTCGGGATTTTTTAATCAAACGCGTCAAAATTTAAGCCTTAGCCTCGCTTAAACTTCTTCTCGGCTTTCTTAAACTTCTGCACATAACGACGACGACGTGCCGCAGTACGCTCATCCACTTGTGACTTACGCCCTTCAAATGGGTTTTCAGAGGTTTTAAATTCAATTTTTACAGGTGTACCTTCTAGCTTATAGACTTTACGGAACACGTTTTCTAAATAACGACGGTAATCTGCAGGAGTTTTATCGACCTTATTACCATGAATCACGATGGTTGGCGGGTTCTGTCCACCCATGTGTGCATAACGCATTTTAATAGCGCGACCTTGCACTTTAGGTGGATGGTGTGCATCTGTTGCGTCATTCAAAATTTGCGTCAATTTGGCAGGTGACACTTTTAAGTGCGATGACTCATACGCACGGTGGATAGATGGATATAAGTCACCCACGCCTGTACCATGCAAGGCAGAAATCAGGTGGATTTTTGCCCATGGAATAAAGTCAAAACGACGCTCAACATCTAACTTACATTGTTTGCGATCATATTCGGACATATTGTCCCATTTGTTAATCGCAATCACCATGGCACGCCCTGCTTCAAGTGCGTAACCAATTAAGTGCAAATCTTGCTCGACAATACCATCACGTGCATCAACCACAATCACCACCACGTGTGCATCTTTCATGGCTTGCAAGGTTTTCACAATCGAGAATTTCTCGATCATTTCATCGACCTTACCTTTACGACGCACACCTGCAGTATCAATCAAGGTGTATTTACGTTCGTTGCGCTCAAACGGAATATAGACTGAGTCACGTGTCGTACCTGGCTGATCGTATGCCACTACACGTTCTTCACCCAATAAACGGTTAACCAGTGTCGATTTACCCACGTTTGGACGTCCAATAATGGCTAAACGCAAACCTGTGTCTTGATCATGTGCATCTGGGTTTTCATCTTCAGGAACATCTGCCAAAACGTCTTCCAGCATTTGCTGAACGCCTCGACCATGGCTAGCAGCCACTTGCAATGGCTCGCCCATACCCAGTTTAAAGAACTCAACCAAAGCGGCTTCGGCATGTACGCCATCTACTTTGTTCGCCACCAAGAATACTTTTTTGCCCAAAGTACGCAATTCACGCGCAATTTGCTCATCCGATGCCAACAAGCCTGCACGTGCATCGACCACAAAAATGATCATATCGGCTTCATGGATGGCTGTTTTAGATTGTTCAGCCATGTAAGAGTCGATGCCACCTTCACTTTCGCCAATACCGCCAGTATCGACCACAATGAAAGATTTATTTTGATAGGTTGCATCACCATATTTGCGGTCACGTGTCAGACCTGCAAAGTCAGCAACAAGTGCATCACGGCTCTTGGTAATCTGGTTAAACAGCGTTGATTTTCCGACGTTCGGACGACCAATGAGCGCAATTACGGGTTTCATAGATTAACCTTTATTCAAGATCAGTCAGTTTCAATGGTCTGTACATCCGAAACTGTGGAAGAAAGAACAGAGTATGGATGTTGGGTTCAGCGTTGCGACCACGCAAACGACAGAGAGAACATCGACCACTCTATTAAATAAAAACACGGGGCATTGATGATTCAATTACCCCGCGTAAAAATACGGACAACTATTTTAGCATAAAAGTCAGAACAAAATTAGCGGTTCTGCCAAACGCTTAATGCGCCCTTTTGCGTTGCGACATAGAGTTGATTGTCAATTACACGCAATGAACGGACTTCGCCATTGGTTTTTGAACGTCCAACCAGTTGCCCTGAGCTTGGATCAATGAGGTGTAAAACACCATCTAAATCACCAACCACTAAATATTGTCCAAACAACACAGGATTAGATAAACGACGGTTGAGCAAACTGTCATTTTCCCAAAGTGCTTGTCCTGATGTGATTTCGTAAGCTGCAATTTTACCATCTGCAGTGCTGACAAATACACCATTCCCCGCAACTTCTGGACGTTTGGTACTGCTTGCATCTTCACTCCAAATCACTTGTTGTGAAGCCAAGTCCAATACGGTGACCTGACCTTGGTAGCTTGTGGTCACCAAGAATTGACCAGCAACCACTGGGTCGCCATCAATGTCATTTAAGCGTTGAATGTCTGAACGGCCTTCACTAATGGCAACGCGGCGCTGCATACGTGGTACGCCTGTAACAATATCCAGTGCATAGACATAGGCATTTGCAGAAGCAATCAGTACAGTACGTGAATCGAGCGCCACAGGTGCAGCCATACCACGCAAACTAAATTGCACGTTTGGCAAGTTGTAAGTCCACACCAACTGACCTGTTTCGGCATTGTGTGCATATACCGTGCCGTCATTACTTACAGTCACCACACGACCCGCCTGAATTAACGATGGCGCAAGAATTGCACCTGTTAACTGTGCAACCCACTTTTGCTCACCTGTTTGCTGATCTAAAGCAAACAATTGACCTTTGGCATTTCCTGCAACCACAATGCCTTCAGCAGCATTGACACCTGCCGTTAAGCCTTGCTTAGACACTTGTTTTTGCCAAAGACGTTGTTTGCCTTGATAGGCAGCCATCTCACCTTTAGGATCAACAGTATAAATTACCCCGTTTTCGGCATCTAATTGCAGGCGCAATGGATCGGCTGCTGTAGTCGATGCAACGCTTTGTGAAAATACAGGAACTAGACTTTGAGCTTGCTCAAGTTTTGGCAGTGGATTTGGCTTAACTTCTGCAACTTTAATTTTATTGGTGGAACACCCCGCCAAAGCAAGGGTTAAAACGGTCAGTGCAAACGGTATTTTATACTTTCTATTCATTAGCTCTCATCCACTTGTGTGTCTAATACTGGGCGTTCAATTTCAGGATCATCCACCAAAACACCAACACTTTCGAGTTTTATTTGTAAAATTTGACGTTCTTGTTTACGTTCCACCAAAGTATCCCATGCACTTTGATACGCTTTTTGGGCATTTTCACGGTCATTTTTCGCGACATAAACATCGCCACGCGCTTCATCTGCAGTCGCTTTAAATGCAGGATCAGTCACCGCGGCCAAACTTTGAATAGCTTCATCGTATTTCTTTTGCGCCAACTGTGCATAAGCCAAACGCAACTTAACCAATTGCACTAAGCCTTGGTCTTTTACTTTAGAGTTTTCAACTTTCTTTAAGGCTTTTTCTGCGGCAGCAAAATCTTGCTGATCGTAAGCGAGTTTAGCCATTAAGAATTGAGTTTGAATAGCTTGCGCAGAATCAGGGGCTTCTTTCACAATTTTATCGGCAGTTGCAGACAATTGACTGAAGGCATCTGGATTGCCTTCTGCTGTACGTGCATCATCCATCAGTTGTTGCACTTTAGCAGTATTCATTTGCTGCTCTGCCAAGGTTTTTTTCTGCCAATATTGCCATCCGAAAAAGGCAATCAACGCAATTAAAATCCCGCTAATCATGGCTGAACCATATTTTTTCGCAAACGATTTTAAACTATCAAGTTGTTCGTCATCACTCAATGCGCTCATTGGATTACCCTTTTCCTTATGTTATTTGGCTTATTGTGAAGAAAATTTTTCAATGATGAAAGGCACAATTTTGGTCACTGCAACAGTCGTTTGCTCAGCAGTTGCCAAGGTTTTCACTGCCAATTGCTGTGCTTCCGCTTCGCGCTCACCAAAAATCAAGGCATAGATTGCACCTGATTGATCGGCTTTTTTCATTTGGCTTTTCATTGAGCCTTGTGAACCAACTTTTAAGCGAATCTGGCTGCCCGCTTGTTCGAATTGGTCACGAATTTGCTCAGCTAAAACCAACGCCTTGCCTTGAGTTGTTGGATCTGCCAACAAGAATACTTCACAATCACGTACAGGCGTATTGTCTTCGACTTGCTCAAGCAACAACAATAAACGCTCAATGCCCATGGCGAAGCCCACGGCAGGTACGGACTGATCTGCCTTACCCTTCAACTGCCCAACCAAACCATCATAGCGCCCGCCTGCACAAACTGTGCCTTGCGAACCTAAATGCGTGGTTGTCCATTCAAAAACGGTTTTATTGTAATAATCTAAACCGCGTACCAGTTTTTGATTAATCACAAACTCAATGCCTGCATCGGTTAAATACTGCTGTAATTGGGCAAAGTGATTCAGCGTATCTTCACCCATAAAATCATGCAATTTTGGAGCATTTTCTAGGATGCTTTGCGTTTTAGCATCTTTCGAGTCCAAAATACGCAGTGGGTTAGTACTTAAACGACGCTGTGAATCTTCATCTAAATCGGCTTTGTGCGCTTCCAAAAACTCAACCAAAGCGGCACGATACGCTGCGCGCTCATCCGACTCACCCAGCGTATTCAACTCTAAGCGAACTTTATCGGCAACGCCCATACGTTTCCATAAACGCGCAGTCATTAAAATAAGTTCGGCATCCATATCTGGTGTTGCAACGCCAAAAGTTTCTACACCAAATTGGTGGAATTGACGATAACGACCTTTTTGCGGTTTTTCATAACGAAACATTGGGCCGATATACCACACGCGCGGTGTCGCACCACGTAGCAAATTGTGCTCTAACATGGCACGTACACAACCCGCAGTTCCTTCAGGACGCAAAGTCAAAGACTCAGGCGGATTACCCTTGTCTAAGAATGTGTACATTTCTTTTTCAACAATATCGGTCGCATCACCAATTGAACGCTTAAACAAATTGGTTTGCTCAACCATTGGCAAACGAATTTGTTGATAACCATAAGCATCCATTAAAGATGCTAAATGTTGCTCTAGACGTCTCCACGCAGGTGTTTGCGTTGGAAGAATGTCATTAAAACCTTTAATTGCAACAATTGAACTCATGACTTACTCAGAAAAATTTGTACGAATAATCTCTTTAGATTTAGCTTGTTCAAGCTCTGTAACACGCTGACGAACCATGCTTTCGATTTCATCAACGAGTTGATTGGTATCAATTAAATGGCTCTTTTCACCATTACGATAAACCAATGAACGCGGACTTGCGCCCACCACACCAATATCAGCTTCTTTAGCTTCGCCCGGGCCATTCACTTTACAACCAATGACCGATACATCCATTGGAGTACGAATATCTTCTAAACGCTCCTCCAATGCCTGCATTACAGAAATGACGTTAAATTCCTGACGTGAACAGCTTGGGCAGGCAATAAAGTTAATCCCGTTAGAGCGTAAACCTAAAGATTTTAGAATATCAAAACCGATTTTGACTTCATCTTCAGGTTCTGCCGCAAGCGAAATACGCATAGTATCGCCAATACCTTCCATGAGCAGACCGCCCAAGGCAATTGCAGATTTTACGGTGCCTGTACGGTAAATACCTGCTTCAGTTACGCCTAAATGTAATGGATTATCAATTTGTTGTGATAACAAACGATAAGCATCCATGGTTAAAAACACATTCGATGCTTTGACTGAAACTTTAAATTCCTGAAAATCTAAACGGTCTAAAATATCAATATGACGCATAGCAGATTCCAGCAATGCTGCACCTGTCGGCTCGCCATATTTTTTCTGAATATCTTTTTCCAGCGATCCCGCATTCACACCAATCCGCATAGAAATATCATGATGTTTGGCAGCAGCTACGACTTCACGAATTTTAGCTTCCGAACCAATATTACCCGGGTTAATCCGCAAACAGTCTGCACCCGCATCAGCAACTGCCAACGCAATTTTATAGTCAAAGTGAATGTCTGCCACCAACGGCACAGATACTTGCTTTCGAATTTCACCAAATGCAGCTGCGGCTTCCATGGTCGGTACAGAAACACGCATGATGTCTACGCCCGCATCTACACAACGCTGAATTTGCGCCACGGTTGCAGCAACATCGCAGGTTTCCGTATTGGTCATACTTTGGATGCTAATGGGCGCATCACCACCCACATAGACAGAACCCACACGAATTTTACGGGTCGGACGGCGTTGAATTGGATTTACAATCATGATATCGCTCTACCTTGCTGCATTATCGAGATAAACGGAATTCTGCTTTTCCGTTCACAGTATATGGCGATAATGAAATCGACTCATTGTTCAAACTTAATGACACAGCAGTCGCATCATCTAAGCGAATTTGAAATGGGGCTTCGCCTTGTAAATTTAAAGTAGAGGCTTGACGTCCTGTCGCTAAAACATTGCCAGCAGAGTCAACAATATGCACTGAAGTTGGACGAGCAAATTGCAAATTCAGCTGATCGCCCGAAGCAAGTGCAGGCGTGCTGCCTGTCGCATTGTCAGAAATGATTTGCACATCGGATTGCAGTACTGCAATTTCAGGTTCTGCACCCTCTTGACCAGACGACATCCAGTTTTGAATTAGCGCGACCAATGCCCACAACAACAGCAATACCGCCACAATCACAGCGATACGTGTGAGCCACTTTTTATTGCGATCGCGGTTAGAGCCTGGCAGTTTTCCCATAATTTTGATGGGTGAATTGTTCAAGGCGTGATTTGGCAACAACCCTGTATCGTTGGCATAAATTTCATCAAAACGCTGAATAATGGCTGAAGCATCGACCTGTAAATATTTGGCATAGGTACGATAATAACCTTTAATAAAGGTCGCTTCAGGCAAAGCGGTATATTCGTCTTGCTCTAGCGCCATCAGCGTTTTTAATGGAATTTTCAAATCTTTTGAAACATCATCCAGTTCGCGTTTTTGATTGACGCGAATTTGACGAAGGTACTCACCTGGACGTTGAACATTTCCTAATGCATGGGGTACAGGCGTTGTCCCCTGTGTGGGTTGCGGTGAATTAGGATTTACTTCCATACGGCCTCAGTACTGTACTGTAATTGCAAATAACGTTGGTATTCTTGGCTATTGGGAAATAATGCACGCAGCTGGTTCACTAAAACCTGAGTTCCCAATTGATCGCCATTGGCACGTGCTAAACGAATCCCAATCCATAAGGCACGCGCACCCTGATTTTTTTGCCCCACAGCACGTACAAATTGTTCATACAATTGTCGCGCGGGTGCAAATTGTTGTCTTAAATATAAAATTTCCGACAACTCTAACATTGAAACATAAGAATCGCGATTGGCTTGCAAGGCTTGTTTGAATGACTTTTCGGCATTCTCTATATCGCCTAATTTCAAGTAAATACGACCTACATTTTCCAATGCTCTAAAGCGTTGATCATAACCCAGTGTTGCACCTGCAATACTGAGCTGCTCAATCGCATCATTATAGCGTTCTACTTGATATAAATACGTACCATAGTTGTTACGCGCTTGTGCATTTTTTGGGTCAGCGGCAATGGCACGCTTAAAATACGCATCGGCTTTTTCTAAATTCAGCTTGCTGCCTTCTTGTTGCAGCAACACGCCCATCATCATATTAGCGGTGGAATCACGTGAATCGCTTTCCAAAGCTTGATCAAGTGCGCGTTTGGCTGAGTCTAAATCGCCATTTTTTAAGTATTCTGCTGCCAACTGCGTACGTACTTGCACCGCTTTTTCAGGGTCTTTTTGCCCTAAGGTTGGAGCTGTGGTTTGACAAGCTGCAGCAAAAATTGCCGAAATACAAACAGTTGTAATTTGTGCGATTTTAAATACAGGCTTATTCAATGGACATCCCCTTTGCGTCTTCGTTCGATGCAAGTTAGTTATCTATACAAGTCATTATCCTTGCGAGCGTATGATTTCATTTTGCGCTGCAACTTTCTTTTTCCACTGTTCGGCACGGCGGGTGCGGTCTGCCACTTGTCCAACCAATTGCCCACACGCAGCATCAATATCATCACCACGTGTCTGACGAATCGTACACACAAAACCTGCATCAGACAAAGTTTTTTGGAAAGAAATAATTCGATTTCGGCTTGAACGTCCATACGGCGCGTGCGGAAATGGGTTAAATGGAATCAAATTAATCTTGCTTGGCAGGTTCTTGAGTAGCTTAATCATTTGCTGCGCATGTTCAGGATGGTCATTTACACCATCTAACATGACATATTCAATGGTCACGTGTTTACGCGCACTTTCGTTGCCATCTTTGCCAATATAACGCTGACAAGCTGCGATTAATTGTTCCAATGGATATTTTTTATTGATTGGAACAAGTTCATCACGCAGTTCGTTATTGGTGGCGTGCAAAGAAATTGCCAAAGCCACATCAATATCTTGTGCCAATTGGTCAATTTTAGGTACAACACCCGAAGTCGATAAAGTCACACGACGCTTAGACATGCCATAAGCAAAGTCATCTAGCATAATGCGCATGGCGTTCAAGACGGCATCGTAATTCAACAACGGTTCGCCCATACCCATCATCACCACGTTGGTCACAGAACGCTCACGTTCAATCACAGGCACATCTTCCATATAGGAATAGTTTGCCATCCACAACTGACCAATAATTTCGGCTTGGGTTAGGTCACGCTGAAAACCTTGTTTACCCGTAGAACAAAATGAACAGTCCAGTGCACAACCTACTTGCGATGAAATACACAGGGTTTTACGTGAGCCAGTTTTGTCTTCGGCAGGAATCAGAACGGTTTCGACCAATGAGCCTTCACCATCACCAACACGGAATACCCACTTACGAGTACCGTCTTTAGAATAATTTTTATGCACCACTTCAGGCGCTTTAATTTCACAAATCTTTTCCAGTTTTTCACGTAACTTGCCTGAAATATTGGTCATTTCAGCAAAATCTGTAACAAAAAACTGGTGAATCCATTTCATCACCTGCCCTGCACGGAATTTCTTCTCGCCTAAATCTTCAAAGAATTTTTCCATTTGTGGACGTGACATGCCAAGGAGATTCACTTTCTCTGCAGTCGCAGACTGTGCAGGAGCGGACGCAGATGCTTGCTGAACATCTGTCGCAGATGCAGCGAGGACTTCTGTACTCATGTGTGTATACCTAAACCATGTCTAAAGATGAAAGGAGAAGCTCAAGAGGTGAGCAAAGGTTTATTCAGAAAATAAAAATCGGAGAATAAAAAACCAGATAAGCATAATAACACTTATCTGGTTTGAATACTGCGTATTAACGAGTACGTGGGCAAACTTCAGTTTGAGCAAAGAAGTAGTTTACTTCACGCTCTGCAGATGCAACTGAGTCTGAACCGTGAGCAGCGTTTTCATCGATGCTTACAGCGAAATCTGCACGGATTGTACCAGGTGCAGCTTCTTTAGGGTTTGTTGCACCTAAAATTTCACGGTGAGCAAGAACTGCGTTTTCACCTTCAAGAACTGAAACAACGACTGGACCAGAAGTCATGAACGCAACTAGGTCACCAAAGAAACCACGTTCTTTGTGCTCAGCGTAGAAGCCTTCAGCTTCAGCTTGAGAAAGGTGTTTCATTTTAGTCGCAACGATTTTAAGACCAGCTTTTTCGAAACGAGCAAAGATGTCACCGATGTGGTTTTTAGCAACTGCATCTGGTTTTACGATAGATAAAGTACGTTCAATAGCCATGATTGGCTCCTTAAGTCAATGTTGACGCGAAAATTTTGCCGCATTATACCGAATAATGGGCTATTTTCTGCTTTTGATGTGTAAAAAAATTGCTTTTTTCGATATGAAGCGCATTGTGCAGGACCTTGATCGGCAAATCAATCTTGCTTCACACCGCTAGATTAACGTGCTTCGTCAATCCACGCCATTTGAATGGCTTCTAAGATGCCTTCAGTCGATTTTTCGGGATCATCTTGAAACTCTGGCAAAGCACAGACCCAAGCGTGCAAATCGGTAAAACGAATCCATTGCGGATCGACATCGGGATGCGCCTCATATAACTCAATGGCAATGTCGATGCTGTCCGTCCAACGTAAACCCATGTGTATTCCCTATTCTAGTCAAGACAGCGACTACTTTAACAAATTTCGCATGGGCTGCCTGCCATTACTGCACTGAATTTTCGATTTGGTTTTATCCAAGCTTATAAAACAATATTTACATAAGGTGCAGCCAAAATAATCGCACTCGCCACTGAACCGCCAATCATCGCCCCGACTGCCACATCACTCGGATAGTGCAAGCCTAAAATCATACGGGAAACGGCCACCAAAATCGTAAAGGGCAACATCAACATCAACAATACTGGCTGGATATAACCCAAAACCGTTGTGGTCATGACTGCATGCAAAGTGTGACCTGATGGGAAGCTAAAATGATCTAAGGGACGTTCACCCAAACGGATCACTTGGTGTACCTGATACGGACGTGGACGGACGGTTTTTTGTTTTAAATATTTATAAATACCTGTGCCGACAGATCCGCCTAACAACAGATAAATAATTTGTAAACTATAACCAATGCCCTGCATCATCCATGCACTTGCGAGCATGACATACCAGAACACACCATCGCCCAAACGGCTAATAACTTTAAAAAATTGTGCCACCCGCTGAGAGTGGGAAAAATGGTTAAGATACAAACAGCCTTTTAAGTCGAGATCCAGCATTCTTATTTTTGCATTTTTAAACTTCATCAGTTCTCTCCTCTTTGGCGTATAGCTAAGATGGCATGTGTAGCTCCTTCGCCACCAGATATAACGCCTGCTCAAATTGTTGGACTGGATACTGCCAGCCAATATTTAAAGTCGCTTTGCGGGCGTGTTCGCCCATCTGTCTAAGGGTTGTAAGATCGGGAAGTCGGTGGATATGACCGACCAAATCTTCTGGCTGACCGAGTGGACTCAACCAGCCTGTTTCATTCGGTTTTAGATGTAAACGTGCGCAAGCATAGTCATAAGCAATGACAGGCAAGCCACTGGCCATAGCTTCTAACACGACATTGCCAAAGGTTTCGACCTGACTGGCAAAAGCAAACACATCGGCACTGGCATAGGCTTGTGCAAGTGCTGTGCCACTTAAACTACCTGTAAAAATGATATCTCCCTGAGCGTTCATGGCTTCTAAACGTTCACGGTCTGGCCCATCTCCAACAATCACCAATTTCACAGGCTGTTCGGTATTTTTTGGCATACGCTGATAGGCATTAATAATAAGATTGACTTCTTTTTCAGGTGATAAACGCCCTACATACAACATCACCCGCGTATTTTCACTCGCACCCCAGCTTGCTCGCAGTTGGGTAGAATGAAAATCTGGTGAAAAATATTCAACATTGACACCACGCCCAACCACCACCAAAGGCCCTTGCACACCAAACTGACGCAATGATTTTTCAGTATGGCTACTTGGCACACACGTCAGCGAGGTATTGTTATGAAACCATTTTAGATAGTGCTGAATTGGCTTGAGTAAAAATGCCAAATCGAAAAAACGGCTAAAATCTTGAAATGCGGAGTGAAAACCACTTGATACTGGAATATTTTTTGATTTTGCAATATGTAAACTGGCAAGCCCTAAAGGGCCTTCAGTGACGATATGCACCACATCAGGTTGAAACTCATCTAAAGCCTGCGAAAGTTTAGACCACTGCGGCCAGCCAAATTGTAAATTATGATATTTAGGAATGGCTTGTGCTTTTACCAGACATTCTTGATACGGTTGGAATTGAGTGCAGGCTTGTTTTTGTTCAGGGCGAATCAATAAAATTTTGTGTCCAAGTTCCTGCAATCCTTTGCAAAGCTGCAACAGTGAACGTGCCACACCATTAATTTCAGGTGGCCAAGTTTCTGTTACAAGGGCAATTTTTAAACGTGGGCGGACAAGGTCTGAGAGTTCAGAGGTAGGCTGGCTGCTTTTTTGTTTTTGATCTTGTTTGAAATGAAATTTAAATGCATCGCTGTAACGCTCTAATTTACTGCTCTGCTTTGCCAATACATTGCTCATCGCCTTTTTGCTCAATTCTTATTTTATGCTTGCTAGCATAGAGCAGCTGCATTGCAGTAATATGATGCTTTGGTGACACATTTGTCATTTTTTTAACAACTCGATGATCGCCTATACCTAGTTTTGCACACATAGTTTTATGTATAAATTTAATGTAAATCGTTTGCTGTCATTCACCCTAAATAGATAAAAAAAGCAGATATTGGATACCTGCCTGCTGAATATCTTGTTTGCTGAATACCTGATCTGCTGCACATCGAAGCCCTCTAAAAAAGTAAATTAATATACAACTCATCGGTATAACGACCTGCTGGCGTTGTCAAACTCGGTTGTTCATCCAAGCGTACCGCGACACTGTATTTATGTCCTGTCGTAGAAACATGCCCTGCGATGGGCGTGTTCCACAGATTTGTTTTTGCTCCCATAATACTCATACTGGTGCGTAAACGGTGTGTGCCATTATTCACAAAACTGCTGCCATGTTTGTCACGTAAATTACGACTACTGAACTGAATGCTATAACCTCGATCACAGCGCACATTAAAACTGGTTGCAGTCTGGCTACGGTATTGTGAGCTCATTTGCAATAAAGATTCACTGACCGAACCAATGGTGCAAGCCTGTGCAGGAAAACAAATCCAGCATCCACACAGCACTAGACTTAATTTTTTTACCATCCCTAATTTTTTCATGTTCTCATCCTCAATCATCCTGCTGATATACTTACTGACAAATCAAATCTAACTGTCTGGTTTGTGGAACAGTGCCTGCTTTAATTTGAGGGACTTCAAGTGAACTATGGCAAACTTTTCCACCTTTGGTTTTAACCTTCAGCGTATAACTGCCTGCTTTCACACCATATAAATGTACTTTTCCATCGCTGCCCACAGGTACAAATTCGGTTGCATCATCACTTAAATACACTTCACTGCCCTGCACAAAGGTCTGCTGATCGGGCGTGAGTAAACGCAATATGATCAATCCTGTACGCTGAACAGGGAAATTCACTTTATAGCCGCGTTGATTCATACCAATCACTTTTTGGCTTGAATATTCAAAGCTGTCATACAAATCTAACTGGTCTTGATCAAAAGACACGTCGTAATTGACGTAAGGCACAATGTCGTGCACAAACACATAACCGTGTTGATTGGTTTTACCAACAGGTGTTAAGGCACGTTGTACTTCCACATTTGGAATATCACCAACATTCACCAAAGCAAAAGCATTGTCTACATATTTGGTCATGGCCCATTTACGGTCTAACCACACTACTGCACCCTGATAATTGGCTTGACTGTAGCTAAAGCGTTCACTTTCATCGTGGCTTAAATATAAATTACCCATCGGCATTTTCAGGGCGGTATAGGCATTTACCCCAATATCCCCTTCTGTTTGTTGGTGACGCACAGCAAGAGTGTAATCCACACCATTTTGCGTCAGGCTGCTCTGTGCATAACGCAACTGGGTTTGCTCATCAAAATTATGCGAAAGCTGCGCACTGCGGCGTTGGTCAAATTGATAATTCAGTGTTAAATATGCCCCGTCACTATCCTGCACTTTCAAATCTTTATAATAAGAAAACGACAGTGAAGTTTGACGCCCAAACATACGAGAAAAACCAACTGTAAGCATTTGGCTATCTGCAAAGCTATTATTTGCATTGGGATGATAACGGCGCTCTAGATAGTTCACATTTAAGGTATTAATGAAAGGAATATTGAAAATACTGACATAAGCTAAGTTGTCGTATTCCACTGTTTGTGTCATATCGCTATAACCCAAACCACGATATTCAGGACTGTAGTATTTATGACTTGCACCAAGTGCAACCCGACTTCCATTACGGCTTAACGAAGCGCCAAAGGTATAACCATCGCCCCAATCACTGTGGCTAGACGCAGCATGCGTATCTAACAAGGCATATTTGCTGAGAGATTGCGTCCATAGCAACCCGACATTCTGCACATCTTTGCTATAACTTAAATTGGTTCCTAAAGTCGTGCTGTCTGTAATTCCACGTCTGAAATAAAGGTTGCCAAAAAACTCCCGATAATCATCCGACACGTAGTCGTAGTCATAACGCAGCTTTCCTGCAGAAAAGTTGTATTCGTTCAGTCCTGGTTTGAGTAGTTGCGTGGTGACATAAACTGGAAAAGATTGCACGGTACGATTTCCCAATACATCTTCCACCACCACTTGCGCCTCGCCCGACTGCTGAATATTTGCACCCGTATTTAAGGTATAGTGCCCAGGCGTCACTTGTTGCTGATATAGATTGATGCCATTAATGTATAAATCGACGGTGGATGGCAGTACAGCACTGCCTCTTAAGGTGGGTACATTCCAATAAATAAAGTCTGGATAACTACTAAAATTTGAACCAAAAGACACACCACCAAATCTGAATGTATCTAATAAAGGATTGTAAACGCTGGTGTTATCACCCAAAGTTAAACGCTGATAACGTGATGGAAATTCAATTTCAAAACTGGTATTCAAACGCAGTAGCTTATCTTGATCCTGTTCTGCCTCTTTGCGATACATCATGCCATTTTTAAAAATCCAGTAATCTTTAAAAATACCAAGCTCCGCCAAACCATTTAATTCATTGTAATTATCATAACGTGCATACAGCACATTATAATTTAAAAAACCGCCCAACTCTGCTTTAGACGGAATCGCATGGGTTTGGCTCAGTTGTGCATCTATAAAATAGCTGGCAGGTACGGTCAATTTAATCGCTTGCAGCGCAAAGTCTTGTTCAGACTGAATTTCATTGGTGGTTACAGAACAGAACTGAGTTTGTGCACTGTGTTTTTGTAAACGGTCTTGCTGTAAACCAAGTTGCTGCAAGACCTCGCATTCCATATAGCGTTGCCCATCCTGCTGCAACACCAAACTTTCAATGACACGATCTACGCCATTCAGCCAAACACTATTCAACGCCATTTCAGCATTGGCAGCATTGGCAGGTAATGGTATCCCCCACAGGACACATTGCAGCGCAAAAAACAGTCGAGTTCTATGCATGATTTAGCCCTTCATTTTTAACTCAATGGCTTGCTCACTTTTATCTGTTTCAAGTTTGAGTATGTAATTTTTCAAATCACTAAGTTTGATTTGCCCCATATCAAAGCTGTGTTTTTGTTGATTTAACAAATATTTCATTTCACGTGTGGTTGCAATGGGTTGTTTTTGTTGATTTAAAATGCTGATTGAAGAAATTTGCACATGCGATGCAGCATGATTTTCTATCTCTAAAAATAAGTGGTCGTTCTGGTAACGCGGGGTTGCAGTCACCTGAATGGCATCTTGCTTACCAACAAACAACGGTACAGAAATCGTAAATAAAAATTGTAAGGCGTCTTCTTCCACCACAGGGGCAATTTCTTTAAAAACAATACGCCAAGTTTTTTCTTGCGCCATTTCTTCCTTAGAAAGTGGTCGGCTAAAACCTACGCGTATCACTTGTTGTGCATTCGGTTGTAAAACAAAGTTTTTAGGATTAATTAAGATGTCTTGTTCTGGTTCTAGCACATCTTCACCCTGTGCATTTTGCGACCATTTATAGGCAGACATTTCAAAGCTTTTCGGTTCAGTAAGATCGGTGGCTTCCATGACTACTGTTGCACTGCGTTGTCGTGCTTTATCGCCCAAATACATTTGCGTAGGTGAAATGACCAAGTTTGCATAAACAGCTTCTACACATAAGCAACCTGCAACCAGCATATATTTCAATAATCGTTTCATACTTCCCCCAGCAATGTCTTATTTTGTATTTCTTTAGACTAAAAAGTTGACTCCACCCTGTCGGTAAAGCCAACTGATTTAGATTGAGTTCAAGCGAATTAGAATGACACTCGAATGTTGTATTTATCGGTGTAAGTACCCGCTGGTTTAGAAATACCTACGCCCTCACTTTTAACCAAGACATTGTAAGAATTCCAGCCATTGCTACCTGGCGCAATGTTGGTTTGCTGATCATTTAACTGAATCACAGACGATGAACCCGTAAGCTTGGTTTCAACTGTTAAGCCCACTGCATGGCTACCTGATTTGGCTGCAGATTTGGTTGTTTTGCCTCCACCAACACGGTTGTCGGTATCGACCAATAAGTTGTACTTTGCATTCGCCCCAACCATAAATTGACCAGAAGCTTCTGCACCATCTTTTAATGAGATACTTGGTGTTTTCACTTTCAGCTCACAGCGCTTAGGCACAATCACTTGAATTGGAATACTTCCTGTACATGGCCCTTCGTTACATACTGGGGTTGGCTTAGGGTCTGGTTTAGGATGATGATTACCACCCGCCATTGTTACCGTTGAAAAAGCTCCGAAAACCATCAAAGCAGCAGCAGTTTTAATAAATTTAGACATGTCACTTCTCCATAACTCTTATAAAAAACCATTTTTTAATCATTCACTCACTTGAGATATCGTTAGAATTATTGAAACTCAATCCTTAGCGAGCTTCTTCATTTTAGGTATTTCTCACAAAAAGCCATCTATACGCCCTAATTCACACAATATTAAATAAACCTTGGAATTCAGCTAATTAGGAGATTAAAGTACTGTTTTAAATGACATCGCAAAAAACTAGGGAGCAGCCCACTCCCTAAAACTTGTGATACCAATTCTAGGGATACCCAAAAAATATATTTATTTACATTTAAACCAACACATTGTTTTTATTTAACTTTAACAACATTTTTATTTTAACTTTTGTTACATTTTAAGTAGGTTTATTTTTGAAAGAATGGTCAAAATTCAGTTTTCAGCCTAATTTTTACTACACTTTTCACGTATTTAATTCACTATCTCCTATCACATTCAACAGACTGAGCGTTTTTTAACATCAAATCTCACCAATTACAGGGATTGCCTCTCGCTATAAAAAAGCCATGTTTTGGGCGGCTGAATCTATCCAAAAGATCAAATTTGCACACCACCAACTCAACGAAGAAACAGTTGATCATTCATCTATATCTGTAACGTGAGAGATAAACCTCGCAAGATGTTTAGCTAACTCATAACGCAATAGCAGACAAAATAAAACCCCATTCAAACTATTGCCTGAACGGGGTCATCACACCTGAGTCAATCATGTTGACTCAGGTACACACGCGTGACTTATTTAACGTAAGTCAACCAATGTGCATATTTGTCATTCTTGCCTTGAACTGCGTCAAAGAAAGTTTTTTGAATTTCAGTGGTAATTGGGCCACGTGAACCACAGCCAATTACACGGTCATCGTATTCACGAATTGGGGTAACTTCTGCTGCTGTACCTGTAAAGAAGGCTTCATCGGCAATGTAGAATTCATCACGCGTAATACGGCGTTCAACTACCTCATAACCCAAGTCTTTAGCAATGGTGATCACCGTTTGACGCGTAATACCATCTAAAGCACCGCCTGCGATGTCTGGTGTATGTAAAACGCCATCTTTAATTAAGAATACGTTTTCGCCAGAACCTTGGCATACATAACCTTGTGGATCCATCAACATCGCTTCGTCATAGCCTGCTTGCGCTACTTCTTGGTGTGCAAGAATAGACAAAGTGTAGTTACCAGAAGCTTTAGCTTTACACATGGTCACGTTTGGATGATGATGCGTAAACGATGAAGTTTTAACGCGAATACCTTTAGCCATCGCTTCTTCACCCAAGTATGCACCCCAACCCCAAGCCGCAACAGCAGCATGAATGGTGTTATTGGTTGCAGCAATACCCAGTTTTTCAGAACCAATCCAAATTAATGGACGTAAATAGCACGATGAAAGTTTGTTTTCACGTACCACATCAATTTGCGCCTGTTCTAAAGCTGCTTGATCAAATGGTACTTTCATTTGATAGATTTTTGCAGAGTTTAACAAACGCTTAGTATGGTCCTGAAGACGGAAAATCGCAGTTCCGTTTGGCGTTTCATAAGCGCGGACACCCTCAAACACACCCATACTGTAGTGTAAGGTATGCGTTAAGACGTGAATTTTTGCATCACGCCAGTCAACCAATTGTCCATCTTGCCAAATAAAACCATCACGATCAGCCAAATTCATGGCACACACTCCAAATGTTTATACAATAGTCATTTTAATCCAACGCAGACATTGCAGTCGGATCAATTAATCTTTGCCATAACTTGCAAACGACCTCACGGGTATCGTACCAGTCCGCAGCATTGACTTGCATGGATTGATTTGCAAGGGCTAAGCGGTGGCTTTCGGCTCGTTCACGGAGATAAGCTTGAATCAATGCTGTCGCATCGTCGCTGGATAAGCAACCTGTTCTTGCGGCATCTTCAAGGATTCTTACGTTGTCGGAATAATGGGCGAGATCAGGATTCGACCCACTCCAGGCTAATACCGCATACTGTGCCATAAATTCGATATCAACGATACCACCTGCATCCTGTTTTAAATGAAAAATTCCATCTTTTTTTTGCTCTTTAGATGAACCCAAATGATCTTTCATTTTTTGACGCATTTTCAGCACTTCGCTGCGGACATAAGCTTCGTCACGCGGCTGGGTTAGAATCTGACAACGCAACACTTCAAACTTGTCACGTAAACATTGTTCGCCTGCAATACTGCGTGCACGAACCAAAGCCTGATGCTCCCACAGCCACGCACTTTTCAGTTGATATTGCTCGAAAGCGCGTAAACTGGTCACCAGTAAACCCGCATCTCCCGAAGGACGTAAACGGGTATCGACATCATAAACGCGACCATCTAAAGTTTGCGTGGTCATTAAAGATACAAATTTGCGTGCCACCCGCATGGCAAACTCAAAGCCACTGATCGGTTTAATGCCATCGGTATCGGCTTGTTCATCCATGTTGTGAATAAAAACCACGTCTAAATCTGAGCCGTAACCCAGTTCGATGCCACCCACTTTGCCATAACCAATAATGGCAAAAGCGTTATGCTCCAAACCACAGCGCTGTCCTTCACTGTCTAGCGGATAACCATGTTTTTTGACAATCATTTGATAGGCCAGTTGCAGGGCTGCATTTGCAGTCACTTCGGCAATATCAGTTAACGCATCTGACACTTTCATTAAGTGGCTTTCTGCCAGTACATCGCTGGCCGCAACTGTCAATACGTTGGATTTTTTGAATAAACGCAGCACCCGCATGAGGTCTTCAACTTCATCCAGTTCAATGCGCAGCAATTGTTGGCGTAAAGAATCTTCCAAATCACTGCGTTTTGGCAATTCAAAATCCATAGATAAAAATTCATCTAACAACACAGGATATTGCGTTAATTCTTCACAAATCCACGGGCTGACTGTGGCCATTTTTACCAAGCGTTGCAGTGCCCCCTTGCTTTCAATCAGCATGACCAAATACACGGTACGACGCAGAACAGATTCGACCAGTGGCATTAAACGCATCAATGCCATTTGTGGATTTTCTGACTGCAACACTGCTTCAATCAAGTGTGGCCAAAAGGTTTTTAAACGCTGTAAAGCTTTGGCGGTGAGTTTTTTAATGGCATGTCCATACCAGAACTCATGCACTAAATTTTTCGCTTGATCGTCTAGTACCGCATCGAGCTGTTTTTCTAGCTGACTGTAATTTTCCAGCAAAGAATCGGGTTCATTTTCTTTAATTAAATGCTCAAACTGATAAATGACTTTGACACGCTTTTCATTTAGGGTCTGCATAAAGCTGTCCCAATCGGCAAAGCCCAAAGTATCGCTAATGCGTGCGCGTAACTCAGGTTCAGTCGGTAAAGCTTGGCTTTGCTGATCATTCAAGGCTTGAATGGCATGTTCTACTCGACGCAGGAATAAATAGGCATCTTCCAAATCCAGTACGGCTTGTGGCTCTAGCAATTCAGCTTCGCCCAAATGGCGCAAACTCACCAAACACTGGCGGTCTTGTAATTCTAGTTTTGAACCACCGTAAATCAGCTGAAAAACCTGCACAATAAATTCAACTTCACGAATACCGCCCGCGCCCAATTTAATATTGTCTTCAATATTACGACGCTGCACTTCGCGCTCAATCATGGCTTTCATTTCGCGCATGGCTTCAAAGGCGGTGTAATCGACATATTTGCGGAATACGAAAGGTCGGGTCATTTCCAGCAGTTCATAACCTTCTTGCCCACCTGTGATAATACGTGCCTTAATCCAAGCATAGCGTTCCCATTCGCGTCCATGCTGGCTTAAATATTTTTCCAGTGCGACATGGCTAATCGCCAAAGCAGAACCATCGCCCCACGGGCGTAAACGCATATCGACGCGGAAAACAAAACCATCGGCGGTGATATGATCTAATAGATAGATCAGTTTTTGTCCCCATAAAATGCAGAATTGCTGCACTTCAATACACTTGCGTCCATTGGTTTCGCCTTGTTCATCAAAGGCAAAAATCAGGTCGATGTCGCTGGATAAATTCAGTTCCTGCGCACCATGTTTACCCATGGCGACCACAATCAGGTCTTGGACTTTGCCGTTATATCCCATCGGTTCGCCATGCTTGGCAACCAACGGAATCCGCGCAAAATCTTTGGCAACTTGCACACAAATATCGGCAAAGTCTGAAAGTTCCTGTGTCAACGTCACCACATCGGTGAGTTGGTTGGCATCTTGCCAAATCCAGCGGAACATTAAACGCGCGCGTAAAATTCGCAGGGTTTTCATCCACAAGGTTTCATCTTGAATGTCTTGTAAAGTCGAAATCACCAGTTGATGAATGTAGTCTGCGCTCAGCGGTTTTAGGAATTGGTCAATTGCATAATCCTGCTGTAACAGGCTTTCGTGATTTGCCAAGACTTGTTCTGCATATTGACTGGCATGTAACGTTTTTTGCAATTGTTCCGCATTCATTTTTAAGACCTAAAACCCAGTTTTATTTTGAAATATTGTCAACTCATCTATTTATAGCAGCAGATGCGCCAAAGAAGAAAATAAAATTACAGCAATCTGCAAAATACCTCTTGCTTAAAATGCAGCGATAAAAAAACCGAAGCCTAAACTTCGGTTTTATCTGCTTGATGCAATGCTTATTCAGCATCTAGCATTAATTCTGCGCTCATACCAACCGTGTTAAAACCTGCATCGACATACAGAATTTCACCAGTAATACCATTCGCCCATGGTGAGCAAAGGAATAATGCCGCATTACCAACATCTTCAATGGTCACGTTGCGTTTTAAAGGTGCAACTTTTTCATTCAGGTCTAACATTTTACGGAATGATTTAATGCCTGATGCGGCAAGCGTACGAATTGGGCCTGCAGAAATTGCATTCACGCGAATACCGTCAGCACCCAAGCTTGAAGCCAAGTAGCGTACACCTGCTTCTAAAGATGCTTTCGCCATACCCATGACGTTGTAGTTTGGCATCACACGCTCAGAACCTTGATAAGTCAAAGTCAATAAGCAACCTTGGCGTGCTTGTAATAATGGTTTTGCAGCACGTGCCATCGCAATAAAGCTATAAGCACTAATGTCATGCGCAACTTTAAAACCATCACGATCTGTAACATCGGTAAAGTCACCATCTAAAGTATGCGCAGGCGCAAAACCAATCGAGTGAACCAAACCATCCAAACCATCCCAGTGCTTTGCCAAGTCAGCAAAAGCTTGCTCAATTTCTGCATCTACGCCTACATCGCAAGGCAATACAATGCTTGAGCCAAATTGTGCAGCGAAGTCATCAACACGTTTTTTGAGTTTTTCATTCGGATAAGTAAATGCTAATTCTGCACCTTCACGATGCAATGCTTCTGCAATACCAAATGCGATAGATAATTTACTTGCAATACCAGCAATTAAAAAACGCTTACCCGCCAAAAGACCTTGTGCCATGTGAAACTCACCTTGATATATTTCGCAATATCATGCCAATTCTGAACGCATAGTGAAATTGCATAATGCGCCTTTTTTTGCCGTTTATGTAAAAACTCAATGGCGATTCAAGTGAGTGATAGATGACGTCACATGATAATCTGCAAGTGGTGACGTACAATCTTGGTTAAAAACTTGCCCTACCACTTGGCATAATGCTGTTCAAGCAAGCCGTATTCGTTTAACAAAATAATTTCGGTATCGTCTTGTTGAATAGTACCACTAATTTTAGCTTGCCATTGGCTGAACTGACTGCCGACTAGACGCAAATTCAGGTTTTCATAACGGCGCCAACCTGTGCTGACAGTTAAATTCAAACGATGATCCAGTGAGCGAATGCTCCACGAGCCATCATCCTCAGGTTGGAACAACACATCTGTTAAGGGATACAGCACGCCATTAATCCACAAACAGTTTTCGTTGCCAAAACTTTCATTCACACCAGAAGCCAGATTCAAGCCTACACGACGGTCTTCGGTATCCCAAAAGTTGCACGACAACCAAAACCATGCTGTTTCAGGGCGTAAAAAACCGCAGGTATCATCTAAAGAAGCAAAGGTGCGTTCATGGAATTGAATGGTTTGTCCTGTTTTATTAACAAAATAGCCTTCACAGCCGAGTGTGGTCAGTTTTTGGGTGTAAGTCCAACCATTAATACCTGTTGGGCTACACATACTTAGCGGGTCTGTGCCTGCACAAAATATCCGCGCACTGAGTTTAATTTCACCATATTTGGTCACGCGGATATAACGCACACCATTGGCATGTTGAATTTCAATTTGAAATGGCGATTTTTCAAAAAAACTTTGATTAAATAACGGTTGCTCATCTAAAACCGTATTACGCGATAAAAAATTAATCGCATTCCATTCCTGCACTTCGCCCGTCATGTGATTATAAATATAGACAAAACCGTGCCCTGCCCAAGCAATATCGGCAATCGCAAGCCCAATGGTATAGTGTTCGTGCTGAATACTACAAAATTTAAACTTTTTATATTTTAAGCGTTTACGCCAACCCGACAATACTTCACCATACGGTGATTTATATTGATAAGCCTGATAATCAATTTTTTTGGGAAGTTCACTAAAACGTCCATAATGCGGTTGTCCATTCGCCTGAATTAAATCCATTGAAGACATTCCCTATTGTCTAAAAACAATTCATCTTTGGTCGTATTATGCCTACAAATGCATGTACAAAAAACCCGCAGCTTATGATTTTGTTCAAAAAACTATAAAAGCATAGATTGTTTTACTATTTTAAGGCTTGAGCGTTCACTAAATATACAAAATATAAATTAATAGATATCTTCCCCTCAATATTCTGAAGGTATTTAAGCATCAGCATTCAAAGTCAGATAGGTATTTTCCCAACGATTGCCTGAAAATGAGCCTTCAACCAATTGCACATAGCGACCATGCACCTGATCTATCGCAATACAATCATCTACCTCTAAGACCCGATCGGTATGTTGTTTTTGCCAGTGCTGGGCAAAATAGGCTTTACCACGCTGTTTTGCCACCATTGGATTTTGCGCCACCACCAGTACATAACGATGTAACTCGCCAAACTCACGCGGGTCATATCCACCCAAATTAATTAAATACAGTCGGTTTTCTGCCTGATTCGGCTGTGCATCGGTAAATTTTAAAAAGTAGGATTTACCTTCAAACTCAACACCATTAATTTGCGCCCATGCGTCAATATGTAAACCTTTCGGCTCTGCAAACCAAGCCTGCTTGAGTTGCGGATAGGTCTGTTCTAAAGAATCACCTACCGCAAGTACCACATCATGCACTTCAGTATTGGCTCGCGCATGACGCCCGCCTAACATCACGATAAATAAACTGGGCATATCCGACTCCTACGCAAATTTCCTAAGCATGATGGCTTTTAAGGTTGATGCTTTTTAAGCATGATTGTTTAAAGTAGCGAGAATTTTTCAATCCTCCAAATAAAAAATCGTGCCGAATTGCTTCAGCACGATTGAATTGAAATGTAGCATGCTTTATTTCAAGCAGCTTGCGATTTACATATCGACCATTTCCACGCCATCAATGCGGGCAACAGTCATTAAGTCTTTATCACCACGACCTGAAACAGTCGCAATAATGATTTGGTCTTTATCCATCGTTGGTGCAAGCTTGCTCACATAAGCCATAGCATGCGAGCTTTCTAAAGCAGGAATAATCCCTTCGATACGGGTTAAATCACGGAAACCTTGCAAGGCTTCTTGGTCATTGATTGGCACGTAATCGACACGGTGCATATCTTTCAGGAAGCTGTGCTCTGGCCCTACACCTGGATAATCCAGACCTGCAGAAATAGAGTGGGTTTCAATGATCTGACCTTGTGCATCCGACATTAAATAAGTACGGTTACCGTGTAATACGCCCACGTGTCCTGCATTCAATGGTGCAGAGTGTTTGCCTGTTTCAATGCCTAAACCTGCAGCTTCGACACCGTACATTTTCACTTCGGCATCGTTCAAGAATGGATAGAACAAGCCCATGGCATTAGAACCACCGCCTACACAAGCTACTAATGCATCAGGTAAACGACCTGCCTGCTCTTGAATTTGGCGACGCGCTTCACGACCAATAATCGACTGGAAATCACGTACCAATTGTGGATATGGGTGTGGGCCAGCGACCGTACCAATCACGTAATATGTAGAATCAACATTGGTGACCCAGTCACGCATGGCTTCGTTCATGGCATCTTTTAAGGTTTTTGAGCCACTTTCTACAGGTACAACAGTTGCACCAAGCAAACGCATACGGTAAACATTCATAGCCTGACGTTTCACGTCTTCTGCACCCATGAACACCACACATTCTAAGCCTAAACGAGCGGCAATGGTCGCGGTTGCTACACCGTGCTGACCCGCACCTGTTTCGGCAATAATGCGTTTTTTGCCAGACAGTTTTGCCAACAGTGCCTGACCAATGGTGTTATTCACTTTATGTGAGCCAGTATGGTTCAAATCTTCACGTTTTAAGTAAATTTGCGCCCCCCCCAACTCTTTTGACCATCGCTCAGCATAATACAAAGGACTAGGACGACCTACATAGTAGGCGAGATCGCGGTCGAATTCTGCCAAAAACTGCGGATCATCTTTCATGCGGAAATACAATTTCTCTAAATCTTGTAAAGCCGCCATCAGCGTTTCTGACACAAAACGTCCGCCATGGATACCAAAATGCCCTTTTGCATCTGGGAATTGGGTATAGTCAATCACTGAGTTATTGTGATTTGTACTTTGCTGATCCACGTTGGACTCCTTGCATGAAGTTTTCTATGAGTTGTTGGTCTTTAATACCTTTTGCAGACTCAACTCCGCCACTGACATCAACGGCATAGGCTTGAGTCGTCTGAATTGCATCTTCAATATTTTCAGGGTTTAAACCACCCGCCAAAATTAAAGGAATATCGAGTTTGGGGAATTTTGACCAGTCAAAACTGTGTCCTGTTCCACCTTTGAGTTCAGGATGCCACGCGTCTAATAATACTGCGCTTGCACCTGCTTGTTGATAGCTTTTTATCGCATCTAACACATTTAAATCAGGTTTGACCTGAATGGCTTTGTACCATCGACGTCCAACTTGCTGTGCTATTTGCTGACATTGCAAGGGTGTTTCATCACCATGAAATTGCAGAATATCTAAAGGTACTTGTTTCAATACAGCGGCAATTTCTTCTGCCGTTGCATTGACAAATAAACCGACCACTTGCACATAAGCGGGAATGTGTTGCAGCAAGCCTTGTGCTTGTTCAATGCTCACATTGCGTGGGCTAGGTGGATAAAACACCAAGCCAATTGCATCTGCACCCGCATGCACAACACTGTTTATATCTTGAATTCGCGTGATTCCGCAAATTTTGGCACGGGTACGCATCGTTTTGGACTCTAATCCTGATTTTCAATCTTCATTTTGCTGATCTTGCTGTGCGCGACTTTTAAATTGTCTGTTCACACTCACAGAATCAGATATTGGGGCGAATCATTGTAATGCAATTTTAAGGGGTTGAGGGAAGTTCAGGCGGATTATTCTGCATTTCCGTTGTTTAAATGCCGAACAGACTTTATACTTCGCGCAAATGCAACGAGTCCTAGCTTTGAGCTTTAGGGAAGTTGGTGAAAGTCCAACACTGCCCCCGCAACGGTAACCATGAAACGTATATCTGTTTAAATGAGATGATTTACACCACTGTATGAACAATATGGGAAGGTGGATATACAGCGAAGCAATCATTGATTAAAAGATGCTTGGCACATTGAAGTCCGGAGACCTGCTTGTTGTGCCCTTAACTCAATCATTCACGTGGGGTGAATGTATGGAGCAAAGTCATGTCTACTCTTTTTCAGCCTACTGCTTTAGTGGGCGCAATTGCGCTTGCAATGGGTTTTTCAACTTCAGTTTTTGCTGCAGAATCGCAAGATCAGCGTGTGGTGAATGCTGCTTTAGATACGCTTGTTGTTACTGCTTCACGTAGTGAACAAAATATTAAAGATGTGCCTGCACGGATTAATGTAATTGATCAAAATAGTATTGAGCGTAATCCTATTCTAAATTTGTCAGATGAAGTACAAAAAGACCCTAGTGTTTTTATGAAACAATATGGTGGCATGGGACAAACTACAGAAATTTCAATTCGTGGTACAAAATCCAACCATACCCTTGTTCTTAAAGATGGTGCCCGTTTAAATAGCCAAAACCACTTTAGTGCTCTTTTCCCGACATTTATCGATACCTCTGACCTAAAACAAATTGAAATTCTAAAGGGTCCAGCATCAGTACAATATGGTACTGATGCCATTGGTGGTGTTGTACAAATGATAACAACAACTCCAACCCAAAATTCTGGATTTATTACTGGTATTTATGCAGAAAATAAAACATATAAAACTATTATTGGTAGTGATCTTGTACAGGATAATTTTTATGCACAGATTAGAGGCCAACGTCTAGAAACGGATGGAACAAAAATTCTCGACTATCAAAATAAAAGCCAAAAAGCGAGTTATGATCAAAAAGGATACAGTGCAAAGGTCGGATACGATAATAAAGATAATATAAAAGCGAATATTGCTATTAGCCAAAATGAAGGAACGAACCAGTTCTATGATTGGGCAACTAGTCAAAATAAAGCTAAACGTTTTTTTGAAAATCGTTTAATCAACGTAAATACTGAATTTGATCTTCAAGATAACCTAACACTTTCTGCAAGACTTTCTAACTTTATAGATAATCAATATGTCTTAGACAGCGAACCTGGTCATTTTGACACAGAAAACAAAGAAGGGGATTTAAATCTTCGATGGTCATTAACACCGCAGCAAAGTATTTTATTAGGTAGCACTTATCTAAAGTCCAACTTTGAAAGCAAATCTATAAAAAATGAAAAACAGGATATAGATTCAGTTGGTTATTATTTACAACATCAACATAAATCTGAAAAATTAAATACACAAGTAGGCATTCGCACCGAAGATAATGAATTGTTTGGAACACATACTGTTGGACAAGGCGCTATTCGCTATCAAATTTTACCAACCACAAGCATTTATGCAAATATTGGCTCTGCATTTAAAACGCCATCTTTGACAGAGTTATATTATTTTGTAGAGGGTTCTTATCCAACTTATGGTAATCCCAATTTAAAACCAGAAAAAAGTATGGCCTATGAAATTGGTGTAGATCAAAAAATAAATAACCAATTAACAGCATATTTTTCTACCTATCACACTCGCATTAAAAATCTTATTGTTACCAACTATCTTGGGCAAAACAAATCAAGCTTTGCCAATATAGAAAAATCTGAAGTCAATGGTGGTGAAATTGGCTTTAAATGGAAAGAGCAAGATATCTTCTTAACCACTGAATATGCCTATGCAGATTCAAAAAATAAGAAAACCAACAATAATATTGCATACCGACCAAAACAGACCTTTACTCTATCCACCGGTCTAGAAAATGCCTCTTATGGAGTGAGTGCTTCTGTAATTGCACGTTCAGACATTTATGCCGATCATGCAAACAAAGTTAAAGTACCTGGTTATGCTACAGTTGATTTAAATATGTACTGGAATATTAACCCGAATATTAAGGTTTTTAGCAATATTCAAAATATCGGAGATGTTGAATACAAAATTGCAGATAACTTTAGTGATGGTTGGTACATCAACGGCGGTCGCCTCGCTTCAGCAGGTGTAACTTTCCGCTACTAAAACCCGCATAACAACAAAAACTTTAAAACAGCGCAGTTTATGGATAATGTAATGACCGACATTATCCTTTTTTATTGCGCCAGCTTTTATTTCTTACAACCAAGTAAACGCAACTTTCACTTTCAAACAAGGAACGATCATGGGCCACCGTTTAAGCAAAATCTACACCCGCACAGGCGATTCAGGCACAACAGGACTGGGCGATGGCTCACGTGTCGCCAAAGACGACTTACGCATTCATGCACTGGGCGATGTCGATGAACTCAATGCCTGCATAGGCGTATTGCGCTCACAAATTACACATAGCAACATTCAAGACAAAAACACTTGGGACAAATCGCTTAGCCTGATTCAGCACTGGCTATTCGATTTAGGCGGTGAAGTCTGTATCCCCAATTACCATCTCGTACAACCACTTGCGATTGAGTTCCTAGAACAAGACATTGACCGCATGAATGAAAGCCTGCCAATGCTCAAAGAATTTATTCTGCCTGCAGGTACATTGGCATGCAGTTATGCACATCAAGCCCGTGCCGTATGTCGTCGTGCAGAACGTAGTTTAATGACCGTACACAACCGTGATCAAAATATTCAGGCACCATCTTTGCAATTACTGAACCGACTGTCTGACTGGCTATTTGTGGCATCTCGCAGCTTGCAACGTGCCGAAAGAGGCAGCGAAGTGTTATGGCAAAAGAACATCAACGACAGTATTGGTAACTGACATCACACTCTAGAATCGGAAACTAAAATAAAGCCCTGATTTTGCATCTAAAAAATCACGTCGGATGCTGCTTGAAATTTCACACCATCCGACCAAAATAAGAAATGTCATCTCTTTGTCACGTCGTACTTGCAAAATGAAAGCAAACTTTCAATTCATGGGCACATTATGCGCATAATTGGTCATCGCGGTGCGCGTGGCGAAGCACCTGAAAACACGCTTGGTGGTTTTGAATATATTCAAAATATTGGTATTCGTGCCGTCGAATTTGATGTGCGTCAACTCAAAGACAATGCCTTAGTGGTTATGCATGATGATCAATTCATTCGCACCACAGGACAAGACAAAGCACTGTATGAATGTAGTCTGGAAGATTTAAACCATTACAATCATGCGGTGATGTGGTCGGACTGGAATAAAGTCGAAACCACGCCCCTACTCAATCAAACCATGACCATTATTCAAAATTTTGATCATATTGAAGTAGAAGTCAAAGCGGTCAACTCGCATGCCGCTGCCGAAAAAATTACCCAAAGTTTAGAGCAACATTTGAAGGGTTTTGAACACAACGCCATCATCACCAGTTTTGATCCGAAAATTCACTGGGCTTTGCAACAACAAAAATCACGCTTTAAACGCGGTTTATTGGTTGAAGATGATCTGCAATATCAAGCCATTGATCAGGCTTTAGAATTAGGTTGTTGCCAAATTGGTTGGATGAACGAACTCGCAACCGGTGCGCTCATTCAAGCCACACAACAGGCCAAACTGAATATCAGCGTTTGGACAGTCAACCAGATTGAACGCGCCAAACAGCTTAAAGATTTAGGGATTCAGGGTTTAATTACCGATTATCCTAAACTGATGATGCAACACTTGTAAGCGGTAACCTTAAGCATATTGATGAATAAATAAATGATTTATCGTGCTTGTTTGGCTACCGTATATCATATTTCCGTAAAATCTCGCAGATACCATTATATTCTGTTACCACCCAGTACAATACAACTGTACAATAATGCTGTGATCGTGAATACGCTCATGCTAATATGCGAAAAAATTAATCCCTAAAAAATTTAATACTATGATTTCAATCTATAGATCGGTCATAGCGTTATAACGGATTAAGCGTCCATTTATACCTCCCAAGGTTCTAGGAGTGCTGTTGGAGATGAATGCTCCCTTACCCAAAGCCCCAATCAACTGGATTGCCATCTTTGCACTGGTTTTCTTACCTATTGTTGCAGTGATCGCGATTCCTTGGTATGCCTATCACCATGATTTTAGCTTAGCCGCTTGGATCAGCATGTTTGTATTACTTGGCGTAAGTAGCTTGGGTATTACAGCAGGTTATCACCGTTTATGGGCACACCGTGCTTATGAAGCTACCCTTCCCTTGAAAATCATTTTAATGATTATGGGAACATTTGCCGTTCAGAACAGTATTTTGTTCTGGGGTTCAGGTCACCGCACCCATCACCGCCATGTTGATGATGTCGAAAAAGACCCATATTCAATTAATAATGGTTTTTGGTTTGCGCACATGGGCTGGATGCTACGTGACTACCCTGCCGCAGAGCCAAACTTTAAAAATGCGCCAGATTTGTTAAATGACAAGTTGGTGATGTTCCAACACAAATACTATATTCCGCTCGTAATTGCAGTTCACGTTGGCATTTTGGTGCCAATTGGTTGGGCTGTGGGCGATATGTGGGGCGTGTTGTTATTGGGCGGTTTAATGCGTCTGATTTTAAGCCACCATGTTACCTTCTTTATTAACTCGCTGTGCCACATGTGGGGTTCGCGTCCTTATACTGACGAAAATACCGCGCGTGATAACTTCTGGTTAGCAATTGCCACTTGGGGCGAGGGCTATCATAACTATCACCACATTTTCCAATATGATTATCGTAATGGCGTAAAATGGTGGCAATATGACCCAACCAAATGGTTAATTTGGACATGCTCGAAGTTAGGCCTAGCGAAAAACTTGCGTCGTATTCCAAGCTTTAATATTAAAAAAGCAGAATTGGCGATGCGTTTTAAATATGCAGAACAAGACTTAGCGGTCTATGGTCACAATGTGAACGATGACATTGGTCAAGTTAAAAGCCGTATTGCGCAAGAATATGATGCCTTTACTCAAACTCTGAACGATTGGGCAAAGTTAAAAGAGCAAGAAATTCAGGCGAAAAAAGCGTCTGTAGCTGAAAAAATTCACCAAATGGATGACAAATTAAAAGTTGAATTCCAGTTGGTTGAACAGCGTCTTTCACATCATCGTGAAACCTTGAACTTGCTGATGCGCAACCTAAAAAAGAATCCTGTATCTGAATAAACCTCTGTTCTGATGCACTGCGAAAGCCCTGACCTGTTCAGGGCTTTATGCATTGTTAGGCTACAGTTTTTAAAGTCTAAGTTTGCTATAGTGAAACTCACTTTGTGCCAAGCGCTTCATCATCATGCAATTTAATCCGCGTTATCCGACCCTGCCCGCCCGTCTTTATCACATGCAGCAGCCTCTACCTTTAAAAGGTGCAAAAGCAGGACACTTTAATGCTGCATTGGCAAAAGAACTACAATGGACAGCCGAAGAACAACAGCAATGGGTTGAAATTTGCAGCGGACAAACCACGTTTAAAGAATTTCCTGCTTTGGCAATGGTCTATGCAGGACATCAATTTGGACAGTGGGCAGGTCAATTGGGAGATGGACGCGGTTTACTCATTGCGCAAGTTTTGGACACACAACAACGTACCATTGACCTGCATTTAAAAGGTGCGGGGGCAACGCCTTATTCTCGTATGGGCGATGGACGTGCAGTATTACGTTCCGTGATTCGTGAATATTTGGCAGGTCATGCTTTAAATGCGCTGGGTGTGCCATCAAGCAATGCCGTTGGATTTACCTCATCTACTCAAGGTGTACAACGTGAAAAATTAGAACTTGGCGCAATGCTATTACGCACATCAGACTGTCATATTCGCTTGGGACATTTTGAATGGATCAATCAGTATCAACCTGAATTACTGCCTGAATTTGTGCAGAAGTGTATTGAATGGCACTACCCAGAATGCTTGGCAACCGAACAGCCGATACTCGCTTTTGCTACGAAAGTCATTCAACGTACCGCTGTCATGATTGCAAAGTGGCAACTGGTCGGTTTTGCGCATGGCGTGATGAACACCGACAATTTAAATATCACAGGTTCAACTCTCGATTTCGGTCCTTATGGCTTTATGGAGCGTTTTCGTCCTAACTGGATCAACAATCATTCGGACTATCAAGGACGTTATACCTACCAACAACAACCCAGCGTAGCACACTGGAATTTATGGGTCTGGTTAAATAATTTAATTCCGCTTGAGCAAAGCCCTGATCAAAAAGAACACTGGAAACAAGCACTGGCAGCATGCTTAGAACATTTTGAACCCACTTTTTTGGAGCATTATAAACTCGGTTTATGTGAAAAAATGGGACTGCCAAGCTTCCATAAAGACAGTTTTGACTGTGCAACCAATTTCTTACACATTTTGCAAAGTGAGCAACTGGATTACACCCAAAGTTTTATCCGCCTACAAAATAAACAATACACAGAAATATTGGATGATTGTTTAGATCGTCGTCAGTGGGAAAGCTTTTTGGCACAGTATTTACAGATTCGTGAACATCAAGATACTGATGCTTTAGATGCCGCCATGCAACAGGCCAACCCGCACTATATTTTACGCAATCACATGGCACAAAAGGCAATTGAGCAGGCAGAACGCGATGATTTTTCAGAAGTTGAGCGTTTATTTACCTTGCTCAGCCAACCGTATAGCAAACAGCCTGAGTTAGAACAGCCTGAAGATTTAGCACCCTTGCCAAGTGATGTACCCGAAGTGATGGTGAGCTGCTCATCTTAGTGCTATTTTTAAGCAATAGGACGTTTAAAACTCCAGCAAAGTTATACACATTTTCTGTGGATAAAGATGTGGTTATCCACAGGATAAACGTTTAAGGTGAAGATGAATGGCACAAACACAGAAATCACTGCATCAACTGGCTACCAATGCCGCAGAAAAATTACCAGAAGTGAGCTTAAGCGAGCCTTTTGGCGATGGCTGTTTAGTGCATAAGGTATTTGATAAAGTGTTTATGCTGAGTCTGTATTTAAATGGTCATGCCATCATCAATCTAAAAGTTCAGCCTGAACATGGTGCCATGCTACGCGATTTCTATCCGTATATCCGTGCAGGTTGGCACATGAACAAACAGCACTGGATTTCAATTTTTGCAGATGAGGACTTAGATGCACAACTGGTGCAAGATTTGGTCTTAAATTCTTATGAGCTGGTAGTCGCAAAATTAAAGAAAGTAGAAAGACAACGGATTGAGCTTTTGCGTAGTGCAACTTGAGTCAATAAAAATTTTTTAAAGCTATTTGCTCTGCACTTTTTCAACATAATATCTAACTAAGAAAACAAAAGCGAATCTTCCAAGATTCGCTTTTTCTATACCTGAGACTTACTCTTCTGGATACTCAAAGCGATAACCTACACCATACACCGCCTGAATCCACTCATGTCTATTACCTGTTTCGGCAGCTTCAGTAATTTTACGGCGCAAGTTTTTAATGTGGCTATCAATCACCCGATCTGCCACTTCAAAACTGTCAGGGTTAATATGATCTAACAATTGCGCACGTGAATACACCTGCCCAACATGCTCTAAAAACAATTCCAATAAACGGAATTCGGTTGGGGTCAAATTCAAGGTTTTTTGCTGATACCAAATACGCTGCTGTGCTTTATCCATACGGAATAAATCATTACTTTCTGGCTCATTTTTACGTTCCAGACGGCGCAATACTGCCTGCACACGAGCCACCAACTCTTTCGGGCTAAAAGGCTTACATACATAATCATCTGCGCCCATGTTCAAACCTAGCACCCGATCAATTTCCTCAGTACGTGCCGTGACCATAATAATAGGCACATCAGACTGTTCACGCACTTTGCGGCAAATGGTCAAACCATCCATACGAGGAATCATCAAGTCTAAAATCATCAGGCTTGGTTTACGCTGCAAAAAGCTGTCATAGGCCTCTTGTCCATCATGAAACATACTGACTTCAAATCCAGCAGCTTCTAAATAATCTCGCACCAATTGGGCAAGTTCAATTTCATCTTCAACCAGCAAGATATGTTTCATGCACGATTCCTTAAAGTCCTTCAAGATTTGATTTTTGGAAAACTTAATTTGCAGCGTAAACCACCCAACGGTGAATGTGCAAAACTTAACTCTCCGCCCAATGCTTTGGCAATTTTGACCGATAAAGCCAGACCTAAACCTGTCCCACCTGTGGCGCGTGTACGTGAATCATCGGCACGATAAAAACGCTCACCCAAACGTGCCAATTGTTCATCACTTAAACCAAACGGACTGTCATCTACATACACTGTCCATTCTGTTGCACTTTGACTGGTGTGAATATGCACCTGCCCACCCGCTTCGGTATAACGAATACTATTACTGAGCAAGTTGAGCATAATTTGTTTAAAACGGTCTATATCCAATTGTAATTGCGTGCCTTCACCCGACACGATCAAGTCCAACTGCGCCTGTTCAAATTTCGGCTTAAAGCTTTCGATTTCCTGCTCAATCACTTGCCATGGATCAATGCTCGAGAAATAGCATTTCAGCTGCATGGCTTCGGCTTGCGCCAAGTCCGATAAATCCTGTGTGAGTTTTTTCAGATTATTGACCTGATGCATCATCGCAGCCAAATGCTCTGGTGTGGCTTTGCGGATACCATCTTGCATGGCTTCAATTTGCGCCTGCAACACCGCCAATGGCGTTTTTAATTCATGCGAAGTATCTGCCACCCACTGACGACGTGAAGTTTCATGTTGATCTAAAATCACCGCCAAATGATTCAATTCGGTAGATAAATCACCCAACTCATCATTACGATTGACCTTGACCTGATGCTGATAATGGCCTTTGGTTAATTCACGTGTGCCATTTAATAAGCGCTGAATTGGCTTTTTAAAATAGGTCGCCAACAATAAGGCAGCAATCAAGCTCGCCAAAATACTTAAAGCATAAGCCAATAATAAATAACGAGTTTGTTTACTAAAAAAATTAATACTTAAAGCATCTTCCTGATCTAACACAGGTTTTAAGCCCAGATAACCCACGATTTTTTCACCGACCATAATTGGACGAAAGGAAATTTGAGTTTCAGCAGGCTCTCCCACTACAAATTGCCGCTGGGCATCATATAAAGATAAGCGTGAACTCAAGCCTAAACGGTCAGGCATCGAAATAAATTGTTTTTTTCCAGATGATTCTGTCGTGTTTTGGTGTCCTTCATTTTTACGATCAGGACGGAAAGCATTCTGATTGGCACTCAAAGGAAACACTAAACCTTCAAATGGCTGAAATTGTGAAGGTAAATTCAGCTCTAACCAGCGAAGTTCTTCCGCATTGGCTTGTCGTTTGCCTGGCTCAGGCTCGACTACACTTGAGTTTACATTGGCGAGGGTGTGTTCCTGAAAATAACGCTGCTGCAAAGCAATGTCATACTGACGACGTAACCACCACCGCGATAAACGGTCATAATCATCGGGCGCAGCTTCACCTTCAATTTGGAGAATTTGCGCCTGAATGGCGTTGCCCCAATCGTGATATACCGCATAGACTTCTGCCAAGTTTTGAATGACTAAGTCCAGCTTTTGCATTTCGACATCAGCCACGTATTTACTGAAATTACGCTGCATATTGACATGCAATACCCCCAAACTGACCGTGGTGATCAGTAAGGTCGTCAGCAGCACTGTGAGAAACAGGCGTAATGCGATGGGAATACGGCGAATTTTCAAAAGCGCAATCTCAGCTTTTCTTATTGATTTTGAGCATTGTAACCAACAGTGCTAGAAAAAACTCTCCATTGTTTCTTCATCTTTATTATTTAATCTTAACTGAGTGAAGTTAAAAGCAGGTTGGGGAGTTTGAAGATGAAACAGATGACGAAAATCGCATTACTTGGGGCAAGTGTTTTGGGCATGGGGATTTTAACTGCATGCCAAACCAGTAATGATCTGACCGAACGACAACAAACACGTATGTTTAAACAACATTATGCTCAAGATGGACAACGCTTCAGTCCTGAACAACGCGAGCAATATCGTGCCATGCGTGCAGAACACCGCGCATTTCGTGGGCAGATGCAACAGGCTTGTGACAACAAAGCAGTAGGTACAAATCTACAATTAAAAGTAGGTGATCAAACACTCGCAGGTACCTGTACGATGCGTTTCCAGCCTGATCGCCAGTCATTTAAACAACATCGCCAATATGCGATGCAACAACACCAAGCCATGCGTGCAAAAATGCCGCGTATGCAACAACGTGGTGAAGTGCTGACCGATGCGCAACGTGCTGAAATGACCAAACGGTACGATCAACGATTAGCACAACATCAAGCGCATCAAAAGGCCATGCGTGCTGCCTGTGAAGGAAAAATGCATGGACAACACGTTCAAGTGAAACTGGGCGAACTACAACTCAAGGGACAATGCTTGGTTCGTTTTCAGCCGAATCAACCTATGCAACAAATGAGAATATCACCTACTTCGCGCTAATGCATTCAGGTGAGCACACACTTACACGACTCTAAGGCACTCGATTGAGTGCCTTTTTATTTACCTTTTTATCCACTTCACTTAGACATATCTCTTTACGCTTTTTGACTATTTGTATCATTTCAAATTCAGCAAAACTGTTTACACTCAAGTAACTTAGCCATTTCAAGATAAAAATCTTTGACTTTGCAGTCACCAAGAAATGCTATGCAGATGCTTGTACCGAATTAGAAGATGTTGCACGATTACAACCATTCCAACATGGCATGTCTGAGAAGGCATGCGCTGAAATCCATTTAAAATATAACGCTGGTCAAACCAGTATTGAGGAAACCGATATGCCACAATACAAAGCGCCTTTACGTGATATGCAATTCGTTTTGCATGAATTATTAAATGCCGAAGATCACTATGCAAAATTACCTGCATTCCAAGAAAACGTAAGCCGTGAATTGGTTGACCAATATTTGGAAGCTGCAGCAGATTTCTGTGAAAACGAATTATCTCCGTTAAACCAAGTGGGTGACCGTGAAGGTTGTACTTGGAATGATGGCGTGGTGACTACACCAACGGGCTTTAAAGAAGCGTATCAAAAATATATCGAACTTGGCTTCCCGTCTCTTTCTGCTGAAGAACAATACGGCGGTCAAGGTCTACCTGTTTCTCTAGGAAACGTGATTTCAGAAATGGTAGGTACAGCAAACTGGGCATGGGGCATGTACCCAGGTCTTTCTCATGGTGCTGTACGTACTTTAGAACACCACGGTTCAGATGAACAAAAAGCAACCTATCTGCCAAAGCTTGTTTCAGGTGAGTGGACAGGTACCATGTGTTTAACCGAATCTCATGCAGGTTCTGACTTGGGTATTATCCGTACTAAAGCTGAACCTCAGGCCGACGGAAGCTATGCAATCTCGGGCGAGAAAATCTTTATCTCTGCTGGTGAACATGACATGGCAGAGAATATCGTGCACATCGTATTGGCACGTTTACCTGGTGCACCTAAAGGAACTAAAGGTATTTCTCTGTTCATCGTTCCTAAGTTCAACCTGAATGCAGATGGTTCTTTAGGGGAGCGTAATGGTGTACGTTGTGGTTCAATCGAACACAAAATGGGTATTCATGGCAATGCAACTTGCGTCATCAACTTTGATAATGCGAAAGGTTTCTTGATTGGCCCTGAAAACCGTGGTCTAAACTGCATGTTCACGTTCATGAACACTGCACGTATCGGTACAGCGGTACAAGGTCTTGCAGCATCTGAAGGTTCTTTCCAAGGTGCGTTGACTTATGCCAAAGACCGTTTAGCAATGCGCTCACTTTCTGGTCCGAAAGCTCCTGAAAAAGAAGCAGATCCAATTATTGTGCATCCTGCTGTACGCAATATGCTATTGACTCAAAAAGCGTTTGCTGAAGGTGGTCGCGCACTAGTGTATCTGTTGTCTCTACACGCAGATATCGTTGAACAAGGTGCAACTGAAGAAGAACGTAAGTTCTCTGACAACATCTTGTCTTTATTGACGCCTATTGCAAAAGCATTCTTAACTGAAACAGGTTCTGAATCTGCAAAACATGGTGTGCAAGTCTTCGGCGGTCATGGCTTCATTTCTGAGCATGGCATGGAACAAATTGTGCGTGATACACGTATTTCATGCTTGTACGAAGGTACAACTGAAATTCAAGCAATCGATTTGTTAGGTCGTAAAGTTTTGGGTACACAAGGTGCAATGTTGAAAGACTTCACCAAAATCATCCATAAATTTGCAGAAGCCAACAAAGACAACGCAGCAATGCAAGAATTTGTTGAACCGCTCGCAGCGCTCAATAAAGAATGGGGCGATTTGACCATGCAAATTGGTATGCGTGCAATGCAAAACCCTGAGGAAGTAGGTGCTGCAGCAGTAGACTACATGTACTTCTCTGGTTATGTAACACTAGCTTACCTATGGGCACGTATGGCATTGGTCGCTCAAGAAGCACTTGCAGCAGGCACAACCGATGTAGACTTCTACAATGCTAAAGTGACGACTGCACGTTTCTACTTCAAGAAAATCTTGCCACGTGTTCGCTCACACGTAGACGTGATTGCAACAGGTGTAGAGCCACTATTTGCATTAGATGCTGAACACTTTGCTTTCTAAGCGAAAATTGAAACTCGCTAAATATTGAACATATTTAGCGGGATATTCAAAATGTTGTACTCTTGAGTACAGAAATTGAGAAAGGACGGTCATAGCATTGACAGTCCTTTTTCTTTATAAATAAAGCATTCTTTCGCTTTAGTCGCCTACAACATTCACAATTGTAGATTACACTGAACTCAACGAATCAAGATTCAAACAATAAACAGGTGAACTCACATGCCAATTTATAATGCCCCACTTGCCGATATGAAATTCATCTTAAATGATGTATTCAATGCAGAACAATTCTGGCAAAACAATGAAAACCTCGCTCACCTTGATGCTGCAACGGCTGAAGCAATTTTGGAAGAAATGGCAAAATTTGCCCAAAATGTGACGTTGCCTATTAACCGTAGCGGTGATGAAGAAGGCGCGACCTATAACAATGGCGAAGTCACCACACCTGCTGGATTTAAAGAAGCATTTAAACAATATGCCGAAGGCGGCTGGATTGGTTTAGGCGCAGATGAAGAATGGGGTGGTCAAGGCATGCCAAAAATGCTGACAGTATTGTCAGATGAAATGCTGTTTGCCACCAACCCATCCTTCATGTTGTATCCACTGCTATCTGTCGGTGCAGGCATGGCATTAAGCAGCTATGCATCACAAGAACAGAAAGAAACCTATTTACCTAAAATTTACTCAGGTGAATGGTCAGGTACCATGTGTTTGACTGAACCACATGCAGGAACAGACCTCGGGATTATTAAAACCAAAGCAGAGCCAAATGCAGATGGTACGTACAACATCACAGGGACTAAAATCTTTATTACAGGTGGTGATCACGACCTCGCAGAAAACATCATTCACTTAGTTTTAGCGAAAACACCAGACGCTCCTGCAGGTTCACGCGGTATTTCTTTATTCATCGTGCCAAAATTCTTGGTGAATGAAGATGGTTCGTTGGGTGAGCGCAACCCAGTAGGTCCAGGCTCAATCGAACACAAAATGGGCATTAAAGCCTCTGCAACTTGTGTGATGAACTTTGATGGCGCCAAAGGTTACTTGGTCGGCAAAGAAAATGAAGGTTTGGCAGCCATGTTCATCATGATGAACTACGAACGCCTGTCTATGGGAATTCAAGGTTTAGGTGCATCAGAATTTGCCTATCAAAATGCTGCACAATATGCGACTGACCGTATCCAAGGTCGTAGTGCATCGGGTGTAAAATCACCAAACAAAGCTGCAGACAGCATTTTGGTACATGGCGATGTACGTCGTATGTTACTTAATGCGCGTGCCAATAATGAAGCTTCGCGTGCATTTGCGGTATATGTGGGTCAACAATTGGATATCACTAAATTCTCTACCGATGCAGAAGCTGTGAAAAAAGCCAATGACCGTGTTGCATTGTTAACTCCAATTGCCAAAGCCTACTTAACCGATACTGCTTTCAATGCGACACTTGATGCGCAAATGTGCTTCGGTGGTCATGGTTATATCCGTGAATGGGGTATGGAGCAATGTGTTCGTGATTTACGTATCGCCCAAATTTATGAAGGCACCAACGGCGTACAATCGCAAGACTTGATTGGTCGTAAAACCATTAAATGTAATGGCGAATTTATTGCAGAATACATTGCAGAAATCCGTGATTTCACCAATGGTTTAGATGCAGACCTCAACTTCATTAAAGATGCAACTTTAGATGCAGCGACTGAAGTTGAATCCGTGACTCAATACGTTTTAAATGCAGCCAAAGAAAATGTAGATTTCCCGAACGCAGCAGCGGTTGATTATTTACATGCGGTAGGTTTGCTCAGCTTCTCATATATGTTTGCGCGCATTGCCAATGCAGCCAAGCAAAAAGAGGGTGAGTTCTATCAAAACAAATTGTCATTGGCACTGTACTTTGTACAACGTATTTTGCCAGAACTGACTTTACGCATTACCAAAGTGAAAGCGGGTGCAGAAGTGGTGATGAACTTCAGCGAAGATTACTTCACTAACCAGTCTTAATTAATACATTATCGCAAAAACGCCTGAATCATCAGGCGTTTTTTTGTACTAAATTTTATATCCCTATTCTAATTTGTGCATGAAATTTGCATCACCTTTGTTGAAGTCTGAATATCCATACTCAAACAGGAGGTGAAAATGGCAGTACGTCGTTCAAAAATAGATAAAAATATTCAAGCAGTTGAAAGCCTATTAGACAAATATGGCAATTGGGCTGTAGAAAGTTTTCATTATCTTGCGCTCTTTATCATTGGCTGTATGGTCATTTGGTCTGCTGGACATACGGTAATTGATATTTTCACCATCAAACAATATGCCACTATTGATGACATCTTATTGCTTTTTATCTATTTAGAACTAGGTGCAATGGTGGGTATTTATTTTAAAACCAATCACATGCCTGTGCGTTTTTTAATTTATATTGCCATTACCGCACTAACCCGTTTGCTAATTTCAGATATTCAACACGACCATAAAGCTGATCTCGACTTAGTGATTATTACTGGTTCAATTTTAATTTTAGCCGCTGCAATTTTAGTGGTGCGTTTTGCATCTTGGCATTACCCTTCCGTTATTCGAGACAAGCACAGTGAAAAGCCTTTAGCACAAGGCAAAACCCCTCGCCCAGAAGATGATGAATTGGCGTAAAAATCTAAAATAGGTCAAAAAAATGCTTCTAGATACTCAATATCTAGAAGCATTGATGTCTATGATTTCACTTTTTTCTCAACGATTTGCCACCAACACATAACGCCCATGTTCAAAAATCCAGTACATACCTCGTGGCGGAGCGGGTAAACCCAAGTGCTGCCAGTCGGTCACCACACGATAGGTCGAACTTTCAATATGTGCGCTACTTGGCTCACCATTTACCCAACTGTAACTTTGGTGGTTATATTGCACAGTACTTGGCGCATTGTATTGAATATTGATGCCACTACGAATCGTGGGCTGCCCCCACTGCGGCACAGGTCGTTGATGGTATGGATAATGTGGTGGATAGGAATAGGGTTGCTGTGAATGATAAGGTCGATGCTGCGGATAAGCAGGACGATGTTGTGGCGAATAAGGACGATGCTGATCACGCTGTGTATTGACGCCTGTATATCCTGCCCAACGATTGGTTTCGGCCAAGCTCTGCATCGACACACCTAAAAATAGCATGCCACTCAATGCAGTTAAAATCGCCACTTTCATATCTAGCACTCCTATTTTCATATTTTTATTCTAAGCTCAAATTAAGGATAAACAATGAATAAAAAATCAGCAATTTTAAACTTTCGTCTCCGCAGATTTCACCGACACGGCTCGCCATTTATGAAATATCTCCAACCCCTATGCTAAGATACATTTTTTTTGAAATTGGATGAAACCTCGTGCCTGAATTAAATTTTGACCGCCTTCATCAGTTTTTCTGCAAAGTTCCGAGTGTACAGCAAGCCCGTGTAGACGCTTATGGTTCAGACGGTCAGCATGCATGGTGGTTCAAATTTCAAATTGATGTAGAACATCCGTTAGCATGGCAAACTGTGCAGGAATTGGGACATGTGCTGAATTATATTTCCAGAGATGAGCGCTTGCCGACTCAATTCTTACCTGTTTCACCGCCACCGTATATGAATGGTGAAGCCAAAGATTTTTTATCGTGGGTAATTCAATGCAACCATCCAGAATTTAGCCCAGATGTGGTTTGTGATTGGTTAGAAGCGCGTTTACCGAATCCTGTGGATGATGAAGCACAATGGAAAATCAAAACCGATATTGCCGAGTTAGATCAAATGAGTGATAAAGATTTGGATGAAATGGTGCCGCCAAATCCTGTAAAGTAATATTCGGGTCTAAAAAATCCCTCTTTAAACAAGAGGGATTTTTCTAGGAATATTACATCTGACTGAAAAAGTTTAAAGTCAGAATGTCGATAAACCACTCCACTCCATAAAGCGATACAGCGCATATTTCCACTTCGACTCATCGGCATAAACCGCATAATCCACACTCATATTTTTACCCTCAAGGTTTGACCATGCGGTATTAAAATAGTGTTGAGCATCCTGAAATACAGGGTCTTGCACCTGTCCGACCACACGCAAGTTGCTTTCTAAATTATAGTTTTTTAAATTACGTGCGGTGAAATTAGCAGAACCTAAAATCAACTCAGCCTGTGTGGCATTCGATTTCATCAGCATTTTATTGTGGCATTGCTCACCTTGGGTATTACACCAACGTACCTTCACCCCTGCAGCATGTAATTCTGCCGCCACCTGTCGGTTTGGAATGCCATTTTTTTCACGTCCAAAAGCATCTTTATTCGGGTCGAGTAATACCCGCACCTGTACGCCACGTTGCTGTGCAGCAATCAGTGCTTTGATGATTTGTCGCTCCGATAAATAGAACATTGCCAAATCCAGATGTTCTTGCGCTTTGGTCTGCCGAATCAGTGTCAAACTGGCCTCTAAAATGGCTTGTTCAGTGAGGACTTGCACTTGAGGATAGGACGAATCTGCCTCAAACTCTCCCACAATCACCCCAGACACATTGCCTTGCGACATACGTGCTACGGCTTGTTCAGTCTGCAAAATATCAACCGCTGTATTGCCTGTGACCACTAAGGCAATATTAGAATGACGCGAACTACCATCATGCGGATTCAATGAGGTCACCAACGCTTTCCAACCTTCGGTGGTATCAACCACCATGGTTTTACGATGATTGGCTTTAAAATTGAACAGACTAAAATAACTGCGCAAGGTAATTTTATCTTGCCCGAAAGGACTTGGTAGCCAACCTTTTTCTGCATTATTTGGAATACCCTGACAGCAGAGATACCAAAAACCTGACCACAATGGATTCGATGCCCGTAAAGGCGTTAAATCGGTTTCAATCACATCAATGCCTGCTTGACGCAATTGACGATAATGCTCAGGTGCAATACCGCCATATACTGAGTTAATTGGGTCTGTAATGACCTTAATTTCAATATTTGGCTGCAGCTGACGTTTATGAATTAAAGCATCGGTGAGTTGCTGTGTCAGTGGCTGATGCTGCTGTTTAGATGTTCCCACTTCAGGATTAAACAAGAACATATCCAATACAATCGTGCTTTGTGCTGCATCAATCAGCTCTAAAATTTCATTAAAAATTTGATGCTGTTGTTGCTGAACACCTTGCGCGTCGATATAGGTCTGATCGGCAATAAATTTAATAGGCGCATGACGTAATTTTCCAGTGTAATTCAGCCCTTCGGGTAATGGTTTTAAGCTGTGGTAGGTCGCAGACGCCAAATAACCTAAAGCCAGAAAACTTATAATAAGTCCCACATACGCCCGAGGCGACCAATTCAATTTTTGATGAATTCGCTGAAAGATACGCATAACAAAAAACCTAGTCCGATGCGCTCAGACTAGGTTTAATTGTTTGGATTTTCAAGAGGATTTCTGTGTTTTCACGCAGACATCCTGCTCAAGGCAAATTGAATTTTAGAAGCCAAATTCCACGCCGACTGTAAAGTTACGACCCACTTGTGGAATATTCGACAAGAACGATGTATGTGAATACACTTCATCATCGAGCAAGTTGTTGGCTTTAAAATACACACGGTAATCTTGTTTGTTGGCATAGTTGCCCGCATAAGCCACACCAACATTGACCATATTATAGCCTGCTGTTTCTTGCTCTAAATAAGCAACCTTGTCTTGTTTGAAGACACGATAATATTCCGCCATACCCGACCAACCATCGGCAAAGTTGGCATCCACTTTAGTCCCCAAACGCCCTGCAGGTACACGTGGTGCATTTTGATTGTCAATTTCACCACGCACATAATCACCAAACACACTGAGTTTATAATCAGGGCTAATCTGATACCCTAGCTTAGCTTCTGTACCATAAAACTTGGCTTTGTCTTGTTGATAATCAATTAAACGGAAAGTTTCTATATGGTCGGTGGTTGCACCATAAATATAGTTATCAAACCAGTTATGATAGACATGCAACGAATAATCCAGTTTGTCAGCTTCATAGTGCAAACCAAGTTCTAAATTATTCGATTTTTCCACATCTAAATTTGCATTGCCACGCTCATAAGTGTTTGTTGCAAAGTGGATGCCATTTGCATAAAGCTCTTGTGCCAACGGTAAACGCTGTTGGTGTGAGCCTGTAAAGGATAGTTTATAGTTCGGTGCAAACTGCCAGTTGGCTGCTGCAGAAGCAGATACGCCCGTATCTGAATAATCTTTTTGCTTCGCATCGACATCAATTTTTTGATGTTCAACCCGTGCGCCGAGTTCAACATGCACATCGCCAAATTGTTTATGCTCTAAACCGAACAAACTATATTTTTGCGTTTTGGTATCTGGCATAGGTACGCTTTCATGAAAATGATCGCCATGTTTTTCTTTCTGTCCGGTCAAATCAATTTTTTGCTGGCTATACTGGGTACCAAACACACCTTCCCAACCCGCAATAGGTTGATGCACCAACTCTAAACGCGCATCATAGCCTTTGCTTTTAAAGTTACTAATGACTTTGTTTTCTTCTAATTCATCATGTTCATAATCGGTAAAGCTGGCATGCGCACGCAGTTTCTCAAAGCCAGCAAAGGGCTGATCAAGCTCAGTACGCAAATCATAACGGTGTGATTCCAAATCAATCCACGGGCCGCCATGTGCATGTTCGTGTTCGTCATGTGGATCTGGTTGTGGTGCAGGGTCGTGGCTTCCGCAATGCAATTTATTCCCATGTGGATGGCAATCATGATATTCATGACTATGCCCTGGCAAACCATATTTGTCCTGACGGTTACTGTACGACAACCCCACAAAACCACGGTCATGAATCCATGATCCACCAATATTCACCGTTTGCCCTTCAGCAAAGGTATTGTCTACACGACGTGCTTTATCAAAATGCGTGCCTTTATCATCATGATCATGCGCAGGGTTATTATGTCCATGATCATGATCGTCATGCCCTGCTTCATCATTATGATGCTCTACCCAATAATTGGGAGTGATGTAATCATTGGCTTTACGTTTAGAACCTTCAATACGCAGCGCAAACTGATCACTCAATGCGGCAGTTACACCCGCACTCGCCAGCTTTTCATCGCTACCCGTGTTGTAACGTAAACCTACCTGCCCTTCTAAACCATTATTTGGCATTTGAGTTGGAATTTTTTGATCAGTCACATTGACTAAGCCACCAACCGTTCCTGCACCATAAAGTAATGTTGATGGGCCACGAATAATTTCAACCTGTTTGGCCAAAATTGGATCGACAGTGATAGCATGGTCTGGTGAAAGCATAGACACATCGGCAGTTTCTGAAGCATGTTGCAGCACTTTAACACGTGGGCCATCTTGCCCACGAATGACAGGTCGGCTAGAGCCTGAACCATATTGGTTAGAATAGACCCCTAGCTCATCTGCCATTGCATCACCTATAGTGGTGCTGCGCTCTGCCAACGTTTTCTGATCAATCACATGATCTGCTACAGCGAAATCTGCCGCAGTTTGTACCAAAGGATGTGCTTGTAGCTGAATCGTTTCCAGTTGTGTATTGGTAACATCCGTATTTGCAAATGCTGCTGGATTAAGTACTGCAAAAATTGAAACTGTTATTAAATTCTTATGGAACGCCATGACCCATGCTCAAATTAGTAAAAATAATTGATGTTATAATATAACATTTCATTAACATTGCAATAAAAAACATTGTTCCTCTGTATTCTCAATTAAGCTATTCATCACAATTTATTCTGATTTTTTATATTATTTACTTTGAATTGGTATGCCCTTTACGCTCTCACATGCGGTACTTGCCCCACCACTCGCCAAGCTTTCAGGACAACGTCTGCCTATCGCTGCACTCGCTATAGGTACGATGTTGCCAGATTTACACCGTCTGTTTACTTTGCGTCATGATCCCACTCCACATTTATGGTCAGCATTGCTGTATCCAAATTTATTATTGGGTCTTGTCTTTTGTGCGCTGTGGTATTTGCTCTATCGCCCTGCATTGTATCGCTTTGTGGGAATCCATCACCCGTTAAATCTAAACACAATAAAATCTGTACTTGGGTTTGTATGTGGCTTGATTCTCGCCTTACTGATTGGCAATGCCACCCATTTAATTTGGGATGGTTTAACCCATCACGACTTTCGTAGTTTTGCCTTTCAGGATTTTTTAGCGCAATCGGTACAATTAGGCACAGGTATTTATCCGATGCATCGCGTACTACAAATTGGCAGTTCTATTTTGGCGCTGCCTTTTTTGTTATGGATGAGCCTGCATTATTATCGCAAGCATCGGCAGGTCAGTTCTGTAAGCACTAAAATTCGCGTTTATGCCATTGCTCTCATTCTCTTGTCGATTGTATTTGGTGGTTTTTCCCTTTGGGATTATGCGCGTTATATCCCCGATGCGACTTGGCAAGCCGAACTGTATTATTTTACGGGACGTGCCATCAATGAGTTTAGCCAAGGGGCATTACTCATGTTCAGTTTAGGTTGTCTGTTATTTTTGTTTTTGGATCGGTAAGGGTAGATAAAATAAAGTCAAAGCTCATCACTTTATCCTGAATCTTGCTGCATTATCCTATTTCAGACACATTCCATGTAAAAACCCACTGTTTTTGCAGCAGGTTCTTGTAGCCACATGCCCAAAGAGGCATAATCCTACCTTTGCTAAAGGCGGTGCGCTGTTTACGTATTCGCTTCCTTAACCCATATAGTTGGATTTTTAACGCTATGATGCGAACTCATTATTGCGGTTCTTTAACCGAAGCTCAAATTGATCAAACCGTGACCCTGTGTGGTTGGGTACACCGTCGTCGTGACCACGGTGGTGTAATTTTCCTAGACATGCGTGACCGTGATGGTCTTGTGCAAGTCGTAATTGACCCAGATACCCCAGAAGCATTTGCAACTGCAGATAAAGCACGTTCAGAATTTGTATTAAAAATCACAGGTCGTGTACGTCGTCGCTATGCAGGCACAGAAAATGCCAATATGGTCAGTGGACAAATTGAAGTTTTAGGCAAGGAAATTGAAGTTCTTGCAGCATCTGAAACGCCTCCGTTCCCATTGAACGATGAAAATACCAACATTTCAGAAGAAATTCGTTTGAAATACCGTTTCTTGGACATCCGTCGTCCAGAAATGTTAGATCGCTTACGTTTCCGTTCTAAAGTCACCAACCTAATTCGTAACTATTTAGACGATCATGGTTTCTTGGATGTTGAAACACCAATTTTAACACGTGCAACGCCTGAAGGTGCGCGTGACTATTTAGTACCAAGCCGTGTATCTAACGGTAGCTTCTATGCTCTGCCACAATCTCCACAATTATTTAAACAATTGTTGATGGTGGGTGGTATTGACCGTTATTACCAAATCGCTAAATGTTTCCGTGATGAAGATTTACGCGCAGACCGTCAGCCAGAATTTACTCAAATCGACATTGAAACATCGTTCATGAGTGACGATGACATTATGGATTTGATGGAAGGCATGACCGTGAAGATGTTCGATGAACTTCTAGGCGTGAAATTCGACAAATTCCAACGTATGCCGTATTCAGAAGCGATGCGTGATTATGCGTCTGATAAGCCAGACTTGCGTATCCCACTGAAATTGGTAGACGTTGCTGACTTGATGCAAGACGTTGAGTTCAAAGTATTTGCTGGCCCAGCGAAAGATCCGAAAGGTCGTATTGTTGCCCTTCGCGTTCCTGGCGCGGGTTCATTGCCACGTAGTGCGATTGATGAATACACTAAATTTGTAGGCATCTATGGTGCGAAAGGTTTGGCGTATATTAAAGTCAATGAACTTGAAAAAGGCATTGAAGGTTTACAATCTCCAATTGTGAAATTTATTGAGCCAATCGTGCTTGATTTATTAAAACGTGTAGGCGCTGAAAATGGCGACATCGTATTCTTTGGTGCAGATAAAGCCAAAGTGGTAAACGATGCAATGGGCGCACTCCGTGTCAAAATCGGTCACGATTTGAACCTTGCAACCTGCGAATGGGCACCGCTTTGGGTGGTTGATTTCCCAATGTTTGAAGAAACTGATGATGGTAAATGGACCTCTGTGCATCACCCATTCACTTTACCAAAATCAAGCGTTGAAGATGTGAAAAGCAACCCTGGTGAAGCTTTATCTGTCGCGTATGACATGGTATTGAACGGTACTGAAATTGGTGGTGGTTCACTGCGTATTTATACTTTAGAAATGCAAAAAGCGATTTTTGAAGCTTTAGGTATTGAAGAAGAAGAAGCCGAAGAGAAATTCAGCTTCTTACTGAATGCATTGAAATACGGTGCGCCTCCGCACGGTGGTTTGGCATTTGGTTTAGACCGTTTGGTGATGTTGATGACAGGTGCTTCGTCTATTCGTGATGTGATTGCCTTCCCGAAAACCAAGACAGCTGAATGTCCATTGACTCAAGCACCTGCACCAGTTGAGGCGACTCAATTGCGTGATTTAGGTATTCGTTTACGTGAAAAACCAAAAGCAGAATCTCAAGAATAAGTTTTGAACGTTTCAGAAAAACCCTGCAAATTTGCAGGGTTTTTTATTAACTTCAATTTGGATAAATTCCAAGTTGAACAATAAAAATAATAATTACTTTATTTGGCTAATAGCAAAACGATTACACTGCACTATGCTAAACTGCCTAATTATGAATAACATTGAATAATTCAATTTCATACCTCATTTTATTTTGTTTTAAGGCTTCTGATCATTTTTCTTGTGGAACAAGCACGTTCGCGTTCACTGCAAAATTTATGCTTCATTTGTACCTTATATTTTGAGATCGGCTGTCTGATGTACTTAATTTTAAAAATAATATCTGTCTTTCCGTTACGCCTGCTGCAAGCAATTGCAATGATGGCTGCTGGTCTTATTTATTATTTTAATTTATCTATCAAACGCATCACTGCAATTAATATTAAACTGGCTTATCCAAAGCTTTCATCTGCCGAACAAGAACAGCTCATAAAAAAGAGTGTACAAAGTCAATGTCTCAGTTATCTAGAGTTTATTAAATGCTGGGGAATGCCACCAAATTACAGTTTGAATCTGCTAAAAAATGTTTATGGTGAAACGGTTTTAACTGACGCTCTTGCAAATAAAAAAGGAGTTATCGTGGTAGTTCCTCATTTTGGTTGCTGGGAGTTACTCAATGCATGGCTCAGTGTATATACAGCCCCCATGATTATGTATAAGCCCAATAAAAACAAAGGGATAAACCGATATTTACTAGAAGCTAGAGAAAAATTTAATGCCACTTTAGTACCCACCAATGAAACTGGTATTCGTTCTATTTTTAAACATTTGAAACACGGCGGTTTAACAGTCATTTTACCAGATCATTTACCCAAGCCATCTGGTGGTATATATTCTGCTTTTTTTGGGAAAAAGACTTTATCCATCACACTAGTTTCCAAGCTTGCAGCAAAAACACAGTGCAATATTATTGCTTTAAGCTGTATTCGAAGTCCAGATTTAAGATATTTCAATATTCACTGTCAAAAATTGCCAGATGCTATTCTGTCTCAAGATTTACAACACTCTGTAGACTGTCTAAACCTTTCAATGCAAAAAATGATTAAACAAGCACCTGAGCAATATATTTGGTCATACAAGCGCTTTAGAAATTGCTTGGGCAATGTCAATATGTACCGTAAAGAGTAGATTTTTTTAAATACGTTTGCTCTTTTTGCACGTATAAAACCAAGATTTAGGTTATTCAATTGAGATCAATTTTCAACAATGGCATAATAGCGCTTCGTTTTGAATTTTGAGTTGAGCGTTACTATGGCTATGCGTCCTGCAGTTCGTAATCGTGGCATTATGCTAATTGTATTTGCTGTCGCTCAATGGTTATTCATGCGTTATATTCTGGCCAATAACCTGTTTGCCTTAGACACCAATGACCGTATTTTATACTTTAGCTTAAGTAGTATTGGTGGTGCATTTGTGATTTTTGTGGGGCTGATTTATATGGTGTTGGCAGGGAATGCGGATAAAAACCGATAAGCCATTTTTCGATTCTATATTTTATACTAATACTTTAATATTTTGAGCTTCTGATGATTCCAAAAATTATTCATTACTGTTGGTTTGGTCCAAACAATATTCCTAATGAACTTATTAACCACATGAAGTCTTGGGAGTTATTTTGTCCTGACTATGAGATTAAATTATGGAATGAAGACTCTTTCGATATTAATAGCCACCCATTCACTAAATCAGCATACAATGAGGGGAAGTATGCATACGTATCAGACTATGTTCGAGCTTATGCATTAAATGTTTATGGTGGAATTTATTTAGACACAGATGTTGAATTAAAACAAAACTTAGATATTTTTTTAAATCACGAAGCTTTTACTGGATTTGAATGCATTGGAGCACCATTCACAGCAGTATGGGGTTCTATTGAGAATCACAGTTTAACTAAACGAATTTTAGACTACTATAAAAATAAAGTTTATACTATACATGAACCAACAAATACAGCCTCTGTTTCAGAGATTCTTATCAAAGATTACCATATCAATCCTTTATCAAATGAAAAACAAAAAGGTGATGATAACAATAATTCAATTATTGTTTATCCATCAACTACTTTTTGTTTGGATCTTGCAACCAATTATGCCACTCATCACTTTCATGGCTCATGGTTAGAAAATAAAAAGAAGAGTTTTAAAATCAATATCCATGAGAAATACTTATTAGAGTCCCTAATTAAATACAATTCAATTTATAAAGAAAATAACTTCATTAAAGAAATTGCAAAAAATTTAACGTTTAAAGACTTTTTAAAACTATTAAGATACTTTATTAAATATAGAGTATTTTAATAAATATACTTTAAAATAATTCAAATTTTTTAAATTTAATTTTAGCAATTTGCTTTGATATCCCATATCCATAGTGACTACGGAGTATATCACTACTTTTTACTCTTTCAGGGCTTTGTTGCACAAAGATTTGAAATGCAAAGCGCCCCTAATTGAGCCAAATTTAAGGCGTAACTTGGGTAACTGGTCGACCTAATTCCGTAAATCTGTTGAGGACTGCTACACGTGCATGAATCTCATTCACCTGACTAGGAAAGCTTCTTGCCATTAATTTATCGCCTAATAATTTGATGCAATGCATCTTGGTTTCCACCAAACTGCGGCGATGATAGCCTGACCATTTTTTCCATAGTGTCCTGCCTAAACGTTTAACTGTTCGAAGTAATTCATTTCGCGCTAGCGAGCTACTCTTTGTATCTTTCCATGGTTTCGCATTTTTTCTAGGTGGAATCACCGCATGTGCTTGCCGATCTGCAATGACCTGACGGCATTGCTTGGTGTCATAAGCTCCATCGGTATAAACAGAGTCAATCTGCTCATCTTGAGGAATCTGATCGAGTAAATCACCAAGTACTTGTGAATCACTCACATTATTTGTAGTGAGTTGAATAGCGCGTATTTGAAGGGTTTTGGCATCTATACCAATATGAAGTTTACGCCATTGGCGACGATATTCAGGTCCATGTTTCTTGCGTTTCCATTCGCCCTCACCTAGAAACTTCATGCCTGTAGAGTCTATGAGTAGATGCAGCCCATCGCTACTTTTTTGGTAGCTGATTGCAATATCAATATGCTTTTGTCTTCTACAAAGCGTACTGTAATCTGGTGCGGTCCAATTTAATCCACAAAGTTTAATCAGACTTTGCACAAAGCCAGTGACCATACGTAAAGATAGACGGAATAAGGATTTAATCATTAAGCAGCATTGGATAGCTGCGTCGGAGTAGGTTTGATTTCGCCCTTGTTTGCCTTTTGATGGAGCATACCATTGCGTAGCAGGATCAAACCAAATGGCAATATTTCCGCGACTCATGAGTGCTCGGTTATATGCGGGCCAATTGGTTGTACGGTAGATTTTGTGTGTAGGCTTCTTCATTTGAAAATTATATCGCTGAAAAAGCCTTTACAGATAGGTTTGTGCAACAAAGCCCTCTTTCAGACTCAATATAACTATTATCAATATTTTGCTCAACAGGATGGTCTATTAAATTAGTCATATAAATTTTTGCTTTAGGATTAAAATCATACAAATAACTCCAATCATCTGCTCTCCGTAGTTTACGATGATAAGCCAATAGGACTTCAGCCATTTTTCGATCAATTACGTATGCAAATGTGAAGCAGACTCTATTATAAAAATGGGGGTTTATTTTTATAATAGTTTTTGAAAGTATTTTACTTTTTTGAAACTCACCTCTTACATTACGACACACTTTCATTTGCACACCACCTAAACTTAATAAAAAGCAGTCTTCCAATTCAATCTTTTTTATTTGATTAAGTAGCTCATACGAGGTTAATGTAGAAGGGAAAATTGCATCATCTTCAAAAATTAATGCAAAATCATCCCCTGTTTGTAGGAACTTCTTATATATTTCAAGATGTGATAAAGTACAACCCAATTCTCCAGGTGTCAAAGGCTTCACCCTTCCATGAACAGCTAAATTAAAATATTCTTTAGCTGTTATCTCTCCTCCTTTAACACCCTCAATATGAATATCTCTTTCAGGAATATCCTTAAAAAAATTTTGTTTAAAGAAAGAATTCAACCTTTGACTCTCTCTTTCCTCGATACTGACTACATATAAACTAAACATATAAAACCTTATCTAATTAACTATAATTGCTCTTCAATATAGTTACTATTTTTTTAGCCGAACAACCATCACCATATGGATTACTAGCTTCAGACATTTTTCGGTACAATACATTATCATCTAATAAAGCCTGAACATTAGAAATAATACTCTCCTGGTTCGTACCAACCAATTTTACGGTTCCTGCTGAAATGGCTTCTGGGCGTTCTGTCGTTTCTCTCATTACCAACACAGGAATACCCAAACTTGGTGCCTCTTCTTGAATACCACCTGAATCCGTCAAAATAATATAGCTATGCTTCATTAAGTTAATAAATTCCAGATAAGATTGTGGAGGAATTAACGCTATATTATTAATATCAGACAAATAGCTATTAACTACATTTTTAACATTAGGATTTAAATGGACTGGATAAATAAACTTTACATTTGGATTATTTTTTGCCAGGTACTTTAAAGCTAAACAAATATTTTTAAAACCTTCCCCAAAGTTTTCGCGTCGATGGCCTGTAATTAGTACTATCTTATCTTTCGGATCTAATTTAAAAAATAATTCATCAGAAAGCTTTGGCAATGGCAAATTATCATAACTTACTACACTTAATAAAGCATCTATTACTGTATTGCCTGTAATGTATATATTTTCTTTCTTCAGTCCTTCATTGACTAAACTTTGATATGAAATTTGAGTAGGAGCAAAATGTAACCTTGCTATTCTAGAAATTAATTGTCTATTTCCTTCTTCAGGCCAAGGAGATGTTAGATCATAAGTTCTTAATCCTGCCTCTACATGCCCAATATCAATCTGATTATAAAAAGCAGCCTGAGCTACAACAAAAGCAGTTAGAGTATCACCATGTACTAAGACTATATCTGGTCGAAACTCATTAAATACATCATCCATCCTTCCTAAAATATTTGAAGAAATCTGTGTTAATGTTTGATTAGGCTTCATAATATCTAAATCAAAATCTGGTTTTATATCAAACACAGCTAAGACTTGATCTAACATTTCACGATGTTGTGCTGTTACTAAAACCTTAGTATCAAATGAAGCGTCTGCTTGTAAGGCGTTAACAACAGGCGCCATTTTAATTGCTTCAGGACGCGTACCGAAAGCGACTAGTACATTAATTTTACGCATATCAATTCTACATAATCTGTTTATAGTAATTTTCTGTTTGCTTCGCAATAACAGTCCAGTCAAATTTAAACTTTGCTCTTTCTGAACTCGCCAAACTTAACTGAATATATTTTTGGTTATCAAAAGACAAAACTCGATCCATTTTTTCAGCTAAGGCATTAGCATCATGGGCTGGTACTAAAAAACCCGTCACCCCCTCATCAATAAGATATGGAATACCACCTACGTTTGTCCCAATAAGTGGTAATCCTGAAGCCATTGATTCAAGCCCTGTAATACTTGTAGCCTCATAAAATGATGGTAAAACAGAATAATCTGCTTGTTTATATAAAGCTGGCATATCCGAGTTATTAACAGCCCCAATAAATTTAACTTTATTTTCTATACCAGCTTTTTTTAATATTTCTTGCATAGCTTGTTGTTCAGCACCCACGCCAGCAACTAATACCTTAAAATTTGGATTTTTGATTTTAGTTAGTGCTTCAGCAAACACTACAACACCATTTTTTTCGACCAAACGCCTCGCGAGAATAAAAGTTTTCTCTTCGTTAATACTCTCTAATTCCTTTGCGGAAAACTTATTTGTATCCACTCCATTAGAAACAAAATATACAGGCCCAGTGTAGCCAGTTTTGACTGTAGCATCACATAACTCATAACTTGGTGCCAATACTAAAGAGACATGTCGTAAACGTGATTTTAAGCGACCTTGTAAAATTGAAGGCTTTTCTAATCTTTTTAAAAAACCCGAAGTATGATTTGTAAATACCACAGGAATTTTTAAGCCTTTGGTTGCTTCCAAAGGCCGCATTCCATGTACATGAACTAAATTTATTGAATTATCATTTATTATTTTTTTTATATACTTAGCCATCCCCCAAGTATAAAAGGGCTTTTGCCAAAGAACTTTTACACGATGTACAAAAACGCCATCCATCATCTCTACGGGTTCACTCCCATGAACTAAGGAAGTCAAAACATGAACTTCGTGCCCAAGTTTTACCATTGCTTTTGCTAACTCATGTGCATGAGAGGCAACGCCACCTAATGTTGGTGGAAAATCTGTAGAAATAAAGCAAATTTTCAACTTTATGTACTCAATATTTAGAATCATGCTTATTGTAGCTTCTTTTTTCAAATAATTTAGCTTCTTTTAGAAAAGCATAAAACGCATTAATCATACTACTAACAAAACCACGCCATCCATTCATAAAATTTCTTCTAAAAAAGTACGATTTCATAAACATTAAGGGCATGATACATATCAATTTTAAAATACTTGGATGTTTCCCTTTTTGGTATTTTTCTTGTGCTTTTAATTCAGAATATTGATTATTCTTTTCAACTTTAACAAAAATACTTGATTCACCATAATGGTAAATATCACCTTCTGCACGAACACTCTGACCATCTACAATCACATTTTCATGCACTTTATTTTCTAAGTCATATCGCCCTTTAGACTTACGAAAAAAACGTACCTTGGCATGCTTTTTTGTATGTTTACTATTAGGAACACCTAAAAACACATCGTTAATTGGTGTAATTAAAGCATCGAGTTGATTACTCTGAATCGTTTGCTCAATTTCAGCTTTTAATTCAGAAGATAAAACTTCATCACCATCTAAATTTAAAACCCAATCATTTTTACATTGCGCCAAAGCTAAGCTTTTTTGACCCGCATAGCCCTGCCAATCTTGATGAGAAATTCGCGTATTGGGAAATGATTCTGCAATAGCATAAGTATGATCTGTACTGCCTGAGTCTAAAATAATGACCTCTGAAAAGTCTTTTACACTTTCCAGTGTACTCTCAAGCCATTCGGCACAATTTAAAGTTACGATATAAACACTACAAGGAATCATAATTTATAACGTCCTTTGGCTAAAGCAATACGCATTTGTAAAGCATTCATTGCGCCATGCGTACTGACACGTGGAATATTAAATTGATTAGTTTCTGTATAAGCTTCTACTTTTTTACGTGTAGATACAGCATTTTTAAAACCAATTTTTTTTGCCATTTGTTGATGTTTCTCATTAAAACGCCCAAATGGATAAGCAAAGCTTAGACATTTCCCGACTAAAACTTCTACATCTTTTTTTGATGCCTGCATTTCAGCAAATGCTTCCTCATCAGACAATTTCAGCAAATTTACATGATGCTGAGTATGTGCACCAAACTCAATTAAGCCAGAAGCTGACATTTCTTGAATTTGTGCTGTATTTAACTTTTCAATACCTTCAATTTGTGTTGCTAAATAAATTGTTGCCTTCACATTATATTTTTTGAGTAAAGGAAATGCATACTGGTAGTTATCCTGAAAGCCATCATCAAATGATAAGGCAAAAACATTACTCTGCCTCTCATACTGGTCAAGTTCGGAAACGAAACAAAAAACAGCCTGTTTTTTTACCAAATACTGCAACAACTGTTCAAATTTAGCCGGTGGCATATTCATACCAGAAGCTTCTACATGGGGAGTTACTTGATGCAACATCACAATACGTGGCAATTTTGCACTGCGTAATGGTAACCAAAAGGTATAATTACCCAATAAGTAAAGTATTGCAGCAAAAAAAATTAAACCAAGTACCACATAAACAAACCACATTAGATATACACCTCATGTGCCCACTCATATGCTTCAGATAAAGGCTGATCAAAAATAACCTCTAACATATATTTTGCCACCCTAGCACTATTAAATGATTGATGCGATTTTTTCCAACCATTTTCCGCAATCACCTTTGCTTGTTCTGTATTCATTTTATAGTATTCAAATTTTTCTATAAGATCTTTCAAGTCATCAAAATAAACTACTTCTTTATCAGTATATAATTTCTCAAAACCAGGTATACGTGGGGTAAATGTTAATAAACCATTGCCTGTTAATTGCACGATACGATCAGATGAATATAATTCAATATCATTACGTCTTGATAAGTTTAACCCACATCTAGCTGAAGACAAAATATCAATGTACTTAACCCGAATTACGGATAAGAAAAGCCCTTGAAAAAAAGGTAGTTAGAGCCATTTAGAAAGTTACGACACAACCCAAAGGCTCTAACTACCATGTACGATTTTACAGAAATTTTTTGTATTGTTGATGATTTTTTCAAAAAATTTGAACCCATCTATTGGCAATTTCTCAAGCAAGAAAACAAACGTCAACGTATCAGACAAGCAACGCTATCTTTATCAGAAATTGT
>NZ_KB849690.1:400197-488851 GCF_000368785.1 Acinetobacter towneri DSM 14962 = CIP 107472 | reverse complement strand
TTCACTATGTGCGTATCAACTTTGCCAAAAGAATAAGCCTAAAATTCATGTGATTAAATCTTTGGCTTATCCGTAACTGGGGTTACTTATGTCCATACACAGCTTTATTATCAAAAGCTCCAAAACAGTGAAAATTTTCACCCAAACTCTGAACTAAATGTGTTAAAAATACTTCTCGATCAGGATCTTTATATACAGTACCAAAAAATATAAAATCCCTTAAAAAAAAATCTTTATTAAATTGCTGAAGCTCTTCAATAGATTTTTGAGCAATATTTGGAATATAACCAATTTTATTATTTGGTAATTTAAATTGTGTTAATAACCTCCCACCTGTTGTACAAAAAATAGCATCAACATAAGGAGCAAACTCTCTTATAAAATTTGCTTTGGATTGTTCACATAACCAATCTACAAACCAAAATCCAATCTTGATTGAGGGATAATTTTTGCGAATCGTTTGAAGAGTTTCTTTTTTTAGTAAATCACTATGACCGATCAAAACAAGCTCTGGACATAAATTTTCTACAATTTTTAAAACCTCATTATTAGCTACACCACTCCCTAACTTTTTTGTTTTGAAAATTGTTCCCATTCTTGCCATATCACGAAAACTATAATCATAAACAAAATGACCATTTTCTATTAAACCTGCAGAAATTTTTCGATCTATAGAATAATACCGCTCTCCCAACTTATTAAATGCAAAATTAGCTATATGTAAAATTTTCATAAAATCAAAGCTCTAACTAGATAATATAATTTTAGCAACTCTAGTTGCTTCATTTAGAAATGTATTAGACAATAATTTTTTTTCATTATCAAAAAAAGTTGAAGTTATTAGTTTATCTACGGAATGCGTAATCCGATCCTCTTTCACTCGATCTATCTGAATAAGCCCTACTTTACAACCTGCGGTGAGTCCCTCATATATCATAGACACACTATCTTCAGTCACCCAAACAGCTTCCGCTTTTTGCATTTCTTCAAAAATCCAGCCCTGCGGCGTTTGTTCAACTGGAAAAATTTGCAGTTGTGAAGCAAAACTTTGCTGAGCCAATGTCACTAAAAAATCAGCAGGTGTACGCCTAGAACTCGTCAAAATAATCTCACACTGCTTATTCTGCAGCACAATCTGTTCAATCGCAGACAATACCTTATCTGCATTCCAAAGATGCCGTTTAGATGAACCACCTAATGCAATCAAAATACGGTTTGGAATGTGTCGCTGCTCATTTTCAATTGGATTCAGCGCACCTTGTGTAACAATCACATTTGCCTGCTCTGGCACACCATCATGTTCAGGAATAACCACATGATCAAACCAAGATAATGGAAAATTGGGTTTCATTAAAATTACAGTTTTCGCTTGCGGAAAAACCTTGCCCATCAAAAAAACACGGAATTGTGTATGACTGCCTACCCCAACAATATAATCTGGTGGCTGCGATACTGCAGCATGTTTTTGTTTTTTATATGCAGTCAATAAACTCAACAGTGGTAAATGATCAATTGAAATTTCTTCAAAAGTCAGATCAATATTTGTTTGCTTTTGCATTGCCTTAAAAAGACCCAATGCTTGAGAGCGATGACCTGCCTTACCATCGCTCACATATAAAATATGCATATTCACCCACCAGATCTAAAGCACGAATAGCATCATTTTACTAGATCAAAGCATTTAAAGTAAGCAAAGCTACATATCCTCAATGACTCGAAATATAAACTTCATTGAACTGTCACAGGGCTTGAATCCGCCTTTTCAGATTCAATGAGTAATTGAACCGCTCTTTCTCTAATTTCGGGAGTATAGTTTGGTTTTTTCATCGGAATAGTCTCTCAGAATATTGAGTCTCCGACAAACCCAGTACGGTTCAAATTGCCTTATTGACATACTCCCCCCACTTTCGTTTTCACTCAAGTGGGGGATTCTAAAAGCAAAGCTCTTAGGCGACTTCCTCACGGATTTCGCTTGCTTTCTGCTTCTTAGGGCGACCTTTACCGCATCCACCCTCCACAGACAAAACGGCATGTCCTGCCGACAATATATTACGAGATGCGTTTAAATCCGCATTCGCAACATAACCGCATCCGACACACTCAAATTTAGCTTGAGTTTGTCGGTTTTCTTTTGCTACATGACCACATTCACAGCAGGTTTGACTTGTGTACTTCGGATCAACTTTTACAAGTAATCCACCTCGCCATTGTTGCTTATATTCCAACATACTAACGAGCATGCCCCAACCTTGATCTAGGATTGATTTGTTTAAGCCTGACTTAGCTTTTACATTCTTTCCTTGATTTTCGATTGTGCCACTTGCTGACTTCGACATATTTGCTACTTTTAAATCCTCAACAGCAATCATTGCGTGGTTTTTGCTGAGCGTTGTAGTGATTTTTTGCAAGTAGTCATGACGAATATTGGCAATGTGATGATGTAGTTTATTGATTTTAAAATTCAGTTTTTTCCAATTTTGACTAAATTTAACTTTCTTTCTCTGCTTCCGTTGAAGTCTAGCTAATTTAATCTGATTGGTTTTAAAGCTATTGATCGGGTCAAAGACCTGACCATTTGAGGTAGTGATTAATTTCTTAACACCAAGATCAACACCAATCGCTGATTTTGATGGGTGGATCGGCATTTCACTAAGTTCTGTTTCAGTACAGAATGAAACGTACCAACGTCCTGACACCTTACTGATCGTCACATTTTTTATTGTGCCTAGAATCTCTTGCGACTTCCTGAATTTAATAACACCTACGCCATTAGGGAGTTTGAGTTTATTTCCTTTAACCCAACAGTATTTATCGAATTGTACAAGGCGAATGGAATCATAACCGTCTGATTTTTTCTTAAATCTAGGCATAAGTGGGCGCAACTGAACCTCAGTACCATCAGCCAATTTAAAAAATTTAGGTTTCTTAGGTTTGCGCTTTTTTTCTTTTAGTCGAGCATGTTCTTTAGGGTTGAAAAACTTCCCCCATGCTGATGCAAGATCACGAACTTTTTGTTGAAGTGACACAGCATTTGAATTTCCATCTAAAAAGCTAAACTGAGGATTCTTTTTCAGTGCTGTTATCTTTTTTACTAGATTCACCGCATTAATGTGTTTATTTTGAGCAAACATTTCAAATGAAATTGCTAATATTTGATTCCAAACAAAGCGTGCAGAGCCAACGAGATTATTTAAAATAACCTCTTGCTCGACATTAGGCTCAAGCCTAAATTTATACGCTTTGTTGATTTTCATTAATGAGTGTGTATCTGTTAATATGGTGCTGATTCTAACATTTTAGGTATATTTTTTCAATGAGTGAGATATATAAAAACCGACATTCAGCCTTTAATCTTCATGTTCATTTAGTTTTTATAACGAAATATCGAAAAAAAATACTAGGTGAGTTGCATCATAAATATTTCAATGAGTGTGCAACTGAAATATGTAAAGATTTTGATGCTGAATTAAAGGAATGTAATGGTGAATCCGACCATGTTCACATGCTTATTCAGTATCCACCAACGGTACAGTTAAGCAAATTGGTTAATAATTTAAAGTCTGTAACAAGTAGAAGAATGCGAAATGAGTTTTTAGACTTGAGAGGGAATTATACAAAACCTGTTTTATGGTCAAGATCATATTTTGCAGGGTCTTGTGGTGGTGCGCCTTTGGAAATAATCAAACAATATATTCAGAATCAACAAGGTTGAAATTTGTGAAATTCACCTCCACCCTGACTGACGGGTGGAGTCCTCTTTCACTTGGAGAATAGGCATGGGGTTCAGCGGACGCTTACAGCGCAAGGAGTGAAAACACAGTTCTGAGCGAAGCGCAAGGCACGTAACATCCTTTACTTCACTCATAAAAAAACCCTTATATACAATAAGGGTTTTTTAAAGATTAAACTAAAACTTAGTTTTTCTCTTTGTCTACGATTTTGTTTGCTTGGATCCAAGGCATCATCGCACGTAACTTGTTACCCGTTACTTCAATACCGTGAGCCGCGTTTTGACGACGACGAGCAGTCATTGATGGGTAGTTCAACGCACCTTCTTGGATGAACATTTTCGCATATTCACCAGATTGAATACGTTTAAGTGCATTGCGCATTGCTTCACGAGACTGTTCGTTAATCACTTCAGTACCCGTTACATACTCGCCATATTCAGCGTTGTTAGATACTGAATAGTTCATGTCAGCGATACCGCCTTCGAACATCAAGTCAACGATCAATTTAAGCTCGTGTAAGCATTCGAAGTAAGCCATTTCTGGTGCATAACCAGCTTCAACAAGAGTTTCGAAGCCCATTTTAACCAATTCAACAGCACCACCACAAAGAACTGCTTGCTCACCAAATAAGTCAGTTTCAGTTTCTTCACGGAAAGAAGTTTCGATGATACCTGTACGACCACCACCTACACCTGAAGCGTAAGAAAGTGCAACGTTACGTGCATTACCAGAAGCATCTTGATGAATCGCGATAAGATCAGGAACACCTGAACCACGTTGGAATTCAGAACGTACAGTGTGACCAGGTGCTTTAGGTGCAACCATGATTACATCTAAGTCTGCACGTGGAACAACTTGGTTATAAAGTACAGAGAAGCCGTGAGCAAATGCTAAAGTTGCGCCTTGCTTGATGTTTGGCTCAATCACGTCACGATAAAGTTGTGATTGGAACTCATCTGGAGTCAAAATCATAACTAAGTCAGCTTGAGCAACAGCAGCAGGAACTTCAGAAACTTTAAGACCCGAATTTTCAGCTTTTTTCCAAGAAGCAGAACCAGCACGTAAACCTACAGTTACGTCTACGCCAGAATCTTTAAGGTTAAGCGCGTGCGCGTGACCTTGTGAACCGTAACCAATGATCGCTACTTTCTTAGATTGAATGATAGATAAGTCGCAGTCTTTATCGTAAAAAATTTGCATTGCTGTCTCCGCTAAAATGCTTAGGATTCCTATCTTACTCAAGTACTTGTCTATTCAGTACTTCAGTAAGCTCTCCATCCTTTGAGATGGAATGAATTCGATGAGTAAAATTAACTATGAAATTTAGTTAAATGGTTAAAACTTTTTCGCCGCGTGCGATACCTGACACACCTGAACGCACAACTTCTAAAATGGTGTTTTCAGCAATCGCGTCAATAAAACCATCTAGTTTTTCAGTTGTACCCGCAAGCTGCACCGTATAAGTCGTTGGTGTGACATCCACAATTTGACCACGGAAGATGTCTGCAGTACGTTTAATTTCAGCACGTGCAGCACCCGATGCTTTGACTTTAATCAGCATCAATTCGCGTTCAATATGCGGGCCTTCTGACAGGTCGACCACTTTAACCACTTCAACCAATTTATTCAGTTGTTTGGTGATTTGCTCAATTTTATGATCATCACCATAAGTTGTAAGCGTTAAACGTGAAAGTGTTGGGTCTTCGGTTGGTGCAACGTTTAAAGTCTCAATGTTATAACCACGTTGAGAGAATAAACCCACTAAACGAGAAAGCGCACCTGATTCGTTTTCAACGAGAACGGAAATAATGTGTCTCATTCTGTGCGCTCCCCTTTACCTAACCACATATCTTTCATAGATTGACCCGCAATTTGCATCGGATAAACGTGCTCTGTACGGTCAACCATTACGTTAATGAATACGCATTTGTCATTAATCGCCATCGCTTCTGCAAGCTTAGACTCAAGCTCATCGGCATGGTTAATTTGAATACCAACGTGACCATAAGCTTCCATCAATTTAGGGAAGTCAGGCAATGAGTCAACATAAGAACTTGAGTGACGACCTTCATAGTTCATATCTTGCCATTGTTTAACCATACCTAAAGCTTGGTTATTCAAGCATAAGATCTTAACATTTAAACCATATTGCTTACAGGTAGAAAGCTCTTGGATACACATCTGAATCGATGCTTCACCCGTGATACATACAACCTGTTGATCTGGATAAGCCAGTTTAGCCGCCATAGCATACGGTAAACCTACACCCATAGTTCCCAAACCACCAGAGTTCAACCATTGACGTGGACGCTTGTACTTATAGTAGTTCGCGCCAAACATTTGGTGCTGACCTACGTCAGAAGTAATGATCGCATCACCATTGGTCACTTTGTCTAATGCTTCAACTACTTGTTGTGGCTTCATGCTGCCATCAGTTGGCTTATCATATTTCAGACCATGGACTTTGCGCCATTCATTGATCTGATTCCACCACGCAGCAATCGCTTCAGGGTTTGGCTTGGACACATTTAACTGTTTCAACTGCACTAGCATTTCCTGAAGTACAGGTTCAACCGCACCTACAATTGGAATGTGCGCCATGATAGTTTTTGAAATGGTCGCAGGGTCAATGTCAATATGAATGACTTTGGCATTTGGACAGAATTTTGCAGGGTTATTGGTTACACGGTCATCAAAACGCGCACCAATACATAAAATCACATCAGCATTATGCATGGTCATGTTGGCTTCATAAGTACCATGCATACCCAACATACCAATAAACTGTGGATCATTACCTGGGAACGCGCCCAAGCCCATTAATGTATTGGTTACAGGGAAGCCCAAGATGTGTGCAAGTTCAGTCAATTGCTCAGAAGCATTGCCTTGTACAACACCACCGCCTGAATAAATCACAGGACGTTTGGCATTTAATAGCTCATCAATTGCTTTGCGAATTTGACCTGAGTGACCACGATGCGGCGGTTGATACGAACGCATCTTCACTTTTTCTGGGTATTCGTAAGCAAATTTTTCTGCTGGGTTGGTTGCATCCTTAGGAATATCAACCACCACAGGACCAGGACGACCTGAAGATGCAATATAGAATGCCTTCTTAATCACTGAAGGAATTTCGCTTGCATGACGCACTTGGAAACTGTGTTTTACAATCGGACGTGAAATACCCACCATATCGGTTTCTTGGAAGGCATCTTCACCAATTAAGTGTGTTGCAACCTGACCAGACAAAATCACCATTGGGATTGAGTCCATATAAGCCGTTGCAATTGGAGTTACTGTGTTGGTTGCACCAGGACCTGAAGTCACTAGCACCACACCAGTTTTACCTGTTACGCGCGAGTAGGCATCTGCCATATGACCAGCAGCTTGCTCATGGCGCACGAGGTAATGATTAATTTTGTCTTGTTGAAAGAACGCATCGTAAATATGAAGTACTGCGCCGCCTGGGTATCCAAAAACATGCTCAACGCCTTCGTCCGCCAATGCGCGAACGAGCATTTCACCACCAGATAAAAGTTCCAACGTGATTCACCCTAGTCTTATCACTGCAAAATGGGAGACACCTGCAGTGTTTTGTTCATTAATTCCTGCACTGTTATAGCACACATATTTCATAGTTTTCATGGCAATAGGAAAAATTTCTGATCTGATTACCGTATAAGCAATATGAGATCTAAAACGTGTTGGGGTAAACACATTTTATAAGCTTTGTTCAGCTTCTCGGCTAGAGAAGTTGCCCATTGCATGACATGACACTTATTCGAAGGGTGATCGATCTAAGGCACATAAAACTAAAGTGTGCATTTTTGTAGTTTACCCGACTAAAGTCAAGTTTAAAAATCGGCTTTTTCTGCTTTATTTATAAACTGGGTATTTTTTACGCTTTGTGTCATCCATCACAATTTAATCCCAAGTCCAATATTTCCATATAAAACAAATAACTTTCAGATATTTGCTGAATTTTTTATAATTTTTTCATATCACATACATAAAAATAAAGAATGAATTAAAAAATATATAAATCGCTTGGTTATGATTCACCAACGCATTTCAGCTTATTTTAACTTGCAAATAGACAAGTCAATGCTCCAGTTTTAAATAGGCGATATTGCAGATAAAAATCATCAATAAATTGTCAACAAACCCTAGCTTCATGGGGAATTATTGCTAAAATTTAGCCAACATGATTTTTTGTAATTGGTTTTCTGCCATTTACCCTTTTTGCTCAGGACTTCCAAACATGAAAACGCCAATGATCCGCTTGAGTTGTCTTTCTGCAAGCTTGATTTTAATTTTTGCCACTAGCTCAGTTTCTGCAAAACAATATTACAAGTGGGTCGATGCAAATGGTTCAACCCATTACACCACGACACCGCCGCCAAAAACTGCCAAGAAAAAAGGCAAAGTCGACACCTATGGCTGGAGAAATTCAGCACCAACCGTTGCCACTCCTGCAAATCCTACTGACAACCCTGCACCTACTGCTGCAAATACAACAAACCAACATGCGACACCAACCACAAATCATCCTGCAGGAAATCCAGCTATGGATCAGCAACAACGTGAAGCCAATGCAGCTTTAAATCAGGCACAACAAGAACGTGCCAACCCACAAGTTTTTTAAGTTTTAAGCCATAAAGTACGACTCGCTTAAATTTTCCTGCACAATCCAACGCGCAAAATTCAATTTAGCTGCATTTTGCGCTATGCTGTGTGACACACTTTTTTTAACCGTTTATTCCTGATTTAACCTTATGACTACTCACATTGACCCTGAATATCAAGCCAGTGCGATTGAACCCCAAGTCCAAAGCGACTGGGAATCTCGTAAAGCCTTTAAAGTTGCCGACACAGTCGAAGGTCCACATCGTTATATCCTCTCGATGTTCCCTTACCCAAGCGGCAAACTGCACATGGGTCACGTGCGTAACTACACCATTGGTGATGTAATTAGCCGTTTTCACCGTTTAAAAGGTGAAACAGTCTTACAACCTATGGGTTGGGATGCTTTTGGTTTACCTGCTGAAAACGCAGCGATTGCGCATCAGGTTGCCCCAGCTAAATGGACTTTTGAAAATATCGCCTACATGCGCGACCAATTGAAAAAACTAGGTTTGGCAGTAGATTGGGATCGTGAATTTGCCACTTGCACCCCAGAGTATTACCACTGGGAACAATGGTTATTCGTGCAACTGTATAAAAAAGGGTTAATTTATCGCAAACTCTCGACAGTCAACTGGGATCCTGTCGATCAAACAGTTTTGGCCAATGAACAGGTCGAAAATGGTCGTGGTTGGCGTTCAGGTGCATTGGTAGAAAAACGCGATATTCCAATGTACTACTTCCGCATTACCGATTATGCCCAAGAATTATTAGACGATTTAGAAACTTTAAAAGATGGTTGGCCACAGCAAGTCTTGACCATGCAGCGCAACTGGATTGGGCGTTCGCAAGGGATGGAAATCACATTCCCATCGGCAAATCCTGAAATTTATGCAGATGGTCTGACTGTATTTACAACGCGTGCTGACACGTTAATGGGTGCAACTTATGTGGCTGTTGCTGCAGAACATCCAATGGCGTTAAAAGCAGCAGAAAACAATGCACAATTAAAAGCCTTTATTGAAGAATGCCGCATGGGTTCTGTGGCAGAAGCTGACCTTGCCACTGCCGAGAAAAAAGGTATGGCGACTGGCTTATTTGTGAAGCATCCAGTAACGGGTAAAGAATTGCCAGTGTGGATTGCCAACTATGTATTGATGTCTTACGGTTCTGGTGCGGTGATGGCTGTACCTTCGCACGATGAGCGTGATTTTGAGTTTGCCAATAAATTCCAATTGCCAATTATTCAGGTGATTGATGCCAAAGGTGCAGACGATGCGGACTTTGACACAACCCAATGGCAAGAATGGTACGGTTCTAAAGAAGGTAAACTGGTCAATTCAGGCGAATTTGATGGTTTAGATTTCCAAGCGGCTTTTGATGCACTTTTAGCGAAATTAGAGCCACAAGGCTTAGCCAATGTAAAAGTACAATTCCGCTTACGTGACTGGGGTGTTTCACGCCAACGTTACTGGGGCTGTCCAATTCCGATGATCAACTGTGAAAAATGTGGACAAGTTCCAGTTCCAGAAGATCAGCTTCCTGTCATTTTACCTACCGATGTTGTGCCAGATGGCTCAGGCAACCCGTTAAATAAAATGCCTGAATTCTATCAAACTACTTGCCCATGCTGTGGTGGCGAAGCACGTCGTGAAACCGATACCTTAGATACTTTTGTAGAATCATCTTGGTATTATGCACGTTATGCATCTCCAGATTTTACAGGTGGTATGGTCAAGCCTGAAGCTGCGCAAACTTGGTTACCAGTTAATCAATATATTGGTGGTGTAGAACACGCCATCTTGCACTTATTGTACGCGCGTTTCTTTCACAAACTTATGCGTGATGAAGGCGTGGTACAAGGCAATGAGCCATTTACCAACTTGCTGACTCAAGGCATGGTCTTGGCTGACACCTTCTACCGCGAAGCAGAAAGCGGCAAGAAAACTTGGTTTAACCCTGCCGATATCGAGCTTGAAAAAGACGAAAAAGGTCGCGTTCTTTCGGCTAAATACATAGGCGATGGTCAAGCGGTGATTGTTGGTGGTCAGGAAAAAATGTCGAAATCGAAAAATAACGGTATCGACCCACAAGCCATTATTGACCAATACGGCGCAGATACTGCACGTGTATTTATGATGTTCGCTGCACCACCTGATCAGTCTTTAGAATGGTCAGATGCAGGCGTTGAAGGTGCGAACCGCTTCTTAAAACGTGTTTGGCGTTTGGCGGCAGGTTTCCTTGAAAAAGGCAGCAATGCAACTGCAATTGACAGTAGTAAACTTGCTACAGCAGCGCAGGACTTACGTCGCAAAACCCATGAAACCATTCAAAAAGTGGGCGATGATATCGAGCGTCGTCATGCATTCAACACTGCAATTGCAGCATTGATGGAACTCTTGAATGCTTGCAACAAGTTTGAAGCACAAGACGAGCAAGACCTTGCCGTTGAGCGTGAAGCGATTGTGACCTTATTAACCTTGCTTGCACCTTTTGCACCACACTTAAGCCAGACTTTATTGGCACAGTTCGGAATTGAGTTAACTTCAACCCTCTTCCCAACCGTAGATGAGTCTGCCTTAACCCGCAACACACAAACTATTGTGGTGCAAGTCAATGGTAAATTACGTGGCAAGCTAGATGTAGCTGTAGATGCATCTAAAGAGGACATCCTTGCACTTGCCAAAGCGTTACCAGAAGTACAACCATTCTTGACTGGGCCAACCAAGAAAGAAATTGTTGTACCGAATAAGCTAGTGAATTTGGTGGTTTAAGTGCTTTTAAGCCTCCCTTTTTAAATGGAGGTTTGGAGGGATTTTATAAAACAATCCCCCTAAACCCTCCTACAAAAAAGGAATTAAAACAATTTCCAAACAAAGCCCGTTGTCAGTCAATGGGCTTTGCACCTACAATCAAGATATTCTCAACTTCCGCTTTTAAACTTTCAAGAATATTACAGAGGACAGCACATGCACTTTAGCCAACGTCTAGCAGTCATTGTTTTAACTTGTGGACTCAGTGCTGGCTTAGTCGGCTGTGGTTTTCATCTTAAAGGCACCAATCCAAGCATTGCACCTGTGGCTTATTCAAAAATGAGTCTGGCTTTACCGAGCAATGCTGAAGAATTAGAAGAAAAACTTTCCATTCACATGGGTACAGCGGGCGTACAACTCAGCAATGACCCTAATGCCTATGTACTGCGTGTACTTGACTATACGCCACGTCGCTTGGAATTGAATGGCAAACTGGTAGAAACCTTATTACGTTTGAGTGTGACTTTCCGTATTGAAGATGCGCAAGGCAACCCGATCACCGAACCTCGTACCGTCATGGCAACGCGCAGTTATCAATACGATGTCGCAACTGTGAATACCGATGATCAGGAACAAAAATTCTTAAAAGAAGTCATTATTGATGATGTAGCACAGCAAATTGTGCGTCAAATTTCATCTAATCGTTTACCTTTGGTCAATCCACCTGTGTATTCAAACCCTAAATAAGTTTTCGAGTGCGATTTTTTTATGAAACTTGACTATCTACAAGCCCTCAAACGTGTCGATGAAGCACGCGGCGCATGGATTTTGCATGGTCAAGAACCCTTACTCGAACAAAACTTGTTGGATGCTTTTCGTGCCAGTTGGCAAAAACAGGATATTGAACGTCAGCGTTATGATTTAAATAGCGTTAGCGATTGGAAAAATGTATTCAATGCCTTAAACAGTCTGTCACTGTTTTCGAGTCAATTGGCGGTTGAAGTACACGGCAATATCAAGCCTGATGCCAGCACACTAAAACAACTGAAAAGTTATATTCAGCACAATGAACAAAACTTGCTGTTGGTGGTGATGCCAAAACAAGACAGCAATAGCCTGAAATCCAGTTTTTTTCAGTTGATTGATGCCAATGGGGTCAATGTTGCACTCACGGCGAATTATCCTAAAGATCGGCAGCAGATTTTAGGTTTGGAAGCAGAAAAGCTTGGCATCCAATTGGGACATGATGCGTGGCAATGGTTGGAACAACACCATGAACACAACCTTTTGGCTGCCAAAAACAGCTTGATGCGGGTCAGTGACACCTTTCCTGAAATTCAGCAGATTCAGATTGAACATTTACATGCCTGTTTACAAGATCAATCCCGTTATAGCACTTACGATTTAAATGATGCTTTACTGGCAGGAAATCTGGCGCAAGCTATGAAAATTTTTCAATACCTCATGGCTTCGGGTGAAGCCATGAGTTTAATTTTGTGGAGCATCAGCAAAGAAATGCGCCTGCTGATGCAATTATTTGAACAACCACAAAATGCTTTGCAACTGGGTATCTGGAAAAACAAAGTCAGTGTTTATCAGCAAGCTTTGCGACGTTTAAATCCAAATAGTTTCTTGCAATGGCCCGCCCTGTTATTGCGTATTGATGCCGCCATCAAAGGGATGTCCAAGGAAAACCCTGAACATCTGGTGCTACAAGCCATTACAGAACTCTGTGGTAAAACACTGTTCGCTTCTCACTCGGCTTAATTTAGCAGACTTCATCAAATAATTTTTAAAATCATCTGCTTTTCAGAGGATTAGCTAAAGAAACGTGCAAACCAACTTTTGCCTTTTTTCTGTTCCTGTGAACGCAAATAATGCAGCATATTGTCGCGTACCGCATCGACATAATCCTGATCATCATGCTGAATATGGTTAATCAACCATTTAGACAACAAACGATACAAATCATGTTCTACCGATTCGCCATTGGCAAAACGCTGACGGCAATCATTCAAACGCTTCACAAAGAGTTCGTGAATACCACGATGTGATGGTAAGTATTGATAATTGACCTGTGACAACAAGTTTTCTTCAAAGCTAAAATGCGATTGCGTATAGTCAATCAAGTCATCCAAGACTTCTTTGATTTGCTCCCGCGCACCTGTCGCCCGAATTTTTTCCAGCGCATTAATATAGTCCAGAATTTGTCGATGTTGATTGTCAATCACATCAATTCCGATATTAAATTTCTCACTCCACTCCATGATTTACCCCTCAGATTTTTTGCTTAAAGTCATGTTTTATTGCATCGTCCCGATGCCGTATTATCCTAATGATTAAATCCATAATTATTTTATGGAATTTGATACTAGCTGCTTTTAATTCTTAAATCCATATAGAAAATAAGGTTTTTTAAGCAACTTAGACCATAGTTGTATTTTTCAGCATTTATCATAAAAATTCATAAAATTATCATAGAGATGAAACAAACTACCCCACCTCGTTAACAGATGCTATTTTCACTTTTTTTATGGATGTAATACCGTACTCAGACTGTATTAAATCTAGCTCAAACCACTAATAAATAATTCTCATTTACAGTTTCTTCAAAAAATTCACGATTTATCCTTATTTCACTTCTATAATCCTTTTAATTTCTTTTTCTGTTTTTTGACTCATGCCAAAAATAAAATCGACCAAACTTATTGCGGGAATTATCATTGCGCTGATGCTGGCATTTGCCGCTTGGTATTTTTTAAAACCCAAAGAACAACAACCGCAATACATTACTGCCGAAGTGAGCCGTGGAGATATTGAAAGTGCGGTGTTGGCAACAGGCGTACTTGAAGCCACCAAAATGGTCAGTGTTGGTGCGCAAGTTTCAGGTCAAGTCAAAAAAATGTATGTTCAGTTAGGCGATCAAGTCAAACAAGGACAGTTGATTGCCCAAATTGACTCCGTACGACAGGAAAATGAGTTTAAAACAGCGCAGGCCAGTATTAAAAACCAACAGGCACAATTGGCGGTTCGACAAGCCAATCTCGCCAAAGTCGCAGCAGAATATCAGCGTCAACAAGCCATGTATGCGCAAGATGCGACCTCACGTGCCGAACTTGAAACTGCCTTAGCCAACTATAAAACTGCACAAGCAGAAATTGCTGCCATTAATGCTCAAATTGAACAGTCACGCCTAACTTTAGACACGTCTAAAGAAAATTTAGGTTATACCCGTATTCTTGCCCCAATGGATGGCACTGTCGTTGCAATTGTGACCGAAGAAGGTCAAACCGTGAACGCCAATCAAAGTGCGCCCACGATTATTAAATTAGCCAAACTTGACACCATGACTGTAAAAGCAGAAATTTCTGAAGCGGATGTAATGAAGGTCGAAGAGGGACAAACGGTCTATTTCACCACCTTGGGCAACAGTGAGAAAAAACATTACGCTACTTTACGTCAGGTAGAACCTGCACCCAAATCCATCAATACCGAAAGCAATAACAACACCTCATCATCTTCAAGTTCTGCCGTGTACTACAACGCTTTATTTGACGTACCAAATGAAGACGGCAAGCTACGCATCAATATGACCGCACAAGTGTCCATTGTATTGGCAGAGGCACGCAATGTGCTGACCATTCCTGCTGCTGCGGTACAAGGTGTAAACCGTTCACGCAGTCGTGGCAACAGCAATAATTCAGACAGCAACGTACGTGCTGAGCGCGACAATACCGATGCCAGTTCTAGCAAACGCCCTGCCCGCTTGGAATTGACTACCAATGAAAAAGCCTTGGTTGATCAAGGTAAAGCCTCTTTAGGCATGGTACGCGTGCTGCAAGCCGATGGTTCAGCTCGACCACAATCGGTATTGCTTGGCTTAAACAACCGCGCAACAGTACAAGTCATTCGTGGCCTAAAACTGGGCGATCAAGTCATTATTGCCGATGGTTCCGATACCTCAAACGATGCGGCGAAGCGTGGTGGTCGTGTTGGCCCATCAGTGAGAATGTAAGATGAGTCAGTCACAACCTCTGTTAGAGGTCACCAATCTGACCCGTGAATTCCCTGCGGGTGAATCTACAGTACAGATTCTCAAAGGTATTGATCTGAAGATTTACCCAGGTGAATTGGTTGCAATTGTGGGTCAGTCAGGTTCAGGAAAATCCACCCTCATGAATATTTTGGGCTGTCTGGATCAACCCACCACTGGCAGCTATAAAGTCAAAGGACGTGAAACCCGACAACTTGAAGCCGATGAACTGGCACAGCTACGTCGTGAATATTTTGGTTTTATTTTCCAGCGCTATCACTTATTGGGTGATTTAAGCGCTGCGAGCAACGTCGAAGTGCCTGCAATTTATGCAGGTGCCGATGTTGAAGAACGACAAACTCGCGCAACTGCGCTGCTCAGTGATTTAGGTCTAGCCGATAAAACCCAAAACCGCCCAAGTCAGCTTTCAGGTGGGCAACAACAACGTGTATCCATTGCACGTGCCTTGATGAATGGTGGCGATGTGATTCTTGCCGATGAACCCACAGGTGCACTCGACAAGAATAGCGGTATTGAAGTGATGCGGATTTTGCGTGAGCTGAATGCCAAAGGTCACACCATCATCTTGGTCACACATGACCATAATGTCGCTAAAAATGCCACACGGATTATTGAAATCAGTGATGGGCTTATTATTTCTGATCAGCCCAACACACCTGCCGATCAGGATGATATTACTCAACAAACCTTGCAACATCCGCCACAAAAAAGAACTTCAGCTTGGCGCTCTGTATTTGATCGTTTAGGTGAAGCCTTCCGCATGGCGCTACTGGCGATGAATGCACATCGCATGCGCACCTTTTTAACCATGCTCGGGATTATTATCGGGATCGCTTCGGTTGTATCTGTTGTGGCACTGGGCAATGGTTCACAGAAACAAATTTTAGAAAACATCAGCAGTTTAGGCACCAATACCATCACCGTGTTTCAAGGGCGTGGTTTTGGTGATACCTCGCGCTCATCTCAGCTTAAAACCCTAATTCCTGCCGATGCCGATGCTTTGGCAGAACAACCTTATGTGGATGGCGTCAGCCCATCAGTCAATAGCAACGTCACGGTACGCTTTAAAGACACCGAGGCTTCTGCCACAGTCAATGGGGTGAGTGAAGACTTTTTCTATGTACGCGGCATGAATTTCCAGTCGGGTCAGCCTTTTGACAAACACAGCGTGCTGGAACAAGCGCAAGATGTGGTGATTGATCACAACACCAAAAATACATTTTTTAGTGATGGCAGCAACCCTGTCGGGCAAGTAATTTTATTGGGCAGCGTACCCAGCCGTATTATTGGCGTGGTCGAAGAACAAAAAAGCATGATGGGCAATGCCGACAGCTTAAATGTGTATTTGCCCTACTCTACGGTAATGAGCCGCATGCTTGGCCAAAGCCATGTGCGCAGCATTATTGTACGAGTCAAAGATGAATATCCAAGTGCTGCAGCAGAAAATGCCATCCTAAGTCTGTTGGTACAGCGTCATGGTGCGCAGGATGTATTTACTCAAAATGCCGACAGTATCCGTGAAACCATCCAACAAACTACCGCCACCATGACCTTACTGGTTTCTGCTATTGCAGTGATTTCACTGGTGGTCGGTGGAATTGGCGTAATGAACATCATGTTGGTCTCTGTCACAGAACGCACCCAAGAAATTGGGGTACGCATGGCAGTCGGCGCACGACAAAGCGATATTTTGCAGCAATTTTTAATTGAAGCCATTTTAGTGTGTATTTTAGGCGGTGTACTTGGCGTCTTGCTCGCACTCGGAATTGGGCAATTGATTAATCATGTGGCAGGTGGAACCTTTCAAATGGCGTACTCCACCACCTCGATTGTAGCCGCTTTTGTCTGTTCAAGCCTGATTGGAATTGTGTTCGGTTTTATTCCTGCACGTAATGCTGCCCAACTGAACCCTGTCGATGCGCTATCTAGAGAATAAGGAATTAGAGTAAGGAATGATGATGCGATTTAACCAGAAGTCACGACAATTCAGCCAACTCGTCACTGCGCTTTTTCTTGGCAGCAGCTTAGTGGGTTGTGCAGCCGTAGTCAAAACACCTTATCAGGCACCTGCTGTAAATATTCCTCAACAGTTTGAGCAGCAGCAAAAAAGCCAGCAAGTCCTTGCACAACTAAATACAGACCGTTGGTGGACACTCTTTCACGATGCTGCTTTAAATCAATTGGTTGAACAAGTCTTGGCGCGTAACAGTGACCTCGCGGTTGCAGGACTGAATTTACAACAAGCCAGATTACAAGCAAAACAAAGCCAAAGTCAGCAAGGTGTCCGGATTGGCAATGCAGGTATTTCTACAGGGCATCAATTTAGTTTAGAGGGCAATGGTGATACAGCGCGTGGGATTTCGCTGAATTATCCCGGACTGAGCTATGAATTGGACTTATTCGGTAAACTTGCCAATCAGACTGAAGCTGCACGTTGGGAAGCCTTAGCCACCGAACAAGACTTACAAGCCACCGCACAAAGCCTGATTGCAACCACTGCCAATTTATATTGGCAATTGGGTTATTTAAATGAACGCTATGTTGTCGCACAACAAAACCTTGCCAGTACGCAAAAAACGTATCAATTGGTCAGTGCGCAATATCGCGCGGGTGCAGTTTCAGGATTGGATTTAAACCAAGCCGAACAAGCCCTGCAAAGTCAAAAATCAACCTTGAGCCAAATTGCACAGCAAAAAGTTGAAACACGCACCGCCTTGGCAGTTTTACTGCATCAACCTGTGCAAATGTTGAATATCAATGAACCACAGAGTTTAGCCGCTGTTCGTTTACCGAATATTACTGCTGGCTTACCTGCAGAACTGCTGTCACGTCGTCCCGACTTACGTGCAGCCGAATTACGTTTACGTAAAGCCTTGGCCAATAAAGATGCCAATCGAGCCAGTTATTACCCATCCATCAGTCTTACAGGCACACTCAGTACAGGTGTCGGTACAGGCGCGCATACCTCTTTAAGCGATGCCCTAAAAAACCCAATTGCCACTTTAGGTGCAGGTTTAACCCTGCCATTTTTGCAATGGAATGATATGCAGCGCGATCTAAAAGTGAATGCTTTGGAATATGAAAAAGCCATTGTGCAATATCGACAAACTTTATATAAAGCCTTTGCCGATGTCGAAAATGCACTGTCAGCACGAACCGCGCTGAATCAACAAGTCGCGCTGCAAAGCCGCAATTTAGCACTGGCAGAGAAAACTGAACGCTTAACTGAGGTGCGTTATCGGCATGGTGCGATTGCCTTAAAAAACCTGCTAGATGCACAAGAAACCACCCGCAATGCACGTTTAAGTTTATTGCAGACCAAGCAAAACCAATACAACGCCTATGTGACTTTATTGCAAGCGTTGGGTGGTAGTCCGATTCAAAACATTCAATAATGCAAGAGTTGATCTAAATTGATCACGATAAAAAAAGCCTGTGGATGATTTTAAACATCCACAGGCTTTTGCTTGCTTTGTATATAAACTTTGAAATTAAGTTTTCTCAGATAATAACGCTTCTTTACTTAATACTTGATGGCTACTGGTCGCAATTGGCAAACTGACTTTAAAAGTCGTTCCCACACCTTCTTTCGATTCCACCACAATTTGCCCGTGGTTCAAATCGACAAAACGCTTACACAACACCAAACCTAAACCAATACCCTTTTCACCTGCAGTGCCTTTAAAACTAACAGTAAGTTTAGGCTCGAACAGCGTTTCGAGTTGTTGTGCAGTCATGCCCAAACCCGTATCTTGAATATAAATATCCACACTGGTTTCTGTTTGCTCTGCACGTAAAATGACTTTGCCTGTGCCATCGGTAAAGGTAAATTTCAGCGCATTCGACACCAAATTTTGAATCACCGAGGTAATCATATTGATGTCGGCATAAACTTTAATGCCTTCTTCAACTTGATCAATCAGTTCAATATTTTTCTTGATTGCCAAACTTTTCAACACATCGCAAACAATTTTGGTCGATTGCTTTAACTCAAAATTAATTGGGTGATACACAAAGCGTCCACCCTCTGCCATCGCCCAATTCAATAAACTTTCTAGCAAGTTATAGGTCGATTGTGCTGTGTCGAATAAATAGTCGGCAATATTTTGAATACTAGAATCATCCAAAGTTTCGCGCTCTTGCGCTAAAACTTCCGAAAACCCCAATAAGCCATGAAATGGCGCGCGCAAATCATGCGCAATAATTTGGAAAAATTTGGTTTTACTAAAATTCAATGCAGACTGCTGTTCATACAGTTCTTTTAAGCTTGCATAATCAACTTTTAATTCAATATAACGCACCAAACCTGCAGCAAACTCCGCCACTGTCGGCAAAGCACCTAAACTAAACGCTTCTTCACGATGATCAAATAACAACAACTGCCCAATCGACTCGCCATCGGTTTTGAGTAAATCCAGTGCGATTAGGCGCGCGGCTTCTATCCCCAAACTTGCGATGTGCTGCACAAAATTTGCATATTGAGGATGTTGAGGTTCAATCAGTTGCTGACCTTGAAAGAAAGCGTCTAACCGTGCGTTTGGGTTGGCACGAAAGGCTTTAAAAACTTGATTGGTGGAATACCAGATGTACGGCTCATTTTTAAAAGTCAAAATGGCATGATCTACTTGCAGCATTTGACGGGCAAACTTCAAAAAACCATCAATTTGGTTACTTGGCGTATGTACACCCAATAATAACGAGAGTGTGCAAGCACTGAGTTGCTCCGTTTCAGGACCAATTTCCAGCAACTGTATTTTCATTTTTGCCTCGTTAATTAAAGTGTGCCGCGCCTATGAATTATTTTGTCTACAAAACTCATCCACTGAATTCAGAGTTAACCTACAAACTTTAACACAAAACACAAGCTTTCAAACTAATTTAAAAAACTGCGTAACAACTCGGCATTTCTTCTTTACTACTTGATTTTTTCATCTATGGATTAACAAGGGTTTAGCTCACGCTTGATTATGATTTTTGATGGATCAAACGGTGCTACAAACCCGCTAAAAAATACGCTTATTTTTGTAAAATTTGGACCATAAAATAGATCTAAACTTTTAAAATATAAATCAGGCTTTTTATCTGTAGATTTCCCTCCGTTTTTGAAGAAAATCTCAACTTCTATACAAGAGTTTACATTGCATCACACTGTAAAAAATAGAAGCAACATATTGATAAACATATAAAATAAATAGAATAAATATATCCACCTATCATTTTCATCGGTTATTTATCAAACATTCGACTTAAGTCGAACCCTCAACTGGTTAATTTATAATAAAATATACATATATTTTTGATGTCATATCTTCATCATACGATTTGATTAGTATTTCAACACTAAATACTCAAGGCGATTTTTAGGTTTAAATAGGCTCATTTTTACATTAAGCCGTGTCTTGACTCGCACAAATGCGACACATCATTTCGTAGCGAAATGGCGTCATCACTGTAATTACGTTGACTGAAATGCATTGAGAGTCGATACTCTCAAGGTTAAATTAGGCAAATCGGTTCGCAGGGGCTGAGTCATCATCTCGCTCCTAAAAAACTCAATCAAAGCAAGGGGCTATATATGGCTGGTGGAAAGTCAAAAATCATTTACACACTGACCGATGAGGCGCCATTGTTGGCGACCTACTCTCTACTGCCGATCATTGAGACCTTTACTAAGCCTGCTGGCATCGAGATTGTCAAGAGTGATATCTCTGTAGCAGCACGCGTACTCTCTGAATTCTCGGAATACCTAAGCGAAGAACAGAAGGTAGCCGACAACCTCGCAGAGCTTGGACGTCTCACGCAAGATCCAGATACCAATATCATCAAACTTCCGAACATCAGTGCTTCAGTTGCTCAGTTAATTGCATGTATCAAGGAATTACAAGCAAAAGGCTATGCAATTCCTGACTATCCTGAAAATGCGGATACTGAAGAAGAGAAAGCTTTACTCGCTCGTTTTGGTAAATGCTTAGGTTCAGCAGTAAACCCTGTATTACGTGAAGGTAACTCTGACCGTCGTGCACCTGCTGCAGTGAAAAACTATGCAAAAAAACACCCTCACTCTATGGGTGAATGGAAGCAATGGTCACAAACTCACGTTTCACACATGGATGAAGGTGACTTCTACCATGGCGAAAAATCAATGACGCTTGACCGCGCACGTAACGTAAAAATGGAACTCATCACTCATTCTGGTGAAACCATTGTATTGAAAGAAAAAGTAGCGTTACTTGATGGCGAAATCATCGATTCTATGTTCATGAGCAAGAAAGCGCTTTGCGACTTCTATGAAAAAGAATTGGATGATTGTAAAGAAGCAGGCATTTTGTTCTCTTTACACGTAAAAGCGACCATGATGAAAGTTTCACACCCGATTGTATTCGGTCACTGTGTGAAAATTTACTATAAAGAAGCGTTTGAAAAACACGGTAAATTGTTTGAAGAACTTGGCATTAACGTCAACAACGGTATGGCAGGTCTTTATGAAAAGATCGAAACCTTACCAACTTCTTTACGTGAAGAAATCATCGAAGATTTACACGCATGCCAAGAACACCGCCCTGCACTTGCAATGGTGGATTCTGCAAAAGGCATCACCAACTTCCACTCTCCAAACGACGTAATTGTAGATGCTTCTATGCCTGCAATGATTCGTGGTGGCGGTAAAATGTGGGGTGCTGACGGTAAACCTTACGACTGTAAAGCAGTAATGCCTGAATCTACTTTCGCGCGTATTTACCAAGAAATGATCAATTTCTGTAAGTGGAATGGTAACTTCGACCCACGTACGATGGGTACTGTGCCAAACGTAGGTTTGATGGCGCAAAAAGCTGAAGAATACGGCTCACACGACAAGACTTTTGAAGTTCCTGCTGCAGGTGTTGCAAACATCACCGACATTGACACGGGTGAAGTGTTGATGACTCAAAACGTAGAAGAAGGCGACATCTGGCGTATGTGTCAGGTGAAAGATGCACCTATTCGCGACTGGGTTAAACTTGCAGTAACACGTGCACGTAACTCTGGTATGCCAGCAATTTTCTGGTTAGACCCGTACCGTCCACACGAAAACGAAGTGATCAAGAAAGTTCAAAAATACTTAAAAGATCACGACACGACTGGTTTAGATATTCAAATCATGTCACAAGTTCGTGCCATGCGTTATACACTTGAGCGTGTTGCGCGTGGTTTAGACACCATTTCTGTAACAGGTAACATCTTACGTGACTACCTCACTGACTTGTTCCCAATTATGGAGCTTGGTACTTCTGCGAAAATGTTATCTATCGTTCCGTTAATGGCGGGTGGTGGTATGTACGAAACTGGTGCGGGTGGTTCTGCGCCTAAACACGTACAACAACTTGTTGAAGAAAACCACTTACGTTGGGATTCATTAGGTGAGTTCCTTGCGCTTGCTGCTTCTTTAGAAGAAATGGGTATTAAAGAAGATAATACTCGTGCGAAATTACTTGCATCAACTCTTGATCAAGCGACCAGCAAATTACTGGACAACGACAAGTCTCCATCACGTCGTACTGGCGAACTGGACAACCGTGGCAGCCACTTCTACTTGGCAAAATTCTGGGCAGAAGCACTTGCTGCTCAAGATGAAGATGCTGAGTTGAAAGCGAAGTTTGCACCACTTGCACAAGCTTTAGCTGCAAACGAAGACAAAATTGTTGCTGAACTTGCGGAAGTACAAGGTAAATCGGTTGATATCGGTGGTTACTACGCAGTAGATCAAGCTAAAGTGAATGCAGTAATGCGTCCAAGCGCAACATTCAATGCTGCACTTGAAACTATTTAATGCGATGACATCGCACTGATACGATTCAGTGCCTGTTCTACAAAAAACCAGTGTGAAAGCACTGGTTTTTTGTTGGCAGTAAATTGATAAAGACTGAATAGGTGAGCTATATCTTCACATATATCTTTATTTCTTATTCTGTATACCCATTCTTATCCATGAGTCCCAAAAGTTAAATTGAAGCAAACGACAATCTTCATATAAAAACTTAAGGATATTCAAATCATTGGATAAAGTTCAGACAATAAAAAAAGCCCCCAAGTCTTAATATGCTTGAGGGCTTTTCCTTTATATGGTCCCGAGGGTCGGACTCGAACCGACACGTCATCTCTGACAGCGGATTTTGAGTCCGCCGCGTCTACCAATTTCACCACCTCGGGTAGGTGTTGATGGGTATAATAAACTTTTTTGACAGCTTGTCAACGCAAGTTTTTTGCAATTGTTTAAAATTAAATCAGCTGTCATTTTTTTGATTTATAATCGACCAATTTCATCCATAAAACCTAAAAAAGCATATACTAGGCGCAGTTTTCCCAGTGTTCTAACTTGTTTTTATCATGCAGCTTTCTGACTTTAATTTTAATCTCCCCGATGAACTCATTGCTCGTTACCCACTAGCAAGTCGTAGCGCCTCTCGTCTGCTGCATCTTGATGCTCAAGGTCAGTATCATGACCATCAATTTACCGACTTACTGAATTTACTCGAAGCGGGCGATTTACTGGTACTTAACGATACCAAAGTCATGAAAGCGCGTCTTAAAGGTAAACGTGCCACAGGCGGTGCAGTGGAAGTCTTGGTAGAACGTCTGCAAGATCAATTTATTGCCCATTGCCATATTAAAGCCAGCAACTCACCAAAAGCAGGTGCAGAACTGTTTATTGGGCCTGATGCTGTAAAAGTGACCGTACAAGGTCGCCATGAAAACTTATTTATTGTCGAGTTTTCGCAGCCTATTTTAGACGTATTGGATGCCTACGGTCAGTTGCCGATTCCACCCTACTTTAACCGCGAAGCAGAAGCGATTGATACCGAGCGTTATCAAACCGTATTTAACGACCCAACAAAACTCGCTAGTGTTGCCGCACCCACTGCCAGCTTGCACTTTGATGAAGCCTTACTGCAACAGCTAGCAGATAAAGGCATTCAAAAAACCTTTGTGACCTTGCACGTGGGCGCAGGTACATTCCTGCCTGTACGTACCGATGATATTGCCAATCACATCATGCACAGTGAATGGTGTGAAGTTTCTGAAGCTGCCGTAGCGCTGATTCGTGAAACCAAAGCACGAGGCAACAAAGTTATTTCAGTGGGCACAACTGCCACCCGTGCCGTGGAAAGTGCTGCCCAAGCCCATGCAGGCAAACTTGCAGCGTGGTCGGGTGATACGCAAATTTTTATTTACCCAGGTTATCAGTTTAAAGTGGTGGATCGTTTGATTACCAATTTCCACTTGCCTGAATCCACCTTATTAATGTTGGTATCTGCGCTTTCAAGCCGTGAAAGTGTCATGCAGGCGTATCAACATGCTGTGGCGGAACGCTATCGTTTCTTTAGCTATGGCGATGCCATGCTGATTGATCAAGCTCAGACTTAATTTTCAAACTGTAAAAGAAACCGCCATGCCGCTCGATACCGTGCAACACTCCATTCATATTCGACGCAAGAAGAATCAGCGGGTATTTCGTAATATCGCGCGGTTATGGGATATTGGAAAAAAAGCGCAAAGCCATCAAGATATTTTGGATGGCTTGCACCCTTGGCAAGATGACATCACCCTCAAGTTTGAAAATGTTTTGCCTGTCCTGCTTGGCATTATAGGTGTGTTGTTCTGTTTATTGCTCTTGATTCAACCGAGTAATATTTGGCTGCAATTCTGCTTGCTGATTGGGTTAGGCTGTATCTTCTGGGCATTTATTACCTATGAACAAGACGACCCCATTGAAGAAGTCATCACTTTTTTAGAACAAGAAAGCATTGCTCAACGCTATCAACTGGCATGGCAGCAACCACCGCAACATCTTGCCCGAACCCTACAACCCGTTTATTTGATTGCCCATTTAAAAAGTCTGTTCCCTTTATTTAATTTGGGGAATCTGTCCAATGAAATTCGCCGCTACGCCAGTACAGTTTGGCAAGATCAACAAGGCAAGCAGCATCAGGTTTTGGTATTTGAATATCGCTATGTCAGTGAAACCCGCATTAAAGATCAAAATGGCAATGACTACAAAGTACGTGAAGTGGTGCGACATTTATCGGGCGTATTTGTCTTTGATGTGCAGCTACAAGGTTTAGCCGTTACCTCAAACAATAAAACCTTTGGTGCGCCTTATCATGTGCCGTGGCATACCAGTGACATTCGCCTGAATCAAAAACTCAACTTTTTTGGCAGTGATGCAATTCAACTGGCGCGTACGCTCAGCCCTGCAATGGTGTTAAAACTGGATGATTTTTTTCAGCATCAGCAAGGTGATTTGTTATTTCACCCTGAGCGGAACACGCTCTGTTTTTTAGGCAATCGCAACCTGTTTGAAATTTCCAGTAAAGCAAAAAATATTCAAGATATTTCCGCATTGCGTGGACACTTACGCACTTTTAAATTACCTTATTTAGAACAATTACAGACAGATTTGGTTGATTTTCTGGACTAAGAAAATCATCTTGGGGCAAAACATGGGTATCGCAATTTTTCTTTTGGTTGTCATCATCTTGGTGATGCTGGGCATCATGATTCGTAACAACATCGTACGCCACCACAACGCCACCATCCGCGCTTGGGCAGATGTGACCAGTTTTGAACGACAGAAGTTAAAAACGCTTGAAGAACTTGCGCCAGTGGTCGAACAATATGCAGGTATGGAAAAAGGCACTTTAGAAAAAGTGACTGAACTGCGCCAAAATATTATGAACCTAAACATCAACAATGCCGATGTCAGCCAATTACAACGTGTTGAAGCCTTGAGCAAAGAATTGATGCGCAGCTTGAATGTGGTGGTCGAAAATTATCCTGAACTCAAAGCCGACCAATTGTATTTAAAAATGATGCATGAAATTGATGAGCAGAACGAAAATGTCGGTGCTGCGATTACTATTTATAACCGCAATGTCGAGTTGTTTAATAACTATATTCAGGTCTTTCCCAACAACATGATCAACACTGCAACCACAGCGAAAAAGCCTGTGCGTGCCTTTCGGGACAACGGTGCAGCACAAAGTTTTGATTATCGTCCAAACTTTTAAGCCATTGAATGCTAAGCCACTCATTTAAAATTATTTTTCAATACATAAATAAAAACAGCAAGCACGAAGCTTGCTGTTTTTTTCAGATTTCAACTAAACACATGACTGTGTCAGGTACTGCACCTGATTACGTCCCTTATTTTTTGCCAGATACAACAATTCATCGGCTGAATGCAGAAAATCGACCACATTGTGATATTGCTGATTTTGATGATAGCTATTTACACCAATACTCACAGTGACTTGGGTAATCTCCCCTGTCTTGGTATGTGGAATTTCCAGCGCATATACTGCCTGCCTAAAGTTTTCAGCAAGTTGTACAGCATCTGCCAATGGTGTTTCAGGCAATAGCACCACAAACTCTTCACCACCAAAGCGAGCCACAAAGTCAGATGCACGCGCAAAGTGTTGTTTAAGCAACTGCGCCACACTAATCAAACAATGATCACCCTGTAAATGTCCATAATTGTCGTTATAAGGCTTGAAATGGTCGATGTCGATAAACAAGAGAGACAATGCATGTTGATGACGCACAGCACGTTTAAATTCGTTTTCTATACGCTCACTGAGCGCCTTTCGATTGGCAACCAAGGTCAGCGGGTCTTGTAAGCTCAAAGCCAGATTTTTGCGACTCAACGCTTCGAGTTCCAACTCCATTTGTTTACGCGCAGAAATATCAAACATAAACCCAATAATCGCCACAGTTTCGTTATTTTCACGAATCACATGCACCACATCACGAATCCAGACATAATCTCCTGTAGCGGTTAAGGCACGATAATCCGCTTCGTGGTCTGTGCCTTGATCGGACAGACTCACACACATATTCACGGTCTTGTCCCGATCTTCAGGATGCATCCGATCAATCCAATCTTGTGCAGTTTTCCAGCTGTCTTGCGTCCAACCCAGTAAAGACTCAATTTGTGGGCCAATATAGCTAAAAGCTTTGGTTTTCCAGTTAATCTGCCACGGAATTGCATTCGTGGTTTCCAAAAGTGTTTTATAGAATTGGTCTTCTTTTAGTGCACTGTTTAATTCACTCATAGCCCACCTCTATGAATTGATTTTAATTACAATTTAACAACTTAAGTGAGCTTTGACTACAATTTGTTTTGTCTTATTGACATTTTTCTCAGCTTTGACACAATCATGAGGTTGAGCAAAATATAAACAACAATTGCTCAAAACATAAATCCCAAAATAAAAAGTAAGCCGATAAAATGTTAGAACATATTCAGAACCTGAAAAACACCCTCATTCAAGAGTTTTTCCAACTCTATGAGCAATATGAACAAGACCAAATTTATGCCTGTGTACTGGTCTTTAATGAATATCTTGGGGTCGATTATTTAGCTGTTTCAAGCCAACGCAGCCTGTTTAATGAACAGGAAGATGAAGCACAATATTTATCTGAAGTAAATAAATGGAATATAGAAAAATGGCGTTATCGCACTCAAGCCAACAATTCTAGCGGTCTGCATCAATTTAAAAATATTTTTGCAGATTATTTTAAACAGCGACATATCTATGGCAATCCTCTGCTGAATTCCAATGACACGCTGCAATACAACCATCTTGAACTTTTACTGGATATATTTCAGCAGGCTAAACAATCTTTATCGGGCGCTTATGGCTTAGATTTAAGCCAAATTCTGTTTTTTATTCATGTGCCCAAACAGGTCGATGTAGAAATCCACTCAGCGCAATTTCTAAACGCTCCAAGTGCTTTGCTCGATGAATTCCTGCACAACAAAGCGCCTCAAACCACGATGGAACAATCCACCGCACAACCCAAGCTCAAACTACAACAAGTGGATAAAGACTTGCTGATTGATCTGGCACAACTTTTAGAAGTGGAACCGTATGATTATTTGAGCATTGCACATGAAGCCTATTTGCTCACATTAGAACCGAGTTTTATCACTTGGAGCGTAAAACCTCGTGGTTCAGCACGAGGATATAAGCGACTGGCGTAAGCCATACGACATGGAATGTCGTATTAAATATCTTTGTTGTTCATTACTTAAAATATTATTGTTAAAATAAGCACATGAAAACACTTAAACTCCGCATAAAAGACAAACACGCAAAGGTGCTGATTAAATTAGCATCTGAGGTGAACTTTGTTTGGAATTATGTGAATGATTTAAGTTTTAAGCACCTAAAAAGAAAAGGTGAGTTTCTATCTGCATTTGATATTGCTCAATACACCAAAGGCACATCCAAAGAATGTAATTTACATAGTCAAACCATTCAGGCTGTAACTGAAGAATTAGTCACCCGAAGAAAGCAATTTAAAAAGGCAAAGCTGAAATGGCGTGTCAGCAATAAAAAATCAGCAAGGCGCTCTTTGGGATGGGTTCCCTTTAAAAAGTTGGCTATCAAATATGCCAATGGATATGTCCAGTATGGAAAACACCAATTTAAGCTTTGGGATAGCTACGGTTTAAGCAAATACACGTTAAAAACAGGTTCATTTGTAGAGGATAGCCGTGGGCGTTGGTATGTATGTCTTGTTGTTGAATCGCCTAAGCAAGATAAATCGACAGCAACCAAATCGATTGGTATTGATCTAGGCTTAAAAGATATTGCCACCTGTTCTGATGGCACTGTAATTTCAAATCCAAAATTCTATCGAAAATATGAGCAGAAATTATGTATTGCTCAGAGAGCCAGGAATAAGAAGCGTGTTCGTGCATTACACGCCAAGATTGCAAATTGCCGTAAAGACCATTTGCATAAGGCAAGTACATTACTTGTTAAAAATAATGCACTCATAATTGTAGGTGACTTAAGTGCCAAAAAGCTTGTAAAAACTAAAATGGCAAAGTCTGTTTTAGATACAGGGTTTTCAGCACTAAAAACAATGCTCAAGTATAAATGCGAGAACGCAGGGGTAATGTTTGAAGAAGTCAATGAAGCCTATACCACCCAAATCTGTTCGTGCTGCGGTGAGATCACCTCAAGTAGTCCGAGAGGTAGGACAGGTCTTGGAATAAGAGAATGGTCATGTGAGTGTGGTGTCACTCACGATAGGGACTTAAATAGTGCCATGAACATTCTTGCGCTTGGGCATAAGCGTCTAGCTGTAGGAATCACCTCCGTTTAAGGGAGGTGAGGATGTCAATGACAGTAATTTATATATTCAGCGTTTAATTCAGCACGTTGCTGCAATGGACAATCATGAACAAGGTGAAATTGCCTTACATAAAGAAATTACCCAACGTATTCAGCAATTTTACGCCATGTAAGCACAATGGATTTGAACAAAATATTTACTCGCAATTTTTACCAAGGAAAACGTATCTCAACTGGCAATTCCGTGCAGAATCTAGGAAAATATTGCACTTTTAGCACGAACAATCAGCGAACTGTTTTTTCGCCTTGATTTGGAACATATATGAAGTTTGAGAAATTAGGTCAGTCGGGGCGCGCCCGTCGTGGTCGTTTAACACTTGCTCATGGTGTGGTAGAAACCCCTGTGTTTATGCCTGTGGGGACGTATGGCACAGTCAAAGGCATGCTGCCACGCGATATTGAAGAAATTCAGGCACAGGTTATTTTAGGCAATACCTTTCATTTATATTTGCGTCCAGGGCTAGAAGTGATTCAGCAACACGGCGGTCTACATGAATTCATCAAATGGGATAAGCCTATTTTGACTGACTCTGGTGGCTTTCAGGTGTTTAGCTTAGGCGCAATGCGTAAAATTAAAGAAGAAGGTGTGACCTTCCGTTCGCCTATTGATGGCTCAAAGGTTTTTCTTTCGCCAGAAATCTCGATGGAAATTCAAAAAACCTTGAACTCTGACATCGTGATGATTTTTGACGAATGTACGCCTTATCCTGCAACACATGAAGAAGCGCAAAAATCTTTGCAATTGTCTTTACGCTGGGCAAAACGCTGTAAAACCCATCACCATGATGAACTACAAAACAGCAACGCGCTGTTCGGGATTATTCAAGGCGGTATGTACGAAGATTTACGTGTTGAATCTTTAAACGGCTTACTTGAAATTGGTTTTGATGGTTATGCCATTGGCGGTCTTTCGGTGGGTGAACCGAAAGAAGAAATGATCAAAGTACTGGATTATTTGCCAGCTAAAATGCCAGAAGATAAACCACGTTATTTGATGGGCGTCGGCAAGCCAGAAGATATTGTGGAAGCAATTCGTCGTGGCGTCGATATGTTCGACTGCGTGATGCCAACCCGTAATGCGCGCAATGGTCATTACTTTGTAACCGATGGCTTGGTGCGTATTCGTAACAGTAAGTATCGTCATGACCAAAGCCCGCTCGATCCGCATTGTGATTGCTATACTTGCAAGAACTTTACCCGCGCTTATTTGTTTCATTTAGAAAAATGTGGCGAAATGTTGGGGTCAATGTTGGGCACTATTCATAACTTACGTTATTACCAACGCTTTACCCAAGATATTCGCAATGCCTTAGATAACGGCACTTTCGATGAATTTGTACAGGACTTTTATGCCCGTCGTGGCCTAGAAGTACCGCCTTGTCCTGAAGATTAGTCTTTTCAGTATTTGCGCTGAGTAAAAAGACAAGGTAAATTGCAGAACAAACCCAATTTATTATCAGATCACTGATCGCCAGTTTTTAGTTTAGGAAAATGAAATGAGCCTTTTTATTTCGACCGCTCACGCAGCAGGTGAAGCTGCACAACAACCAAGCCTTGTGGCTAACCTTTTAATGATTGCAGTCTTCATTGCAATTTTCTACTTCCTGATTTGGCGTCCACAATCAAAGCGTGCCAAAGAGCATCGTACACTGATTGAAAGCTTGGGCGTAGGCAGTGAAGTGGTATTCGCAGGTGGTCTTATGGGTAAAATCACGAAAATTGAAGGTGATTTTGCAGTGGTAGAGCTGAACCGTGGTGTAGAAGTAAAAGTACAACGCGCGAGTGTCATTTCAGTTCTTCCTGAAGGCACATTAAACAACCTCTAATCAAAAAGAGTCGTGCTCACGCACGACTTTTTCATTTTAAGAAGAAAATAAATGCGTTACCCAGCATGGAAATATCTGCTCATCCTCGTTGTTCTTGTGGTGAGTACATTATATGCCCTGCCTAGCTTGTATCCAGATGAACCTGCTGTTCAAATTTCAGGTGCCAAAGCTGGTACCCAAATTGATCAAAGCATCATACAAAAAGCAGAGCAAATTTTACAATCAGAAAATATTGCCAGTCATGACAACAGCTTTACCAACAATGCTGCATTGTTGCGTTTAGACACCTCAGAAGCCCAACTCAAAGCCAAAGAAGCTTTACGTCGCGGTTTAGGTGATGACTATGTCGTGGCACTGAACCTTGCGCCAACCACACCAGAATGGCTACAAAAAATTGGTGCAAAACCAATGAAACTCGGTCTGGACTTACGTGGTGGTGTGCACTTCTTATTAGAAGTGGATATGGACAAGGCCATCAGCCAGCGTATGGAAACTTCAGCCACCGATTTACGCCGTCAATTGCGTGACAACAAGCTGAAATTTAATAGCCTTTCGCTGAATAACAACACCATCACCCTACAGTTTGCCAATAATGCAGACCGTGATGCAGTGATGGATTTCTTGCGTCGTAACGGCAATGAATACACACAGCAAGCTGTAGCCACCACAGAAGGTTCTAGCTTACGTCTGAACTATACCGATGTCCGTAAACAGGAAATTCAGTCGTATGCGGTCAATCAGAACTTAACTACTTTACGTAACCGTATTAACGAGTTAGGTGTGGCTGAAGCTTTGGTACAAACTCAAGGTAGCAACCGTATTGTAGTGGAATTGCCAGGCGTACAAGATACGGCTGAAGCGAAGCGTGTACTCGGTCGTACTGCTAACCTCGAATTCCGTTTGGTGTCTGACTTAAATGATCAATATATTGATCCGTACACAGGTCAGGCGACAGGTACAGTACCACCTGGCACAGAAGCGTTTGCCTTTGAATCTTTGGACAGTGGTCGCCAATTATTATTGAACCGCAGCCGTATTTTAACGGGTGAGCGTGTTCAAAATGCGTCGAGTGGTTTTAGCCAAGATACAGGCGGTGCAGAAGTTAACATTACCCTTGATGCTGCGGGCGGTAAACTCATGGCAGATGCGACGCGTAACGCTGTGGGTAAACGTATGGCGGTATTGTTTATTGAAAACAAACAACGCATTAGCTATGTGACCGATGAAAATGGCACACAAACTGAAGTACGTACGCCATACACCGAATCTGTCGTTATTAATGCTGCAACCATTCAGGCAGTATTGGGTTCGCAGTTCCGTATTACAGGTCTAGATTCTCCACAAGAAGCCTCTGAATTGGCCTTAATGCTTCGTGCTGGTGCTTTGGCAGCGCCAATGTACTTTGTCGAAGAACGTGTGATTGGCCCAAGCTTGGGTCAAGAAAACATTGATAAAGGCGTATTGTCGACTCAGATTGGCTTCATTTTGGTCGCAATCTGGATGGTGGTGTTCTTCCGTCTGTTTGGTCTGATTGCCAACTTCGCTTTAGTGTTTAACTTAGCCATGATTTTAACCGTCATGTCTTGGATTGGTGCATCACTTACCTTGCCGGGTATTGCGGGTATCGTAATTACCATTGGTATGGCAGTGGATGCCAACGTCTTGATTTGTGAGCGAATACGAGAAGAAATTAAGTGGGGTGCCTCGCCAAAACAAGCCATTGTGGCAGGTTATGACCGAGCGTATAACACAATTTTCGACTCGAACTTAACCACATTCTTGGTGGCATTCATTCTGTTTGCGATTGGTACAGGCCCAATCAAAGGCTTTGCTGTGACGCTCATGATTGGTATTGTCTGCTCGATGTTTACTGCGATTACAGTGACCCGTGCAATTGTACAAATCATCTACGGCAAAAAACGTAACTTGAAAAAGTTGAGCATTTAAGGAGATCACTGATGACTGAGAATACTCAACTGCCTTCAAAAAAATATGGCCGCCCTGATGATGAGCGCGTGATTCCGTTTATGAAGATTGCTTTGCCTGCGGCATTGCTTTCTATTCTATTAACGGTTGCCAGTATATTCTTCATTGCCACCAAAGGTTTAAACTTAGGTTTGGACTTTACTGGGGGTATTGCTGCAGAACTCAACTATAGCAATCCAGTAAAAGCCACCGATGTTTCTAACGCATTGGTCAAAGCAGGCTTTAACGACCCTGTAGTACAAACGCTTGGTTCAGACCGCGACCTAATGGTACGTATGCCTGTGCAAGAAGATGTTGAAGCAGAAGACTTAACCAAAGCAATTACTGCTGCGGTACAACTACCAAATAACACGGCAACTGTGCCAAAGGTAGATGTAGTGGGTGGTCAAGTCGGTAATGAGCTATACGTGCGTTCTGCGGGCGCTGTGGCTTTAGCACTGTTATTGATGTTGGTTTATGTCACCATTCGCTTTGAATTCAAACTGGCAATGGGAGCGGTACTGTCATTGTTCCACGATATTATTGTGACACTAGGTATTTTTGCCATGATGCAATGGCCATTTGACCTGACTGTATTGGCAGCGTTATTGGCGATTATTGGCTTCTCACTCAACGATAACATTGTTGTATCTGACCGTATTCGTGAAAACTTCCGTAAAATCCGTGGTGCAACACCACTTGAAGTGGTAAACATTGCGCTGACAGAAACTTTACGTCGTACCATTCACACCTCTATGACCCTATTATTGGTTGTAGTCGCGATGATGCTCATGGGTGGTGATGGTCTGAAATGGTTCTCGATTGCGATGTTTGTGGGTGTCTTTGTCGGAACATATTCATCTATTTACATTGGTACAGCCTTTGCCTTATGGCGCGGTTTGAACCGTCAGGACTTCATTGTTCAAGTCAAACCTGAATTTGAAGGTGAAGAGCAAGAAATTCCTTAATGCATTTCTGCTGACACCAACATTCAAGCCTATCTTCGGATAGGCTTTTTTGTGCCTTAGCATTGCGATATTTACGCTGACGTTGCGATGTTAATGCTGAATAATATGAATCTGTGGAAACTGAAAGCCTACGCAAGATGGCGCTGCTCGCCATGCTACGGTCAACATACAATCTGATAAACGAAAGTTTTGATAGGCAAAATGCCCAATCTGTGGATGATGACAAATGCCGCCCTGTGCATTGGGATGCATACGAGTATCCAACTCATTCAGGCTTAAACGAATCCCTAAACCTGATGCTTTCAGCACTGCTTCTTTAGTTGTCCAGACACGAAACCAATAATCAGCGTCGTGTTCCAAATCTTGCCAGTATTGGAGTTCATTGGGATGAAACGCATGCTGTGCCAAAGCATCAAAACGTACCTTACGTTCTAAGTCTTCAACATCTATACCTAGATCTTGCACCTGTAAGCTGCTTGCCAAAGCGTAATGTTGACGGCTATGGCTATGGTTAAACTGCAATTGAGGGAATGCCGTCAAAAATGGTTTACCATGTAGGTTACGCTCAATATCGCTGTTTTGAATATCTTGTGCCAAGTATCCAGACAACAATTGATTCCGATGCCGATAAATCGCCTGTTTTTGCTGTTGAATCTGTTCACTGCGTACAGCACTTGGATCGGGACTAAAAATCTGCTGAATGCGGCTAACATTCACACAAATTTTTTTAGGTGTTTTATTCATCCGCCCTTCTCCATTTTGGCTGAAATACGATAGAAAAAAACCAGCAAACATGCTGGTTTTTTAAAGCGTGCTCGCTTAGCTGCCTTGCACCAAACGACGTGCGCTGATAATCCCTGGTTGCTGCTCTAAACGTGCCAACAAACGAGAAAGTTGCGCCAAGCCTTTAACTTCAATTAACAATTTCATATTGGCGATACCATCACTTTCAGAAATAGTATTCACCTGACGAATGTTAATTTGATCGGCAAAAATCACTTGGGTTAAGTCTTTGAGCAAACCACGGCGGTCATAGGCTTCCACCACAATTTGCACGCTTTGACCACGGGTTGGCTGCATTTCCCAATCGGCTTCTACCGCACGTTCAGGTTCGTTGCCAATCATACGCACATAGTCCGAACACGCCACTTTGTGAATACTCACACCACGGTTCAGGGTAATATACCCCGCAATCGCTTCACCATGCACAGGCTGACAGCATTGTGCGATATGCAGTTCAACGTTATCCAAACCATCAATCAAAATGCCATGTGCCGATAAGGTATGGCTGGCACGTGGGTTCAAGGTTGGCTTCAACACCAGTTCAGGTTCATCCTGATCTAAGTGCATGTGACGATTGACCTGATTAATTAAGGCATGCAGGCTAATATCACCATTCACCAAACCAATCAGAATGTCTTCACCTGTTTTGACGTTAAAGTGATTGCAATAATCATTTAAATCAATACTTTTTGGATGAATCGCCAAACGTGACAATTCTTTATTGAGCACTTCACGCCCAACTTCCAGATTTTTACTGCGGTCTTGCTGTCTAAACCAATGACGCAGCTTATCGCGCGCACGTGCTGTCTTAATATAACCTAAAGAATTCACCAACCAATCACGGTTCGGTTCACGGTCTTTTTTGGTCAAAATCTCGACCTGCTCGCCTGTTTTTAAAGTATAGGTGAGCGGCACATAGCGCTGATTGACCCGTGCGGCATAGCATTTATTGCCGACTTCGGTATGCACATGATAAGCAAAGTCCAGCACCGTTGAGCCACGTGGCAATTCTTTAATATCACCATCACGGCTGAACACATAAATTTTCTCAAAATCTTCAAACTCTTGGATTTGTTCAAAGTTTTCAGAATCATCATCTTCTTTATGTGCGCTGGCATCGTTACGTTCCTGATAATGCTCCAAAACAGAACGCAAAGAATGTAAACGATGATTAAACGAATGGTCTGTGGCTTTAGAACCTTCTTTATAATTAAAGTGTGAACATACCCCAAGCTCGGCTTCTTCGTGCATATCTAGGGTACGAATTTGCACTTCAAGCGACTTGTTTTCTGCAATTACGGCAGTATGCAATGAGCGATAACCATTGGCTTTTGGATTGGTAATGTAATCATCAAACTGGTGCGGAATATGCCGCCACAATTGATGTACGATGCCCAAAGAGTGGTAACACTCTGGAATGGTTTTCACCAAAACACGTACAGCACGAATGTCATAGAGCTGATCGAAGCTGAGGTTTTTACTCTTCATTTTTCGATAAATCGAATAAATGTGTTTCACCCGCCCGCTAATTTCGGCATGAATACCATTATTGCCCAGCTCTGTACGCAATTGCTCAATTACGTTTTGAATGTAGTTTTCACGCTCCAAACGCTTTTCATTCAGTAACGTCGCAATTTCTTTATAACGGTCTGGCGCCAAATAACGGAAGGCTAAATCTTCGAGTTCCCATTTCAGTTGGGCAATGCCTAAACGGTGTGCCAATGGCGAGTAAATGGTTAAAATTTCTCGCGCCACACGCTCCTGACGTTCTTTGGAAGCGGTTGCCAACTCACGTAATGAATAGGTACGTTCTGCCAGTTTAATTAGCACCACGCGCACATCTTCCGTCATGGAAATCAGCATTTTATAAATGCCTGTTAAATGTTCACGCTGGTTATTATTAAAATGGTCTTCTAAACGCTTATTTTTCTCAATCAGTTCAGACAACTTACCCATCGACAAGGTGCCTTTGATCAAGCCATAAACTGCTTCACCAAATTCTTCACGCACTTCATCTAACTGCATGACATTTTCACGCACGCTACGATAGAGCATGGCTGCAGACAAAGTGTCTTCATCGACATGCAAGTGCGCTAAAATATTCGCCATCTCAATACCTGTATATAAGGTATGCGATGGATGACTGACGTCTGTTTCCAGCTCTTTTTTCAGGGTGTAATTGGCAACGCGTTCTAATTGTTCAAGTGCCGCCCCATCGTAAATCCCGCGTACTCGGTCTAGCCATTCTGCTAAATCCTGTCGGGCTTGCTCGGCATGTTCTACAGTCGTTTCCTCAGACAGTTCATTTAAACGTCCAGGAAGTTGTTCACGTACTGTGACCATACCCTTCTCCTACCTCTATGTACTTCATATTATAAATCGTTTATTTGCTTTTCTTTCTCAAACAAGGCAATGGATTCGACATGCCCCGTATGCGGAAACATATCCATCACGCCTGCTTTTTTCAATTGATAGCCCTGCTTGACCAATACACCTGCATCCCTTGCGAGTGTGGCTGGATTACAAGACACATAAACGATTCTATCTGCGCCAAATTTGGGCACATAATACATCACTTCCTCTGCGCCTGAACGCGGAGGGTCAATTAATAATGCCTCAAATCCTTGATTTGCCCAAGAATGATGCGAAAAATCTTTTGTTAAATCTTGTGAATAAAACTTAACATTGTCTAAATCATTACGTTGTGCATTCTCTGCACCACGCTGCACCATTTGCTCTGAACCCTCTACAGCAACCACCTTTCCTGTTGCACCTACACAACGTGCAAGCGGCAATGAAAAGTTGCCTAATCCACAAAACAGATCAAGCACCCGATCACCTGATTTTAAGTTAAGCAAATCACATGCCAGCTTAACCATTTGTGGATTAATTGTAGAATTGACTTGGGTAAAGTCTTGGGGATGAAAGCCAAAATTCACATCAAAATCATCTAAACGATAATGCAAACGCATTGCTGCATGCGGATCATCAACCCGATGCAAACTGTCTGGACCTTCAGGCTGCAAATACAATTGCCAGTGTTTCTTTAACGCAAACTGCTGTAACTGGTTGATATCGGCTACAGATAGTTGTTCTGTATGTCGCACCACCAAAGCAATCTCTTGATCTCCCATCGCCAATTCTATATGACCAATATGGGCCTTGCCTGTTAGACTTTGGAGTAGCTGCTTGATTCGTGTTAACGAACCAAATGCCTGATCCAACACCATACAGCGGTCAATTGAGGTCAGTTTATTGCTATTGCGCTCACGAAAACCGACCACCAATTTGTCTTGACTGGCAATATAACGCACCCCAACACGGGCTTTGCGGCGATAATCTTCACGCTGTGAACGCAAAGGCGCTAACCATTCTTCAGGCTGAATTTGCGCAAAATGTTGCAGATGCGACTGCAACACCTGTTGTTTGAGATGAATCTGCTCATCCAACTGAATATGCTGCATGCTACAACCACCGCAACGCTGATAATGTGGACATTGTGGCGTAACCCGTAATGTCGAAGGCTCACCCAGCACTTCTAGACACTCGGCTTCTTCTAAGCGTTTGTTACTATGCGTAATTTTGGCGCGTACTGTTTCACCAGGCAATGCGCCCTCTATAAAAACTGTTTTCCCCTGCTTCTCGGCTGGATGACCCGACTGAGCTGTGTAGTGTGCAATCCCGCGCCCTTCATGTGACAACGATTCCACCTGAAAGCAATATTCAGCCTGCTGCGTGGTACGGTTTTTACTGCGATGTTTCATATCAGTCTAAATATCGGAAGATGGGGAAGATTGAAAAGGCATCACGGATTCATTTGAAGGCGTGGTGACACTTTGTTCAGGAAAATCTGTACGGGTAAATTCAGTTTGCTGCGAACTATGTTGCCACACGCTTAAAAAGTCTGCATGCTGCGGCTGAGTATGCAAATATTGAATGGTGTGCTGTACCCATAAAGTATGCTCTTCAAGCAGCAATTGCCCTTTGAGCAGCAGCCAACGCAAATAAATCAACCAAGTATTTAAGACATCGCCTTCACAATAACGCGTCAGCCTTGACCATTCGCCGCTTTGCATAAATGCAGGAACATGATAGCCCGCATCTACACGTTTACCCGGAAAACCTAGCAAATACGCAATGTCATCCAACTTTTGAAAATGACGACCATTAAACATTGCCATCACATCCATTAAATCGACATGACGCTGATGGTAACGGTTTTGATAATTGTTATAGCGCTTTTGCTGATCAATCTCGCCCTGATCAAATAAACTTGGTGCAGACAGCCCGTGATACATGGCGCGGAATAAAATCACTGGCAAGTCAAACTGCGAACCGTTCCAACTGACCAAAGTCGGATGACGCTTATCAAAAATAGACAAAAACTTTTTCAGCATTGTCGCTTCGCTGTCATGTTCACGGCTAAAGGAAAACAGCTTCATGCCGTGTTCATCAATCCACAAGCCTGAAATACACACAATTTCATGCAAAGGCAAACGCTGAAAATCGGTGCCCGCTTCTTGGCGACGCAGCTTCATTAAAGCTTGTTCAAGCTCTGCTTCGGGTAAATCAAGTTGATATAAATGCGCGCCTGACTTCAAATCGGTAACGGTTTCTATATCGAAAATCAGCACAGGTAAACGCATAAAATCTTACTCAATGGGTGATAGAAAAATGAATATCACGATTCAGTATCTTGAACAGAGAATAAACCTGTCGATAAATAACGGTCACCACGGTCACAAATAATACACACGATGACTGCATCTGGATTTTCTTCAGCAATTTTTAATGCCGCCCAAACCGCACCGCCCGATGATGTGCCTGCGCTGATGCCTTCTTTTTGCGCCAGTTTACGCATGGTTTTTTCCGCTTCAATTTGCGGAATATCAATAATACGATCAACACGACTACGGTCAAAAATGGTTGGTAAATATGCTTCAGGCCAACGGCGAATCCCTGCAATACTTGAACCATCTGAAGGTTGTAAACCAATAATTTGAATCTCTGGATTTTGTTCTTTTAAGTATTTAGACACCCCCATAATGGTGCCTGTTGTGCCCATAGAGCTGACAAAGTGGGTAATTTTACCGCCCGTTTGCTGCCAAATTTCAGGCCCTGTGGTCAGGTAATGTGCTTCAACATTATCTGGATTCCCAAATTGGTTCAGCACCAAGCCTTTGCCTTCTCTCTGCATTTGCAAAGCCAAATCGCGTGCGCCTTCCATGCCTTGTGCTTTGGTCACTTCAATCAATTCTGCACCATAGGCACGCATGGCATCTTTACGTTCTTGGCTCATATTATCAGGCATGATCAGCTGCATTTTATAGCCACGCATAGCTGCAACCATCGCCAAAGCAATGCCGGTATTGCCACTGGTTGCCTCAATTAAAGTATCGCCTGGTTGAATTTCACCGCGTTTTTCTGCCTGCATAATCATGTTGTAGGCAGGACGATCTTTAACAGAACCCGCAGGGTTATTGCCTTCCAGTTTTGCCAAAACCGTTGCCTGCGTATGACTTGCCAAACGCTGCAAACGCACCAATGGGGTTTTGCCCACATAATGATCTAACAAAAATTCATCACTTTGGAAATCTGATTGGGTATCAAGCATGCTCTGCACCAATATCAAGGTGGGCTTATTGTATGAAAATTTGCACCTTCCTGCACGTTTTTCACAGGCTTTTTATCAAAACAGCAATACTCTGCCGACAATTTATGCATCACTCACTGCCTACACAATTCTAGGCAAGATGAACACAATTTCAGATTGTCTTTTGCGGGATGGATGCAAAAAAATGCACACCGATTGATTGCGAGATGTAGCTGAACCACTCGCACCAAACAGATGAAAACACAGTCAGGAGAATTGACATCCTCCCCCCCCTTAAAAGAGGGTGATTCCTACAGCTAGACGCTTATGCCCAAGCGCAAGAATGTTTAGAGCTGAGTTTATATCTCGATCATGAACTGTACCACAGCTCATGCACTCCCATTCTCTTATTCCAAGATCTGTACTACCTTTGGGACTACTTGAGGTGATCTCACCGCAGCACAAACAGATTTGGGTGGTATAGGCTTCTTGGACTTCTTCAAACAATACGCCTGCGTTCTCGCATTTATACTTGAGCATTGTTTTTAGTGCCGAAAATCCTGTATCCAAAACAGATTTTGCCATTTTGGTTTTTACTAATTTTTTAGCACTCAAGTCACCTACAATAATCAATGCATTTTCATTCACAAGCTTGGTGCTTGCTTTATGCAAATGATCTTTTCGACTATTTGCAATCTTGGCGTGTAATGCACGAACACGCTTCTTATTCCTGGCTCTCTGAGCAATACCTAATGTCTGCTCATATTTTCGATAGAATTTTGGATTTGAAATTACAGTGCCATCAGAACAGGTGGCAATATCTTTTAAGCCTAGATCAATACCAATCGATTTGGTTGCTGTCGATTTATCTTGCTTAGGCGATTCAACAACAAGACATACATACCAACGCCCACGGCTATCCTCTACAAATGAACCTGTTTTTAACGTGTATTTGCTTAAACCGTAGCTATCCCAAAGCTTAAATTGGTGTTTTCCATACTGGACATATCCAGTGGCATATTTGATAGCCACCTTTTTAAAGGGAACCCATCCCAAAGAGCGCCTTGCTGATTTTTTATTGCTGACACGCCATTTCAGCTTTGCCTTTTTAAATTGCTTTCTTCGGGTGACTAATTCTTCAGTTACAGCCTGAATGGTTTGACTATGTAAATTACATTCTTTGGATGTGCCTTTCGTATATTTGGCAATATCAAAAGCAGAGAGAAATTCACCTTTCCGCTTCAAATGCCTAAACCCTAAATCATTGACATAATTCCAGACGAAGTTCACTTCTGATGCTAGTTGGTCTAACACCTTGCAATGTTTGTCTTTTATACGTAATTTAAGGGTTTTCATGTACTTATATTAACAATCAAAACTCAAGGAAAATAGCCCTTAGTTAAATCAAACGACACTTCATGTCGTGTCGCTTATATCTCTGACCTGAAGGACTGAGTTTTACGCTCCATTTGATAAAGCATGCTAAACTGCCAAACATAGGGATTAAACTGCGTTAACCATGTCAAATATCAATAAAAAGTTATTTAAGCGCTTACATTTAAATCATGCTTATGGACAGCTGATTGCACTTATTTTTGTGCCAATTATGGTTTTGGCATGCGTCGGCACGATGCTAGTTTTATCTGAAACCTCGAATGCCGCAAAAGCACAGCAGCGACAAATGGCAATTGCGATTTTGACCCGTTTTGAGTTGCCATCTGAAGCAGCTTTGCATCAACTGGCTAGCTTTCCGTGGAAGTACGAAGAAGCACGTACTTTTATGCAAAACATGATGAACGAAAAGCACTTGATTCGTACTGCACTGATTGATGCTTCTGGTACACGCCGTTTAAGCATGGGCTTTCAAGACCAAGCCGAATGGCCCAAATTCCCTAAAAATGCCGATTTTTTTGGCCCAATTCTGTATAAAAATAATCATGTGTACGGCATGCAAATTCAGCAAGACATCAACCGTCCTGCATGGTTGCTGATTGAACTGGACAATCAGCCATTACAAATTGCCCGTTATCGGGTCATGATTGTATTAATTGCCACAGGCTTGCTGACCCTGTTGTTGTTATTGCTGTGTCTGAATTTCTATTCACGACGCTGGATTGCACCCATGTATGAAATTCGCATGCAGCTACAACGCCTGAATGCCGATACGCTCGATCAACACATGGTCATTAACAGTACTGGCGAATTACGCTTACTGCAGCGGGATATTGCCAATGTGGTAAAACGCCTGCATTTCAGCTTTTTAGAACTCAAAGAACATACCGAACAAACCGAAGATGACTTGCGCCGCACCCTCGATACTTTGGAAGTGCAAAACATCACTTATCGTCAGGCACGTGACCAAGCGATTTCTGCCAACCAGTCTAAATCGGTATTTTTAGCTAACATCAGCCACGAACTCAGAACACCACTGAACAGTATTGATGGCTTTATTCACCTGTTATTGCGTCAGGAAAATCTTAGCAATGAACAGAATTTATATTTACAGACCATTCGTAAATCATCGGCGCATCTTTTAGCACTCATTAATGACGTATTGGATTTTTCTAAAATTGATGCAGGCAAACTGGAACTGGATACCGCACCCTTTGATTTAGAAGAAGCCATTTTTGATGTGATGGATATGCTCTCGCCTTTGGCTGCGCAAAAACACATCAACATGGCCTTTTATTTTGCCGATAACGTGCCGCAATATGTGCTGGGCGATGCTTTACGTTTCAAGCAAATTTTAACCAATTTAATTTCCAATGCGATTAAATTCACCCCCGATGGTGAAATTATTGTACGGGCGCGGGTAGAACATGACGATATTGGACAATGCTTAATTCACTTTAGCGTCCAAGACAGTGGCATTGGCTTAAGCGGTACAGACCGTAAAAAATTGTTTGAGTCTTTCTCTCAAGGTGATACTTCGGTCACGCGTCAATTTGGTGGTACAGGTTTAGGTTTGGCCATTTCCAAACAGTTGGTGCATTTGATGCAAGGTCAAATTGGCTTTGAAGACAATCAGGAACGCGCCCCAACCGAAAAAGGCTCGACCTTCTGGTTTACTGCCATGTTTGCGGTAGATGAAGCGCATGCACAGCAGCATCCAAACTTTAAAGAGATTCAGGTGGTGTCGTATTTGGCGCACCCTGCCACAGCGAATGTCTTGCGTCATTATCTTGAAAATTATGCGGTGCGACATATTGAAGCCGCTTCAATTTTAGATTTATTTAGCCGCTTAAAAGATGTATCCGACCTGCAAGACAATACTTGGTTGATTGTTGATCATAGTGGCGACACCGAAGCTTTATTAAAAGAAATTCGTACCCGTTATCAAGGTAACTTGGCAGTGTATGGCTATCAAATGGCGCTAGACCCAAGTCTGTTAAATGAATATCGTGCGCGGGCTTTGTATCAACCACTCAGTCGTTCCGCCTTAATTGACTTACTTAACAATGAAAACAGTTTTGATGAACAGGATTCTGCATCATTTGATGGTAAAGGCCTGCACATTTTAGCGGTGGATGACCATCTACCAAACCTGATTGTACTCGAAGCCTTGTTAGGCGAACTGAATGTGACCACCACCAAAGCGCAAAGCGGTCAGGAAGCGTTGGGAATTTTGCAGCAACGTATCGAACAGGGACAGCAACCATTTGACCTGATCTTTATGGATATTCAAATGCCTGTGATGTCGGGGGTAGATACCACTCGTGCGATTCGTTCTTTAGAATCAACTTTGGAAAATCACAAACGCTTACCTATTATTGCCCTCACCGCGCATGCTCTTGCCGATGAAAAGCAAAAATTACTCAAAGTCGGTATGGATGACTATGTCACCAAACCGATTCAGATTGAACAAATCATCCAAATTTTAACCCATTGGACCACGCAAAGTTTTAATAAGCCACCTGCAGTCGATAAAGCCATTGTGATTGAAGCGCTAGATCCACAGGTGTTGGATTGGCAACAAAGCCTAATGCTGGCAGCCAACAAAGAAGACCTTGCAGTGGATTTACTGAAAATGCTAGTGGATAGCTTTGCCACAGAATTACATGAAATTGAACAGCTGATTGAACTGGAAGATTTCCCACAACTCGAGCATGTGTTGCATCGTCTGTATGGTGCGACCCGCTATGTTGGCACACCGAACCTGCAAGAAGTAACAGGCTCATTTGAACAGTTTGTTTCGACCTTACGTAAAGAACGTCGTAAAGCCGATGATCTGTTTGTGCAAGAGGTCTTAAACCGTTATCAGGAATTACAAACCTGTATACAGCAAGTTGAACATGCGGCAGAACACATTTTTACCAAACATAATGCGGTGAGTTAGCCAACATCAAAGTGACATTCACCGCGAACGCCTCAACGAGAAGATACAGTTTGTAAGCACGACTCACCCAGCACTATTCACAAAAAAAAGTCACGTAATCAAAGGCAAGGTCGCAAGGCTTTGCCGTGACTCTGCTGTCATTTATCGCACTGCTGCCCATGTTATGCTTTGCCCAGTAAAAACAAGAGCTCACATCATGACCTTACTTCGTATCGAAAAAAATAACGGCATCGCCACAGTTTCCCTGAACCGCCCAGACAAACGCAATGCCATGAGTTTTGCCCTACTTAAAGAATTGGTGCGGACTGCCGAAAAACTTAAAAAAGACCGCAGCTTACGTTGTGTAATTTTAACAGGCGAAGCAAAGGTATTTAGTGCAGGCATTGACTTGGCCGACCTCAACAATCCACAAAACCGTGCATTTGCGGCTTGGGAATTAATTAAGCCAGGGCAAAGCCTGTTTCAAAAAGCATTTCTCGTTTGGCAACAATTGCCTGTACCTGTAATTGCTGCAATTGAAGGGTATTGTTTTGGCGCAGGGATGCAATTGGCTTTGGCTGCAGATATTCGTATCGCGCATCCTGACACGCAAATGTCGATTATGGAAAGCCGTTGGGGCTTAGTGCCTGATATGGGGCTAAGCCGTTCATTAAAAGGTTTAATTGGTTTAGACCTTGCCAAAGAACTGACCTTAACTGCACGTATTTTTGATGCCAACTATGCCAAAGAAATTGGCTTGGTCACGCATTTAGATGCAACACCTTTACAAAAAGCACAAGCTCTTGCCGAAGAAATTGCACAGCGCTCCCCAGATGCATTGGCTGCAGCCAAACAAGTGCTGGATGCTATGGAACATGCGCCAAATAAATCTTTACGTTTAGAAAAAATTTGGCAATTAAAATTATTGCTGGGTAAAAATAGCCAACTGGCACGTAAAAAGGACAAGAACCCTGAAGTGACCTTTGCACCGCGTCAGTTTTGATTCAGTTCAAACACAACAGACTTTGACCAAAGGCTAAATTGACATTTCAAGCCAGACTTGTACTGTAGGCAAAAACGGAGAATCAGCGCTATGCATTTTGATCGTGACACAAAAATCGCTTTTTTAGGTATGGGACTCATGGGTACGCGCATGGCAACCCGCTTAGTTCAGGCAGGTTTTGAGGTCGCGGTGTGGAATCGTAGCCCTGCGGCTTGCGAATCTGTGCTCAGTCTGGGGGCAAAGTCGCTGCAATTGAGCGAGATCGGACAATATCCAGTGATCTTGAGTTGCCTTGCCGATGATCATGCCGTCCAAGCTGTATTAGATCAAATTGAGCCATTTTTGACTGCTCAACAAGTCATTGTCGATTTTTCCAGTTTGTCTGTAGATCAAACCCAAAAGCTAGCGCAGCAAGCCAGCCTCAAACAGGTCACATGGATTGACTCACCTGTATCGGGAGGCACTGCGGGAGCCGAACAAGGTAGTTTGGTGATTTTTGCAGGGGGTGATGCAAACACCATCGAAAAATTAAGCCCGATTTATCATGTGCTGTCACAACGTGTAACCCGTATGGGTGAAACAGGCACAGGACAAGCCACTAAAATCTGCAACCAACTGATTGTTGCTGCCAACAGCACCCTAATTGCCGAAGCTGTTGCCTTAGCAGGACAGGCAGGCGTAGACACCCGTTTACTTGCACCTGCTTTGGCGGGTGGTTTTGCCGACTCGAAACCGTTTCAGATTTTAACTCCACGTATGGCAACTCACAGTTTTGAGCCTGTGCAATGGAAAGTCCAAACCCTGTCTAAAGATTTAAACAATGCCTTACAACTGGCAGCGCAATTTCAGTTACAGATTCCTGTGGCAGAAAAAGCCCTTTCACAACTGCAAGCCCATCAAGCCAAGGGTTTTGCAGAAGCAGATTTAGCCACCATTATTCATCAGGTCGAAGCTTAATCGGCTTGATTCCTGATCCAACCTTTGCCTGCAAGGAGCACCTGCATGTCTAAACTGGCGGTTAATCTGTCGATGATTTTTACCGAAGTGCCTTTAATTGAACGCTTTGCCCTTGCACGCGAACATGGTTTTCAGCATGTTGAAATTCAATTTCCCTATGAGCTGAGTATTGAGCAGATTCAAACCCAACTCACACTCCACCAACTCAGCCTGTGTTTAATCAATGTCCCTGCGGGTGACCTCATGCAAGGCGGCAATGGTTTGGCGGGCGTACCCGGGAAAGAGATTGAATTTCATCATGCCTTAGAGTTAGCCATCCGCTATGCCACGGCATTAAATGTCCCTAGCGTCAATATTTTGGCAGGCAAACAACCTGTCGATGCCGATTTACTGCCTTGCTTAAACACACTGGCAGAAAACCTAAAACTGGCCTGCTCGATGCTCACTCAACATCATATTCAGCCTGTCTTTGAAATGATTAATGGCACCGACATGCCACGCTTTTTAGTACAAAATATTGCGCAAGCTCAAGAGATGCTAGAAGCAGTCAAACATCCTGCTCTTAAAATGCAATACGACTGTTATCACATGGCGATGATGGGTGAAGATGTGCTGAGCGCATTGCAAGAAAACATTCAGGATATTGGTCATATCCAGTTTGCCGACAATCCAGGACGCCATGAACCCGATTCAGGCGAGCTAGACTATACTACTATTTTCAAATGGTTACAGCACAGTGCTTATTCAAGCTATATCGCTGCAGAATACCGCCCAAGTCTGGCGTCAAATCAATCATTTGCATGGAAAGACAAATACTTTCCCTCAAATCAAAGTGGTTAAAATTAAACCGATTTGAAATTTCAGGCTAAAACAGCTATATTAGACGATGAATAATTTTAGGAAATTATACACCCCATGAATTTAGAACCATCGCCCGGCGCTTCTAATTCTCACGATCTTGCAATGAATACCCAAAAGCATGACGTACAAACTTGTCTTAAAGTTGTACATGAAGCTCTCCTTGATGTAAAAGCCAAAGAAATTGTTGAACTTGATGTCAGCAGCATCAGCAATGTTTCAGATGCCATTGTGATTGCTAGCGGTACATCAACTCGCCACGTAAAATCTCTTGCCGACAATGTTGCCGAAGAAGCGCGCAAAGCAGGCTTCCGCCCAATTGGTATTGAAGGTGAACGTGATGCAGAATGGATCTTGGTCGATCTTGGTATGGTAGTGGTTCACATCATGCTACCAACAGCACGTAAATTCTACGACCTAGAAAGCTTATGGCGCACTACGCCTGAGTCTGTTGCTTAATACAACAGCTCACTTGAGCAGCCTTAAAGATACACAATAAGCGACTTTCAAATAAGTCGCTTTTTTAATGCAGATCTTTTGAAGCTCATATCCCTAATCATTTTTATATCGCATTAATCTACCCACCAAATATTGGTTTATATCATCCCCTACCCAATACATTGCTTCAAACCAATCCTATAAAACTCGCCCGAACTCAATCTGCCTGATCTCAATTAACCACTTTACATCAGCCATAAAAAAACCGCCCGAAGGCGGTTTCATATCTGGAAACAGTGTCTTAGTGACCTGTACCGTTGATTGATTTAGTCATATCTTCCACAACTTTCTTGGCATCACCAAAGATCATCATGGTCTTGTCGTTATAGAACAAGTCGTTGTCTAGACCCGCATAACCTGTTGCCATTGAGCGCTTGATGACCATAATGGTACGTGCTTTATGCGCTTCAAGAATTGGCATGCCGTAAATTGGCGAGTTTGGATCGTCTTTTGCCGCAGGGTTAACTACGTCATTTGCACCAATCACCAACACCACATCTGTTGCAGGGAAATCTGAGTTGATTTCGTCCATTTCTAAGATGTCTTCATACGGTACGTCTGCTTCTGCAAGTAATACGTTCATGTGACCCGGCATACGACCTGCCACTGGGTGAATCGCAAAACGAACAGTTACACCTTGCTCTTTTAACAAGTTGGCCAATTCTTTGACCGCATTCTGTGCACGACCTTGCGCCATACCATAGCCCGGTACAATTACTACGCTGTCTGCATTTGACATCAAGAAGCCAGCATCATCAGCAGAACCTGAACGGTAGTTACGTTGCACTTGCGCACCCGCTGCTGCCGTTGGTGCTGCTGCACCGCCCATCGCACCACCAAACAATACGTTGATGATTGAACGGTTCATGGCTTTACACATGATGTAAGACAGAATCGCACCTGAAGAACCGACCAATGAGCCTGCAACAATCAGCATGTTGTTTTCAAGTGTGAAACCAATACCTGCTGCCGCCCAACCTGAGAACGAGTTCAACAATGACACTACAACTGGCATGTCACCACCACCCACTGGTGCAATCCATACCCAACCGAATGCCAATGCTAAACCTGTCATTGCCCAGAATGAAGTCATGTTGCCGCTCAGGAAGAAGTGAATCCCAAAACCGAGCATAGCAAGGAAAATTAACGCCTGAACAGGTTTTACCCATGCACCCGAAATAGTTTTTGCCCATTTCTTCGCCGCCAATTTACCGTATGCAAAAACAGATGCAGTAAAGGTAATCGCCCCCACGAAACAGCCCACAAACAATTCAAATAAATGAACTTTGCTCATTTCATGGAAAGTAATACCATTTGCAGCCAACAAGTCTGGACCAAGTTCGATTAACTTGTTGTTATGAATAATCGCAGCAATCGCAATTAAAACTGCAGCCAAACCGACTAAAGAGTGCATTAACGCTACAGTTTCAGGCATTTGAGTCATTGGCACCGTACGTGCGCGGGCAATACCCACCACCGCACCTGCTGCCATAGCTGCCAGAATCATCCACACAACTGGATTGTCTGCCACAAAGAATGTAGTCAAGACTGCAATCGCCATTGCGATCATGCCGTAACGGTTGCCCGCAATCGCAGTTTTAGGCCCAGACAAACCACGTAAAGTTAAGATAAAGAGCACAGCCCCGATTAAATAGAACCAGTCTGCATATTCACGAATAAATTCCATGCATTAGCCCTCTTTTTTCTTTGCTTTTGGTTTGAACATTTCCAGCATACGTGCAGTCACTGCAAAACCACCGAAAATATTGATGCTTGCCAAGAACACAGCAATCGCACCCAGTACACTCACCACATTAATGGTTTGGAAATCGACACTGCCTTCTACACCCATGATTGGTAGACCAACAGTTTGAATCATCGCACCGACAATAATGATTGAAGAAAGTGCATTGGTTACTGCCATTAATGGCGTATGTAACGCAGGTGTTACCCCCCACACCACGTAGTAACCTACGAAGATGGCAAGGACAAAAATCGTAATTGTTTCAACCATGAGAATTCTCCTTAACCACGCTTTAACAGCACTTGACCGTTATGAGTGACCAGCAACGCTTTCTGAATTTCTTCTTCAGGATTCAATGCGAAGTTCTTGTCGTTATCAAATAATGTTTCAACAAAATTCAACACATTACGCGCATATAGTGCAGATGCTTCTGTCGATACAGTCGATGGAATGTTTGGAATACCCAAAATTTTCACACCATTGGCAGTCACTACAGTTTCACCGCATTGTGAACCTTCGACGTTACCGCCCGTTTCGACTGCCATATCTAAAATCACAGAACCCGGCTTCATTTTTGCCACAGTTTCCGCTTTGATTAAACGCGGTGCATCACGACCCGGCAATAACGCAGTGGTAATCACGATATCCGCATTAGAAACGGCTTTATCGACAATCACTGCTTGGTCTTTAATGTATTGTTCACCAGGCATCCAGCCATAACCATTTTTGGCAGCATCGGCAGCTTTTTGTTGTTCTTCTTCAGACATTGGTACGTCTAACCACTTACCACCCAAAGATTCCACCTGATCTTTTGCCGTTGGACGCAAGTCAGTTGCTTCGACTACAGCACCTAAACGCTTCGCTGTTGCAATGGCTTGCAAACCAGCAACACCCACACCCATGATCACAACACGCGCAGGTTTTACAGTACCCGCTGCCGTCATTAACATTGGGAACATGCGTTGATATTCTGCTGCAGCCAACAACACAGATTTATAACCTGCCAAGTTGGCTTGTGATGACAACACGTCCATATTTTGCGCACGCGACAAGGTACGTGGCAAAAGCTCTAAAGCAAATGCAGACACCTGAGCCGCAGCAAATTGGTCTAATTCAGTATTGCGGTAAGGATCAAACATCGCCACCACAGTGCTGTTCGGTGCAAGTTTTTGAATTTCTTCACCCTTTGGGGCACGAACTTTCAAAATCATTTGGCTACCGCGATAAGCATCATCTGTCATGGTCGCGCCTACTTGTTCATAAGCGCTGTCGATATAAGCGGCTTTTACGCCTGCACCACGTTCAATGACTACGCTATGACCCGCGCTAATCAACTTCTTTACTGTTTCTGGCGTCGCAGCGACACGATTTTCACCGACAACAGTTTCGGTTGGAATTCCGATCTGCATGAGCGTTCCTCAAGCTAGTTTTTCTTAAGTCAACATCGTGGATAACGATGCTTTCCCCTCAGGATAAGTTTTGTTGAATTTTTGGATTCTAATGCAACATTTTTAAATTACCACCCAATATTTATTTAATAAATACCCATATTTTGAACTGATGATTCATAAAAATATTGTTGCGAGATATAATTGATAAGTTTTGCTTCTTGAATATAAGTCTAATTATTCAGCAAAACTTCGATTTGAAGTGTCTAAAAGAAAAAAAGCGATGCTTTGAGCTTGCAGTTGACCACATTTAAATGAATTAAGCATTGATCATTCTGACACGCATTTCACTTAATTGGGAAAATCCGACTTAGCGCTAAAAGATTGCATATCTATACATTTAAGCGCTAAAAGCAAAAACTTAAACACCAAATTGACTTTTTTGACAATTTTTACACCGCACAACATGGTTCAATTTAGAAGTGTTTTGCGCATCTGAAAACCTTAGAAAAACCTACCTTTGCCTTATGAGTAAAACCGAATATTTGAAACAGTAAAACTTTTAAAAGAAGCTTGAATTTATTCAACTCAGGTCTAAGTTAAGTGCTGCTATTTTTTTCATTTTTTTTGTGCGTCATTTTGTCTGATGATGGATTTTCTCTGTTTTGCAACATTTTTAGCTAATTTGCACCATTATCGTGCAAACCCCATTTACTCTACTTTTCACAAAATTTGTGCCATCTCAAGCAGACCATCTGCATAAAATCGGCTATGCTTGCTCAAATACAGCACACACAGCTTGATCCATGCAGTCGCATCTGCCTTTATCTATCATGCAACTTGCATTTGTGTGCGCGGCATGTGTCACTTCTCTTGCATCCACCTTGCTCGACAGCATTTTTCATGATCAGACTTAACGCCACACAATGGGGCTCCATCTTTGCCTTATTTGCAGCCTTTTTGTTTAGTACCAAAGCCATTTTTATTAAACAGGCTTATGCACTTTCACCGTTGGTCGATGCAACCGTACTCATGGCTTTGCGCATGGCAAGTGCCCTGCCTTTCTTCCTACTGATTTGTTGGCTCAATCGCCATCACAGTCGCAACATCTCTACACGCAATTGGCTGCTAATAATATTTGCAGGTCTGATGGGCTATTATTTTTCTAGCTGGCTGGATTTTTTAGGGCTGATGTTCATTAGCGCTTCATTAGAACGCATTATTCTGTTTTTATACCCAACACTCACCGTTCTGGCTTCGAGTGTGATGTATCGGCAGAAACTTAGCTGGTTGAGTCTGTTTGCAATTGCCCTGAGTTATGGCGGAACAGTGATTGTGATGTTACAGGAACAGAGCAATACTCCGCATGACACGTATTTTTGGTTAGGCAGTAGTTTGGTGTTCGCCAGTGCAGTGTGTTTTGCAGGCTATTTATTGCTGACCAAAAGCCTGATTCAGCATTTTGGCTCTTGGAATTTTACAGGTCTGGCTTTAAGTATTGCCTGCATCGGTACGCTTACGCATTACAGTTTGGTCACACCTAATCCGCTCGGACTGGTGCAACAACTGCCTGTAGAAGTGCTGGGCTATGGCATAGCTTTAGGGATATTTGTCACAGTCTTGCCCACCTTACTCATGGCGCACAGTATCGCCCGTTTAGGTGCGGCACAATCGGCCATGATTGCTTCAATTGGCCCCATCTTGACGATTCTATTGGCCACAGCATTTTTAGGTGAACATCTAAATGGCATACAATGGTTCGGCTGCATGCTCAATATTGTAGGCGTGATGATGATCACCTTGTCCAAAAACAAGTTCTCTCATTAAGTTAAAGGCGACATCCTGCCACTAATGAAGTTGAATATTGGATTCAATCTTTGAGCTACTGCAACCCCGTTTTACCATTGACCTTAGGATAATTATGAACACTGCACCCGACATCAGCCAAGATAAAACCCTGCTCTGGTTGATGGCGATTGCCTGTGGTCTATGCGCGGGTGCGAATTATTATTGCCAACCGCTGATTTACTCGATTCATCAATCTTTCCAAATTCCGCAATCCCAAGTGGCATTGACGGTGACTTTTGCACAAGTGTCTTATGCACTGGGTTTATTGTTCATTGTGCCTATGGGCGATATTGTCAATAAAACCAAATTCATTCCCCTATTAATGTTTTTGGCCTCGATTGGCTTATTTTTATGTGCCTTTTCCAGCAATTTAAGCATGTTATGGATTGGCACGATTATCACAGGGCTATTTTCTGTGGCAGCACAAGTCTTAATTCCTTTTGCCACCATGACTGTAAAACCTGAAAAAATGGGTGAAGTGGTCGGTTTATTGATGAGTGGTTTATTGGTCGGTATTTTACTTTCGACCAGTTTGGCAGGTTTGCTGTCCAATTTATTCCACTGGAAAGTGATTTACCTGATTAGTGGCGTGCTGATGCTATGCATTGCCGCAGTCCTCAAAGCGCGCTTGCCGTTTATCTCAACCAGCAAACTCAGCTATTTGGCCGTATTTCAGTCTATGGGCAAACTCATTTTAGAAGAACGTCGTTTGGTCTATCGTGCCTTACTCGGTGCGTTTGCTTTTGCAGCGATGAGCGTGTTGTTTTCCACCATTGCAGTATTACTTAAATCCAGTTTTGGCTTAGCTGACTTTATGGTGGGCATTGTGGCAATGGTGGGTGTATTCGGTGCTCTTTCAACCAAACACGTGGGGAAAATTGCAGATCGTGGCTATGTTACAGCGCTGACGTGGGGTGGTTTGGCGCTATTGGCAATCAGTTGGGTCTTTCTATACAACGGACAATTCAGCTTATGGAGTTATATTCTTGGTTTTGGCTTAATTAACCTTGGGCTTGCCACCGTACACAGCAGCAACCAAAACGTGATTTTCCGTTTACACCCCGATGCCAAATCGCGGATTAACTCAATTTATATGACCAGTTATTTTACTGGCGGTGCTTGTGGTTCTGCTTTGGGGATCTATGCTTGGCAACATGGTGGATGGTTATGGAGTTGCCTAGTTGGTTTGTGTTTTGTTACCGCCGCAATGAGCTTTGCCCTACTCGACTGGCAGCATCAACGTCAACACACCGCCATGCCTTAAACGCTGCGATTACAATCAAGCAAGTCGCTTAAGACATTTGCATCACAGGGTAAAATGGCTGACTCAACTCCACATTTTCTAAATTTTCCAATAAGATTTGGATAAAACACGGCATCAACGCACACAGTAAAGTATTGGCATGGCTGAGTTGTTTGCGGTTGATTGCACTGTTATAAGTTGCACCACCTTGTAAAAGTTGCTGCTGTAACGTCAATAAGCGCTTAAACAAACATGCCAAAATTGTAGCTGAATCATGAATGTGCAATGCCTGCATAATCTGCTGTTTTTCTGCCTCATAATCTGCACGCCATTCAGCTTCAGTCATTTTTTGATTACGCCAATCCCAAAAACTTTGATACAAATAAGGATTGGTCAGCAATACCTCTAAACTTTGTGGATATTTTTCCCAAATGATTCTCGCCATGCGCTGATCGACATCTTTTTGATACATGCGCTGCACAAATTGCTGCAAGGTCTGTTGTGTATGCTCTGCCGTCTGACCTTGCGCATACAAAGCACTCAACGCCACCCATGCTGTCATAAATTGCATATCGACATCATCATGAAACTCAATGGCTTTTTTCCACCAACTTAAACTGCGCTGCATGCGTAAATTAAATGCCGTTGAAAATTCATTTTTCTTAGTGCGATAAATTTCTTCTAATACCAACATTTTATTCTCCCTCTTATGCTGCGTTATCCTTATCTTTTCAACATACTAAAAAACGGCTACGCATACAAATACTGAGCAGTTCCGCTTTAGCGTCTACGGTTGCGCTGCTTTGTTCATGGTTATAAATACAAAGTTAATGCCAATGGATGTGGGTTGGGGATACTGTCGATTTTCACTTAAACCCCGTATAATGCGCGGTCTTGTGCTTTTGTTTTTCAATTCAGGTGGGTTATGACACGTGCCATCCAAACTTTACAACCTCGCATTTCGGTTGCCCCGATGATGGATTGGACTACCCGCGATTACCGTTTTTTTGCACGTTTATTTAACCCCAATATCATTCTGTATACTGAAATGGTAACCACTGGCGCAATTTTATTTGGTGATGCCAAGCGCCATTTAGATTACAGCAAAGAAGAACATCCTATTGTCTTGCAGTTGGGCGGTTCAAATCCGAAAGACCTTGCGACCTGCAGTAAAATGGCACAAGACTGGGGTTATGATGAAATCAACCTGAATGTTGGCTGCCCAAGTGATCGAGTACAAAACAATAAAATTGGTGCGTGTTTAATGGCAGAACCAGACTTGGTTGCAGAGTGTATTGCCGCCATGCGTCAATCGGTTGATATTCCTGTGACCGTAAAACATCGCATCGGGATTGATGACATGCACTCTTATGCAGAGATGCTGCATTTTGTGGATACTGTGGCTCAAACAGGTTGCAATAACTTTATCGTGCATGCCCGAATTGCCTTATTACAAGGTTTATCGCCTAAAGAAAACCGCGAAGTTCCGCCTCTGCGTTATGAGGATGTGTATCGCCTAAAACAAGACCGCCCCGAATTGTTAATTGAAATTAATGGTGGAATTAAAACGTTTGCCGAAACCCAACAACACCTCAAGCATGTCGATGGGGTGATGATTGGTCGTGAAGCCTATCACAACCCTTATTTACTGGCAGAGCTTGGGCAATTATGGGGGCTAGAATTACCTGACCGTTTTGAAATTATGCAGCGCATGTTGCCGTATATTGAACAACGTCTACAACAAGGTGCACCACTTTCTGTCATTACCCGCCATATTTTAGGTTTATTCCAAAACCTGCCAGGTGCACGTAAATGGCGTCAGGCACTAAGTGGCGGCAATGCCAAAACATTTGCAGATGTAGAGCAAGCATTGGTCAATATTCAAGCAGCAATGCAGCGTACGGAAGACTATTTAAAAGAGCAGCAGCTACAACGACCTACTGAATAAAGTCATTGGCGATGTGCAAAATCAAAGAACTTTTTTATAAGCCATGCCTCGCATGGCTTTGATTTATGTATTTTTAGCCTGTAAGGCATCTAACTTTTTCAACACTTCTGCCACAGCTACCATCGCAAAACTGGACGTGACCACCACCGCCGAACCATAGCCGCCACAGCGCAAGCCTGCGCTTGGGCATACATCGGCACTAGAAAATGGATTGTCGATGGAATACACACAGGTAATCCCAAACTTTTCTTTTGGCTTTTTACAAATACCTTTGCTGCGTAATTGGGCGCGCAATTTGGCCAACATTGGGTCTTGTTCGGTTTTAGATAAATCTGCCACTCGAATTTTCAACGGATCAAGTTTGCCACCTGCACCACCCGAAACAATCAGTGGAATCTTGTTAAAACGACAATGCAGCATCAACGCTAGTTTAGCTTTTACGTCATCAATGCAATCTAAAATCAAATCAGGTGCAGTCGCCAATAACGCTTTGACGTTATCTGGACTGAGGTAATCATCGACCAAATTAATTTTGATACGTGGATTAATGGCGCGACAACGCTCTGCCATGACATTAATTTTTTCATGCCCCAAGGTTGAGCTCATGGCAGGCAATTGACGGTTAATGTTAGATGCTGCGACCACATCCATATCCACCAATGTCAGCTCGCCGATACCTGTACGTGCCAACGCCTCAACTGCCCAAGAGCCGACACCGCCAATTCCAATCACCATGACATGACTTTGGGCATAATGCTGAAAAGCACTGTCGCCATAAATCTTGGCCACACCCGCAAAACGGCGTTCATATTCATCATCTTGAAGAAGGTCTGTCATGCTGCAATCAAATCTAATTTCAAAGTGTGGGCATTTTACTGCGTTTCGCAGACTTCGTGTTGTTTCATCTAAAGTTTAGGCAAGTCTAATATTTGAATGCTATTCTGCCAAATCTGTGCGGCTAAAGTTTGCGGTGCAATATCTAAACAATCCGCTAAACCTTCAAGCACATAAATCAGGTTCGCAGGGGTATTTCGGGTTCGTGATTGAGTATCTGTCTGACAACATAAAGGCGTCATATCGGGGCAGTCGGTTTCCAAAACCAAATGTTCAGCACCAATTTCCTGCACAACACGGCGCAGTTTTTTTGCATTGGGATTGGTAATCTGCCCTGTCACACCAATTTTAAAGCCCAATTTGATCAGTGCTTTGGCTTCTTCTACCCCACCGCTAAAAGCATGTGCAATGCCACCAAACTGAAATTGTTGTTGTTTGAGTATTTTTAAGGTTTCGGCATGGGCCTTACGAATATGTAGCAGTACAGGTTTTTGTCGATGGCGTGCGATTTCCAATTGCGCGGCAAAAAAATCTTGCTGCTTTTGAAACGCTTCAGGCTGTTTATGTTCAACCAAAAAAGTGTCTAAGCCAATTTCACCCACCGCGACACAATGCTGTTGTTGCAAAAAATGTTCTAAATCTTGTAAATGTTGGTCTTGATGTTGTTCGATATAAAAAGGATGCAAGCCTGGTGCAAGATGACTTTGTGGCACATGCTCAAGTTGGTTTAAAAACTGTTGTGTAGAGATTAAATCTTGAAAACGTGATTGTACAAAGCCAATCAGTACCAAATGTTCTACGCCTGCTGCCTTGGCCGCATACGCCAATTGCTCCCGATCTGAGTCAAAATCAGGTACATCAAAATGGGTATGCGTATCAAACAGCGCAATGCTCATATTAAGATTTCGCTTTGGTTGTGTTTACTGCACTGGCTTCGGCAGATTTTGCGGTTGCTTCAGAGGCTGCTTCTGTTACAGGCAAATACGCAGCTTTTAAAATTCCCTGCAGTTCTGCATACGGAATGGTTAAGCGCGGTAAACCAACGACATAAGGGCCGATTTCATATTCTGCATATTGCAAAATTAACCCCTGTTGACCTAAATAGTAATTTTCCGACAGCTTAAATTTCCACGCTTGTTCATATTCTTGCACATTGGTGGAAAGTTCAGATGCGATGACCCATTGTTTAAACGCTTCGTAGGCTTTACGCTCCAATTGGGGACGCTGCTTCTCTAACAGAATGTCATTTAACAACACTAATTTTTTCTGCTCTAAATCAAAATTATAGTATTGCTGTGCCGATGCACCATGCGCTCCGCCCAAATAACTGCTGCTATTTAATACCACGGTTGCCAAAGGCTGATCTGCATTCAAAATTTTAGGCTTAATCATCAAACTGATTTTATGATTTGAGCTTAAAGCTTTCAGCTCCTGATCAAGTGCCAAAAAGCTTTGCACATAAGGCACGGTTTGTTTTTCTAATTTTTGCGCCAAAGTTTCCACTTGTGCAATGGCAGCTGCAGTGGGGTTACTGGCAGGTGCATCTGCAGCACTGGCTGCTGTATTTTCACTGGCTGTCTTCTCAATTGCTGCAGCTTCAGAAGCCGCCTGCTGTGGTGCAATTTCTAAAATTTGTGCCAATTCTTGAATAATTTTCTGATCAATAAAATGGTCGATAAAGGCCTGATTACTATTCAAACGCTCAATTGAGATTTCAGGGCAATTTTTCCCTTCACATTTAGGCAACGACAAATTCAGTTTTTCAGTATCCCCGACCAGTTTTAAGCTTTGTTGTTCCGCCTGCGTCTGCTCTGGCTCGACTGTTTCTGGTTCGGTTTTCTTTGGCTGACATGCAGTAATCCCTAGCGTTGTAATTAAAATACTGATCGCCAAAATACTTTTATTTTTCAACATGGATCCAACCTTGATTTCATCTATTTTTGCTTGTCACCGTACTCACCTACTAAAACATAGATGGATAGATGTCTGCTTTTAAAACTTGTTGTGTTTGTGCTTTGCTTAGGTAAATATCTAACTGCGTGCCATCTTTGACAATTTCATGGGTGCGATAATGCAATCCTAAGCCCTGATCATCAAAAAACCAATCTGCCTGCCCCCAGTATAATTTGGCAGGTGCTGCTTTTTGCACGTCACTGCTTTGTGTTTTGAGCCAATCCTGATAGGCCTGCTGTACAAAAGTATTCATACGGGTTTGTTGTTTGGCATCAATCACATCTAAAACAGACAAGGCTTTTTGCTGCTTCCGATCTGCCACAAAGAAATAATAGCGTTCCTTGACTTGCGTGCCTTCCTGTTTGCTATCTACCCCGACTTGCAACAAAACATATTGATTGCGTTGATATGCCATACGGGTGTACATCGCCAATTCATAAGCTTTATTTTGATCTAATTGTGCCTGCCAAGCATCGGATTTTTTCACATAGGCATCTACGGCTTGCTGCAAATTCATGTTTTGTTTTAAGCCAATTTGGTCTTGAATCACCATGGCCTGATTTTTTGCAATCCAACTGTTGAGCCATGTATCTTGGGTATTTAAAGTTTGTACTTCTAATTCAATGCAGTTTTTATTTTCACAAAAAGGTAAGGCAATTTCTGCCGCCTGTTGTTTGATATTCAAATACGGCAAAACATCTGCTTGATCTTTCTGAAAAATAGACGTTTGCTCATCTGAGTTTTGATCTTGTTTAGATGAGTCACAGGCGCTAAGCAAAACCATCCCGCTCAAAATTGCACCCAGATAAACCGATTTTTGCTGCATGATTTCCCCAATTCATTTATCAAAAATAATCTTTAATCTTTTACCGCCCCCATAATAAAACAGCTTCCTAAAGAAGCTGTTTTAATTTTGAAACTTTTAGGCATGCCGAACATTCATCTGCGCTACGCTGATTGCATCTGCCAGATTAAGCATCATCAACCTGAGGCTTAGTGCTCGCGTGTATTTCTAAACTCAATGTCAGGGTAACGCTCTTGCATTAACTGTAAATTCACACGACTTGGCGCGAGATAAGTTAAGTGACCACCACCATCGACAGACAACTGATCGTGGGCTTTTTTCTTAAACTCGTTAAATTTTTTCTCATCAGCACAAGACACCCAACGTACCGTGTTGATGCTGACAGGCTCGTAAATACAATCGACTTTGTATTCTTCTTTCAGGCGATAGGCGACGACTTCAAACTGCAGCACACCAACAGCACCTACGATTAAATCATTGCTGTTTTGTGGCATAAAGACTTGCGTTGCACCTTCTTCTGAAAGCTCTTTAAGACCTTTTTGCAGCTGTTTTGACTTCAATGGGTCTTTCAAGCGTACACGACGGAACATTTCAGGTGCGAAGTGCGGAATCCCTGTAAATTGCAACTTTTCACCCGAAGTGAAGGTATCGCCAATTTGAATCGTCCCGTGGTTATGTAGACCAATAATGTCGCCCGGCCAAGCTTCTTCGAGGTGCTGACGGTCACCTGCCAAGAAGGTCAAGGCATCACTGATACGTACATCTTTATCAATACGCACATGCTTCATTTTTAAGCCTTTTTCATACTTGCCTGAACAGATTCGCATGAAAGCAATACGGTCACGGTGCTTCGGATCCATATTGGCCTGAATTTTAAAAACAAAACCACTAAAGCCTTCTTCATTGGCTTCTACAATACGGTCTTGCGTTGGATGTGCTTTTGGCGGCGGCGCATATTCACTGAATGCATTCAATACATGATCTACACCGAAGTTACCCAAAGCAGTACCAAATAGCACTGGTGTTTGACGACCCGCTAAAAACTCTTCACGGTCTAAAGGCTCATTCGCCATTTGTACCAACTCAAGTGATTCTTCAAATGCCGCCCATGCCAATTCACCTACTTTTTCACGTAAATCTGCATGGTTATAGCCATCACGTACTTCAATTTCAGGAATGGTTGAACCAAAACCTGATTTGTACACATAAAACTTTTCTTCGATGAGGTTAAACACCCCTGCGAAATCACGCCCTGTACCCATTGGCCAAGTGATTGGCACACACTTAATTTTGAGGACATTTTCAATTTCATCCAACAACTCTAATGGTTCACGAATTTCGCGGTCCATTTTGTTGACGAATGAAATGATGGGTGTGTCACGCATACGACACACATCCATTAATTTAATGGTACGGTCTTCGACACCTTTCGCACCATCAATCACCATCAGTGCAGAGTCCACCGCAGTTAGAGTGCGGTAAGTATCTTCAGAGAAATCTTCGTGCCCTGGGGTATCGAGCAGGTTAATCATTTTGTCTTTATACGGGAATTGCATCACCGAAGTTGTAATGGAAATACCACGTTCTTTTTCCATTTCCATCCAGTCAGATGTTGCGCCACGATCTGACTTACGGCTTTTTACCATCCCTGCCACTTGAATGGCTTGTCCCCATAACAGCAGTTTTTCTGTCATGGTGGTTTTACCAGCATCGGGGTGGGAAATAATCGCGAAAGTACGTCGCTGTGCGACCTGCGCCGCTAACTCATCTTTAAAACTCATGCAAGACACCTACTGCAGAACCGCAGTGTATAAGATCAAAATGATCAATATGAAAAATTGGCGTAATTGTAGCAGATTTGAATCAAATTTTATTGATTGTTGATATGTTCTAATTTATCCATAACTGAGAATATAGTTATTTTTTCAATCTATACTTTTGCTTTGGGCTTTTCGGTTTTTCTGGAATCGTACGCTCAATCAAAACTAATTCTATGGCAGGATTCAGATAATTCTTTTGGAATGTTGCGCTATGAGTTAAACCTAACAACTGCATTAACTCAGCCAAGCTATATTCACCTTGTTCCATCACTGAAATTAAACGTTGGACTTGGTCGTTCACTTGTACGCTAGCTTGAGCGGTAGCATGATCGCTAGCTTGAGCGGTTTCATTAGAACTCAAGATTGCATCCAAAATCATTTGCAAAATAAATTCTATAAATGGTGCTGAATCCGTCCGATCAGTGCTTGCTTGTAAGGCTTCGTAATAAGCTTGTTGATTTTGATAGATCAAGCTTTCCACAGGAATATTGGCAAAGATTGGATTCCATTGACTAAGAATCAATGTTTGCCATAATCGCCCCATACGTCTATTACCGTCTGCGAATGGATGAATAAACTCAAACTCATAATGGAATACTGAACTTTGAATGAGTGGATGCACATCACTATCATTCAACCAACCAAGTAGATCAGCCATAAGACGATTGATCTGATTCGCAGGTGGCGCCATATGCACCACACGATCACCTGACATTACACCGACACCACCATGACGATATTGACCGACTTCATCAATCAAGCCTGTCATCAAAACTTGATGTGCTTGTAATAGGTCTGCTTCTTGGCTCGGTTGCCACTGCTGAAATGCTTCATAGGCTTTGATAGCGTTACGCACTTCCTGTACTTCTTTTGGAGGTGCAATTACTGTTTTACCATTAAGGATTGCCGTGATTTGCTCAGTGCTAAGCGTGTTACCTTCAATCGCAAGTGAACCTTGAATGGTACGAATACGATTAGCTTTTCTAAGTTTTAAATTTTCTTGGATTTCTTCTAAAACAGTCAAACGCCCTATATTCTCACTGATCTGAGCAATCAAATGAATGATTTTTGAGGTGATAGTATAAGGCGGTTGGTATTTCATATTCCCTCAGTGCGCACCAGAATTATTCATCAAAACACTAATATTTATAAACTTATTAAAAAATAAAAGAAATTACCGTATAAACTCATTTTTCAAAACAACTTTACCACCTATCAACTGCATATATTCATAAAAATCTTCAATCATCTGTTTTTGATAATAGCTGATTTCATGTTCATGTCAGTGATCATTTTTATATGCCACTAACTTAAGCCGAATGTTTAAACAACTCTTCTAAACGCTCAACATCCATAGGTAAGCCTAATAAATAACCTTGCAACTGCTGACAGCCTAAACGGGTTAAAATCTCAGCTTGCAATGGCATTTCCACCCCTTCAGCGGTCACAGTTAAACCCAGTTTAATGGCTAACTGAATAATACTTTCTAAAATTAATTCTTCTTTGCTGTCCAAACACAAATCTAAAATAAAAGCACGGTCAATTTTCAACTCATCGACTGGCAATTTTTTCAAATACAAGAAACTCGAATGTCCTGTACCAAAATCATCAATCGCAAATTGAATCCCCATTTGACGCAAACGCTCAAAACTACGAATACTCGATTCAATATGATGCATTGCTGTACTTTCAGTCACTTCAATCATCAGGTGATGGGGTTGAATCTCATAGCGTTTAAACAAGTTTTCTAACGTCGAAAATAAGTGTTTATGTTCAAACTGCACTGCCGATAAATTCACAGCCACAGGAAATAACGGTGCACCTGATCTTTCCCAAATTTGAATTTGTTTAAAGGCTTCCTCTAACGTCCAATAGCCAATTTGAATAATCAACCCCGTCTTTTCAGCTCCTTTAATAAACATATTTGGGGTAAGTAAGCCATGTACAGGGTGATACCAACGAATTAAAGCTTCTACGCCACAAATTTTATGGTCAGTGGCTTTAAACTTTGGCTGATAGAACAACGCAAATTGTTGTTGTTCAACCGCTTTATATAAATCATTAATCAACTTACTTTGGCTTTTGGCCTCAAGTAACTCCAGATCATAATTAAATACCGAACTGGTGTTACGCCCCTGATATTTAGAGGTCAGCATCGCCGCATCAGCATTCATTAAAATATCTTGCAAATTGGTGCCATGCTCTGGATACATCGCAATGCCAATACTGCCTGAAATATTAATGACCTTGCCTGCAATTAAGAAACTTTGCTGAATCAGTTCTAATATTTTTTCAGAAATGAGCGTGGCTTCTGCGATATCGGTATGTTCAATCACCAAAAGAAATTCATCGCCACCAATTCTTAATAACTGGGTATTTTCGCCCAAGTGGGATTGCACACGTTTAGACAACTGAATCAGCAATTGATCGCCAACATGGTGTCCAAATACGTCATTCACCGCTTTAAAGCGGTCTAAGTCGATATACAAAAACGCAATTTTAGTATTTTTTTGCCGATGTTCAGAAAAAAGCAATTGTGCATATTCGGCTAAATATAAACGGTTGGGCAATTTGGTCAGGTTATCTTTGACTGCCTGATTGGCCAATTCACGGTTGGCTAAAGACAATTGTCTGCTTTTTTCTTCTAAGCGCAGCTCCAGCAGAGATACGCCCACCGCAGCAGCAAAAATCAGACTGGTCACTAAAATAACCACCAACAGAGCTGGCCCTTGCCCGATCTGGAAGTGCCCTGATTGAGGCAAATCTGCTGTAGAGTAAAAATGCAGTGCTTCCATGCCTATATAGTGCATGGCAACAATGCTCAGACTCATGAGCACCGCAATGAAAATTTTATATTGTGCCTGACGCCCCATTCTGCACTTGGAATGAAACATAAACCAAAAGGTAAGTATTGCACCGCCAATGGCCACTAATACAGACAGCAAAACAATGGTAGGATCATAATAACTACGGTAGCCTTCTACCTGAATTCCCATCATGCCCGTATAGTGCATGCCTGAAATACCCAACCCCATTAAAATGCCGCTCAGGATCAAACGCGCCACAGGCAAGGTCGATTGCGTGGTCAGCCAAACCGCAAACGTAGAGGCGATAAATGCAATAACAAAAGATAGGGTCGTAAAGCTAAGATCAAATTGATACGGTGCAGGTAACTGGCATGCCAACATGCCCACAAAATGCATACTCCACACTGCCGCACCCAGCAGCAAACCACTCATGATTAATGCAATTTTTTTTAGTTGTTGTTGTACATTTTGAAAAAGCATTTGCCCAACAGACACTGCAAAATAGCAGGCCAATACTGAGATTGCTACCGAGCCAATTACCAAGCTCAGATCATAATGTACATGCATCATTAGATGTATCCATCTCTGTCATATTTTATTGTTTTTCGGCTACTCAATCTCACACTCTCTTATAAATAATAACTAAAAAGCAACCTGAACGACGGATTGATCTAGCAAAGACTGCATTGACTTAAGAGTCTAATACTATTCCGCTTTGGTCAATAGTCAAATATATAATATGTCATCATGAAATAATGGCAATTCAAAACTGCTAAAAATAGCTGTCTGACTCAAAGCTATATGCATCTTGTCACTTTACTTTTCGCTTTAGGATGAAAAAAACCAGCAACTTTTCGCTGCTGGTTCTATTTGATTAAGATTCTAACATTGTTTTAAGGTTGATTCGGCTCAGAAACACCTTTTTGTAACATGGCATAGTCTTGCAACACCTGCGCTGCTTCAATCACAAAAGCTTCTTCCTCAGGTAAAGCAGGGCGTTGTGCCGCTTTCATTTTGGCACGCGCTTCTGCCAAAGCATCAATAGATGCCTGATAGCTTTCCCAATTAGCAAATGGTTTCAAACCTGTTTCCTGACGGCGTTTGTTTTCCGCAGTCAGCGTTTGTTGCTCCAAAGCTAACAACTCTGCTCTGCGTTGTTCAATATCTAACACAATGCTTTTGCGATCTTCAGTTTGTTTGGCAATTTGCTTACGTTGTTCCAAATATTGAAATTGTGGATCAAGCGTGACACGTTGCTGTGACAATTGACCCAACTTGGTGATGTACGGCTGTACTGAACCTTCACGCTTAAATGGCGCAGTTGGAATGGTATCCCACTTCAAGGCATTTTTAGCTTTACGCTCACCAAACTCCTCATTGTAAATATCCACCAGTTTAATATCTGGAATCACACCTTTGTTTTGGGTACTTCCACCTGTAATACGGTAGAACTTACGTTGAGTTAAGGTCGCCTGCCCATAAGCTAAGGTGTCTAGTTGTACCTGCGCTGTACCTTTACCTGTGGTGGTGCTACCAATCACAATCCCGCGCTGATAGTCCTGAATTGCAGCAGAGTAAATTTCACTGGCCGAAGCAGAAGCAAGGTTAATCATCACTGCCAATGGGCCTGCATAAGTCTGTGCACCACCATCGTCATCTTCAAATACGCTCACGTTGCCATTGCCATCACGAATTTGCACCACAGGGCCTGATTTGATTACTTGCCCAAGCATACGTGCCACTTCTTCCAATGAACCGCCAGGGTTGTTACGCAAATCGACAATAATCCCTGCGACATTTTTGGCCGCCAAACTTTTCAGGGCATTGTTGGTATCCTCCGACACCGAGCGATATTCATTACCTGCACGACGCGCACGGTAATTCAAATAAAACGATGGAATTTCAATCACACCATAGGTATAAGTTTGACCATCACGTTTGATGTCAATCGTTCGTGAGCGAACTCCCGCATCTTCTTCCTGAATCACATCACGCACAATGGTCACATTACGCGCCTGATTCATCGCCGCACCCGCACCCAACAAACGCACAGTGACTTTGGTGCCACGTTTACCGCGAATCAGCCCCACAATTTCATTGCTCGGCCAACCCACAACATCCACCATTTTTTCGCCATCTTGCGCCACACCAATAATGCGGTCACCCGATTTCACCTGCCCTGTTTTACTGGCAGGGCCACCTTCAACAATGGTTTCAATTTTAGTGTAGTCTTCATTGCCTCGTTCAGGACGAATCGACACCCCAATCCCTTCAAGCTGCAAAGTCGTTTGACGATTCAGCTCCATCGCATCAACAGGTGGGAAATAATTGCTGTGCGGATCATAAGTCAGCATCATCGCATTCAAAGTTTTATCCAGCACGTCATCGCTCTTTAAACGATCCATTCGCTCTAACTGGCGGGTATAACGCTTGGTTAAAGTCTGCACTGGAGTCAAATCTTCTGGACTTGCCAAATCCTGACCATTGGTCAATTCAGGGTTATCTTTAATGGCTTTTTGTTTTGCCAATTCTTCTTCTTTGCTAATGGTCAGGTTAATGAGCTGCGACACCAGCATTTTTTGCCAATGTGTACGCATTTCTGCTTCAGTATTAAAGAATGGTGCTTTTTCCCGATCTGTCTCAATCGTAACATTTGGCTGTTTTAAATTTTGTGGTTTTTTCAGCTCTGCCAACATGAAATGATAAAACTGTTTTAAGCGTTCACGATACTGTGCATGAATTTGATACGGCCCCGCCAAATTGCCTGCTTTTAATGAAGCGCCAAATGTTGCTGCATATTGTTTGCGGTATTGCTCAACTTCTTTAGCCAAAAACAAAGTATGGTCTGGGTCTAAACTGTCGATATAAAAATCAAAAATGCGCTGCGACGTTGCGGCATCTAAACGCTGATTTAAATAATGCTGACGATCGACCAAGGTCGCCAATTGACGCGAAACCAAAGCTTGTTCCTGCGTCGGCACAATACTGTTAGCAACGACAGCGGTATTATTGGCTGCAATTGCCTCGTTAATGGCGTGAGAAAAGAAAAAACCGCCAGTTGCTATTGCAACCGCACAAGCGATGGTTTGAAGTTTCATAAAAATATTTACGTCCTTGGTTTTTGACCAATCTCTGCTTTTCACAATGAATTGAGCAGATTCAAAATCTTATACAACTTAATTTGGGTCTGTCGTGTAGTTTTATCATAATCTGTGCTGTCAAAATGTAGCAAATCATTGCAGAATTCAGGTATTGTTTTTTTATTGATAAAAATCGAATACGGACACCCAATATGATTGGCGCATTGATGCTCGACATCGCTGGCACAGAACTTACTCAAGAAGATATTGAACTATTAAGCGCTCCGCAAGTCGGTGGAGTCATTTTATTTGCCCGAAATATCCAATCTCCTGCGCAAGTACGCGCCTTGACCGACCACATGCGTCAGGTGCGCCCTGATATTTTAATTGCAGTCGATCAAGAAGGCGGACGCGTACAACGCTTAAAACAAGGTTTTACCCTATTACCTGCTATGGGTAGATTTGGCGAGTTATACCAAAACGAACCTGAACGTGCCTTAGATTTAGCCGAAGAATGTGGCTGGTTGATGGCCACCGAAGTATTAGCCGTAGGCATTGATTTTAGTTTTGCACCCGTTTTAGATTTAAATGACATCAGTGATGTCATTGGAGATCGTGCTTTTGCTGCGCGTCCTGTCGATATTATTGCTTTGGCAGATGCTTTTTTACGTGGAATGCATCGTGCAGGAATGGCAACCACAGGCAAACACTTTCCTGGACATGGATCGGTTAAAGCAGACTCTCACGTTGCTGCCGCGATAGATTCACGTTCTTTTGCCGAAATTCAACAACAGGATATGCAAACCTTTATCCAACTGCAAAATCAACTGGATGCGCTCATGCCTGCGCATGTCATTTATGATCAGGTCGATCCGAACCCTGCAGGTTTTTCTGAGTTTTGGTTACAGCAAGTGCTTCGCAAAGACTTGGGCTATGATGGTGTACTCTTTTCGGATGATTTAAGCATGCAGGCGGCTTGTGTAGCAGGCGATGCCGATGCACGTATTCATGCAGCTTTGCTTGCAGGCTGTGACATGGGATTGGTCTGCAACAACCGTGCTGCACAACGATTGGCTTTAAATGCGATTGCCGATTTACCCTTGCCGAATCAGGCACGTTTAGAACGCATGCGCGGTAAAATCCCTGAGCTTAGTGCAGAGTTTAGCATTGCTGAAGTTTTAGACTTGGGTGATGAATGGCGAAGCGTCCGTGATCGTATCTTGGTATTTAAAGAACAAAGTGCCGCGCTACTGGCAGCACAAACTAGTCACGACCCGACCAATTATTCAAGTACCACTAAAAACGCTGCGACTTGAGATCACCACAAACTAACTAGGGTCTGTTGACAATTCGTCTATGTTTGCGACGTGAGAGATATATCTCGCAAGATTTTTTAGCTGATATAAGGCATGGGACAGGAAATTTAGTCATTCTAAATGACTGGCACATAACGCAATAGCAGCAAAAAATATGCTCGTCCTGAAAGGCTGTGGCTAAAACTTTCTCAGATTGCGTTATGGAACTTGAAAATAGGTCCACTATTCCCTGCGTTTTATGCCTGATCTGCTCAGTTTTAGCCTACAGCGCAAGCCATTTATGAAATGTCAACAGACCCTATACGCCTTCACTTTTTCACAGCATTTATACGACAAAGGAACACGACAGCTTATTCCTTTTTGATTATGATAAACTTATTCTATTTTGAGTATATGCCTGACACCGCAGCTTGAGTGTCAAAGCATGCCTAAAAAGACAACGACCACCATACAAACAATTAAGGTCTATACGAAAATGACAAAAACATTGCTGAACAGCAAAATCACGACAGAAAAAAGGACTGAAATGCACAACTCGGATGCCAAGCCAACTCGCTCAGACACGACTGCATTGTCCAAACATCGGCATATTTCTTTTACCGCACATTATACGGGATATATCTGGTATCAAAGGGGGATTTCACATCCTGTATTTGCGACCCGAAAAGGCAAGTTTTTAGCCAAATTGGTACATCCTTTAGAAAACTGGGCAGAACGTCATGTGGGCGGCAGTATGCGCAGCACCCTCAAACAACGTCACCAAATGATTGATGCACACTTAACCGCACTGATTCAGCAACATCCGCAATTACAAGTGCTCGAAATTGCATCTGGGCTGTCACCACGCAGCTGGAACTTTCGACAAAAATATCCTGAACTGAATTACCGTGAACTGGATTTGCCTGATATGGCGCAAATTAAAACTCAAGCGTTACGACAAATTGACCACGACGCACCTGAAGTTCTCACCGCCGATATTTTTAGTGAATCCTTTCAACAGGCCTTTGAATATTTTGATCACTCGCAGCCCTTAGTAATTATTAGTGAAGGTTTAATTAACTACTTCAGCAAAGACATGCTACAACAGCTGTTAAATGGCATGTGTAACTACACCCAAGACTTTCCAGAACTGCATTATTTAACCGATATTTACCCTGAACCCGTCAAAAACAAGCTCGCCAATTTTATTTGGAACTGCAGCCGATTATTGAAATTTATGTCACGCAGTGCTTTCACCTTTCACTTTCAATCTCCGCAGGAATTAACTCAGTTTTTTCAAAATGCAGGTTTTGAGCAAGTGCAGCTACAACAACCACAACTGTATTTTTCCAACAGCTCTTTAGAAAAAACAACCGCAGAACATTTAGGCGATTTAGTCTGGATGGTTCATGCCTACAAAAAAAATAGCGTGGTTTAACACGCTATTTTGATTCTATTTTCTTTGGATAATTTTAAACCAAGCACTGATTTTATCTACTAACGGGCATATTCCAAATTTTGTGCAGCCGCTTTTTGACGTTCCACATAACGCAACAAACGCTCTGCCACCTCAAAACTACCATGCTTAAATAATGCGCGTAGTTGCTGCCCTTGGCTTTCAAAAATTAAACATTCAATGCTAAAACTGCCTTCCTCATCCTGTAATTCTAAGGCCATATCTCGTTCAAACTGTGCTGCTTGTGCCGCCAACGCAGCATTTTCAAAATCAAGCAATACACCAAAGAAGTTTAAATCGACAATGTGCGTGGCAATTTTCAAATCAGAATGACGATACTGCAAATGACTTTGCGGATTTTGCACCCGAATACGCGCTTCTCCACGGCGTTCCATCGTCAATAGTTGCGCACGTGTCATTGGAATAATGCCATCTAAGTCCTGAATAGATTCATCGCTTAAAAAGGTCGCAAATAAATTCATGGTTTCTTTACGGCGCTGTAATTGCGGCACATGATCTGCATTGGCAATCATGGCAAATTCCATGTTCGGGCACTGTAAGGCAAAATTGGCATTTTCATGCGGCAAGGTAAAACTGTCATATTGCCCACACGCCACCAAAACCTTACATTGCGGAATAGGCACATTGGTTAACCGCAATAAACGGTTGCAGTTCACATCGTAGCGATCTTGCTCTGTAGCGGTAAAGTCGGCCATTTGTCGGTAAAACAAACGCTTTGCAGTCGGTGACATACGAGTTTGTTCCATTTTGGCATGATTGACCAAGTATAAAATCACCGCCTGACCAAATTCATCCATGCGCTGCTCTTTCATTAAATGCAGTGATTCTTCAAGCAACATGCGCCAACTTTTACGGGTCTTTTGCATAACCCCCATTAAAATCATGCGATCAATCAATTCAGGACGCTGATCTGCTAGACACGATGCCACCACCGAACCCAATGACATGCCCATGACGGATACTTTATCTAAGCCGACAATATCCAGCCAATCACCCAACATCTGACCTAAATCATGCAGTTCTAGCGTTCCTGCCGACTCACCTGTTTCCACATTGGTCATTTGCTGATTGGCGCCCATAGATGGCATATCAATTAAAATGATTGGCCCTGCACGAAAAAGCTGCTCGACACAATATTTATATGAATTAAAGTTTTGGAATGCACCACCAATAATCACAATTGGAGTTAAATGTGCGGTTTCTGGCTGAGCAATTGCCATGTATTCCACTTTCCAGCCGTTGATCCAAGTGGTACGAGCGGGTTGTTTAAAGCTGTGTTTATCGTAAATATCAAAAAAACAGACATGCGAACTTGCGTCCTGTACATCCGTGTCCATCTGGATCATGGAATTCATATTCCTTACCTCCATGCGCATTTTATTTTTATTGTGCAAGTGTTCGTCATTGAACGATTACCCACTTATCTGAATTAAAGGGGCATCCTGCTTATTGTTGTGAATGACATCAATGTCGTTATCGCATCATTCTATACAGGTGCTGATTTTATACGCAACATTTTCTATGACCGCTCATCTACTTTTAAATCATAAAGCATTTCAAAATATTAATTTTTGTGATGAAAGCATTGAAAAATATGAAAAGATTGAACAATTTAGTCGATTTTCCGCTGAGACGCTTCATTGTGCAGGCACAGACTGTTAATATCGAGTTGAAATTTCTAAGTGATCAAACCGCTATGCAAGAGTCTATTGAACAATATATGCAAACGGTAGGACAACAAGCACGCCAAGCCTCTCGTGTCTTAGCAAGCGCTTCTACCCAATCTAAAAACAATGCGTTATCGGCTATTTATACGGCATTGGAAAATAGCGAGTCCGCTATTTTAGCTGCCAACCAAATTGATATGACCAAAGGTCGTAACAACAACTTGGATAGCGCACTGCTTGATCGCTTAGAACTTAATCCCGCACGCTTTAAAGGCATGTTACAAGGTCTGAAAGATGTGATTGGTCTCATGGATCCAATTGGTGAAATTACCGATATGGCTTACCGTCCATCTGGTATTCAATTGGGCAAAATGCGTGTACCGCTAGGTGTGGTGGGCATGATTTACGAATCACGTCCAAACGTAACCCTTGAAGCTGCGTCTTTGGCATTAAAATCAGGCAATGCGATTATTTTACGTGGTGGTTCTGAAGCACTGGAATCTAACCAAGCGATTGCTGCCGCGATTCAACACGGCTTAAAAGCATCAGGCTTGCCAGAAACATCGGTGCAAGTGATTAACACCTCAAACCGTGCTGCCGTTGGGCAATTAATTACCATGTCTGAATATGTAGATGTAATTGTGCCACGTGGCGGTAAAAGTCTGATTGAACGCATCAGCAATGAAGCGCGTATTCCAGTGATTAAACATTTGGATGGTAACTGTCACGTATTTGTAGAAGCACAGGCCGATTTACAAAAAGCCCTGCCTATTGCCCTGAATGCAAAAACTCACCGTTATGGCGTCTGTAATGCCATGGAAACATTGTTGGTCGATGAGGCTGTTGCCGCACAATTCTTGCCACGTATTGCCGAGCTATATGCAGAAAAACAAGTCGAATTACGCGGCTGTCCTGCAACCCAAAAGATTTTGGGTACAAGTGTTAAAACAGCAACCGAAGAAGATTGGTACACCGAATATTTAGGCCCAATTTTGGCAGTTAAAGTGGTTTCAGGAATTGATGAGGCAATTGAACATATCAATAAATATGGTTCACATCATACTGATGCCATTATTACTGAAAACTTTAGTTTGGCGCGTCAATTCTTGGCTGCGGTAGATTCTAGTTCAGTCATGATTAACGCTTCTACACGCTTTGCTGATGGTTTTGAATATGGTTTAGGTGCTGAAATTGGAATCTCTACCGATAAAATTCATACCCGTGGCCCTGTCGGTTTGGAAGGTTTAACCTCACAAAAATGGATCGTGTTTGGCGATGGTCAAATCCGCCAATAAAATCCATCTGTAATTTTGCAATATCCAAATATAATGTTCAGTTTCACAGGAAGCTGAACATTATTCCCTTCTATTTTTTAGACATTGTTTTAAGACACAGTTCCACTACACATTTCTGCCTCACGCTCACTTAAAATAAAAACACCATCAAGATTAGAAAAATCATCAAAAAGAGTGGCGATGCTTATGTTTTATTATTTGATTATTAGTACCTTTGCTTTAGCACTGTTGGTGTCGTTCATTGTCATGCGTCTGTTTTCCAGCTCCATCAATGCAATTTTGGCGCGTATCATCCACGACCCAATTCATGAAGCATGGGCAAAGTACACCAAATTTGCAGGCATGGTGGTCGGCACATCTTCAGGCATTCGTATTTACGATATGGAAAAATACATTACCCCACTCACCTATGCCGAAAATGACAAAAGAATTGTGATTGAACTGACGCAAGAACGCTGGGTATTGGAAATTTACCGCACCATTATTGAAACCTTACAAGGCTTGGCGTGGATGATGTTGGTGTTTTTTATGGTGGCACTGATTGCTTATGTGATTGTCCGTTGGTCGGAAATTAAATACGCTGCCAAATCAAAATAAACCGACAAAGATTGAGGAAATAATTTAAAACAGTTTGCCACTCGCCTGCAGAATGAAGTGTGCTATGTTAAGAGAATACAACAGGAATTAAGCAGAAATTTTAGACCATCATTTCATGAAAAAATGAAAGTTTCGGGCTGATAAATTTTAATTATTTCTGATTTCATGGTCGATAATGCTTAAGTCTAATCTCCTAAAGTCTATCTAGGAGCAATAAAAAACCCATGATAAAACATACGTAATGATCAAGATTGCAACACAATAGATTGCCGTTTGCCATATCTTGCAATGCAGCTTGATTGACTAGGGATAACTTCAATTAGAATTCGGGTACATAAAAGTGACTACATCAGTATTAGTGATTAACTGCGGATCTTCTTCTATCAAATATGCGCTTGTATCTGAAAGCGTTGGAGATCGTATCTTTGGTTTGGCAGAAAATCTAGGTTCTGCTGATGCGCGCATTAAAGGCATTACCGCAGGTGGTGAGCCGCTCGAACTTTCTATTCCACATGCTGACCATGAAAAAGCATTGGAAACTATTCTTGGTCGCTTATCTCAATATAAGCCTCAAGCCATTGGTCACCGCGTTGTACACGGCGGTACTTTGACCAAAGCAGAATTATTAACAGAAGAAATTGTTCAACGTATTCGTGAAGCAACTCCGCTTGCTCCGTTACATAACCCAGCACACTTGGTGGGTATTGAAGCAACGATGCGTTTGTTCCCAGAGCTTCCGCAAGTGGCTGTATTTGATACTGCATTCCACCAAACTATGCCTGCACACGCTTACCGTTACGCAGTACCTAAATTCTTATATACCGACCACAACGTACGTCGTTATGGCTTCCACGGTACAAGCCATGCTTATGTTTCAGAGCGTGGTTCAGAATTGGCTGGCAGCTTTAAACAAGGTGGCTGGTTAACAGCTCACTTGGGTAACGGTAGCTCAACTTGTGCGATCTGGAATGGTCAAAGTGTAGATACTTCTATGGGCTTAACCCCACTTGAAGGTTTGGTGATGGGTACCCGTAGTGGTGATGTAGATCCAAGCTTACACAGCTTCCTTGCAAGCAACTTGGGTTGGGACATCTACAAAATTGACAAAATGCTGAATAGCCAAAGTGGTTTACTCGGCTTGTCAGGTTTATCGAACGACATGCGTACTTTAATTGAAGCATCTGAACAAGGCAATGAAGATGCAACGCTTGCCATTGAAGTATTCTGCTACCGTTTAGCTAAATCTTTAGCTGCGCTTAGCTGTGGTTTACCACGCTTAGACGGCTTGTTCTTCACTGGTGGTATTGGCGAAAACTCTGCTTATATCCGTGAAAAAACAGTATCTTACTTACCACACTTCGGTTTCAACTTCAGCAAAGAGCGTAACGACAACCTAAAACGTGGTACTGAAGGTCGTATCGATGCTGGTACAGGCCCACAAATTTGGGTTGTACCAACTGACGAAGAAGGCCGTATTGCGAAAGAAACTGCGCAAGTTGCAGAGGAGCTAAAGTCAGCTGCAAAAAAGTCTGAATGTGACGCTGCGATTGCTTAAGCAATCGTAGTGCTCAGCCACTTTCAATCAGTCCCTTTACGATTTAGAAAAAATTATGAAAACAATACTTTTGGTTCCTACAGAAATTGGTGTTGGTTTAACATCAGCATGTTTAGGTTTAATTTACGCTTTGGAATGCCAAGGCGTAAAAGCAGGTTTCTTAAAGCCTTTTTCACAAGAATTACAACCTGAAGCAGACCGCACAACTGCGTTGTATCGTCACCTGTTCAAGCATGAAACAGTTGAGCCGATTTCTTATACTGCGCTGACTGAGCGTTTAAAAAATGATGAAAATGACGAATTGCTTGAAGATGCAGTTCGTTTACATCGTGAAATTTCTAAACATCACGATATCATTATTGTAGAAGGCGTGTTGCCAAACGGACGTGATCCATTTGCAACTGAATTGAATGCAAATTTGGCTAAAGCACTTGATGCAAAAGTCATTATTGTCAGCAATGCCGACATCAACAATGCTGTTAAAACAGCGTCAAAAGTAGACAATCAATTACGTTTCTTTGGTGGTGCAACTTGTGAGCGTACTGCGGGCGTATTGTTTATGCGTACCAAAGGTTTACCAGAAGATTCTGCACAAATTCCTGTTACGCTTGATCCAAACTTACGTTTAATTAGCGACACCAACCAGTTTGTCAGCAAAATTCAAACTACACATCCAATGATTGGTAAAGATTGCATGCCAGTGATTGGCTTGGTGCCATTCAGCAATACTTTAAGTGTGCCACGCATGTCGGACTTGGCTGCACACATTTCTGCAGAATGGATTAACCAAGGTGAAGCAGCGCAGCGCCGTGTATTACACAGCAGCTTAATTGCATCGAATATTGAACACGAAATGCATAAATTCGTTGCAGGCGAGCTGATTATCAGTGGTTCTGACCGTGTCGATGTATTGCTTGCCAGTAGCTTAGCCAGCAGCAATGGTATTCCACTTGCAGGTTTGGTGTTAACTGAACATCAAGCACCAAGCGCACAAGCTTTAGAGTTCTGCCAAGCAGCAATGAAAAATGGCTTGCCAATTTTACATACTAAATTGAGCACCTTTGAAACTGCACAACAGTTATTAAACCTGAGCAACGAAATTCCTGTAGATGATACTGAGCGTGCAGAACAAGTTACCCGCTTTGTGGCCAGTCACATCAATGCAGAATGGTTAACCCAATTAATCAGCGATACGCATAAACCACGTTTATCGCCTTCTGCGTTCCGCCATGAATTGGTGCAAAAATCTATTGCAGCGAAAAAACGTATCGTGCTTCCAGAGGGTGATGAGCCACGTACCGTTCAAGCTGCAGCGATTTGTCAATCACGTGGTATTGCCCACTGCGTATTATTGGCAAAACCAGAAGCGGTAGTCGATGTTGCCAAAGCACGCGGTATTGAGCTTCCACACGACTTAGAAATCATTGATCCTGACTTGATTCGTGAAAACTATGTCGAAAAAATGGTTGCGATGCGTAAAGGCAAACTTACTGACGATCAAGCACGTGAACAGCTGCAAGACACTGTCGTATTAGGTACGATGATGTTAGCACTTGATCAGGTTGATGGTTTGGTGTCTGGTGCTGTGCATACTACAGCCAATACAGTTCGTCCCGCATTCCAGCTCATTAAAACTGCACCTGATTATTCATTGGTATCTTCAGTATTCTTTATGCTGTTACCAGATGAAGTATATGTGTACGGTGACTGTGCGATTAACCCAGACCCAGATGCTGAACAATTGGCTGAAATTGCGATTCAATCTGCTGACTCTGCAAAAGCGTTTGGTATTGACCCACGTATTGCCATGATTTCTTACTCAACTGGTACTTCGGGTGCAGGTGCTGACGTAGAAAAAGTAGCGAAAGCGACTGAAATTGCGAAACAACGTCGTCCTGACTTACTGATTGATGGCCCATTACAGTACGATGCAGCATCGGTTGAAAGTGTTGGTCGCTCTAAAGCACCAAACTCTCAAGTTGCAGGTCGCGCCAATGTGTTCATTTTCCCTGACTTGAACACAGGTAACACGACGTATAAAGCAGTACAGCGTTCTGCTAACGTGGTGAGTGTTGGCCCAATGCTACAAGGCTTGAACAAGCCAGTGAATGACTTGTCACGTGGTGCATTGGTAGATGACATTGTGTTCACGATTGCATTGACTGCGATTCAGGCAGAGCAACAAGCAGCTCAATAATTCGTAAAGTTAAGTTTTACAAACCACCTGATTGAAAAATTGGGTGGTTTTTTTATTCCACACTGTAGATTCACAGATCACTACAAAAATTGATTAGCTCCATCCAATCTATTTTTAAAACCTCTGCACCAACCACACCGTATGCCCTGCACAGTCCTGATCTTCCGCGAGCATTTTCACAACTTTAAAGCCATAATCTTTTAACAATTGCCGATATTCATCCTGCGACAAACTGGCGTGATAAAGTGCTTCACCAAACATTTCCCCAATCGCCTCACCCGCAGCAGGTCCACTGCTAAACATTAAAACTGTATTGGCGGTAGACCATTGCGCAAATTTCTCGAACATGCAGCGCTGATCGTTTGGCGTTAAATGAAAAAAGCTATCCCACGCCAAAATACCATCAAAGCACCGATTCAAGTTCACTGAGCGCATATCGGCTTCAATCCAGCACTGTTCAGGAAAATGTTCACGTGCCATCTCCAGCATGCTGTCTGCGCTATCTACTCCTGTAAGTTGATGCCCATGCTGTAATAGATATGCAGCAATAGGACGCCCCGAACCACAGCCCAAATCTAATATTTTGGCCTGCGCAGGCAAATAAGCAAGAAAACGATCCAGCCAAGTTTTTTCATATAACAACTGACCGCGCAAGTCTGTCCACGCTTTTGCATGCCGTTGATAAATGGGGATAATCTGAGCAGCTAAATGCGTGTGATCATTCATATTTACCCCAAACATCATTCCAAAGAAGTCTTTGAACATAGCTGAATTTGCACCAACAAAACAGCAAAATCATGGCCCGTTTTGACGACATAATTTTATGGATATTTCACAAATTCTCTCAAGCTAACGACTGATATTAAACTTTCGCCCAAAGCTTGATCAAAGTGCCCACAATCGCTGCATTTTATCTTATAATTTAGCCCGCTAGCTATCCGCCCGCTCAAGAGATTTTTGATATGACAACTATTATCAAGCAAGATGACTTGATCACTTCGATCAAAGACGCGCTTCAGTTCATTTCCTACTATCATCCACAAGACTTCATCCAAGCGATGAGCCGTGCTTATGATCGTGAAGAAAACAAAGCTGCGAAAGATGCGATTGCACAGATCTTAATTAACTCACGTATGTGTGCAGAAGGTCATCGTCCAATCTGTCAAGATACTGGTATCGTAAACGTATTCCTTGAAGTGGGTTTAGACGTTAAATTTGATTTAACGATGAGCTTGGACGATGCAATCAACGAAGGTGTACGTCAAGGTTACCTAGAAAACTCAAACGTACTTCGTGCATCGGTATTGGCTGATCCTGCATTTGGTCGTAAAAACACCAAAGACAACACCCCTGCAGTAATTCACTACAAACTCGTTCCGGGTAACAAAGTAGATATTACAGTTGCTGCCAAAGGTGGCGGTTCAGAAAACAAATCTAAATTGGCGATGTTGAACCCATCTGACTCAATTGTAGATTGGGTACTTAAAACTGTTCCAACTATGGGTGCAGGCTGGTGTCCACCGGGTATGCTCGGTATTGGTATTGGTGGTACTGCTGAAAAAGCCATGATGCTTGCAAAAGAAGCACTTATGGAAGAAATCAACATGGACGAATTATTACGTCGCGGTCCACAAAACAAAATGGAAGAACTCCGTATCGAGATCTTCGAGAAAGTGAATGCTCTTGGTATTGGCGCACAAGGTTTGGGCGGCTTAACGACGGTTCTTGATATTAAAATTAAAGACTACCCTTGCCACGCTGCAGGCAAACCAGTGGGTATGATTCCAAACTGTGCTGCAACTCGTCACGCACACTTCCAGTTAGATGGTTCAGGTGTAGCCCATATTCAAGCACCTAAACTTGAAGACTACCCAGAAGTAACTTGGGATTCTTCTAAATCTAAACGTGTAGATTTAGACAACATTACTCAAGAAGAAATGAACTCTTGGCAGCCGGGCGATACGTTGTTATTAAACGGTACGATTTACACAGGTCGTGATGCTGCACATAAGCGCATGGTCGACATGATCAACAATGGTGAAGAATTACCAGTCGACTTAAAAGGCAAATTCATTTACTACGTTGGCCCTGTCGATCCTGTTGGTGATGAGGTCGTTGGCCCTGCAGGTCCAACAACGGCAACCCGTATGGACAAATTCACCCGCCAAGTCTTAGAACACACTGGTTTGTTCGGTATGATTGGTAAGGCAGATCGTGGTCCTGCAGCCATTGAAGCGATCAAAGACCACAAAGCGACTTACCTCATGGCAGTAGGTGGTGCAGCTTACCTCGTATCTAAAGCAGTACGTGAAGCAGAAGTGGTTGCTTTTGAAGACTTAGGTATGGAAGCGATCTACAAATTCAAAGTGGAAGATATGCCTGTGTCTGTTGCAGTTGATGTCAACGGTACATCGATCCACGCGATTGCACCAAAAATCTGGCAAGCTAAAATTGGCAAAATTCCTGTTGTAGATGCAGCAGCAGAATAATATTCCAATTTAGCAATAAGCCAAACCAAAAAGCACCCAAATTTAGGGTGCTTTTTTATGCGTGTTAGAAATGAATGAAAGCGATGCGCGAGATAAAGATACAAGCCTTTACCACGTTCTCGGATCCCACAATTTAAAGGGTTGGGTTAAATGTACATCTTCTGCAGGGTCATATTTTTCATGCTTGATTTTTTGTGGCTTTTTACGCAACTTGCCTGTGGTTTGATCTTCCGCGACAAAGTTATAGCTTTCTGTTTTTAGTTGAGTAAATGCAATTTCCTGTTGTGCCGTACTTGCAGGCATGAGCATTAAAGGCCCAGAAACTTCTTTGCGAGTACTTAGGTTTTCTTCATCATACTTAATAAAATACGACTGCCCTGCCTGCACCTGAAAATCCAAATACTTCGGTTTTTGGAAATGTAATGCCCCCAAAGGACGGCTCACACTCAGACGATACGCACCTGGTGCCAGTTCAACCCAGTAATAATGATTGTGCAATAAACTTGGAATCCGATGTTTGTTGATAAACATACTAGCCGCGACAATTTCCTGTCTATTCCATTTAGAATCTGGACGATATAAATACACGATGGCAGCATCGGCATGTTGTGCCTGAACAGGTTTAAAATTTTGCCCTAGTTTTTGATTGACCCAACCACCAATGGTCATCATGCCCAAACGGTGTTGTTCTACAAAACCAGGTTTTTGTTCTAAATCTAAAACTTTTAAGGTACTAGGTGGTTGCGTTTGTTGCACCACGTTTTTTTTGCCATGACATCCCAGCAACATTAAACTGGTCACGACCAAGATTGCGACACCACGCATGTCTATCCCTCACTGCGTTTCTTATTTTTGTAAATCACGTTTTTGAAATCACGCTGCAAATTCATTTTGCAATTGTTGTTTTGAATAATGGGCATCCACGCCTAGGTCTAAGATTAACACTGCCTTGATTTTTTTGACAATAAAAAACGTGCCGAAACCTAGCGTTTCGGCACGTTTCAGACGAATAGCGTATTAAGCAGTTTTGCTGTCTAATACTTTTAAGTCAATTTTTTCTGCTGCAGGTTCTTCTGTTTGAGGCTGACGTTCGGTCTGAAATTCAGGTTTAGCACCTTCTTCAATCACCGCTTCAGTCACTACCACTGTGCCAACATCGGTACGGCTTGGCAAGTCGTACATGGTTTCGAGCAAGGCATTTTCCAGAATTGAACGCAAACCACGCGCACCTGTATTACGTTCAAGGGCTTTTTTCGCCACTGCACGTAATGCTGCATCTTCAAAGACTAAATCGACATTTTCCATCTCGAATAAGTATTGATATTGACGGGTTAAGGCATTTTTCGGCTCGGTCAGAATTTGCATCAATGCATCTTCATCTAGCTCGTCTAGCGTTGCAATTACAGGCAAACGACCAATGAACTCTGGAATTAAGCCAAATTTCACCAAATCGGTTGCTTCTACCTGACGAAATAAATCAGACAATTTCTTGCCTTCATCTTTTTTCTTCACGTCTGCCGTAAAACCAATGCCGCCTTTTTCTTGGCGTTGCTGCACAATTTTCTCTAAACCAGAGAATGCGCCACCGCAAATAAACAAGATATTTGAAGTATCAATTTGAATGAATTCTTGCTGCGGATGCTTACGTCCACCTTGAGGCGGAATAGAAGCCACCGTGCCTTCAATCATTTTGAGCAAGGCTTGCTGAACACCTTCACCAGACACATCACGAGTAATTGATGGGTTTTCAGACTTACGCGTGATCTTGTCAATTTCATCAATGTAGATAATGCCTTTTTGTGCTTTTTCTACATCGTAATCGGCTTTTTGCAACAGCTTTTGCACGATGTTTTCGACATCTTCACCCACATAACCCGCTTCGGTTAAAGTCGTGGCATCTGCCATTGCAAAAGGCACATCTAATAGACGTGCTAAGGTCTGTGCAAGTAAGGTTTTACCCGAACCCGTTGGACCTACCAACATGATGTTACTTTTTGAGATTTCGACAGCATCGCCTGCTTTATGCGCCTGATTGCTCACTTTTAGGCGTTTGTAATGGTTATATACTGCAACCGATAAGGTTTTTTTCGCAGTATCTTGACCAATTACATACTGATCAAGCGCAGCACGAATTTCATGTGGTTTTGGCAATGGACGTGTTGCCCAATCACCCGACTCAACTTGTTGACTGGTCTGAACCAAGTCTAAGCATACGTCCACACATTCATTACAGATGTATGCGTCCTCGCCTGCAATCAGCTTCCCGACTTCAGACTGCGTTTTACCGCAAAATGAACAATGTTTTTGTCCCTGAGGATGTTCGGACATAGTCACTCCAATATCTCAATCTTTAAAACTTATGGACGTTTTGTTAAAACTTCATCCACAAGACCGTATTCCTTCGCTGCCTGCGCAGTCATGAAGTTGTCACGGTCGGTATCTCTTGCGACAGTTTCATAGTCCTGACCACTATGTTCTGCCATTAAACGGTTCAAACGCTCTTTAATGAATAGAATTTCACGCGCATGAATTTCAATATCTGATGCCTGACCACGGAAACCACCCAATGGTTGGTGAATCATAACGCGGGCATTCTCAAGACAGTAACGCTTACCTTTTGCGCCTGCATTTAACAGGAATGCACCCATAGATGCTGCTTGTCCCATACAGTAAGTCACGACGTCTGGTTTAATAAATTGCATGGTATCGTAAATTGCCATACCTGCAGTCACTGAACCACCTGGTGAGTTAATGTAAAGGTGAATATCTTTATCTGGGTTCTCAGCTTCTAAAAACAACATCTGCGCCACAATTAAGTTGGCCATATTATCTTCGACTTCACCCGTTAAGAAAATGACACGTTCACGTAAAAGACGTGAATAAATATCAAAAGAACGCTCACCACGAGATGATTGTTCGACCACCATGGGTACTAAAGCATTTTCAATTGTTGGAACATACATAATGGTTATTTATTCCTAAATTCTTGTGACACGACTCATGTTCACAATATGAGGGATAATTGTCTAAATTGCAAAATATTCACGGCTTAAATCGTAGATATTTTGAGTTAAATGCGATCAATCTCTGAAAAACTGAAAACCGCGATGCAATAAAAAAGGCGCACGAAGCGCCTTTTTGTATCAAAGCAAATTAGCCTTGTTGACGAGCTTGCTGCTCTTTCAATAAGTCTTCATAGCTTACAGTTGTATCTGTAACTTTTGCAGAAGCTAAGATGTGATCTACAACCTGGTCTTCTAAAACAACAGCTTCAATTTGTGAACGTTGTTGTTTGTCGTTTTTGAAGTATTCAATCACTTCGCTTGGATCTTCATAAGAAGAAGCCATGTCTTCGATGTAAGCATCTACACGCGCTTGATCTACTTCAAGTTTAGCATTTTCTAATACTTTGCTAACCAATACGCCAAGTTTTACAGATTTTTCAGCTTGTTCTTTGAACAATTCATCTGGAAGCATGCTTGAGTCAAATGCTTTTGCACCTTGCGCACCAAACTGCTGTGTGAATTGCTGAATCATTTGTTGACGTTGACGGTCAATTTCTTGAGCAACCATTGCAGACGGAATTTCAACTTCGTTTGCCGCAACGAGTGCATCAAAAGTTGCACCTTTTACTTGGTTACGTAAACCGTTTTTCACTTCACGTTCCATGTTTTTACGAACGTCAGCTTTTAACTTTTCTACGCCTTCTTCTTCAGAAATACCGAAGATTTGTAGGAATTCAGCATCAATTTCTGGAAGTTTTTGCTTTTCAACCAGCTTCAATGTGATTTTGAATTGTGCTGCTTTACCTGCAAGGTTCGCTGCTTGGTAGTCTTCAGGGAAAGTTACATCAATCACTTTCTCTTCGCCTTTTTTCATGCCCACGATACCATCTTCAAAACCAGGAATCATGCGACCAGAACCAAGTACCAGTTTAAAGTCTTCAGCTTCACCGCCTTCAAACTTCTCGCCATCTACAGTGCCTTCAAAGTCAAAAGTCACTTGCATGTCTTTTTTCGCCATGCCTTTGGTTTCAACCCAAGAAGCACGTTGCTTTTGAAGGTTTTCAAGCATTTGTTCAACATCGCTATCATTTACTTCAGAAGACTTGCGTTCAACTTCCAAACCGTCAAATTTCACTTCAACTTCTGGATAAACTTCAACAGTCGCTTCATATACTAAAGCGTCGTCTTTCATTTCAGTTTTTTCGATGTTTGGCATACCCACAGCATTGATTTTTTCTTGTTGGATTGCTTCAAACACGGTGTCACGAATAATGTCGTTGACCACTTCTTGATAAATACCCGCACCGTATTCACGACGAACAACGTTTAGAGGCACTTTACCTGGACGGAAGCCGTTGATCTTCACAGTTTTGGCAGTGCGTTTCAAGCGAGCTTCAAACTGCTCGTTAATACGGCTCGTCGGTACAGATACATTTAAACGACGGGCAACGCCCGAAACCGCTTCAGAAGTTACTTGCATGGCTTCCTCGATATAGTTAGTAATAACAGTTTATAAAAAAGTGCCACATTATATGACAACATTAAAGGATATACAAAATACGTTCTGATCTCGACTGAATTTTTTTAATCGGAGCGCTATTTTCTGTAAATTTTCAACTTTGTGTATATTTCTTGTTGTAAATAAGAATCCTTATCATTATTATTAGCCAACTCCTTCATGAATGATTCTAATTACCATATAGGTCTAAATTAGGATCATTGATTCATATTAGAGATATAATTTTATGGCTAAGTTCAACCTACACCCGCTGTGTCTTGCATTACTTGGGGCAACCTCTACTGCTGTTTTCGCAAATACCTCTACCGATGCGACTTCAACCCACCAACTTTCCACAATTGTGGTTTCAGCGGCAGGTTTTGAACAAGAGCTAAAAAATGCACCCGCATCTATAAGTATAGTCAGTAAAGAAGATATTGAGAAAAAAAATGCGACCAGCATTGCAGACTTACTGGCAGATGTTCCTGGTATCGATATACGTTCTGGTGTCGGTAAAACCTCTGGTCTAAATATAAAAATGCGTGGTCTTGGAAATGATTACAGCTTAATTTTAATTGATGGTCGTCGTCAAACTACCTCTTCAGATGTTACCCCAAATGGTTTTGGAGAAACATCAAACGGATTTTTACCCCCACTGGCTGCAATCGAAAGAATTGAAGTGATTCGTGGACCTATGGCTACTCGCTATGGCTCAGAAGCGATGGGTGGTGTGATCAATATCATTACCAAAAAAGTGTCTGATGAGTGGAATGGGAATGTCACTGTCAGCGGTAATGTCATGGAAAGTAATGCCGAAGCAGACTCATGGAAAACCAGTTTTGTCGTCAATGGACCACTGATCAATGACCGTTTAGGTTTGCAACTACGTGGCAGCTATTTAGACCGTCAACGTTCAGAGCGTATTCAGGGTTCAACAGGTCGTGACCCACGCCCAAGCAAAGCTGATAATTATGATATCGGTGCAAAATTAGACTTTAAACTTGATGATCAAAACTCTTTTTGGATCGATGGTTTTTCATCAACTCAAAAATATGACAATTCAGATCAACGTTTGGGTAACTTCATTTCTCGTGGCGGTATTGCAGGATATGAAGATGAACTTGAGTTTAATCGTATTCAAATTGCTGCAGGTCATGATGGACAATATAACTTCGGTTTGTGGAAAACTTATATCAGTCAGAATACAACTGAGACTAAAGGACGCACCATTCCAACGGATGCATTTCCAGCACTTGCAGGACAACCCCGCAAATTAGAAAATACTGATTTAGTCTTTGACTCACATTTAGTCACTCCAATTGCGAACCACAAACTCACTATTGGCACCGAATATAAAGACACTACTATTGCAGATGATATCGCAGGCATTGGTAAAGAATTTACTCAAGATACTTGGTCACTGTATGCTGAAGATGAATGGCAATTAAGAGATAACCTTTATTTTACCTTTGGTGGACGCTTTGAGGATCACAGTGGTTTTGGTGGACAGTTTAGCCCGCGCGCATATTTAGTATGGAATACAACTGATGACTTAACGATTAAAGGAGGCGTCAGCACAGGCTATAAAACTCCATCAGCCAAAGATTTGTATAACGGTATCAATGGTTATAGTGGACAAGGTGCAACACCAAGTCTCGGAAATCCTGATCTAGATCCAGAAACTTCAGTCAACTATGAACTTGGTTTTAATTATCAACCGACTGATGCTTTAAATTTAACGGCAACAGCATTCTTCAACCAAGTTGAAGATAAAATTATTTCTAAAACATTTAGCTGTCAAACCAATAACTGTTCTAACTTCAGCAACAAAGTTACCTCTTTTAGTAAAAGCTTTAATGCTGATGAAGCAGAAATTTACGGATTAGAAACTTCATTGCAGTACCAAATTATCCCAGAATGGGATATCAAAGCCTCCTACACCTTTACAGAATCAGAAATCACCAAAGGTGATGATAAAGGGTATGCTTTAGAATCAACTGCTAAACATTTACTTAACTTGACTTCAACTTGGCATATTAATGATGCATTTGATATTTGGTTACAACATGAGTACCAATCTGGTCGCCCTCGCTTTACTGCCAAACCAACAGATGCCGGCTCACAAAGCATTGAAGTACAAACAAATAATGAGTTCTCTGGGTATAACCTCTTTAACTTAGGCACAAGCTATCAATTTAACGATCACATTCGTATTAATGCTGCGGTAAACAACTTACTAGATAAAGACTTTACCCAAAATATGGATTACATCGATATCAATGGTGATACACAACAGGCATATAAATATCTATCTATCGGACGCAGTTCTGAAGGTACATATTTAGCAGGTCGTAACTACTGGCTCTCTGTTTCTTATGACTTCTAAGTCTTAAAACTTCATCTCAAACCCTGCTTCGGCAGGGTTTTCTGTCTTTACTCCCAAGCCTTTCACGTTCACATCGTTTTATTAAATAAAAATATTGATAATGATTATTATTTTCAAATAAGAATTAGAAAAAAGTGCCGTTCCGCACATTGTTGTTGATAATGATTCTCAATACAATTAGCAACAATTGTTATAGACGTCATAACAACAACTTCACACTTTATTCATTTTGAACTAAAAACGCTGAATAAAGCGTGGCCTCCTGTTGGTTTACATTTAGGGAAATACCATAAATGGCACAGATCAAAAGCCGCAAACACAATCGCTCTGCGCAACTGATGGCTTTAGCCGCCTCTCTTCCACTACTTGCACATGCCGCAAGCCCTGAAGATGACGTCACCCACTTACCCACCATTACGGTTAAATCAGAAGCCGAAAGCAAATACAAGGCAGACCGTTTAAGTTCTGCAAAATATACACAGCCGTTGTTGGATACCCCACAAACAATTTCTGTGATTAAAAAAGAAATGCTACAAGAACAAGGCGCAACGTCCTTAGTTGAAGCCTTACGCAATACACCAGGCATTACTCTACAATTGGGAGAAAATGGCAATACTAGTGCTGGCGATGCCTTTCAAATGCGTGGTTTTTCCACCCAAACCTCGACCTATGTTGATGGTGTCCGAGATTTAGGCGCAATTGTCAACGGCAATTTAAAACTGACCCCTTTTACCTTAAAAACAGCAAAGTAAAATTGACCCCTTTGATGATTTATTAAGACTCAATTTGTGGTTGAATTCCTACTCTCTTTTTATCTTTTAGACGATAACTTTCCCCAGATATTTGTACAACATGACAATGATGTAATAAACGATCCAACATTGCTGCTGTCAAAGTAACATCATCTGCGAATGATTTAGACCACTGGCTAAATGGTAAATTACTGGTCAAAATCGTACTGCCTTTTTCATAGCGCTTGGCAATAACATTAAAAAATAAATTTGCTTCTTCACGACCAAATGGTAAATATCCTATTTCATCGATAATCAATAACTTTGGAGCAAGTACAACACGTTGCATGTAGTTTTTTAATTTACCTTGTTGATAAGCTAGGCTAAGTTGCAACATTAAATCAGCTGCAGTAATAAACTTAGTCTTAATATTATTCATAATTGCCTTATAGCCTAAAGCCATTGATAGATGTGTTTTCCCAACACCACTTGCACCAATAAATACAACATTTTCAGCTCTTGGAATAAAGCTTAAATTAAATAGTTCAAGCAACTGCGACTTTGGAGCACCTAAAGCATAATTAAAATCATAAGCCTCCAACGTTTTGATTTGAGTAAGACCTGAAAGTTGTAAAAGAATCTGTTGACTACGTTGCTGCTTGGCTGTGTATTCATGTAATAGCATAGCTTCAACGAAATCTGCATAATTGCCATCCTTTGCTAAGGTTTGTTGTGCATGATGTGACCATTGTGATGCCACTGTTTGTAGACCAAGCTGACGGCAAAGCTGTTCAATACGCTCATACTGTAAATTCATTAAGAAACCTCCAGTAATTCATCATAGATTGATAAGGGGTGTTGAACACTCTCATGAGGTATGAG
>NZ_KB849690.1:369673-400077 GCF_000368785.1 Acinetobacter towneri DSM 14962 = CIP 107472 | reverse complement strand
GGTATGAGTGATGATGGGCTAACATCATCAATTACAGATTTTTTAGAACCATCATTAAATAAAGGTAATGAAGAAAAATATTCTTGTTCTTCAAGCAAACGAGTACTTGGTTTTTCTTTAGTTGTTGCATGAATGCGTTGATTTGCTGTTTCACTAAGCCATCGACCAATATAGGCATTTGCCATATCAACATCTAAGCTAAGGTCAACCATCTTTAAACTTGCTTTTAATGGCACGATAAAACTTGATTTCAAATAACTATTAAAGCGTTCCACTTTACCTTTTGTTTGCGCACGATATGGCTTACAAACACGTGGTCGGAAGTTATATTTCTTAGCACAATCAAGTAATTTAGCATTCCAGCGATGTTGACCATCTTGATAAGCATCACGTTCAATGATAATGGCCTTAGCATTATCAAATAATACATCTTTAGGAACACCACCAAAGAACTGAAAAGCACTTTCTAAGCCATCAATCCATGCATCAGAACGTTCATGATCATAAAACTTAACAAAGGTTGCTCTAGAGTATCCCAAAGTTGCAACAAATGCTTTTAATGTGGTGTGATGACGTCGAATTATTGTGAAATCAACCTGCATTTGTTGACCTGGTTGAGTCTCAAATCGCTTAATCGGCTCTGGTTGTTTAGTTGGCTTTAATGTATTGAGATAATTTTGTAGTGTTCTGATTTTCCCCGTGTAGCCTTTTTGCAAGATTTCTTGATACAACACTGCAGCCGGTATCCATTCTGGATCGGCGGCATTTACACGTTTGATTAAATACGGTTTATAAGGCTCAAGAATACTCACTTTAGATTGTGTTCGTTGATATTTAGGTGTTACTTGAGATCGTAAATATTTACGCACAGTATTTCTAGAAATACCGAGTTCGCGGCTAATTGCCTTAATAGATTGACCTTGTTGATGAAGTATTTGGATTGTCACTGCTTGCTCCAAAGTTAACATGTTGAGCAGTCCAAAAAGACCACTATATTAACCAAGGGGGTCAATTTTCAAATGCTGTTGGGGGGTCATTTTTACATTGCCGCTAACACAATCAGCCGTGATGTATTTAACATTGATCAAATTGAAGTTGTCAAAGGCCCATCGGGTTCAGAAGCGGGTCGTGGTGCAGCATCGGGTTATATCAATTTAGTCAGCAAATTACCGCAAAGTGAAAGCAGTCAGGAAATTTCTGCAACTTACAACACAGCACAACATACAAGACTTTCTGCAGATATTAACCAGGCCATCAATCCAAATACCGCATTTCGTCTAAATGTAATGGGGCAAGAAGGCGGCATAGAAGGACGTGACTATATTGAAAACAATAGTTATGCCATCGCCCCTTCTATTGCCTTTGGATTAAACACTGCCACACGCCTTTATTTATATTCTCAACACATCAGACAACGCAATATTCCAGATGGTGGCATTCCAACTGTGGGCATGCAAGGCTTTTACAATACCGATTCACTGTTAGCCACTGCGCCTAAAGTTAATCGGGAGAATTTTTATGGTCATGTCAATGACTATGAAGATGTCGATGCTGATATGTTCACCGCAAAAATTGAAAGTGATTTAACCGATCAACTCAAACTGACCAATATCACCCGTGTAGCGAAAACCCACATGAATCGGGTTTTAACAGGCATCAATACAGGTGCAAATGGTCTTCGAACCAATGGTTCATCAAACCCTGCCGAATGGGAAGTGAACCGCTCCCGCCAAGGCGTCGATCAAGAAAATAAAATTCTGGCCAATCAAAGCACTTTAAACTGGAGTGTCAAAACGGGGGCAGTACAGCATGATGTTGTTGCAGGCATGGAGTTTTTAAAAGAACAGCAATCTAGCAAACTCATGGCAACCCAGATGCCTGGCGAAGCCACTGCCGATACACCGTGGGCCAATCTTTATCACCCAGACCGCAATCAAGCCATGCCAGCGCTTATTTATAATGGCGGTTATACCGATGGTGAAACCCAAACGGCAGCCGCATATTTATTTGATACTCTAAAATTTGGGGAGCGTTTTCAACTGAATGGTGGCGTACGGGTCGATTATTATGAAACAGATTATCAAGGGCTTACTCTGCCACGTGGGGGAAATGCTTTGGTGGCCACAGATCTGAGCACCCACGATACGCTGTTCAGTTGGAAACTTGGCGCTGTGTATAAGCCTACGTTAAATAGCAGCATTTACGCTGCGTATGCAAAATCGCTGACTCCGCCCGGCAGCGCCAACTTTAGCCTGTCTGAATCGGGCAATGACGCAATCAATGCCAAGCCTCAAGAAACCCATCATTATGAAGTAGGCAGCAAATGGGAGTTACTACAAGGCAAGCTGGCTTTGGCTGCTGCAGCGTATCGTACAGAAAATGAAAATCAATCGACTATAGATCCAATTTCTCAGCTTGCTGTACAAGAGGGTAAAAAACGGGTCGATGGCATTGAGTTGAGTGCCGTTGGTCAAATGACCGAAAACTGGAATTTGTCTGCAGGCGTTGCGCACATGAAAGTGAAACAACTCAATCAACGTTCAACGAGTGCCACAACCTTATCGGAACGTTGGTCGCCTGAATGGACTGCAAGTTTATGGTCAACCTACGACTGGGCGGGCTTTAAATTAGGTTTGGGCGCGCGTTATGTCGATGAACAAAAACGTGTTGTGACTGACAGCAACGCACCAGCCAACATGCCAAATATTCCAGGCTATGTCGTGTTTGATGCATTGGCAGGCTACAACTTCAACAAAAATGCCTCGTTAAATTTAAACCTTTATAACCTTGCCGATAAAGAATACATCAGCACGCTAAACAATGGTGGTGGTCGCGTTGTACTTGGACAGCCGCGCTCAGCAGCACTCAGTTTGAATTACAAGTTCTAAGTTGTTGCAGCTAATCTGTGTTCCTCTACAAACAGGCTGCAGATATGGGTTCGAGGGATAGATCATTTTGCATACTGTCTATCGCTCGAACTTTGCATGTTGAACAACGCTGTCGAATATTCGGCTGTTTGAATTAAAACTTTTTCAGGAAGAATCGATATGATGCTTCACATTCCAGAAGTTCTTAGCAAAGTGCAAGTCCAACAGATTCGCGCTGAATTGGACACTGCAGCTGCATGGCAAAATGGTCAATTCAGTGCAGGCGCACAAGCACAGAAAATTAAACAGAATTTACAATTTGACCTGCAGCATCCGAGCTATGTAACTCTGTCACAAGACATCCTCAGTGCACTAAAACAACAGGCTTTATTGCAGTCCTTTGCCTTGCCGCTGCACATTCTGCAACCCATGTTCAATTGTTATCAAAACACAGGAACTTATGGCAATCATGTCGATAATGCCGTGCAATATTGTGCACAAGTACGACGCCCGATTCGCACCGATGTATCCATGACCCTATTTTTAAGTGAGCCTGAAGAATATCAGGGCGGTGAACTGATCATTGAAGATAGTTACGGTAGCCATGCGGTTAAACTCAATGCAGGCGATGCCATCGTATACCCTGCCACCAGTTTACATAGAGTCGAACCTGTCACCGCAGGTCAAAGAATTGCAGCATTTACATGGTGTCAAAGTATGGTCAAAGATGACTGGCAACGCAGTATGTTGTTCAATTTAGATATGACTATTTTGCAATTGCGTCAACAACTTGGAGATACAGCAGAAGTATTGGCACTAACCGCACATTATCACAATCTGATTCGTCAATGGAGTCAGTTATGAATACCACGCCATTGGCAGCTTTGAATCACATCCCGCCACATTTACACACCATTGCCGACTATCAAAAACAGGCGCAATTACATTTAGATGCAGCCACTTGGGCCAATTTAGAAGGCGCTGCAGGCGATGAATATAGTCTGAACAACAATTTACGTGCGTTTGCCGATATTCAATTATTGCCCCGTCATTTAAATACTTTTGCAGGGGCAAATACGCAAATTCAGCTCTTGGGCGAACAGTATCCACACCCAATTTTTTTAGCACCCGTGGCTTACCAACAACTGTTTCATCCACAGGGGGAAATTGCTACAGCGCAAGCGGCAGCCGCCCTACAAGCCCCCATGATTCTCAGTCATTTAAGTACCACTTCAATGAGCACACTGAATCAGGTTTCGGGCGCGGCAAAATGGTTTCAACTGTATTGGCAAGGCAGTCGTAAAGCTGCTTTGGATTTGATTTTTCAAGCGCAACACTATGCCTATCAAGCCATTGTACTCACGGTTGATGCACCGCACATGGGCATTCGAGATCGGGAACGTCGCGCTGCTTTTCAATTGCCTGCACATATTCGGGCGGTATATCAATCATCTGTAAATACCACTCCGCTTAAGGAAAATCAGCACCCTCTTTTTGATGGATTGATGCAGCAGGCTGCCACATGGGAAGATATTGCTTGGTTGCTACAACACAGTCCACTGCCTATTTTACTCAAAGGTATTTTACATCCTGCCGATGCGCAGCAGGCATATCAGTACGGAGCACACGGTATTATTGTGTCTAATCATGGTGGCCGAATTTTAGATACCGCGGTCAGCCCAATTCAAATTTTAGGCACGATGCGAAAAATTTTATCGCACGATTTCCCAATTTTATTAGACAGTGGGATTCGTCGTGGCACAGATATTTTTAAAGCACTGGCCTTGGGAGCAAGTGCGGTTTTGGTCGGTCGTCCATATATTTATGGCTTGGCAGTTGCAGGCGCGCTAGGGGCAGCGCATAGCATTAAACTGTTAAAGGAAGAATTTGAAGTCACAATGGCACTTATGGGAACAAGCTGCATCAAACAAATCAACAGCAGCTATATTTATCACCAAAATAGCTAATATCAGAAAAATATTTCACAACACATGCCGTATCTGTAAAAAACAGGGAATTATTACCCTTGCAGATCGATTAACATACAGATATTGGTTTACAAGTGCCATGATTCTACTTTTAGCGATAGCCTCCTGAAAACAGCTTGTAAATTGATAGAATAGACACAATCTATATTTATAGTAAGTTGCCGTTATCCACGCGATGCAACCGCTACTATTCAAGGAGTTTTCACATGATGTTGGCAGATCCAAGCAAAAAATACCGTCGTATGTACCAGCGTGTCGATTTACCAGACCGCCAATGGCCGAATAACGAAATTACCAAAGCGCCAATTTGGATGAGTACCGACCTACGTGACGGTAACCAAGCGATCTTTGAGCCAATGAACATCGAACAAAAATTCAAAATGTTCCAAATGCTTGTGAAAATTGGTTTTAAACACATCGAAATTGGTTTCCCATCGGCATCTCAAGTTGACTTCGATTTCACCCGTAAATTGATTGAAGAAGGTCATATTCCAGATGACGTGTATATTGAAGTCTTGGTACAGGCGCGTGACCACTTAATTCAACGTACTTTTGAATCTTTACAAGGTGCTAAACGTGCGATTGTGCATATTTATAATGCCAACTCACCAACCTTCCGTAACAAAGTCTTGAATGTTGATGTTGAAGGTGCCAAACAATTGGCAATCAATGCAGCAAGCAAAGTAAAAGAATACGCAGCGAAGCAACCTGAAACAGAATGGGTATTCCAGTACAGCCCAGAATGTTTTACTGCAACTGAGTTGGAAGTGGCTAAAGATGTTTGTGATGCCGTGACTGAAATTTGGGAAGCATCGCCAACCAATAAAGTAATTTTAAACTTGCCTGCAACGGTAGAAGTGTCTACACCAAACGTGTATGCCGACCAAGTGGAATGGATGCACCGCAACATTGCGCGTCGTGATGGCGTGATCATTTCAGTACACTGTCACAATGACCGTGGTTGTGGTATTGCCGCATCTGAATTGGCAATCATGGCAGGTGCAGACCGTGTAGAAGGCTGTGTATTTGGTAATGGTGAACGTACCGGTAACGTAGACGTTGCTGCAATTGCCTTGAACATGTACACCCAAGGTGTTGCACCAGAATTGGATTTCTCGAACATCAACGAAATTATTGCCACAGTTGAAGAATGCACAGGTTTGCCAGTGCATCCACGTCATCCGTATGCAGGTGATTTGGTGTTTACTGCATTCTCTGGTTCACACCAAGATGCGATTAAGAAAGGTTTTGAATTCCAGAAAAACGAAGAAATTTGGGATATGCCTTACTTGCCAATCGACCCGAAAGACTTAGGTCGTGACTATGATGCGGTGATTCGTGTCAACTCACAATCGGGTAAAGGCGGGATAGCTTACTTGTTAGAATCGAACTACAACGTGACTTTACCACGTCGTTTACAAATCGAATTCTCGCAAATTGTGCAACAACGTACCGATGAGCAAGGCACAGAAATTAGCGCAAGTGAAATCTGGAACTTGTTTAAAGACACTTACGTTGCAGTAAAAGATGCGCACTATGCGACGCAAAACTACAAATTGTCTGATGAAAATGGCAATCAAGTCATTGAGTTAGATGTGGTCGTGAACGGCGAAACACAACGCTTACGCGGCGAAGGCAATGGCCCAATTTCAGCAATTTTGAATGCACTTCAATTGCCAATTGATGTCTTGAACTATGAAGAACGTAGCATTAGCTCAGGCGCACACGCAAAAGCGTTGGCATTAATTGAGTTGCAAGTCAAAGGCACAGGTAAATCTGCCTTTGGTGCAGGGGTACATGACAACATCGTGACCTCATCTATTGATGCGATTATTGCCTGTACCAACCGCTTGATTGAACAAGATGTGTTAAGCACAGATCAAGTGGTTGCAGCGGCAGTGTAATCTTGCGGTAACGTGTAAAAGCATTTTGAAAAGGATACCCCAAGTGGTATCCTTTTATTTATTCATCCTCAGGATTTAAGGCGAATTATTCCCGTGTCTTTTCCAGCTGACTCAGTAGGTATTGTTGTTCCAGAAAAATTCCAATTTGAAGAACCTTTAGAACTCGAATGCGGTCGTGTTCTGCCCCGCTTTGAACTCATGGTCGAAACTTATGGCACGCTAAATGCCGATAAATCCAATGCGATTCTGATCTGTCATGCACTATCAGGGCATCACCATGCTGCGGGTTATCATCATGCCGATGATAAAAAAGCAGGTTGGTGGGATGCCTGTATTGGCCCTGGAAAAGCCATTGATACCAGTCGTTTCTTTGTGGTGGCGCTAAACAATATTGGCGGCTGTAATGGTTCTACTGGCCCCACATCGCCTAACCCTGAAAATGACAACCGTCCTTATGGCCCAGACTTCCCGTTAGTTACGGTGCGAGATTGGGTAAAAACCCAAGCCATGCTGTCTGATCGTTTAGGCATTGAGGTCTGGTATTCGATTATTGGCGGCTCTTTGGGTGGTATGCAGGCCTTGCAGTGGTCGGTAGATTATCCTGACCGTCTGAAAAAATGCGTGATTATTGCCAGTGCACCAAAACTGTCTGCACAAAATATTGCCTTTAACGAAGTCGCACGTCAGTCCATTTTATCTGACCCAGATTTTCATCATGGGCGTTATTTGGAACATGACAGCTATCCAAAACGTGGATTGATTTTGGCACGCATGGTCGGACACATCACCTATTTGTCTGAAGAAGCCATGAAACAGAAATTTGGTCGTGACTTAAAATCTGGCAAGTTTATGTATGGTTTTGATGTCGAATTTCAGGTCGAAAGCTATTTACGCTATCAGGGCGAACAATTTAGCCGTAATTTTGATGCCAATACCTATTTAATTATGACCAAGGCACTGGATTATTTTGATCCTGCACGTGAATACGAGCAATCCTTACAAAAAGCCATGGCGAATACAAAATGCAAGTTTTTAGTGGTGTCATTTACCACCGACTGGCGCTTTAGCCCTGAGCGTTCGCAGGAAATTGTGGATGCGCTAATTAGCAATCATAAACCTGTCAGCTATTTAGATATTGATGCCGAACAAGGACACGACTCGTTCTTGTTCCCAATTCCACTGTACGTGAAAGCCATGCGTGCATTCTTGGGCGGAACAGAACATCTTCAAGCAACCCCACAGGAGGCCGTGTAATGCGTCTTGATCAGCAACTTGCCGAAAAGTGGATTAAACCCAATTCTAAAGTACTGGATTTGGGTTGTGGCGATGGTGAACTGTTGGCACACATGAGCAAACAGCATAATATTCGTGCATACGGATTAGAAATTGATCAAGAAAAGATTGCAATTGCGATCAGTCGCGGGTTAAATATCATCCAACAAGACTTGAATTTGGGGCTTAGCCGTTTTGCCGACCAGTCTTTTGACTATGTAGTCATGGCACAAGCCTTGCAAGCAGTAGATGCACCTGACGTATTATTAAGAGATATGGTACGTGTGGGTAAACAGGCGATTATTACCTTTCCAAACTTTGCGCATTGGAAGACTCGTTCTTTTCTTGCCTTAAAAGGAAAAATGCCTGTTTCAGATGCATTACCTTATATGTGGTACAACACCCCAAATATTCATTTATGTACGTTTCGTGATTTTGAGGCACTTTGTGCTGAAAATAATATTCGCATCATTAACCGACTTGCCGTGAATGGGAATCAACAAGATAGTTTACTCAGTAAGCATCTGCCTAATTTGTTTGGTGAAGTCGCAATTTATCGAGTGAGCGCTCTATGAAAAAACTATTATTAAGCACCACGCTATTGGTTGGACTGTTGAGCATTCAAGCCCATGCAGATTATGTTTCACCGTCATCTTCTGTAGCGAGCCAAGCGGCTCGATATTCAACCATGGATATTAACGGCTTGATTAAAGCAGCCAAAGCAGGTCAGGCAGGCGCACAATTTTACTTAGCGACAAAATATCAACAAGGTAAAGACGTTCAACAAGACAACCGTCAAGCGTTTGCTTGGTACAAAGCTGCGGCAGATCAAGGTTTATCGGCTGCGCAATTAAATGTAGGTCGTATGTTGGCGGATGGTATTGGCACGAAAAAAGACGAAGTCTTAGCACGTCAATATTTTGAAAAGGCGGCTAGCCGTGGTGATAACCGTGCCAGCTTTAACCTTGCCATGATGGAAGAACAAAAGAAAAACTATATGGGCGCGTATCAGTGGTATGAGTTATCTACCCGTGATGGCATGCTCGACAATAAAGTAATTTCTTTGTCTGAAGGTAAGAAAACCGCTTTGGCAGCTAACTTAACTCAAGAACAAATTCGTCAAGCACGTGACCGCGCAGACCAATGGATTCAAGCGCAATAAATTTAACTACGTTTGAAGTGATCTCAAAGCACCTTCGGGTGCTTTTTGTTTTATCCGAAATAAACTGCCTGCATGGCCTGTAGCAGTTCAGGACTGAATTCTTCTACTGCAGCAGAACCTAATACCGCATCTATACCACAATGCGGACAAATTGCGGTTTGCTCATCATCACACCAATCTTCAATTTCGCTATAAGCAAAAGTTTCCAGACAGTAAAAACAGCCAGAACGCTCACTTTGCTGCAATAATGTACGGTGCTGACTCGAATAACGGTAGATCTCTGAAATTTTGCTCATCATGATTCCCCTATTTTTTTATATCTCAGCATAATTGGTATGTATTAAAACAAATCTATCTAAGATTAAACTTTTAAGTCTGCAAAATCCGTTAAAATATTCAAGATTATTTTGAATTAAGATCTGAATTATGGCTGCAACTGATTGGCGTGCTCAAGGTACTTTGGTTTTAGCAAGCAATAACAAGGGAAAAATTGCAGAATTTGAAACCCTGTTTGCGCAATTAGACTTGCCTGTGCAAGTGATTCCGCAAGGTCAACTAAATATTGAAGATGCTGTTGAAGATGGTTTGAGCTTTGTTGAAAATGCCATTTTAAAAGCACGCCATGCCGCAAAAATTTCAGGAAAGCCTGCCATTGCAGATGACTCTGGTTTATGTGTGCCTATTTTAGGCGGCGCACCGGGGATTTATTCTGCACGTTTTGCAGGCGAACATGGCAATGATGCAGCCAACAATGAAAAACTTTTGAATAAACTCAAACCACTACGTCAAGACGGCGCAGCAATTGAAGGTATGTTTGTTTGTGTTTTGGCTTTGGTTGAACATGCCGATGATCCATTACCACAAATTTTCCAAGGTATTTGGAAAGGCGAGATTTTAGCAGAAGCTCGTGGTGAAAATGGTTTTGGCTATGACCCGCTCTTTTGGTTGCCTGAATTGGGAGTGTCGAGCGCAGAAATGTCGAAAGCAGAAAAGAATAAAATCAGTCACCGTGGTCAGGCGATGCAACTGTTTAAAGCAAGTTTACAAGCTTAGATTTAACAGATGTGATTGATCTTACAGCCCGTTTTCAAACACGGGCTGTTTTATTTTCAAGCTTTACAAATCAGGTCAAACATCCCTTGTCGTCAAATCGCAACACATTCGTCACCGCATTGTCATACAGACCTGTTGAGATAGGCTCAACTATTGAGAGGTCTAAATCATGGCAGGATTATCTATTTGGCACGTGCTGATTTTTGCAATTGTGGTCATTTTATTATTTGGTACATCTAAGCTTAAAAACTTAGGTAAAGATGTAGGTGGCGCGGTCAAAGATTTTAAAAAATCAATAAAAGATGATGAGGCAGAAGCGGCGCAACTGAAAGAACCTCGTACGATTGAACATCAAGCCAATAGCAGTGATGTAAATTCGACTGTAAAGCATTAAGGCTGAGGGTTTGAGATTATGCTCAATATTGGAATGACGGAACTGCTGATTTTCGGCATCATTGCATTATTGGTGCTGGGTCCTGAAAAACTCCCTGAAGCAGCGCGTTTTGTCGGCAAGTGGTACGCTAAAATTAAACGTATGGTCAGTAATGTTCAAAATGACATTGACCGCGAATTGCGTTTATCTGAATTACGCGAGCAAATGCAGCAAGAAATGGCGCGTATTCAGGAACTTGAAGCAAAGATGCAAGCACAAATGCATGAAATGCAGCAAGAAAAAATATTTGAAGATATAATTGCAAAAAGCACACATTCCCCGCATGCCGTATCAAAAAATACCTTACAACAGCATCATTACACCTTGGTTTTAAATACTGAAAAAACCTCTGCGGTGTTACTCCCTAAAACTAAAATGACATCACATTCAAATTTATCTGCGCTACAACATACTACAGCGCCCTATACTGAAATGAAGGTTGCAGTATGAGCCAATCAAACGCTTCTGAGCTTTCACATTTGCCTGTGAAGGCAGAGCAAGCCGCATTAGAAGAAATGCCAATTACCAAGCACTTGATGGTGCTGCGTAATCATCTTTTTAAAATTGTAGGGCTTATTCTTGCCTTATTCTTCTGTTTATTGCCCTTTGCCAATAAAACTTATCAAGTATTGTCGGAACCATTACGTGCACAGTTGCCACATACATCAACCATGATTGCGACTGATGTTACCGCAACCTTTATGGCGCCGTTTAAACTAAACTTTTTTGTCGCGCTGTTCATTGCGATGCCATTTATTTTGTATCAGATTTGGGCATTCGTAAAACCAGCGTTATATGAAAAAGAAAAAAGTTTGGCGCTGCCTTTGCTGATCGGCAGTATTTGCTTGTTCTATATCGGAATTAGCTTTGCTTACTTTGTCGCCTTGCCATCCATTCTGCACTTTTTCATTAGCGTTTCCCCTGAAACAGTCGCCCCGATGACCGACATTAATAGCTATCTTACGTTTTGTTTAAAGCTGTTTTTGGTTTTTGGTTTTACCTTTGAGATTCCAATTGTCACACTTTTGCTGATTATGATTGGTGTCGTGTCTACGCAAACTTTGGTTGAAAAACGTCGCTTTATTATTGTTGGCTGTTTTTTTGTGGCCATGTTTGTCACACCGCCAGACGCTTTATCGATGATCATGCTTGCCATTCCGATGTGGATGCTGTTTGAAATTGGTTTGTTTTTTGGCAAATTAATTGAGAAGCGCCGAGTCAGTCACAGCTAATCTATAATATTGAATTTTAAAAAGAAGTACATGGTTGCTTCTTTTTTTGTGCGTGTAGATCACAACTGAACGGATTTAATCAGTTTGACACATAAGCTTAACCCGCATGTCATGTTTAGCCACTAATTTACATATAACTTTCAAACGACTAAGCAATTTGCTAGGAAAAAAAATGACTGATTTTATGCCTTACAATGAAGATCAAGAGTTAGATAATAACACTTCAGACAATACGCACTTTCGTGACATTCTAGAACAACGCATGAGCCGTCGCAGTTTAATTAAAAAAACTGCAAGCGGTGCAGCAGCTTTAGCTTTAGCTTCTTCTTTATCTGCATGTAGTGATGATGATGAAGATACAAATGTAACACCACCAACAAGTAAAGAAGAACCCAATACCAAGCCTGAAACATTAACATTTAAAGCTGTAGATAAAAATTTAAATGATATTGTTACTGTTCCTGAAGGTTACCAAGCAACTGTATTATATGCTTTAGGTGACTCAATCAATCCTTCTTATAGCAATTGGAATGCAGATGCAGATGTTCCATCTGGCCCAAGTTTCCAATTCCGCTCTGGTGACTGTCACGATGGCATGAGCTATTTTGGCTTAAGTACTAAAACTGGTCGTTATGATGAAAATGCATCAGATCATGGCTTATTGGTTTTGAACCACGAATATATCAACCAAACCTTCTTACATCCAAAAGGCGCAACTAAAAAGGATGGACGTCGCCCAGAAGATGAAGTGATTCGTGAAGTAAATGCACACGGTGTTTCAGTCGTTCATATTAAGAAAAATGCTGAAACTCAAGCTGTAGAGATTGTGAAGTCATCACCATTTAACCGTCGTATTACAGCTTCGACTGTCATGGATTTTGCAGGGCCTGTAGCTGGTTCTCCATTACTGCACACAGCATTCTCTCCCGCTGGTCGTCAAACTCGAGGCACACAAAATAACTGTGGTAATGGTTATACACCATGGGGCACTTATTTAACTGCTGAAGAAAATTTTATTGGTTATTTCCAACGCTCAGGTACAGACCAATACTCAGCCCGTAGTGAAGCTGAAAAAATAGCACTTAAACGCTATGGCTTAGGCTTAGAGATCTCTTATCAAACTGAAAAAAATGCAGACGGTAGTGTTAAACGTGATGCGAAAAACAACATCATTTATATTTTAGATGCTGATGGTAAAAAAATTCCAGAACGCGATGAGCAAGATCGCATCGTGTATTTGAATAAATCTTCACGCTATGGTTGGGAAACAGCAGAAGCTGGTTTTGAATCTCAAGACATGTATGATCGTTGGGCTGCTAACGTAACCAAAGAGTCTGCAACTCAAGACTATCGTAATGCGCCAAATACATTTGGCTGGATTGTAGAAATTGATCCATTCGATAGCCGCTCAAACCCAGTAAAACGTACTGCATTAGGTCGTTTTGCTCACGAAGACTGTCGCGCCAGCCGCGCAATTGAAGGGCAAAAATTTGCATTCTATATGGGCGATGACTCGCGCGGTGAGTACATCTACAAATTTGTATCAGATGCAACATGGGATCCTAAAGATGTGAATGGTGGCTATCGAGCTGGCGACAAATATATGAATTCAGGGAAATTCTATGTCGCTAAATTTAATGCATCAGGCACAGGAGAGTGGGTTGAACTGGCTTATGGTAAAAATGGCTTAACCGAAACAAACGCTATTTACCCATTTAGCTCACAAGCGGATGTCCTTACTTTTGCTCGTCTTGCAGCAGATGCTGTAGGAGCTACAAAAATGGATCGTCCAGAATGGGTTGCTGTAAACCCTGAAAATGGTGAAGTGTACGTGACTTTAACCAATAACTCGAACCGTGGTTCAAGCTATGCAACAGATCCTGCAAACCCACGTAACTACACCGATCCTGAAGGTGGTAAAGGTAACGTCAATGGTCATATTATCCGCTTTAAAGAAGAGAATACTGCAGCAACACCATTTGAATGGGATATCTATCTATTTGGTGCTGAAGCAAGTATGGATCCGACAATTAACCTTTCTAATTTAAGCGATGCAAACGACTTCTCAAGTCCAGATGGTATGTGGTTTGACCCACGTGGTGTTCTTTGGATTCAAACAGATGATGGCGCATATACAGATGTTACAAACTGTATGATGTTAGCAGCACTACCTGGTCAAGTTGGTGATGGCGGTGTTGTAAAAACTGTTGGTGATCAAAGTACAATTGCTGGTGCTCAAGTTACCGATAAAAACTTACGTCGCTTCCTTGTTGGGCCAAAAGAATGTGAAATTACAGGTGTAACCATGACACCTGACTACAAAGCAATCTTTATTAACGTTCAGCACCCAGGTGAAGATTCAAAGAGTTTTGATGCGCCAAGCAGCCATTGGCCTGCAACACAAACTGACATGAACAATAAAACTGCACGTCCTCGTTCAGCAACGGTTGTCATCACCCGTAAAGACGGCAAAGCAATTGCTGGATAACATCCATAAATTAAAAATGCCGACATCACGTCGGCATTTTTTATGCCTCAATGTTCAACTGTTGCTGCACAATATCTCCCTTTTGCTCACCATATTGTGTTTTTTCCAGCCATGTAAATTGCTGCGCCTGCATACGTAAAAAATTGGAACAACGTGTACCGTAAAGTGGACTTTGAATAAAAGTCGATGACAACAACGCTTCCATCTCCAATGAAATCCCTGTTTGCGGTAACAATTCAGATGCAACTTTGCGTTCATCTTGCAAAATATCCCACGCCGCAGCATTTAGCTCTGCCGTTGCAAGATCAGGCAATTGCAGCATCGGTAAAAACTCCTGCGTAAAGCGTTTGCGTAAGCGTGCAGTTTTCTCCCAAGGGTCACTCATCAATCCATTCGACACCACATAAACGCCTTTAGCTAAAACCTGCGGCGCTTCTCCACGGTTACTCATGTACACCGCTTGAGTGGTGTCACCCACAAATAAATTAAAACCTGCATATTCACATTGCTGTTTTTCTAAGGCTTGCGCAAAACGGATAGGCGTTTGCTCAGATTCTAAAAAAGCCTGAATAATATGCCCACGTGAAGTTGGATATTCACGAACATCATTCGCATCACGATAATTGGTAATCACAGCCCAGCGTCCCGATGGGGTAATGCCCATCCACGTACCGCCCGATTCTAAATCTTGCCCTGCAACAATTGGACTATCAGACCATGCTGCCAGTGCTGCTGTCGGACGCCGATAGAACTCATCTCGATTTGAAATCAAACACAGTGGTGTGTCTGTCAAGACCTGCCAAGCCAATGCCACAATACACATAATTTAAACTCTTGATCTTTACACATTGAATGTACAACATTTTTCATCACATTCAGCTAAAATCTGTGCAAAACAGAATCACAAGGAACAGGAATGCTCACCTATCCAAATATTGACCCCGTTGCTATTTCGCTCGGGCCTTTACAAGTCCATTGGTATGGCTTGATGTATTTACTGGCATTTTTATTTGCATGGGGTTTGGCAACTTACCGTGCCAAACAACGTGGCTGGACACCAGACATGGTTTCCGACCTGATCTTTTACGGCGCTTTAGGCGTGGTGATCGGCGGGCGTGTCGGTTATGTCTTCTTTTATGGCTTTGAACAATTTTTGGCAAATCCGCTGTGGTTATTCCAAGTCTGGACAGGCGGCATGAGTTTCCATGGCGGCTTTCTGGGCGTGATTTTAGCCATGCTGTTCTGGTGTAAAAAATACAAAATGACGTGGTTTCAAACTTTGGATTTTATTGCCCCATGTGTACCTACAGGTCTAATGTTTGGTCGTATTGGTAACTTTATTGGTGGTGAATTATATGGTCGCCCTGTGACCGATCCGAATTTTGCTTTGGGGATGATTTTCCCGACCGATCCTTTACAATTGGTACGTCATCCATCGCAATTGTATCAAGCCTTATGTGAAGGTCTAATCCTGTTTATTGTACTGTGGTGGTTTAGTTCAAAGCCACGTCCACGCATGGCAGTGTCTGCCCTATTCCTGATTGGTTATGGTTTGGCGCGCTTTGTTGTCGAATTTTTCCGCGAACCCGATCATGGTCAGCTCTTTATTGCATGGATGAGTAAGGGACAATTCCTGAGCTTACCAATGATTTTGGTGGGTTTCTGGATGATGTGGTATGCCTATCAAAAGAAAATTTATGATTGGGGACCAAAGAAAACTCATTGAGATGGAGACAGTCATTAAGTAAATAGTACCCCAATAAATTTGGGGTACTATTGGCTAAAAAAATACCAGTCAATAAAACAAACTGCTAAGATCACAGTCTTATAAAATATTTTATTTTTTACTAAACGGTATGGAATCCATGAACAAAAAATCTTTTAAACATTTAAGCTTAATTTCAGTTGCAAGTATTACACTAACAGCCTGCGGTGGTGGAAGTGACTCAAACGGCTCTCAGACAAGTGCTTTACCCGATACAAATACACCAACAGTCCCTTCAAACCCTACTCAACCACCACATACTGCACAAAAAAACATTTTAACTTTTCCTGTTAGCCAGTTTGAAATTATAAGTATTAGTCTTGGTCCTACTGCTATAATTCACTCTGTAGCAGAAAATACTAAGACTCAAATAAACGATGTTTTATCAGAAAGTATTCAATCTCGTTACACCCAAAACAATCAGTACAATTTCTCATGGAATTTTCAAAAAGAAAATATACTAACAAAAGATAAATTATATACTTCTAAAGATGGGGTTTTTACACAATATATTCTTCAAAATACTGATTCAAAAATCATACTCGCCTATGACAATAGCACTCCAAGTTTAACTAATACCATTACCTTTAAAAATATTGATCTCTCAAATGAGAAACTAAGCTCTGCAAGAGTGACCACAGACTTATTCAATAGGATGATAGATAATTCAGATACTAATTTAAATACAATTAAGAATGCTATCTCTGAATTACCAACCACCTTTGAACCTGGAGCTATTTGCCATCAATATTTGACTCAACAATTCAATCAACCTAATATTATTTTTGGAAATTTCAGCAGCACTCAAACGATTGAACAGTGGGTAACTGATGAAACAGCTAAAGGTAATACAGTTAAGCAAGACACATGGGCAAATTTTAAAGTTGCATATGTCACAAATGATTCCCATTTAAATCATCACCGCGACTTAGGTTATCGTACAGATGCCGCTATTACAATGGATGGTCAGTTATATACAGGACTATATGACGCAGGAAAACTCCAGGAAGCTATAGAAAATTATGACTCTTCCAACCAATTCTCTAATGGTATCTGTAATCTTTATAACAAGTCTGCAGCCAATACATTAAGAACAGCTATAGAAAAACTACCTACCCCATAAAATCAAATCTACTCTATTTAAAACTCAAAAATGAGTCACTCAGGCGAAGTCAATCTTCGCCTTTTTTGTGCTAAAGTAAAAATTCTAAATGTTCGTTTAAACAATTGAAGACTGCAAATGCTTGAATTTTGGTTTAACCCACAGGTTGCGGTCACAAAGAAAATTGCCCTGCTGATGGTGATCGCGCTGGTCACTGCAGCGGTATACTTCTTAGAACCCTTAAAGCTCGATGCGATTTTAATGTTTCTGGCCACAGGTATTGTTTTTTTAATTTGTCGTTACTGCAAAATTCATTTTACTGCACAACATCCCACAGGTTGGTTGGCACGACTATTGACTTGGATTCCACTGGCGTTGTTACTCGCAATAATTTTCATGCAGATTCAACACGGTGAAATTTTACTGTCGGGCGCTCAAGGCATTGGCTTTACCGCTTTGGCTATTTGCCTGTTTTCGCCGTTGGCTTTACTGCATCAACATCACGCTTCCGACACACAATAAAGTCACAACTTTAAAAACTCTGCTATTATTCTTTCTGATTTACTGGGCATCGAATTGCCCAAACAAAAAATATTTCTTTTGCTTGACCAGAGAACGCTATGCGCCAGTATTTAGACCTACTCCAACATATTCTTGACCATGGTGGCGACAAAGGTGACCGTACCGGAACAGGCACACGTTCAGTGTTTGGGCACCAAATGCGTTTTAACCTTGCACAAGGTTTTCCACTGCTGACTACCAAAAAAGTACATTTCCGTTCTATCGTAATTGAGCTGTTATGGTTTTTAAAAGGCGATACCAACGTCAAATATCTACAAGAACATAAAGTCAGTATTTGGGATGAATGGTCTACCGCAGAACAAACCGCGCGCTTTGGTCGTCCTGAAGGTGAACTTGGCCCAGTGTACGGACATCAATGGCGTAATTTTGGTGCAACACAAAAAGCCGATGGTCTGTATGAGCAAGATGGTTTTGACCAAATTGCATGGTTAATCAATGAAATTAAAACCAATCCAAATTCACGTCGTTTAATCGTGTCAGGCTGGAACCCGAAAGAAGCAGGTCAAGTTGCTTTACCGCCTTGCCATACTTTATTCCAGTTTTTTGTGCACAACGGCAAACTCTCATGCCAGCTATATCAACGCAGTGCCGATGTGTTTTTAGGCGTGCCTTTTAATATTGCCAGCTATGCTTTACTAACCCACATGATCGCGCAAGTCTGTGATTTAGAAGTCGGAGATTTTGTCTGGACAGGTGGCGATACGCATTTATATGCCAACCACTTTGAACAGGCACAGTTACAGCTAAGCCGTGAACCACTGGCGTTATGTCAGTTAAAACTCAATCCTGAAATCAAAGATATTTTCGATTTTAAATTTGAAGATATTGAAATTGTAGGCTATGAGTCACATCCTGCAATTAAAGCACCTGTCGCTGTTTAATTGCCTGTTGCTAGATTTATCATCTCAACATTTAAATTGCCCCAACGTCCCCAAAAGATGCTTGGCAGACTAAGAAAATACGAGCCTAATTATGTCATTTCAAAATTTAGAAGTTGTACACGTAGTCGCTATGGATCAACAACGCTGCATTGGTCAGGGTAACCAATTGCCGTGGCATATTTCGGCAGACTTAAAACACTTCAAAGAAATCACCCAAGGTGGCGTGGTGATTATGGGACGCAAAACCTTGGAGTCGATGGGACGCACCCTGCCTAAACGTGTCAATTGGGTGATTACCCGCGACCCAAACTGGGCATTTGAAGGCACAAAAGTGGCGCATAGCATTGAAGATGCCTTGCAACAAGCCGTTGCCGATGTTCAAGCCTCAGAAAAACCAAACACTTTATTTATTATTGGTGGTGGTGAAATTTTTAGCCAAACTATGCCGATTGCTGACCGTTTGGAACTGACGCATATTGAACTAGATGTTCAGGGAGATGCGCATTATCCTGCCATTCCTGCCGAGTTTAAAAAAGTGGCCTCAGAACAGCATGTCGATGAAAAATCAGGGATTGCCTTTGAGTTTGCCCGCTATCAAAAATAATGCTGACAGCCTTGGCAATATTTGATTATGATGACTTAAACGGAATTTAACTTTGCCTCAGGAATGGCGGATGCTGCATTTCATCTTCAGTTTAGGTGTCGTTCTTTCTTCTATTTGGCTCAGTATGGCCTTGTGGATTCATCAGCCTTTGGGTTGGTTAATGAGCCGTGTGCTGATTGGGACTTGGCTAGCCTTCACCCTCAGCATTTTGGGCATTTATATCACTCAGCATTTGCTCAGTCGCAATCAGGATATTTTGGTTTATCTTTTGGGTTTTACCTTGGGGCTGTTTTGGTATTTTGGGATGGATGCCAAGCAAGACCGTGACTGGAACCCTGAAGTAGCCCGTATGCTGCATTATGAACAAGTACAAGATCAGGTCACGCTGCACAATGTCCGCAATTTTGACTGGCATGCCGATGGTCGCTATACCGAACGTTGGGAAACCCGCCAATTTAACCTGAAACAGATTACGGGGGTGAATATCATCACCTCTTACTGGATGGGGCCAAAAATTGCGCATACCTTAGTCAGTTTTGACTTTGCCGATCAAGCGCCACTCACCTTTTCCATTGAAATTCGCAAAGAAAAACACGAAGAGTTTTCTGCGATTGGTGGCTTCTTTCGGCAATATGAACTCAGCCTTGTCGCTGCCGATGAAAAAGATATCATCTACACCCGCAGCAATATTCGGGGTGAGCAAGTTTATTTTTTCCCGATCCAGCTCAATCCACAAGAAGCACAAGCACTGTTTCAGGAATATCTGCATAAAGCCGATGCTTTAGCCGCCAAAGCGCGTTGGTATAATACGTTGACCAGTAATTGCACCACGCTGCTGTTTGACATGATTCAGGCAGTATCTCAAAAACGTTTCCCTGCCGACTATCGTCTGTTTGCTTCGGGTTATTTACCCAATTATTTATATGATTTGCATGCGCTGGATCATCGTTGGGATATGCAAACTTGGTATCAACGTGCCCACATTAACCCACGTGTGGAAAACTTAAAAGATATCCACAGCCAAGACTTTTCCGCGCTCATTCGACAAGGCGTGCAGCTCGATTCTTCAGCAAACATCAGCACGCCTTATTCGCATCCGACTTATCAGAACAAAGTGCTGCCCTGACCTATTTTGGTCATTTTGCACAGATACAATCAATTCAGAGAAAAAACCACACCATATCTTGGAAAAAGTTGCAGCAAACATACAAATTTAACTAGAGCCACGGCGCATAATTTGTTTAGATAGCAACAATTTCAAAAAATTAGAGATCATTCCATGCTAAAAAAATACTTCGGGATCACCTTATTGGGTGCAATGATTGCTTTATCAGGATGTGAAACTATGCCAACTCAAACGAGTGCAAGCCAAATTAGCGCAATCAATCAAGCCAACTTAGTACAACGTACATGGACTGCTACGCAATTGGGCAACAGCATGTTAAAAACAGAAGCAAACCGCCAAAACTTGCCATATTTAAACTTTGATGCCGCCACACAAACAGTCACAGGTTCAGATAGTTGTAACCGACTCAGCGGTAGTTATGTCGCAGGACGTGACACCCTACAATTGGGGCAATTGGCAACCACGCGAATGGCTTGCTTAAATAACAACAACTTAGATCAGAAATTTCATGAAGCCCTAAATAAAGTGACGCATTATCAGGTCTATGGTAAAACCCTGAAATTGCTAGATCGCCATGGAAATTTACTGATTCAATTTGAAACACCAACGGCTGCACGTTAACGGCTAAGCCTAATAATAGACAGGCTTAAAATGGTTTATTCATAAAATATAAGGACAAAATCATGCAACAAGCATTGTTTGGTGGCGGATGTTTCTGGTGTGTCGAAGCCGTATTTTTACAACTGCAAGGCGTAGAAAAAGTCACCAGCGGTTATGCAGGTGGACATACCTTAAACCCAAGCTATGAAGATATTTGCCGTGGCGACAGCGGACATGCAGAAGTCATTTTGATTGATTTTGATGAGCAGCAGATCAGCTATTCACAATTACTTGAGGTGTTTTTTGCCACACACGACCCAACCACATTAAACCGTCAGGGCAATGATGTCGGCACACAATACCGCTCTGTGATTTATTATTTAGATGCTACACAGCAACAAGCTGCCGCCGAGATGATTGCAGCCTTACAAGCTGAAGGTGTGAATGTTGTGACTGAACTCAGTGCAGCACCTGAATTTTACCCTGCAGAAGACTATCATCAGAATTTCTTTGCCAAAAATCCAAATCAGGGCTACTGCAATTTTTCCATTCCACCGAAACTGAATAAATTACGCAGTAAATTTCAGCATTTACTGAAAGTATAACCATTGGATTTAAAAGCAAGTACAAAACGGTGATACTCATCTTTTGATGACATCACCGTTTACACCACTATTTATTTTACAAAAGTCGTCCAGACAAATGCCTGAGTACGTCCTTGTAAGGTCATCTTCAACTGATCGCCCGACTGTAATGCTGCCACCCCTGCAGGTGTACCAGTCATTACCACATCACCAGGTTCTAAACTAAATACTTGGCTAATATCTGCCAACAATGCCGCAATATCAAAAATCAATAAACTGGTATCGCCTTGCTGACGTAATTCATCATTAATGTCCAAACGATATTGCACGTTTTTCCAGTCCTGAATTTCCGATACATCCACCCAATCTGCCAACACACAAGAACCGTCAAACGCTTTGGCTCGTTCCCACGGCTGTCCTTTTTTCTTAAGTTCATCCTGCAATTCACGCAAAGTTAAATCCAAGCCCAAAGTCACTGCACTTACAGCATCCAATACTTTGGCAGGATCTGTGTTTGCATTTAAAGGCTGGTCAATGCGTAAACTCAATTCACATTCATAGTGACAATTGCCCCAGACCTTATTCCACGTAATCCCATCACTTAAACTGCGTAAACTGCTTGGCGGTTTAATAAATAACACAGGATGATCAGGTACAGCATTACCTAATTCTTTGGCATGGTCTGCATAACTGCGACCGACACAGACAATTTTAGATGGACGTGTACTCATGATCATCCTCAAATAACTCGTAAATTGGGAAAATTAGAACTTACTTTTTAAAAGTATTTTCAAAAACCGTTTGTTCTGCAGGCAGATTAAATGCACGTTTCGGTACAATCACCACTGTACGATTTTTTAATTCCAGCATATAGGTGAGTTTACCCACAGCGAAATTTTGCACCTCGTTATAATGAAATACCTGTTTACGACCATTGGCATACAGCTCGGCATAGTCCTGAAATAAATCAATGCCTTGCTCGCTTTTTCCAAATTGGTATTTTACAAACTGGCGTTTAAACATCATTGGCAAAAACCAATAACGCATTAAAGTTTGCAAGATTAAAAAGAAAGCACCGAGTGCAACATAATAGCGACCTACCCCATCGAAGCCCAAATAAAAGCCCCAAGCAATAATCGCCACACTAATCAACGGTGTAATAAAACGGGTAAATTGTTTTTTACCAAAAGTCACAAGGGCAAAGCCGTCTTGAGATTCTTCTAAATTTAAAAAATAGCGCAAAGACAATGCTGGCTGCGTGTCAGACATAAGCTCATCATCAAGTCATTCAAATTGAGCTAAATCTTACACTAGATTGAGCACTTTCCTTATTTTTTTCGTGTTTATTCGCTCAAAGCCAGACGTAAAACAATGGTCATGCTTTTGACACAGAAATTTCATCATTTTTAGATAGTGTAGATGCAAAAAAACCGCATCAAAAGTGCGGTTTTTTATTTCAAGTTGGTGCGCTCAGAGAGATTCGAACTCCCGACCCCTTAGTTCGTAGCCAAGTGCTCTATCCAGCTGAGCTATGAGCGCGACGACTTGATGGGGTGCATTATACGTGTTTTTTTCTGGCTGTTAAGTATTAATTCATCATTTTGCAATCAAATGCACAGATATTGGACGATTCAAAAGAATTTTAACGTAAAACCATGAGTACGCTATTCTTTTTAATAAACTGATTATTGTTTGAGTTTACTAAATTTCAAGCACAAAAAAACCGCATTTAAGCGGTTGATTGTTCAAGTTGGTGCGCTCAGAGAGATTCGAACTCCCGACCCCTTAGTTCGTAGCCAAGTGCTCTATCCAGCTGAGCTATGAGCGCGACATAAGTAAAGCGTGGCGGTGAGAGAGGGATTCGAACCCTCGATACAGTTACCCGTATGCGTCCTTAGCAGGGACGTGGTTTCAGCCACTCACCCATCTCACCGTAACGTGCCGCCATAATACAAATTAAGTGCTAGCACTGCAAGCTTCGATACCACAATTTTTGCATATTTTTGCTCAATTAAATATTTTTTAAACAATTTTCAGGATTCATCACCAGAATTACGCCTGAACTTTTGGCAATCGCTGCACAAAAACTAGAAACATCGTAAAATAACGACAGAAAACACATTATTGCAATCATTTACGTGCAGTCTTTCCGTACATGACTTATGCTAAACCTATCTTCTGACATGAAGTTTATTCCATGATGAAAAATTGGGTCGATCCTGAAGCGAAAGCTGAAGCCGAACGCTACGAAAATCCTATTCCAAGCCGTACCTTAATCTTAGAAACCATTGAAACCTTGCAAGCGGCACAGTCACATGCAGACTTGGTAGAGCATTTTGCGATTGCCGATCAAAAAAGTATTGATGCCCTGAGCCATCGTTTAATTGCCATGGTACGTGATGGTCAGCTCATGAAAGATGGATTCAAGTTCCAGCTTGCTGCAGAACAACCGACTCATGACGCCACGGTTTACATCAACAGTAAAGGTTTAGGCACAGCCAATATTGCAGGTCATGAAGATATTTTATTGCCTGAACGCGAACTACGTTTGGTGTTTAATGGCGATCAAGTCAAAGTCCGCCAGACTTCGGTAGATCGTAAAGGCAAGGCATGGGGCTTTATTACCGAAGTCACCCAGCGTCGTGTCAAACAAATCATTGGTAAATTGTCAGAATACGATGGTGAATATTTTATTCAGCCTGCCCAGCCAAATAGCCATCAACCCATTACCCTTGAAAAAGAATTAATTGAACATGCCCAAGTTAAATTGGGCGATTCCGTGCGCATTGCCATTGACGACTATCCAACCCGCGAAGAATTTGCCACAGGACATATTATTCAGTCGATGGCAGACAAAGCCGAAACTGAAATTATTATTCCGCAAACCATTTTAGAATTTGGTCTGCCGTATGAATTTCCTGAAGATGTCATTCAAGAAGCCGAAAGCTTTCAAGAACCGACAGCCCAAGACCGTGAAGGACGTGTTGATTTACGCGATTTAGCCTTAGTGACTATTGATGGTGAAGATGCCCGCGACTTTGACGATGCGGTATACGCCGAAAAACGTCCAGGCGGTGGTTACCGTGTCGTAGTCGCAATTGCCGATGTCAGCCATTATGTCCGTACAGGCAAACCGTTGGATGATGAAGCTCAGGAACGTGGGACTTCAGTCTATTTCCCGCATTTTGTATTGCCGATGTTGCCTGAAGCTTTATCGAATGGCTTATGTTCGCTGAATCCGCAGGTTGACCGTTTGTGTATGGTCTGCGATTTAAAACTGTCACGCGCAGGTCGTGTCACAGGTTTTGAATTTTATCCATCGGTCATGCATTCCAAAGCACGTTTAACCTATACTCAAGTGGCACAATATTTTGAGGGTGATAGTGCGGCAATTCCAGAAGATCGGGAGGTGCGCAAATCATTAAATACTCTGTTCCAACTGTATCAAGTGCTGAAAGGTTTACGTGCTGAACGTCATGCCATGGAGTTTGAAACCGTTGAAACCTACATGACCTTTGATGAGTTAGGTGGAATTAAAGAAATTTTGCCGCGCAGCCGTAACGATGCGCATAAACTGATTGAAGAATGTATGTTACTCGCCAACGTCGCAGCAGCAGAATATGCACTCAAACATGATGTGCCGATGCTGTACCGTGTGCATGAACCGCCAGAGTTTTCACGTATTCAAAAAGTCCGTGATTTTGTCAAATTACTTGGGCTACATTTCCCAGAACAACCAACTCAGACCGACTATCAATCGGTGATTGAAGCCACTAAAGATCGTATTGATGCGCCAAGTATTCACGCGGTGTTATTACGTTCCATGATGCAGGCCTATTATGGTGCCAACAATGCAGGACACTTTGGTTTAGCTTACGATGCCTACACGCATTTCACTTCGCCAATCCGTCGCTACCCTGACCTATTGTTACACCGTGCCATTAAAGCGCATTTAAAACAAAAGCCATCTCCACTTTCAGGCGCAGCTTTAGATGATGCAGGCGAACATTATTCTGCAACTGAACGTCGTGCCGATGAAGCCTCGCGCTCTGTCACCACATGGCTAAAATGCCACTATATGCAGCAGCATTTGGGCGAAGAATTTGTAGGCGTAATTTCTGCAGTAGCCGAATTCGGTCTGTTTGTCACTCTCAAAGACCTTTATGTCGATGGCATGATTCATGTCAGCCAGTTGGGCGATGACTTCTTTGTATTTGACCAAGCCAGCCAAAGCCTAATTGGACAAGCACGTGGTCAAAGCTTTAGCTTGGGTGATGAAGTCAAAATTAAAGTCGCGGCTGTCAATTTAGAAGACCGCAAAATTGATTTTGAACTCATGCAACAACTCACCCATGCAGGTCGCGCTATTCGTATGCGCGCACCGCGCGTGGCAAAACCGTTCAGCCGTGAAGCCACCGAAGAAGTTTTTTCTGAGCGTCCAAGCAAGGCGACTTTAAGTGAAAACGGTGAGCAACCTGTGCCGAAGAAAAAACCAAAAAGCAAACCGAGTTCTTACGGTAAAAAAACCTCAGCGAAGTCGGAAATCAAACCGAAAGACAAAGCCAAAAAAAAGACCAAGGTGAAAAAGAAAAAAGCCAATGCCAAGTCTAAATTAGACTAGCATTGACTCTTTTCTAATAACTTCTTTCTAACCATTTCAAAAAGAGCTACGGCTCTTTTTGTTTTTTGGGGATCGTATCAAACAGCCCTATTCTGCCAAATTTATCACCTTGATTAGCTAAATCTGCGCTTATGCCTTGATTTCAGCCCTCAAAAGCCCTACATCTATAAATCATGAAAGAAATTTAGATGGCACTCAAAAAATGAAATTACAGCAAGCAACTTTACCTGTTCCCCAATTTGATCAAATTACACTGGCAGATTTAAAACAAAAAATTGAGCATGCCATTCAGCAGGGACAAAACTTTTTAAATAATCTGACTGCAGTACCTGAAAATACGACGGCGCAATTAAATATTTTAGAACAGATTGATCAGCTCGAAAATAACATGAGCGAAGCATGGGGCGTGCTGTCACATTTAAATGCGGTCATGAATAATCCTGAAACCCGCGAAGTGTATCAAGCGCTGTTACCAAGTTTAAGCGACTACTACACTCAATTGGGTCAGCACACGGTGTTGTATCAAAGCTATCAACATATTCACGACGCCAACACCTTTAAAGATTTGCCTGCTGCACAACAAAGCGCAATTCAACTGGCATTGCGCGACTTTAAACTGTCAGGTGTGGCCTTAGAAGGTGAAGCTAAAAAACGCTATGCTGAAATTTCAGCGCGTTTATCGCAACTGTCATCAGACTTTTCCAATCATGTATTGGATGCCACCCAAGCCTATTACAAAGTATTGTCCGAAGATCAGCTCAAAGGTTTACCGCCAAGCAGCGTTGAATTGCTGAAACAATATGGTCAGCAACGCGAATTGGAACAAGCTGTGGCAACACTGGATATTCCTGCCTATTTAGCCATTATGACCTATGCCGATGATCGTGCTTTGCGCGAAACCTTGTATCAGGCATACACTACTCGCGCGTCCGATCAATCAGCCCAGTCTGAATTTGACAACACCCCGATCATGGAAGAAATCTTGCGTTTACGTCAAGAAATGGCGCAATTGCTCGGTTTTAACAACTATGCAGAATTATCCCTTGCCAGCAAAATGGCACCAAGTGTCGAAGCAGTCGATCAATTCCTGCGTGAACTGGCAGAACATGCTCGTGCACCTGCAGAACAAGAAATTGCCGAACTCAAAGCCATTGCCGCCCAAGATGGGATTGATACCTTACAACCGTGGGATACAGGCTACTATTCTGAAAAATTAAAATTACAGCAATTTAACCTTTCACAAGAAATGTTAAAACCATATTTCCCTGCACCGAAAGTGGTTGAAGGTCTATTTAGCATCGTCAAGCGTTTATACGATGTCGATATTATTGAGCGCGCTGCCCCTGTTTGGCATCCTGATGCACGTTATTTTGAACTTGAAGATCAAGGTCAAGTGATTGGTGGTTTTTACTTTGATCTATATGCCCGTACAGGCAAACGCGGCGGCGCATGGATGAGTGGTTTCCGTTCACGCATGCAATTGGCACAAGGTTTACAAAAACCAATTTGCTATATGGTGTGTAACTTTACCCCACCTGTTGCAGACCAACCCGCGCTTTTAACGCATGATGAAGTCATCACCCTATTCCATGAATTTGGACATGGCTTACATCACATGCTAACTGAAGTAGATAATATTGCTGTGGCAGGTACACATGGTGTCGCTTGGGATGCGGTGGAATTACCAAGCCAATTCATGGAATTTTGGACTTGGGATCAAGATAGTTTAGATATGCTGAGTGCGCATATTGAAACCCAAGACACCCTGCCAGAACACCTGCTTAAAGCACTGTTAGATGCACGTTTCTTCCAGTCGGGAATGCAGAGCCTGCGCCAAATTGAATTTGCCCTGTTCGATTTAAGTATTCATCGCAACAACCCTGCTTTAAATGCGGAACAGATTCAAGCCATGCTAGATGATATTCGTCAAAACTATGCCGTTGCGCCAACTACAGCTTACAACCGCTTCCAGCACAGCTTCAGCCATATTTTCGCAGGCGGCTATGCTGCAGGATATTATTCATACAAATGGGCAGAGGTTTTGGCCAGCGATGCCTTTGATCGCTTTGAAAATGAAGGGCTATTTAACACCGAAACTGGCAAGCAGTTTAGACAGTTTATTCTAGCAGTTGGCGGAAAAGATTCAGCGCTTGACGCATTTATCAATTTCCGCGGACGCGAGCCAAAAATAGACACACTATTACGTCATCAAGGTTGGACGAACATAGTCAAAAACGCTTAAACTAAGAACTTTAGATGAAGTTAGGGGAGTCGTGATGACCATTAAACGTCGTTTCATTGCAGGCGCAAAATGTCCGAAATGTCAGGCGATGGATCGGGTTGTCATGCTCACCGCTGGCGAAGCTGAATGGATCGAATGTATCGAGTGTGATTATACGGAAAACCGTCCAACACATATTGATGAACCTGAAATCCCAGAGGTTTCAGATGAAATTGGGGTGATCCAGTTTAAGCCGCGTCAGTCAAAGTAAAACAATAAGGTTCAACAACGCATGACTGAAGATCAACGACATAACCCTAAGCTTTTATGGGCGATTACGGGTGGGTTAATTATTGTCATTATTGCCGTATTTATCTTTCAATGGATGGGCGATAGCGACAATACTGCGCCTATAGAAACTGCCCCAACTACGGCGTCTGTAGCGAAAGCTGTACCTGCTGAAGCAACGCCATTGCAAGAAGATGAAGCAGCACCAAAACAGTTGGTCACAGAAGATTTACTCAAAGCACCTATATCTGAGAATGCAGCGCTTGCCAAAGAAGAAGTGGCTAAATTAGATGACATTCAAAATCAGCTGAATGATCAACGTGCCTTATTAAAACAGCAACATAACGATGCTGATGAATTGATTAAACTGAAAGAAGAACAAATCAAAATACTGGAAGCCCAACTGGCACAGTAAGCCTCCTCTGCTTCACATCAGTCATTTTAAAATACGATAAAGGGTCAGTGTTGTAGCCAATTTAAGCTAGAATAGCCAGAGGTTATTCTGGCTTTATTTGTATGACATCTTCTGGTTCTGCCCAACAAAATTTGCTCAAAGCAATTATGCTGTTGACCTGCTCTGCCTTTCTGTTTTCACTCATGGGAGTGTGCGTTCGTTACGCATCAGAAACGGTAGATAATGCCACAGTGGTATTTTTCCGTAATTTCATTGGTTTGTTTATTTTTATCCCGCTCATTTTCAATAAAGGCTTGGGCTTTTTTAAAACTGAAAAGTTATGGATGCACACTTGGCGTTCGGTAGTTGGATTAACCGCCATGTATGGTTTTTTCTACGCGATTGCCAATCTAAAACTGTCCAATGCGATGGTCTTCACCTATTCATCGCCTATTTTTATTCCCTTAATTGCATGGCTATTCCTTAAAGAAAAAATCACCAAACCAATGCTATGGGCTGCGTTCATTGGTTTATTTGGCGTGTTATTTGTCGCCAAACCCGATGCAGGTATGTTTAATAGCATGTCCGCAATTGGACTCAGTGCCAGTTTTTTAGCAGCGATGGCTTTTGTCACGGTACGCGCCCTGACTCAAACCGAACCGCCTGAACGCATTGTGTTTTATTTTTGCATGATTGGGACACTCATTTCTGTTGTACCGATGTTCTGGTCATGGCGTCCTTACAACTTAAAAGAATTGAGTTTTTTAATTGGTGCAGGATTGCTGGCCAATATCAGTCAGATCTTTATGTCCAATGCCTACCGTCTTGCCCCTGCTGGGCAAATTGGCCCTGTCAATTACATTGCGATTATTTTTGCAGGGATTTGGGGCTTTAGCTTTTGGCATGAAACGCCAGACTTATTTAGTTTAATTGGCTTTGCCCTAATTTTGCTTGCCATTATTTTGTGCAGTCCACTGTTACAAAAACACCTGAATCATCACTCCCCGCATTCATAATGCTGTTTTTGTATTCCCTACACATCAGCCTCTTGACATCCTCCCCGACCTAAAGGACGGAGATTCCTACTGCTAGACGCTCATGCCCGAGCGCAAGAATATTCAGTGCGGAATTTACATCCCGATCATGGAGCGTACCGCACTCCACACACTGCCACTCTCTTATTCCAAGTCCTGCTCTACCTTCCGGACTACTGGAGCGTGAGCCACAGCACGAACAA
>NZ_KB849690.1:144965-368923 GCF_000368785.1 Acinetobacter towneri DSM 14962 = CIP 107472 | reverse complement strand
TTTATTACTGACACGCCATTTTAGTTTTGCTTTTTTGAACTGCTTGCGTCTTGTGACCAATTCTTCTGTCACTGCCTGAATAGTTTGACTGTGCAAGTTGCATTCTTTCGATGTGCCTTTCGTGTATTTTGCAAGGTCGTATGCTGAAAAGAATTGTTGTTTACGTTGTAGATGCTTAAAACACAAATCATTGACATAATTCCAGACAAAATTTACTTCGGATGCTAACTGATTTAGCACCTTGCAATGTTTGTCTTTTATGCGTAATTTGAGTGTCTTCATCCAATTATTTTAACAGTATTTTTCTTAATAGTGACTATAGTACAAGTATTTAAAACGACATTTCGTGTCGTTCATATGGTTTACTCCAGTCGCTTATATCCTCGTGCTGAACCACGAGGTTTTTCGCTCCAGTGGATAAAAAAACACCCCATAGCGAACTACAGGGTGCTGTTAAATAATAAGATGACAGTGATTAAGTATCCATGTGCTTATTCATACCAGCCGAATAGCTTAAACGCATACGGTGCATAAGCAATAATCAACATCGCAGGAAGCATCACAATCATAGGCAAAATCCAACGCTCATAACGATAATAGAACGATTTATGACGAACTTCTGCATCGGCTGCAGCGACTTCTTCATCACCAATCGACTGCCTTGCCAATAAGTGATTCAGCGCTACAGGTGGCGTCACATAGCCTAGTTCAAAACCAATTAAGGTAATCATCCAGAAATGCACAGGATGAATCCCATATTGATAAGCCACAGGTGCAACCGTTGCAGAAATTAGAATCACCGCACCAAATGGATCCATAATCATGCCCACAAAAATCATCAGGGCAACAATCAGGCTAATCACAATAAAGATGCTGCTAATGTCGGTTGGGAACGCTTCCATAATTTCAATGCGTTCTAAATAGCCACCTACACTGACTGAAAGCGCCATCAAAATTACCAATGCCCCAATATGTCCCACCGTTTCACTGGTCGATAAATGCAGAGCTTTGAAGAAACCATACTGACGCAATGGTGAATCAGGTGCAGTCAATAATGAGCGCTCAGATGAAGCTGCTGTCTGTTGTGCTACAGGCTTGTGATCTAAAGTCTGATCCCACTGCCCCATCGCTGGAATAGGCGCAGGTTCATGGCGCAATTTATCAAACAACACCATCATCAATAAAATAACCGGCATCATTACAGGTGCAGTAAATTCATTCATATTGGTGTCTAAAGCATATTTATAGAACAACCAAATCAACACAAAAATGAGGATATATGGTAGTACAGGGCCAAAAGCACGTAAGGACAATGGCGCAGCTATGTTCGGTGCAGCAATGCGGAATTTATTTTCAGCAAAGAACAACGAAATCACTAAAAATAGGGTTGAAGTCAGTAGGAACACATACAAACCATAGTGATACAGCATGTCCGTTGTGACTTCTTTATTCAGCGATGCCACCACAACAATCAATAGGCATGGACGAAGCACGACCCCCATTGAACCCGACATAGCTGTTGCCGCCAGTGCAAACTGACGTCGTCCACCCGCATTCCAAACTTCTTTATAAATGATCGCACCTGCAGCAATGACAAAAATCCCCGATGCACCGGTATAAGCCGTTGGTAATGCAGCAGCAATCAGAATCAGCCAGGTTAAGGTTTCAGGTGCCAAATTCCACGGACGCAGAATATTCAGGAACAAATCCACAATTCGGGTTTGTTTGAGCAACATCCCCGCCCAAATAAACAATGCCAAGTTCAGGAAAATACTGGAGAATTCGACCAGTTGCCCCAAGTAAATCCCTTGCCCCATTGGATAATCCATCAGGATGGTAAAGGAGAAACCTGTACTAATTGCCATATAGGCATACAAAGGCACACTCAGGAAAGCAAGACCTAAACTACCGCCTTCACGGGTTGGTGCGGGTGGCTTAATGAGCTGGAATAAACTAATCAAAGTCAGAGTTGCAAACAGAATCATCCACATCCAGTAAATGACCTGTGTTTCGCCACTCATCGGTACGCCCGAATCGAGTACTGAACGATATTGACTGATACTTGACGAGGTTAAAAAACCATTCGCCACCACCATTAAGGTCGAATACACCTTAAAGTCAATTTTGGTCGCAGGGCCACGTAAACCAATGTGATGGGTTTTTAAAGTGGCACTAATTGCGGCAAAGACCACCATCAACACCAATAAAATGGCACGGTTTTCAGTACCAAATTTAAAAATGCCAAAGAAAGAGGTTTCAATGGTTCGATACATTTTCAAGCTTGGATGAGCTTGAATATGCTGAATCGCCTGATCATGAAATTGAAATTTTTCTTCACAAATTTGTTTGGCTGCCAAAATTGAAGCGCGGACATCTGACTCAGAGGCGGTGCCAAAAATATCGGCAAACTCATCAGCAGCATTGGCTTGCATTTGGGCATGTACTTGCGCATCGACATCGGGGTTGCGTTCACAGTCAGGTGCAGTGGGTTCGGCACGTAAAAATGAATATTGCATACCTGTTGCAGGGTCACCATATAGGCGTTCACCCATGCGCAACAACTGACCATGTACCATTTCACCTGTACCAATAATGAGGGTCAGTAACAACAAGATCAAAATAACGAATGTAGAAATCCATTCTGTCCATATATGTCTGAGCAAAGCCAAGCCAGACCTGCGTTGTCCGTTATTGTGCATATATTTTCCTGTTTTTATTCTGCGCAGAAACCGAGACTCTCGAATTTCTGTCTATCCTTATTCAACGGAATGTCCATCTTCCATTGAGCATTTTTGTATTCAGTTTAAATGTGCATGAGCGTCGTTATTTTTAAAATGACAATATAGATTTTCTTTTAAGTAAAAATGGTCAATTGTGAGATTTTTTGTGAGCCCTTTTTGCCATCATTTTGATGTAATTTTAATGCGGATCAATGCAATAGGCCCAAATAATATAAGCCAGTGCAAAAATTACTCCCCAAATCACCCCCAATAAATGTGCCTCAACTAATACAGGACTGCCGATTAATTCTGCTGTACCCAAACTGCCCACTGTATTTTCCCAAATCAGTTTAGATAAAATAAGCAGCAAGACCAATGTGGCAAAGCCACGTTCTTTTTTATAAAGCAAATGCACACATGCCACCGCCACATAAGCACCATGCAACACCCCAGAAAGTCCTGCATAGGCATTAATATCGGCAAGGAAGTAATAGAAACTCAGACTAATCGCTGGCGGTAGTACCAACAAAAGCGCCACAAAGTGCCATACTTTGGCATGCGGAAAAATAAAAGGTAAACAGGCAAACGCGATCATATTGAGTAAATAATGAATCCAGCCCACATGCACCCAATGCCCTGTCCATAAGCGCCAAAATTCATCCAATAAATGTGTAGACCAATAAATAAAATGCTCTGCAAAAATCTGCAAACATGCCGAAACCGACATACATGCCGCAATAAACACAATTTTTCGACTGAGAAATTGAGATGAATATTGCATAGGCGCTTGCATCCTCCAAATTATTCTTGTTATGTGCTTCGGCAAACGGATTGCCCAATCCTAAAACTTCTTGTCTATATTGAATTGGGCAATCTTGATATTTTTACAATTGAGCTGCCGTATCCTCATTAAATAAATCATCTAATTCAGATGAATCATCTTGTTCATCCCAGAAACGTTGCTGATCACCAGTACGCACACCTGTATGTTCAGTCCAGTAACGGTCTGAAATTCCTTGTACCATGCTTCCTGCCATGGCATCAATCAATTTAAATTGTGGATTTACAGGTTTTTCGTCACTGCGTGCATTAGAAAAGGCTTTGAGTGCATCGCGGATTTTGGCATCTTCACCACTGGCTTGGGCAGCAACCGCATATAAAGCGTGTGATAAACGCACGCCTTTATTTTCACCAATTTGCATCGACTGCTTTAAGGTTTGATACGGATCAGGTTTGCCATCTCCCGCACCCGGAAGCAAAGTCCAAATTACGGCACGTGTTGCCTCTGGTGCACCCCAGAATTTTTCATTATTTAAACAGGTCATGCCACGTTCAACAATCGCAGCAATGTCTTTAGGCACATGCACTGCCCCGCCTGAATTAATATCATTGGTCATGGCTTGCAAGCCGCTCAACATCCCCAACATATACACGGTTTGGTCAATATCACTGTTCATTTTTGGACAACCTTCGCCCAAAGGTTTCCGATATTTCTTTTCCCAACGATGCTGAAACAGTTGATAGCCTGTGTATTGACGCTGTGCAGCCAAAGCCGCCCAACGCTTTTGTTGAATCCGCGCATCTTGCGCTTCGCCTACTTGCCCTGCTTTTGCTGCACGTAAATAACGCAATTCAGCATCCAAAGCTTTTTCTTCGGCACAAATGCCCGCCGCCGAGTACATCAGTACCGCAACACGGGTTGGGTCTGCGCCCATATCTTTAGTCGCCATAATGGCAGGGGTTAAGGAATTACCAGAATTACACACCATTTCAGCATCTTCCATCGCTAAAATTGGTGGCACAATATGTTTTTCAGTAAATCCAAGTGCGACATTGGCACCTGTTTTGATCACTTGTGAACAACCTGATAATAATAAACTTGTGATTGCAAATACGGCCACACCCTGGCCTATTTTTTGGACTTGCGACATTTTCCTGTCCTCTATAATTGTGTTTATGTCCATTGCAACAAACATAGCAGAAGCAATATCTGAATAAAAGCGTCTACTTGCTGCTTCAGATGGATAACTTTGCCATGTTTTAAAGTGACTAAAATTGACTGAAATCTGTCATCCGACAAAATTTAGGCAAAAAAAAGTAGCATTGCGACGGTTCAGCACATGCTACTTATTAACTGATGCCCAATTCGGGCTTATCTTAAAAAATCTTTCGACTAAATTTAAATCTGCACATTTCAGGAATCTGATTTGTATTGATCTACACTTGTCTGGAATGAATATAACTAAAAATAGGGATATGTGTAATCTTTTATGCCAATATAAAATGACTGATCAGGACACGAAAAATAGATGATAATTTTATCTTTATGATACTTATAGTTTTTTATTATTATAAAAATATACAGCTGTCTGTAAATTAGAGCATTTTCGCCAATATTTTTAGAGCCTTCCATTCCGCCTTGGAAACCTGATCACACCAAATCACCAGAGGTTTAAAGGCTTGCTGAAATTCCATGACGATATAAATTTGATGATCTATCACTTGACGCAGTTGCACACGCTGAATTTCAGTTTGGCGAGCTGTGCTTTTAATCTGTTGTGATACTACACGAGGCGCGAGATAGGAAATTGACCATTCACGGTCATCTAATTGATCTAAACCAACAATTCGGTTTGCACGAACAAATTTAAAATATGTCCAGCCCATAATGACAATACATACAACGCTAAGCCATGGCTTTAACACTTGTAGTAAAAGCCAAACGATGAGTAGAGCGATCATCAGCTGAAACACTATTGCGATGACACTAGGTTTCAGCTGAAACTGCTGCTTAGCCATGCACATAATGCTTTAGTTTACGGATAAAATCTTTCAACTCAGGACGTGGTGGCTCAGACACTTCCATAAACCAATCCAATAAATCTGGGTCTTCCTGCTCAACCAAATCGGCAAACATTTGTTTTTCTTCCGCACTGGCAGTCAAATAATGATTTTTCACATACGGGTCAAAATAGACATCAATTTCCTTTAAACCACGACGGGCACGGTAAATCACTTTGCGTTCTTCTAAGCTGATGTCATCACTCATGCGGTTTCCCCATTAAAATTAAACTCAGGCTAGTTTAACCGACCCCTTTTAAAGTTTCGATGACTTTTATGCAGCATTGACCAAAAGCATCATCTTTCATTTGCAATTGAAACTTTTGCACCTTGTTGCCCCCTATAAATTCTTCTAAGGTGAATTCAAAATAACAACATCAGGAAGATAAAACCATGCAATCTGCCGCAATTCGCCCCATTGCCAATATGTTACCGCGCACCTTATTCAGTGCTGAACACGACAGTTTTCGTGATTTGGTACGAAAATTCTATTTGCAGGAAGTCATCCCCCATACTGAAAAATTTGAAGCGCAGCAGCATGTAGACCGTGAGCTATGGCGTAAAGCAGGTACTTTGGGTTTGCTGTGTAGCACCATGCCTGAAGAATATGCAGGTTCAGGGGTAGACCGCTTATACAGCATGATTTTGATTGAAGAACAAGCCTATGCAGGTGACAGTGCCACCGGTTTTTCACTGCATTCAGATATTGTCGCCAATTACATTAATAACTTTGGCACAACTGAACAAAAACAACACTGGTTACCCCGCATGGCCACAGGCGAAGTGATAACCGCGATTGCCATGACCGAACCCAGTACAGGTTCAGACTTACAAGCTGTGCGTACCTCTGCGGTATTGGATGGCGATGAATACGTGATTAATGGTTCTAAAATTTTTATTACCAACGGCTATTTGTGCGACATGGCGATTGTGGTATGTAAAACAGCGAACACAGACAAAGGTTCAGCCAATCTGTCTTTAATATTGGTAGAAGCAGACCGTGCGGGATTTAGCAAAGGCAAACCACTGAATAAAATTGGTATGAAAGGTCAGGACACTTGCGAATTATTTTTTGATAATGTCCGCGTGCCTCGCAGCAATTTATTAGGTGCAGAAGGCATGGGCTTTATCATGCTGATGAAAGAACTGGCTTGGGAACGCTTAATTGTCGCGATTATTTGCCAAGCAGGTGCAGAAGCTGCTTTTGCACATACATTGCAATATACTCAGCAACGTCAAGCCTTTGGCAAAAGTATTCATAGCTTTCAAAATACGCGCTTTAAACTGGCAGAATTACGCACCGAAATTGATTTCTGTCGTGCTTTTTTAGATCAATGTATGCAGTTACAACTTCAAGATCAGCTCAGTGTTGAAGCTGCAGCGGCCGCCAAATATAAAATTTCAGAGATGTACTCCAAAGTGGTGGATGAATGTCTACAACTGCATGGTGGTTATGGCTATATGCTTGAGTATCCAATTGCACGTGCTTACTTAGACAATCGGGCCAATCGTATTTATGCAGGCACCAATGAAATTATGAAAGAGCTGATTTCACGTTCTTTATAAAATTTCCACCTCAACATAAAAATGGCGCAAGCAATTTTAAATTTCTTGTGCCATATTATTTTTGCACCCAACGATTTAAGACACTAATTTAGGTTTACGCTGCTGTGCAGGCACAGCTTGTTTGAATTTTAAAATACCATCTTCAAAACTTGCTTGTTTTAAAGTTTTGCGATCTTCTAAGTAATTGTTGGTCACTCGCCATGGCGCATGTTTGCCTTGCTTTGGCATCACATCAGCAGCACGCGCGATATAGCCCGAACTCAAACTGCCCATCACCGTATCTTCCAATAACTCTGTTTGGTCACCTTGAGGAATTACCTCGTCATAACCTTGTCGATCCATATAATTGAGCAAACGACAAATATAATCCGCAGCCACATCCACTTTAAGCGTCCAAGAGGCATTAATATAGCCAATAATCATCGCCATATTCGGTACATCGCTGATCATCACACCTTGATATAGCATGTGCTTCGAAGTGTCTAAAGGCACACCATCAATTGTGGCTTGAATACCGCCTAGAATCTGAATATTCAAACCTGTCGCAGACACAATAATATCGGCATCCAAATGTTTACCCGATTTTAATTGCACACCTGTTTCAGTAAAACTTGCAATTTGATTGGTTTCAATCGAGGCATGCCCTTCGCGTAAAATCTTAAATAAATCACCATCAGGCACAACACATAAACGCTGATCCCACGGATTATAATGTGGCGTGAAATGCTTCATATCTACCTTGCCCTTGAGCTGCATTTGGATAGATTTCAGCAACAAAGTCCGCAGTAATTTCGGCTGTTTTTGTGCTAAAGCATAAATGGCGCGTTGCATGCCAATATTACGTACGCGCGTGATTTTGTAAGCAACATCTTCAGGCAAAACTTTACGCATTTGCTGATAAACAAAATCCATTGCAGGCACTGAAGCAATATAAGTCGGCGAGCGTTGTAGCATGGTGACATGCGCTGCACCACCTTTTGACATAGCAGGTACTAAGGTAATGGCGGTTGCACCACTACCAATAATTAAGACCTTTTTACCACGATAATCTAAATTCTCAGGCCAATGCTGTGGGTGAATAAATGTACCTTTAAACGCATGTTGATTCGGAAAGTCAGGCTGAAAACCTTGATCGTAATTGTAATAGCCTGTGCAACCTAAAACAAAATTAGCCACCCAAGTTTCAATCTGTTGCACTGCATTTTCTATACGTAACGTCCACTTACGTGTTTGAGAGTCATAATTGGCAGATAACACACGATGCTGAAAATGAATTTTTGAGTGTAAGGCTTTTTCTTGAATGACTTCTTCTAGATAGTCTTTGATAGATGCGCCATCGGCAAGTACATTGGTTTTTTTCCAAGGCTTAAAATTATAACCAAAAGTCGACATATCCGAATCTGAACGAATGCCCGGATATTGGAATAAATCCCAAGTGCCACCAAAACTTTGACGACGCTCAATAATTTCAAAAGAACGCTGTGGGCAGTTTTGACTTAAATGTGCTGCTACACCAATGCCCGAAATCCCTGCCCCAATAATTAATATATCAACCTGCTTATCCATGTTTTATTGTCCAGCTTGAATGATGTTTTTTATTAAAGCATAAATTTGACAATACACAATGTCAAGTTTAGCAAAAGTTACTAAAATTTATATCAATTCGGGACAATTTCATCATTTATTGAGATTCAATATATTTTTTTCATAAAAAAAGACCGGTAAAACCGGTCTTTTTCTGAACAACGTGCGTTATTCTTGGCGAAATTATTTAACTTCGCGATCTACAAGCTCAACGTAAGCCATCGGTGCAGCATCACCCGCACGGAAGCCCGCTTTAAGAACACGTAGATAACCGCCGTTACGCTCTTTGTAACGAGGGCCAAGAACGGTAAATAATTTACCAACAGTTGCTGCTGAACGAGTACGAGCAAACGCTAAACGACGGTTTGCTACTGTATCGTTTTTAGCTAAAGTGATTAAAGGCTCAGCAACACGACGTAATTCTTTTGCTTTAGGAACAGTTGTTTTGATTAACTCGTGTTCGAACAAAGAATTAGCCAAGTTTTGGAACATCGCTTTGCGATGGCTGCTTGTACGGCCTAATTTCACACCACTATTACGATGACGCATGGTGATAGTCCTACTTAATTAACGGCTACGATAGGCGAAACGATCGTCCATACGGAGACTAGCCGGTGGCCAGTTCTCTAAACGCATGCCGAGCTGTAAGCCTTTAGAAGCCAGAACATCTTTGATCTCTGTAAGCGATTTTTTACCCAAGTTAGGCGTTTTAAGTAGCTCAACCTCAGTACGCTGTACAAGATCACCAATGTAGTAAATATTTTCTGCTTTCAAACAGTTAGCAGAACGAACAGTAAGCTCTAGATCATCTACTGGACGAAGCAAGATTGGGTCAACTTCTTCACGAGGCTCTTGAGCAACAGGAGCTTGATCTTTCTGAAGATCAACAAAAATTGCAATTTGTTGTTGCAAGATTGTTGCCGCTTTGCGGATCGCTTCTTCTGGATCAACTGTACCATTGGTTTCAAGATCAATGATCAACTTGTCAAGGTCAGTACGTTGTTCTACACGCGCATTTTCTACGATGTAAGACACACGTTTGATAGGGCTATAAGAAGCATCTAACTGCAAACGACCTACAGGGCGAGTTTCGCCTTCTGGGAAACGTGAATCAGATGTTTCATAACCACGACCTTGAGCAACTTTCAGGCGCATTTTTAAATTGCCTGTAGCACTTAAAGTGCCAATCAAGTGTTCAGGGTTAACCACTTCAACATTATGCGGTAAACGAAGGTCTGCAGCAGTTACATCGCCTGGACCTTGTTTTTCCAATGTCAAATAAGCTTCATTTTGATCGAACAGCTTAATAGACAATCCTTTCAGGTTCAGCAAGAGCTCGACGATGTCCTGCTGCAAGCCTTCCAAAGTACTGTACTCGTGCTCGACACCTTCAATTTCAACTTCTACCACAGCTGCGCCAGGTAAAGAAGAAAGAAGGATGCGACGTAAAGCATTACCAAGAGTGTGACCAAAGCCACGCTCTAATGGTTCTAGAATAACTTTTGCCGAGGTCCCGCTTGCCGCTTCGACCTTGATCGCTTGCGGAGTAAGAAACTCATTTGCAGTACGCGTCATTATTGCTACCTCAAGGATTATTTAGAATACAATTCTACAATCAAGCTTTCGTTGATTTCAGCAGGTAAATCAGAACGATCTGGTGCAGCTTTAAACGTACCTTCAAATTTAGAATGGTCAACTTCCATCCATGAAGGGATACCACGTTGAGCAGCCAATTCAATTGCGTTTTTAATACGTAATTGTTGTTTTGCACCTTCGTGAACTGCAATTACATCACCAGCTTTAACTTGAATAGACGCAATGTTAACACGACGACCATTTAAAGTAATGCTACGGTGAGATACAAGCTGACGAGCTTCTGCACGTGTAGAACCAAAACCCATGCGATAAACAACGTTATCAAGACGGCTTTCGAGCAATTTCAACAAGTTTTCACCTGTTGCGCCTTTCACACGAGCAGCTTCTTTATAGTAGTTACTAAATTGACGCTCTAAAACACCGTACATACGACGTACTTTTTGTTTTTCACGTAATTGTAGTGAGTACTCAGATTGCTTACCACCACGAGCCCCGCCATGTTGGCCAGGAGCTTTAGCGTGTTTTTTAGTTTTGACGTCAAATGGTTTAACGCCAGATTTTAGTTGCAGGTCTGTCCCTTCGCGGCGAGAGAGTTTGCATTTTGGACCAATATAACGAGCCATGAATGTTTCTCCTTACACGCGACGTTTTTTAGGTGGACGGCAACCGTTGTGAGGGATTGGAGTCACATCGGTAATGCTGTTAATTTTATAACCCACTGCACCTAATGCACGAACCGCAGACTCACGACCTGGACCAGGACCTTTAACAAGGACGTCCAAGTTTTTCAAACCGTAATCTAAAGCAGCTTTACCAGCAACTTCAGCAGCTACCTGAGCAGCGAACGGAGTTGATTTACGTGATCCACGGAAGCCTTGTCCACCTGAGGTAGCCCAAGCCAGTGCATTACCTTGACGATCGGTAATGGTCACAATGGTGTTATTAAAAGAAGCGTGAATGTGTGCAACACCTTCAGAGACGGTACGAGTGACCTTCTTGCGTGTGCGAGTATCTTTAGCCATCTTTTAGCTTCCAGAAATCTTATTTCTTAATCGGTTTGCGCGGACCTTTACGGGTACGTGCGTTAGTTTTGGTGCGTTGACCACGGACAGGCAAGCTGCGACGATGACGAAGACCGCGGTAGCAGCCTAAATCCATTAAACGTTTAATGTTCATGGAAATTTCGCGACGTAAGTCACCTTCGGTCGGAACCTTAGCAACTTCTGCACGAATCGCATCAAGCTGAGCGTCATCTAATTCACGGATCTTTGTTGTTGGTGCGATACCAGCAGCAGCTAAGATAGTCTTAGCAGTGTGGCGACCAATACCAAAGATATAAGTGAGAGAGATAACAGCGTGCTTGTTATCCGGAATGTTTACACCGGCAATACGAGCCATTCAATTTTCTCCAAAAAGGCAGTTAAGATAATCAACCGCCCCACAAAAATCTTGAGGGGCGGATAATAACCTAATTAGCCTACTGAAATCAACAGGTCTTAATCAAATTAACCTTGACGCTGCTTATGACGAGGTTCTGCGCTGCAAATTACGCGAATAACCCCATTACGACGGATAACTTTGCAGCTACCACAAATTTTCTTTACAGAAGCTTGTACTTTCATGATGAAACCTCTAAGTGCGCTTATCCCTTAGGATGAGCAGTCGTTTTTCTCATTAACGTTTGATTATCGTACTGGTGCGAGGTGAGATGTGCTTGAAGCTGAGCCATAAAGTCCATCACAACCACTACAACGATTAATAATGATGTGCCACCTAAGCTAAATGGAATTCCAAATGAGCTTTGTAGAATCATCGGCATTAAGCAGACTACAGTGATGTAAATCGCGCCAATAAAGGTCAAACGACTGAGAATATGATCTAAGTAACGAGCAGTTTGCTCACCTGGGCGAATACCAGGCACATAAGCTCCGCTGCGTTTCAAGTTTTCCGAAACTTCTTTAGGGCTGAAAACCAGCGCAGTGTAGAAGTAACAGAAAAAGATAATTAACGCACCAAAGAGCACCAAATACAACGGTTGTCCAGGCGACAATACCAATGCCAAGTCTTGTAGACTACGCTTGATTAATCCAGCACTAGGATCCGCACTGCCGACCCATTGACCTAAGCTCGCTGGGAACAAAAGCAATGAACTGGCAAAAATTGCTGGAATCACACCTGCCATATTAATTTTTAATGGCAAATGCGTTTGCTGAGCAGTAAATACACGACGACCTTGTTGTTTTTGAGCATAGTTTACTGGAATACGACGCTGCGCCTTCTCAATAAACACAATTGCTGCAAGTACACCCAAAGACAATAAACCAAAAATTGCCAAACCAATCAGGCTTGACTGGCCACTATCAATAGATGTGAAGGATTGCATAATTAAATTAGGCAAGCCTGCAACAATACCTGCGAAAATGATCATGGAAATACCATTGCCCACTCCGCGTTCGGTAATTTGTTCACCCAACCACATTAAGAACATTGTGCCTGCAACCAAAGAGGTCACAGCTGGAACGTAAAAAGCCAGACCTGACGTTAAGGTAATACCTTGACCAATCAGACCTGCACACATCCCAATCGCTTGCACAAGTGCAAGAAACAATGTGCCTTGGCGCGTATATTGATTAATTTTGCGTTTGCCTTGCTCGCCTTCTTTTTTCAAAGCTTCAAGCGAAGGAACCACGGTAGACATCAACTGTACGATAATCGAAGCAGAAATGTATGGCATGATCCCTAAAGCAAGAATCGACATCCGCTCTAATGCACCACCCGAAAACATGTTAAACAAACCAAGGATTGTACCTTGGTTTGCATTAAACAATTGTTCAAGTGCGGCATTATTAATGCCTGGTACTGGAATATGCGCTCCTAGTCGAAATACCAACAACGCACCAATGAGAAACATCATTCGGCGTATAATTTCACGGTATTTCACGTGAAATGGTTGGCCTTTCATCATGTGAACATGACCTGAAGAACTAGGAGACATAGACACTGGGGATTACTCCTCGACTTTACCGCCAGCCGCTTCAACAGCAGCTTTAGCGCCTTTAGTCACAGCAACACCTTGAATAGTGAATGCGCGAGTAATTTCACCAGAAAGTACGATACGAGCACGAGCCATATCTTTACGTACAACGTTCGCTGCTTTTAAAGTTTCAAGGCTAACGATGTCGCCTTCCACTTTAGCAAGCTCAGATAAACGTACTTCAGCAGTTTTCAAAGCGATTTGGCTAGTGAAACCGAATTTAGGTAAACGACGATATAACGCAGTTTGACCACCTTCGAATCCAGGACGTGTACCACCGCTCTTACGTGAGTTTTGACCTTTGATACCACGACCACCAGTCTTACCAACGCCAGAACCGATACCACGGCCTAGACGACGGGCTTCACGCTTAGCACCTTCTGCAGGTGCAAGTTCATTTAAACGCAGAGTCATGGCTTATTCCTCTACACTAACCATATAGTAGACTTGGTTGATCATACCACGGTTAGAAGGCGTATCTTGCACTTCTACAGTATGACCAATACGACGCAGACCTAAACCTTTAAGGCTAAGCTTGTGATTTTTCAAGCGGTGCGATGCAGATTTAGTCTGGGTAACTTTAATCGTTTTCATGATTGATTACCCTTGAATTTGTTCTACTGAAAGACCACGTTTCGCAGCAACCTTTTCAGGAGTTGTCATGTCACGCAAACCGTTAAAAGTTGCGTTCACTACGTTTGCAGCGTTAGTAGAACCACGGCATTTAGTCAATACGTTACGTACACCTGCAGCTTCTAAAACTGCACGCATAGAACCACCCGCAATTACACCAGTACCTTCAGATGCTGGTTGCATGTAAACACGGCTTGCACCATGACGCGCATGAATCGGGTGTTGTAAAGTACCATCTGCCAATTCGATAGTGATCATGTTACGACGTGCAGCTTCAAGTGCTTTAGAAATAGCAGCTGGAACTTCACGTGCTTTACCACGACCAAAACCTACGCGACCATTACCATCACCCACAACAGTTAATGCTGTGAAAGAGAAGATACGACCACCTTTAACAACTTTGGCTACGCGATCAACGGCAACCAGCTTTTCAACAAGACCTTCGTTTTGTTCAACTTTAGCCATGATTAGAACTCCAAGCCGTTTTCACGAGCAGCATCAGCCAAGGCTTTGATACGACCATGATATTTAAAACCAGAACGGTCAAACGCAACTTTAGTTACGCCAGCTGCTTTCGCGCGTTCTGCAATTAAAGCACCTACTTTTTGAGCTGCTTCAACGTTACCAGTTGTACCAGCACGTAAAGTAGCATCTAAAGTTGAAGCTTGCGCTAAAACTTTGCCACCATCTGCTGAAATAACTTGAGCATAGATGTGACGCGGCGTGCGGTTTACACACAAACGAGTCGCACCCAATGCACGGATGTGCAAGCGTGTGCTTTTCGCACGACGCAAACGGGATTGTTTCTTTTCGTTCATAAGAACCTCGCGCCTTATTTCTTCTTAGCTTCTTTACGAAGAACAACTTCATCCGAATAACGAACACCTTTACCTTTATATGGCTCTGGTGGACGGTATCCACGGATATCCGCAGCAACTTGACCTAAAGCTGCTTTATCAGCAGATTTAAGGATAATTTCAGTTGCAGTTGGAGTTTCTGCAGTCACACCTTCAGGAAGGGTGTAATCGATTGGGTGTGAAAAACCAAGGTTAAGGTTAACAACGTTACCTTTTACCGCAGCTTTATAACCAACACCAATCAATTGCAACTTACGTTCGAAGCCTTCGCTCACACCTTTTACAAGGTTGTTAAGCACAGCGCGAGCAGTACCAGCTTGCATCCAAGCGTCTTTCGACTCAGCTTTAGGAGCAATAGCTAAAATACCGTCTTCCTGTTTTAGCTCGACCAGCGCATGCAGGTTGAAAGACAATGTACCTTTGCTGCCTTTCACTTCGACCTGCCGGCCGTTCTGAGTAACTGTAACACCGTTAGGTACAGTTACTGGGGCTTTAGCCACACGAGACATGAGGAATCACCTATTATTAAGAAACAAAAGCAATAACTTCACCACCGATACCTGCAGCACGTGCAGCGCGATCAGTCATGATGCCTTTGCTTGTAGAAACGATTGCAATACCTAAACCTTGCTTAACGCTTGGAAGTGCATCTTTACCGCGATACTGACGTAGACCTGGACGGCTTACGCGTTTCACAGTTTCGATAACTGGTTTGCCTTCATAGTATTTTAAAGTAATCGTTAATGTAGGTTTGCCTTCGTTGTCAGCCACTTCTACATTTGCGATATAACCTTCTTGTTGAAGTACGTTTGCAATAGCAACCTTCAACTTAGAATTAGGCATAGAAACAGTTTGTTTCTTTGCCATTTGAGCGTTACGAACACGCGTTAGCATGTCGGCAACGGTATCTTGCATACTCATTTATAGTGCTCCTTACCAGCTTGCCTTAACAACGCCCGGTACATCACCTTGCATTACTGTGTCACGTAATTTGTTACGGCTTAAACCGAACTTACGGAAGTAACCATGAGGACGACCAGTTAAACCACAACGGTTACGAAGACGTACTGGAGACGCATTACGTGGTAATGCTTGTAATTTCATCATCGCTTCGAAACGCTCTTCGTCGCTTGCATTTACATTTGCAATCGTTGCTTTTAATTCAGCACGTTTTGCAGCGTATTTAGCAACAGTAGCTTCGCGTTTCAATTCGCGATTAATCATACCTTTCTTAGCCATATCGACCTCTTATTTGAACGGGAAGCCGAATGCACGCATAAGCGCACGGCCTTCGTCATCGGTGCGAGCAGTCGTAGTAATGGTGATGTCCATACCACGAATTTGATCAATCTTATCGAAATCGATTTCAGGGAACATGATTTGTTCCTTGAGACCCATAGAGTAGTTACCACGACCATCAAATGATTTCGAAGAGAAACCACGGAAGTCACGGATACGAGGGATCGCGATAGAGATCAAACGGTCTAAGAATTCGTACATACGTTCGCCGCGTAAAGTAACTTTACAACCAATCGGCCAACCATCACGGATTTTAAAACCAGCGATTGATTTACGAGCTAATGTTAAAACTGGTTTTTGACCAGCAATAGCTTGCATATCAGAAAGAGCGCCATCTAACAATTTCTTGTCAGCAGCTGCAGCACCAACACCCATGTTGATGGTAATTTTAGTGATGCGAGGGATCTCCATCACATTCTTAACGCCCAATTGTTCTTGTAATTGAGCCTTAAGTTCGTCGTTGTAACGTGTTTTAAGTCTGGCCATTGCCTATTTCAACCTATTACTTCGCCACCGCCACTGATTCACCATTCGATTTATAAACGCGAGTTTTCACGCCATCAATCGTTTGGTAACCAACACGGTCAGCCTTTTGGGTTGTAGCATTAAAAATTGCCACGTTTGAGATATGAAGCGAAGCTTCCTGCGTTACGATACCGCCTTCAGCGCCCGTAGCACGGTTTGGCTTCTGGTGCTTCTTAACCAAGTTAAGACCTTCGACCTTAACACGGTCATTAGAAACTGACAGAACAGTACCCTGTTTGCCTTTTTCTTTACCTGCGATCACAATTACTTGATCGCCTTTTTTAATCTTAGCCATGATTGCCTCTTATAGAACTTCAGGAGCCAATGAAATGATTTTCATGAACTGTTCAGTACGAAGTTCACGAGTCACTGGTCCGAAAATACGAGTTGCAATCGGTGCTTTGTTGTTATTCAAAATAACAGCAGCGTTATCATCAAAACGGATCACAGAACCGTCTGGACGACGAATACCGAACTTTGTACGTACAACAACAGCATTCATCACGTCACCTTTTTTAACACGTGCGCGTGGAATAGCTTCTTTTACAGTAACTTTAATAATGTCGCCAACAGAAGCATAACGACGATGTGAACCACCTAGTACTTTAATACATTGTACGCGGCGAGCACCACTGTTGTCAGCTACGTCAAGCATCGTTTCGGTTTGAATCATTGCCCTACTCCAAAACCGAGCATCACCGGTCACAATTTCGAAAGGCTCAAAGAGTACTCGAAATTGACCGATGATGCAACAAGAACGTTAATTACTCAGCAGCAGCTTCAACAACTTCAACTAAAGTCCATGACTTAGTTTTAGACATTGGGCGGCTTTCTTTGATGGTTACAACATCACCAATCTTGGCTGTATTGTTCTCATCATGAGCGTGTAATTTGGTTGAACGGCGAATCAATTTGCCATACAACGGGTGTTGAACTTGGCGTTCAATAAGGACAACAATAGATTTTTCCATTTTGTCGCTTACAACTTTGCCAGTTAACGTGCGGACTGTATTTTGACTCATTGCCCGTTCCCCTGTTTTTCGGTAAGGAGGGTCTTGATGCGTGCAATAGTTTTACGAGTAAGCGCAACTTCATGCGATTTACCCAATTGACCAGTTGCTTTCGCCATACGAAGACGGAATTGGTTAAGCTGTTGCTCATCAAGCAAAGCTGTCAACTCTTCTACCGACTTTTCACGTAGATCTTTAGTTTTCATTACATTACCGTCCGAGTCACGATAGTGGTTTTAAACGGAAGTTTAGCAGCAGCAAGCGTAAATGCTTCACGTGCCAATTCTTCGTTCACACCATCAATTTCGTACAAGACTTTACCTGGTTTGATTTGACAAACCCAATATTCCACAGAACCTTTACCTTTACCCATACGCACTTCAAGAGGCTTAGAAGTAATTGGTTTGTCTGGGAATACACGGATAAAGATCTTACCACCACGCTTAATACGACGGCTGATTGTACGACGTGCCGCTTCAATTTGACGCGCAGTCATTTGACCACGTTCAACTGATTTAAGAGCGATAGTACCGAAAGATACTGAGCTACCACGGTGCGCTAAGCCAGTGTTACGGCCTTTTTGCACCTTACGGAATTTAGTACGTTTAGGTTGCAACATGGATTATTCTCCTTTTTCAGCAGAACGATCATTGCGACGACCACGACGCTCTTGACCTTCACCACGACCGCGACCGCGTTTAGCTGGACGTTCTTCAGCAGGTGCTGGGTTCATGACTTGTTTCATGCCACCCAAGATTTCACCACGGAATACCCAAACTTTAACGCCAATCGTACCGTAAGTAGTTTCAGCACGCATAGTTGCATAGTCGATGTCCGCACGAAGTGTATGCAAAGGTACACGACCTTCACGATACCATTCAGTACGTGCAATCTCTGCACCACCTAAACGACCAGAAACTTCAACTTTGATACCTTTAGCACCAGCACGCATAGAGTTCTGTACCGCACGCTTCATAGCACGACGGAACATTACACGCTTTTCTAATTGAGAAGCGATTGCTTCAGCAACTAAACGTGCATCTAAGTCTGGACGGTCAATTTCGTTGATGCTTACTTGCGCAGGAACACCCATAATAGATGTTAATTCGCGTTGTAATTTCTCAATGTCTTCGCCTTTTTTACCGATTACGATACCAGGACGCGCAGTGCTAATTGTTACTTTAGCAGCACCCGTTGGACGTTCGATAAGAATATTGCTTACCATTGCGTTCTTAAGTTTTTTAGTTAAAAACTCACGAACTTGAAGGTCTTTAAGCAAGTATTCAGCGTATTGTTTCGGATTCGCATACCAGTTAGCGTTATGACGTTTCACAACACCTAGGCGGATACCGATTGGATGAACCTTCTGACCCATATCAAACCCCTACCTTAACGGTGATGTGACAAGTACGCTTAGTAATACGATCTGCACGGCCTTTAGCACGTGGCATAATACGTTTAAGGCTCATGCCTTCGTCAACGTAAATCGTAGATACTTTAAGGTCGTCTACATCTAAACTGTTATTGTGTTCAGCATTTGCAATTGCAGATTCCAATGCTTTCTTAACTAAAACAGCAGCTTTTTTGTTGCTGAAGTTTAAAATGTTAAGTGCATGCGCAACAGATTTGCCGCGGATAAGATCTGCAACCAAACGTGCTTTTTGTGCCGAGATAGCGGCACCGCGTAATTTAGCAGTTACTTCCATCATAGCACCTATTAACGTTTAGACTTCTTGTCAACACCGTGACCACGATAGGTACGAGTTGGCGCGAATTCACCGAGTTTATGACCAACCATGTGTTCAGAGATAATCACTGGAACATGGTTACGACCATTGTGAACAGAAATTGTTAAACCAACAAAATCTGGGAGGATCATCGAACGACGCGACCAAGTTTTGATCGGCTTACGGTTATTAGCCGCGATTGCCGCTTCAACCTTAGCGAACAAGTGCGCATCGACGAATGGGCCTTTTTTCAGAGAACGAGGCATTGTCAGATTCCTTTACTTGTTACTTAACGCGACGGTCGCGAATAATCATCTTAGTCGTACGCTTGTTGGTACGTGTCTTGTACCCTTTAGCTTTTTGACCCCATGGGCTTACAGGTTGGATACCTTTAGTACGCCCTTCACCACCACCGTGCGGGTGATCAACCGGGTTCATTGCCATACCACGAACGGTAGGACGAACACCACGCCAGCGCGAAGCACCTGCTTTACCAAGTGAACGAAGGTTGCTTTCTGAGTTAGATACTTCACCTAACACAGCGCGACACTCAACGTGCACTTTACGCATTTCGCCTGAACGTAGACGAACGATAGCGTATGAACCGTCACGACCCAACAATTGAACCGAAGTACCAGCAGAACGCGCTAATTGAGCACCTTTACCGATTTTAAGTTCGATGTTGTGAAGAGTAGCACCGATTGGCATATTACGAAGTGGTAAGCAGTTACCTGGACGAATTGGAGCATCGTTACCAGATTGAACTTGATCACCAGCACGTAAACCTTTAGGCGCAATAATATAACGACGTTCACCGTCAGCATACTTCAACAATGCGATGTGTGCAGTACGGTTTGGATCGTATTCAATACGCTCTACAACAGCAGGAATGCCATCTTTGTTACGTTTGAAGTCTACGATACGGTAGTGTTGCTTATGACCACCACCAACGTGACGTGTAGTAATGTGACCGTTGTTATTACGACCACCAGTACGTTTTTTAGCTTCTACCAACGGCGCATAAGGCGCACCTTTGTGAAGATGGTCGTGAACGACTTTCTCTACAAAGCGACGTCCTGGAGACGTTGGCTTACATTTTTGAATCGGCATAAATTTCGTCCTTATTCCGCTGCGCTTTCAGCGGTATCGCCCAAGTCAGCCATTTCAACATCTTGGCCAGCTTTCAGGGTGACGTATGCTTTTTTAACATCAGAACGGCGTCCTAATGTACGACCAAAGCGCTTAGTCTTACCTTTAGTGATAGTCGTGTTAACTTTAACAACTTCCACACCAAATAATTGCTCAACTGCTTTTTTGATTTCAAGTTTGTTTGCATTTAATGCAACTTTGAATACTTGAACACCAGCAGTTTCGCCTAAAACTTGTGCTTTTTCTGAAAATACAGGTCCTTGTAGGACTTGATATAAACGTTCGTTGTTCATCCGAGTTCTACCTCAATTTTCTTAGCAGCAGCAACAGACATTACAACTTTGTCGAACGCGATCAAGCTAACAGGATCGATTGCAGTAGCATCAACCACATCAACGTGTGGAAGGTTACGCGCTGCAAGATATAGATTCTCATCTACAGCTTCAGTTACGATCAATGCGCGAGTTGCATTCAAGTCGTTAAGTTTTGCAAGCAACTCTTTAGTTTTAGGAGCTTCAACAGCAAACTCTTCAACCAATACAAGACGATCTTGGCGAACAAGTTCAGCTAAGATACATTGCATTGCACCGCGGTACATTTTGCGGTTAACTTTTTGAGACCAATCTTGTGGACGAGCAGCAAAAGTTTTACCACCACCAACCCAGATTGGGCTACGAATAGAACCAGCACGAGCGCGGCCAGTACCTTTTTGACGGAATGGTTTTTTACCACCGCCAGCAACGTCTGCACGTGATTTCTGAGCTTTAGAGCCTTGACGACCACCAGCTAAGTAAGCTGTAACAACTTGGTGTACAAGTGCTTCATTGAATTCACGACCGAACGCAACTTCAGATAACTCAACAGCAGAGCCGGAAACAGTATTTAAATTCACGTTATTTCCCCTCAAGCCTTGATCGTAGGACGTACAGTTACGTCACCACCAGTCGCACCAGGAATCGCACCTTTAACAACAAGAACTGAACGCTCTGTGTCGATAGATACAATTTCAAGACCCTGTACAGTTACGCGTTCAGCACCTAAATGGCCAGCCATTTTTTTGCCTTTGAATACGCGACCAGGAGTCTGGTTTTGACCTGTAGAACCTAGAACACGGTGAGAAACAGAGTTACCGTGAGTAGCGTCTTGAGTACGGAAGTTCCAACGCTTAACACCACCCTGGAAACCCTTACCTTTAGACTGACCAGTTACGTCAACGATCTGACCTACTGTGAACAAATCTACACCGATAGCTCCGCCAACTTCACGACCTTCAAGGTCAGCTTCTGTAGCACGGAATTCTTGAACTAAACGACCAGCAGCAACACCCGCTTTAGCGAAGTGACCTTTCTGAGCGTTAGTTACGCGAGATTCGCGACGTTCACCAGTAGTAACCTGAATTGCTTGATAACCATCTGTTTCAAGCGTTTTGATTTGAGTGATGCGGTTAGGATCAACCTCAATCACTGTAACAGGTACAGAAACACCAGCATCTGTAAAGATACGGGTCATACCGCACTTGCGACCGACTAAACCAATAGCCATGTGCATAAACCTCTAAAAAAGCGGCCTAATTAACTTAGAGTGTTAATTAACCGAAAGCCTTAACCCAATGCAATCTGAACATCAACACCAGCTGCTAGATCTAATTTCATCAACGCATCAACAGTTTTATCTGTAGGTTGAACGATATCGATCAAACGCTTGTAAGTACGGATTTCATACTGGTCGCGCGCATCTTTGTTTACGTGTGGTGATGTTAAAACGTTGAAGCGTTCGATGCGAGTTGGCATCGGGATTGGACCACAAACTTGTGCGCCAGTACGCTTAGCGGTTTCTACGATTTCTTGAGCAGATTGATCGATCAGACGATGATCAAAAGACTTCAAACGGATACGAATTCTCTGGTTAGACATACCAGTTAACTCCAAGCCAAATATATAAAGAATCACCCTTGACGCATCTCACCCCACTAATTTAAGGCAAGTGTCAAAGGCAGTGAATTATCACTAAGGTCATGATCGATGCCACGACTGTCACGATGTTAACTACTTTCTTCGCAGTTAACCCCCTTGCATAAAGGGTCGCCCATTATAACGATTGTTTAATGCATAAGCAAATCTCTTTTTGGCTTTATTGCTTTATTTTTCACGCTCTGCCGATTTCTCTTTTTAAAATATACGATTAGCACTTTATATATGAGTTAGGCAGCATTCCTATCCATTTATTGAGTGTAAATTTAGACAATCTGCATTTTGACCATTCCAACCATCCCTGACAGCAGAAATCGTCATCGCCCTGACCTAACTTTCTTTTCTGTGTTTGCACCACAATCCATGACTTTATTCTCGAAGTTTGCTTTGTGCTAAAACATAATCTATTGCACGATTCATTAATTGGTTGCCTGCCTGAAATTGTGCTGCAGACATCTGTTTTAATTCATGCGCGGGTTGTACATACATGCCTGAAAATGCAGGTTTCATTTCAGCATTGTCCAAAAACAACTGCAAAGCCCGTGGGGTAATTTCTGGATGGAACTGAAATCCTAGTACGTTTTTCCCAATTTGATACAGTTGATTGGTGCAAGCGGCATTACTGGCAAGTCTTACCGCGCCCTTAGGTAATTCAAAAGTTTCGCCATGCCACTGCATCACTGAGATTTGATCAGGCATTTGGAAACAGCTTTCTGGTATATTTTCGACTTTATAGACAGGATGCCAACCGCGCTCCTGTTCAGGATTAGGACTCACTGCTGCACCCAACGCATTGGCAATCATCTGCCCACCTAAACACAAACCGATTGCAGGTTTACCCATCGCCAAATAACGCCTAATCCAGCGTTTTTCTGTTTTTAACCATGGATAATGTACTTCATCATTTACACTCATGGCACCGCCCATCACAATTAACAGGTCAATCTCTTCAACTTTGGGCAGAGCTTCAATTTCAATATTTTGCTCAGGCGGTAAAGCAAAAAATTCGGTTGCAGTGATATGCGCCCCCATCTGCTTTAAATAGTCATAGCAACTTCCAAAACCTTCACCTGCACTATGCTGAAAATAATGCACGCTTAGTGGTGCTTTCATCTGGATCATCCTTTGTATTTTCTATACTTCAGCTTCTGCAAAAATAGCGCCAAGTTCAAGGCATGTCTTGTAGTGCAGCTTTTTATAGCCTAAAGCCAGTATTTCTCTTAAGCTAAACTCAATATTTGCTTATTTTCTGAGTGAACCTGTGAAGAAAAATGCTCAAACTGCTTTAATTCATGCACCAAGACGTGCCCCACAATATATTCAAACGGTACAGCCTCCCCTATTTCGTGCATCGACCATTATCTTTGAAAACACAGATGCACTGTTTAATCGACACTGGACTGATGCTTATGATTATAGCTATGGCACACATGGCACACCGACTACATTCACACTCGCTGATCAGATTGCGCAATTAGAAGGTGGTGAATACTGCTTACTCGCACCAAGCGGACTATCAGCAATTAATTTGGTGAATTCCTGCTTTTTAAGTCAAGGCGATGAAGTTTGGGTGGCTGACAATATTTACGGCCCAAACATGGAGCATTTACGCAATTTAGAGCAGCGTTACGGCATCACCGTTCAAGTCTACAATCCAATTGATGTCGATAGCTTTCAACCTTCTGCCCAAGCCAAACTGATTTGGCTAGAAGCGGCAGGTTCGGTCACACTAGAGTTTCCAAACCTAACTGCATTAGTCAAAAAAGCCAAATCACATCACATGCTCACAGCCTTAGATAATACTTGGGGTGCAGGACTTGCGTTTAATGCTTTCGATTTTGGTGATGAACATTTAAGTGTCGATATAAGCGTCCATGCCCTGACCAAATACCCAAGTGGTGGTGGTGACATTTTAATGGGGTCTGTCGTGACCCGTGATCAACACTTACATCATCAACTGTTTCGTATGCATGCCATTCAAGGTATTTGCGTATCGGGGGATGATGTCGCGCAAGTACAACGCAGTTTGGCTTCGATGCAACTACGTTATGAGCACCAAGCAAAAAGCACAATTGAATTACTCAACTGGCTGAAACTACAACCACAATTTGCTCAGGTGTTGCACCCTGCCGATGCCACATCTGCGGGGCATGCGTATTGGAAAGAAATTTGCCGCGATGGACACAGCGCAGGTTTGGTCAGTGTGATTTTTAAGCCTGAATATGATTTAGCCGCTGTACGCCAATTCTGTGATGCACTATCTTTATTTAAACTCGGCTTTAGCTGGGGCGGCCCCGTAAGTTTAGTGATGCTTTACGATCTCAAGTCCATGCGTACCCTAGAGCACTCTCACTTGGCTGAAGGATTATTGGTGCGTTTTTGTATTGGGCTAGAACATCCTGCAGATTTAATTCAAGATATTCAAAATGCCTTACAACGCTTCAGCGACTAATGCAGCACAGATCATCATTTTAACAATAGCTATATAAATCAGGATAAAAATATGAGTACAGCAATCGTTATTGGTAAAAAAACTGCCGACGTTCAACAAGACGTGGTTTTACATTCACAGTTTGCCAACCGCCACGGTTTAATTGCAGGTGCAACAGGTACAGGTAAAACCGTCACCTTAAAAGTCTTGGCAGAAAGCTTTTCACGAATTGGTGTACCCGTATTTTTAGCCGATGCCAAAGGCGATGTTTCCAGTCTAGCCAAAGCAGGCAGCAGCAGCCCAAAGTTTGATGCACGTATTAAGAGCTTAGGTATCGAAAGCATTCCGTTTGCAGCATCTCCTGTGGTGTTTTGGGATTTATTTGCCGAACAAGGTCATCCGATTCGTACCACCATTTCTGAAATTGGCCCGTTATTATTGGCGCAAATGCTGAACTTGAATGACACGCAAGAAGGTGTTTTATCTGCAGTATTTCGTATTGCCGATGATCAGGGCTTATTACTGATTGATTTTAAAGATTTAAAAGCCATGCTGACCTATGTTAGCGAACATGCCAGTGAATTCAAGGCAGAGTATGGCAACCTCTCTCCTGCCAGTTTAGGCGCGATTCAGCGCAACTTACTGGCTTTGGCAGATCAGGGTGGTGATCAGTTTTTTGGTGAACCGAGTTTAGATATTCTGGATTTTATTCAGACCGATAGTCAGGGACGTGGCAATATTAACGTGCTCGCAGCCGACAAACTCATGAACACCCCTAAACTTTACGCCACTTTTTTATTGTGGATGTTGTCAGAACTGTTTGAGCAATTGCCTGAAGTGGGCGATATGGACAAGCCAAAACTGGTGTTCTTTTTTGATGAAGCACACTTGTTATTTGACAATGCCAGCAAAGCCCTGCAAGAAAAAATCGAGCAAGTAGTACGCCTGATTCGCTCTAAAGGTGTCGGGATTTATTTTGTGACCCAGAACCCGCTAGACCTCCCTGAAAGCGTGTTGGGGCAGTTGGGTAACCGTGTACAACATGCTTTACGTGCTTTCACACCTAAAGATCAAAAAGCAGTGAAAACCGCTGCAGATACTTTCCGTGCCAACCCTGAATTTAAAGTTGAACAAGCCATTACCGAACTGGCGGTTGGCGAAGCCCTGATTAGCTGCTTGGATGAACAAGGCACACCGCAAGTCGTAGAGCGTGCTTGGATTATGCCGCCTTACTCTGCTTTTAGCCCAATTAGCACTGAAGAACGTACAGCCTGCATCAATCAAAGCGTGATTGCAGGCGTGTATGAAAAGCAGCTCGACCGTGAAAGTGCCTACGAGATGTTGCAACAAAAAGTTGAACAACGACAGCAACAAGCTGCAGCGGAAGAGCAAGCCAAAATTGAAGCAAAAGAAGCCGAGGCACGTGCCAAACAAGAAGCCAAAGAAACAGAAGCCTTGGCAAAACAGCAGGCACGTGAACAGGAACGCTTGGCCCGTGAACAGCAAAAAGAAGCAGAGCGCGCTGCCAAACAGCGTGAAAAACTGACTCAGGATATTGTGGGAACCTTTGCCAAAAGTGCAGCACGTAGCTTAGGCGGTTCTACTGGGCAGAAAATTGTACGAGGTTTGTTAGGGTCATTATTTGGTAAGAAATAGCATGTTATAAACGATGAGGTTTGTATAGATTTCATTCATGGATGCACCATCCAAAACCTAAATGAACACTTACAAACCTCTCGCTGTCACATCTACAAACCCCATAAAAACTTTAAAAATAATGGGATATTTTTATAATCCATATTTTTTTTAAGGTTTCACAAAAAAATGTTTGCAATCCTTATTTATAAGATGTATTTTGAATACATCTTATAAATAACAGCCATGAGAGATCGAACATGACTCCACAGCAAATTGACCTTGTAAAAGCAACTGTTCCTGTACTCCGTGAAAATGGTGTCGCACTGACTGGTTATTTCTATAACCGCATGTTGGGGAATAATCCTGATCTAAAAGAAACCTTTAACATGGGTCACCAACGTAGTGGTGCGCAGGCTCAAGCGCTTGCAGGTGCTGTATTGGCTTATGCTGAAAACATTGAAGATCCTTCTGTGCTTGCGCCTGTGATTGAATTGATTGCCCACAAACACGTGAGCTTAAACATTCAAGCACCTGACTATAATATTGTGGGCGAAAACCTACTTCACTCTATTAGCGAAGTATTAAATATTTCAATGGAAGATCCTCTAATTGATGCATGGGCAGCTGCTTATGGTCAGTTAGCAGAAGTGTTTATTAATGCTGAACGTGCAATCTACGAACAACACGAACAAACTAAAGGCAGCTGGTTAGGCTGGCGTAATTTCAAAATTGCCAAGAAAGTTGTAGAAAGTGACGAAATCACTTCAATCTACTTCGAGCCAGTAGATGGTGGCGATTTACCAAAATACGAAGCAGGTCAATATATTTCAGTACGCGTATTTGTACCTGAACTTGGCTTGAAGCAACCACGTCAATACACGCTATCGACTAGCCCACAACAAGATTACTTACGTATTTCTGTAAAACGTGAGCCAGGCAATGGTGCAGATAAAGTTGCAGGTTGGGTATCGAACGTATTGCACCAATTACCAGAAGGTTCTGAAGTTGAAGTATCTGCACCAACAGGTAACTTCTTCCTCATCGACAGCAACAAACGCAATGTCTTCATTAGTGGCGGCGTTGGCTTAACACCAATGATTGCAATGTTGAATCAATTGGTGACTTTAGATGTGCCACAACCTGTGACATTTATTCACGCATGTCGTAGCAAACAAGTACATGCCATGAAACAGCATCTCCAAGACTTAACTGCAAAATGTCCACGTATTCATACGTTGACTGCGTATGAGTTCCCGAACGAAGGTGATGTACTGGGTCAAGATTACGATGTTGCAGGTCGTTTAGACCTCAGCACTGTAGATGCAGCGCTGTTACCAGCCGATGCAGATTACTACTTATGTGGTCCAATGCCATTCATGGCAGAACAGCGTAAAGCTTTACTTGCGCGTGGCATCAAAGATGAGCAAATCCATAGCGAAGCGTTTGGTACAGGTGGTGTTCGCCACTAATCTAAAGCGTTAAAAGCTAATAGGTAAGGCTAGTCTAGTTATGCTAGACTAGCCTTAATTTATTTGTATTTAAAAAAACATCTGTGCGATCATGCAATTAAATAAATTCACCGACTATGCGCTGCGTATTTTAATGTATATCTCGCGTCCTCGAGATGTACCCTATACCATTGCGGAAATTGCACAGGATTTGCATGTTTCCCAGAACCATCTGGTAAAAATCGTTCACTTTATGGGTAAGCAAGGATGGCTCATTACCACTCGTGGTAAAGGTGGCGGGATTCGCTTGCATCCTGAAGCATTGCCTTTGCGTTTAGGTCATGTGGTGAGAATCCTGCAAGGTGAAAATCAAATTGTAGAGTGTAATACCCCGCCCTGCGTGCTGCGTGCGCAATGTGGACTAAAAGGCATTCTCAATCAGGCAATGGAACAGTTTTATCAAAGCTTAGATCAATACAGCTTGGGTGAAGTGCTACAGCCTGTACCCAATTTACAGTTCAGTACACAATCTCCAATCCCGCTGATTCATCTTTAAAGTAACTTAAACGGTCAAAGCAATATCATCCTAGATGTTGCTTTTTTCGGGCATTCAGGGCGCAAAGGTCGCTTGCCTGTATGACTTGCTTTATAATGCCTGTTTGTAGACCATGAATTGAAGTTAAGTTATGCACCATAGCAGAGGAAAATCGAAAAACAGTAAGGCAGCAGCACAGCCACGGCAGAAAATTAGCTACGAGAAAAAAGTAGACCCTGCCATTACTGAATACTCTGTTCGCGCCTTAAACTGGCTGCGTAAAGCCGAGTTTTTAATGAGTGCGCCTAAACTGAATTTATGTGTAGAAGATACTGGCTACGAAGTGGCTTTTGCAGGACGCTCCAACGCAGGTAAGTCCAGTGCAATTAATGCTTTAACCAATCAAAAACAATTGGCACGTGCTTCTAAAAAACCGGGTCGTACTCAAATGATCAACTTCTTTAGTTTGGGCAACCCCGAACAGCGTTTGGTCGATTTACCCGGTTATGGTTATGCAGCCGTACCTGAAGCCATGAAAATTGTGTGGCAAAAAGAACTCGAAAATTATTTGATTCATCGTAAAAGTTTACAAGGCTTGGTGTTACTGATGGATATTCGCCATCCCTTACAGCACTTTGATGTGATGATGCTGGAGTGGGCATATTCACGTAAATTGTTCGTGCATGTATTGCTCACCAAATCGGACAAACTCAACCGCGGCCCTGCCAATAAAGTATTGCTTGAAGTCAAACAGCAGTTGAAAAAGATGAAACTAGATTTCTCGATTCAATTATTTTCATCACTCAACAAACAAGGTTTGGAAGAGCTTGCGAGTGTGATGGGCGGACGTTTGAACTTTACCTTAGAACAAGCGCATCAATTTGATTTAGACAGCATTCCAGAAGCGACTGGCGATGATGTTGATGTTGATGTTGATGTTGATGTTGATGTTGATCAGCCTGAATTTTTAGAAACTGACGATTTAACCGCATCTGATACCGAAACCAAATAGTCCGTTAAATTACTGACTATTGGTCTATAACATAAAGTCCTATTCGCTCAATCTCGAATAGGACTTTTTATTTGTATGTCCACTTTCAGTTTTACGCCGTAATCACAATCTCCCTCACCACCAAAGTTGCACTTTACAACGCAGCCAGAAATGCCCTACTGTCAAGATCATAACAATTAGACATTAAACAATTACATGCGATAAGGAGATCAAACATGCAAGCACACATTTCAGTGATTACCTTAGCGGTAGAAGATTTACAACGTGCACTCGACTTTTACCGCGACGGCTTAGGACTTGTAACTGAAGGCATTATTGGACAGGAATTTGAACCAGGTGCGGTGGTCTTTTTTGAACTGCAAGCAGGCTTAAAACTGACTTTATGGTCTAAACAAAGTTTACAACAAGATACAGGCTTAACAGGTACAGCCAGCAGTGCTGCACAAATCACTTTAGGACATAATGTACATAGCCCACTCGAGGTCGATCAGGTATTGAAACAAGCAAAAAATGCAGGTGCGAAAATTTTAAAACCTGCACAGAGCACCTTTTACGGCGGTTATGCAGGTTATTTTCAGGACTTAGATGGTCATATTTGGGAAGTGGCCTACAGCCCATGTTGGGATTAATCTGCTTTGGCTCATGTCTTTACATAGCACAATAAAACAGGATGATGCTGAAAACTTGATTCGATTTTAAACCCATTATCAGGAATGCAGTGCAGGGTCATCACGAGTATGCCGATCGACCACCACACTAATCATCATATCGCCCTGCACATTGACCACAGTACGCACAGTATCCAACAAACGGTCGATCGGCAATAAAATCGCAATCGCTTCTGCAGGCAAGCCCACCGATTGTAATACCATAATCATCGTCACCATACCTGCGCTTGGAATACCAGGCGCGCCCAAAGAAGCGATCATGGCTGTGGCACAGACAATTAATTGCTGTCCTAAACTTAAATCCAGCCCCATTAAATTGGCAACAAACAAAGCCGCTGCAGCTTCATACAATGCCGTTCCATCCATATTCAGTTGTGTACCTAACGGGATCACAAAGCCTGCAGTTTGCGGACGCACACCTAAATTTTCCTGCGCACATTTCATCGAAAGTGGCATAGTGGCAGAACTGGAACTGGTGGCAAAAGCCGTAATTAAGGCAGCACGTGTGCCTTTAAAAAAGGTGATCGGATCCATTTTGCCAAATATCCACAACAGCAAAGGCAAGACCACCACACCATGAAAAATCGTGGTGCCCGTGACCACTGCAGCAAACTCTGCCAAACGACTCAGGACTGAAATATCTTCGGTTGCAACCAACTTAGCCAATAAAGCAAAAATCCCCAAAGGTGCCAGTTTCATTACCCAGCCAATCATCAACATCATAATTTCAAAAAATTGCTGACTGAGTTTACGTACCGTTTTAAAGTGCTCCCCGCCTTTGACCAGCGCCACACCCACCAATAAGGCAAATATCACCACTGCCAAAACATTACCCTCGGCAAAAGCTTTAAACGGATTGATTAAGGTGTTTTGAATGAAATTGGTAAAAAACGAAGACGGCGTAAGCGTGTCTGGGCTTTGATGCTGCGCCATAGCATCTTGAAACATCACAATATCTACGCCTTTACCCACTGCAAATAAATGCGCACACGCCAAACCTAAAATTAAAGCCAAAGTCGTGGTGGTGACACAACACGCCAACGTAATTTTCCAGACTCGACTCAATTGCCCTACAGCCTGTAAGTTCGACACACCGACCACAATTGAGCTAAAAATTAGTGGGATCAGCAGCATTTTCAGTAAACCAATAAAAATACTGCTCATTAAACCAATGCCATACAAACTGGCGCTAAAAAATGTGCTGTCTGGAAATAGATTCAGAATAAAACCAAACACCACACCCAAAATTGCGGCAATTAGAATTTGTGTATTGAGGCTCATACGCAATTGAGTTTTTTAATGTGATGTGTGGACTATGCCATGTGGCTGAAATTGAATCGAGTATTATTTTTCTAGCGCACTTTGATTAGGTTCAGATCGTGCTTCAGGATGTAAAAAAGCCGACATGAATGTCGGCTGATGAATGTAGATTTTAAAGGCTATATTTTATTGCGTTTCGATTTCACGTAAACGAATCAAGCCTTCCTGACTGGTGCTACACACCAATTCACCATTTTGCCACATGCGCCCAAAGTTCAAACCACGCGAACTAGTGCTAATGGTGGCTTCCATGTCGTACAGCATCCAGTCATCCACACGGAACGGTTTATGGAAATACATGGCATGGTCAATACTGGCACACTGCAAACTTGGTGATAAATAGCTCAAACCATGCGGACGCAGTGCTGTGGTCATTAACGTGAAGTCTGAATAAAATGCCGCAATTGCCTGATGCAAAGACACTTCATCCACCTCTGGTGAAATGCTGTCATGGGTACGAATGTAGTGTGCATAAGCAGGTGCTTCAGGCTGCGGTAAAAATGGATTGCTCGGATTAATCGGGCGAATCTCCACCAAGCGATCACGCATAAAACTGGCACGCACATTTTCAGGTACAAACTCGACAATATGCTGTTTGAGTTCCGCTTCGTTTTTTAAAGCTTCTGCTGCAGGATAGTTTGGCTCTGAAATTTGATAATTCAGACCGTCTTCCAACGGCGCAAAGGACACCATCGCAGTAAAAATGGTACGCCCATGCTGAATGGCACGTACTTGACGGCTAGAAAAACTTTTACCATCACGCAAACGGTCAACTTCATAAATAATAGGTGCGTTGACATCGCCACCAAACAAGAAATAGGCATGCAATGAGTGCGCAGGACGATCAGTGGTATAAGATGCAGCACGTAAAGCCTGTCCCAAAACCTGTCCACCAAAAACACGTTTACCCACCAAGTTACGACTGATACCTCGGTAGATATTTTCTTCTAACTTTTCTAAACAAAGAAGTTCAACCAGCTCTTGTGTGAGTGCGTTCATAACTAACCTATGTATGGCGGAAATTGGGGATGCGGGATCGAAGTCGATGAAAAAATAAATCGTCAAAATAAACTGACTATTTTAAGCCTGCTATTTTGCCATAGATTCTGCATCTTTTACCCATCAAAGACTGACCGCTGTGTCACAACTTAGCCGATCAATTTTGCTAAAAATACGATTTTTAACGATAAAATCTAACAATATTCATGCAAATTATCTAAAAATGCAGCGCGATTATTAGATACAATGACGCAAAATAAATTCCCTACTGGCTAGGGACTTAGGTGATGAAGTAGGAGTGAGTATGTCCAAGCGTGGTTTTGGTCAAATGTATCGTCAGCTTTCTGGTAAGCTGCTTGACCTTGTGGTGACACCGCATGTTTTGGGTGAAGTCCCTGTCAAGGATGCGCAAAGTGTAGACTCAAATGCCACTCGCACCAAGATAACTTGCTACGTATTGCAAAATCACTCACGCAGCAATGCCTTGGTGGTCGATGGCGAAACACGTCGCTTAAAACTCACGCCTGCGCTTGATCCATTGGTGATGGGTTCACATAAAGAAAAAGCCTCGATTCTGTTTTTACAGCATCACGATGAGAACAACCTACTCAATCCACCACCTTATGCTTTTCCGCCACGCTTGTTACGTTTAATTGAACAATTAGAACAACACCCAGAACTTGATATTGAATTGGTACCTGTGACCGTGTTGTGGGGACGTTCTCCAGACAAAGAGGATTCGTGGTTTAAACTACTGTTTACCGATACGTGGGCAACGCCTGGCACAGTCAAGCAGTTAATGAATATTGGGGTGCATGGTCGTCAGTCTTATTTGGAATTTCACGAGCCACAATCATTACGCGCTTTAATTGAACATGCCAAAACTGAGCATCCGAACCTGTCGCCTGCGACCTTTATTGTTAACACTCTAAATAATTACTTAGATGGACAACGTGAAGTCGTACTTGGCCCAGACTTGTCTGACCGCCGCAATGTCATGCTCAGTCTGATTAAATCTCCCGATGTGCAAGATGCCATTCGTCGTGAAAGTTTACGCAGTAAAATTAGCGTGATTGAAGCCGAGCGTCGTGCGATTGGTTATTTAAATGAAATCGTGTCGGACTACTCTCATGCAGCGGTACGCTTTGCCGATATGGCACTGACCCGCTTATGGACACAATTGTACGATGGCGTGGAAGTGCATAATTTTAGTACCGTGCGCGAACTGGCCAAAGACTATGAAATTATCTATACCCCATGTCACCGCAGTCATATCGACTATTTATTGCTGTCTTATGTGATTTACAAACGCGGCATGATGGTGCCGTACATTGCTGCGGGCGATAACCTGAATATGCCATTTGTAGGTCAATTGCTTCGTGGTGGCGGTGCGTTTTTTATCCGTCGTACTTTCCGTGGCAACGGCTTATACACAACCGTCTTTAAAGAATATTTATTCAGTATTTTGTCGCGTAACACGCCGCTTGAATACTTTATTGAAGGTGGACGTTCACGTACAGGCCGCTTGTTGCCACCAAAAACAGGCATGCTCGCCATGACCATTCACAGTCATTTGCGTGGTCGTGCTAAACCGATTGCTTTTGTGCCAACTTATATTGGTTATGAACGCCTGATGGAAGGTTCAACCTATGTCGGTGAAATGCAAGGCAAGCCAAAAGAATCTGAATCGCTAATGGGCATTTTAAAAACCATGCGCAAGATTGAACGGATTTTTGGCAAGGTGCATGTCAATTTTGGCGAACCTGTGTTTTTAGATGATGTTCTAAAACAACACGATGCCGAACACATCAGCATTGAAAAAAATGATGATCCTATTCCACCACAAGTGTCAGATGCAGTGAATACTTCAGCACATGCGATTTTGGAAAACATTAACCGTGCTGCGGTAATTAACCCGGTATCTTTGTTATCGCTGATTTTACTGGCAACACCAAAACATACCTTGGATGAAGAAATTTGTGTGAAGCAGTTAGACACTTACCGTAATCTGCTCACTGCCCTGCCTTATGATGAGCGCACTCAAGTCACACCATTATCAGGTAAAGAAATTATTGCCTACGGCTTAAAACTCAAACTGATTAAACGAGTGCAGCACGTTTTGGGCGATATTATCGCGATTGAAGACCATCAGGCGGTGTTACTCACCTACTTCCGCAACAATATTTTGCATGCCTTTGTCTTACCATCTTTAATTGCAGCATTGGTGAAACATAATGGTTCGATTCGTCGTGGTGATTTAATCAACGTCATTCGTACTTTATATCCGTTCCTGAAAGCTGAGTTGTTCTTGAAATGGCAAGATCAGGAACTCAAAGAACGGATTTGTGCCTATGTAGAAGCGTTAATTCAGGCCAAATTGATTTCTGAAGATGCGGAAGGCAACTTAATTTCACCTGCACCAAATAGTGAAGACCATAACCAGTTGGTAGTATTGGCTGCACCTGTAATGCAGAGTTTAGAGCGTTATTACATGACACTGGCGCTGATTACACAACGCGGCTCAGGCAATATTTCGGCACGTCAGGTCGAAGAACTCAGCCATTTGGTCGGTCAGCGTTTGTCGGTGCTGTATGAATTCAACTCACCTGAATTCTTTGACAAAGCCTTGTTCCAAAGCTTTATTAAAGTCTTAACTCAGCAAGGTTATATCAGCACCAACAGTGACAATGCGATTGTGTTTGATGATAACTTTAAAAACGTCGCACAATACGCCAATTTGGTGTTGGATGATGTGACTTTACAGATGCTGCAACACATCACCACCTTTAGCGATGAAGAATTGCGTGAGGCGTTAGAGGCTCTTGCTGCACAACAGGCGAAGAAACGCTTAAAACGTAAGAAGAAGTAATTTTCACACAAAAAAACATAGCGATCTGTATAGCAATAGGTCGCTATGCTTTAAATTGAATATAGAATAAAGTTTATAGCATTGATAAAATCATACACCTAAGCGCATTAATTTCTCTTGAATTGCATCACTCACAAATGCATTCAAAGAACTCTCCTCCGAAGCTAAAACAGCTTTGCGATGTAATTCAGGACTGATACGAACATTAAATGTTCCCTTGAATGGCTGATCAGGTTTCTTCCCTAATTCTGCACAAGAATCTAAATATCCATCTACCGATTCCTGAAAAGCTTGCTCAAGTGTTTTTAAGGTTTCAGCCTCATAAGTAATAAGATCTCGAATGAACGCCAATTTTCCAAACAACTCACCTGTTTCAAGGTCTGGTTCAATCGTCCCGAGATAACCTTTGTATTTAAAATAACTCATAAAAAACCCTCCTGCTTGAGTGCTTGCTTTACAGCTTTCAATGCCCCACCTTTGATTTCATTTTCAGGGTGAGGTCGATGCAGTAAAATCATGTGCTCGGTTTTGAGGTTTTGATATCCTCCCCCCCCTTAAAAGAGGGTGATTCCTACAGCTAGACGCTTATGCCCAAGCGCAAGAATGTTTAGAGCTGAGTTTATATCTCGATCATGAACTGTACCACAGCTCATGCACTCCCATTCTCTTATTCCAAGATCTGTACTACCTTTGGGACTACTTGAGGTGATCTCACCGCAGCACAAACAGATTTGGGTGGTATAGGCTTCTTGGACTTCTTCAAACAATACGCCTGCGTTCTCGCATTTATACTTGAGCATTGTTTTTAGTGCCGAAAATCCTGTATCCAAAACAGATTTTGCCATTTGGGTTTTTACTAATTTTTTAGCACTCAAGTCACCTACAATAATCAATGCATTTTCATTCACAAGCTTGGTGCTTGCTTTATGCAAATGATCTTTTCGACTATTTGCAATCTTGGCGTGTAATGCACGAACACGCTTCTTATTCCTGGCTCTCTGAGCAATACCTAATGTCTGCTCATATTTTCGATAGAATTTTGGATTTGAAATTACAGTGCCATCAGAACAGGTGGCAATATCTTTTAAGCCTAGATCAATACCAATCGATTTGGTTGCTGTCGATTTATCTTGCTTAGGCGATTCAACAACAAGACATACATACCAACGCCCACGGCTATCCTCTACAAATGAACCTGTTTTTAACGTGTATTTGCTTAAACCGTAGCTATCCCAAAGCTTAAATTGGTGTTTTCCATACTGGACATATCCAGTGGCATATTTGATAGCCACCTTTTTAAAGGGAACCCATCCCAAAGAGCGCCTTGCTGATTTTTTATTGCTGATACGCCATTTCAGCTTTGCCTTTTTAAATTGCTTTCTTCGGGTGACTAATTCTTCAGTTACAGCCTGAATGGTTTGACTATGTAAATTACATTCTTTGGATGTGCCTTTCGTATATTTGGCAATATCAAAAGCAGAGAGAAATTCACCTTTCCGCTTCAAATGCCTAAACCCTAAATCATTGACATAATTCCAGACGAAGTTCACTTCTGATGCTAGTTGGTCTAACACCTTGCAATGTTTGTCTTTTATACGTAATTTAAGGGTTTTCATGTACTTATATTAACAATCAAAACTCAAGGAAAATAGTCCTTAGTTAAATCAAACGACACTTCATGTCGTGTCGCTTATATCTCTGACCTGAAGGACTGAGTTTTACGCTCCATTTGATAAATGATTACACATTGAATAATTCAACCCCACTCGCCACCATCCTCTGAGCAAAAATCCTTTTCCCTGTTTCACGCTCACCTTCCAACACCAACTCAGGTAAATTCAATTCACGCTGAATCTTTAAAATCATTTCATGCAAAGGCTGAGCTTGGTTATTGCTGCAAATATATGATGGTTCTGGATGTTCCACGTGAAGTAAATGTGCCAAAAAACCTGCCAAATCATCAATATGAATCCGATTTGACCAATGTATATTCGGGTAACTTTGTGTGCTTTCCGCAAGTTTGAGCATGCGTGCAGTCGAAGTGCCATAAATACCCGAAGGACGTACGATCACACATTGTTCAGGATAAGCCTGTTGCCACAAGTGTTCCATCTGCAACAACAACTGCCCTTGTACATCATTCGGCTTAGGCACAGTATCATCATCAATACATTCACCTGCGTTTTCGCCATAAACCCGTGTAGATGACACCACAATAATTCGCTTTACAGGATGATCTTTTAATGCAGCGACAATCGGCTGCACAGAATCTACATAAGTCTGTTGATACGCTTCTACAGAACTCAAAACCGTATTCCGAGATGGTGCAAGTAATACATAAACGGCATCAACAGGTTGAGTCTGTGATAAATCGAGCTGTTGAATATCTTGAAGCAGATGCGTCATATCAGGATCTGTTTTCGGACTGCGGCTAATTGTGGTAATTTGATGACCGAGCGTAAATAGTTGTTTTGCAACACGCTGCGATGTTTTACCATAACCAATAAATAGAATATGCATTCAGCACCTAATCATAGCATTTGAAGTTGAGGGGACATGGCTGCAGTCCATCAGTTGCAAGGGGTAGGCTCTGCCTCTGCTGCATTACTTGAAAAACTAAATATTTTCACCACAGATGACTTGCTGTTTCATCTACCGCGTGACTATGAAGATCGTAGCACGATCATTCCCATGAACCAATTAAACGTGGGGCGCAGCTATTTACTCGAAGGTGTGGTTAAAGGGGTCGATTTTCCACCGGGTAAACGCAAGTCGATGGCGGTCAATTTAGAAGATGAATTTGGAAAAATCACCTTACGTTTTTATCATATTTATAAAGGTATTACAGATCGTGCCAAACTCGGCAATCGTTTAAGAGTATTTGGCGAAGTACGGGTTGGGGCGCGTGGTCTGGAAATGTATCACCCCGAATTACAACTGATTACTGAACATACCCCACTGCCTAAAACCCAACTGACTGCCATTTACCCAAGCACCGATGGGCTGACCCAAGCCAAATTACGTGAATACGTCAAACAGGCCTTGACACAGCATAGTGATGATTTGCCTGAACTCCTGCCTGAAAAAATGACCAATGGCTATGCACTCAAACAGGCGTTGGATTATATTCATCATCCACCTTTAAATGCCAATATGCTGCAATTGGCACAAGGCTCTCACCCTGCACAGCAACGCCTGATTTTTGAAGAATTGGTGGCGCATCAAGTCAGTTTACTGACCCGACGGGCTTATATTCAGCAAATTGCCTCACCTGCCTTTTCCCCAAGTCAAAAACTAGCGCCTGCGTTACTCGGTAACATGCCATTTCAAATGACAGGCGCACAGCAACGGGTTTCGCAAGAAATCATGCAGGATTTGCAGCGTAATAAACCCATGCTGCGCTTGGTACAAGGTGATGTAGGTGCAGGTAAAACCTTGGTCGCTGCAGTCGCAGCCTGTCATGCCCTAGAAGAAGGCTGGCAAGTCGCGCTGATGGCACCCACTGAAATTTTGGCAGAACAACATTATCTGAACTTTCAAAAATGGTTTGAGCCGTTGGGCTTAACAGTGGCGTGGTTGTCTGGCAAGCAAAAAGGCAAAGCACGGGCAGCGGCTGAACTGAGCATTCAAGACGGTAGCGCCAATTTGGTGGTTGGGACACATGCGTTATTTCAGGACAATGTGCAATTTGCCAAATTGGGTTTGGTGATTATTGACGAACAACACCGTTTTGGGGTCGATCAACGTCTGGCTTTGCGCAATAAAGGTGCCAATCATACTACACCGCATCAATTGGTGATGACTGCAACGCCTATTCCGCGAACTTTAGCCATGTCCGCCTATGGCGATTTGGACACTTCGGTGATTGATGAACTACCGCCAGGGCGTACGCCTATTCAAACGGTGACTATTCCGCTAGATCGGCGTGAAGAAGTCTTACAACGTATTGCCAGCAATTGTGCCGAAGGCAAACAAGCCTATTGGGTCTGTACCTTGGTGGAACAGTCGGAAACCTTAGATGCGCAAGCTGCCGAGGTGACTTTTGCTGAAATTAAAGAACGCTTTCCTGAACTGAATATTGGGCTGGTACACGGCAAAATGAAAGCCGATGAAAAACAAGCCGTCATGCAGCAATTTAAAGACAATCAATTACAGTTGCTGATTGCCACCACAGTAATTGAGGTCGGGGTCGATGTACCCAATGCTTCAATTATGGTGATCGAAAATGCCGAGCGTTTAGGACTTTCACAGCTACATCAGCTACGTGGACGAGTCGGACGGGGTGCCAAAGCCAGTTTTTGTGCCTTGTTGTATAAAAATCCACTTTCGCAAAATGGACAAGAACGCTTGCGGATTATGCGCGAAACCAACGATGGTTTTGTGATTGCAGAAAAAGATTTAGAACTGCGTGGCCCTGGGGAACTTTTAGGAACCAAACAAACGGGAGATATGGGCTTTCGGGTGGCTAAATTAGAACGGGATGATCATTTGCTGGCACAGGCGCATCATGTGGCACAGCAAATTTTAAACGATTATCCTACACATGCCGAAGCTTTGCTAAAACGCTGGCTGCCTGAGGCACCACGTTATGCCTATGTTTAAACGGATTGCAGTCCTAAGATGACTCAGCCGATCAATCTACTACAATGCGGCATACAATGGCTGCGCCAACTGCAACCGTGTCAGCTCTGCCATAGCGACACGCAATGGCAACATTCGGTCTGTCAAACCTGTTGGCAACAATTGCCGTGGCGTAGCCAAGCGGTACAACGACAAGAAATGCAGATTCAGGTTGCCTTTGATTACCACTATCCAATTAATCGCATCATTCAACAATTTAAATATGAACAGCAGTTACATTACCAACTGCTTTTAGTAGGCGCGCTAAAACAACTGTCTTATCCTAAAATCCAAGCAATTGTACCGATGCCAATTTCCACTGCCCGCTTGACTGAACGCGGCTACAATCAATCTTTATTGTTAGCAAAAGGACTAGCGCGGCATTTAAATGTCCCGATTTGGCAACCTGTGACCCGCTTACAACAGCACGCGCAAAAAGGCTTAAGTCGCTTAGAACGATTGGAAGACATCCAACAGCAATTTCAAATTCAGAATGCGCCTAAAATCCGTTTTCGTCGGGTTTTAATTGTGGATGATGTGGTCACGACGGGCAGTTCAATTCATGCACTCAAACAGCAGTTGCTCAAGCTCGGCTGTCAAAAAGTCGAGGCGGTTTGTCTGGCCAGTGCTGAATAAAAAAACTATTCGGTTGAATATGCTCAACGCATTAAAAAGTTGAACTTAAAATATAGAAGAATGATCAACTGCTCTTAATTTTGTTGTAAATATTGTTTTAACCACGGCATCACCACTTCACGGGTCAGCGGTGCCAACAAAGTATCTTGATCATCCAAATCTACCCACTTCATTTCGGCAATTTCAGCAGCAATTTTTGGTGCCTGATCAAGCTGAACCCAATACACATAACTGACCAAACGGCAGTCGGGCTCATTGGCCGTTGCTGTTTCATAGCGTCCAATAAATTGTTGAATTTGCGCCTGACAGCCAATTTCTTCGGCAATTTCTCGCAACATGGTCGTTTCAGGCGCTTCATTGGGTTCTAATTTGCCACCGACCTGCATAAAACACGCGGTATGCTGTTTACGCACCACCAATAACTGCTGTTTGACATTTAAAATAATTGCAGCTGCAACGGTAATGATGTTGTTGATCTCAGCCATTTTATTTCGCCAGTTCCTGCTGCACCCACTCTAGCTCAGGCACTTCCCATTTCATTTCAGGAACACGGTATTGTTCAAATTGCTGCAAAATATTGTCAATACAATTCGATACAATCAATGCCTCACAAAAACGTGGCTGAGTAAAACCTTTTTCAGAGGTCTGTCTTAAAAACTTCAGCAAATCATCATAAAAGCCAGCTACATTAAAAAAGGCACAGGGTTTTGAGTGAATTCCTAATTGTGCCCACGTCCATTGCTCAAAAATTTCTTCTAAAGTTCCAGAACCACCCGGCAAAGCAATAAAGCCCTCGGCCAATTCTGACATTTTTATTTTGCGGGCATGCATGTTTTCAACAATATGTAATTCGGTCAAATGCGGATGCGCCAATTCATGCTCTGCCAAACTTTCAGGCATGACACCAATTGCACGCCCACCTGCGGCCAAAGTACTATCTGCCACCACACCCATTAAGCCTGAGCGTCCACCGCCATAAATTAAAGTTTTGCCTTGTGCAGCCAATGTTTCACCCACTTTTCGTGCATTTTCAACAAAAACTGAATCTTTTCCTGGGGCAGAACCACAGAAAATAGCAATTGACGACATCATTTTTTCACCATGTTATCTGGCTGTCATGCCATAAAATTAAACTTCAGGGAGATTTTTAAATAAAATAGCATTCTGAGCAGTGTATTTAGTAAGATCCTTGTCTAAAATACACCCATCCACAAAACCCATACTGCGCAAGGAGAAAAGACGAATGCTTGAAGCCTTTTATGCCACAGAGCGCGGTAGTCTGGAAGATGCCACCATTAACGGTGGTTTTGATTTGCATCCAGATCTGGTCTGGATTGACCTGATTGCCCCTTCACAAGAAGAACAGCAATGGGTACTAGACGCATACTCACAAAATTTACCAACCTTAAAATCTTTGGAAGATATTTCATCTTCAGCGCGATTCTACCGTGATGATGACGGTATTTTACACATTAGTACCTATTTTTTAACTAAAAATAAAAACTATCAAGTCGATGGTGAAACTGAAGACAATTCCAGTATTTTAGCCACAGTGCAAACCGTTGCCTTTATTTTACATAAAGAACGCCTGTTTACCCTGCGTGGTGAAAAATTAGTGGCGTTTCGGGCATTTCGGGCGCGTGCACGACGTAACGACTACGAAATTGATTATAAAGACCCGACTTGGGTGCTTTTGGGTTTGCTTGAAGCCAAACTAGACGAACTTGCGGATATCTTAGAAGATATCCACAAGGACTTGGAAAAGTATTCCACAGAAGTTCTGAATAACCGTCATCGTGAGCAAATTTTAGACCTCGATGACATGATTACCCGACTGGCACAATTAGAAGACATGCTTGGAAAAGCGCAATTGTGTTTGATTGATTTACGTCGTGTCCTGACCTTTTTGGCACGTCCGCGTGCGTTGGGTAGTCATATTTACGATGCCGACATTCGAGAACTCAGTGAAGATGTACGCTCACTGGTCGAACACGATGCCTTCTTATTCCAAAAAGTGCGCTTCTTGCTCGATACCACTTCAGGCTTCATTAACACCGAACAGAACGACACGATTCGTCGATTCTCGATTTTGCCGAGTATGTTAGCGCCACCGATGTTAGTTGCCAGTGTTTATGGTATGAACACCGACGTGTTACCTTTTGCCAAAGGCACCACCAGTTTTATAGTGGTCAGTATTATTTTAATTGGCTTCTTTATTGGCCCATTAATTTACTTTAGATGGAAAAAATGGATTTGATGCCTTTTATTCCCTCTCTTTTTAGGTTTAGGAGAGGGTTAGGGAGAGGTTTGCAATCTTTTCTCTCCTTTTAGAAGCGGGTTAGAAAGGTTTGCAATCTTTCTTCTCCTTTTAGCAGCGGGTTAGAGAGCTTTGCAAGCCTACCTCACTTGAATAAAGCGGGAAACTAAACGCAATAAAAAAGCACCTTACAAGAAGGTGCTTTTTTGATGGTTTTTTCAGTTTTAGACGATTAGCTGCAAATCATCTTGCAAATGACAGGCTTGAATGATCTTCATCATTTTTTCAGGAACCGCTTTAAACTGTAAGCCCTTGGCTTCAGGCGTCTGACGCAACCATTGCACCAAAACGGCCAAAGCTAAAGTACTCCCGTGTTCTAGCTGCGCCAAATTGACCACCAAAGGCAACTGCTGCTGACGAATCAACTGCAGACCTTTTTGGTAATATTGCTCTGCATTACTGAAATCTATTTTTCCAGAAACACATAATTCCTGATTTGATAATTCAATCACGCCACACCTAACCTATTTTTTCTTTTCAACCGCAGCTTCTGCATCTGGCTTAAAGGTTGCAATGGCTTTATCAATATTGCCGCCATTACGCTTCACGTTCGCTGCAAACTGGTTACGGAATTGCAAACCTAAATCAATACCCGACACGTTAATGTTACGGATTTTCCATTGGCTGCCTTTGTCTGCCAACTGGAATGACACAGGAATTTTTTCACCATTATGCAAGAAGTCAATGGTCACCACTGGGTTCTTGCTGTTGGTCGCCTTATAAGGACGCATGGTGTAGCTTTGGTTGCTAAATTTCGCAAACGCTGTGCCATAATTCTCAATTAAGGTTTCACGGAAGTTTTTCTCAAACTGCGCGCGCTGTGCTGCTGAACTGTATTGATTCGTCGCATAAGTACCCATCACAATACGGGTAAATGCTTGCGCATCTACATACGGATCAAGGTTTTGACGCACAATCGTTTTGACCAATGCTGGATTGTTCTGCAATTTAGCATGATCTGCTTTTAAACGTGCAATCAAGCTATCGGCAACTTTTTTCACAAAAGCTGGTGGCGCTTCTGCAGGTGCAGCAAATGCAGTTCCTGCCAACATGGTTGAAAGTACACTTACCGCCAGAGTTTGCTTTAAAAGTGTTTTCACGGACAATCTCCTTCATTACTCAACAAATGACACTTCTGCATCTGTTGTTTCAGCTGTCGCTGTGTCTTTATCTGCGTCTGACGCTGCGTTGGATGTTTTCGCTGCACCGCCAGTAATAAACTTACTGATTAAATCTTCTAAATCCATGGTGCCTTGTGTGTTGGCAATACTTTCGCCACGCTTCACAAAGTTCAAACCACCACCTGGAACCACTTTGAGATATTTCTCACCCAATAGACCATTGGTTGCTACCATTATGTAAGCATCTTCATCAATACTGGTGATGGATTTCATGTTACCCAACAGTTGTTGTTCCATTTCTTTTTGTTGCTGAGGGCTTGCCTCTTGGTATTCTGCACTGTAACGCAATTCTTCAAGCGCATAATTTTGCACTGTTTTTAGTTGTTCAGGATTAAAACTGGTCAACCTGCCATCCAGTTCAAATTCAACTGTAGCCAAACGCGATACAGGGTCTAAAGTAATATCATTAACACGACCAATGGTGACACCGCTCATGGTGACTTTAGCACGTGGTTTTAAACCATTCACGTTGTCAAAAGTTGCTGTCATATTGTAACTGTCGCGCAAATTGGTACCCACCAATCCACTGACTTTCATGGCCAAGAAAAATAATGCAATGCCTGTCAAAATGACAAATACACCTACGGCCAGCTCACTTGTACGTGATTTCATTAAACACCTCCGAACATGACCGCAGTCAACACAAAATCAAAACCTAAAACACATAATGAAGAATACACCACGGTTCGTGTGGTCGACGTCGCAATGCCTTCCGATGTTGGGACACAGGCATAGCCTTGATATACTGCAATCCAAGTACAAATTAATGCAAAAACAAAACTTTTAATAATTGTGCCGTTAAAAATATCTTTATAGAACTGCACGCTGCTTTGCATACCGCCCCAGAAAGAACCTTCATCGACCCCTAGAAAATCGACCCCAACCATTTTGCCGCCCATAATGCCAATTGCAGCAAAAATAATGGAGAGCATTGGCAGGCTGACTATTCCCGCCCATAAACGTGGTGACACAATACGCTTGAGTGGGTCTACCCCAATCATTTCCATGCTGGCCAATTGCTCTGTGGCTTTCATCAGACCAATTTCTGCAGTTAAGGCAGAACCTGCACGACCTGCAAATAACAGCGCAGCGACCACAGGTGCCAACTCACGTAATAAAGTCAAAGACACCATCGTGCCCAACATGGCTTCTGAACCAATATTGACCAAAATGGAGTAGCCTTGTAAGCCCAATACCAAACCAATAAATAAACCTGATACCGCAATAATCAATAATGACATCACACCAACACGGTACATTTGGTACAGGAACAGCTTCACCCCAAGCAGGGTTGGCATGGAAAATAGAATTTGCAACAACATTTGGGTGGCGACACCAATGCCACGAACACGCTCAATGACGCGTTGACCTAATGCGGCAATAGCATTCATGAACGCACCTCATCACTTAAATAAGCCCGATGGCTAAATTGATAATCGACTGGCCCTTCGGCAGCGCCTGTTAAGAACTGACGTACAAATGCCGATTCATGCTGTTTTAATTCTGCAGGTGTACCTTCGCCCTGAATCACGCCTTCCGCGATAATATAAATGTAGTCGGCAATTGATAAAGTTTCGCCAACATCATGCGAGACGATGATGGTGGTTAAATCCAACGCTTCACGCAAGGAACGGATTAAACGGGTCAACACACCTTTTACAATCGGGTCTTGCCCTGCAAACGGCTCATCGTACATGATCAATTCAGGGTCTAACGCAATCGCACGTGCCAATGCCACACGACGGTTCATCCCGCCTGAGAGTTCTGCAGGCATAAGTTGTTCTGTACCACGCAAACCGACTGCTTCAAGTTTTAAAGCCACCAATTCTGCAATTAAATGTTCAGGCAACTGGGTATGTGCACGCAATGGAAACGCGACGTTTTCATATACGCTCATATCGGTAAATAACGCACCGCTTTGGAATAACATGCCCATACGTGCGCGCGCAGCAAATAACTCCTGACGCGACATTTGCGCAAGATTTTTTCCATCCAGAAAAATATCACCATGATCGGGAGTCAACTGACCACCAATCAAACGTAATAACGTGGTTTTACCAGTACCTGAAGGTCCCATAATGGCAGTAATTTGACCACGGCGAATCTTTAAACTGACATTTTCGAAAATGACACGTTTCCCTCGTTTAAAGCTCAGTTCATTGACTTCAATCAATGACGGCTCATGTTGAGGCATTGGATTATTCATAGCTGAGGGTCTTCCTGCATTTTTTCAGCACGCATACTATAAAGGATTGAAGCGCAAAATGTTATCTAGCAAATTTTTAAAAACTGTGCACGTATTGTTCAAGCAGTCTTATTATTGTTATTTAAATCACTTTTAGGACAGCAACAATTTAAAAGTAAGAAGAAATAATATAATACATTAAATTGCATAAGATGAGTGCTAAACCAATATACGGCATCATTCCCTCTCTCGTCTGCATGAGCAATCGTAAGCTATTGATGTTCATAATTAGCAAATAGAGTTAAAAACGTGACCTATTATACATTTTATTTATCTAAAGCAAAAATATTTAACATAAAAAAACCAGTGCTGAGCACTGGTTTTTCTTTATACAAATGACTATAGCGGTCTTAGTCGTTAAATTTACGACGTGGGCGATCAAAACCACCTTCACGGCGTGGACGATCTGAATTGAACTCGCGACGTGGACGATCTTCGCCACCAAAAGAACGCTTAGGACGATCATCAAACGAACGTGGTTGACGGTCACCAAAACCACCTTCACGACGTGCAGGACGATCACCAAAATCACGTTTTGGACGATCACCGAAGCTACCTTCACGACGTGGTTTGTAATCTACGCGGTTGCCACGGTTGTCATCATTCGCATCAAAACGCGGCTTATCGTTGAAGCCACCTTCGCGACGCGGACGATCTGAATTAAATTCACGACGTGGACGATCATCAAATGAACGCTGTGGACGATCACCAAAACCACCTTCGCGGCGTGGACGATCTGAATTAAATTCACGACGTGGACGGTCTTCAAATGAACGCTGTGGACGATCACCGAAACCACCTTCACGACGTGGACGGTCTGAGTTGAACTCGCGACGCGGACGATCTTCACCAAATGCAGGACGTTCACCACGTGGTTTGTCATCAAAGCTGCGACGTGGACGATCATCACCACCTTCACGACGTTTAAAGTTGCTTTCGCCTTCAAAACGACGACCGCCACCAAAACCGCCACGACCACCGCGACCGCCATCACGACGACCCCGACCACCGTCACGACCAGAACGTGCTGGAGGTGGAGATGGCTCTAAGCCTTCAATTTCAGAAACGCTTAAACGTGCATCTAAGAAATCTTCCAACGCACGGATTTTGCCGCGCTCACGGTAAGTTGCCAAAGTAATCGCGTTACCAGTACGACCCGCACGACCTGTACGACCAATACGGTGTACATAGTCTTCATTTTTCATTGGTAAACCGAAGTTAATCACGTGAGAAATAGTTGGTACGTCTAAACCACGTGCTGCAACGTCTGTTGCAACCAAGATTTTTGCACGGCCTTCGCGAATGCTGCGTAAACGACGGTTACGAACGGTTTGTGGCATTGCACCGTGTAGTGCAACAACCGAGTGACCCGCTTCAGCCAATTCTTCAGCCAGCATATCGGTATCTTCTTGAGTAGATGCGAATACAACCGCTTGATCTACACCTTCATCAGATAACCAGTGTGACAATAATTTTTTCTTGTGCTCGAAACCATCAGTCCAGTGTAAAGTCTGGGTGATGTCCATGTTCGTTGAGTGACCTGTTTCAATCGCAATACGTACAGGCTCATTCATCATGCGTTCTGCAAGTGTGATAATACGGCTTGCAAAAGTTGCAGAGAACATCAAGGTTTGCTTACGGTTAGCAGCTAAATCGCTAATCGCTTCTAGGTCTTCAGAGAAGCCTAAATCGAGCATACGGTCAGCTTCGTCTACAATTAAGGCATCAACTTTATCAAGTTTGATTTGACGACGGTTCACCAAGTCAAGTAAACGACCTGGAGTCGCTACAACCACTTGCGCACCTTTTAATTGTTGGATTTGCTTACCAAAAGGCATACCACCCATGATTGCTGCAATACGTACACCTTTCATGTGACGTACAAATGCAATCGCGTCTTGGCTAACTTGTTGAGCCAATTCACGTGTTGGGCAAAGCACTAAAATTGACGGCTGAGTAATAGCTTTCATACGCTCTTTAAATGGTACGAAAGTATCATGATTAGCAAGCGCGTTTAAAGTTGGGAGTAAAAATGCAGCAGTTTTACCAGAACCTGTTTGGCTAGATACCAATAAGTCTTTACCTTCAAGTGCCGCTGGGATCGATTGTTCTTGAACAGGAGTCGGCGTAGTAAAGTTCAAGCCTTCTAAAGCTTGTTGTAAAGATTCATGTAAAGAAAAATCAGCAAAAGTTTTGCTCATAGAGATTTTCACCCTGAAAATGGGTGCTCCATTAAATAAAGTCAGATGGACATCGGCAAAAAGCGGTACAGCAATTATCGCTGACAATTTAAGATTCAGCGGCGATCCGAGTAACGACGATGTGATATAACGCACGCATGATTACGGCTTAACCTGAAGGAATCGCTTTAGCGATTGGGGCGCGAGATATCGTCCTCTCTTTGGACCGCACGCGCATACACAATGATTAGAAGAGAAATGTTCAGGTAATGAACAGAAATTAAGTGCGTGCGCGGATTATAGCAGGATTATTTTAAAAGTCACCTTATTTAATCGACTTTTGCAGTTTTTTGTGTAAACAGTGATAGATTCTGCTTTTATGGCTAGTATATGGACGATAACAACAGATTTAAAACCAGCAGTTTTAGACCGTTAGGTAAAAGAAAAGCCCTCAGGATGAGAGCTTTGCTAAGTGTCTTATTTAAGTATAAATATGATCAGCTGATTATTTCGCTGCTTCGCCCCAAGCAGGCACAACCGCTTTCATAAGTGGTTTTAACATTTTCATTGAACATGCCAAAACTTGCCCATTTTCCATAGAGTCGCTGCCACCACGTGCATCGACCACAGTACCGCCCGCTTCTTTCACAATTAACTCACCCGCAGCAATATCCCACGGTTTTAAGCCAAGTTCAAAATAACCATCTAAACGACCTGCAGCCACATAAGCCAAGTCTAATGCAGCAGAACCTGCACGGCGGTATTGAGCGCCTGCTTCTGTCACATTCAATAAACTTTCAAAATGGTTTTTGGCATAAGAAACAATTTCGCCATCGCGCTTAGCACGATAAGCATGACCCACTGCCAAGAAGGTGTTGTCTAAACTGTCTTTTACATTTACACGAATACGACGTTGATTCATCATCGCACCACGGCCACGGCTCGCAGAGAACAACTCATCTTTTACAGGATCGTAAATAACACCGTGCTGTGTCACACCTTTGTGTTGCACTGCAATCGAAATACAGAAATGAGGGAAACCGTGAACAAAGTTTAGCGTGCCATCTAAAGGATCAATCACCCAACACCAGTCGGCATCGTGACCTTTGCCTTCCTGCATGCCAAATTCTTCGCCCAGGAAGCTGTGATTTTTATAACTTTTGCGTAATGTATCAATGGTCAATTGCTCGAGGTAACGATCTACGCGCGTTACAGGACCATCAATGCCTTTTTCTTCGACTTGTAGATCGAGTTTATGACGATTCTGATGCGCTTTTAAAAGCTCTTGACCAACTGTTTGAGCCGCACGCGCAGCCATCACCACCATAGGTTCCATTGAACACCCACTACAAATTTGAAGAGTTTGATAAAGAATAATGCATGAAAGCCCCAATATTTTAGCAAATATTGAGGCTTTTGGGGAAGAAGTGTTGCTAAAAATTAATTCAATATAGATTGATGCAGTTTTTGCCAAGCATTTTGCATTGATTTTTCAATGCCTTGTGCATCTAAACCTGCCTGTTGCAGCATTTGACCATGTGTCGCTTGTTGCATAAAGCTATCTTCTAAACCTAAATGAATAATCGGTTTGACAATCTGGGCCTTCGCCAAGTATTCACTCACGGCACTGCCTGCACCACCCATAATCGCATGCTCTTCTACAGTGACGAATAATGCAGTGCTGTCTGCAATCTCAGCTAACAGTTTTTCATCCAATGGCTTCACAAAACGCATATTCACCACACGTACTGCGACATCATGCTGCTGAGCAAATGCTTCTGCCGCCTCAACTGCCGCTTGCACACGGCTACCAAAAGCCAGCACTGAAATATAGTCATCATATTGTGGATTGAACTGCGCCACAATTTCAGCTTGTCCTAATGGAATTGCTGTCATTTGCTGCTGAATTTCGACACCCAAACCATGCCCGCGTGGATAACGCACTGCTGCAGGACCGTTATATAAATAAGCGGTGTGCAGCATTTGACGACATTCATTTTCGTCTTTTGGCGCCATAATCACGATATTCGGTACGGTACGCATATAGGCGTAGTCGTAAGCACCTGCATGGGTTGGACCATCTTCACCCACCAAACCTGCACGATCGATGCCAAAAGTGACATCTAAGTTTTGCAAAGCGACATCATGAATCAGTTGGTCATAACCGCGCTGCAAGAAGGTAGAGTAAATCGCCACCACAGGCTTTAAACCTTCGCAGGCCATACCCGCAGCCAAAGTCACCGCATGCTGTTCGGCAATCGCGACATCAAAATAGCGTTCTGGGAATTGTTTGGCAAATTGCACCATGCCCGAACCTTCGCACATGGCTGGCGTAATTGCCAATAATCGTGAATCTTGTTCTGCCTGATCACATAACCACTGCCCAAATACATCAGAATATTTAGGTGCGCTAACTGGTGCAGCTTTGGCATGAATTTTACCAATGGCATGATATTTAATTTGATCAGCTTCGGCAGGCGCAAAGCCTTTGCCTTTTTTAGTGTAAACGTGAATTAAACGTGGGCCTTTACGTTTTTTCAGCGCATTAAACACGTGTGTGAGTTGTTCAACATCATGTCCATCGAAAGGGCCGAAATAATCAAACCCAATCGCTTTAAATAAGTTGTCTGCAGCTTCAGTGGCAGCACAGTGCAAACGTGAGTTGTATGTCCATTTTGGATGCGGCTGCACGTAAGCCTCACCTGTTTCACTGACATAAACCGATTCACCACGCTCCCAAATGGCAGCAAGATGTTTGGCAAAGCCGCCTGTGCTACATGAAATTGACATATCGTTGTCATTCAGCACCACCATCATATCGGCTTGGTGGGCCACTGCATCATTCATGGCTTCAAAAGCCATACCTGCCGTCATAGCACCATCGCCAATAATGGCAACAACTTCACACGGGTTTTGTTGATAACGTCGTGCCAACGCCATCCCCAATCCTGCAGAAATTGCTGTTGAGGAGTGACCAACGCCAAAGGTATCAAAAATAGATTCTTCACGCGCAGGGAATGCAGCCAAACCATCTTTGGCGCGAATGGTGGTGAGTTGCTCGCGGCGTCCTGTTAGGGCTTTATGCGGATAAGCCTGATGACCGACATCCCAAATTAAGCGATCGTGTGGGGTATTAAAGCAATAATGCAGCGCAACGGTCAGTTCGATCACGCCTAAGTTTGCGCCAAAGTGTCCTCCACTTTGACCTGCGGCATACAAAATGAATTGACGTAACTCATCTGCCACCTGTGGAAGCTGGCTTTGCGCGAGTAAACGTAATTGCTGCGGATGGTCAATCTCATCGAGCAATGGTGTTACAGGGCGTTGAGTTGGAATTTCTGTATACAGCATATGTGGCAAAGCCTTCTAAAGCCTGGCAAATCCTAAGCGAGGTCAATGGGAATTACTCGATCATATAACCGAATGGTATTACCTTCAATCAGCCACATTTCTAGCGATGTAGTTTTGAGCAGTGATTTCAGTTGGGCACACGTTGGGTGGGTAGATTATCCTGAATAATCTAACTATTTATCAACCATTATCGTGCGCTTTATACAAAAAAGAAAATCTTCTGTATAAATTCGTGTTCGCTATTCTACTAATGTCTGAGCATTACGCTATACTTTAAACAATTTATCGACTATTTCACGAGTTAAACAGTGCCGATTAAGTTTGTCGCAACCTCACGATTACCGACCGCATTTGGTGAATTCAACATTACGGTATTTCAAGATCCTGAAACTGGCGAAGAACACGTGGCATTATCCAAAGGTTTGGACACTGCGCCAACCCAGCCCGTTCTGGTACGGATTCACTCAGAATGTTTAACTGGCGATGCTTTCGCGTCTTTAAAATGCGACTGTGGCCCACAGCTTCAAGCCACTCAACGTCTGATTAATGACGCAGGACAAGGTGTGATTTTATATTTACGCCAAGAAGGTCGCGGGATTGGCTTGACCAATAAAATTCGTGCTTATGCCCTGCAAGATCAAGGACATGACACGGTGGATGCCAATTTAATGCTGAATTTACCTGCCGATGCACGTCGCTATGATATGTGCAGCATTATGCTAGATCATTTGCAGGTTAAAGCTGTGCGCTTAATCACCAACAACCCTTTGAAAATTCAAGCATTACAGGAACAAGGGATTACGGTGGTAGACCGTGTGCCTTTAACTGTGGGTCTAAATCCATTCAATGAAGAATATTTGCAAACCAAACACGAACGCATGGCGCACATGTATGATAAAGGTGACTTCTGAGTCACCTTTTAATTTTTGAATTAAATAATTTCTACTCAACTTACTTAAATCGTCATCGAAAAAATACGATTATTCGGCATACGGCGTTTTAAACGCAAATCAAAGGCCATACAAATATTGCGCACAAAAGGTTTACCTTTTTCCAAAATCTGAATGTGCTGATCTTGAATGAGCAGTAATTCATCTTCCTGCATTTCCTGTAACTGTTGCAGCACTTGCTCAATTTCAGGAAATGCCAATTCTGGACTGGCCCACGACGTTTCAAAGCTGCACATTAAATTTAAAATATGCTGACGTATTACCAAATCTTCCCGATCCAGCACATGCCCTTTAAACACAGGAATTTCATTGCAGGCTAAACGGGCATAATAATCTTCAATGCTTTTTTCATTTTGCGCAAAGCTATACCAACTGTCGCTAATAGATGAAACACCCAAGCCAATCATAAGCTGCGTTTTAGATGCGGTATAGCCCATAAAATTACGGTGCAAGGTACCATTTTTAAACGACTGATACATACCATCACGTTCTAAGGCAAAGTGATCCATCCCAATTTCATGATAACCATAGGCCAAAAGACGCTGTTTGCCTTCTTCATAGCACTGACGTTTTAATTCATCTTTAGGTACATCTTCATCTTTAAAACCACGCTGCCCATTGCCTTTAATCCATGGCACATGCGCATAACTGTAAAATGCCAAACGGTCTGGCATTAAACGTTGGGTCTGCTCAATGGTATTCAGTACATCGTCTAGATTTTGAAAGGGCAAACCAAAAACCAAATCATGTGAAATAGAATCATAGCCAATTTCACGCGCCCACTCGGTCACACGTTGCACATGCTCAAAAGGCTGCATCCGATGAATGGCGCGCTGCACTTTTTCATTATAATCCTGCACGCCATAACTGACCCGACGAAAACCCAAGTCATTTAAGGCCTGTAAATGTTCGCGGGTGGTGTTATTGGGATGACCTTCAAAACTAAATTCGTGCTGTTCTGCCACTTTGGCTTTTGCCAGAATGCCTTGAATGAGCTGCGTCAAATGTTCGACAGAAAAGAAAGTTGGTGTGCCACCGCCCAAGTGAATTTCTTTAATGATGGGAGTGCTTTCGAGCAATTGGCAATATAAGTCCCACTCTTTTAATAACGCCTGAATGTATGGCTGTTCAACTTCATGGCGTTTGGTGACACGTTTATGACAGCCACAAAAAGTGCATAGACTTTCGCAAAATGGCAAATGAATATACAGACTAATGCCTTCGCTGGCATTAGATTCATCAAAAGAACGCTTCAGCGTCTGCTGCCATGCCTCGGCTGAAAAAGTAGCATCATCCCAATAAGGTACGGTTGGATAACTGGTATAACGTGGTCCAGGCACATTGTATTTTTGAATTAAAGAATTTGCCTGCTGTGTCATCCACTCTGCCCCATTCAGTTAATTGCTGCTGACTAAAATTTAGATTGTAAAAACTATTGTGCTGAGCTTAGGCATGGAAATCAACCTAGTCTTTTGCTCGGAATACATGCTGAAATACAAAGCACCTTGCGCAATTGCCTGAGCGATTTGCAGCAAACTGGATAAACCCCTTAATTTTTAGACAGTTTTATGTTTTGATGTAAGCCATTTTATTTTTATGCTGAGGTGGCCATGTCGCATCCTACTCACGCGGATATTCAACGTGTACGTGAATTTCTTCTCGATTTGCAGGCGCGAATTTGTGCGGCTTTAGAACAACAAGAACAGGCAGGTGGCGGAAGCGCACAGTTTGAAATTGATGACTGGCAACGTCCTGAAGGTGGCGGTGGTCGTTCCCGTGTCTTACAAAACGGTACAGTCATTGAAAAAGGCGGGGTGATGTTTTCGCATATCAATATTTCCAAACTGCCTGCTTCTGCAACTGAGCGTCATCCCAATATTGCAGGCGCACCTGCGCAGGCGATGGGTGTATCATTGGTGATTCACCCGAAAAACCCAAATGTACCCACCTCGCACGCCAATGTGCGTTTATTTGTCGCTGAACCTGAAGGACAACCGCCAATTTGGTGGTTTGGTGGTGGTTTTGACCTGACACCATTTTATCCAAATGATGAAGATGTGTTGGCATGGCACCAAACAGCACATGACTTATGTGCGCCTTTTGGCGATCAAGTCTATGCAGAACATAAACAATGGTGTGATGACTATTTTTATTTAAAGCACCGTGATGAACAGCGTGGCGTGGGTGGTTTATTTTTTGATGATCTGAATCAATGGGACTTTGACACCTGTTTCAACTATATTCAGGCGGTGGGTAACGGTTATTTGGCTGCAATTCTGCCTATTTTTGAGCGTAATCGTGACAAAGCCTATACCGAAGCACAACGTGAGTTCCAGCTTTACCGTCGTGGACGTTATGTGGAATACAATCTGGTCTATGACCGTGGCACTTTATTTGGCTTGCAGACAGGTGGACGGATTGAGTCCATTTTAGTCAGCTTACCGAACTTGGCGGGATGGTCGTACCGTCCTGAATGGGCAGAAGATTCCGCAGAGAAAAAACTCACTGACTATTATTTAAAACCACGCGATTGGTTAAATCTCAAGACGAGTTAAAGCTCGCGACTGGTGAAACCTTGCTACATCGCAGTGTAAAAAAGATCACATTCAAGGTTCAAAAAAGCGATTCTTCCACGAATCGCTTTTTTACTTACAAACTTTATTGCTTATTTTCAAATCAATAAATATGCACAGCATGAATTAACTGTCATGATAGTGCGGATGGATTTTAATAGATGATGTGACCGCGCACCCTATTCGACCATGCACAAATAGGATTTAACTATCCATACATCAAACCATGAGTCAAAGGCGAATTCATCAAACTGTCAAAGCCTTATGTCACACTGCGCCACATCTGTCAGGAGATCCGCATGTTTAGCCCGCTGTTCAAACACAAAATCTTTTTATTTTGGGCAACCTTTGCCATGTTACTTGGCTCAATTTGCATGACCTTTATTTTTGAAAGTCATCTTTCAGATGGCTTAGCCATTAGTAGCAGCATTTTAGCGGGCATTGCCATGTTCGTGATTGCCACTATTTTGGTATTAGAAACCGTTTTAGAGATTTGTAATCCTTAAGTCCAAAGACTCCCACCGTTTTATACCGCCATAGGCTTTAGTCCGCGCTGAATTTAACGTATATTGATGCACATTTCAGCACATGGATTTTGGCAAATGCGCAAACAATTTGCCGTGATTGGCAACCCAATTGAACAATCACGTTCTCCTGAACTGCATCATGCCTTTGCAGAAAAAACAGGCATTGACCTGCAATACAGCAAACGCCTTGCCCCTCTTGATGGTTTTAGAGACAGTGTTGCAGACTTTTTTAATCAGGGCGGTGTAGGCATGAATGTGACCGTGCCTTTTAAAGAGCAAGCATTTGCCCAATGTGGCGTATTAACCGAACGTGCCAAAATTGCCAAAGCAGTCAATACCTTGTGGATGCAAGATGGTGTTTTGCATGGCGACAATACCGATGGTCAGGGTTTGGTTGATGCCATTCGTGCTTTGGGCTGGAATTTAGAGCACAGTGATATTTTGATTATTGGCGCTGGTGGTGCAACCCGCGGGGTAATTTATCCGTTGGTACAAGCAGGCGCAAAAAAAATTGTGATTGCCAACCGCACCCTTGTCCGTGCTGAACAACTGGTTGCTGACCTACAAGCTGCCGTACCGCAAGCAGAATTACAAGCCATGGCACTTACCGATTTAACAGGTCAATTTGATTTAGCCATTAATGCGACGTCTGCCAGCTTAACGGGAGATGCCCTCACCTTGCCTGAGTGTTTGCAGTTTAATTTTGCTTATGAAATGGCTTATGGCAAACCTTCGAGCTTTTTAGAACAAGCCAAAGCGCGTGGCGTACCGACATCGGAAGGTTTTGGCATGCTGGTCGGACAGGCGATTGAATCTTTTTATATTTGGAATGGCGTGAAACCTGAATTAAAAGATTTCCTCTAAATCATCACCAAATAAAAATAGCCCTTGAGCAGCAAAGGGCTATTTTTTTATTTAAACTGGGCAATCTTGTTGAACGCTGATTGCCCATTTTTCACCCACGGTTTATTTTACAAATTTCTGCATATCTTCATACACATCCATATATAACTCATAATCAATCTGTTCAGCCTGATCTTCAGTTAAAGTGCGAATTGAATTTTGGCTCAATTTGCCCTGCTGACGATCAACATACGTCTGCCCCAAAATGTGTGCCGTTTTCTTTAAATTCTCCAAGTCAGGCACATCCCAATCATAAGCTGCTTCATAGGCTTTTAAATATTGCTGAGCAAATATCTGTTGTGGTTGCTTGTATTGCTGTTTCAGCTTACGCCATTCAAGTGCGACTTTATTTTCATCGACTGCATCTTCAGTCAAATTATTGATACGACGACCAATTGCATTATTGAATTGCTCATCTTCTTCTAAATGATGCTTGGCTTGTAAAGCTTCAATCCGTTTTAGCGCGGCACCTTTCGGGTCATAGTAGCGCTCATCACTGAACCAATAGGCATACACTTCTGCCATTTCCTGCAAGGTTTGTGGACTAAGATTTTTTACCCACGTACTTTGCTCTGCTGCCATGTGCACTAAAAATAAAGTCTGATAAGTCTGACTAAAAGATTCTGTTTGTTGATAGGTTTTTTGCGCCAACTGCGCCAATTCTTCATCATAACTTAAGGCAGGTTTTACAGTGGTCTTATCTTTATTTTCTGCAGTTTCCTGCTCCAAAGTCCGCCCTAAATTTGTCACCCATTTTTCTAAAATTGAGTCTTTGCTGACCTCTTGAATGGATTTGGCTTGACGCAGCGCACTACGGTCAATTTTGCTGGCTTGCCCATAATTCGCAATGCTGACATAGTTATACACATGAATTGTGCCGTAATTTTCGCGTTTAAATTGCAACGCATAATCAATTTTTGCAGCACGCCCCTGATCATCTAAAGCCACATCAATTTGAATCGGTGTTTTTTTATCTTTAGGTGTAGTGTTCATAATCTGCTGAATTTCAGCCTGATATTTTTGCCACAAAGCTGCAAAAGCGGCGGCATCGACCAATTGTTCCGAACGGTATGGTTCAAAAACTTTAGCTAGCTTTTCTTGCGGTGAAGCAAAGTGCTCATCTAAAACCGATTGTGCCTGCTCAGCACGACTTGGGCTAAATGCTTCTAATTCATAGGCATAAGCACAGTAGGTTAAATCTCCAACTTTGGCTGTTTTTGCTGTTTCGATCAAACGCTGACAGTCTTGTTCGCTTAGCATACTTGCGGTGCTTGCTGAATCTTCTGCCTGCTCAGCAGCCGCTTCAACGGCTTGTTCAGCTGCGATCATGGCATCTTCACTGGCATCTGCTGAATAATCTGCCACATTACTCACTGTCGTTTCAGTTGCATAAAATTTCTGACTGACCAAATCACGTAAAGCAAGGGTGGCTTGATACGCCACAAAAGCCTCTTGGCTCATGCCATAATCTTCAGCAGTTTCATTGTGTTTCAAGTAGTCTTCAACACTTTCTTTGGCCGATGTATCTTGCGTAATTTCAGCTTGTTCAGCAGCATCTTCGGTTGTGGTCGCCTGCCCCAATACAGTCTGTTGCAAATACGGTGCATTGACCTGATCAAACATGGCAAGCTGCAGCAACATATCTTCCAAACTACTGTTCAAACGAATTTTTTCACTAATTTTTTGCTGACGGTCTTGTGCAGTTAAAGATAACTTTTGAATATGTTTAGAATCTGCCAATACATACGGCACCGCATTCATGGCTTTTAAGTATTCGGCAAATTGTGCCACTTTAATCCGCTCAAAATCGGCTTTGTATTTAGAAAAGTCGATATAGGCAAAGTCATTTTGACTGTCTTTATTCACCAAATAAGGCAACAAAGAAAAATAGTTGGTATAGAACTTATATTCATTAAAATCGACCACCATCGGTACTTTCATTTGCACCAAAAGTGTCGGTTTTTCATAGCGTGCTGCCACATTCAAAGCAGCAATTTTTTGCCGATAATGCACCGAGCCATCGTAGCTAAACTCAGTATCATTCAATACATTCAACAGAAAATTAAAAGGACTCGATTTTTCGATTGCCCCTGCAGCATAGGAAGCAGAGTTTTGTTCCTTAGCCATTGCCGTATATAAGTTTTGTTTTTCTTGTGTACTTAAACGGACTTTTTGCTGTTTTAAATACTGATCTAATTGCTTTTTAAGTACAGGATCGAGTGTAGCAGGAGCAGCATCCGCTACTTTTGGTATTGCTTCAACTAAATTGCTCTGTACCCGTAATTTGCCCTGAAAGTCATAACTTGGCGTTTCAAAGATGGCATTTAACCCTGTAATTGCCTTTTGTTCTATACTTGCCGTCTGATTGGAATTGGTCTTAATGACATGCTGCGAACAACCTGTAGCAGCTAAACTAAAAAGACATAAAGATAAATATTTTAATTGTATCTTCATTGCTAAACACCTTATATTCATTATAGATTGGTCTGTTCAAACATATAGATTATGATACATTGTAACATAACACTTCATTCGTTTTTGTAAGGTGAATAATTTTCACTATTCGCATTTCTGACATTTTTATTCGCTATTCTTATCAATGTTTTTTGATCATGAGTGTGAATAATCAACATATCGATACAGATAATCCAAAACTATTTCTAAATTAGGATTAAGACTATGCCAGCATATAAAGCCCCATTACACGATATTCGTTTCTTAATGAACGAAGTGCTTGATTACCCGACCCACTACAAAAATCTTTCTAACGGTGAACTTGCGGACGCAGATACAGTCGATATGATTTTGGAAGGTGCAGCAGATTTCTGTGAAAATGTACTTTCTCCTCTTAATCAATCAGGCGATGAAGAAGGCTGTCATTTTGAAAATGGCAATGTGACCACACCGAAAGGCTTTAAAGAAGCCTATGACCAATTTGTGCAAGGTGGCTGGCAAGGTCTGTCTTACCCTGAACAATACGGCGGTCAAAACCTGCCAATGTCGCTAAACCTCATCAAATCTGAAATGATGGGTACAGCAAACTGGTCATTCCAAATGTATCCAGGTTTAAGCGTGGGTTGTATCAACACCATTATGCAATTTGGTACAGACGCGCAAAAAGATACCTATTTACCGCACTTGGTTGCAGGTACTTGGTCAGGCACCATGTGTTTGACTGAACCACAATGTGGTACCGACTTAGGTCAGGTAAAAACCAAAGCAGAACCACAAGCCGATGGTACGTATGCGATTTCAGGTACCAAAATCTTTATTTCTGCAGGCGAACATGACCTGACTGAAAACATCATTCATATTGTGTTAGCACGCCTCCCAGATGCGCCTGCAGGCACAAAAGGTATTTCATTATTTATCGTACCGAAATTCTTGCCAACAGCAGAAGGTACGGTGGGTGAGCGTAATCCTGTCACTTGTGGCTCTATTGAACACAAAATGGGGATTCGCGCGTCTGCAACTGCAGTCCTGAACTTTGACAATGCCGTGGGTTATTTGATTGGTGAACCAAACAAAGGCTTACATGCCATGTTTACCTTTATGAATACTGCACGTATTGGTACAGCAATTCAGGGGATTTGCCATGCAGAATTGGCATTCCAAGGTGCATTACCGTATGCCAAAGAACGTATGTCAATGCGTGCGCTTTCAGGTAAAAAAGACCCTGAAAAAGTAGCTGATGCAATCATTCACCACGCCGATGTACGTCGTATGCTCTTAACGCAAAAAGCCGTGGCAGAAGGTGGTCGTGCCATGATTTATCATGCTGCACAATTGGCAGATAAAATGAACGACGCTTTAATGCGTGGTGATACTGCAGCTTTTGAAGCGCATGATGACCATTTAGGTTTCTATACCCCAATCTTAAAAGGCTTCTTAACTGAAATGGGTTATGAAGCTGCCAACCACGGCATGCAAGTGTACGGCGGTCACGGCTATATTAAAGAATGGGGCATGGAGCAAATTGTACGTGATTCACGTATTTCTACCTTATATGAAGGTACAACTGGCGTTCAGGCGCTCGACTTGATTGGTCGTAAAGTGTTGTTAAGCTCTAAAGGTAAAGTGATTCGTGACTACACCGCTGAAATTTTGAAATTCTGTGGTCAGCATGCACGTAACAAATACATGCGTCGTTTTGCATGGGACTTAACCAAGCTATGTGCTCAATGGAACGCATTAACCGTGCGCATTATGTTGGCAGCACGTAAAGACCGTGACATCGTATCCAGTGCTTCAGTAGACTTCTTGATGTTCTCTGGTTATGTGATGATGGCTTATTTCTGGGCGCAACAAGCGGCTGTGGCTTCGACCAAATTGGCTGAAGGCAATGGTCAGGAAACACCTGAGTTCTATAAAGCCAAAATCAAAGTTGCAGATTTCTACTTTGAGCGTTTATTGCCACGTACCCAAGGTCATGCAGAAGCAATGGTCAATCCATCTAAAACCATGACTGCATTAGCACCAGAACATTTTAGTTTTGACTACTAAAATATTCTAAGCAGATGTAAATCAAAAGAGCGCGTAATGCGCTCTTTTGGTGTTTACTTCAGAAAGTCAGTACTCGAATCTACACATCAATTAAAATTACTTTTAATGTGCTGTTGGAAAACCATGAAATACCCACTGAATCAGATATAAAATCAGAAAAATTAAAATCACTAGACATAAAATTTCTAGTCGTTTCATTCAATTCGCTTCTTAGCCTTGTCTTCTAGCAACATATAAATTAAATCAAGCTCAGGACAGACATATCCCATTGCGGTTAAAGCCGCGGTAATTTGCCCACGATGATGAGTTGCATGATTGAACACATGCATTAGGGTTGCAGCATAGGGTAAGTGCATCTCCACGCCAGTTGATGTTTTATAGTGCAGCTCTTGATGAAAAACATTCTCATCCACCTGATTTAAAAAATAAATCCAGTTTTCAGCCTTCTTTTCAAGTTGCTCAACAAGCTGTGTTCTGTTGGTTTCCACAATACTATCTAATGGCAAAATTGGTGAGTGGTGCAAAGCAAAACGTGGAAACCACAAATGATGCTCACCGACCAACAAGTGATTCAGAGTGCCAAAAATACTTTTAAAATATAAGCCCTGATCCAAGAAAAAATCATCATCTGAAACCAATAGCAAAGTCTGATTTAGTTTTTGAGTTGCCCAAAGATTATAGCGGGCAAGTAACTCAAACGTTTTTAAATCCATTTAAAATTATCCTATTTGAGTTTTATTATGAAAATTGAATCAAAAGTTCAAACTATATTAAGATAAAAGATATATTTTTAATCATTTAAAGCGAATTTGTAGATTTAAAGACAGATACAATTTATTGTCCTTTAGAAATAATTGACCAAAATCATGGCGAATTCAAACATGAGGTGCGACAGTTTGAAAAGTCTTATGATAATCAACAAGCTGAGCAAATTTCTCTAATGGTGTAAGCCAATCTAACGCTTTTCTAGGACGAGTAAGTTGACAAAAATAACTAATCATGCGAAAAAAGTTTTTTTAGTTAACAGATGTTCACACATGCCTCGAATTGTTTCTGTACCACTTAGTTTAGAACAGCGAGAACGACTCATTTTTCTGGCCAAGCATGCAAAACATTGGCGTGAAAGACAACGTGCCCAAACTATTCTCTGGCTTTCTGAAGGTAAAAGTGTTGCGGAAGTTGCCACTCTACAAGAACGTATCCCAGAAACCATAAGGCTACAACGCCGACGTTGGGAATTGTATGAGTTTGAATCGATTAAAGAAGGTCATCGCTCAGGTCGGCCCAATACATTGATCTCAGACTATCAGGCAAAAATCCTAGATTGGGTCAATACAAGTCCACTCAATGCAGAACAAATCCGAGTCAAACTACATGAAGAATACGAAGTGTCCGTGTCTGTTGAAACCATTCGTAAGTTTTTACGTGATTCAGGTATGGTCTTCAAGCGTACCCGTCATAGCTTGAAAAAAAAGAGATCCGATTGCATTTGAACAAGCAACACAGCAGATTGAAAAATTACGAGAGCAAGCGGCACGTGGTGAAATTATATTAGGTTATGTTGATGAAACAGGGTTTTCATCTACACCTGATAACCGCTATGCATGGACAAAGATAGGTGATGTTCATGCGGTTGATGCAATAAGATTAAAACGAGTTAATGTCATGGGGTGTTTGCTTTCAACGGGGAAACTGGTGACAAGTTGTTTACAAGAGTCAGTTACAAGCACTTGGTTTTATGCCTATTTAACTGGAATAGCTCAACAAGTAAAACAGACTTATAACCTTCCATTGGTTCTTATTGTTGATAATGCCTCGATTCATAGAAGTAAAAAGATGGCTGATTACAGAGAGCTACTTAAAAGTAACTTTTCGACGAATTTGTATTTTATTCCAGCTTATAGCCCTGAGTTAAATCGAATCGAGATGGTATGGAAGCAGATGAAATATTATTGGCGAGATTTTCAAGTCATGACAGCTGATAAAATAGAGCAATGGGTGGAGAGAGTATCAAACCAATTCGGAAAAGAATACATGTTTACTTTTTAATGACAGCTTATTCAGTGACATGGCCACTTGATTTAAATAATGCTGATCTGCCTGATTTAAATCAATCCCTTTAGGTAAATATTGCCTAATTAAACCATTCATATTTTCGCATGTGCCTTTTTGCCAGGGTGAATGTGGGTCACAGAAATATACATCTATGCCTAAATCTTCTTCAAGTATTTTATGTTCTGCCAGCTCGCGTCCACGGTCATAGGTCAACGTTTTACGCAGTTCTGCAGGTAAATATTTCAGAGCTTCAGTTAAAGCCTTGCGCACTGATTCTGCCTTTGCATCAGGTAATGTTGCCAAGATACAGAGCCGTGTATTTCGTTCAATAAGTGTTGCTATCGAACTTTTATTGTCTTTACCTTTAATTAAATCAGCTTCCCAATGACCCGGTATTTTTCTTTCTTGAACTTCGGCTGGGCGCTCATGAATAGTTTTAATATCCTGTAATATAGAATCTTTTTTAGGTTCACCGTTAGCTTTTCGCTTTTTATTTTCATGACGCAGACAGGATAATAAGTCTTTTTTCAACTCACCCTTTGGTAATGCTCGTATCGTTGAATAAATCGTTGTATGGCTTACATTCATTGTTTGATCCAAATCAGGAAATGTCTTTAAACGCTTTGCTATTTGCTGAGGAGACCATAAACAACGGATCGCTTCAACAATAAATTTCCAGAGGATTGAATCGATTTTGAGTTTTCTGTGACCACGTCTACGTCTAGCGAAGGTGTTATCAGAAGCATATCGAGCTTGATAAACGTCATTGATGCTATTTCTTTTAAGCTCACGATAGATCGTACTAGGATGTCTTTTAATGAGTTCAGCAAATTTTCTGGCTGAAAAGCCTTCTTTTCTTGACTCAAGCATTAATGCAGTACGATCTTCAAAGTTAAGATGATGGTATGACAATTTTATATACTCCATAAACCCTTTAAATTAATTAGGTGGTTTATGTCGCACTTCAAGTTTTACTCTGCCCATGCTTGGTTTTACTTGCCATCTCAAACTTTGTATTATTGTATAAATACTCTTCAAATTCATGGCGATGATACAGATGATAGCAAATGATCTCGCCATCTTCTTTAATTACTAAATATCCACCTGTAGAATCAATTTCGTTACCTGTCCAAACTGTACCAGGCATCATTCCAATTGCTATTTCACACAATAATTTTTTAATTTTAAACTGATAAAAAGGATGCTGATGTTCAAAAGAATATTTCATTGGATTTTCATAAGAAATTTCATTAAAAATATCTTTAACTGAATTAAGAGTTGATGTGTAATATTTAAATATAGCTTCTGCCATAATTTTTGGTAGTAAACTATCCAACAAAATTAAATTATTCTCAAATACAGCATTATTTAAATGGGAAAATTTAATATCGGCTCCCAACATTTTTAAATGTGCTATACGAGATTTAATAATTGGTTGTGGCAATGCAAGCTGATTAAAATCTTCAATCTCTTTTTCGGTTAGGCAAATATTTTTTATTTCAAAAATAAAATTTGTTGTCTTTCCTGCATTTAACAATGTGGATGGTTTACCTAATTTTGACTTTATGCTAAATCCCAATTCAGGCATTGTTCCAATTTTTGCATCATAAATTACGATTCTAATATCACTTTTCGCACTAGATTTTGCTTTAATCTTATTTGATTGGTATCTGGATATAAAGTTTTCCACATCTGGAATAGTAAATGATGCCGTTTGCTTTTTCTGTAATTCTGCCAGCAAAAACTGAGTAATATCTCTGAGTTCCTGTAATGGTATCTGAAAAACATCTTCACCCCGCAAAATCTCTACTATACCCTCTGATTTATGCGGTACATAAGTGAATAAATGATGATGTTCTTGACGTAAAATTCTAATTACAGGATAAATTAAATTATTTATTTTATTTAAGTTTTCATCACCCGCACTTAACTCCCCATCACATAGTAATTTAAAAATGGCATAGAGTTCACTCCATTCCCCCTTATTTGCTGTAATCATACTCACCAATCTTCAATGCTTTTAATATTTCTTTTGCAGTTGCCTGTATCGCTGGAATAGCAACAGAATTTCCAAATTGTTTATAGGCTGAGGCATCTGAAACCACGATTTTGAAATGATCTGGAAACCCCTGCAACCGTGCCCATTCTCTTGGCGTCATTTTCCGAATACCTTTCCGATTTACCTCTCCTTTAATTCTAGTAGTTGGAGTAAAGTCTGTAATTCTATGATCTATAACTAAATTACGCTCTCTCCCCATTCCACCTACAACTATGGCATTGGCAATTGCGTGATCTGGAATAATAGCGTAACCAAAACCATTTCCTTTATTTTCATGTCGAGCTTTATGCTTTTCCAAGGTATCTAAATACTGTGTAGATAAGTAATATTTAGTAGGTACAACCTGAGTTTCCTTTATATCGGCAAAACAGGTTTTTTTATTTAATGGTTGTGGATAAGAGAAATTTTGAATTCCAGTATCTTTATGGAAGCCTACAATAAAAATTCGCTCTCTATTTTGGGGAACACCAAAATCTTTAGCATTTATAATTTGAGGCTCAGCAACGTAGTAACCTAAATCATCTCTTAATGTTTTTAAAATAGTTTTAAGTGTATTTCCCTTATCATGACTAATTAAGCCTTTAACATTTTCTAAAAAGAAAGCTTTAGGTTGTTTCCGTTTTATAATATCCGCAACGTCAAAAAATAGCGTACCGCGTGTATCTTCAAATCCAGATCTTTTACCTGCAATTGAAAAAGCCTGACAAGGGAAGCCTCCACATAAAATATCGAAATGATCAGGTATCGCATTTTTAGTAGACTCTAAAGTGATATCACCATAAGGCGTTTCACCAAAATTGACGGAATATGTTTTTTGGGCATATAGGTCTATTTCTGATGAAAATACGCACTCGCCACCAAGATTTTGTAACGCTAGCCGAAATCCACCAATTCCTGCGAATAGGTCAATAAATTTAAATTTACTTGGGTATTCTGGATAAAAAGGGATTGATTCAAAGAGGGAAAGGTTTTCCTCTTTGTTTACCACTAATTCACCATGAGCCTTTAAAACTTTTGGACTAGTAGAGTTCATCTCAAACCTTCAAGGCGATACAATAACAAAGCCATTACAATAACAAAATTTACCTTAAATAGCATGCAGTGCAAGACACAAGCTGTCGCTCTAGCACAATATTCGATAAGCGTTAGGACAGATGCCTGAGCTGAACTCAAATCACAAAAACGCTTCCAACACCGAATTTAAAAACACATGCCCTTGCGCAGTACATGCCAATCGCTTCGGATCATCCTGCAACAATTGCCGCTGACGCAATGTATTTAAAATATCCTGCAAATCATCCAAGTTTAAACCTGTGCGGGCAGTATACAAGTTTGCCTCAACCCCATCATTCAGGCGCAGTGCATTCATCATAAATTCAAATGGCAACTCATCGGCTGCAATTGCTTTAAACTGCAAGTTTTCCGCAGGTACTTTGGCTAAGTAATCTTTCGGCAAACGGGTTTTTTGGAAGCGATACACACCATCATGCAAAGTCACTTTGCCATGCGCCCCCGCACCTATCGCCAAATAATCGCCAAACTGCCAATAATTTAAATTATGTGCAGACGGCAACTCTTTACGCCATGCAGACACTTCATAATTCACAAAACCTTGTGCAGTTAAATAGGCTTCGCCCTGTGCCTGAATTTCTTCCAAGACATCATCTACAGGTAAAATTGGCTGAGTGCGGAAAAATACGGTATTAGGCTCAATGGTCAATTGATACCATGATATATGCGTTGCGCCATGTTCCACTGCCAGTTTTAAATCCTGCAATGCCTGCTGCAAAGACTGTTCAGGCAAACCATGCATTAAATCGACATTAATTCGCTGAAAGCCCGCTTCGCGCGCCAAGCCAATTGCAGCAATGGCATCATCATTGGAGTGAATACGCCCCAATTTGTTTAAATGCTCGGTATTAAAACTTTGTACGCCGATCGACAAACGGTTAATCCCTGCAGCCAAATAATCTGCAAATGGATCATGCTCCACTGTACCTGGATTGGCTTCCAACGTAATTTCGCAGTCATCTTCAAAAGCCAGCACGGCTTTCAGCTGTGCAAATAGCCATTGATAACCCTGTGCCGAAATCAGCGAAGGCGTGCCGCCGCCAATAAAGACACTGTGGATTTTTCGTCCCTGCGCAAACTGGGTCTGGGTTTTAAAATCTTCCAGCAAAGCCTGTAGATATTCCTGTTCTAAATCTAAACTCAACTTACCGTCAGGCACTGCATGTGAATTAAAATCACAATACGGACACTTACGCACGCACCACGGCATGTGAATATATAAAGATAAAGGAATATCAATGGGTTGAAGTGGATTCAAAGACAGACTCAATGCAAAATCAAAACAGTGATACAGATTTTAACATGACTACAGCAGGACACTGATGTATTCCCTAGAATTTGCTTTAGACTAGAATCTGTTTAATAAGAAAAAATGTGAAAATGATGAAGATATCCAGCCAATTACTCTTAATTTTGCCACTGGCGATGGGCATCGGGATTGCAATGGCCTTTCAAACTGCAATCAACAGCCAATTGCGTGAATATTTATATTCTCCGTTACAAGCTGCCCTTTTCTCTTTTTTGGTTGGTACAATAGTTTTAGCCATACTGGTATTTTTTCAGCAAGTCGAAAAACCCAACCTCAGCACCTTGCTCAACATCCCATGGTATTTATGGATTGGCGGATGTCTAGGGGTTTATGCCATCAGCATGAGTATTTATAGTGCTCCAAAACTAAGTTTACTCACTTTATCTGGGGTGATTATTTTTGGACAAATGGTCACATCAATGCTGATTGATCATTTTGGGTTCTTGGGCACTGATAAAGTCAGTATCAATTGGCAACGTCTTTTAGGTAGCGTGGTGATTTTTATTGGTGTGCTTCTCACTTTACAACGCTAATACCCAAACGCTAAGCACCTCATGCATTGAGATTTTTTGTGTCAAATATACATTCTGTGACCACGACCCGTTTTGAATTAAAACAGCTTTTTCAACTGATGATTCCAATTTTGGTCACACAATTTGCGCAAGCAGGTTTAGGTCTGATTGATACCATTATGGCAGGTCACATGTCTGCCACCGACTTAGCTGCTATTGCCGTTGGGGTCGGTTTGTGGATGCCCATTATGCTGCTGTTCAGTGGCATTATGATTGCTACCACACCCTTAGTCGCCGAGGCTAAAGGCGCGCGTACCCCAGAAAAAATTGCAACCATCGCCCGTCAGTCTTTATGGATTGCGTTTATTTTAGGTGTGATTGCAGGGCTGATTTTACAGCTCATGCCTGCACTATTGCCATTATTTGGTGTGCCTGAAAATTTACAGCCCAAAGCAGGCTTATTTTTACATGCCATCGGTTTTGGGATGCCTGCCGTGACCATGTATGCCGCTTTGCGCGGTTATTCAGAAGCACTGGGCTATCCACGCCCTGTGACCGTAATTAGTCTGTTGGCATTGGCTTTATTGGTTCCACTGAACTTTATGTTTATGTATGGTTGGGGGCCTCTGCCTGAACTGGGCAGTGCGGGTTGTGGTTTTGCCACTGCTATTTTGCAATGGTTAATGTTTATAACTTTGGCATTTTATATTTTTAAAAGTCGCGCCTATCAAAGCACACAGGTATTTAGCCAATGGGAAGCGATTGATGCGGTCTGGATTAAACGCATTTTGCTATTAGGACTACCAATTGGTTTAGCCATTTTCTTTGAAGTGAGTATTTTTAGTACTGCCGCCATTGTAATCAGTCCTTTGGGAGAAACCAAACTGGCAGCCCATCAAATTGCCATGTCAGTCACATCTCAGTTATTTATGATTCCCATGTCTTTGGCAATTGCCCTGACCATTCGTATTGGCACATATTATGGCGAACAAAATATTCACGCCATGCGTAAAGTACAAGGCTTAGGCTTTGCAACTGCAACTGTATTTGCCTTTTCTACAATGACGCTGATGTGGTTTTTCCGTCCTGAAATCATTTCAATTTACACCCGCGACCCGCAAGTGGCGCAAGTGACGATGTCTCTATTATTATTTGCGATTGCCTATCAACTCATGGATGCATGGCAAATTAGCGCAGCAGGTTGTTTGCGTGGCATGCAAGACACTCAGGGCCCAATGTGGATTACCATGCTTGCTTATTGGGTTGTGGCTTTCCCCATTGGCGTGTATTTAACTCGTTACAGCAGTATGGGCGCTGCAGGGGTTTGGGTCGGGCTGATTGTCGGTTTAAGCATTGCCTGTGTGTTACTTCTGACCCGTTTATATTTCAACAATCAACGACTGGAACGCCAATTTACAGCATAAACCTCAGCCTACTCACCTACATGCCAAAATACGTTTTGGCACGTGGGTCTTGTGATCAAAAAATACTTTAACAATTAAAAGTAGGCATTTTGCTCACGAACACTTATGATCAAAAGATAGTAAAGATGATCTTGAGGAACATCGCATGGCAAAAACGGCGCGTACACCTGGTCGTCGCTTTATGAAACTTGCGAGCATGACAGCAAGTATTGCAACCAAAACGGTATCGAACTCGATTAAAAACCTCACCGCAGATGAAGAACAAAAAAATGCGGCACGCAGCCAATTGTTTCAGGATATTGGTATCCAAATTGCTGATACCTTAGGCGAAATGAAAGGTGCGGTGATGAAAGTCGGGCAAATTGCCTCGCAATATAAAGATATTTTTCCGCCTGAAGTTGCCAAAGCCATCAGTAAATTACAGCGCCAAGCACCTGCCATGCCTTTTGCTGAAATTAAGGCACAAGTTGAAAAAGAACTTGGTAAACCGCTCGACAAAATTTTTAAACACTTTGATGAAACTCCGTTTGCAGCCGCATCTATTGGGCAAGTGCATAAAGCCATTTTACCCAATGGCGAGCAAGTGGTGGTCAAAGTGCAATATCCTGGGGTCGATGAAGCCTGCGAAAGTGACCTGAAACAAGTCCGTTTGGCACTGCGTTTAATGGGTGTACTTAAAATAGACCGTAAATTACAAGACCGTCTATTTCAGGAAATTCAGGAAAGTTTAGACAATGAGCTGAACTACCAGATTGAGGCACAAAACCTAGAAGTAGCGCGTACCTTTCACGCGGCTTTGGATGATAAAATTATTATCCCACAAGTGTTTAAAGACTATTCTTCGCGGCATATTCTCACCTTAAGTTTGGAACAAGGTGAAAATATAGAAACGGCAAGCACATGGTCACAGCGTACCCGCAACACTTTGGGACGACGTTTATTGCGTGCCATGGGTCAAGAAATCTTTTATTTAAAACGCTTTCATTGCGACCCGCATCCGGGCAACTTTGCGTTCCGCCAAGATGGTTCTGTGGTGATTTATGATTACGGCGGCGTCAAAACTCTATCGAATGATGTAGTGCATCATTTTCGACAACTGATTCATGCTGCGCGTGCGCAAGATATTGCCGAAATTGAACAGCATCTAGATGCACTGCAGGCAATTTCTGCATTGGGTAAATTCCCTGAAGATTTATATTTGCAATGGTTAGAAGTGCTGATGCGTCCGCTAACCACACATTATGATTTTGCTGAAAATTCTGCCCATCATGATGGCGTTGAGTTGGTCAAAAGTTCATTGAAATATTGGGATGTGTTTAAGCCTTCTCCCGATACCTTAATGGTGAATCGAACTGTTTCAGGGCATTATTGGAATTTAATTCATTTAAAAGTACATGATAATTTAAATGATATTTTTGAGGAGTTGGTTCCACCGCGAGCTTAGACTCAACTTTGGACTCAGCAAAGGATGCTGAAAATAAAGCCCAATCTGTTTTATGCTCCGTAACTAAAATTATAATCCAGACAAAAAATCCTCCCAAATGTAGGAGGATTTTTTGTTATCTAAACCGATTCATTCAAGTTGAAACGATGAAATTCAAATTATTGAATTTCAAGGTGTTTGATTAAGCATTCCAGATCATCGGCAGACAGTTGTCCAATATAAGTGAGTTGTGTTTTTTGGATAGGCAGCTGATATGTTTGTACTGTATCAATCCACGATGGCTTTTTTAAACCAGCCTGTTGCCAGTTTTTAATTTCCACATATTTGCTTTTAATAAAAGCAGACTTATTTTCGTACTGACTACTTAAACGAAATACAACATAGTCGGTGTCCGTTTGGCGAATATACAACACAGGTCTGGTCTTACCATCGGCAATATCTGTAAAGCCAACATAAGCCCAATAGAGTTGTTGGGTCATTAGTAGCCGCCATCATCTTCTAAAAAAGCAGCAGCATCAGCAGCGCTAGACACTTTTACACTAGGAACATTATGGCTCATCGCGATTAATCTTGCTGTATTCAAATCCTCGTCACTCACCTGAGTCGTGACAGGTATTTTGCCAGTTCGTGCAATTTCAGCATAAACCATGCTCATTACAGTAGCAGGCGTCAGACCAACTTTTGTCATAATGTATTCTGCTGATTCCATAATTGCCTGATCAACCGTGTATTGAACCCGTTTTTTTACCAATGTTGTCATCATATGCTCCATTTACACCACTAAATGCCATTTTATGCCTTAAAATGGCACGGGTCAAACTTGTTCTTACGATGCCTTTTCACTTCAAATAGAAAAAATTATTTAATCTGTGCAGACACTATTCCCTCAATGAAAGCCCTTATACAACGGGTTTAGAAAAAGATTGGATAATTTTTATGTAAAACTCACTAGAAAGAATGCATGTGGGTTTTATTTGCCAAATCAAATGTTATGTTATAACATTTACTTAAATATACACTTAGTTTGGAGAAATCTCATGCGTCCGAATATCCACCCAGAATATCGTGAAGTTTTATTTCACGACACCAACGCCAATGCCTATTTTGTGATTGGCAGCACCTTACAAAGCAGCCAAAGTAAAGAATATGAAGGCAAAGTATATCCTTATGTGACTTTGGATATTTCAAGCGCATCGCATCCGTTCTACACAGGCGAACAACGTCAAACCAGCAATGAAGGACGTGTGGCAAGCTTCAACAAACGCTTTGCACGTTTCAAACGCTAAGCTTGAGTTTTATTGCAAAATCTCACAATCACTTCATATTCAGTTAAGTTTTCTGTTTTATATTTTAAACATAGCAAGATTGCTCATCGAAACGATGGGATATCCTCTATCTTCAAAGCCCAAGCACTCTCCTCCAGCTTGGGCTTCTTTTTATTTATAATTTTTATCTAATGGATTTTTCTACTCAACGATTGATTTGGTACAGACCCTAATCTAATGTTTTAAAAACTGTTGAATCACATAAAAACCCAATCCCAGCAACATCACTCCCAAAACCACACTGGAAAGCGCATAACTAAACGCCATACCTTGCTGTCCATGTCTTAAGAGTTGCCAAGTTTCCAAACTAAAACTGGAAAAAGTGGTAAAGCCACCTAAAATACCTACCATCAGTAATAAGCGGGCTTCCTGCTGCAACACAGGATATTTCTGACTCAATGCAAAAAATACACCTGCCAAAAAGCAGCCAAACAGATTGACCGACCACGTTGCCCATGGAAAATGCTGTGCCGATTTAAATAAATACAGGCTTGCGGCATAACGTAAACTTGCCCCCAATGCACCACCAATTGCCACCAATAGCCAATTCATCTGTTCTACTGTCCTTTTTGCGGCTATGTCGTGTATTTCTCACAGCCATAATTTTTAGTCACATGTGATCTCTCTCTGTATTTCAAGATATTCTTGCCCGAAGCATCCATATCTTTGCTCAGATTTTACATCTTCCTAAATCACATAAGTTAAATACACGAAAAAGTTTTCCACTCAAAACCAAATTGCGCTAGTCTGCATATTATTTCAATTTAGGCACATGTGGAGGATGTCATGGCAAAAGAATTATTGGCTCAAGTTGAGGCAGGCAGTGCAACATTTGCCGATGTGATTGCATTCATTGAAGCACACTATAACCACACCCCAACCGCATTTAAAAATGGACAACAAAACAATGCGGCCACTGAAAATCAAGGCAGTGCCAAAATCTTTTCATTTGCGAAACTCAATGGCTTAAATCAGGCGCAAACCCTCAGCCTATTTGCGGAACATTATGCTTCGGTACTTGCGACACCTGAAGGAATTGATCATCAAAATATCCGCCAGTTTATGCAGCACGGTTGGGATGGCATCCAATTTGAAGGACAAGCACTCAGCGCCAAATAATTTTTAGTATTTTAGTTTTAAATTTAGATAGGAAAGCCGTGCGATACTGATTATAAACAGCCTCACACGGCTTTTTATTTTAAGAAAATTATAGATTTTTTGCTGCTAAATCTCACAACAATTCAAGCTGTTTAGCATAATCAAACATATCAAGAAATACGCACCCGACATTGCCATTCTTGTATTGCGGTTTTTTCCCATGCACGGGCATGTTTCACGTGGAGCAATTCCTGACCAGCCTTGACTGCCTGAAAATAAAATATTTTTTGTCCACCTTGCCCTACTTGAGCAGAAGATGAAGCTTCAGCAGTATGATAAATACTTTCTACATCAAATAGCTTCAGTGACTCTACCAAACTCCATTGATAGCCTGTACTTGGGTTTTCATTCAGTTGTAATTCTAAAGTTTGTCCGACATCCATCTCTAACAATGCGGGACATTGCTGCTGCGCTGTAAATTTAAAAGTTTGCCCATCAATGCTTGAATTCATAAGTGTGCATGCGCTTAAGCCCAATGCCACAACACATCCACTCAAACCCATGCGCAAATAGCAATTCATCACCCTGTCCTAACTTTTAACCTTTTCAATCCACTGAATTGAACTGACGCGAAATACTTCGCACGCACCATCCCCCGTATCGGTTGGTGTGAGAGATGATGTCCAAACCAAGTCCTGATCTTTCACCTCAACCAACTCACCTTTTAAACGCACCAAATCACCACGTTTTACTTTTTGAATGTCTTTGGCAATTTTTGGGTTGGCAGGAATGATATGCATATTAGACACCATTTGCATGGCTTGTTCTGCAGGCACAGGTAAACGGTCTATTTTCCAGTTTAAATAGCGGTCATATTGATTGACGGTAATATGACGGGCAATTTCAGGCTCAGCAAATAAACCCCAACTCACCGCATAATCAATCGGAGAAAATTTGGCTTGGGCATCATCCTGATAGGTTTTTGAACCCAAAATCCGAAAATCACCTTTAAAGGGTTGCAACACTTCAATCGACTGACTTTTCAATACAGGAGGCAGACCTTTGGCAATATTACGCTCGACTGAGGCATAGACAGAACATGGCAAAGCCAAAGTCATTAACAATGCCATAAGTTTTAGCGAAATATGTGTGTTCATTCTAAAGTCTACCTAACAAATTCATCTATCTATATTTATCTTAATCACAGATTATGAATACAATAGTTGAAATTGGTAACAAAATGCATTCATTCGCTTATTCTGGCATGACCAAAAACCTGTAATTTCAGCTAAGCTTAGGGTCATAAAATCCATAATCAGATCTGCACATGCTCTTTGACATCCTCCTCGACCTAAAGGACGGAGATTCCTACTGCTAGACGCTCATGTCCGAGCGCAAGAATATTCAGTGCGGAATTTACATCCCGATCATGGAGCGTACCGCACTCCACACACTGCCACTCTCTTATTCCAAGTCCTGCTCTACCTTCCGGACTACTGGAGCGTGAGCCACAGCACGAACAAATTTGGGTGGTATAGGCTTCATTGACTTCTTCATAACATACCCCTGCGTTCTCGCATTTATACTTGAGCATGGTTCTTAGTGTTGTCCAACTGGCATCTAGCACAGACTTGGCTAGTTTGGTCTGCGCTAATGCTTTGGCATTCACATTGCCAACGAAGATGGCTGCATGTTCATTCACCAATTTTCGGCTGAATTGATGCAGCATGTTTTGTCTTACATTTTTAATCTTGGCATGGATGGCTTTGACACGTTTCTTATTTTTTGCACGTTGAGCAATACCAAGTTTTTGTTCATATTGCCGATAGATTTGAGGGGCTTTAAGTTTTACGCCATCTGAACAAGTCGCTAAATCTTTTAAACCTAGATCAATACCTATGGCTTTGCTTGACGTTGGCTTAGCTTGCTTTGGTGAATCTATAACAAGACAAACATACCAACGTCCACGACTATCTTCTACGAATGTGCCTGTTTTGATATTGTATTGACTTAATCCGTAACTATCCCATAGTTTAAATTGATGCTTGCCATATTGAACATAGCCATCAGCATATTTGATTGCAACCTTTTTAAACGGTATCCAACCCAGTGAACGTATAGCTGATTTTTTATTACTGACACGCCATTTTAGTTTTGCTTTTTTGAACTGCTTGCGTCTTGTGACCAATTCTTCTGTCACTGCCTGAATAGTTTGACTGTGCAAGTTGCATTCTTTCGATGTGCCTTTCGTGTATTTTGCAATGTCGTATGCTGAAAAGAATTGTTGTTTACGTTGTAGATGCTTAAAACACAAATCATTGACATAATTCCAGACAAAATTTACTTCGGATGCTAACTGATTTAGCACCTTGCAATGTTTGTCTTTTATGCGTAATTTGAGTGTCTTCATCCAATTATTTTAACAGTATTTTTCTTAATAGTGACTATAGTACAAGTATTTAAAAAGACATTTCGTGTCGTTCATATGATTTACTCCAGTCGCTTGTATCCTCGTGCTGAACCACGAGGTTTTACGCTCCAGTGGATAAATTTTTTCAAAAACATATTTTTCCGCACTTGCTGAATCAAGTCATGCAAACCCCATCCTTAATGGATTTGCGACGAGAGCTTTTATTGAGCGTATCGGGAGAAGTTTTGGAAATTGGCTTTGGCACAGGTTTAAATTTACCTTTTTATCAAGGTGTAGATACCGTGTATGCCTTAGAATCCAATGCAGCAATTTTCCAATTGGCGCAGGAACGAATTGATGCAGCACCGTTCGTGGTTGAGCAGATCACCGCAAGTGCAGAACAACTGCCTTTTGCAAATAATCAATTACAGCATGTGGTATCCACTTGGACGTTGTGCAGTATTCCAGACCTAGAACAAAGCTTGCGAGAGATTTATCGTGTCTTACAACCGGGCGGCACTTTGCACCTCGTAGAACACGTTTTAAATCGACAAAACTTAAATATTCAGCGTTTGCAACATCTGCTCACACCAATTCAAAAGAAAGTTGCAGATGGCTGTCACTTAAACCGTGACATTGAAATTGCCCTACTCGAAACTGGTTTTGAATTGGGTGAAGTCCAATATATTGATATTGCAGGCATTCCAAGTCTTGCACAGCGCATGTTATTGGCGCGAGTACATAAACCTCTTTAATCACAATCCTCAAAATCAATCCGAATGGTTTCAAAACGCAGTCTGCCCTGCTGAATGGCCTGCGCAATTGCTTGCTGACCTTTGGTCAAACGTGCGCCACCACTTTTAATATCAATTAGGACGATTGCAATATCTTCGGCATGCCCATTGCCATCCCGATAATCGGTATAGCCATCAAACACGATATAATCAACAGGATCACCTAAAAATTTGGCATCGCTCGGTAAATACTGAAATTCGGGCATAATCGGTGCTAATTGCTCTGCCATTTTGCCTTTCAGTACCGCACGACTGGTATTTACACTGCGCTTTTGTGCCTGCAATAATGCCTGCTGATGTGACAGTTCAATTTCTGCAATATATTGTTCATACTCGGCTTTAATCCGTCCATTGCGGCTATTGCTTAAAATTAAGGTGGTCAGCACCACGCCTATACAGGCACCAATCAGCATCGCCATCCAGATTGACATAAAACCTTCCTAAACCTTTTTTGCAGAACTCGATACGACTTTTGTCAACTGTCATATTCCGAGCACAAAACAATGATATGCTAGGGATGAGCAGATTAAAATCGATTCGAGGGTCATGAAAACTATATTAATTGCCAACCAAAAAGGTGGCTGTGGAAAAACCATTACGGCTATTAGTTTAGCATCTGCGCTTGCACAAAAAGGCTATAAAGTTGCTTTGGCGGATGCCGACAATCAAAAATCTGCGCTGCAATGGTTAAAACAACGACCAGAAACAGCCGCTCCAATTCAAAGTTTAGATTGGCGTCATGAAAAGTCGATTGGCGATGCACCCAAAAACATTGAATATTTAATTATTGATGCACCTGGTGCGTTATCGGGTGAGCATGCCGAGCAGCTGATTAGCGAAGCACATGCCATTATCACACCTCTACAGCCTTCATTTTTTGACATTGACTCCACCCGTCGCTTCTTAAAACACTTACAAGACATTAAGCGGATTCGTAAAGGCAAAGTCCAAATTTTGCTGTTGGCCAATCGGGTCAAACCCAACTCTGCCAGCTCTAAAGATATTCAGGATTTTTTCCAGAAAATCGAGCAACAGCCTGTGGCATGGATTTCAGAACGTGCCGCTTACGGACAATTGGCAATGCAAGGTTTAAGTATTTTTGATAAAACCCAAAAAACTTATCTGCAAATGCAAGATCAATGGCAGCCTGTACTGAATGCCATTGTAGATGACCCTGCTCAATGGTTTTAAAGCCTAGAATCGCCACCGTTTAGAACTTATTCACCAGAACTTACCAAGCTCTCGTTTTCGGGAGCTTTTTTTTCAGTTAATATGGCACATGACCTTAGGAATGTTTCAGTGAATTCAGTGCAACAGTACGCGCCAACATTACAAAAAATTTTATTGTTTGGACTGTTTTTTGTCCTGATCTTTTTGGGTTTTCACATACTCAAATATTTTATTGTTCCTGTTGTTTGGGCAGCAATCATTGCCTATATGAGCTGGCCACTATATCAGTCGGTGCTACGTTTATGCGGTCATCGTCCTACGCTTAGCGCAGCCTTAATGATGCTGATGGTCACGTTGGTGGTCGGCATTCCACTCACTTTTGCCATTTTTATCCTGCAACATGAAGGTCGCAACTTATATTACGAATTACAAAAACAGGTCTTTTCCGGACACTTAAATGTCCCTGATTTCATTCGCAATTTACCTATTATTGGTAAAGAAGTCACCCGCACCCTTAAAGAAATTAATCACGATCCGAACAGCATTGTGCAATCCATTTCCTTATGGATTCAAGGGCATTTAAATTACGGCAAAGTGGTGATTAATGAAGTCAGCAAAAACCTAATCAAACTTGGTTTTGCCCTGCTATCGTTATTCTTTTTCTACCGCGATGGTCACACCATTTTGCATCAAGTCAGCAAAGCTTTGGAAATGGTGATTGGGCCACGTATTCATCACTATTTAGATACTATTTCTGAAACCACACGTGCTGTGGTCTATGGCGTTGGACTCACCGCAATTGCGCAAGCCTTACTCGCAGGCGTGAGCTATTTTGTCGCTGGGGTACCTAATCCGATGGTACTGACCATTGTGACTTTCTTATTTGCCTTAATTCCGTTTGGCCCACCGTTAGCTTATGGTTCGGTGTCGCTGTGGTTATTTAGCCAAGGGCATACCATGGAAGCCATTGGTGTGATGGCGTGGGGCGTGTGTGTGGTCAGCACTGCTGATAACGTGATTCGTCCTTTGGTGATTTCGGGTGCCACTCAAATTCCATTCCTGTTGATCATGTTTGGAGTTTTAGGTGGAATTGCCAGTTTTGGTCTGATTGGTCTATTTATTGGCCCTGTGATTTTGGCAGTCTTACTCGCTATTTGGCGTGAGTGGTTGCATGAAAACAACAATGAAGGATTAATGATGCCCAAAGCTACCCTTGCGCATGATCTCCCTGAAGACGATTCATCATCCAATTCAAAGCTTGATTAAGCTGTTTTACTGATCATATTGCTCACATGGCTGTGTTGATCTGAATAAATCAGCTCAACACAGTACATACATACTACTACGCAAACGTTGTATTGTAACGGAGCTAACTTTGCTTCAATCAAGACATCCCTAAATATTATGCACAACAAATAGGATGTCTTTTATGCGCTCAATACTCAAATTTGCCAGTCTTGCTGCTTTTAGTGGCCTAGTACTCATGGGTTGCAGCACCACCGCGACCACACAACAAAAATCTAAAATCTTAAAAATGCATGCTGTTTCAGCACAAGGGATTGGCAAGGAATTAGGTACGGTTGAACTGCGTGACAGTGCAGCAGGCTTAGTCATTCACACCCAACTCCAACAACTCCCTGCAGGGGAACGAGGTTTTCATATCCATGAAAAAGGTTCATGTGCAGCAGCAGAAAAAGATGGAAAAATGGTTGCTGCTTTGGCAGCGGGCGGACATTTTAATCCCAAAAATATCCCGAATCATGGTACACCGCTGACAGGACATTTAGGGGACTTACCGGCTTTAAGTGTTGCAAACGACGGGACAGCCAAAGTGACCGTGATTGCACCCCGTTTAACATTGGCACAAGTTGAAGGATTGGCCTTGATGATTCATGCAGGCGGTGATAACTATGCCGACCATCCAAAACCATTGGGCGGCGGCGGTGAGCGAATTGCCTGTGGGATTATTTAAGCTAGCATGATGCATTTTCAATAAAACATTTATTACCAATTGTGGATAAGTTAAGGGTTATACACATGCCTTTCGACTTATCCGCAAAAAGTAAAATTTATCTTTTTGAGGATTATTCTCAAACGACGCTCAATGCAGGTCTTCTTGCTTTATATCGGTCGTCTTTCATAACCACACTTACTCGTTTTTGAATAACTTGCTACTAATTTGCAAAAAATTAGCTCAATTTTGCAGCCATCGTATCTAGCTCATCAATGTGCAGAGCTCCCAACAGCTCGTCTTTGCGATTGTCACTATTTGCGCTACACTGCTGTTTTATCGACATGAAAAAGATTTGGGCATGAACATTAAAACATTACGTTGGGTTGGGTTCCTAGAAGGTATTTCATTCTTATTGTTGTTATTTATTGCTATGCCCATGAAATATATGTTCGATAACCCAATTTTAGTGAAATATGTAGGTATGGGACACGGCGTATTGTTTATCGCATTTTTAGTAGTGCTTTTTGTGGTTTGTGAAAAACAAAAATGGTCTCTTAAAATGTTTATTTTGGGCTTAATTGCTTCAATTTTACCTTTTGGCCCATTTGTTTTTGATGCTAAATTGAAAAAGATGGAACAACCAGTACAAGCTTAATCTGCAAGTCCTTTTCAGCTTTCATCATATTACACATTTTCTCAACTTTAATTTATAAATCAAATGTTTGCAAGGTGATGCCACATCACCTTGTTTTATGATGCAGCTGAAAAATTTAACCCCTTAAAACTGCCCTGCAGCAACTCGCTCCTGCATCACCTGTTTAAGCATCATGCGTGGCAAACTAAACCAGAGCGTTATCAGCACCAAACAAGCCAAACTATACGCCCAAATATCAAACCGCATATATAAAACACGCACCAGTTCAATCACAATAAAAAAGCACAGCATCAATATCATTGAAACACTAGCAGCAACAGTACCTTTAGACACTTCCGATGACATTAAGGCGAAACGGTATAAGACTGAGAAGCTCATTCCCTCACCAAAACTAATCAAGCTCATACCAATCACCAAACACCAAACAAAATAGATTTGCCAAATTGCCCCCAATACGATCAGCACACTACCCAACAACATTAAAGGTAAACCAATCAAGACTGTTTTTCCTAAAGGTAAACGGTCAATAACTTTCATCAGTACCAGATTGCCTAAAATCAAACCACCCAAAACAGGAAACTGCGCCAAACCGTATTGCAGACTACTAAAGCCTAACTCTTCCACCAACATCACAGGAGATAACGCAATCCACAACATTAAAGGCATGCTCAATAAGGGCAGCGCCAATGTCAAACCTAAGAATCTGGTATTTTTAAAAACTTGTTTAAAATCATCCCATACATCTCGAAATGGAGGTTTGGGAATACGCTGCTGATTTTCAGGCATTTTGGCTTTCAGTCCAAACCAACTCAAAAATGCCAACAGTGCTATGCCGATAAAACCCCAATGCCAAGAAACATGCTCAATCATAAATGCACCTAAGACTGGGCCGAGCAAGGGAGCAAGTAAAGAGACGTTCGCCATGAGCGCCATGACTTTAATTGCATCACGTTCTGCAAAGTTTTCCTGAATAGCCGCATAACCGACTGCACTAATGACTGACAAACCAAAACCTTGAAAAAAACGAAGAACAAGGAAGCTTTCAATGTTCTGAGTCAATAAAATCAATAAACAGGTTAGGGTAAAAAATGCCACGCCGCCCAATAATACTTTTTTGCGTCCCAAACGGTCAGAGAGTGGCCCCAATAACCACGCCACACAAGCACCCCCCAGCAAATAAAATGACATGGACGAAGCTGCCCATGCACCACTGACACCAAAATCTTGTGTGACGGCCAACATCGCGGGTTGAACCAAGTCATTGCCAATATAAACCGCGAACTCAAACAAGACCAAAGCCAAGGGAAACATGAGTGTGGCACGTTGAATGGTATTTTTTTGCTGCTGTGGCATGAGTTATAAAGGACAAAACGATGCAAGTCAGCCGCGTTTAGCCCATAAAAATAGAAAATTGAGCTGCAGTTTAACAGAGTTGAATGGCAAATTTATGGCGCATTTTTTAAGTCCGTTAAATAAATTGCGGCACTTGATGTGACATCAGACCAAGTTAGGCATCACCTCCTTCAGCGGGTTAAGGCGATACAGTATTGCCCAATTCATAATGTGAAAATACCGAAAGCACAGGATAAAAATCACCCACGGCAAAACGGCTATCATTGCGGTGTAGAAATGCTAGAGTTTTGATGGACATGCTGCGCTCACACGTTTTTGAATCGAATGAAGTCATCCTAAATAAAAGCTGTGGATAACACGAGTATTATCCACAGACGCTTTGTTGCATTTTTAGAACATCAGGCAAGATTTACCTAAGCCCTACAGCAATTTAAGGACATTTTTTGCTTTGGAAAGTCTTGGTATTTTTACCACGTGCGCATAAGTAAGCGGTTTGCACATCACCCTGCTGCCATTGTCCATTAATATTTTTAAAGTGATAAATACTACGAATTGAACGTACCGAATCATCCATTAAGCCTGTTTCGGTAATTTTTACTTCTGCCGCAGTTGGTGCTTCGACACGGTTAAAGTATTGACGAATTTCAACGGTAGCCAATTCTTTACGCAAATCTGGACGTTGTTTGAGTACCTGCGCCAAAGGTGTTTCTGCAGGCGTAACTTGTGAAATAATATTCTGTGTAGTCGCACAGCCTGACAATAACGCAACACCCAATGCGGAAACCGTGATTAAACGCAACATAACTCCTCCAAAATGTTGATTATTATTTATGCTTCTATGATGCCTTGTTCGAGCAGAAACGCTAGAACAGAAATGTAAAATTAAAACAGCGGCATAAAAAAACGCATCACGAGGATGCGTTTTTCAATTCACTTAAATAAATGAAAGGCGAAAGGAATTACAAATCAAATAATTTGCCTGGGTTCATAATGCCTTGAGGGTCAAAAACCTTTTTCAACGCTTTCATATATTCAATTTCTTCAGCTGAACGTGAATATTCCAAATATGGTTTTTTGGTCATGCCTACACCGTGTTCTGCAGAAATAGAACCATCATATTTCTTCACAGTATCAAATACATACTTATTTACCACCTGACATTTGGCAAAGAATTCGTCTTTGCTTAAATCGGCAGGTTTTAGAATGTTCAGGTGCAAGTTACCATCACCAATATGACCGAACCAGCAAATTTCAAAGTCAGGATAGTTTTCTGCCACAATTGCATCAATTTCCTGAATAAATGCAGGAACATGAGTAATCAATACTGAAATATCGTTTTTATATGGAATAAACGGTGCAATCGACTCAGAAATGTCTTCACGCAAACGCCATAAACTTTCAACTTGGTCTAGGCTTTGGCTCAATACGCCATCCATCACCCAGCCTTGTTCCATACAGTGTTCAAAAATTTCCATCGCCTTGTCCATAATTGGCTCAAATGGCGCTTCAAATTCAAGTAACACGTAGAATGGACATTGGGTTTCAAATGGACGTTGCACATGACCATGATCCAAGACTTTTTGCATCGCCAATTCACCAAAGAATTCAAATGCAGTCAGATCAATTTTAGCTTGGAAAGCATGTAATACAGGCATCACCGAATTAAAATCAGGTACGCCCAACACCATCACTTGCAAATCTTGCGGTTGGCGTTCTAGCTTAATTTCAGCTTCGGTCACTAAGCCAAGTGTGCCTTCACCGCCAATAAATAAATGTTGCAGCGCATAACCTGTTGCGTTTTTGATCATGCCTTTGTTCAGACGCAGGATATCTCCTTTGCCTGTTACCACAGTCAGACCCAACACCCAGTTACGGGTCATGCCGTATTTAATGACTTTAATACCGCCCGCATTGGTACCAATATTACCGCCAATTTGTGAAGAACCTGAAGATGCAAAATCGACTGGATAATACATGCCTTGTTCTTCGGCATAGTTTTGTAGTTGCTCAGTCACCACACCCGCTTGCACACGTACCATACGGTCTGCAGGGAAAAATTCCAAGATTTGGTTCATCTTGTCCATGCTGACGACAATTTCACCATTGGCTGCCACTGCACCTGCAGATAAACCTGTGCGTCCGCCCGATGGAGTAATGGCCACATTAAACTGATTCGCCAGTTTTACAATGGCTTGTACTTGCTCTGTGCTTGATGGAAAAACGATGACCGATGGGTTCGGATCAAAATGCTTTGTATGGTCACGACCCCAGTTTTGGAGGCTATCAGCATCCGTTTTAATACGGTTTTCACCGACTATTGCCGTTAATTGGGTCAATAACTCAGGGGTTAAAGCGACTGGAGCATTCATCGTTTGCAGACCTAGCAAGAATTAAACAGGAAGAAAAGCGACTGTCTGCACATCTTGATCTATTTGAAGATGAAGATACTGCAGACTAAATATGTGCATCAAAGCAACAGCGTGGGTTGGCTTTCATGTGCGCCGCTTATTATAAGCGATTTTTTTGAAAAACCTGTGAATATTGGCAATTCCGATAATATAACGTGGTAAGAACAGGGCAATTTTGGGCAATATTTCTGAAAGAGATTATATCTGACAAAAAATACCTGCACTCTTGGTCATAAAGGAAATGTATATCGACCCATCTCCTATGTTATCATACCGCCACTAAATTTGGCCTTTGTAGCGGAGCCGTAATGAGCCAACATCTTTCACTACCTAAAGATAAAATTCGTTTCTTGTTGTTAGAAGGCGTACACCAGAACGCAATCGACGTGTTAAATGCAGCGGGTTATACCAACATCGATTATCGTAAAACAGCGCTTGAGGGCGATGCGTTAAAAGAAGCGATTAAAGATGCGCATTTCATTGGAATTCGTTCACGTACACAGCTAACTGAAGAAGTTTTTGAAGCTGCGAACAAACTAATTGCGGTAGGTTGTTTCTGTATTGGTACAAACCAAGTGAACTTAACTGCAGCAATGGAACGTGGTATTCCAGTTTTCAATGCCCCTTATTCAAACACCCGTTCGGTTGCAGAATTGGTATTGGCTGAAGCAATTTTATTGCTACGTCGCGTACCTGAAAAATCAACCGATACACATGCAGGTGGCTGGAACAAGTCTGCAGTCGGTTCATTTGAAACACGTGGTAAAACTTTAGGTATCGTGGGTTACGGTTCAATCGGTTCTCAACTTTCAGTATTGGCTGAAAGCTTGGGTATGCACGTCATTTATTATGATGCTGTAACCAAGTTACCTTTAGGTAATGCACGTCAAGTTGGCTCTATGGGCGAATTATTGGCAAATGCTGACGTGGTTTCTTTACACGTTCCAGATGTACCATCTACCCGCAATTTCATGGCAAAAGAACAATTTGCACAAATGAAAGAAGGCGCAATTTTCATTAACGCGGCACGTGGTACTTGTGTGGTGATTGAAGATTTGGCAGATGCTATCAAGTCTGGTCATATTGCAGGTGCTGCAGTTGACGTATTCCCGAAAGAACCAAAAGCCAATGGTGAAGAATTTGTTTCTCCACTACGCAACCTACCAAACGTGATTTTAACACCGCACGTGGGTGGTTCTACTATGGAAGCGCAAGCGAACATTGGTTTAGAAGTGGCAGAGAAATTTGTTGCATATTCAGATAAAGGTATGACTTTGTCTGCAGTGAACTTCCCTGAAATTGCATTGCCATTAACTGAAGGCAAGCACCGTTTATTACACATTCACCAAAATATTCCAGGTGTATTGTCTAAAATCAACAACTTGTTTGCTGAACATGGCATCAACATCTCTGGTCAATCACTTATGACCAAAGGTGATGTCGGTTATTTAGTAATGGACGTTGATGCAACGGCATCTAAAGAAGCACTAGATACTTTACACGAAGTTGAAGGCACAATTCGCGTACGTGTCTTGTTCTAAGACCACACGCTGGTGCTACAAAAAACCACAGTCTTAGCACTGTGGTTTTTTATGCCTGATCTATGAGTAACCTTGAGTTGCCACAGCCCTGTATTTTTAAACTTGCTATAATCTGCCTGACCTTCCCATTTCCACACTGTTGAGTATTTTTCTGCCCCATGCCAAACGCCCAACTCACTGCGGTGTTGTTCATGGTTTTATCCATGATCTCCTATCAAATCAGTGCTTCTTTTGCCAAACAATTGTTTCAGGTGCTTGACCCGCTTACTGTGACGATTTTGCGACTGTGCTTTGCCAGTGTAATTGTGGCAATCATGTTTCGCTCATGGCAAATTCTGTCGCGGCTCGCACATTTAAAATGGCGTGATTTATTGTGCTATAGCGCAGCCTTGGGCTTAATGAATATTCTGTTTTATCTGTCTTTGGGCAAGTTGCCGCAAGGTATTGCGGTGGGTTTAGAGTTTGTCGGGCCTTTGGGCTTGGCTTTATTATCCATTCAAAACCGTAAAGATTATGTTTGGGTGTTGTTGGCGATTTTAGGCATTATTCTTATGGTGCCTTGGGGACAAGCGCAGGGTGATCATTTTAGTCTGTTTGGTGCAGCGTGTGCCCTAGGTGCAGGATTGTGCTGGGCTTTTTATATTTATTTTGGGCAAAAAGTGGTGCAACAAAATATTGGCATGCACGCGCTGACCATCGCCATCAGTATTTCAGCTTTGGCACTGATCCCATTTGGATTGTATAACAATGCACCTGCGTTGTTTGAGACTCAATATTGGGGCAAAGCACTTGCCATTGCTGTACTCGCCACCGCCATTCCTTATGCTTTAGATTTACAAGCGCTGAAACAACTCAGCAAAATGAGTTATGGCACACTTTCCAGTTTATCGCCTGCTTTGGCTGCACTGACAGGCTTGGTATTGTTGGGTGAGAAAATTACTTCACTGCAATGGCTCGCGTTATGCTGCATTATGTTAGCTTCGGTGGGCGTTACTTTTAGAGCAGTAAAAAAATCCAAACAGCCGCAGAATGTTTAAACCAAACTGTTTTTAGACATCTGTTGGTATTTTTCATATTCTGCCAAATATTGCTTGGCTAGACTTTGTTTTTGCTGTTCAGACAAAATTTTGCCTGCCTGCTGAAAAAAGCCATGTTCTTCTTCTTTTAAATGATGATGCACTTTATCTGACAGTTGCTTGGCAATTGCCAGCCAACCCGTGTTGCTCATTTCCGTTTCGGTTAATTGTTCGAGTAATTCATCCATTTGATGATGCTCTGCCAAAGCATGGCGAGTGATATTTAAACCCGCATCAGTCATCATTAAGGGAATATAAAAATAGCGATCTTCTGCCACTGCATGCGCAAATAATTCATTTTTAAGTTGTTCAAATATCGCTCTACGTTCAGGGCTATCACCTGAAGTTTGCGTCAGTTGGTGGGCTAAATTTCGTTGAATGTCGTGACTTTGGCGTAAAGCTTCAAAAATATTCATGTGCAGACCTCTGTTTTTTACCTATGCGCGGCGAACAGATTGATAAAAATCTACTCGCACATCCACATCGGTTTTGGAGTCAGTTTTTTAATTTCGTTTTAATCCTCTAAGTACTGTATAGAGGATCAATCCAAAATCCTGCAACTATTTGTATAAAAAGCTTTAATTCACTTACTCACTTTATTCAAGTTATGTATCTGAGCAAAATTTAGAGATTTAAAACCCGTTTCGGTACCAAGCGCTTTTTATCTGTAATTTCAGCTAAACCTAAACACTTTTCACCATCAAACACCAATACTTGTGCAACAGCAGGATGCTCGATATTACTTTCCATGCCTCGGCTAAAATATTCAGCCCGACCTTCAGGCACCTGAACCTGTGGAAAATGCTGTACAGGCGCATAAGCAGGCAGCAATAAGGCTTCACGTTCCGCTTCGCTTAAACTTTCCAAATATTCAATGCTATAGCTTGGAATCAGGTCAAAATGCCCCGTTTTAATCCGATGCAAATAAGTCAGGTGTCCATAAGTACCTAAAGCTTTGGCAATATCTTCACCCAACACACGGATATACGTGCCTTTGGAACAGGTAACATCCAGCGTGATACTGTTTTCGGTAAAGGACAGTAACTCAATCGCATAAATGGTAACTGGGCGCGCTTCACGTTCAATTTCTATGCCTTGACGAGCTAACTCATATAACGGACGACCTTCTTTTTTTAAGGCAGAATACATGGGCGGAACTTGCATAATATCGCCCTGAAACTGCGTCAAAACCTGTTCAATTTTTTCTTGGCTCAATGCTGGCACAACTTGCTGTAACAAGACTTCACCTTCTACATCACCTGTCGTGGTGCTATGCCCGAATTGAATGGTGGTCTGATAGCGTTTTATAGAATCGAGTAAATAATGTGAAAACTTGGTCGCTTCACCTAAACAAATAGGCAACAAACCTGAAGCCAATGGGTCTAATGCCCCCGTATGCCCTGCTTTTTGCGCCCGATACAACCAGCGTACTTTTTGCAAAGCCGCATTGGAACTAATCCCCAAAGGTTTATTTAATAAAAACACACCACTAATGGCACGACGCTGAATTTTAGCCGCAGATGATTTCATAGCAAAAAGTAAGTCAAAGCAAAACTGCGTCATGGTAACAATCTGCCGAGATAAATGACAACTTTTCTAGAACAGCTACCAACTTTTATGGCATATTGAAACCCGATTAAAAAAATAAAACGGATGAAACAGGTGCATTGCAATGCAGAAAAATAAAATATGGATTGTTTTAGCTGTTGTGATTCTAGCCATCGCCGCTTTGGTGTATTGGCTGATGCCGCAGTCAAGCACATCTGAATCTACTTCTCATGAACAGACTGCAGATACACAAAGTGCTGAACAGATACGCATGCAGCAGGCCATGCACAATAACGCTGCTGCGTCATTTTTAAGTCCAAGCCAGCAAGATACCGAAATCAATTGTCAGCTCCGACTAGATTCAAGCAACCGCCTGATCGTTAATGAACAAACCCGTAACTGTTTTGAATATTTTATTACCCAATATGGCGAAAAAAGCATTGAACAGATTCGTGATGATTTTAAAAGCTATATTCAACAAGGGCATAAAGAGCCTGCCTTATCGCAAATTTTAGATTTATGGCAGCGTTATTTGGACTATCGCAATGCGCTTGGACAACTGCAAGCACCGAATTTAAATCAGGAAGATCCGCAATATTACCGCAGCATTTTTAGCAGCATGCAAAATCTGCGTAAACAATATTTTTCTGATTATGAAATTGAAGGTTTATTTGGTACGGAAGATGCCTATCACGAATATACCCTAAAGCGCATGGCAGTCATGGATGATAAAAAATTATCTGAAGCTGAAAAAGCACGACAATTGCAGGAATTATTTAAACAATTACCTCAAGATTGGCAAGAAAATTTAGAACAGCTGAACACCTTGCAAGATTTACGCAGCTTGACTGCGGCAATTAAAGCACGTGGTGGTTCTGCTGCTGAAATCCGCCAAATGCGTTTAAATCTGGTTGGTCCTGAAGCAACTCAGCGTTTAGAACAATTAGATGGGCAACGCAGTCAGTGGAAATCACGAGTAGAGGATTATTTAAGTACGCGTGATCAAATCATGCAAAGTGGAATGAATGATCAAGCCAAGCAACAAGCCGTGAAACAATTACGCGGACAGCATTTTCAAAATCCACAAGAGCAATTGCGTTTAGAAACCTTTGAACAGGTACATGATCAAGGTGGAAAATTACCTTTTGCTGACTAACATATCTACATAGGAAACTGGGGCATTCAACATGCCCTATTTTTATGCCTGAAAAGCTGTTTTAGTACAAACTCACCACAACGATTTAATATACAAATGTCTATAAATATTAAATAGATATCAATATGCATGTAGATTTACAAATCTCTGGGACAATGCGCAATAACTGTCCCCAAATGATATGTTTTTTCTAAATTACGCATGAAAAAATACCTGAGCGTACAAAAAATAGTCGAGGATGACTCACAATAATGTGCCGTAACCAACGGCAATTTGCATATCTGAGCTTTCAGGAGGGAAGCGAAGCCACCACTTCACTTGTAATAAAAATAAAGAACACAGGATTGTTTTATGACCATCATCTCTAACATACGGGCAATTACATTGGCTGTCACTAGCTGCTTGCTCGGTTCAATGGGTGTCGCTCAAGCTGCTCCAAGCGTGTTGCCTATTCAGGAACAGGCCAAATCTGACTATGCCAAAACCAAATATCCATTGCTCATGGTACACGGCTGGCTCGGATGGTCACGCATTGGCAATGAAACCTTTAATATGGATTATTGGTATCAAATTTTGCCAGATATGGCACGTAATGGCGCAACCGTATTTGCCGCACAACTCTCCCCTGCACACCGTACTGAATTTCGAGGTGAGCAACTGATTGCCCAAGTCGAAGAAGTCATGGCAATCACTGGCAAATCCAAAGTCAATTTAATTGGTCACTCACATGGTGGCCCAACAGTACGTTATGTAGCTGCGACCAAACCTGAATATGTGGCATCAATTACGGGCGTTGCAGGTACATTCCGTGGCTCCAAAGTTGCCGATGATATTCAAAATAATCGTTTATCACGCACCGCGTTTAATATTTTAGGCGACTATATGGTGGCGCCTCTCATTACTTGGGCGCAGCAACAGCCAGACATGCCTGTCGATTTTGATGCATCGATGGCTTCTTTAACCGAAACAGCGTCTGCAGATTTTAACCGTCGTTTTCCAACCACAGCCTTGGCCGCAAATTGCAGCAGCAGCGGTGCCAAAGTAGATCGCGGGATTCATTACTATTCATGGACAGGTGTAGCACAAGCCACCAATTTACTGGATATTGACACTGTTTTAATGCAACTCGGCCCACTGTCTTATGGCAATTTAGACAACGATGGCATGGTCGCACGTTGTAGTACCCACATTGGACACGTCATTCGTGACAACTACCGACTAAATCATACCGACCTTGCCAACATGATGTTTGGCTTAACGGGCTTGTTTGCACCTGACCCAGTTGCACTGTATCGACAACATGCCAACCGATTGAAATTACAAGGTTTGTAATAGTAAAGCTCATTTCAATCTTGGCAAAACCATCTTCCTGTGCTTGAAATTCAAGTGCAGGAAAACCTTTAAAAACAACTGATGTTTCAACAGCCATTAATCATTCAGAACTTGCAATCTTGCAAATTTCCTGAATAATGATATTTGACAATAGATATTGTCATGCTAGGAAAGCACAATAAAATAGAGGATGTTATATGAAATATGGATTATTCATTGCAGGCTTAATCGCAGCCAGTACCCTCAGTACTGCGCACGCATCCAATGCAGAACAGGTCAAATCTAACTTCGTAATCTCCAGTTATGCCAAAACCAAATACCCAATTGTGTTTACTCACGGTATGGCAGGTTTTATCAATATTGGTGGAGATCAGTTAGGGGTCGACTATTGGTACCAAATTTTACCCAATTTAGCACGTAACGGTGCCAATGCTTGGGCAACCCGTGTATCTCCATTTAACTCATCAGAAGTTCGTGGCGAACAATTGGCACAACAAGTCGATGAAATTCTTGCAATTACAGGTGCAAGCAAAGTCAACTTAATTGGTCACTCACATGGTGGGCCAACCATTCGTTATGTTGCAGGTGTAATGCCGTCCAAAGTCGCATCACTGACTGCAGTCGGTGCACCCAATAAAGGCTCGCCTGTGGCAGACTTTATTTTGAATGTACAAGGTACACCACTCGAAAAACCATTAATTGATATGGTCAATTTAGTGTCTAAAACCATTACTTGGGCACAGGGTTTAGATCCAAATAGCTATACACATGACTCATTGGCAGGTGCCAACAGTTTGAGCACCACAGGTTCAGCACAATTTAACAGCAAATTCCCAATGGGTATGCCAACGACAAGTTGTGGTGAGGGCGCTTATCAAGAAAAAGGCATCCAGTTCTATTCATTTACGGGCAATACGGCTGTCACTAATTTACTTGATCCAGACTCAGCCATGTTGGCGACCAGTTTGTTGATTGATAATGGTCGTGATAATGATGGTTTGGTATCACGCTGCAGCGCCAAATTTGGTAAAACCATTCGTGATAACTACTATTGGAACCACTTAGATGAAGTCAATCAACTCTTGGGCATGAAAGATATTTTTGCACCAGATCCTGTTGATGTATATCGTCAACATGCCAATCGCTTAAAAATGCAAGGTTTATAAACTCAAATACCAGACATAAAAAAATGCGCCTAAACGGCGCATTTTTTAGCTGTAAAGCAAAGTTAAAATTAACCTTGTTTACGTGCTGGTAATTTCTCACGAATACGTGCAGCTTTACCAGAAAGTTCACGTAGGTAGTAAAGTTTAGCACGACGAACGTCACCACGACGTTTCACTTCAATTTTAGCAACGATTGGAGAGTGGGTTTGGAAAACACGCTCAACACCAACACCGCTAGAAATTTTACGTACTGTGAACGCAGAGTTCAAACCACGGTTTTTCTTCGCAATTACCACACCTTCAAATGCTTGAAGACGCTCACGATCACCTTCTTTTACTTTTACTTGAACGATAACTGTATCGCCTGGTGCAAAAGCTGGGATGTCTTGCTTAAGCTGTGCATTTTCAACAGCTTGTACTAAAGGATGCTTACCACTCATGGGGTATCTCCAGTATGTGTGGGTCAGAAGAGGTCTGATTTCCACTGGGTCTAGAGGCTAAAGCGCATAGGCCCGATTGACTTTCCCTTTATGCCTGACCGCTTCAATGCATAAAGAGCCTATTTAAGACTACAAACCAACTGCCTGTAGCCATGGTGCTTAGATAAACCAATTATTTGGTCTACCCTTGCGAATCTTTTAGCCATTTTTTTTGCTGCTTGCTCAACTCAACTTTTTCAATCAACTCAGGTCGACGCTCTAAAGTCCGTTGATAACGCTGCAAAAACCGCCATTTTTCAATATTGGCATGGTGTCCCGACTTTAATACTTCAGGCACATCCAACCCTTCAAAATGGTCTGGCTTGGTATATTGTGGGCAATCTAAAAGACCATCCACAAATGAGTCTTGCACATGAGATTGTTCATCAGACATTGCACCCGGAAGTCTCCGGATAATACTGTCTAACAACACCATCGCTGGTAGTTCACCGCCCGATAAAACGTAATCGCCAATCGACCATTCCTGATCGACATAATGCTGAATTAAACGCTCATCGACACCCTCATAACGACCACACAATACAATTAATCCATCATATTCAACGAATTGCTGTACTGCAGTCTCATTTAGGGTTTTGCCTTGTGGTGACATATACACCACTGGCACATGAACTGCACCCGCTTGCTGTGCAAGATTTTTGGCATGCTGGATTGCTTGCGCCAAAGGCTCTGCCATCATCACCATACCTGGACCACCACCAAATGGACGTTCATCCACCCGTTTGTAGTTGCCCTGTGCATAATCACGTGGATTAATACAATGAATTTGCATCAAGTCACGTTTTGCTGCACGTCCGCTAATACCGTAAGCTGTAATCGCTTCAAACATTTCAGGAAAAAGCGTAATGACTGCAAAAAACACCGCAGACTCCTCTATTTTCCTGCTCTGCGAATCCTGAAAGGATTAATAATCTACGCCCCAATTCACGTAGATGCGACCCGCTTCGAGATCAACGCGTTGTACCACATCTTTATGCCATGGAATCATACGCTCTTCGCCATCGACGCTATCGGCAGTTGCGCGAACCACCATCACGTCATTGGCACCTGTTTCAAACAGTTCATGGATTTGACCGAGGTTCACTTCTTGTTCGTCATCGTCCAGACCTAACACTGTTAGACCTTTTAAATCAGACCAATAATACTCGTCCACGCCCGGTTGAGGCAGTTGCGCTTTTGAAATCCAGATATTGGCACCAACCAAGTTGTCTGCTGCGGTACGATCACTCACACCTTTTAAGCTGACCACCAAGCCTTTGCCATGTGGTTTCCAACGTTTTACATCGACCATTTGCCAACCTGCTTTGGTCTCAATGTACCAAGGCAGGTAGTCAAATATGTTGCTCATGGGTTCTGTATTGGAATAGACCCAGAGCCACCCATTTAATCCATAAGCTGAACGTAGCTGTCCAATCTGAATACGATCTTCGGGCACATTCTGTGTTGGTGTCATGGGCTACCTACTACTTAATTCATTAAATTATGCAGCAGCTGCAGCTTTCTTCGCTTGAGCAGCTAAAGAAGCAACACGTTCAGAAGGTTGAGCACCTTGTGCAACCCAGTGAGCAAAACGGTCAGCATCTAAACGAAGTTTTTCTGCTTTACCTTGAGCTGTTGGGTTAAAGAAACCGATACGTTCGATGAAACGACCGTCACGCGCATTGCGGCTGTCAGTTACAACGATTTGATAGAATGGACGCTTTTTAGCACCACCACGAGTAAGACGAATAACTACCATGATACAACCTTATAGTTTTTACGGATTATCCCTGTACCGACCATCGACACATTTCAAACCCCTTTCATAGAGGGCGGTATTTTACGTTAATTTTATGCTGAAAGGAAGACTAAATTAAGAGTTATCCACAGTTTTGAATGTACAGCTAATAAAACATGGAGATACCCGATAAATAAGAAGCGAATACTCAGAATATTTGCTTCTTGTAAACTATTTAACTGTTAATGACCATCCCAGTTGGTTGTAGCTGATGGCATACAAGGCGAACCACTATTTTTGTCAGAGCCTTTCGTCCAGCATTTTTCTCCACGATGATTGAGTACAAGATGACCATCACCTGTTTGAGCCCCAATAGGGGTTGCAGTTAATGTCCATGTTCCTGCTGTGACATTAGATAAAGCTAGGTTATATAAAGCTGTTCCTGATGGTGGAAGTTGTTCACTTATTCCAATGTCATCGAGTTCAATCGCTGTACCATCCGACTTTAAAAATTTAAAATTTACAATTTTGTACCGTTGTAATTGACCAGCAATATTTACCATTTCTGCCTGAGCATCTACACGTTTAGTTTTGCGTGTATACTCCTGATAGGATGGATAAGCGATGGCAGCCAAAATCCCAATAATTGCCACGACAATCATAAGCTCAATTAGAGTAAATCCATATTGCTTACCAACTTTCACTGTTTGCTCCACATGGGGTTACTGATGCTAGCTTCGTCGAGGTTAAGACCTCACTTTCCACTAACTTATCTTTTGTTTTACAACGGATTCCACTACTAGTTAAAAGAAAACTATAGTTCTGTTCTTGTAAAACATTACAAGTGGTACAACTTGTACCATAGTTTATTTTAGAATTTGCTTCAGCCAATATAACCCATCCTTGCCCCAAAGCTTCATTATTTTTTAAATCATTGGCTGGAGTCGTTGCATCACGTATGTAGACTGTATATTGCTTTTCTGACCCTGTTTTACCTGTTGGTATAGCAACAGAAGTAGTCTCAAAATTTCTATAATTAAGATTCCGTGATTTATGTCTCTCTAACAAAGTTGCTAATCGCTGCATTTCCTGTTCAGCATGTGAAGCAATTGCACGACGGACAAACTGCTGGTAACTTGGGATTGCGATTGCAGCAAATATTGCAATGATCACAACGACAATCATCAATTCAACCAAGGTAAAACCTTTGTTTCTCATAAATATCCCGCCTTAACGCTCATACCAACGCTGGGAAACGAACTTGGTTTTTCCAGTATATGTTCTTAATGTTTTATCTGTTGGCAAGTTCAGTACGATATTTCTGTCTCGGCTAATCCCCCCAAAACTAATACCAACATTTCCTTTACCTAAGAAAATTTCATCGGAACTTCCTCCTCCAGTGCCACTACCTGAATCCTGAACAAGTTTACAATCCCCATCACCATAAGGTAGACAGAACTGTTTTGCGTTACTTTCACCTCGTACACCACCAGCGCAGTTCACATCATCAATATCAACAGATGAATCAAAGATACTTACATATAAATCACCATCAATTGCAACCGTTTCATTTAAAACTCGCTTTTTTGTTCCTAGAGGATAGTACCATCCACCACTGGTAAGGGTAGTTTTGGTAATACCATTGGTATTCTTTATCAGCTTTTTCCCACCTGTGGCACTTGGTTTAACATCTTGAGTATATAGTTCTGATGTTGTTAATACAGCTAAATTACGACGTGTTACATCCTTATCATATATTACATATACACCATCATCAGTATTAGTAGATGCAGACATTGGATAGCTCAAATTACCGGAACCGATACTAACCGCAGCAAACAGTCCATTATTTGAATTATGAATCGTGAAGTTTGGTGCATTATAAAAACGAGGTACTTTGGTTGAGCCAGACATATCTAAAATACGCACTGCACGAATAGCGAAGTTTTCATCCTTTCCTGCCTTAGATGAGGCATTTAAATCAACACGCCAAACCTGTCCGCCCAAATCACCAAAGTAGAGATGATCAGTAATACCATCACTATTACGATCAATAGCCTTGATGCTACTGACTACGCTACGCTTCATCTCGGCAGCATAAGTTTTGTTGGTTGCGGTATTGGTTGATCCTGCATTAGCACTTGCCCACCATAACAAATTACCATTGTCTGCATCGAACATATAAATGCCTGCGCCTTGATCTGTGTTACTTGGGGTATAATCTACAGAGCTTTCGTATGCAGCGTCATAACCACCACCAACTAGCATCACTAGTTTACGTTTGCCTTGCCAATTAACCCATGTAAGCGTTGGTTTAGACCAGCTTTGCCCCATACAGCCCAAAGCATTTGTGGTACTACATGTTCCTGCTGGATTAATATGGAATTTAAGTTTTGGCGTACCGCTACTTGATGTCACATCAGATAGGTCTAGCGCATAATAGCTTTTACCTCCCATACGCAACCCACCATACAACCATTGTTTACCACCTTTCACAGTCACTACAGGTTCATTAACATTTGTGCCTTTTTTCGTGACAAACTCAGTATAAGCTGTCCATTGCCCATCCAAGCCATATTGCAAATTTGATGACTGATTGTCTTGTGACAAAAAGCCTTTTGCTTGTTTTTCAATTATTTCATTTGGGACAAAGGTAAAAACTTCTTTTCCTGCATCTCCATCCGCTGCAGATGTGCCTGCACGTACTATATGTAACAAGCCTTGTGTCGTACCAAAAACAATTAAATCATCACGTTTATCATAGGTAGTCACTTTATTCTCTGCATCGTATTTTGTAGTCCCCTCCTGAGTAATCAAGATAGGCTTTGAGTGCATTACAGATCCCATTAACCAATCTCTTTTTGGCGTTTGCTGAATGACCTGCTCTAGTTCAGTCTGAAAAGTTGTTTCCTTCGGATATAGTTCAACATTATAAGCTAAGTCTTTGCCCACTGGATAACCAAATAATGACAATAGATATGCTCTTTTAGGGTCTTGTTTATACAAATTTGAACTGCTTGAAATAAAGTCATCTCGTCCCAACTTTATAAGGTTACCTGAACTTATAGTACCAATATCATTTTGACTATTATCTGTACTATTTTGTTTAATAGTACGATCCGTAAAAATTCTCCTTTCATTTGGGGTCTGGGCTGTACTATAACCCAGCAACATACGACTTAACGCTCCTCCAACCTTCACTTCCTGACTTATTTGTACGCCATCCACTTCTTTTTCAATGGTTTTTTTAATTGATGTATCTGCCCAATAATCATTAAGGTCATCTTTTAAAAGCCCATTACTGTTGGTAATCGTATTAGAATCACGATCTTTTAAAATACCATTGACCACACTATATTTTTTTAAATTTCCTAACCAGGTCACTACCCCTGTATTACCAACAGCATCAGGTTTAGGGTCAAATTGTGGGAAATAACCCCAAGGCTGGATATTTTGTGTATCCAGATTATCAACAGGAATGGTTACTGAACCCGTGGTTACAGGAGGAATATATTTTCCAAGTTTTTTTACAAATTCCTTGACACTATCGACTACAGCTTTATCATCATTACCTGAATACCATCCGCCTTTTCCTAGTGTTCCCCAGTCTCTAGCATCACTAATATCATTTCCACTTCCCGTACTAAAGTCGGAACCAAATCCAACAACAGCCGTCAATATTTCAGTTCCCGATGGATTTAAGTTAGGGTTGATTAATGCCTGAGTAAAAGCACCAATACAATCCCATCCGTTTGGAGAACTCATTGTACTATTAGTACTATAACCACTCCCCCTTTTTCCCAAGGTACTCTGATTTGAGCAAGAAAAGCTACTTCCCTTAGAACCAAGGGCTTTTTTCATAAATTCTTCTAATGTACTTCTTTGTTTATTATAATAATACTGTGGTTGACCATCCGTTAAAAAGTAAATACCTTGCGTATTACACTGTTTTGTCGAGTCAATTTGTATAGGTTTTATATAGTTATTAGCATCACGAATATTGCCTACACTCGATTCTGTAAAACCACTGCCTGTTTCTCCTTTGGTTGTTTGTCCCATCATGTAAGCCGCCACCTCAGCATAAGCATAACCTGTAGGCGTACTATCACCAACACTTAAACTATTTACTTCACGCAGCATCTTTTTACGATGTGTTTCATAGGCTGCACCCGTATAGATAATACTCTTTGTAAATGAGGCAGTGGCTTCCTGATCAACTTTTTCAGTAGTAGTCGTTTTTTTTCCATTTTGAGTTAGTTTATTTTCTTGTTTAAGACAACGATTAAAAAAATCTGAGTCCACACATTGTGTCTCATCCGTCGCAGGTATTGATTGAGCAGGGGAGGTTACTAAATCTGTAGAAATATTTGTGGGATTGGAATACGTCACATTACCCGTTTGAGATACAGCAATAGTTCCTGTAAAATCTTCTGCACGCTTTGTAGTTGCTACCCAACCACTTGCCTTACATTTATAATTGCTCTCCCAATCTACACACTCTTGAGCAATGGTGCTTTTAACCACTTCACTTCCTGTCGGACTCCAACCAGACTCTACCCAGTCGGACCAACTCCCATTAGACGTTTTATTTGTCCATCCAGGATTACTCCAACCCGACCAATTTCCACACCCAAACAAACCACATGAACGAGTTTGTACTCTTACACGCTCTTGCCATTCTTCATCTGTTTTAGTACGTGTTCTTGTTCTTTGTGCCTGTTGTTCTACTTGTTGAACGGTTCTAAACACCTCTCTATTTCCAGCCAGTTGTACAGGGTCACCTAATGGTTTTGCTTCAAGTTTAATCCGCCCTGTTGCCTCACTAAAAGTAGATAGACCCACAACCAATTTATCATCCAATGGTGCAATCCCTGCACTACTGTCGCCTTGTAACAGAGTGGTCATACCTTTTTTAAGATCCCTTATACGACTTCCGTCCATACTCCCAGACACATCCAACATAAACATTAGTGTAGTTTGTGAAGTCTGTGGTGCTTTATAGAGTTCGATATCACTGGCTTGAGTGGTGACAGCAACACTGGTAATTAAAGTAAAAGTAGCTGCCTGACAAGCAACGACCAATTTTTTCAAGTTGATATTTTTCATTGCATCATCCTCACTTAACTGCCTTGTTTCGTTGCATAACTCACCACGGCATAGTCCATGACTTGCTGGCTATAGGGCACACCCAGCTTTTCAAAACAGTCTGCTACCGTTTCAGTATCCGTATATTCCATTGACTTCTCATTGGTATAATTTTTAAAACATTTATTAATTTCTGTCGTATTTGAACTCCAAGCATTACCACCTGATACCATACTTGGGATTACTGTCGTGACCACTACCCGTACTGGCTGAATATTGTCAAGTTGTACTGTAGAAGTATCCGTTCCAATTGGATAGAACTTAAAAGGAACATCACTATTCACAGCACTTTTTTTAACCGCGATTTGTGAGATCATAATATCTCTACCACTACTAAAATCATTTGATGTGTACTGGCAAAAACCTGTAATCCCTAATTCATCATTTTTAATTTGAGTAATTTTCTTAGTATTGTCACTTGGATCAGTTGTTTCTTGCCAAGACACGATACTTGCCTTATTCAAATCAAACATTGTTTTTTGTGATTTTGGACGATAGCAAAATACTAATTCTTTAGTTAAAAAATTATCTGACTTTACCATCCCCAACATACCTAACGAACTTAGGTTTTTTTGTAAAATGGCATTGTCTTTATTGTCCTGTTCCAAAGCAAAAAAGACAGCATCCGCAGTTTGCTGCATTAAATTTCGAGCTTGGCTATTGGTCGCAATTCCTAAACCCACAATACTTTGTTTGACTGCAAATGTACCAACTACTGTCACAAGCAATAATACAAAAAGTATAGTGATCAGTGTCGCACCACGCTGATAGAACATAGACATTACAAGCTCTCCATCAATCCATAACCATTACGTAAAGCAATCGTTTGTGTGACGACCTCCCGAATATATCTTTTTGATTTAGCAGCATTATTAAGCGAAACACTTTGGTCTAATATTTGGAATGTTTCAGGTACATCTTGCCCACCTGGGATTGTTTCCACACCACGCATTAATATACCCAGCTGTACAGACATAATACGATTTCTAGGTGTTCCATCTTTTATAAGACTATTATTATTTCCCATATAATCTTTAATCGACATATATTTAAATTCATCTTTACTATTATCTTTAACCCCTAGCAACACGTGAAAATGGTCAACTCTACGTATAATAATTTCTCCATTTCCTCCATAATTACTAATCGTGGTAGGTAAGTCAGATGTTGCAAGTAATGTTTTATAACGTCCCGCATCACACGCTAAAGCAAGCTCATTTCCATCTTTTCTTAAAAAATATCGTTGTACAATAAATGTACCTTGATCTATCTCTGCTTGTGTAATGCTATTACCCTCACAATCCATAGCCCCTGCAATAATTGCTTTATATTGAATCACCAACTGATCACTTTTATATTCATTTATATTCGTTTGACCAGCCCAGTTTGCTTGACCATATCCTTGGGTTAGAAGAGATATTTTAGTTGTATCCGCATTTGTTAAATGGAGAGGCAAATTGGCCGTTTGTACAGCCTTATCATCTGCTGTCAATCCAGAATAGCTTTCCAAACTTGTCAGCACGATCCCACTATATAAATTTCGATCATTAATCACAGCCAGATTTGCATCTAAATTCGCTAAACGAATATCTTTAGTAATATAATTTAAACCAAAGTTACCATTGTCCTGCAATTCACCTAACGTCTTTTGCAAGCTATAATTAATCGTACCTGAAACAAATAATTGAACACCAGCAGCAGTAATAATTAATCCTAATGCCAATGCAACCATCAATTCAATCAAGGTCATACCAAGTTGTTTACTCATCTCAATATGCCTCCAAGACTATACATTTTGTATCTAAACCATAGCTTCCATTTTTAGTGCAATCATTAGTATTTGAACCATCTTTCGGATTTGTTTCATCCCAAGCCACATAAATACAGTAACGGTTTCTCTGTACTGCTCCAGCACATTGACTTAAACCAATCTTCATACCCATTTGATAGGCTTTATATAACGCATGCTTTGCATCTTCTTTCGCAAAATTCTCACTATTGCAGGCTGCTGCTGCCCCAAAACAATTTGTGTAACTATAACTACTTAAGCTCTCTCGACCTTCAAAACCTTTAACATAAGCTTTGTATACTTCTTTCTTACCTTCCTTATCTGGCTCTCCTTCTAGATCTTTAACTAATCCCTCTTGATTTGCCCGAATACGCTCTGCAATATCTTTAGCCAAACTCATGGCTTGAATACGTTTGGATGCTTCTATAGATGAATTTAATGCACTCACTTGCAACAAAGTAAAACCTAAAACCCCTACTGCTAGAAGTAATAATGCAACGAGAACCTCAACCAACCCTACCCCTTTCTGATACTGAATTCCCATTTATCAGCACTCCTGATCTTGTCTGGATTGATCTTTTGTGGTTATTTTACCAAGTGGGCTAATTTCTACATACTTAGAAGTATTACCATTCGATATAATGACCTCAATAGAGGAAAGTTCTTGTTTTTGCCTTTGTGCATTGCCATCATCATCTGTATAACCACGAAATAGTTCAGCTGTACCATCAGTTGCAAATATCAGTTGCTTTACACCGTCAATAAGCGTTCCCTGCCATTTATTACTTGTACACACGAACTTTTTAAAAGACAAAGTTTGCTCATCAGGAACAGACCAATATAGTGTATTTGTACTAGACGTACCTATTTGCCCTAAATTTACCATCATTCTTTGTCGATGTAAGATTGCATCATAACGTGCCTGTAATAAGACTTTTTCTAAATCCTTGGTTGAATAGTCTATTTTTTGCTGAGCCCTTACAGCTTTGAAACTTGGCGCTGCAATTGAAGCCACAATCGCCATCACAGCAATCGTCACCAACAACTCAATTAAGGTGAACCCGTTTTCTTTTTTTCGCATACTCCCCCCCAAGACACAGACTTTGCCCTATTAAAATAGTAACCAACAACTTTACAAAACCCTCACACTTCAGGATAAAAGGCATAAAAAAGCAGATAACCGTCATTCAACGGTTATCTGCCTATTTTTAATCAGTTTTTTAAAGTGTTATATGCTTCGCAGTTTAAGCCTGTGTTACAGGAATACGTAACTCTTTGGGCAAACTAAAGGTAATATTTTCTTCACGCCCTGCCAGCTCTTCAGGGGCGGTTGCACCCCAGTCTTGCAAACGCTGAATCACTTGTTTGATTAAAATTTCTGGTGCAGATGCGCCTGCAGTCACACCAATTTTTGTATTTGCTTTAAACCATGCTTGGTTTAATTCATCGGCATTATCCACCAAGTAGGCTTGTTTCCCCATACGTTCAGCCAACTCACGTAAGCGGTTAGAGTTAGATGAATTTGGCGAACCCACCACCAACACCACATCACATTGATTGGCTAAGTCGCGCACTGCGTCCTGACGGTTTTGAGTAGCATAACAAATATCGTCTTTACGTGGTCCTTGAATATTCGGATATTTTTGGCGCAAGGCATCAATTACTTTGGCAGTATCATCAATCGACAAAGTAGTTTGCGTCACAAAAGCCACTTTATCTGGATGCTGAACCACAAGTGCAGCCACATCATCTTCATCTTCTACCAAATAAATTTCGCCGCCATTTTTCTTGTCGTACTGACCCATCGTCCCTTCAACTTCGGGATGTCCTTCGTGACCAATTAAAATCGCCTCTGTGCCTTCACGCGCATATTTGGTGACTTCAATATGTACTTTGGTGACCAACGGACAAGTGGCATCAAACACTTTTAAGCCACGACGCTCCGCTTCTTGCTGCACTGCTTTAGATACGCCATGTGCACTAAAAATCACGATATTGTCATCTGGTACTTCATCCAGCTCATCGACAAAAATCGCACCGCGCTGACGCAAGTCATCTACCACAAATTTGTTGTGAACCACTTCGTGACGCACATAAATAGGTGGGTTAAAACACTCAAGGGCACGATTTACAATCGCAATTGCTCGGTCTACACCTGCACAAAAACCACGTGGATTCGCCAATACAATTTCCATAGAACCCTCTATGTTGAAGTTAAATAGGTGGGATGTTTTAAAATTTATGCCAACAAAAGCCATCTTGGCTATTTTGTTTAAGGGGCGTCTACTCTAAAATAGAGAAGATATTTTATCATATCAGGAAAAATATCATGTCGGGTCTATTGTTTGTCGTTTCTGCCGCTTCAGGAACAGGCAAAACATCCCTCGTTAAAGCCCTGCTTGAGCGTGTGAATAATTTACACGTTTCAGTTTCTCACACAACACGTGGTCAACGTCCCGGCGAACTCGATGGTGTGCATTATCACTTCACGCAAAAACAAGATTTTATCGACTTGGTAGAACAAGGCGGTTTTATTGAGTATGCAGAGGTGTTTGGCAATTATTACGGCACCGCGCAAGCGACGGTTAAAGAGCAGTTAGCCAAAGGTCACGATGTGTTACTTGAAATTGACTGGCAAGGCGCTCAGCAAGTACGCAATCTTTTTCCTGAATCGAAGCAAATTTTTATTCTTCCACCAAGTCAGTTTGATTTACGCGAGCGTTTGTCTAACCGTGGCACCGATGCAGTCGATGTAATTGAACATCGTCTAGGCTGCGCAGTTGAAGACATGCAACAATATGTCAATTTTGACTATGTGATTATTAATGATGACTTTAATAAGGCTCTGCACGATTTAGAATCGGTGATTACGGCTAATCGTTTGGTGATGGCGCAGCAGGCGCATCGTCATCAAGCCTTGATTCAAAAGTTAATTAGCCCGCCAAGCGCGTGATTAAAACTTGAGTCTATAAGCAAAGCACCTTATACTGCATAGTCTGTTTAAATTTATTATTCGAACGAGAATTCTTATGGCACGCGTTACCGTTGAAGATTGTTTAGACCATGTAGACAACCGCTTTGAGCTTGTACTAGTGGCAAGCAAGCGCGCGCGTCAATTGGCACGTCAAGGCATAGAACCTACCGTTGAGTGGGACAACGACAAACCTACCGTTGTTGCTTTACGTGAAATTGCAGAAGGTCACGTTTCTAAAGACATTTTGAAACAACGTGATCAAGATTATCAAACTTCGAGTCTTGACCTCGCACTTTCAGCAAATAACTTGAATTTAGATGGTTTTTCTTTCCAATAAGAACGACTTTCTGAAAAAGCCTAGTTTTTTACTAGGCTTTTTTGTTGTCTGAACTTTAATCTTACGCTAAAAACCGTTATAACATAAGGATTAAGACCTAATTTTAAATGGTCTAATGACCTTATGTTTTGGTACGAAAAAAATTGACAAGTCATGCAATATGCTTTTCATTATAAGGTCTAACTGTAAATTCGTTATCACTTGTATTTTAAAGGGTGTTATATGCCAGGCACGATGGTCAGCCAAGCCAAACAACAGCTTCAAACCATGATCGAACCTTACCTTAGCGTAAGTGAAGTCGAACAGGTGCTTACGGCTTGTGATTATGCTGAGCATGCGCATGATGGCGTTACCCGTAAAAGTGGTGAACCTTATGTGCTACACCCGATTGCGGTGAGTTGCATTTTGGCACACATGCGTTTGGATGCCGACACGCTCATTGCTGCGCTATTGCATGATGTCATTGAAGATACCGACTACAGCAAAGATGACATCACAGAAAAATTTGGACGCACCGTTGCCGAACTAGTCGATGGTGTAACCAAACTCAGCCATTCTAGCGACAAGGAATACAACAAAGCCGCTTCGTTCCGTAAAATTCTGCAAGCCACCTTACAGGACCCACGTGTCATTATTGTGAAACTAGCAGATCGTTATCACAACATGACCACATTAGATGCGCTGCGACCAGACAAACGCGCACGCATTGCCCAAGAAACCTTTGATGTATTTGTACCCATGGCACGTATCGTGGGTATGAATGAAATGGCAGATAACCTCGAACATCTGTGTTATCAAAATCTTGATTTAGATATGTATAACGATGTGCAAGCTGCCCTGTTGCACACCAAACCAAAACGCTGCGAATACCAATCTAAATGGGAGCAAAACCTTGCCGACCTACTCCAAGACAATCAAATTACCGGTCGGATTAAAAAGAAAAATAACAATATAGAATTACTGCGCCACTTTGTTAAAAACGATATTGATCTACAAGAACTGACCCACAGCCATGCGTTTGAAATTATTTTACAAAGCATTGCCGACTGTGACCGTTTGGCCGATATTTTACGTGACAACTTTCAGGTCTTGCATTATGAAGATCATATCCGTCGCCCCCTACCAGGCGGTAACCAATCACTCATGATGCGTCTAAAAGGTGAACAAACCACCTTATCACTCACCATTCAAACTGAATTGATGCGTAAAGCCGCACGTTTTGGCGTAGTCTTGGGTGAAAACGCACCACAAGCCTGCCGTTCTGCCATTCAAGCCTCTATGAAAAGCTTAAACGTGTTGGTTGATGGTGAATGCGCTAAAACCACATTTAGCGATTTACTGGATTATCTACACCAAGAGAAAATTCATGTTTATACACCGCATGGACATTTACATGAATTGCCGCAAGGCGCCACCGCGGTTGATTTTGCCTATGCAGCCAGTTTATTCTTAGGTAACCACGCCGTCGGTACAAAAATTAATGGTGAAAGCAAACCGCTGTCAACACCACTCATCAGCGGGCAAGTGGTCGAAATCATCACCGATGTGTTAGCCACACCAAACCCAGACTGGCTAAGTTTTATTAATACCCAAAAAGCCCGTCGTGCCTTACAAAACATTCTGCGTGATCAGGATATTGAAGAACAGCGTTTGGTAGGTCAGCAAGCCCTGAACCGTGCGCTGAAATTGTTTAATCACTCGATTCAAGACTTGACCGAAGCAGATTGGTTAAATGTGTTGCAATGGCGTCATATCGACTCCAAAGACCGTTTATTTGAGCAAATTGCAGTCGGTGATTTATTGCCGCAGTTGGTGGCAAACCACATTTACGCACTTGATCAGGATAGCAACGAACATTCTGACCGTCTGATTCAAGGTACAGAAGGTATTGACGTCAAATATGCACACTGTTGCAACCCGGTGCTGGGCGATCCAATTCAGGGCAACTTGTCACGTCGTGGTTTGATTGTGCATCGTGCGCGCTGCAACAACTTACTGCATGAGCAGCATCAACATCCTGAAAATATCATGCCGCTACAATGGACTTCAGAAGATGTCGATGACGTGAGTTTTACCGCTTACCTCAGCATTGATATGGATATGAATGACGAACAAATTTCCGATTTGATCTATCAGTGTCGTAAGGCCAAAACGGGTGTGGAAATGGTACGCAGCCACGATGGCAAGACTCATGTGAATATTGTGGTCAATAACCGTAAGCAAATTGCCAAAATTATTCGTGATTTGCGTATGCACTACGGTTTCCCACGGATTAGCCGTTTAGCGCGTCCCATCAGCATTGTAGAAGAAGCCAAAGCTTGTTAATTCAATGTGTTGCATGGTTTTACTGTGCCGCACATTCACCGCTTTTGCATTATTGACTCATAAGGCTACTGAAATGCAGTCGGATGGTCTATGATGTTCGTACATTATTTTAGGAGAAATCAATGTCTCGCCAAGTCATCCATACTGAAAATGCACCTGCAGCAATTGGTACTTACTCTCAAGCCATTTTAGTTGGCAATACGGTTTATTTATCAGGTCAAATTGGTTTAGACCCATACAGCATGGAATTGGTAGAAGGCATTGAAGCGCAAATTCGCCGCGTATTTGACAACTTAAAGGCCGTTTGCGAAGCGGCTGGTGGCTCTTTGGCCGATATTGCCAAGCTCAATATTTTCCTGACCGATTTATCTCACTTCCAATTGGTCAATCAGATTATGGGTGAATACTTTGCACAACCTTACCCTGCGCGTGCAGCCTTAGGTGTGGCCAGCTTACCTAAAGGTGCTTTAGTTGAAATGGATGGCGTGGTGATTATCAATTCATAAACCATTATCATTCAAACACTTAAAAACAAATAAACGATGCCACCTATTGAGTGGCATTTTTTAATTCAAAAACCCAATTACAATAAATGACTTTTCAAATGATTTTTATTGACAAACGATAATAATTATCAATAATAACTCTTATCTTATTTCATTATTGTGGTTGCATTCATGTACGTTTGCTTATGCCGTGGTATTACAGATCAAGACATTAAAGAAGCCGTTGCCAATGGTGCAGACAGCTATCGTGAAATTCGCGATATGTTTGACTTGGGCACCTGTTGTGGTCGCTGTGCGCCTGAAACTCGCGCCATCATTAGCGATGAAATTGCACAAATTGCGTCTCGTCTTGCCGTCGCTGCCTAAAGCTGACGTTTTATTGCTCTCCCGCATTTCAGTATTATAATTTTTACTCGGTGTTTCCTCTCCCGCTTTCGACTACAGCGGGTTTTTCTTATCTTACATTTCTTCACACCGCCTAGCTAATTGTTTTTGATTGCGATTTTCATTTGCCGTTCTATAAATCACTCGCCATTTTGCCCAGTCTTGTTTAAGATAGAAATATAGATTGCCTTAAGCGGTTTAAGGCAGAAATTGTTGATGGAGTGCTGCAATGAAAGGCAATCGTGATGTGATTAATCAACTCAACCAAGTTTTGTATCATCACCTGACTGCAATTAACCAATATTTTTTACATTCACGTATGTTTAATGATTGGGGCATTGAGCAACTGGGTTCGGCTGAATATAAAGAGTCGATTCGTCAAATGAAGCATGCCGATAAAATTATTGAGCGTATTCTGTTTTTAGAAGGTCTGCCAAATTTACAACATTTGGGTAAATTGTATATTGGTCAGCACACTGCTGAAGTGCTGAATTGCGATGTACGAAAAGTCCAAGAAAATATTGAAGCGATTCAAAAAGCGGTGGTTTTGGCAGAGCAACAACTCGACTATGTGACTCGTGATTTGGTTCAGGAAATTTTAGAGAAAGAAGAAGAATATTTAGATTGGGCAACGACACAGCTTGATTTGGTTGAAACTGTGGGTATTGAAAACTATATTCAAAGCCAACTCTAAGATTCATCTGGTTTAGATAACTCAAAAGACTGGTTTTCCAGTCTTTTGTTTTTTGGGGCACTTTACCTAAAATTCAGTATCTTGCCTATCTCTAATGAAGAAGCTCTCAATATCAATATATTTTACTTATGCGCATTTTAAATTCTTGGATTTATAAAAAAGTATTTATAACGCAAAAAATGTTTCATGGGTTGCATCTGTTGATGCAATATCCGAATAATAAAAATTCCATAATCCTGTTTTTTATAAAAAATAGCATGTTGATGATGATCGTGACGGCGTATTCCCTCGCCAATATCTACACATGCATAACCAATCAGCGGTGAACTCACTAACAAATGAAAGGTATTTTCCAAATGTTGCGTGTATTGGTCAGCTTGAGCTACACCAAAATTAAGTAAGGTGTATTCTTAAATAGCAGTGAAGTCGTCGACAGCTAAATTTGATAGCTTATACACGATGCTTCTGCTTCACTTGAGCCGCAATATCTTTTAGGCTAAGTGTACTTTCTCCACTGTTCTCACCTGCTTCAATCGCTTGCTTTAAAGCTGCAGTTTGATTTTCTTGCTGCTCCAATAATCTTAGTGCAGATCGCATCACTTCACTGGTTGAACCATAACGTCCAGATTCAATCAGTTTGCTCACAAAGTTATCGAGTTGTGGGCCAATTGTTACACTTGTAGTTCTCGCCATCAGCATGCCTTATTGTGTGAATAGATCATACAATTCTAACACAACTCCCTTTATCTGAACAAAAGTTCAGCATCTCTTTAAATTTTCGCACATGAAATCAATTTTATAATGAATACCCCCTCTCTTTTTAAAGAGAAGTTGGGAGAGATTTTCAACATTGAAAATTTTCACCATATTTGGCTCACTATTTTCAAATCCCCCTCCTTGCGCTACACAAATCAGCGCGGCTTTGCCTCATCCAATAAAGTCGCATAATCTACATTGACCTGCCACAAAGTGCTTAACAACCATAATTGCTTTTTGGCTTCTGCTTCATAACCGTTAAATGCTAATACGCGTGCATATTTCAATAAATCGTAGCGGGTTGGATAATTCAACACAATTTCATGAATCTCTTGCAGCTGTTCAGGCGTCTGCTGAGTGTATGGATTTAAACGAATCCACTCAATGCGGCGGTTAAATTCTTCGAGTACCAAAATACGCTCTTGATGGGTGATTTTTTCAGGTGTATGTTCGTAGCGTACCGACTGATTCAATTTAGGCACCATCACTTCATAATCACGATAAATCAGCATCAACAACAATGCACCAATCACAAAAGTCGTGCGTAAATAAATTGGAGATAAAGTGAAGTTTTTAAACACCCGTTGTGACTGAACCATGCCGATAATAAAACCTACAGGCAGCAAGAAGTAGGCATAGTTTTGTGGAAACTCCAGCATTGCATGCACACTAAATGCACCGACCATCAGAATACCAACAACCGATTCCACCGACTGGGTATATTTATGCAATTGGTAACCCCAATAACCCAAATACGCCAAAAATGGTACGCCTAGTATCACACCATTCCAAAGTAAAAAGTCCAAAATGAAATTGTGTGCGCTACGAATCCACACAGGGCCTTGCACAAATTCACTAATCGTGACATACGCCACACTGGTTTGATGCCAACCATAGCCCCACCACGGTTGATGTTCAATCGCAGCGAGCATTTGCTGCCAAATGGCCAAGCGCGACATATCACCTGTGGCGCGTTGTACCACATCACGAGATTGCACCGAAAGGTCTGCACTTTGTGAGAGCAATTGACTAAAAGCAGGTGCGATAAAAATCAGCCCGATAAATGCGGCAAACCACAGCAAGCTATAGCGGCATTTAATCCGCATCACACCACGGTATTGTTGATAGCTCAAATAGGTCAAGAGACACAGTGACGCCAACCACGAAGTCCGTGATTGACTCAATACCACACCGACCAAAATCATGGCAGCTGCAATCACAATCCACATGGTTTTAAGTTTTTGTTTTTCGTATAAATATAGGCATGCCATGAGTGACATCACCAAAAAGGTCGCCATATTATTGGGTTGGGCGAAGTTGGCATAAGGACGTTGCCCGATTTTAATATCTACCATAATAGGCAGGTATTGATCGATTGTGAGCCACTGGCAAATGGCCATGAATGCGGTAATACTTCCCACGCCAAGCAGCACATAACTAAAGCCTGTAAAGATGCGTTCACGTTCAATACTATTTTGAGTGAGGTTATAGCCAAAAATGATTGCCAGCCAAAAACTAAAGATATACACGCTGCTGAGCAAGGCTTTGTCAAAGAAATAGACTAAGCCAAAGCCCCACTGAATGAAGGGAACACTGCACAATGCCAATAATGGCAGGCTGATTTTAGGTATCTGTAATTTTTCTTTGAATAGGCAAACTGCGAGTGTAAACAGGGCAAAAAATGCGTATAGTTCGCCTGTATAGGTAACCCACGGGCGGTAGTGAATAGGCAATAGCCATGCTAGGGAGATGAGGATGGCAGCCAAAAATAGCAATGCAGATTTCATAAGAAAAATAGACCAAAAAACTGGCTCTATCTTATATTTTTTTAGACAAGATGATAGTGCTTTGTGTAGCAGGTTTAATTGGAATTCTGCCAGTTTTAAAATGGGATGATCGCATGGGGAATACTTAAATTCCCCATTTTTAACTCAAGAAATTATTCCCACGGTCTTAAGTCTACAATTTTGATCACTTCGGCTGTTTCTTTCTTCATTAAAACCACCATATCGACTGTATTGGCTTTTAAAGGTAACCATGCATCCGCATTTGGATATTTTTTCAAGATTTCTTCAACCCTAGCCTCATTATTGAAATGTACTAAGTTATTCAAATTTTGAGTTTTTAGCTTTATCTGATTCCGCATATTCTCCAAAGATTGATAGTATTCAGGTCTTTGGCTCAAAGACACACCTCCAAAGACTTCATCAAACATCACTTTTTCTCTTAGCTTAATATCTTCAGGGTATTTAACAGCGACATAGTTTGGCGACAACCCAATATTCCCTATTTGTAGGCTCTCATTGCTAACAATCTCATTTTTTCGGACAAGTTCAAAACGATCAATATTATAAACAATATATACTGGTCGGCCTTTTTCAATGCTATATAAGCCATATACCAAGGCAGCTAATTGAATCAGAATAATGATTGTTAAATCTATTTTGAGAGTTTTCTTACTTTCTTTATAGACAATAAAACCAAGGATTGGGCCAACGATAACATCGATGATCAGCATCATTAAAAAGATTTTTGTTACACCAACAGCCTCTGCTAAAGGTGCTGGATACCATAATTTAAATACAACAAGTAAAACTAAACTTGCAATAAATGCCGATATTAATAAATGCCCAAGAAAAAATTTAGCCCTTTTATAATTTAATTTCATTTAGAAGCCCCTTGATTCATCCATTCAAATGCTAGATTTGGTTGTACAATATATAATGAATTCCATGAATACTGATGTTCATGAAGTTTTTCTATAATGATGAGTTGGTCCTTGGCTTTTTCTATGTGACCATTCAATGCCAACACTTGAGCATAACGATATAAGGCTGCAGCAGATGAAAAACGATAAGCTGCTTTTCTCACCGCCTCTATCTCCTCTAGACTCATGTTTGAACGAGGTTCAGTTCTAATTAAAGCAATATGCGCACTAAGCTGGGTTAACATCTGGATATCTGGTGTTCTATGCTTCGCTGCAATAAGACCAATATTTAAAGACTCATAGCGTGCTGATTCTATATCTTTTTCGATTACTCGATATTCACTCAATATTTTTACAAACATTAACAAGCACAAAAGACTGATACTCAATCCTGAAAAAAATGAAATAGGAATATATCTTGTATTTATATTATCTGTATCGGATTGAATCAAACCTAAGATCAAACCTGTCGGTAATAGAAAAAATGCGTAGTGCAATGGAAATTCAAACATCGCATGTACGATCACTCCCCCCACCATTGCAAGCATAAGGAAATTTTCTTTACAAAATGCTTTGTCTATATATTTAACTAACCAAAATATCAAAAATAAGCTAATTAATCCCCCTAACGGAATACCAGTCCATACGAATATATCTAATATTAAATTGTGAGTATGCTCCATCCAAACTAATGATGAAAATTCCAAAGTCGTTTCGACTTGAGCGACACTCACTTGATTCCAACCATAACCAGACCATGGTGCATTACCAATGGCAATGAGCATTTCTTTCCACATCTCTAAGCGATGAAATCCAGATACTGCTCTATTGAGAGGATTAATAGCAAAGCCTAAGCCTAAGATTTTAGAGAGAAAAGGAATAATGATTACACTACAGACAACTAAGTAAAGTACTCCAGTAAATACCCACCAAGATTTAATATTTAATCTCGCTGATGAAGCTTTCCACCACCACCAAATACAGAAAAAAATCAGATAAACCCAAGGAGTTCTGGACTGAGTTAAGGCGATTGCAAATAAAAAAACAGCACTGAGCAAAGCTAAAACAGAAGCATTAAATACCTTGGCTTCATACAAATAACAAGTAGAAATGACAGCCATAACCAAGAAAGTGGCAAAATTGTTTGCCTGCGCAAAATTCGCATAAGGTCTACCACCCGGAGTTAGATCTACGACAAAAATCCCATGCCGTTCAATCATCAACCACTGCAATAACTGAATGTAAACAGAAATAAGTGCGACCAGCAAAATAAGCCAACAGACAATCTTAAAACTATTTTTTTTGTTTTTATCATCCTGACCGATAGTATTTCCAATCATTAATGCAATAAAAAAACCAAAGATATAAATTGATGCAACCAGCGCATCCCCTAAAAAATATATTTTTTGAAAGAAAAACTGTAATAATGGAATACTTGCGATAATCAAGAAAGGTAAATTGATAGATGAGATGACCAATTTCTTATAATGGGCAACTGCATAAACCAATAGCAATAATAAGCTCAGAAATATGGAAAAATCACCATGCGAACTTGCCCATGGAAAAATATGATTTGGGCTCAGCCAAGCAAAAGATGCACACAGCACCGCAAAAAGTATCAATATTTTTTTCATAAATATCATCTATAAAAAAAGAGGCTATACAGCCTCTTTTATACAATTCTTAAATTAGAACTGACCACGGCATGAACCTGGTAAATACTTTTGAGGAATAGTTGTTCCCGCACTAGAATCACCACACTTCCAACCATATACAGTTACACCAACATCACCGTTAGCTAATGCTGTGTTAGCATCTTTGTATGGAATTAGAGTAAGTTGGTTTTTACCTGAACCCAACTGATCAATATTCTTAGCAGTCACGGTAATAACACCTTTGTTGTCAGTCGCTACAGAATCTACATATTTAGTTGTTTGAGATGCAGATTCACAGCCCCAATCACCAGCAGCTGGAAGCGTAGCACCAACAGCACTTTGTACAGTTTCAGTTACAGTAGTACGGCATTGAGAAGCAGCTAAAACTACTTCTGACACTTTTGCACGAACGGTATAGTCTTGGTATGCAGGAAGTGCAACCGCAGCCAAAATACCGATAATTGCAACAACGATCATTAATTCGATACAATCCATAAGTCACTTTATATGGACACACTCCAAGCCATTGAATTCTATTAATTTACCCCATTTTGTATTTTGTCCATATGGACATGCTTTTATAACGACAATTTTTTCAAGTTTGTCCATATCCTAAAAATAGCATAGTGTGTTTAAAAAGTATTTTATTCCGCATAATTAAAACAAGCAGACATGGAAAGAGAATTTTTGTTTATATTTATACCGACCATAAGACTTTATATTTGCTATGTGTCATACAAAATACAAAAACTTCTACCCAAAAGAAGATGAGTAATGACAAACAATGAGGTTATAGAAATACATGTAGATGCTGAAACAAAGCAATTGGCAGAACAAGCTGCGATTGTTCTAGGCTGCTCTGCACTCAGTGAGTTTTTTATTTATTTAATTCAAAATTACGCACCGCAAATTTTGCACGAACACACTCATATTCAGTTAAGTCATGCACAGTTCGAGCAATTTATCGAAGCATGTCACACTCAAAATACCGTTCCTGACCGATTAAAACAGGCTGCTCAACTTTTAGATAAAGAAAACTCTTAAGGAGTAAAAATGAAAGTCATCACATGTGAAGAGCTGCAAGAAAATTTTGCGGATATACTCGATTACGTTATAGAGGATCACGCACCTGTACTTATTAATAGAAAAGATAAACAAGCCGTGGTGCTGATAAGTCAAGATGACTACAAAGCATTTGAAGAAACAGCGTACCTACTCAAAAGTCATGCCAATACAAAACGGTTACGCGATTCAATTGCGTAAATTGAAGCAGCTCAAACTAAAAAGCACAACCTCGTTCAAAAATGAACTTTAGTTATGTAGATGATGCTAAAAGTAGTTGTATATTAAAAAAGTACACTAAGTTTTAGGCTTTAAGCTACTCTCTCAACTCAAACATAAAAAAATCACTCAGAAAATTATGTGACACAAATCACAAAATGACAATATTTGTCAAAATCGCAGAACGCCGCCTGACAATAATTGTCACTTTTTAACAAAAATATACAGATGAATTTATAGTCTGAATTTTTTTATGTATAAGGTGCTGTTTTTCTGTGTAAATTGTCTATAATAAAAGTTGGCACGTTTAGTGCTAAGTATAAAATAGCTTACAAAGCTTATAATTAAATTAACAACATTTGTGGAGAATGTTATGAACGCTCAAAAAGGCTTTACATTGATCGAGCTAATGATCGTAGTCGCTATTATCGGTATTTTGGCTGCAATTGCGATTCCGCAATACCAAAACTATATTGCTAAATCACAAGTTAGCCGTGCTGTAGCAGAGCTAGGAGCAATTAAAACTGCTTATGAAACTTGTATGAATGATGGAAAAACTGATGCAAATGCTTGTGCTTTGGGTTGGACTGCTTCAAACATTATTACTCAAACTACACCAGGTGTTGATACTGATGGTACAAATAAAGCAGCACTCTCAGAGACAGGCACGATTGTAGGAACATTTAGTGGTAATGCTGCTGCAGCATTGCAAGGTACTACTCCAAAAACTGTTACTTGGACACGTACAGCTGATGGCGCATGGACTTGTGCTACTACTGCTCCTAAAAAATATGAAGCTGCTGGTTGTCCTGGCGTATAAGTTCGGATATAAAAAACGCATCTTTAGAGATGCGTTTTTTTGCTAAAATCTTTTAATAATATGTATTACCATTCAAAAATTAGAACAATTCAACTCAAAAACTGAAGTTAAAAAAACTTTAGCTAAATATCCAAATGCAGATGCTTGGCTACCGCTAAAAGCCAATGCAATAGATATGGTGGTGTTAATCAATAAAGAATCTGCAAGCATCATCAAAATAGTAGACTTAAGACCGTGGAAATAATTTCTTAAGTAAAAAATGGGGAATTTAAGTATTCCCCATGCGATCATCTAATTTTAAAACTGGCAGAATTCCAATCAAACTTGCCACACAAAGCACTATCATCTTGCCTAAAAAAATATAAGATAGAGCCAGTTTTTTGGTCTATTTTTCCTATGAAATCTGCATTGCTATTTTTGGCTGTCATCCTCATCTCCCTTGCATGGTTATTGCCCATTCACTACCGTCCGTGGGTTACTTATACAGGTGAACTTTACGCATTTTTTGCCCTGTTTGCCCTCGCAGCCGGCCTTTTTAAAGAAAAACTACAGATACCAAAAATCAGCCTGCCATTACTGGCATTGTGCAGTGTTCCTTTCATTCAGTGGGGTTTTGGCTTGGTTTATTTCTTTGATAAAGCCTTGCCGCAGCGACTTCTCTGTTGGCAGTGACAGAGAATAACGAAATAGTAGTATGGTTAGGTAATGCTTCAATACCACAACCTGAAGCAGATAAGAACAGTTTAGACTTACTTTTATATAATGAATTAATACCCACAACTAATCACTAAAAGTATAGTCAAGTTATTTTCATTACAATTATTAGACTGTTATATTTAATTTGTTACAATAGGGGAATTTATTTTATTAAAATCCATTATGAAAGCTTCACAACAATTACTTTCCAACATCTTAAATTCAAGCAGTGCAAATGAGCATTATCATATTCCTAAGTTTCAAAGACCGTATAGCTGGCAAAAAGACCATTGGGAAAAGTTTCTAGATGACATAGAAGAGGACGATTTAGGCCATTTTATCGGTTCAATTATATGTTTATTTGATGAAAGCTCTACTGAGCCAAATACAGACAAAGTATTTGAACTTATTGATGGACAGCAGCGTTTTACAACCATCTCAATTTTTTTAGCTGCTCTTAGAAAAAAATTGAATATTGAAATTGAAAAATCGAAATCTAATCTAGACGAAGATGAGTTCTTTGAATACAAAGCAACCTTGATTAATATTTCTAATCAGCTTATTAAGAAACTAAAATCGTCTAACAACCCACAGCAGAAAGGTGTTTTTTCAGTTGGAAATGATAATTTTATCCTTAGGTTCTTACCATCAACACAAAATGATAACGAAAGCGACTATAAGTATATTCTTAGCTTATGTGGCGTTTTACCTGAATCTGTAAAAAAACCTAACTATTTTAATTTAAGAAGAATGTCTAAAGCTTATTCATATTTTTTAGAACGGTTAGAGGAAAAAAATCTGGACGATTTAAAAAATATTGCTCAAAAGGTTAATGCTATTACAATGGTTCATATACAAGTTAGTTCCAATAGTGATGCTTTTAGACTATTTGATACACTTAATAACCGTGGATTACCGTTATCGGCAATTGATATTATCAAAAACAAAATGCTTGCCACACTAACCAGTAAGTATAACCAAAACATAGATTCAGCCTATGATCAATGGCAAGATCTAATTAACAATATTGAAGGGTTAGAGGACAGATTTCTAAGACAGTATTTCAATGCTTTCAATCACTTGCCATTAATTTCAATGAGCAACAAGAAAGCAACAACATCACAATTAATTAAGATTTATGAAGAATTGATTGAAAAAAGAGATACGCAAAAATTATTTTCAGACTTAATTGCTAAATCAAATATTTACAAGTCACTTGTCGAGCCAGATACAAAAACAATAATTGGTCAAAATCTTCAAGAGTTTAATTATATTAATACTGCGCCAACCTATACTTTATTAATGTACTTAATGTCCTTAGACTCTAAGTTTTTTTCTAATGACTATGAGCAAACCTTACTTGAAATTTTAGAATTTTTGCAAAAATTTGCTATTAGAAGAAACCTAACCGATATGCCAAAAACTCGAGCACTAGATCAAATCAACATTGATGTCATTGAAAATTGTCACAATGCCATGAAAGATGGTAAAAAAATTGATATCAACTTAATAAAGTCATCTTTTTTAAATAATAAACATAAGCCTGCAAGCATTGATCAAGTCAAAGAGATACTATCAAGTAATGATTTCTACCAGAATAGTATGTCTAGATATTTACTAATCAAATTAGACTCTCTTTGGACAAATCGACAATACAATCCTAATTTATGGGAAAGAAATAATAAAGGTGACTACATTTGGACGATTGAACATGTATTACCACAATCAGAAAATATATCTAAAGATTGGGAAGAAATGCTCAAAAAAAATGCAAACAATCGAGATATAAAAGATATACACCAAGAAAGTGTACATAAAATCGGGAATTTAACTTTATCTGCTTATAATTCAAAATTATCTAAAGGTAGTCTAACTCAAAAGCAAAAGTTGAATATTATAAAACTTGGTGGCCTTACAATTAATATTGGCTATCAAAATGGCTTAGCAATCAACACCAACCTTTCTTTTAATAATCAGTCATTAAGTAATGTTAGCGATTGGACAGATATGGAAATTATGAAGAGGGGGCATGTTATGGTAGATTTATTAATAAAAACCTTAGATTTTTAATTTTAATATCCCTTTATAGCCACTAAGCCCACAAACTTAGTGGCTATATAAATCAAAAAATTCGAGTATTTTGCCTCAACTCAAAATTTTCCAACAACAGCGAGTTCGCCTTTTCCAACAGCCTCTCATAATCTTCCTGAAGTTTCTCATAATCAGTTTTAACCGCCTTGGTCTTGCTTTTGGCTTTTTCAACCCGCTGTGTAGGCGAAAGTACATTTTGTCCTGCTTGCTGTGCAGCCAGCTCAATTGCCTGTACCAATGCTGCATGGCGGCTCTTTTTAATCGAACCCCGTTTACGCCCTGCTTCAAGCGCTACCGTGTCATTATTAATGGCAGAGCCTTTCGGTAGGACAGTCGGTTTATTGGCTTTTAAACGCTCTAAAGCAGCGTAATAATCATTAAGTGCACTCATATTTTACACCTCAATATTGATCGTTTTAATTTTTTGAATCATTTTGTTTAAAGCCAAAATCTCACCGTCCATTTGCCCGTACAGCAAGCTATTTTGGGTTTGTGTATCTCGTACTCGCTGTAGTCGCTGAACTGCTTTTTGCATTTTTTCAGCACTCCCAGCATCAAACACAGCATGGGCGCAACTCAAGCAACTGGTAATAGCCGTAAAAGAAATTTTTTCACAGGAGTCTGGATTGGTACAAGCACCAAAAAGACTCGGTTTGTAGGCAATTTCTCCCTTTTTCATTCGCTTAATCGCTTCATTTCTATCTGGAAATACTTTAAGTAGCTGTTCACGATCTTTTTGTAGCTGTAAATAGGTGCCTGCACCACCGAGTAAACGACTAGAACTATTAATTACACCATCCTCAAATTGCGCATATGAATGCATTAGACGTTGATATTCCAGCTCTTGAATAAATTCCTTTTGGCTCTCACTGGCTAAAATATTCGGGGCAAATACTGCATTATTTCGGTAATACAACGTCATAGACTCTGTTAGATGCTTAAATTGAACAGACAAAGCACCGAGTCCGATCATGCCTGAACGTGCGCCATAAACTGCAAGTGAGCGTCTAAACTGATGCGTGCAAATATTCCAGTATTGACCAATTTGACAGTCTTTTTCTTCACGCCAGTTGCGGAAACCATCGAAAGCTTCAAGCTCGGCGATATCACTTTCTGTGATTTTCAACCCCTCTCCAAGCAAGACAGTAATACGGCTTAAGTACTGATTAAAATTGGCATTAGTTCGCGTTGGAGCACCTTCAAAATTAGAGATAAAATCCGTTTCATTTTCGATATTTCGATTGTTTTTATGCCGATGTTTTTGTGAATATCGTGCTGGAAATAATGGATATTCACAAGGATTAGAAAAATCGTAATGCGGATTAAATATGGCGTAGATTTCACCAACACTTTGTGCTGCATGTACGCCAGTTTGAATATCTTCAAACGTAATCCAATAAGTAGACTTGTTGCCACCCCCATGTAACTTAGAGGTGTAGCCCATAACCACATGCACAAGATGCTCATTACTTTGAACCGTTTGATAGCAATCATAAGACAGCTGATTTACTTCATTGTCCCGCATACCAGTAAACAAATGAATCCACAACTTGGCCATTCCTTGTATCAACGTCATGTAGCGAGTCAAATTCGCATGTTTTTGAATCTGATTATTTTCAAACAGCGCTGTTAAACCGAGTAAATCTCGAGCATCAGTAAAACTTACCGCATTTTTTTCACGCTTAAATTCTGTCGGCATCAAAGCAAAATTTGCATCCTGCTGCTTGCGCTGAAACCATTTCAGAAGTGCTGAAGCATTTTGATTAAACTCGTTTAATAAATCTGCTAAAGCATTAATTAAGGCAATATAAATACGTGAAGGTATTAACTTAGTTTGCGGACCCACTTTGCCCGATTGCAACCTGAGTTGAACAGCCAACTTTGCTAAATGCCCTATTGGCTTATATGTACTAAAAGCAGGAATGAGCAATGGGTATTGCTGTTGCAATGCAAAACAATCCGTTAAAAATGCTTTGATATGGATGGCTTTTTGATAGCTCACACCAACATAAGCATTATTTACTTTTGACATATAAGCAACATCGCTAAACAATTGCTGCAATGTGCAGCCATTTTTATATGCAATTGCTGCAAACTGGCGCAAAACCGTATGCCGCTGTTCAATACTTTTAATAATCGACTTACCTGATTTTATATAAAGCAAAGCAAAACTGATTTTTTTCATTTCTGCCCGAATTTGACAGTAAAGAAAGTCATTTTCTCGGGCATTTTCAAGCCAGCTATCAAAATTCAGGCGACAATGACACTTCGGTAAATATGGAGAAAGATCCCACACATTGTCTGAATAAACTGATAGTGTTTCACCGTTTTTTGTTCGAGACAGTACAAAAGAAGCAGGTACTGTCAACTGATCCTTTTCTAAATGATACTCATCTGGCAAAAACTGCTCAGCAACACCCAATGAATATAGATATGAATTAAATGAACTCATGATATCCACCCCAGATCAATTAAAAGCTCAAAATGATTGAGCCAATAGGCATCTAAATCACCGTTTTCTACTTCTTCTTGAATTGAAAAAATACGATCACGCAAATTCCCATAAGTATTTGATAAATTGTTGAGTACTTCGTCAATTCGATGTAAAACCACACCGAAGTGTGACTCCCATTTGATCAAATCCGTGGCTTTCTGCTTAACGTAGCCGAGCAGGCTTTTTAGGGATAAAAGCTTGCGTACATCTTCATCGTCAGCGTGGACTGCATAGTATTGACAGAATAGGCAATACTCAAATTGCTGACAGTTTGGAGCTGGGGCTTGTTTGGTAAAGCCTAAAGTTTTTTCAGGTTGTAGATTGGTAGTCGTACAAGCCCCGACAGGTAAGGTTTGAACATCAACAGTCTCATCTAACGTTTGCACAGGAATGCGCTCAACGGTTCGAGTTTGTGCCACCGCAACTTCTCTCAACTCATGAAAGAATTGTGAAATTTGCTGACTCGCATCTTTAAATGAAGTTCGACTGTAATTCTTGCGAGCTGTATCGAGTGAATGCCCCATTTTTTCAGCTTCGAGTAAGAGATCACCATCGCTCAATTCAACATATTGACTGCTAACATGCTTGCGCCACTCTTGTGGGGTGATCCAGGCCATTTTTGGGAAAATGCGCTGTAAAAAATTTTTTATTAATTGTAATCTGGCGTTGCTTACAGGTCCCAATTGCTGAATTTCGTTGCGCAATGGAAAGATAAAATCACATGGCTCATCTTGAATATACCATTCTCGAAGTTCCAGAATCTTCCTAAAAACTGGCTCAAATTTCACCCCAAACTCTGGCCGTACTGTCTTGCCACCTGCACGGCTTTTTGTACCTGAGAAACGTCGGCCTTGTGTGGATGGCAGGACTTCCATGCTGTCGAGTTGTAATTGTTGAGCAGTGTCTAGATTTGCACCAGTTTGTGCAATAAATAACAGCATGCCGATTGCTAGACCGTAGGATGCAAGTCTTGTACGCTCTAAATGTCGCTTGTCTTTATTACGCTCTTCAAGTTTACGAATCGCTTGATTGCGATTTTCACGTACACGCTTTCGATGTTCACTATCCTCAGCAAGCCCGAAATCCATCAACATTTTTGACAATGTCGGAATTGAGCTATATTTGGCTAAGTAACTCTGTACATCAAACTGAATATGTTGTTTTTCAGTTTGATGATGAAAGTTCGAGTAAAAATAGAAGTTTTCTTCATCCACGGATTGAAAATGTGCAGGAAAGTCATTTTCTTGTACAACAATACGATGAATTTCAAGAAAGGCATTCAACAAAGTTGCATAAGTTTTTTGATGATCTTGTTCTGCGATCGGTAAAACTGGCACATCATAACGCTGAGACTGTACTTGCATCGCTTGACTAAAAATATCAATTTCGTGACAATCAAATACATATGCGATTAACTTCGCTGCATTACGCTGATATTGTTTTGCTGTATGCGCAGCCAGGTTTTCTTCGTCAGTATCTGCAAGCAAAGTGCGATCAACTAAATATTTACTGTAACGACGATACGCATCGATAACGCTGTCTTGATTTGATAAATCAAAATTTTTCTTTTGCAAATCCACATAATCTAGAAACATTTTACTAGTGTAGTAAAAGAGGCCTTTTGATAAGTCTGATCCGCCCATTTGCAACAAATAATTGGTCAAACATTGTAAAAAATAGCGTCTTTTTTCATCAAAAGATGCAGATAACTGTTGTTCTGATAAAACCTCACCAGATACTCTTTTCCGATAAAACAGAGTTCCGATGTCGAATGTCTTAAAAGCAAAAGAAGCTGTCTTATCTTTGCAGACAAGAACAAGTCGCTCATGCTCATTAATTTGTTTATTGATATCTGAGATATGCACAAAAATCGGAGAACGTCTAAAATTCATGACAATTCTCCCGCAAAATTGACAGAAGACATCACGTATTTCATTAAGCTTGATTCATACTCATGCTGAATTTTACTACGCCATTCTAGTCGCGATTTATAGTTCAAATACTGTAAAGTCGTACTAATATTAGTATGACCCATTCTGGCTTGCACATATTCAACAGCGGTCATAGCAGAATGCCCTTCTGGCAGGTGCTGTAACTGACTTTCGAGTAAATTCATACCAAAACTGGCGCGTAAATCATGAAATCTAAAGCTTTTAAATTGTGGATCAATCAGGCGAATTTCAGGCAATAGTACGACTTTTAAATAACTACGAACCGCTTCACCGTCATACAATTTCAGCCTCACCCCAGATGAGTCAGATGCTTTAATCTGCTCAGTCAGTTCTTGCTGTTCAGTTTTGCTTGTATAAAATGATGTGCCAAATTTGGTGAGAAACACATAGTTTTCATCCGAGTCGCCTAAGTTTGATTTCTGTCTACGCTGACACGCTCGCTCACTATTGATATAGATTTTAAGATCTTGCACTAACCACTTCGGAATTAATAATCTCATTGACTTTTGAAATTTGGTATCAATGCCTGTACCCGCTCCAACTAGCAGATTAATAAAGCCATGACTATCTGGCTCACAATCAATTAAGTTTTTGATTCGTAAAGTACAAATCGTTTGCAAACGTGCGCCAGTGAATAATGCAAGATAGAACATCAGCTGATATTCACGTGATGACTTCCGCAATGCTTTTAATACAACAGCTTGCTCTTCAACAGTAAGCGGACTTAACTCACCACCATCCGCAATCGTTTCAGGATTCGGTGCTTTGGCCGGAACATGAATCGCAAGATCATGCGACTTAATTGCCATTTTTCTACGTGCGCCAAACTCATTATCCACGGCAATGTATTTGTAGACGTCTTTAAATGGTATGCCGTAGCGCTGATGATCAACCAAATCTTCAGTAACAAGAAATCGGTAAAAGTTCACCACTGCATTAATTCGATTACGTGCCGAACTAACTGAAATTAGACCTGCATTCGCTTGCTCAATTAGCCGAGTACGATATTTAAAAATCGCATTTGACTGTTTTAGTTTGTGAAATTTCAAACAGTCCAATTGCTCATCTTCTAAAAAACGCTGAAAATCAACAAGCTGATGCGCAATAGATGCAAAGGTTTTAAAATCGTACTGTACTGTTTGCTGTAATTTTTTCAGCAAATACAGATTAAAAATTTCTGACGGATGACCATCTCCCTGAATAATTGAAGGAAATTCGAGATATGCATCACCATAATTTTCGAACTCGGCATCATTGAAACAATGAGTTGCCTTAGCCAACGTCAATAATTGAAATTTTTTGATGGTCACGACTTCGGCTTTAGACTGGTAGCGTGACTGACCATTTTTAAGTTTAGTGCTCATTTTGAGCCTCCTGTTTATTAAAAACAGGCAAAAAGTGACCTTGAGATAGGATTGACAAAAATGTCCCTATTCATCAAAATACAAATGTCTGATCACCAATGAAGACATTCATAAGAGCTCATGTTGGAACCATGGGCTTTTATACTTTTTGCCGAATGAAACTTTAATTTTTCAATTGATCCTCCGTAATTTGTTTAAATTGAGTTAGAATAAAATTCACTTGTGAATTTAATGACCTATTTTGTAACAAAGCTTCTTTTTTCAACCAGCTTTTTAATGCAGGTGAAATGCGCAGCTTGAGTTGTGTCGAAGAACTTAATAATTTCATATGAACCACCATGGTTATTATTTTGGTTTATCTTTAAACCATGTTTTGATTAAATTAAACTCTATAAATATAGTCAACACGGGATTGTATTAATTATGTTAATTTCTCAGGATGCTCAACTAAAGATTCGTGTCCCAAGTGACCTAAAACAAAAAATTGAAGAAGTTGCAAATCAAGAAAAGCGTTCTATGAATGCAGAGATAGTTGATCGCCTTGAAAAAAGCTTTCACTTTTTTACCCCCTCTGAAACCAATCCTTCAAATTTAAAACTTTCGTCCTATCAGATAATTGATCGAAAAGTAGAAGTTGCTGAAAGACTTGCGCACAGCCTAAATTTAATAAATAGCTTCAAAATGAATGCAATAAAATACTCACATATTGCTCAAATGTGTGAGTATGAAAATGCGGAAATCTTTCTAAATTGGCTACAAGCAAAGCAAGAACCTTCTTTTGCTGAGTTGAAGAAAATTGCATCATATTTATATGTGGATGAGAACTGGCTGATACATGGCGATGGACATCCCATCCCATGCTCCCATTGGCAACCAGAAAATAATGTAGACTTCAATATTAATTCTCTTTTCTCTTACGTTGATCCTGTTTCTAAGCATGAGTCTGAAGCCCAAAAGATTATTTTTGTTCGAAATATATCTAAAGAAGGTGAGTTAATTATCATCAAAATATTACAAGATTGGCGTGTCGAAGTGCTAACTAGTAATATTCATGTTTCTACTTATAATGGAGTAGGTGGAACGAATATGTTAGAAAACTTTGCACGTATATGTTCACAATTATACAAATCAACCAAATATTTAACGAAAACTAATGCCTATTTAATCAATAATGAATTATTTGAAAAAATTTTAAAGTGCGAAGAACACCCTCTAGCTCTACTAAAGAAAGAGCAAACGAGTATTTGGTGGGAAGCTTTTTGGGATGCAACTGACTCAAATCACGTTCGAAAAGACTTTTTAGACATATGGCACGACTGGGATCAAACTTCCTCTATTGCCGTTAATGCCCTTTCTAAAAAACTTATAGATAAAGAGTAGATATCTAATCACTACAATTTTTAGCACCTCATCCCATTAAGTGATGTGTTAATGATTGGTATATTCAAATAAATCCTGCATATTACAATTAAAATATTTACATAATGTATCTGCGACTGAAAGTTCAATTCGCACGGCACGATCATAGTAAAGACTGGTGAGGGTATTTCGATTAATACCTGTCGCCTGAGCTACCTCACTTAACTTTAAAATTTTTCGCTCACCCATCAAAGTTGATAGCCTACATCTAATCATAACGACCTTTAAATTAAAAAATTAACCTACAGCAAGTCAATTTAACTTGATAAATCATATTCAGGGTGATAATTTAACCTACAGCAGGTTATTTTGTTTCCTAAAAACAAATTAACTTTTCTAAATCTCATTATATAATTTTTTATGGAAGTTCAGCTATGAATAACTATTTTTCTCCAAAATTCTCTGTTTCAGAGGAAGTTCGTTCAACTGCTGTTGCACTGATCAAAGAGTTTAATATTGACCGTACATTTGATTTAGCTTTGTTTCTGAATGTTAACCCCAATTTAAATGACCAAGATGCAACTTTAGCCTGGGTTAATTATTTTGAAAAAAATCAACATGATCTCAGTGACTTCAACTATGTTAGACGTCACTTCATGAAAAATTTTCCTAAAATCATGTTTGCAAATTTTAGCGAATAAAACAAACAAAGGGAGATATCAAATATCTCCCTTAATTTTTATAGCAATGTCTCTTATGATAATCTCAACAAAAAGTAAAATTCAATTTAATTGGTTGTAAAAATATGGAATCATTTATAAAAGCAGGTCATATTGAGCCTTCAGTCATTATTTTTGACGTGTTTGGTACACTTATAAAAATAGAGAAAAGACGTTCCCCATATAGAAAATTAATGAAATGGTTAAAAGAAAATGGGCGACAACCAAAATCTGATGATGCCAAATTTATTATGTCCCAAAATTTAAATTTGGCAGAGCTTACAAAGCGATTAGCAGTAAATATTCCAGACCAATTTCTGCAAGAACTTGAGCATGATTTAGATGAAGAGTTACGCTCTATTAGACTGTATGAAGATACCTTATCAACTCTGGAAGAGTTAAAAAAATTGGGATTCAGGTTGGCATTATGCTCAAATTTAGCTATGCCATATGGAAAAGTTGTTTCTTCACTTTTACCTTCTCTTGATGCTTATGCTTGGAGTTATGAGGTTGGAGCAATTAAACCGGATTCACAAATTTATCAATATTTAATTGATAAATTACAATGTCATGCCAAAGACATTTTGTTTATTGGAGATACACTTTTAGCTGATTACAGTGGTCCAACTGAATTTGGTATGTCAGCTCGTTTAATTGATCGTAAGAATGGGCAAAAGCTGGCAGATGTTTTAGCTGATATCATTCGGTGATTAATATTGGCTTAAGTCTGAAAAAAACTAGTTGAATTTAAAAAGCCCAAAAGTTTTAGCTTTTGGGCTTCATTCATTGTTATGGGTTGAAAAGATTTAACTTATCGGCAATATATAAGGTAGGTGTATCGACACGCATGCCCACATTATCCAAATACTTTTGCTCTAAACCATTGGTTGTCCAAAGCCCCATGTCATCATCATTCACAATGCCAAGAGTTTGTCGGTTAATCAACCATAAACCTTCCATTTTGTCATGTGCATAACTTACACGTTTGCCCATATCCAATACCAAGGTTTTACTTGCAGGCTGAATATTTAGTGCTTGTAATGCTTCCCATTTTTTGTCGTTATTGATGAAATACTGCTCTAAGGTTTTACCTGCAATAGTTAAACCAAGTTTAGGATCTTGCACTAGATCACCCTGAGTTGCGATATCCTCCAAATTGGTAGCATCCTTCAGATCAATACGATAAACATGTTTCATGATATTCGGATCGTCTTTAAGGAATTTGCCATCACGTTCCAGTACTAAAAACTCATGATCATTAATCGCAATAATAGCTGAGTTTGAGTTAGCATCAATTTCTTGACAATAGAGATACTGAGCAACTTTTCCTGTTTCAAGATTGATCGTCACAATACGTGTTAAGGTTGATTTATTAACAGCTTTGGTCGGTAAGTCCATTGTCGATTGCATAATCCCAACCAATGTTTTTTGGTCAGGTGTAATAGTTAAACCTTCCATACCACGGTTGGCACGACGATATCTAAATTCTTGCGGTAAAGTGAATGTATTGCGCACATCATTTACAAAAGGATTAATACGACCAATTTCTTTTCCATTGGCATCATAGTGCACAATGTGCGGGCCATATTCATCACTTACCCAAAATGTACCATCATTCAATGCTGCTAAACCTTCAGTATCTAGACCATAATCGTCAAGCTTGATTGGGTTAGTTAGTGGGTCATATGGCTTTGATGGATCTTTGGCAATTACCTCACCATTGATATCGTAAGGTGTTTCACCTGTACCACCGAGTGCAGCAGTATTCGGCAATCCACTAATATTATTTCCATCACGATCTTTTAATAAAATTGTTTTGATGAGTTTAATTGAGCCATCATCTTGCACCTCAAACAGCCCAATTTTAGGTACATAGTCTGGCATTGGGAAAATCTTACCAGCACCATTCACGCCATCATTATAGTCAGCATTTGGACCGCGATCTGTGATTGCATAAAATTGTTTATTGTTAGTAGGGTGCGCAGCAACATCAGATCCAAAGCCACCTTGTCGAAGGGTAAATGGACTAGCAATAGTTGTTCCATTTACCTTAAAGCTCGTTAAATTTTGGTAAGGTAAAGCAACACCTTGGGCAAATAAATTTGGACCACACTGGGTTGAGCTTTGCTGGATTTCATTAGTATCCAGCTCCCCATTTTGATTTTTATCCAAACCGCTTTCAATACGTGTTCCAGCACTCCAGCAATCATCATTTCCAAGTACTAAAGGCGTCTGTTGAATCAAACTATTCAATCCATTTTGACCATTGTCCCCATCATCAGTACATGCTGTTAAGAAAATTGTCGAAGCTAATAAAGCTAAAGTTAGTGGTGTTTTTTTCATTGTTCATAAGCATCATTGTAGATTTAGATCTCATGGTAAAAATCAAAAATGACATTAATGTGAATAAAATATAAATCATTCATGATATTAAAATCTTAAATTAACCCCAGTTACGGATAAGCTAAAGATTTAATCACATGAATTTTAGGCTTATTCTTTTGGCAAAGTTGATACGCACATAGTGAAGAAAATACGCCTGCTAAAAAACCAGCAATCGAACGATGTTTACTCGTAACTAAGTGATATTTTTCTTTCAATAATCCTATCAATGTTTCAATTCTTTTACGTTGTCGTAGATGAAATTCATCAGAAAATGGCAATAAGGTCACTCTCATATTTTTTCTTGGATAAGTAATTAAATCAATGCCTTGCTCTTTAAGTGTTTCTTTCAATGGTTGGCTAATGTAGCCTCTATCACCATAGACCGTTGCTGATAAGCCATTCACTAAATCCTCAACTTTTTTAAGATCAGCAATATGTCCGTTTGATAAATCTGAATTTACAATTTCACCCTCTTGATTCATCAGCAAGTGTAATTTGCAACCATAAAACCAGCCCATCGTACTTTTACCACGAGAAGCAATCTCATCTAAAGCATGATGACCTTTAGGGATTCTTTTATTTTTACAAACAGGTAAAGGTGTTGAATCAATCCATAAATATGAACTTTCATCTTTTTGGCTCAACGCATAAAGCAAAGCATGAATAGCAAGTTGGTGCTGATTGATGAGGGTAATCAGGTTTTTATAACAAGGCAAGTCTTTAAAGAGTTTGCTTTCAAACTGACAAAGCAAGTTAAAAAACATCTTAAAATTATGTACTTGAGATGTTTTATAGTAGATGGAGATAGCCACAATTTCTGATAAAGATAGCGTTGCTTGTCTGATACGTTGACGTTTGTTTTCTTGCTTGAGAAATTGCCAATAGATGGGTTCAAATTTTTTGAAAAAATCATCAACAATACAAAAAATTTCTGTAAAATCGTACATGGTAGTTAGAGCCTTTGGGTTGTGTCGTAACTTTCTAAATGGCTCTAACTACCTTTTTTTCAAGGGCTTTTCTTATCCGTAATTCGGGTTAAATTAGCATTTAAGTTCAGCTATCTTCCTAATTTTTTAAAATAGGTTTCACATTTTGAAGCGGTATTGGCTCTAGCTGTTGCATATTCAATACCTTGAATCTCACGCTGCTGAGCAAAAACTTGAATCGCAGGATGTAACTGTTCTGAGCAACTGGCATCGTTGCTAAAGTATTTTAAGGTCTTGGTATTGGCAAAATATATTGCAGCAAACAATCGCCCATCTTTAAACACAATCGCGGATGAAGCATCTAAACTGCTTCCAGACCGACCCTCATAATACAGAGCCTCATCTGTTTTCAGTAAATAGGGCGCTGAGTAATTGTCGAAATTAAATTGAAATTTTAGATAATCATGCTTTAACAATGTTTGAAGTTCTGTTTGGATTTTTGGATTCAAAACAATTTGAGGAATTGATGAAATATCTGAATATTCAATGAAGTCTAGTTCTTGAGCATGAGTAAAAACGGAGATTGAAAAAAGTAGAAAAAGATAATGTTGATTCTTCATATCAAATTTATTATTTTATGTCCATATTGACTTACTTATGGATTGTTCATTTTATATGGACACTTATGGAGTATCGATAAGGGTAAAACCTTTTTGAGCGTTCATAAACATTCTCCACAAATGTTTGTTAATTTAATTATAAGCTTTGTAAGCTATTTTATACTTAGCACTAAACGTGCCAACTTTTATTATAGACAATTCTCACAAAAAAACAGCACCTTACACATAAAAAATTTAGAACTTTTAATTTGACTGTGTATTTTTGTTAAAAAGTGACAAATATTGTCAGGCAGAAATTGGAAATTTAACAAATTTTGTCAATTTTATAGCAATAAGTCACACTTTTTAATTTTTAAAATAAACTCATCGCACAATTGTTTGCATTTTTGATCTAAATTTCAGCAAATTTAGCTTGTGTGCAATAGTTATCTTTTGTGCTTATGTGGCTTCCCTTTTTGAAAAATTAAGCCAAATTTTGCGAAAACGCCAATGTTGAAAATCTCTCCTAGCCTCTCTTTAGAAAAGAGAGGAACATTCATTATAAAATTGATTTCATGTTAAAAAAATTAAAAATACGCAAGTTTTCACTTTTTGGCACATCGCCCAAATAAACTTGTACAAACTTCCCCCCTTTGAAAAATGTGAGCCATATTAGCTTTGAACTAAAATATGCTCGTACTAGCCTCCCCCTTTGAAAAAGGGGGATTGAGGGGGATTTAAAAAAGAAAGGAACACTAACAGCTCTCAACCCAAAATAATCGGGGCATTGCTCAATTCATTCTGACGATCTACCAACTTACGGTCATAAAAAGCATCCAAAATTTCACCAATTTCTTCCACACCTGTTATCACCGCTTGTCGATACTGCTGCTGTGCCAAACCCTGCACAATATGCGTACAGACATCATCCCACACCTGTTGCGTGGTCGCGGTTTTAATGCCACGATCAATCACAATTTCTACTTTGCGTTCACACAAATTCAGGTACAGCAAAACGCCGCTGTTTAGTTCAGTATCCCAAACCCCTAATTCTGCAAATAATTGGCGTGCACGGGTATGCGTATCTATCGCATACGCCAACCGCGAGGGTAAACAGCCTTCAATCACCACCTGAATTTCACCTACATGCCCATGCTCGGCGGCAGTGACCGCTTCTGCAATGGCGTGTTGATCTTGCGCATTAAAAAAACGTTTGGTGGCAGGTAAATAAAAGAAATGCTTCAGCCAACGCTTTACACTCGGACGCGCTGGAATGTCCATTTTCGGTTGGGTAATAATCTCTGTTGTATCGGTTGTTGTTACCATGATCCTGATGCTCCTCCCCCACCAAAGCCACCGCCGCCGCTATAGCCACCGCCACCCAAACCGCCACCGCCACGTCCACCACCACGACCTGCAGAGGACAAGAAAATTTGGAAAATGGTCTGTGCAATGGCAGTAATGAGTAAAAAGAAAATTCCCGCGCCAATCATTAAACTGGTGATTAAGCCTGCACCATTGACCAAACCTGCCACTGTACCTGCCACGGCAGCGGTTGAAGCACTTAGGCGTTTTCCGACAATCAGTGAGCCAATTACCCCTGCAATTAAAATAAATAAAGCAGTGCTCAAGGTTTTTTCACGCGCCTGTTGTTCTTGCAAGGCTTGTTCCTGACGCTGTTTCAGTTCTTGCGCCGCCTGTGCAGCAACTTCTGGATCTAGGTTTAAAATCCGTTCAATTTCTGCCACGCCTGCATCTATGCCTTGTGCATATTGCGCTTGTTTAAAATAGGGGGTAATACGCTGGTTAATAATCCGACTGACCACAATATCGGGCAGCACGCCTTCTAAACCGTAACCTGTTAAAATTTGAATACGGCGGTCATTGACTGCGATTGCCATCAACACACCATTGTCTTGCTTAGCAGAACCGAGCTGCCATTGTTCTGCAACTCGCATGGCAAATTCAAAAATATCTTCCTGCCCTGTAGTTGGAACAATCACCACACCAATTTGCGCTTTGGCTTGTTGATGTAAATTTAAAATCCGCTGGCTGATTTGCTGTTTTTCTGCAGCAGTCAGCAAATTGGCTTGATCGACCACGGGCTGATTCAGGGTCGGTAAAGCACGGATAGATTCACCCTCTGCCATATCATTGGCAATTTGTGGTTGCTGAACGGGTGTTTCTATAGGTGCTTGCTGAGTGCTCGATGTAGGCTGACGTGAATTCGCAAGATCAGGGATAGGGTTTACATTTTGAGGATGCTGTTGCTGCACAATTTTACCCAACACCACAGCTTCGGCGGTTTCATCCGTTGCTGTAGCAACTTCACTATATGCCAAGCCACTAAAACACATGACAACCATCAGCAGCAGCATCTGCGCTAGATTTATACAGGTCTTGCTGTACGATTGCAGCATCCAGGCATCCTCCTAGGCGTTATTCAAACGAAACTTTAGGTGCGGTTTGTGCGCTTTGTTCTGCGCTAAAGTTTGGTTTGGTGTCCATGCCAATCACTTTAGCAGTCATGACTTGCGGGAACTGACGTGCATAGCTGTTAAAGTCTTGCACTGTGCTAATGTAACGGTTACGCGCCACGGCAATACGGTTTTCTGTGCCTTCTAGTTGTACTTGTAAATCACGGAATTGCTCATTGGCTTTTAAGTCTGGGTAATTTTCAGACACCGCTATTAAACGTGATAAGGCACTGGTCATTTGCGCCTGTGCTTCCTGATATTTCTGGAATAACGCAGGGTCTTCCAATACCGACTTATCCACTTTTAAGCCTGCGACATTGGCACGTGCCTGAGTGACTTCAGTCAAGACTTGTTCTTCATGTTTGGCATAGCCTTTGACCACATTCACCAAGTTTGGCACTAAATCGGCACGGCGTTGATATTGGTTTTGGACTTCTGACCAAGAAGCAGTCACAGCTTCATCTTTCACTTGTAAGGTGTTATAGCCACATCCGCTTAATGTCAAAGTACTGCTTAAAGCCACTGCGAGCATGGTTTTTTTTGTGAAATTCATAAATTAACCTCTAAATTTTCTTTGTATTTGTATGAAATGATTTCATTCTAACGTGAAATTCTGACCTGTTTGTGTATTTTGTTTAATCGAGCGAATCACCAAACTGTTTACATCCAACAATAACCTTGTACAGCAGATTGAATTGATATTGAAGTTTCAGCTCTTAAACCTTATATGAATCAGGAATGGCAATAAATTCCACAAGAAGATGAGCTAGATAAAATATCCAATAAAAAAGGACTGAATTCCTTAAAACTCAGCCCTTTCTAGATCTAAGCAAAACAAACTCGTTTAGACCTCTAAATAATCTAAAATACCTTCTGCCGCCTGACGACCTTCCCAAATTGCGGTCACGACCAAATCAGAACCACGCACCATATCGCCCCCTGCAAAAATTTTCGGGTTTGACGTTTGGAACTTAAATGTTTGCTGTTCTGCTGCCACTACACGACCTGAACCGTCTACCCCAACATTGGCAGAGGCAAACCAATCTGCAGGACTAGCACGGAAACCAAAAGCAAGCAATACCGCATCTGCAGCTAAAACTTCTTCGGAACCCGGTACAGGCTCTGGGCTGCGACGGCCACGGCTGTCTGGCTCACCCAATTGAGTTGTCACCACTTTTACACCTGTAACCTTGCCATTTTCACCTACAATTTCAATTGGTTGACGGTTAAACAAGAAGCTCACCCCTTCTTCACGGGCATTGGTCACTTCACGACGTGAACCTGGCATATTGGCTTCATCACGACGATAGGCACAAGTGACTTGCTGCGCACCTTGACGAATAGAAGTACGGTTACAGTCCATGGCAGTATCCCCACCACCCAGTACAATCACTTTTTTGCCTTCAACACTGATGTATTCTGCAGGGTCTTTTTCCCAGCCTTGGCAACGGTTGACATTGGCAATCAAGAAATCCAGCGCATCATAAACACCATCTAAATCTTCACCAGCAAATCCACCTTTCATATAGGTATAAGTGCCCATGCCCATGAACACGGCATCGTAATCTGCAAGCAATTGTTCAATCGTGATATCTGTACCAATTTCGGTATTTAAACGGAATTCGACACCCATGCCCGAAAAAATTTCACGGCGGCGTTTCATTACGTCTTTTTCCATTTTAAATTCTGGAATACCAAAGGTGAGCAAGCCACCAATTTCAGGGCGTTTGTCAAAGACTACCGGTTTAACGCCATTACGCACCAAGATATCGGCACAGCCTAAACCTGCAGGGCCTGCGCCAATAATCGCCACTTTTTTATCTGTCCATTTCACATGCGACATGTCTGGACGCCAGCCCAAGGCAAAAGCTGTATCGTTGATGTACTTTTCGGCATTGCCAATGGTGACTGCACCAAAACCATCATTTAAAGTACATGCGCCTTCACACAAACGGTCTTGCGGACAAACACGTCCACAGACTTCAGGCAAGGTATTGGTTTGATGACACAACTCTGCTGCCTGAAAAATACGACCTTCCGAAATTAGTTTGAGCCAATTCGGAATGTAGTTATGCACAGGGCATTTCCATTCACAGTACGGGTTACCACAGCCCAAACAACGATGGGTCTGATTAGCTGCCACTTCTGCAGTAAACGGTTTATAAATTTCCACAAACTCATTTTTGCGGACATCGAGATCTTTTTTCTCTGGATCTTGGCGTGCTACATCCAGAAATTGAAAGTCATTATGTAGGCGTTCTGCCATGTCTTTCTCCGTAGGTGGATGTGGATAACGCGACATTTACACTGGGTATAAGTCGAAAGTTATCCACACCTGCCGAATGCTGAGTCGTGGATTATTGTGGATCTGCTTGGGTGGTTTTCAACAAAGTCTGCAAGTTTGCAGCTTTTGGTTTCACCAACCAGAATTTACGGCTATAGAAATCAAACTCATGACGGATCTTATACGCCCACGCACTGCCTGTTTCGGCAATATGTTCATCTAAAATACGTCCTAAGAATGCTTTATGTTCTTCCATCGCTTCAGTCGAAATACGATTCAGCTCAATCAGTTCGTGGTTGTAACGATCTACAAAGTCATTGTCCAAATCGAGTACATAGGCAAAACCACCTGTCATACCCGCACCAAAGTTGTGTCCCACTTTGCCCAATACCGTTACAATCCCGCCAGTCATATATTCACAGCAGTGGTCGCCTGCACCTTCAATTACCGCAAACGCGCCCGAGTTACGCACCGCAAAGCGCTCGCCCGCAGTGCCCGCAGCAAATAATTTACCACCAGTTGCACCATAGAGGCAGGTATTACCAATAATGGCTGTGTTTTGAGTTTGGAATGGCGAACCTTTTGGTGGGAAGATGGAAATACGTCCCCCCGCCATGCCTTTACCCACATAGTCATTGGCATCGCCCTCAAGTTTGATATGCAAACCACCTGCATTCCAAACACCTAAAGATTGTCCCGCAGTACCCGTAAGGTTCAATTTGACAGGATGATGTTCCATGCTCAAGTTACCATAACGACGGGCAATTTCACCTGAAATACGCGCACCAATTGAACGGTCACAGTTGCTCACATTAAAGTAATATTCGCCCCCTGTACCTGCTTCAATTGCAGGCAACATTTCTGCAATCATTTTTTCAGCCAAGACGCCTTTGTCAAATGGTGCATTGCCTTCAACCTGACAATATTGTGCTTTGCCTTCTGCCGCAGGGTGCGATTCCAACAAGGCACTTAAATCCAAGTGCGCATGTTTTTCGGTTTCACCCGGTAAAATTTCTAGCAAGTCGGTACGACCAATCAAGTCTTTCAAGCTCGCAACACCCAGTGCAGCTAACCATTCACGGGTTTCTTCTGCAATGAAAGTGAAGAAGTTGATCAGCATTTGTGGTTCACCAATATAGTGTTCCTGACGCAAATGATCTTGTTGAGTTGCTACCCCAGTTGCACAGTTATTTAAGTGGCAAATACGTAAGTATTTACAACCTAAGGCAATCATTGGGGTTGAACCAAAGCCGAAGCTTTCCGCACCTAAAATTGCCGCTTTCACCACATCTAAACCAGTTTTTAAGCCACCATCGGTTTGCACACGAACTTTGCCACGCAAGTCATTCACACGTAATGCCTGATGCGCCTCACTTAAACCCAACTCCCACGGCGAACCTGCATGGTGAATAGATGACAGTGGCGATGCTGCGGTACCGCCATCATAACCCGAGATGGTAATGAAGTCGGCATAGGCTTTGGCTACACCTGCTGCAATGGTCCCCACGCCTGGTTCAGATACCAACTTGACCGATACCATAGCCTGCGGATTGACTTGTTTTAAATCAAAAATCAATTGTGACAAGTCTTCAATCGAATAAATATCGTGGTGTGGTGGTGGTGAAATCAAAGTTACACCTGGCACAGAGTAACGCAAACGTGCAATCAAGCCATTCACTTTACCGCCAGGTAACTGACCACCCTCGCCTGGTTTTGCTCCCTGCGCCACTTTAATCTGCAACACTTCTGCAGAGGTTAAGTAAGCAGGTGTTACCCCAAAACGTCCCGAAGCAATCTGTTTGATTTTCGAGTTACGAATCGTGCCATAACGCGCAGGGTCTTCACCGCCCTCACCTGAGTTTGAACGCCCACCAATAGTGTTCATGGCAATCGCAATCGCTTCATGCGCTTCCGGCGACAAAGCCCCCAAAGACATCCCCGCAGAGTCAAAACGCGGCAAAATTTGCTCAACCGACTCCACTTGATCTAAGGCAATGGAATTGTCTGTTTTTAACTTGAATAGATCACGAATGGTTGCGATTGGGCGATTATTCACGATTTCTGCATATTCTTTAAAATCTGCATAATTGCCTGAACGCACCGCTTTATGTAAGGCATTGATCACATCTGGGTTAAAGGCATGGTATTCCTTGCCAAATACAAATTTCAGCAAACCGCCCTGATCAATTGGTTTACGTGATTTCCATGCAGTGTCTGCCAGTTTTTTCTGATCATTTTCAAGGTCGGAAAAGGTAGCCCCCTGAATACGGCTTGGCACACCAATAAAGCAAGTATTCACCACTTCAGCAGACAAACCCACCGCTTCAAACAACTGACCACCACGGTAAGACGCTACAGTTGAAATACCCATTTTAGACAGAACTTTGAGCAAGCCTTTTTCAATGCCTTTGCGGAAATTGCTTTGCGCATAGACTGGATCGCCCAATAACTCGCCTTTGGCAATCAAGTCATTGATCACATCATAAGCCAAATATGGATACACCGCAGTTGCACCAAAACCGAGCAATACTGCAAATTGGTGCGGATCGCGGGCAAAGCCTGTTTCCACAATAATGTTGGCATCGGTACGTAAACCGACTTGTATTAAGTAGTGATGCACCGCACCAGTCGCCATGACCGCATTGGCAGGCAAGTAACCTTCACGGATTTTTTTATCGGTGAGTACCAATAAAGTTTTACCCTCACGCACCGCTTGTGCAGCAGTTTCGCAAATCCGTTGAATTGCAGCTTGCAAACCTTCGCTTTCGGCATAGTTCAGGTCGATGTCGGCAATTTCATAGCCTTTACGACCCAAAGTGCGAATTTGGTGCATTTTGGAGTTGGTCAACACAGGGCTTGAGATAATCAAGCGGTCTGCATGTTCTGGACCTTGCTCAAATACGTTTTGTTCACGCCCTAAACAGGTTTCCAAAGACATCACGATCGATTCACGCAATGGGTCAATCGGTGGATTGGTCACCTGCGCAAACTGCTGACGGAAATAATCCGACACATGGCGTACCTGGCGCGACAATACTGCCATTGGCGTATCATCACCCATAGAACCCACGGCTTCTTGACCACTTTCTGCAATTGGACGCAATAATTGATCACGCTCTTCAAAGGTCACCATAAACATTTTTTGTGCGGCTTTTAAGGCATCACCTTTTAAACCCTGATCACACAAATATTCTTCAAGCTCTGGGCTACCTTGTAAACGGATTGAATTTTCACGTAACCATTCACGGTAAGGACGCATTCTTTTCAGATGGTTATTTACATCCTGCGTATCGAGCACTTTGCCAGTAAAGGTATCCACCACCAAAATTTGCCCTGGGCCAACACGTCCTTTAGAAATTACATCTTCAGGTTCATAACCCCACACCCCAATTTCAGAGGCCAAAGTGATGTAGCCATTTTTAGTGATCACCCAACGTGCAGGACGTAAGCCATTACGGTCTAACATACAGATGGCATGACGACCATCCTGAATCACCAAACCTGCAGGACCATCCCACGCTTCCATGTGTTTAGAGTTAAATTCATAGAAGGCGCGTAAATCGGCATCAATGGTTTCGACGTTCTGCCATGCAGGCGGAACCAACATGCGTAAGGCACGGAATAAATCCATTCCGCCACCCACCAGAATTTCCAGCATATTGTCTAAGCTTGAGGAGTCTGAACCTGTACGGTTTACAATTGGGTTTAGCTCTGTCAAACCTGGCAATAATGGATTTTCAAATTTTGGGGTACGTGCCATTGCCCAGTTACGGTTGGCGGTAATGGTGTTGATTTCACCATTGTGTGCTAAATAACGGAACGGCTGCGCCAACGGCCAACGTGGCAAAGTATTGGTCGAGAAGCGCTGGTGGAACACCACAATATGTGATGCCAGACGTTCATCGGCAAGGTCGGTATAAAAGTCTGCAATCGCTGCAGGCATCATCAAACCTTTATAGCTGATCACGGTTGAGCATAGCGTGGTCACATAAAAATATGGATCGGCAGTCAATTGCTGCTCGGCACGACGACGCGCCAAGAATAACTTGCGGTTGAATTCAACTTCAGTCACACCCAATGGGCAATTGACAATAATTTGCTCAAACGCAGGCAAAGACTGCATGGCGATTTCGCCCAATGCCTCATTATTGGTTGGCACCACACGCCAAGCCAAAACTTTACAGCCTTCTGCTTCAATTTCTTTGGTCAGGATATTTTTAGCATGTGTCGCCAAAGCAGGGTCTAGGTTCAGAAATACTGTACCCACTGCAAAAATTTCGCTCAGGGTAATGTCACTTAAGCGTTTTGCTTCTTCACGGAAAAATTGCTTTGGCATTGCCAACAGCAAACCACATCCATCGCCCGTTTTACCGTCTGCGGCAATACCACCACGGTGGGTCATGCAACTTAAACTATGAATGGCTGTCTTGACGAGATCATGGCTTGCATCACCCTGCATATGGGCAATTAAACCGAAACCACAGTTATCTTTAAACTCATCCGGTTGGTATAAACCTTGAGCGGGAGCTACAGTATTAGGCGATGGCATGTGCATAGCGTACCCTTCTTTTACTTGCCCAATTGGGCCAATTAAACAATCTGTTTTTGCGATTTAACTCAATTTACAACTCTAAACATCAACTTAGAGTAAATGACCTATCTCTCATTTACGCAACTTTTACACTTGAATGTAGCAGGCAAATTTGACAGTTTCGCACAATCATTGAATTTTTTGCGCCAAAATAGGGACAACAACTCAATTCACGCACCAATAAAAGCAAAAACAATGCCAACTTTATTTTTTTATTCAACCATAACCAAATTTCAGCATTCACCGCATAAATGTAAAATAAAATCACATTTTTAAGTCAAATTCGCACTGTTTTTGTGCACTTCATTATTTTTATACACCATGCTGCGCCATTTTAGAACGCATTTATGTATGAGAAGAATAGTATTTTTAGATCAAATTGGTGCAACTGAGCCAGAATAGCTCAATGCGAATCATAGACAAAAAGAATAGAACAAATAAAGGCAAGCGATGGTTTGAATGACTAAAATGAAGCTAAAAGAATATTGGAAGTGTTTATGATTAGTTAAAAGGATCGCGCACTTCAGGTTCAGGTGCATCTGGCTGAGCAGGTGCTGTACCACTTTGTGATTTTTGTACATCAACGACATTACCCTCCTGATCACGGCGGGTAATTGTAGTGCTGGTGGTACTATTTTGCGGTGCAACTGCCTGCGTAGTCGGTGCAGTCGTTGTGGTTGCAGGTGGACGTGCCAAAGCACTTTCATCTATTTTAGGCACAGCTGCTGGACGTAAATTTACCGCATATAACTTGGTGCTCAGCCCCATTTCATCTGCACCTAAATCATTGACATAAGGACGATAGTCAGCAAATTGTACCACAACAGGCTGAATCGTTTCAGGAAATTTAAATGGCAATGCGGTCAAGGTTTGTGCGGCTTCGCGTTTATTGCCAAAACTGCCATATAACATCACATATTGTTCAGCCTGCCCCTCACCGCTTAAACGAATATAAAACAGCTTGCTCCGATCTGTTTGCTTTTTAATAAAACTTTTAATGATGTTTTCATCATTGACCCGAAACAGTTCAATCGTGCTGTTATTTTTTTGTTCCTGAATAAATTTAGTACCGCGATATTCAGCCTCATGCAAACCAGAAGCTGTTAAACGCGTGGTGAGTTCCAAAGGGCGGACTTCTTCTTGCAAACCACCCAAATAGGTGGTTGCAGCAACCTTTTCGGGTTGAATTTGTAATTCAATTTCAGACTCTGGTTGTTTTTCAATTTCAACCAGTTCTTCACGGTCAGTCATCGCCCAAAAAATCAGTGCCGCCAATAAACACAGCACCGCGCCCAGCAACCAAATTGACTGTTGAATTTTTTGCCAGTGTGTACGCAGTGCTGTCATATGCTGCCTTTTATGCTTGATTGGCTAAAATCGCCTGTTTCATCAATTCTAAGTCAAACTCTTTGGTGATGATGGCTTGACCCAATTGCTTCATGAGCACCAAACGTAATTGACCATTCAGCACTTTTTTATCGTGTGCCATATAAGCCAAAAACTGATCCAGTGGAATTTGCGGACATACTATCGGTAAATTGGCACGAGAAATGATATTTTTTGTACGCTCTACATCTTCGGCAGAAATCCAGCCCATACGCTGTGATAAATCGGCTGCCATTACCATCCCTGTCGCAACAGCTTCACCGTGTAACCATTCACCATAACCCAAATAAGATTCAATTGCGTGCCCAAAAGTATGCCCAAGATTCAATAAAGCGCGTTCACCTTGCTCTTTTTCATCATTGGCAACAATACGCGCTTTATGTGCACATGAACGATATACCGCTTCTGCCAGTACAGCAGGATCACGCGCCACTAATGCTTCCATGTGCGTTTCAAGCCATTCTAGAAACTCGACATCACCCAAAAGCGCATATTTAATGACTTCGGCTAGGCCTGCAGACAACTCACGCTCAGGTAAAGTATTCAGTTGCGACATATCTGCCAACACCACTTGGGGCTGCTGAAATGCACCAATCATGTTTTTACCCAGCGGATGATTAATCCCTGTTTTGCCACCGACACTGGAATCGACCTGCGACAATAAAGTGGTCGGTACTTGAATGAAGTACACTCCACGCTGAAAACTTGCCGAAGCAAAACCTGCCATATCGCCAATCACGCCACCGCCCAAAGCCAGCACCGTACAATCACGGTTAAAACCAGCTTCCAGCAAGGCATCAAAAATAAGAGTGAGATGCTGAATATCTTTGTATTTTTCTCCATCAGGCAAAATACAGGTTGCCACTTTCTTACCAAGTGCTTCAACAGCCGTCACATAGTGACTTAAATACAAAGGTGCAACCGTGGTATTGGTCACTATCATGACTTGCTGACCTTTAATATAAAGTGCAAGTAATTCTTGGGGCTGAAGATCACTGCCAATAAAAATAGGGTAACGGCGATCGCCGAGTTCAACGTGTAAAGTCTGCATGAAAAAGTCGCTTTCTACCTAAGATATTTGCTCTGAAACAATCGTATTTAAGATTTTTTGCGCCAAATCTCGCGCAGCACCCTGATTGGTTTCAATAATATAATGCGCCACCTCACGATACAACGGATCACGCACTGCAAGCAAATCACGTAATCTTTGTTCGGGGTTTTCGACTTGAAGTAAAGGACGGTTTTTATCGCGATAGGTTCGCTGAAGTTGAATTTCGACAGGGGTATATAGATAAACAACAATACCACGTTGTTTTAAGAAGTCTCGATTCGGGGCTTGAGTCACCGCGCCGCCACCTGTAGCAAGTACAAGTTTATGCCGTGTGGTTAACTCATCAATAACCGCTGTTTCACGACTACGAAACCCTTGTTCACCTTCTTTTTCAAAGATCCAAGGGATCGTAGCGCCAGTTTTGCGTTCAATTTCATGATCACTATCTAGAAATTCACGCCCTAACAATTCCGCCAAATGGCGTCCTACAGTGGTCTTGCCTGCCCCCATCGGCCCTACCAAATAGATATTTGGTAGGGTGTCAAACTCTTTGCTTAGCAAGGAGTCACCTATAAATTTTGTTTAAATTGAAAATATATTAATGATTTCTTGAAACACTGTCATTAACAATTCGTGGTGTAACAAAAATCAGCAACTCACGTTTGTTGTCCGACTTGATATCTTTACGGAATAAACGTCCGATATAAGGAATATCGCCCAAGAATGGAACTTTGGTTTGTGAGTTAGCCGTTTGTTGCTCAAAAATACCACCCAAGACCACAGTTTCACCATTATCTACCAAAACGTTGGTATTCACCGCGTTCTTGTTAATGGTGAGCTGACCTGTAGGTGTAGGTGCACCTGGTGAGTCACTGGTGATATTTAATTGCATTTGGACTTTACCGTCAGGCGTGATACTTGGGGTCACATCCAAACTTAAAGTCGCATCAATGAATTCTGTAGTAGATACGGCATTGACACCACCACCTTCAGAAGATTGATACGGAATTTGCGTACCCGATGCCACTTTGGCATTTTGCTTATCTGCAGTCAGAACTTTTGGTGTCGAAATCACTTCACCGTAACCATCTGCTTGTAATGCCGACAACTCCAAATCGAGCATAAAGTCAGACAAGCTGATTAAACCAAATGCAATACGGCTGGCACCTGGACTGGTCACACCTAAATCGACATTCAAGTTTTGTGGCCGTTCAATTTCGTACTTCCAACCACCTAAATCATCATTTTTTTCTGGTTCACGTAAGTTCCACAAAGTCGTATCGCTACCACCCACCAACAAGTGGTTATTGTTGGTAATCCCTTGTGACAAGATGCCCCACTTCACCCCCATTTCCTTGGTGAAATCTGTGGTTGCACGAACAATACGTGCTTCAATCATCACCTGCTTCACAGATACATCTAGCAAATCAATCATTTGACGAATCTGATCAATTTTTGCCGATGTATCGTTGATGATTAAGGTATTGGTACGTGGATCTACCGACACTGTACCGCGTGGACTCAACAAGCTACCAACGCTATCGCCTAATGGATCAGTACCTGTATTGGTATTTGAACCACCACGTGATGCATTCTTGCCTTGCGTAATTAGTTTTTCAATATCTGCCGCTTTGGCATAGTTCAATTGAATATATTCAGTTTGTAGTGGCGCCAGTTTCACACTTTGCGCAATCGCTTTGGCTTCTTCTTCTTCGGCTTTAATCAATTCAGAAACAGGTGCAATCCAAATCACGTTGCCATTACGACGCTTATCTAAGTTTTTGGTTTTCAGGATAATATCTAAAGCCTGATCCCAAGGTACATCTTTTAAACGTAAGGTAATGTTGCCTTGCACAGTGTCTGCTGCCACCATGTTAATGCCTGTGAAATCAGCCAATAACTGCAATACACGACGCACTTCGATGTCTTGGAAATCCAGTGAAATCTTTTTGCCTGTATAGCTTTGCGCTGCACGCGGTTTAAACGGGTTTTTATCGACAGGGCGTTTTAAGCTGATGGTTAGCTTGTCTTCTGCCTGATATGCCATATATTCATAGCTGCCCGCAGCCTGAATGGTAATCACGCCATTGCTGCCATCATTGTGTGCATCAATGGTCGACACAGGTGTTGCAAAATCATTTACATTTAAACGGCGTGCCAAATGTGTTGGTACTTTATTGCCTAAAGTACGCACCACAATTTTGCTGCCTTGCTGCTGCACATCTACAGGCGTATTGCTACCGAGTAGATCAATCACCACCTGACCTTCGCCTTCACCGCCACGCTGGAAACCAATATTGGATACACCTTGCGCACTACGTTGGGCAGTCACGGCAGCCACAGGGGTTGCCGTTGTTGAGTTGATTTTTAAAATAAAGGTGTTGCCTTCAACACGCGTGGTAAATGCGCCCGCATCGGCCAAGTTCACAGTTAAACGTGAACGCTGTGCATCTGAGCTTACCTCTACAGAGCTGGCTTCTTTGGTCGCGACTGCAACGCTGTTTTGCTTAAGCGTTTGTTGCGCTTTATCAAAATCTAAAATCAAGCGGGAAGGTTGTTCCAGCTGATATGCTGCAGGTTGAGGTGGCAAACCATTAAACATGACACGAATTTCGGTGCCCTGTCCCGGAATTTGCATGGGTACGATGTTGGTAATGCTGACTTGGGCATTGGCAACTTGCATCACTGCCATTGCGACTGCGCCCATTGAAAACTGACGGAACAAATTGTTCATTGTATTACCATCCCCAAAAATAAAATCTTTCACACTGTTATTCATTTTTATTCCTTTAATTTATGGCGCAGGCCCAATTAAAACTAAACTTCTTGGACGTTCTACATAACCTTCACGACCATCTGGAATAATTTCGATTAAATCAATTTGTGTAGGTGTAATATTCACCACACGACCATGATTTACCCCCATATAGCTACCACGCTGGATACGCTCAATTTCACCATCAGGTGTTTGAATCAATGCCAAAATTTGACCATTTTGACGCATACTGCCTTTCATAGTCAGTGACTCAAGTGCGTAATTTTCCAGTGGTTGTAACTGGCGAGCAAGGTTCGGATAAACGCGCTTCCCTGCCATAATTTTAAGCTCTGCCGCCAATGAACTTGGCATAAATGGGCTTTTGAGCTGGTGTGCTGCATAGTTAAAGGTTGGTGCAGGCTCAAACACAGGTGCAGGTTCAATGGGTAGTGGTGGCTGATTACGAATTTCAGCCATTTGTGCATTGACTGCATCAATCCGTGAATCACATCCCACCATCAACAAAGTTACCATCAGAGCCAACGAAAGCTTTTCAATTTTCATTATTTCGCTCCTCCAGCATTACCCGCGGTTTGTGCATCTGCACTGCCGACATAACGATAAGTTTTTGCTTGTGCTTTATAGGTCACTTGCGGAATATCGGTTTTCTTGTCTTTATTTTCAGTCGCCACAATTTCAAAGTCGTGCATGGTCACAATACGTGGCAATGCTGCTGTACCGCTTACGAATGAACCAAAGGCATGATAATCGCCTGTCGCTTCAATTGAAATTGGCTGTTCAATAAAGAACTCTTGTTTAATTTCGTTCTCTAAACGAATGTTTTTAAACTTCAAACCTGAATTCACGCCTGTGACGTTAATATCTTCAACTAAACCTGGAATTTCAGTTTCTTTTGGCAATTGTTCAAGTTGTTGGTTAAAGTTCGCTTCCATTTCTTGTAATTGCGCTTGGTATTGCTGCAAATTACGCAATTTAGAATCTTTTTCACGGAACTCATTTAACAAGTTTTGTTCTTGTGTATGTGCTGCTGCAATGGCATCTAACTTTGGCTTGATTACGACAAAGTAACCTAAAGCTAGAATCAGGAAAATAATAAAAATCCAGCAGGTAATTTTGACCGAAAGTGGCCAAGCACCATAATTGTTAGGATCTAGGGTATTGAACTGTTGAAAAAACTTTTCAACTGTCATTTTCTTTTTCGGAGCAACAGCAGCATCCTGATTTACTTCATCAAATTCATCGAGACTCATTGTGCTGCCCCCGCTGCTGATGTTGAATTAGATTCTGTTGGTGTTACTGGAATTGCAATTTCTTCTAAATCTGAAGTCACTACAAAAGTACCGTAACTTTCCTCTACACGAGGAACCACAGAGCTTGGTGCTTTATCTTTATTTTCTTCTTTAGCTAAGAATGAATTCATAAATGCATTGCGATACCACGGCGATGCTTCCAAATTACGCAAGAATTCAGCCACCGTATTTGGACTTTCAGCCTTGCCCTCAAAAGTGAATTTATTGCCTGTACGGCTCACTTTGGTTAAGTACATATTGCTTGGTGTCACACGCACCAATTCATCCACCAAACGCACGGCAATTGGACGCTGACTTTGTAAGCCCTGAATAAGCTTCATGCGCTCAACAATGGCATTACGCTGTTCTTGCAAGCCTTCTAAAGATTTTAATTGTACATCTAGGTTTTGGTTGGTACTGATCACCAATTGATTGGCTTGTTCTTGATCTTGTAACTTCGCGTTGTAGAAGAACCACGCCAAAGCCACCAATAACACCCCAACAGCAGCCGCTGCAATACAAAATACAATAAATTCTTTTTTACGTTTTTCTCTTAGCTCATCGCGCCAAGGGAGTAAGTTAATCTTTGCCATTAATCAAAACTCCTCATTGCTAAACCACATGCCACCATCAATGACGGCGCATCACTTTCAATTCTTTTAATGTCGATTTGTGGAGAGAAGCCCATTTGTAAGAATGGATTGGCAATGGTCACACGGTAGCCCAGTTTTTGCTGCAACAACTTCGCAAGACCTGGAATATTGGCATTCCCCCCTGCCAATAAAATGTGATCAATTTCGTTAAATTGTGAAGATGAGAAAAAGAACTGCAATGAACGTGCCGCTTGTTGCACCACCGCTTCTAAGAACGGTTCGAGCACCTCTACATCGTAGTCATCTGGCAAAGTACGGCTTTTTTTCGCACGCCCTGCTTCTTCATACGACAAACCATAACGGTTTTGAATTTCTTGTGTCAGCTGCTTACCGCCAAAGGTTTGCTCGCGGGTATAAATAATTTTGTTATTTTGCAGTACCGACAAGGTGGTCATGGTATGACCAATATCCAAAATACCAATGGTGTTCACACCCATTGGCAGGGTATCGGAGAACACTTTAAAGGCATTTTCGATGGCAAAACTTTCGACATCGGCAATTTTGGCTGTCAAGCCGCCCAACTCCAATGCTTCTACTCGTGCTTCTACGTTTTCTAAACGTGTTGCAACCAGTAACACATTGACTCGGTTTGGATTGGCTAAACGGTCTGGTTGGACTTCAAAGTCTAGGCTGACTTCATCTAATGGGAATGGAATATATTGCTCGGCGTCCATACGAATTTGAACTTCACGCTCATCGCTAGTCATATCTGCATCCATTTCAATGATTTTGGTAATCACCATTGAGGTTGGAATTGCTAATGCTGCAGATGTAGATTGCGTGTTTGCTAAGTTCAATGCACGTTCAAGCGCATCCCCGACTGCTTCTGGATTGAGAATGTTTTTTTCAACCACACTGCCTTCTGGAAGTGGGACCAGCGCATAGCTCTCGACCCAGTATCTACCATTCTTAACAGAGAGTTCTAATAACTTAACAGAAGTAGAACTAATATCTACACCTATTAACCCCTTACTTGGCTTACGATATAACCTACGCACAATAGTACCATTCCTATTATTTTTTTATCCCCAAAAAAATTTAACCTACTAATCCGCGCTGGTCTATAATTTTTTACGGATACAATAATTCATCTAACAATCCGTAAATCTACTCGCTATACTGACCAGCAATTAGTTTGCTATTAGCGCTTATTAAAACGCACTTGTTATGAAAAAGCTATCTTGTTCGGGTCGTGTTCATCCATTTTTTTTGATCATAATTATAATTTTGGTCGCAATACCGATGGGTTTCTATGGCATGTATCTCTATATTGCCCCATCTTTGCCAGAAATGACCACCTTAAAAAAAGCGCCATTATTAAAACCATTACAGGTTTATAGTGCCGATAATGAGCTAATTGCCGAGTATGGCGGCAAGCTTTCTGTGCCTGTCGATTATGAACATATTCCTGAAAAATTCATTTTTGCATTCTTAGCTGCAGAAGATTCTGCCTTTTTTGAACACAGTGGGATTAGCTTCAAAGGCTTAGGGCGCGCGTTGAGCGAGGCGGTAACAGGCTCCAATGTACAAACTGGCGGCTCAACCATTACCATGCAAGTGGCAAAAAACTATTATCTCAGCCCTGATCGTACTTTAAAGCGTAAACTCACCGAAATCTTTTTAGCGCGTAAAATTGAACAGAACCTGAGCAAAGAAGAAATTTTGACTTTATACGTCAATAAAATCTTTTTGGGTAAAAATGCCTATGGCATCGCGGCAGCTGCCAAAATTTATTACAACAAAAGCTTAGAAGAGCTGTCGATTGCACAAATGGCGATGATTGCAGGCCTACCTAAAGCACCTTCGCGCTACAATCCTGTGGTGAATCCTGAACGTGCTTTGGAGCGTCGCAACTGGATTTTGGGACGTATGCTGCAACTGGGCTATATCAATCAAAATGAATATCAAAAAGCCATTGCTGAACCCATTAATTTAGATATGCCAGACCGCAGCATCAGCAATAAACATCCGTATATTGGGGAAATGGTGCGTGCTGAACTGGTTAGTAAATTTGGCGAACAAGCGGTTGATTCGGGCTATAAAGTTTACACCACGGTAGACAGCAAACGTCAGATGTATGCAGAACAGGCGGTACAAGAAGGCTTAGAAGCCTATGACCGTCGCCACGGCTGGCGTGGTGCAGAGGCACACGACAAACCGCTGAATGAGTTTCGTGCTTATGCCAACACCTACCCTGCGCAAGTCAGCAAAGTGCTGAATAATTCTTTTGAAGCGTTAATGCAAGATGGCACAACAGTTACTGTACCATGGTCAGGTATGTCTTGGGCGCGCCCCTATCGCAATGCCAACAGTGTAGGCAATGCGCCAAGTCGTGCGGCACAGATTGTAAAAGTCAAAGATATTGTCCGTTTACGTCCAAATGAAAATAAAACCGCTTGGTCATTGGTACAAGTACCGAAAGTGCAAGGTCAATTGGTCGCAATTAACCCAAATAATGGCGCCATTGAAGCGTTGGTCGGTGGATACAACTTCTATCAATCTAAGTTCAACCGTACTTTACAAGGTTGGCGTCAACCGGGTTCCACCATCAAACCTTTTGTGTATGCTCTGGCTTTAGAGCGTGGTATGACGCCACACACCATGGTCAATGACAGTCCAATCACCATTGGTAAATGGTCACCACGTAACTCCGATGGTCGCCATTTAGGCATGATTCCGTTACGTCGTGCTCTCTATTTATCTCGTAACACGGTTTCGGTACGCTTATTACAAGAAGTCGGTATTGAGCGTACCCGCCAACTATTCATGGATTTTGGTTTGCAGGAAGATCAGATTCCGCGTAACTACACCATTGCATTGGGTACACCACAAGTTTTGCCTATTCAAATGGCAACGGGCTATGCCACTTTTGCCAACGGTGGTTACCGTATTCAACCGCACTTCATTAACCGTATTGAAGATGCTTATGGCAAGGTGATTTATCAAGCCAATCCTGAATATGCGTGTATTGCTTGTATTAATTCCAAAGAACAAACGACTGAAAGCGCCGAAGCCACCACACCAGATGATGAAGTGATTGAAGTGACCAATAAAAAACTGGCACAAGCTGAACAATATCCGAACTTATTGGCAGAGCGTAGTCAGTACAAACAGGCACAACGTATTTTAAAATCTAGCTCGGCGTATGATATGTCCAATATTTTACGTGACGTAATTCAACATGGTACTGGACGTGCTGCGCTCAGAATTGGTCGTGGTGATATTGGCGGTAAAACAGGAACCACCAACGATGCAAAAGACGCTTGGTTCGCAGGTTTCAACGGCAAACTGGTGACCGTAGCTTGGGTCGGCTTTGACCAACCGACCACTTTAGGACGTCGTGAATACGGTGGTATCGCAGCGCTGCCAATTTGGACAGACTTTATGGGTAATGCACTCAAAGGCACACCTGAAGCTTGGGTCAGTTTGGACAGCAAAGCCAAAGCGCCACAGCGTGAACTCAATCAAATGAGCGCAGAACAACAGCAGGATTATCGTGCTTCACCGCCATTGGCACGACCATTGTATCGACCTGCACCTGCAGCACCAGTACGCGCGCCTGAGCGTGATTTTGACGACTTACCAGGCGAGGAAGTGTTAATTCCTGACAATGCTGCACCGCCTGCCATGCAAGCGCCAAGCAACAACCCTGCTAAACCCAATGCAGCCAAACCTGCTCCCGATGCATTAGAAAACTTAATTGATGAAGTCTTATAACCGCAGATAAGCAGTCAGAAAAAAGCCCTCATTTACAAAAATAAGGGCTTTTTTATGGGTACAACTTAAACTTTACTGACAGTCAGTTTTTCAAAAGTATGAGTTTGACAGAAGCACTCAAACTTACTTTTTCTGAAACAGATAAATTTGATGCTGTGCTGTCACATCAAATTGGGTTTGTTGTTCCAAGGTCTGACGACGCTCTGCTTTGGCTTTGTAAGCATAAGGTGTCATGGCAATTAAATGATTTAAATCGCTTTGATTGAGCTGCAACGGCGTTTCCACCACGCTAGCATCGACTAAATCAAAGGCATCTTGTAATTGAGCGATAAATTTTTCAGGTTCATGCGGCTTCACTTCTTCAAACAAAGCTTGACGCATCGCCAATAAATGCTCAGGCGCAGGCGTTACTACCAACAAATAGCCTTGTGGTTTTAAAACCCGTAAAATTTCCTGTTGCGGAATTGGGCTAAACAAGCTTGCACATAAATCAATACAATGTTCTAAAACAGGCAAAGTTGCCCCTGTCCCCACCACCCAAGTCACTGCGGGATTCAGTTTCGCCGCCACTTGTACGGCATTCTTGGCAATATCCACCCCGACACACTGCAACACTTCGCCTTGCATGGCAGCGGTGTAATAGCCTTCACCACAGCCAATATCCAACAAATTTTCGATGCGTAAGGTGCGAATTTTTTGCACCACTGCCTGTTGCAAGGGCGCATAATGCCCTGCACTTAAAAATGCGCGACGTGCCTGCACCGAAGCAGGTGTATCCCCCGGATTTTTACTGTGCTTATGCTGCACCACATGCAAATTGACGTAGCCTTGTTTCGCAACATCATAGCTGTGATTGTTGGCACAACGCCACGTTCGATCATGCAGTTGCAATACCTGACGACACACAGGACACATCAGCAAATTCATCATTTTCTCCAGAGTGAACCACATAAAAAAGTCGGCGAGTGCCGACTTTTAAAATTTTCGGTTGGATAGGCTTAACGTAATTTTAAAGTCATTAAACCTAAAACCACCAGCATAATTGTGATAATCCAGAAGCGAATCACCACTTGAGTTTCACGCCAGCCTTTCTTTTCATAGTGGTGATGCAACGGCGCCATTAAGAATACCCGTTTATTGCGCATACGTAGTGAACCAATTTGCAGGAATACCGAAATTGCTTCAACTACAAACACCCCACCCATAATCGCAAACACGATTTCCTGACGTACCATCACGGCAATCGTACCCAGCATTGCCCCCAAAGACAATGCGCCGACATCGCCCATAAAGACTTGTGCAGGATGCGCGTTATACCACAGGAAGGCTAAGCCTGCTCCAATCATCGCGGCACAGATTACCACCAACTCAGACGCATATTTCACATAAGGGATATGCAGATAATCGGCAAAACGAACATCCCCCGCTAAGTAGGCAAAGACGCCCAAACCTGCCGCAACCAACACGATTGGCATAATTGCCAAACCATCTAAACCATCAGTCAGGTTCACCGCATTTGAGGCACCGTTAATTACCAAATAGGTAAAGATAATGAAGCCAATACCGAGTGGAATCGACGACAATGGAATGCTGAAATCTTTAAAGAATGGAATCAACACATCCAGCATATCTGCGGTTTGTGCAGGATTTGGCTGTTGGGTTGCAATCACATACAACGCAATACCCGCACCCAATGAGGCCACCGAAGTCCAGAAGAATTTTTTACGCGCAGGCAAACCCGCATTGTCTTTGTAGCGAATTTTAATCCAGTCATCTGCCCAGCCTACAGCGCCAAAAATGACCATAACCGCCAGTACAATCCAGACGTAAGGGTTAGATAAATCTGCCCATAATAGGGTCGAAATACCAATGGAAAGCAGGATTAATACCCCGCCCATGGTTGGCGTACCCATTTTTTTGGCATGCCCCTCAGGTGCATAAGAGCTGACTGCTTGACCGTATTTTAATGCTTGCAGTTTACGAATCATCACAGGACCTAGCACCAAACCGATGCCAAGCGCAGTCAATACACTCAGTAATGAACGTAATGTTAAATAACGAACCACCTGAAACGAGCTGTTATAGCCCGCCAGCTGTTCAAATAACCATAACAGCATTTAAATTTTCTCCATCAATGCAGCCATCAACGTTTCCATATGGGTATAACGAGAACCTTTAAATAGGAAACTCATGGACTGAGGTTGATGTGTTTTTACCAGATCAATTAAAAACGGCAAGGCTTGTTCTTGAGTGACAAAAGCCTGTAATTTTTTTCCATATTGGGTACTGCGCGCACCTTCTTGGGTCGCAGGTGCAAATTCACCGACCGCCACCACAAAGTTGATGCCACCAATAGACACCAAATCACGCCCCAACATATAGTGCTGTTGTGCTGCACTATTGCCCAGCTCACCAATATCACCAATGACCATAACTCGCACACCTGTTTGCTGTGCAAGGACTTCGCCTGCAGCACGCATAGAGGTTGGATTGGCATTATAGGTGTCATCAATGAATAAATGTGTGCCTTGCTGAATAAAGTTCAAACGGCCTTTTGCCCCCTGTGCCTGTTCCAAGCCTGCGACAATATCATCTAAACTTACGCCAATTGCCAGTGCAAAAGTAGCAGCAGCCGTAGCATTCTGAACATTGTGTTCACCCGCGAATGGCAAGTGAATCTGACGCACACCTTGGGCAGTATTTAAACAAAAACTTGCCGATTGTGGCTGCAACTGAATGTCTGTCGCAAATACATCACCGCCTGCACCAAAACTTAGACGCTGTTCTGACTGAACCGCTTGCTGAATCTGTTCAGCAAAATCATCGGCAGCAGGGACAATGGCCGTGCCTTGTGGGGCAATATGTGCATAAATTTCAGACTTAGCCCGACAAATGCCCTCACGTCCACCAAACTCACCCAAATGCGCAGTACCAATATTGATAATGCCTGCCACCTGCGGCTGCACCAAGTTTGAGGTGTAATCGATTTCACCTTGATGACTGGCGCCTAATTCCATCACTGCATATTGATGGCTTGCATTCAACTCCAACAACATCATCGGCACACCCAAGTCATTATTCAGGTTGCCACGGGTAATTAAAGTCGGTGCCAAACGTGACAAAATACTACCGAGCATTTCTTTAGTGGTGGTTTTACCGCTACTGCCTGTTAACGCAATCACTTTTAATTGAGGATGTTGCTGACGACGAAATGCGCCCAAGTGTCCTAAAGCTAAACGGGTATCAGGCACGACCAATTGGCAAATATCTGCGTCTACAGGCTGGCTGACAATTGCCATAGAACAGCCCTGAGTCGCTACTTGTGCCACAAAATCATGCGCATCAAAACGCTCACCTTTTAAAGCCAAAAAGGCATCGCCTGCTTCAGCATGGCGTGAATCGGTTAAAATACGTTTAATCTCGCCTTGCGGTGCTTGCCCATTGAACCAATAACCCTGTGTTGCCTGTTTGAGTTGTTCGGCAGTCCAAGGTTCTAAAATTGCGGTACTGGTGGTGGAAGTGTGCATACAAATTCCTTATTGGGCAGGATAAGCAGAAGGTGAACAATGCTGTGCATCTATCGCAGATTGCACTTCAACCACATCGTCAAACCAGTGTCTTACCCCATCTATTTCTTGATAGTTTTCATGACCTTTGCCTGCAATCAAGACAATATCGCCTGACTGTGCATGTTTGACTGCATATTTAATCGCTTCACGACGATCATGAATTTCATGGCTCTGTGCCACCGACAAATCGACACCTGTCTGCATATCGGCAAAAATTTGCAAAGGATCTTCTGTACGCGGGTTATCAGAAGTCAAAAGCACAACATTGGCATAGTCCAATGCCGCTTGGGTCATCAGTGGGCGTTTACCACGATCCCGATCTCCACCGCAGCCAAACACCGCCCAAAGCTGTGCGCTAACATGGCGTTTTAAGGTTTGCAACACTTGAATTAGGGCATCTGGCGTGTGTGCATAATCCACCACAAATAAACGCTCTGCATCACGCAACACTTGCATACGCCCCGGTGCGCCTTTAAGTTGTGCAGTCGTGTGTATTAAATCCTGTAATGCAAAACCTGCTTGCTCTGCTGCGATTAAACTCGCGACCAAGTTTTCAACATTAAAATGTCCGAGCAACGGACTTTGCACCACATATTCTGCCGTAGCAGTTTGTAGATGGAAACGTACACCATTCAGACTGTATTCAATCTGCTGTACTTGATAGTCTGCCGCTTGCTGCGTGGAATAAGTCAAAATTTTCGGTTGCGCAGGGTTCTGTTGCGCCGCTTGCAACATGATCCCAGCATATTCATCATCTAAATTGACAATTGCAACTTTTAAACTGGCAAACTGAAACAGCATGGCTTTGGCTGCAGCATACGCCTCTAAAGTACCGTGATAATCCAAATGATCACGGCTCAGGTTGCTATATACCGCAATTTCAATATCGCAGCCATTTAAGCGCCCTTGCTCCAAACCATGTGAACTGGCTTCAATTGCGGCAAATTTTGCCCCCTGTTGTGCATAGCTGTATAAAGCATTTTGCAGTTGCAAGGCATCTAAAGTGGTATGTGTTGAAGCTTCCAAATTAGGCAAAATTCCGTTGCCTGTGGTGCCCATGACTGCACAGCGTTGGGCTTGTAACATTAACAACTCAGCAATTAAGCGGGAAATCGTGGTTTTACCATTGGTGCCCGTGACTGCAAGCATACGCGCTAAAGGTACAGGCTGTCGTGCTTGTAAATATTGTTTTTGCCACTGTCCCATGCGCTGACGCACATCTGGCACCACCAAATTATTGGCAACTGCCAGTTCAGTTTCCGAAATCACCGCCAAAGCACCTTGATCTAAAGCTGCTTGTGCAAATTGTGCGGTTTTTTCAGGCTGCGACAAACTGGTCAGGGCAATAAAAATTTGCCCTGCTGTCACATGGCGGCTGTCGAGTTGAAAGCCCTGAAAGTCTTGTATCATCCAATCTGCAACGCGGGAACTGCGATAAATATTTTGAAAGCTGATAGACATGCGTCACCTGTTATTGGATGTTGGGAGTTTCTAAAGGTTTATCTAAAGGTACGTTCATTAAACGTAAAGATTCTTGCATCACACGAGCAAATACAGGCGCTGCCACCAAACCACCATAATACTGTCCTGTTGGATTTTCCACCACGACAACCATGGCTAAACGCGGATCACTGACTGGCGCAACCCCAGCAAACAAGGCACGATATTCAGTCTGTGAATAGCCTTTGCGGTCTGCACGAAGTTTATGCGCTGTTCCCGTTTTACCTGCAACCCGATAGCCTGGAATATTGGCTTGACGTGCCGTACCACCGGGTAACGTTACGGCTTCCATCATCAGTAGAACTTGATCGGCAATTTTAGCATCAACAATTTGTTCGCCTTTAGGCTGTTCTTCTAATTTGTATAAACTCAGCGGCATTTTTACGCCTTTATTGGCAAGCATGGCATAGGCATCTGCCAATTGCAGCACAGTGGCGTTCAAACCATAACCATAAGACATGGTCGCCACTTCCGACACATTCCACTTGCTTGGCGGCAAAATTAAACCTGCACTTTCACCCGGAAATTTCACTGCAGAACGCGCACCAAACCCTAAACGCTTATAAAAAGTCGGCAAGGTCGCATACGGTAAAGATAAGGCAATTTTCGCCACACCCACGTTTGACGATTTTTGGATGATTCCCGCCAAAGTCAGTGAGCCATAATTGTGAGTATCACGAATGGTATGATTACCCACCCGCATTGAACCACCACTTAAATTGACCACGGTATTCGGTGAATATTTGCCACTTTCCAGTGCCATTGCCACCGTCATAGGCTTCATGGTCGAACCCGGTTCAAAAGAATCCACCGCACCACGGTTACGCATGGCATCTTTATTGGACAAACTTTTTTTGTCATTCGGGTTATACGACGGCCAACTGGTCATCGCCAAAATTTCACCCGTTTTCACATCTACCGCAATTGCTGTGGCTGAACGGGCATTATTTGCCACCCCTGCTGCAGTCAATTCACGATACATAATGTATTGCAAACGTGAGTCGATACTCAGGGTAATATTTTCGCCCGGTTCAACCTCTCTCACCACTTCTGGGTCTTTGACACGGTTACCCTTTTTATCGCGCACGATTTGCTGTTCACCATCCACGCCTGCCAAGCGGGTATTTAGCTGCATTTCCAAGCCTTCAATGCCTGTGCCTTCACTATTGGTCAAACCAATAATTTGTGCATTCGGCTGTGGCTGCGGGTAATAACGCTTATAGTTTTTCTCGGTATATACCCCTTGGAAATTACGTTTTAGAATCAGCTCTGCCTGTTGCGGCGGCACTTCTTTTTGTAAAACCAAATAACGTGAACGCGGACGCTCGTTCATTTTATTTTTCAGTTCTTGGCGATCCATCCCAACTGCATCGGCAAGTTCATCTAAATTCAAGTTTTTATCTGGCAATTGACGCTGCAATTTACGACTGGTCGGATTTTTTTCCAGCTCTGCGGTAATTTCATCAAACAACTTTTTATTGTCAAAATAATCACGTGGATCAATCACCACTTTCATTACAGGGGTACTAATTGCCAAAGGCACACCGTGGCGATCATAAATCACCCCGCGCATAGCTTTGAGCTTTTCTGTTCTTAAAATATTGGCATTGGCTTTGTTTTGTAAAAAGTCATGGTTCACAATTTGCACATAAAAAGCACGTCCCACCAGTGCCACGAACACCAGCAGTACCACAGCCCACATTAAGTAAAAACGCCACATTTCTACATGAATGGCATTTTTTCCAGTTACCGATTGCTGTTTCTTTCGGGTTTGCTTTTTGCGCGTATCGACCATGTGCAACTCGCCTTATTGTTGTGCTGAAGTTGTAGGCAAAGAAATCACCACCGTTTGCTGTGCAGGCGGTGAATACATGCGCAATTGCGTCACCGCACGAGTGCCAATTTGTGCAGTTGCACCAAAGGTCTGCTGTTCAATTAACAAACGCCCCCATTCGGCATTTAAGTCATCCCGCTCGCGCATATAAGAACTCAGCTCACGATAATCATGCCGATACTCAAACACCTGAAACACCACCATAATCGCGCTGATAAACACCAGCGCCAATAAAATAAAATAGGCGACCATTTTTTTCAGTCGCACTTGAGATTGATTTTTTTCAACGGTTTCAGTTTTCATTATTGGCCTTTTCAAGCTAATCGTTCTGCAACACGTAGCCATGCGCTGCGTGAGCGTGGATTGGCTTTGACTTCTTCATCACTGGCACGCACACGTGAGATTTTTTTCAATCGACGTGTATCTTGTTGCTGTTGTGGCAAGCCCCAACCCGAATCTTCAGGCAGGCTCGATTCTTTTTGAATAAACTGTTTAATTAAACGATCTTCCAAAGAATGGAAGCTAATTACCGCCAAACGACCTTCGGGTTTTAATACCTCAACCGCCTGCGGTAAGAAGTTTTCAATATCTTCTAATTCTTTATTAATCGCAATACGAATTGCCTGAAAAGTACGTGTTGCAGCGTGTTTGTTTTTTTCCCACTTCGGATGGGCAACTTTTACAATTTCAGCCAATTGTGCGGTAGTTTCAATATAACCCGCCTGTTTAATGGCTTTGGCAATACGGCGGCTATAACGCTCTTCACCATATTGAAAAATCACATTGGCTAAGGCTTCTTCTTCAATATCCACCAGCCATTCTGCCGCAGTCGGGCCTTGTGAGTTGTCCATACGCATATCAAGCGGGCCATCTTTCATAAAGCTAAAACCGCGTTCTGCCTGATCTAGCTGTGGTGACGACACGCCTAAATCGGCCATCACACCATCGACCTGAGTGACGCCCAAATCATTCAACGCTTGCTGCATATCGGCAAAACTGGCATGAATAATCTGAAAGCGCGAATCTTGCTGCGCCAATTCTGCTGCCACGGCCAAAGCTTGTGGATCTTTATCAAAGGCATAGACTCGTGCCTGCGCATCCAATTTGGATAACAACAAACGCGTGTGTCCACCTCGTCCAAAGGTGGCATCGACATAAATTCCTGTATTGCGATCTGCCAACACGGCATCAACAGTTTCATGAAGTAATACAGAAATATGCGACATAAGGTTTAATCAATACAGCTAAAATGTAACTGCACATTATTACCTTGTTTTGGCAAAGCTCCAAACGTCTTTTTGTAGATAAATATTACTTTCCATAGGGAAAACCGTTTTTGACTTTTTTAAAGCACAAAAAAATCTCCGTAGAGATTTTTTTGTGTGCCAATCCAATAAAAGATTATCCGAAAATGGATATCTGTTTAACGCTTAGTATTATAAATTTGGTCGAAAATCGCACCATTCACAAAATGGGTTTTTTGTGCATTTTCCCAACCACCGAACACTTCATCAATGGTGAAAGTTTTTAATTTCGGAAATTGCGCTGCATATTTTGCAAGGACTTTTTCATTACGTGGACGGTAGAAATGCTTAGCCGCCATTTCCTGACCTAAAGGTGAATATAAATAGTTGATATAGCCTGTCGCTAACCATTTATTGCCATTTTTTTCTACTGTGCGGTCTACGATTGCCACCGAAGGTTCAGTCAAAATAGAAATAGATGGATAAACAATATCAAACTTGTCTTTGCCTAAGGTTTTTAAAGTTACAAGGGCTTCATTTTCCCAAGTCAACAACACATCACCAATGCCACGTTCAGCAAATGTAGTCATCGACGCACGTGCTGCCGAATCCATCACTTTTACATTGTGGTACATCTTGCCCACAAATTCTTGCGCTTTGGCCTTAGAGCCGCCCAGCTGCTTTTCTGCATAACCCCAAGCCGATAAATACACCCAACGTGGCAAACCACCTGTTTTCGGGTTAGGGGTAATAATTTGTACGCCTGGTTTGGTTAAGTCATTCCAGTCTTTAATGTTTTTCGGATTGCCTTTACGCACCATAAAGACGATGGTCGAGGTATAAGGCGCAGAGTTATGAGGAAATTCTTTTTGCCAACCTGCTTGGATTTGACCTGACTTTACAATTTCTTCAATGTCATTCGCCAATGCCAAAGTTACGACATCGCCCTTTAAACCATCGACCACAGAACGCGCTTGCTTGCCTGAACCACCATGTGATTGTTTAAAGTTGACGTCTAAACCTGTACGTTTTTTCCAGTACTGACCAAACGACTTGTTAAATTCATCATAAAATTCGCGGGTCGCATCATACGATACATTTAAAAACTGACGATCTGCAGCCTGAGCAGTCGTTGCAGCAAAACCTGTTGCCAATAGCGCAGCAGCCAATAAAGCTTTCAATTGAGTTTTCATTACAGCACACATCACCTTTAATCTGTCGCTCAATATATGCAATGCTCAGGCGCTGCGCAATTTGTAAAAAACATGCAAAAAATGATTAAATTCAAATAATTTAGCTTTAATTAATTGTTTTTAATCAATTTAATTCAAGATGCGGCGTTTATTCCAAATTTATACCTTTTTATGGATTAGATATATGAAAAGTGAATAAAACTTTGATCCGTTTTTAGACTCAACGGTAAAATAAGCGACATCACAGCAATCAAACCCGCTTCAAAACTATTTTATTGTGACTTTTGTAACAATCTTCACGATATCTCCACAGTTGTTTGTTACAACATGTTCTAAATCAAAGATCATCTGAAAAATCGGTATATAGTGAGTAAATAATGATAAAGATCTTATTAAGAGTGTGACGCAAATCTACTTTTGTTATGATTTTTGTGATTAAATATTAAAGTGATTAAAACAATTTATAAATTGTGAGTTCACTCATAAAGGAAAGGGGGAATCAAAATGAAATCTAAACTCATGTTCGCAGTATTACTCAGCTTAAGTACAGTCGGTCACAGTGCAGTGATCAAATCTGCTGAAAGCAAAACCAATTTAACTGAGGCAAAAGGCTCTTTAATTGAAAAAGCCATTACCCAGCAAAAACAGGCAGACAAGCAAAAGTTTGAATCGAATAATGATTTAAAAGTGCTGACTTCAATTAATCTTGCCCCAACTCAAAATTTCTTTGCCTTGCAAAATCAGCGTTTTAGCCGTTTCGTACAAGCCTTATTCCCGCAAGGTAACTCATAAGTCTGCATCAAACTCACTGCCTTTAATCCCCTTTTCAAATGCAGTTGAAACGCCCAAGTACAGAATGTTGAATTTAACATTAAGTACTTGGGCTTTTTCGTTATAATGGTTGCAATTTACATTTTGAATTAATTTTTGCTTATGACTGTTCGTACTCGTATCGCGCCTTCTCCTACTGGTTTCCCGCACGTGGGAACAGCGTATATCGCCTTGTTTAACTTATGTTTTGCCAAACAACACGGTGGTGAATTTATTCTTCGTATTGAAGATACTGACCAACTGCGCTCAACCCCTGAATCTGAAAAAATGATTTTGGATTCATTGCGTTGGTTAGGCTTAAATTGGGCAGAAGGTCCAGATATCGGCGGCCCACATGCACCGTATCGCCAATCTGAACGTATGGATATTTATAAGCAATACGCCTTGCACTTGGTTGAACAAGGGCATGCTTTCTATTGCTTCGCTACTAGCGAAGAACTAGATCAAATGCGTGCAGAACAACAAGCACGTGGTGAAAGCCCGCGCTACGATGGTCGTGGTTTAAACTTGTCTGCAGATGAAGTGCAGCGTCGTTTAGCGGCAGGCGAAGCGCATGTGATTCGTATGAAAGTGCCAACCGAAGGCGTATGTAAATTTAATGACATGCTGCGCGGTGAAGTGGAAATTCCATGGGCGCAAGTCGATATGCAAATTTTGCTGAAAACAGATGGCTTGCCAACTTACCATTTGGCCAACGTGGTCGATGACCATTTGATGCAAATCACTCACGTGATTCGTGGTGAAGAATGGATTCCATCGGCACCGAAACACCAATTGCTTTATCAATATTTTGGTTGGGATATGCCTGTGTTATGCCACATGCCATTGTTGCGTAACCCAGACAAATCAAAATTATCTAAACGTAAAAACCCAACTTCAATCAACTACTACAAAGACATTGGCGTATTACCTGAAGCTTTGCTGAACTATTTAGGTCGCATGGGTTGGTCAATGCCAGATGAAAGTGAAAAATTCACCTTAGCCGAAATGATTGAACACTTTGATATTCAACGTGTTTCACTAGGCGGCCCTATCTTTGATGTGGAAAAACTCAATTGGCTGAATGGTCAATGGATTAAAGCGCTTTCACCTGCTGAGCTGTTAGATACCTTATTGGCTTGGAAAGCAGATCGTGCCAAATTGGAAGAGATTGCTGCCGCGATTCAACCGCGTATTAATTTACTCTCAGAAGCGGTCAATTGGTCTGCACATTACTTCAACCATTTCCCAAGCTTGAGCAAGGAACAGTTTGAAAGTAAAAAACTGTCTGAAGAACAAGTGCGTCAAAGCCTACAATTTGCAATTTGGCGTTTAGAAAGTCTATTTACTTGGAACAACGACACGGTGAGCCAAACCCTAATGGATTTAGCCAACCAAATGGAAATCAAATTGCGTGATTTCATGCCTGCGTTCTTTATTGCAATTGCAGGTTCAACCGCATCTACACCTGTGATGCAAACCATGGTCACCATTGGTCCTGACCTGACCTTTGCGCGTTTGCGTCATGCCTTAGAAGTGGTTGGCGGACCAAGCAAAAAAGAAGTTAAAGTCTGGGAAAAACTGAATGAAAGCATCAAATTGCCGAAAAATGATGCAATTGATCTAGCTTAATTCATTTTTTTGTTGACGTGTGCGCGCAATAGCCCTAATATTGCGCTCACACAGACTGGGGTCATAGCTCAGTTGGTAGAGCGCTACAATGGCATTGTAGAGGTCAGCGGTTCGATCCCGCTTGACTCCACCAAGTTTAAATAAGGCTTTACCTGTGTTGCCTCATCAAGTCCCTATCGTCTAGAGGCCTAGGACATCGCCCTTTCACGGCGGTAACCGGGGTTCGAATCCCCGTAGGGACGCCATATTCAAGATGAATATAAACTCACTTATCTTCATCTTATAATAAAGCTCAAGCAATGACTTGGGCTTTTTTATTGCCCTGTTTTCTGACAGACTGTTTTTGATTTGCCGTACATTTGGTTAGAATAACGATCAGATTAGAATTTTGGAGTTGTAATGCAATACCGATGCCCTAAATGTCAAAGCCCAAAAATCATGCCTGTTGCGCAGGCAGGTCAAACAACACCGCGTCCTGTGGTGCCAAAAAGCTTGGTGATGCTTATTCCAGCGGTATTTGTCTTATTACTTCTTGTCTTGATCAGTATCGCCATGTGGATTTTTGGTGATGGTGCAGGCACAACCTTACAAAGCATTACTGTGGCGGTATTTGTGCTGTGTGTAATTGCAGGTTTCTTGTTTTATCGTGATTTGCCTGATTTCAAAATTTCTATGCAAGCCTTTATGCAGTCACAAAAAAAATGGAAGTGCCGTGAATGTGCACATGAGTGGGAAGTTTAAACCTCACTGGTCTACATCTAGATTAAGAAAAATGTTGCTAGGTTGATCACAAGACCACATCATCGAGCAAATATAAAAAAACCAGCCTTCTCGGCTGGTTTTTTTAATGAGAACTCAAGTTTTTAGACTTAAGCGCCAATTTTACGGTATTTGCTACGTTTGGTTGCCAGATCATCACCATATTTCTTACGGCGATATTCTTCAAACTCAGTATAGTTACCTGTAAAGAATTCTGGTTGCTCATCTTCGAATGACAAGATGTGCGTTGCAATACGGTCTAGGAACCAACGGTCGTGCGATACCACCATCACTGTACCTGGGAAGACTAAAATTGCATCTTCCAGTGCACGTAAAGTTTCAATATCCAAGTCGTTTGATGGCTCATCCAGCAAGATCACGTTTGCGCCCTGCTGTAGAATTTTTGCCAGTTGTAAACGGTTACGCTCACCACCCGACAATTCACCAACGCGTTTTTGCTGATCCTGACCTTTAAAGTTAAAGCGACCAATATAAGCACGCGATGCAATTTCATAATCGCCCACTTTCAAAATGTCTAAACCGCCAGAAACTTCTTCCCAAACAGTTTTGTCATCATCTAGAGTGTCACGAATCTGACCGACATAAGCCACTTTTACCGAGTCACCTAAAGTCACGCTGCCCGTATCAGGTTGCTGCTCGCCAGTCATCATACGGAATAAAGTCGTTTTACCCGCACCGTTTGGACCGACAATCCCCACAATCGCTGCAGGCGGCACAGTAAAGGAAAGGTTTTCGTAAAGTAAGCGATCACCAAATGACTTGCTGATGTTTTCCACTTCCACCACTTTGTTCCCTAAACGTGGGCCAGGTGGAATATAAATTTCAGAAGTTTCGTTACGCTGTTGGAATTCACGCGAGTTAAGCTCTTCAAAACGCTCCATACGCGCTTTGTTTTTCTTTTGCTGGCCTTTCGCATTGGAACGTACCCATTCCAATTCTTTTTTCAAGGCTTTAGCAAAAGATTCTTCTTGCTTCTGTTCTTGCTCTAAACGGTTATTTTTCTGCTCTAACCATGAAGAGTAGTTACCTTGATATGGAATACCATGTCCACGGTCAAGTTCTAAAATCCATTCTGCAACGTTATCCAAGAAGTAACGGTCGTGGGTAATTGCCACAATCGTACCTGGGAAGTCTTTTAAGAAACGCTCTAACCAAGATACAGATTCTGCATCCAAGTGGTTCGTCGGCTCGTCTAGAAGCAGCATGTCTGGTTTAGACAATAACAAACGGCATAAAGCCACACGACGACGCTCACCACCCGATAATTTGTTAACATCAGCATCCCAAGCTGGCAAATTTAATGCTGCCGCTGCTTGTTCAAGCTGATTGTTCAGGTTGTGTGCATCCCAAGTTTGGATAATCGCTTCTAACTTCTCTTGCTCTTTTGCAAGTTTGTCGAAATCTGCATCTGGATCTGCATATTCTGCAAAAACTTGGTCTAAACGCTCTAAAGCATCTAAAGCTTCACGCACACCATCTTCCACGTTGCCGCGTACATCTTTGCTCGGGTCTAGTGGTGGTTCTTGCTCAAGATAACCAATTTTGATGCCTGGCTGTGCACGAGCTTCACCAGAGAAATCTTTATCTACGCCCGCCATAATACGGAGCAAAGTCGATTTACCTGCACCGTTTAAACCAAGCACACCAATTTTCGCACCTGGGAAAAATGATAAGGAGATGTCTTTCAAGATTTCGCGCTTAGGCGGAACCATTTTCGACACTCGGTTCATCGTATAAATATATTGGGCCACGTAGGACTCCTCAATAGAAAACCAAATCTGGGGCTCAGATGAGCAGCCCCTGCTCTAATGAGCGAAAAAATAATCGGGTATTATACCTGAATACGGAGAAAAAATAAGACACCACAAACATCTTGCATGCTTTGTTACAACTCTAGCGATCAGCGGATAAGCACAGGACTTTTTGCCTGCTATATCAAATTTACAGCTAAATATTGCAGCATTTTTACACTTTCTTTCATATTTAAAAGTGCTAGACTCAAACCAATTTAACTCACGAAGATGAAGTAAACATGACCTATAAAGACGAAACTTTGGCCATTCATGCAGGCTATAGCCCAGAACCAACCACCAAAGCCGTGGCTGTGCCTATTTACCAAACCACTTCTTATGCCTTTGATAATACGCAACATGGTGCCGATTTATTTGATTTAAAAGTACAAGGCAATATTTACACCCGTATTATGAACCCAACCACTGCAGTATTGGAGCAACGTGTTGCAGCACTTGAAGGCGGGATTGGCGCATTGGCTTTAGCATCGGGTATGGCTGCAATTACCTACGCAATTCAGACCATTACCGAAGCAGGCGATAACATTGCTTCAGTATCAACTTTATACGGCGGTACTTACAACTTATTTGCCCACACCTTGCCTAAACAAGGCATTGAAGTACGTTTCTTCGATTATCAACAGCCTGAAAGCTTACGCGACCTGATTGATGACAAAACCAAACTGGTCTTTGTAGAATCCATTGGTAACCCATTGGGCAATATTATTGACCTTGAAGCGATTGCGAAAATTGCGCACGAATACGGCATTCCAGTGGTGGTGGATAACACTGTAGCCACGCCTGTCTTGCAAAAATCATTTGATTTTGGCGCAGACATCATCATTCACTCACTGACCAAATATATTGGTGGTCACGGTACGTCTATTGGCGGCATTATTGTCGATAGCGGTAAATTCCCTTGGGGCAAATATCCTGAGCGTTTCAAAGCCTTAAATACACCTGACCCAAGTTACCATGGTGTGAACTATGTAGAAGCCTTAGGCGCTGCAGCATTTATTGCACGTGCACGTGTAGTACCACTACGCAATACAGGTGCAGCGATTAGCCCGCATAACGTATTCCTAATTTTACAAGGTTTAGAAACCTTAAGCCTGCGTATGGAACGCCATACTGAAAACGCGCAAAAAGTAGCGGAATATTTACAGGCACATCCAAAAGTGAAATGGGTCAATTACGCAGGTTTGAAAGATCACCCGCAACATGCGTTGGCACAAAAATATGTGAAAGGCAAACCTTCTGCAATTCTGTCTTTTGGTGTGCAAGATGGCCGTGAAGGCGGAACCCGCTTTATTGATGCACTGCAATTATTCACACGCTTGGTCAATATTGGCGATGCCAAGAGTCTGGCTTGCCACCCTGCAACCACCACTCACCGTCAGTTGAGTGCAGATGAACTCAAAGCGGCTGGTGTGAGTGAAGATATGGTGCGTTTATCCATCGGGATTGAACATGCCGATGACTTAATTGCCGATTTAGAGCAAGCTTTAGCAGCCGTATAAAAACTCATCAGTTCAAACTTTGTACTGGCATCCTGCTGATTAATTTCAACAGGATGCTTTTTTATTTTAATTTTTCTTTGTATGTCTTTGCATTAGCTTTATTTCATGGTAAAAATAAAGATATACAGCTCACAAAAATAGAGCAATTACTCTAAATTCATTTTTAAATTCAACCACTTATTCCATAGCTTTTTTTGTGCAATCGGCTATCATAAAGCCAAGTAAAACAGTTCAAATTCAGTCTGAAATTTGAATCATCAATCTCAATAAAAATGACAACTCAGGAATCTAAATCAGGAATATTAGCGTGAAGCCAAAATTAGAGAAACTTTTTCAACAGCGTGTAAATGGTAAAGTTGCCCTTATTACAGGTGCATCGAGTGGTATTGGTTTAACCGTGGCACATAAGCTAGCCGATGCAGGTGCGCATGTGCTTTTGGTGGCACGTACTCAGGAAACGCTCGAACAAGTCAAAGCTGAAATTGAAGCACGTGGTGGCAAGGCTTCAGTTTTCCCTTGTGATCTAAACGATATGGACTCTATTGATGCTGTATCGCAACAAATTCTTGCCTCTGTCGATCATATTGATATTTTAATTAACAACGCAGGCCGCTCAATCCGTCGTGCAGTACATGAGTCGGTTGATCGTTTCCACGACTTTGAACGTACCATGCAGCTCAACTATTTTGGTGCTGTGCGTTTGGTACTCAATATTTTGCCGCAGATGATGCACCGTAAAGATGGTCACATCATCAACATCAGCTCGATTGGTGTATTAGCCAACGCAACGCGTTTCTCGGCTTATGTGGCATCTAAAGCCGCATTGGATGCGTTTAGTCGCTGTCTATCTGCAGAAGCGCATACACACAAAATTGCGATTACTTCGGTGTATATGCCATTGGTTCGTACCCCAATGATCGCACCAACCAAAATTTATAAGTACGTGCCCACCCTTTCACCTGAGCAAGCGGCAGATTTAATTGCTTATGCGATTGTGAAACGTCCGAAGAAAATTGCGACACATTTGGGTCGTTTGGCTTCAATCACTTATGCGATTGCACCAGACATTAACAACAAACTCATGTCGATTGGTTATAACTTATTCCCAAGCTCTACCGCTTCTGTGGGCGAGCAGCAAAAACTGAACTGGGTACAAAAAGCGTATGCGCGCTTGTTCCCAGGTGAACACTGGTAATTTATACACAATTCAAGTTTTGCTTTAGGCGACCTACGGGTCGCCTATTTGTTTTTACAGCTTAGGTTGAACAGCGCACAACAATACAACATCACTTCAACAATTTTTAAATTGTGCAGCCGCAACTTTTCATGTGATTTTAATATTGGTTTAAGAAATAGCATTCAAAATGACATTACAATAATGAAAGGTACAACACATGAAAACTCTGTATCTGTTTAAGCTATTTTGTTTTTCTGCTGCGGGCTTAAGTTTTTATCACTTATATACTGAGCTTACGCGCAATCATGTAGACACATTTCAAGTGATGACACTGACAGGCCTGGTGGTCTTGTTAGTCGAATTGGGCTATCGCAGCCAACTTGCCGTGTCCATGTCGCATTCATCTGGTGCGATGTCCGAAGTTTCTGCCTCTTCTAATTACAGTTATTTCATGTCTAAATTGGCAGCAGGCAGTATTGCCACAAGTTTTGTTCTGCAAGGCTTAATCCGTTAATTGCTTATTTAAGATCCACAATCTCAACCATAACAAAACATTCAATTGCACCGCATTTTTATGCTATAACACAGCTGTTTTAAGTATTTTGAATGGATTATGCGAGCACTGGCCCTCATTTTACAATATGGCTGTTTTGCCTTTGCCTTGTTTCTGAGTTATCAGGTTGCAATGGCGCTTTATCAGCAAGAATATGAACTTTTAGAGGTTGTTGCCGATGTCGGCACGATTTTAATTTGTATTGATTTGGGCGTATTTTTATTTAGCAGCAAAGCCTCACAGGGTTTAAATCTTCAGGAATATGCTCGCCAACTTGAAGCACCACCGTCAAAACTAGTCGCAGTGACTCGTAAACTTGGACATTTGGGAATTATGCTGATTTTGGTGAGTTGGATTGTACCGTTGATTTAAAATCCATCAAAAAATCTGTATATAAAAATGTTCCTGCAAAACAAAAAGCTCCCGAATTTCGGGAGCTTTTTGTTAGAGCAATTCAAAATTACTTCGAACCTTTAATCCCTGCTTGTAACAACAATGCACCTAAACCACCAATTTTATTTTCTTGTGGTTTAGCGGCTTGTGGTTTTTTCACTGGTGGACGCTCAGTCTGAGGACGTGACTGCTGTGGACGTTTCGCTTGTGGCTTACGCTCTGTACGCTGTTCTTGATCACGACGTGGTGCACGCGCTGCTTTTGCAGGTGCAGCCGAACCTTCAGGACGCATCGATAAATTCACACGGTTACGCTCTACATCAACCTGTAACACACGCACTTGAACAATTTGACCTGGTTTCACCACTTTATGCGGATCAGCCACAAACTCATTGGCCAATTCAGAAATATGTACCAAACCATCCTGATGCACGCCAACATCTACAAATGCACCAAAGTTAGTTACATTGGTCACCACACCTTCAAGCTGCATGCCTTCAGTCAGCTGTGCCACCTCAGTAATATCTTCACGGAACTTAGCCGTACGGAATTCAGGACGTGGGTCACGACCTGGTTTTTCCAATTCAGATAAAACATCCTGAATGGTAGGTAAGCCGACTTGCTCATCCACAAACTCTTCAGCATTCACTGAACGGATAATTTCAGTATTGCCAATAATATCTTTGACTGTAGTCGCTTTAGCAGCCGCAATTTTTTGTACCAAACCATAAGATTCAGGGTGCACTGCAGAAGCATCCAAAGGCTCAGAACCTGCCTGAATACGTAAGAAACCTGCTGCTTGTTCAAAAGTACGTTCGCCTAAACGCGGTACGTTTTTCAAAGCTTGGCGATTGTCAAAACGGCCATGTTCTTTACGGTATTCAACAATTTGCTGTGCAATGGCTTTATTCAAACCTGCGATATAACCCAAAATTGCTGAAGATGCCGTGTTGACATCGACACCGACCGAGTTCACACAGTCTTCTACCACAGCTTCTAAGGTTTTTGCTAAACCTGCCTGATTCACGTCATGTTGATACTGACCCACACCGATTGATTTTGGATCAATTTTTACCAACTCTGCCAATGGGTCTTGCAAACGACGTGCAATCGACACTGCACCACGAATCGACACATCTAGTTCTGGCAACTCTTGCGATGCCAATTCAGAAGCTGAATACACAGATGCACCCGCTTCAGATACAGACACACGTGTTAATTTCAAGTCACTGTGCGCCGCCATCATTTCTGCCACAACCGCTTCAGTTTCACGGCTTGCAGTCCCGTTACCAATCGCGATTAAATCAACATTGTGCTCACGGCATAAACGAGCAAGTTCTTCAATCGCGCCTGCTTTGTCTTCTTTAGGTGCAAATGGATAAACCGTGCTATGTGCAACCACATCGCCAGATTGGTTCACCACAGCCAGTTTGACACCTGTACGGATGCCAGGGTCTACGCCCAGCGTACAACGCGCACCTGCAGGTGCAGAGAGCAATAAATGACGCAAGTTTTCTGCAAAGACATCCATCGCTTCAGCTTCGGCAGCCAAACGCTTTTCAGTCAATAATGAATGTTCGATTTGTGGACGCACTTTGCCCAACCAGAACAATTTTGCCGTTTGCTTTAAAAAGTCCTGACGTGCTTGCGGCTGAATTTGATCTAAATTGTATTCAGTTTCAATACGTGCCAAAGGTGCACTGTCTTCACCATCAACTTTTAAACCCAAGACGTTTTCTTGGCGACCACGCAACATCGCCAATAGGCGATGTGAAGGCACTTTGTTGAGGTTTTCTGAAAAATCGAAGTAATCACGGAATTTTTTGCCCACTTCTTTTTTCTCTTCAGAAGCAACCAAGCTTTTTAATACCGCTGTTTTGGCAAAAATTTCTTTTAATTCTGTGGTTAAGGCAATATTTTGTGCCCATTCATCAATCAGAATGTGTTGTACCGCATCTAGCTGACTGTCTGCATCAGGATAGTCTGCATGACTAAAGCCTGCTAAAGCTTCGCTTGGCTCAACCTGTTCTGCAAAAATTTGCGCTGCAATTGGGCCTAAACCTGCTTCTTTAGCTTTAAACGATTTACTGGTGCGTTTTGGACGGTAAGGCGCGTAAATTTCTTCTAAAGCATTTTTGGTTTCAGCAGCGTTAACCCGTGCCAATAAATCATCAGATAATTTATCTTGTTCTTTGAGTGATTCTATTACTTTTTCGCGACGCTCATATAAATCACGTAAATACGATAAACGTGTATCGAGCTGACGTAGCTGCGTGTCATCTAAACCTTGCGTCACTTCTTTACGGTAACGTGCAATAAATGGAACGCTAGCACCTTCATCAATAAGTTTGATGGCAGCTTCTACTTGATTTGGTCGTACGGCAAGTTCTTTTGCTAACTGCTGAACTAAGTCAGTCATCGTGTGTGATCCTACAAGGATAAGTACTAAAAGCCATGATTATAAAGACCAAGACTATAAAATCCACAATTGTTTTATGAATTTTATAAATGGTGGTTTTTTGGCGATTTTTGCCAATTCGGCTAAATTTTATAAATCTAAATAAAATTCAGGCTTATGTTAGACTCAAACGGACAAATATGTCAGTTTTTCGCATGGGAATGCTGTATATATTTGGTATCTATGTCTTGATTTTATCTGCAATATTTGTTGCTTTAGAGCATAGGCAATAGATACCAATGAATCGTATACTCAAAGCCAACTCAACTTTTTGTTTACGATGACAATAAAGAATAAAGGAGCACATCATGAGTTTAGTTGTACCTGCTGAAAAAACAGATACCGTACACAGCGAAACTGACCGCGTTGAACGCATTCTCGTTGTGGATGATGATGTGCGTTTACGTACCCTGTTACAGCGTTTCTTGGAAGATAAGGGCTTTGTGGTCAAAACTGCCCACGATGCGACACAAATGGATCGTTTGTTACAGCGTGAACTGTTCTCTTTAATCGTGCTTGATTTTATGCTGCCTGTTGAAGATGGTTTAAGTATTTGCCGTCGTTTACGTCAATCTAACATCGACACGCCAATTATTATGCTGACGGCTCGCGGCAGTGACTCTGACCGTATTGCAGGACTTGAAGCAGGTGCAGATGATTATTTACCAAAACCGTTTAATCCAAATGAGCTGTTAGCGCGTATTCGTGCTGTATTGCGTCGTCAAGTGCGCGAGGTACCAGGTGCACCAAGTCAGCAAATGGAAGTGGTTGGTTTTGGCCCATGGTCACTAGATTTATCGACCCGTACTTTGACACGTGAAGGTCAGGTCGTGACCCTAACTACAGGTGAATTTGCAGTACTCAAAGCGTTGGTACAACATCCTCGTGAGCCTTTAACCCGTGACAAGTTAATGAATTTGGCGCGTGGTCGTGAATGGGGTGCGATGGAGCGTTCGATTGATGTTCAGGTTTCACGTTTACGTCGTTTAATTGAAGAAAACCCTGCCCGTGCACGTTATATTCAAACGGTTTGGGGTGTCGGTTATGTATTTGTTCCAGATGGTGCGGAATAAGTTGAAAATGATGTGAGGCTTCAGCCTCACATCTTCATGCAATGATCAACATTTATGCACACCGATCATTGTGCTAGATTTAAAGAACAGACATTCCAATAACAAGTATATTCATCATAAAATTTCACTCACTAAATTCGCTTTACAACCTCTGCCACAGGACAAGATGTGAAACTCGAACCCATCGACCCACAAGAATTTACCGACTATGTGGCGTATTCTGAAAAGAAACGTACCCGCTGGGAGCGTTTTCTGGACAAAATCAAACCACGCTCTGCAGCCATGCGCACCACGGTACTGGTGGTTTTTGTGGTGTTGTTTAGCCTGTTTATGTCGTTGTGGTTCTTTTGGCGCACCTTGTATTTACCTGAAATTCAACAACACGCCCGCTATTTAGCGGTTGAACTGGAAATTTTAAACAATCCAGATTTGCGCATTTTTCACAATGAAGCCGAAGTCGATGTCGATGCGTGGCTTAAAAATCGGGTCGGCATTGAATATGTAACCGATCCACGTGAGTTTCCTAATGTACGGGAAAAAGTCATTGCAGAGTTTTTTACCCAACAAATAGAAAAGAAACTGGCAACTGAATTAAAAATGCAGGATGTCACGGTCTATTTCCAGTTCAAACCAAGCCCGCGTATTTGGATTCAAACCCCAGAAATGAATGGCAACTGGGTACGTGAACCCCTTAAAACCTATGCCAACTACAGCCCTGAATTGGTCTTTGGCTGGCTTTTGGGTATTCCACTGTTAGCTGCAGCAATTATTTTAACTCTAGTACGTCAGCTGAATCGTCCTTTGCGTCGTCTGCAAAATGCCGCCAATAGCTACAGTAAAACAGGCAAAGCACCTTATTTAGAAACCAATCACGGTCCGCAGGAAATTCGTGAGGTCAACCAAGCCTTTAATCACATGATTTATACCTTGGAACAGACTGAACGTGACCGTCGTATCATGTTGGCAGGTATTTCACACGACCTGCGCACGCCACTGACACGGATTCGTTTAAGTGCCGAAATGATGCCCGATGATGATTTTTTAAAAGAAGGCTTAATTTACGATGTAGAAGATATGGATGCGATTTTAAATCAATTCATTTCTTATATGCGTGATGGTTCCGATGAAGAATTACAAGAAACCGATTTAAATGTTTTGCTGCAGGAATTGATTATTCAATTTAAACCGTTGGATATTCGCTTTAACGCACAAGAATTACCTTTAATTCAGGCGCGCAGTTTGTCGCTGAAACGTCTGATTGGCAACCTGATTAATAACTCGAAACGCTATGGTGCAGAGCCAATTGAGTTGTCTGCAGAAGTGCTGGATGAACACATTCGGATTAGCGTGGCAGACAACGGTACAGGCATTCCAGAAGACCAAATTGCCGATTTAATGCAGCCTTTTGTACGCGGCAATGAAGCACGTACTGTACAAGGCAGTGGCTTAGGTTTGGCAATTGTAAAACGTATTGTCGATATTCATCAGGGCGAGCTCACCATTCAAAACCGTGAACACGGTGGTCTTGAAGCCATCATTACCCTGCCGTTACAACCTGAAATCGTTGAAGAAAAAAATAATGTTGGCACGCTGGAAAAAATCAAACAAAGTTTGAGTGAACACTTCTAAACGGCTGACGCTTTTGATCTCTATCTGGCTTGCTATATACCAATTTCAGACCAACAGCAAATCGGATGGACGATCAAAGTAAAAAATTCAGATGGTGCATATCAAAATTGTATAAAAATATATCAAACAAATTGTAATATTTACCTTTTGATATATAAATAAACGATTAAATTCAATTATTTATGTATTATTTTATATTTTTATACCACCATTTAGGCAAAAAATTAGACCTTAGCCTAACACCTATGCAAAATACCTTTTTTGATCGGTACAATCGGTATCAGTCTAGTATTTTACGAGAGTTCGCCATGTCTTTAGATCGCATCCGTTTAGCCTCCCTCCACGACAAAGTAATCAGCGCAGAACAAGCTGCTGAATTCGTTCAAGATGGTATGACCGTAGGTATGAGTGGCTTTACTCGTGCGGGTGAAGCAAAAGCTGTTCCACTTGCATTGGTGGCACGCGCTAAAACCAACCCTTTAAAAATTGACTTAATTACTGGCGCAAGTCTTGGTAATGATTTAGACAAGCAATTGACTGAAGCAGGTGTTTTGGCTCGTCGTATGCCGTTCCAAGTAGACAACACCTTGCGTAAAGCAATTAACCAAGGTCAAGTCATGTTCATTGACCAACACTTGTCTGAAACTGTTGAGCAAATGCGTAACAACACGCTAAAACGCCCAGACATCGCGATTGTTGAAGCAGTTGCAATTACTGAAGACAGCTTAATTATTCCAACAACTTCTGTAGGTAACTCTGCAAGCTTTGTTGAATATGCAGATAAAGTCATTATCGAAATCAACACCACTGTAAGCACAGAATTTGAAGGCCTACACGACATTTATATTCCTGAAGCACGTCCAACACGTGGTCCAGTGCCATTAACTCACGTTGAACAACGTATTGGAACCAAAGGTATTCAGTTAGACCCTGCAAAAGTTGTGGGTATTGTATTTAACGATACCTTGCTTGACTCTCCATCTAACGTGACCGATCCAGATGACGAAACTCAAGCAATTGCAGATCACTTGATCGCATTCTTTGAAAACGAAGTAGCACAAGGTCGTTTACCGAAAAACTTGGCACCTTTACAAGCAGGTATCGGTTCAATTGCAAATGCAGTATTAACAGGCTTCAAACACTCTAACTTTGAAGACTTGGTGATGTACTCAGAAGTACTCCAAGACTGTACGTTTGAATTGATTGATGCAGGCAAAATGAAGTTCGCTTCTGGCTGTTCAATGACTTTGTCTGAAAAATGTGGCGATCGCGTATTTGGTAATCTTGCACACTACAAAGACAAATTCATTTTACGTCCACAAGAAATCTCTAACTTCCCTGAGTTAGTACGTCGTTTAGGCATCATTGGTATTAACACTGCACTTGAGTTTGATATTTACGGTAACGTGAACTCAACCCACGTATGCGGTACCAAAATGATGAACGGTATTGGTGGTTCAGGTGACTTCGCGCGTAACGCACACTTGGCGATTTTCGTGACTAAATCAATTGCGAAAGGCGGTGACATTTCATCTATCGTTCCAATGGCTGCGCACGTAGACCACAACGAACACGACGTTGACATTTTGGTTACTGAGCAAGGTTTAGCAGATTTACGCGGTCTTGCACCACGTGAACGCGCTCGTGCGATTATCGACAACTGTGTACACCCAATGTACCGCAATGCCTTGAACGATTACTTCGAGCGTGCATGTGCAAAAGGTGGTCACACTCCTCACCTACTTCGTGAAGCATTGTCTTGGCATGCAAACTTCGAAGAACATGGTCACATGTTGACTCCTGCACAACAAGAATCTGCGCAACCAGCGTAATTCATGTGCAATAAAAAACGCCCTGATTTTTCAGGGCGTTTTTTTATGTCTTAAGTTTTTACGTCTCATAAATTATCACAACGTCATTTGTGACAACGCACTCGACTTTACTCAAATGCCAAAGCTTTAAATTCATCTATAAAATGCTGTCCTAACTGACGCAAACCATCCACACTGAGTGTGGTTTCAATCACACCTAAAGACACGACATCACGTTGAATTTGCAGCACGGTTTGACCTTGCGGGTTGATATAAAAACGAGAACCCAAAGTTGCAAATTTGCTTGCTAAGTCTAGGTTTTGTTCAGCTCGAACTTGATTCACCACATCTTGCGCGGTAAAACGGTATTGATCATGCAGCAAATTTAAGCTGTTGGATTGCCCATATTCTGCACTTAATGCACAATCATCCAAGACCTGTAAAGGCTGATCAAGATTGGCAAAAGCAGTCGCAGGGAGACTCAGCGCAAGACTGAATAAAATAGGGAGAGAAAATTTTAACATTGGACACCTCGCACATAGGTAAATTACACCTGTGGAGAAACATCCTTTTTTCACCAACTTATATTTTAAGTTCAAAAATCACTCAATACATTGACTTTTTATACCAAACGACCTAAACGCAGCAACACGGGGAACTGAATACCAAACACCTGAGTAGGCTGCTGCCGTAACAATTGCTGTAGTTCAAGCAAAGGCGTTTCTGTGTGCTGCTTTAAATAATGCTGCAGCCCCGACCAAGTATTTAAATAATCCAACAACTGAGCTGCCGACCAACAATATTTCAGGCAAAGTTCAGGCGTGACTATTTCTTGGAATGGAAAAGGAATTGTGCGATATAAGTCATCAATATAACGGCGCTCGGCATCCCAATAGCCCTTTAAAGTCTGAGCATACAAGCGCTGAATTTCAGTATTCACTGCCTTATCTTCTACCTGAATCAGACCATAGCCCACCGCAGCAAACACACCACTGGGTTTTAGTACCCGATGTACTTCGGCATAAAAAGCATCAAAGTCGAACCAGTGAATCGCTTGTGCGACCGTAATTAAATCTACACTTGCATCCGCCAATCCACTGTCTTGCGCCAAGCAGGTACGATAACTCACATTTGCCCACTGCGGTGCCAAATCCAACTGTGCTTGACTTAAATCTGTGGCTAAAATCTGCTGAAAATGTGGTACCAATAACTGGGTAAACTGCCCAGAACCTGCACCACAGTCCCACGCCAAACAGCGCTCGGGTACATGCTGCAAAATCGTATCGACGATTTCTGTTGAATACTGTGGACGCGCCTGACGATACAACGCACTTCCCTGCGAAAACAAATCTTTCATGCTGCAACTCCCTCACCCTGACCATTTGATTCTAATACAGCTTTTAAAATGAGTAGTGTTTACTTTGGATGAAGCGAGAGAGCGCCGATTTGTATTCAACATTTTTATTTAGGCATAAAAAAAAGCCTCAAACAGTGTTTGAGGCTTTTTGAATATGGTGGCGAGACCCAGGATCGAACTGGGGACACACGGATTTTCAATCCGTTGCTCTACCGACTGAGCTATCACGCCAATGCCGTGTATTAAGCCGTATCTCGGCTGAATAGTCAATATAAATCATGACTTTTTTATTTGATCGCATAAATTTTATGCAAAAAAAATCCCTGATGGGATCAGGGATTGAAAACGTTAAATCGTTTTGAATATGGTGGCGAGACCCAGGATCGAACTGGGGACACACGGATTTTCAATCCGTTGCTCTACCGACTGAGCTATCACGCCAATGACGCGTATTAAACAGTTTCAGTGATAAATCGTCAATAGTCTTTTTTGCTTTTCAGTGCAAATGTTTACTTTTACAGCAAAACCAAGATTATTTTGATGAAAAATCACCCTATATAATAGACTGAGTGTCTATACCGACTCACAACTTGCCCAAATGCGCCAAACAACGGTGAATTGCGCCACAACCCGGCTGGAAATGCTGCACCCCTTTGGCTTCTTCCATACGGCATACCTCACTCACCAAACGGTCTGCCACCCCTCGCCCACGGTTTGCAGGATGTACCACGATATATTCAAGCGTCCGACTGTCCTCTTGTCCCGTGCACCAAATCGCCCCAATCACTTTAGTATTAAATTCTGCCGTGTAAAGTAGGGTATACTGAGCTAAGTTCTGCTCAAGTTGGCTTACCGCATCTTGCCCATCGCCAAACTCAGGGCTGGTATCATACAGTCGCTCAAGCTGGCTGCGCACTTCGTTATTTTCTAGTGAAGTATAGGCATGTACGGTAATAGGCATTGATTAACCCTCCTGAGCAATCTAATATGCTGAGACTTCGTCACAGCGAAAACATATTTACATCAATCATTTTTGACGTTTTTTGAGGAACGTGTCTATGACCCAACGTATCAGTGAAGTGGTAAGAAATACCAACGAAACTAAAATTCGAGTTCGTGTGAATCTGGACGGTACGGGTCAAGGCACACTCAATACTGGCATTCCATTTTTAGACCATATGATTGATCAAATCAAGCGACACGGTTTGTTTGATATTGATATTCATTGTGATGGCGACTTGGAAATTGATGATCACCACACCGTAGAAGACTGCGGGATCACGCTTGGACAAGCTTTTGCTCAAGCCTTGGGTGATAAAAAAGGTTTAAAACGCTACGGTCACTTTTATGCACCACTCGATGAATCTTTAAGTCGTGTCGTGGTGGATTTATCAGGCCGTCCAGGTTTGTTTATGGATATTCCATTTACCCGTGCCCGCATTGGTAGCTTTGATGTAGATTTATTCTCAGAATTCTTCCAAGGCTTTGTCAACCACGCGTTAATGACGCTGCACATTGACAACCTTAAAGGTAAAAACAGCCACCACCAAATTGAAAGCGTATTTAAAGCATTTGCACGTGCTTTACGCATGGCATGTGAAGTAGACCCACGTGCTGAAAATACTGTGGCATCGACCAAAGGGACACTCTAATGACCCGAATTGCCCTTCTTGACTATGGCATGGGAAATTTACACTCTGCAGCGAAAGCTTTAGAGCATGTGGGTGCAACGGTAGATGTGACCAATGACCCAAAACTGATTGCACAAGCCGATAAAATTGTGTTTCCAGGTGTGGGTGCTATGCGTGATTGTATGCAAGGCATGCATGAAGCTGGCATTGATGACGTGGTACGCAACGCGGTCTTTAATAAACCTGTACTTGCAATTTGTGTAGGCATGCAGGCGCTGATGCAACATTCCGAAGAAAATGGCGGAGCAGATGCACTGGGCATTTTTGCAGGTACAGTCAAACGCTTTCCTGAAGTAGCAGGTTTAAAAGTGCCACACATGGGTTGGAATCAGGTACATCAACGTGACCCGAGCCACCCTATGTGGAACAACATTGAACAAGATGCGCGTTTTTACTTCGTGCATAGTTTTTATGTTGAACCGCAAGATGAAAAAATCGTGGCCGCGACCTGTGATTATGGTTTAACTTTCTGTACAGCCCTGCATCAAGACAACTTGTTTGCAACGCAGTTCCACCCAGAAAAAAGTCACACTGTTGGTTTGCAGTTACTAAAAAACTTTGTGGAATGGAATATCTAATATTCAGGATGCTTCAATCAATAAAGCCGAGTTAATCTCGGCTTTATTTTTGCGTGAATGTTTTTCACTTTTATTGCACATTGATTTGTGTTTAAAATTAAAGCGTTTTTTATACCTTTTATTCAAAATAAACTGAGGGTCTGTCGATAATTGGTCTATGTTTGCGATGTGAGAGAGATATCTCACAAGATTTTTGAGCAAATATACGGTATGCGACAGAAAATTCAAAAAATCTAGGAATTACAACAATGAGTCAATATGTAGAAGATTCTGCACTCAGTGCAGCGGGGCGTTTTGGTCGATTATCATTTTTAGCGTGGAACTGTTTGCTCAGCTTGGGGCTTGCAGTACTGATTGCAATTATTGCCGTTGTTGCACCCAATTTATTGCTAGAGCTCGGCTCTGGCTCTATGGGCATCGGCATGATCTTGCTCGTGATCATTTATATCGTTGCGTTCTATTTTAGCTTTATTTTCACCATCCGCCGCTTGCATGACCGCAATCATACTGGCTGGTTATCTTTGCTGATTTTGGTGCCTTTGGTGAATATTATTATGGGTTTATATTTGGTATTTGCACCTGGCGATGATCGTCAAAATAGCTATGGTGCGGTACGTGAAACTGCAGGTTGGGAAAAAGTACTGGCTTGGATTTTTATTGTGCTGATGATTTTGGCGATTATTGGCAGCTTCTTGTCAGGTATATTCAGCAACGTCTAAGCAAAAATATTCCACTTGGTTGATATTTCGAAATAGCCCATCTATTGGGCTATTTTTTCAGGATATTCGCTGCAATCTTTGTCCTGCACAGCATTTTCAATCTTTTAAACTTTGCCAAATTCCGCAAAACGCTTTAGGCTAAAACCGCTTCTTTACCGCTTTGAATGTTATGGATCTCACTCGTCTGCGTACCCTGCCTAGCCCTGATGAAATTCGGCAATTGCCACTGTTTGAAAATATTGCGCGTCAAAATATTGTACTGATTCAAAATCTAGAGCAATGTCTAGCAATTGAAGCTGAACTGAAAACCGCAGCTGTCTTGGGTTTCGATTCTGAATCTAAACCCACGTTTAATGTAGGCGAAGTTTCTACAGGCCCGCATTTAATTCAGCTCGCAACCTTAGAAAAAGCCTATCTATTTCAGCTCAATGATGACATTTGGCAATTTTTGCAGCCAGTTTTTGCCAATCGCGATCAAATTAAAGTAGGTTTTGGGCTGAAAAATGATGCCCATTTATTTCGTAAAAAAGGTATACAACTGAATAGCGTGATTGAACTATCCAAATGTTTTGGCAGTTTTGGTTTTAAAAGTCCGCTTGGGCTTAAAAATGCCATGGCATTATTATTTCACGTTCATTTCCCTAAAAGCCGAAGTATCAGCACCTCAAACTGGGCATGCAAACAGCTCAGTGAAGCACAAATTGCCTATGCTGCCGCCGATGCCTACGCACCTGTGTTGATATTTGAAGAATTGGGGCGTTTGGGTCTATTGCCCGAGCATATCCCAAACAGTTCACTCAAATTGCGGATTCGTCCCTCTAAAACAAAACCTACAACAGATGCTTAGATATTTAACAATACTTTGTTAAGATGCACAGATTGAATTCAATAAGTTTTTGGCAAGGAGCGAAAGCATGCTGATCATCCCTGCAATTGACCTGAAAGATGGCAAGTGTGTTCGTTTAAAACAAGGTCGTATGGAAGATGATACTGTATTTTCTGACGATCCAGTGGCAACAGCACAACACTGGGTAAATGAAGGCGCGCGTCGCTTGCATTTAGTCGATTTAAACGGCGCTTTCGCAGGTACGCCAATTCATAAACCTGTGGTTGAAGCGATTGCAAAATCACAACCGGATCTTCCAATTCAAATTGGTGGCGGTATTCGTTCACTCGAAACCATCGAACACTATTTGGATGCAGGCGTATCGTTCGTGATTATTGGTACCAAAGCCGTACAAGAGCCTACTTTTGTAGAAGAAGCCTGCAAGAAATTTGCAGGACACATCATTGTCGGCATTGACGCCATGAATGGCATGGTGGCTACTGATGGTTGGGCCAACGTCACAGACGTGAAGGCAACAGATTTAGCTAAGCGTTTTGCCGATGCAGGTGTATCTAGCATTGTTTATACCGATATTGCCCGTGATGGCATGATGCAAGGTGTGAACGTAGAACAAACCGTAAACTTGGCGCAATATTCAGGCTTACCCGTGATTGCTTCTGGCGGTGTGACCAATTTAGATGACGTACGCAACCTAAAAGGTCAGCCTGGCATTTTAGGTGCGATTACAGGTCGTGCAATTTACGAAGGCACGTTAAGCCTGCGTGAGGCACAGTTGCTTTTAGATGAGCAATCTTTGTAATTCTGCCGCGTATTTTTAAAGAGGTCTGCGGACCTCTTTTTTATTTTGATTTTATTTTACTCATTTTGAGTTTTCTTCATCTCCCACTGGTTCTATGTCTCAGCTTTCACCAATGCTTCGCAGCAAAGCCCCGCAACTGGCGCTCATTTTGATTACCTTAATTTGGGGTGCAACCTTCATTACCGTGCAATACGGTTTGAACTTCAGCAGTCCAGTACTGTTTGTAGGCTTACGTTTTGCCGCAGCCACGTTGGCCGTGGGGCTGATTTCATGGCGAAGCTTACGTGGTTTTAGCATCGATGAACTCTATGCAGGCTTTGCCATAGGCGCAGTCATTGCGCTAGGTTATGTCACTCAAACCATTGGCTTACAAAGTATCAGCAGTAGCGAATCGGCCTTTTTAACCGCACTGTATGTCCCGCTTGTACCGCTATTGCTGTGGTTATGCTTTGATCAACGTCCGCATGTCATGACTTGGTTGGGTGCTATTTTGGCATTTGTCGGCTTGGTCTTTTTAACAGGCAATGGCTTAGGCGCAATTCAATTAAATTTTGGACAAGCCATTACTTTAATCGGTTCAATTGCGATTGCCTTTGAAATTATTTTAATTGGCTACTTTGCCAATCGGGTCAATTTAAAGCGCATTACTCTCATTCAACTGGGCTGTGCATCGTTGTTGTGTTTTGCGATTGCACCATGGGTTGGAGAAACTCAATTGCCCGAATTTCAGTGGTCACTCCTTGCTGTTTTGCTCGGCTTAGGCATTGCCAGTGCCGTGATTCAATTGGTGATGAACTGGGCGCAACGACAAGTAGACCCTGCGCAAGCTGCTATTATTTATGCAGGTGAGCCTGTTTGGGCCGCATTGATTGGACGTTTGGCAGGCGAGCGCTTGGCAGTTCTGGCGTTGTTCGGTGGACTACTGGTGGTTTTAGGCGTGCTGGTCAGCGAATGGCGACCAAAATTTTTAAAACGAAACACATCATCCCAAAAAGTTGAATGAACAGCATCTAGGCAAGATCGCTCAAAACATCTTAAAAAGACGAACGAACGTGAATTTAATGATACATCGGTAAATTATCATTCACGCGAATTAAACCGCGTATAGCACGGTAAACAATCCATAACCACGAAATAGCAACCACTGCGATACAGAAAAGTGTCGCAGCCAAAGTCATACTGGCAAAGCTTTGCGCATCTGGACTAAAGAACACCAAAAAGAACGGCACAAAGGCCACAATATTCCAAAACAGATACCACCAGAAGCTGCGAATTTGCCAAGTAAAATGACTGGCAAAAATTGAACCTTGTACATCACTACGTTTTAAATAGTTGATGATTAAGGCAATCACGGCCAATATCCCCGCAGAAAAAATCGCCACGATATACAGCACATATAAAATCATGGTCAATGAACGATGTGGGTCTTGATCTACTGAATATGAATGCTCTGCGTCTGACATAATGCACCTGACAAGCCTGTTACTGGAACAATATTCCCAATTAGATGTTAAGCTGATTCAACGGAGAAATCATCCATAAAATCAGAAAGATATTTAAGCCTATCGTACAAAAATAAATCTTACCAAAGGGTTGTTTTTGTGTTTTATGGCGTAATTTTTGTTGTGCTAACCATGCTGCAGGCCAACCCCCTAAAAAAGCCACAATATGCAAGTTATTTTCAGGAATACGACGCCCGCCCTGCTGTGCAGCTTCTTTATCTTGTGCATACAGCCAATAACTCAGCGCATTCATCAAACTGATGAATAATAACAACATACCACTGAGCAATCCCAACAGCATCAGCAAAGCCAAAGCAACAATATAAGCCACACACAATATTTGCATCGGCTGCATTTTTTGCGTGCTGTTGGATATTTTCGTACTCACAGCAGATGCCTTTGCTGCTTTGGTCTGCGAAGCTTTTAAATACACCGCTTGCTGCGCTCGGTAACGTCCGCGCTCATCCACAGTCACGGTGTATTCCAAGGCACAGCCCACAATTGGACGTGGCCCTTGTCGGGCAAAGTCCTTAATGTGTAAAAACACGCGATCTTTTTGGTGGTCATTCGGCTGAATAAACCCATAACCCTGCTCATCAAACCATTCGACTAAACGCCCTTGATCACGCATGTTCTATATCCCTCAAGCCGTCACAAACTTTAAGCGTTCAATCAGCATATTCCGCATTTCATCTGGATTTTTCTGCAAAATATCTGCGCCTGTCCGCCCTTCTGCCGCATTTTTAGCAGCCACCTGCAAACGCATTAACCAAAAACGTCCTGCCGCCATTGCCAAATACAGTTCTAAACAAGCCTTTTCGTCTTGGGTTAAAGGACGCACGGTTTCGTAGGCATTTAAAAATGCCATCGCCTTGCTTTCATTTAAGCTCAACTCAGGAAAGTCGGTACAAAAATCATTTAGGGTAATCGCAATATCAAACAGCAATTCATCTTGATTTAATTCATAAAAATCTAAAATGCCTTGCAACTGATCATCTACAAACAAGGTATTGTCACGGAATAAATCCGAGTGAATAAAACCTTTGGGACGCTGCGGATAGACTGCGGTTAAAGCTTCATACAAGCCCAAAAGTTTGGACAGTAAGGCTTGATCGGCCACATGCATGCTTGGTTTTAATTGGCGTGCGACCCCTGCCCAATAAGCATGATCACGTACATGATCGCGCTGCAAAGGAAAATTTTGTAAGGCCACATGCATTTTGGCTTGTGCAATCGCAATCGCTTCCACTTGCGCCACTGTTGCCAGTGTCGGATGCTGCCCAATTAAACGCGGTGCAATTTGTGCAGGTTTTTCTTTTAATTGGTGAATGGCTTGTCCCGAATAGGATAAAGGCACTGCCACAGGCAAACCCGCTTGCCCCAAATGCTGCAATACAGGAATTAATTCACCTGCCGCTTGCTGATCTAATTCTTCAAAAATGGTCAGCACGTACTCGTTTTGATTGTCGCAGCGCAAAAAATAATTGGTATTTTGAATCCCCCCTTGAATGGGAATCAGCTCGACCACCTCCAATCCATAAGGCGCTGCAAAGACCTGAACTTCCTTTAAAGTCAAAGGAGTATAAACCGACATAGAAAACCTGCGAAAAACCTGAGCTAAGTTTGATAGAATACCCGCTCCATCTGCCAAGGTGTAGCGCTTGTGTGGGTGAGTTTCATAATCGGCTGTAATAATTGGAAAAATTTATGCTAGCGAAACGTATTATTCCTTGCCTAGACGTAGATAATGGTCGCGTGGTTAAGGGCGTGCAATTCCTTGATATTCGTGATGCGGGCGACCCTGTCGAAGTGGCGCGTCGTTATAATGAACAAGGTGCCGATGAAATCACCTTTTTAGACATTACCGCTACCCATCATGGTCGTGATACCACTTACCGTACTGTAGAGCGTATGGCAGAAACCGTGTTCGTGCCCCTCACCGTTGGTGGTGGCGTGCGCAAGGTTGAAGACATTCGCCTATTATTGAACGCAGGTGCAGATAAAGTCAGCATTAACTCTGCAGCCGTGTTTAACCCTGAATTTGTGCAAGAAGCCTCACAGCGTTTTGGCGCGCAATGTATTGTAGTTGCCATTGATGCGAAAAAAACGGGTGATAACAAATGGGAAATTTTCACCCACGGTGGTCGTAAACCAACAGGTATTGATGCCATTGAATGGGCAGTGAAAATGGCAGACTACGGCGCAGGTGAGCTATTGGTCACTTCAATGGATGCCGATGGTACCAAGGCAGGCTATGACTTGGCGCTCATGCGTGCCATCAATGACCGTGTAACTGTACCCACCATTGCGTCTGGCGGTGTAGGTAATTTACAGCACTTGGCAGATGGTATTTTAAAAGGCGGTGCAGATGCGGTACTAGCTGCCTCAATTTTCCACTTTGGTCAGCACACTATTCCAGAAGCCAAACAATATTTGGCAGCGCAAGGCATTGAAATGCGTTTGTAATTTCTAAAACAAAACTGTTTTAGACTTTAGTTTTTGAGCTTTAAAAGTGTAATCTTCGGGTTACACTTTTTTATTTAGCCCAAAATACAGGCAGAAAAAAAGGAGTCCGAAGACTCCTATTAACTCAAAAAACCACAGCGATGAAGTTTTTATATCTTTTAAATTTAAAAAAATAAATAAAACAAAGCAATAAACAATTAAATTCGCTCAAAATACCCTTAGGTATTTCACTGCACATAATATATTCAGCATTTCAGCAGAAATATTGACCAAAAACACCAAAAATATTGACCATTTGCGACAAGCCTTGCCAAATCAGTCAGTTTAAAGCGTCATAAGCACCTATACCGTTTAGGCGACTCGTTCTGCCACAGCTAATTTTTTCTCGACCCATTTGGCAGGAAAATATGCAGCAGACAGATGGTTTAAACCCTGTGCAATCACCCGAGGTAAGGCAATGCCTAACGGATTTTGCTCCTGTAAGGCAGGTGCTGAAATGACTCGCGTTCCTAAAATATAATCAAACCACGGTTTGGTCACGCACCAGTTCGCATCCTGATTGCTGTTCATGTGATGGTCATAATGCCACGGAATTTTTTTGACTGCCCAATCTGGCTCTAAATGCGCACGACGATGAATATAATAATAATTCGCAGCACTATATAGCGCAGCTAGACTCATGCCCTTAGAAATAGGATAGAACACGCCACTGGCCACCGTTGCCACGACAGCCAAAGACACAATTTCATTTTTGGTACGCCAGTTGCGAATCCCTTCGACATAGCCATGATCGTGAAAACTGGTTTTACGCACTTCACGATGATGTTCCCAGTGTGATTTCATGCTTTCGGGCACAGGGCTATAACGGCGCTGCCCTGCTCGATGCGTTCCGTGCAAAATATATTTATGTGCCACCCATTCAAAACCATTGGCAACCACCAAACCTGCTAGAAATCCTTTCCACATCGCTATTTCTCCTTAAACACAGGACATCTTGACTCTGATGTTCACTATAGGCATGTGAGATTGACTAGATCTTGACCAAAAAAATCAATATCATTGACAAATGACGACAAAAATAAACCGATAACACATGCAACAATTCAAAGAATATACGGGCTCGGTCTATGGTGGCTTAGGGCATTTATTGATGTGCTATTACCAAGCAAAAAAGCTGCCCATTCCAGAAAAATTACATCAGATTCAAAATCTGGAACGTTTTGACTATGCCCTCTGGCGTGACTTGCTCAGCACTTTGGAGCAACAATTACCACAACCTGCTTTGGGTTTGGAAATTGCCAAATACGTGCAGCCCAAACATTTAGGCATCATTGCGTATTTAGCCTTGTCCTGTGATCATCTGGGTGAAGCATTACAGCGTTACCACGATTTTCATCGCTTGATTTACGATGGTGGCCCGTTGCAAGTCGAAGCACAAAACGATTATTTATCCATTCGTTGGTCAGAATTGCCCGTGCACATGACCACACAATTAACCGATGAAATTGCCATTGCTTTAATGATGGAATTTTTGAAGCACTTTATGCAGTTTGAAGATATTTGCCTGCACGAAGTACATTTTCATCATCCTGCGCCTAAAAATATTGCACTGTATGAGCAGTATTTTCATTGCAAAGTGCGTTTTTCTCAGCCAATTACCCAAGTGTTGCTGCCTGTTTCCGAACTGGCAAAACCCTTTCATCAGGGCGATCAGACCTTACAGCATTTATTGTTGCAACAGGCACAAGCCTTATTGGAAAAGCTACCGAATAGCACCCAAACCGATCAGCGTTTACAGCAAGCCATTTTGACGGGGCTGCAAAAAAATATGTATCAAATTGAACATATTGCTCAGCAATTACATATTTCTGTACGTCAGTTGCAACGTCATTTGCAACAGCAAGGCACGACCTACCAAAAACGCATGCAGGAAGTACGCTGTTTATTGGCAGAACAATATTTACAAGACCCACATTTAAGTCTGCAAGAAATTGCGCTATTGCTGGGTTATTCAGAACAAAGTGCCTTTCAGCGTGCGTTTAAACAATGGACGCAGCACACACCACAACAATGGCGGATGCAACGTGCTTCATGATTGCTTCTTTTTACTTTAATTTATGTTAAATTCATCACAATATCGATCTAAAATGCGATAAATTTAATTGAAGTTTGATCAATTAACTCAAAAAATAAGCACTGGAGAATCAAATTGAATAAGTATTTCGCAGAACTGGCTGGCACATTCTAGCTGGTATTTGGTGGTTGTGGTAGTGCGGTATTGGCTGCAGCTTTTCCTGAATTGGGCATTGGTTTTGTGGGGGTATCCCTCGCGTTCGGTCTGACCGTATTAACCGCGGCCTATGCACTTGGGCACATTTCAGGTGGTCAATTTAACCCTGCAGTCAGTATTGGTTTGTGGGCAGGTGGACGTTTTGAAGCCAAAGAACTCGCACCGTATATTATTTCACAAATTATTGGTGCGACTCTGGCCGCACTGGTGTTGTATCTGATTGTACAGGGTCAGGCAGGTTTTGCAGACACAGGCGGTTTCGCGACCAACGGTTATGGTGATTTATCTCCAGGAAAATATGCCCTCAGTTCAGTATTATTGATTGAAGTGGTACTCACTGCTGGCTTTTTGATGGTGATTATGGGTGCAACCGCCAAACGTGCACCTGCAGGTTTTGCTCCAATTGCAATTGGTTTGGCACTGACCTTAATCCATCTGATCAGTATTCCTGTAACCAATACTTCCGTGAACCCTGCACGTAGTACAGGTGTGGCGTTCTTTGCTGAAACTGCAGCACTCAGCCAGCTTTGGGCTTTCTGGGTTGCACCGATTGTAGGTGCGGTGATTGGTGCGGTGCTGTATCGCGCTATGGCAAAAGCTGAAGACTGATCTTCAAAACTTTAAATCCACAGCTTTTCAAGATGTCTGGGATTTATCTAAAAACACACAAAACAACAAAGCCCGTTCAAGCGTTTGAACGGGCTTTTTAATGGCTTAGATGAGCAGATTAAAGTAGATTTAATATCTTGAGATGGCATCCATTATAAAAATGGATTTTCAATTTCACCCGCTTCGGGACGATCTAACTTTTCAGGCAGATTCGGAGTCTGCTCCAAAGTTGCAACAACTTCATTCAAAAAAGCCTGTAGTGCTTTGGCTGCCTGTAAACCCGCCTGATCTTTGCTGATTTGCAAATTGCCATACACATTGATGCAATCTAAATCATTTTCTAAGGTTAAGTCATGAATCGCATGTGATTCAGTCCCATTTTGAAACGGTTTAAACATTGAATTCACCTTAGCATGAAGGATGCAATATCCATCATCTTAACCCAGTTTAAGATTTCAACAACTGTAAAATATATTGCAATAAAGCTTCAATCAATTGCTTCACAATTGCATCTTGGGTATCTGCATCAATGCTAGCACCCGATGCAGGACTACTGCCTGAGCGTTTAAATTCGGTTTGCAAGGCTTGTAATTGCTCAGCAGATACATCTTCTGCGCACTGGCTTTCTGCATCCCAATGTGAGTAGGCAATCGGTGTATTGGCTTTTACAGCATTTGCAGTCAAAGGCAATTTATAGGTATTGCGCTTTTGTTCTTCACTTAATTGTGGGAATAAATTAATGCCCAACTGTTCTTCTAAATAGCAGACACTCACCACTTGCACCTGTAACGAGTCGTTATTGGGCGCGTAATAAGCCCCTATCGCGCCTGTTTTGGGCATATACACAGCTTTATACACCGCAGTCGGCACAATAACGCCCTGCCCAATGGTTTTTAGACGCTTGGCATTAAAACTTGGCCCCGTAATCACATACACATCTTGCTTTTGCTTAGTCACCACCGCTCGGGTGGCTTCTTCAAGTTCACGCCAGACCTGCTGATTATTTTTAGGGGCTTGCGGCACCATATTTGCCAAAGAAAAACTGTCAAACTGGGCTGCCAAGTTGGTCATGTCGGCATTCGGTGCCATGTGTCCACGGTCATAACCCGAACCACGATAATCCAGCAAAGTCGCACGATGCTCGGCTTTGACGCGCGGTTCTTCGTGAAAGTTATCTTCACGTGGAATCCGCTGACTCAAACGCGCTGGTGTTAAGGCTTCTGCCACCCATAACGGGGTTTTGGATACCCCTGAATACATCACATTAAAGTCATTAAAACACAGCGGATAGCTGTCTTTTTGCAGGCTATTTTTCAGTAAATAGGGCGGCGTTTCTCGATAGAACTGGGTTAGGCAAGCACTATTTCCTGAACTCGGCACCAGTGAAGTCCACTGGCTAATTTTTTCTTGACCAAAAGCAATCACAAAACTCCCTGTTGCCACTACACCGAGTAGCACTTTCAAGCTGTTTTGATTGAAAATTTGAGTCCAAATGTTGTTGGAATTGCGCCGTTTTCTTGCCATAACCGTTACTGTGACTTCGCTCTAAATCCGCAGAGTTTGCCCGAGCTTAACAATCCACTCACAGCTTGTATATGAAGCACCTCTTGTTCGTCTAACAATTAAACAAAACCCGCGCCATAACACCACAAAAGCCATACACAGCCTGAGTTTTAAGCACTTTTGACATCAGTCTAGATCAAGTTTGGTAGATTTGATTGCATCCGTTTTAGCGAATCTGCCAAGCTAAATACACCTTAAAGACATCGCTCAGCGACACCCAAGCGCATTGCGCTGCTCTAGCTGGATGTCATTGACGATTTAAATTGGTTTTAACTTTATTTTTGCGATTTTTGATGGAGAAATACATGCGTTTTCATCTTTTTGCTTGTGCTTTGGTTGGTAGCAGTATCAGCATTTCTGCCTTTGCCGAACCACCCATTCAAGCAGGTGATACTTTAGAAAGTTTATCTAAAGTCAAAATAAGCACCACGATTAATGGGCAAGCAGGCTCACTACAAGAATTAATCGCCAATGGTCAGATACGCATTGTACCGAGTACAGATACAAACTTAACAAGTCCAGCAGAAAATATAGCGCAACAGCCTGCAAACCAAATTTCAGCCGAACAAGCCAATCTGGCTCAAGACAATGTACCGATGACGATGCCTGTCGGGACTGAATCCGAACTGCAACACGCAGCGCAGGCAGAGCAAGTGAGCGAACAACACATACAAGCCACCTCTGCGCCATTATTGTCATCTTCAGCCGATTTACCTGTAAATGCTGGCGATGATGTGGATGTCACCGCAGAAGCGCTAAATGCTGCACCACAAAACCCTGCTGCATCTGAACAAGCAGCAGTCAATCTGCCCACGACTGAACGGCTTGAAACCACAGCACCTGCGGCACAGGGCGCAGATGTAAACGATATAGATTTAAGCCATCTACAACCAAGTGATACGGAACAATAAGATCTGTTTAAGACCAATCTTGAGCTAAAAATAAAAAACCAGCACTTTATAATGCTGGTTTTTTAAAATCTATTGAGCAGTTTTTAAATTTCGATTTGACTACCCAATTCCACCACACGGTTGGTTGGAATTTGATAGAAATCACTCACAGGACTGGTATTGCGCTGCATTGAAATAAACAGTTTTTCACGCCACGGTGACATGCCATCGCCCACCGTATGCACAATTCGATCACGCGAAATAAAGAAGCTCATTTGCATCATATCGAATTCAAACTCAAGCTGTTCATAGGCTTGTTTCAAGGCATTTGGAATATTTGGCTGATCTTTAAAACCGTAATACATGGCAATCCGATAAAAACGATCATCCAGTTTTTCGACTTGAATCCGATCTTGCTGCGCCACAAATGGAATATCACGCGTGATGACCGTTACCATGATATTGCGTTCATGTAAGACCTTGTTGTGCTTAATATTATGCAACATGGCATGTGGCACAATATTGGGCGTACCTGTCAAGAAAATCGCATCGCCAGGGACAAATTTGGTTTCATTGCCCATACTAATACTGTGAATGAATAGGTCTATCGGCAAGGCATCTTTTTCCAAACGATTGAAAACCAATGCACGACCATCTTTCCACGTCATTAAAATGGTATACATGATGGCGCCAATTAAAATTGGCACCCATCCCCCTGACACAATTTTGAGCGAGGTCGAAGCCACAAAAATTAAATCTAGGGTTAAAAATGGCACTGCAAAAAGGGCAACTTTCCACATCGGCCAACGCCAAAAACCATAGGCCAGCACTGAAATTAAAATCGTGCCACACAGCATGGTCATGGTCACTGCCACGCCATAAGCACTGGCAAGTCTGGCACTATTTTCAAATAATAAAATTAAGATAAGCACCGAAATAAATAAGGCCCAGTTAATGAATGGCAAATAGATTTGACCACGTTCAACATCGGACGTGTGACGTACAGTCAGGCGTGGTAAATAACGCAATTGAATGGCCTGATTGACCATTGAAAATACCCCTGTGATCACCGCTTGAGAAGCGATCACCGCTGCAGCTGTGGCTAAACCAATCATCGGGTATAAGCCCCATTCAGGCACCAACATATAGAACGGATTTTCAATTGCTGCAGGGTTACGTAGCAATAATGCCCCTTGTCCTGCGTAATTCAATAACAAGCAAGGTAAGACAATCAAAAACCACGCGAGGCGAATAGGCATCCGCCCAAAATGCCCCATATCGGCATAGAGTGCTTCGCCACCCGTCATGGTTAAAATCACCGCACCCATGGTGAGAAATGCAACAAAGGGTTGCTCTACTACAAAGTTAAACGCCCAGTGTGGACTGACCATGGCCAATACAAATGGGGTTTGGATGATACTGAGCAGCCCTGCACCGCCAATGGCTAAAAACCACAGCAAAGTCAGTGGGCCAAAAAATTTGCCCATAGTGCCTGTACCATGACGCTGCACAATGAACAGTCCTGCCAAAATACCAATGGAGAGCGGTACGAGCCATTGATTAAAGATAGGCGTGGCAATACTTAGTCCTTCAATGGCAGACAATACTGAAATAGCGGGGGTGATAATACCATCGCCAAAGAAAAGTGATGCGCCAATAAAGCCAAGTGCGATCAGAAAGATTTTTTTGTCTTCGGCAATGCGGGTGGTGCGCAGGTTCAATGCCAATAATGACATGATCCCGCCTTCGCCATTGTTATCGGCACGCATAATGATAGTGACGTATTTGAAGCTGATGGTGAGCATCATGCACCAGAAAATTAGGGATAAAATTCCCAATACACTGGCTTGGGTAATTGCAAGATGAGCCGTTAAAAAAGTTTGTCTGAAGGCGTACAGAGGACTGGTTCCGATATCCCCAAATACAACTCCGAGTGCAGCCAAGGTAATGACGGGTAAGGCTGCTTTTTTTGCAGTACTTTGCATAGGTGTCTTCGATTTAGACGGTATTTTTGAGAATCATAGCACTACGCTGAAAGTTTTTCTCTAAATCAAATGTTTCAACTTGGCTTTGTACTATTTTTTGGTTATTATCCACCGCCTATGGTGAAGTGTCCGAGTGGCTGAAGGAGCACGCCTGGAAAGTGTGTATACGTTAATAGCGTATCGAGGGTTCGAATCCCTCTTTCACCGCCAAATTAGTTGTTTACGGTATTATCCCGTAGTTTTAAGGGCTTGAATCTAAAGGGTTTAGGCCTTTTTTATGTTTAATGCAATCCACTTTATCTATTGCAAGCTTGATCTAGTTGGGGATATAACTAGGGGTATAATAAATTACCCCCAAAACTATACCCCCAATTCTGTGGAATCATTGCAATGCTTACAGATGCTCAAGTCAGAAAAATAAAACCATCGGAAAAGAAAGCCAAATAATTACCTATGATCGAAATCTAGCACATATCACGGCTGGCGGGCTTGGTTATCGTGAATTCTAAAAGTTGAACCCATATAGGGGGAAGCCCCCTACTCACTTAGGTATGATTTATTCAAATCACCATTCATCTATTACTATTAAAATATATTCGTCCTTCTATGTATTTCTTATTAGTGGCGGGTTTTCCCGCTGCGGACAACTTCACACTATTGGATTTATGGGTACAGATATAATCAAAGCCTAAGAATCTGAAAGAAGCATATCGCCTGCATTAGACTGATAGCTATTCAGCTCATGTTGATTTTTACTCATTTTATCAACATGACAACCTAAATATGTTTATGTCATCGACATGACAACTCTCTCATGTCGATTTTTATCGGTTTTATCGACATGACAGCCTGAATATGTTTCAGGCCATACAGCTAAAGACATAAGACAATATTCCTTTTAGGTTTTTAAGCACATCAACAACCTGAACGCCAAATGTCACATCCTAAAGTGAATTAGCTTTCTAAAAAGGTCATTATCAACCAAACACCCAATAAAAAACCACTGCTCAATCTTCCAGATCAACATAGCGGTTTTAAACTCATCTTTTACAGATCAGTCACATCTTACATTTTCTTTTCTTCAATATTTAAAGCATTGATTGCCAATACCGCCTGAGTACGATTTTGCACACCCAATTTACGGAAAATTGCGGTCACATGCGCTTTAATCGTCGCTTCAGAAACATCTAATTCATAGGCAATTTGTTTATTCAACAAACCTTCTGCCACCATCATCAATACACGGAATTGCTGTGGTGTTAAAGACTGAATACGTTCAGCCAAAGCTGTTTCATCTGCAGCGCGAGGGTCAAAGTTAACATTCGCAGCCAAGTTTGGCGGCAACCAAATCTCACCTTCTAAAACTTGACGAATTGCTTCACCAATATGGCTCGGATGTGCCGATTTTGGGATATAACCCATCGCCCCATGCGCAATTGAACGTTGAATAATCGATGCTTCTTCGTGAGCGGACACCACAATAATTGGGATAGATGGATATTGCGCACGCACATGCACCAATGCAGAAAAGCCCGATGCCCCTGGTAAATTCAAGTCCAATAAAACAAGATCAGGCTCAGGTCCATTTTCCAAACGTTCGTACAATTCATTAACTGCAGCAGTTTCATGAATTTGAGCTTGCGGTAAGCTATAACGAACCGCCTGAATTAAGGCATGGCGAAACAGCGGATGATCATCAACGATTAATATATTCATAACAGACGTGAGAGATCTTGGGCACAGTTGTTATATTCTAACCACACAAAGACAATTAAGGATATGCAAGACATGACTTTTTTGCATTTATTGTGCAATTAATCACAGAAAAGCGTTTATTTTTTATGTTTTCAGCGCTCAGTCAAAAAGGTTGATCATTTTGTGGATTTTTTAATCAGTTTTATTTTACAACCAAAACGCTCAAAACAAGATGTAATATGAATTGACATACTCCCACCACTTTCGTTTTCACTCAAGTGGGGGATTCTAAAAGCAAAGCTCTTAGGCGACTTCCTCACGGATTTCGCTTGCTTTCTGCTTCTTAGGGCGACCTTTACCGCATCCACCCTCCACAGACAAAACGGCATGTCCTGCCGACAATATATTACGAGATGCGTTTAAATCCGCATTCGCAACATAACCGCATCCGACACACTCAAATTTAGCTTGAGTTTGTCGGTTTTCTTTTGCTACATGACCACATTCACAGCAGGTTTGACTTGTGTACTTCGGATCAACTTTTACAAGTAATCCACCTCGCCATTGTTGCTTATATTCCAACATACTAACGAGCATGCCCCAACCTTGATCTAGGATTGATTTGTTTAAGCCTGACTTAGCTTTTACATTCTTTCCTTGATTTTCGATTGTGCCACTTGCTGACTTCGACATATTTGCTACTTTTAAATCCTCAACAGCAATCATTGCGTGGTTTTTGCTGAGCGTTGTAGTGATTTTTTGCAAGTAGTCATGACGAATATTGGCAATGTGATGATGTAGTTTATTGATTTTAAAATTCAGCTTTTTCCAATTTTGACTAAATTTAACTTTCTTTCTCTGCTTCCGTTGAAGTCTAGCTAATTTAATCTGATTGGTTTTAAAGCTATTGATCGGGTCAAAGACCTGACCATTTGAGGTAGTGATTAATTTCTTAACACCAAGATCAACACCAATCGCTGATTTTGATGGGTGGATCGGCATTTCACTAAGTTCTGTTTCAGTACAGAATGAAACGTACCAACGTCCTGACACCTTACTGATCGTCACATTTTTTATTGTGCCTAGAATCTCTTGCGACTTCCTGAATTTAATAACACCTACGCCATTAGGGAGTTTGAGTTTATTTCCTTTAACCCAACAGTATTTATCGAATTGTACAAGGCGAATGGAATCATAACCGTCTGATTTTTTCTTAAATCTAGGCATAAGTGGGCGCAACTGAACCTCAGTACCATCAGCCAATTTAAAAAATTTAGGTTTCTTAGGTTTGCGCTTTTTTTCTTTTAGTCGAGCATGTTCTTTAGGGTTGAAAAACTTCCCCCATGCTGATGCAAGATCACGAACTTTTTGTTGAAGTGACACAGCATTTGAATTTCCATCTAAAAAGCTAAACTGAGGATTCTTTTTCAGTGCTGTTATCTTTTTTACTAGATTCACCGCATTAATGTGTTTATTTTGAGCAAACATTTCAAATGAAATTGCTAATATTTGATTCCAAACAAAGCGTGCAGAGCCAACGAGATTATTTAAAATAACCTCTTGCTCGACATTAGGCTCAAGCCTAAATTTATACGCTTTGTTGATTTTCATTAATGAGTGTGTATCTGTTAATATGGTGCTGATTCTAACATTTTAGGTATATTTTTTCAATGAGTGAGATATATAAAAACCGACATTCAGCCTTTAATCTTCATGTTCATTTAGTTTTTATAACGAAATATCGAAAAAAAATACTAGGTGAGTTGCATCATAAATATTTCAATGAGTGTGCAACTGAAATATGTAAAGATTTTGATGCTGAATTAAAGGAATGTAATGGTGAATCCGACCATGTTCACATGCTTATTCAGTATCCACCAACGGTACAGTTAAGCAAATTGGTTAATAATTTAAAGTCTGTAACAAGTAGAAGAATGCGAAATGAGTTTTTAGACTTGAGAGGGAATTATACAAAACCTGTTTTATGGTCAAGATCATATTTTGCAGGGTCTTGTGGTGGTGCGCCTTTGGAAATAATCAAACAATATATTCAGAATCAACAAGGTTGAAATTTGTGAAATTCACCTCCACCCTGACTGACGGGTGGAGTCCTCTTTCACTTGGAGATAGAAAATATCCCAAGATAAGGGTTTATATCCGTACCGATTCAGACAAACTCAGCAACAAAGCAGGACAAGCGTTTGATATACCCCGGGCATGGTCGCAACAGTCGATATTAAAACGGGTGAAAAAACGGTGTTGGAATATCTGATCAAACCATTCAACAAAGCCAAAGAAGCCTTACGTGAGCGCTAAACAGAAATTCTCTTATACCTGAATTTAATGAATTATCTCATCTCTGATTCTTGCCTTCTCCCAAAACCCAACTGGGCTCAAGTGAAGGCGAGAATGAGGGCGATAATATCCTATGCCCTCTACAGTTTTATTTTTCACAGATTTTGCATTTCATCTTAATTGCCTAAACAATCTACAGCAACGCAGCAAATCCTCCTTTTCACCTCTTTCCAAGCCTGATGACACTGTGTATAACCATAAGTCACGCAATGAAAATGATAAGCATAGGCAAAACAGGTAAAAAACCGTTAGACTATGCATCTCTCTCATTCAATGTCGTTTCAGACAAATAAGAAGGTGAAGGTTGATGCCGCTCAATACTGTCGAAGAGCTTGTAGCAGATATCCGTGCAGGAAAAATGGTCATCCTCATGGATGATGAAGATCGTGAAAATGAAGGTGATTTAGTCATTGCCGCAACCCACGTTCGCCCTGAAGATATCAACTTCATGATCACACACGCGCGTGGTCTTGTTTGCTTAACCTTAAGTCGTGACCGTTGCCAGCAATTAAACCTACCGTTAATGGTTGATGCCAATGGTGCACAACACGGTACGAACTTTACTTTGTCGATTGAAGCTGCTAAAGGCATTACCACGGGTATTTCTGCCGCAGAACGTGCGCATACCATTCAAACCGCTGTCGCTGCACATGCCAAGCCTGCCGATATTGTTCAGCCTGGGCATATTTTCCCACTCATGGCACAGCCAGGTGGTGTATTGCACCGTGCAGGACATACCGAAGCAGGTTGTGATCTTGCCCGTTTGGCAGGTTTAGAGCCTGCATCGGTAATTTGTGAAATCATCAATGAAGACGGCACGATGGCGCGTCGTCCAGATTTAGAAATTTTTGCTGAAAAGCACGGGTTAAAAATTGGTACTATTGCCGATTTAATCCACTATCGCATGACCAATGAACAAACTGTAGAGCGTTTGGATCAGCAAAGCATCGACACCGAATATGGTACTTTTGACTTATATCGCTACCGTGAACTGGGGAACCCAGACATTCACTTGGCATTGGTCAAAGGCGAGCCGAAAGAAGGCGTTACCACAGTACGTGTGCATGGTTTTAATCCAACCCGTGATTTGCTGAAGCTGAAAAAAGCAGATGGTTCGGCAACTTGGAATTTAGACCGTGCTTTAAAAGAAATTGCCAACAGTGAACGTGGTGTTTTGGTCTGGATTGGTCAAGCTCAATTGCAAGACTTGGGCCCTGCCCTAGACAGCCTTAAATCCCCGAAACAAGGCAAAGCCAATGCTGCATTGTCACAGCAATACCAAACCATTGGCGTGGGTGCACAAATTTTACGTGATTTAGGCGTTGAAAAAATGAAGCTACTCAGCTCACCATTACGTTTCAATGCTTTATCAGGCTTTAACTTAGAAGTGGTGGAATATATCACCGCAGATCCAACATCAGAGAAATAATCGAGGTTGCTATGGCAATTCGCCGTATTGAAGGTTTATTACATCTCGCTAGCGAAGGCCGTTATGCGATTTTAGTCGGTCGTTTTAATAGTTTTGTGGTTGAGCATTTGCTTGATGGCGCAATTGACACATTGAAACGTCATGGCGTATCAGAGGATAATATCACCGTTGTTCATGCACCAGGCGCTTGGGAACTTCCTGTTGTGGCTAAAAAATTAGCTGCATCGAATGGTTATGATGCCATTATTGCACTCGGCGCAGTGATTCGCGGTAGCACTCCACACTTTGACTTTGTTGCAGGCGAATGTGCCAAAGGCTTAGGTGTGGTTGGTTTAGATACTGGCTTACCTGTGATTAACGGTGTATTGACTACGGATAGTATTGAACAAGCAATTGAACGCTCTGGAACAAAAGCAGGTAATAAAGGAAGTGAAGCTGCCTTAACTGCAATTGAAATGGTTAACTTGTTAAAGGCTATTTAACGCTATGTCGCAAACACTTCAAGCAACTTATGCAGCAAAACGTAAAGCACGTCGTTTTGCTGTGCAAGGTATTTATGAATGGCAGATGAGCCACAATCCAGTACATGAAATTGAAGCACGTACCCGTGTGGAAAATGCCATGCACAAAGTGGATCTCGGCTATTATCATGAATTGTTGACTCAAGTGGTTGCCAATCATGAAGCATTGGATGCATTACTGGTGCCTGTTCTTGATCGTGACATTCAAGCCCTCGATGGTGTTGAACTCGCCACCTTACGTTTAGGTGCTTATGAGTTAGAACAACATCTGGAAATTCCATACCGTGTGGTATTGGATGAAGCGATTGAATTGGCAAAACACTTTGGTGGTGCAGACAGCCACAAATACATCAATGGTGTATTAGACCGTCTTGCCAACAGCTTACGTGCAGCAGAAAAGCAACAAAGCAACTAATTCAAAGTATTGAGTCGATTGTTGTATGGCTGAGTTTTCCATTATTGAGACCTATTTCAACAGACCGCGTCCCGATGCAGTCGATTTAGGTGTCGGTGATGACTCAGCTCTGCTCACCCCTCCGCCGCAACAACAATTGGTCATTTGTGCCGACACTTTAGTCGCTGGACGACATTTCCCCCTCGATACCAACCCACATGCGATTGGTTGGAAATCGGTTGCGGTCAATTTATCTGACATTGCCGCCATGGGTGCCACCCCACACAGTATATTATTGGCATTGAGCCTACCCCAAATTGATCACGACTGGCTCAAAGGGTTTAGTCAGGGTTTACATGATTGTTGCGATCAATTTGGGGTAAGTTTAATTGGTGGAGATACCACACAAAGCCCGCATCTCACCATTTCCGTTACCGCCTTAGGCTGGATTGAACAAGGACATGCCATTCCACGTTCAGGCGCGCAAGTCGGTGATTATATTTGCGTCAGCGGACAAGTCGGTGATGCCGCTTTTGGTTTAGATCATCTCGATCATCCTTTAAAACAACGTCTCGACTACCCAACACCACGTTGTCAACTTGGACAACAACTCAAAGGTCTGGCTTCAAGCATGATTGATGTTTCAGATGGCTTGGCACAAGATTTAGGGCATATTCTCAAAGCCTCTCAGGTCGGTGCTTGTATTGAACTCAGCCAACTGCCTATAGATGCTGCATTAACCGAATTACCACAACAAAAGCAGTGGCAATATGCCTTGGCAGGTGGCGATGACTATGAGTTATGCTTTACAATAAGCCCACAAAATTATCAGCAGCTTTTGCAAAAACCGCTGAATACCCCTATTCATATTATTGGCAAAATTAACAATCAAAACCGCTTAAGCTTTGAACAGAATGGCGTAGATCGTTCACTTCATTTTCATGGATACCAACACTTTGCAAAAACCCGCGATTAATTTCAAAGCCATGTCTTGGACTGACCGACTGATTGTATGCTGTGGTGTTGGCTTCGGTTCAGGTCTACTACCCAAAGCTCCCGGTACCTTTGGTTCGGCCTTTGCCCTACTGTTCATTCCCATTTGGTTCGCGCTTGGTTTCATTCCAAGCCTTTTTGCCATTGCCATCATGTCCCTCGTTGGCATATATATCTGTGGACGTACTGCACAGGTTATGGGCGTACATGATGATGGTCGTATTGTTTGGGATGAATTTGCAGGACAATCGATTACCTTTTTACCCCTGATTTTTATCAATCAAATCAGCTGGGTCTGGGTAATTGTGGGTTTTGTCCTATTCCGACTGTTTGATGTATGGAAACCTTGGCCAATCCGTGTCATTGATCGTCAGGTCGAAGGTGGTTTTGGCATCATGCTGGACGATATTATTGCGGGTCTTTGGGCCGCATTATGTATTTATATTTATTTATCTTTTACTTTGGTTTAGCCATCACTAGGATTCAACATGTCTACCACCGTGATTATTCTTGCAGCAGGTAAAGGCACGCGCATGCGTTCAAATTTACCAAAAGTATTACAACCTCTTGCAGGACGCCCACTCTTGGGTCACGTGATTGATACCGCAAAAAAATTACAAGCCGATCATATTATTACCATTTACGGTCACGGCGGTACTTTGGTTCAAAATGCGTTTGCACATGAACAGGTGCAGTGGGTCGAACAAGCGGAACAGCTCGGCACAGGTCACGCAGTCAAAGTGACTTTGCCTGTTTTACCACATGAAGGCGTATCCCTAATTTTATCTGGAGATGTACCTTGCATTACAGAGCAAACTTTACAAAAGCTGCTCGATGTTTCACGTGAAACCCAAATTGGATTGGTGACACTCACCCTTGCCGATGCTACGGGTTATGGTCGTATTGTGCGTGAAAACGGTAAAATTCAAGCGATTGTTGAACATAAAGATGCATCTGAAGCACAGCGTCAAATTCAAGAAATCAACACGGGTATTTACTGCGTCAGCAATGCCAAATTACATGAATGGCTGCCAAAACTGAGCAATAACAATGCGCAGGGTGAATATTACCTGACCGATATTGTGGCGATGGCAATTGCCGATGGTTTAGAAGTTGCATCGGTAGAACCTCAACTGGCTTTTGAAGTAGAAGGCGTGAATGACCGTGTGCAATTGGCTGCATTAGAACGCGAGTTCCAGAACTTCCAAGCCAAGCAACTCATGCAACAAGGTGTGCATTTAATTGACCCAACCCGTTTTGATTTACGTGGTAATCTCACTGCAGGTAAAGACGTTCGCATTGATATTAACGTAATTATTGAAGGCGATTGCGAACTGGGTGATGGCGTAGAAATTGGTGCAGGTTGTATCCTCAAAAACACCAAAATTGCTGCGGGCACTAAAGTTCAGCCGTATAGCGTATTTGACCAAGCGGTTGTAGGTGAAGCTGCGCAAATTGGTCCATTCTCACGTTTACGTCCGGGTGCGGTATTGGCCAATGAAGTGCATATTGGCAACTTTGTTGAAGTGAAAAACAGTCAAATTGGTTTAGGCTCCAAAGCCAACCACTTTACCTACTTAGGTGATGCCGAAGTGGGTGCAGGCAGCAATATTGGTGCAGGTACGATTACTTGCAATTATGATGGTGCCAATAAATTTAAAACCATTATTGGTGACCAAGTCTTTATTGGTTCAAATAGTTCATTGGTTGCACCTGTCACCATTGCCAATGGTGCAACGGTAGGCGCAGGCTCGACCATTACCCGTGATGTTGCAGAACAGTGTTTAGCTGTGGAACGTTCTAAACAGTTCACTAAAGAAAATTATCAACGTCCACAGAAATTGAAAAAATAAGAGGAAGTTCCTATGTGCGGTATTGTCGGTGGCGTTGCAGAACGTAGTATTACCAATATCCTCATTGAAGGTTTAAAGCGTTTAGAATATCGCGGTTATGATTCCGCAGGTTTGGCATTGATTAGTCAAGGTCAGGTCTTGCGTGAGCGTCGTGTCGGTAAAGTAGCAAATCTTGAGCAAGCAGTACTAGATTCTCAAGTCACAGGTTCACTCGGTATTGCCCATACACGTTGGGCAACACATGGCAAACCGACAGAAAACAATGCACATCCGCATATTTCTGGCAATGTTGCTGTCGTACACAACGGTATTATCGAAAATTATCAAGAACTGAAAGATGAGCTAGAAGCTTTAGGCTATATGTTCAGCTCTCAAACGGATACTGAAGTGGTTGCGCACTTGGTCAACCATGCTCTTAAAACTGCACCGAATTTATTGGTTGCGGTACAGCAAGTCGTGCCTCAACTGAAAGGTGCTTATGCTCTGGGAATTATCCATACCGATTATCCAGATGAATTGATCACGGTACGTGAAGGTTCTCCTTTGGTGATTGGTGTCGGTATTGGCGAAAACTTTATCAGTTCAGACCAATTGGCGTTATTGCCGATCACCAACCGTTTTATGTATTTGGAAGAAGGTGATATCGCCCGCTTAACCCGCGACAGCATTGAAGTTTTTGTAAACGGTCAAACGGTTGAACGCCCTGTAAAAGAGTTGGATGCAACTGTAAGCAATGCATCGAAAGGTGAATATAAACACTACATGCTCAAAGAAATTTATGAGCAGCCTGAAGCAATTCAACAAACCATTTCACAAGCATTAAATGGCAACGCTTTACGTGAAGATTTCCTGAAAGATGCTGAACTTGATTTTGCCAACATCCAACAGGTACAGATTATTGCCTGCGGTACCAGCTACCATGCAGGGATGATTGCAAAATATTGGTTTGAACAGCTGATTAACTTGCCATGTCATGTGGAAATTGCCAGCGAATACCGTTATCGTACCCCAGTCATTGTGAATAACACGTTGTATGTGTGCATTTCACAATCTGGCGAAACTGCAGATACTTTAGCTGCGTTACGTGATACACAAAAACGTGCTGCTGCAAAAGGTTTAGATATCACAACCATGACCATTTGTAACGTGGCAACGTCGTCAATGGTACGTGAAACCAACCATAGTTTGTTAACGCTTGCGGGTCCTGAAATTGGTGTGGCATCGACCAAAGCCTTTACGACACAGTTGGCAGCATTAATGCTGTTGGTGCTCAAAATTGGTCAGGTGAAAAATGCAATTGCAGCGACAGAAACAGCGGAAATTATTGCAGACTTGTGGCACACACCAAAAGTAATTTTAGATACTTTGCAAAATGATACGGCAATTTTACGTTTGTCTGAATTGTTTGTAGAGAAAAATCACTGCTTGTTCTTGGGTCGTGGCACACAATTCCCAATTGCCTTGGAAGGTGCTTTGAAACTGAAAGAAATTTCATATATTCACGCAGAAGGTTATGCTGCGGGTGAATTAAAGCACGGCCCATTGGCATTGGTAGACAATGACATGCCTGTGGTGATTTTAGCACCGCAAGATGACATGCTGGATAAACTGAAATCCAATATGGAAGAAGTACAGGCACGTGGTGGTGAGCTGTTTGTATTTGCAGATGAACACAGCGGCATTCCTGCAGATAAAGAGCGTCAGCATGTGGTTTATGTACCGCAAGTCAGCGCGTTGCTTGCGCCAATTGTGTATAGCATTCCTGTGCAGTTGTTGTCTTATCATGTGGCAGTTTTGCGCGGTACTGATGTCGATCAACCTAGAAACTTGGCAAAAAGCGTAACAGTGGAATAATGTTGATTAAATTCAATTAGTTAAATTTAATAAAATTATTTTGAATCACCTAAAAAATCCGCAGTCGGCTTCATTTTTAGAAATTTAGTACTGCGGATTTTTTATGTCTGATGCTTTTATTTTTCGCATAGCTGCAGCGCATTGTAAGTGATATTAATATTTTTGCAGACAATGAAAACTTTTATAAAACAAACAACCTAAGTCATTTAACCGCACTATTTTCCAAAAATGTTGTTTATTTATTCAGTCAGTACAATGACATGCAAAAAATGATTGACCCTATTTTTGCATCATGTATTATACACCGCATGCGGGAATAGCTCAGTTGGTAGAGCACAACCTTGCCAAGGTTGGGGTCGCGAGTTCGAGTCTCGTTTCCCGCTCCAGATTCAGAAAAGCCCTAGTCGAAAGATTAGGGCTTTTTTCTTGTTGATTTTATTATATTTTTTAAAAAATCTTCTTCCTATGTTATTCGATTCAATAAAAAATATTTTTAATGTAATTTGTATTTTGTGACCAAGATGTGACCATGGCGTGCCCACAACAATAAAAATGGTCTCAATTAACCTTAAATGTCTTCAATCGATCACCACTTTCAGAGCTTTTTTTGAAGGTAAAAAATCACCCTATTCTCTTCAAAACAAGATGTTTTTTACCAAACGATCAAGGATTTGTGACCATTTCACTTTTTGATGTGACCAATTGTGACCAAACTAGCTATTATCATTTTGATTATTATCAATTTTCTTAAAAACCAATAAATCACCCACTTCCACATCTAATGCAATACAAATTTTATCAATGGTTTCAAAATCAATCCGTACAGATTCATCATTATAAAGTTTATGTAAAGTAGATTTATTAATTCCAGTACTTCTCACCAAATCAGCAACCTTAAGTTTCCTTTCTGCTAATAAAACTGCCAAGTTTGAAATAATCATAAAATTTCCTATTTAAATCATAAAAAGTACTTGCAAAGACATAAATATGTGATAATTTACATCTTAGGAATAATTTTTCCTAGTTACCTAGTAAAAAATATGAGGCTCTATTATGTCATATACCTATCTCACAGCCCAGCAACTGGCTGAAAAAATCCAGTACGACGCTCGTACTATTCGCAACCAACTGAAGGACAGTGTCTTTATTGAAGGTGTTCATTACATCCGTCCTTTTGGTGGTCGCAAAATTCTTTTTGTTTGGGAACGTATTGAAACTGAAATGCTTAAATTCACTGGTTTAAGTATGGATGCTCTTCAATAAGGTTCAGGAGGTTTAACCGATGGCTACCATCCGGGAAAGAAGTGGCAAACTCATTGCCGATTTTCGCTACATGGGCATCCGTTGCAGAGAGACAACCAATCTTGAAGACAATGCCTATAATCGCCGAATTTTAAAAAAACGTCTCGAGCAGCTTCAAGCTGAAATTACTTTGGGAACTTTTGAATACGAAAAGTATTTTCCAAAAAGTAAACGTGTTGAGGAGTTTAAGGAAAAAAGAAGTCAGCAAATCGCTGTACAAACCAAGGTTCCTCTTTTTAAAGAGTTTACTGAATTGTGGTTTAAACAGAAACAAATTGAATGGAGAGATTCATATCAACAAAAGGTTTCAATTGTAATCAAAAACTATTTGATCCCCGCTTTTGGTAATCAGGTTCTCTCAAAAATTAAGAAGTCAGACTTGCTGAACTTCCGTGCTTCCCTCGCCAAAGTGACACACGGAAAAGATCAAACAAGTCTGAAAGCATCGAGGATCAATCAAATCATGACGCCTTTACGTATGATACTGAATGATGCGGCAGAACGATACGATTTTGAGTCGCCGTATAAAAATATAAACAATCTGAAGGAAAGTAAAATCGAAGTCACACCTTTTTCTCTGGAAGAGGTGCATAAAATTCTCACTGCGGTGCGTGAGGACTTTAGGCCTTATTACACCATTCGCTTTTTCACAGGTATGCGTACCAGTGAAATCGATGGTCTGCAATGGAAAAATATCGACTTGCAACGTCGTGAGATCCATATCCGTGAAGCGTTAGTGAATGGTGTTCTTGGTGGAACCAAAACGTATGGTTCTGACCGCACGATCCAGATGAATGACCGGGTATACCAAGCCTTTCTGCAACAGAAAAGCCTCAACAACGGAAAATCGGACTTCGTCTTCTGTAACCGTGATGGCGGTCCTCTAGACTACCGTTTAGTTAATAAGCGTGTATGGCACCCTATCCTGCGCTTTTTAGGATTAACGCCTCGTCGTGCTTATCAGACACGTCATACAGCAGCAACGCTCTGGCTGGCGGCAGGTGAAAATCCAGAATGGGTCGCTCGCCAATTGGGGCATTCAACCACTGAAATGTTGTTCCGGGTCTATAGCCGCTACATTCCGAATGTTACCCGTCGCGATGGCAGTGCTTTTGAAGCCATGCTGGAGAGACTCACTACAGAGGAGCTTGCACATGAATAGTAAAGCTTTCTTTGGCGGCGTAGTCGTTAGCCCAGAAGCAGATATGGTCGCTCGTGAATTAATCCATGAGCTACACATTCCCAAACTGCACAATCTGGCCTTTTTGCTGGAAATCAATAAATGCTTCGATGACCACCAAGCATTGAGACTTTGGCTACAGCGAATGCTGGATGAAGGGCAAGCTCATTACGATGACTTGGCTCAACAGGCCCGTCTCCGCTTAATGAGTCTCGCTCACTCATAAAACAAACATATAAGGTCATCTAATTGATGACCTCAGCCCCTTTATACCTATAAAAAGGTGAACACATGCATAAAGATATTTCAATTTGGATGCCACTCTATATTGGCGACCTACAGGCAAAATTTGCACGAATGACGGCAGAACAAATTGGTGCAACCCTACTGTTAATGATGGATTTCTGGAAAAATGGTGCCATTCCTCATGACCTAGCTACTGTATGTAGCATCACAAAATTATCGCAACATACCAAGGCTAAAACTTTGTTGAATACGCTAATGGCCCTGGAATTGTTTGAAATCGAATCTGAGCAGATTCATTCAAATTTTTTAAGCAGTTTAAAAAGCCAGGCATTGCAAAATCAGCAAATGAAATCTGATAAAGCTAAAAATGCAGCTCAGGCACGTTGGGGGAAATCCGCTAGTAATGCTCAAGCATCAACCAAGCAACGAAAAGTAAATACTCAAGCAGCTCCTGAGAAGAGCCCGAGTATTACTCAAGTCATGCTTGAACCATGCCCTTCATCTTCATCTTCATCTTCATCTTCATCTTCATCTTCATCTTCATCTTCAAATTTTGAAGAAAAAAATGAGAGTTTTTTAGAAAATTCAAAGTGGATTTAGGAGATCAGTCATGAATACCATGCTTAAAACACTCCAGTTTCGCGCAGAAACAACGGAAACAGCTTGCCCTACCCATCATATACCCCTAATGGAAATTGCGGGTCACAGACTCTGTAAATTGTGTGCCAAAGAAACTGTCCAGTCGTCACATGCAACCTATGAGGACGAACTGCAACAGCGATTACTACAACAGAAAATTAAAAATTCAGGGCTCAATAAACGCTACCTGGATCGTGGCTTCAAGAATTATGTAGTTGCATGCCCTGCACAAGACAATACCATCAAGCTATGTCAGGCCTTTGCACAACAGATTATTTCTGACCACAACCCGAACATGTTGATGATTGGTACACCAGGTACAGGTAAAACCCATCTGAGTGCATCAATTATTCGTAACATTCTGCATAACAGTACAAAATCTGCACGCTACTATACCAGTGCAGAAATTGCTCAAAAAATGATGGATACTTGGTCAGATACTTCACGCTCTGAGAAAGAAGTCATCGACCATTTCTCCAGTTTTGATTTATTGGTGATTGATGAATATGGCCTGCATGACCGGCATGAAAAACGCCTAGAGATGGTGCATAAGGTCTTATATAGTCGTTATGACAATATGAAATCTACCCTGCTGATTTCCAATTTCACAGTCCAAAATATGCAGCGGGATTTAGGTGTCCGATTATGGTCACGATTACATGAAAACAATCTGATTATAGTACCGTGTTATTGGGATGACCGACGAATAAGCGGATAATCGTAACTCTCACTTAAGCCAATTATCTTGCTGAGATGATTGGCTTTCTTTCTAAAGATTCCCTATAAGGCCATCATGAGCAATGTCAAAACCAAGTTTATTACCGCCGCCGATTTCATGCTGTAACTCAGTACAGCCTATCAGCAAGGTAAATTGAAAACCTATATGCAACGCGTGATACTCGCCCCGAAATTATTGATTATCGATGAAATTGGTTATTTGCCCTTTGGACGTGAAGAAGCGAATCTGTTCTTTTACGTGATTGCCAAGCGTTATGAAAAAGGCAGTACGATATTGACGAGTAACTTACCATTTAGCCAATGGTCTAAGTCGTTTGAGGATGATGTCACGTTAACCGCTGCGATGTTAGATCGTTATTGCATCACTGTCATGTGGTACAAATATCGGGTGAGAGTTATCGTTTGAAGGATAAAAAAAGAATAGGGATTCAGCCACAGGTTGAAACTTAATACGAGGTCAAAGGGGTCAATTTTAGAATGCCGTTGACACCGTTCTCTGCCACTGTCTTAGAAAGGGTGGAACAAATGCATACACCTAAAGAAGTAAAGCACCACTAAGGTGCTTTACTTCTTTGACAATTTAAAACCCCACATAAAATTTTTCAATCAGTTTCCGTGTCTTGACCAGCAAATTGCTAAACACGTTCTCCCGCTCAAACAGCTTCACTTTATAGTTTGGTAAGTCCTTCAACTCTTCTTTACGTGGTAGGCGTTTGGTGAACTCATAATGCTCCAGAACCTGCTTCATCGCTTCTGGTTTCAGGTTTTCTTCTTTACAAAGATGCTGATAGGCCTGTTCTTTTTCAGCATCCCAGAACTGAGCAAAAGCCGTTTGGACGCTTTGACCATTGATCATCTTCGGCATGTTTTCTTCAATGAATTTTTGAATCAGGTCTTGCTTATCGTGCAAGCTAATATCGCTACTGATTAAATCGTAAATTTGCGCTTGGTACTTCTGACGCTTGTCCTCTGAGTCTGTGTCCACGACCAGTTGTAGCAGGTTGATGATATAACCCACATTAATGCGGTCACTGTGCAGTAAATCCAGCTGAAAATCGACATCATCCAATACCGACACTTTGTCTTTCTTGGTGGTCTTTCTAACGGCACGGCATAGGTCAGCATACTTAGAGGCGAAATTCGCAAAGTGCTGCTTATCCAGTTGTGTTTGGTCTTGATCGTACTCAATAAAAGTTTGTAATTGCGCGTTGTAGCGCATCACTTCACGGAAAGCTTTAATAAATTCCAGTTGCTGTTCTTCAGTAACAAGATCATCGACTGATTGGTAATTGGGCGTTAAGGCAAACAGTTTGCTCACCGCTGCTTGGTAATCCTGTTCAATTTCCGCATAGCTTGGAACAAGGACGATCTTGGTCGTTTCTTTATTGGAAAATAGCGCCAGCGCTTCATCTGTGGCGCGTTTCAGGTTACGGAAACAGATGATATTACCAAATGGTTTTTTATCGTTGTAGACACGGTTGGTGCGTGAGAATGCTTGAATCAAGCCATGATATTTTAGGTTTTTATCGACATACAAGGTATTTAGCGGCTTAGAGTCAAAGCCCGTGAGGAACATATTGACCACGATTAGAATATCAATCTGTCTGTTTTTTACGCGCTGTGCAATGTCGCGGTAGTACGCATAAAATTGATCACCAGAATTGTAGTTAGTTTTGAACTGTCGGTTGTAATTGGCAATGTAGCGATCTAGCTTATCCCGACTGGATGAGTTGACCTGAGTTGGAATATCTGCGGCTTCTTCGTGAATCAAGCCAGTTAAGTCATCAGTCGGTACAGCCTCATTTGCCGCATAGGAAAAGATGGTGGCAATGGTCAAAGGCTTAAATATCCGACCTTGTGCTTCATCTTCAATTTGTTTTTCAGCCTGCACCTTTTCAAAGATGTCGTAATATTGAGTCAGTGTCTCGACTGAACTGACACAGAACATAGCCGTGAATTCACGATTACGGGTTTTGGTATCGTGGATATTGACAATGTAGCGGGCAATCATTTCCAGTCGTTGCGGATTGTCATACAGTTCTTTGGTATCGATGCCTTCTACATCTTCATCATAACTTTCGTTAGTCGCCATGCCTTTGACCGTGTATTTGCCACGATAATCAATCTGGAACTGCAATACGTTACGGTCACGGATGGCGTCAACAATCACGTACTTATGCAAACATTCATTAAACAGGTAATCTGTCGTCAGTTTTAAACCTGCTTTGCTTTGGCTATTTTTTTCAAAAATGGGCGTACCCGTAAAGCCAAACATCTGTGCATTGCTGAAGAACTTTTTGATGTTCTGATGGGTGTCACCAAATTGACTGCGATGACATTCATCAAAGATAAATACCACTTTTTTATTTTTGAGATAATCAATGGATTCTAAATAACGGTCGGTGCTGATGGCCCGATTGAGTTTTTGGATGGTGGTGACAATCAATTTGTCATGACGTTGGTCAAGCTGTTTAACCAAGGTAGACGTGTTATCGGTGCTGTCCACGCTCTCAGCTTTAAAAGCATTGAATTCTCTTGAGGTCTGCGTATCGAGGTCGTTACGATCCACCACGAACAGGACTTTTTCCACGTCCGGCATTTGCATGATGATTTGACTGGCTTTAAATGAAGTCAGGGTTTTGCCTGAACCGGTGGTATGCCAGATATAGCCGTTCTGATCCGAGCTTTGTACATGCTGCACAATCTTCTGCACCGCATAGATTTGGTAGGGACGCAGTACCATCAAAGATTTTGTGGTCTCTAGCAACACCATGTATTGGGTCAGCATCTGGGTCAGATGCTGCTGATTCAAAAAAGTATCGGCAAAGTCGACAATTTCATTGATGTGTTTGTTGCTGACATCGGCCCAAGGAAAGGCGAACTCGATGCCAGTGGTGCCGTTAGAGTAGTAACGGGTATTCGCGCCATTACTGATGACAAATAACTGGACAAAGCCAAACAGGCCCTGTCCGGCCCAATAGGCTTCACGAGTATAGCGCTGGGTCTGATTAAAGGCTTCGGCAATCTCCATGCCACGCTTTTTCAGTTCAATCTGTACCAAAGGCAGGCCGTTGACCAGTAGAGTTACATCAAAACGACTGGTGCGGCCATTGTAGTCACGATGGTCAATGGTGATCTGATTGGTGACTTGATAGATGTTCTTACTAGGATCATCAGACAGAAAAAAGATGTGCTTACTTGAACCATCATCAAATTTGACCGGGAACAGATCACGCAGATTCTTGGCCCGTTCAAATACGGTTCCTGTGTTTAAAAAGCTGATGACTTGCTTCCATTCAGTTGTCGAAAGTGGCGCAATTCCGTTGGCGCGTTCGATTTGGATTTTTAGGTTGGACAGTAGTTGCGATTCATCTTTAATCGTCACTGATGAGTAGCCTAATGTTCTAAGCTGTACAATGAGTTCATTTTCAAGTTGATATTCGCTTTGGATATTCACGTTAGATTACCTGTAATTTCTTCTATATTTACAATCCATTCTTGAGGAACTGTATAATCATAATTTGTTAAATCTAATAGAACTTCAAACTCATGAGGATTAGTTGCTGCTTTGTTATGATCATCTATTACGATGACATTAGTTATTTCATCTGGAATCGAAAGCTCAAAAATATAACCATTGGAATATCCTCCATGAGTTGCAAATTTTTTAGCTACTTCATAATTTGTAGTACATGAAATAAAGGCTGTATTTGATATCTGAGAATCGTAATTGTGTAAATATGCTGCATTATATTGATCAGTTGCACCGATACGAAAAATATCATTCCCTGCATGATATTCTTCTGATCCGGCAAGTAATTCAATTTGGTTTCTTCTACCTTTTACTAAAAGTTTTTTATCATCATTTTCAAATTTAGTTTTACCTATCCCTCTGTATAGTTTCATGTCTCCCCCTACACAAACATCTGCTGCAACAAGCCTTTTTTCCACTGCTTGGCTTGTTCAATTTGCTGTACCACGACTTCAATTTTTTGGTCGATGGCAGATAAGAAGTTAGCGATTTTGGTTTGTTCTTCTAGACAAGGATAACCAATTTCATAATCTTGAATTTGCTTACCACTGATATGAGGAATTCCAGAACTGGTTTTGACTTGATCTACATATCTATGAAATTCTTTTGAGATGACCCATTGATATACATATTGAATATTCGTATTTTCTTTTTCACGCAAAATACAAACACGCTGAACCAGTAAAGAGCCAGCATCTTTTTCTGTAACAAAAGCAGAGTTACGTCCAACTTTTGAACCATCCATACTAAGAACAATATCATTCACTTTGACAAAATATTTTTTTAACTTGGACGTATTTTTAAGAAAAAAACGATCTAATTCATGAGAATGCCTAATATGACGCTCACCAATATTAATTCCTCGCATTAATGGAATACCATTATTATCTTCAACCATTTCTTTGCTATCAAAAGGGTAGCCAAAAATTGTTTCTGTAATATCACCTGTTTTTGCTTTTTCCCACTCCCCAAACTCACGACCATCATCCGCTTTAAAACGAATCTGCTGACTAAACAGCTTTTGCATCATGCCTTGTTTATATTGGCTCAGCAGCTCATGTTTTTGCGTGAGTTGGTTAATCTTTTCATCCACGGCAGAAAGGAAAGAGGCGATTTTGGTTTGTTCTTCTTTGGATGGGAGATAAATATCAACATTATTAATCGAGGTTGTATTTAAACTAGGCACACCAGTTGCTTCATTTAATCCAAGCCAGTTCACTTGCAAAGCGTGTTGATAAATGAATAAAGGATAAATATTCTGCTTAATTTCTGAATAAAAAAGAGTATCTACTGTCCAAAATTTTTCATTTACATATTTTGGTTGATCAATTGTACCTTTACGACCGATAAGAATACTTTCACCATCGTATAGGTATTGATTGACATAACGCATCACACCGCCTGTGCCGTAAACAGGTATTTCTCCATCCTCAAGTAATTTATGATCTTTACCATATTTAATAGTAAGTACATCTTTATATTTTTGCGCAGACCAATCCCCATCAAATTCTTTAAATCTTAACTTAGGCGCAGCCATTACTTCACCTCCGCAAAAGGCGAAACAATACCTAGCTCATTACAAAAATCTGCAATGATGGCATCGGTCTTTTGGCTGTCTTGTTCCAAAGCTTGAAGCTGTTTTGCAATCGCATCTAAATCAATCTCGGCTTCCGCTTCAAAGGTATCCACATAACGCGGAATATTCAGGTTGTAATCGTTATCTTTGACTTCTTGCAAAGTCGCCACATGCGCATATTTTTCAATATTTTCACGCTTTTCAAATGCCGCAACAATCTTATCCAAATGCTCAGGCAATAACTTGTTTTGGTTCTTCTGCTTTTCAAAATCATTGCTGGCATCAATAAACAGAATATTGCCGCTCTGCTCGCGGTTTTTTTTCAACACCAAAATACAGGTCGGAATTGAAGTACCATAGAAAATATTGGCAGGTAAACCAATAATCGCATCCACCACGTTCAACTGTTCAATTAAATACTGACGAATTACGCCCTCACTCGAACCACGGAACAATACGCCATGCGGTAACACCACCGCCATCGTGCCGTTGTCATCCAGTTGATACAGCATGTGCTGTACAAAAGCCATATCGGCTTTAGAACTTGGCGCCAGTTTGCCATACGCAGCAAAACGTTCATCTTGTAAAAATAACGGATCGGCAGACCATTTTGCAGAAAATGGCGGATTCGCCACCACCGCATCAAACTTTTTATCTAAATGTTGCGGACGGGTTAAAGTATTTTCCTGCTTGATGTCGAACTTGGCAAAATGCACATCATGCAGAATCATGTTCATGCGTGCCAAGTTGTAGGTGGTACGGTTCATTTCCTGACCGTAAATCATATCGACATCTTTTACTTCACGTTTTACCCGTAGCAACAACGAACCTGAACCGCAAGTCGGGTCATAGACTGAACGTAAACGGTCTTTGCCTTGGGTGACAATCTTCGCCAGTAAAGTCGATACGGTTTGCGGGGTATAGAATTCCCCCGCTTTTTTGCCCGCGCCTGAGGCAAACTCACCAATCAGGTATTCGTAAGCATCACCCAGTACATCGGCTTCGGTATTACTAATATCAAAATCAATATCATCTAAATGACTCAGGACTTTCGCCACCAGTGCATTACGGTCACTGGCATTATTGCCAAGCTTGGTCGAGTTTAGATCCAAATCTTCAAACAGGTTGGCAAAGTCATCGGCAGAGTCGGTGCCTAAAGTGCTTTGTTCAATTGATTTTAAGGTCGAAGTTAAATCATCCAAAATGAATTCGCCCTGACGACCACGCTCGGCTAAGGTATGGAATAGCTGTTTGGGTGTGAGCGCATAACCGACTTCGGCAATGGCATTCTTTTTAATTTCTTCGATGTATGGCACATGCTCAGGATTATTTTCATCTAATTCTAAAAAGCTGAGGTCTTCGCCATCGAGCAATTCGTTGGCAAAGTTCACCGACTTTTCTGATAAATATTTAAAGAAAATAAAACCCAGAATGTAATCACGGAATTCATCGGCGCCCATGGTACCGCGCAAAGTATTGGCAATATTCCAAAGTTGTTTTTGTAATTGTTGCAGTTGTACTTGGGTCATTGTTATGGAAGTCCAAATAAGTAAATCATTAATCAAATGATTTTACCTAAAATTCTAAATCATACAGCAGTAAAAAGGTGGAAAAGGACATTATTTGTCGTGCTCAAGCCAAGTGATCTGTCAACTCAAGCTCCAAACAGGTGAATATTCTAAATTTTGTAGCAGCATATTGTGAGAATGAAGGCCTCCAGTTAAAAGTCTGTAAGGGCTGAAAGCTCTAATTCAGCTGTCTATAGAATACTATCTTGCTGAATATTCAATTTGTTCTTGAAAATATTGGTCTTTGGATAACAGAATCTCTGCAAAGAATAACCGTCTCAAAAGACACCAGATATAGGATGAGCCAATATCTGTTTATCTTTGCCCCCCAACCAGACTAAATACTCATGCTCAATCGCCTGCTGATAGGCCCAGTCTGCAACCCGATGTGAACGCCGCAGATCGGTCAAAAAACCGAGTTGCGAAATCTCCCGACTAATCGCCTGATCATGCAGATGATTACGTTCTCTCCATTGATCTAGGAATTGCTCGGACGCTAGATAATTACTTTTCTGTGAATTACATTTATCATCTGCCAGGACAAAATTATGTCCGGTATCGGCAGGATATAGAGACCAGGGAATAAAATGATCCACGGCATATTTTGAGTTTTTCAGGCTTTTGCCACAGTAAAAACACTGGCATTGCTGTAAGTCGATTAAGAAGTCCGCGACCTGCCCCAATTGATTACGACTTGGAGCAAACATGAATTCATCTAGGTCAGGCAAGCCATCAAGTACAACTAGGTTCTGCTTGTTCAGTCGGACAAAATCAATCCAGCGCTTTTGGCACAGCTCTTCAATAATTTCACTGAATTGTCTTAAGCAATACATCACTTTGGGTAAAAGCCTGAGGGACTGTTTGGAGTCTTCAAGGCAATAGAGAAATTCTACCGTTTGACCATTCAGATTCTGCAAATATACTACCGGCATTTGCTTTACCGTTGTCGCAACTGTTCGCTTTAGCCTGTTCCAGTAAAATACATCCTTTCTCAACGCGGCCAAGGTCTTGAATTGTTGCTGTGCATTCTGAATTTCACTGATGATCTTTGCCTGCTTACCAGTGCTTTGATGAATAGTAAAAGGCTCATACTGGTTAAACTGAAACGGCAGAGACTGTTTCCAGTACAGGTCAATAAACTTTTCCGCAATATCCTGATAGTCCAAATGCAAGGCAGCACCGGTATCTTGCCCCTGTTCAATCGCCAGACGCGTGATACTTATCAGCAAAGCAAACTTATATGTCGAAGTAAAAGTCCCTGACTGCAATATCTGCTGAATATGCTTCATCGTTTAGAAGCTGCAAATTTACGAGCATCAGTCGGTACAACTGGTGATTCATACGATAATGCTCTGGCTGAAACGGTGAATGGCTTATACAAAACAGAGGTGATTGAATATTTAAAAGCAGATTGGCAAGGTTTAGCAGATGTATAACTTGCGACACTAAACTGGGTAGATTGGTTCAATAAAAAGCGTGTACACAGTGCACTGGGTTATGTATCGCCTTTTGAGTTTGAAGCAATGTACTATGATAAGATTAACCCGTTAGGTCAGGTGGCCTAACTTAAATAAAAAAGTCTCCGACAAACCCGGTACGGTTCAATTAAAGATCTGGATGAAAATGCCACTGTGAATATTGATGGGGCCACTAAACTGGTCGAAGTTGAATCGACAGCCAGTGAGTCTGAGATTGTTGCAGCTTTAACCGAAGATGGTTTCCCGCCTGTGGCTGCCTGATGGTTGTCGAGTTAGATCGCGAAAGTGATCTTATGAAATCATATAGCCAGATAAAAAATGCCTGATCGAATCAGGCATTTTTTATTTTAGTGATTATACTGATGAGATTTTATCCGGGGTCATCAGCGCCTGATTAATATATAGCTTAATCAGGCGTTCACGTGAACCAATCGCTTTTTGATAATTGGTCGAATTTAATAATAGTGAAGCACCATAAGTCACGGTCCAGATATAAGACAAATAATCCCGAATCGACATGGCACTTTCTAAAGCCACCAGATAATCATGGGTCATGTCTTTAATCCAGATAATCCGTTCTTCGCGAATCCGATAAAGCTCCTGAAATAAATCTTTCAGATTTTTTTCGTTATTGGTTAAACGCTCTTCAATCACATGCAACAGGATGGTGCGATTGGAATTGAGCATGTGATAGAGCATATATTGCGAAACATAATTTTTAATATCGTTATTATATTTTTTTGATATTTCCAGAGTTCTTTTTTCATTCAGAATAATTAGTTCTAAATATAACTGGTTCTTGCTTTTGAAATGCTTGTAGATCGTTCCTTTCGCGATGTCCAGTTCACTGGCCAGCTCACTCAGGGTAATGTCCTGATTATTGTCCAGTAGCAGGCTTTCAGCCATGCTCAGGATCTTCTCTTTACGAAGAAGGAAGTTCTGCTGTCTTACAGTCGTCATCCTCTTGGTCCATATTTTTCGAAAAAGAACCTTTCAAGAATATTCAATTTTACCCAAGATAGCTATAAAACTAAGGTCGTGATATTTATCTAATTTTGTATATTTATGCAGCACCTACTGACAAAATATATATGGTGTCAGTCTGGAAATATTGTCAAGAAAACTGAACCCTAGAGATCAACTTTGCTAAATAAAATTCCATTTTCAGCATAATTATTTTATTGTTTCAGCACATCAAGTGAAATCATTATTCGGTTTAAGACCGTCCTGGCAAAGGATTATAGCGGTGAAATAAGAATCATTTTAAGCCTGCTTGGTTCAGTAAATAACGGTGACATGAAGCTTTGGTTTTTAAATTTTATGTCGCTTATTTAGTTGAATGAGATTTACTGCTGGATTAATTCGAGATGATGATTTTCGATTGATATGCATTGATTGAAGTATAATCATAAAAAAGATTTTCATTAATCAATGATTATAAAACGCTCAGCAACAGAATTGAGTATCACCAGTTAAGGAATGTAAGAATGCCTATTTATAATGCGCCGCTAAAAGACATGGAATTTATTTTAAATGATGTGTTTCAAGCTGAACAATTTTGGCAAGGTAATGAAAATCTTGCACATTTAGATATGGCAACTGCAAATGCAATTCTGGAAGAGATGGCCAAATTTTCCAAGAATGTCATTCTTGACCTGAATCGTCCTGCGGATGAAGAAGGTGGTGCTCAGTTTAAACATGGTGAAGTGACCACACCTACAGGCTTTAAAGATGCCTTTAAGCAGTTTGCTGAAGGTGGCTGGGTAGGTTTAGGTGCCAGTGAAGAATGGGGCGGGCAGAATATGCCAAAAATGCTGACCGTGCTGGCCGATGAAATGATCTGGAGTACCAATCCATCATTTATGCTTTACCCGCTGTTAACCGTGGGTGCAGGCATGGCGATTAATGATCGTGCTTCACAAGAACAGAAAGAAACCTATTTACCAAAATTCTATACGGGCGAATGGTCGGGCACCATGTGTCTGACTGAGCCACATTCGGGTACTGATCTTGGCATAATCAAAACCAAGGCTGAACCCAATGAAGATGGCAGCTATAACATCAGTGGCACCAAAATCTTTATTACCAGCGGTGAACATGACCTGAGTGAAAATATCATTCATCTGGTGCTGGCGAAAACACCAAATGCACCCGCTGGTTCACGTGGCATTTCCCTGTTTATTGTACCGAAATTTCTGGTGAATGCAGATGGTTCACTCGGTGAACGTAATGCAGTATCTGCGGGTTCAATCGAACATAAGATGGGAATTAAAGGCTCGGCGACCTGCGTCATGAACTTTGATGGTGCCAAAGCTTATATGGTCGGTAACGAAAATGAAGGACTGGCCGGCATGTTCGTGATGATGAACTACGAACGTCTGTCGATGGGAATTCAGGGCATTGGCGCGGCAGAATTTGCTTATCAGAATGCGGCACAATATGCGACAGACCGTTTACAGGGACGCGCCTCGACCGGTGCGAAATCACCGGAAAAACCAGCCGATTCGATTCTGGTACATGGTGATGTGCGCCGGATGTTGCTGAATGTGCGCGCCAACAATGAAGCATCTCGTGCCTTTGCTGTCTATGTCGGTCAGCAGCTGGATATCACCAAATATTCGACCGATGCTGAAGCTGTGCGTAAAGCGACCGACCGTGTGGCTCTGTTAACCCCAATTGCCAAAGCATATCTGACTGATAAAGCATTGGATTCTGCACTGGAAGCGCAAATGTGCTTCGGTGGTCATGGTTATATCCGTGAATGGGGTATGGAACAATGTATTCGCGATCTGCGCATTTCACAGATTTATGAAGGCACCAATGGTGTACAGGCAATTGACCTGATTGGCCGTAAAACCACCAAATGTAAAGGTGCTTATATTGCAGAGTATATCGCTGAAATCCGCGAGTTCGCCCAAGGTCTGGATGATTCATTGACGGTTAAAGCGGCGACATTAGAGACCTGTCAGCAACTGGAAGACATCACCGGCTTTATCGTCGAGCAGTCTCAACTGAATCCGGACTTTGCCAACTCGATTGCGGTCGATTATCTGCATGCGGTGGGTCTGCTCAGCTTTGTGTATATGTATGCGCGTATCAGCAAAGCTGCATCAACGAAAGACGATAGCTATTTCCAGAACAAATTGGTACTGGCGAACTATTATGTCGCCAAAATTCTCCCGGATTTGAGTGCCCGAATTCAACGTATTCAGGCAGGTGCAGAACTGGTCATGCAATTACCTGAAGACTATTTCACTGCACAGGCTTAAACCGGCAAATATTGCGAAGGACAAACACTGCAGAGCTGCTACTGTGCGGTGTTAAATAACAATGATGAAAAAGGATGAGATTAGAATGATTGTAATTGTAGAAGCTGTACGTACCGCAATGGGCGGTTTTCAAGGCTCACTTTCAAGCTGTACGGCGCCTGATTTGGGTGCTGTGGCGATCAAGGAAGCTGTAGCTCGTGCAGGTTTAACTGCAAACGATATTGATGAAGTAATTATGGGCTGTGTACTGCCGGCGGGTTTAAAACAGGGCCCGGCACGTCAGGCCATGCGTCAAGCTGGCTTACCGGATTCAACAGGCGCCACCACGATCAATAAAATCTGTGGCTCAGGCATGAAAGCGGTGATGCAGGCAGCAGATGCAATCAAAGCGGGTTCGGCTGAAATTGTGGTCGCAGGTGGCATGGAATCTATGTCTAATGCGCCATATTTGATGGACAAGGCACGTGCCGGTTTCCGTATGGGACATGGCAAAGTCACGGATCACATGTTCCAGGAAGGTCTGGAAGATGCAGAAACAGGTCTGTCGATGGGAATTCTGGCACAGGAAATGGCAGATAAAAAAGGCTATACACGCGAACAGCAGGACGATTATGCCATTGGCTCATTAAACAAAGCGGTGACGGCTGTTCAGCAAGGCTTCTTTAAAGATGAAATCGTAGCAGTCACTGTCAGTAACCGTAAAGGCGATGTGGTGGTTGAGCAGGATGAACAGCCTTTAAATGCCAAAGCGGACAAAATTCCAAGCTTGCGTCCAGCCTTCAAAAAAGACGGAACCATTACCGCAGCAAATGCCAGTTCAATTTCAGACGGTGCTTCAGCACTGGTGGTCACCTCTAGTGAAATTGCTGCACAGCGTAACTTAAAACCGCTGGCTAATATTTTGGCCTATGCCAGCCATTCGCAGCATCCTTCGGAATTCACCATTGCACCTGTCGGTGCGATTGAAAAAGTCCTGAAAAAAACCGGTTGGGATGCCGCTGATGTGGACCTCTGGGAAATTAATGAGGCTTTTGCCATGGTGACGATGCTAGCCATTGATGGCTTTAAACTGGATACTGCAAAAGTCAACATCAACGGTGGCGCATGTGCGCTCGGTCATCCACTGGGGTCTTCTGGTTCCCGTATTATTGTGACCTTGATTCATGCCTTAAAACGTACTGGTGGCAAGAAAGGTATTGCCGCACTGTGTATCGGTGGCGGTGAAGCAACTGCGATTGCAGTGGAACTGGTTTAAGTCCAGCCAAAATTCAATGCTCGAATTAGCAAAATTAATTATTGATTGATTTAGACGCTAATGCTCTTGGTTCATCAGGAGCAGATGCCTCTTTATTTTATATTTTTGAGATTTTTTATGAAGGGTTTAGAGCGCATTCGTTTGCTCCCATTACAAGATAAAGTCGTATCTGTCGAAAAAGCACTACAACTGATTCGAGATGGCGATGTAGTTGGTTTAAGTGGTTTTGGGGGGGCAGGTGAAGCGAAAACTGTGCCTTTGGCCTTGGCTGAATATGCACAGAAGTATCCAATTCATATTACCTTGGCGACAGGTGCAAGTCTGGGGAACCGGATTGATGGAAAACTCAATGAAGCACATGTCATAACCCGCCGTTATCCTTATCAGGCAGATCCTTCTTTACGTAAAGCAATTAATGCCGGTGAAGTGATGTATGTCGATCAGCATCTCTCTGAACTGGCCGATAATATCCGTCATAAAAACTTGCCAGCGATTAATGTGGCTGTAATTGCTGCAACTGCGATTACTGAAGACGGTCAGATTATTCCGACAGGCTCTTGCGGAAATTCTGCAAATTTCATCGAAATGGCAGATCGGGTCATTATTGAAATTGATATGACGATTAATCCCGCGCTAGAAGGTGTTCACGATATCTATGTACCTCAAGCGCGCCCAAACCGCGAGCCAATTCCTCTGACTCGAGCCAGTGACAAAATTGGAACAATCGGGATTCATGTTGCACCTGAAAAAATTTCTGCGATTGTCATCAATGAGATTCCAGACACTTCCTTTGGCATGGACGAACCGGATCAAGAAACGCTGGCGATTGCCAGTCACCTGATTCATTTCTTTGAACAGGAAGTGGCAGCAGGGCGTTTACCTGAAAATCTGGGGCCGCTGCAATCCGGTGTGGGCTCCGTGGCCAATGCGGTCTTTGCCGGCTTCGAACATTCCAATTTCAATAATCTGGAAATGTATTCTGAAGTCTTGCAGGATTGCACTTTCCAGCTTATCGATTCAGGCAAGATGACCTTTGCTTCAGGTTGCTCCATGACCCTGACCGATGACTGTGCCGCACGAGTGATGAACAATTTTGATCGATACAAAGATAAAATTGTCTTGCGTCCACAGGAACTTTCCAATAATCCTGAACTGATTCGCCGTCTCGGGATTATTGCGATTAATACAGCACTTGAGTTTGATATTTACGGAAATGTGAATTCAACCCATGTTACTGGAACCAAGATGATGAACGGCATTGGAGGCTCGGGAGATTTTACCCGTCATGCGCATATTGCCATCTTTGTGACCAAATCCTATGCCAAAGGTGGTGCGATTTCTTCAGTCGTTCCCCTAGTCAGCCATACCGACCATACCGATCATGATGTTGATATTCTGGTGACTGAGCAAGGTTTGGCAGATCTGCGTGGTTTGGCACCGCGTGAACGTGCCCGCAAGATTATCGATATCTGTGCTCATCCAGATTACCGTGATAGTTTAAATTATTATTTTGAACGTGCCTGCGCGCGTGGTGGTCAGACACCACATTTATTGAATGAAGCTTTGTCTTGGCATGCCCAATTTGAAGAAACCGGTTCAATGAAAACCGCTTAATACGTTTAATCGCGTTGATCATTAAATAAAGCCCGTTGTATACGGGCTTTATTCATTTTATTGCATTCAGTTTTTTGTCGTTTAGAGATCATTTGGATGATTTAAAAACTTTTTCCAGTACATGCCGATGTATAAATCGAAGCTTGTCTTTTACCGCTTCGGTCAGCTTGAATGGGTAGGCATCTTCCAGACCCATACAACGGTTCAACATTGGCAAACCTGGTGCTTCTTTAAATATTGGCAAAAAAGGCACCCGAACCAGCGTTGGTATTCCTGGTACAGGCCTATCCTATTCCAAGCACCAGCCCTATAAAAACAGAGTTGGCAACCAAAAAAATCCTGCTCAGGAACAACAACCACTCTATACATCAAATACCGAACAACCCAAATCGAATGTCTGGATTTGGGTAATTTTTGGATTATTTTGTTTTATTGTCGGGGCTATTATTTTTTAAATTTACCCATTCTTTGCACCCATAACATTCATTCCTATAGGCAAAATTTAATTCATTCATTACTATGGAAAGATGTTAAATACAATAAAGGCTGCCGCTGATGTCTGATCATGACAGTACTCTGGATTATGATGAAAATGATTTAATCGATTCTCCCTTGTCTCAAATTTTACAAGAGGATAATGAGCAAATTGAAGTTCTAATTTATCGATTACCTGATAGTGACTGGACACTGGAAGTGGTAAACCAAAATGGTACTTCTACGGTATGGGATGAAACATTCCCATCAGATCAGGAAGCTCTATCTGTCGCTTTAGATGGAATTAAAGCCGCAGGCGGTATTAAGGCCTTTTCAGAAATCAGTGACCTTGAAGCAAAGAACAATATTTTTCCTGAATCCCTTACTCGCCATTAAAAATGAAGCTGCTGGCTTGGATCTGAATAAATATTTTCTGGATTCTAGAACCTGTCGCGATTATAGGTTCACTTCAACCCAAACCCATCTAGGGTTGAAGGGTTAAAATTTTCATCAAACATAAACTCATTTGCTCGCTCTTTTCTTAATGTCGCCAAGGCATAAAAGAAACATTTCTCACATAACTGCAATTCATATCTTTCCCCGTCATGCTTGGAACCATAGCCCCAATGCGCCGATAAAGTGCCAAACTCCAGTTTCGTTGATTGGTTGCATACATCACATTGAACCGTACCGGGTTTGTCGGAGACCACTTTTCTTGAGAGAATGTCCCGATGAAAAAAGTAAAATACACCCCTGAAATCAGAGATAGAGCGGTTCAATTATTGATTGAATCTGAAAAAGATTATCCTTCTACTTGGGCTGCAATCACAGCTATTGCACCTAAGATTGGCTGTACTCCTGAAACATTGCGTGTTTGGTATTTAAAGCATATGGATCAACTAAATCCTGCCAAAGTACAACAGATATCTGACCAAGAAAAAATGAAGCAAATGGAACGTGAAATTAAAGAATTAAAACGTGCCAATGAAATTCTACGTAAAGCAGCCGCTTTTTTCGCCCAGGCGGAGCTCGACCGCCCACACAAATAATGGTGG
>NZ_KB849690.1:136032-143580 GCF_000368785.1 Acinetobacter towneri DSM 14962 = CIP 107472 | reverse complement strand
AGCGTGTACACAGTGCACTGGGTTATGTATCACCTTTTGAGTTTGAAGCAATGTACTATGATAAGATTAACCCGTTAGGTCAGGTGGCCTAACTTAAATAAAAAAGTCTCCGACAAACCCGGTACGGTTCACATAAAACATCAGTAATGACTTCTACCTGTTTTAGTTCTTTGATCTCCATATGCAATTCCTTGTAAATCCAACTTAAATATTCTAAATATTAACTAAAAACATAATTCAATAGGGTTTTAATTACCGCTAAAAAGATTAAAAACACTATATATAGTGAAATTTACAATTTAATAACACAATATAGGGTGCGCAACCCTTGACTCTCCTATAAAAAATACGTGAATATTATAGCTTATTTTTCAGCCACTTGGCATAAATATGGGGAGACATCAGCATATGTCTATAAAAAAAAAGCTATTGAAAGTCATCGTGTATCTTCAAAAAACTTACAATTAATGTGTTATCCAAAATGTATGCATGCGTACCAAATCTGGATAGCTTTATTTTTCCAACTGAGTGATAAACAGCAAAGCTATCACTTGAATTTAACTTTTAAACAGAATATCGAAATCCCGCTCCTTACCACTAAAACACCTGATCACTATTTTTTTAGTAGTCATTTCAGCTGGATCTATGCTTATTTTTACAATAAGAATAAAAATGAATTTAAGTTCAGAGCTTATGAGAAAAATAATTCCTACCAATTCACCATCCAGGCTTTAAGCGAAGTTAGGGCCTTACTGTGTTCCGGATTACATCACTCAATTCATGGCTTAGATATCATCGCATATTGGCTAAATGAACAATACTTAGCCGCACATCTTCAGGAAGTTTTCGGTCAGGAAGTTTTAACTATCAATCATCTACGAGAATTATCAGGGCTATCTAAATCCAAAAGTCCAGTAAGTTCTATTTCAAATTATGCTGGTCCACTTTCATTAGAAAAAATTCTGGCTGGAATATCATCATGAACGGATATAGTTACTTAGAAGATACTCAAGAATTAAAGCTTGAGCCGTTTCGAGAATTCTATCAAACACTAGCAGAAGCAAAGCTTGAAAGTTTTCAAAATTCAATCAAACTCAATGAGTTCATTAAACCTACTAAAATTATTGAACTTAACAATATTATAAATCAAAAACTTGTAGAAAAATCAATCAGTGAATATCCTCTCATTCATTATCTTATTGCAGTCATTAATACGCCTTCAGCATATCAAGCTAATGCCCTGAAATGGGCCATTTTTAATATTCAATGTATTGAATTGCTTGATAGCAAAGAACATGCAGCCACTGTAGCTAACCTCTGTAGACGTTTTCGTTTAGCCAGCAAAAAACAGGAATACCATTGGCTTTATAACTTATTACCACCTCTCCCTATTGAGTTGGAGGATCTGCTTAAGTTTTTAAATAAAGCTGAAACAGAGAATAGAGAGTTACTTAACCGCTCCACACCAAATTTAGATGAAAAACAAATTGGCCAGCTGGCAAATCTACGTGTCATCTATCAATATGTCTTTACTCAGTCTGAACGTTTAAAACGAAATCGCCAAAGCAGTTCAGGTGCCAAAGAAGCTCCTCAAACTGATGTTCAAAAGATATCAAGAATATCTCTCGATGATGAACAAACGTATCAGACTCATTTTGAAAAAGGTACAGCTAAACAACCACGCGAAGATAAAACTATAGAAAAAGTTGAAGATCATAATTTTGAATTTAATCCTCTTGAGCAATACTCTACTACAGCTCAGGTCAATAATCTTAAGAACAAAGTTCTGCATCAAAACAAGAATCAGTTAATGAGCAAGTCAAATCCTCGTGTCTTTGATTTGCCTACCGCACAGTATATTATGCGAATTTTGTTTGAACAGGCAGAAACCTCTCCAATTCATGCCTTACTTTTATTTTCAGTACTCAGTTTGACGCATTATAAAGAGCTATTAGTATTTCGGAAAAATTTTCGTCTGAGTTCAAAAAGAAAAGAAATTACTTTTAGCCCTGAAAACTTCTATTTTCGGCAAAGTTTTGATAACTCTAAATTTAAAGATGCTTTATTAAAAGAATATATGATGAATATAGGAAACTCTTTTACCATCCCCTTACCCAAAGTTTATTTTGATCAGATTTTTCAACTAAAAAAGTGGGATAAAGCTGATATTGATTCAGATGTACAAGAATATTTACGTAGAATCAGTGACGGCCTTACTTTTCATTTAACAGCTCGAAACCTTCCTCGTTTAATCAGCGATATCACGTTGAATGAACTCGGATATGAATTGGAAAGTAAATTACTTAGTGGAGAAAACGTTAATAGCTACACCCCAAGCCATTACTATTCAATGAAAATTGTTGATATCCTCGATATTTATAGCCAAACGCTTTATCTGGTTTGCCCGCAACTCGACACTAGTTATATCGAAGAATTTAAATCCCCTGTTACTTTCGGTAGTCAGCAAACGCCAGACCTGCCTCTGGTTAAATCCTTTTTTAAAGAGCTTGACAAGCAAGTTCGGGGAAACCCTAACCCTTTTAATACACTGAAATATTATTCAATTTGGCTATGGTACGTTTGCATGATTATGACATCTGCCCGACCAAATGAAGCCTTTCCCCCGAATCTCGATTATCTTGATCTCGACAACTGTTTGGTGGCTGTTGCAGATAAAGAGCAACGTTATTCGGGTACCATTGGACGCTACCTACCATTTAATAATTTTCTTCGTGATGAAATACAGTCTTATCTGAAATATTTAAAACAATTTCAGAATCTTATGAAGGCTTGTGCTAACCAAGTAAAAACAGCTTTAATTCAAGAAATCTTTGATGGTCAATGCCCCTTTCTTGTATATCCCAAGACTGAAGGATATATCCGAAATTTAGAGCTTGCTGATATTGAAAAGAACAGTCCAACTATAGTTTTGCAGCGCAATTGGACTCGCCATTTCGCTCGCTATTTTTTTGCACAGCACTGCGATGAAGATATGCTGAATGGCATCTTTGGTCACGATGGGCCCATGCAGGAACTTTTTGACCGCTATTCGGGTTTTCAGGCAACCGATTACGATCACATTCGAGCAGCGCAAGACAAGCTAGTCGAACTCTTAAAGCTTAAAAGTATGTCTACATTTAATGGATTCCTGATTGAATGAGTAAACACCCACACTCCCTCAAAAGAATAAAAAAGCATAGAAAAAACAAAGCATTTCTTCTGAACTTGTTTAGTGAGAAATGTATAGAGCTGACGCCTGAGAACTATTCGGAAATTTGTCGTCAAGTTGATAATCAGCTTTTAGAACACTGTAAGTCAAACATCCGTAGCTATCAGATGGCACGTATAGAATTTGCTAAATATATCAAGCGCTTTAATCTTTCATCGAATCACTACTATCCAGTGCCTGCCGCTCCCGTAAGGTACGAAAGATCTCTGCCACTACAAAATATTGAAACCTTAAAACATGGCAAAAAGGTGACTCAATTTGCCAAAAATTTGATTACTTACTGGACAAAACATAATGACTTCAGTCTAACTCAATCACTTGGCTTCTGTTTGATCAGTTCAATATTATTTAATGGCATTTATAATGAGAACGAACTACAAAAGTTTTTAAAAATCATTTTAAAAACAAAGAAATTTCAAAGTTTTTTAAACCTGAATCATATTGTTTCACTTGATATCCCGAACCGGAATTTCGGTAATCAGCGTATAAATAACCCTGATTTTTCAGTCAGCTATACCAAAACGTTTGTGCTACACGATATTGTGAAATGCTGGATCTACAGACTAAAACATCAAAAATTTGATTTATTTTCGGATATTGAAGATGCAGAACATCTGATTAACGCTTGTATTATTGAATGCTTCCCTGAGGAAAAGGTGCGTTGTAAAGACCTGTTAAAATACGGTTTTTACTATACACAGTTCCTGAAAAACAGCGGGCTGGATCAAATGTCCATTTGTATCTTAAAAAATGAAATTTACAGTTCCAGTCCTCTCGAAAAACAATTAGCAGCTTATTTTGTTCAGGTTGAACAAGCTCATCCTAATAACAATAAGATTGAGAATACTTGTGAAAACCATCAGGCTCCCTCTATAACCAATATTTCAATGGATATAGCTGATGCTTTAGTAGAAATACGTCAAGCTATTCGTGCAAAAAACTATAGCGATCGACTCATAGAATTATATGCCAAGGAACAACCTCCTGCCTTGGAGCGTTTACTGCTATGGACTATTCTGCGCTCAAAATTAACAGAGGCACAACTTGACTGCCTTAATCAAATTATCCAACAGTTGCAACGATTTAAACGTAAGCTTATACAAGCAGATTTTCAGCCAATTAAGCAGAGTTCTCTAAATACCATGTTTTCACAGTTTGCAGTCCATTGGCTGCAGGCAACGCAAGACAAAGATATTTCATCATTTTCAGATGCTGATTTTGAAGATCTGTATGGAGAAATGCTTTTATTAAAGAAAGAAACAACTAGAGCGACTTTACAAAAACGTCTACAGGAGTTTCATCACAAACAGACCTTATTTTTTAAAGCACCTACTATCGATCTAGATAATTTAATCCAGGTAAAAATCTGCAGAACAGCATTGATCTCGCCCCATATTTTTCACCACGTGCTAGAGCAGCTCGAAAATACTCAAGATATTTCGATTCAGGATAAAAATATATTTAAACTGATTTTTATTCTAGGGTTCAGAGTCGGACTACGGATCAATGAAACATTAAATATCTTCGTACGTGATCTATTTATTAGTGAAGATGCAGTGATACTCACCATTCGCAACAATCGCAATAAAAATCAAAAAAGCTACTCAGCTTACCGCAAAATTCCCCTGCATCATCTACTTAAAGCCGACGAATTACATGCATTTAAAACATATAGTCAGAATAGAAAACGTCTGCTAAAAAAACAAGGAAAATCAGTTGCACAACCGCTATTTTTAAAACAGTCCTTAGAGGAAACTCATGAAAATGAAGTGAATTCCCTATTTAAACAATTGATCCAACCAGTTTTTGGAGAACACAATTTTACTTACCATAGTCTGCGCCATTCTGCATTTAATCATCTTTACCTGATTTTAAAAAACTCAACACTTGCAGATGCATTTACTGACTATAGCCCACATGAGCAATTACGTATCCGTTATGCATTGTTGCGAAACAGAAATAGTCAGCAAACCTGGTATGCACTCTCTCATTTTGCCGGGCACCTAACGCCTGAAACCACTTGTTCAAGCTATCTGCATTTAATGCATCTGGCAATTAGCTACCAGCTGAATCAAATGCACAGCCCGCTTCCTAAAGAAGCCTATTTTAATATTCTGAAACATGATGATTCTATTAAATATCCTGTTCAGCAGCGGGCGATCAAACAGTTTTTATTTGATCAACTCACTAAAGACCGTTACAGGCAACATGATCATCAATATCAACAAAGGCAACAGAAATCGCCTGATTCACTGATGCTAGGAGCTCATGACTCAGAGATGACTTTTGAATTATTGCATCACATTCTTGCAGTAGAAAAAGAGCAAGATCTTCTGTTACCTGAAGGCATTCCTTTGCAAATCGCGCAAAAATTACGTGCCAGAGCCCTGCATTTGAAAACCTCCTGTGTAAACCAAAAAAAATCATCGAGGTTATTTACCACAGATTTTTTAAGGAAAACTCCTGCTGCATTAGTTACCATGTTGCCAACCAATCAGGAGGAGAAAAAGGTCATTCACCATGTCCAGGAGCGTTATGCAAATGTACAAAGTAAATATAAAAAACAGCTTCATATGATCTACTCAATTTATCTTGAAAAAGTTCAGCCAAATTCAGCCCAGTTAATTTTTGAACTGAATGAAAAACGGCAACTGAAGAAACTTCTTTCTTTTATTCATAGCTTATTTCCCAAAAAATATCTTCATTTAGAACTCTCTCAGCAGAGCAAGACAGAGCTCAAAAAGACATTACAGGATTTAACATTACGGGCAGAAAACTTCAGCCTGAATGAAAATGAAAGGCGAATTAAATTCTGCTTCAAAGGTAAAGAGGCAAAAGCACTTGGGGTATTCAAATTACTGATGTATCTCATGATAGTTTCTCATCTTTAAGCTGTTTGTAATAAAAATTTGAACTATGAGAAATGGTAATCAAATAGTATAAACTCTAGATATCAGCAACGTCTGAAACAGAGATCAGTCATGCATAAAACACCAGAAAAAATTGCAAAACAAAAAAAGGTATTAGCTAAAGCTGTTTTATCATCTGCAAATCAACTTGGTTTGACACAGGGCCAGCTTGCTATCATTCTCAATTTAGATTCAATAGAAACTTTAAATTCGCTTGAGTTAGATCCTGATTCAAGTCAGGGAGAGCTCGCAATTATTTTAATTCGTATTGCAATATCACTAGATGCTTTAACAGGTGGAGAGGCTAAATGGATGCAGCATTTTATGAAGGCACCAAATAAGTTAACCAAAGGCATTCCAATAGAACAGATTCAGACTACTCAGGGATTAATTACTATATTAAACGTAGTCGAAGGGCTTCGGCTTCAGGGTAAATATTAAGATATACAAGGCCTTATTACACACAAAAAAAGTCATTGTTTGTCTAATAATTTAAATTTAAGGTATAAGAAGTTCCTCTTCTCAAGAGGTATACAACTGCCTCATTATTGATAACTGCCATACATATATGGATTCTATTAACTTAATTCGAGGCTAAATTGAATCTTATAAGTTCAATTTAGCCATTCAAGAATCATTATAAAAGTTTGCTATATAGCGAACATTAACTATTATTAGTTAAAAGTTAGAGATGGATCCGGAAATTTGAACAACTCCTATAAGTGATACTCTGCTCCTCAAATGATGTTATAAACATCAATATATGGAGTATTTTATGGCACGTAGACCAAGAAGAAATCATTCAAACGACTTTAAGGCTAAGGTAGCACTTGCTGCGATCAAAGCAGAAAAAACACTTGCTGAATTGAGTTCTGAGTTTGATGTTCATCAAAACCAAATTATTGACTGGAAAAATCAATTGATCTCAGCTTCCTCACAAGCTTTCGATCAATCAAAAGCTCCATCAGAACCTCCCATTGATCTTAAAAAGTTACATGCAAAAATCGGTGAGCAGGCATTAGAAATTGATTTTTTAGAAGGTGTGTTGAAGAAACTGGGCCGCTTCAACCACAAAAGTTAATCGATCACTCACTTCAGATTTCAGTATCTAAACAAGCTAAGTTACTGAAAGTCTCTCGTGGTTGTTATTATTATCGCCCAAAACCTGTTAGCTCATCAGATCTGAAGCTGATGCGATGTATTGATGAATTACATATGCAATATCCTTTTGCAGGCAGTCGTATGATGCGTGATTTGTTGAATCGTCAAGGGCATCATATAGGACGACGTCATACACGTACTTTAATGAAGAAAATGGGTATTCAGGCGTTATATTGCAAACCAAATTTAAGCCAGGCTAATCAAGCTCACCGTAAATATCCATATCTGCTCAAAGGATTGGCTATTCAG
>NZ_KB849690.1:126189-135707 GCF_000368785.1 Acinetobacter towneri DSM 14962 = CIP 107472 | reverse complement strand
ATCACTTATAAATACGCTTTTAGTTGTTCAAACAAGTGGAACCACCTCTATATACGCCAGCATTTAAATTAAATTTATAAATCAATATGATAAAATCTATTTTTTTGACTATCGTTTTAATAAATATTCAATTTTTTGAAAAATTCAATTCTGACAATCAATCCTCCAACTGCATTTGCACGTTGTAAAGTAATCTTGCCTAAATGAGAGTCAATAATCTGCTTCACAATAGATAATCCCAGACCACTTCCTACTACAGAACTGGCTTGATTTATTCTATAAAAACGCTGAAATATAAATGGGATTTGTGCTTCATCTAGACCTATGCCGTTATCTTCAACCTGTATAAAACTACCATTTCCAATACTTCCACAACTGACTTTAATAATAGGTTTATGTATTGAACTACGATAAAGAATGGCATTTTCGAGTATATTTCTCAACATAATTTCCAACTGATCTGACTGCCCCCAAACGCACACTGAGGTGAGATGCAATTGTAAGTCTACACCTGCTTTTCTGAACTGAATACCCATCATTTCAACTGTACCTTTAACAATATCTACCAAATCAATATTGCTTTTGTTTTGTGTGGCATTCGGTTCAAGCCTCGCTAATGTAAGCAACTGAGTAATCATTCTTGATGCTTTGTCTACTCCTGTAATAATGTCCTGTGCAGCTTCCTTAGACTCCTCATTGGAACGTGCATTTTGAAGTACTTGGGCATGTAAGCGTATAGCAGCTAATGGTGTACGGAGTTCATGAGCGGCATTTGAGGTAAAACGTTTTTCACGTTGCATACTTTCAGCAATCTCACTAAGTAAGGTATTTAAAGAGCTCACTAAAGGTTCTATTTCTTTCGGTACAACTGGCTTAATTGGATTTAAATGTTCAATGGATTGTTTTTCTAAGTTTTGACTAATGCTATATACAGCCAATAAATGACGACGGATCGTGCAAATAATCAACCATAATAATAATGGCAAAAATATGATTGAAACCAAAATCAAAAACAGCAACATATCTTGCTGAATATCTTTTCGAATTGTCCAAACCTGCGCAATTTGTACCTGTATTGTATGCGTACTATCCCAAACAGAATAACTACGATAAGTATTATTATTCAGTTTAATCCAACCAAAATTATCTTGCTGAACAAATGGCTGTGTTTCCACACCAATAGAACGATAAATTAATTGTCCATCACGATGCCAAATTTGAAATACAATTTGGTCATAATGCTCACCCTTAGCTTTTTCAATCACTGTATGCTGCGGTACTTTTCCATCTAGGGTACTTAGAGTCGTAGACAATAAAGCATGAGCAGTTTCTGCTAATGACTTATCAAAAATATTATTGGCAGTGTTTTGCATTCCCCAATAAATACTTCCTAAACTACCCAACCAAACGCTAGTGGTAATTGCCAGTAAAATTATAGATAAGCGCTGGGTTAATGAATAGCTGCGAATTGGATCAGCCATTTAATGCTGTTCATCCATGATATATCCAAAACCTTGTACTGTACGGATAATATTTTTACCTAATTTCCGACGCAAGTTATGAATATAGACTTGTACAACATTACTACTCACATCAACGTCATAAGCATAAAATGAATTTTCTATATTTTCACGCGAAATTACACGACCACGATTGAGAGTAAATAACTCCAATAAATGAAACTCTTTATGTGTCAACTCAATTTCGACTTGATTTAACAGTACTTGTTTACTCGCTTTGTTAATACTAATATTTCCAACCTGAATTAGGTCCCCTACCTCTCCTGAAATTCGGCGTAATACAGCATGAATCCTTGCTACGACCTCATGTAAATCATAAGGTTTAACAACAAAATCATCAGCTCCTGCCTCTAGACCTGTAATACGATCATCAACTTGATCTTGAGCAGTCAGAATAATAATTCCAACTTGATTCTTTTTGCGACGTAGTGATTTTAAAATTTCAATCCCATTTCGATCAGGCAAACCTAAGTCTAGTAGAATAAAGTGATAATGATAACTCACTAAAAAATGGTACGCTTGCTCTGCTGTGCTCGCAATGTCAACTACAAAGCCCATTTGATCTAGACCACGTGCAGTTGCTTTTGCCAACAAGCTATCATCTTCTACCAATAGAACTCTCATAACACCTTTTTCTCTTGCTTACCAAACTACAGCGCAAATTTATAATCCCTACTATGCTCGTAAATATTACTGTTAAATTCTATCCATCTCATGTAAAGGCCACAATTGATGAGAATCAAGTAATAAGGAACTCATACTTTCTGCATAATCTACTTTAGCTTGATCGACTCGGCTACGTGCTTCAATCAATTGCTGCGAATGCAACAAAAGCTCATTGAGATTCAACTCACCTAATTTATACGCTTTTTGCATCAAGTGATGTTGTTGTTGCAACAGTTGTAAGTTTTCTTGCGCCTTCGTATTCCGTACAGTCGCTGACTCCATTTGAATCACCCACCCCTGTATTTCTTGACGCAGACGTTTTTCTACACGCAATACCTCCAAATCCGCTTTTTTTGCTTCTGCCGCTGCCATTCCTGAAGCAATACCGACTTGTCGCGCAGTCAAAGGAATTGAAACACTAACCCCTAATAAATTCTCCTCTCCCGATTGCTCCCTACTGTAACCAAAACCAATCGTAGGATCTGGCAGTCTATTAAGCTGCTCTCTTTTTAATACTGCGTATTGCTGTGTAGCTTGCATCCTTACGAGTGCTAACTCATGATTAACTGACAAAATTTTCTGTACCCACTCTGCTTGACTATACTGTATAGGGCTAGGCTGTATAACATCGCTGCTCCACTGTTCAGGGATCTTTCCTCTATAATCGCGGGCCAACAATTGCTGAGCTTGAATATATGCAGCTTTAGCTTGCATATATTGTTCCTCAAGTTGTTGGTACTCATTCTTCAAGAGCATTAGCTCAAGTCGTGGTGCATCTCCTGCTCGAATACGTTGTTCAGTCACTTGGATAAATTGCTGAATTTGATCCAGCTGTTCTTGCAGTCGCTTCAAATGCAATGTGCTTCGCATATAAGCAAACCAACTATTTAACAACATTTTAGATGCTTGATGTTGAGCATTCTCATACTTCAGTTCTGCAATACTTGAAATACGTTGTGCTAGATCTTGATCTAGCCGGTATTTATTAGGCAAACGTATTTGTTTTTCTATCCCCAAACTAGGTTCATAACTATTGGCTTGTTTTCGCTCTAGTTGTGTATCCGTCTTACGTACTTGCATACCGGCTGTAACAGTCCACGGATTTTGCCCTACTTTTAATCCTTGTCGGGCAAAGTCTGCATAATCTTGCTCTGATATTGCAGCACGCACATTCGGATGTTCTACTAGACTCTGTTGTACTGCTTCAAGTGGTGGCAAAGCAGCTTCAAGTTGAGGTTTTGCAATTGCTGTCGAAGCCACTGTAAAACAATAGCCCAACCCAAACAGATACCAAATTTGGCCTAGAAGTGTTGATTTAAATTTGATATTTAATGTCATTAGTCAAGTGCTCCTTGGCTCATATAACCAGAAATTAATGTAGGTATGACCCAATAAAAACAATCACTTGATTTAAATTTTTGCTGAATATGCGCCAAAACCAATGATACAGATTCGTGTTGTACAATCAGCAATATAAGATTCCGTTCAGTTGCTCCGCGAATTTTTTCCTGAACATTACGATAATGTTGGCGATTACCAAACCCTTGTGCGTTGACACAAGTACACCCTGAAATCAACTCAGGAATTAACCACAAATGCTCCATAAGTTCTTCAGCAATATCAGAGGACACGTTAATAGAGAGTTGGCATATTTCAGACATGATGATCTCGCGCTAAACCAAATTTTTTAAACAAGTTAGGAAGTAAAATCAGAGTCAGCAAAGTACAAGAAATAAGCCCTCCAATCACAACTATCGCCAATGGACGTTGAATCTCGGCACCAGGGCCAGTAGTAAATAACAATGGGATCAAACCTAAAGCTGCAATACTCGCGGTCATCATGACTGGACGTAAACGGCGCATAGCACCTTCACGAACAACTTCCTCAATTGCAACACCACGAGAAATCAGTTGATTAAAATAACTAATCATCACTAAACCATTCAGTACAGCAATCCCCATCAAGGCAATAAAACCAACTGATGCAGGAACAGATAAATACTCACCTGTTAATGCTAATGCAAATACTCCACCGACTAACGCAAAGGGAATATTGACGAAAACCAATACGGCTTGACGCACCGAACCCAAAGTCGTAAATAGTAAAAAGAAGATCATTGTTAATGCAGCAGGTACAACAAGCATTAAGCGAGCAGCCGCACGTTGTTGGTTTTCAAATTGCCCCCCCCATTTGAGTGAGTAGCCGGTTGGTAACTTGACTTTCTCTGCAACCAATTGTTTTGCTTCATCTACAAAACTAACTAAATCACGATCACGTACGTTGGCACGTACCACTGACATTCGTGATGCATTTTCACGATCAATTTTTACGACACCCTCAGTCTTAACCACTTCTGCTAAAGATAACAATGGCACTGCAGCTGCATTCTCAATTGGCAAGGCAATATTGGAAAATTCAAAACTCGACTCTCCCAAACGTGGATCCCCTTTCATCATTAATGGAACAGGGCGCCCCTGTTCAATAATGGAACCTATTTCTTTGCCTTCCACGAGCATCTTGAGTTGGGCTTGAACATTTTGACTGTCCAATTGATTTCGTATAGCCATATCACGATGGATTCGCAGCTCTTGATACTGTACTCCCGAATTTTCGAGTGTCATGACATCTTCATTGCCTTCAATGCCTTGTAGAACTATTGCAATTTGCTTTGATAAATCATTAAGCTGGTCTAAATCACTTCCAAAAATTTTGACAGCCAAATCTCCTCGTACTCCAGACAACATTTCTGAAGTGCGCATCTCTATGGGTTGACTAAATGTTAAGTTCACGCCAGGAACATCTTGAAGTACAAGACGAATTTTTTCTAAAATTTGCTCTTTATTTTTGACTTGCCATTGCGTTTGTGGTTTTAGCACAATGAAACTATCTGTTTCATTTAACCCCATAGGGTCTAATCCCAATTCATCAGAACCTGTACGTGCCACAATTCTTTCAACTTCAGGCACTTGTTCCAAAATACGTTTTTGAATATCCAGATCTAATGCAATTGAGTTTTGTAAGCTAATCGAAGGGATTTTTTCTAACTGTAAAATAGTATCTCCCTCATCCATGGTTGGCATAAATGACTTTCCAATGAATGGGAAAATCAATGCAGCCAGAAGTAAGGTACCACCTGCTAAGACATAAATCTGTTTAGGATGGGCTAAACTCAGATTCAAAAGTTTTCGGTAACCAGTTTCTAATTTAGCTACTAAAAAGGGTGTGTGATGTGCTTTCGGTTTTAGAAAGAATGAACACAGTACAGGAATCACTGTCAAAGAAAAAATTAGTGAACTTGATAAAGCAAATACAATTGTTAAAGCCACAGGTGAAAAGAGCTTCCCTTCCAATCCTTCAAGCGTGACCAATGGAATAAACACTAACATAATAATGATCATGCCTGCTGTGACTGGTACTGCAACCTCAGACACTGCGCGGTAAATCATATTTAATGGCGGTAAAAAAGAACGTTGCGGTGACTCTTTTGCTTCAGCAAGTTGCATTTCAATATTTTCAACCACTACAACTGCAGCATCCACTAATAAACCAATCGCAATCGTCAAACCACCTAAAGACATTAAATTGGCACTTAAACCAAAATGGTGCATCATCAAAAAAGTACTTAGTGCAGATAATGGTAAAACTGCCGCAACCACTAAAGCAGACCTTAGGTTTCCTAAGAACAATAAAAGTAAAATCAAGACTAAGACAATAGCTTCTAATAACGTTTTACTTACGGTATGAATGGCTCGGTTTACCAACTCACCACGATCATAAAATGGTTCAATCGTTGTACCCTGTGGCAGAGTTTTTTCAATGTCGGACAAATGCTCACGAACATGTTGAACGACTTGACGTGCATTCGCACCTTTTAAAGTTAATACAATACCTTGGACAGCCTCACCTTGGCCATTTTCAGTCACTGCACCATAGCGTGTGAGTGCTCCAGTATGTACCTGTGCAACATCTTTAACCCGCACCAATGTTCCTTGATGGCTAGAAACAATAATATCGCCTAACTCTTCAAGGTTTCTGACGCGGCTATCGCTTCGGATCAGTAATGACTCTCCATTTTCATTAAGCCGCCCAGCACCATCACTGGCATTATTTAGCTCGATTGCCTGTTGTAGCTGTGTTAAAGATAAGCCTCGTGCCGCCAGGGCCTCTAAATTAGGGGTCACTTCAAATGTACGAACAAGTCCCCCCAAAGCGTTAACATCGGCGACCCCTTCAATTTTACGAAGTTGTGGACGAACCACCCGATCAAGTAGAGTTCGTTTTTCCATATCACTGAGTGGCCCATGTAAGGTAAACATAAAAGATTCACCTAATGGGGTCGTCATGGGTGCAATTCCACCTGACGTACTACTTGGTAATGCAGACATCACATTACTTAAACGTTCATTCACCTGTTGTCTAGCCCAATAAGGGTCAGTGCCTTCAGCAAAGTCTAATGTGATAATCGCAATCGCGTATTTAGATTGCGAACGCATTACTGTCTGATGAGATATTCCCAACATTTCTTGTTCAATGGGTACAACAATACGGCTTTCCACCTCTTCGGGCGTCATGCCGGGCGATTTCATCACAATTTGTACTTGCGTACTTGACACATCAGGAAAAGCATCAATTGGTAGTTTCGTAAAAGCAATGTAGCCTGCCACACTGATCGCCAATGTGAGCAATAATATTAAAATGCGCTGACTAAGTGAAAAGGCGATAAGACGTTTTAACATATGTCTCACCTCAACGTTCTGTAGTGCTAATAGGTGCTTGCTCTGCACCAAAGCCAGACCACACCGCCTTGAGACGCTCTACACCACTGATAGCAAGTTGCATTTTGGGTTTTAATTTTTCAGCTGTAATATAACTTTGCTGCTGATCAGCTGATAGAACTTCAACCGTTACAGCTTCAAACCCCTTCTGATTTTTAACAAAAATAATGTGTTTACCATCTTGTGAGGTTATGGCAGTACTTGGTACTGGCCATGCTGCAATTACTGTTGGCTGCTTACTTTGAACATGAACTTTGACAAATTGTTGCACCCGCAAACAATTATGTTTGGTATCCATTTGTACGATGATATTTTGAGTTTGTGTATTCCCTACAAGTGCTGGAGCGATATTTTGTATATGCCCTGTAATATCACAACCTTCAACCTGAACAACATCCCCAATATGCACATATTTACTGTCAGCTAAATTAGCTTGTAATAACAATTGTAACGGTGAATCAGCGTTTACAAGTTGACCTAATACTGTACCAGCCTCAACATACTGACCTGTAGAAACCTGTAAGTTTTCTATATAACCACTTGTTGGGCTTTTAACATAGACAATGGAATTTAGACTATTTACCTGCCCTCCTCCCATAAATTGCAGCATTCGCTGTTTTGCACCTAAGTTAATATTAAGACGCTGTACTTGATTCTGTGCCTCTTGCACACGCTTCTCGGCAATAATGCCTTCAGCATATAAGCTACGTTCACGTGTTAAATTTTGCTGGGCTAATTGTTGTTGAGCACGAAGCTGCAATATTTCATTTTGAATCTGAATTAAATCTGGACTATGTACAGCAAGTACATGATGATTCCGGGTAACTTCTGCCAAGGGTTGTACCAAAACTTGCTGCACCATTCCTGAAACAGGACTAGTCAGTACAACTTTGCTTTCTGGTGACCACTGTACTTGCCCTTGTAAAATAATTTGTTTTTGTATGTTAGTAGAAGAAGCACCTAATGTGTGTAATTTGATCCCAACTTGCTCAATTTGTTTTGAAGAAATTAAGATTTGTTGCTCTGAGACTTCAGGACTCCTCTCAGCCTCTGAAACCTGTCTCTCTACTTTAGCCTCTATATTTTTATTCGAGAGCAGCTTACTTCCCCACCATAGCCCAAGGCTAATCAAGATCAAGACGCTCATTAGATATAATAGTTTTTTAAAATTTAGTACATCTACTCGCTGATCCACTCGTTTCATCCTTCAAGAGATTTTCTCTACAAAGCTAAGATTAAGTTCTTAAGATCAGATTAAGTTTATAAACCTATTTCAGACTGCATAGGCCCAAGTGAACCGTATTGGGTTTGTGGGAGACTTTTATTTAACTGATGTTACGTAGTAAGTGCATTTTGAGCATCTTCGCTACTACATGTTGTAGTCGATTTATAAATTATTAATAATCATTATATTAAACTATATATTGTTATTATTTCTCACGAAAATCAGCATCAAAACATAGGTGACTTTTATAAACTAAAATGTCTAAAATGAAGTGACCAAAACCACATTAAATGATCTAAATTGATCAAAATTTTACTCCACCAAAAACTATATACCAGTAATCAAATCATATACTTATAATTAAGGTCATTTAATGGAATAAATCTCGGTGACCTTGCCAAGGTTGGGGTCGCGAGTTCGAGTCTCGTTTCCCGCTCCAAATTCAAAAAAACCCTCATCGAAAGATGGGGGCTTTTTTATTGATTTTATATTATGTTATCCCCAATCATACTTTCTTTATTATCTTTTATTTCACAGTTTCGGGCCCCAAATACGACATATTCGTAGGTAGTTGCAAAAAATATTCGCTCGATGTTCTGGATTGTCAGCGAGATCTAAAGCCCGATAATAGGTCGAAGCTGCAATCGGTAAAATTCTACAAATCGCCTCGACTCCGTACAGCTCTTTATTATTATGGATAAAATCCACCATTATTTGTGTGGGCGGTCGAGTTCCGCCTGGGCGAAAAAAGCGGCTGCTTTACGTAGAATTTCGTTAGCACGTTGCAGTTCTTTATTTTCGCGTTCGAGTTGTTTGATACGTTCTTGGTCTGAAAGCTGCTGTACTTTAACTGGATTTAGTTTATCTAAATATTTTTGATACCAAACACGTAGTGTTTCAGGAGTACAACCTATCTTAGGAGCAATTGCTGTGATTGCAGCCCAAGTAGAAGGATAATCTTTTTCGGATTCAATCAATAATTGAACCGCTCTTTCTCTGATTTCAGGGGTATATTTTGGTTTTGTCATTGGAACATTCTCTCAAGAAAGTTGGTCTCCGACAAACCTGGTACGGTTCAAATCTTCCCAACTGATGATTCCGTGAAAAAGGTGGTATATTTAGCAATTATGGCAGCAAGCAAAAAATGGACGATGCCTATTCAGAATTGGAAAGCTGCTATGAATCGCTTTAGTATCATGTTTGAAGAGCGTGTAACCAAGTATTTTTAAAACTGTATTTACACAGAATTATTTATACCCTCTGCCAAGGTGGCTAAACGTTTGCCATCGCCTAGATGGTTTAAACATTACACCCCTTATTATCAATCAAAT
>NZ_KB849690.1:21747-124868 GCF_000368785.1 Acinetobacter towneri DSM 14962 = CIP 107472 | reverse complement strand
GTTTAAACATTACACCCCTTATTATCAATCAAATTAATTTTCAAAGTAACTCTAAATAACGATGCACCCAATCAACCGAAATGCGCTCTTGCTCTAAACGCCTATTTTTAAATGTCTGTGCACGCAAATCATGAAATAATTTTAACTCGTCAGCAGTGAGATATTGTGGCTCACTAAAAATAGAGTCTGGTTCATCCACCATATGATTTTGGAACTGTAACACTGTGGCTTCATCCATCATTAAAGCAATCACGTGTGGAATTTTTTGCCGAACCATACTTAAAATATTTAAACCTTCAGAGTCGATATCTCCCCAATAAAAAACCTGTTTATACTGTAACCACTTGGCCTTCATCCATGTAATATTTTTACCCCCACCACAAACCACAATACTATTTTCCAAGTAAGGGCACGCTAAACCTGACTGAATATTTTCAACTACAATTATTCGTTCCGCAGGTAACTCAAATTGATCTAGCACCTCTGTAGACAATTGAAAAACGGGGAGTCCTCCCAATTTTTCCTGCACATTTGGGCAGACGGGTTTGATCGTCAACCAACCTTTGGGGCTATCTAAGCAATCTAGCCATGCCAACAACCCTCCAGCCAGTACGATCTCATCATCATAAAGTACATTGCAAATTGCCTCCGTCAGCAATAAGTTCTGCTCAAGAAACTTCGTGTTTACAGCGCTTAATGGCAAGGCCCTTAAATAAAGCCCTGCCCCCATATTCGGTTTCAGCTGTTCAATCAGCTGAATCAACCATTGCCATTCTTGTTGGCTATAGCGTTCTATCTGCTCTAAATGATGAATTAAAGTTTGAAATAAACGGTGCTGATGACGATCATGCACAAAAGACTGCTTCAAAAAGCTGGATATTTTATCCAACCAGTTTTCAAGTTGTTGCTCTGTTCCTAAAAGCTCAGTAAGCTGCTGTAAAGAAAAAATTCGTAACTTTACTGGAACACGTTGTTCTGAAAGTTGTCGATACTGCCGTTCTTGCCATTCAACCAGTTCAGGATAAGCAAAATCTGTCCACGCTTTAAAAAAAGCATGAAAATGACCCAAATTATCTCTAGCTTGTTGGTCTGTGGGCACTTTCAGTGAAATTTCGATTGGAAAAGGACGTTGATTTAACAACCGCTGCTTTAAATTTCGACGATTTTCCCATTCTTTTTTATGCAAAATACCCAAAACGGTATTTGGAAGTAATCCCCACTTCTCAATTTTAGGCATCTAACTGCACCCCAAACTGTTGTGCCTCTCTATGCAGTTGCTGTTGTTTTTGCGCCATTTTTTCATCAATTTCCTGCCAAGTAATTTCACATAAATGACTTTCATGTTTCTCAATATCTCGCTCGGCAATTAATAAAGAACGTGCTGACTCACGCGCTAAATTTAAGTTTTTATAAGGTGTGATTAAATTAACATGAATTTTCAACGCCTTAAATACTTTGAGTACTCGACGACTAACCGCTTCAGCTGTGTTTGAAAAAGCTTCATCTAAAAACACTGTACTGTAGATTGGATAATCATAGCCGTCTGGTGTTAATACATAAGCCAAACTCGCTGCCACAATGGTTCCAGCAAAAGATTCTTTTTCTCCGCCAGATTTACCACTCGATGACTCCAAAACATCTCGTATTTCTTCTGTGGCCAAATCGACTTCTTCTGCATAGAAAGACATTTGATGACGAGGATCAAGTAAACGCTGGCTTTCAAAAGTATGCGCTGTAACCGAGTTACTCGCTTTTTCTAAAATAGAAATTAATTCAGCTAACTTTTTAAAACGTTGTTCATATTCAATACTATTAATACTAGATATGACCCATTTTAGTTTTTGCTCAAAATCTATGACGTGTGGATACTTTTCCTTTTTGTATCCTAGTCTTAGATAGCTGCCAGACTTAAATTCTGTACGCCGTAAAACCTGATTAATTATGGCAATACGGTCAGTAATTTCTTCTCTATCTGCCTCAAGGCGATTCTGAATCACACTTAAAGACTGCATGGTATGTTTTTGCAGACGCTGTTCAAACTGTTCAACTAAGGCAGGCAAACCTTCCTTTTCTAGTTCATGAAAATAGGCAACGCAATCATCCAATGCGGCCAAACCAACTGCCCATTCACGTTGTAATGCAATATGTGACCATTTATCCTTGCCACGAAACTGACCAATAATGTACGTTGCGCTATTTTTTGCTGAGGTATTTTGGTTGCTGGTATGTTCAATTAAACGCTCTAGCTCTTTTTCCACAGCAGTAAGATAAGCATCCTCCAACCGAGGTGTTTCTCCTATACGCTGTAGCAACAGTTCTCTGGCTTGTTCTGGAACACCTTGGTTTGCTGCCTTTTGCGCTTGTTGTTGTTGTTTTTCTGCATCACTGAATTTCTGTTTGAGTTTCCCCCAAGTGTGTTGTAACTGTCCTTTCTGTTCCTGTAGTTGTTTTAATTCCTCTTTTGCAAGCTCCCAACGTTGTCGAGCTTGTTCAATATTGGTATCTGCCCGCTGTAAATGTTGCAAGTCATTGCTGGTCTGTTGCTGGCGCTCTGTCCAATAAGGAATATTTATCATATCCCATTGGTAACGTAACATTCGCTCCCACAAACTCTTATGCTGTGTTACCTGATCTAACACCTTACGCGATTGTGCAACACTCAAGGCATACTGTTCCAACTGTACCTCAAGTTGTTTCGCTTCATGCTTTAATAAATTTAAACGTGAAGTATTGGAAAATCCCAAACACCAAATTTTTCGATCATCAATCCGCTGTTGATCTTTTTTCTCAAAACGACCTTGCTCACGATGAATTAAGCCCTGTTGTGTCATAGAAAAAGGCGTTGTATTCATGATTGTTGTATCTGCCACACATTGCAGATCAAAGCGAAGCAGATGTTGTTTTAACCAATCACGATATGGATGCTCTCGCCAAACCAATTTCCGCAGAAAACCATTTTCTTTAAAATACACACTTTCTGTAGCATCAAGATGGATCACCTGTAAACGCACATGGGTTTTATTATGACGCGCATTCACCCATTGAGTGACCATCGAATAACGATCTTTCGGCACCAATAACGTTGTTTTTAAACCACCTAATGCTCGTTCAATTGCGCCTTGCCAGATTTTTTCAGCCTCTTTTACATCAATGAGCTCACCAATAAACATTAATTCATGTTCATCAAAATCTAAGTGCTGTCTAAGCTCATCTCTTAAACGCAATAAATGTACATCATGAATATTACTATTAGGTCTGGTTTCTATTTCCTGAATATCGCTTTGAGTTTCTTTCAGTTGCTGTTGCGTTTGTGCGTATTTGCTACTGACTTGAGCAAACTCATCTTGTCGTTGGGTTTTCTCTTGCCCAATATTTAGAAGCTGCTCATGGGCTATTTTTTGGTTATCAATTAAATTTTGCTCGGTTAAATCATCTTGCAATTGTAATTGCTGAGCATCTTCCTGATAGCGCGATGCCTCTATGGTTAATTGCTTTAACTGACGCTGTATCAGTTCTAGCTCTTTTTGTAAGTTTTCAATCCGATTACCGCCGACTTGTAAATAGTCTTCATGGCAGCGCTCTTGTCGTTTTTCCGCATCATGTTCTTGTTGTTCTAATTGCTTAAACTGCGTATGTAATCGCTGTATCTCTTGCTCCAGCTGATGTATTTTTTCAGTCCAAAACTGAACATACAATTCACCTAAATATGCAGGAAAAGCTTGTTTTTCGAGCTGTAGATTATTCAGTTGCAGAGTTAACGCTGTTATTTGAACAGCTAACTCAGGTAATTTCTGTAAATGTAGGACTTGTTCACGCGCATCTACCAAATGCTTATAGTTTGCCTCTAAGTCAGCAAACTCATTTACTGCAGTCTGTGCCAAAGCACGAACCTGGCTTGGTTCTAAAACCAACTCGCGAATTAATTTAGTCAAATCATCAATTTTCTTTAAGCCTAAAGCACGTGATAACAACGCAGGTGCATTTTTATTATCCATAAATAAATATTTACGATACATCTCCTGATAGTCTTCAAATTTGCTATCAAAATAATGCACGCGTGCATCTGTTTTAGGATTAAAATGTTGTTTTAGCTGGCGAGTATTACCGTCTGCAAATTTTTCTAACACTTCAGTCAGTTGCACATTACGACTTGCAATCATATATAAACGATTCACTTCACTCAGCGAATGTTGACCTTGTCCAACCCAAAACAATCCAATTAAAGTAATCATCGAACCGTCATCAGCGGTATATAGCGCTCTTAATGCTGTTGTCACTGCTTTTTCACGCTTATTTTTTACTCGCGTTCCAGCCCCATCATGTTCTGAACCAAAACTACCACGCATATAAGAGAGTAATGTACGGTCTGAGCGATCGCCCTGCGCAGCTGCTACGTTAAAACTAGCTTTACTTGCAGGTTGTAACAATGCCATTAAACCATCAATAAAGGTAGATTTACCTGCACCATTATCTCCCGTAATAAGTGTCCCTTCAGGATCAATACGTGCGGTATGCAAGTTATGGAAGGAGCCCCAGTTAAATACTGAAATTTCTGACAAGCGAATTTGGCCTTGTGCAAATAAAGTTGAGAGGGTCATTTCTTGCATGATGATTCTCCATATTCTTGTTCGGATTGCTGCAACTTGGCCTTTGCTGCTAATTGTTGATATTCAGATAATAAACTTTGTAAAAACTCGGCATTCACGACATAGCGGATAATTGGCGTAATTTCATAACGCCCTTCTTCACCACGCAGTCCCGTTAATACTTTTTTCTCAATAAATTTTTCTAATGCTGCATTTAGCTTTTTACGATCTTTGCTGTCATGATTCGTTAAAGGAATAAATGGAATTAAACTGCTCTGGATTCGCTCAACATCAATAATAATTTTTTGCTCACCCGCAGTTTCCCGCTCCTGATAATACTTCCGCAAAATAAGTAAAATTAAGGTGTCATATACAGTCAAAGTTCGTTTTCGTATCAGTACAGGAAAATCATCCAAAGGCTGGTTCTCATCTTCCTGTTCATCCTCAATACTTTTGAGATTGATGATATAAGCCACCCCTTGCTTGGCATCCAAAACCAACTGGATATAAACCTCTGCCAAATGTCTACGAATTTCCGCTTCATATCGGCACAATAAATCAAAAAGTTTTAAGTTTTCTGCTGCAAGAATAACCCCTTGACGCATGAGATAGACCAATACGCGTCGGGCTGCATGTGGCATAAGCGCATCTGTATCACGATCCTGAGCATGCTCCATCTCTGTTTGATTATCTGCATGTTGTTCCTCTGCCCCAGTTGTAGCAAACGAATCTTCTACAGGCTGATTAGCTTGGATTTCTATATTTTTCTCTGAATTTGAAGATGGTCTGCGTACCATTTCAAAGAAGTTGTCATGCTGTTGTATCTTATTTTCTGATTGCATCTCGATCTCCTTAAAGTGCCAGCTCATCTATATTTTTGGGAAATAAATCTGCACTCAAGTAATACACTGGAATACTGGCCTGCAAATGCACACCTGAACGATCCTTAAGTTCAACTTGCTCGGTATGCTGCATTTGTGGTGCTTTAATGGCTTTTGCTATACGCAAATAAGCAACAAGTTCTTCAAGCCCCGCTTGTAAAGGATGTTCATGTGTTAAGTGGGCAATACTCATCACCCCTTTCTGTGCGAGCGTTTGATATACTTTTTCAGCAACAGCACGAACCCGTACATTGTCTAAGTACTTCAGCATCTGATCACTAGGTTCAGTCTTGTTTTGTTGCTCTTCGACCTCACGTGTATCCATATGTTCTGTGGGACTTTTTAAAGCAAGACTTTCAGGCGAATTCAGCTGGATGGAACCCACGGCTAAATCCACTTGTACTTCTGTTTTTAAATCACACTCCGATTCCAACAATGCCACTGCATTTTTTTCTAATTCCGACAACAACTGATCAATCAAACGGTTGTCCAATGCTGCACCACTTTCAATATAAGCTCTCAAACCTTCTTCTGTACGACGTCGGACTTGGAAAACTCGGCTACTTTCGCGTCCTAACTCACGCATTAACTGACCTAAATATTTACGTTGAGATTCGCTTAATTGTTGTGCAATAGGATGATTCAAAATACTGCGTAACTGCTCTCTAAACTCAGTAGAACGATCTTGATCCTGAAGTAATTGACAAAACCCATCAAAAGCACTGCCTGCATCACTTTGGGCAAGCAACTGCTCTTTTTCCATTAAGCTCAGCAATACTTCTCCACGTGAATAAGCACCACTAATCATATCTAGACGCAACTCTTTATCTCGTAGACGAATCTCATCTTCGACCCGTCTAAAATCGCCTGTAAGAATGGAAGCAAGTTGATAAATTTCTCGTATTCTTTCTTTTTGTTCTGATTCTTCTAATTGTGTAACAACACCCGCCAACAAAGCATCTATTTCATTTTGAATCACTAATTTTTTTTGTTCGAGCAACTCCACTCGTTCTTCAATATTTTCACTCAATGCGACCACAAAATCACGAACCGCATCCTGCACAATTCTTAAATGTGATGCTGTGGTATGGGTTGCTCGCTCATCCAAGCCCTGACAAAAACGTAATACGGTTTCGCTAATATCCGTTTTACTCAGCTTGCCATCTATTTCTCTGAGCCAGCCTGAATGAATCCAATGATTTAAATAATGCGCTGCATTATTTTCTGTCTGCCAAATACCCTGCTCACGACTAGATTTAATCAACTCATCCAAGACATTTCTTGCACGGCCATAAGGGACTTCATTTTGTTCTGCAAATAAGTCAACAATGAACGCTAAAATATGTGGTGCGTTATCTGCTCTTAATAATTTCCAAATTGAGTTTTCATGATATAAACGCCGATACTTGGCCTGTAACCCTAGAATATTCATGCCATTCCACATCATCTGTATGATGGTTATTTATTCTACAGTTATTTTTTAATCACCCAAGCAAATTACCAAGCAAGACGACACGAGTTGTCGCATAAAGTAAGATGATATAAACAATCACCTTACTTCATCGAAAAAAATAAAAAACAAACCTTATCTAACTTCTTTGTGTACAGTGACAGCAACCTTAACCTACCTCTCCCCATACACCGTTGCAATCAAATGCTCCACCACTTGCGGCTCAGCCAAAGTCGAAGTATCTCCTAAACTATCCAATTCATTCGCTGCAATTTTCCGCAAAATACGGCGCATGATTTTACCTGAGCGGGTTTTAGGTAAAGCAGGTGCCCAATGCAGCGCATCAGGCGTTGCCACAGGCCCCAAAATTTTGCGTACCCAGTTGACTAATTCCTCACGCAATTCCTCTGACTCGGGTGTACCAACTTGTAAGGTTACAAAGGTACAAATCCCCTGTCCTTTAATTTCATGAGGCATGCCCACCACGGCCGCTTCAGCTACAGCTTCATGCGCCACCAAGGCACTTTCAATTTCTGCAGTCCCTAAACGGTGCCCTGAAATATTCAGGACATCATCCACACGCCCCGTAATCCAGTAATAGCCATCTTCATCACGGCGTGCACCATCTCCTGTAAAATACGCACCCGGATAGGTCGAAAAATACGCTTCAATAAAACGTGCAGGATCACCCCAAATACCACGCATCTGCCCTGGCCATGAATCTTTCATAATTAAATTACCTTCGGTCGCTCCTTCCAGTTCATGACCTTCGGCATCAACAATTGCAGGTTGTACCCCAAATAAAGGGCGTGTTGCCGAACCGGGTTTCAGTGGCGTTGCACCTGGCAATGCTGAAATTAATATGCCCCCTGTTTCGGTTTGCCACCATGTATCTACAATTGGGCAACGTCCTTCGCCTACTACGTTGTAATACCAGTTCCATGCTTCAGGATTAATCGGCTCACCGACTGAACCGAGTAAACGCAAACTACTACGGTCACTTTCACGTACGAAATGATCTCCCTCTCGCATCATGGCGCGAATGGCAGTTGGCGCAGTGTATAAAATGGTGATGTTGTGTTTATCAACAATATGCCCTGTGCGCCCCCAACTCGGATAGTTCGGTACTCCTTCAAACATCACAGTGGATGTACCATTCGATAAGGGACCATACAAAACATAGGAATGCCCTGTAATCCAGCCTACATCAGCGGTACACCAAAACACATCATCCTGTTTCAGGTCAAAAACCTCCCTAAACGTACTGTTCACATAGGTCAAATAACCGCCTGTGGTATGCAAAACGCCTTTGGGTTTTCCAGTAGAACCTGAGGTATATAAAATAAATAGTGGATCTTCTGCATTCATTGGCTCGGGTGGGCAGATATCATTCACCGACATAATTTCCATGTGATACCACACGTCGCGTTCAGGCAACATCTCAATCGGATTGCCTGTACGATGCACCACAATCACATTTTGCACACAGTCAGTACCTGCTACTTTTAGGGCAGCATCGACATTAGCTTTTAAATAAATTGGCTTACCACCACGCATGGCCGAGTCGGCAGTGACAATTAACTTGGCCTGACAATCTTCAATTCGGCTAGCCAAAGCATCGGGAGAAAAACCACCAAAAACCACACAATGCACTGCACCAATCCGCGCGCAGGCTAGCATGGCAATCGCAGCTTCGGAAACCATTGGCATGTACAGCACCACCCGATCACCTTTTTGCACCCCGTTCTTTTTCAGCACGTTGGCAAAACGACAGGTTTCATCATGCAAAGAAGCAAAAGAAACCACTTTATGCCGAGAAGGATGATCTCCTTCCCAAATAATTGCAGGTTTATGCGGATGTTCTTTTAAATGACGGTCTAAGCAATTGGCACTGACATTCAGTTGCCCATCGGCAAACCATTCAATTTTAAAATGCTCGGGGTCAAAGTTGGTATTTTTGACTTGAGTAAAAGGTTTAATCCAATCTAAGCGTTGGGCTTGCTCTGCCCAATAAGTATCAGGGTCATCTATAGATTGTTGATAGCGTTGAAAATATTCTGCCTCAGTGGTGCGGGCAGTCTTTTTAAATTCATCTGGAACAGGATATACGTCTTTCATCTGCTACTTCCTTGATGTTCTTGCATCTCTCACGAGATGTATGCCACGTTATTGATTATTATTTCTGCATATTTACAGTATGAACTTTCTTTTTTATGGCTCACCATTCGGCTTTAGTCGCATAAATTTTATACAAACAAGAGCATGCCAAATCGTTGATCGAATGCCATGTCCTTGCATTCATACTTTTCAGGTTTACATTCCACTGTACTGCGCATTGCATTATTTTTAAAGAAAATATCGTCCAATAATCGCGAGTATTAACATTTTTTTACGCAGCTAATCCTTCATACCTGCGACCCTGTCTTACAGATAAAACCACATACAACCAGCAGTTTAAGTGCTACAAAATAGTGTGCTCATCACATCTATCCAAGTTGTCTAAAATACTCGCAAGTAAGTATCGCTGCATTAACCAAATTGAGTTTTTCAGGCAAAATAGTCACTTCATTTTGAATTCGGAATTATCGTGGCAGAATCCAAACCCTCACTCAGTGAAGTTTCTGAAAACACCAGCCAGCTGTTGCAGGAAGCCACTGAAAAAACCACGCAAACCGTGATCAATCATACGGCCAAGTACAATGACGCCTACTCCACCATCGACAAAATTATGGAAGGATTTTGGGAGCGTGTGCCGTATTTAATGATTGCAGCCGTGGTGCTGATTCTGTTTTGGCTGCTTGCCCGTGTGTTTAAATGGTTTGTCCGCAAGACCCTAAACAATCGTTCCTATACCCGACAAAATCTGGTTTTGGTGCTGAATCGGGTCGGTAGTTCCGCAATTATTTTCTTTGGTTTTCTGATTGCGATGGTGATTGCAATTCCGGGTTTTACCCCAAGCCAACTGATGAGTGCTTTGGGTCTAGGCTCTGTTGCAATTGGTTTTGCTTTTAAAGATATTTTCCAGAATTTATTATCGGGCGTGCTGATTTTGATTGGTGAGCCATTTAAAATTGGTGATGACATTATCGTAAATAATATGGAAGGTACGGTAGAAGATATTCAGATTCGTGCCACCTTCCTGCGCTCTCCCGATGGACGTCGCATCGTGATTCCAAATGCGACAGTGTATACCAGTGCCGTGACGGTCAATACGGCTTATACCCGTCGTCGTTGCGAGTTTGTGGTCGGTATTGGATATGAAGATGACGTACAAAAAGCCAAAGATATTATTTTGGCCATTTTAGACCGTGACATAAAAATCTTGAGCCAACCTGCATTTAGCGTCAATGTCACTGCCTTGGCCGATTTTTCGATTAATTTAAATGTGCGTTGGTGGGTAAATACGACGGAAACCACCACTTCAGCATCCATCAGTGAAGTGCAAGAACGGGTAATTGCCGCTTTTGCCGAACATCACATTTCGATTCCTTATCCTGTGCAGGAAGTGAAAGTTTATCGTGGTGATGCAGCAGTCAATGAAGATGATTCAGCCCGCACTAAACAAACGCCCTAAAACATAAGCAATCACAGTTTCAGTACGAATAATACGGTTGCCCAAGTGCCGCGCTTGGCAGCCGTTTTTTTCGAGCAAATCAATTTCGTAGGGAATAAATCCACCTTCTGGACCAATCACAATACTGCATGGATGTTGAATGGCATGTGGCATAGCTTGATCAGTATAAGGATGCGCCACATAAGCAGGACAATCGGCAGAAATCAAACTGGGTAAGACATCTTCCACAAAAGGTTTAAAGCGTTTATAAAGCTGAATCTCAGGTGCAATGGTATCGCCTGCTTGTTCCAAACCCAAAGTTACATATTGATCGAGTTGTTGCAAAAATGGTGTTTGCCAATAGCTTTTATCGACCCGATAACTGTGCAGCAAAATAATTTTTTCCACACCTAGCGTCACGCTATCCATAATTAAACGACGTAATACTTTAGGGCGTGGTAAAGCCACAATCAGGGTCACAGGCAGTTTTTTCGGTACAGCTTCTTCATACAGGGCTTTGACTTGAATCCGCTGCTCACTAACGTCCACCACTTCGGTCAAATAACGCTTGCCACCGCGAATCCCGACTTTTAAGCTGTCACCGACTTGTACACCGACATGCGTGTGTAAATGCTGCACTTGGCGCTGGGCGCTAATAGACCACACTTCATTTGTGGTCTGCCGAGGGTCAAGCAAAACGATATTCATATTTAAAGATACTGATTCATCACGTGAATATGCTCAGTCAAAGAGCCACGATTTTTATACATAATCACTTGAGCATTTTGATTCAGCTGAGCACGCAACGCAGGTTCAAACAACAATTGCGTTAACGTATTTACAGCTTGTTCAGCATTTTCGACCACATACACGGCTTCTGCTGCAACAAACTCATCCACAATACTTTGAAAGTTAAAATAATTTTTGCCCAATACCGTGGCGACATTTAAGGCCAAAGGCTCTAAAATATTATGCCCACCGCCAGGTTCATTCAGCGAACCACCGACATAACAGGCCTGACTTAAGGCGTACCACAACCACATTTCACCCATGCTATCGGCTAAATACACTTGTGTTTCGGGTTGAATCGCTTCAGCCAAACTACGGCGCTGCATATTGAGTTGCAGTTTTTTCACCTGCACAGCCACTTCATCAAAACGCTCTGGATGGCGCGGCACAACAATACATAACAGTTCAGGATGCTGTGCGAAATAAGGTTTCAAAGCAGTCAATAATTGCTGTTCTTCAGGCGCATGGGTACTGGCAAGGGTGATAATTTTGCGATGTGCCAATTGCCATGTCTGTTGCAACTGCGCGGCTTGCTCTACAAAATCTTCTGGCGCAGTAATATCAAATTTAATATTACCCACCACGTTTGTACGCTCGGCAGGCATCCCCAATGCGATAAAACGCTGCTGTGTGGCAGAGTCTTGCGCCAAAAGTTGCTGCAAATTTTGCAACATGCCACGAGTCAATCCTTTAACTTTGGCATAGCCTTTGGCCGATTTTTCCGAAAGCCGCGCATTAATCAACAAACACGGGACTTGAAAATGCTGCGCCTGATCAATCAAATTAGGCCACAATTCTGTTTCGACCAGTGCCAATAATTTAGGCTGATATTTCTGATAAAACTCACGAATTAAATGTACCTGATCGGCAGGTAAATACACAGCTTGAAATAAATCTAAATACGGTGCTTTTAAAAATAATGATTTGGCGCGTGCCTGCCCTGTTTTGGTGGTATTGGTGACTAAAACAGGATGCCCCGCTTTTAAATAATGTTCAATTAGAGGTTGCGCGGCATTGGTTTCTCCCACCGACACCACATGAAACCAAATGGCATGTAAATTTTTAGCGGGCTGAAATGGGCCAAAACGCTCAAGCAGTTCTTGTTGTAATTGCTCAGGATGTTCGGCACGTTTACGAATACGTGACTGATAAATCGGTTTTAACAGCGCCAAGGCTGCGTTATACCAAAATGGAGTAGCCAAAAGATGCGCCCCAAAGAAAGATTATCGGCAAAATATAACAGAGCCACACGCGCATGTTAATTGCATGTGGCGCTATACTAGCTTTTATTCTACAGTGTGTTGTGTTTCCGCCAAAGTTGGATAATCGATATAGCCTTCTGCAACGGCTGTACCAATCATGTTTTCCAGCTTGAGTTCGTTTAAAGGTACATCTGCCAATAAACGCTCATACAAGTCTGGATTGGCAATATACGCCTTACCAAATGACACCGCATCGGCCTTGCCCGAAGCCAATAATTCCACGGCATCAGCACGACTTAAACGCATGTTCGCGATATATGGCACACCGCCTGAACGTACTTTCATTTCTTGGGAAATGCTGTCTTCGGCTAAATATTCGCGGGTAAAGAAAAAGGCGATTTTACGCTGCCCCAATTGCTGCATGACATAGCCAAAGGTTTCACGTGGATCATCATCTCCCATGTCGTGCTCATCGCCACGTGGTGCTAAATGCACACCGACTCGACCTGCGCCCCAGACTTCAATTAAGGCGTCCATCACTTCTAACAAGAAACGCGCACGATTTTCAACCGAACCACCGTATTCATCGTCACGTTGGTTGGTTTTGCTTTGCAGGAATTGATCAATCAAATAACCATTGGCTGCATGCAACTCTACCCCATCAAATCCTGCTTCTTTGGCACGGATGGCGGCTTGTTTATATTGCTCGGTAATGGTGTGGATTTCTGCAATTTCTAAGGCACGTGGCAACACATATTCACGTTTAGGACGCAACAAACTGACATAACCTGCTTGTTGTACCGCACTTGCCGATACTGGTGTTGCACCATTGAGTAAATCTGGATGTGAAACACGACCTACATGCCACAGTTGCGCCACAATCAAACCACCTTTGGCATGCACGGCATCGGTAACGAGTTTCCAACCCTGCACTTGAGCATCGGTAAACAATCCTGGGGTATTTAAATAACCATTGGCTTCTTCAGAAATTACCGTTGCTTCTGAAAGAATCAAACCTGCACTGGCACGCTGTGCATAATATTCTGCCATCATTGGCGTTGGAACACGGTCATCGCTGGCGCGGCTACGGGTTAAAGGTGCCATCACCACACGGTTTTTTAGATGCAGATCACCCAAAACTAAAGGAGAGTCTAATTCAGCCATTTTTGCCTCTAATCTCACAGTTAAAGTGAGTGTTTTAAATATTCGACATATTGCTGAATGAGTGCTTCATTACGAGAAAAATACGACCATTGTCCATATTTTTCTGCACGAATAAGACCTGCCTGTTGCAGTACCGATAAATGATTTGACATGGTCGATTGCGACACGTTGCCCAAACGCTCAATGTGTCCTGCACATACGCCACGCTTAAAGTCGCCACACTCATCTACCGACAAAAATTGTTCTGGTGCTTTTAACCATTCTAAAATTTGCCGACGGGTAGGATTGGCTAAGGCTTTAAAGATTAAATCGACATCCATCATTCAGACACATATTCGTAAGTATAAGCCCAATTCAGCAGCTGCTTTTAATATATCGTATTTTTTCGATATTAATATCGTTTTTTTACGATTTATATAATTTTTTAAGCAACTTCACTGAATTGGGCAGGCTCATTAGGATCTTACAGACCGTAACTTATAGACCCTGCTTTAAACTGGCTTCAATAAACTTGTCTAAATCACCATCTAAAACCGCACCTGTATTTGAAGTTTCCACGCCTGTACGCAAGTCTTTAATACGTGAATCATCCAATACATAAGAGCGAATTTGGCTTCCCCAACCAATATCAGACTTCGAGTCTTCCAGTGCTTGAGCCGCCTCATTACGTTTACTCATTTCCAGTTCATACAACTTGGCACGTAACTGTTTCCACGCATGGTCACGGTTGGCGTGTTGCGAACGTTGGTTCTGACAAGCAACCACAATACCTGTAGGTGCGTGGGTTAAACGTACCGCAGAGTCGGTTTTATTAATGTGCTGACCACCCGCACCCGATGCACGATACGTATCGGTACGAACATCGGCAGGGTTAATATCAATTTCAATATTGTCATCCACTTCTGGTGAAACAAACACTGCAGAAAATGACGTATGACGACGGTTACCTGAGTCAAATGGCGATTTACGCACTAAACGATGCACACCCGATTCAGTGCGCAACCAACCATAGGCATATTCGCCTTCTACGCGAATGGTCGCAGATTTAATCCCTGCCACATCACCATCCGATTCTTCCATCAATTCTGCTTTAAAGCCGTGACGTTCAATCCAGCGCATATACATACGCAACAGCATCGATGCCCAGTCTTGCGCTTCTGTACCACCCGAACCTGCCTGAATTTCAACATAGCATGGGTTTGGATCCATTGGATTACTGAACATACGACGGAATTCTAATTTCGCCAGTTCTTCTTCTGCAGAAGTCAATTCAGACTGTACATCCACCAATAAATCTTCATCATCGGCTTCAACGGCTAAGTCTAGCATGGCTTGGGCATCTTCTAACTGGGTCGCCAAACCTTCTAGGACATGAATCACGTTTTCAAGCTCGCCCTTTTCTTTGGCCATAGCTTGCGCACGACTTTGATCATTCCAGATTGCAGGATCTTCTAACTCGCGGAGAACCTCTTCTAAACGCTCTTTTTTCAGATCGTAGTCAAAGATACCCCCGTAGTGTTTGACTACGTTCGTTCAAGTCTTTTAATTGGTTTAGATAAGGATTAATTTCCACGTAAATTCTCTCAATTAACAATGAAGCTTATTAACTGATAATTGTAGCACAGACCTGTTCTGGCATTTCTATCCTGCTGTAAATTCCAGCATAACTTTTCAGCTTTTATAAGTTGAATGCTAAATGTGGTTAAAAATAAAGATCGCTTTAAACTTTTAAAGTGAAAGCCTGATGATATCCAACCTAAAATAGCATGCACGATTAACACGGATATTTATCTTAATGGCCGATCTATCGCCCTGATTTTTTGCCTGACACATTCAGCTGAAAACATGCTTAAAAAGTGGTGTATGGTAATTGCTTCAACCCGCCAAAATAAAACAAAGATGAAACAAGTTTGATGATTTAATGATCAACTTTAGTAAAATTCACAAAATACACATAGTTTTAATAAAACAAAACATTTAATTATTTCATTTTTATTTCAATCACTTAAACTCAAAATATTACACAAATTTACGCTTGTAACAAAGCGGCAACTTTCCTGTGATTGACGCTGATTTTTTTTCGCCTAGACTAAAAGTTGTAACAAAAAGTTTAACTGTTAACCAGATTTCAGAGGGGTACTTTCCATGAAAAAATTAGCAATCGCATCAGCCCTACTTTCAGCTTTGGCTATCACTGGTACTGCGAACGCATACCAAGCTGAAATTGGTGCATCAGCAGGACTGATTGATCCAGACAACGGCAGTTCAAGCGGTTCATTCGGTGTAGATGGTACTTATTACTTTAACCCTGTACAAACCCGTAATGCACCTTTGGCAGAAGCAGCGTTCCTTGATCGTGCTAGCAACGTAAATGCCAAATACCAATATGACGAAGTTGGCGACAATGAAGCGCATACTTACGGCGTAGGTGCAGAGTACTTTGTACCGAATTCAGACTTTTACTTAAGTGGTAATGTGAGCGGTCATGACTTGAAAGACAATGATGACCTAAACAATGATTTAACCACCTATGGTGCAGAAGTTGGTTATTTACCAGCACCAGGCTTGTTAATCGCAGCAGGTCTTAAAGGTTGGGATAATGACCGTGATGATGGTGTAGACCCGACTTTACGTGCTAAATACGTAACTACACTTTCGAATGGTAAAGACATCAACCTTGAAGCAGGTGCTGCTTTTGGTGATCTCGATGAATACAATCTTGCTGCGGATTACTTCATTGATAAAACGCTAAGTGTAGGTGTCGATTATTACAGCAACGATATCAACGATAATGATGAGTTTGGTGTGAGTGCACGTAAATTCTTTACACCACAAGTCAGTTTGGAAGGTCGTGTAGGCTTTGGTGAAGTGGGTAATGCTGACTACAACCGCTTTGGTGTCGCTGCGAAATATCGCTTCTAAGCTTAAGTCTAATTCCTTACTCAAATAGCACCCTTCTTCGGAAGGGTGCTTTTTTATGCCCTAAAATAAAGCAGTTAGGTAGAAATAGTGCATTGACGTGCTGAGTATTTTCCGTACAATCAGCAACAACTGTAACAAAACAGTCATATTTCTATAACAGAGGGAATCTCAATAATGTTTAAAAAACTTGCGCTTGCAACTGCTCTTCTAGCTGGTTTAAGTACTGCTCATGCGTATCAAGCTGAAATTGGTGGATCACTTTTCGTCATTGATCCTGATCACGCAGATACGTCTACAGGTTTTGCGCTTGATGGAACTTTTTACTTTAATCCAGTTCAAGTGAAGAACTCACCATTAAATGAAGCTGCGTTTTTAAATCGTGCGAGCAACGTTAGTGCCGCTATTAGTTATATGGATTTTGATGTAGCCGAAAGCACAACTTTTGGTATCGGTGTTGAATATTTTGTTCCAAATACAGACTTCTATGTAAGTGCTAGCATTGGTCAATCAACAATTGAAAAAGATGGTTCTGAGGATTTTGACACTACAAGTTATACAGCTGAGTTAGGTTACCTTCCAGTTTCAGGTTTACTCATTGCAGCGGGTATTGCTGGTTTTGATAACGATAATACTGATGATTCTGATGCAACATTACGCGCTAAATATGTTACTCAAGTCGGTGCATACGACATGAACTTTGAAGGTGGCGTTATTTTTGCTGATGATGAAATTTTCACCCTAGGTACTGATCTATATCTCGACAAAACATTTAGCATTGGCCTCGGTTATACCGATGACGGTGAAGATGATACCTTCCAAATTCGTGCTAAAAAATTCTTCAATCAACAAGTCAGCCTAGAAGGCTCTATTGACTTTGAAGAAAATGCAAATGTCTTCGGTCTTCGTGCTGCTTATCGCTTCTAATCCCTTACATTAAAAGCAAAAAAATCCGCTCAAATTTGAGCGGATTTTTTTATTTGGATTACTGCTCCAAATGCACAATCTGCAACTGCAAACTCACATTGCCATTAAACACATTGCGCTCTAACTCATAAACCAAACGCACATCATCCCGCATCGGGTTAAATTCAAATTTATCTTTAGCACCAAACGCAATCGCATCAACCACTTGCCCATTGTCCAATGCCAAACGCAATTTTAAATGACTGTCCTTCAACCATCTAAAATCAACCACTTTAAACCGTCCCTCAAACACAGGCTGCGGAAACTTTTGTCCCCACGGCGCCAAATGCTGTAATAAATCTACCGTGTGTAAATCAAAAGCTTCTTGCGGCAATTCACCATCTGTCCATAGCACAGCATGAAATAAATCCGCATCCATTTGCGCAATGATCTGTTCAAAGACCTGTTTAAATTCTGCAAAGTGCGCCTTTTTAATGGTCAAACCTGCCGCAGCCGCATGCCCACCAAAATGACTGACCAAATATGGATATTGCTCTGCGACCAATTCAATGGTGTCACGTATGTGAACCCCTTCAATTGAACGGGCAGAGCCTTTAATATGCTCACCATCTTCATCGGCAGCAAATACAATCGCAGGGCGATGAAACTGTTCCTTTAAGCGTCCTGCAACAATTCCAATTACACCTTGGTGCCAATGTTCTTCAAACATGATCAAGGCATGCGGTAAATCGCTTTGATCTAACTGCAGCTTTTCCAACTCTGCCAGCGCATCTTGTTTAATTTGCCCTTCAACCTGACGGCGTTCCTGATTCAAACTATTTAACTGACGCGCCAAAGCATAGGCACTTTGCATATCCGCCGACAGTAAACACTCGATTCCAATGTCCATGGTTTCCATGCGCCCTGCAGCATTAATGCGTGGCCCCAAGACAAAACCCAAATCCTGCGCTTTAAGCTGTGCGGGTTCACGTCCTGCCAAATCCAGCAATGCGCTAATCCCAGGACGACATAAATTCTGCTGTATCCGTTTTAAGCCTGCATCCACCAAAATACGGTTGTTATAATCCAGACTAGCGACATCGGCATAGGTGCCCAAGGCCACCAAATCTAAATATTGCGTTAAATTTGCAGCAGATTTGCCCTGTTTTTTACGCTGACTGGATAAGTTCGCCAACACATAAAATGCCACGCCCACACCTGCCAAAGCTTTACTTGGGAAATCACAACCCAATTGATTCGGATTCACCACAGCCTCTGCATTTGGAGTGGCTTTTGTAGTGAGGTGGTGATCGGTGATGATGACCTGCATCCCCAAAGCTTGCGCACGCTCCACACCTGCATGACTGGAAATTCCGTTATCTACCGTAATTAATAAATCAGGTGCATAACGCTCAAAAGCCAAATCGGCAATGGCGGGGGTTAAGCCATAACCATATTTAAAACGGTCAGGTACTAAATACTGCACGTGTGCGCCCATTTCGCGCAATGCCAAAATCATGAGTGTGGTACTGGTCGCGCCATCGGCATCGTAATCGCCCACAATTACAATTTTTTTCTGCTGATCAATCGCCTGATCCATCAGCTGAATGGCGTCAGGTAGACCTTTCATGCTTGGAGCAAGCAAGTGCTTCAGTTTAAGTTCCAGCTCCTGCTCAGACGCAACGCCACGGCGCGCTAAAATTTGGGCAACAAATGTAGAGACGCCCTGAAAGTTTTCAGGGCGTGTAAGTAAAGGTCTTTGCTTTATTAGAATTTTTGACATAATTTCCAGTGATTTAAGGCATCAAGCGTTGTAGTTTCCACTCACCTTCAATTTTTTCATAAGCTAAGCGGTCATGCAAACGGTTCGGACGGCCTTGCCAAAATTCGTAATAATCAGGCTGCAAGCGGTAACCGCCCCAAAATATAGGTTTTTGCAATTCAGATTGATCGCCCACTTGGGCATGCAAGTCTTGGAAACGCGCCTGTAGTTCTTCACGGCTGGCAATCACACCACTTTGCGGAGTGCTAATATGCGCAGCGATTTGGTTGTCACGTGGGCGTTTGTGATAATACGCTGTCGATTCTTGCTCATCAATTTTTTCGATATAACCGCTGACACGAATCTGACGTTCCAGTTCAGGCCAGTAAAATAACAATTCAGCATAAGGATTGGCCGCTAAATCCAACCCTTTTTGACTGTCATAATTGGTATAAAAGTCATAGCCTGCTTCGGTGGCTCCACGCAGCAACACAGTACGCACATGCGGACGACCTTGCGCATTGGCAGTCGCCAATGACATCGCATACGGTTCATGCAGCTTGGCTTCTAAGGCATGGTTAAACCAATTCAAAAACTGAATATGCGGATTGGCACTGACCTGTGCTTCTAGCAATTCACCTTTTTGGTAACTTAAACGCAGCTCACTTAAATCTTTAATTAAATCACTCACGATTTACCCCCCTTTAGACGGCATGACGACGTACAGCATCTGCTAAATCTTTCGCCATTGCCTTCACTTCAGCCAAATCATCACCTTCCACCATGACACGAATCACAGGTTCAGTGCCCGATTTACGAATCAATAAACGTCCACGACCTTTCAGCTGTTCCGTGGCACGGTCAAACTCTTCCACCAAGGCAGGAACAGTATATGGGTCAAACATATTTGCTAAACGCACATTTTCCAGCACATTTGGCAACAGTTTAAAATCTGCCACCAATTCATGCAGGGCTTTATTTTGTTCGACCATCACCGTTAACACTTGTAAGGCAGCAATAATTGCATCACCTGTGGTGCTCTTGTCCAAAGTCAAAATATGCCCCGATGGCTCACCACCAATAACCCAGCCATTTTTTTCCAGACCTTGTAGCACGTAACGGTCACCGACATTGGCACGCAATAATGGTACTTGGGCTTTTTCCAACGCCAATTCCAATGCCATATTGCTCATTAACGTCCCGACAATACCTGCAGGTTTTTTCGAGCCTTGTGTAGCAAGAATATATAAAATGTGGTCGCCATCAATTTGCTTGCCTTGACTGTCCACCAAAATCACACGGTCTGCATCACCATCAAATGCAACCCCCAAGTCCGCCTGATGCTCAAGCACTGCTTTTTGCAAACTTTCAGGATGGGTTGAGCCGCAATTTTCGTTGATGTTTAAACCATTTGGCTCATTGTGAATGGCAATCACTTTCGCGCCTAATTCACGAAATACCGCAGGGCCAACATTGTAGGCAGCACCATTGGCGCAATCGACCACAATAGTGAGGTCATTTAAATCTAAATGATATGGAAAGGTCGATTTACAAAACTCGATGTAACGCCCATTGGCATCTTTGACACGAACACTTTTACCCAAGTTGGCCGTATCTTCAATTTTTAATTCTTGCTGCAATTCTTGGTTAATTTCTTCTTGCAAGGCATCTGGCAGCTTTTTCCCTTCGCCCGAGAAGAATTTAATCCCGTTATCAAAATATGGATTATGCGATGCTGAAATCACAATACCTAAACTGGCATGCAAAGCACGGGTTAAGTGTGCAATGGCGGGCGTAGGCAAAGGACCGAGCAAATGCACATAGACACCTGCGGCATTTAAACCCGCCTGTAATGCTGCTTCTAAAATATAGCCTGAAAGACGTGTATCTTTACCCAATACCACAATAGGTTTATTTTTTTTGGTGTGTTTTTTTAAAACTTTACCTGCTGCAAAACCTAGTTTTAATGCAAAATCAGGTGTAATTGGTAACTCTCCAAACTTCCCTCGAATGCCGTCTGTACCAAAATAACTCATATTGTTCTCACTTCTTAGGGGTGATCTTTATCATCACTTTTTTACTGCGAGTTACTTTACACCAAAAATGAAAAAGCCGTCACATTGATGACGGCTTTTATTTGAAAATGCTACTAAATATCAACCAACGCGATAGTTCATATTAACCAACGCGATAGTTCGGCGCTTCTTTAGTAATCGTCACATCATGCACGTGAGATTCCTGCATACCTGCTGCAGTAATCTTCACGAATTTAGCATTTTGGCGTAGATCTTCAATGGTTGAAGAACCTGTATAACCCATAGATGAACGTAAACCACCCATCATCTGATGCACGATGTTGCCCATTGGGCCTTTGTACGGTACACGACCTTCAATACCTTCTGGTACAAGTTTTTCTGCACCTGCTTTCGAGTCTTGGAAATAACGGTCTGCAGAACCTGTTGCACCCGCCATTGCACCCAATGAACCCATACCACGGTATGCTTTGTAGTAACGACCTTGGAAGAATTCAACTTCGCCCGGTGCTTCTTCAGTACCAGCAAGCAATGAACCCACCATAATGGTACTTGCACCTGCACCAATCGCTTTGGCCATATCACCAGAGAAGCGAATACCACCATCGGCAATTAATGGAATCTGTTCTTTCAATGCATTGGCAACAGCGTCAATTGCAGAGATTTGCGGCATACCAATACCTGCCACAATACGTGTGGTACAGATTGAACCTGGGCCAATCCCCACTTTCACTGCGTCTGCGCCTGCATCTAACAATGCCAAAGCAGCATCGCCAGTTGCAATGTTACCGCCAATTACTTGAACTTGTGGATAGTTAGCTTTTACCCAACGTACACGCTCAATTACGCCTGCAGAGTGACCGTGTGCAGTATCAACCACAATCGCATCGACACCTGCTTCAACCAATGCTTCTACACGGCTTGGTGTTTCTGCGCCTGTACCCACTGCAGCACCCACGCGTAAACGACCTAAGTCATCTTTACAGCTGTTTGGATACAATTCTGCTTTACGGAAATCAGTGACCGTAATTAAGCCTTTTAATTCCTGCTGGTCATTCACCACCAAGACTTTTTCAATACGATGCTGTTGCAATAAAGCTTGAATGTTTTCTTTAGATTCGTCTTCGCGTACTGTCACTAAACGATCTTGACCTGTCATGATATTGCTGACAGGTTGTTCAAGGTTGGTTTCAAAACGTGTATCACGTCCTGTCACAATACCGACAACTTTGCCATCTTTTACTACAGGTACACCGCTAATATTATTGGCTTGAGTCAGCGCAATCAATTCACGTACTGTAGTTTCTGGCGTTACGGTAATCGGGTCTTTCACCATACCCGCTTCAAATTTTTTCACACGGCGCACTTCGGCTGCTTGCGCAACGATGTCCATGTTTTTATGCAAAATACCAATACCACCGTTTTGCGCCATCGCAATTGCCATACGAGATTCAGTCACCGTATCCATTGCTGCTGAAACCAAAGGAATATTCAGGTCAATGCCGCGCGTAAAACGTGTCTTTAAGGAGACATCTTTTGGGAGAACAGTAGAATAGGCAGGGAGTAATAAGACATCATCGAAGGTTAACGCTTCTTGAACGATGGTCAGCATAACAGTCTCACTGGTAATTTCCGTGAGCCATTATAAACAAATCTGGGCACAAATTTCATTTGTTCTCTAAGAAATATTTTTTATTCTGCCCTTCTGGGGGATGCGACATGAAAAAATCGGTAATTTTCATCTAAAAATTGAAGTTTTCATCCTTAGTTTGCTTTTTAGCCGTGCAGGTTTAAAACTTGCGATGTTTCATTTTTCAGGCAGATAAAGCCGCTTCAATGTGAACCATGATTGGCTATTTATCCAAAATTAGCCGTAAAAAAAAGCAAAGCCGCAGCTTTGCTTTTTCAATCTGGATTGCGATCAACAACTTAAAGCACCATTAAACCACTTGATCGAAGTCATCATCATTCACAGAAATGGCTGGATCGACTTGCACAAATGGAATCATGTTATGCGCACGACGTGCTTTATTGCATTGATCATCGGCAATTTGCACTTCTTTACAAGAGCTGCTGCGTAATTCATAAATCCCGCAGCTCACTTGCTGTCCAACTTCACCTTCTAAAGCGACACAACGCGGCTGACTCTGATTGGTACCACACATGCATGAATAGACTGCTGTTACTGGTTCCGTGTAGTGCTCAGGCATATTCATGCCTTCAGCCCAATAAAATGAAACACGGAAATAAGCGCAACACGCGCCGCAGCTTAAGCAGGCATCTGCTGTAGGTACTTGAGACAACATTCGTTAAGTTCTCGTCATCAAAAAAATCGTTTTTGGGCGAAAATCTTAAAAAAAGTTGTTTTTGCACTCAAGTTTTTTTTACAGTTTTTTCAGCTTTTTTTGTCGCTTATTCAGGGCAGCTAAAAACGTGTTCGTCCATCAAATCGACGCCACATTCCAGTGTTTCAATCCAGTCTAAGAATTGATTCACCTGTTCTTTGCCCACAAATGGCGTACCGTGTTGCGGCACAATCATTTCAACGTCCATGGTGCGTACCATATTCACCCAGAGGCGAATCACTTTATTGGAACACATATAGCGCTGATGGAAGCCTTTCATCGCAGGAATATGCGCAGCAAAATCAGTCAATGGAATTGAAGCATCTTCCACCATTGACGCACCCATATCACCAGAAAATAAAATTTTGGCGATAGGATCATAAAACTGGAAATTACCAACAGAGTGTAAGAAATGCGCAGGCACAGCAATAATTTTAGACTCGCCCAAAGGAATTGCCTGACCTTCATCTGGCAGTTCCACCAAACGATCTAACCAGTTGCCTTTCATACGGTCGCTCATAAAAGATGAGCTTAAGTGCGGCAAGAAACGCGCCCACAATTTTGATGCTACGATTTTTGCTTCGGTATAGACCAACCAACGCGGCATTGAAGTGATGATGTCTGGGTCTTGGTGCGATGCCATGACATAGTCAAGATTGGTCAAACGGGTATATTTGTTTAATTCCATGGTCAGTGGTACATAGGTCAGGTCGCCACCTGGGTCTAGCACTGCGGCACGGTTATTATCAATGATCAGAAATTGGTTGGCCTGAACACCTTCACCTTTGACCAAACTGGTAAAACTAATACATTTATGTGTCCCATTATCAAATAAGACCTGCGATGTTGTACGGTCAAATGCCATAACCAATCCCCAATTTTTTCATTTTAAAAATAGATTTTCTATCACTGAATAACATATAGCTATTTATGGAAAGTTACAATAAATAAAATGGCTCAGATTATCTGAAATATCAGTGAATTGCAGTACCATTCACATAAATAAATCCCGAGCAGTTTGCTCAGGATTTATGCATTTTAATGAATAATTTAGAATAAATAATGTTGCGCCAAAGTCGACACACCAATAATTAGGAAAATCAGTGCACCAATTTTATGAATTAAAGCAATTGGCAATCGGGTCGCTAATTTATTGCCAATAAATACCGCAGGTGCATTGGCCAGCATCATCCCCAAAGTGGTTCCAAGCATGACCCAAAACACGCTGTCATAACGTGCGGCTAAAGCCACTGTGGCAATTTGAGTTTTATCGCCAATTTCTGCCAAAAAGAACAATACAAAGGTCGCGCCAAATACACCGTATTTTTGCCACTTGTTGATGCTTTCAGTTTCATCATCTAGCTGGTCTGGAATAAGCATCCAAATCGCCATGCCAATAAAACCTAAAGACAAAATCCACAATAAAATTTCTGGGCTAAGTACCGTGGTAATCCACTGCCCTAAAACTGCAGAAAGTCCGTGGTTAATGAGTGTTGCCAGTAAAATAGCAACCAAGATTGGAGCAGGTTTACGAAAACGTGCCGCGAGTAATAAAGCCAATAGTTGGGTTTTATCACCCATTTCGGCTAAGGCGACAATGGCAGTCGAGATGAGGAATTCATACATGATGTTTTTCTCTGGCTAGCACACATACCAATGACCTATCCCTCCTGCTAGCCAAAATCTGCAGAGTGATAAATCAAAGGTCTTGCCAACAAAAGAAAGCTTGAAAAAGCAGACTTGGTTCTTTGCTATGATGACCATGTTCTGTGGAACAAATATGTTGACCATCACCTTTTTACTGCATTCAGTTGAAACAGAAATTAGTAAAAAGCGGCTACTCCCCAATGAAGTACAGCTATTCTAAACGGAATACTGCGGTTAAGCAAATTTAGCCGAATAACGGCAGTGACAAAAAACCCTGCCGCAGCAGGGTTTTATAAAGCTTTTCTGAGTTTAGAGCAGCAAGCTACGAATATCTGCCAACAACTGGGTCAGTTTATGGGTAAAACGTGCTGCATCTGCGCCATTAATTACCCGATGGTCATACGACAATGACAATGGCAACATCAAGCGCGGATCAAAGCCTTCACCATTCCAGACAGGCTGCATGGTCGCTGGTGAAATACCCAAAATCGCAACCTGCGGCCAGTTCACCAACGGCGTAAATGCCGTACCGCCAATCGAACCTAAACTGGTGATGGTAAAGTTTGCACCTTGTAAATCTTTAGGCGACAACTTTTTATCACGCGCTTTTTGACTCAACTCACCCAGTTCAATCGCAATTTGTTTAATCGATTTCTGATCTGGATTACGTAGTACAGGCACGGTTAAACCATCGGGGGTTGCCACCGCAATGCCCATGTGGATTTCTTTACGCAGCAGCACAGACTTTTGATCATCTGCCAAATGCGCAGCGAAATACGGTTCATCTTTCAGCAAATGCGCTACAGCTTTGGCAATGAACGCCAAAATGGTCAAGCTAACACCTTCTTTTTTGAAGTTAGCTTTCAATTCACTGCGCCACGCTTCTAGCTCAGTAATATCGGCCAAATCAAATTGCGTGACTTGTGGAATGTAATTGTTCAGGGACAATTGCGGAATTGACACTTGTTGTAAGCGCGTCAAACCTTTTTCTTCCACGCCACCAAATGCACTAAAATCAGGCAACTTTGGCAAACCTGTAACTTGCTGTGTTGTAGCAGCGACAGGAGCAGTCTGCGGCGCAGTAAGACGCGCTTTAACATAAGCCTTCAAGTCTTCTTTGAGTACACGCGCATGCGGGCCAGTGGCGTTTACATCGGCTAAAACAACACCTAACTCACGCGCCAGTTTACGCACAGCAGGGCCTGCATACACTTTTGCATTGGCTTCATTTTGCGCCTTGCTCAATTTGTCTACATTCGTATGTGCACTTGCTGCAACCGTTGTGGTTTGTGCTGTAGATGCAGCACTGACTGCTGGCGATGCACTTGGTGCAGAGGCAACTTGCGCTGCCGCAACTGCTGCTGGTGCAGCTGCGCCTGCAGTTACTATCGTCACTAAGGCATTGCCCTGCGCAACACTTTGTCCTAATTCCACGTGGATGGCTTGAATCACACCTGCGGTAGTACTTGGCACCTCAACCGTGGCTTTGTCTGATTCCACCACAATCAAACTTTGGTCAGCGGCGACTGTATCGCCTACTTGTACCAAAATTTCTGCCACTGTGGCTTTATCGACCCCTAAATCAGGCACTGCGACTTCAACCTGAGCTGATGCTGCAGTTTGTGGTGCAGATGCAGTTGCTGCGTTCACTGGTACAGCAGCCGCTTCTACTGGTGTCGCTTGAGGTGTTTCCACCTGTGCAACTGCGGCAGCAGCGGCAGTTTTCACTTTCAGAATCACCACACCTTCTTTTACCGTATCACCCGTAGTGATTTGGATCGCGGTAACTGTACCCGATACCGTACTCGGCACTTCTACCGTGGCTTTGTCCGACTCCACCACAATAATACTTTGATCAACATCAATCGCATCGCCCACTTGTACTAAAATTTCCCCAACAACGGCTTTTTCCACGCCAATGTCAGGTACTTGTACATCTACTTCTTGTGCTGTGGTTGATGTCGCCGAGCTTGGCGCTGCAGCGACCACTGGTTCAGCATCTTGCTTCGGTGCAGCGTCCACTTCGGCTTGCGGTGCAGCAACTTCTGTAGCAGCTGCGGTTTGAGCTTCAGTTTCTAGCTCAATTAGCACCGCACCTTCAGTCACTTCATCGCCTTGTTGTACCAAAATACTTTTCACTACCCCTGCAGCGGTGCTTGGTACTTCAACAGAGGCTTTGTCTGATTCCAACAGAACAATGCTGTCATCAACTGCAATCGTGTCGCCAACTTTCACAAGAATATCTGCAACTGTGGCTTTATCGACACCAATATCAGGCGTTTGAATTTGCATGATCAGTGCTCCTCTTTGTAGTCAGCAACCGCTTGTACTTCAGGAACCGCTTGCGGTGCCCACGCGACAGGACGATCTGTATCTAACTCAAATGTCGAGATTGCATCTTTGACCAAACGCGCATCGACTTCGCCTTCATCAGCCAGTTTTTTCAAGGTGGCTACCACAATGTGTGCAGCATCGACCCCAAAGTAGCTACGCAAGTTACCACGGGTATCGGAACGACCATAACCATCGGTACCTAAGGCAACAAATGGACGGTTGTCTGGCAAGTAACCGCGAATTTGCTCGCTATAGGCGCGCATGTGATCGGTTGCAGACACGACAATGCCATCTTTGCCACGTAACTGTTGTGAAATCCACGGCTCTTTGCTTTCTTCAGCCAATGGGTGCAAACGGTTGTATTCTTCACACGCCATACCATCACGCGCCAATTCGTTAAAACTGGTCACACTGTAGACATTCGAATGAATTTGATACTCTTCACGCAAGATTTTTGCCGCTTTGATGACTTCACGCAGAATCACACCTGAACCCAACAATTGAACTGTGGCTTTTTCATCTTCCTGCAGTAAGTACATGCCGCGCTTAATGCCTTCTTCCACACCTTGTGGCATTTCAGGATGCTCGTAGTTTTCATTCATTACGGTGAGATAATAGAACACGCGCTCCTGATTGACATACATGCGCTGCAAACCATCATGCACAATCACGGCAAGCTCATAACCAAAACATGGGTCATAGGACACACAGTTTGGAATGGTATTGGCTAAAATGTGCGAGTGACCATCTTGGTGTTGCAAGCCTTCACCATTCAGTGTAGTACGTCCTGCAGTGGCACCCAACAAGAAACCTTGCGCCTGCGCATCACCTGCCGCCCATGCAATATCCCCAATCCGCTGGAAACCAAACATGGAGTAATACATGTACATTGGGATCATAGGCAAGTTATTGGTCGAATAACTGGTACCTAAAGCTGCCCAAGCACTCATTGCACCTGCTTCGTTAATGCCTTCTTGCAGCATGTGACCGTCTTTGGCTTCACGATAATGCATCAACTGTTCTTGGTCTTCAGGGGTATATTTTTGCCCATGTGCAGCATAAATACCCAATTGACGGAACATGCCTTCTAAACCGAAAGTACGTGCTTCATCAGGTACAATGGGTACCACACGGTCTTTAATGGCTTTTTCTTTGAGCAAGGCAGAAATCAAACGTACCATCACCATCGTGGTCGATTGTTCTTTGCCACCTGAGCCTGCCAAGACCGAATCGAAAACTGATAATTCAGGAATCTGTAAAGCTTCGCTGTCTTTACGACGCGCAGGCAAATAACCACCCAACGCTTCGCGACGCGCTTTCATATATTTCAATTCAGGCGAATTTTCACTTGGACGATAGAACGGCACTTCTTCAAGTTGCTCATCGCTAAATGGCAAGTTAAAGCGGTCACGCACATATTTTAAAGAGTCCAACTGCATTTTTTTGATTTGGTGGGTTTTGTTCACCGCTTCAATTTCATCAGACAAACCATAACCTTTGACGGTTTTGGCTAAAATGACCGTTGGCTGACCTTTAGCTTTGGTCGCTTCTGCATAAGCCGCAAATACTTTGTACGGGTCGTGACCACCACGGTTCAGATTATCAATATCTTCATCGCTTAAATCTTTGACTAATTCTTTGGCTTCAGGATATTTACCAAAGAATTTCTCACGGGCGTATGCACCGCCTTTCACTTGCAAGCGCTGATAATCGCCATCCACCGCTTCTTCCATGATGGCTCTTAATGCACCTGTGTCGTCTTTGTCCAATAAAGCATCCCAATGACGCCCCCAGACCACTTTAATCACGCGCCAACCTGCGCCACGGAATAACGACTCAAGTTCTTGAATGATTTTACCGTTACCGCGTACAGGGCCATCTAAACGCTGTAAGTTACAGTTCACCACCCAAATCAGGTTATCTAGCTTTTCACGACCTGCCAGTGAAATTGCGCCCAGACTTTCTGGCTCATCCATTTCACCATCGCCTAGATATGCCCAGACTTTACGGTCTTCTTCTTTAATTAAACCGCGGTTCATTAAATATTTTTGAATATGTGCCTGATAAATTGACATGATTGGACCCAGACCCATCGATACCGTTGGGAACTGCCAATAGTCAGGCATTAAATAAGGATGTGGATAGCTAGGTAAACCGTTACCGCCCACTTCACGGCGGAAATTATTCAATTGATCTTCGGTTAAACGCCCTTCTAAAAATGAACGAGCATAAATACCAGGTGCACAGTGACCTTGGTAGTAAATCATGTCACCGCCAAAATGATCACTATTGGCGCGGAAGAAATGGTTAAAACCAACATCATATAATGTGGCTGAAGATGCGAAACTTGCAAGGTGACCACCTAAATCATCACCTGTTTTATTGGCACGCAATACCATCGCCAACGCATTCCAGCGAATTAGGGCGCGAATACGACGCTCCATATCCTGATCGCCCGGCATGGCAGGTTGTTCTTCCACTGAAATGGTATTGAGGTAGGGAGTATTTAATCGCTGAATGGGTACATGCTTTGCAATTGCACGTTGGTACAGTTTTTCGAGTAAAAATGCTGCCCGTTCAGTACCCATATGTTGTAACACAGCATCAAAGGCGTCTTGCCATTCTTGGGTTTCTTGTGAGTCCGTATCACCGTAAAACGCCATAATTCACTATTCCTAAGCCTAATCGTATGCTTTATATGTATCATAATTTAGACTTTAGTAGATATGGCTAATCTTAAATGCATATCCTGCATACTATTTAGAAAATAAATAGTGATTGACACATTCTTACAGCAAATAACAAAAAACCGCCAATTTAGGCGGTTTTTTATACAATAAAGCAGATACTGCGTGTTATTATTTTTTTAGGTGATAAGTTGATGTCTGAAATGTCTCACTAGATTTTGCTAAAAGCTAAAACGTGAGTATAAAGAAAAGCGACCTTTGCCGCTTTAATTTCATGTTTTAATTTGTAGTTCGCGTGTAGTTTACAGTGAGTGTGGCTAGAGCATGAATTTCTAGCCAAAACATTACGGCAACATTGCTAAATAGGTAGAAGGGTTCTTACGTTGACCATCTTTCACTACTTCATAATGTAAGTGAGGACCTGTACAACGACCTGTACAACCCACGTTGGCAATATGTTCGCCTGCATCTACACGGTCACCCACACGTGCAATTAAACGTGAAGCGTGTGCGTAGCGCGTGATATAACCATTACCGTGGTTAATTTCTACATATTGACCATAACCTGTGCCCCAGCCTGACTTGGTCACAATACCTGGGCCAGTCGCATAAATTGGAGTACCGCTTGGTGCAGCAAGGTCTAAGCCTGAATGGTTTTCAGCACGACCACTCATGACACGACCGCCATAGTTCGAGCTAATACGTGCATTTGGTAATGGATGTGACACTAACCAAGCATAAGGATTTGAAGAAGCAAAACGGGTGCTGGTATTGGTACCGTATTTTTTTGCTAAAGACGCATTGTTTAATTCTGTAGTCTTTTCACGAAGCTTAACGGTCATCTGCGTTTGTGCAGGAACATCAATGTCTTGTGTTTCTGTATAAGAACCTTGTGACAAGGTGCGGGTTAATTGCTCAATACGATCAGTCGATGAATTTTGAGAATCTAACTCAACTAAATCAGCAAATGCGACAGATGCTGCCGAAGCTGCCAGTGAAAACGCTAATAAAATACGGCGCGAATGCATAAAAAAACCTCTTAACTGTTCTTACTTGAAGTTCCTTGTGATCTCTTCCTTGATATCTACTGAAAGGAGCGCATAAGATTAGGGCATAAACATGAAGGAATGATGTATGTCCGAACCTGTGAATCTCTTTCAACAAACAAGAAAACACATAAAAACAGGAAACCTAACGTTTCTCTCAACCCAAGTTGCTGCATGGCAGAAACTTGGCAAACTTATTCAACCTTTACTGCCGCAACCAGAGCAATGGCAGGTGGTTTGTTATCAACAAGGTGTCTTAACCATTACTGGAACGAATCAAGCGATGGTCAGTCAACTTGCTTATTTGCAAAAGCAATACATTACTCAACTGTCACAACTGCATGAACTGAAAGACATACAAAAAATTCAAGTTCGTTTAAGAGTTGAATCTCAAACGCCCCCAAAAAGCGAAAAGCCTTTAAGAACACTTAGTCCAGAAACTCAAGATATGTTACGAGGTGCTGCTGACTTTGTGAGCGACCCTAAGCTTAGCCAAGCTTTGTTACGTTTGGCAAGCAATAAAAAATAATTGTTTGCAGAAAACACCAAAAACTCGTGCTCAAATTTGTGATGAAATTCACATATTATTGTTGTTACATTATAACGTAGTAAGAAAAGACAATGACTTATGTCACATGCACAAAAGTGATCGGGCAAGAATTTATGTCATCAAATGTTACAATTTCATAACTGCTTGGATCGCTCTGAACATTGCGTAATAACTGATTATTTAAGGCATGTCCTGATTTATAACCATCAAACTTGGCAATAATTTGATGTCCAAGCAAGTACAAATCCCCCACAGCATCTAAAATTTTATGCCGTACAAACTCGTCCGAGAAGCGCAAACCTTCTTCATTGACCACGCCTGTATCATCTACCCCAATGGCATTATCTAAACTCGCACCCAAAGCCAAATTATTGGCTTTTAAATAGTCCAAATCTTTCATAAAGCCAAAAGTACGTGCGCCACTGACTTCATAGACAAAGGTTTCTGTAGAAAAATCGATGGTGGCAGACTGATATTCTTTTTTAAAGGCAGGATGATCAAAGTCGATGGTGAAATTGAGCTGAAAACCTTCATGCGGACTGAACACCGCACGTTTATCGTCAATTAAAGCTTCTACAGGTTTTAAAATTTTGATGAACTTTTTCGCAGCATCCTGTTCTTTTAAACCACCCTGCATCAACAAATAAATAAAAGGCCCTGCACTGCCGTCCATAATGGGCACTTCAGAGGCAGACACTTCAATAATCAAGTTATCAATGCCCAACCCTGCAATTGCACTCATAACATGCTCAATAGTGCCAACTTTGGCATTATCCTGAACCAAATTCGAGCACATAAATGCTTCTTGAATCAGCATGGCATCGGCTGGAATATCGACAGGCGGATTTAAATCGATACGACGAAACACAATTCCCCCATCGGCATGATGCGGCACAAAGTTGATCAATACTTTTTGACCACTGTGCAGACCAATACCGCTCGCCTTGACGACACGTTGTAGGGTACGTTGTTTCAGCATGTTCTCAATTCATCTAAATTTTAAAACCGCTATACGTTAGCATATTTAGCCATTGATAAAAAACAAAAAAGGCAGTTTAAAACTGCCTTTTCCCGATCACACAATGAAATTGAGGATCTTGGCTTATTTACGCTGCTGATTTTTCAAATAGTCTTGAATACTCATTGGCGTTGGACGCGCAGAGCCTGATGTTGTTGTCGCACTAATTGCAGGCGCAGTTTCTGCCTGCTGACGCTGAATTGCAGGCACATCATCTTCTTCTACTGCCGCTGTTGGTGCTGCAGAAGTGGTTTGTGTCACGGTGCGTTTTGCAGGCTCTGGTGTATCGCCTGTGTTACGCGCTAAACCAGTAGCAATAACAGTCACGCTAATTTCGTCACGCGCTTCAGGATCAAATACCGTACCGTAGAATACTTGGGTTTGTTCGGTATCTGAAAGTTGATGAATCACGTCCATGATCTCTTCGATTTCACCGAAGGTCACATCATCACCACCCGTTACGTTAATCAACAAGCCTTTGGCATTGGCAATGGTTACGCTATCGAGCAATGGGCTACGAATCGCTTGTTCAGCCGCTTGACGCGCACGGTTTTCACCACGACCTGAACCAACACCCATCATCGCATAACCGCGCGTACTCATCGCAGTTTTCAAGTCAGCAAAGTCTAGGTTGATGTGACCTGGACGTACCACCAAATCAAAAATACTGCGTACACCGTTCAACAAAACGTCATCGGCTTTTTTATACGCATCTTTCATTGAAATGTCGCGGTAAACTTTCATTAAACGCTGGTTTGGAATAATGATTAAAGAGTCTACATGCTGTTCTAATGCCGCAATCCCTTTTTCCGCAGAAAGTAAGCGACGCTTACCCTCAAAGTTAAATGGCGTAGTCACCACACCAACAGTCAAAATGCCCATTTCTTTGGCAATTTCAGCCACAACTGGCGCAGCACCTGTACCTGTACCACCGCCCATCCCTGCAGTCACAAACACCATGTCTGTGCCTTCAAGTTGCTGACAGATCAGCTCGCGGCTTTCTTCCGCTGCAGTTTGACCCACTTGAGGATCACCGCCCGCGCCTAAACCACGTGTGCTTTGCTCACCTAGCTGGATTTTGAATTGCGAATTCATGCGATCCAATGCTTGTTTGTCCGTATTGGCACAAACAAATTTTACACCCTGAATATCCGACTCAAGCATGTGCTGCACAGCGTTACCACCTGCACCACCCACACCAAACACAGTGAAACGGGCTTGACCGTTGCTATCGGTTTGATCATCTATAAATTCAAATGAGGCCATGACCTTTAGATTTCCTAATACGTTATTGGCAGTCACTTAAGCCCGTATACTGCCTTGATCTTCATAAAAATTATTTTTAAGAATGCTGTTCAACTTCTGGCTTGTCAAGTACCAGTGATGATCCGTACAACTTCCTAACAATATTCCCAAAAAACTCAACTAAAAAATAGATTTTAACTTTTCGTTCAAGCCAGACCATGCCCGTCCGACACGCCCCCAAACCGATAAGGTTTCAGGGTCTTCATGTTCTACAATCGTGTCTTGAGTATAGTTTTGACTATAAAGCAATAAGCCTGAAGCTGTTGCATATTGTGAACGGCGTAAGGCGGCCTGATGCGGTTCATCGGCATAAACTTGTGAAGGATGATTCCCCAAGTGTGCCGAAACACCCAACATACGACGTACCAAGCTGATCATGCCTTCAATTTGTGAGGCATCACCCGCCAAAACCACACCATGATATAAACCATGAATGGCACCGCTCTTTTCGAGTTCCTGACGAATTTGTGCAAAAATTTCTTCATAACGCGCAATAATAATTTCCGCCAGTTCAATACGGCTAATGGTTTGCGGCCCATCAATGCCCTGAATCTGAATCATGTGATCAGGTTTGACCACTTTCATATCTACACAGCCATACAATAGCTTAATCCGTTCAGCTTCTTCAGTTGTGGTTTGTAACACCGCTGCAATATCGCGGGTGACATGCTCACCACCACGCTGCAAAGTGTGTGCCAAGGCCAAACGTCCATCTAAATAAACTGCAATACTGGTCGTACCTGCGCCAATATCTACCAGACACACACCGTATTCTTTTTCATCTTTAAGCAGACTGGCTTCTGCAGTGGCTAAATTTGACACCACCATTTTTTCGACACCAATATTGGCACCTTTTAAAGCACGGTCTAAATTCTGCATGGTGCTAATAGGCAACATCATCAATTGATAATGCCCCGTCATGCTATGTGCTGACATACGAATTGGGTTTTGTACCCATTCACCCGAATCATCTAAATCGAAACCGAGTGGTACTGCACTCACCAAATAATGGTCTGAGGTGAGGTGACTGGCTTTGGCCAAGTCCAAGGCGCGTACCACTTCACTGGTGGTAATGGTGTGATCACTACTTTCAATAGGTGTGCGACCTGAAGCATAAAAGCTTTTTAGCTCTGCACTAGGAATAGAAATCCATGCCGAATGCACACGGCATTCCGCCATATCTTCCGCTTCTTGCACGGCATTTTTAATTGCAGTAATCACTTTATCGAGACTGACAATTTTTCCCTTACTCATGCCTCGATTACGTGCGGTGGCCATACCAATGACTTGGATATTGTCTGGCGCATGGACCTTAGCAATCAAAACTGAAACTTTGTGCGTCCCAATGTCAATCGCAACAACCGAGGGAACAGCTTCACTCATTTATTCACTACCATTACCAGTATGTTTAATTTATGGCTTAATGCCTCTATTTTTTTAAAGCCCAATATTATGGCTTTGCTCTTATTCCCTCTGCAATGCTTGTGTCATCAATCGTTACAACAAAGTGACCATTTGCAATTTTTGGCGGAATTGAGTTTTTCCATTGAATGGCTAAACCATTGCGATAACGCAAATCGATGGCGGATATTTTAGACCATACAGGTTTCAAATCACTTTGTGCAAGATGCCCCAAGCGCTGCAGCTTACTCATGGTTTGATCTTTATCTACAATAACACGTAGACCTGAATCAAACTGCATAAACCACGTCATACGTTCTGTTAAATATAGTTCTTTTAAACGATCGTTGACGGGTAAGAATAATTGGTTAATTTCATTATAACGACGCATCATCATTTTAGATTGATGCGTTGGCCCGTGTAATAACGGTAAATGTTGATTATTTTGTGGCGTGACCTCGGTAAAGACTTCACCGCTGTCACTGAGCAAACGACCTGTCCCCCAACGTGCAATTGGATGACGCGGCATAACCCGCACACGAATAGCATTCGGCCACGCACGTGAAACCACCACTCGATCTACCCAAGACAACTCCAAAGCGGTATCGCGGATTTGCTCTAGGTCAGAGGTGAAATAGTTCTTGGTCATTACAGGGTTCACATGCGTCATCACTTGGCGGTGTTCAGCATCTGAACGTGTACCCACTACATCTAGCTTGGCAATTTGTGCATCGGTCATGACTTTGTATAGCCCGTACGCACCCACTGCCAACACGAGCACCGCAACGCACAGCATTACCCAACCGCCAAAATGAATCAGCTTTTCTTTGGCTGTTGGCGGTTTGTCATGAATCGAGGTAATCGCTGCCCGTTTACGGCGCAAGGATGCAGGAAGTTGAGCCATATTTAGTGTGCTTCACCTGTAAGGGTTTGTGCCAAAATTGCCACACACAGCTCATCAAAACTATAGCCGACTGCATTTGCCGCTTTCGGAACTAAAGAGTGGCTGGTCATTCCCGGCACGGTATTCACTTCCAATAGCCAGAAATTGCCGTTCTCATCTTGCATGGCATCAATACGACCCCAGCCACTTGCACCCACGGCTTGGAAGGCACGTAATGCCAAAGCTTGTAACTGTTGCTCTTCGGCAGTGCTTAAACCACACGGAATACCGTATTGCACATCATTACGTTGATATTTGGCTTCATAATCATAGAACGCCACATCTTTCGGTGGTTCTAAACGAATAATCGGTAAAGCCTGACCATTTAACAGCACGATGGTAAATTCACGTCCTGTAATCCATTTTTCAGCCATAACAATAGCGTCATGTGCAGTTGCTTTCGCTACAGCATCGGCAAAGTCTTCTACTTTTTCGACTTTGCTCATGCCAATACTTGAACCTTCATGTACAGGCTTGATGATGAGTGGTAAACCCAATTCGGCAACCACGTCTTCAATATTGGAATCTTTGCTAACAATACGATATGGCGCAGTTGGCAAGTCAGAACCTTGCCAAATTTGCTTGGTCTTCACTTTGTCCATGCCAATGGCTGAACCTTGCACGCCCGTACCCGTGTATGGAATATTCAACCATTCCAAAACACCTTGAATTTGACCATCTTCACCACCGCGCCCGTGTAACACAATAAAGGCACGATCATAATTGACCAATTCGGTCACGCTACGTGTTTGTGGATCAAATGCTTCTGCATTGACCCCAGAACGTAGCAGTGCTTCGAGTACTGCTTGACCGCTGTCTAGAGAAACCTCACGCTCAGCAGATTTTCCACCCAATAACACGGCAACTTTGCCGAACTTTGAAGCATTTGACACGTTTATATCCTTAAACTTTAAACTGGTCGATCAAATTCAAACATCACAGGTTGTGATTATTTTAAATATAAATGGTTTTGTGCAAGCTCGATTGAAATCGCCCCCACATTACCTGCACCTTGGGTCAATAACAAGTCATTGGCCTGTAACACTTGTTTCACAATATTCGGTAGGTTGCCGTCATTTGGATCGACCAAAATTGGCTCAACCTGACCACGCAAACGAATACTGCGTGCCAAAGTACGGCTATCTGCGCCAACAATTGGTTTTTCACCCGCAGGATAAACATCGAGCAATAACAATTGATCGACTTGTGACAACACTTCCACAAAGTCATCAAAACAGTCACGGGTGCGACTAAAACGGTGTGGCTGGAACAACATCACCAAACGGCGATCAGGATGACTTTGACGCGCAGCTTTAATGGTGGCTTCCACTTCTTTCGGGTGATGTCCGTAGTCATCTACCAATTTCACATTGCCGTCTGCTACCGCAAACTCACCTTGTACTTGGAAACGACGACCGACACCGCTAAAGCCTTCCAAAGCACGGCAAATTGCACCATCAGAAACGCCTTCATCGGTGGCAATTCCAATTGCAGCCAAGGCATTCAATACGTTATGCAGCCCCGGTTGATTCACCGTCACGCGTAACGGTTCGCGGTCTTTACGCAGTACAGTAAAGTGTGTGCGCATACCGTCTTGATCAACATCAACGGCACGAATATCGTTGTCTTCATTAAAACCATAGGTCAATACAGAGCGCCCGATACGCGGCATGATTTCACGAATATTGGCATCATCACCACACACCACAGCCAAACCGTAGAATGGCAGTTTGTGCAAAAATTGAATAAAGGTATCTTTTAAGGTATCGAAACTACCACCATAGGTGTCCATGTGGTCGGCATCAATATTGGTCACCACAGCCGCCATTGGCTCTAGGAATAAGAACGATGCATCAGATTCATCGGCTTCTGCCACGATATAACGGCTAGCACCCAATGCTGCATTGACCCCAGTACGGTTTAGCAAACCACCAATCACGTAAGTTGGATCCATGTTTTCTTCGGCCAACATACAGGTGATTAAACTGGTAGTGGTGGTTTTACCATGTGTACCCGCGACTGCAATACCATGACGGTAACGCATCAACTCGCCCAGCATTTCAGCACGACGCACCACAGGAATACGGGTGTCAATTGCTGTTTTAATTTCTGGGTTTTCTGGGTCAATTGCAGTAGACACCACCAACACATTGGCGCCTTTAATATTCTCTGCCGCATGCCCAATATAAACCTTGATGCCGTTTTCTTCTAATTGCGCTGTGGTTTTTGAAGCTTTGATGTCTGAACCCGACACTTTATAGCCTTGGTTTTTCAAGACTTCGGCAATACCACACATCCCCGCGCCACCAATACCCACAAAATGAATGTGTTTGATACGGCGCATTTCAGGCACTTTGATTAATTTTTTCGCTTGATCAGCGGGTGTAGATGGAGACATATTTTACTCGAACAATGCTTGAATAAGACGAACTACGTGTTGAGTTGCATCAGGCTGCGCCTGCTGACGGGCTTTGACCGCCATTTCAGACAACAATTGACGATTCATTAACGGGGTTAATAATGTTGTTAAACTTTCAGGTGTCATGCTGGCTTGCGGACAGATTTTTGCTGCACCAAGATCGGCTAAAAACTTGGCATTGGCAGTTTGGTGATCATCCACCGCACTAGGCAATGGTACAAATACTGCTGCAACACCTGCAGTCGCGACCTCGGTTACCGTGAGTGCGCCCGCACGACAAATAATTAAATCGGCATCACTATAGGCTTTGGCCATATCTTCAATAAAAGGCTGTACCTCAACCTGTAAGTGGTCAGGCTTGTGTGCATAACGTGCCTGCGTCGCTTCGGCATGGTTTTGCCCACATTGATGATAAACATCTAAAGCGACATTTAGTTGCTTTAACGCTTCAGGTACACATTCATTTAAGGCTTGTGCACCTAGTGAACCACCCACAATTAAAATACGAATTGGCAAGCCTGCTTTTTCACGTTCCTGATAGCGCCATGCAGGGCTTAAGGTCGCAGTGATTTCTTCACGAACAGGGTTGCCTGTGGTGACAATTTTGTTACTGTTTGGAAAGGTATTTGGGAAAGCCTGACACACGGTTTTTGCCACACGTGACAATTGAGTGTTGGTAAAACCCGCAACTGCATTTTGTTCGTGAATCAGCACAGGAATACCCAAAGCACGTGCTGCCAAGCCACCTGGCCCTGCCACATAACCACCAAAACCTGCAACAGCATCAACTTTTAATTGCTTCATGTAACGCACAGCACTGAGCGTTGCGCCTAAAATTTTAAATGGTGCAGCCAGTTTACGGATCAAACCGTTGCCACGTACACCTTGAATATTAATTTGGTAAATTGGGATATTATGATTTTTAAGCAGACGATTTTCCATGCCCGTTGGGGTCGCCAACCATGACACTTGAATCCCTTGTTGCTGTAATTGTTTTGCGACGGCCAAAGCGGGAAAAACATGTCCACCTGTACCTGCGGCCATCATCATGACATGTTTAGGCTGTTGTTGCTGTGCGTCAGTCACGGTTTAATTCTTCAACTCAAAATAAGGCAAATAAAAATCTTGTATAAGCTATCAATTGTAATCACAAACGCATGGGCTTGAAAGGTTATTTACTTTTTTTCACCAAGTGCTTGATTGTTTTTTTCTACAGATTTTCAAGTTTAAACTAGTTTTATTATTAATCTACGGAAAATGTTAAGTTTTATTCAATTTTACCTGCTTTGATTGATCTATTTTGCAAAGTGTTTAAGTTGTTTTTTGTATCCACGTCTCTAAAAACAAGGCCGCTTTCAAATAGAAAACGGCTTTTGTATTGATACAGTGAGCATAAAGCCCAAACTTAGTTGGGACGACCTGCTTCAAGTACGGTAAATAAATCATCGGCAATGGATGTACCAAACTGTGCATCAATTTCACGAATACACGTTGGACTGGTCACGTTGATTTCAGTGACATAGTTGCCAATCACATCTAATCCGACAAAAACCAAGCCTTTTTCACGTAAAAATGGCCCGACTTTGGCGGCAATGGCTTTGTCATTTTCAGTCAATGGACGTGCTTCGCCTAAACCACCTGCAGCTAAGTTGCCACGCACTTCGCCATTTTGTGGAATTCGTGCCAAACAATAAGGCACAGGCTCACCATTAACCATGAGGATGCGTTTATCACCATCTACAATTTCTGGAATATAGCGCTGCGCCATGATTGGCTGAGTGCCGTTGTTGGTCAGAATTTCAATGGTTGAGCCAATATTGACCCCATCTTGGTACAAACGGAAAATTCCCATGCCACCCATGCCATCGAGCGGTTTAACGATCACATCACCATGTTGCTGAATAAATTCACGAATCAGGCTTTGTTGTGAAGTGACCAATGTCGGAACTTGTAGTTCTGGGAATTGAGTCGCAAACAGCTTTTCATTACAGTCACGCAGGCTTTGCGGCTTGTTGATGATCCATGCGCCTTCGCGTTCAGCTTGCTCTAAAATATATGTGGTATAAACGAAATTCATGTCAAAAGGCGGGTCTTTACGCATGAGAATGACATCATAATCAGCTAAGGATTCTTTGCGTTTTTCGCCCAATTCGTAATAATGGTTATAATCTTCAAAGACTTTGAGCGATGCAATCAGACCAAATGCCTTGCCCTGATCAATATATAAGTCTTGCTGTAATGCATAGCCCAAGGTATGCCCACGACGGCTTGCCGCCCATAACATCGCCATGGTTGAGTCTTTTTTCAAATTGACACTTTCGATGGGATCCATCACAACAAGTACGCGCATATTTCGGTGCTCTTTTGAAGAATTGAATAAGCAAAAGTATAGCGGAGTTTGGCTTTGGTTTTGCTGCAATTTTCGTAACGCTTCATCCACAATCATCATGCACTTGGGAGTACGCGATGCAACAAGCAATTATTGGTTTTCATTTAGATGAAGAAAATGATTGGGTCGCAGATTTGGCCTGCGGTCACGGGCAGCATGTGCGGCATAATCCGCCGTGGCAAAACCGCCCGTGGGTAATCACAGAGCAAGGGCGCAAGGAAAAGTTGGGGGTGATGCTCGAGTGTAAGAAGTGTGAGGAGGAGACACCAATCTAAATCACTGTCTCCTTAGTGTCTCCGATACAATAATATTTCTCAATTAAATTTGTTACATCCAAAACAATTTAAAGGGGAAACTGAAATGCCAAAATTAACTAAAGAACTCGTAGTAAACTGGCATATTACAGAAGCATGCAACTACAAGTGTGATTATTGCTTCGCAAAATGGGATAGCGATAGTAAAGAGGTTTTGCACTCTCAAATAAAAATTGAAACTCTAATTGAGCAAATTGAAAACATTAGACATATATTAAACAAATCAAGTCAAACCGTTTATTTTGATCAATTACGTCTCAATTTAGTCGGAGGCGAGACTTTTCTTTATATGAAACAATTGAAAAATATTATCAATTTATCAAAAAAGTATAATTTCAGGCTTTCTGCGATTACTAATGGCAGTCTATTCAATGAAATTGATATGAAGTTTATTGCTCAGAATTTTTCGTCATTAGGTATTAGTGTAGATTCTATAAATGAATACACCAATTTAGCTATTGGACGTACATCTAAGCAAAATACCTTTAATCCGTCTCAAGTTTTAACAGCTATCAATAAAATTAAAAAGTATAACCCTATGATAGAAATAAAAATTAATACTGTCGTCAATAAGCTCAACGCATCTGAGGATTTAAGCTACTTTATTTCTCAAATCCAACCTAATAAATGGAAAATTTTTAAACTTTTACCTGTTTATTCAAATAAATTAGATATCACAGAGCAAGAGTTTCATCAATTTATTGAAAAACACTCAAGCTTCAAGTCTATTATCAGTTCAGAGAATAATAATGATATGACTGAATCATATTTAATGATTGATCCACTAGGACGTTTTTTTCAAAATGGTTACACGAGTGGGTATAAATATAGTTCTCCATTATGGCAAGTTTCAGCAGAAACTGCATTAAAGCAAATAAAATTTGATTCTCAAAAATTTGTCAATCGTTATAAAAAAATCTTTTAATTAAAAAGTTAGAAGAAGCTCTTAAACTCCATAAGAGCTTTTTTTTCATCCCAAGAACACTCTTGTTCTAATAACTTAAATTCCATAAATACAATATATTTTTTAAACTCATCAATTGTTTCCTGACTGATACTCTGATTCATCATGCGATGTCTAGCTTTTTGTACTCTTTTGTAAAAACTTTCCCCTCGATTTTTCACATCAAATTCAGAACAAAATTCTCTTAAATTACCTTTATAACATTGCTCTAGAAGAGTATTAAATTTATCGGTAACCTCTGTACTGCTGCCTACCACTTCGGCATTCCCCCTGTGATCGATTCATATAATATTGTGTAGATTTCACCACTTTGTCATAATCAATTTGAATAAGCTTATTTATCACACATTCACAATACTGTTCTGTTTCTAACAAGCTTAAATTGGATGTTTGGAATATTCTAGCCTCACATGCTTTTTCAAATTTTTGAATATTTTTATCCGTCCATGAATTATTATCTACCAAACTTTTATATCCCATAAAAGCTACTGGCAACCCTATTAATGTAGCCCAAATCCAATTTTTATACTTATGCTGTTTTTCTGTACCATAAAACATTAAATGAGATTGACAACCGCCACATTGGTAAAGACCTGTTTTTCGAGAGTCGATGATTAACCTGTTATCACGTCCACATTTCGGGCAACGTATATACGCATACTTTTCTAATTCAGACATAATAAAAATAAAAAAAGGGTGATAAAACACCCTATTTTATATAAAAAATAATGATTTAGATACCATACTTCACACGGTATGCTTCCATTTTCGCCAAGGCCTCTTTTTCACCTTTGACATCTAAATAATTCATTAAATCTTTCATGGTAATTAAAGCATGCACAGGAATTTCCAACTCTTTTTGCACTTCCTGAATCGCAGACAAATCGCCCTGACCTTTTTCTTGACGGTCTAAAGCGACCAATACACCCGCAATTTGTGCACCTGCATTTTTCAAAATGGTCACCACTTCACGAATAGCGGTACCCGCAGTGATCACATCATCAATAATCCATACTTTTTTACCCTCAACTGCAGCACCCACCAACACACCACCTTCACCATGGTCTTTGGCTTCTTTACGGTTAAAACCCCACGGCACACTTACGCCATGATTTTGTGATAAAGCCACTGCTGTAGCTGCTACAAAAGGAATACCTTTATAAGCAGGCCCAAAAATAACATCTACGTTTTTGCATTTCATGAGTTGATCTGCATAGCCCGAAGCCAATAGGGATAAAGCTTCGCCATCATTCAACAAACCTGCATTAAAAAAATAAGGACTCACACGACCCGATTTTAAAGTAAACTCACCAAATTTAAGCACACCACGTGATAAGGCGAGTTCGATAAAAGCTTGCGGGTTAAATTGAGCTGGCGATGTCATGAGGTGCTCCAAATTAATACATTGAGGTAAGACCTGAGCATGATACCAAAGAGTAGCTATCCGAGTGATCAAAAAATTCTTCGAGTGGTTTCAATTAACGTCAATGGGTTGCGTTCATCGATAAGCAAAGGCTTACTCGAATGGTTGGAAAAGTCTGAAGCAGACGTGATTTGCATGCAGGAAAGCCGCATCACACACGCCCAATGGACCGATAAATTTAAGCCAGAAGGCTGGCACACGCATCTTTTCCCTGCAGAACGCGCAGGCTACGCAGGGACAGCTATTTATAGCCGTTTGCCGTTTGTTTCTGTGCAAAATGGTTTAGGCTTTGAATTGGCCGATTCTCAGGGTCGCTTTATCAGTGCTGAATTTGATGTAGGACTGGATCACCCAATTTACATCTGTTCACTGTATTTGCCTTCTGGCTCTTCAGGTGAAGAAGCCCAAATGCGGAAAGATCACTTTTTAGAAGAGTATCAAAAAATTCTAAAACAGTGGCGTGAAGACAATAAATCGATCATTGTCTGTGGCGATTACAACATTGTGCATAAGCGCATTGATATTAAAAACTGGTCAGGTAACCAAAAGTCTTCAGGTTGCTTACCGCATGAACGTGCATGGTTAGATCATATTTATAATGACTTGGGCTATGTCGATACCTTCCGTGAAGTACGCCATGAAGCAGAGTTGTATTCTTGGTGGTCAAATCGCGGGCAAGCCCGTGCCAAGAACGTTGGTTGGCGGATTGATTATCATGCCTGTTCACCCGACTGGAAAGCACGCACTGTCAATGCTTGGGTGTATAAAGAAGAATGGTTTAGTGACCATGCTCCCGTGATTATTGATTATAAGATTTAGGGTCTATTGACATTTCATAAATGGTTTGCGCTGTAGGCTAAAACTGAGCAGATCAGGCATGAAACGCAGGGAATAGTGGGTCTATTGCCAAGTTTCATAACGCAATCTGAGAAAGTTTTAGCCACAGCCTGAGCAAAAACAAGCACTGCTTTGTTTGCAGCGCAAGGCGCAGCGAAGGACGAGCATATTTTTTTGCTGCTATTGCGTTATGTGCCAGTCATTTAGAATGGCTAAATTTCCTGTCCCATGCCTTATATCAGCTAAAAATATGCGTCGTCGCAAACATAGACGAATTGTCAATAGTCCCTTATTCACACAAATTTCACAGCCTACACGAGTGAACAGTTGTTCACTCAACTGAGGTTCAATTCGCACATAATCTGTCGACTTTGTGTATTTATCTTCAAGTCGATTCAGCGCATTATTGCATCACGGCAAAGGGACAGTCAGGATGACACAAAAGGATTGGAAGCCGAAGGATGGAAAATAAACTAACTGGTTTTGGTTAGTTTCAAGGATGTAACAATGGACGTTAAAATGAGACCCGCATAATCAGGATGATTAAATGCGGGTTTTCTCTTTTTATCATCTTATTTTCTGTTTTGCGCTGTTACTGTTGTTCTTCACTGTATTTTTTATTTTCACTAAAGTCTGTTCTTATCAAGTTTTTCATTTTTTTCTGTTTATGCGTCCCATTTTAGAGCGATCAAGTGTCAATTTGGTGACATCGGTATGACGTATTGATGACACATACCATTTAAACAGCCAATCATTGTTCACTGCAAGTTTCTAGCACTTAGCGCTGTTTTGGGCTAGGCTATAGCCAGTTTGATGATATTAACGTGAAAAAAATATGTTAAAAATTTATGGGATTAAGAACTGCAATTCAATGAAAAAAGCCTTCGATTTACTCAATGAATTGGGGCTAAGTTATGAGTTTCACGATTATAAAAAACAAGGGATCGATGCCGACACTGTCAAAAGTTGGTTAGATGCGCTTGGGCAAGATGTAGTACTGAATAAAAAAGGCACCACTTGGCGCAAACTCAGCGAAGCAGAACAGCAAGCTGCTTTGGCCAGTGAAGCCAACTTAATTGAAGCACTTTGCACTCACACCAGTTTAATTAAACGTCCTGTCTTAAAAACTGAATCAGGCTTTATTGCGGGTTTTGATGAAGCGGCTTATCGTGCTTTAGGTTAAGTTTAAAAAAATACCAATAAAAAACCTGCTCACATGGAGCAGGTTTTTTTATATCCTGTGCAATATGATTTCAACTGCACAGGTGGAATACATGCTTAGTTCGCACGAATCCATGTTTGGTTACGACCCAATGCCGCTACACCAATGAAACCACGCAATTCCAGTTTCTTACCACCATCGGCAAGTTTACCTTTTAGCTTGTAGGTTTTACCTGTTTGCGGGTCAAGAATTGAACCACCATCGTAGCTCGTGCCGCCTGTATTTTTCAGACCGCGAACAATGGTCAAACCTTTGAGTGATTTGTTGTGATACGGACCTTCACATTTTGTACAGGCATTTTCTTCACCAGGCGTTAAAATTGACTGAATGCTTGCGGTTAAAGTTCCATTTTTTTGCTCAGTAAATCTTACCGTGGCTTTGGGTTGTTTGGTTTTGTCGTCAATTGTTTTCCAAACTGTGCCGTTAAGCGGATCTGCAGCATTGGCCAAAGCGCTTAAACCTAACAGCCCGAATGCAAGTGCAATTTTTTTCATTGTTTTGTTTCCCTGGTCTACTATCAGACAACTTTATTATTAAAAAGTCACAACAAATTTGCAATTTTTGAATGTGACCGTTTAGTGTACCCTTGTAAATTATGTTGGTAAATACACAAATATCCGATCAAATAAAGAACAAGATGGAAAAATCATGAAGATTAACCCCATGTGGAAACAAATTATTACAGAGCAGTTTTTAAAAACCACCATTCGCAAACCAAGCCAATTTAATTTACCCCCCAATTCTGTACGTTTTGCACTAGAACAAATGTGCCGTTTATTTCCCATGCAAAAGTCGGTGCAGGTACGCGCGCTGCGTTTAGCAGGTCTGCATGCCGAAGAATTAAAACCACAGAATGCTGCAACACAGCTCATTTTTCATATTCATGGCGGGGCTTTTTTTCTGGGTTCGTTAAATACCCATCGAGCATTTTTGAGTCAAGTTGCGGCACGCACCCAAATGCAAGTGATTCATGTCGATTATCCGCTTGCACCTGAGCATCCTTTTCCACATGCTTTGGAAGCCGTGTTTGATGTCTATCAAAGTCTGTTGGCGCAAGGTATACACGCCAAAGATATTATTTTGTCAGGAGATTCTTGCGGTGCAAATTTAGCGTTGGCGCTAGCTTTAAAAATACGTGATGAGCAATTGCCGCAAGTGAGTGGCTTAATGCTGCTGTCACCATTTTTAGATTTAACCCTCACCAGTGAATCCTTGCGTTATAACAGCAAGCATGATGCCCTGCTGTCAATTGAAACGCTGGAAACAGGCATTGATTACTATGTACCGCCTGAACTTGATCGGGCAGACCCGCAAATTTCGCCATTGTTTGATGATTTACACGAATTACCACCAGTTTTAGTACAAATTGGCTCTAAAGAAATTTTGCTGGATGATGCAACACGTTTTAAAGAAAAAGCCGAACAGGCAGGCGTAGAAGTGCATTACAAACTCTACACGGGTATGTGGCACAATTTTCAAATGTTTTCACCGTGGTTTGAAGAAGCCAAACGTGCATTGGCAGATTTAGCAGAGTTTGCACATCGGCAAGATCAGAGCTAAGTTCAACCATAACAAGGCTTTGCTAACCAACCCTTTTAGCCGATCCATCTATATAAAAAAAGCTCAGCACCCTCAAGGCACTGAGCTTTTTTTATTGAAATAGTGGGTTAAATCGCCTGAATTTTTTGCATCGCATTGGCAACAGCTTGGTCTTTAAATTCCGACATACTCACCCCTTCAGCGCGAATAATTTCTACATCATTCACCCCTGTAAAGTTGAAGATGGTTTTCAAGAAATCTTCCTGAAAATCGGCAGGGCTGTTATCACCATACACACCGCCACGGCTACTGGCGATATAGGCTTTTTTCTCACCCGCCAAGCCTACAGGCCCTTGCTCGGTATATTTAAAGGTTTTACCTGCCACGCTGATGCGATCAATCCATGCTTTTAAAGTTGAAGTCAAACCAAAGTTATACATGGCTGCACCCACCACCACGACATCGGCATCAATATATTGTTGGATGATTTTTTCACCCAAAGCCGCTTGTTCTGCATCCTGCCCCATTAAAATTTCGGCAGTTAAGTGCGGAATCGGCTGTTGTGCCAAATCTAAATAATCGACCTGTGCATTGCTATTTTTTGCAGTCAATTGTTGCACAATCGCTTGGCTTAACTGACGTGAAACTGAGTTTTCACCTAAAATACTCGAGTCGATGTGTAAAATTTTCATGGGGATGTTCCAATCTTGTATTCATTTAATAACGCTATTTTAATCGTGCAGCGTAAATAGAATAATTGGGAAAACTAAGACACTATGTTTTATTTTTGGAACAAAAAAGACCACTTTACCGCACAAAAACTTCCGCAGTATTTTTCCTAATCCTGCTTTTTCCAAGTCATTTTGCTGGTTTTTGATAAGGCTCTAAATAATTGACCCACATTGCTTCTTGTGATGCGGCGTGTACCCAAGCGCGCATAGCAGGATGCTGCATCACCAGTTGCATATACTGCTGACTTTCTGCGCTCACGGGCAAAGCATAAGTCATAAAACGTGTCACCACAGGGGCATAAAAGGCATCGGCAATGCTGAATTCACCACATAAAAAGCCACCTACAGTTGGGCGTGTTGCCCAAATCTGTTCAATGCGAGCCACATCCTGCCTCAAACCTGCATGTTCTTGCCATAATTTTGCGCCAACTTCCGCTAAATTGGCGCGAATATTCATCCCACATAAACTGCGTAAATCTGTAAAACCGCTGTGCATTTCTGCACAAATACTGCGTGCCCAAGCGCGTTGTTGTGCATTACGTGGCCACAGGGCTTGCTCTGGAAATTGCTCAGCCAAATATTCACAAATGGCAAGAGAATCCCAGACCAATAATCCATCATGCAATAAAGCAGGTACTTTACCGTTTGAGTTCACTGCCAGCACCTGCTGTTTAAAATTACCCTCACCACGCTCGCATGGAAAGTTCAGTTGTATTTCTTCAAAAGCCAAATCAAACGCCTTCAGTACCAACCACGGGCGCATCGACCAGCTCGAATAATTTTTATTGGCAATATACAGCTGCATCATGGCGATGACTCCTGTGTGGTTTGAAGTTGCTGCAGTTGATTTAACAAGGTGCTTTCGTTAAACGCACCCGTTAAACGCAGACTGCGAATTTCTTGTTGTTGTGCATCCAAAAATAAAAAGGTAGGTGGCCCTAAAATTTCCCATTTATTCAGCAAAGCTTGATGACTGGCATCGTAATGGCTTAAATCGAGTTTAATTAAATAAAATTCTGCAAGTGCCTGTTTTACAGTGGAAGATGTCAATACCTGTTGCTCAATCGGACGGCACGCCACACACCAATCGGCATAGACATCTATAATCATGCGCTGATTTTTCGGAGCTTGGGCAAGTAACTGTTGTAATTCCGTTGCAGTCGTTGCACGGTGCCATTCTAAAACCGCATCGTTTTCCTGCTGCCAAAAACGCTGGCTGTGTTGATATTGGTTATAAATCAGATACGGCACCACCACCAATAACGCACTCAGATAAATCGCCCGCAGCGTACCATGATAGCCACTCAAACGATGCAGCACATAGCCGACAAAACCCACTCCAAGTGCCAAACTAAGCCATTGCATCCATGCTTCACCCAATAACGGACGAATGAAATACAACGCCAATGCCAACATAATAAAGGCAAACAGCACTTTGACTTGATGCATCCACAAACCTGCGCGTGGTAAAGCTTTTGCCCCAAGCACACTGGCCAATAATAACGGCGTACCCATACCAAAACCGAGCGTAAATAACAGCAACGCCCCCTGCATCTGACTTTGGGTTTGTGAAATAAACAATAACGCCCCTGCCAGTGGTGCAGTCATACACGGGCCGACCAAAAGTGCCGACAACATGCCCATGAGTGCAGCACCCGCCAAATTACCGCCTTTTTGCATGGATTGTGCCTGATCGAGTCGGTTGACCCAAGCACGTGGTAACTTGATCTCAAACAGTCCAAACAAATTTAAGACAAACAACACAAACAGTAAACTAAAGGCAATTAAAGTAGCAGGTTGTTGTAACCAACGCTGAAAATTCAAACCTGCGGATGACGCAATTAAACCCAATATGGCATAAACCATTGCCATGCTACAGACAAAAACCAGAGTAATCGTCCACGCTTTGACACCTTTATGTTCACGCACCAACAAGGAGGTCAAAATGGGCAACATCGGCAAAGAACATGGAGTAAAGGCCAATAAAACCCCTAAACCAAAAAACAGTAGCAAGCCATAAGCAAATGAACTCTGTGCCAGTTTTTCTGACCACATTTGATCTTGTGCAGTGATGGGTTGCGCTGTCGCAACACTTGTTGAGGATGCTAGCGTGGAATTGGCAGGTGTTGTCGAAAACACATTCTGGGTTGGGTTACTGTGTCCACCCCACAGATTTTTTTGTGCTGCGCTTTGATTGTCTAAAATCACCAAACCAGTGCTGTCTGTCTGAAATTCAATGCGCTGTGGTGGATAACAAAGTCGATCTTGCGCACAACCTTGCCAGCTCACTTGATAGCGCTGTGCAGCCTGCGTGGGAATTTTAAAACTGACTTGTTGATAATAAACCTGAGTATGTCCATAGTTTTCATCATAAACATCTTCTGCGGGAGGCAACTCTAAAGCCAGTATTTGCTGTCCATGCTCAACCTTAAATTGATGCTGATACAAATAATACTGTTCAGGCATGTTCCAGCGCAGTTCGGCTTGTTGGGGATTGACCGATTCAACGCTAAACTGAAAGGCTTGTTCGGGTGGGAGTAAAGGTGCTTCTGCGTGTAGGCTTAGCGAACACAATAAAAGTAGACTTGCGAGCAGACAAGATAAGCCCCTATTCATATAGCGAAAAATATCAGCCATTAGATCAACAGCAGCTTGCCAAAAGGTCTGAAATAAGGACTGCTTCATGTTCTGCTCGCCTCGGCATGAACTTTATTAGGATGAAAACGAATCTGCAGCAAGCTTGATGAGTTTAGCCTGCTGCAACATACAACGTATTTTAAAGCTTTAAATGGTTTAAATGGCTTAGAACAAGAACGCCATACCTAAACCTGCATGGTAACTTTTATCTGCACCGTCTAAATCTACACCGACACTGGCATCCAGCTGAGTGCGTTCATTCAGTGCGTAAATCACCCCCGAAGTTAAGCCATATTCATTGTCCTGACTTTCTGCTTTACGATAGACCAATTCTGAAAAACCTGACCATTGATCGCTTAAACGATACTGAATATTGGGAATTGCTGTAACCGCCCAATCGCTATTTTGTACATCGTAACGCATGTTGATGCCTGTTTTTAACAGCTCACTGTATTGATAGCTGACTGCCGTACCCAAGCTATAAATATCATCTTCTTCGCTAAAGCCATCATTGCCTGTGGCAATTAGCGCTTGCAACAACACGGCCATAGAAAGTTTGTCATCATTTAAGTCAATGGCTTGTTTTAAACCAATGCTGACATCACCCAAACCATCATCTTCAACCGATTGACCTGCAGTTTTGCTTTTGCTCCATGCAGGCCCTTGCCAGCCCAGCTGTAACTCTAAATCTTGCGCCAAACCTGTACGTAACAGCATGTCAGCATTAAGGCGAGTAGTTTTAACTTTTTCGCCCGAAGCATCGTTACTTTCTTGATAACTTGCACGTGGCAAAGCCTGTTCCCAAGCCAGTTTCCCTACAGGTGTAATACCCGTACTCATTCCTGCACCAGGACGATCAAACTCAAAATCTGCCGCGCTCACCTGCATGCTGATGCCTGCCGCCACGATTAACCCAACTGTTTTTAATGCTGACATATTTTTATCTCTGCTCTTAGGCCAATTCTTTGCTCATTTTTGCGCCATAACGACGCAACAATTCTAAAGTCTGCTGTTCTTCTAGCAAAGCATCCGACCACTGAATTTCATCAAAATCACAATCAAACAATAAATCACTAATTGAAGATAAAATCGTTAAACCATCTTCATCTTTGCTGTTCGGATCGACTTTTTCATCTAATAAACGCTGTACCGCAGGAACACATGCTGCAGAAGCCGCATCCCACAATGGGCCGTAAATTTCTTCGGCATCCCATAAATGCAAATTCACTTTGGCTTGAATCAAGGCCTCTAAAATATCTAAATGCACTTGCAAATCTTGCTGTTTTTGCTGCTCTGTGAGTGGCTGACCTGCTTCATATGCTTCGCAGACTTTTTCCCACCATTGAAATAAACCATCTGACCAGACTGAAATTACAGGGCCTTTTTCGGCATCCATAAAGTTAGGGTCTAAACCGTCTGCCAATAGGCGTTGCACTTGGGCAAGGTCTAATTCTTCTATTGCTTGCACCAAGACTTGTTGTTGCGCAGTTAACATGCAGAGAGCTCTCTTATTCAATGTTTAATTTAGAACTATTATGCCCAATAAAGCGACATTTGTATGAGATAAATGTCAGCAAATCGTGAATTTAGTGCATTGGCTGCATGCAAACACAAAAAAGCCCCGCAAAATTTGCGAGGCTCTTGGAATCTGTCTGATCCTTATTCGTCGTCGCCACCAACATCTGTATCTACAAATTCTGGGCGAGCACCACGAGGATTCTCATTTTTCTCAAACGCATGTTCTAGGCTGCGTTTTAAACGGTCAATCGCACCGTGAATGGCTGTATCAATATTATGACCACGATGATTCACAACCACTGGTTTTAAACCTGCTGGACGTGCTTCAATCATACAACGAATGTCGTCATCACCGCCTTTTTCACCATTTTCATCACTAAAATGCACTGAAAAATGGGTAATACGCTCACTGTGGCGTTGGAATTCATTATTCAGTTCTTCACGAACGTAACTAATTAATCGATCACTGTTTTGAATGTTTTTATCGGTACGGATTTCAATGTTCATGATTTCATCCTCTTGCGTTCGTTATTTCTGAATCTTGTTGTGCCAAAATCTTACACATAATTTTATATATATGTTTTGGCGTGTTTATAATGTGCTGTTTTTACAGCATAAAGTACATCTTCAACTTAGTTTGGAATCACTTCCTCCTACGTGAATGATGAACACTTTTAATTCTGCAGAACCGTGTCCCTATACCTTGAATATCGGGCCTATCTGAAAAATATGCAAGCAATATTTATAGAAAAGCAGCAAAAGAATAACCCTTTTATCACCAATTTCAGCTTAGATGCTCAATAAGCGATCAATTTGGATAGCACCATGTTGTTCAATCTATTGCCAATAAGAAACTTGATGCTTTTAAAGGGTTTAGTTACATCTGCAATATTCGCCTTTGCATTTTGACCATTGGTTTTAAATCGTTTAAAAAACACTCAACCCAAAAACTGATAAAAAACACCCAAAAATGACCCGTCAATAATCGAATTTTGCTTTATTTTTGCTAAAGGATCTGTATCCTTGAAACGCTTTTATTGGGGTCTATTTTTATGAAACTTACACATATTGCTGCGCTGTGCGCAATCTCCACTGCTGCAACTTTTACGCAAGCTGCACCGATTTGGCAAGATTTTAGCGTGACAGGTTTATACGGTGAAAATTACAAATCACCTTTTTTAACTGGCGATCAAGAGATTGAACAAAGCACTGTAACTTTTGAATACGCTGCTGGTTTTAAATATGGTGATTTTTTTGCCTTTGCTGACCGTTCAAACAATGATGTAGATGGCAATGACACTTACTTTGAAGTATCACCACGCTTAAGCTTAGGCGCTGTTTCTGGTCAAAAACTTGCCTTTGGTCCAATTAAAGATGTTTTAATTGCAACCACTTGGGAAGGTGGCGAAGGCTTTAACAATTACCTATACGGTATTGGTTTTGATCTTGAGCTTCCATATTTCAAATATGCGCAATTGAACTTCTACAAAGCAGATAATGATAAAGATATCTCTCAAGATGATTATCAAATGACGTTTGCTTACGGTCTTCCATTTAAAGTCGGTGTTGAAGACTTTTTAGTAGATGGTTTCCTTGATTGGTCTACTGCAGAAGATGACCACGCTAGCGAACTCAACTGGACTACACAATATAAATGGAATGCAGGCAAACACATTTCGCCAAATACACGTTTATATGTCGGTATCGAACACTCTGTTTGGAACAACAAATACGGTAATAAATCAGGCATCAATCAAAACGATGTCAGCGCATTGGTCAAATACCACTTCTAAGCTGTATTTTTCGCTGTTCAAAAAGCAAGACCTCGGTCTTGCTTTTTTATTGGTCGTTAAAATAGTTTCCAATAAATATGCTTTGCTCATAACCATGCAGCCCATTTGCACTTAGCGCAAAACTCCGCTACATTGAGTTAAATTTCAAATAAAAAGCACTGTGAAGCCCACATGCAAAAAACCGATTTCATTATTCTGCTGTTTTGTGCGATTGCTGCAATTTTGCATGGCATGAGCGGTTTTGGTTTTCCTATGCTCAGTACGGCTGCGGTGGCGATGTTATATCCACTCAGTACTGCGGTTGCTTTGGTTCTGATTCCCTGTTTGCTTCTCAATATCTACATGCTGCGGGGCGATGCCACACAATCTATATTCAGCAGTTTATATGGCTACTGCAAAAAATATTGGGGTTTAATCTTCAGTGCGCTGATTGGCAGCTATTTGGGCGTCAGTTTGCTGCTCATTCTGAACGAAGGTTATTTAAAATTGGCAATGGGCGTACTGATTTTATTGTACGTGGCCGATCAATTTCGACAACGTCCTTTGCAAATTTCTGCCTCACTCAAAAATATGCTGATTTTTGGTTTGCTGGCAGGTGTGATTGGTGGTGCGACCAATGCCATGGCACCATTTCTAATGATGTATTTACTCAGCACTCAACACAGCAAAACCGATATTGTGGTGATTAGCAACTTAAACTTTATTATTTCCAAACTCATTCAATTGGCAGTTTTATATCCAGTAATTCAACAGTTTAGCCACATACAATTAAAAGTTTTAGCCCTGATTTGCATCATCTCTATGCTGATGGTGTATATCGGCAGTCTGATTCGTAAACAAATTTCCCAGACATTATTTAAGCAGATTGTATTTACGTTATTGGGTTTTATGGCACTTTACGCGATTGCTCAAGGATTATTCATCATCCAAACATCACCTGCTTTATTGATATAAATCAGACCAATAAACATAACAAATGGAAAATTATTTAGATTTTTTTTGGCTTAAATAATTATTTACACCTATAATTAAGACCAGCTTAAAAAACAGTCTATTCAGACTGCTTCGGTCGTTTGCATCGACCAATCTTCCCTCTTTTCTTTTAATTCCTTTTGACGGAGTGAACTTCTATGGAAAATAACCATATAGAAGTGCCAGCCAATATTAAGCGAAAAGAACTGATCAAGACCTGGGTGATTGTTGCAATTGCAGCCCTGCTCTCTTTCGGTTTATACAATGTCTTGCCCTATGATGAAAATGCAAATAAGGGTCTAAGTCTGTTGCTTTTTATTGGTATTTTATGGCTCACCGAAGCTGTACACATTACCATTACCGCGCTTTTGGTGCCAGTGCTTGCCGTAATTTTGGGCATGCCTGTAGAAAATGCCAGCAAAGTGCTTGAGCCAATTAGCACCAGCAAGGCATTGGCGACTTTTGCCGATCCTGTTATTTTCCTGTTCTTTGGTGGTTTTGCTTTAGCGACTGCACTGCACATTCAGAAACTGGATCGTAAAATTGCGATGTGGATTATTTCCATGTCGGGCGGTCACTTGGGGATTTCGGTTTTATCTATTTTTATTGTCACTGCTGCGTTGTCGATGTGGATTTCCAACACAGCCACGGCGGCGATGATGTTACCGTTGGCGCTGGGTTTGTTATCACACCTCGATGCCACTAAAGAGCGTAAAACCTTCGTTTTCATTTTATTGGGGATTGCCTACTCTGCCAGTTTAGGTGGTTTGGGTACGTTGGTAGGTTCGCCACCAAACGCTATTGCAGCCAAAGCGTTAGACTATGACTTTGCTGACTGGATGAAAATTGGTTTACCAATGATGCTGATTTTGCTACCAGCAATGTTGGTCAGCTTATATTTGGTATTGCGTCCAAATTTAAATCAAAAAATTCATTTTGAAACTGAAGTAATTCCTTGGACCAAAACCCGTGTTGCAACGATGATTTTATTCGTATGTACTGCAGTGGCGTGGATTTTTGGTAAAAAACTTAGCGAAACCTTTGGTATTAGCCAACCCGATACATGGACTGCATTAACTGCTGCATGTTTAGTGGTTATGCTAGGTACTGCGTCTTGGAAGCAAGTGGCTGAAAATACCGATTGGGGCGTGTTATTACTGTTCGGTGGTGGTTTAACCCTCAGTGCGATCTTAAAAGATTCAGGCGCATCTTTGGTATTGGGTCAAACCCTTGCCAATACCTTTGGTGATACTTCGCCATTGGTAGTGATTTTTGCGGTGACCATCTTCATTATTTTCTTAACTGAATTTACCAGTAATACAGCGTCTGCTGCGTTATTGGTTCCTGTATTTGCTGCAATTGCAGACCAAATGGGTATTCCAAAAGAAATTTTAGTGGTGATTATTGGTATTGGTGCATCGTGTGCCTTTATGTTACCTGTGGCAACGCCACCAAATGCGATTGTATTTGGTACAGGTCAAATTAAACAAAGTGAAATGATGAGTGTGGGCATGGTGTTGAACGTCATGTGCGTATTTATTATTTCATTATTTGTATATTGGTTCTTTAGTTAAGGATCAATAAAAAATGGAGCACAAGATGCTCCATTTTTTTCGCCTCAATTTTAGAATATTTTTAATCATCAAATCATTACCTAAATAAATTCGCTATACTCAGGACATAATAATTTAGACACAATGAGGAGGGTTAAATGGCTAAGTTTTTAAATACGAGCGCGACCAATTTTTTCTTAGAAGAACTGATAAAAAATGCCAAAGAAAGGTTAATTTTAATTAGCCCATATTTACGTTTAAATGACCGTATTAAAGAGTTACTTGAAGATAAAGATCGACTCAAAATTGATATTCGAATCGTTTATGGAAAAAGTGATTTACATCCTGATGAAATAAAATGGATGCAAAAACTTGATTTTGTTCGGCTCAGTTTTTGTAAAAACTTACATGCTAAATGCTATCTCAATGAATCTGAATGTATTATTTCTAGTCTAAATCTTTATGAATTTAGCCAAATTAATAATAACGAAATGGGCATTTTGATTCGCAAATATGAAGATCAAGATGTCTTTAAAGATGCTTATGAAGAAGCGCAACGTATTATTCGTATTAGTGATGAAGTTAGAATTAGTTTAGATGAAGTGAAAGCCGAACCAACAAATGAATCTGTTGAAGAAACCAATGACAATAATGTTGGTAAATTAACATCATCTAAACTTGCAGCAAAACATAAAATGAAAACCAATGAATTGTTGGCTCATTTTACCGAAAAAGGCTTATTAAATATCAATGATGCTGGAAAGCACATACTCACTCAACAAGGCAAAGACGTAGGTGCAGAATTTAAAACCAGTCAATATGGTGGATATTTTTTATGGCCTGAAAATATTGAATTATAAACACCAATCAAAATTACAATAAAAAGCATCCATTACTTTTTTGAAATAATGGATGCTTTTTCTAAATTAAATCAGCTTAAACCGCCAAATCGGCTAAATTACCTTTCTGCTCTAACCACACTTTACGGTCTGCAGAGCGTTTTTTGGCCAGCAATTTATCCAATAAACCCGCGGTAAAATGACTATCATCCAAATCCAATTGCACCAAACGGCGTGTATTTGGGTCCATCGTGGTTTCACGTAACTGACTGGCATTCATCTCACCCAAACCTTTAAATCGGGTAATTTGCGGATTTTTGGTTTTGGCTTTTTTCAGCGTATTTTCTAGCTCATCTTCATCTAGCGCATAATGCACATCTTTACCGTCATCAATACGGAATAACGGCGGCATGGCGACGTATAAATGCCCATCTTCCACCAAACTTGGGAAATGTTTCACGAATAAAGCACACAGCAAAGTGGCAATGTGTAAACCATCTGAGTCGGCATCGGCCAAAATACAAACCTTACCGTAACGCAATTCAGATAAATCATCACTACCTGGGTCAACCCCAATCGCAATTGCAATATCGTGTACCTCCTGCGAACCCAAAACCTCGTCCGAAGACACTTCCCACGTATTTAAAATTTTTCCACGAATTGGCATGATCGCCTGAAAGTTTTTATCACGCGCTTGCTTAGCAGAACCACCTGCAGAGTCACCTTCTACAATAAACAGTTCCGATTCTTCACGGGTTTGTCCCACGCAGTCGGCTAATTTACCCGGCAAAGCTGGGCCTGAAACGATTTTTTTACGTTCTACTTTTTTCGCTGCTTTTAAACGACGACCTGCTTTGGAAATTGCCATTTCTGCCAATTGCATGGCAATGTCAGAATTTTGGTTCAACCACAAGGCAAAAGCATCTTTGGCGATATTCTGCATAATGCTTGCCGCTTCACGGCTCGATAAACGCTCCTTGGTCTGCCCAGAAAACTGCGGCTCTTGGAACTTTAACGATAAAATGTAGTTAACCCCATCCCAAACATCTTCGGCAGATAGCTTTAAATTGCGCGGCAATAAATTGCGTAATTCACAGAACTCACGTAAAGCATCGGTCACACCAGAACGTAGTCCATTGACATGCGTACCGCCTTGCGCAGTCGGAATCAAGTTGACATAACTTTCCTGAATTTGCTCGCCACCTTCTACGTTCCAACAAATTGCAAATTCTGCACTAGCACGTTCTGCCTCACCTGTCGCCACAAAAGCAGGAGCAGGTACAATCTCACGATCTTCCAGCTCATCCATCAAATAGTCGACTAGACCATTTTCAAACTGCCAGACAATTTTTTCATCGTTAATTTCATCAATGTAATGAATTTCTAAACCTGCAGCCAGTACCGCTTTGGCTTTTAAATTGTGCTTTAAGGCTTTTAGCGCAAATTTAGGTGAATCAAAATATTTAGCTTCAGGCCAGAAATGTACCAACGTACCCGAAGCACGTTTTGGCGCTTTGCCTTCCAAGACTTCTAAAGGTGCAGCGGCTTCGCCCTGATCAAAAGCCATTTTATACAGGTTGCCCTGACGCTGTACGGTCACTTCAACCCGACTGGACAAGGCATTCACTACAGAAATACCGACCCCGTGCAAACCACCCGAAAATTGGTAGTTGTCGGTGCTGAACTTACCGCCTGCATGCAGCTTGGTCAGAATAATTTCAATCCCGCTTTGCCCGTATTCTGGGTGAATATCGACAGGCATACCACGGCCATTGTCTTCTACCGACAAAGAGCCATCTTTATAGACTTTTACGGTAATTTTATTGGCATGCCCTGCAAGTGCTTCATCCACCGCATTATCAATAACTTCTTGCGCCAAATGGTTTGGACGTGTGGTGTCGGTATACATGCCCGGGCGACGACGTACTGGATCTAAACCAGATAAAACTTCAAGAGATTGAGCGGTATATTGAGACACGTTGTACTGTTTCCTTAAGCTAGGGAATCCGATAAAAATTGCAGTAACATCGGAATTTTGTCTGCAAAATCATCCATGGCATGATTGCCGTGCGCTTCAGTCATGATCATGGCCGAAGGTGAGGCAGCACTATAATAACGCTGCGCTTCACGATAATCCAAAACTTCATCGCCTTGTTGCAATAACACCAATATTTTGTCTGCATCTTGCGCAACTGGCAACGCAATGTCTGCTAAGTCATCCAATTGCGCTGCAGTTAAGCTCCAGTTCGGATGTACCACATAGGGCAGCACATCGCCAAACAAGTCCTGAAACAATTGCCATGGTCGCATAGCAGGGTTAATCACAACAGCAGGCACATGATGCTGTGCGACCAGTTGTGTCGCATAAAAGCCGCCTAGACTGCTGCCCACCAATGCCACATTGGGCAAACGTCGAATCAATGCCGATACGTTTGCCAAAACCGCTAAAGGTGGAGCATTTAAATCGGGCAAATGCATCTGAATATCAGGGCGATGCTGCTGCACATAGGCATACAATAGCTGCCCTTTCATGGACAAAGGACTGCTCTGAAAACCATGTAAATAAATTAAATTCATGCGTGACATTTCTAAGTAACACCATTCAATTTTTGGCTGATACAGCACTTATTTTGCGTTTTTAATTTAATTTTCATGGAAAAATGCAATTGTTAGACAAAAAGATGCGAACATCTTGGCATTCATCGGTATTTTACAAGTAGTTCAAGATGAACACGATAAAATAAAAGTATCGGGTTTGGTGACAATTCATCTAAAAATTTACAGTCCTGTAAATTCATGAAATGCCAACAGACCCTTGAGTTTATACCGCGAACCCAAGTAAAAATAAAGCGTTCGGTATATGGGAACACAAGGGGCAACACAGTATGCCAAGTTTAACACCGCTGCATGAAACCTATTGTAGATGGGACCGTACACCTCCAAGTCAGGCCGATATCTTAGAAGGCTTGGCACAGTTGGTCAGCACGCGCCTGAATGCCGTGATGAGCGAAGTGATTCAAACCATTCAGCGTGAAGTTTTGCTCAGCGTATTTGGCATGAGCGAACAACGCTCGCAAAAGTTTCAAAAAACCGCGACTTTTCAAAAGCTGTATAAGTTTGCCTTTCACAGCTTACAACAATACGGCTATCACTTTGTTGCGCCAGGTTTACGTCAAATTATTGCGCAATTTCCCAACTTACATGACAAAGCACTCACACCAAGCCTGCATTTTTTAGTCGGTGTACTGAATGGCGTATTGGGAGATTATCTACTCGAACAGCAAAATCCGCTCGCCTTACCTATGGTGCTCTATGACCATTATGGCGAAGTCCAACAAGGCGATTTGTCTGGGCGTGTGGTGATTTTTGTGCACGGTTTATGCCGCAATCACCTCGATTGGACTACACACCAATTTGGTGGTTTTGGTGAAAAATTACTGGCACAACGTGACCATAACACCATGTTATATCTGAATTACAATACAGGGCGTCGCATTTCTGCCAATGGCCGCAGTCTTGCCAATACCTTAGATGATTTAATTCAGCGTCATCCTAAAATTACCAGTATTGATTTAATTGGGCACAGCATGGGTGGCTTGGTGTCGCGCAGTGCGCTGTTTTACGGTAAGCAAAATTTGCAGCACTGGATTCACTTGGTCGAAAATCTGGTCTGCTTGGGTTCACCACATCATGGGGCTGTTTTGGAGCGTTTTGGTTTCCATTTACAGGAAAAATTAGGTCGCTTTCCTATTGTGAAAATTGTCGGGCATTTGGTCAACATTCGCAGCAACGGCATTTTAGATTTGCGCTATGGCAGTGTGCGAGATGATGACTGGGAACATAATCAGGCACGAATTGGACAGGTCGATGACAACCGCAAACCTGCACCTTTGCCAACCCATATTAATGCTTATTTCGTGGCAGGCAGTATTGAGTTCGAGAAAAAGCAGAACCTGACCCGCAAAGTCATTGGCGACTATTTGGTCAGTGTAAAAAGTGCTTTGGGGGAGCACCCTAACCCACGGTTTCAATTAAGACTGCCTGAATCACACAAAGCTGTGTTCTATGGTCTGAACCATTTTCAGTTGCAATATCATCCGAGTGTGGCAGAGCAATTGGTGAAATGGTTTTATCCTGCGCATGAAGAAGTGCCAGAGCAGCAAATTCGTGAGTTTATTGGTGATTGGTCAAGCTTAGAAGGCATCGCGCTCACCTAACATAGTCTAAACAGTTCAAAATACGCTACAACACGATGATTGGTAGATGGATTTTCAACAGCCCCTAAATACACAAATAAAAAAGCGCCATCTACATTGAGATGGCGCATTTTTATCAATTCAGTGAGCAAGTAGCCCGAATTTATTTTTTCTTCACTTTGCCAAATGTAGTCGATGCCACAAACGGATAGTTACGCAGCAATTGCCATAAACTGATGAGTGCCAACACGCTAAAGAACAGCAATGACCACACGGGTAAAGACTGCCCCAAGAACGTCCAATCAATCACAGCACATTCACCTGAACCCGACAGCACTTGTTGCAACACAGCTTTCATGGGTAAAGCATCTACCAAATAATCCAGTCCTGGGCCGCAGCTTGGCACTTGATCAGGCGGTAAGTTTTGCAGCCAAACATGACGTGCTGCCACACCCACCGACCATAAAATTCCAATACTGCCGAACAGCGCATAAATACGCTTAACCACGTTAGATTTAGGGTTATGCACAAAGGCAATCAGTGAAACCAAGCCCAATGCAATTAGGCCCACCCGCTGAAAAACGCACAGTGGACACGGCGCTAAACCTTGCACATGCTCCAAATACAATGCAAATGTCATCCCAATGACACTGGCTAAAAATAAAACACCACTTAGCAGACGATAACTCAATTGCATGTTTAAATCTCTGAGCTGTTATCTATATTGTGCGACATAGTCTGCAAAACTCAGACCTTGTGCTTGTTCAAGTTGTTGTTGTTGCTGAATAGATTGCACTGCAATTTCATCAAAATATGTTTGTGTTTCAGGACGAAGCGTATGTTGTTCATACGCATGTGCATGTTGCTGTGCCATATAACTGCCAAAGCCCCACGTACCACCATGACGAATAGTATCGGCAATCATGTGTGCCGACAGAGTTTCATCGACTTCATGCAAACGCACCATCATGCGTTCTAAAGCTTGAGAATACAGCTGCGTCGCATAACTTTGGTCGAGTAAAGCAGCCAAAGGTTGCATGGCGGTGACATACTGCTGTCCCCACGCTTCAATTGGGGTTTTAACATCGCTCTCTTGAATGTGCGCATTTGGCGCACGCCCACGATTGACCACTTCGGCCTGATTTTTTTCGATGATGCTTTGTTCCGCATCTAACAAGGTTGGGCTGTCTTGCAACAAACAATACAATGCTAAGACTTCCAAAAAGCCTGCGGTATGTTCATCTATCCCAATTGGGCTATACGGATTAACATCTACCGCGCGTAATTCGACATAACCAATACCACGATTGGCAAGTGCTTGAGATGGGGTTTCACCTTCTTGTGGTACTTGTTTTGGGCGCACCAAACTGTAGTACTCATTTTCAATTTGCAGCACATGGTCATTAATTTGAATTGGCTCACCCGTGGCATCATCTAAACCTAAGCGGCTAAATGGCAAGTACGGGGTTTTTACGGCTTTTTGCAAACCATCCAAATAACCCGTTAAATCATTGTAATGAATACCAAGTTTTTTCTGCGCCGAGTTTTGATAGCCAAAGTTACCCATACGCAATGCAGTCGCATACGGTAAATACAACGTGCCTCTTAACAACGGCAGCAAATGATGTTCACGCCCCGTCATAAAACACTGACAAACCGATGGACTTGCACCGACTAAAAACATCACCAATGGTGTTAAACGAATAAAGTTACGAATTAAACCTAAATAACGATGACTACGATAATCTTGCAAACTCAGTGCTTTGAGCTGCTCATCACTTTCATGTTGTTGCAAGGCGGCAAATAAATGTTCAGGGAAGGATAAATTATAATGCACCCCTGAAATGGTCTGCATACGGCGACCATAGCGCACACCTAAACCACGGCGATACAAAGTTTTAAAGCGCCCAATATTGGAGCTGCCATATTGCGCCAGTGGAATACCGTCATCGGTTTCATCAAGCATACATGGCATCGACAGCGGCCAAAGTTTTTCACCTTCGCCTAAGTGTTGATGCACCACGCTATGAATATCTCGCAAATAATCAAGCGCGTGTTGAATGCTGCTTTGCGGTGGAGTAATGAACTCCATCAACGCTTCGGAATAGTCCGTAGTAATATGCGGATGTGTGAGTGCCGAACCCAAGGCTTGAGGATGTGCTTGCTGCGACAAGAAGCCATCGCTTTGCATACGCAGACTTTCGCGTTCAATCCCGCGCAACATCCCTTGAAGCAACGCAGCGTCTACCCATGTTGGTAGAACATCTTGCGCATTTGGTTCGGGTTGACTCATTACACTCTCGCTTAATCCAATACACTACAAATACGACATAAACCACAGGCTGATTTTGGGTCGGTGGCAATTTTCTCTATCATGCAGATGATCTGAGATGAAATTGCTACCGTTCAAGTATAACTTGATTTGGCATCAGCACATGCGCTTGGGCTGTTTTTTCTAACAAAATGATGATTTTGGGGCATGCTGACATTTTATAAAGTGGTCAACGTCAATAAATTTTAATTTGGCAATTTTTTATCACAAAGTTGCACTATAAGACATGCTAAATTTGTGATTTTATAATCAAAAGAACAGAGGTAAATAATAAAGCGTATGAATTATCAAGATTTTTTAGATTTTTGGTTTTCTCCTGCTGCAGAACCGAACTGGTTTGTCAAAAGCGCAGAATTTGATGCCCTGCTCGCAGAAAAATTTACCGATGTACTGCAACAAGCGGCACAAGGAGAATTATGGACATGGCGCGAAACACCTGCAGGTCGTTTGGCTGAAATCATTGTTTTAGATCAATTATCACGTAATTTATACCGTAATGACCCGCGTGCCTTTGCCCAAGATGGAATGGCCTTGGTGTTGGCACAGGAAATGATTCACTTAAAATTGGATCAGGACTTAAACCCAACCGAACGCCGTTTTTTATATATGCCGTTTATGCACAGTGAATCCAAACGTATTCACGAAGTCGCATTGACGTTATTTGGAAGTTTGAATGACCCCACTGTGCTGGACTATGAACTGAAACATAAAGTAATTATTGACCGTTTTGGACGTTATCCGCATCGGAATCAGGTGTTAGGACGTCCATCTAGCGCAGAAGAACTTGAGTTTTTAACTCAACCCAATAGCAGTTTTTAACTGGCGAGTTTGTCTTGGCTGGTTGATGTGTACAGGAGCTTTCACATGAAATATTTCCTACTCGGTCTTGCCCTTGCCAGCAGTTTGCTGTTTACAGGCTGTGCCACGACACCCTCTAAACCGCTCAGCTTTGAACAGTTGGGGCAATACAGCACCACACCGCTCAATGCGCAAACCTATCGGATTAGTTTTTTAGCGGGTCATAACATGAGTTTTGGCACTGCAGAAGAAATTACTTTGGTGAAAGCAGCACAAACCACGCTGCAACACGGTTTTCGCTTTTTTAAAGTTTTAGATGATCCGAGTAACCGTAGCCAGAAACCACCTAGACAAGCCGTGGTTTACCCTGCACCAAGTTACTATCCGTATAGCTATTCGCCGTATGGATATTATCATCGTCGCGCACCATTCTGGCCTGACCCATTCTATGATATGCCGCAAGTGGTGACCCTCGATCCGACTCAAGTGTCTTACACCATTCAGTGTTTTAAAGATCAAAAATCTGCACCTGAAGATGCCTTTGATGCGAGCCTAATTTTACAATCACTGGGGGCAAAATATGGTTTAAGTCCCACAGGACAACCATTACCCCCACCAACCTCTGCCCCTGCCGCGCCCTAATGAGATAAGGATGCCTGCATGAATACAGCGTCTGACCACACTTTAGCGAGCAGCTCGCAGCATAGCTCTCCGAGTCTGCAACGCAGTAAACGCTTTGCCACCATTGCTTTAGTGATTGCCGTGGTGGCATGGCTGGCATTAATGCTAACCGCAAAATTACTGCCTGAATATACGTGGTTGATTCACATACTAATGCTGTCTGCCGAAGCAGGCGTGGTCGGTGGTCTGGCAGACTGGTATGCGATTACGGTGCTGTTTCGCAATCCTTTTGGCAAAATGCCAATTCCTAAATTCTTACGTGATCACACCGAAATTATTCCACGCAACAAAGACCGTATTGCCGAGTCGATGGGGCGTTTCGTACAGGAAAACTTTTTATCGCCCCAAGTGGTACAAAAAAGCCTGCACAGCACTGACTTATCTTTATCCGTGGGCAAATGGTTGGCGAATCCACAAAATAATGCGCAAGTGACCCAAGTCATTCAGCAGACTGTACCGAAAATTTTTGAATTTGTCGGGCAAGAACAAATTGGGCGCTTTATTCAAAGCAACAGTGTGCAATGGGTTCGCAACACGCAGGTCAACTACTTGGCCAGTGAAATGCTGCGTGCGGTTTTGGAAAATGACTTTCATCAGGATGTGCTGCAACGCGGTTTAGACCTTGCCCATGACTGGATGCTGAAACATCCTGAAAAAAGCCGTGAATTGACCCGTCAATTGTTTAAAGAGCTTGGCGTGTGGAAACTGGCCAAAGGTGCGAGCTGGATTGGAATTGATGTGCAGCAACGCACCATAGATTCTTTACTGCAACGGGTCGAATCTATGTTGGCAGACCCTGAACACCCTTGGCGACAAAAAATTGAAGAGGCTGGGCAACAACTGATGTTACAACTGGCAGATAACAACAGCAGTGCCAGTCTACGTCTAAATGACACTAAAAATGCCCTATTAGACAGTCCACAAGTCTTGAATTTTATCAGTGGTGCAGTGGTGATTCTCTGCAATGCGATTAAGGAAGATTTACAAAAACCTGATTCGGGAATTGCACAAAACCTGCGTGTTGCTATTCAGCAAGTCGGTGAAAATATCATTGCCAATACCGCAGTACGTCAATTACTGAATGAAAAAATGAGTACGATTGCGGTGAACTTGTCAGATCAATATAGTGAAAAAGTGATTCGCTTTATTAGTGAGCGTATTCACGAATGGGACTCGCGCGAAATGATTGGTAAAATTGAAAACGAAGTCGGTGGTGATTTACACATGATTCGGGTCAATGGTGTGGTCGTAGGTGCATTTATTGGTCTGGGATTGGGGATTATTCGGGCATTGGTGGAGTTGATTTAAAATGCAAGTTTTTGATAAGTCGATCTTGAGGTGTTCAATCAAAAATAACGCCTCGAACGATCTATTCAAGCCACATCATCACCCTTTACCCCATTTGCATTCCCCCCTGAAAACGCTACGATGTAAAACAAGCTGCTGCCACAACCAGAACCCCACTATGCTCGATATTCACGCGAAACTGCCTGCTCAAGGTCTGAGTATTTTTAGTACCATGTCTAACTTGGCACAACAACTAAATGCCTTAAATTTATCGCAGGGTTTTCCCGACTTTCCCCCACCTGCAGCATTACTGGATGCTTTAAGCCAAGCCACACACGCAGGCTTCAATCAATATCCTTCGGGCGATGGTTACTTGCCACTACGCGAACAACTGGCACAGCAATTTTTACAGCGTGATCAGCTAATGCTTGACCCGATCAGTGAAATTACCATCACCCCAGGGGCAACACTGGCTATTTTTAGCATCATGCAAACCGTGCTGCAGGCAGGCGATGAAGTCATTATTTTTGATCCAAGTTATGACAGTTATGCACCCTGTGTAAAATTGTTGGGTGCAAAAGCCGTTCATATTCCGCTGCAGGCTCCACATTTTCAGGTGGACTGGAATATGGTCAAAGATGCGATTCATGCCAAAACCCGCATGATCATCATCAACACACCACATAACCCCACAGGCACAGTATGGTCAGCGCAAGATTGGCAGCATTTAATTGATGTTATTCAGGAACATAATATTGTGGTGCTGTCCGATGAAGTCTATGAACATTTGGTCTTTGATGCGCATCAACACCGCTCTGCACTGTCTTTTCCTGAGCTTAGGGAACGCAGTTTTGTCGTGGGTTCCTTTGGTAAAACTTTTCATGTCACAGGCTGGAAAACAGGCTACTGTGCGGCTGCACCTGCCTTAATGCAGCTCTTTCGCCAAGCCTATCAATTTATTAATTTCTGCGGAGTTAGCGCTGTGCAAGTGGCTTTGGCAAATTATATGCAGCAGCACCCTGAACATATTGCAGAACTGGCAAAGTTTTATCAGGACAAACGTGATTTGTTTAATCAAGGCATTGCCAATTCACGCTTTCAATTCAGCCCTGCACAAGGCACTTATTTTCAAAATTTAGATTACAGCAATATCCGTCCCGGCTTAAATGCTGTCGATATGTGCCATTTTCTAGCCGAGCAGCACGGCATTGTCGGTATTCCTGTGTCTGCATTTTATCAAACCCCACCCGATGATTTACGTTTAATCCGTTTCTGCTTTGCTAAAAAAACCGAAACCCTGTTGCGTGCAGGTGAAATTTTATCGGCAATTTAAGCGATGAAGCTCCACTGAAATGTCACTGAGTTACTGAAAAGCTAAGGCTTTTTATGACCAAATCATGCTAGGGTGAAATTTCAAACAACCGCATATTGAAGCGCAGGATTTGGCATGGCAAGACCTCAGGCACTGGTCGATCACCCTCAGCTTTGGAAAACCTTTTTGGTGTTTCTATTGCCACTGATTGCCACCAATATTTTGCAAAATCTTTCGGGCACCATTAACACGATTTTTGTCGGGCAAATGCTCGGTGTGGAAGCCATTGCTGCGGTGTCGGTATTTTTTCCCATTATTTTTTGCCTGATGGCCTTTGTGATTGGGCTTTCGGCAGGATCGACCGTGTTGGTCGGGCAAGCGTGGGGCGCACAAAATGACGAAAAAGTGCGTTGTATTGTCGGTTCGACTTTATTTATGACCCTAATTGGCGGCAGTTTCATTGCCTGTTTGGGGGTGATTTTTGCCGAACAAATTTTAATATTATTAGGCACAGACCCTAAAGTGATGCATCTATCCCTGCCGTATGTGCAATGGATGTTGGCAGGCAGCCCACTGCTGTTTGTTTATATTATTTATACCTCTATTTTACGTGGAGTGGGCGATAGCCTTACGCCACTCATTGCCCTGAGTTTGACTAGTTTAATGGGATTGGTGATTACCCCCATCCTGATTGCAGGTTATTTTGGCTTTCCTCGCTTGGGCATTATTGCCCCTGCAATTGCCACCATTCTGGGCTATCTGGCTGTTTTAATTTTTTTGGTGATTTACCTGAATAAAAAGAATCATCCCTTAAAAATGGATGTGCATCTACTACGTCAAATTCGGCATCAACCCAATTTAAGCAAGGTGATTTTACGCTTAGGGATTCCCACAGGCTTACAAATGGTCACTACCTCTATGGCAGGTTTGGTGATTGTCGGTTTGGTCAATCGGCATGGTGCTGAGGCCACTGCCGCCTATGGCGCAGTTAATCAGGTGTTGAACTATATTCAATTTCCTGCGCTATCTATTGCAATTGCCGCTTCAATTTTTGCTGCACAAGCCATTGGTGCAGGCAAAGCCGAATTACTGGCTAAAGTGACCCGTACAGCCTTAGGCATGAATTTGCTGATTACAGGTATTTTAGTCACCTTGGGTTATTTATTTTCTAAATATCTGATGGCGTTGTTTATTACCGATCCTGCGGTGGTGGTACTGGGTCAGCAGCTCTTATTTATTGTGTTATGGGCCATTTTATTTTTTGGTGCCAGTGCAATTTTTGCCTCCATTATGCGCGCCAGTGGCACGGTCAATGTTCCAATGATCATCAATATTTTAGCGATTGTTTTAATTGAAGTACCGTGTGCTTATTTCTTCAGTCAGTGGTGGGGTTTGCAAGGAATTTGGTATGCCTATGCCTTGGCATTTGTGAGTCTGTGCATCGGTCAAGGTGCGTATTATCAATTTGTCTGGAAGAAAAAAACCATTCAGGTTTTGGTCTGAATGGTCTGTTATATTTGTAAGTTAGATTAACCGCGTTTCTTGCCCAACTTAGTCGCCCATGCGGTAACTTTCTGATAACCCGTTGGAACAATACGCTGGATTAAATCCAAAGTTTTGGCATCATTACCAATCAATAAACGGCGCTTGTCTTTTTGTACCGCTTCTAAAATTTGGCGCGCCGCTTCTTCAGGCGGGCAACGCAATAATTTATTAAAAGCACGTGCCGATTTTTCAGGATTCATGCCCAAAGTGCGCATGCTGTCGTTCATTTTAGCATTGTTGGCAATATTGGTACGAATCCCGCCTGGATGCACGCTCAACGCACTCACACCACAATTTTCCAAATCCAATTCCTGACGCAAAGACTCGGTAAAACCGCGCACCGCAAATTTGGTTGCGTTATAAGCCGACTGCGTTGGCTGTGCAGTTAAACCAAATAAACTGGAAATGTTAATGATATGACCATCTCCCGTTTGTTTGATTAAAGGCAAAAATTCTTTGGTGCCATAGACCACACCCCAGAAATTAATACCAACAATCCACTCCAACTCTTCGTAACTTGCACCTTCTACGGTAGAACCCAAAGCCACGCCTGCATTATTAAAAATCATATTGACCGAGCCGTGGTCTCGCACAGTTTCAGCTGCCCATTCGCGCATTTGTTCTAATTTAGAAACATCCACCTTTTTAATGGTCACGCGCACATTACTGTCTTTGAGCAAATCCACTGTTTGCGCCAAACCTTGTTCATTCACATCACTGAGCGATAAATGACAGCCTTGCTTCGTCAATAGAACAGCCAATTGCTGCCCAATACCCGAGCCTGCGCCTGTAATTGCGGCAACTTTATTTTTAAAATTTTTCATGTGATTTCCTTGAGTATGTGGCGTGCACAGTTCAGACCTGCTTGTTGTTTTGTAGGGCTGTGCGATGCGCTGTGGTTTAAATATAATTTTGACAATAAGTATTGTCAATATAAGCCAGTACGAATATCGCAAATGAATCTGAAAACATAGGTTTAACAGATAATTATTGCTAGTATAAAGCCTAATTACGGTTCTTATTTGGCTTAACTGAACATGACAGAACAACTGCCCGTGACTGCAGAAACAGAAAAAACCACCCAGAAACAACAAAAAGAACGTCAGTTTAAAGGCTTGTCTTTAACTGAGCGCAAACAGGCGCGTCGTGAAAAACTGATTGAGGCAGGTATTCAAGCCTATGGCACGCATGGTTTTTTTGCCGTGACCGTAAAAGATATTTGTACCGAAGCCAAACTAACCGAGCGCTATTTCTACGAATCCTTTAAAAAAAGCGAAGAACTGTTTCAGACCATTTTTTTAAAATTGATTGATGAATTACAGCAAAATGTCATGCAAGCCATTATGCAAGCCTCGGCTGATCCTAAAAAAATGATTGATGCAGGACTGACTGCTTTACTGACCACGCTAAAAAATAACCCGCAAATGGCACGTATTATTTATATTGATGCCATGCTGGTGCAAGAACTACATAACCAAGCCACCATTCACGAAACTATGTCGCGTTTTGACCGCATGATTCAGGCCTTTGTCATGCTGATGATGCCGCATTTAGACCGCCCCAACCGAGAAATTTCACTGGTAGCGACAGGCTTAAATGGTTATGTCACCCAAATTGCGATTCGCTGGGTGATGAGCGATTTCAAACAATCCATGGAAGATGTCTTGTCTTCTTGCCGTATTGTATTTTTATCGTTATTACAGACCTTTTCGGAAAAAGAGCAAGCTTTTGTGAAAGATTCTTCGACATTGTCATAAAATCGAAAAATATTCATAATATTTTTCAAATTCAGAGGGGTCTGCTGACATTTCATAAATGGCTTGCGCTGTAGGCTAAAACTGAGCAGATCAGGCATGAAACGCAGGGAATAGTGGGTCTATTGCCAAGTTTCATAACGCAATCTGAGAAAGTTTTAGCTACAGTCCTTCGGAACGAGCATATTTTTTTGCCGCTATTGCGTTATGAGTCAGTCACTTAGAATAACTAAATTTCCTGCCTCATGCCTTATATCAGCTAAAAAATCTTGCGAGATATATCTCTCACGTCGCAAACATAGACGAAGTGTCAGCAGACCCTATTTACTTTGACTGAATCTGTTCAGTTTTTTCATCAAATCGACACTATTTTGTCACAAATTATTGCAAAAATAGCCCATTCAACCCTTTCTGCAATGATACTGTCATAATTAATCTTTGTAATAAGCCTGTCATAAATAAAACGGTCCACCGTTAACATCTATAGGATATTGCGTTGTGAAAGATGACTACATTTTAATCGTCGATGACGAACTTCCAATTCGGGAGATGATCCATACCTCTTTAGATATGGCAGGCTTTCAGTGCTTACAAGCAGAAGATGCAAAACAAGCTCATCAGATGATTGTCGATCAACGTCCAGCGCTTATCTTGCTTGATTGGATGATGCCAGGCGGTGTCAGCGGTGTAGACTTGTGCCGTCGCCTAAAACGCGATGACAACCTTGCTGAAATTCCTGTGATTATGCTCACTGCACGTGGCGAAGAAGATCACAAAGTTCAAGGTTTAGATGCTGGCGCGGACGACTACATGACTAAGCCGTTCTCGACCCGTGAACTGGTGTCACGTATTAAAGCGGTCTTACGTCGTGCCAATGCCTTAAGCGGTGAAAAAACTATTGATGCCAACGGTTTAATTTTGGACCCAGTCAGCCAGCGTGTTAGTTTTGGTGACAATATTTTAGAAATGGGCCCAACCGAATATCGTCTATTGGCGTTCTTTATGACGCACCCAGAGCGCGCTTACACCCGAGCGCAATTGCTTGACCAAGTCTGGGGCGGCAATGTATATATTGAAGACCGAACTATTGATGTGCATATTCGTCGTTTACGTAAAGTTTTAGAACCGTATGGCGTAGACCGTTTTGTACAAACGGTACGTGGTACAGGCTATCGCTTCTCGACACGTGCGGATGTTGCTTTAGGCTAAAATTATTTTATGTACGAACCTTACCCAGTCCCTGAACTCGCCCGTGACCTCAAACAAGTTCGTTACAGCAGTTTATGGACTTTTGCCAAACAAGATTTTCGTTTATTGGCCTTTTTCCTAATTATTGCAAGCTTGATTGGTTTTGGGATTGGGTATTTTTGGATTTGTATTAGCCTCGCCTTTTTGCTGTTTTTTCTTCAGCAAATGCGCTCCCTCTATTTAGTTAATGATTGGATTTCCAATCGTCCTTATGATGTGCCGCCAAATCTGCATGGTATTTGGGGTGCATTACTGTTCAATGTTTATCGCTCACAACGTCAGGAACGTATCGTTCAGGCCGAAATGGTCGGGTTGATTGATCGCGCCCAGTCTTCATTGGTGGCGTTGGATGAAGCCGTGATGCTGATTGATGAAAATCATCAAATTGAATGGTGGAACCCTGCTGCTGAAAAGCTATTGGGTATTCAGCCTTTAGACCGTGGACGCAACATCCTCACTATTTTGCGCCAACCTAGTTTTATTGAATATTTTAATCATATTGATCAAGCACCTGACGGTTTAAAAATGAAATCTAGCGTGCATGAAGGGCAATATGTGCAAGTCAAAATGACTCAGTTTGGTGGCGATAGCCGTTTGTTATTTGCTTACGACATGACGCGTATGCATAACCTAGAACAAATGCGTAAAGACTTTGTCGATAATATTTCACACGAATTACGCACTCCGCTAACGGTGCTGAGTGGTTATATCGAAACCTTTACCGATCAGGAAGATATTAACCCGCGTTGGAAACGTGCTTTTGAGCAAATGCAGTCACAAACCCGACGCATGAACGCTTTGGTAAATGACCTGCTGCTGCTGTCGCGTCTGGAAAATGAAAAAACCATCGCCAAAAATCAAATTATTGAAATGCCAAGTTTAATGAATCAATTATTTGACGATGCACATGCCTATAACGTCGATTATGGACATACGCTCAACTTAAATATTGACAGTCATTATGATCTGATTGGTTCAGATGTAGAATTGGCCAGTGCCTTTAGCAACCTGATCACCAATGCGATTAAATATACCCCGAAAGGTGGGACGATTACCATTGGCTGGCATGATGATGGCAATCAAGGTTATTTTACTGTGGAAGATACAGGCATCGGGATTGATCCGAAACACTTACCACGCTTAACCGAACGCTTTTATCGTGTAGACAGCGCACGCAGCCGACAAACTGGCGGCACAGGTTTAGGCTTAGCAATTGTGAAGCACGTTTTAATGCAGCACAACGCACACTTAGAAGTAGAATCTAAAGAAAATCAAGGATCTACCTTTAAAGTTGTGTTCCCGAAAGAACGTTTATACCACGTGACTTAAGTTCATGTTTAAAATTATCCTACTCATTAAAAGCAAAAAACGCCAAATCAATTTGGCGTTTTTTGATTTCTCAACACATAAAATTATACTGCGGTAACGGTATGCCCCAAGGCTTTGCCCATTTCCACCACCGAATTGGCTCGAAATTCAGCATCCCACTGCATTTTATTTTCTTCAAATAAAACAATTGCCGTTGAACCTAAATAAAAACGTCCCAATTCTGCACCCTTTTCAAGGAACAATTGGTGTTGATTCAGTTCTAAACGCCCCGATGGTTTCACCTTGCCTGTAGCTACGGTTTCAATACCCGCTACAATCATCGCACCGACTAAAACCACTGCCATACGACCCAGTTCGGTATCAAACAAACACACCATACGCTCATTGCGGGCAAATAAACCCGGAATATTTTCTGCTGTGGTTTGGTTCACCGAAAATAGCTCACCTGGCACATACAGAGTTTCAGTCAGTGTGCCTGCAAACGGCATGTGCACACGGTGATAATCTCTCGGAGATAAATATACCGTGGCAAACTGACCATTTTTAAATGGTTCTGCCAGTTGCGGGTCGGCAATTAAATTTTCAACAGTAAATTGCTGACCTTTGGCCTGAAAAATAGCACCATCTTCAACTTTACCCAATTGCGAAATTGCACCATCTGCAGGCGATACAATGCTGCTCGGATTGCTGTCAATTTCACGTACGCCCTGCTTTAAAGAACGGGTGAAAAAATCATTAAAAGATTTATATTTCAAGGCATTGCTTTGCTCTGCCAATGACATATCAATGCCATACTGGGCTTTAAATGCCGTAATAACCGCATTTTTCAGTACAGGATGCTCGCTAGCTGCAAGTTTACCTACAACACGTGATAATTGATGTTGTGGCACAACGCGCTGTGCCTGAATGAAAATTTGTTTTTTTAAACGTGATGTGAGGCTCAAGACGGCAACTCTCCAGTAATAACAGGACTGTCAGGGCGGTTGCCCCATTCACTCCACGCACCATCGTAGGCCTGAATTTGCCAACCCAGTAATCTTCCTAAAATATAGGCCAGACCTGAACGGTGATGTGACTGACAATACACCACTACAGGCTCTTTGAGATTAAATCCGAGTTGTTCCAGACGCTGTCGTGTGCGTTCTAAGGGGTGCAATTTTAAATGATTTTCACGATTAAGGGCAGTACTCCATTCAAAATGCAATGCCCCAGGTATGTGACCACCGCGTCGTGCAGCCAAACGCAGCCCTGTATATTCATCTATAGTACGGCAATCCCACAGTTGTACCGACTGGTTTTGGCATTTCTGCAACAATTCATCATATTGAATACGATACTGATTTTGCGCTACAACAGGAGCAAGTGTACTGACAGGTTTCAGTGATTCAACTTCAGAAGTGGTCGGAAAACCTGCGGCCAACCAAGCATGAATACCGCCATTGAGCAAACTGGTATTTTCAAAGCCCAAACAGTGCAAGTTCCAAATCAGACGCCCTGCCCATGCACCGCCTTCATCATCATAAGCCACCACATGATGCTCAGGTGAGATATTCAAATACTGAATCAGCTCCTGCAAGGCTTCAGGTTCAGGCAATAGACCTGAAGCATCTTCATCCTGACGTAACAACATGCTCGGTTTGACCTGTAAGGCATGCGGCAGATGCAATTGCTCATACACCGAATTACGGCTTAAATCGACAATGCGTAATTTGTCATGTCCTAAAACGGGGACTAAATCTTCTGCTTCAATCAGCAGTCCAAAATCGAATGGTGAAGCGTTCATTTTTATGCTGTTCAGTCTGGTTGGCAATCCACTTTAACTTAGTATAGGTCATTTTTGGGCGCATGCTGTTTTTTTCATAACTTTCTCAGAATTTTAACAATCGCATGCTTTAATCTAGAAAAAAACCGAAGATTTTCTTCGGTCTTTTTTTCAGTTTTTTAGGCTTGTTGGTCTTTAAACTGGTGCCTGAATATCAAAAACTTGGCGCAAATATGCCAAGAAGGTGTCATTATCGGTCATGGTTTTACCAGGACTATCTGACAATTTCGCCACCGACTGACCATTACATTCCACCAATTTCAACACAATATTTAGCGCAGTTTGCCCCATATCATTGGTTAAGTTGGTACCAATCCCAAAACTAACCTGAAAACGGTCTTTAAAATACTGATGCAAGGCCCATGCTTTTTCGACATTTAAGCCATCACTGAAGGTCAGCATTTTAGTTTTACTGTCAATTTTTAGCTTTTTATAATGTGCATAAGCTTTATCGCCCCACACATACGGGTCGCCACTGTCATGTCGTAAGCCATCAAATAACTTGGCAAAATACAAATCAAAGTCACGCAGGAAAGCATCCATCCCGACCACATCAGTCAAGGCAATGCCTAAATCACCCCGATATTCTTGCACCCAAGTTTCTAGTGCGGCTTTTTGGAAGTCACGTAAACGTACATCTAGCGCCTGAAATGCCTGTAAAAACTCATGTGCCATTGTCCCAATTGGGGTAATGCCTAATTCTTTAGCCAACAGTACATTACTAGTACCACGAAACACTTCAGGTACAGCTTGATGAAAAGCCGCAATCACGTGCTTTTGCCATGCAAAACTATAACGGCGGCGCGTACCAAAATCTGAAACCAAAAATGGTGGATCTTCAGGCAGTTGCTGCTGTTGGTAACTTTGAATCAGGGCAATTTTTTGCTGTAAACGGCGCTCACCTTCTGCCCAAACCTCATCATTACGGATGCGCTGAAAATACAGTTCATTGACAATTGCCAGGACAAAAATCTCGAACATCATGGCCTGTACCATCGGGCCTTCTACCCGAATATCCAAACGACCTTGCGCATCAATACTGGCGTGAATAAAACGACGCTTGAGCTGAAATAATTCTAAATAATCGACAAAGTCACTTTTAATAAAGCGTAAATTACGCAAATACTGCAATTCATCTTCTTTAAATTTCAACTGACACAAATGATCAAGCTGCGCATTCAACTCAGCTAAAATATCGCTCAGTGGATACGCGGTATCTTCAAGATTACGGCAGCGGAATTGATACACACTGTGCGTTTGCGGAAATTTATGCAGCACCACCTGTAACATGGTGAATTTATATAAATCAGTATCGAGCAGAGATTGAATAATGGGGGTCATAGGGATCATCATTTCGCGGTACTTCTTGCATTAAAGCATACTTTATTCAGCAAAAAAGGGCTTTTATCGACAATCTTGTTACAACTTTGCTGAAGTGTAGCCTTCCCAAGATATTTTACCTCTCTGCGGGCAGCTACCGTTGTGATGCTTTCGTGATTGATGTTAATGCACGCCAAAGTGCCTAAGTTTGCTACAATCTGCAGCCATCCCCCACACTGAGAAAATTAGTCCCCCATGCGCGCATTATTACAACGAGTTCTTGAAGCCAAAGTCGTGGTCGATGGTGAAATCACTGGCGAGATTCAACAGGGTATTTTGGTATTTTTGGGCTTAGGCAAAGACGATAATTTTGAGAAAGGCAAAAAGCTGATTGATAAAATTTTAAAATATCGTTTTTTTGATGATGAACAAGGCAAAATGGGTTGGAATGTCAGTCAGGCCAATGGCAGTGTGTTATTGGTTTCACAATTTACCCTCATGGCACAGACTCAAAAAGGTTTACGTCCTGATTTTGGCCCTGCGATGCCCCCAAACGATGCCAAAGCGCTGTATGAACAATTGGTGGACTATGCCAAAAGTCAGTTTGACAGGGTGGAAACAGGTATTTTCTCTGCCGATATGAAAGTGCATTTGGTAAATGACGGGCCTGTGACTTTTTGTTTGGAGGTCGAGTAAATCACATATAAAAAAACCTCTGTCAAAAATTGATCAGAGGTTTTTGTTTGGGTCTGAGCAGCTTATTTACCCGTTTTTTGTTTAATAAACTGGCGTGCCATTTTAATTTTTTCTTTTACAGGTTTTGGTAGTTTAGGTGGAATCAATTTCGCTGCTTGGTTAAACCACACCAATAAGCCAAAATCACCTTCCATTTTAATGCTGCCATTTTGCATGCCTGTCATAAATGCAGTTGGATCACCTTTCATTAAGGTTTTTACGCCTTGCTCGCTGTCTGCAAACTGCAAAATAAAATCGGCTTTTTCTGCATCGCCTGCCACAGTGTCAATATGTCCATTGTTGACAATAATTTGACGCGCCATACCCAAGTCTGTGCCAATTTGAATACGGAACTGGCGTTCATGCACCAACTCAATAAATTTTGGACTGGTACGTGCCAGTTGTTTCATACGCAATGCCAAACCTGCCACGAGAAGGTCAAGTGGATCGGTGCTGACATCAACCAAAGGAAGTTTGACCACAGGAATTGCAGAAAGTTTCATGACAGTGAAGCCTATTGTAATTGTTGGATAATGAACAGACTCATCCTATCACAACTCCCGCTTTTTGCTGCAAGGCTTTGTATAACAATCTTTAGGAGGGTGTTAAAATTTTGTCGCTGTTTGGATGGCGCAAACTGCCGTACAGATAAAGCAAAAAAGATGCAAACCAGTTGCATCTTTTTAAAGTTTTTGAATTTAGTCTGTACGATTTAGCGGCTTGAGCACTGCTGCTGATCGTCTTCATAGACTGGGGTATGTTCGATATAGCGACGTTTTGCCAAAGCACGCTCTGCCCGACGGTCTTCTCGTAATAATAATAAAGTCACCAAAGTCATCGCCAAGAAAATTGCCGACAAGTAACTGTAGGTAATTGGCAGTTCAAATACGCTTTGCACACTGTAGCGCACCACTTCCAATAAACCCCAAAACACCATACCTGCCAACATAAAGTTTAACCAGCGACGATAAGGCGAAAAGAAAACAGCAATCAACGCAGCTGCGACGAGGCTTAAGCCTACAATGGTCGCTAAATTCGCTGTTAGCATAAAAACCTCCGTCTAAAGATGCAGCCTCTTTTTGAATTGGTCTGCGACTTCAAATACCGTTTAAATAAATAATGGATGTCGATTTAAATTCTATGTCTGCATTATGCTGCGTTTTCTAGATAAAAAAAGACTTGTATTTTTATAAAGCGACACACCTTGTCGCAATATTATATTGTCATTACATTTTTTAAATTTTGTAGTTTTCGGGAAGCTAAGCTAGCTCTTTATTCGCGTGTCATTACAAAAAAACACCTTATTTTTTTGCCTTAAAAAATATTTTTTTCATTCAATGCTGTTGCGGTTTTTATCGACAGTTTTTGTTTACCGTTCATCGTTATCTGCTGATTATACAAACAAAAAACGCAGCATGACTGCTGCGTTTTTTTCATTGAATTGTCATATTAGGCACGGTTCAAGTCTTTGTCATGCACGCCCAATAAGTACAGCACACCATCTAAGCCCACGCTTGAAATGGCTTGATTGGCGTTTTGACGTACCAACGGTTTAGCACGGAACGCCACACCTAAACCTGCAATAGAAAGCATTGGTAAGTCGTTCGCACCATCACCCACCGCAATGGCTTGTTCCAAAGAAATCCCCATTTTGTCTGCCAGTTCACGTAGCAATAATGCCTTACGCGCACCATCCACAATGTGACCTTTTACTTCGCCTGTAACCATGCCATTTTCCACATCTAGAATGTTGGCATGCACTTCATCAATCCCCAATTTTTCCTGCAGATATTCTGCGAAATATTGGAAACCGCCCGACAAAATAGCGGTGCGATAACCCAAAGATTTCAGGGTTGAAATCAGGCGTTCAGCACCTTCGGTCACGGTCAGACGTTCGGCAATTTTAGGCAACACAGCAGCATCTAAACCTTTGAGCAATGCTACGCGCGCGCGGAAACTTTGCTGAAAATCCAGTTCACCCTGCATGGCACGTTCGGTAATGTCCGCCACCTGATCGCCCACACCTGCCTCAATCGCCAACTCATCAATCACTTCTTGTTCAATGAGCGTTGAGTCCATGTCAAAACACACCAAACGGCGGTTACGACGGTAGGCATTGTCTTCTTGTACCGCGACATCCACACTCAGTTCATTCGACAGGCTTAAACACGCAGCACGCATGGCAACTGCATCTAGCATTTGTCCACTTAATCCAAACTGAATGCAAGCACGTTTAGGTTCATCTTCGGCTACATTAAGCTGTGGGCGACCCGACAAACGGGTTACAGTTTCAATGTTAAAACCTTGGCTAGATACAATATGCGTGACCGCCTGTAAATGTGAGGCATTCAGCTCTGGTGCCAGTGCAGTCACGATATAACGGGTACGACCGCCTTCTTTGACCCATTGCTCATATTCAGTTGCAGAGATTGGTTTAAAACGCACAGTTAAGCCAATATCATGTGCTAAAATCAGAATCTCCTTCATGGCTAAAGCAGTTGCAGTCTGGTCTTCTGATGCAACAACAATACCTAAAGTCAGTTGATTATGAATAACAGCTTGGCCAACATCTAAAATTTGTAAGGAATGAGCGGACAATACCTGCATTAATCGAGTAAACTGATTAGGTTGGTCAGGTCCTAAAAATGATATAAGAATGATTTCTCGCATGAATTGACTCGGGTCTGAGCTACAACTATTGTGAGAATCATAATCTAAATTGAATATAAATGCCTTGGAAGTTTTACCTTGAATGCGCCTAGACAAGGGCTATTTGCTAGCCTATTGATTGTAAGTTTTGCTTTTCACACCTTTTTATTGGTGCTTGCAACAACACACCAATTAAATGAAAACCGCGCCAATCAGGGGCAGTTAATGACCAGCCAACTGGTCACAGACAGCCTTTCTGAGCTGGAACCTGCCAATACAGTATCACTGGCATTATTGGTGAATCGTTATGCCACCAATCCAAGCATTGCTTCTATTCGTATTTTAGATGCGCAAAATCAGGTCTTGGCGACAGGTGGACAGTCACGTACCCGTGAAGGTGAAGTCTTTGTCCGCGATGCAATCATCAATGAAAAGAAAGTCGGCAGCATTGAAATTACCTTAATTCAGCCAAGTATTGGTGAAATTCTGCGTACCCAATGGTTAGCGACACTTTTATCATTATTGGTTCATGGCTTGTTATGGTTGGCTTATCGCGCGATTGCCCGTCCAAGTCGTAGTGAATATTTAGCACGCATTAATAATGAATCTCGCCTTAAACACGAATTACAATTATTGACGCAAGCCCTTGAACAAGAAAAACATCAAACGGCTTTGGCACTTGCGCAGGCACAGCAACAGCCTAAACCTGTGATGTCGCCTAAAGCAAACAAAGCCATTGAGCAAAGCCAAGAGCAAAACAACATTGCGCTGAATATTCAGTTTTATGACCCGAAACAATTATTAGACACGGTCACGCAAAGTGTGTCTGTGCCTTATTTTAGCTTATGTCAGATTTTCCTGAACAAAAGCATTGAACTGTGCGTACAACACTACAAGTTAAACCGTTCCGACATTCAAACAGTACAACCATTCCATGAAGATGGCGCAACACTCAGTATTGCAGCCAATACACCAAATGCAGCAGCCTGTATGGCCATGATTGGCACGGTGTTCCAGTTATTGTCTGAAGTGCTGTATAAGCGTTATCGTGAAGAAAAGCGTTTTGTGTTGCAAACTCGCAGTGGTTTATCAACCGCAGTCGAAGCCATGCAGTTATCTGCAGTGCAGGCAGCAGAGCGTTTGGTGCATCAATTATCTGCTCGTGAAAATGCAGTGCATTTACCGAATGAATTACTAGATGAACTGTCTACGCATTATGAATTGGTGAGTATGCCAAATCCGACCAATGTGCTGATGCGCCATGCCTTTATGGTTAATGGCATGGACAGCCAATCGGCTGAGTTGGCGCAAAGCCTGCGAACTGAAATTCTAAAAGGCAAACATTCAAGAGCTTCTTAAAATAATCCATGAGATGCCTTAAAAGCATAAAAACCTGAGTATGCACACATACTCAGGTTTTTTATACTCACAGATGCTAGATCACATCCATTTACTGCAGCCCAATTTACACATTCAACTGCTTCTGCTCGACCAAATACATTTGCGCATTGTGTACAGCAGCCTGCCCCACCACAGCAGCTTTCTGCCATTCGCCATTGGCTTGTAGCTCCCACGCATTTTGATTGTCATGCAAATAACTCAGCAAGCCATCTTCTACAATACGCTGTTTAATTTTCTCATCCAAAATAGGGAAGCAAGTTTCCACCCGTGAAAATAAGTTGCGCCCCATCCAGTCTGCGCTGGCGCAGTACAATTTTTTTGCACCACCATGCTCAAAATAATACACGCGGGTATGTTCCAAAAAGCGTCCCACAATCGAACGGACATGAATACGCTCAGACATACCTTTCACTTTTGGAATCAAACAACAAATCGAGCGGATAATTAAATCGACCTGTACCCCTGCCTGCGAAGCACGGTACAAAGCCGTAATTAACTCAGGCTCAGTCAATGCATTGACTTTAATGATAATTCGGGCAGCTTTGCCTGCTTGTGCAAACCCGATTTCTTGTTCAATCAGTTTGAGCAATTCACTGTGCAAGGTAAATGGTGCATGCAGCAAGTTTTTTAATTTTGCCGATCTGCCCATGCCTGTGAGTTCCTGAAACACCCGATGCACATCTTCACAAATATCAGGATGTGTGGTCATCAAACCATAGTCGGTGTACATACGTGCATTGCCCGCATGATAGTTGCCTGTACCCAAATGCACATAGCGCACCAACTGATCTTGCTCACGACGCACAATCAAAATCATTTTGGCATGGGTTTTATAGCCGACAATGCCATACACCACCACTGCGCCTGCCTCTTGCAAGACGTTGGCGACCATAATGTTGGATTCTTCATCAAAACGTGCGCGTAGCTCGATCACGGCAGTGACTTCTTTGCCATTACGTGCGGCTTCTGCAAGTACCTGCACAATTTCAGAATCTGGGCCACTACGATACAGCGTTTGCTTAATCGCCAACACATTTGGGTCTTTCGCCGCTTCTTTGAGTAAATTAATCACCGGCTGAAAAGAGTCAAATGGGTGATGTAGCAACACATCCTGCTTTTTCAGAATCTCAAACATCGGTTTTTGCTTCCGAAATATTTTTGGAATCACAGGTGCAAAAGGTGGATATTTCAATTCAGGTCGGTCAAAACTACTGGTCAGACGCGACAGGTTAATCGGGCCACTAATCCGATACAGTTGCTGTTCATCTAAATCAAATTCTGTCAGCAGGTAGTCAATAATGTCTTGCGGGCAGTCATCTTCAATTTCCAAACGCACTGCGCGACCAAAACGGCGCGATGAAAGTTCATCTTTAAGGGCTACCGCCAAATCATCAACATCTTCTGCCAAAATCAGGTCGGCATTACGCGTCACCCGAAATGCATAGCAGCCTGTAGCTTTCATGCCTGGAAATAAATCATTGATATGCTGTTGAATAATAGCCGTCAAGAAAATGTGTTCTGTCGCACTGCCTGCAACTTCTTTAGGTAAGTTGATTAAACGTGGTAATGAACGTGGCGCAGGCACAATCGCCATTTCAATTTCACGCCCAAAGGCATCTTTGCCCTGCAAACTAACAATAAAGTTCAGGCTTTTATTGACCAAACGTGGAAATGGATGCGAAGGGTCAAGGCTGATTGGCGTTAAAACTGGTTGTACCTGACGCGCAAAATAGTCGGCAATCCAAGCCTTATGTTTATCTAGAATGTCTTGAAACTGAATAAAATGAATCCCCAGACTTTGTAACTGCGGCAAAATTGCAAAGTTCAAGGTGTCATATTGCTGTTTGACCGCCTGATGGACTTTATCTGACAGCTCTGCCAACACGTGTTCAGTTGGAATTGCATCTGGGGTACGGGTAATCGCATTCAAATCGAGCTGCTTCATTAGCCCAGCAACTCGAATTTCAAAAAACTCATCTAAATTACGTGAAAAAATAATTAAAAAGTTCAACCGTTCTAAAATAGGTAAATCAGGGTCTAATGCTTGCGCCAAGACCCGACGGTTAAACTCAATTAAGGAAAGTTCACGATTAAAATAAGTATCAGATGAATGCTGAAAGTGTTCCATATCTTCTCTATGCTGTTTTGGGACAGTCTGCTTATTTCGCCTCAGTGCAGGCATGGTAGGTAGAGATTATGACAATCATGTTACACTCACAACCAATTGCAGAACATTTCGTCAGTACAAGGTCAATCTAAAAAATTGATTTTGTTTGTTTTATCTTACATTCAATACATTTTTATAGCAAAACAGCACTTTTAGTGACTTCTTTTATCTTAGACCATGTATCTGACATTAATTTAAAATATCTGCACTTTGAATCCGCTGCACACCATGTGCCAGCATTTTTTGCCATGCCTGCTGCAAAGAACCATTTAGATCAATGGCTTTGGTGGCATCTTCAATCACATAAGTCTGAAAGTCTAACTGGCAAGCATCCATTGCCGTCCATGCCACACAAAAATCGGTGGCAATGCCCACAATATAAACCGTATCAATCTCACGCGCCTTTAAATACGCGGCTAATCCTGTTGTGGTTTTGCGGTCGGCTTCCATAAAGGCAGAATAACTGTCTATTTCAGGGTGGAAACCTTTGCGAATAATCAGTTGTGCTGTTGGTAAATCTAGGTCTGGGTGTAGTTCAGCATCGGACGTACCTTGCACACAATGCACAGGCCAAAGTACCTGCTCACCATAGCTGAGCTGAATCTGTTCATAAGCTTGCTTGCCCGCATGGTTTGCCGCAAAGGATACATGCGTTGCAGGATGCCAGTCTTGCGTAATCACAATATTATGAAACACGCGCCCAAGCGCATTAATGCAGGGAATGATTTGATCGGCGTCGGCAACGGCCAAATTTCCACCCGGACAAAATCCGTTTTGCACATCCACCACAATCAGGGCGCTATTGACCTGCTGCATGCTGTTTCCTTTTCAAAGCTAAACACTGCCATCAGCATAGCTGAAATTTAAACCTGAGTTGTATCACTTTGATAAAAATAAAAAGAACCCTGTTCCACACAATATTGATAGGCAGGTAGTTGTGACAATAACTGCCGCACAAAGCGCGGATAGACTTTGGCTTTACGTGCTGTGGCCGCATGGAAATAAAAATAAGGCAGTGGATGCCGAGTCAAATAATTCACCAAATGTTGTCTAGCCAAAGACATAACCTGAAAGGCATCAATCCCAGCATTGACATCTTCATAAGTGACTTGATCTGCAAACGCCAGCCATGCGTTTTGTTTTGGGGATGTCCGTGTTGCCTGAAACTTGCGTTTAAGTTCTAAAATAAATTCGTATTCAACCAAATACAGTGAAAACTGCTGTTGGCTGACCTGAAACTCAGCAATCAATTTTTTCTGTTTCATGTCCATCACACTCTTATTTTTTTAACTGTTTTTTACGTTTTATTATACGCTGTGTGGTGGATGTACCCCGATCAAATAGGCAGCTGTACGACAGTACTTGTCACACTAAACAAAGCGGTTTGCTCACTCAAAATTTTCAATCAAAACAAAAAATAGCCCGCATTGCGGGCTATTTTGACTTCAAACTGTTCTCATCCATTTAAACAGTTTGAATACGGCGTACCAATAACAACATGAAAACTGCTGAAATAATGATACAAGGAATGGCTGCTGATACGACCCCTGCCGCACCAAAGCCTGCTGCCAATAACTGACCCGCAATTGCAGGACCAAGCATTGCCCCTACACGGCCAACGGCAGAAGCCACACCTACCCCTGTACCACGCACTTCTGTTGGGTAAACAATACTACCAAAAGCATACAACACGCCCTGACAGCCAATCACGAATGCACCCACCAAGGCCGATGCCATATACATTTGGGTCAGTGAACCTGCTGCATTCAGTGCAAATAAGCCTGCCAAAATGCCACCGTACATCAACAAAATAACGTAGGCTTTTTTCCAGCGGTCGGTCAGCATACCTAAAATTACGGTACCTACAGTTGCACTCACCATAAAGTAGAACTGTGCTGTACTGCCTTCTTTACGTGAGAAACCCAATTCCATAAATAAAGATGGCAACCAGCTCAACATGATGTAAACCACCATTAAGGTAAAGAAGTAGCTCACCCAAATAAATAAGGTACGCATTAAGTTTTGTGAGTTAAATAAATCTTTAAAAGATGCTTTAGGCGCAGCATTTTGTGCGGCCAAATGATTGCCTGCTGCTTGTGCTTTTAAAAACTCACGTGATTCTGGCAATAACCACATCATCAACGGAATCACAATAAACGGAAGCAAACCGCCCAAATAGAAAATGTTTTTCCAGTTTGAACCAAAATCTGTACTGGCCACTAAAGATAAAATGGCTGCACCCACAGGCATACCACAATACATTAAGCCCACAGCACGACCACGGTTTTGTGGTGAAACTGCTTCAGAAGCCAAGGTAATCAAAATTGGCATAGCAGCACCTAAGCCCGCACCCGCCAAGAAACGTACCGCCAATAAACTTTCAAAGCTATTGACCCAAACGGTACACAAAGTAAATAAGGCAAATACCGCAGTCGACCAAATCAGTACTTTTTTACGACCAATACGGTCTGCAAATCGTCCACCAACCAATGCCCCAGGCAATAAACCTAAAATACCCGCACTAAAAAACACCCCAAGTTGTGAGCTGTCTAGTCCAAAATGTTCACGAATACCCGCAGCCGCAATACCCGCTGCCTGAATATCTAGGCCTTCAATGACTGCAATTAAAAAACAGATCGCAACGGTAATCACCGCATGCCGTTGATCTGTATGTTGTGTTGATCTATCCATTGGGTCCCTCTACTAGAATTAGATAGCCATGTGAAAGCCTGCATCTTGCGCAGTTTTAAACAGCAGCAATAGCTATCAATAAGTGTTAGACCAAAGTGATTTTTTGAAGATCAGAAGACAGTACAAATAAATTGTGCGGCAAAAAAACATAGCGAAAAAAACAATAATTCAGCTGCGTTCCCATCATTTTTTTGAATAAATACCACTATTTCGCTAGAAAATTCTCACTATTTAAGAAGCCTGCATGAAGCAGAGTAGACTTAAAAGCTATTAATCTGAAAGGCAAAAACCCCATATATTCCGATTAAAACACTCAGATATAAGAGCTATAAACTCTGAATTGAGTGTTTTTTTCTATAATAATCATGGTTTCAGCGACAAATTTCAGCCTGCAGCATTAAAAATGGCTCACGTAGCATGATCTAAATACCTGCAGAAAATCATTTCAGCTTTGCTGCGATCGTTTTTGCTTTTTATCGTGAAAACAAATACCTGTTCAATTCATTTTTTTACTGAACTTCACAAAGTTTCTGTTTGCTTTGACGAAAGCATATTGTTCTGACACACTGAATCAGTCATAATTTGGCTAAGCATTATTTAATCAATTTGATTGAATTTTGACCCAAATCAAAATACTGCAACCATCCACATCTACCTTTTCTACACCTCTGTGGATGGAAAAATAGGATCTTTTTAAAAAATGACTCAGCAAGCACAGACCATTCAAGGCTCAATTGTCGCAATTGTCACCCCAATGTTAGAAGATGGCAGCGTAGATTGGAAAGGTCTCGAGAAGCTCGTTGAGTGGCACATAGAACAAGGTACCAACAGTATTGTTGCTGTAGGTACAACTGGTGAAGCATCGACCTTAAGTATGGAAGAGCACACCAAAGTGATCGCAGAAATTATTCGCGTCGCAAATAAGCGTATTCCTGTCATTGCTGGTACTGGTGCAAACTCAACGCATGAAGCCATCGAACTGACCAAAGAAGCACAACAATTGGGCGCAGATGCGGCCTTATTGGTAACGCCTTATTATAATAAGCCAACTCAGGAAGGTTTATACCAGCACTATAAAGCAATTGCAGAAGCAGTTGATTTACCTATCATTTTATATAATGTACCGGGTCGTACTGGTGTAGATATGTCAAATGAAACGGTCATCCGTCTTGCTGACATCCCAAATATTGTGGGCGTAAAAGATGCAACAGGCGATGTGCCACGCGGTCAGCAATTATTGGCTGGCTTAACAGGCAAAAACATGGTGGTGTACTCAGGCGATGACGCTACGGCATATCAATTGATGCTGCACGGTGCAAAAGGCAATATTTCTGTAACTGCCAATGTTGCACCCAAAGCCATGAGCCAAGTTTGCGCGGCTGCAATCGCAGGTGATGCTGTAGGTGCAGAGCAACAAAACAGTGCGATTGCAAATTTACACAATATTCTATTTTGTGAATCGAACCCAATTCCTGTGAAATGGGCACTTCATGAAATGGGATTAATTGGTACAGGAATTCGCCTGCCATTAACTCCGCTTGCAGAACAATATCGTGCACCGTTACGCGAAGCCCTTCAGGCTGCGGGTGTCATTCAATAAAAGAGCTTAGTATGATGCAATTACGTTTTGGTTTTATCGCCGCACTTTCAGTATTGAGTTTGGCTGGTTGTAGTTCTCTTGCCATCAATAATGGTTCATTGGACTATAAAGACGCCGCTACTTTAGCACCACTTCAATATCCAGAAGGTTCTGTGGTTCGACCTGCAACACCGTTGTATCCTGCACCAAGCGTTGACCCTTTAGCAACGGCAAATGCACCTAAGCTTGAAAATGCACGTGGCAACCGTTTTGCGATGCCACGTCCTGAAGCCATGCAAGCCAGCAGCAACACAGTTCAAGACAGTACGCAAATTGGACGTCCTCAACCCGTAGTTGACGGAAACCAAAATCCGTTGCTCAAAATTGATGGAAATTCTGCTACAATTTGGCAATACACACTTGCCACCCTCAGCAGTCTGAATTACAGCATTGTTGGTCAAAGTAAGAACCGTTACGAGGCAACCATTAAGGTCGATCAACAGATTTATGTCTTAAGATTGACCTCTGTCGGTTCGAGCAACAACCTAGCTGTATTCAATGCCGATAACAGCTTTGCAGATCAAGAAAAAGCTGCAGATCTGTTGGCCCAGATTTACCAAAATTGGCCAGCCTAGCCGTACTAGGCATTTTTTTTTGAAAAAGGTTCCCTCATGTTAAAACAAACCTTGCTCTATACTGGTAAAGCAAAATCTGTTTATACCACAGACAGTGCAGACCACCTGATTTTAGTCTTTCGTGATGATGCCTCTGCGTTCAATGGCGAAAAAATCGAACAACTAGATCGTAAAGGTAAGGTGAACAACCGTTTTAACGCCTTTATCATGGAAAAATTGGCTGAAGCGGGTATCGAAACTCACTTTGAAAAACTACTTACACCAAACGAAGTATTGGTGAAAAAGTTAGACATGATTCCTGTAGAGTGCGTTATTCGTAACTACGCTGCAGGTTCACTCTGCCGTCGTTTAGGTGTAGAAGAAGGTAAAGAACTGACCCCACCTACATTTGAATTGTTCTTTAAAGATGACGCTCTTGGCGACCCAATGGTAAACGAATCTCAAGCGATTGCTTTAGGTTGGGCCAATGCTGAACAATTGGCAAAAATGAAAGAATTAACTTACCAAGTCAACGATGTATTAAAAGCATTGTTTGATGCAGGTAACATGATTTTGGTCGACTTCAAACTTGAGTTTGGTGTATTCCACGACCGTATTGTGTTGGGTGATGAGTTCTCTCCAGACGGTTGCCGTTTATGGGACAAAGACACCAAGAAGAAACTCGACAAAGACCGTTTCCGTCAAGGTTTAGGCGGTGTGGTTGAAGCTTATGAAGAAGTTGCTGCACGTTTAGGCATCGACTTAGACAATATCTAATTCAAGCTTTTCAATTTTAAAAGCTGAATTCCCAAAACCGAGCAACATTGCTCGGTTTTTTGTATTTTGCTGTAGACCAAACAGGGTTTACAAACCAAATCTTTGAAAAAATCGCCCCATCCACAATGCCCAGTCTGTCTGCCTATTTTTAAATTTATCTGAATTTAAATTGTGTATTCTGCAATTCCGTGTATGCTTGTTGTCATACTAGAAAAATATGAAGTTCGTTTTAATCGTCTAAGTCCGTAGTTTTATTTTGTAATCCTTCGTTTGTTCAGATTTTAAGTCGCATCTTTTTCCCAGTTATTCCAAATCTTTTTTAGATTGCAACATATTAAAATTCAGCAGGATATTTCCCTATGTCAAATCCGACAATGAAAGGCACGGTAAAGTGGTTTAACGAAACTAAAGGTTTTGGTTTTATTCAACCAGAATCTGGTCCAGATGTGTTTGCGCATTTCAGCGAAATCGCACACTCAGGCTTCAAGACTTTACACGAAGGTCAGCAAGTTGAATTCAGCATTGCGCAAGGTCAAAAAGGCCCGAATGCTGTAAACATCAAACCGCTTTAAACCTTTGAATGCAGCACTCAAGGCTGCAAACAAATCTAAAAAAGCTCAAGTTGATTCTTGAGCTTTTTTTATGCCAATACTTTTACAAATATCTTTTCAGCTATACCAAATCGCTTAGGATTGAGTCTGCTGCCAACGACGTTGTTGTAAACGCTCACCTTCCACTTCACGTTTATTACGTGCCGACTCATACAACTTTGTGCCTTTCAGTTCAGGCGGCAAATAGTCCTGTAGCACAAAATGCTCTGGGTAATTGTGCGGATACAAATAATCTACGCCATAGCCTTGTTCTTTCATCAGTTTGGTCGGTGCATTACGCAAATGCAGTGGCACAGGTAAGTTGGCGGTTTTTTCAGCCAAATCCATGGCTTTATTAATTGCCAAATAAGTACTGTTACTTTTGGCACTGGTTGCCAAATATACTGCACATTGTCCTAAAATAATCCGCGCTTCGGGCATACCCAGCACTTGTACCGAGCGGAAACACTCGCCTGCCAATAACAAGGCATTCGGATTTGAATTGCCAATATCTTCCGAAGCAGCAATCAACATGCGACGCGCAATAAAGCTCGGGTCTTCACCGCCTTTGAGCATGCGCGCCATCCAATACAATGCAGCATCGGGGTCACTGCCACGAATTGACTTAATAAAAGCCGATACCAAATCATAATGTTGCTCGCCTGACTTGTCATAACGGGCAATGTTTTGTTGCGCAACCTTGACCACAATCGCGTTGGTGATGATATTTTCCACCTCGGGTTCAAAGGTGCTTGCCACCAAGTCCAGTAGGTTTAAAGCCTTGCGTGCATCACCTGCAGCAAACTGAATCAGAGCATCAAATTCTTCAATCTGAATATAACGGTCTTTTAAGAATTGATCTTGCTGAATGGCTTGAGTAAGCAAAGTCTGAATCGAATCGGCATCTAAAGCCTTTAAGGTATAGACCTGACAACGTGAAAGCAGCGCACTATTGACTTCAAAAGATGGATTTTCAGTGGTCGCACCAATTAAGGTGATTTTGCCCTTTTCCACCGCATTTAATAAGGCATCTTGCTGCGACTTATTAAAGCGATGAATTTCATCAATAAACACCACTGGTGTGAGCAAATCGCCGCCTTCGGCAATAATTTCACGCAGCTCTTTGACCCCAGTATTCAAGGCAGAAAGGCTGATAAAAGGACGATCTACCGCCTGCGCCAACAGCAAAGCGATGGTGGTTTTCCCCACCCCTGGTGGCCCCCAGAAAATAATTGAAGGCAAATGCCCCTGATCAATCATTTGGCGTAACGGCGCTTGCTCACCTAAAAGATGATCTTGACCAATAATTTGCGATAAATCGCGTGGACGCAAACGCTCAGGCAGTGGAATATGACTCTCTGACATCTTGTTATTTCTATACTTGACTTCAACCTAGTCTACTATGATCTCAAGCTTTGGAGTATTTCTAATCGTACCGATTTATCGCTAAAACACGATTCAAAGTTTATTCTGCAGTATGAATTAACGCACCCAACGCACCACATAATCTTCTATATCTTCTTCTGCAACATCCAGTTCTGAAATACAACGCCCTGCCGCAGATTTTTTGGCTTTAATCACACTTTGGCGTGAGCCCGTATTTAAGTAATGCCAAGATGGCAAATTTTTGCCCTGTTTTAAACGACGATAGGCACAACTTGGCGGCAACCAGTGAATTTTTTCTAGTTTTTCGGGGGAAAGTTGAATGCAATCGGGCACAAAGTCAAAGCGATTGGCATAATCTGAACAACGTGCTGTGTTACAGTCCAGTAACTTGCACGCCACTTTGGTATAGGCCACTTCTTGCGTGTCTTCATCTTCTAGTTTGACCAAACAGCATAAACCGCAACCATCGCACAAGGCTTCCCATTCCGCAGTATTTAAGGCATTCAGCGGATAGTTTTTCCAAAATTCAGGTCGTAATTGATCAGACATAGCGCACAGAAAATAACAAAACTGCGTCATTATAACAGCCTTGTTTCAACTTGTTGCTTTTGTTTAGTCTTTAAATGAATCAAACACTTAACTCAAACAACTGAACATTTAATACACAAAAACAAAACAGTGTGCTGCGTTCAGCTCCCTATACTAAATTCAGAAGCTATAAAAACACATGGAGAACAATTATGTTTCGTTGGGCTATAATCTTCGCAGTGATTGCGTTAATCGCGAGTTTACTTGGTTTTGGTGGTGTCGCAGGTTTATCCAAAGACTTTGCCATTATTTTATTGGTGATTGCTGTGATTTTGGCAATTGTTGGTTTCCTCTCTCGCGGAAAAATCTAGTGACCTCGTCTATAAATTCCTAAAAATCAGATAAAAAAGAAGGATTTTTCCTTCTTTTTTTATGTCCGCTTTTTACGCAACAAATGCCAATTTGGCTATTTTAAAAATATTTTCTCACATTTATAGGCAGTATTTACCCTGTTTTTAAAAATGCGTGCCATATTATTATGCTTTAATCATGGCATTGAAAACGATAAGGAATAAGGCATGGCTTTAGCAATCAAAACTCGCGAAATTGAATATACGGCTGCAGATGGCAGCAAACTGATCGGTTATTTTGCTGCACCAGAAACAGCACAAGCTGTCGCGGGGGTGATTGTCGCACCTGAATGGTGGGGACGTAACGAATACACCGAACAACGCGCGCGTGAATTGGCTGAACATGGTTTTGCAGCCTTAGCGATTGATATGTATGGCGATAAAAAAGTCACCACCACCGCAGCCCAAGCCAATGAATGGATGATGCAAACTTTTGCAGATGCTGACACAATTGTGACTCGTGCGTCTGCAGCTTTGGACACTTTAGCTGCCCAACCTGAAGTAAATCGCGATAAACTCGCTGCAATTGGTTTCTGTTATGGCGGCAAAGTCGTTCTGGATTTGGCTCGTTCTGGTGCAGCATTAAAAGCAGTGGTGACCTTCCACGCCAACCTCAGCCCGAAAGCCCCTGCACAACAAGGTCAGGTACAAGCCGAGATTTTGGTGTTGCATGGTGAACTGGACAGCATGGTGACTTTAGAAGATGTAGCAAGTTTCCGTGAAGAAATGCATGCGGCACAAGTTGACCATGAAGTGATTATTTTTGAAGATGCCAAACACGGCTTCAGTAACCCTCAAGCCGATGAGCGTGCTAAAGCCAACGGTGTAGATTTAGGCTACAACGCTTCTGCAGAGCAGCAAGGTTTAGCGGCAATGTATGAAGTGCTAGATCGACGTTTGGCCAATTAATCTGCTGTACATATAACGCAGCATATACTCAACGCAAGCCAAAGAAAATTTTAAAGAAGAGGATATAACAATGACTGAGCAATGCCCTTATTGCAATTATGATGATTACGATGTTTTGGCAAAAAATGAATTTGGGGTGATTTTGCCTGAACCGAATGCCCTGTCTAAAGGACATTGCGTAATTATTCCAATACGTCATGTGGGTTCTTTTTTTGAAGTCACCGACAAAGAGCGTAAAAGCCTGTTGTCTTTATTGGAACTGGCGCGCAATGAGTTGCAATTACGTCATCAGCCTGCGGGTTTTCACATTGGCTTTAATGATGGCGATGTATTCGATGCCAAATCTGAGCATTTACACATCCACATTATTCCGCGTTATGAAGGTCAGACCTTAAAACTGGATAACCGTTGGGGCATGAGCGGTCAAATCTAAGCGACTGCTTTTTTCTCTCAACAGGGTCAAGCCCAAATAAAAGAAGATGCTGCGTCATCTTCTTTTTTATGCACCTCATTCCTGCGCCAGTTTGGCTATACTAGGCCGCTACTTTACAAACTGGGTTCGCATGACTGCTTTTTCATTTTCTGATGCTCTCCTCACGTGGTTCGATCAACACGGACGCCATGACCTGCCGTGGCAAGTCGCCGATGATCCCTATGCGGTGTGGGTGTCTGAAATCATGCTGCAACAAACTCAGGTCAAAACCGTATTGCAATATTTTGAGCGTTTTTTGCAGCGCTTTCCGACAGTGCAAGATTTAGGACGTGCAACTTGGGATGAAGTTGCACCGTATTGGGCAGGTTTAGGCTATTACGCCCGCGCCCGCAACTTGCATAAAGCCGCAGCCATTGTGGCACAGCAAGGACATTTTCCAAGTACGCTCGAACAGTGGATGGCTTTGCCGGGCATTGGTCGCTCTACGGGTGGTGCCATGATGTCGCTGGGTTTACGCCAATACGGCGTCATTATGGATGGCAACGTCAAACGGGTTTTAGCACGTTTTTTTGCTATTGAAGATGATTTATCCAAACCTGTACATGAACGTGCCATGTGGCAACTGGCAGAACAACTCTGCCCCGAAGTACGTAATCATGACTATACGCAGGCCATTATGGATTTGGGCGCAACCATTTGTATCCCCAAAAAACCACTGTGCTTATATTGCCCGATGCAACAACACTGCAAAGCACATCAACAAGGTTTAGAGCAGGAATTGCCCTTTAAAAAACCGAAAAAAGCCGTGCCTGTTAAATCTGCACAAGTCTTGGTGCTGCAATGCGCAGATCAATGGTTATGGCAACAACGTCCCAATACAGGACTTTGGGGCGGGCTATGGTGTTTGCCTGTTATTGAAGATGCACAGGCTTTTGAGCAACTGTGTCAAAGCTTGGGCCTTAAACAGGTACAGCAACGCGCACAAATTTCGCATAGCTTTACCCATTTCACTTGGCAGCTTGAAGCACTGTGTTTTCAGGTCGATGCTGATCTACAAGAACACTTGGCAATTGAACTGAATGCAAATTGGTATAGTCCGCAACAAGCTAGCGATTTGGGCATTCCGACGGCCATGAAAAAATTGATCTCGGCAATCAATCTGTGACATAGTCAGGCATCGTGATGAATGAAATCTTTGCTTTCACTGCCATTACAAGGATGTCTTATGTTTCGATGGATTGCTGTTTTAAGCCTGTCACTCTTTACCTTATTGATTGCGGCCTGTAGTTCTGCACCGAAACGTCCCAGTACCCCACTCCCGCCTGCCTTGGTGCAAAAACTCAATCAAATGAGTTTAAAAACTCGCCTGCCCATTCCTGTGCAGGGCATTAAAGCGCATCAGTTGAATGACACTTGGGGTGCATCTCGTAGTAGCGGACGTTTGCATGAAGGCATTGATATTCTTGCAGCCAAAGGCAGCAAAGTGTATAGCGCTACAGAAGGTTTAATTGCAGACTTACGCGATAATCGCTTAGGTGGTAAAGTAATTTGGATATTAGGGCCTGCAGGCACTTGGCATTATTATGCACACTTAGATGGGCACAAACGCGGTTTAAACGTGGGCGATTATGTCAAGGCTGGAGCGCATATTGGCTATGTCGGCAATACAGGCAACGCCCGACACACTGCCGCACATTTGCATTACGGACTTTATTTAAATGGTAAAGGACGCGGTGCGGTCAATCCTTATCCTTATTTACGTTAATTTTGTTAGGAACATTTCATGTCTGAAGCCTTGATAAATCGATTGGTGGAATTTGCAGAATCTGGCAATCAACAAAAAATTGTATTGGCAGGACAAGTCCATCAAGGCTGGGTCATGGAAATTACTGAAGATGCCCTGCTCATCAGCACAGGCTATTCAGATAAAATCGGTAAAGACAACTGGATTTCCTTTCACGATCTGCAACAGGCAGAACTATATTATTGGGATAACCAACATGACCAATGGGCAGCATTTCAGCTTTAAGCCTGTCCCATTCACATCTATTCAGCTATCTATTCAACAAGGAGCATGACCCATGACGATACAACGCTGTGGTTGGTGTTCCGATGATCCGCTCTATATTGCCTATCATGATTTAGAGTGGGGACAAGCTGTATTTGCCGAAGCACATTTATTTGAAATGCTGTGTTTGGAAGGACAGCAAGCAGGCTTGTCTTGGATTACTGTATTAAAAAAACGTGAGGCGTATCGTCAACATTTTTTCCAATACAGCATTGCTGAAATTGCCGCATTTAGTGATGATGATCTTACGCTCAAATTACAAGATGCTGGATTGATTCGACATCGAGGTAAATTACAAGCAATTCGTGACAACGCACGTGCATGGCAAAAACTAAAAGACGCCGATATAAACGTCGTGACATGGCTTTGGGGTTTTGTTGCACAGCAACCTATTAGGAATGATGTACCTGACTATCGTCTTGCGCCTGCACAAACCGACGCTAGTGTTGCCATGTCGAAAGCCCTAAAGAAAAATGGTTTTAAATTTGTAGGCCCGACCACCTGCTATGCTTTTATGCAAGCTGTAGGCATGGTCGATGATCATGAAAATCACTGTCACTTTAAAACAACATCTTAAAGCAACATCCAAGCTTTAGTATTCAAAACTGCTCAACCCATAATAGCAAGATCACCAATCAATACAGTCAGCCTTATGACAAGGACGGTGCAATATGAGTAATACCATTCGAGCCTATGCCGCAATGCAGGCAGGTGAAGCCCTGCAAGCCTATCAATTTGATGCGGGTGAACTGCAGGCGCATCAGGTAGAAGTCAAAGTCGAATATTGTGGCTTATGCCATTCCGATCTTTCAGTCATTCAAAATGACTGGCATTCCTCGGTATATCCTGTGGTGGCAGGACATGAAATTATTGGCACGATTACTCAATTGGGCAGTGAAGCCAAAGGTTTAACCGTGGGGCAACGTGTAGGCATTGGCTGGACTGCAGACAGTTGCCAACACTGCGATGCCTGTATTGCAGGCGAACAAGTGCTGTGCAGCAATGGCACCACCGCAACCATTGTGGGACATGCAGGTGGTTTTGCTGATAAAGTCCGTGCAGGTTGGCAGTGGGTCATTCCATTACCCGATGAGGTCGATCCTGTCAGTGCAGGGCCTTTGCTCTGTGGTGGAATTACCGTATTTGATCCGATCTTGAAACATCAAATTCAGGCAGTACATCATGTTGCGGTGATTGGTATTGGTGGCTTGGGGCATATCGCCATCAAATTATTAAAAGCATGGGGCTGTGAAATTACGGCGTTCAGTTCCAATCCAGACAAAACCGCAGAATTACTGGCTATGGGTGCAGACCATGTAGTGAACAGCCGTGATGCTGCTGCCCTTAAAACCCAGCGTGGCAAGTTTGACCTGATTTTAAGTACGGTAAACGTAAGCTTGGACTGGAATGCTTATTTAAGTACGCTTGCACCACATGGCACTATTCACATGCTAGGTGTAGCGCTAGAACCCATGCAAATTAAGGCGGGCAGCTTAATTGGCGGTGCAAAATCGGTTACTGGTTCATCGACAGGTTCGCCTGCAGCGCTGCGTCAATTACTACAATTTGCCGCACGCAAACAGATTGCCCCACAGGTGGAAGTTTTTCCGATGTCACAAATCAATCAGGCAATTGAACATTTGCATCAGGGCAAGGCACGCTATCGGGTGGTGTTAAAGGCCGACTTTGACTGATTTTTAAGTTAAATCTTGCCCAATTTAACGGTCTTGCTCATCTCAGATGGGCAAGATTTATGTATAAAAAATGTTTTAGATATTCAGTCTGTTATAGAATAAACTGCGTAAGCAGCATATATTAAAAAGTTGAATCGACACAGGCTGCAAAGCCACGTGCCAAACTAGAAAAGTCTGTGAAAAAGTCTGCTAAGATGAATGCTGCTTTTTTAACTATAAAATGAATTTGAGAAAACCTATGAGTAAAGCCTTACCCATCGCTGTTGCTGTAATTTTAGGCGGTGCTGCACTTGTTCCTGTTTATTATGCCTCTCAAAACCCAGCAGTGGCGACCTCTAAAGCGTCGGCAAATGCTTCTGCGGTTGAAAAAATCAGCTACGCTTTGGGTTATGAAGTGGCACATCAAACCCCACCAGAGCTAGACATCAACAGCTTTGTAACAGGTGTGCGTGAAGGTCATGCGCGTAAACAACCTGCCTACACCGAAGAAGAATTACAAAAAGCCTATGAGCAATTCCAGCAAGAGTTGCAACAAAAACAAGCCACTCAAGCGCAAGCTGCGCAAACAGCCAGTGATTCATTCTTAACTGAAAATGGCAAAAAAGCAGGCGTACAAACCACAGCTTCTGGCTTGCAATATCAAGTGATTAAAGAAGGCACAGGCAAACAGCCAACGGCAAGCTCTGTGGTCAAAGTGCACTACACGGGTAAACTGGTCGATGGCAAAGTATTTGACAGCTCGGTACAACGTGGTGAGCCAATTGAATTCCCACTGAATCAAGTCATTCCGGGCTGGACTGAAGGTTTACAGCTCATGAAGGAAGGCGGTAAAGCTACGCTGTATATTCCATCGAAACTGGGCTACGGCGAACAAGGTGTACCAGGCATGATTCCTGCCAACAGCACCTTAATTTTTGATGTTGAACTGATTGAAGTGAAATAACAACATCACCCTTTCAGGAGAGCTTGGCTCTCCTGTATGGTCTTAGGACGAAAAGAATGAAAAAACACCTTGCCCTTGTGTGTATCGCACTGCTCAGCAGTGGCAGTTTTGCCAAAACCGTGACCAATAAAAGTCCTGTTGCAGATCAGGTCGGTTATAGCTTTGGTTATTTAATGGGGCGCAGCAATGCGGAAACCTTAAAAGATATTGATCTCGAAGCCTTCATTGCTGGCTTAAAAATGGCAACACAAGACCAAGCCGCCAGTTTAAGCGATGAAGAAATGGCACGAGTGCTGACTCAATTCAAAAAGCAAGCCGAAGCCAAACAACTGATTGAGCTTAAAAAAGTAGCCGATAGCAATGCTAAAATTGGGCAAGCCTTTTTAAACAATAATGCCAAAAAGGCAGGGGTCAAAGTCACCAAGTCTGGCTTGCAATATCAAGTCTTACAGGCAGGTACGGGCAAATCACCCAAAGCCACCTCTACCGTTAAAGTCCATTATGAAGGTCGCCTGATTGATGGTACGGTATTTGACAGCTCCATTGCTCGTGATCAGGCTGCTGAATTTCAGGTGAGTCAGGTCATTCAAGGCTGGACTGAAGGCTTACAGCTAATGAAAGTCGGTGCCAAATATCGCTTCTTTATTCCTGCTGCTCTAGCCTACGGTCAAATTGGCTCAGGCGATGCAATTGAGCCAAACAGCACGCTTATTTTTGATGTGGAACTTTTAGAAATTGTAAAATAATCCAAAGCCGCATCATCTTTAAACAAAAAAATACCGCAATTTAAATTGCGGTATTTTTTCAGATCAACTTCGCTTCATTAAGGTTTTAAATGACGTGGTCTAAAACCCGTTGCCAACAATCCAACCCCATAGGCCACTACGCCCACCACACACAGCGCAGTGACTTCTGCCACACGCATCCATTGTGATACATCACCGTTATACCAAGTTAAGGCATACCACAACGCAGCAATCATCACGGCATTTGCCACTGCAAACTGCACCATGAGTTTTTTCCAGTGCGCACCAAAACGGAAAATCTTGCGTTGATGCAAATAGAAATACAACATGCCTGCATTCACCAAAGCCGAACCTGATGATGCCAGTGCCAATGCCATGTGTTCAGCTTGCCAGTCAATCAGTTTAAAGAAGCCAATAAACAACACGTTTAAAATCGCATTGGCAGCCACAGCCATTAAACCCACACGTACTGGTGTTTTGGTGTCTTGCTGTGCATAAAAACCCGGTGCAAAGACTTTAATCAGCATGAATGAAATTACCCCTGCACTCATACATTGCAAGGCCAAAGCGGTCATTTGCGTATCTTTAAAACTAAACTGACCACGCTCAAACAAGGCTTGGATAATAGGCGTTGATAACATAAACAGTGCAATACTGGCAGGGACACCTACCAAAATAATCACCCGTGCAGCCCAGTCCATCATGCCGCGGAATTTATCCATATTTTGTTCTGCATGACGCGCAGACAGTGACGGTAAAATGACCGTCCCAATCGCTACACCAATTAAGCCCAAAGGTAGCTCTGTCATACGTTCCGCACTATACAACCACGACACCGAACCATCCTGCATAAAAGATGCCCAAATGGTGTTGAGTAGCAGGTTAATTTGCGTGACCGATACCCCAAATAAAGCAGGCAGCATCAGCTTCATAATCCGATCCACCCCTTCATGCTTGAAATCAACTTTAGGGGGAATCAGCAGCTTTTTACGCCATAGTTCTGGAATTTGAATCGCAAGTTGTAAAGCACCCGCGATAATCACCGCCCAACCCAGTGCCATAATCGGCTCTGCCATGTACGGTGTGAGCCATAATGCACCTGCAATCATCGCCACATTCAGCAATACAGGCGCAAAGGCAGGCGTGGTAAATGAGCCATAGCTGTTCAAAATACTGCTGGCAAATGCCGTCAGCGACATAAACAACAAATAAGGAATGGTCAGGCGGAACATATCGGTGGCTAGCGCAAACTTTTCAGGGTCGCTATGGAAACCCGGTGCGTAGATATACATCACCGCAGGCGCAGCCACCATGGCGGTAAAGGTTAGCCCTGTCATTACCGTCATTAAACAGCCAAAAACCCGACTAATTAAAATTTGTACTTCGGCATGAGTGCGGCTGGTTTTATATTCGGTCAATACAGGAATAAATGCCTGCGAAAACGCCCCTTCGGCAAACAGTCGCCTGAAAAAGTTGGGGATACGAAACGCCACCACAAAGGTATCGAAATCTTTACCTGCACCAAACACATTCAGCAATACCACATCACGGACTAATCCTAGCACCCGTGACAGCATGGTCATTGCACTGACAATAAAGGTCGATCGCCAAAGCGCCATCGTTACCACCCAATTAAAAATTTAGTCGCTATTGTAATCAAAGCATCAACAAAGTTTTGTTATTGATTGATCAATTTTTCCTGTGATGTCGAAGCTTTAAGTTGAGATAACTGTTCACGAAAATACTGCCAGTCAAAATACGGCCCTGGATCAGTTTTACGTCCTGGTGCAATATCGGAATGTCCTGCAATATGCTGTTGAATACTCGGATAGGCCTGCTGCAAACTGTGTACCACCTGCACCAAACTCTGATATTGCGCTGTTTCAAAAGGCAAGTCATCACTGCCCTCTAATTCAATCCCAATTGAATAGTCATTACATTCAGGCTGTGCCAAATAACTAGAACGCCCCGCATGCCACGCCCGATCTGCAAAATTAACAAATTGCAGCACCTCGCCTGTTCTTAAAATCAACAAATGTGCCGAAACCTGCAGGCCCTGAATGGTCTGAAAGTAAGGATGCTGCGACCAATCCATTTGGTTCTGAAAAAATTGCTCAATATAACCACCACCAAATTGTGACGGCGGCAAACTAATATTGTGAATGACCAGCAATTGAATCTCTTGGTCTGTCGGACGGGCGTTGAAATTCGGAGATGGGACTTGTCTTGCCCCTTGTAATTGACCCTCAACCACCTGAAACGACGGCACATGCTGCATAAGGCAATCCCCAAACCATTAGAATAGAAAAATAGAACAGAAATTTCAGTTTAATGCCAACGCGTGACAATGAACATCTTAAATTACACCCGAACGTGGCTAAAAAACACATCCTGACGCAGAACAGTGTTAATATAACGCGCAATTTTCATGGGCAAGATCGACACGGAAAATCTTATGAGCATCTCTCCAGCTTTGCTTGAACAATCCATCCAAATCAATATTCAGCAAGCCTTGCAAGAAGATATTGGCGATGGTGATATTACCGCATTATTGACCCCTGAAGATGAGCAGGCCACTGCCACCATTATTAGCCGTGAAGACATGATTTTGGCAGGTCAACCGTGGGTAAATGCCCTGATTCAAGCATACGATGCCAATGTGCAAGTCACGTGGTTAAAAAATGATGGCGACCACGTTGCTGCCAATGAAGCCTTTTTGAAATTGGCAGGTTCTGCACGCAGCCTGTTAACGGTAGAACGCCCTGCGCTGAATTTTGTGCAAACCCTGTCTGCTGTTGCGACTAAAACCGCAGCCTATGTGCAACAACTTGAAGGCTTAAATACCAAACTGCTAGATACCCGTAAAACCTTACCGGGTTTACGCATTGCACAAAAATATGCTGTCACGGTCGGTGGTGGACAAAACCATCGTTTAGGCTTATTTGATGCCTTTTTGATTAAAGAAAATCACATTATGGCAGCAGGCGGCATTACTCAGGCAATTGCCAAAGCACATGCCATTGCTCCGGGCAAACCTGTAGAAGTTGAAGTGGAAACTTGGGATGAACTAAATCAAGCCCTTGAAGCCAAAGCTGATATTGTGATGTTGGATAACTTTAGCCAGCAACAAATGATTGATGCGGTCAAGCATGTGGCAGGTCGTTGTAAACTTGAAGCGTCGGGCAACATCACCATTGAAAATTTACGTGAAGTGGCTAGTACAGGCGTAGATTATATTTCGATGGGTGTTTTAACCAAAGATGTCAAAGCTGTGGATTTATCAATGCGTTTTAATGCGTAAACGATTACTTTTAAAATTAAGGGTGCAATCTGCACCCTTAATTTTTTCCAAAAATTGATTTTAAGGAGGCAAATGAGCCTCCTTTTTTTATGCCTCAATTTTGAATTTAATCATCGTCCTTGTTGTCGTTGTCGTTGTCGTTGTCGTTGTCGTTGTCGTTGTCGTTGTCGTTGTCGTTGTCGTTGTCGTTGTCGTTGTCGTTGTC
>NZ_KB849690.1:0-21702 GCF_000368785.1 Acinetobacter towneri DSM 14962 = CIP 107472 | reverse complement strand
GTTGTCGTTGTCGTTGTCGTTGTCGTTGTCGTTGTCGTTGTCGTTGTCGTTGTCGTTGTCGTTGTCGTTGTCGTTGTCGTTGTCAGAAGCTTGACCGAGTACACTACGATTGTCTTCATTTTCACGCTCAGTACGTGAATCACATGCAGTTAAAAACAACATCATGGCAGACATTAAAATAATCAATAGTTTCATGCTTTCCTCCTCTTTTCATTCAGGCTCTTTGCATACAGTTTTCCATCTTAAAAGAACGCATCCTGCAATATTGTAGCTTTTTGCTTCACGCTTCCTATCGCAATCTAAATCTCATCCATAAAAAAACGCATCCGAAGATGCGCTCTTAAACAGCAGAAAAACATCAAAAAGCTTAGCTTACCAACCTAAAGCTTGCTGCTGTTTTTTTACCAATTCCTGAATACCTTTTTCTGCCATTTCCAACATGGCATTACATTGCACACGATTAAACGGCTTATCTTCAGCAGTACCCTGAATTTCAATAAATTCACCTGCTTGTGTCATCACCACGTTTAAATCAGTTTGGCAATTTGAATCTTCTTCATAGCACAAATCCAATAACACTTGGTCTTGGTACATGCCCACAGAAATTGCAGCCACCAAACCCTTTAATGGGTCATGCTTAATTTTTTTCTTTTCCAGCAACACATTCATAGCATCAATCAATGCCACTGCTGCACCTGTAATGGCTGCAGTACGGGTACCGCCATCGGCCTGAATCACATCGCAGTCAATGGTAATGGTGTTTTCACCCAGTTTCTTCAAATCGACCATGGCACGCAAGCTACGACCAATTAAGCGCTGAATTTCCTGTGTACGTCCGCTTTGTTTACCACGCGCCGCTTCACGGTCACTACGGGTATGAGTTGAACGTGGCAACATGCCATATTCTGCAGTTACCCAACCTTGTCCCTGCCCTTTTAAAAAGCGCGGTACAGAGTTATCAATACTTGCGGTACACAAAACTTTGGTATGACCAAACTCTACCAACACTGAACCTTCAGCATAGCGAGTATAGTTACGGGTAATTTTTACCTCACGTAATTGATCTAAAGCTCGTTGGTCAATACGCATAATGTGTCCTTATTTTTGGCTCAAATAAATTGCCCGCAAGTATAACAGATGCCACAGCGCAGGTCGCTTTTCCAAAGCTTGACGTGTGCTGTTTCGGTAAATTTTGCCTGTATTTTTACAAAGTGGCTTCATTCATCTTTTAGTATTATCGTGAAACACAGGTTTTTGTTAGACTGCGCGGCACTGGCAGAATCAGGAAATACAATGTCGATTCGGGAAGAACGAAAACAACAAAGTCGTCAGGCAATTATGGATGCAGTGCTGCAACTCAGCAGCGCAGGACGTGCATTTAGCAGCATTAGCTTAAGAGAAATTTCACGACAGATTGGACTGGTGCCCACCGCATTTTATCGGCATTTTCAAGATATGGATGAGTTGGGGCTAGATTTGGTCGATCAAGTTGCCTTGCACATTAAAGGTATTTTGTATCAGTTGGGACAAGCTTATTTATACCAACCCGATGCACAGACCGAAAAGGCATTGACCCTATTTTTTAAATCTGTCGATCAACATCCACAACAATGGATTTTTTTAATTGCCGAACGCTGGGGCGGTTCGACCATTTTACGGCAAGCCATCGCCCGTGAAATTGATTTTTTAATTGAAGATTTAGCTAATGATTTACAACGGGTCGAAAGCGTACAACATTTTCAGCATGCTGAAGATTTTCACATTCTGGCCAATATTTTAATTAATTTATCGTTAAATTGGGCAATGAGCTGGATTGGTTTAGAACGCCAATTTGAAGCCGAAAAATTACCTGAACAACAGCAGCGTTTTATTCAACAAACCATTACTCAAGTACATTTATTATTTCGTGGCATTTGCCACTGGCAACGTCCGCAGCCTGTCGCAGATTAAACATACAACACACTTTTAACCTGCATTAAAAAAACCGCAATGACGTTGCAATCATTGCGGTTTTTAGCGATGCGCTGCTGATTCAGCCTTGCATCATCTTGTTATTGCATCTGCTTATTTCTTAGCTTTACGCTCTTGATCAACCAAGTAGTTCACTACTTGAATCACTTTGCCGTTATCGCCTTGAACGATATATTTACCATTCACCACCACCGCAGGTACACCTGTCAATTGGTACTGACGCGCCAATTGTTTAGCTTGTGAAATTTTAGAGGTGATCGCAAACGAGTTAAACATGCTGTTAAATTTCGCTTCAGGTACACCATATTTCACAAAGAATTTAGCTTGTGATTGTTGGTCAAAAATTTGCTGACCTTTGTCATGAATGGCATGGAAAAGTGGCAAGTGAGTTTTCTTGCGCACACCCAAAGCTTCAGACACATAATAACCACGTGCATTCATTTCCCAAACAGGATTCATGGCTGCAGGAGTACGCACAAAATTCACATCTTTAGGTAACTGGCGTAACCATGTTTGCATATATGGTTCTAAAGTAAAGCAGTGACCACAGCCATACCAAAAGAACTCACGCACTTCAATTTTACCGGGTACATCAACCTTACCCGGGTTGGCGACAACGCTATAATCTTTACCTGCTACAAAATTTGCCGCCATAGTGCTACCAGAAATAGCAAAGATGGCAGTTGCCAAACTACCTAAAAGGAATTTTTTCATTGCGTTTATAATCCTCTAAATCATTCTGTTTAGTGTATGGCAACACTATAAATCAATTATGCTGATTTCGTTTTCCTTCTGTGAACTTTTTTACAGCTTTTATCGCTTTTTTTAGAATTAACGCTACACTAGGGTTTATATCTATTTTTCCAATTATCACGACCCAATTGAGGTGGCACCCATGTCGCATTTGAATGTTGATCCACAAGAAATTGCCAAATTTGAAGCATTTGCAGCCATATGGTGGGATCAGCATTCCGAGTTCCGTCCCCTGCACATGATTAATCCACTGCGCTTAAACTGGATTGATGAGCACGCAGGCGGCTTGGCAGGCAAGAAAGTGCTAGACGTCGGCTGTGGTGGTGGTATTTTGGCAGAAAGCATGGCTCGTCGCGGTGCCAATGTGCTTGGAATTGATATGGGCGAAGCACCTTTAAACGTGGCACGCCTGCATGCAGAACAAGAAGGCGTACACAATATTGAATATCGCCAAATTCCTGTTGAGCAATTGGTAGATGAGCAAGCTGGTCAATACGATGTGGTGACTTGCATGGAAATGTTAGAGCACGTACCTGATCCGGCCTCGATTATTCAAGCCTGCCAAAAACTGGTCAAGCCGGGCGGTCATGTATTTTTCTCGACCATTAACCGCAACCCTAAATCATACCTATTTGCCATTATTGGGGCAGAATACGTGCTGCGCATGTTGGCCAAAGGCACACACGATTATCATAAATTTATTAAACCGTCTGAATTGGCACACGACATTCGCCAAGCGGGTTTAAAACTTAAAGATATGACGGGTTTACACTACAACCCACTGACTAAACGCTATTGGTTGGCACCTAATGTTGATGTGAACTACATGGTCTACACGGTCAATGAGGCAACAGAATGAAGGCGGTTTTATTTGACCTCGATGGCACCTTAATTGATACCGCTGCAGATTTTATTCGCATCATTCAAGATATGTGCCGCGATAAAGGCTGTGAGATTGTGGCAGCAGACGCCATTCGCACACAGGTATCTGAAGGTGCGCGGGCGATGGTCAAATTGGTCTATCCAGAACTTGAGGTAGATGACCCTGTATTTTTGGCCCATCGACAACGCTTTTTAGACCTGTACGGTGCAGATATTGCAGTCGAAACTGATCTGTTTGAAGGCATGTATCCACTGCTTGATGCGTTGGAACAGCGTCAAATTCCGTGGGGTATTGTCACCAATAAACCGCGCTGGCTCAGCGAAGCACTGCTCAAAGCACTGAATTTAACTGAACGCTGTGCAGTTTTGGTCTGCCCTGAAGATGTTAGCCGTACCAAGCCAGACCCAGAACCTATGTATTTGGCGGCCAAACAGATTGAAATTGCCCCAGAACATTGTATTTATGTGGGCGATCATCCACGTGATATCGATGCAGGTCGTAACGCCAATATGTATACCATTTTGGCAGCATACGGTTATTTACCCTTGCAACACAAAGATGACTTAACAGCATGGCAAGCAGATTGTATAGTGGATTCAGTGACTGAATTACATACGGTTTTAGACAAATTGGTGCTGCAAGCTGCAACGCAAAACAGCAGTGCCAATGCTTGAATCAGTCCTGTAAAGCGATGACATGAAACTCAACCCATAAGCAATAAGAAATGAACAGGAGGGATGCCCATGAAATACTCAGAATATCAACCTCGCCCCGATCTTCTCAAAGATCGTATTATCCTGATCACAGGTGCGGGTGATGGTATTGGACGAGCGGCTGCCCTCAGTTATGCGCTACACGGAGCAACCGTAGTGCTGCATGGTCGTACCTTAAATAAACTTGAAGTGATTTATGATGAAATCGAAAGTTTAGGCGCACCACAACCTGCTATTTTGCCGCTGCAGCTTTCAAGTGCTTCACCACGAGATTATGAATTACTGGTCGATACCCTAGACAAACAATTCGGACGTTTGGATGGTATTTTGCATAATGCAGGCATTTTAGGCGAACGGACTGAGTTGGCAAATTACCCTGCCGATGTTTGGGATGACGTCATGGCAGTGAATTTACGTGCGCCATTTGTACTCACTCAGGAATTATTACCACTTTTGGCAAAATCGGAACATGCTTCAGTCGTGTTTGCCAGTTCAGGTGTAGGTCGTGAAGCACGTGAACGCTGGGGTGCTTATTCGGTGTCTAAAATTGCAATTGAAGCGGTGAGCCAGTTATTTGCCAAAGAACAGGTACATCCAAATATTCGCTACAACTGCATTAACCCGGGTGCAACCCGCACTGCCATGCGTGCCAAAGCCTATCCTGATGAAGATCCAAAAACTTTACCTACACCCGATGCCATCATGCCTGCCTATTTATATTTAATGGGCGATGACAGCTTGCACATGAATGGTCAAAGTATTGATGCACAGGATTAGTTCTGTCGTTTGATCCGAAGAAAGGAAGCGCTTGCTTCCTTTTTTATGGACTTAACCTAGCATATTGCCAATTTTTGCACATTGATTTGCGGTAAAATGGCATCGCACAAGCATTTTCAGGTTTCTATCCTGCCTATTTTTGGCAATGCAAAGCCTGATTACCATGCTTCCACATCTCAATTCAACCTCAACGATGCAGAGAGCAACATGACTGAATTAAACAACATCACCGTGACACCACTTGAAGATGGTATGGTGTCTTTACTAATTGATGGTCAGCCTATTTCTGAAAAATATGGCATGAAGTTTGAAGCCAGCATCGTAGATGACATTCAGGCACTCGACAACGGTCAGAAAATCAAACTGTTTGATCAGTTTGTATTTTCACATACCGACCTTAATTTTGAACATGCTTACCACTATGTCACAGGCATTGAAAAACTGGACGATGCCTACAAAGTGGTTAAAAACTTTGTTTATCGTATTAAAATTGAAGGGCAACCTGAAATTGAACACGTGATTAGCAAGCAAGGCGCACCAATGAGTACTGAAGATGTACGCGAATTTATCAATGCACATATTCAAAAATCATTGACCGACTACACCGATTTAAACTACGCCTATTAAGCAAAACTCATGGCAACGGTGGCAATAATCGTTTTATTGGATTGTTTTTATAAAATTATACGGTTTTCCAAATCAATATACATCACCTATGCTTGATGTATCTCCACAACAAGCATTAGGTAAATTGTGATGACTGATATTCAACGTAAAACTGCCGTGATTCAAAGTATTGAAAGCTTGCAATTAGGTCAGCATTTAATTGTGGCTTTGGATGATCGTGAAACAGCCGAATGTGTTGCCATCGCTGTGCAATCTTTACAAGGCTTAACTGAACATTGGAACTAAAGCAGACCATAGCAGTACGCTGCTATGGTGATGTCTCATCCTTTCCTTAGCACAAGAAAAATCATCCCACCCCTATTTTCTGAGCGATAGCTACTAAATTTCGTATTTTGTCGCATAATAGAATCAATACCATGCCGCATCCTGCAGATGCGTATTTAAAAAATTCATGTGCTTTCTTCACAGTTTCTCTGCATTTAATGGCTAAAGTATGAACTGTGAAATAGAGATAAAAGATGAGGGGTTTACATGAAAAAGATTTTGACAGTTCTGGCAATGTCTTTCAGTGCTTTACTAAGCAGCAATTTTGCAACTGCCGCTCCTCAATTTGATCGAGACTCAGCTGACCATCCTCGTCACCAAGCACAAAATAAACGTGAATTTCGTGCCGATGCTGAAGAGCGTATGCAAGACAAACGCCGCATGCGTGAAGAACGTGGTGTAAAACGTCTACAGCAACATAAATGGCAAACGGGTTATGTCATGCCGCAGCATTATCGTGGCAATGGTTATAAAGTCGATTATCAGGAACATAACTTGCCCCGCCCTGAACGCAAACAACAATGGTATAAAATCAACCAAGACTACATTTTGGTCGATGTCGAAAATCACCAGATTTTGCGTATCGCAGGTTTATAGACCTACTGCTGTACATACACAAGCTCTAAATCCATAGCCCAAAGTCCACTTTGGGCTTTTTTATAGGATGATGCTCACACTCATCTTATTGTTGTGAAATATCCCGCTCGAGCTCTCCTTGTTTTCTCCATAAAATTCACAATTCACCTCAATTTCCACCATCGTTTATCTTGAGTATTTGATTAATTTGGACACATCTACCCCATATCTAAAACTGAAGGTAAATCCCATGAAAAAATTACTCAGCACCTTAGCACTGTCTTTAAGCGCAATCATGGCAACATCGGCTATGGCAGCACCCGACCATCGTTATGATGATCGTCGTCATCAAGCGAGTGCCACCTATAAACATCACGACAAGCGTTGGGACAATCCACGTCATCATGCACAGTGGGAACAAAAGCGTTATGATCAAAAACGCGTGAATCCAAGTCGTGACTGGCGTGTAGGTCAAAACCTCCCACGCGGATATGATGCGAACCGCTACAAAGTCAGTGATCGTGAAGCACGTCGTTTACCCAACACAGGTCGTTATCAGCAGTGGTATAAAGTCAACGGTGACTATGTGCTGATTAATGAGCGCACCCAGCGTATTATTCGTATTATTGGCTAAAACCGTTCAGCCTGAGCTGAAAAATAGCATTTCTCCACAACACCTGAAGCACCATTCAGGTGTTTTTTTATATTTAGTCTTCCGCTGCAGAATTTTTTGATTAGAATCAAAGACAGCACCATCGATCATTACAGCAGGCCAACGAATGACTCCAACTGAAAACCCGCACAGCACAACCTTACAATATGTGCATTGGTTTAGACATTCTGCGCCTTATATCAATGCCCACCGCAATAAAACCTTTGTGATTATGTTCGATGGTGAAGCGGTTTTGCATGAAAACTTTCAGCACATTATTCATGATATTGCCCTACTACACTCGCTTGGTATTCGTTTGATTTTGGTACATGGTGCGCGTCCACAAATTAATCAAAACTTAAAATTCAGCCAAATTGATACACCGTTTCATTTGCAACGTCGTGTCACCACTCGTGAATCTTTATCGTGTGTCATGAATGCTGTCGGTTCAATTCGCCTGCAAATTGAAGCCTTATTGTCGATGGGGCTAGCTAACTCCCCTATGTACGGCGCACGGATTGATGTGGTGTCGGGTAACTTTATCACCGCCAAACCGTATGGCATTCGTGATGGGGTCGATTATCAACTGACTGGCGAAGTCCGCACTGTAGATGTCGATGCCATTCAACGCCATTTAGAAAATCATAATATTGTGTTGCTCGGTCCAACAGGTTATTCCACCACAGGTGAAGTGTTTAACTTGTTGGCTGAAGAAGTGGCAACTAAAACTGCCATTCAATTAAAAGCTGACAAACTGATTTTCTTAGGCGCGCAGCACGGTTTGCAGAATGCCGAAGGTCAATTGCAACGTGAAGTTCATCCGCAACATTTAAATCCATATATTGAAGATGCTCAGCGACATCATCCTGAATTGGCTTTACACTTAAATGCAGCCCAAGATGCCTCATTAAACGGCGTACATCGGGTACATCTCATTTCCTATGCCTACGATGGTGCTTTACTCGAAGAACTGTTTACCCGTGATGGTTCAGGGACGATGGTGAGTGATGCACATTATGAAGAAGTGCGTACGGCCAATATTCAGGATGTAGGCGGTTTGATTCGTTTATTACGTCCTTTAGAAGAAGAAGGCGTGTTGGTATATCGTTCACGTGAGCGTCTGGAAAATGAAATTGGACAATTTGCAGTGATTGAACGTGACGGCATGATTCTCGCCTGTGCCGCCTTGTACCCCATTCCGACCACAGGTCATGAACTCAAGTCGGCCGAAATTGCCTGTGTCGCGGTGCATCCTGCTTATCGTAAATCCAACCGTGGTCGCCAAATTCTGGATTATTTAGAAGATAAAGCCAAAACCATGGGTATTCAGCAATTATTTATTTTAACCACTCGCACCGCACACTGGTTTTTAGAACAGGGCTTTGCACCTGCCAGTGTCGATGATTTACCCGATGCACGTCAGGCTTTATATAACTATCAACGCAACTCAATTGTGTGTAAAAAACGGCTCTAAGCGAAACTTTTGGTACGCTGAATGACACAGCACAATCAAAACCCAGAAATGTTTCACGTGGAACATGCTGCCGATTAAATCAGGTCATCACACCTATACCTGTCAGCACGACAGTGTAGGGATGATCAAAATTGGCAGCACTCACACCACTGTTTAGTTTTTTTAAATAAAATTGATACAAGACAGAAGAAAACTTTACTTTTATCATTTATATAGAAAATTCAAAGAACTTATTCATTCAGTCAGGAAATACAAAAACGAGATACTCCCCCTCTCTAATCATGCTTTTCACGGATTTAATAGCTAAACTACAGAATAAATTATAAATATTTTAAAAATACATCTTTTAATGATGCACAAGACTGACGATTTGCCGTACAATTAATAATTCCCTTTTTTCATTGTTTTAAAATTACGAATGGAACAAAAAAAGAGTACACAAAAACGCCATCAGCTTCTCAATGCTGCACTCGACGTATTTTCCTTATACGGGTTTAGCGGTGCAAGTTTGGATGAAATCGCACAAATTGCAGAAATGCATAAGTCGAATATTTTCTATTATTATGAAAATAAAGAGGCGCTCTATGTTGAAGTACTGACCACAGTACTACAAAAATGGCTTGCGCCTTTACAAATGCTTGAAGCCGAACTTGAGCCAGAAGAAGCGATTACCAATTATCTGTTACAGAAAATTGAGGTTTCACGTACTCAGCCGAAAGCATCACGTCTATTTGCATTAGAAGTGATTCAAGGTGCGCCACATATTCAGGAAATTTTAAAAGGCCCTCTGAAAAAACTGGTCAAACGCAAAGCCAAAGTCATTACCATGTGGCAAGAGCAAGGCAAACTGTCTAAGCAGATTGATCCTGAATTGCTTATTTTGAATATTTGGGCGATTACCCAAAACTATGCCGACTTTGCAACGCAAATGGAAATGGTGACAGGTAAAACCCTGCGCAACCGCAGCATGTTGCAACGTGTCTTGCAACATACAGTTCACATGATGCTCTACGGTATTATGCCGCGTCAGGACGAAATCAATGCTACAGAAGCAACTGTTGTCACGGCTGAACCAGCACAGGAAGCGCAAGAATAATCGCGCCAACCTGAACAAATATCCGAATTTAGCTCACGACCCTAGTTTTTACTCGGGTCGTGGCGTTTTGGGCAACTGTATTACTTAACACTTTGATATAACGATAATAATTTTTGTGCGCCTAGCAACAAGTTTTCTTCCCAGTCTAAATGTGCCGTATCATTGGCACCATCGGTAATATATTTGACCGACAACATGCGCACGCCTAGTTTTTTACAGACTTTGGCAATCGCATAGCCTTCCATATCGACCAGCTGACACGGCACTTTCGGTGTCCCCGTTTCAAAACTATCGCCTGTACCGCAAATTCCGTTAGGTAAATGCTCAAAATAGCGTTCCAGCTCAATTTCTGCAGGATGCTCCTGATCCATAGGCGTCACCCCCACCTGAAAACCCAACGGTGAAACATCCATATCTCGCTGTACAAACTGACTCACTTCCACCAAAGCATGCGCATCAAAATGGGAGCTGCCCGCAGTGCCTAAATTGAGCAAGGTTTTACAGCCTGTTTTCTGAATCACTTCAAAGGCTTTAAATGCGGCATTCACTTTACCAATGCCACTGTAATGCACCTGAATCCCAGCTTGCTCAAACAAGCCTTTAGACTCACTGGGCAATGCCATAATTAAAGCAAAATCAGAATTCATAGCCATCTACTCGTGCAGTTCATTAAAACCGCCCCATTAGAAAAGAAATTTGAATGCGGTGCAAACCCGATTGCGATTTGCAGATTAAATTGTCGGATTTTGCCTGATTTTTCGATAATTTTTCAGGTTAAAAACACAACAACAAGACGAAAGCGCGAGAATATGGCAATATATAGCTCTTACAAATTTTCAACTTTCATTCGACCATGCAGCTGCTCCGCCTGAATGCTTTATCTTCTACCACCGACTTAGCTCAAACTGCCGTGACCATTGGCAATTTTGATGGCGTGCATGTCGGTCATCAGGCGATGATTCAACAACTCAAAGCAGTGGCTGCCGCACAACAACTAAAAACGGTGGTGATGCTGTTTGAACCTCAACCATTGGAATTTTTTAAAGGTTATGATGCCCCGCCACGTATCAGTTCTTTGCGGGAAAAAGTCGAATATCTGACTGAATTGGGCATCGACTATATTGCCGTGGCCAAGTTTGACAATCACTTCCGTAGTTTAAATGCTGAAGCCTTTGCCCACCTTTTAAAAAATAGCTTAAATGCCACACATTTAGTTTTGGGTGATGATTTTCATTTTGGCAAAAACCGTCAAGGCAACAGTGACTTTTTACGTAACTTTGGTTTTCAAGTTACCAATTTAAGCACTGTAAATTTATCGGGTGAACGGGTCAGCTCCACACGTATTCGCCAAACCCTACAAGCAGGTGACTTGGCTCTCGCTGCACAACTGCTCGGACGTCCTTATAGTATTACCGGACGCGTACAATATGGCGATCAAATTGGTCGCACACTTGATTTTCCAACCATTAATGTGCGCTTAAACCGCCATAAACCCTGCTTAAATGGCATTTATGGTGTTGAAGTGGTGTGTGAAACCACCGCTTTAAGTGAAAAAGTCAAACATGATCATCCCGATAAAACGGGTGTTGCAGGCTACAGCCCGAACAGTCTGTTTGGTGCAGGACATGTGGGTACGCGCCCAGCCATCCAACAAGTACAGCCCGAATGGCGATTAGAAGTACATTTCCCCAATGTTTCTGCTAATCTGTATGGCTTATTAATGCGGGTCACATTTTTAAACTATTTACATGGCGAAAAAAATTACCCTTCGCTTGAAGCACTCAAAGCGGGAATTGATGATGATGTTGAAAAACTTCTTGAATTTCGACAAGATCATCCAAATTTCCCTTTTTAATTTACCCTAAATATTTAATGTAAAACGCGTCAGTCCATGGGCTGATTCAACTGGAAGACAACTTGCATGAGCGATAAGCAAACTCCTGAAAATGCAGTGGATTATAAAGCCACGCTAAACCTCCCAGGTACTGAATTTGCAATGAAAGCAAATCTCGCAGTACGTGAAGCGAAATGGTTAGAAGAGTGGTATGCCGACAACATTTATCAGCAGATTCGTGCATCGCGTATTGGCAAGAAAAAATATGTGCTTCACGATGGCCCTCCGTATGCCAATGGTCAAATTCACTTGGGTCACGCGGTCAATAAAGTCCTGAAAGACATTATTATTAAAAGCCGTGTCATGGATGGTTTTGACGCACCCTACGTTCCGGGTTGGGACTGTCACGGTTTACCAATTGAACTTAAAGTAGAAGAAAAAGTGGGTAAGGTGGGTGTAAAAGTCGATGCTTCGACTTTCCGTAAAGCCTGTCGCGAATATGCTTACACCCAAGTCGAATTACAGAAAAAAGACTTCGTGCGTATGGGTGTATTTGGTGATTGGGACAATCCTTACCTCACCATGAACTTCAAGCAAGAAGCCGATATCGTGCGTTCATTGGGTGCAATTGCCAAAGCAGGTCATATTGAACCGGGTCTTAAACCTGTGAACTGGTGTTTGGACTGTGGTTCTGCATTGGCAGAAGCCGAAGTTGAATATGAAGATAAAAAATCCGATGCAATTGATGTCGGTTTTGCTGTGGTCGATTTAGCCGATTTATCTGCACGTTTGGATGTGCAAGTGAATGATGCCACTGACATCGTCATTTGGACGACTACACCGTGGACATTGCCTGCTAACCAAGCTGTTGCCTTGCATGCCGAAATTGAATATCAATTGGTAAAAGCACGTAGCGATGAAAAAGCAGCACAAAACTTTATTTTAGCCAAAGAATTAGTACAGTCTGCAACTGAACGCTATGGCTTTAGCAGCTATGAAGTATTGGCTGACTTCACAGGTGACAAACTCGAAAACCTGATCTTACAACATCCACTGATTCAAGCACGCCAAGTACCTGTGATTTTAGGTGAACACGTGACCGCAACAAGCGGTACAGGTGCAGTACATACCGCGCCTGGACATGGTGTGGACGACTATAAAGTTGGCTTACAATACAACCTAAAAGTTGACAATCCTGTCGGTGGCAATGGCGTATATTTACCTACTGCACCAATCTTTGCAGGCGAACACATCTACAAAGCCAATCCACAAATTATTGCGACTTTGGCAGAAAACAATAAGCTGTGGGCACATCACCCAATCAAACACAGCTATCCGCACTGCTGGCGTCATAAAACTCCAATTATTTTCCGCGCTACACCACAATGGTTTATCAGCATGGATGCCAAAGGTTTACGTCAAGGCGCACTGAATGCGATTGAAAATGACATCAGCTTTGTACCTGATTGGGGTAAAAACCGTATCCAAGCGATGATTGAAGGTCGCCCAGACTGGTGTATTTCACGTCAACGTACTTGGGGCGTGCCAATTCCATTCTTTGTACATAAAGACACCAACGAATTGCACCCACGCACACCTGAATTGATCGAAGAAGTTGCGAAATTGATCGAACAAGAAGGGATTGATGGCTGGTACAACCGTGAAGCCAAAGACTTCATTGGTGATGATGCCGAGCACTACAATGCAGTACGCGATACATTAGACGTATGGTTCGACTCAGGCACGACCCACTACGCCGTACTACGTGAGCGTGAAGAGTTGCAAGACCCAGCCGATTTATATCTTGAAGGTTCAGACCAACACCGTGGTTGGTTCCAATCTTCATTACTCACCTCGATTGCAATCAATGAACGCGCACCATATAAAGGCTTGTTAACCCACGGCTTTGTGGTGGATGAAAAAGGTCGCAAAATGTCGAAATCGTTGGGTAACATTATTACCCCACAAGACATTATTAAAGACATGGGTGCAGACGGCCTACGCTTCTGGATTGCATCGGCGGATTATCGCTATGAAATGACCGCAGGTAAGGAAATCTTTAGCCGTGCCTCTGACGGTTATCGTCGTATCCGTAACACCTTGCGTTTCTTGTTGGCCAACTTAAATGGCTTCAAACCCGCTACAGATGCACTGCCTGTAGATCAGTTGATTGCACTGGATCAATACATCCTGCAACGTGCCGCAGAAGTACAGAAAACCATTCAGCAAGCCTATGAAGATATGAACTTCCATATCGTGACCAGTGCACTGACCAACTTCTGTATTAATGACTTGGGTGGTTTCTACCTCGATATCATCAAAGATCGTCAGTACACCACCAAAGCAGACTCGCAAGCACGTCATTCTGCACAAACCGCTTTGTATCACTTGGTTCAGGCTTTCGTTCGCTGGATGGCACCAATCTTAAGCTTTACGGCACAAGAAGCATGGCCGCTAATTCCTGAGCAATCAGAAAAATATGTCTTCACTGCAGAATGGTATGACATTCCAGTGGCTTCTGAAGCCAACATCTTGGCAGAAGCGGAATGGCAAACCCTAATTGCAGTTAAATCTGCCGTCAATAAATTCATTGAAGCTGCACGTACTGCCAAAACCGTTGGTTCCAACCTGTCTGCTAAAGTTGAGCTTTGGGCGAATGACGAACTCAAAGCCGTATTGGATAAACTAGGCGATGAGCTGCGTTTTGTTCTGATTACTTCACAAGTGATTGTGAATAGCTTTGATGCTGCACAAGGCGAAGCCTCTGATTTAGATGGCTTGAACGTGAAAGTTTCTGCAGCAGATGGCGAAAAATGCGTACGTTGCTGGCATGTACTCCCTGATGTGAATACACATTCTGCACATCCAGGTTTGTGCTCACGTTGTATTATCAACCTTCCAACAGGTCAAGGCGAAGAGAGAAAATATGCCTAATCCACAACACAAAAAGGGCTTATTCCAGTTCTATCCACATAATTTATGGTGGGTGGGCTTGTCCATTGTCGCGATTATTCTCGACCAATGGACCAAATGGATTGCAGTATCGCATCTGAATTACGCAGATCCAGTGCCTGTATTGCCCTTTTTGAATTGGACTTTACTGCATAACTATGGCGCTGCCTTTAGTTTCTTGTCCGATGCAGGTGGATGGCAACGTTATTTCTTTACCTCACTGGCAGGTTTAGTGTCTGTAATTTTTGTATTTTGGCTAATGCGTATGCCAAAAAATGTCATCGTACTGCCTTTGGCGATTGCCTTGATTTTAGGCGGTGCGATTGGGAATTTAATTGATCGGGTCAGTCTTGGCTACGTGGTCGATTTTATTCACGTGTACTACAACAACAGCCACTTCCCTGCCTTTAATATTGCAGACAGTGCCATCACACTTGGCACCATTCTGCTGTTAATTGATACGTTTTTCCTAGAAAAGCACCGAATTGAACGAGCGCAGGCGCAACATGACTGAAATTATTAATCCAAATGATGAAACTCGTATTGAAGATGGCTCAAAAGTCGAATTGCACTTTTCTGTCGCCATTGAAAATGGTGTAGAAATTGACAACACCCGTAGCCGCGCTGAACCTGTAAGTTTGGTCATGGGCGATGGCAGCCTATTACCTGGTTTTGAAAAGTCATTATTTGGTTTACGTGCAGGTGACCGTCGTACCGTGAGTCTTCCACCTGAAGAAGCATTTGGTCCATGGAATCCTGAAAACGTACAAACTTTTGATACGGTTAAATTTGAGCAACATCCAGTTGAAGGACACATGATTGAATTTGAAGATAAAGCCAAACAAAGCCTCTATGGCGTGGTGAAATCTGTCAACGATGATGTGACTGAAGTAGACTTTAACCACCCTTTAGCGGGTAAAAATATTACCTTTGAAGTTGAAATCTTTAGAGTGACCCCAGCAGGACAACAAGGTATTAAGTTGATGTAATCAATTTGCATACTTACTGCATCTTTCTGCTGTTCAAATCTCCCAAGTACAAGAAAATGAATTTGGGAGATTTTTTATTGAATAAGATAATTATTAAATATAATCAAATACTTAAAATTAAATAAATCCAGTTTATTGATCTATATTTTACCGATATATCGTTGTACGTTTTAGCTTACATGCACTGCAGAAAATTGACGCTAGGCAAAGATCAGCTTTCATTTTATATTTAACACATACAGAAACAGGATGTTTCTAAAAGCAAGAATAACAATAATAAATAATATAACGGCAGGACGCTGAAAGGTATAACAGGAGTAATACCTAAACATAAATCTGAAAAAGCCCCGACATGATGTTGGGGCTTTTTTCTATTTGTTTTTTGTCCTACTTTGAAATAAGTTTAGACCTGAAGAAATTTATTTTATGGAGCCACCAATTTAAGCAATCTGGCAGATTGACCATCTTCAATCACCCAAATATTGCCATCCTGTGCTTGAAGTACGCCACGAATCCGCTGACCCATCTCGATACGCTGTAACTCCCGAACAGGCTGTGCTTGCGTATCCACCACAATAATTGCTTTTGAAGATAAACCACCAAGAATCGCTTTATGCTTCCAATGTGGGAATACATCTCCCGTATAAAACATCAAACTTGAGGGAGAGATGACTGGCGTCCAATCCAGAACAGGGGCTGTAAATTCAGGACGAGTTGCATGGTCTGGAATGGGCAACCCATTATAATGATCACCATTCGACACCAGTGGATAGCCATAGTTTTCGCCCTTGACAATCAGATTCAACTCATCACCCCCTTTAGGTCCCATTTCTGCAACCCAAAGCTGCCCTGCGGGATCGAATGCCATGCCTAAAGGGTTGCGATGCCCCAAACTCCAGACTTGCTTGGCAATCTCTCCATGTGTTTGAAATGGATTGTCTAAAGGGGTTGTGCCATCTGCATTTAGACACAAAATTTTGCCTAAATTAGATTTTAAATCCTGAGCAGGTTCAAACTTTTGTCGCTCACCAGAACTTATCCACAATTTGCCATCTGCACCAAACTTTATACGATGCGCATAGTGCCCCTGTCCCGATACTTTCGGCACTTGCTGCCAGATTCTTTGAATTTGGGTGAGTTTTGGCGTGGGTTTGGCATCTAATACAAGCTTGCCCCGAATCACGACTGCACCGTAACCACCCGCACCCGCTTCGGCATAACTTAAATAAATCTGCTGATTCTGTTGAAATTCAGGATCTAAAATGACGTCACCCAAACCACCTTGTCCGCCATAGGCGACTTCAGGGATAGCTTGAACATCTAAGCTTTGACCTGTTTTTGGATCAAAAAGTTTTAATTTCCCCGCTTTTTCTGTAATTAATAGGCGTCCATCGGGTAATTCTGCCAATGCCCACGGCTCATTAAAATCTGCAATTGGCTGTATTTGATAGCGTTGTAAATTTTGTGCAGAAGTTGATTTTGACTCTAAAGCAGCCGTGTTCTGTTTCGGCTCAACTTGCGCATTACACCCTGTAGTTAAACCCAATACAACTAGACATATAAATCCATAGTATTGCCGATTTATCTTGAGCATCCTAATTGCTCCTCTATTCATTCAATCTTTGCTTGTGCTAATCAAGACATCATAATCAATGAAATGTACCTCGTGCACAGTAGAAATGTAGCGATACACACTTTCTTACTTAAATCTTCTACAAAGTGAATAGGCAAAAAATTAAGGAGCAATGCTCCTTAATTTCAAAGTCCCAAAACACTAACGATCAATTAACTATAAGATCGGCTGGCTTTTTTAACCACGCTTGGCTCACTCACCACCTGTGATGTACTTTGTAAACGAATCAGTGCTACTGCAATTGCACCAATCACTGCAGGAATCGCCACCGCCAAAAAGTTCATTTTATGTGGTAAATCCATGCCCAAAAGTACGCCAATAATAATAGGGCCTACAATCGCACCGACACGCCCCACTGCAGAAGCACAGCCGATACCTGTAGAACGAATCGTAAGTGGATAATACTGAGCAACAAAGCTATACAATAAAATACTGCTGCCAATGGCAGAAGCACCTGCTAAGCCCACCAATAAATAAATCACAGGCTGTGGTGAATTAAAGCCTAGACCCACTAGAGAGAATGCGCCCAATAAAAACATGCCAATAATCACAGGTTTTAAGTGGAAACGGTCTGCTAAAATCCCGCCACTGATGGTTCCGATCACAGCACCAATGTTCATCGCCATTAAGAACATTAAACTGTTACCCAGCGAATAACCTGCTGCCATCATCAGTTTTGGCAACCAACTGCCCAAAGCATAAACCATCAACAAACACATAAAGAAGCAGCACCAAAACAGCAAAGTACTCATGCCACGGTTATTTTTAAATAAGGCTGCAATTGAGGCATCTGCGGTTTGTACTTCATTTAATACAAATTGTGTTTGTGGGCTGATATTTTCTTGTGGGCTAATTTGCTGGACGATGTGACGCGCTTTTTCATGTTGCTGTTTTTTCACCAAAAAAGTTAAAGATTCTGGTAAGAAAAACCACAATAAAGGCAAAATAAGTAACGGTAATCCCGCAATATAGAACATCACTTCCCAGCCAAAGCTAGGCGTCAACCATGCACCAAGTAAGGCTGCCATAATGCCGCCCACGGCATAGCCGCTGAACATGGTGGTAACTAAGGTACTACGCATTTTTTGTGGTGCATATTCAGAGGTTAAAGCCACGAGGTTAGGCAATACCCCGCCAATCCCTAAACCTGCAATAAAACGTAAAATACCAAACTCTGTTGGGTTGGATGCAAAGCCGCCCCAAAAAGTAAAGCCGCTAAATAACGTCACACAAATTAATATGACATTTTTACGGCCAATTTTGTCTGCCAACATGCCAAACAGCATGGCGCCAAACATCATGCCTGCCAGTGCCGTACTCGCAAGCATACCTGCCTGTACAGCCGTCATATTCCATTCTTGCATCAGTAGTGGTAAAGCCACACCGTTAATCGCCAAATCATAACCGTCAAAAATAACGACAAATACGCACCAAAGTACAATTTTTAAATGAAAAGGTTTAAACTTTGCTTGATCCACTACAGCATTCACATTCATTGTTGTTGCTGTCATTTTTCCCTCACCTCCAATTGTGAGCTTTTTATTTTATAAAAAATGAATGGTTATTCACTTTTGTATATAAAATGAATCAATATTCACTTTTTGTCTACAGCAAAAACTTAACTCTGGTTAATTTTCTTAAAAACCTAGACTAAAGTTGTAGATAAATTCGACCAAATAGACTTGCAGTAATTTATGATATTTTGATATATGCTATATTTTTCACATAATTTATTATTGTAAATATATTGTTTTAAACTTCTTTCTTCTACTTTTCTTCTTAATATTTTCTTTCCCTCATAAAAAAACACCCCCAACGCTAGTTGAGGGTGTTCGAATAATGAGCTGGCGATGACTTACTCTCACATGGGTAACCCCACACTACCATCAGCGCGAAGAGGTTTCACTTCTGAGTTCGGGAAGGGATCAGGTGGTTCACTCTTGCTATGGTCGCCAGCACAACTGTTATGGACTTGTTCGGGTCTTAGTTACATTGCTTAAGCTTGATGCTTTCGCTTGTAATGCCTTACTTGGTTCCAAATGAGTTATTAACAGGTTGGCTATTGTATCTGAAATTTCATGTTCAGCAAGGGCTGAATCAAGATATTTGATCTGATCAGTTTCAAGTGATCTTTTATGAATCGATTGATGCTTGTGATACAACAACTGTTTGGGTGTTGTATAGTCAAGCCTCACGAGCAATTAGTATTGGTCAGCTTCACATATCGCTATGCTTCCACATCCAACCTATCAACGTCGTAGTCTTCAACGGCTCTTTAGGAGGCATAAAGCCTCGGGGAAATCTTATCTTGAGGTAGGCTTCCCGCTTAGATGCTTTCAGCGGTTATCCCTTCCGAACATAGCTACCCGGCGATGCGACTGGCGTCACAACCGGTACACCAGAGGTTCGTCCACTCTGGTCCTCTCGTACTAGGAGCAGATCCTCTCAAATTTCCAGCGCCCACGGTAGATAGGGACCGAACTGTCTCACGACGTTCTAAACCCAGCTCGCGTACCTCTTTAAATGGCGAACAGCCATACCCTTGGGACCTGCTTCAGCCCCAGGATGAGATGAGCCGACATCGAGGTGCCAAACACCGCCGTCGATATGAACTCTTGGGCGGTATCAGCCTGTTATCCCCAGAGTACCTTTTATCCGTTGAGCGATGGCCCTTCCATACAGAACCACCGGATCACTAAGACCTACTTTCGTACCTGCTCGACTTGTGGGTCTCGCAGTTAAGCGCGCTTTTGCCTTTATACTCTACGCGTGATTTCCGACCACGCTGAGCGCACCTTCGTACTCCTCCGTTACTCTTTAGGAGGAGACCGCCCCAGTCAAACTACCCACCAGACATGGTCCTCGTCCCGGATAACGGGACAGAGTTAGAACCTCAACATTACCAGGGTGGTATTTCAAGGACGGCTCCAATGGAACTGGCGTCCCATCTTCAAAGCCTCCCACCTATCCTACACAAGTAAGGTCAAAGTTCAATGTCAAGCTGCAGTAAAGGTTCACGGGGTCTTTCCGTCTAGCCGCGGGTACACCGCATCTTCACGGCGAATTCGATTTCACTGAGCCTCTGCTGGAGACAGCGCCGCCATCATTATGCCATTCGTGCAGGTCGGAACTTACCCGACAAGGAATTTCGCTACCTTAGGACCGTTATAGTTACGGCCGCCGTTTACTGGGGCTTCGATCAAGAGCTTCGCTTACGCTAACCCCATCAATTAACCTTCCAGCACCGGGCAGGCATCACACCCTATACGTCCACTTTCGTGTTTGCAGAGTGCTATGTTTTTAATAAACAGTTGCAGCGGCCTGGTTTCTGAGGCTGTCGACAGCTCAAGGAGCGAGTCCTATCACCATCAACAGCGTACCTTCTCCCGAAGTTACGGTACCATTTTGCCTAGTTCCTTCAGCAGAGTTCTCTCAAGCGCTTTGGTCTACTCGACCTGACCACCTGTGTCGGTTTCGGGTACGATTCCAGTGTAACTGAAGCTTAGAGACTTTTCCTGGAAGCAGGGTATCAGCCACTTCACTGTACAAGTACAGCTTGCTATCAGATCTCAGCATAGAGCACCCCGGATTTGCCTAAGATGCATGCCTACTTCCTTTCACCTGGACTACCAACGCCAGGCTGACTTAACCTTCTCCGTCCTCTCATCGCATTACACTGAAGTATTGGAATATTAACCAATTTCCCATCGACTACGCCTCTCGGCCTCGCCTTAGGGGTCGACTCACCCAGCCCCGATTAACGTTGGACTGGAACCCTTGGTCTTTCAGCGAACGGGTTTTTCACCCGTTTTGTCGTTACTCACGTCAGCATTCGCACTTCTGATACCTCCAGCAGACTTCTCAATCCACCTTCGTCGGCTTACAGAACGCTCCCCTACCACGTATACAAAGTATACATCCGCAGCTTCGGCACATAGTTTTAGCCCCGTTACATCTTCCGCGCAGGCCGACTCGACTAGTGAGCTATTACGCTTTCTTTAAAGGGTGGCTGCTTCTAAGCCAACCTCCTAGCTGTCTATGCCTTCCCACATCGTTTCCCACTTAACTATGATTTTGGGGCCTTAGCTGGCGGTCTGGATTGTTTTCCTCTTGACTACGGACGTTAGCACCCGCAGTCTGTCTCCCGGATAGTACTCATTGGTATTCGGAGTTTGCATCGGTTTGGTAAGTCGGGATGACCCCCTAGCCGAAACAGTGCTCTACCCCCAATGGTATTCGTCCGAGGCGCTACCTAAATAGCTTTCGGGGAGAACCAGCTATCACCGAGTTTGATTAGCCTTTCACCCCTATCCACAAGTCATCCCCTGGCTTTTCAACGACAGTGGGTTCGGTCCTCCAGTTAGTGTTACCCAACCTTCAACCTGCTCATGGATAGATCACCCGGTTTCGGGTCTATACCCAGCAACTATACGCCCTATTAAGACTCG
>NZ_KB849689.1:570286-603874 GCF_000368785.1 Acinetobacter towneri DSM 14962 = CIP 107472 | reverse complement strand
CGAGTCTTAATAGGGCGTATAGTTGCTGGGTATAGACCCGAAACCGGGTGATCTATCCATGAGCAGGTTGAAGGTTGGGTAACACTAACTGGAGGACCGAACCCACTGTCGTTGAAAAGCCAGGGGATGACTTGTGGATAGGGGTGAAAGGCTAATCAAACTCGGTGATAGCTGGTTCTCCCCGAAAGCTATTTAGGTAGCGCCTCGGACGAATACCATTGGGGGTAGAGCACTGTTTCGGCTAGGGGGTCATCCCGACTTACCAAACCGATGCAAACTCCGAATACCAATGAGTACTATCCGGGAGACAGACTGCGGGTGCTAACGTCCGTAGTCAAGAGGAAAACAATCCAGACCGCCAGCTAAGGCCCCAAAATCATAGTTAAGTGGGAAACGATGTGGGAAGGCATAGACAGCTAGGAGGTTGGCTTAGAAGCAGCCACCCTTTAAAGAAAGCGTAATAGCTCACTAGTCGAGTCGGCCTGCGCGGAAGATGTAACGGGGCTAAAACTATGTGCCGAAGCTGCGGATTTGACATTAGTCAAGTGGTAGGGGAGCGTTCTGTAAGCCGAAGAAGGTGGATTGAGAAGTCTGCTGGAGGTATCAGAAGTGCGAATGCTGACGTGAGTAACGACAAAAGGTGTGAAAAACCCGTTCGCTGAAAGACCAAGGGTTCCAGTCCAACGTTAATCGGGGCTGGGTGAGTCGACCCCTAAGGCGAGGCCGAGAGGCGTAGTCGATGGGAAATTGGTTAATATTCCAATACTTCAGTGTAATGCGATGAGAGGACGGAGAAGGTTAAGTCAGCCTGGCGTTGGTTGTCCAGGTGAAAGGAAGTAGGCATGCATCTTAGGCAAATCCGGGGTGCTCTATGCTGAGATCTGATAGCAAGCTGTACTTGTACAGTGAAGTGGCTGATACCCTGCTTCCAGGAAAAGTCTCTAAGCTTCAGTTACACTGGAATCGTACCCGAAACCGACACAGGTGGTCAGGTCGAGTAGACCAAAGCGCTTGAGAGAACTCTGCTGAAGGAACTAGGCAAAATGGTACCGTAACTTCGGGAGAAGGTACGCTGTTGATGGTGATAGGACTCGCTCCTTGAGCTGTCGACAGCCTCAGAAACCAGGCCGCTGCAACTGTTTATTAAAAACATAGCACTCTGCAAACACGAAAGTGGACGTATAGGGTGTGATGCCTGCCCGGTGCTGGAAGGTTAATTGATGGGGTTAGCGTAAGCGAAGCTCTTGATCGAAGCCCCAGTAAACGGCGGCCGTAACTATAACGGTCCTAAGGTAGCGAAATTCCTTGTCGGGTAAGTTCCGACCTGCACGAATGGCATAATGATGGCGGCGCTGTCTCCAGCAGAGGCTCAGTGAAATCGAATTCGCCGTGAAGATGCGGTGTACCCGCGGCTAGACGGAAAGACCCCGTGAACCTTTACTGCAGCTTGACATTGAACTTTGACCTTACTTGTGTAGGATAGGTGGGAGGCTTTGAAAATTGGACGCCAGTTCGAGTGGAGCCGTCCTTGAAATACCACCCTGGTAATGTTGAGGTTCTAACTCTGTCCCGTTATCCGGGACGAGGACCATGTCTGGTGGGTAGTTTGACTGGGGCGGTCTCCTCCTAAAGAGTAACGGAGGAGTACGAAGGTGCGCTCAGCGTGGTCGGAAATCACGCGTAGAGTATAAAGGCAAAAGCGCGCTTAACTGCGAGACCCACAAGTCGAGCAGGTACGAAAGTAGGTCTTAGTGATCCGGTGGTTCTGTATGGAAGGGCCATCGCTCAACGGATAAAAGGTACTCTGGGGATAACAGGCTGATACCGCCCAAGAGTTCATATCGACGGCGGTGTTTGGCACCTCGATGTCGGCTCATCTCATCCTGGGGCTGAAGCAGGTCCCAAGGGTATGGCTGTTCGCCATTTAAAGAGGTACGCGAGCTGGGTTTAGAACGTCGTGAGACAGTTCGGTCCCTATCTACCGTGGGCGCTGGAAATTTGAGAGGATCTGCTCCTAGTACGAGAGGACCAGAGTGGACGAACCTCTGGTGTACCGGTTGTGACGCCAGTCGCATCGCCGGGTAGCTATGTTCGGAAGGGATAACCGCTGAAAGCATCTAAGCGGGAAGCCTACCTCAAGATAAGATTTCCCCGAGGCTTTATGCCTCCTAAAGAGCCGTTGAAGACTACGACGTTGATAGGTTGGATGTGGAAGCATAGCGATATGTGAAGCTGACCAATACTAATTGCTCGTGAGGCTTGACTATACAACACCCAAACAGTTGGGGTTGTATGCTCAATCGATTCAAATCCAATCAGTCAATTCAGACTGACCTTGATTTAGTTAACGCTAAACAATAAAATTCAGACCCAATAGCCAACCTGTTAATAACTCATTTGGAACAAAGTAAGGCATTACATGCAAAAGCAGAGTAACTAAGACCCGAACAAGTCCATAAACAGTTGTGCTGGCGACCATAGCAAGAGTGAACCACCTGATCCCTTCCCGAACTCAGAAGTGAAACCTCTTCGCGCTGATGGTAGTGTGGGGTTACCCATGTGAGAGTAAGTCATCGCCAGCTCATTATTCGAACACCCTCAACTAGCGTTGGGGGTGTTTTTTATGTGGAAAAGAAAATAAAATTATAAAAAGAAAGGAAACATAAAAGTGAAGGCAAAATAAAACCATCTGAGGATGGTTTTAATTCAACGGGTATTGGCTACTTTATTAAGCTAGTAAGTCAAAATTAGAGTGCATCTTTTAAGTTTTTTTGGTGCTGTTTGACTTGTTTCGCGTAGCGTTTACCTTGCTTTTTCATTTTTCGATTACTATTGTAGCCAGTAGGTCCCACATTGTAATAGGCCAAAGCTTTAGGCCATTTACCCGACTGATTTTTATAATGATTTAAAATAAATGTACCACAGTTGATATTGGTATGTTCATGGAATAAATCGCCAGGACAAGTCTGCTGCCAATAACGTGGAATAATTTGTGTGAACCCAACTGCACCTGAAGGTGAAACAGCATAGGCACGATAATTCGATTCTTGTCTAATAACTGCAGCGACAAGCAGAGGATCAACATTATGTTGTTCTGCACTTTGTACAATGATTGGTGCTACACGATTTGCTGTATCAGGATGCACAGCATAAGCCTTTTGGATCCCTGTAGAAAGTTTAGCTGAGCGTTTTGCAAGAGAGCCACCTCCTAGTGGAGAGCAGGCTGCTAACGTTAAAACAGTACAACCAATACTGAATATTTTTATAGATGGATATTTTCTAAATGCATTAAAAATCATATTAAAACTATATCTGTCATTTTGGCGTATGTGAGTATATATACTGATTTTGAGGTGAGCGATTGGTTCAGTCAAGTGAACTGAAGATTTGAATTGTATCGTGTCAGCATAATACAGAGGTTTCGTTTTGTTTTATCGAATGATTGGATAAACCAATGGAGTCTGATCTATCCTTAGGTTTTAATAATATGTCAAATTGATGACAAGTTTTTTATTTAATATAAACTATTGGAATAGAACAAATAAACTGCAATTTTAAGATAAAAGTACGTACAATATCGGCTTTTTAGCACTTTGAAAATTGCTTATTGCACAGGGAGTAAGTGTGTTAGAAGTCTTTGTACAATTATGTGGTGGTATTGGCCTATTTTTGATTGGTATGACCATGATGACGGACAGCTTAAAAGATATGGCAGGGGAAACCTTGCGTATTTGGTTGTCTAAGTTCACAGGTTCACCCATTAAAGCTGTGCTTTCAGGCATCGGTTTAACTTTAATTGTACAGTCTTCTATGGCAACAACTTTAGCCACGATTGGTTTTGTTAGTGCGGGGATTCTTACTTTTGCTCAGGCAATTGGTGTCATTATTGGTGCGAATATTGGCACAACCAGTACGGGTTGGATGGTGGCATTTTTAGGTGTTAAATTTTCCATCACCAGTTTTGCATTACCTTTGCTGGGTTTGGGTGCAATGCTCAAATTATTTAGTCAGGGGCGAGTTGCATTATTTGGAATGACATTGGCAGGTTTTAGTCTGATTTTCCTTGGCATTGATATGTTGCAAGTTGCCATGTCAGGTTTTGCTGAACGTGTCGATTTATCAGTATTTTCAAGTAGATCTTTGATTGCGCAACTCAGTTTGGTTTTGGTCGGTATTATCATGACCATTCTGTTGCAATCTTCAAGTGCTGCAATTACCGCGACCTTAGCAGCATTGGCCAGTGGTGCGATTGATTTGCAACAGGCTTTAGGTTTGGTGATTGGACAGAATATTGGTACGGTGGCGACAGCCATTATTGCTGCAATTGGTTCAACTGCAAATGCCAAACGTACTGCAGCGGTTCATGTGATTTTTAACATCATTTCAGCCATTTTTGCTTTTATTATTTTAAAACCGTTATTTCTTGAGCTAACACAAAATCAACGTCTTATGGCAACATGGGACAATGTGGTGATTGTTGCTGCATTTCATACAGCATTCAGTATTTCTGGTACTTTGATTATTTTGCCTTTTATCCGTCAGTTCGAAAAACTGATTATGAAAATTATCCCAGATCAAACTCAATCGGTTTTATGTTATCTCGATCAAGCGAGTTTATCTGTGCCCGCCTTGGCTATTCATGCTGCATCAAAGGTGATTTACCATAGTTTGTATGACGTTTTGGTGATGCTAAAACTGGCTATTCAAGAGGGAAGATTACCTTCAAAAGTACGTTTATTACAGCTAGATGAAGTACTCATTCAAGTCCAACGCTATTTGGAAGAAATGTCGATTTCAGAAAATGAAGCCGATCAACAGCGTTTAATGGCGATACTTCGTTTGATGGTGTATTTACGTGTTTTACGAAGTGATTTGGAAAATATTACTTTAGCAAAAGAAATACGCACCCAACCTGCAATTTATCAAGTTGGCTTAGATTTTGTACAAATTCTTGATGAACATCTAAAAGAAATGGATGATTTTGATGTGCATAAACATGTACTAAGTCTAAATACCGAATTATCTAATTTGAAAAAATGGACAGAAGATCAACGTGCCGAAAACCGTGAAAAAGTGCTGCAATATATTGCCGTGAATCAGCTCAATGCTGCGACAGGTTTAGAGTTGTTGGCGGCACAACGTTGGTTGGATCGCGTGATTGCGCATGCACAGCGCTTAGCTAACGTGTTGGTTGAAAATTCACGTAAACCAAGTTAATGATTTTAGGCTATTTTTTCGATAGTTACTTTTATATTTAAAAATGGCCTAAGCGAATTCACTTTTAATCTCAATCAAGCGTATAATTTGAGCATCGTTTTTTACAGTATTTTTTCAATGACTCCAGCAGCTAAACTTTTAAAAGCCAAGAAAATTCAATTTTCTATGCATGAATATGAACATGATCATAATGCTAAAAGTTTTGGTTTAGAAGCTGCGGAGAAGTTAGGCTTAGATGTCACAGAAGTATTTAAAACTTTATTGGTCAGTGATGATAAGCATTATTTTGTGGCGATTTTACCTGTCCATTACCAATTAAATCTTAAAAAAGTTGCGGCTGCTTTTCAGTGTAAAAAAGTACACATGGCTGATCCTAAAGATGCTGAGCGTTTGACAGGTTATTTGGTTGGGGGCATTAGTCCAATTGGGCAGAAGAAACAACTGAAAACAGTGATTGATGCATCCGCTCAACAGCTTGCAACTATGTATGTGAGTGGAGGGAAGCGGGGATTAGATATTGGTTTAACACCAAGCGATTTGGCAAAAGTTTTAAATGCTAATTTTGTAGATATTGTAGATGCATGATATGTTGAACTTTATATTGTTTTGAGTCCAAAGCATACAGATGCTTGTTCTTGTATGAATGTAGCAACTATTCCTATTCGTTTCATCTCAGTGATTCTTGTTCCAAGCGACCATTTAATAAGGCGGATTCAAGCGGCAAGTGCAACAGTATAAAAACCAGCCATAACTTCACTCGGTGTATACCAACCTAGTGTTTTTCTAGGACGATGGTTGAGTGCAAATTCTATCTGCTCTATTTGTTCGTTTGACACGTCATCAAACGATGATGATTTTGGCAGATATTGACGGATTAAACCATTCGTATTTTCATTTCTAGCTCGCTGAATAGACTTGTAAGGATCAGCAAAATACGTCTCTATGCAAGCATCAGTAATTCTTTTGTGTTCGGAAAATTCTTTGCCATTATCAAATGTCACACTATAAGCATGGCTCATTTGTAAACGATCTAATGCACAAGTAATTGTTTGAGAGGATGCTCTCGTTGGCCCTAAATGAACAATATGTACATACAGGCTCTTTCGATCAACGAGAGTCAATAAAGCACCTTTATGATGTTTACCAATCACCGTGTCACCTTCGAAATCTCCTAAACGTTGTCGTTGATCAATGACCTGGTCTCGGCAGTGAATACTTGTTTTATCAATGATTTGCCCCCTACGATCCGTGTTTTTGTAACCGCGTTTTCGATATTTCTTCTGATGCCTTAAGTGTAGATGGAGTTTACCACCTTTTGATTTATCTTGATAAATGTACTGGTAAATCCACTCATGTGAAGGTACATCCAGCCAACCGCGTTGTGTTAAAGCACCTGAAATTTGTTCTGGTGACCAGTCCAAACCAATCAAATAATCAATATAAGCGAAGGCAAATGCTGTCATTGATGATGAAGGACGGTACCGTCTTTGACTTGCAAATTTAGCTGCCTGTTGAGCTCTATATCCACGTTGCCCAGTATTTCTTTTTAATTCACGGTAGATGGTTGATCGTGAACGTCCTAACTCCCGAGCAAGGGTAGCGATTGAACTTTTACTTTTCAAAGTAGCATAAATTTCGTATCTTTCATCTTGAGAAAGTTGGGTGTATTTCTTCATTGTGTGCTTTCCAATTGCGGGTTGAAAAAGTCTAATGATTCTATGAATACACCTAACTTTTTCAACTAACTACAAATGTGTTGCACTTGGGATTTGAATCTGCGTAACAAAAAAAGTTATCTTTAAGCAATAAATAGGGTAATTAAAAACTCGTATTGATGATTTTTTAACAAACTAAATTTTATGTTATATTAGTGAAAGTTAAGAAATTCTGAGAGGTGCAGTATGGGTAAGCGTCTTAAAGACTACACAATCGAAGATCGAAAAGCTCGTCCAATGTGTCCAGCTAAACCTATTGACTTTGGTGATGATGAGACTACCAATCGCATTATGTTAGATGCTGCTAAACGTGTAATTCGTCGGCATAAAAAAGAACTTATTGCGCTTGCTCACAAATGAGTCTAATGCCCTCAACTTTTGTCGTTGCTGTCTATTTTGATATATCTTTATTACGTTATGAGGCAGTCATTTAGAATGACTAAATTTTCTGCCTTATGACTTAATATCAGCCAAAAACTTGCGAAATCTCTCTCACATCGCAAACATAGACGAATAGTCAGATGAAGTTTACAAAACTTACAAGAGAATAGTTGAATAATAATTACAATAATATATTATAAAAACATATATTGTTTTGGGTGTTCAAAATGCATGATTATCTGCTGGCATTAATCGGTGGTGGATTGCTTGGTCTTGCAGTCGTGGGCTATTTATATGTTCATGGTCGTATTGCAGGCATTAGTGGTTTACTGGCTCAAGTATTAAATCCGCAAACGCTGTTCAAAACGCCTGCATTGTGGTTTGTGTTAGGTATTTTCATTGTGCCTTTTTTCTATGGCATCGTGGCTCAACCTAAAGTTGAATTGAATGCAAGCCCATTGATGATGATTGTGGCGGGATTGTTGGTTGGTTTCGGTACTCGTTTGGGTTCGGGTTGTACCAGTGGACATGGTATTTGTGGCATGAGTCGTTTATCTAAGCGCTCCATTGCAGCAACAGCTACCTTTATGTTAGCTGGCTTTATTACCGTTTATGTTATCCGCCATATCACAGGAGCATTCTAAATGAAAAATTTCTTAGCCTTTGTTTTCGGTGGTATTTTTTCAGCTGGATTGATTCTTTCTGGTATGTCGAATCCTGAAAAAGTTTTAAACTTCCTCGATCTTTTCGGTACATGGGATGCAAGTCTGGCATTTGTTATGATGGGTGCAATTGCGGTTGCCTTTATTCCATTCCAAAGAATTATGCGCCAAGCTGAACCAAAAACCATTTTAAATGAACCAATTGATTTGCCTAAACAAACTCAAATTGACTCTAAACTGATCACAGGTAGTTTTATTTTTGGTATCGGTTGGGGCGTTGCAGGAATTTGTCCAGCGCCAAGTCTAACCTTGATTGGTTTAGGTTATTATCAAGCAATCTATTTCATTGTTGCAATGTTGGTGGGGATTCTCATTCATCGTAAGGTTGCAGGAGCATAAGATGCACGCAGATATTCAGCATTTTTTTGATGAAAATACTAATACATTCAGTTATGTGGTAAGTGATCCTGTAACGCGTCAATGTGCCATTATTGACAGCGTGTTGGATTATGACCCTGCATCTGCGACTACTTCAACAATTCATGCCGATGAAATCATTGCTTACATCCAAAAAAATGAATTAACGGTTGAATGGATTTTAGAAACGCATGTGCATGCCGATCACCTGACAGCTTCTCAATATTTAAAAGAGCAGTTGGGTGGTAAAATTGCCATGAGCCATAAAATTTCGATTGTGCAAGAAACATTTAGTGCTATCTATAACTTGGATATCAAGTATTTCAATTCACATCAATCATTTGATTATCTGTTTGACGATCATGAAACTTTTACGATTGGTGAATTACAAGCCTATAACATCCCTACACCGGGGCATACGCCTGCTTGTTTAAGCTATGTGATCGGTGATGCTGTATTTGTAGGTGATACTTTGTTTATGCCTGATTATGGTACGGCACGTTGTGATTTCCCGAAAGGCAGTGCAGGGCAGTTGTACGATTCTGTGCAAACGCTATACGCATTGCCTGAAGAAACACGAGTGTTCTTATGCCATGATTATCTACCAGAATCACGTGAACAATATGAACATGAAACACTGCTCAAAACTCAAAAAGAGCAGAATATTCATATTCATACAGGGGTAAGCAAAGCTGAATTTATTGAGATGAGAACTCAGCGTGATGCTACTTTAACGATGCCTAAATTGATTCTGCCATCAATTCAAATCAATATGGACGCAGGTAAGTTCCCACAACCTGAGGCCAACGGCATTCGTTATTTGAAGTTGCCTTTGAATTATTTTAAATAAAATTTTAAGAAAAGTTCATCTTGTATGTTATTGCTTAGGCTCACACAAATAGCCTAAGTGATATTATAAGTTTCACCGTAAAAAGCACATATAAAATTTGATTTATAAACTCAAAACTCATTAAATAGATTAATCATTTGTATTCAAGTTTAGAGTCTATTTTATGTTATTAAATTATCAAATCACGCAAAATCAGCCTGAATCTACGTTGCCATCTTTGGTTTTTATTCATGGTTTATTTGGTAGTTTGAGTAATTTAGGCATGCTCGCACGTGCATTTCAAGAACAGCGCACCGTAATTCAATTAGATGTGCGCAATCATGGTAAGTCTGCGCATTGTGATGACATGAATTATGCAGCAATGGCACAAGATGTTTTAGAAACACTGAACAGCTTGAATATCAAACAGTTTTCTATGGTTGGGCATTCAATGGGCGGTAAGGTTGCAATGACTTTGGCGCCTTTGGCTGCCGAGCGTTTACAGCAATTGGTTTTATTGGATATCTGTCCTTTTGCTTATCCTGAAAATCGTCACGATCAAATTTTTACAGCTTTGTTTGCTGTGCAAGATGCACAAGTTGAAAGTCGCCAAGCGGCGATGGAAATTATGCGTGAGCATCTTCAAGAAGAAATGGTCGTGCAATTTTTGATGAAGTCATTTAGCAAAGGGCAATGGTTATTTAACTTAAATGCATTACGTGAACATTATGCAGAAATTTTGTCATGGCAGACGGTGCAGAGTAATGTAGATACTTTGTTTATTCGTGGTGGTAATTCGCCTTACATTGAAGCGCCTGAGCATTATGCCGCTATTCAAGCACAGTTTCCTCACGCAAAAGTTGAAACAGTTGCTCATGCAGGGCATTGGTTGCATGCTGAAAAAACCGCAGAAGTATTGGCATTAATGACTGAGTTTTTAGATTAATCTTGTCTAGTATTTTGCATCATTCGATGATCTAAAATGATCTCAGTTTTTAAATCAATTTTTAAACCAATACTCCATTTGGAGTATTGGTTTTTTATTCATACTGATCTGCATAGATTAACGGTTTAGCTTTTATTCTCAACAATAAAAAAGAGCTGACGTTGAATCATCAGCTCTTTATTTTAAACTTAAGCAACCTTAATTACTTATGCTTTTTCTTCTTCATTGCCAGCAAGTTGCTTTAGCAAATGCTTTTCAAGATAGTGAATATCCATTGCTTGTTTGCAGAAGTTTTTATCTTGCAGAATCAAGTCTTTGTGCAAAGGAATGTTGGTTTTAATTCCTGTTAAGATAGTTTCATCCAAGGCTTGACGCATACGCGCAATACTGGTTTCACGATCTTTACCATGCACAATCAGTTTAGCAATCATTGAGTCGTAATACGGCGGAATGCTATAACCTTCGTAGATGTGTGAATCTACACGAACACCTGCACCACCTGGGGCATAGAAGTGTTCAATTTTACCCGGTGAAGGTACGAAGGTGGTTGGGTCTTCTGCGTTAATACGACATTCGATTGCGTGACCACGAATTTCAACCTGATCTTGCTCAATGTCTAAACCTAGACCTGCAGCAATACGCAATTGTTGTTCAATGATGTCAATGCCTGTCACCATTTCAGTTACAGGATGCTCAACCTGAACACGTGTATTCATTTCAATGAAGAAGTATTCATCATCTTCAAATAAGAATTCGAAAGTACCTGCACCACGGTATTGCATTAACTTACATGCATTAACACACGCTTCTAAAATATCGGCACGTGCTTGTTCTGGTAAGTTAGGTGCTGGCGCTTCTTCAAGAACTTTTTGGTGACGACGTTGTAAAGAACAGTCGCGGTCATAAAGGTGAATCGCGTGACCATTACCATCAGCCAATACTTGTACTTCTACGTGACGTGGCTTTTGTAAGAAACGTTCCATATAGACCGTGTCATCACCAAACCACATTTCTGCATCACGTTGAGCCGCTTGAACTGATTCAAGCAGGGTGTCTACGCGCTCTACAATACGCATACCACGACCACCACCACCAGCAGCCGCTTTTACAATGAGCGGGAAACCAATTTCTTTGGCTTCAGCTAAAGCATTGTGTGGTGTAACGGCGTGTGCTGAACCCGGTACAGTTGGTACGCCAGCTTTACGCATTGCAGTAATTGCAGAAACTTTGTTACCCATTAAGCGAATATGCTCAGGGCGTGGGCCAATGAAAATGAAACCTGAACTTTCTACAATTTCAGCAAATTCGGCATTTTCGGCAAGGAAACCATAACCAGGGTGAATGGCATCTGCACCTGTAATTTCTGCTGCAGTAATAATTGCAGGAATATTCAGGTAACTTTCACTGCTCGCACCCGGACCAATACACACGGCTTCATCACAAAAGCGTAAGTGCATTAGATCTTTATCGGCATCAGAATAGATACCTACGGTTTTGATCCCTAAAGTTTTGCAAGCTCGGGTGATGCGCAGGGCAATCTCACCACGGTTTGCAATTAAAACTTTTTGCAACATTGTGAATCCCCGAGGTCTTAAGCGCGGTAGCGGAAGAGTGGTTGACCAAATTGAATCACTTCGCCATTTTTAACTAGAATTTCTTCAATCACGCCACTTTGAGTTGCTTCAATTGGGTTCATGATTTTCATTGCTTCAATAATACCAAGCGTTTCACCAGCAGAAACAGTTTGACCCACTTTAATAAATGGTGCTTCACCTGGGCTTGGTGCTGCATAGAACACGCCAACCATTGGAGAAGTTTCAACTGCACCACGTGGTGAAGATTTAGGTGCAGATGGTACTTCTGCAGAAGGTGCAGGCATTGCAGGAACTGCTGCCGCTACTACTGGACTGCGACGAGTTAATGCAATCGACTGATCGCCTTCTTTAACTTCAATCGCTTGTAAGTCAGATTCAATCATCAAGTCGATGAGTTTCTTGATTTTACGAATATCCATGGACAGTATTCCTAGTTTAAGATTGTGTAGTAGGTTGAATTTTTTCAAGAACAAAGTCGAGTGCTGCGGCATAGCCTTTTGCGCCTAAACCGCAAATCACACCAATGGCTTTGTCTGATAAATATGAATGATGTCTAAACGCCTCACGTGCATGCACATTCGACAAATGGACTTCAATAAATGGAATAGCGACCCCTAACAAAGCATCACGTACCGCAACAGAGGTATGCGTCAATGCAGCAGGATTAATAATGATATATTGTGTGCCATCTAACGCGGCTTGATGAATTCGGTCTACAATTGCGCCTTCCCAATTACTTTGGAAAGTATCTATAGAAATTGATGCTTTTTGCGCTTGTGAAATGAGCTGTTGATTTATATCCTCAAGAGTGAGGTAACCATAAACTTCGGGTTCACGCTTTCCTAGCAAATTTAGATTCGGTCCATGAATAACCAAAATGGTCGAACTCATTCCGCTTGCTCCAATAAATAATTGCAATAATACTTTGCAAGATGTCTGCAAAGTTTGCTAATTATGGCATAAAATTCCACATTTTTTTTGTAATTTGTTTAATTTGACGTAGAAAGCGTGTGCCAAAATGAGGCTCTATAATGAAAACTTTGCAGGGAATTCGCAATGTTAAAAAATTACATTTTTAGTTTTTTTTGCTGATTTTTATATTATAAAACAACTGACCAAATCTATTCATTTGTTTTCTGTAACGACTGATCAAGCGAGTGACTTGAACTGGTTTGATTCGGAATGTCAAAGCCAGAAAACAACCAACATCAATATCGCATTTCTTTATAGCATGATATTTCGTTGCTGTTTATAAAAAATGGCGATTCCATTTTTTCAGTTCATTCAAAGTAGATGACCACACAAACTGCAGTGGATCATCTAATACGTTTTGTGATCATCGTTCAAGTGGTTATGGATTCGATAGAAAGATCATTTCGATAATAAGATATTTTAAAAATTCAACTTTATTTAAATAAAACATGAGCTTAAATGGAATGCTTTGATTGATATATTTATCTATATTTTAGTCTGGAATAGATGCTCCTACGCTGCGTATTATATTTTGAGTGGGGTGCTGTTGGTTTTATGTACACTTTAATTAAGTTGTAGATTGATCACAAGACCAAGCACATGCACGATCTGCACGGATATCTACCTCATTTAAAAATATGACGTGGTATCGAACAAAAAAACGGTGATGAAAGTTTCAGCAATTTTTTTCTAGCCAATGTTCTTCTACTCAATAGCCCGCAGCATCTACATCATAGATAAAATTTTAGAACGCATTGACCTTTTATTTCAAAAATCACCTTAAAAATGGCGTTATCGTAAAGTAGAGCAATATGTTCGGTATTGGCAAAAGTTAAGTGATCTTGTTCTGAATCTTGCTTTATTTGCTGTTAAAGCTCAGAAAAGCTTAATCCGTCTGTTGTTTCTCTGTTGCAGAAGGTGCTGCATCAAAACTGACAATCACTTTTAAACCTTGCGGTTGGTTAGCCTGAAATTGAAGTGGGTAGCCATATTGCTCTAATAATACTTTGACTAGAGTTAGACCTAAGCCATAGCCTTGTTTATGCGCAGATTTACGCCAAAAACGCTGAGTCAGAATGGTAAAATCATCTTCATTCAGGCTTTTGCCTTGGTCTGCAATGATCAATTGCAGGTCTTGCATATAAATTTGAATGTTTGGCGCATCCTCTGCATGCAAATAAGCATTTTGAATCAAGTTTTTCAGTACCATGTGCAACGCAGGCGCTGGAATATTAATGTGTTGTGCTACCAAACTCGCCCAATCAATCTGTAATTTCGCTGATAAATTGGGATATTCCACAGTCAGTTCCGACAAGACTGTTTCTAATACGCTACGCATATCTGCATGGCTATGTGCCGCTTGAATACCTGCTTCAGTTTGACTGAGCAATAACAGTTGTTCCAAAAGTTGTTGATAACGTTGGATGCTGCGTTCTGCGTGTTTTAAATTGTCGATGACTTTGGCTGTATCTTGGGCAGATGCGGTTTGATTCAACATCAATTGGCTCAGTTGCACATGCGTTTTAATAGCCGTTAACGGCGTGCGCAGTTCATGCGCAGCAAATGCACTAAAGTTTTTTTCGTGTTCCAGACTTTTATGTAGGCGTTCAATCAGCATCAATAAGTTATCGACAAAAGGCTGAATTTCTTTAGGAATTTTTTGTGATCTCAGTTCAATTAAATAACGAGAAGCTTCATCTAAAGATTGTTTTTTCTGAATTAAGTGGCGGGTGATGTGATCGAGCGGTAAAAACTCCAGACGGATAATCCACAAAATTAGCAAAATACAAATAATCAAAGTAAGCAGTAAAGGAATCAGTACCGACTGTAAAATTTGTTTAAGTAGGTTTTGCCGTAACTGAATTTTTTCAGCCACCACCACCTGAACTTCACCTTCACGCAGTACATAACTACGCCATTGCAGTCCATTTTCTGTCCATGTGCTGAAACCGACTTGTTGGTTTTTTAAATTTTTCGGTGCGCCTTGAGTGCGTGCAATCACATGCTGTGGTAATGAAACATTGGCACGGAAAATAGAGACTTCACAAGCAATTAAACTATGTAGCAAGGCATTTTCTGATTCGGCATGCAAACTTTCTGTGAGTTGTTCTAGGGGCAGTTGCTGAATCAGGCGGGCGACCATACGGGCTGAGGTAGAAAGTCGTTCATCCAGCGTATTTTGTAAGCGTTGTTCCAAGTCATGGTAGAGCCATGCAAAGACAATCACCCACAGCAAAATAAATGCACAGCTGATGGTCGATACCAAACGCCATTTCAGACTGTAGTTTTTCATGTCAGCAGCTCAGGTTTAAAGATGTAGCCGACACCACGCACCGTTTGAATAAAATAGGGGTGGATTTTATGCCGTAAATGGTAGATATGCACATTTAAGGCATTGCTTTCGATACTGTCTTGAAAGCCATACACTTTATCTATCAGTTCTTCATTTTTTAAGATTTGGTTCGGATGCCGTAAAAAGGTTTCCAATAGGCTATATTCACGGCGTGAAAGCTGAATGTTTTGTGAATGCCAACTGACTTCTTGTGTATCGAGGTTCATGTGTAACTGACCACTTTGCAGTTGGTTCGATGAATAACCACGATGACGACGGCTTAATGCATATACACGGGCAATCAGTTCATTTAATTCAAAAGGTTTAGTTAGGTAGTCATCTGCTCCTAAGTTGAGCGCCTGTACGCAGTCTTGAGTATGATTCCGCGCGGTTAATACCAATACTGGAATATGAATGGCATCTTTACGCCAGTTTTCGAGTAACTGTAAACCATCTTGGTCAGGCAGACCTAAATCGAGCAGGCACAAATCTACCGCACTATGACGTATGAAGTAATCGGCATCGCGCGCGTTATTCACGTGTTCGACTGAAATACTTAAAAATTCGAGTGCTGCCACAATACTTTGGGCAATATAAGGATCATCTTCCACCAAAACGACGAACATATTTGCTCCTATACCACAGTCAGCCCAATATATGACACATCTCGATCACGCCACAAATTTAGATTAGGCACCTACAATGCTCAAGTTTACAAAGAAAAATCTTTATTAATGTTCTCTTAATCTACACTTACCGATAATACAGTCAGTTTTTTAATTTTTAGTATAAATACATGATTTTTATTCGCGTCATTGCTTATTTTGTGTTGAGTCTGTGTGCGGTGTGGGTCAATGCTGCCAATGAATTTTTAGCGTCCGATCAAGCTTTTAAGTTTCAGGCGACGTCATTGTCTGAACAAACGGTTGAACTGAAATGGGATGTCGCACCGCATTACTATTTATATCACGATCAATTCAAAGTCAGTCAGGCTCAAAAGCCGCTTGCTTTTAAATTGCCTGCAGGGCAGGAAAAAGATGATCCGACTTTCGGGCTGACACGTGTGCATTATGGGCAAGTGACAACACAGATTCAGGTGAAGCCTAATCAGCAATATCAAATTACTTGGCAAGGCTGCGCTGAAGATGGTTTGTGTTATCCCGTACAGCGTAAAACGATTCAAACCGATGCCGATGGTTTATTGCCACAGCATAATTTAAGTGCGGGCAAAGGTAATTTACTTCAGCAACTCAATCAGAATAATCAGGCTGCTTTAAACACTAACTTAAATGATGCAGATAAGCATCAAGCCAATGGTTCTAGTACACAAAAACAAGTTACGACAACTGCAAATACTGTAACGACAAAAGAACTCAAACTTGAACAGCAAACGCTAGAAAACAAAGCACAGCTTGCTGAAAATGCGGTTGCTGTAACACAAGCTGATCCTAAACTTACCCCTGAACCAGTAGAAAACGTTGATTTAGCAAATTCCTTAGAGATTGAAAATACAGATACGGCGTTGACAGACAATACATTCGCTGCATCAGCCAATTCAAGCAATACGGAAACAGCCAGTAGTACGAGTCTGAATCAGCAATGGAACAATGATCAATTTTTCCTGAATTTATTGTCTGGGCAAGGGTTGTTACTGAATGCGTTTATCTTTTTAGGTTTTGGGGTATTACTGGCTTTTTTACCGTGTTCATTGCCGCTGATTCCAATTCTTTCTGGCATTTTGGTGCAGCGCAATACAGGCTATAAAGCGGCAGCAATTGCGATCACCTTTATCGTCAGTATGGCGCTAGTCTATGGCTTGATGGGCGTTGTTGCGTCACACATTGGTTATAGCGTACAGCGTTGGTTCCAAAATCCCGTAGTGATTGCAGTTTTTGCTATGTTGTTTGTGCTCTTTGCTTTAAACCTGTTTGGACTGTATCAGTTGTCATTACCACAAGCAGTGTTACAGCGTTTAGATCGTATTCAGCAATATCAAAAAGGCGGTACTTTATTGGGTGCGGGCGTTATGGGGGTGATTTCTGCACTGATTGTCGGGCCATGTATGAGTGCGCCTTTAGCGGGAGCATTGCTGTACGTCTCACATTTGGATCAAGCAGCATTGGGTGGTTTATATTTGTTCCTGCTCGGTTTAGGTATGGGAATTCCTTTACTTATTGCCAGCGTGTTTGGCGCGAAATATTTGCCAAAGCCAGGTTTGTGGATGGAACGGCTAAAATTTAGCTTTGGTTTTATCATGTTGGCAATGGCTTTGTATTTTGCTCGTCCGCTATTTTCTGTGACTTGGTACTATGTTGCTTTTGCTGTGGTGTTATTTGCCTTCGCTGCATATTTAATTGCAATTTTGCGCCACGTGTTACATCGTCCACAGCGTTTTTCGTTATTGGCTTTGGCGGCAGTAATCGCCAGTAGTGGAATTTGGCATGTCAATCAGAGTATTGCCAGTGTCAATGCGCAGGTACAAGCAGACCAATTACAGCCATGGATCAAAGTACGCACAGAACAAGAGTTGAATGCAGCTTTGGCCGCACATGCTCATCAAAAGATTGTGATTGATGTCTATGCCGATTGGTGTGTGGCGTGTCAGCCGATTGAGCGTGATGTGATTCCTCGTACCGATGTGCAAGATGCTTTAAAGCATGTGGTGCGGATTAAACTCGACTTAACCGAACAGCATCCTTCACAAGATGCCTTATTGAAAAAATGGCAGATTTTAGGGCCGCCAACGTTGTTATTTTTGGCAGATCCACAACGGGAACAACGTGAATTGCGTCTAACAGGTGCTTATAACGCAGCGCAATTGATTCAAAATATTCATCAACTGCAAGAGGCTGCGCCATGATTCAATCCGCAGTCTTGCAGTTAGGCATGTTGATGATTCCATGGCCATTGGTGTTTTTATTGCTAGGACTGATTGTCGTCTTTGCAATGGGTAAATTTTTTCAGCGTCGTTATACATGGAATGCACAGACTTGGACAGGTTATCAGGATGCATTATGGAATGCGCTGTGGATTGGTGCTTTAGTTGGGCGGGCAGTTTTTGTGTTGCAGCATTATGAGCTGTACTTTGCCAACCCGATTGATATTTTAAAAATTCAGGACAAAGGCTTTCATCTGATTGCCGCAGTTATGGCAGGTGTGGCGTGGTTTGTCTGGAAAAATCGCGCTATTCAACGTGTTGTTCTGGCGTGGGTGGTTGCGCTCTTTATTACAGTACAAGTTGTAGGTTGGAGTCTTATCCAACCTTTGCAGACGCAGCATGCCTATCCCAATCTAGTATTGCACAACCTAGCGCAACAACCTCAAGATTTAGCTCAATTTTCAGGTCAGCCCACGGTGATTAATCTCTGGGCGACTTGGTGTCCAGTTTGTCACCGTGAAATGCCTGTTATGCAACAAGCACAGCAAGATTTCCCCGAAGTTAATTTTGTTTTTGCCAATCAAGGCGAATCTGCAGCAGAAATTCAAGCCTATTTACAGAAACATCAATTTCAGTTTGAACACGTGTTATTAGACCCTGCAGCCAGTTTAGGGCAACACTTCAATATGTTCGGTTTGCCAAGTACTTTGTTTTTTAATGCACAAGGAGAATTGGTCGATCATCACATGGGTGAATTGACCAAGCCGATGCTGCAGCATTATCTGAAAAAAATACAAGCGAATCCATAAACGCGCTCTTAACGATTTGAAAGAAAACCCGCCGTGAAGCCAAAATTAAGGACAATCAATATGACATCAAACATCAAAAATAACATGCTGAAACTGGCGATAGGTATGAGTCTTGCCAGTAGTGTGAGTATGCTGCAAGCACAGGACAACCTCAAACAGCACATTGAAAAAGAAGGTTTTAAGTTTGTGCAACAAATTCAAGCACCTGCACAAATGACAGGTTGGGCAGGGCATATTGAACAAAGTCCTGCGACAGTGTTTATTTCCAATGATCAGAAATACTATATTGTAGGCACTTTGTTTGATGCACAAGGCAATAATTTAACCGTCGATGCTTTAGACCGTTATGTGAAAAAGTCGGTACTTGAAGATGTGTGGCAAAGTCTGGAACACGCTACTTGGATTCAGGATGGGCAAACCAGTGCTGAAAAAATTGTCTACGTGTTTTCAGACCCGAATTGTCCGTATTGCCATACCTTTTGGAAGCAGGCACGTCCGTGGGTAGAATCTGGCAAAGTTCAGTTAAGACATATTATTGTGGCGGTGATCCGACCTGAAAGCAAAGGGCAGGCCGCGACTTTATTAATGGCGAAAAACCCACAGCAGACCTTTAATGCGTTCCATCGTCAATACGGACAAAAAAAGCTGATCGAGCAAAAAACTGTGCCTGTACATGTAGAAAAAACCTTAGAACAGAATCAGGCACTGATGGATAAATACGAGTTCTTTGCCACACCTGTTGTGCTTTGGAAAAATAAACAGGGCGAATTACAGTCGGTACAAGGAATGCCAAAATCTATGAAAGATGTGTTTGAGTGATTTTAAAAATTTCCGAGCAAATATCTAACTGAATATTCAAATCTAAAGCGCAAAAAAGCTTGCTCTAATTGCATTGGAGCAAGCTTTTTGATGTAAAAGATTCAGTCTTTTATTTCTGAATACGAATCGCAAATTGAATCACGTGGGATTTGCCCTGATGCAGTTTGCCTTCTGAGCGTTCTACATCGCCCACAAAGAAATGAATCAGATGATCGTGTTTGAAATGGCTTAAAAACTCGATAGGATCGTACAGCATTTCTACTGCACGTGGGCCGCCCGTTTTATATTCTAGCTGACGAGTAGAATATAGCTCACCGATAAATAAACCACCGTTAACCAAAGTTTCGCGCACGCCATTTAACACTTTTTGCTGTGTTTCAGGGTTAAAGTGACCAAATACGCAAATCACGTTGTCATATTGATTCGCTGGCCAATTCACCTGACTTAAATCTTGCTTTCGTGTATTTAGACTTAAACCACGTTGCTGTGCATAGCCTTGGGCCTTATCTAAAGCAACTTGCGAGTAGTCCCACAAATCTGCTTCAAATGCTTGCCCATTGGCTTGTGCCAAAGCGGCCAAATATAACAAGTTACGACCTTCACCTTCGGCCAAGCCCAAAGTTTTGCCGTGAATAGACAGTTTTTGCGTAATGTCCTGAATGAACGCATTGGCTTGTTCACCATAAATATGGTCATGTTGGCTGTAGCGTTCATCCCATTCATTATGGATATTTAACATAGTTTCGACTCGGTAAATAATTTGATGCTGTTATTCGGCTGTAGATGGAGAAAACTCTTTAAATGCTGCCACGGCGTTTGCGGCATACATGAGTGATGGGCCACCGCCCATATAAACAGCAATACCTAAAATTTCATTCAATTCTTCAAAAGTCATGCCCATTTTGACCAAAGTTCTGACGTGAAAACCGATACAACCATCACAGCGTTGTGCCACACCAATTGCAAGCGCAATAAACTCTTTGGTTTTGGCATCAATTACGCCGTCTTTCATCGCAACTTGTGATAGGGCATTAAAGCTTTTAAGTAAATCGGGAGATTGTTCTTTAATGGATTTGATATTAGACGAAATTTCAGCAGTGAGTTCGGTATATTTCATGTTGTTTCACCATCAAGCAGATTAGAACCTAAAGACAATATACCATACATTTAAATATATTATGTTTGTATATATTAATTAGCAACTTTGCTTAAATTCAGTAAATCTGTATTTATAGCATTATCAATTCACCCAAATCACTTTATAATGTTGCCGCATATTCTTGAGTCGCTGTTAAATAGTTGCGATGACTTCAAACCTCATTTTTTAAGTCTTATTCTCCCTCTTGATTCGGCTTATAAATCAATATTTTATAATTTTGTGTCTGAGTAGGCACATACAATAGGTGCCTGCATGGAAATTAAAGTCAATTATTTAGACAACTTGCGTCTTGAAGCTAAATTTGACGATTTTACCGTCATTGCCGATCAGCCCATCCGTTATAAAGGCGATGGTTCTGCGCCAGGCCCATTTGATTATTTCCTTGCGTCATCTGCATTGTGTGCTGCGTATTTCGTGAAGGTTTATTGCCAATCACGTGATATTCCAACCGATAATATCCGCTTATCTCAAAACAATATTGTCGATCCTGAAAACCGCTATAAGCAGATTTTTAAAATTCAGGTGGAATTGCCTGCAGATATTTCTGAAAAAGACCGTCAGGGGATTTTACGTTCTATTGACCGTTGTACCGTAAAGAAAGTCGTGCAAACAGGCCCTGAGTTTGTGATTGAGCAAGTTGAAAGTATTGATGCCGATGCACAAGCTTTGCTGATGCCGAACTTGACTTCATCTCAAGCGACTTTTATTGCTGGTAAAGATTTACCGCTTGAAGAAACTATTGCCAATATGTCGGGTATTTTGGCAGGTTTGGGCATGAAAATTGAGATTGCCTCATGGCGTAATATCGTGCCAAATGTCTGGTCATTACATATTCGTGATGCGCAATCGCCAATGTGTTTTACCAATGGTAAAGGCGCAACCAAAGAAAGTGCATTAGCATCTGCTTTGGGTGAATTCATTGAACGTTTGAACTGTAACTTCTTCTATAACGATCAGTTCTGGGGTGAAGAGATTGCCAATGCCGAATTTGTGCATTATCCAAATGAAAAATGGTTTAAGCCTGGCCCAAATGGTGAATTGCCTAAAGAAATTTTAGATGAATATTGCTTAGAAATTTATGATCCTGAAGATGAGTTGCTGGGCACACATTTATATGACACCAACTCAGGCAATACTGAACGTGGTATTTGTTCATTGCCATTTGTGCGTCAATCCGATGGTGAAACGGTATATTTCCCATCAAATTTAATTGAAAACTTATATTTAAGTAACGGGATGAGTGCAGGTAACACGCTTGCAGAAGCTCAAGTGCAGTGTTTATCTGAAATTTTTGAACGTGCAGTGAAGCGTGAAATTATTCAGGAAGAAATGAGCCTGCCTGATGTACCGCAAGAAGTTTTGGCAAAATATCCAAGTATTGTGGCAGGTATTCAGGCTTTAGAAGAACAAGGTTTCCCAGTATTGGTGAAAGATGCGTCTTTAGGCGGTCAATTCCCTGTCATGTGTGTGACCTTAATGAACCCGCGTACAGGCGGTGTTTTTGCTTCGTTTGGTGCACATCCAAACTTTAAAGTCGCTTTAGAGCGCAGCTTAACTGAACTATTGCAAGGGCGTAGTTTTGAAGGTTTAAATGATTTACCACAGCCGACCTTTAGCACGAATGCGGTAACTGAGCCGAATAACTATGTTGAACACTTTATTGATTCTAGTGGTGTAGTGTCTTGGCGTTTCTTTAGCGCGCAGGCAGACCATGAATTTGTAGAGTGGGATTTCACCAACAATGGTCAATATAGCAATGTCGAAGAAGCTGAGGCTTTATTTGCGATTTTAGAAGAAATGGGCAAAGAATCCTATATGGCGATTTATGAACATTTAGGTGCAACTGCTTGCCGAATTTTAGTCCCTGATTATTCAGAAGTGTATTTGGTAGAAGACCTGATTTGGGATAATACCAATAAAGCTTTGCTGTACCGTGAAGACATTTTAAATCTGCACCGTTTGGATGATGAGCAACTTGAAGCTTTAGTTGAGCGTTTGGAAGAATGTGAGCTAGATGACTATACTGAAATCAAAACCTTAATTGGCATTGAATTTGATGACAATACCGTTTGGGGACAGCTCACTATCCTTGAATTAAAATTGTTGATTTATTTGGCATTAGAACAGTTTGAAGAAGCTAAAGATTTAGTCGAAGCATTCTTACAATACAACACCAATACCGTAGAACGTGGCTTGTTCTATCAATGTATGAATGTCGTGCTTGAAGTTATTTTAGATGATGAAATGGATATTGCCGATTATGCTGTCAATTTCCGCCGTATGTTTGGCAATGAACGTATGGATGCAGTCATGGGTTCTGTTGAAGGCACAGTACGTTTCTATGGTCTAACCGAAACCAATATGCAGCTTGAAGGTTTAGATCGTCATTTACGTTTAATCGACAGCTACAAAAAACTGCATAAAGCGCGTGCCAAGTTTGTTGGGCTGAATAAAGACTAATCTTGTAGAGGTAGAACGCTGTTCTGATTTGAATCACCGTCCAAGAAAAAGACTCGGTTTTAAAAGTCCGAGTCAGCTATTATGGCAACAACATGGTGTTGCATTTCAAATGCTAATCTAAGATTTGCTGTTATTATTGAAAAGGCAAAATAATAAATAGCCCTTGTTGTTGAGGGCTATTTCATTTAAGCGAGATGGTCACGAACAAATTGAGGATCTAAAATAAACAATTTAATCAGTGATTGAGCTGCTCCTGAAGGTCTTCTAACACCTTGCTCCCAAGATTCCAATGTACGTTTAGAGATACCTAAAATTTTAGCAAATTGATCTTGAGTGAGTTCAGACTTTCTTCGTGCTAGAGCAACATCTGTTTCATTGATCACAGTTTTTCTTGCTGCGTTATTAGCAAGCATTTGTTTAACGCCTTCTAATAATTCAACATTTAAGTCTCGTTTTGCTTCTCGAGCTTCCAATTCTTTGTCACTTAATAAACGACTCATTTCAGTAACTCCGCTAATTGTCTAAGTGTCTTTTTCTCAAGTTGGGTAATTGTGTCTTTACTATATAAGGTCAATAACCAAATTTCGCCATTTGCTAAACGGTTGTAATAAATTACACGAACACCACCTTGTTTACCTTTACTCTTTCCACCCCATCGAATTTTACGAACGCCGCCAGTACCAGGTTCTACATCTCCTGCTGTAGGGTTCTCGGCAATGAAAATTTTAAAGTCATTGTATTGTTCTTCAGTCCAATAGTAGGGATATTCATTGGTAAAAAAAAGTAGTCTCACAGATGGTATACATCAAACACCTTTATACTACTTTGTAGTGTTTAATTGTATACTACTTTGTAGTACTTTTAAGCATTAAATTAGGTCTCATATTGTGAGCTTTTTTAGCCCAATCAAATAACTGCTAATCACCAAGCGCCAATAAACCTTCCCAGCTAAAATAATTCGGGCTTAAATGGCTGCGCTGCATCGCCCAAGTTCGATCTTGCAATTTACATGCTCCAATGGCAAGTTTTTGCACACCAAATTTATTTTTCACGGTATCCAACACTTGCTGTAATTGTTCCTGTTTTTCAATGGCGTCAGTATCTGTAAGCAGGTCGTTAATATAGCTTTGTTTGGGTTCAAGTCCCGTTAAAATCACACCACATTTTTTAAAGGCAATCCCTTCCTGAAATAGCGTTGTCACATGCTTCATCATGGCTTTGTTCATGAGCAAAGCAGAATCTGTTGGCTCATTGAAAGCAATAGTGACCGATTGATTGTAAAAAACTTGGCGCGGATCAAAACGGTTAGATTGCGCAAAAATGATCATACAACCACATAAACTTTTTTCAGCTCTGAGCCTTTGCACAGCAGATTGTAAATAATCGCTCAAAGCTTCTGAAAGCGCATGAATATCTGTTACACGCTGCCCAAAAGAACGTGAGCTGATGATTTGCTGCTTACTTACGGTATTGTGCTCCAGTTCAATACATGCTGTACCTGTGAGTTCAAGAATGGTTTTTTTCATTAAAATTGAAAATTTACGTTGCATTTGCTCAGGATCACTAATTGCTAAATCAAATACAGAATGAATCTTTAAAGCATGCAGTTTTTTGGCAAGTTTTCGACCCACACCCCAGACTTCAGCAACATCAATGTGTTGAAACAAGGCTTCTTTGCTGCATAAATCCATATCCAGTAAATTACATACGCCGTTGAAATAGCGGTTTCGCTTAGCAAGATGATTGGCTAGTTTGGCTTCAGTTTTACTTTGACCAATACCAACACAAACAGGAAGAGCCAGCCATTTCCACAAGGTTGTTTTAATTTCCTGTGCAAGTGCGTTTAAATCGCGCTGAGAATATGAACTCAACTCAATAAAAGCTTCATCAATCGAATAAATTTCAACATCTTTGGCACTGACAAATTCTTGAATAATATTATTAAAACGTCTGGACATTTCTGCATAGAGCGCATAATTACTTGAAAAGACCGCAACATCATGTTGTTGAATTAATTCTTGAACTTGGTAAAAGGGCACAGCCATTTTAATGCCAAGTCGTTTGGCTTCTTCGGAAAGTGACACCACGCAGCCATCGTTATTGGAAAGCACCACCACAGGACGATGATTCAGGTGTGGTTGAAACAACCGCTCACAGCTCACATAACAATTATTAATGTCAATGAGCGCAAAAACTTGCTCTAAAGCTTTCATGACTATTTTACTTATTCGGCTTTTTTATGCATTATTGTGGTGTTTAAACCATCAGGTTTTTCAAATTCCACGTGACCACAGCAAACACTTCAAAAGTTTGCCCATCTTTCAGGTAAATGCTGTCGTAGTCGGGGCTTTCTGCCTTGAGCCAAGCTTCGGGCAAAGTGGCAGGGTCGTAGTCTTCACCAAAATGTTCAGCCAATTCACTTTTGGACATTTTGGCTGTAATCATCAAGCGTTTAATAGTCAGGTCTTTTTGGTCGATTAATGCAACCACAATGCTGCGGTGTTTGGCTTCTTTACTGCGATCTACCAGTACAATATCGCCGTATTCAAGCCCTGCATTCACCATAGAGGTAGTGCGTACCACATTTAAAAAGGTCGCATTTTCATTAGAAATAAGATATTCATTCAGATCAATATTTTTATCAATATAGTCTTGAGCAGGCGAAGGAAAACCTGCAGGAATGGATTCTATTGTTACGGGAAGATGCAGCGTTTTTCTTTTAGCAAGCGCTTGAAAATCATGCTGATTCAGCAATTCAATTTGTTCAAGCAGGGCATTCAGGCTAGGGCTGGGTTTACCATCGCTGCCCATGATTTTTTGTAATGACGTCCAAGCAGCGTCAGAGAAGTAAATAGGTAACTTCTTAGACATGAGATTACTCCTACGCAACGAGGCGTGTTTGAAGTGAAATTTGATGTGTTGATAGCATAGCTGAAAACATGATTAAGATTCAATCTACGTGGATAATTGATTGCTAGATATAGATCACACTCTACGATTGCATAGCTATACAAACACAAGCCTTTCCGTTAGGATTTTTCTATCGCAGCAGCATATTTAGAGATTGGCATGCATATTGTTGAAGACATTTATTTAACGAAAGAAGAAGTTGAATCTTTACTGTTGGGATTAATTAATTCACAACTTGAACCTGAGTTTTTAATGCAGGATTTCATTAAACATCAGGTTTGGTCTTTGGCTGAATATTTTAAGCAAAATACTGAACATGAAATTGACTTTGCGCAAATCAGTTGCCCGATTAAAGTCAAAGCGGAATATCAAAATCATCGTTTAAAACGTCATTTTCTGGTTGAGTTTCATCTGACCACCACACCTTTTTTTAATTATGAGCCAGAAGAAAATAGCGTGGCTTACTCCTACATGATGAAAGATTTTTATCTGACCGATATTATTTTTTATGATGCCTATACGGGTGAAAATTTGCAGGCTTGGATGCAAAAAAGATTCGTGATTTTGCAGGGTGAACGTGAAATAGAAGTGAATTCATTGTCATGGTATGCAGATTACAATTTGCCGCAAGTTACACAAAATATGGTGTCTTTTGTGAGTGAAGCTGCTTATGACACAGGTTTAGATCAGATTGTAGATGAAGTGAATTTGCGTTTACGACAAGCCAAGACCGTTAATTAAATAGCTATCATCTATCTAAAAAATGATTATTTGAGATGGATGGCAGGGAATATACGATTACACAATGCTGATCAGGTTAAGGAATATCGAAAATGACCACAATCACACATGATTTAGGTCATGGCATGGGGAATGACTGGGAATATAAAGATTGGGCACATCTGACTGTCTCAGAATTACACAACCTGCAACCGTATTACCCATGCTTGCAAGGGGGTATTCAAATTCTGTGGTGCAGTCCGCGCCCATTTTCATCAGCCGCAGTGATTGAAGTCACGCAGGATGCAGTCAGTACAGATAAAATAGGAAGTCGCTCGTATTTCATTAAACGCAGTCATCGTTCATTTCGTAATGCGCAAGATATTTTGCAAGAGCATGCTTTTTTGCGACATTTAGCCAGTAAAAACATTCCTGTTGCGACATTAATTGCCTCGAATTGCGGACTGACCGCTTTAGAAATGGGCGACTGGACTTATGAAGTCTACGAAAAAGCAGCAGGTTTTGACTTATATGTCGATCAGCAATCTTGGACGCCGTTTTTCTATACAGAACATGCTGCAAAAGTGGGAAGTTTGCTTGCCAAATTGCATGTCGCCATGCAGGATTTTCCTGAGTTACATGGCAGATCGGCGCGATATTTAGTATCAAATCAGCAGCTTTTAGAAAGTGAAAATATTGTAACGGCTATTCAGCAACGTATTCAAAATAGCCCTGAATTGAGCCGTTATTTTGCCGATAAAAACTTAGACGCCGTTTTTTTAGAGCGTGTATCTCAGACGCATCATAAAATTAAGCATATATTGCAGCAGACCACTAAAATTTGGACGCATAATGATTTGCATGCTTCCAATCTGTTTTGGTCTGCGCAAAGTGCCGATGCCAATATTACAGCGGTAATTGATTTTGGCTTATCAGATCGAAATTCAGCGCTTTATGACCTTGCGGTCACGATTGAGCGTAACTTTATAGATTGGCTGGCTTTAGAACATACATCACAAATCAATATTGACGAAGCGGGTTTAAGCGCGTTTTTACAAGCGTATTTTGCAGAGATACATCCACAACAAGACTTTAGCATTTTGCCCGAATTGCTAAAAATTGTGCATTTGGATTTCGCATTTTCAGAGCTTGAATATTTTGTCGGAATTACCCAAAACCTGAAACATGCCGATGCTGCTTATTATGATTGGATTGTTGGGCATGTAAATTGGTTTTTTGCAGAGCAAGGACAGCAATTTACCCAGACTTTTACTCGATTAATTCAACGCGAATTGTCATAATCTGCACAGCTAAATGCAGGGTGCTGTCTTCAGATATCTTATTTAACATAATATACATTATACGAAATCTCACTGTTAGAAACCATTTAAAGTGTCTGTATTCTCACCAATAAAAATGTCTGGTCTATGATGCGCATCAACATGATGGACTGGATATAAACTTGAGATGCTGATCACTATGTCTGACAAGGAAATACAACGTCTTGCAGTCCTGCAAGATGTTCGAGATCAACGTATTACACAAGTCCGTGCTGCAGAAATTCTGAATCTTTCAACACGCCAAATTACTCGATTATTGCACAAGCTCAATCAAGACGGTGTTTCAGGTCTGGCACATGCCAGTCGTGGTCAACCGGGTCATCGTCGTCATGATGACTTGTTAAAATCAAAGTGCCTTTCCATTATTTCTGAACATCTGCTGGGCTTTGGTTCCACCTTGGCGCATGAGAAACTCAACAGCATGTTTGACCTGAATATCCCTGTAGAAACGCTTCGGCGCTGGATGACTGCAAATGGTCTCTGGATTCCGCGATCCAAGCGCCAGAAACGTCCATATCAACCTCGATATAACCGCGATTGCTTTGGTGAGCTAATCCAGATTGATGGCTCATATCACGATTGGTTTGAAGGACGTGACGCTAAATGCTGCTTGTTGGTTTATATTGATGATGCCACTGGAAAGCTGTTGCATCTGCGCTTTTGTGAGGCCGAAACGACCTTTGATTATATGCTTTCAACCCGAGCCTACATTGAGCAATACGGCAAGCATTTGGCCTTTTATAGCGATAAACACTCAGTATTTCGAGTCAATCAGAAATCCAAGCAAGACAGCCAGATCACGCAATTTGGCAGGATTCTCAACGAATTAAACATCGATATTATCTTTGCCAACTCACCACAGGCCAAAGGACGTGTGGAACGCGCCAACAGAACTCTGCAGGATCGCCTGATCAAGGAAATGCGTTTGGAAGGCATCTGCTCAATTACCGAGGCCAATGCTTGGCTGCCCTGCTTCATTGAGCAGTTCAATCAGAAGTTTGCCAAGTGTGCGAGAAACTCGAAGAACTTGCATCGACCTTTAACGGAATCTGATGCTGAGCTAGAGGATATTTTTACCTGGCAGGAACCGCGTAAGGTCACGAAGAATCTGACTATCACGTATGACAAGTGTATTTATATGCTTGAGCCAACACCACTGAACCACAAACTTGTTGGGCAATACATAACATTTTTAGAGTATCCAGATGGTACTGTGGCCATCATGCACGAAGGACGGAAGATCAACTACAGTATTTTCAATAAACTGGCTAGACTGCAGCAGAATGAAGTAGTTGAGAATAAAAGATTAGGTGCGGTTCTGGCCCATATCCAGCAACAACATGAAGAGTTGGAAAAACAAAATAAAAGTTCCCGTGCCAAGAAAAGTATGCCGAGTCGTAAAGCTCAGAAAGTTGTTATTGAACAAAGAAATTTAAATCCTGTTCTTGACTCTTGCAGTTAAAAACAGGACATTTTAAATGGTTTATCGCATAGACATTTTAATTGGTGAATAACACTCACTTGTAAGCCCCACATAAAAAATAGACTAGTTACAAGGTAAAAAGCTATTTTTGTAGAGACGACTTTCTTGTCCTCTTTCACATTTTGTGAAAAGGTTCTGATATCTGTATCCATGATTTAAATCCTTTTCTTAATCTTATTTAAGCAACAGTCAATCGGTAATCCCCCGGCTTTGTTGCACAAAGATTTCATAACTATATGATTTTAAAAGTTTTGATTGTTTTTTGATCCAAAATTAAATTTATTTAAATCAGATGCTTACATATTTATGCAACAAAGCCTATTCTTGTTCTTGGCACATATTCTAATGTGCTCAGCATCATACCCCTTGTCAGCAATGAGATAAGTTGCCTCGCCTACAATATCAATCAGTTGTTTTGCAACTTGACTGTCGTGGACGTCACCCCCAGTGATTTTAAAATCAATCGGTAATCCATTCGCGTCGGTTGCAAGATGTATTTTTGTTGTTCGTCCACCGCGTGATTGTCCAATTGCTCTTTCGAAACCATGCCGAGCTCCACTTGCATGTTGATGCACGCGTATGTAGCTTCCATCAATGAATACCCATTCCTGATCCAGAATGCCTCGTAATCTAAAAAAAATTTATCCCATAATCCCTTACTTGCCCAGCGATTAAAGCGATTGTAAGCAGTTTGCCAAGGGCAAAGTTCTTGAGGAATATCACGTCATGTCGCACCCGTACGTAGTTTCCATAAGATGGCTTCCATGATATTTCTACTGTTTTTTGAACAGTAACAACCGTGTAATCGCATAGTATCTTGAATTTGCTGCCAAATATCATCGGTGAGAAGAGTACGTGCCATTGAAAAAATGTAGAAATGAAAAGAGCTTAAAGGAGGATTTTAAGTATTTAAAAACAATTCTTCAAATGAGAACACGCCCTAGTATTCAGCTAAATGATGTCTTCATGCTGATCATCTGACGTAAAGCTCATATATTGAAATATCCAATCATGCTTAATAGCACTTATTGGGAAGTACTATACTTAATAATCAAGGTGCCTTAAACAAATTTTCAGCTACGAACAATGTTCAGCTTGCCTTTCAAGCCTGTGCCGAATGGCATATACTTAAAATAGCAAGTAATTGCGATATAAAACAAAATTATAGGAGAAATAAGGATGGCAGGATTATCTATTTGGCACGTAGTCATTTTTGCAATTGTAGTGATTCTTTTATTTGGCACATCAAAACTTAAAAATTTGGGTAAAGATGTCGGTGGTGCCATTAAGGATTTTAAAAAATCGATACGTGATGATGAATCACCAGTAAAATTGAACGAACAACATAGTCTAGAACAGAAGCATCAGAACAATAACGATACAACAACCAGCAAAAACTGAGTGGATGGAGGGATCAAATGCTGAATGTAGGCATGACGGAACTGCTGGTATTTGGCATCATTGCTCTATTGGTGCTGGGTCCTGAAAAATTGCCAGAGGCCGCTCGTTTTGCTGGAAAATGGTACGGCCACCTCAAACGCTTGATCAGTAATGTCCAACATGATATTGATCGTGAACTTCGACTGTCGGAACTACGTGAAGAAATGCAGAACGAAATGCAACGTCTGCACGAGTTGGAACAGCAAATGCAGAACCAGATGCAACAGTTACAGCATGATAAAATCATGACCGATGACCAACAGACGCAGGTCAAACTCGATAATCAGCAAAATAACTTTCCAGTCTATAAATTTCTTGAATCCAAGCCACTGTCCTTATTTACCCAAACCGGTTCTCAAACTCAACAACTTACTCGGCTTCATAAACAGAGTAACCAGATCAGGGAAATGGCATGAAATCCAAAACTACACCGCCAAATGTGGAGCAGCAGATTACGCTACAGGATATGCCAATCACCCAGCATTTGATTATCTTGCGCCAGCATCTGATTAAAATTATCGGGTTACTGATTGTGCTCTTTTTCTGCCTGCTACCCTTCGCCAATCAAAGTTATCAGTGGCTGTCTGAACCACTACGCGCACAGTTGCCAGTAAATTCCTCAATGATTGCCACTGATGTCACGGCAACCTTCATGGCACCATTTAAACTGAATTTTTTTATAGCCTTGATGATTGCCATGCCATTCATCCTGTATCAATTCTGGGCCTTTGTAAAACCAGCCCTATATCAAAGGGAAAGAAATCTGGCTTTGCCACTATTGCTAGGTAGTATCGGAATGTTTTATACAGGGATTGCTTTCGCCTACTTCATCGCCCTGCCATCCATTTTACACTTTTTTATCAGTGTTTCCCCGGACACGGTAGCACCGATGACTGACATCAACAGTTACTTGGGCTTTTGTTTAAAGTTATTTTTGGTGTTTGGAATAACCTTTGAAATTCCGATTCTGACCTTAATTCTCATTCTGATCGGAGTGGTCAACACAGAACAACTGATAGATAAACGTAAATTTATTATTGTCGGCTGCTTTTTTATCGCCATGTTTGTCACGCCACCGGATCCATTATCTATGATTATGCTCGCGATTCCGATGTGGTTGCTGTTTGAAACAGGTTTGTTCTTTGGTAAGTTAATTGAGAACAAAAAGATCCATCATGCATAGACTTTATATAAGAACTATATAAATTATTTATTGACAATCAGAGGTGGTTCCACTTGTTTGAACAACTAAAAGCGTATTTATAAGTGATATTCCGCTCTAGTTAAGCCACCTTGTTTTGTTGGGGTAGCTGATCATAGTAAAACTCATTTGGTGTCATTTTGTCTAGACTTGAATGAGGTCGTTTCAGATTATAAAACTCAAAATATGCACTCAATTGCTTTTTCGCATCTGTGACACTGCTATAAGCTTTGAGATACACCTCTTCATATTTAACGCTCCGCCATAATCGTTCAACCATCACATTATCTACCCATCGACCTTTACCATCCATACTGATTTGAATGCCATTTGATTTCAATACATCAATAAATGCATCACTGGTGAACTGACTGCCTTGGTCTGTATTCAATATTTCAGGTGATCCATATTTTTCAATCGCTTCATTTAAAGCCGAAATACAAAAATCCACCTCCATACTAATCGATACCCTATGCGCAAGTACCTTGCGGCTATGCCAATCAATCACAGCACATAAATAAACAAAGCCTTTTGCCATAGGGATATACGTTATATCAGTAGACCACACTTGATTACTGCGCTGAATAGCCAATCCTTTGAGCAGATATGGATATTTACGGTGAGCTTGATTAGCCTGGCTTAAATTTGGTTTGCAATATAACGCCTGAATACCCATTTTCTTCATTAAAGTACGTGTATGACGTCGTCCTATATGATGCCCTTGACGATTCAACAAATCACGCATCATACGACTGCCTGCAAAAGGATATTGCATATGTAATTCATCAATACATCGCATCAGCTTCAGATCTGATGAGCTAACAGGTTTTGGGCGATAATAATAACAACCACGAGAGACTTTCAGTAACTTAGCTTGTTTAGATACTGAAATCTGAAGTGAGTGATCGATTAACTTTTGTGGTTGAAGCGGCCCAGTTTCTTCAACACACCTTCTAAAAAATCAATTTCTAATGCCTGCTCACCGATTTTTGCATGTAACTTTTTAAGATCAATGGGAGGTTCTGATGGAGCTTTTGATTGATCGAAAGCTTGTGAGGAAGCTGAGATCAATTGATTTTTCCAGTCAATAATTTGGTTTTGATGAACATCAAACTCAGAACTCAATTCAGCAAGTGTTTTTTCTGCTTTGATCGCAGCAAGTGCTACCTTAGCCTTAAAGTCGTTTGAATGATTTCTTCTTGGTCTACGTGCCATAAAATACTCCATATATTGATGTTTATAACATCATTTGAGGAGCAGAGTATCACTTATAGGAGTTGTTCAAATTTCCGGATCCATCTCT
>NZ_KB849689.1:561940-570021 GCF_000368785.1 Acinetobacter towneri DSM 14962 = CIP 107472 | reverse complement strand
TGCCATTTTCTGATGAATTTCATCTACGACAACGTAAAAGAATTGAAACATTGATAGGATTATTGAAAGAAAAATATCACTTAGTTACGAGTAAACATCGTTCGATTGCTGGTTTTTTAGCAGGCGTATTTTCTTCACTATGTGCGTATCAACTTTGCCAAAAGAATAAGCCTAAAATTCATGTGATTAAATCTTTGGCTTATCCGTAACTGGGGTTAATTTGGCTAACTCTCAACAGCCTCTAATAAAAAAGAGGGATTCACCAAATACTTTACCCTATTTAATAGTCTTGTATTTTGCTGTTAATGGCAGCCAAACTAAATAGCTATAAACGAAAACAGCTACGACCATCGCGATATGAAATGCCCAATCAACCCAATAACTGAGATCGAACAAAGTAGCGGAAAAGTATAAAGGTAGGAAAAAGAATCCCAATATAGCAATACCTAAAGCTATCCAAGCGCTACGTCGATGATTGAATGTTTTTTGCCTATTTTTGATTAGCCAATATAACCATGGCATGATTAGCAGGGTGAGCAGTATTACAACGAGAAGCCCATTTTCTAGTATGGCCTCCCACAACATCATCAACATTTGATAAATTATCATTATAATTTCCTGTTCCTGATTGGCAAATTAAACACGCCCTTTCGCTACAGCCATGTAGGCTGGCTTGAGCATCATTTCCTCTAAAAACCAAGCAAAGTAACTTTCTTTCAATGGATCAACAAATGGTACAGTGGGTGTTAAATTATTTTCATAGTCAAATTCAACCAACATTGCTTTACCCTCTTCAATTAAAAGTGGACAAGAGGTATAACCATTAAACTTCTGACTTGGTAACTGACCTTTCATCACATCAATCAAATTTTGTACTACCACTGGAGCAGATAACTTGACTGTAGCTGCAGTTTTACCTTTTGGAGTGCCATTGGTATCACCTAATCCAAAAACATTAGGGTAGCGGGTGTGTTGCAATGTATATTTATCAACCTCTAGCCAGCCAATAGAATTAGCAAGCGGGCTGTTTTTTACACTATCTACAGCAACCATTGGTGGCACAAGATGTATAAAATCATACATTTCTGTATGCTGATTTCCCTGTGTATCGACAAAAAATGCAGTTTTCTTATCGACGTCAATACCTGTTAATTTTCGTTCAAAATAAACATCAATTGGTTTTTCAAGTGATTGCCAACGGTTAAGCACATTTTCATTGACCTTAGGAACACTAAAGACTTGTTTGCTTGGACTAAAAAAATCAATTTGGCTATTGCTCAGTGTCCCAGCTTGTTGCAAGCGGTCATATAACATGAATGTCATTTTTAACGGTGCACCTGCACATTTCATATCCGTATGCGCCATAGTCATTACCGCTCGTCCACCACGTTTTCGAAATTTGTCCATCTGATGCCAAGTTGCTAAAGCTATTTCGGGGCTAGCATAGACACTACCAATTCCATTTTTACCCAAATCACTGTTGGATAAACCTTGAATTTGTTCATACCCTAAACGCAGTCCGGTAGCAACCACCAAAAAATCATACTTTATTGTTTCACCTGCCTCTGTCACTATTTGATTTTGGTCAGGCTCAAACGCTTGCACATTAGATTGAATCCAATTCACATCTTTGGGTACAAGGCTTGTATTATCATTTAATACTTTATCAACTGATTGCCATATCCCAGTTGCCAATAAGGTATAACCTGGTTGATATCGATGCGTGGTATTATGATCAATAAGTATTAGCTTGGCATTCGGCAACTGTTTGCTTAAGCGGTTAATCGCTGCCAGCCCGGCCAATCCTGCTCCTACTACAACCACAGTAACCGCATTCGTTTCTGCTGAAGCCTGAGTGGTATGATTTAAATGCAGACCTGCTGTAGTGATGAGTCCGACACCAGCTGCCATTTTTAGAAAATCCCGTCGATTATTACGAATACTCATGTATTCTCCTTTCGAATCTTTTTTATCGTTAAAGTGTTATTTAATGGCCGGCTTGAGAATCTCTATTTCATTTCTGATCTTAGGTCATATATAGATCACTCACATCAATCTATTTTAGCCATCTATCCTAATAAAATTAGGATAGATGAGATCATATTATCTAGTTAATTTTGCTTAAAAAACAAAATTTTTCATAGCCGACCAAAGCACTATAATTGATCAATCCTGATGCTGATTTTTTGTATAAGTTCTTTTAGCCTGTTATATTTTTATTTACAAGCAGATTAAATTATATACAAATTTATCTCATTAAATCACTTTTTTGATGCTTGGTTAGTATGTGCTAAGAGCCTAGATTAATATATTAAATTGAAAACAGTACTACAGCATCAGAAAGAAAAAACTAACTGATGCATCACTTACGAAATTAGTATTCGTAGTTATTATTGATTGACCATTCTTGTAATTTTCCAAACTTGATCTGGTCATTAAAAAGCAAATCATTGTTTGCTAGCGTCCTACTCTCATCTGTTGGACAGAAACCATCATCACAGTCTGAATCGACGACCCAACAACCGCGGACAAACAGGATTTCATTTCCTTCTTGCTCCAGCTGTTTTTCCACCCGTTGAATTGCTTCATCGATGTTTTTTGCGCCTAAATAAGCTGTCACATACGCATAGGATTCTGATGGATCCGATGCTTTTTTAAATTCAATGCCTACACAAAAAAGATGGTTTTTCATCATTTACTCCTCATTTATTTTTAGTCCAAATCTCTCATCAAACTTATTCAGATCCAGCAATTTTTTGCATCTAAAAAAACTGAACCTCTATAGAAAATAGGTCAGTAAGGAAAACCTCACTGACCTGTGTTTAAAACTTAATACGCCAATTTCAACAGCAATCTAAACAGTCCTGCGACCAAGGCCAAACTTAAAAAACCAGCCAGCCATAAGCCAATAAACCATTTCAATTCAGAAATTTTCATTCAGCCTCCTTAATGATAACCTTCATCACCCACACGCACTTTATCCCTGAAAACCCAATACGATAATCCAGTATAAATAAGAATGATCGGAATTAAGATCAGTGCGCCAATAAGGGCAAATAATTGACTACTGGCAGGTGCTGCAGCCTCCCAGATGCTGATGGATGGTGGAATGACATAAGGCCATAAACTAATCAGAAAACCGCTATAAGCGAGAATTACCAAAGCCAAAGTATAAATGAATGGCAGGAACTCTTTGCGCTGCTTACAGGCTTTGATTGCCAGGAAAGTAAACAGCAGAACCAGTACGGGGACCGGGCTAAAATAAAAGAGTTGCGGTTGACTGAACCAGCGCACTGCAATTTCATGATGAAGCAAAGGCGTATAAATACTGACACAGGCAAAAATCAGCAATAATGCGATGAGCAGTTTTGGCATCAGTTCAAACATGCGATTCTGCAGCATTTTTTCGGTTTTAAAGATCAACCAGCCACATCCCAGGGTTGCATACAGTACAACCACACTTAAACCAGTAAACAGGGAAAAAGGTGTTAACCAGTCCAGACCACCGCCAGTATAGATACCATTCGTGGTTTTAATGCCCTGAATGTAGGCACCCAAAATCACGCCCTGAAAAAAAGAACTGAGGATTGATCCCCAAATAAAAGCTTGATCCCAAAGATATTTGGTTTTATTGGCCTTAAACCGGAATTCGAAGGCAACTCCCCGGAAAATCAGCGCGATCAGCATCAGAATAATGGGTATATACAGAGCCGATAACACAGTGGAATACACCAACGGAAATGCAGCAAATAATCCTGCACCACCCAGTACCATCCAGGTTTCATTACCATCCCAGACTGGTGCGACGGTATTCATCATAACATCACGTTCCTGTCGATCACCAATAAAGGGAAATAGAATACCGATACCGAGATCAAAACCATCTAGCACGACATAGATCAGCACTCCTAATCCAATAATTAGAATCCAAATTAATGATAAATCGATCATTTTTGATTCTCCTGAGATTGTGTAGAACTTACTTGATCCAGATCGCTTTCCTCATCAATTGTACTTAAAGGACGTTTTGATGCCTGTATGACCGCCTGCTCACTATGTGGTGCCAAATGTATAAACTCCGGGCCTTTGCGCATCAGTTTCAGCATGTAGAAAATGCCAACACCAAACACAATAAAGTAGACCATTACAAAAATGATCAGGGTTAAACCCACCTGTTCCGCTGAAACGGGAGAAAGCGTATCTTTGGTCCGTAAAATGCCATAAACCACCCAGGGTTGACGACCGACTTCAGTGGTAAACCAACCTGCAAGCAAAGCGATAAATCCTGAAGGTCCCATATATAGGGCAAATCTATGCAACCATACCGAGTCATAGAACTTGTCAGTTTTTCTTAGCCATGCACCTAGAACTGCCATTAAAATCATCAGTACACCAAGTCCGACCATAATCCGAAAGCTCCAAAATATGACCAGTGAGTTTGGACGGTCTTCAGGTGCAAATTCCTTTAAGCCTTTGACTTCACCATCTAAGGTATGTGTCATAATCAGACTACCCAGATTCGGAATACCGATCGCATACTTGGTTTCTTCTGCTTCCATATCTGGAATACCAAATAAATACAGTGGCATGCCATGATCTTTATTGGTTTCCCAGTGTCCTTCCATAGCTGCCAGTTTGGCCGGTTGGTGTTCCAGGGTATTCAAGCCATGCATATCTCCGACAAACATTTGCAGAGGTGCAAGTGCCAGAATCATCCACATGGCCATGGAAAATGATTTTTTCACCAAAGCATCACGACGGCCTTTTAATAAATGAAATGCGGCTGTGGCAGCGACAAGCAAAGCAGAGACCAGAAAGGAAGCCATTGCCATATGTGCCAATCGATAAGGGAAAGATGGATTAAAGACAATGGCAAACCAGTCTTGTGGAACAATAATGCCATTTTCAATGGTGAAGCCTTGTGGCGTCTGCATCCAGCTGTTTGAGGACAGAATCCAGAACATGGATATACAGGTACCGACAGCCACCATCAGTGTTGCGAAAAAATGGGTTTTCGGCCCCACTCTGCCCCAACCAAATAGCATAATCCCCAGAAAACCGGCTTCAAGGAAAAACGCACTTAAAACCTCATAAGCGAGTAATGGTCCTGTGACACTGCCGGAAATCCGTGAAAACTCACTCCAGTTGGTACCAAACTGATAGCTCATCACCACGCCAGAGACCACGCCCATACCAAAGGACAGGGCAAAAACCTTGATCCAGAACTTAAATAAGTCCCGGTATACTGGATCGTTAGTCTTAAGCCAACGCCATTCCAGAACGGCCAGAAAACTGGCTAAACCAATAGAAATGGCAGGAAAAATAATATGAAATGATACGGTAAATGCAAACTGGATACGTGCCAGTTCCAGCGCGGTTAGCCCTAAATTCATGCTGCCTCCTGCTGATTAATTGAATACAGGGAGGACATCAAAAGCGCCGATTGATGCAGTGAAACTGGCACACCTTGCCAGACATCGATCTTCTGGTATAGAGATGAAACCCGTATACCGGATACGCTATAGACTTTTTTGAGGGCGAACGAAACCATTGCACTGTTAGCGAACAGCGAAAACTGAATTTTCATGATTAAAACTCTTTAAGATGTTGTGTAGTGCAAACAAAACAACTGTTTGACGTGACCAATCATGTCCTAAAGAGCCAAAGGAGGCGCCCTGCCCTGCGGCAGAAAATACAACTTCTGTAAGCTGAAATAGACATGCCGGAAGAACGACTGATAGAAATTTAGTCGAACCTGAATCCGGTCCAGAACTTCATCAATCCCCAGCTTAAATGGCAGCACTAAATCACCATAAACCGTACAATATTGGCATTGATGGTTATGTTTATTGTGATCGTGGGAATGTTGAGGAATCAAATCCTTGAGCAGCTCATGATGAACTGAGTGGACATGATGATGATCGACAGGCGAAAGAAGATTGTGGGTAATCGACATACAGACCGGAGCAATGTGAAATTTTTCCGGCAGCAGAGGCTGTAAATATACTGCAATTTGCAAAAGTATGGCTGCAAATGCAATAAAGATTCCACTTCGCTTCAGCAAGTTTTCTCTCGACTGGCATCGAATAAGAGGGATACGCTGAATAAAAAGATGAAATTTAAAGATAAATTCCTACGTATTTACTCAACTTTTCATTCTACAAATATATAATATATACTTAGTTTTGAAAAGCAAAATAAATAAATAAAAAGTCAATTAAATTAAATACTTAAAATTTAAAAAACTTTCTCTTACGGTTGATGCAGGAGAAAGTTATGTATTGTACAAAGAGTGTTCAGAAGAATATTTGCTTACTTGAAATAATTGAGAGGCAATTTTAAGTAAGATACGCCATTTTGTTCTGGCTGAGGAAAACGTCCTGCATTCATATTAATCTGAATGGATGGCAAAATCAGTTCAGGCATTCTTAAGGTTGCATCACGTTTTTGACGCATTGCAACAAACTCCGCTTTTTCTGTACCAGTATGAATATGAATATTAGACTTTTTCTGAGTTTTGATATCGGTTTCACAGATGTAGTCATGACGTGATTCCGGTAAATAGTCATGACACAGGAAAACACGAGTGTTTTCAGGCAACTGATAGAGGGTCTGCACAGAATCAAATAAAGTCTCAGCACTGCCCTTCGGAAAATCACATCGTGCCGTTCCATAATCAGGCATAAACAAGGTATCACCTACAAAAACAGCATCTCCAATCACATAACTCAAGCATGCAGGTGTATGTCCAGGGGTAGGAATATTATAGGCTTGTAAGTTGCCAATATGAAATTTTTCATGATCCTGGAATACATGATCAAATGTCTGGAAAGCATTGAACTGTTTGATATCAATGTTATAGATTGAGCTAAAGGTTTCCTGTACCAGTGAAATCCGTTCGCTCATCGCTGTTTTTCCACCCAGCTGCTGTTTTAAATATTGTGCTGCTGTTAAATGATCTGCATGTACATGCGTTTCTAAAATCCACTTAACCTGTAAGCTCTGCTCTTTGACATACGCGATGATTTGATCGGCATGCGTGGTAGATGTCACTGCTGAAGCAGAGTCATAATCGAGCACACTGTCGATAATCGCACATTGTTTTGTACCTGGATCTGAAACTACATAACTGAATGTATTTGTTTTAGGATCAAAAAAATCTTTTACATTTGGTTGAGTCGACATAATCCTACTCCTTTTTAAAATTTAGAAGCTCACAGAGCATATTTAAAACTTAGTTTTTGATACAAGGCAGGCCATTTTTCCACCAAGATTTCATACCACCTTTTAACTGTGTGACTGAATATCCCATCTTGGCCAATCTGCGTGTCGCTGGAATGCTCCGGTGCGCCGATAAACAAATGGTCACCACGGGCTGATCCAGATTGAGCCCCAATGACTGTATTGTAGATTCATTCAACTGTGTAATAGGTAAATTAACAGCACCTTTTATATGACTGTGTTTAAACTCTTGAGCACTTCGGACATCAACAATCTGTACAATTTCCCATTTCTGCAATAATTCCTGACAAGTGATTTCAGGCACCTTACCCCAAGGTAGATACATAAGAATATTAAACATGATTTTCCTCTATTAGAACAGTTGTTATCCGCGACTTATATTTATAAGTATTTAAAATAAAAATAAGTAGTAAAATAAATATAAGCTAATCTTGAGTTAAACATCAAATTTATCCTCATAGAAAACACAATGACTTTTTAATAACTAAACCTACAATGCAGTCCAACTTTAATAAGACCTCATTCGCTTCAGAATGATCTTATGCTTCATATTCCATAAAGAAAAAATAAAATTATGTTTAGTAGCAGATTAAAATCGATTTTATCGTCTATTTTCAATGGCTTTGTTGCACAAAGATTTGAAATGCAAAGCGCCCCTAATTGAGCCAAATTTAAGGCGTAACTTGGGTAACTGGTCGACCTAATTCCGTAAATCTGTTGAGGACTGCTACACGTGCATGAATCTCATTCACCTGACTAGGAAAGCTTCTTGCCATTAATTTATCGCCTAATAATTTGATGCAATGCATCTTGGTTTCCACCAAACTGCGGCGATGATA
>NZ_KB849689.1:558921-561180 GCF_000368785.1 Acinetobacter towneri DSM 14962 = CIP 107472 | reverse complement strand
AAGGATTTAATCATTAAGCAGCATTGGATAGCTGCGTCGGAGTAGGTTTGATTTCGCCCTTGTTTGCCTTTTGATGGAGCATACCATTGCGTAGCAGGATCAAACCAAATGGCAATATTTCCGCGACTCATGAGTGCTCGGTTATATGCGGGCCAATTGGTTGTACGGTAGATTTTGTGTGTAGGCTTCTTCATTTGAAAATTATATCGCTGAAAAAGCCTTTACAGATAGGTTTGTGCAACAAAGCCTTGCTTAATCATTAAATAAAAAGTTGACAATGAGATACCAATGTATCGCTTTGAACTAAGGATCAGAAAGAAGATTGCTTTTTGATTTATGAAAGAAGTTTAATAATATTAGACAATAATGAGAATACTTATTATATTATAAATACATAAACTATATTGATATCTACTTCAAAAGGATATTATGAAAACCCCAAACCAGCTAATAGCTGAAACTAAAAATAAGGTTATTGAAATAAAAGTCGAGAAGCTCTACGAGAAATATTTAGAATATCCTGACTTAATTTTAATAGACGTTCGTGAACCTGAAGAATACAAAACTGTAGCTATTGATCGAGCTGTAAATTTTCCACGAGGGATGCTGGAAATGAAAATAGCCCAACATCCCCTAGTGAATCACCATTGCGAAATTGAACATTCTTTACAGGAACTATCAGAAAAAGATATTTATTTAATCTGTGGTACAGGAGCTCGTTCAGCTCTATCAATTCAAGCACTTCAAAATATGGGATTTGAAAAACTTTATTCTGTAGAAGGTGGTATGCAAGCTTGGATTGATGCAGGTTATCCAACCATTTCTTATTTAAATTAATTCCCCCCCCTAAGGAGACTGTAAATGTCTAACCTAGATGAAGTTGTAACATTTCCACAATTAAATAAGCCAGCACCAAATTTCAATGCCAAAACTACTCATGGTATGAAAAGTTTAGAAGATTACAAGGGAAAATGGTTAGTTCTTTTCTCACATCCAGCTGACTTTACACCTGTTTGTACTACTGAATTTATGGGTTTTGCAACTCGCGCTGAGCAATTCGCTGAACTGAACTGTGAACTATTAGGTTTATCAATTGATAGTGTACATTCACATATTGCTTGGGCACGTAGTATTCAAGAAAATTTTGGCATTAAAATCCCATTCCCAATTATTGCCGATCTTTCAATGGAAGTTGCCAAAGCTTATGGCATGATCCAACCAGGTGCTAGTGATACAGCAGCTGTTCGTGCGACTTTTATTATCGATCCTGAAGGTATCTTACGTGCAATGGTTTATTACCCTATGAGTAATGGACGTAGTATTGATGAGTTTCTTCGTGTACTTAAAGCGTTACAGACTTCTGATGAATACAAAGTTGCTACACCTGAAAATTGGCAACCGGGCCAAGAAGTGATTGTGCCACCACCAGTAACAATGGAAGCTGCTGATACACGTAAATCTGAAGGCTACAACTATGTAGATTGGTACTACAGCACTAAATCACTATAATTTAAAATTAGTTCTTTACTTCAAATTGTAGTAATAAAAATATGAGGCAGTTAGCCTCATATTTTTATTTATCATCTGACAAAATTTATTCTAAAAGACTTCTTAACATCCATGCAGTTTTCTCATGAATATCTAATCGTTGTGTGAGTACATCTGCTGTTGGCTGGTCATTCGCCTCATCCACAACATCAAATATACTTCTTGCAGTTCTCGCAACCGCTTCATGTGCATTAACCAGTAACTGAATCATTTCATTTGCTTTAGGAACACTCTCGACTTCCTTGATTGAAGCTAATTTTACAAATTGCTTATAAGTACCTGGTGCAGGAAAACCTAAAGCACGGATACGCTCAGCAATTACATCTAGTGCATTCCACTGTTCAGTATATTGGTCCATGAACATGTTGTGCAGGCTGTTAAACTGTGGTCCGGTGACATTCCAGTGAAAATTATGAGTCATCAAATATAAAGTGTAACTATCAGCGAGTAATCGGGATAAACCTTCGACAATTTTTGCGCGATTATCTTGAGAGATACGGTAATCCTCCCTAAAAATAATTGAGTTTAAAAGTAGAAAATCGAATAACCTTGATTTAAGGAGATTTTCTATGAAAACATCTAAGTATTCAGACAGCTTGATCATGAGTATCTTGAAGCAAGCTGAAGCAGGAACACCCATACCGAACTTGTGCCGCGAACATGGTATGAGCTCTGCTACATTCTACAAGTGGAAGTCCAAATATGGCGGCA
>NZ_KB849689.1:554149-557511 GCF_000368785.1 Acinetobacter towneri DSM 14962 = CIP 107472 | reverse complement strand
TAATATAATTTCACCACGTGCCGCTTGCTCTCGTAATTTTTCAATCTGCTGTGTTGCTTGTTCAAATGCAATCGGATCTCTTTTTTTTCAAGCTATGACGGGTACGCTTGAAGACCATACCTGAATCACGTAAAAACTTACGAATGGTTTCAACAGACACGGACACTTCGTATTCTTCATGTAGTTTGACTCGGATTTGTTCTGCATTGAGTGGACTTGTATTGACCCAATCTAGGATTTTTGCCTGATAGTCTGAGATCAATGTATTGGGCCGACCTGAGCGATGACCTTCTTTAATCGATTCAAACTCATACAATTCCCAACGTCGACGTTGTAGCCTTATGGTTTCTGGGATACGTTCTTGTAGAGTGGCAACTTCCGCAACACTTTTACCTTCAGAAAGCCAGAGAATAGTTTGGGCACGTTGTCTTTCACGCCAATGTTTTGCATGCTTGGCCAGAAAAATGAGTCGTTCTCGCTGTTCTAAACTAAGTGGTACAGAAACAATTCGAGGCATGTGTGAACATCTGTTAACTAAAAAAACTTTTTCGCATGATTAGTTATTTTTGTCAACTTAACTTGGGTTATATAATATAATAGGATAAAGTGTAGCTATGAGGGGCAGTTGCATTAGCTTGTATAATTTATTTAGCTACCTTTGTCGAGTAAATTACATACTTGAAACGTCAACTTTTTAGACTATTAAACATGTGCTGTTTTGAATTAGGGAGATGCCCTAGTGAAATAATATAGGGTGAGGGAGTAAAAAATGAAGATTAAAAAATGTTTGTTAGTATCAGTCGCACCGGTGGCGTTGGTATTTCCATTGACTGTTCATGCAGATACATTGAATAGTAATTTTTTCATGGAAACGTCAGGTGGTGGTTTTATCTATGTAGATACTACGGAAGGTGTTAAGCCTCCAGGAATTAAGGCTGTTACCTTTACAAGTACAAGAAATCCAGAAGGTAAAGAACCTGAGTTTGTCGAACCATATTACAACTCTGTTACTAACTTTTCGGACCTCAAGTCACGCGGTGAAGTCACCAACTGTTTGATGGCCAATAATGAGGCTTTTTGCGACTCTGCACCTGGATCTGGCAAACGTATTAAAAATTATTTAACTGGTATGGATCCATTTGATACGCGTTTCCGTACTACAACAAATGAAGTTATAGGTACTTCAGTGGACTATTTCACGTTTGGAAAGATATCCAATTTTACAGGTGCGCGTATCACTGGTTTAAATATTGAGGTACTGGATAAAGATGGCAAATTGATGGATCCAACTGATCCTGCCAATGCAGTATTGTTCAATACTGCTGCAACAAAGATTGGTCTTGGCGCTAGTCTAACTGATGGTTTATTCGGTAATGGTGGACAAGAAGGTGAGGACAGTACAGGTTTTTTCGTCTCTGGTGAGAAAGCAATATTTACAAAAGACGCTGTAGCACCTAATAAGTTAGAGTTTGGTGATTTAGATCTTGATGGCTATACGAAGCACTTCGGAAAGGGTTACCTAGATAACACTATGGTACCGGATGGTATGTTCTGGGACTATAGTAACGGTGTTGAAGAAGCTGCTCTTGTTGCGTGGAATAACTTAGCGGGTGGTGGCTGGACCTATGGCAATCTAACTGATACTCGTCTTCAAGCTTTAGCTGATTCATTAGGTGTTGACGTATCAGCATTAGCTTATGCATCTGGAAAATTAGTACCAGCTGAAATCCTTGCGGCAGCTAAAGAAAAAGGCTTCGAAGTTTTACCTATTGAAGATCTACGTAATGCCAACTTAAACTACACCATGAGCATTGGCAATATTGATGGTAATGAGTTTGTTGTTCGTATATCTAAAGAGTTTGCGCCCATCGTTGCGAATGCAACAACTGAAATGCAATTAAAAAATGCGATTTATTTAGATACGTTAGCTAACGTACCATATCTAAATACTGTTGAAGGTAGTGCTGAAAAATATCAAGCAGCAATCGAAAGTCTTATTGCTGAAGGAAACGCAAACGACGTTGCAAGAGCTTTGGAAAGTGTTGGGTTTGGCCATGCGCCAGCATTTACTAGTATTGGCTTTGAGACCGCACGTGACCAAGTTGCTGCGATCACAAGATATGTTCCTTGGAGTAGCAACAACGGCAACCAAAAAGCTGCGTCAAATGACACGGGTAGCTGGTCGTCGATGGATAGCGATCTATATGGCTTCGTCTCACCGAGCCTTTCACGTTCAGAGTATGATCCATTATCTAACGCTTTAGGCTATGATGTTGATGTGTATTCGCTAACGGCAGGTATAGAGAAGCGTCTAACAAATACTAACTCATCAGTTGGTCTAGCAGTAGGTTATACCGATGCAACGGCAAAGACCCATCAATATTTTGGCGAAATAGAAGCTGATGGTTACTCTGTAGCAGCATTCACGCGCACTCGTTTCGGTGAGGGTGGATTGGTGCAAGCGTTGGTCGGTTATCAAGATTTATCTTATGAATCAAAACGAGATACATTTGAGGGTGATACCGCCACTGGTAAGACTGACGGCACGCAGGTGTTTGCGGCGTTAAGTGTCGATTACTTAAAAAATATAGGTGCGTTCAAAATCGGTCCAACTGCTTCAATTGAATACTATGATGTCTCAGTTGATGGCTTTACTGAAAATGGCACAGATATTTGGAATTTAGCAGTTGGAGATCAAGATTCTAATATCCTTCGAACTTCTATCGGTGTACTTGGTGAATATCAATTCCCTACTAGTAATACTCGTCTACTAGGTAGTGTTAAATACACGAATGTCTCTGGAGACGATCTTAATATCCAAACTGGCATTGTAGGTCAAGCAAGATCTCTCGCTCCTTACACAGTGCAAGGTATGGATAAAGATTTGGTAAACTTTAGTATCGGATTAGACCATGTTATTAAATCTAATGACTCTAGCCAAGTTGCTTTATACGGTGGTTATAATGGAAAATTTGGTAGTGACTATGATAATCAAGGCATCCAAATAGGCATTAATTCTACTTTTTAAAGAGATAGAAAACTCTTTTCTTTCTCTTAGAGTTTGAGATTTTATGAGAAGTCAGATACTAAGTTATCTGGCTTTTTTTATGAGTATATTTTGCCTAAAAAAGTGTCAGTTTATTCGTAAGCGTGTAAGCGTCCGCTGAATCCCATACCAATTTTAATGTAAGCGTCCGCTGAATCGGTAATACCCCCTAAAAATAATTGAGTTTAAAAGTAGAAAGTCGAATAACCTTGATTTAAGGAGATTTTCTATGAAAACATCTAAGTATTCAGACAGCTTGATCATGAGTATCTTGAAGCAAGCTGAAGCAGGAACACCCATACCGAACTTGTGCCGC
>NZ_KB849689.1:551662-553104 GCF_000368785.1 Acinetobacter towneri DSM 14962 = CIP 107472 | reverse complement strand
CTAAATCAATATTTATTTCGAGATCTGAGCGAGGTGCAGGACTATACAACTGACTGGCAGTACTTTTATAATCATGAACGACCTCATATGTCAGTAAATGGTTGTCCACCTATTTTTAAACAATAACAAGGGCTTTAGATTTTCTACCCATTAATTCAATTAAAAATGGGGGTATTACCCTAAAAAATACTAGATGATCGGTACTTTGCTTGGTTTTTCTCATTACTGATCAGATTACAGCAAGCGCAAAGTTGCCCGACTTTGAAACATGGCTAAAGCCATCTTTCAAAGCATCGAGCGATAGTCATCCAAAAATTTCGGAATGGCTATCCAACTGATGCAGTTCTAAATAACGTCTTTTAATATCACGTTTAAAAGAACTGGTTACGATAATCTTACGTTTAGCCATGTGCTTCTTCCGACATAGCTTTAATCGCTTCTTCTACCGTTTCGTACTCGGTGTACTCGCCATTTTCAATCTCTTTTAAAGATTGAAGTAACTTGGCTGCTGCTTTAGGCGTTAAAGCAGTTTCTTGCGCATAGTCAAAAGATAAAGGAATCGCTTTCGTTTTAACGATTTGATTCAAGAACAGTTTGAATGCTTGGGGCATAGTCAAACCGTAGTCTTCCAAAATAGGCGTGACTTGTTCTTTTAACTCTGCTTCTAAGCGCATATTGAAATTGACTGCGGACATGATTTCCTCACTTAAAAACCATTAAAGTAAAGATAATATAATGCATTTTCTTTACTTTTTCATTACTTTTGATGTAATAAATGGTTTCTAACAACTGGATTTCGTATAACCGCCATTATGTTAAATAGATGTAAATACCTAATTAAAATATGGATTTAAAAGTAAAAAAGACTATATTGATTGAGCAAAGAATAATTAAGAGGAAATCCTATGCAAAGCAATCAAGAGTGTGATGTTTTAGTTATTGGTGCAGGTCCAACAGGGTTAATGGCAGCATATTTACTGAACCATTTGGGTGTAAATGTGAAAATCCTGGATAAAAACAGTGAGCCGGCTAAAGAATCTAGAGCAGCAATCATGTCTCCCCGCTCATTAGAGTTATTTGCAAGCCTAGGATTAGATGGGAAATTATCAAAACGAGGGATTAATACGACTGAAATTAACTTTTTTGTCTCCGGAGATGTAATTGGTGGTGTGCAATATGATAAGGCTCATGCACCTGATACTCCTTTCCGTCACCTTTTAATGATTCCTCAATCTGCAACTGAAGAAGTCTTAGTTGAAGCGCTGTCAGAAAAAGGAATTTATGTAGAGCGGAATGTTGAAGTGACAAATTTCGAACAGAATGAAGAAAGCGTTTCTGTTGAAGCCAAAAGCCTAAATAACCCCAGTTACGGATAAGCCAAAGATTTAATCACATGAATTTTAGGCTTATTCTTTTGGCAAAGTTGATACGCACATAGTGAA
>NZ_KB849689.1:435392-551307 GCF_000368785.1 Acinetobacter towneri DSM 14962 = CIP 107472 | reverse complement strand
TTTCTGATAAAGATAGCGTTGCTTGTCTGATACGTTGACGTTTGTTTTCTTGCTTGAGAAATTGCCAATAGATGGGTTCAAATTTTTTGAAAAAATCATCAACAATACAAAAAATTTCTGTAAAATCGTACATGGTAGTTAGAGCCTTTGGGTTGTGTCGTAACTTTCTAAATGGCTCTAACTACCTTTTTTTCAAGGGCTTTTCTTATCCGTAATTCGGGTTAAATAATAAAATTAAATACAAAGCTAAATATGTCATTGGTGCAGATGGTTCACATAGTATTGTTAGAAAAGGACTGAACTTAAATTTCACAGGTGAAAAATATGCTCAGGATTTTTTGTTAGGTGATGTTGACGTTGATTGGGATTTAGATCGCGAACGTTTTCGAATTTTCGTGCATGGAGAACGGATAGCTGTCTTTTTACCATTGTATGGTCAACGTTCACGTATTATGACCACTGATATTAAATCTGAAGATTCAGACAATAAAGCTGAAACCTCTAAACTCAGCTTAGAAGAGTTAGAGAAAACTTTTGCTGAAGTTGTACAGAAACCGCTAAAATTGAGTAATCCTGACTGGCTGACCCATTTTAGAACACATCACCGCATTGTAGATCGATACCGTGTCGGTCATGTTTTTGTTGCTGGTGATGCAGCTCATATTCATTCTCCTGCTGGTGGTCAAGGTATGAACACAGGTTTGCAGGATGCGGCCAATCTAGCTTGGAAATTGGCAGCTGTTCTTAAAAATCATGCAGATGATAGCTTACTTGATACCTATGAAACAGAACGCTTGCCTGTAGCTCAGCAAGTGATTGAGTTCACGGATAAAGTCTTTAATATTGCTGCTGGGCAAACAGGATTGCATGCTAAAGTTCGTGATCTTTTAGCGCCTGTTCTGGTAGGACCGGCAACAAAACTTGATTTTATCCAGGACAAGGTTTTCCGGAAATTTGGACAATTAGATATTGTTTATCCGGAAAGTGCTATTGTTCAAAGCAATCAAACTACTGTTGTTGCAAATGCTGGTCAGCGTGCGCCAAATTCCCAGATTTCACGTCATTTGGACATTTTTGATCTGCTTTCTGACTATAAATTTACAGTGCTTGCATTCTCACGGAAACGTCTAAATCACCAAGAAATTAGTGAAATCACTTCTTCTTTAGATCAGTTAAAAGTCTATGCAAATACTTATATCATTGGCAGATTGGCTTTTGGCCGTAATGATGCGGTAAAGACAGCAGATAAAATTGAAGTTTTTGAAGCATATGGTCTAAATCAAGATAAAGATCAAGGCTTAGTTATTGTGCGTCCAGATGGCTATATTGCATGGCGTTCTCAGGGTTTTAATTTTGATGAATGTCATAGTTTCTTAAAGTCTATTTTTAAAAATTAATAGATTTTAGAGTTAGTGAAAGAAAAGCTTCATCGTGAAGCTTTTCTAAAATTAACATAATCACTATTATACGAAATCTCACTGTTAGAAACCATTTAAAGTGTCTGTATTCTCACCAATAAAAATGTCTGGTCTATGATGCGCATCAACATGATGGACTGGATATAAACTTGAGATGCTGATCACTATGTCTGACAAGGAAATACAACGTCTTGCAGTCCTGCAAGATGTTCGAGATCAACGTATTACACAAGTCCGTGCTGCAGAAATTCTGAATCTTTCAACACGCCAAATTACTCGATTATTGCACAAGCTCAATCAAGACGGTGTTTCAGGTCTGGCACATGCCAGTCGTGGTCAACCGGGTCATCGTCGTCATGATGACTTGTTAAAATCAAAGTGCCTTTCCATTATTTCTGAACATCTGCTGGGCTTTGGTTCCACCTTGGCGCATGAGAAACTCAACAGCATGTTTGACCTGAATATCCCTGTAGAAACGCTTCGGCGCTGGATGACTGCAAATGGTCTCTGGATTCCGCGATCCAAGCGCCAGAAACGTCCATATCAACCTCGATATAACCGCGATTGCTTTGGTGAGCTAATCCAGATTGATGGCTCATATCACGATTGGTTTGAAGGACGTGACGCTAAATGCTGCTTGTTGGTTTATATTGATGATGCCACTGGAAAGCTGTTGCATCTGCGCTTTTGTGAGGCCGAAACGACCTTTGATTATATGCTTTCAACCCGAGCCTACATTGAGCAATACGGCAAGCATTTGGCCTTTTATAGCGATAAACACTCAGTATTTCGAGTCAATCAGAAATCCAAGCAAGACAGCCAGATCACGCAATTTGGCAGGATTCTCAACGAATTAAACATCGATATTATCTTTGCCAACTCACCACAGGCCAAAGGACGTGTGGAACGCGCCAACAGAACTCTGCAGGATCGCCTGATCAAGGAAATGCGTTTGGAAGGCATCTGCTCAATTACCGAGGCCAATGCTTGGCTGCCCTGCTTCATTGAGCAGTTCAATCAGAAGTTTGCCAAGTGTGCGAGAAACTCGAAGAACTTGCATCGACCTTTAACGGAATCTGATGCTGAGCTAGAGGATATTTTTACCTGGCAGGAACCGCGTAAGGTCACGAAGAATCTGACTATCACGTATGACAAGTGTATTTATATGCTTGAGCCAACACCACTGAACCACAAACTTGTTGGGCAATACATAACATTTTTAGAGTATCCAGATGGTACTGTGGCCATCATGCACGAAGGACGGAAGATCAACTACAGTATTTTCAATAAACTGGCTAGACTGCAGCAGAATGAAGTAGTTGAGAATAAAAGATTAGGTGCGGTTCTGGCCCATATCCAGCAACAACATGAAGAGTTGGAAAAACAAAATAAAAGTTCCCGTGCCAAGAAAAGTATGCCGAGTCGTAAAGCTCAGAAAGTTGTTATTGAACAAAGAAATTTAAATCCTGTTCTTGACTCTTGCAGTTAAAAACAGGACATTTTAAATGGTTTATCGCATAGACATTTTAATTGGTGAATAACATGAATATATTAAGCAATTGATATATATGGGTTTATTTTGAGTGTTCGGTGTCTCAATTTATCTTATCATTCACAAAAAGATAAAAAGCTACTCAATCTTTCAATCAAGTAGCTTCAAAAATACGCCGTACAATCTGTTAAAGTTTTTTCCAAGTCATCGTGCTAATCGCATTCGCGCTCTTGGCTTTGCCATATACTTTCATTTGATTATTCGCCGCATTTAATTGAGCATCAATTTTATAGACATAACCATCTTTCGGGTTAATCCATTGTCCTTGCGAAAATTGTTTCGGATTTGAATTTGCCACTAAGCCTTCTAATGCCTGCATGCCTTTTATGGGCTGATTCTTTAAGTTGCCTTGGCATTTACTGCATACCTCTAATTGAATTGTGCCTACCGATAACAAATTTCGAGTAATTACAGCACTATATTCCGAAGTTTTAGAGTTCTTACGAATCACAATTTCTGCAACATAATGCCCTGTATGATCATCAATGACTTTCCATGTACCAATCAATGGATCAAATGGCATGGCTTGAGCAGGAAAAATAAATCCCAAATATAGTGCAATTGCACCTAAAAAATTACGCATCATAAAAATATCAACTTAAAACCAATTTACAGCACGGTTGTGCTAAAAATGGGCGTGATTATAGCAATCAATGTTGAATTTAAATTAATTTTTTCATTAAAATTAAATGTTTATATGCTATTGGTTCGATGAAATATCATTAAAAATGTGAACCAATACGCTTTTTGTGGATGGATAATTTTTGATGTGTTGCAGCTTTATGTATAAAAGTGAATCTATAACGTGATTTTGTATGCAAATTAATCATCTATATTTCTATTTTCAACATTTGCTGTGTTATGGCGTAAACTAGACCTACAAGCTGTATCACTATAAGTTAAGAAATATTCACAGGAATGCTCTTAACTTTATCCTAAGTTTTTGTTTTTACTGTCTTAAATTTATCTATCTTTAAATTTAGGTTTAGTCATCAAGGTAACATCGTATGCTCAAGTGGTTCGAGAAACTTATAGATCCTTATCCAAATAAAGGTTTGACCGAACCCTTGCCAACCACGTTTTTTGCCTTTGTTTGGCAAGCAGCTTCAGGTGTACGTCCATATTTATTGTTATTGGTTTTATGTACTGCAGGCGCTGCCAGCTTTGAAGCTTTGCTATATGCAAAAATTGGCGATTTAGTCACATGGCTTAGTCAAAGTCAGCCAGATACTTTCCTTGCGCAACATCAGCAGAACCTTACTTTGCTGTTTTGTATTTTATTGGCCAATATCTTTTTTGCCAGTGCGCAGTCAATTGTGAAGCATCAAATATTATACAGTGGTTTTCCAATGCGTTTGCGTTGGCGTTTCCACAATTTAATGTTGCAACAAAGTCTGGATTTTTTCCATAATGATTTTGCAGGAAGACTCTCTGCCAAAGTCATGCAAACCGCCTTAGCAGTACGTGAGTTTTGGGTCATTTTGGGCGATATGCTTGCCTATGTATTCATTTACTTTATTACGATTAGTCTGGTATTGGGCGCAATTTCTCCAATGCTCATTTTGCCGTTATTGCTATGGTTGGCTTTATTTATTCTTGCAGCAGCTTATTTTATTCCGCGTTTGAGCAAAGTATCTAATGAACAAGCCGATGCACGTGCGGTGATGACAGGACGCGTGACCGATGCTTATACCAATATTCAAACCGTAAAATTATTTGCGCATGCAGGTCGCGAAAGCCAATATGCCAAAGCGTCGATGCAAGAGTTTATGTTGACGGTTTATAAACAAATGCGTTTGGGCGCTCAATATGAAATCAGCATCAATTTATTAAGCGTGGTGTTGTATGTGGGCGTTTTAGGTACAGCAATTTGGCTCTGGTTAAATGGCCGTGCAGAATTGGGGATTATTGCTGCCACTACAGCCATGATTCTTAAACTCAACAGTATTGCCGAGTTTATGATGTGGCAGACCTCTGCCCTGTTTGAAAATGTCGGCACCATTCAAGATGGTATGAAAACTCTCGGACGTCCAATTGCGATTCAAGACAAAGCCGATGCAAAACCATTACAAGTTGCTCAGGGCGAAATTCAGTTTAAAGATGTCAGTTTTGCTTATAACAGTAAAAACGTGATTGATCAGTTTAATCTGCATATTCGTGCAGGCGAAAAAATTGGTATCGTGGGACGTTCAGGCGCAGGTAAATCGACCTTAATTCAATTGCTTTTACATTTTTATGAGCTCAAACACGGCTCAATTATGATTGATGGGCAAAATATTGAAGATGTAACCCAAGACAGTTTGCGTAAAAATATTGCACTTGTCACTCAAGATACTTCGCTATTACACCGTACTGTGGCTGAAAATATTAAATATGGTCGTCCTGACGCGACTGATGCAGAAATGTTTGAAGCTGTACGCAAAGCCAAAGCCGAAGAATTTATTCCACAATTGACCGATTTACGTGGCAAAAAAGGCTATGAAGCCTACGTGGGCGAACGGGGTGTTAAACTTTCAGGTGGACAACGTCAACGTATTGCCATTGCCCGTGTTTTCTTAAAAGATGCACCTATTTTAATTTTAGATGAAGCCACCAGTGCGCTCGACTCTGAGGTTGAAGCGGCAATTCAATCGAGCCTCGATGAACTCATGCAAGGTAAAACTGTAATCGCGATTGCACACAGACTATCTACCATTGCACAAATGGATCGTTTAATTGTGCTCGATCAAGGACGTATTGCAGAACAAGGTACGCATGATGAACTGGTGGCTATGAACGGAATTTATGCACAACTTTGGCAGCGTCAAACAGGTGGTTTTTTAATTGAACAAGATAAAATCGTAAAACCATCGACTGATAAAAATTAGCATCTCCAGCAACTTTGCTGTAACTCAGGCTTTGATGAAATGCAGATTTATCGCATATAGTCAAAGCCTGTTTTGTCTAACAATTTCCATAGAATTTCTTTAATTTTCATGCCAAGATGCAATATGTCATCTACGTTCTTATGTCGCCGTTTGGCAAACTAAGATATGCATAGATGACAGTCGCTAAGGCAAATTAAAATAAAATTAGCAAATGCAATGGAACATGCATGAAAACAATATCAGCACGTCAGGAACAAGGTGTTCCAGGGGTTTATGGCTTATTGGTTTTGGATGTTGTATCCCGTTGGGGTTATAACGCAGATACCTTATTTGCACCATTTCAACTCAATAGCGAAATGTTGGCAGACCCAGAATGTCGTATTCCTACACCTATTGCCAATGAGTTGGTTAAACATGCTTTAAAACTTACAGGCGAATCGACGCTCGGTTATCATCTTGGTACGCAAATGCGCATTTCCATTCATGGCTTTATTGGCTATGCGATTATGACTGCGCATGAAATTAGTGATGCGTTGATTTTAGCCAATCGTTTTATTCAACTGCGTATGCCCTTTTTACAATTGTTTTTCTCAACTTTTGGTGAAAAAGCCAGTCTGCAATTGCAGTGTGATATTCACATGGAACCTTTACGCACAGAAATTGCCATCGCTTTAATTATTGGCATGATTACCATGAGTAAAGCCATGACAGGTACCGAACACTTTACAGGTGAAGTCGATTTTGACTTTCCTAAACCTGCAGGTTTTGATCAGTATTTTTCGAAATTTCCTTATCATCAATTCCGTTTTGATCAGCCGTATTTAGGTTTAAGTTTTGACAAGCAATATCTAGGCTTAAAAATGATTAATGCCGATCCTATTGCCAGTCAAATTGCGATTAATCAATGTGAAGCCGAACTTTCTGCTTTAGGTGAACGTCGCCGCATTTCTATGCGAGTACGTGATATTTTAACCCACGCAGAACAGCATTATTTAAGCATTGAAAATGTTGCCGACTATCTACACATGTCCGACCGCACACTCAAACGTCAACTGGCTGCAGAAGGTACTTCATTTTCAAACTTGGTCGATGAAGTACGTTATCGGCATGCAACTTCCCTGCTTTCCCGTACAGACTACACGCTAGAACAAATTGCCGATGAATTGGGTTATAGCGATGTGGCAAATTTTAGTCGTGCTTTTAAACGCTGGAGTGGACGCAGTCCGAGCAATTGGCGTAAAGATCCGTATTTATAAACTTTTGTTTTTAGCAAAAAGCATGTATAAAACATGGCAAAAAGATTCGATACAATTTAAGGAGTTATCAAATGAATCACCCAGCGGAATTAAAATATGCAAAAACACATGAATGGGTGCGTATTGAAGGTGATTTGGTCGTCACAGGCATTTCAGACCACGCACAAGATGCTTTAGGTGATTTGGTCTATGTAGAAGCACCTGAAGTTGGTCAAAAAGTAATTGCGGGTGAACAAGCAGGTGTGGTTGAGTCTGTTAAAACAGCTTCAGATATTCACGCCCCTGTTTCAGGCGAAGTAGTTGAAGTAAATAGCAATTTAGACGATGACCCTGACTTTGTAAATGATGAACCGTATGGCAAAGGCTGGATTTATAAAATCAAGCCAGACAATATGGCAGATGTGGAACAGCTTTTATCAAGTGCGGACTATGAATCTGGCTTATAAGCCTTAAATTTGTAGTGTTTAATCGCTCAAATTCAAAGAAATCAGCTTCGGCTGATTTTTTTTGCATTGCAATTTGCGAAATAAATAAAATTATCTTTATTTGATAAAACAATTAAAAAAATAGAATTAAAATCTAATTTTAGTTTTAATTTTATTAAATAACTATACTTTTCACACAAATAGGTTTATTATTTTTTGCATGATCTTACTGTGTGATGACTTCCAATAACAAAGCATCTGTATAACAAAGTACACATTGCACGCTACTCCACTCACCATATATAGGTTTAAGTTATGTCAGCTATAAATGTCGAACATTTATGGAATAAGTCGTTTATTCTCTGCTTATTCAATAACTTGTTCTTATTCATATTTTATTTTGCGCAAACGACAATTTTGCCTATTTATATTGTGAATGAGTTGGGTGGTAGCTTGTCACAGGCAGGTTTAGCCATGACTTTGTTTATGTTATCTGCAATCGCGATTCGCCCATTTAGCGGTTTGATTATTGAAAAATTTGGTGTAAAGAAAACCTTATATGTTTCTGAAATCATGTTTTGTCTGTGTAGCGTGGCATACATTTTTGTAGATAGTTTACTGTTTCTACTCGTACTGCGTTTTTTACATGGGATTTGGTTCAGCATTGTCACCACAGTTACCGTCCCTATTGCCAATAACTTTATTCCAGACAGTCGCAAAGGTGAAGGTATGGGCTATTTTTTGGTGTCAGTAAATTTAGGGATTGTATTGGGACCTTTAATTGGTTTAAGTCTGATTCAAAGTGTTTCTTATGCCAGTATTTCTACCTTACTATCCGTCAGTGTTTGGGTAGGTTTCGCCTTCTGTTTAATGATTCCAATTGCGACCCAAAAAGTAAAAACTGAAACAACACCTAAACGTAAATTAGGGCTTCAAGATTTTATAGAGAAAAAAGCAATTCCTGTATCACTCATGGCGATGATGGTTTCTTTCGCGTATGCCAGTATTATGTCATTTATTTCCACCTTTGCAGAATCACGCAATATGCTGTCTTATGCGAGTTTATTCTTCGTGATATTTGCAGTTTCGATGATGATTTTGCGCCCAATTACAGGCAAAATTTATGATCGTAAAGGGGCGAGTTATGTGATTTATCCTGCAATTATATTATTTGCTTTAGGATTAATTGTCTTGAGTCAGGTACACAGTGTATTCGGTTTTATGTTGGCTGCTGCATTAATTGGTGTAGGGTTCGGGTCTGCCCAACCTTGCCTGCAAACCATTTCAATTCAACGCTCCCCTAAAGATCGTATTGGTCATGCCACATCTACGTATTTTTGTTGTTACGATATTGGTATCGCCTTAGGCGCGTTAATTCTAGGTTGGATTATTGCGGGTTATGACTATACCGCAGCGTATTTGCTCTGTGCTGTTGTGACCTTAATCAGTTTAATTTTCTATAAATTTGTTGTGGCTAAACAACCTAATGCAGATATTCAGGCTTAGTTTTTAATAGCAGCAAAAGAATTGTTATTTTAAAAACTAATCTAAGAAGAGTTGATTTTTAAATACTCTCCCACCCAAAAAACCTGAAATTTCAGGTTTTTTGGGTTTCTGGAGTTTTATTTTTTATGCAGTTTTAGCCAAAACCTGACGATTTAAGCTTTCAGCGACCTCAATAAGCAGTTGTTCAGTCTTATCCCAACCCAAGCAGCCATCGGTAACAGATTGACCATAAGTCATCTCGCAAGAAATCTTTTGATTTCCATCCACCAAATGACTTTCTAACATGATGCCACGGACTTGCGTCTGTTCACGTTCTGCCACAATGGTACGCAAGACTTGCGGTTGTTGTTGTGGGTCTTTATGGCTGTTACCGTGACTACAGTCAATAATCAATGCAGGCAACTGCCCTTTGGCTTTTTGCTGAATTTTCTCAATTTCTACCAATTGATAATTTGGCCCTGAATTTGCGCCACGTAAAATTAAATGCGCGTGTGGATTACCTTGTGATGACAAAATAGCAGGTAAACCCGACTGGCTCATTCCCATGAATTGATGTGGATGACTTGCCGATTGAATTGCATCTAATGCAATTTGAATTGAGCCATCAGTTCCGTTTTTGAAACCAATGCTATACGGCATGGCGCTAGAAATTTCACGGTGAATTTGTGATTCACTGGTACGTGCGCCAATTGCACCCCAAGCCAGTACATCATCAAAATATCCCGTTGCCATTGGGCTTAAAATTTCAGAAGCAATTGGTAAACCCATTTCTATAATTTGTAGATACAGTTCACGTGATTTTTCTAAGCCTAATTGCATGTTTGCAGAGCCATCTAAGTCTGGGTCATACAAAAAGCCTTTCCAGCCTACCGTAGTACGTGGCTTTTCGATATAGGCGCGCATCACCAAGAAAATTTGATCTGAAACTTGGCTTTGTAATTGTTTTAATTTTTCTGCGTATTCGAGTGCTGCTTGCGGATCATGAATTGAACAAGGTCCTGTAATGACCAATAAGCGAGGGTCTGTGCCCGCTAAAATGTTCTGAATAATCTGTCGATGTTGTGCGATTTGTTGTTTTAGCGCAGATGAAAGTGGGAGTTGCGCTTTGAGTTGATGCGGTAAACTTAAACTAATTTCAGTATTGTTGGTCTGTTGTTGTAAAGCAGTATTTAAAGCATTCATTGGTCTGTTCCTTTGGACTGTTTCTCTTTTTTACAGTCCGATCATTTATTTCAGCGTTATGGGGCTAATGGATTGCAAGGTTTGAGTCATAGATTGACTAAAGTAAAACCAATAAAAGTTGCTAAAGTATGAATAATTAACGTTGTACATGATTAAATCTCCGAAAAACCTATAAAATTCAAAACACCAGACATAAAAAAACCTGATCAGGGTTGCCGATCAGGTATCAACTGGTGGGCAACCTTTTGCCCGAACGCGACTCAGGCAATCATTGAAACTGCCAAAAGTAATAGTAAGCGTTTGCGATTAAAGGTTGCTTTAACATCTTGTTTTCATCAAAAAATGAGCTGTTAAAATTAAAATACGCTGTATTGTTCCGTTTGGCAATCCTTTTTGTAAAATAATTTTTATTGGATGTATTTATTAAAATTAAGCTGCTGTTTTAGCGAATTCAGGGGTTAAAAAAACCAAGCCGAAGCTTGGTTTTTGTTGGGTCTTTATTTAAGCGCGTTACTCATCATTGATCAAAATGAATCACACTACGAATAGATTTACCCTCATGCATTAAATCAAAGGCTTCATTAATTTGGTCTAGCCCCATGGTGTGCGTTACAAATGGTTCGAGTTGAATATCACCCTTCATGGCTTCTTCAACCATGCCTGGCAATTGCGAACGACCTTTTACACCACCAAACGCAGTTCCTTTCCAAGTACGACCTGTCACCAATTGGAATGGACGAGTTGAAATTTCCTGACCTGCACCTGCAACACCAATAATAATGGATTGTCCCCAACCACGATGCGCACATTCCAAAGCGGAACGCATCACATTGGTATTTCCAATACATTCAAAAGAATGATCTACGCCCCAACCTGTTTTTTCCACAATGACTTCCTGAATTGGGCGGTCATAATCTTTTGGATTTAAGAATTCGGTTGCACCAAATTGTTCTGCCAATTTGAATTTCTCTGGGTTGGTATCAATGGCGATAATACGGCTGGCTTTGGCTTTATGCGCACCTTGCACAACTGCTAAACCAATACCACCTAAGCCAAATACCGCAACGGTATCGCCTTCTTGGACTTTTGCAGTATTTTTAACTGCACCTAAACCAGTTGTAACACCGCAACCTAATAAGCAAACTTGCTCATGATTGGCTTCAGGATTAATTTTTGCTAAAGATACTTCAGCAACTACCGTATATTCACTAAAGGTTGAACAGCCCATGTAGTGATAAATCGGTTGTCCATTATAAGAAAAACGTGTCGTGCCATCAGGCATTAAACCTTTACCTTGTGTCGCACGTACGGAAACGCATAGGTTGGTTTTACCAGATTTACAGAATAAACATTCGCCACATTCTGCTGTGTAAAGCGGAATCACATGATCGCCTGGTTGAACACTGGTCACACCCTCACCAACTTCAACCACAATACCTGCACCTTCATGGCCAAGAACTGCAGGGAAAACACCTTCAGGATCTTCACCCGATAAGGTAAATGCATCGGTATGGCATACCCCTGTGTGGGTAATTTTGACCAAGACTTCTCCAGCCTGCGGCGGTGCAACATCAATTTCAACAATTTCAAGCGGCTGACCTGGGCCGAATGCGACGGCTGCACGTGATTTCATGAGCAAATTATCCCTAAAAAATACATTAACAGATGATAAGGGGCTGCTGACAATTCGTCTATGTTTGCGATGTGAGAGAGATATCTCGCAAGCTATTTATAAAATATCAACAGACTCTCACAATACCCTCTTTCTATTCAGAGTTTCAAGCATTAACATGAGGATAATCTCCATGTATAAATACAGAATGACTTAAGAATAATCATGAAGATCCAAAGACCTTGTTACTGGCTTGGAATGTTGGCTTTTTTCGCTATTTTACTGACAGGATGCAGTTTACCGATGAATCAAGCGAGCAAAGATAGCCCTGTTGAGCATTATGTAGATCATTGGCTGAATGGTCAGGAAATTGATGCACATTTATCCCAAAATTTAACAGCGTATCTTTCTCTAAATGATGCCTTTAGTAGTATCGCCTCGCGTTTATATTTGATTCAAAAAGCACAGCACCATTTAGATTTACAATATTACATTTGGGAAGATGATTTAATTGGTCAGTTGATGTTGGCTGAACTGCTCAAAGCAGCAGATCGTGGTGTAAAAGTTCGTTTATTAATTGATGATCAAAATGGTACGCAACTTGATCCAACCTTAAAACGGCTTGCTCAGCATCCTAATTTTGAAATAAAAATTTTCAATCCGTACAAATATCGGCATTTTCGTGTGATGGATTATTTGTTTCGTTTTAAACAAATCAATCGCCGTATGCACAATAAACTAATTATTGCCGATGGGGCGATTGCCGTGACAGGTGGGCGTAATATTAGCCGTGAATATTTTGATGCCAGTGAAAATTTTCAATTTACTGATATGGATATTCTATTCTATGGCAGTGCTGTCCCCCAAGCCAATGCCGTGTTTTTAGAGTTTTGGAATGACGAACTAAGCTATTCAGTAAAGCAATTATTAGGCACAGGCAACGCGTTGCAATTGAGAGAATTGCGTAATCGCTATGAATTAAATGCCAAATATAAAGATAAAATTCGTGAACGTGTGGCTAACGCGCAAGAAGAAGTCAGCATCAAATTAGAACAACATCCTGTACAGTGGGTACGTGCGCATTTTGTGGCAGATTCTCCGAATAAAATTCGGGGTACAGCTCAAGGCGAGCAACTGATTTACAAACAAATGTTAAAGTTAATGGGTGAGCCCAAACAACATTTAGAACTGGTTTCTGCCTATTTTGTCCCAACAGAAGATGGTCTTAAAACACTCACTCAACTGGCTGAAAAAGGAATACAGATACGTGTATTGACCAATTCATTTTTAGCCAATGATGTGCCTTTGGTACATGCATTTTATCAGCAGTATCGCGTAGATTTACTTAAATCAGGTATTCGTTTATATGAATTTAAGCCTTATATTGAACGAAAAAAGCGTACTTGGTATGAAGTTGCAACGGGTAACGTAATTCCTGCCAAAGGCAAAAACGCCTCGAGTTTACATGCCAAATTCTTTGATATAGATGGCATGGTCTTTGTAGGTTCTTTTAACCTTGATCCTCGTTCTGCAAAATTAAATACCGAAGTTGGCTTGGTGTTAGAGTCTGAACAATTGCAAAACGATGTTTCTCAATCTTTAGACCGCTATTTGCCACAAATTGCGTATGAACTGCAATTAGACGAAAACGGTCAAATTATTTGGTTAGATCATCAGGCAGATGGCAGTATTCAAACGTATCATCATGATCCTGAAACCACACAGTTTCAGCGTTTTATGATGAAAACAGTTTCATTATTCCCTATTGAATGGATGATGTAATGACAATAGATAGACATTAATTATGGAAGCGTATTTTTCTTTCTCTGCCATCACTGTCTACAATTATTTAAAGTTACTTATAGTAAGCCTATTTCTTTAAATAAGTTAAAATACGCTTCTGCCTTTTTCTCTAAAGCTAAAGGATAGGCTCGTGAAGATGAAGGCATCCGATATAAATGCAGCTCACGCTTGGCAAAATAGCAATGTGTCGCCTGCCCAATTTGAGGTTTTTCGGCAGATTCAGGCATAGATAACATGAGTGTATCAGTCGCTTTATCGCCTGTGGTCATAATGCTTTGACATAAAGGTATCTTGCTTAAAAGTGCTGCAATATCCATTGGTTTTTCAATCTGTAAAAATTTGTCTGATGCATTGCCTTTTAAGCGAATCACCTGCTGCGCCGTATCTGAAATAGCAATGCCAGTGGTGTTTAAAAAATCAATAATTTTATGAAGATGAAAATTTTTAGCTTCTAAATCTAAAAAGTAGTTTTTATCTTGAAAAAAGCATAAGCCCAAAATTCGCCACATATCATTTTGATAATTCGGATAATAAAAATCCATTTTCCAACGGCTTTTAGGTGGTGGAAAACTCCCAAGCATTAACAGCTTGGCATTGGCTGGTAAAAAGGGTTCGAGTGGATGGGTTTCTATTTCTGACATTGTTTAAAATCAATAAGTTATAATGCAATTTAAAAAATAATTTTGACTAAATACCAAAAGATTGTTTATTAAATTTTAGCATAATTACAGGTTTTTCAACGATACAATACATTCCATTAAATGCTTTTTAAATTAATGCCTGCAAAATTCCTGCAAAACTTTTGCAAAACCATTATGGAAAATATAGAACGCATTGACCATTATGACAAAATAAAATTATAAAAATTTGGTACTAAAATGGGTGAATTTTCATAAAAAAATAGCGAAAAGTAAGTCACTACTGACTTAAAAACATCGTCTAATACGCTGTTCTCTGGAATGAAAAAGGCACCATAAGATTAATGCCAGTCACTCTCTTAACTGACTGGCATTAACCCAAAGGTGGCTAAAACTAAATGACAGGAGTTAAACTGCGGCATTCTGACAGTGCTTTGTAGCCTATCCCGCCCTTATGCCAATCATGTCTTTGCGCCAACTCATAAATTGGCATGTAGACTTCCCTGCCTACAATTTGCCGTGCATCTTCTGCAGCAAATTTAAAATGGTCATGGATACCATGTCCCATGGTTGGGCTGAGCTTTCTAATTGAAGCTCCAAATTCTGTCCACCAGTGATTGAGCCATAGCGCATGCAGTGCCATTGAACGTGAGCGATCTGAAACAGCAGTTTGGCTTTTCTCTGCTTGGGAGAATAACGCTATTAAGTGATGCACGTATTCTACTGCTACTGGTATAGCTTCATACGGAATATCTTCGATATGCTCTACATTGAAGCGTTGATGCACAAGTTTATAGGCTTCTGAGTAATTTAAGTGTTTGGTTTTAGCCACGAGCATATTCACAGCATTGGTTAGTGGTTCACGCTCTGATTTGTGGGTTTTGGCTACTGGTGCATCTACCGCTTTGTCCAAAATATCTAAAACCCATTTTCGGAATTGCTTAGCGATAACTGTTTTGGAAAACATAGCAATTAGGTGAGCACCACGAAGCGAGAAAATACGGTTTTCCATTTCCACTTTACCCGTCTTTCTAACGACACTCATTTTGAGGGTCGTTGTCATTGATGCAGTAAACTCATCTTTATTACGCTCATACACTTGAGTAACTGCATCAGATTTTACATAACCTAGTGCCCCTGCCAATTCGCTCGCAGTTAACCAAACTTGCCCATCTTGCTGTATGGGATTAAATTTAACTTCATTAAATGTTAGACTAATCATGTCTTTTCTCCTGGTAGAGAATTAGATAGAGCCCCTTGTTTGATGTGAGAGTCGCAAGGGGTTTTTTATCCCCATTGGGGATGCATTAAACTGTATTCTTCAAAATATATGTTGTCAATCCCCATTGGGGATATTATTATAAAAATAATTTGGACTGAACTAACTAAAAATGGCTAGAAATTTAGACGTCGAATACAAAATGCGTATGACGCAAGAGCTAAAAGACAAAATTGTCGAATCGGCTAAAGAACTAAATCGCTCAATGAATGCGGATATTGTGGCTCGACTTGAAGAAAGCTTTTTGAGAAATGAGAGTTCTGCTCCTGCCAGTTCTGATGTAAAAATCATTCATTTAAAAAATGGAAAAAAACGTGTGGTTTATGGAAAGTTGCTCAATACGCTTGATTTAGACTACACACAAGAACTCTCTGCCCTACAAAATGACATTCACCTTTCTCTAGAAGTATTAAGTGGCTCTTCTTTTTGGAATTCATTAAAGTTTTTCAATAAAGATGTTTTGGTTTTTAAGGGCGACAATCATATTGATGTTGTAGATAACGGTAAAAGAAGTCTTGGTTGGTTGGTTGTAGAAGATCATGATGTCAGTACTTAAAAAAGAAGTGATGAAAATTAATTTTAAGCTTAACTAAAACTCTTAAATTTAATAAGTATGAATATCAGCAAACTAAATTATCAATGGGGCCTTTTTAAATGGATATTTTTTCTAATATATGGGGCTTTCTTAAAGAGTATAGTGGTATTTTTGCTAGTATTCCTGTACTGATCTACTTAACAAACCTTGTTATTTTAAAATTTATTAAAAAAGATGAACTGGTGCTTCAAAAGGACTTAAACATTCAATTAGAGCGAGAGAAAGCTAATTTTAATGCCAAACTTGAACGAATAAAGGCACACTATACTCAAGAGAATGAAAAGTTAAAAAGCGAATTGTCATATCAAAATGCAAGATTACAAATTGCATATTCAGGCGTATATAAAGATCAAGCTGAAGCATTACGTTCACTTTATACTTTAATCTTAGAATTTGAAGTAGCAATACGGGATAGAAGGAATCCAAATATTATAGATTCGAGCAAATATAAAAAGCCTGCCGAAATACTAGAAACTTTTAAGATTGAATTCTACAAAAATGCTATTTTTTTACCTCATCATCTCGATGAAAAAATATTTGAAATTATTGGCTTTGGATTTTCGAAATTTCTTTTCGATAAGTTTTTGCTTGCTGAACAAAAGGCAATTCAGGGTGATTTGGATGAGGCAAACAAACTTAGTGATGAAGGCTTTGTTAATGATGCTGAATTTATTAAACTTAGAGATGATTTTAGAAATGAAATAAGAAAAATCTTAGCCATCAACGAGTAATAAAAAGCCCCTCAAGGGGCTTTTATATTCTGTTTCTGACTCTGAAAATTATTTCATCCTTAAATCTTAGGGATGAATTTATCATGTGCCTCTTTTAAATATTTTTGAGAGCTTTCTTGAGTAACTTCATATTGAAGATGTTCGTTAATAAACTGCAACTTAGCACGTGCATTAGCAATAACCTCTGACCACGTTTTAGCCCATACTGTAATATTATGCTGAGCTGAATCATGAATTAAACCTTTAGGTTTATTTCTTTGGTTAGCTTCATCTTCAGCAAAATCGTCTAACTCATTGGAAATAGCTAAAAAGGTCCACTTAGCTGGAATATTATGAAATCGCTCATCTGTGGCCACAGCAGTGGCATATTTTTTGATTTGAACAATAACTTCAGCATCTACTTTTTTAGATGGTCTCTTCAATTCAACAATTAAATAATCAAACTCGCCATGACGTGTTTGATTGACTTTACTTAACATCAAATCAATACGCCCAGTTCTCCCATCGGACAAGAGCACTGGATCAATACTTTCTATTGGATCTTCACGATCTCCAAGTTTTGATATATGCTTTTTCAATACTGTTTCTAACCGTTCCTCAGACAGAGACAAAGTAAAGTTTTCATCAAAAATCCAAGCTTCATTTTCCAAAATTTTGTGTAATTGATCTCTTTCAGTGAATACCTTTTTAGTTTTCTCTCCATATATAAGATTTTCTAATTCATCAAGAAAATTTAATCTATTCGCCACAATTGTGGCAGAAGAAATAATAGAAGACAGTGTTGTATTATCTAATAGCTCAGCCAATTTATCTTGATCCTCTTTCTTTAAGTCCAAAACCTCAGTAATAATTTTTTGAACAGATTCTGGATTTTCTGTAATAGCTTGAGCAATTAGTTTAAACATAAATTTCTTAGAAGTCTTTTCGGTTTTTTCAAAATTAGGTAAAAATGTTTGTACATTCGCGGCAAGAATGTCAAATACCTCTCGCTCCGCTTTTTCAACAGAAGTGAAACTTGTTTTATCTTGATATGGATAAATATTTTGGTCTTTCCACTCTTGAATAATCCCACTGTATTTTTCAGCCATTCTTTTTCTGAAATGTTCTTGAGTTGTAGAAACAGCTATATCAAGAATTTTCACTACTGTGGGTTCAAGTTCTTTTAATGAGAGCATTCCTTCATTTTCTAATTCCTGAAAATACTCACTTTTCAAATAAGCAGTAAAGTTAAATCCCTTTGCTTTAATCCTATTTTTAGGCTCGTACTCTTCTAAAGAAATTCCTTTAGCTGAACATAAGTTTATAACGCGCTCTGTTTCAATATTCCATTCAATAATAGTTAGTTTAACTGGGTGTGTTGTAATTTCACTGCAATCTTCAGTTAAATCATAATCTTTTGAACAAGCTTGTACACTTTTTGGATCAATTTTGATTCCATTAAAATTTAACTGAAGATGCGGAAACTCTGTTAGGTAAACTGCAAAAATTTTTGTAAGCTCATTTCTTGTTTTTTCTTTTAATAACTCATTTGCCTTATTATACAAGTTAGAAATAGTAACTTTAGTACCCTTTTGACCATTATTATTACTTTCTAATGCACTAGTTTTAAATTCTTCAATTTTATTATGATTACCAATTATTGAATAAGTGCTATAGGAGTTCTGATCTTCAAATGTAGTATTCCATTCAATATCTGCACCTAGACAAAAAGCTTTAAATCTTCCCCTGCCATTTTGACCATGTAAAGGATGATGATAAGTTTCTTTTTTAAATTTTTTCCATGAATCGCCAATTGCTCCAAAATATGTATTTGCGTCCTTAAAAGGGATCCCGTTACCTTGGTCTTCAACGATAATCGTATCTAGTCCGCCTAAAGAGGTTGAGTTAAGCGTCACCGAAACAATTTTAGAAGATGCATCAAAACCATTCCAAATGAGTTCACTTAATGCTTTCGTTGCAGAAGCTTCTGTTAAAGTTTTAATGTGTCCTGGTGTTGCCACTATTTTTAAAGGCTTGAAATCCTTAACTCTATTACCCATGTTCCCCCTTCCCAAATGTTGCTGATACAACAATTATTTAATTGAAAATATGGAACATATTGAAGCATCTTTAGCAGATCCGTCAATGATTAAAGTTAATAATAACAGGTATATAAATAAATATTTTTAATTTTGTGCATAAAGTTGGTGTTTTGTGCGTAAAATTAAAATATCATGTTAATTCATTGTAGTGAGATTGTCAGAATGGCCTTTAGAGCAGATGAAGAAATAAAAGATGGACGAGCTTGGGCTGAAAACTATCTTCTTTCTCGACTTAATGATTTAAGCATTGAGGAGCGAAGAGAGAGTAAAAGTTTTCTAGAAGATTTGTTTATTGATTTAGGCCCAGTTATAGATTGGTATCCTGATTGGCATCCTTTATTAAATATCCAAAAAAATTCTAGAAATGTTGTTGTTCCGCATGCAGATTGTGGATACAAGGACTTAGATCATACAGTTTTCTTTGCTCATGGTTTTATTACTTGTCCGTATGCTGATGGACAGCGAGTCATTGATTCTGTGCATCAACAGTTAAGAAATAATCATGCTTTGATTACTGCAGAACGCTTAGGAGTGAAATTTTATAGCTCAAAAGCAACAGCAATATTGGTAAAGTGTGAATGGAGCAAACCACTCTACGAAGATGGAACCATACCTTTGTCTACAGCTATGCCATTAATCTTAGAGAAAGCCATAGAAGCCTCAAAGATGAGTAGTTGTGCTGAAACGTGGGATAATATGTTGCCACACTTATTGGGTAAACCTCATGGGCGTAGATCTTCTTTATTTGTAAATCAAGAAACAGGTCAGGCTATAAAAAAAACATGGGAAATGTTAATTAATTCTGGAATGTTTGGCCCAATTAATACACGCAAATAAAATGGGCACCTTTGGGTGCTCTTCAAAAGGATCTTAAAGGATGCTTAGCACAGCTTTGCTGTGTACTTATTTATTTGAATGTTTTATGCTCAAACTAATTGTGTTTTTATTATGGTTCTCATGGATTTAATTGTTCGTTTTTTTGTTTGGGTGGCGAATTGCTTTTTAAGTGGGAAAGCTAAAGCTTGCGCTTTTGCGGTACTAGGAATGTTTTTATCATACCTATTTTTAAAGATTGCACCCCTTCTTTTGAAAGTTGCACTCATTTTTAACCCAAATCTTGAGTTATATATTTTTAATAACTTAATGGCATTTGAAGTCGGCTTTTTTGTTATTTACATGCTACCTGTCCTGATCGGATCGTATTTAAGCTATAAGCAGCTTAAATTTATATACTACAAAGAAAGCCATAGATATATTTAATAAAAATACAGCCCGCACTTAGCGGGCTTTTTATCACACCCAGCCTTTCAGCTTTGCTAAGTGTGATTTACGATCTTCAAAACCGTTATAACCACCATTGATACGACGTGTCACAGCCCTTACATCATCTTGATCTGCCAACAAATTAAGTCCATTGTCAGCCCAGAACTTGCAAGCGACCATCAACCCGATGCTTGGGATTGCTACAATTTCAGGATTATTTTCAAAGTCGATGCCTAGTTGTTGTCCATACTTACGATAGTTTGCGCGGCCAGTGAGCTGAATCGGTCCGCGTCCTTTAAATCGCTTGCCATCCCCAACTTGTGTATTACCTAAATCAGCACGTCCTTCATAAGCAGAACCTGAAGCTATTTCTTCCATGTATCGGAAGTTTCCAGATTCATGTGCTAACTGTGCAAAGAAGTGCGTGAAGCGAAGTGAGTTATCAAGAATACCGAAGTTTCGCAGATGAACATTAGCAGCAAGACCGAGTTCTTCAGCTCGGCTTTGTGAAGCACCAAGTTTTCTGAATACTGCAGTTAATGTGCCACGACCAATGATGCCATCATCCGCAACACTGACTATTTTTTGCAGTTTCTTAATTTGCATCTTATTCACTTACCACCCCCGATAATCGCAACGAAAGCGGCTTTCACTTCAGCAATAACTTCTGCTAATGATTTACCATGCATGAGTGCGATGGATTGATAAACAATACCGATGGCCAACAATCCGAATACAGCAAAAATCAGCATCACAAAGCCTTGTGCCATGTGTGAATACTGGCTTAATTCGTAGTATTCAATGAATGCCGCACCGCCATATAAACTGACCGACACACTGAATAAGAATTTACCGATCACGCCTAACGTGACTTGGATTTTCCCGTCTTTATCAATATCCCCGCTAAGCACTAAAGCAAGGATTGCCCCCACAACTGCTGGAACTAATTTAATAAACCATGGTAATGCGTTTTCTTGCATTGTCTTTTCTCCAGACATAAAAAAACGCCCTTTCGGACGCTTGCTTCAATTTAAATTTTTACACTTCAATCTGCACTACATCGCCGCTTGCCGCCAAGCGTTTAATCTCCCCATCTGAAATGAAAACCGTTGAACCGACGTTGTAGCGAGTCGTACTGGTACACATCACCAAGCCCGACCCATCTACAACTAAAACTTTATAATTCGGATGATTTTCATGCGTGATTTGCCCCACAAATTCAGGCGCTTTAGGCATTAAATCAATCAATCGCTGCAGTGCATTACTCACGATTCACACGCTCCACTTTGACAGTTTGGTTCACCTTTGCATGGCTAAATGACACACTGACACTTTCAACAATACCCCACCACTGGGCATTAAATGCAAAAACTTCACCTGGTACACATTCACCGACTTCTGCAGAAATAGGCATAGTCAATGTGTGTGTTTCTACCATACCTGCTTTGGCCAACTTAGATTTACCAAACGCACCCATGCTGACCACATCAAACAAAGGATTGTTTTCAGGTGGTAATAGCACGTCTGCTGCTGTGCCTGCTCGTTTGACTTGCGCCTGCTTGCCTGTACGATCATTGGTTAGCGTGATGCCATTGTAATCAGGATAAAGCTCATAGTCTGTGGACTGACTGGTAACGAGTGAATCAGGCACTAAGCGGTCATAATCATCAACCGTAAGCGCATCCCAAAAGGTCTTTTTATAAAGCGGTTTAATTGAAAGCGTATTACTACCCTTTTCGCTATAAATAAAACCACCGCCACTTTCTGCAATCAGTTTAATCGCTGCGATGGGCGCAAGATTCGAATAACTTAAACTGTTGTTTGCCACGATCCAGCCTAGATCATCAATCAATTTCCAATTCAGCACTGTATCACTAAAAACTCGATCTAGTTCAGCTTGAGCAAGTTGTACCGATGTGCGCTCATTCTCTTGTAAAAACGAGCGTAAAGGCGCATACGGTGCATCAAGTAAAGCGGTTTGACTGCGACCTATGAGTGTATAAGTAATATTGCCGAAATTGCGTGAACGTGTGCGATTCTCAAGTAGCATGTGATGCTCATGCCCATTCACCATAATTTTAAGAATTACAGGCTGTCCATCGATTGGCTCTAGCTTTGAAATTTCAGTATGCGGCACAGTTAAGCTATACGACCACGCCCAGCTGCTGCGGTCTGAACGATAGTTGCCGTCATACACTAAAATTTCTGCATCATTATCAAGCCGTGTCACAGATAAACTATTCAAGATATACCACCAGTTTTGATTTGGAATTGCGGGAATACAGTCATCAACCCCAAAGTTTAAAATGACGTTATGCGCATCAACTTCATGACATAAGCAGATAAAATTTAAATCGCCCGTGCCTTCGTATTGCGGTAATTCAGGTTGTGGCCATGGCTGCACTGGATGCTTACGATAATGAATTGCCTTGGCTTTTTCCCAAGCCAAATCATCAGTCGTGACAAGCTCTAAACCCTTATCCCATTCAAATGTGAAATGCTTTTCAAAGACGTGTGCCACTTCATGCGCATAAGTGATACTGCGACGCTTACGAATCATTTCATACCAGTCTGTGACTCGATTGATACGCAGCTTTAGCGTTTCATCAAATAAGTAGCTCTGGTGAATGAATCGCTTGTCACCTGTTTGCCAAACTAAATACGCATCGGTCTGCAGACCAGTAGCTTTCTCATACTCAATTCGGACTGCTTGTGTAAGCGAATCAGACTGATCAAAACCTGTCATGGCTTGCTGACTGAGCACCAAACCTTGGTCATAAAAAAGAGCCTCATTTGAGACTCTTAATACTGGTTTTGCCCACGGCATTGCTGCAACACTTAAAGCAGCGATTGCCTTGTGATAAGCCGCATCAAACGCATAAGACACCCCGATGATGTGATTAATATCGAATACAGCATCAATTTGAAACTGAAACTCAGTATCTAAAACCGTATCAATCGTGCATAGGTTTTCAGTGAACTCTGCAACAATTTCAAAACTAAAACTGGTGTCTAATACCGTGTCAATCTGCCCGATGACATCAATATTGTCTTTAAAGACTGCGACAACTTCAAAGCTAAACTCAGTATCCAGTACCGTATCTATGACTGCAGTATTTACACCACTTTCGGCATAAATTGCAGTGACTTCAAAACTAAAATCAGTCTCTAAAACCGTATCAATAACTGCGGATACATCATCCCCAAAGTTGAGATTAGTCGAGCCATCAGCTAGATGCTCAAAATTAAGAATGATGTTGTGGCTATCGCTATTATCAGGCTTAAAATTTAAGTTTAAGTTGTGAGCATCAACGGTGCCGAGCTTATTTTTAAAATCCACATGAGCACCCTTTTTAGTTACGGTCTAAGTTTGATGGACTGGATAAACAGCGTACCGCCCACGACTAAATTGGTATTAGCCAAGCTAATGTCAGCACCCACAGTTAGATCCGCTGCCACCTCGCCCGCACCGTTAAAAATACGCGCCCATGTGGCTGTACCAGTCTTAATAACCGAGCCTGTATCAGTTGGGTGTAATTCAACATAAGTTGGCGTGGTTTCTTTAATGCAAGGTTCAGGAAATACCAAAGTGACCAAAGCATTGTTAGAATCTGCCGCAATTGCTGTACTGGCAGGCTGCACACCTTCATAAAAAATAACGGTAGCACTTTGGCTACCGTTATCCATAAATTCTGCAAAGGCTTGAATCATGGCAAGCCGAGCATTGATAGATGTTTTACTCATTTCGCACCCACATTATCTTGAGCTGTTGCATTAAATATTTTGTTTTCATCTATACCAACAATTAAATATGCAGCATCATACGGTAGGTATGCTTTATAGTAGCCATTTGAATCGCTTTTGATTTGCTTTAATAATGCGCCATTGCCACGACTAAAAATGCGCACTAATTTTGATTTTGGTACACCCAGTTCTAATGTACGCCCCGAAATTAGCTTAACTTTAGGCGCTGAGTAGCCTGCATGTGTAATCTTCATTGTGCTCATAACGACTCCATAGCAATCGCGTAGTTTTGTGAGCCATAATTACCAAGGTAAAGGGACAAACACTTGATTTTTCCATCGTCCGTGAAATAGGTTCCGCCTCTACCACCCCCCATTTGCATACGAGCAAAAGGAATAACGCCACGAAAAACAAAGCTGCTATCTAAGATTGGCATTTGTAGTAAAAAACCACTTGATGATGCAGCATCAATCGCAGTGTTATTGGTCATAAAACCTAAAGCAATCGCACGTGAAATCTTTTGATCTTGACGAATCGCAGCAGTGTTATACCACAGCAAACCTGTTTGCGGCTGACTTGCGCTCCCACCAGGACCAATATTGTTATTGTAACCCAACATTATCCCGCCACGTGCCGTTACATACCTGTTTTGCGCTTGTGTTGGGTTGTAGTTTAGTCCTGTTGCCGCAAACAAAACATTTTGACCACGGATTTCTGTATCATAAAATTCAAATAAACCATAAAGTGCATTACACCACTGGTTTTGAACACTGAGAAGTATGGATTTACCATCTACCACTAGATCAAAAGTACGATTACCAGCTAATGGGGCTTGTGTGTCATTTCGTTGATCGTAGGAGTTGCCGTACTGTGGATTTGCGTAATACCACTTCGCACAGCCATGGTATGTGCCATCCCAACCCCAATTATTGGCATCTTCAGGTAGTTGATTTCCAACAATCGTGTCAATGTCAGTCATGCTTTCAACAAGTCCAACTTTTGCAAATTTAGCCCCAGCAGTTGCTGCACCAATGCTACAAAAATCATGTACAAGCAAAATCAAGCCGAGTGATTCAGGGTCGGTTGAGCGATATGCCCTTTTTGGTTCAGTAGATTCGCTCGGTGTTTGATGCACAATTTCAAAATCTGCGGGTGCTGTAAAACACGATGCCGCACCAGAAATAACTATTGGATGCTCTGCAGTACATTCAATTGTGATTGAGCTAGTGTCAACACTTAGGACTTTATAATCGCCATCCCAGCCATTCGTAGAACCAGCAATTCGCACCACCTGACGATCAATAAAGCCATGGTCACTACCTAAATTGATTGTTGCGGTGATCGAGGCTGTATTGGCTTTTGTGATGCCAAGAATAGTGACATGATTAAACCCATTTACCAGAACAGCATCAAACAAGTTAATCAAAGCACCCCAATCATTCGTTAGCCGAGGGATGCCTTTCATCGTATCTTGATAGTGTTTTACAAGTCCTGCCATTTTTATTCACTCATTAAAAAGACCGCATAAAGCGGTCATATTTGATTTAATTTTAAACCACGCGGTCAATGTCACCACGTAGCATGATTTGGAATTGATCTGACATAACAGTTGGCTCGGATTGCTTCACTGTACGAATCACCCAAACTGGGAAGTTTGCAGCTACAGTGTTAAAACGCAGCACGTTACCGTTTGCCCAACCTGCACCCCAACCTTCCTTTTTCACTGTGAAATATGGCAAGCTAGTCACAGGGTTAATCGGTGCAAAATCTGCGTTCACACTACCCGTACCAATCTGACCTGAATATTCACCAACACAGCGGAAATTCGTGTTATCCGTGAAAATCAAAGCCCAGCGTTCTTGAATAGCGCCTTTGTTGGTCACAGTAATGGGATACAAAGCATCGTTATAGTTGGCTGAAATGCCACTACCTGTTGCTTCATCTGCCCAAGCATTGTTCCACGTTTGTTGCACAAATTTACGGGTGTAGCGCGATTGCATATCACCAATCACTAAGGCTGAACCAACAATTGTATCTGCTGCATCGTAGTTGTGCGTTAAAGGCTTGGTAAAGGTCAGCTGCCCACTGATCTGCACATCACGAATCAAGCCCATATCTTGATAGCGATACTTGGCCACAATTGGTGCAACCAAAGTATTTAGTGAAAAATCACCGTTTAATGTGACTTTGCCATAATCATAATCAACCACATACATATCGAATGGAACTTTGATACCTTGACTGTCCTCAAGCTCGCACCATGAAATACGCTGGTCATTTAGGTTGTAAATCTGACCCGCCACATGGCTTGGCAATTCCTGAGTTTTGCTTGAGCTAACAATACCAATGTCACCAACACGGAAAATAGGCACACGACCATCCAATGGCAAGCGTGTAGCAGACAGCCCCAAAATTTCAGAATCAAGCGGGATGTAGGTATAGGCAATTGCGTTATAACGCACTGATGAGCCATCAATCCACACGGGTACATTGATGTAGGTTTTGCCTGCTTCCTCATACTCCATCAATACGTCATACCAATCTTTAGCTTCAATTTGTGAGCGGTTGGATTCGGTAATTTCAGTTTTAGTGTAGAAGTAAATATCTACAAAACCAGTGTCGTGATTGATCTTGCCGTGTGCCTGATTGGTTTCAATGACCCCATTTTCATCCGTGGTCAGCGTTAATTGACCATGTTCCAATGATGCTACAACCACAGTCAATGATTGTGGTCGAATTGGAATTACTGGTGTTCTAAAGCTGATTTGATTCATTGGCGGCAAGTCGGTTGTAGTTGTCAGTGAGTCTAAACTGACAGTGTTGTCACCGTTTGGCGTCCATGACTCAATTTCAACCTTTCCTGTACCGTACTGAATTGAACCTGACGCAATACCGCTATTATTTGATGGGTCTACATTGCGATAAAGCTGCCCATCTCGATCTAAGAAAGTATCAGCGCCAACTCTAAAGCGTGCTGAACCTGTCAAAATCTGCTCGTCATAACCCGATGATAGATCAAGCCGTAACTTATCAGCCACAGCAATGGTGTTACTTTGGTTTACACCAGAACTATCGCGGTATTTCACTGAAATAGATGTTTCGTTATAGGCTCGAAATACATGTGTCGTGCCATTAATTACGGATATAACTGGAGAATAAAAAGACATTTAGACCACCTTTATGCAGACGCATAAGTTGCTGTAAATCGCGCCTCATACACATAGTTAAATGTTTTGTATGAAGCTGTTGGCGTCACAATGCATTGACCTGTGCTGTAATCAATCGTGCCTTGAATATCGCCTGCATCATTAATTAAATTACCCATATTGCCGCTTATTGGGTCATCTTTAAGATGCACATAGAGAGTGTTTAAGCCTGATTGATCTGTCACTGGAATCTCTAAAGCCACGCTACTCGGCTGAATACTTGAACCCGTGCCAATGGTAAACGTCAGTTGTTGGTTGGCATCAGGTATCGCTGACTTAGATTGGTTGAGCTGTGAACCGTAGTTATACGTGATGTTGAATTGCGTATTTTTCTGCGGCAACTTGTTCGGAATGATTCGCCCTTTGCCTGTGGCGTAGTTGATATATCCCGCTGCATCACCTGTAAACAAGCCTTTTGAGTTACTAGATGCGGTTTTAGTTGCACCTTCTAACACCCAAGTCACAGTTATGCCTGCTGCAACACCCGTATGCCCAAGATCAAAATCAAAGCCTGCATTATCTACATGCAAACCTGCCCGCACGAAAGTTGCAATTGGAGTGCCCCAGTGTGCCAAAATTGGCGTATCAACATCAGGCAAAGCACCTGTAGTTAGCAAAAATGAACCCGTTTCGTAGTTAATCATGCCTGAGCCAAAGGAGCTATGAACACCTTTTAACTGACCTGATCCATCGTCTTTTAGCTCATAAAACTTGCCTTGCGACATATACGAAAGCGTCAAACTACCAGGCGCAGGAATCGGAATTAAAACGCCCGTCCAGTTGGTGCTTTGGCTATTTTGCGTCACAGGAATGGCATAGCTTTGAAAATATTGTCTTGGTGCAGCAGCAGGCTTAAATGTAATTGACAAGGTAGTCGAGCCAGTACCTGCAGCAGAAGTCCACTGAATTAAGCCACGCTGATAATCAATCGTACCGACTTGTGTGCCTTGGTTGTTTTTAAGCAAGCTACCTTGGTCACTTACAGGCTGACCAAACAGCGTAAACGCAATGCTTGACGGCATCACGCTTGAGCCTAAATACAAGTTTTGACTTACACCGACTGTAGTTGGAAAGTTGGCAGTAATGGTACCGTCGTTACCTGGTACCAAAATAACGCTCTCGCCTGCAGCATTCACATCAATAATCGGGGTTTCAGTCTGTGCCGATGGAATCAGCTGTGTGAACATGCTCGACGCATTCACAGTGAACTCACCGACTTGCGCATCCGATGCCAATTTTACCGATGCACAATATTCGCCTGTATCTGCTACCAGTGATTCGCGAATGATGGTTTTAGACTGTGTACTGCCAGCGTACCATTGACGCGCTGTCAATCCGATAAAATCACGCTCTAACGGATCGTTAATGGTGTACGTGGCAATTTTGTATTCCACGTTTTTACCATCAACCACCATGATTGCAATACGTGTTTCAACTTTAGTGATACGCACGTATTGCTCAAATTGAAGCGCCTTGCCTTCGTCACTGACTAGAACAATGGTGTCGCCAACGCTTGATTCCGCCTCTTGCGGGAACATCGCCACTTGCAACTGCTTCATGCCTTGCCAGTGCGTATCCAGTGGCGTGCCTGCAATCTGCCCACCTTTAGCCAAGTAATTTTCTACACGGTTTTGGGCACTACGGCGTTCATCCGTCCAGTTTTTTGTACTGAATAGCAAAGCCGACACGTTTGGGTCTTGCGGGTTTTCAGAGATGAATACCGTTGCACCCATCAATGCGTCTGTATCTTCGGTAATCACCGCAGGAAAGATTTTACGCATAGACACGTCGCCCATGGTTCGATCCATTTCTGACACGTCATTGAACAAGTTATTACTTTGGCCATCTATGATGACCTGACCTGAATATTTACCGCCACCATCATCGGTATCGGTTAATCGCTCCGATTTATAGAGCACCAAGTCTTTTGTTTCAATTGCCATTATTCGCTCCAAAATCTTAGCGTTAAACGCATCATTTCATCTGAACTGGTTGCTGGTGAACCCCACACGCTGACCGCTTCCAGTGCTGTATCTTGATGATTAAAAATCACATCAAATTGCCGATTGTCATGTGGCCATTCAAAATGTAAGCGGAATTTCTCGCTTAAAGCTAACCATTCCTGTAGCTTGCGCACATCACTTAACTTTGCCCAACCACGGTTGCTGTCAGGTGTTAAAGTGATAGGTCGAGCACCGACCTTAATGCCTTCCTGAATAATGGCTGCACCACTAATGGCACGTTCCACGGTTTGCTCTTTGGGCTTCCATTCAAATTCGTCAGACCATAAAAAACCGTCTTCTAGTGAGACGGTTTCGGATGTTGCTAAGCGTATTAATTTCATCACATTGCCTTTTTCAGCATTTCAAATTCACGCAAGATGCTTTCCATCATGTCTCCATCTTCCTGCGAGCCTTGCATTTCAAAGCGTTTGCCGCCTGATACAAACTCAAAGCGCACGTTTTTGGTTGGTGCATCATTCTGCAGATCGCGGATTTTTGGTTCAGAAATATTAGGTGCATAATCATTGATTTTAGGCGTGTTGCCCGTACTTCTCACATCAAGATTACGAAGTAATTCATTGATCTTGTTTGTACCGTGCTGTGTGGTTAAGCCTTTCGCTGCAGCGTTATTAAATTCTTGCTCGATGAGTTTATTCATCGCCAAGTTACCGCCTTTGCCGTATGCAGCAAATTTGGCATCACGATCTGTAGCCATGGCTTGTGACCAGATTGACCCTGCCAATTTCTTAGCCTGATCTTCACTGTATCCCATGCTCTTAATCTGAGAAATTACATCGTTTTTGCTCATTGATTGATAGCCTGAGATAGCCGCGCTTAAACCTTTTGACTGGCGTTTCATTTCTGCATCCCATTTCTGAGCTGCTTCCTGAGATGCCTTATTCCATGCAATTTGTGCTGCATTGGCTTCTTCGCGTGCAATCTGCCCCGCTTCACGATAACCATCACCAATACTGCGTGCTGATTCACGTACGCGGTGGTTCGCTTCGGTTAACTCATCCATCGCTTTAACAGAGGCTTTGCCTGTTTCGTCAATTTCGATGCGTAGGTCACGACCTGCACCTGCTGCATTAGCCGATGCAATTACTGCTTGGTCGCCCGATAGGGCAGCCGCTTGTGCTGCTTTTTCATAAGCCTTTTGGATACCTTCCGCTGTAGCCTGACCACTATCACGGATAGTGATGTAATCCATTAATGCCTGTTGTGCAGACAGCTTAAGATTCTCTTTGGTCTCAATCCCTAATCGCTTAAAAGCAGCCGTTACAGGATCAATATCATCTGGCAAACCTTGTGCTTGATGCTTAATTGCAATCAGGCCTTGTTCGACTTGCGAAGTTGATAGCTTGCCTTGTTCACCAAACTGCTCAAGCTTGGCTTTGGCCATATCAATTTCAGCTTGGTTTTTGGCAGTTTCCAACCATTTAAGCCATGCTTGGTAAGTCACGTCACCAGCCTGCTTCCCTTCTGCACCCAAGCCCTTTAAGCCAACAACAAATGCATCGATTTGTTTTTCATTTTCACCAAATTTTTCAGAAACGCGATTAAGTGAAACATCTAAATCCAAACCTAGTGCTGCTGCGGCTTTGCGTGCTTTTTCCGTAGCATTGCTTTGCGCATCTGTAGCAACAACACCATCATCCATTGCTTTTACAATAGCTTTGCCTGTGCCATCAAACTCAAGTTTTAGACCCTGTGCTGCGAGATATGCCTCTTTCTCCTTACTGATTACTTTTGATGTCTGCTCATCCATCGTAATCATAGAGTCTATATATGCCTGAGCCGCTTCAATCTTAGCATCGGTAATCTTTTTACTTTCTGCTTGATATGCTTTTTCTTTGGCATCAAGATCAGCTAAACCCTTAACAGCAATATCTATTGCAGCCTGATTGCCTGACTTTCTGGCCTCATGTAGCTGCTGCTCTAGTTTAATGCGCTCATCACTAATGGCTTTATAGTCAGCACGATGCTTTTCCTCTTGAGTTTTTAATTCATCAAGGGTTTTTTGACTGTTGGCAATTCGCTCTTGGTTTTTTTCCTCATCTGTTTTACGAATATCCTCCAGTGCTGCAATCGTTGCTGACTTTGACTCTAAAGCAAGTCTATTTGCTTCTTTCGCATTTTTTTCAGCTTGTGCAAATAGGCGATCGGATGCATCTTGTGCCTGCTTTGCTAGTGTATCGAAGCCGATAAAATCAAGCACCTTTGCCTGTAAAGCGGTTAGACCGCCTGCTAGAAACTGCAGACCTGACAGTAAGAGTTTAAGTCCAATATTTAAACCAGTTGCAGCATCTGAAACCACACCTAAAGCTACACGAAACACATTAAACAATGTGGTTAAGCCGCTAACATTTTGTTGACCACTCAGCATGGCATTAAATAACGGAGAGATGGCATCAAGTGTAGAAGTGAACGCGCTCCATGCTGTTTCAGCTATACCAGCCATACTTTTGATTAGGTTTTTAACCACATCATAGGCATCAGATAGTGCTGATCGCATTGCATCAATAGTTGCAGGGTCAATTTCAGCTAATTTATCTCTAAACCACCCAACGCCCTCTGCTACATCATCAAAGAATACTTTTAAAATTCCTAAGTTATCTGCAATGGTGGATAGTGCTTCTGCTACAACAGAGCTTGCGCCATGCGCCTGATCCATTTCACCAATCAGTATCTGCCAAGATGTAGCAATTTTTTGTAAAGCATTACCAATCGTTGTTGGGAATTGGTCATAAGTTGCTTGGACTTGTGCAGCTTGGCTTTGCAGTGCTTTTGCCACACGTTCGGAAGTTAGCTCTCCATTTTCAGCCATTTTTCGGAGTTCACCTGTAGTGACTCCCAAGCCTTTAGCTAATGCCTCAGCTAAGCCATAGCCGTTTTCCATGATTGAGTTAAATTCTTCACCACGCAACACACCGCCTTGCATGGCTTGAATAAACTGGGTAATTGCAGCTTCACTGGCTTGAGCTGAACCACCACCAATCTGAATTGCTTGCGTAACTGTCTTGGTTAGGTCTAACGCCTGTTGCTGCGTCATCCCCATTTCTTTGCCGACTGCATCAATACGGGTGAATAGGTCACCAGTCGCTTGCAGGCTTGAATTTGTGGCTAAGGCAACCTGATGCACGCCTGCCATTGCTGATTCAAAGTTTCCACCCTCTTTGGTAGCAATCTGAATGCGTGCAGAAAGTCCAGTGTATGCGTCTGCGGCTTCTGCTAATTCACGCAAGCCAAGCCCAACACCCAAAGCAGCCATAGCACCCATAAGCGCATTGACTGCAAACTTAGCCCCATCTAAACCTTTTTTTGCCGCTGCTGCTGCGGAATCAGACTCTTTAAGTTTATTGTTTGCCTTGCCAACTTCTGCCTGAAAGTCGTTAAATGCTTGGTTAGCCTGTTGAACTTCTTTTTCAAGTTGGTCTACTTGGCGTTGTGCAACTTCAATGTCTGCAGGCGACGCATTGGAATTAGCAAACTCTTGCAGCTTCTGCTTAGCACTTGTTAAGTCTGATTTTAATAGGTCTAAAGCCTTATGTGACTTGTTGCCAAAATCCGTAAAGTTACCCGCAGTAGACTTTGCGTTTTCGCCTGCATTTTTAATAATCTCTGTGGCACTGGATAATGATTTAGTTAAGCCTGCAGCTAACTCACTTGTGCCTTTCGGGATGATATTTCCAAGCTCTTTTGCTGCTTCTGCCGAGCTTTGTTTTAACTTATCAGACTCGGTTTTAATTGCTTCAAATACTGACTTTGCAACACTTTCAGATTGTTTTACACCGCTAACAAAGCCTTTGCTGTCAGCGTCCATGATAAGTTTAAAAGTTAAATTTTTTGACATGCTGACCTCAAATTTTAGGCATTAAAAAACCCACCGAAGTGGGTTAAGTGTTATGAGAATATTGAGAGGTATTAACTACGTGACTGCAGACACATCAGCAAGTATTCATCCTCAAAGTCTGTAATAGCGTTTTGTTGATACTGAGATGAACTATATCTTGGTTTTGTGTAAGCCAGTCTAATCATTGACTCCATAACACCTTTAATTGCTGGATCAGCCGCTGGAAGTAAATTATCCATCTGATTGTTCATTGATATTCCAAGCTGCCTGTTACGCATTACCGCACTAGCGGTCTTTGAAGCTGAACGACAAATTGCACCCCAATCTTCCTCTGAATATTTTCCGCCTTGCTTACTAGAGCTTGATGGGGTTGTGGTCGCAGTTGAATATTGCGATGCCTGCTTTCGCTCTCTTTCTCTCTCACCCACAGTTTTGCCAGACCCAACACATGGCTTACCCTGATATACAGTCTTGCCGTTCACAACACAGGTATGCACACCAGCAAACAAGCTTTGTGAAAGAGCTAAAATAAACAACCCTAATATGTATTTCATTATTCCACCATGCTTCCACAATGCTTGCATTTACGCGCATCAAATCTAATTAATTCCATGCAATCGGGGCAATTCTTCTGCTCTACGCCATTTTCACCTAGCTGCATTCTTTTACCCGCATTGTAGGAAAATACGTCATGAGCTACAGGTGCTGTTTTCCCTTTTGACACAACAGGTTGTGTAAAATCCACTTCATTAACCTTAGGCTGCAATTGTCTAGGTGTTGGCACATAGAGTCGCACACCATGACTTCCACAGGCGCTACAGACCTTTCCACCTGATCTTCTCCAAATCTCATAAATAATACCTGGCAGAAGACCTATAAATAATAAAATGATAGTTATAGCAAAACTGCCTTTCGTTTTGGGCTGACCAACATGCCCACATGCTATACATTCAACTGTTTGAGCCATCACTCACGCTCCCAACCAATGCTATAGACTTTCCCATCTACAACAGTGATTTCGTAGCGCGCGTTATTCATACGGTATGTGTAAGTTGTGGCTTTGTGCGACCAACCTTTACGGTCTTGGATTACATGGCGATATGATGAATCAGGATTACCCAAGGCTTCCATCATGCGACTCTGTGAATGCCCCACTTCAACAATCATCGTACTGCCACGCACAGCATTGGTATACTCCAGAGCAAATACAGATGATGACACAAGTAAAATTGCAGCAACCAATATTTTTTTCATAAAACACCCCTCAAAATTTATATAATTTTCAGGCATTTTAACAATTGGTTAATCAATCAACAACTTTTAAATCCTCCATAAGTTTTTTAAATTCACGGTTTTGAGCATGTTGTGCTGAGCGCATTAAATTGACTTGTGACCGCATTTTTCTAAGCTCACTTCTTTGTGCGGCTTTTATATACTGCAGGTACGCACCATATGACATATTCAAAATGTCATCGTGACGATGGCCAGACTCAATTAAATACTGGAACGAATCAAACCAAGTGCTTTTCTCATTGCTTGGCTTACTGCCACGTTTAGGCTTTTCAGGCTTGAAATATGCTGTATTCACAGTCAATACAGCACGCAGCATATCTAAAAATAAAGCCTGATCTTTAGCCACATCAAAAATACGGTCTGCTGTTAAATTGGTAGTCATGACGCAGACTTGTATTACTTCAACCGTGTGAGCCTTAAATAACTCAATCAAAATTTCATCTGAATAATCTTTGTCTTTCAAATATTCTTTGATTGTTTCAGCATGTCTGCAGAATAGATCAAGTGACTTCACCTGAATCTGCTTCACTTCAATTTCGCCAATTTGAAACGTTCGATTATCTGCTAAGAAAAAATCATTCATGATGGAATCTCAAAAAAGCCACCCGAAGGTGGCGGTAGCTTGAATTTCAGATTTAGAATCCAGAATACTTTTCCTTATTCATCTTCTTTAAAATCTAGGCTGGGTTGCGCTTCTTTAATCAGCTCATCCAACTCTTTGAGCATGGCTGGTTTTGTCTGCTTGCCATTTACTGATAAAAACCGCCCCGCTTCCGATAAGCACTGTGTAATCAATTCAACTTGTGCTGAAAGCTTACCAATGCGCACCTGCAAACCATCTTTTAGATGACGTGCCAATTCTTCTTGCTCGATATAGTATTTGCGGATCTCATGACCCTTTTTATTGCGCTCCATCATTCCAAGGTGCTTCGTCATATCCACCGAGATGATGTACTCAATTAGGTTTTGTCCTGTTTTTGAAAGCTCCTCTTTTTTGAGGAGCTTAACGTAGTCAAAATTCTCTTCAAAACCACATTGTTTAATGCGTCGCTTAATCCAATCCGAAAAGTCCGTCTTAACCTCTAGCATTTTGTGAAGGTCACGCGCATTCACACCCAGTTGAACTTTTCCATTTAATTCAACTTCGATAAATGGGGTTTGTTTTTCATGGTTTACCATCATGTTCATAAGATTTCCTCTTGTATGCTCATGTTCAAAAAAAGAAACTGGCAGGCACGTTGAACATGAAAACGTGCTTTTCGAACCGTCGTTCTAGCCAGTGGTTTGCCTGAAAAACAGGCATAAAAAAACCGCCCATAAAGGACGGTTTGATTAAGTGGTGGGATGAATCCCTTTCGTTTTCATTAATCGCTTAATGCAAATGAAAGAAATTTAAAAAACAGGCACAAAAAAAGACGCTTATGCGTCGTGGAGTTTTCTTGTGCCTGTGTTGGTTTTAAGGTGCTTGTACCGATGGAATCGTTACGATATGACCGTACAACCCAAGCGCTGCGTCGCTTTGTTTTGAAACGTCAGACAACGCTTGACCTGAAATAGAGTATTGCCCTAATTCTTCGTGAATCAGTGGAAATGTGGTTTCAGGTGACTTCTTAGTACGCCATAAACGAACCGCCATGTGCTCGCTAGTAGCCGTGTTAATACCTTTGAAAAACAGCTCGTATTCTGTTTCAAAGTCCGATGCTAGTGTCGTATGCGTTACTGCACCAGTGGTGTAGCTTGCCAAAAGTGGCATAGTGAGGTCTGAAACATCGTTAAAAACAACCGTGCCGAACTTTAAGTCCACTGTGTACTTTGATGGGTCTACTGTAACCGCTGATCCACTAGTTGAATCTTTAAATGACACGGTAGACAAGTTATAACCACCAAGCTTAATTTCCTGACCTGCCACCACAGTGCCAATATTTGCGTCGGTAATGGTTTCAGTGGTCACTTCGGTGGTTTCACCTGAAACAATGTATTTCAAGTTTTCTTTATCCACTTTTTCAAGCTGACCTGAGAAATTAACCGATGTTGTCTGAACCATAGTGAAGTCGGTTGTACGCTTGCCTGTCATGGATTCAACGTGCTCTAAAACCTCAGCACCAATTTCCAATTCAAACTCTGGTACGTTACCCAAATGACGCATTGCGCCTGCTACACCGTTGGTGATTTTTGCTAAGTAAAACTCACCTTGTAGCGAAATATATTGAGTGCTCATTATTTAGCATCCCCTGTGGCTTTCTTCGTTGTGGCTGCTGCGGTTTTCACTTCCTGAATTACGCAATCAGCAATTAACTTTTTGATCTGTTCATCTGACAGACCACCCACCAGATCGCCGACTTGAAAGCGACCTACTGGCTTTAAGGCTTTGTATTGTTTCGCCATGATAGGCTCCTAAATAAATAACGATGACTCAAAAACCATCGTGATATAAACGCATGTAGGTGAAAAATCTTCACTGATACGCACCAGTGATAATGGGCGTGTACTTGATTTAGGTTTCCATCCACTTAAAAGCGGTATTACCTTGGCAACCAACTCGCCCGCCTGATCAATTGCTTTAGACCCATCTGATAGCTGCGAGGCTGCATGACGTTCAACAATGGTGATGTCCCATTCCTGCTTTAATGAGTTCAGGCTGCCACGGCCAACTTCATCAGCTTTACGAATACGAAGATAGTTCACATGAGCACATGGGGTGTTTTGTGAGAGTTCGGTTGTGCTGCCAATGTTGATCGGCGTATAGACTCTCTTAAACTCAGAAATTTCTTTTAACTTCTCGGCAATTTCAGCACGTACCGCAAAGAAATTACTCATCGAAAATTACCCCTTCAATTGAGTTGAGAATCTTTTGCTCTTCGTCTTCAGTAATACCCAGCCATGGACGGCGTGGTACGTTGACGCTATATGCTCTACCCATTGACTCTTGGGCAAAGTTGGAGCGTGACTTACGCACGAAACGATTACCCACTTGCCCTGTTCTTTGGTTTTGTCGAAAGAACAAGGTGCGTGAACGGGCTTCATGCTTGATCTCACCACCGAAGTGATGAATTGCGCCATAAACCACATCAGTACCAATTTCGACACCATCAGGTAGAACATTGTAGGTAACGGAATTCATCAACCGAGACGTGTCTCGTAATGTGGTACCACCCTTACGCATCACACGAATTGATAATAGCCACTTTCCTTCTAAACCCTCTCCACCTTTCCAGCGTGAACGAATCCCCTCAACAACGGTACTGCCTACCGTGTCGAATAAATCCGCTTTACGTTGTTCAAAATCTGCAAGGTTTTTAAGGATGGATAGAATTGGTGAATCACCTTCAACATCAATAGTTATCGCAACACCACTCACATTCACCTCACTTGATGCTCGGCATCAGGTCTAAAGTGGAATCACCAAACACGCCACCCGTGTAGCTGGTACCGATTGGCATGGTAGATGGCTTGTTCTTTGGTTGGTCTTCCACGATTTGGTTGGTTGCAGCATCCTGAATCTGCAAATGTGCCTTACCAGCTGCCACCAACTTAAGAAATGAAACAGCATCCTCATAGCGCTGCCGCACTTCCTCGGTTGGTTGCTGAAAATAGAGGCGATAACGTGCAATGTCACACGCCATGCGCTCTAAATTGCTAGGCACATTTGGCAACGGCAAAGCATAACGACCACCGATGTAGCCGTTAATTTCTTCTGATGCGTCCTGAATGGAATCTTGAATGGCGGTTGATGCACTTGCATGCATCAACTTCAGTTCTTGAATTTCCTGACCAAATCGTGCAACCAAATTTGCTTCAGTTGCATACATAAGACTTACTCAGCGGTTGAGCGGGTACGACGTGCAGGCTTTTCTTGAGTTTCCTCTTGATCGGCTTCCACTTCTTTAATCGCACCCATAACTAAAAGGGCCTTAGCACGTTCTGCACTAAGACCCTCGACAGTTTGTCCTGGTAGGTACTGCCCTACGGACTGCGTTGCAATGTATTTAGCCATGCGTCACTCCTTAAATCGTGATGAAGCCAGTACCACCACAAATACCATTTTTATTTGATGGTACGACCAATGGAGCCGATTCAGTCATGAGTAAAATGCCGCTTGGATCTTCTTCGTACCATTGGCGGTCAAAGTATTCCAAAGCCAAACCGTTAGCATGAATGTTTTCGATCTTACATTGCGTCACATAACCATTGGTATCTGAAATAAGCGCAAAGTAATCGACAGGGATAAAACGCTTCACCTGTGCTTTGTGGCGATACGTTGCATCGTATGTCCAGATTTCAATATCACCTAAGTAGCCTTTGAACTTCGCAGAACGTGAGGCATTTAGTCCTGGGCGATACGGCACACTGATACCCGCATACGGCTCAACAAATTTGGCTTTGAAAGCAGCGTTCTTTTCCAGTGAAGCCCATACTTTGCCTGTGGTTAGAATCATAGTGGCTTCACCACCATTTTCATCCAACATGCGTTGTGCCATGGTTTCAATGTCTTCAACAGGCGTAGCACCTGCCTGATCCCAAGCATTTGTAGGGGTAAATGCAAGTGAAGATTCACGGCCAAATGACACTACGTTTTTGGTGTAGTCATCTGACTCAAGCACAATTTGACCAGTTGTCACCAATTCAGCAGCCATCAGGATTTTACGATTATCAATCGAGTCGTGGTTGCGCTTCATGGTTTCAATCTGAGCAATCATGTATTGCTCTGCTGTGCTCAACTGATTATTACCTGTTGAGATGATGCCCGCATCACGCAAACGTGCCAATAAAGCAGTATCCCAAGCTGTTGCAGGTGTCACCTGATTTTTAGGCTTTAAGTACGCTGGCTTTACGTGGCTGACTTGAATTGCCGTATTGCGGTCAAATGGCTTACCAGGAATCTGCGGTGCAACAAGTGGTGCAATATCCGATTCAGTTTCAAGCTCAGCAATTGGCACTACATCAGTAGTGAATGATTTACGACGTGGAAATAGCTTATCTAAAAGCCATGTATCCATCGGCTCGTAGTTTGAATGAATTAACGCTAATTCATCAACGCCCAATAGCTCCAGTGGAGCACCATCAATAGAAAAACTTTGTGGCATGGTTTACACCTTCGATAATTCAATGTTGTTTTTAGATGCTTTAGCGCGTGCCGCATCGTATTTGCTTGTTGCGAGTGCGGTACCAGCAATTGATACAGCCTCAATGTTAAATACCCCACCGTTATAAACAGGGATTTCAGTACCGTTTGCAGCTGCTGCAGTTGCTTGTGCAGCTGTTAGTGTTGCACCGCAAATAACGTCCCAACTTGACTCATCGGCCGCTTGGGTTAAGACGTTTGCTGCAGACAGCGCCAGTAAGTCGCCTTCTTTGTATGCAGTAGCAGTTGTGACTTTTGCATTAACACGGCGTGTTTTACCCACATCCAAATTAAATGGACGTGATTCATGTGTAGCTGAAACAGTAGTCATGGATTACTTCCCCTTTTGCTGTGCCGCAAATGCTTTAGCACCTGCAGATAATTGATGCTCTTGATTGCCCGATGATTGCGTCCCACTTTGAGCACTCGCTTGATGTGTGAACAAGTGAGCAAATGCTGGATTTGCTAACGGTGCTTGTTGCTGCTGACCTGCAGGTGGTTGTTGTTGAGTCGATGCTGCAAATTGCTTAAGTGTTGCTGCCATCAAATCAAATGCATCATCAGGCATAGCTGCAAACTTGGTTTTTTCTTCAGCAGTAAATTCCTTGCCCAAATCTTTGGCCAAAGCATCAATGGCTGAATTACGTTTATCTGCAGCAAACTGTTTGTTTTGCTCAGTCAGAGTATTCACCTGACCTTCCAATTCTTGGATTTTCGCTTTCGCTTGTTCTAAGTCCACGTCTGTGTCCTCTTTGCTAGATTGTGTTGGGTTGTGGCTGGCTGCCACAGCGTTGGTGTTGTCATCTGCACCCAAAGCACAGAAAGACACTTCACGAATACGACCACCACGAAATACCGTGATTGGCCCTTGGTGAACTTTTCCATTGACCGTAACAGATGCATCTGCCTGAATTTCTTCTACTGATGACGGCTCAATACGAACCGACATTTGCCACGGAAAACCATCGTCAGAGTCTTGGGCAACTTCGGTACCGAACTCATTACTCATTAAGTCGCCTGAAACGACTAGGCCTTGCTGGTGATTAATGCTGTGTTCATTGATGACACCTGCACGCTGACGAGGTGAGTGATCGAGTAACGCGGGAATACGCCCCTTAATTTTCATTGAATCCAAATCAAAAATAATTCGGTCCCAATACCAGTGGTCTGTAATCACTTCACCGCTATATGCCACGCCTGTGAATGTGCGTTTTTTCTTGCCGTCTTCGGCTTGATTGACGTTCAGATCGCCAAGCCGAAAGCAATATTTGTCCTGTGTTTCCTCTACTGGCATTTTTCATGCTCCAATAAAAAACCGCCCCAAATGGAGCGGTCATATTCATATTTAATTCAGTTCAGCAAAGGCTTGAGCGTATAAATCAGTTTGCCTTTGATTGTTTCAATCGAAACCACTTCAAACGACAAGCCAAGTGGTATCAAAACCCCTTGCCCTGCATTTAGCTTTTCCAGATCAATACCTAAACCTTTGGCGTTTTGAATCTGAATCACGATGTCACCTGCAGTATCAGCCATAAGCAAAGGCGCATTGAATTGTACTGTCTGCCCGACTTGATACGCTGCCACTTGCTGAATTGTTGCAATACCTACCACGGTTGAAGCCGTATTGCTTGCCACAGCCTGAATCGCTGCCATGTCAGCACTTAGCCACCGTTTCAGCACATCATCAGCCAGTGAAGCTGCAGACGCATTTAAATACGTGCTTAGTGCCGTGTCATTGCCCTGCACATAATCAATAAACGTCCGAATCGCTGTTGGTCTGATCTTTGGATCGAGTGGAATGACTGTATCTGCAATCGTGTTGAACAAATCCCGACTCTTGTCATCCATAGGTGCAAACAAACTTGTCAGCTTTCTGGATGCTGTCCACTCAGCTTGAATGACTTGCTTTTGTTCAAGCAAGAATTCTTTATCCAGTGATGAATCAGCAATCTTTTTATCGACCAAAGATTCAAGCTCACCAAATTGCAAAGGATGTGAGGACCAGTCCAAAGACTCAGCAACATCAGGCAATTTGTCATCTGGTGTAATGCCATATTTCAATGCTTGTTTTTCGGTTAAAGCTATGCACGTGCACCTACAACGAAATCCCAATGGCGGGTAATGTGTCAGCCAAAAAGGATGGTCAAATGGCAAAACGATCTTGTCTAAAGCCAAGTGACTCGGACGCACTCGACTATCATTAATCGCTGAATACATCAAATACGGACGTTTAGCCTTGTTACGGTTTTGTTGAATCCAACGACCATGACCATAAGCGCTCTGGATATTGGTACGAAACACATTGTCCAGATAGTGCTTTGGCAAAATGATTTCAGATTCTTCAATCAGCTTCTGAAAATCTTTGAATGTACCGCCATCCGCAATGGATTTATTCACTGCCTTGATGACCGTTTCAATCTGCTCAAGACTCGACAAAAAGCTCACCGTAGTTGCCATTTGCCGTGTTTTTAAATCCAGTGAGTAGAATTCATCAGGTAGCACGATATTTTTACTGTGAGCGTACTGAAGCGCCTCAAGAAACGTGACTGGTTGCATTATCAACCTCTCCACTATAAACGCGCTTTGCGTTCAACCACATCTTGAAATATTCATCACGAATATCAAAGTAATGACCTAATTTCTTACGCTGATATATTGAGAATTCATCAAAAATCAGTCCACAATATTTGGTGCTAAACTCTTCAAACTCATCATATAAGGCCTGAATATCTTCCATCACTGTCCATCCTTCGCCATTGCATAACCAAGCACATCTGCAGCATACAAAGCCTGATCTAACTTGGCTGTAAACTCAGTTTTAGTGGCTTTTGGAATAAGCTGCATAAGATTGAATGCCAACGCCTCTGGGGTTTCCGATGTGCTTGCTAACTGCCTAATCTCAGCATCATTTAGCAGCATTAAATCATCCTGCCCATCTGTCAGTTCTTCAACTTCTTGCTGGGCATCGGATAGCTTGTTTGGCTTGGCTTTGAAGTTGAATGCCTGGCGAGGTAATGCGGTGAATTGATTAAAGGCAGTTTGGACTTGATCAACCAGATCTTCTTCTTGTAGTCCATATTCACGGATGAAATAAGCATTCGAGAAGTTTGCACCTGCATTTTTTAAATGCACATCACGTTCCGCCTTTTCAGGTTCAAGTGACTTTTCCTCGCCAAGAATAATCTGTCTGCGCTTCCAACCATTAAGATCGCACAATGCATTAATAATCGCCTGCACTGTTGGGGTAATCATCCGAATGTCCGCACGGTATTTCGCATTTTGAACTTCCAAATGCACATCACCTAAAGCACGAGAGCCTGATCCATCGGTACCGCTGGTGAGCGTCTGACCCAAAACCACCTTTTGAATACGGCGTTCCAAATTCTTGTCGAATGTTTCATACGCTTGCGAGCCATTACCTACGGCCGATGCACTATGCAGTTCTACAGAGTCCATACTTGAAATCGCTAGAACAGAAGTTGCATGTGCTTTTAGTAATGCATCCCGCATATCCTGGTTGTGGCCAGTAGATGACTTGCCCACCAACAATGGCATACCGTACTTTTCTACAAATTTTGACCAGAACTTAAAGCCATTCGTTTTAAAGAACCAAACCCAGTACAAACGACTAAGCAATGCCTCTCCATAAGGATTTTCAAACGTAGATTTACAGCGTGTTAAGAAATGCTTAAAACGCTGGTCTACTTCCTGATCCTGATGTGTGTGGTTGTAGTTCTTTAAAAGAAGCAAACTTCCATTATTCTTTGGTTCATACCATTGCAGAGGCTTTTCACCAATCCATTCAAAGCCTATGAATGGTGTGACAACATCACCTTGAATATGAAGTTTAGGGTTTTCAGGTCTGGAGTAAATTCCCTCAAGCACAGAATATCCGTACCATCGCGCGTTTTGTGCACCTAAAATGATTTCAGACCACCATTCACGAAGATGTGCATACAGAATTTCAGTTTCTATACCTTCTGCTGGCTCTAGCCGCCATGGAGCACTTTCCAATTTATCCTGTCGCTTCTCAATCGACTGATATACCTCATCGTCATACATCATGACTTTTAAGCGGTGTCGGGTAATACCTGCTTTACGCAGTACCTCATCCACATCAGGCATTTTAGTCAAATAATTGAGTAGCGCTTGTTCAGCCTCATGCACACTTAAGTTACCCGACACAGGCTTTTGACTTTCGGGATTGCGTTTTTTCTTAGCCATATTTAAAACCTTATGCCGCTGGTGGGCTGTAATTCAACATCACGACTGAATCTTCAATCGCATCAATTAAGGTATCGACTTGGTCGTCGTGCTCATGGGTCATTTGGGCGTTAAATGCCTCACACTCATCTAGAAAGGATTGCTTCCAAGTTGCATTTCGAGGCAGCATGACAAACCTGTTTTGATTTTCAGGGTAAACATCAAAGTTGTTCTCTAGGTGTGGTGCTACATCCATAAAGCGGGTCAATTTGTCCTTTTCACGTTGAACAGGAATAATTGGAATACCGCCATATTTTTGCCATGACTGTACCAATTGGGTTCCATGCGCCTTATCCTCAACTTTCATATATCGAACAGGCTTGGTTCTAAGGTCATACACCTTGTGTTTATCGATAAATGCTTTCGCTTTTTTATTCATCTCTGGCGCTTCCCATTTGCCGCGCAAAAGATCAATCAAATAAAGTTTGCCATCTACCCCCATACCAACCAAAAGAAAGACAGTGAAGTCATTTTCTTCTTTGACCTTTTGAGCGGTATCCACATATACAGCACGCCAAACCAGTTCAGGTAATTCGTGATATTCACCAAACCACTCGCCCTTGATTAGATCACCACCTAATTTCTTAGGTCGCTGCATGTATTGGCTGCTGAACGTGTAACGTGAAACTGTTGCGCCATCTTTGTCTTGGCCGCCTTTCTCCAACTGCAGCAAAGACTGCAATGATTCTTTCAATGGCCAATAGCTTTGACGCCCTTTTTCGTCTCGCTCAACGTCACGTGGTACCTTTTTTTGTATATGCTCAGGCAGTGACTGAATGTAATCATCATCAATCAAGGCGGGTATTGAAATTTGATGCCATTCGCCTGGTACGTTGCCAGTCATCACAAAGTTAGTCGGATCCTCAACGTGCAAACGCTGCATGATCAAAATAATCGGTGTAGATGACTTAGCTTTACGTGAGTTCACCGTGTTTAGAATTTTACGGTTTGCTTTATTACGTGCTGTCTTACTGAATGCATCTTCTGGTTTAAGTGGGTCATCAAGAATGATAGCCCCTGTAAACCCAAGATCAGCTAAGGTACCAGCACGACGCCCTGTAACCTGACCACCCATCGAGGCGCTATACACATGCCCCGCCTCATAGCCATCTACTGTGGTTTTCCATGATGCCTTTGCATCGGTACTGGTTGAAATTTTGACTGGCCATAAGGCTTGAAAGTCTGGTGACTTCACGATATTTCGAGCTGTGGCCGAAACATCCTCAACCAAAGACTGTGAAAATGATAAATACAGAAAGCGTGAACGCTGGTTACGCCCAATCCCCCGTGCAATCAGGTTGGTAAGTAATTCAGTTTTACCACTGCCTGGTGGTACGTTAATCACAAGGTTGGGAATTTCACCACTGATAACTTTATCAAGCGCATCAGCAATATATTCATGGTGCCAATTCACCAAGAATTTAAACCCCATACGTGGCAGGAAAAATGCCCGAGTAAAAAATAAATGCTCATCTTCACATTTGATTCTTTTTGCTTTTAATTTGACTGGGTCAATATTCGCTCTCGAGTTCATTTATCGCCTGCCTTACCTGCTCATCAGTGGCAGTAACAACTACTGTATTTTCGTTCTGAATCGGTCCACCACCTGCGCCTGTGATTTCTTGTTTATTTGTAAACTGCCCACCGCAGTCTTTAGCAGCCTGTTCAAGAATCTTGAGTGACATCACTGTGTTCTTTGCATTGCGCTCTAATTGCTTCTGATACTGCTTTAAGCGGTAATGCTTGTTTGCAATCGGGATATCAATTAAGCCAGCATCAAAATCGGCGCGGGTTTTATGAAACAGCTCGACGAATTTTTTTGATAGGTTTTTGCCTGCCGCTTTGGTTGGGTCATACGAAGCGACCTGAACACGATCTATGGAAATTTTAAATTCTTGTTTAACGAGCTCAGCAACTTCTTGGGGCGTATCACGACAAGCAAGAGACTGAACTATAAAGATTTTTACAGGCTCTTTAAGTGTTGCCATAAACACCCCTTCGTATAACAACGTATAACAAAGCAGGCAAAAAAATTTAAGCCAACTTCAATAAACACGTACCACATGCTTGAGCAATTTTTGCCTTGCCGATTGTTGGGCCATCATTTGCAAGATCCACCATTTTTTGAACGTCTGGTGATGCACCGTAACGCTGAACGACACCGTGAAATTCTTCTACATCATGCGGTCGCAAATAATATTTATACTCACCTGTAGACGGGCTGATTTGGTAATTACCATCTTCATCTTTTTTAGCACCCACGTGATACAGCTCATGTTCGATCAACGCACAAAAATCAGTATCACTGGCATTGTGTGCAAACCATGCATCAATCGTGATGATGAAATTCGGTACACAACCAAACCAGTCAATCATCTGTTTTTCTTGACGCATCTTTCGCCAGCCGCCCGCCATCGGCGCAAACTTTTCAGTCTGACCTAAAACAACTTTTTCAGATTTTTTAAACCCACTTGATGCCCATAGCACCATAAATAAATCATCATCCCATGGCGATATGTGCATGTGATCAGGGTTGTGTAGCTCGCCATCCTCATCAATGAATGTTTTTAAAATCCATTCCTTTAGCTCATGTGCAGGCTCAAACCCCACTGGTTCTTCAGGATCAAGATCAAGTAAGCTTTGAGGCGGCATCGGTCGTTTCACAGCAATACATTCCGTAAGTTTCTAATACGATCTTTCAAGCGGCGCATGATGCCGTCAATCGCTAGCATCTCTGCCCGCGTCAATCCCGATCTACTGAGATTCTGATACTTAGACAGCTCAGCACTGCAAAATTCTAAGTCTTGTTTCGCCTGTACTTTGTCTGTCATAAGAAAATCCTTATTTATGACCTAATCGACGCGCATTCAGCCGACGTTTCTTTTGACTAATACGATTTGGTTTTGATTTATATTTTGATGGCTGTGTTAAGCGCATAATTCTTGATAGCGCACTCAGGCTTTCACCTGCGCGGTTCAATTCATTTCCAAAAGCTATTGTACCCAGCGAGGCAAGAGCTATACCCAAACCCATTCGACCCATTCGCATATTCACCACCAATAAGAAAAGAAAAACCCCGCCAATAATGCATATTGAGCAGGGTCTTATGTGCCGTAATACGTTCGGCAAAATGCCACCGAAGTGGCGAGGGTCACTTCGTTTTACCACACTTGCGACATTCAACTTGAATAAAAATATCCGACTCGTAGTCGTAATCGTGAATACAAAACAATCGTTTTAAAAATTGGAGCATGTTTTCTCCACACATAAAAAAACCCACATTTGGGGAAATGCGGGTATAAAACTAAGAACTACAGAACGCTCTGAATAAAGTGTATGACACTGTTTAACCAAATTATATGCCGTTCATCGGAATATGGCACGCCATGCAGGACTTGAACCCGCAACCAATGCAATAGAAGTGCAATGCTCTATCCAATTGAGCTAATGGCGCTAGAAATGGCGGCATTCAATTTAAACCACTACGATTAAAGGGAATCCGCCATAAAAAAAGCCCGCTCTGGGTGTAGTGCGGGCTATAAACTAAGAACCTTGATCGTAACTATCAGTCTTTCCTGATCGTCATTTGCTTTCGCTTATTAAGCTAGATAGCCATAATATGACCATCTTATAAAAACTATAGCTTAAATTCCGTTTAAATGGAATCTTCAGGTCCGCAATTCTTTGTAAGTATTTTTTTTATACATTTCAATTGCCTTAGATGCCTCATCTATCGCTGATTCTATAGCGATTTCCATCATTGCTTCATACGGTTTCCAAGTTTTTCGATAATTATCAACCGTCATCTGGTGGCAATTAATACCCGCATAATACAAACGCCCCTGTGCTGTGAAATTAGCCTCAAGCTGAGGATCCAATGCAAAGTCTATGACCATACGCGCAATCAGGTACGCCATGTGATTTATTGTGATGTGTTCAGGTTCGCGCTTTTTATCTGCCATGGCGTTTTTAAGCATGATATTTACCAGATGCCCACGAACATATTCGTAATCACTCTCGCATTTACCATCAAATACAATCAAAGCCGTAACTGACTTGGCTAACTGTGTCTCCATAGATGCAATAGCACCCAAGCGATCTTCATAATTCAAAGGCTTCTCTCCAGTGCCACGCACATTAGGTTCAAAATTTGGCGACTTAGCCGTAATGCCATGAGTCAGCCATTCAAATTGTTCAAACTTTTCCGCCACTGCTGCATTCATCCCTTCACCAACCCTTCAATCTGTTTAATCGCAAAACCGCTCGTCACTTGCTCTGTGCTGAACCGTAAAACCTGAAAACCCAACATTGTTGCCGCGTTATATTTTTCCATGTCCCCTATGTAGCCCTTGCCCCTTGTGTGACGCCCACCGCTCCAAATACCGCCTTCAACTTCGATCAGCAGCTTCGTATTCTTGATATGAAAATCTGCCCGCCATTTACGTGATGTGTGAAATTTAAATTCCTGCACAAATTCGATTTTTAACGCTCTGAGCTGCTGGATCAGTGCAGCTTCTCCCTTGCTCACAATCTTCTGCTTAGGACGCGCCGTAGACTTCGCTTTTGGCTTTTGCTTGGGCTTGATTAAGCGGTTATATTCCGCAATGCTTAATCGCATGCTGTTCACCCAATTCTCGAATCCTGCCAATTACACTCCACCACCGTAAGCCCATCATGCTGGAAGCGCGACCAAAGTCGATCGCCTAAATTTTTATTCAACTCGTCCGTAGTGAAATTTGAAATCACGATCGTAGGTTTTTTCGCGTCATAGCGGGAATACAAAACCTTGTGAACCAGTTTCAAGCGATTCTCGTGTTGGTCGTGTAAGCCGTACTCATCCACGATCAGCAAATCATATTCGGTGAATCGGTAAATCTCCGTAGATTCGCTGCTGTCAGGTTGTGTCCAAGCGTTGGCGATACTGTTGGCCATGTCCTCACTGGTGATGTACCGAGCAAATCCACCAAGGTGCAAAATATTCCGAATCATGGCGCATGCAAGATGGGTTTTCCCTGTGCCTGTGCGTCCTGTCATGATCATGTTGCCTGCTTGTCCCTTCACAAAATCCCCAGAGAATTTTTTGCATTGACCAACGGCGTACTGCTGCGCTTGTGTGTTGGCAACGTAGTTTTTAAAACCACAGCTTGCATGCCGAGCAGGAATCATGGCTGCGTTTACGCGTTTCTTGCGGGTACTCTCAAGCAATTCCTGAGCGTGTTCAGCTTCCGATTTTCGTAAAAATTCACGTGCACAGGTTTTGCATGTATCACGTCCCAAAACTTTCACCATCCGCTCATTGTGGATCTGGCAAAACATTTCGGATGGCTCAGGTTTAAATCCTGTCAGGTTGTTTGAAAATGCGTTCATACCCAATTCTCATCCCAATCTTGTTGACTCACACCTGGTGGTGGTTCGTTTGGATCGTAATCTTCTGACACGGGCTCCTGCTTTGGGATTTCACCCCATGCGTCGTTGACGTTTCGAGACACCGTCTTTTGCTGTGATTTCCCCGATTTGGTGGGTCTAGGAATTTTTTGTTTGTTGAATTCCTGAATCAACCACGTAGCAAACTTTCGAGTTTTTTGGTTTTCAGTGAGTGTGGTTTTGTTTTCCCAATGTGCATTGAAATTCCCAAGTTGAAATTCATAATCAGGTAATTCAAGAACTGATTCGGCTTGCTCACCGACACTGGTCCGTATCACGGTAAGTAAAAACTCTCGGTCTGGATTCCAAGCTTCAGGTTCCGAAAATTTTTCCTGCGCGTTAGTGTGTGTATTAATTATTGGTTCTTGGTTATTGGTTAATGGTTTATGGTTGGTTGAAGGGTCGTTTAACGGCTGTTCAACGTCCGTTGAACACTCGTTAGATTCCTCTTGAACAGGCGTATTATTTTCCTTATTCGGACTATTAACAGATGGTGCTTTTCTGTTGGAACGCTTTTCAGCAGATGCACGACCTGCCTTGGACTGTTGTTCCTTTTTCGCATGATATTCAGCTATTTCACGCTCACAACGTGATTGAACGTATGTGTTGTCCACTAATTCAAAGAATTCACTTAATACAAACCGCAAAGCAGTCTTTTCTTCATCAGTACGACACAATAAACGGCGTGCCAATCGCTCAAAATCACTCGCATCAATGGCTTTTTCGCTATCGTAGTACATCTCAATTAAGTCACGGTACAACGCCCGTTCAACGAGCGTTAAATAGCGTGTAGCATTATTGAAGTCACCAATGTGGTGTTGGTAATAGTTCATTTCATCACCTGTTCCCCAAACACGCTTAAGTGTTCAGTTAATATTGGCTTCACATACCCACCAAATGCTTCAACTTTTTCAGCCTTCACCAAGCTTGCTACAATATCTGCAGCTAACCATTGTGTGATGCGAAAACGTCTGGCCATTACCTCACCAAACTCATTCTTGGTAATAGCGGCATTGTTTTCGTCATAGCCTTTTGAGCGTAGGTTTCTTTGGTTACGCTCATATAGCTCCTGCAGAATTTTTAGGCTTGGTTCGTAAAATGACTGCACTTGCTGCAGCTGCTTGTAATCAGGTGGATTATTAAAGTGACTCATGGCACTTCTCCCTGGGCATTCAATGCTCGTGCATAATGTATTTCCACATCACTCACAAACAACGCCACGGTATGTTCTGGTTTGTCTTCCCAATAACAGTCAGCACAAATAAAACCATCATTGTTTTCTGTACGGCTGACCATGCTGTCCGATCCGCAGTAATCACATTGCGGCACTAAGATTAAGCAGCTGCTGCACTGCTCTTCTTTAAATTCCGTGCATTTGCCCTGACATGGGTGTTTTGGTAAAGTATTTGTGTTCATAAAGAATTTCCCTCTGAATTGAACGCAAAAGCCTGATCCCTAACAATCAGGCTTTTTTATTCCTCAATACATTTGTGTACCTGAGCATTTAGCTCAGCCAATATTTCATGCAATTTATGGATGACTTTGGATAAATCGACTGCTTCACCACGTGTGATGCGTCCGTCAGCCATCATTTCTTTAAATAGCGTGTAAACATCACCACCACTCATTCCAAAGCTCAGCACAAGATCAGTTAACGCCGTATCACGGCATTCAGGGATTTGTGGCAAATCAATAGCAACCTTGCCCAGTTGCGCATTCATACTTTGCAAAATGCGGTAATCATTGGTGATGACCATTATTTTTATGGCTTCTACCAGCGTAATGTGGTGCGTATCCGTGTTCGGATTAACTTTGCTGTTGAGCACGGCTGGGCTTTTAATGCCGAGTCTAGGTGCTAACGCCGTTGCGCCACCTGGATAATCGTGGACAGTGTGATAAGCCGCATCGATGATGTTCATTGAAAGTCCTTTTGAACGTGTTATTAGATAACGGCTTCTTTACTATTTTGAGTAGAACGTACATACGCCCAATTAATGTCAGGACGTAGTTGCTCAGCTCGAACTTTTCCTTTCGTAAATTTCTCAATTGGAAGACAGCGATCTTCTGGGATTTTATCGAAATTCCATTTACTTAAAGCCCAAGGCGTTATATCCAAATTTCGAGCTAAAGCAGATTTACTGCCTGCGATTTTGATTGCTTTTTCAAAAGCGTCTTTTGGAGATGACATAATGCTACCAATAAAACTACTTAAAGTAGAAGATAATATACTACCAAAAATAGAATTGGTGCAACCTAAAATACGGGTTAATATTCTACCTAGCGTAGAAAATGAGAAGGTTTGTAAGGTGCAAACAGCCAAATACCAAGAATTTGCTTCACGGCTTAATAGCCTTATGCAAAAAGAAGGCTCACCAATAAAAAACGTAAACCAATTAAAAGATGCTATTCATGTCACTTATGAAATGGCACGACGCTATACGCTTGGAATTGCAAAACCTCGTGAAGAGAAAATGCAAATACTGGCTAAAAAATTTAATGTAGATATTAGTTATTTGGATCATGGCTCAGGTATCGAACCCAACGTCACTGCTCCCTTTCCTCTTACTGGTCGATTGGTACCTGTCATCTCTTGGGTACAAGCTGGATCGTGGACCACAGTAGAATCTGTACCTGCAGGTACGCAGTTTGAAGAATGGCTGCCACCTAACCCGAAATGCGGCAAGAACGGATACGGGTTGACCGTAGTTGGTGAGTCGATGCTTCCAGACTTCCGCCCTGCAGACAAAATTTATGTAAATCCTGACTTTCAAACAAATGATTTAAAAACAGGTGATTTAGTCATCGTCTCTTGCGAAGGTGATTTAGAGGCAACTTTTAAAAAGCTGATTGTTGAAAGCGGCAGTATGTATTTGCAACCGCTTAACCCAGACTGGCCTGAAAAAACGATTCCATTGGTGGATGGATGTAAGTTGGTGGGTAAGGTTGTTGGGTTGTATCGGGATGTTTGAAATTTAAATATAATTCTAGTTCACTAATTAAGCTATTTAAAACCGTTTGAGGATATCGTAGGGGAATCAGAGAGTGAATATTACCAAATTGACTAATATTAATGTACAAAACTTTCGAGCTTTAAAAGATGTAAATATTACTCTTGGTTCTGATATAACAGTCATTTGTGGTAAAAATGGTACAGCTAAATCAACTATTTTAGGTCTAATAGCACAAATTTTTAGTTTTGAAATGAATTATGCTACTGGAGAAGAATTAAAATATATAAATGCTGAAGGACTCAAAGTAGATTATAGAACTTTAACTGGAAAACGGTTTACTTCACAATTTAAAGAACATTTTAGATTTTCAAAAAAGTTTGATGTTGCTGGTAGTATGCAATGTAGTTACCACCTTTATGATGGTTTACTAGATAAAAATATTGATACTTTAAACCTTACAATGACGAATACCGAAGGACGTGATTTCCGAACAACTGTGCGAGGGAACCTAACAACAGATTTTACAGCAAACACCAGTAGAAATGTTACACACCCTGTGATTTACCAAAGTTTAAAACGACTTATCCCACTTGCTGAAAGAACCAAGTATGATAAAAATGATATTGAATATTTAAATAAAAATAAATCTCTTTTTATTACTATCAGTAATAAGATACTAGGAAAAAGAAATAGTAGCTCTTTAACCGCAACTTCAGGAACATTAGATTCAGCAGTTGCACATGGTGAAAACTACGATCATGAATCTGTTTCAGTTGGTGAAGATAATTGCGGACAATTAGTTTTGTCTTTAATGTCCTTTAAGAAACTTAAAGATGACCTTGGTGAGAAGTATAGCGGTGGTATTCTGTTAATTGATGAGGTGGATGCTGGTTTTTTCCCTGCAGCTCAAAAAAATCTAATTGAAACATTAATGACATATGCGAAAGAATTAGATTTACAAATTATCATGACATCTCACTCACCAATAATTATAGAAGAAGTGAAAAAGCGATCACTATACAAAGGTGCCAATGAAAAATATAAAGTTATTTACCTGTCAAATGCACATGGTTCTATCAAGGTTTATGATGATTACAGTTGGGATAACATTAATGCAGATTTAAATATTGAAACTCTGCCAGAAAAACAAAAGGCTAAGTTACCAAAAATTAATGTATATTTTGAAGATAAAGAGGCTTCCGATTTTTTCGCTGCTCTTGTAACTTCAAGACATCTCAATTCGTTCTTAAATAAATTTGATAATATTACGAATGGTAGTAACTTTTATATTTCCTTGATGGATAAAAAAATTCCAGAATTTACCACGAAAAGTATTGTTGTTTTAGATGCAGATGTAAGAAATACAAATAAATATAAAAATGTTCTGAAACTGCCAGGTGGTCTCCCGCCCGATCAATTAATCTTTGATTTTTTGTTTCGCTTACCAGCGAATGATAGTTATTGGACTAATTCAATTCAATTCACCAAAGAGATTTTCCTAAGTGATGCATCTGATATTTTAGATAGATTAAAGTTAAAAGATGAACCTAGTTCAGGTTATGATTTGCCACAATTATTAGCAGCAGATATCCAAGCTGGAAATAAAAAAATTCGAGATCTTTTTAAAGGTTTTTATAATTCTAGCAACTTGCAAAGAATGATCAAAAAAGCTGAAACAAATCCTTTTAGATATTATCTTAAGCACAATCCTAACATCTCAAGCACATTCCTAACTGATCTTGAAGAGAAATTGACTTTCGTGTTAACTGAAGGTTATGCATTAAATTTGGCATATGTTAAAGTAGAATTGGGTCATAACACGTAATTTTCGTAAAATGTTGATGAACTTTTAAATGCCTATTTTTTACACTCCCCTCCGCTATCCAGGTGGTAAAGGTAAATTTGCTCCGTTTGTAAAAGATCTTATGGAGCTTAACAACCTTACTGGAGACTATCTCGAGCCTTATGCGGGAGGGGCTGGTGTTGCTTTAGACTTATTGTTTGGTAACCACTGCCAAAATATTCATATCAATGATTTTGATTTGGCAATCTTTAATTTTTGGAAGTCAGTTACAGAAGATACTGAAAATTTTCTAAAACTTCTAACAGACACTAATGTCACAATTGATGAGTGGCAAAAACAAAAAAATATCCTTGCTACTCCAAACGAGCATACTGCTCTCGAACACGGCTTTTCTGCTTTCTTTTTGAACCGTACCAATCGCTCTGGCATATTAAAAGGTGGTGTAATTGGCGGGAAAAATCAGGATGGCAATTACAAGCTTGATGCTCGCTTTCACAAAGAAAATTTATCAAAACGAATTGAAAAAATTGGTCGTTATAAAGACCGCATAAAAGTTTACAATGAAGACGCTTTATCATTACTTCAAAACGTTGACAATCTATTGCCTCAAGGCTCTCTAATTTATTTAGATCCACCCTACTATGTTAAAGGGCAAGGATTATATCGAAATTTTTATGTCCATGAAGATCATGTTCAAATTAGAAAAGCTTTAGATAGTGTACAGACAAAGTGGATTGTGTCATACGATAATTGTGCTGAAATTAAAGAAATTTATTCAGGATATACACAAGAAGACTATGAGTTGAATTACAGTGCTTATTATAAAATGAAAGGTGCTGAAGTGATGATTTATTGTGATGACTTACAGCCTTTAAAAGTTCAGTCAAAGCAACTAAGTTTTGCCGATTAATCTTTACCCCATGGTGGGTTTTATTTTAAATAAAACCCAAGTGCAAACAGTAACACCCCAGGCAACATACACAAGAAACCCGCAGCTCGCGCATCTGCGTAAGTATGAAATTTTTTATGTAGAATATGAGAGCCAAAAATTATCCCAATACAAGCGAGCATAAACCCAACAATAATCAAAAGATGACACCATTTCCCCCAAAATGCTCTGATTTTATATCGCTGCATATTTTTTAACATTTAGTTTATAATTTTAGATGCAATAACAACAAGACAAAACTATGAAAAAAACAACCATAACCACCCTACTCCTTGCCTTTATCATCACTGGCTGTCAAAAGCAGCCAGCTGCCCTACCTGAAGAAGAACGTGCAGCGATAACAAAGCAGTTTGAAGAATCGGATGAAAAAATTAACGGCTATTTTGATTTATTGGAAAATCCAGGCACTTCACAAGATGTACGCAAACAAATCCTTTGCAAAGACTGGCCAAATGTCTATTACAAACAGTACGTCCCTGCTTTAAAGCAACTGTCACCAGAATATACCGATGAAGAATTAAGTCAGGCACTCGATAGAGCCGTGGACTACTACAAAGAAAAATACGGGATTAATTGCAACCTGTAAAAGTTAAATCAAGCCTCTGCAGGAGTGGTTTTAGGTGTTACAGTCAAATTTAAACCCAACGCATGTACCACTTTTAGGACAGTATCAAAATTGGGTACAACCTCACCAGATAACGAGCGATATAATGACTCACGCCCTAATCCTGTATCTTTAGCGAGTTGTGTCATACCACGGGCACGTGCGATCGTTCCCAGTGCTTTGGCAATAAAAGCTGCGTCATCACCTGCTTCTTCAATACAGGCCTGTAAGTAGGCTTGCATATCCTCTTCAGTTTCTAGGTACTCGGCACTGTCCCATTTTGTTGCAACTAAATCAGCTGGATCAATCATGGTGTCTCTCCTTTAATTCCAAATAGGCTGCAGCAAGTTGTACGGCTTTTTTAATATCGTCCTGCTGACTGGTTTTATCGCCACCAATAAGCAGCAAAACAATACTTTCATTTTCCTGCAAATAGTACACACGGTACCCATCGCCAAAGAAAAACCGCATTTCACACACAGGGTGCTCTACCGTCTTTACATCACCAAAGTGCCCTGTTTCCTCTAAACGATCAAGTCGAACTTGTATCCGAGCTTTGGCCTGTGAATCCTTAAGTTTTTTAAACCATCTATCAAAAGGTGGTAGTTTTTTAATCTGCATCACAGTATATCTGTAGCTTTTATAAAATTGTATCTTTTAAGATACACGAAAGCAAGGTTAAACTTTATTTGAGATTAACTGTAATCCTTAAAGTAAAACTACTGTCACATCTACTGATTATTATCTAATCAAGGTCAATCGCACTCCTGACCTGTAATAACGAAGCAGCGCAAACTACCCCACCATTGCCTATCATGGTGGGTTTTTCTTATCTAATTTATTGATTTATAATCATAACCCGCTCTAAAAATATAGTAACCAAAACTTATATGCAAACAGACGCTTTCTTGCCTCAAAATTTACGTGACGACTTTCTTATTAGATTACTTTTCAATACAGCAGATGGATTTGAGTATGCGGGGATTCGTAAGGCTTATTTGGACTTTAATCGCACATTAAAAATTAATGATAGAGATTTGCATCCAAGTAATAAGATTAAATGTGAAGATTTTTTAAAAAGCCAACTGCTTGTACTTATTTCAAAAGAGCTTGAATCACAGGAAGATTTCGATTCACTACACCAAAAATTATGTGATTCCTTAATTGGTACTTGGAGCGTCTTAACTTATGGCCAGGCGCAAAAATGGATAAATATGACACTGAAATACTGGCTGGTATTAGGTGAACACAGAATTAAAAATATTGAAAAAAATGCACGTTTTTTTCATATTCCTATAGATAGTTATGTTCAGAAAGGCTGGTTTCAGGAAAAGAAACCTAAAGCTTGGAGCAAAATCAACAACTATGATGACTACATGGAATATCAAAAGAAGCACAGGGCAAGCGCTGATCCTAAAAGCCATCCTCTCCTTGAGGAATTTAAATTTTTTAATAACTATCGCCCTTAAAACACCAACCCACCCTGCGGTGGGTTTTTAATTTAGCAAAAATAACCCACTAAAATTATTGTATGATCCTAGATGCGTAAAAATTTTATTCATACAGGCGATACCTGCTTTAATCGCATTGACTGCTGTATTTTAGGAATTTAACAAAAACTACAACTGCGAACCCGACGCAGTCCTTTAAAACAGATCGGGTGGAGGAAATAATATGGCTTCTATTGAAGAAAAACGCTTAGCTTTAGATATGGCCGAGAAGATTATAAAGCAACGACAAGTGTGCCAAAACTCAACCCATCTTAGAGATAATAGCCAATCTGGACTTGTTAGCTACTGGAAAGAACTTTATCTTGAGTGTCTAAAAGTCATTAAGGAATCAGATTAATTTTGAAACCTTTTGATCAGGTTTTCCTCATCAATCTTAGTATGTTTCTTTTTGTCAAAAACAAAGGATTCAGCAACATGTATGTACTCTTGTATTAATGCATGGTCATTCATACCAGTAGATACGTAAGTTTGATATAAATTTGCTCGAAATTCTTCTCTAGTCATCTTGTAAACTCCAAACAACCCACCCCAGCGGTGGGTTTTCTTTTGTCTACTATAAAACAAAAAACAACTAAAAGTAGAATTATTTTCTACAAAGTATTGACTTTAATTCTACTTAAAGTAGTATTTATTTCACTAGGCACAAAAAAGCACCCCGACCTTCGACCTTCTGGGTGCTCTGCATATAGCGAGATAAGTATGAAACAAAACACATCCCATAGCAAGTTAGTCGCAATGTTGATACAGCGCCAAAATAAAAAGCGCCTATCACTTCGCTTCAAAAAAATCCTTTCCGATGCTGCGGCATCTGCAGTATTAGCTGCATGCATTTTCGGTTTTATGGCCATGAGTTTAAAGGCTTGTGACGCTGAATACGAAAATCAGATCAATGCAACCAAGGCACATTTGGAGGCTACACGATAATGAACGCAATCAATTTACAAAGCGCTGAAAACGCTCGCCAAGAATGGCTTGAGTCTCGTCGTTTAGGCATTGGTGGTTCTGATGTGGCGGCAATCCTTGGTTTGAGCAAATACAAATCACCTTATCAATTGTGGCTTGATAAAACTTCACGGTCTGAACTTGAAGATTCTCAATCCGAGGCTGCTTACTGGGGCAATACTTTGGAAGACATTGTTGCCAAAGAATACGCAAAACGCCACGGTGTAAAAGTTCAACGTGTCAATAAAACACTAGAGCATGAAGTCCATCATTGGGCACGCGCCAATATCGACCGTGCAATCATTAATCCTGAAATTGCAGGTAATGTGCGCATCAAAAATGGAAAGCTGACCACAGACCGAATCCTTGAGTGCAAGACTGCAAACCAATACTTGGCAAAACTTTGGGGTGATGAGCAAACCGAATCGGTACCTGATTATTACCTGACTCAATGCCAGTGGTACATGGGCATTACAGGTGCATCGTTGTGTGATCTAGGTGTGTTAATCGGTGGTCAAAAGTTCCGTACCTATCAAATTGCTTTTGATCCTGAATTATTTGAAATGCTTATTGAACAATGTTCTGAATTTTGGCATGAGCATGTGCTAGCGGATGTACCACCTGCACCAACCACGTTTGATGATGTCTTGCACCGCTGGTCAAAACATAATCCTGATCAGGCTGTGGAAGCTGATAGCGAGTTGGCGCAGATCATCACTGAATACAAAGAACTCAACAGCACTATCAAAGAAGCAAGTGGCGAACTTGATGCATTAAAGCTGCAGATCTGCACACGAATGGAAGATGCAGAAATGATTATTGCTGAAGAAAAGCGTTTGGCCACATTCAAATATCAGGAACGCAACACGTTGGACAGCAAAGCTTTAAAGGCTGCACATCCTGAGATTTATGAGCAATTTTTAAAGACCTCTAGCACTCGTGTGCTGCGCGTGTCTTAAACCAATAACTAAAGTATAGGAATTTAAATATGACCAACATCACCACAACTCAAAATACTGCAGTGAACTTTTTAACGCCTACAACACTGCAAGAAGCAATGCAGATTGCTGACCTTTTAGCGGGTTCTGACATTGTTCCAAAGGATTATCAGCGCAAGCCAGGCAACATTCTTGTTGCTATGCAATGGGGTGCTGAAATTGGATTGCAGCCACTTCAAGCAATGCAAAACATTGCTGTAATTAATGGTCGCCCATCTATCTGGGGTGATGCAATGCTTGCTTTGGTGCGTGGCTCAGGCTTACTTGACTTCATCCGTGAAGAACTTTCAGAAGATGGTACCAAGGCGATTTGCACTGTAAAGCGAAAAGGCGAAGAGCCAACCGTTTCAGAATTCAGTATGGAGGATGCTAAAAAAGCAGGCTTATCAGGTAAGCAAGGACCTTGGACACAGTATCCAAAGCGCATGATGAAGTTACGCGCACGCTCTTATGCTTTGCGTGATGTCTTCCCTGACGTGCTCAAAGGTATGGCAATTGCTGAGGAAGAAAAGGATAAGGAAATTGATATTACCCCTGCTGCGGTTACACCTGAAACAAGCACAGCAAAAGCCAATAGTGGTTCGTCAGCATTAAAAGCACGCATGGCTAAGAAGCAGGCGGTTGAGTCTGTTGCTACTGAAATTGACTTAACACCATATTACCAGCGCATTGATAACGCAACGTCACTTGATGATTTGAAGCAGGTCGGTGCTGATATTGCGGCACTTAATTTGGGTGAGCCTGCCAAATCTGAAATTGGTGAGGCATACAAAGCCAAGCACAAAGAGCTTAAAGAAGCTCAGATGTTCCCTGCTGAATCTGTGAATGCTGTCATTGATGAAATCAACAACGCAAGCGACTTGGATACGTTGAATACAGTCATGGCGACCCGTTTTGAACCATTTACAGCGAAAATGACTGAACAGCAAATTGCTCAAATTAATTCAGCGTATGAAGCGCAAGAGGCTGCTCTCACGCCTTAACCACGGGTACATGCACCCTTCGGGGTGCAGATGGAGAGCGTAAGCATGAAAATTAAATCGTTTATAAAAATGGGTGACGACATGATGACCCGAATACCACACCAATTCACCAATTTATTTTCATACTGGCTGTACTGCGATGGGTACAGACCACAACTTAAGAAAGATGCATTGGTAATGCGTCGTGGTGACAGTGTACTCAAAATCTTCTGTCACAAGGCAAAAGCACAGCAAGACTATTTAATGAATGAAGCGTGTCAGCGCAAATTTAGACAGTTTTGCAGATGCTATTTAAATGAAGCAGCTGGTTTTTTAAGTCGCTTAGAACGTGAAGCAAATGTAGAAGTCAGTCGTGCTAAAAACTTTAATTATTTGATGGTGGCGTGATGGATTTGCAGAAAGAAAGTGATCTTTTTGAACATTGGTGGGAAACCGAGGGGCAATATCACCGCGCGGGCGGAACTGAATATTGTAAAACCTTTGCTTGGGAAGCTTGGATTTTTTCCAAAGCCCAATCCGAAAAAGCCCTACTCGAACAATTTGAAATCAACAATAAACTTGTTGAACAGATTGAAAAACTGAAAGCAGATGTGCCTGGGCAAATAACTATTACCCACGAACGCCTTCAAGAGCTGATTACGATCGCTGTTAAAACTGTGCTTGAGGCTAAGGAGTAACGAGCTATGACCTGTTTAATTAAAGTTTCTGAATTTATTAAGCGCGTTTATGGTACCGAAGGTGCAACTCCACCAACGCGCCAAACTATTGCACGTCACTGTAGATTGGGCCTAATTCCTGCTGAGCAAAAAGGCAAACATTGGTATATACAGTGGCATATTTACCAGCAACAAACTGGTGATGATTTAGTGGATAAGGTGTTGCGAGGCTAAAAATATGGCTCGACCACGCAATAAAGGAAATAAGGATATTCCTGCTAATTTATATCGGGGTGATGGTAATGCTTGGCGTTACCGCCACCCCATTACGGGAAAGTTTCACTCAATGGGAACTGACAAAAATAAAGCCTTTCAAGCAGCTCGAAAATTAAATGAGATGTTAATGATTGAGACAGACTTAGTGTCTAGGGTTCTTGGAGGTGGTGTCTTATTTGGAAGCTTTGCTGATGAGTATTTACTTAATAAGCGTCGGAAAGATGGCCGACCAATATCTGAAAATACTCGGCAGACTTATCAGGTTCAGCTAAACAGACTGTGTAAAGTCTGGGGAAACAAAGAACTTGAATCGATTACTCTGAAAATGGTCAATGAATACCTTGATAGTCTCACGCCTTCAAATAGTAAATCTGTACGCAGTTTGCTGTGCAACATTTTTGATGTGGCGGTGAGTAAAGGGTTATGTCCAGATAACCCAGCACGAATTACACTTAGCCGCTATGTGCCCAAGCAAAGAAAAAGACATACCGTTGAGGGACTGCAGATTATTCGTAATCATTCCCCTTTATGGCTGCAAAATGCAATTGATCTATCGCTGTTAACAACCCAACGCCGATCGGACATTGTCAACATTCGTTGGACTGATATTCATGATGGATATATTCATATTGCCCAGCAAAAAACGACTGATGATCCAGTGGATGATTTTGAAGTTCTAGATGGTTCAGGCTATATCCGAATAAAGATTGATGATGAATTACAGCAGGTATTGGATCGTTGTAAATCGGACAATGTCCCTAGCCCTTTTGTGATTCATTATGTGCCAAAAAGAAAGGTCAAAAACTCAAAGAAAGAACACTGGACTCAAATCCTACCTTTGTATTTGTCTGAGGAATTTTTGAGGATCGTCAAACTTTCAAATGCCTATCCAAAATTAGAGGGTAGACAAATTCCGACCTTCCACGAAATACGTGCATTGGCTATTTTCTTGCATAAAAAAGCAGGTCGAAGCGCCCAGGCATTGGCAGGTCATAGCTCAGTTAAAATGACCGAACACTACGAGTCTGGTCATGAAATTATTTGGAACGATGTGGATGTTGGGATTAAGCTGCCATTTGCAGAAGTGACATAAAAGTTTTTTGCAAAACGTATTGCTAAGTTATTGTTTTCATTATGTTCCATTTAGTGTGTTTTGCCCATTTTTTAGGGCGAAAATATACTATAAAACTATTTATATACAGTAACTTAGCATTTTATTAGTAGCTAACATTTTGATAATTCGGATAATAAAAATCCATTTTCCAACGGCTTTTAGGTGGTGGAAAACTCCCAAGCATTAACAGCTTGGCATTGGCTGGTAAAAAGGGTTCGAGTGGATGGGTTTCTATTTTAGAATTAGACATTTATAGATTGAACCTTTGGTCTTTAAATTAAGCTAAGACATTGCAGTACGAGCAACTTCATAATGATTTTTATGTAACTTCCCTTGATTGAATAACCATGTCGCAACTTCTGGCCAAAAATACATTGCAGATCTAGATGCAAGTCCATACATCGGACGTGGAAAGTTTCCGTCACCACGTTTATTTTGCGCATATAAAGATAATGCTTGACGAGTCATTCCAGCACGTTCAGCCATTACTGCCAAAGTTGAATAACCTTGCTCTTCTACTATCAGATCATGAAATCCTAATGAGCGAATATTGTCTAATGCTGAGTGAATCGCTTGTTCTGCATTTTCAGCTTCACGGTCAAACTCAAGATAAATTGTATCGTTATAACTGCAAACTAATGCATCATCACAACCCGCTTCAAAGAACTTATCTTCTAGCACAGACAGATCAGAACGTACGTCACGTACCACAACAGTAAAGTGATAGTTATTCATAGTTCATCTCCATGACATTGCTTTACTTTACGCAAGATTTGTTTTGCATGTGCTGATTTACCTGAATCGACAACATCCCAGCCGTTTTCAATCGCATATTCAATTGCTTCGCGAATATGTTTATTGGGATGTTTCTTCATATTTTCATTCTGCTTGATGATTTAATTATAATTTAGTGTTGACGATTGTTAACACTATACCATTATTTAAGTTAATTTACCTAAAACCACTCCAAAATCCTATCCGAGACTTCTTTCCCCCAAATCTGGTAAATTTCTTTACTTGGATGAAAACCATCTTTTGCCATTTCTAAATTCATGGATTGATATTTTCGAATATCATATTCAATCCACTGCATATCTTCTTGTTGTGCAATCATTTTTTCTAATTGTAAGTTCATTTGTTTTGCGTATTGTCCAAATAGCCAAGATAATGGATTGGGCAATGCGGGAAATAAATGCATTGGTGGAACCCCCGTAGCAATGATTAATTCAGGTTGGAATTTCGCTTGAATAAGTTGATAAAAATGTTGCTGTTGTTTAATCCAAGTCTGTGCCGACATTAAGCGTGTTACATCGTTGACACCAACAGAAGTAACCACAACATCATATTTTTGATTTACCAGTTTTTTCGTTTTTTGAATGACTTGTGAGGTAGTATCTCCAGACTGCGCCTCTAAACGCCAATGTACTTGGTACTGATGCTGCAAAGCAGAAATCACCGCACCTAAAAGCGCATCATTTTGATGTGCTACCCCAACGCCTGCAGCGGCAGAATCGCCTAAAATCAATAATGACAGCGTTTGCCCTTGCCCTGTAATACCTTCTCGTGCGCCTTCGGCTTCAGGCAATCGGATCGTGTTCTTTTTAACACGACTTCCCTGAATCACCAAAGCGGGAATTAAGGCAAGGGTTGCTGTTCTAAGCCACATCACATTTCACTCTTAAATACGAAAACCGAAAATACAAATTTTAAACCCAAACAAAAGTAGAGACTCAAATATAAAAATAGCATCGTGTCATTTAAAGTGATTGCATTCATCATCAGCTTTAAATTTCAGGATGCTATTCAAATACTATGATATCGCTGCTATTTAGCCGAGTTTATTGACCAATTTTAATGGTAAAACTTTCATAGCTAAGCCCAATGGCAACCATGGCCATTTAGGTACATAGGCTTTAATTGGCGCTTTTTCAATTTCTGCAGCAAGTAAGCGTGAACCTGTTTTTTCATCAACTTCAAAAGGCAGTTTTTTTGCACCTTCGTTGATTTCGGTACGAATATAACCAGGGAAAATAGTCGTAACTTGAATAGGTGTATCAATTAATTCTGCACGAATTCCTTCTGCTAAATGTGCTACTGCAGCTTTACTTGCACCGTAAGCAGTAAGATGTTTTGGCATACCACGAATGGCACTCATAGATGAAATCATCACCAAATGCCCTGAGTTTTGCTCACGGAAAATTTCAACCGCGGCTTCACACTGCGCCAAAGCTGAAATAAAGTTGGTTTCTACTGTGGCTTTGTTGATGGCAAAATTACCTTTACCAATGCGACGTCCTTCGCCCACGCCTGCATTGACAATAATGCGGTCAATTTGTCCAAAATCTTGTTTAAATTCACGAAACACCTGAAACACCTGATCATAATTGGTGACATCCAGCGTTTTTGCAATAACACGAATACCAAACTGGCTTTCCAGTTCTTGTTTCAGCGTTTCCAAACGCTCTAAACGTCGGGCGCAAATTGCAAGGTTATAACCCATTTGAGCAAATTCACGTGCCATACCCGCACCAATACCTGAACTTGCACCTGTAATTAGAATTGTTTTTGTCATGGTTTGATCCTTAAATCCAAGTCAATAAATTTGAGTTTTCAGCTTTAATAAAATGATGTTCATTCAAGCTTAACAGTTGTGGTTCACTGCCGACCAAACGTAAAGTGGTGATACTTGAGTTAGTAATTGCCCAGTTCAATGCAAAGGTTTTATTGGGCGTTAAGCCTAAAATTTTACCTGCAGCCACAGAAATCACACCACCAGAAGTAAATACCACAGCATATCGTGGTTGTTTTTGGGCTAAGTCATCACATAAATGCTGCAATGCATCTTCGACACGCTGTTTAAAATGCGGCCAAGATTCTTCATATTCATGGTGATATTCACCGCCCGTCCAGCGTTCTATCGCACCTTCAAAAATTTTTGCCAAATATGCACGAGGATTGACCTCTTTGGCGACATCTTCTTTCATCAATTCAGGTTGATTAAAACGCGGTTCATACTGCGCGAAAACCTGTTGATGATTAAACTCGTTCCATGCACTGTCGGTATGAATTTCGACCTCAGGAAAACATTCTGCCAAAGCCAGTTGTGCAGTTTGCTGATGGCGCTGCATTGAACCAGCCACCACATAGGGTGCTTCTTTTAAAATGCGATCAAAATAACGTCCGAGCAATTTGGCTTGTAACTCACCATTAGGCGAAAGTTGATCATAACTTTCTGCCCCAAAAGATGCTTGCCCATGACGAATTAAATAAATGGTGGTCATTTCGGCATCAATTCCTTAAATTTGGCGATATATTTTTGTGCTAGTTCATTTGCTTCCAGTTTTTGTAAACCAATTAACTTTAAGGCACGAATATGCAAAGCATGAATGACAATCCAGAAATCCTTAAATGCAGGATTATTGGTTTGCTTGTGGAAATAACGATAATAAATTTGCTGGGCGATCACCGCTAAACGGAAAATTCCAAACACTTCATAGAATGTCCAGTTATCGGTGCTCAAGCCTGTTTTTTGCAAATAATAGTCCACCACTTGCTGACGTGTGAACATGCCTTTTAAGTGCGTTGGTTGACGACGGGTGGCTTTAAAAATTTGATTATCGGTATCTTCAACCCAATATGCCAAAGCCGAGCCTAAATCCATGAGTGGATCGCCCAGTGTTGCCATTTCCCAGTCCAAAACGCCAATCACTTGAGTCGGATGTTTCGGGTCTAAAATCACATTATCAAAACGCCAGTCGTTATGAATAATGCAGGTTTTTGAATCTGCAGGAATATGGTCTAACAACCATTTACGCACATATTTAAAAGATGGCACGTTGATGGTATGTGCTTTGGCATAGCGTGCATCCCAACCTTCTACCTGACGTCGGCAATAACCATCACCTTTCCCTAATTTTTCTAGCTCAGTTCCTGCATAAGGTACTTGATGCAGCTCAATCAGTTTATCAATGACATTTACACAAAGTTCATGTACTTGAGTTTCGCTAAAATCAAGCTCTGGTGGCAATTTTGCACGTGGGATAATGCCTTCAATACGTTGCATCACGTAAAAATCGCAGCCAATTACAGCTTCATCCTGACACAACGCCACCATTTCAGGTAACACAGGATAAAACGGGGCTAAATTCTTTTGCACATGATATTCACGCGCCATGTCATGTGCAGATTTAGCTTTAGTACCTTTGGGCGGACGACGCAAAATTAAATCAGCATTGCTGTACTTAAGGCGATATGTCCAGTTCGATGCACCGCCTGAATATTGTGTGACTTCTACAGGTTCTACGACATCGACATTTTGTTGTTTTAACCATGCTGTCACTGCCTGAATATCGAGTTCTTCGCCTTCGCGTACTGTGCCGCCTACATCAATAACTGACATTATTTTTCCCTAATTTTCCAATTTTTTTAATCTAACATAGATTTTCCGTGTTCTCTTGAGATGTATCGGCAATATCAGAAATATTGCCGAATACACTACCAAGCGACACAATAAAAAATTCGCAACTGACTTATTTTTTGCGGCTGCTACGATAACCACGTTTAGCCAACTCAAGTTTGGCAATCATGCCTTTGTGTACTTCGTCTGGTCCATCGGCAAGACGTAAACTACGCGCTTGGGCAAAGAAACCTGTCAACGGTGTATCTCTAGATACGCCTGCACCACCATGAATCTGCATCGCCATATCAACTACTTTTTCCAAGACACTTGGTGCAACCACTTTAATGGCAGAAATTTCGGTAAGTGCTGCCATATTGCCTAAAGTATCCATTTTATAGGCTGCATAGAGAGTTAATAAACGTGCTTGGTCAATCGCCACACGTGCTTCCGCTACACGCTCCAAATTGCCACCGAGTTTCAGAATTTCCTTGCCAAATGCGGTACGACTCATGCCACGGTCAATCATCAACTCCAAAGATTTTTCGGCTGCACCAATACAACGCATACAATGGTGAATACGCCCCGGACCTAAACGACCTTGTGCAATTTCAAAACCTTGTCCTGCACCGCCAATAAAGTTGGCAACAGGCACACGCACGTTATCAAAACTGACTTCGCCATGACCGTGTGGCGCGTCGTAATCACCAAATACAGGTAACATGCGTTGAATTTTAACGCCCGCAGTATCCACAGGGACTAAAACCATAGAGTGTTGATGATGACGGTCTTTGGTTTCATCGGGTGTATGCGCCATAAAAATAATAATTTTGGCATTTGGATCGCCCAAACCTGAAGACCACCATTTACGACCATTCAAGACAATTTCATCGCCGTCTACGACTGCTGTTGCCTGCATATTGGTCGCATCACTTGAAGCCACTGCAGGTTCAGTCATACAAAACACAGAACGAATTTTACCTTCAAGCAGCGGTGTCAGCCATTCTGCCTTTTGTGCTTCAGAACCATAGCGCCATAAAACTTCCATGTTGCCGCTGTCGGGTGCATTACAGTTAAATACGGTTGGCGCAATCAAACTGCGTCCACTCAACTCTGCAATGTGTGCATATTCTTGTACCGACAAACCTTGTCCTAATTCTGGACAAGGTAAAAACATATTCCATAAACCTGCAGCTTTGGCTTTGGCTTTTAATTGTTCTAATTGTGCTGGCCATTGCCATTTAGTCCAGTCACCACCCTGATTTAATTCGTGAACTTCTGCCCAGAATTCAGCTTCAATCGGCTCAATTTCTTTGGCAATAAAGGCTTTGGTACGTTCTATATAGTCTTTGGCGCGTGCAGATAGCTCAAACATGGTTCAAATCCCTTAAAATATTGTATTCATTGCTTTACAACACCTTAACTTGAAAAGTAATATGAACAAAATGATTTAATTCAATAAAACACTATGAATCATGTTCATAACAATGCAAAAGTTGATCTTACCGTTTTTCATCGTTTAGACATCAATTTATACCCGATGTTTGTTGCAATTTATGAGCAGCGCAGTATTTCCAAAGCTGCACAAATTTTGTGTATTAGCCAATCTGCCGCCAGTCATGCTTTGCAGCGTTTAAGACAACATTTACAAGATGATTTACTGGTGCGAAGTGGCAATAAAATGCTGCCTACGCCTTTTGCCGAGCAAATTTATCCGACTATTAAAAATGCCTTGTTGGCGATTCAAAGTATTGCAATACAGAAACAGCAATTTGAGCCGAATATGTTGCAATCGCTCAAAATTGCTATCCATGATGAAATTGAACCGATTATTTTTCCTAAATTGGTGGCGCATTTTCAAAAGTTGAACTTGGATATTCAATTTCTGAGCCACAAATTAGACCGCAAAACGGTTTTGGCAGATTTAGCAACACAACAAATTGATTTTGTAATTGATTTAGAACAAAACTTTGGCGATAAAATTCAGTTTCAATCCTTAGTTCAAGACCAATTTGTGGTCTGTAGTTCACAACAAGAAATGAATACTGCACTTTATTTATCTTCTGCACATATTGGGGTTTCATCACGGCGTACTGGTATGTTGCTAGAAGATATTTATTTGCATCAAAAGCAATTATCACGGCAGGTTTTTTTACGTTGTCAGCACTATTCTACGGCGTTACAGATTTTACAGCAGCATCCTCAAGCCATACTAACTATTCCTAAAATGATTTTAAAGCATTTAAATATGAGCCAAAAATTGAATATTTTTGATGTGCCTGTAGACTTGCCTGTAATTAATATGGGGATGTATTGGCATAAAGATTTACAGGAAAATTTAAGGCATTATTTCTTAAGAGAGGAAATTTCTAAAATCTTTGCTTAGGCTATTTTGAATTAATCTTGAATTTGCAAGTGGTTGCTAATCGTCTTGTATGATTCTATAAAAAATAAAAGCCGCCGAGACAGCTTTTTAATATGGGTTTGTTCTTAAAACTTCGCTTCCAATACTTTTGTAGATACTTTGCCTTTCCATAAATCACGCAAAATTGGCAAATAGAACTTTTCACCTACTTCTACCAATTCAGCATCAATTAAGGCATGTGTTTCATGCATAAATAAGTAATCTAGCTCCACAGTTTGTAATTGTTGTTGTGCTTTGGCGAAATCTTTACGTTTTTGTTGGGCTTGTTTCACTAACTGATCTGCAAATGTCTTGCCCTTGAACTGACTGAGCGCATTTAAACGTAATTCAATCACGCCCCACCCACTGAGCAGCAATTTAAATAACTCTAAATCTGCAGTGGTTGATTCCCACGTCATTTCTTCCAGATTTTCATTTTCAGGCAATACAGGTAGTAAAAGCTCCATTACACTTGGAAAAATCTTTTTAAAATTCAAGATAAATTTAACAGGCTGCTCACCCGGGTAATCTTTAAATTGCACGTGTTGCTGAACATCTGTTAAATAAATTGAGAGCATTGAAAATTTCCGTAGTTAAGATATTGAGTTGCTTATAAAAAAATTAAATTTTGCAAAATAAATGCAAAACTTTAGCAAAACAGTATTTTGAAGTATTGCGTATTCTAGCAATTATGGCAGCTTAATCAATGTAAGTTGAATAAGGAACGGACATAAAAGAAAGCATCTAAAAGTGGTTAATGCGACTAAATGACGGGTTTTGAACTATTACATTTAGATAGCACCTTGTAGCAGCCTATTCTGCCGTTATGCAAATTATGTCTTTACACCAACACATAAATTTAAAATCGTATTAGGATGAATTACCCCTCTACATTCAAATTAGGTGCAATAGAAAACCCAGCATTTAGGCTGGGTTTAGTATATTTTACTTGATTAATGCAACGCCATTTCCGCGCTTTTAGCTAAGAATGCCGAACGGCTTAAATGTTGTTTTTTTGCAACAGCATCAATACGTTTCACTAAAGCTTCTGGCATGCTGATATTAATACGAATAGACTTTGTATTTACTTTTGTTGTATCAATATCAACTAACAACCAAAAACCCCCCTCAAATCGCTCATCACCTAACCATTGCTCTGGGCTTGATGGTTCTGGTAACGGAATATCTTCACCATCAAAGTGAACTTCAACCGCTTCCTGTGCCATGCGCTGAATATCTTGCATCTCATCTGCTGCGCTAAAGCATCCATCAAAGTCAGGAAAGGTTAAACCGTATGCGCTATCTTCATCTTTGTGAACATATACTGGATATAACATTTTTACCTCCACTCCCAACCAGCCTGTTTATATATATTGCGTAGAGTTCCTATTGGCATATCTTTACGTGGATGTGGTACCACAACATGTCCAGGCTTTTCAGGATGCTTATACTTTTCATGGTCGCCTTTACCACCCACTTTGTACCAGCCTTCCTGCTCAAGACGCTTAATAATGTCTTTGCTGTTCATTGTGTAATTATACACAACATAATTTTAATAAGAAAGAATACTTCAAAGTTTCACTGATTTTTATAAACAAAGTCTGTGTTTATCTGTCATCTTGAGCAGACAAACACAGACCTCTCAATTTACTTAAAACTGACTATTTGGTATTCGGAGCAATCATCTGTTCAGGACGTACCACTTCATCAAACTGCTCTGCTGTGACCAAATTCAGCTCTACTGCAACTTGCTTTAAGGTTTTATTTTCCTTATAAGCTGTTTTTGCCACCTCCGCTGCATTCTCATAACCAATTACAGGATTCAAAGCGGTCACTAACATGAGTGAATCATGCAAAAAGTGATCTATTTTTTCACGGTTTGCTTGAATGCCAACGGCGCAATGCTCATTAAAGCTATTACATGCATCGCCCAAGAGTTGAATAGATTGCAATAAGTTATATGCAATTACTGGCATAAATACATTCAGCTCAAAATTGCCCGATGCACCAGCCACGTTAATTGTGGTGTCATTGCCCAATACCTGTGCAACTACCATGGTCATTGCTTCGCTTTGTGTTGGATTAACCTTGCCCGGCATAATACTTGAACCAGGTTCATTTTCTGGAATACGCAGCTCACCAAAACCACAACGCGGGCCACTGGCTAACCAGCGAATATCATTGGCAATTTTATTTAAACTCACCGCCAAAGTTTTTAATGCACCTGAAGCAAATACCGCAGCATCACGCCCCGCCAAAGCCTCAAACTTATTTGGTGCAGTCACAAATGCTAAGCCTGTTAGCTGTGCCAATTGCTCCGCTGCCTGTACCGCATAATCAGGATGTGCATTTAAGCCTGTACCGACTGCTGTACCACCAAGCGGCAACTCATACAAGCCTGTTAAAGCCTGTTCCAAACGCTTTAAACTATGATCTAATTGAGATACATAGCCACTAAATTCCTGCCCTAAAGTTAATGGCGTTGCATCTTGTAAATGTGTACGTCCAATTTTGACAATTTTAGAAAATTCTTCACTTTTGGCATGCAACGTATCACGCAAACTCTTTACTGCAGGAATGAGCAGTTCATTAATTTGCAAACTCGCTGCTACATGAATTGCAGTTGGAAAAGAATCATTGGTCGATTGGGCACGATTGACATGATCATTCGGATGTACAGGCTTTTGCGCACCTAAAGGATTCCCCAGTTTTTGATTGGCGATATTGGCAATCACTTCATTACAGTTCATGTTACTTTGCGTACCCGAACCTGTTTGCCACACCACCAAAGGAAATTGGCTATCCCACTGCCCTGCAATGACTTCATCTGCTGCACCGACAATGTACTGCGCCAACTCTTGCGGGATTTGCCCTAAGTTTGCATTGGTGATTGCCGCAGCTTTTTTAACCAAACCCATAGCGCGAATCATGGCGCGTGGTAAACGCTCATTGCCAATTTTGAAATTTTGTAAGCTACGCTGAGTTTGTGCGCCCCAAAGCGCGTCATTCGGAACTTCAACTTCACCCATGGTGTCATGTTCAATACGTGTTTGCATGTTCAGCCTCATTCCTTCGTGATTTCAATGATGTCATGTGCTCTTATCTCGATCTTATAAAAAACAGACAGCCTAGTAAATGATAATTATTATCAATAATTCCGTTGCATTGTATCTGTTTCAGCTATGAGGCTTCGTGAATCGCATCTCAACGAATTTTATAGCGCTTACTTTTAATGCTTAAGCGTATTTTGATAAAAACGCCATTCATCCTCTAGCATTTTTTCCAGACTACGTTTTGGCTGCCAGTGTAAATATTGTTGTGCCTTATCTACGACTGCACCTAACTGATCTAACTCAGGATATTCATAATGAATTGCAGGAACTGTAGCAATTTCAGTGTCAGTGACTTCACTAATACGTGCAAGTAATTGTTGAATTGAAACCACTTCTCCCGCAATATTAAAAGCTTCACAGCTATGCGTTTGCTCAAATAACCAATGCAGGCTTGCAATCACAGCATCACAGGCATCGAGTACGTGCACAAAGCTACGTTCTACAGTTTGATCTGCAGTATTGGCTTGCTGACGTAGCTCAATCGCTTCACGCTGCTGTACTGCGACTTGCATCGCCAAAGGAATAATATTTTTAGGTAACGGAGCAACGACTTCGCCTAAAATACCGTGTTCAAATGCACCTGCTATATTACTCAAGCGCAAAATAGCGATATTCCATTCATTATCGGTTCTAAAAGTATCTTGGATGATTTCTTCAACCATCTGCTGAGATTTCACATACGGATTGGCATAGGTGTAATTAAAGCTCTGGCTTTCTTCCAGACTCAATCCCGACTTACCATAGACCGCGATACTTGAAAGATGCACTAAACGACGCACGCCTGTACGTTGCATAGAACGCAATAAACTCATAATACAACTGACGTTATCGTTATAATATTCCAGTGGTTTAAGCACCGATTCTTCTAAAGATTTAAACCCTGCACAATGCACCACCGCAGTAATCGAATATTGTTCAAAAACTTTGTTCAGCGCAGGCGTGTTTCTTACATCTAATTTGGCAAAAGGCACATAACGCCCTGCAATATATTCAAGTCGCTCTAAGGTCTGCATACTTGCATTGGATAAATTATCTACAATAATGACCTCTTGCCCTTGAGCCATTAGGCTTAATGCAATGTGTGAGCCTATAAAGCCTAAACCACCAGTCACTAAAATCATTTATACTACCTTTTTTATAAAGTCTGAATGCGCCTTGGCACATTGCATTAGTGAATTTTGATGAGCACCTTATTACTAATAACCTCCGCACCAACCTCTATTCATGCATGGCATGCACTCGGTCTTGCTCAAGCCTTACAACAGAAAAATGAGGCTTTTCGTGTGTTTTTTTATCAAGATGGCGTTGCTGTAGCGAATGAGTTGCAATGGGTACCCGATGATCAACGCAACCTCAAAACAGAATGGCAAAAATTGCCTATTCGTTTACCCGTATGTGTAAGTGCCGCACTGGCACGTGGTATTAGCGATGCAGACAATGCCAAACGCCATCAACTGAGCCAACACAATTTAGCCGCAGGCTTTGAATTGGTTGGCTTGGGCGAACTGGCCGATGCAGTGCAAAGCACAAAACGCCTGATTCAATTTTAAGCGATTCATTTTGTAAATCTGTTGCATTTAAAAGGTAAATTGTGTGAAAACTGTACTCGTGGTTTTACGTCAGGCCAATTTAAACAGCTTACAAGTGCATGAAAGCTTGTCTGCAACAATGGTACTGGCAACTTTTGGTTGTGAAGTCAAAGTGTTATTACAAGATGCGGCATTAAGCCTATTACAGTCGGAACTGGCATTTGATTCACTAAAACATGCTTTTAAAGTGGCATCCAATTTGGTCGATAGCTTTGAGTTTTATGACCTCAGCCCAATTTTGATTGAAAATAAACATGCTAACTCGCCGTTTATCAAAAATACGGTACATGAAATTGAATGGGTGGAACTGAATCGGGAGCTGATTCAAACCTTTGATCGGGTTTTATATTGGTAGGTTGATCGGTGGTTTAACAATCTGATTGATCATTTGACCATATCTAAACATCTAAAGAGAAAAGCATGTCTGACGCAAATTTATATTTAATCCAAGCGAGCTTTGATAGCACCGCAACAATTTTAGCAGAGCTAAATGCCTTGTATGCTCCGCAAGACAGCGTTGTACTTATGGGTGATGCGGTATTGCATCAGCAACATCCACTCTGTGCCCAGCTAGACAAAATATATGTACTGGAAAATGATGCAGAAATATTGAATGGTCATTTGGCGGAAAATGTACAGCCGATTAATTATGCAGCTTTTGCAACGCTGTGTTTAGCACATCAGCGCTGTATCAGCTTAAAATAGCAAGCCGTAATGAAAGGGTGAATGAAACAAGAGATGACACTAGAATTAGATCAAGATGGACATTTGCTGGATTACACTGTCTGGAATGAACAAGTGGCGCAAGAATTGGCGCAAAGTTTAGAGCTTGAACTCACAGCTTGGCATTTTGAAGTTTTGCACGCTGTACGCCAATTTTATCAGCAATTTGGACACTCACCTGCAACCCGTCCTTTAATCAAATTTTTAATGAAAACTGTAAGCCCAGAGATTAACAACGCTGTTTTGCAGGAAAAATTTAATACAGGTTTGGTGGCACGGCATTTAAGTCGTTTAGCGGGTATTCCTAAACCAGCCAACTGCTTATAGACAAACTGTTGCTGATTAATACAGCACTGATTTAGGCTTGTTTTAAATTCTGCTGTGCTTGGATGTACTGATAATACACTGGGGTAAAATGTGGTTTTACTTGCTTGGCATGCAGTTCTTCACCACATTCCGAACATACCACGACAGGTTGAAACGTCTTAGCACAATTTTTATGGATGTATTCCACAGGCTTACCTAAACCTTGATCCATCCATTTATCTGCCCAATTTGCCATAGACAGCATTAAGGGATAAAGCTCCAAGCCCTTCTCTGTCAATTTATATTCAAAACGTTCTTGGCGCTCTACATAAGGCACTTTGACTAAAATTTCATGTTCCACCAAACGCTTTAAACGATCTGACAATACATGCCGCGTTACGCCCAAATGTTGTTGAAAATCATCAAAGCGACGCATGCCCATAAAGGCATTACGAATAATCAGCATCGTCCAACGGTCACCAATCACCGACAAGGTTCGTGCAATCGAACAAGGCTGCTCGCCAATTTCATCCCATTTCATCTATGTCGCCTATCCCTCAGTTCACTACCTGCAAGTTAAAAGATTCTACAGTCTTTGCAAAGTTAGTTTTGCATGAAAATTGATAAAAAATGAAGTATGACTTCACAATCTGCTTAAAAGGAATCCCCAGTTTTTGGGGTTTTATACGCCTGCATCTTCAATCTTTAAATTTGCTATTCACTTATAAGGCAGATCACACTATTTAGATGTAGCTCCTGCACAAAAAACTTGTTCAGTCATACCTGAAGCCGTGAAACTGTTGTGCTGCTGTTCTAAATAACGCTTTGCCACCATTAACATCACAGGTGCAGGATACAAGTTTGGATTGTACTCGGAAATTTCAGCAATATTTTTATAGGCGTGATAGCGTGCACAAAATGCCTGTTTTTGTTGTTCTGCCGTTGCTTGGCTCGTAGGATCATCCAATATTTTTTTGCTGTCATTCACAATTTGCGTGTATTGATTTAACAAATCTTGATATTGTGTTTGGGTCAACCCATTGGCTGTATGTGGAATTGTAATAGGTGTAGATGATGCTTCAAGTGCCAACTGCTGCGCTTGAATACCTTGTGCCATTACGCTCAGACTTTGCAGTCCAAGCATAATGCTCACCGATATTTTTGCCATGTTCGACATGCGCATAAGCTTAAGACTCATCGCCTTCTTTCCAGACATCTTCATAGTCATCAGCATCAATCATAAAGCGGTAGCCTTGTTCTAAAGCCAAGTATGGAAGCACATCGGGCAAAATATCTTGTAGCTCGCGTACAGGCATGGTTTCAAAGTTCACGTCATCTTCACCCAATTCACCGCCATAAATGTACCACGCGACTTTTTCTTCACCTTCTGGCGCTTTACGCAAGCCCACAAGTGGATCTTTATTTAAGGTCTGGACTGCAACTGCGACAACATCATCGCCACTCACAGCAATATAGGCTGAACCAAATTCTTCACAGAGCAGTTTTTGTTCTTCTATCAACTCTGCCAAGGCTGAGTTTTTTTGCTTTTGCTGTGGTTTAGACATGACAATTCTCTAAGATAAGCTGTGAGTATTCTAACGAGATTGTACAGATAGAAAATCTTTATTTTTATCCACTGGAGCGAAAAACCTCGTGGTTCAGCACGAGGATATAAGCGACTGGAGTAAATCATATGAACGACACGAAATGTCGTTTTAAATACTTGTACTATAGTCACTATTAAGAAAAATACTGTTAAAATAATTGGATGAAGACACTCAAATTACGCATAAAAGACAAACATTGCAAGGTGCTAAATCAGTTAGCATCCGAAGTAAATTTTGTCTGGAATTATGTCAATGATTTGTGTTTTAAGCATCTACAACGTAAACAACAATTCTTTTCAGCATACGACCTTGCAAAATACACGAAAGGCACATCGAAAGAATGCAACTTGCACAGTCAAACTATTCAGGCAGTGACAGAAGAATTGGTCACAAGACGCAAGCAGTTCAAAAAAGCAAAACTAAAATGGCGTGTCAGTAATAAAAAATCAGCTAGACGTTCACTGGGTTGGATACCGTTTAAAAAGGTTGCAATCAAATATGCTGATGGCTATGTTCAATATGGCAAGCATCAATTTAAACTATGGGATAGTTACGGATTAAGTCAATACAATATCAAAACAGGCACATTCGTAGAAGATAGTCGTGGACGTTGGTATGTTTGTCTTGTAGTTGATGCAGTCAAAATAGAAAAAAACAACGCTAAAACCTCAATTGGCATAGATTTAGGTTTAAAAGATTTAGCGACTTGTTCAGATGGCGTAAAACTTAAAGCACCTCAAATCTATCGGCAATATGAACAAAAACTTGGTATTGCTCAACGTGCAAAAAATAAGAAACGTGTCAAAGCCATCCATGCCAAGATTAAAAATGTAAGACAAAACATGCTGCATCAATTCAGCCGAAAATTGGTGAATGAACATGCAGCCATCTTCGTTGGCAATGTGAATGCCAAAGCATTAGCACAAACCAGATTGGCTAAATCAGTGCTAGATGCCAGTTGGACAACACTAAGAACCATGCTCAAGTATAAATGCGAGAACGCAGGGGTATGTTATGAAGAAGTCAATGAAGCCTATACCACCCAAACTTGTTCGTGCTGTGGCTCACGCTCCAGTAGTCCGGAAGGTAGAGCAGGACTTGGAATAAGAGAATGGCAGTGTGTGGAGTGTGGTACGCTCCATGATCGGGATGTAAATTCCGCACTGAATATTCTTGCGCTCGGGCATGAGCGTCTAGCAGTAGGAATCTCCGTCCTTTAGGTCGGGGAGGATGTCAAATTTCTGAGATGCTCAAATGAAGTGCAACGGATATGACATGAATTTGAAATTACTTAGCTTTGAAATATGATGCTACGCCCAAATAACCAACATTGCCGCAAGCACGACCAATCCCAATCCCCAATGATCGGTACGAGCAAGTTTTTCTTTAAAGAAATACGCTGAAATAAGTAAGCTGAATAATATTTCAATTTGTCCGAGTGTTTTCACAATCGCCACAGTTTGCATACTCATGGCACTAAACCAGCCCAATGATGCTAAAAAACTGCAGACGCTCACTTTAAAAGTTAATCCAACCCGCTGCCACATGGCATATAAGGTATGTCGTTTAAATATGCCTAAAAAAGCCAATAAGATAAAACATTGTAAGCCAATGACCCACACCAAAACCCATGCAGCACGGTGAATAAACGGTAAGAAATCCAGCTCTAGACTGGCTTCACGCACCAATAAAGAAGTCACCGCAAAGCTGAGTCCACTACCGATTCCAATGGCTAAAGTTGTGAATGAAAAATCACTACGTTGATTGCCTTTACTCAGTAGAAATACCGCAATACCGCCTATCGCAACACCTAACCAAGCCAATGCGCTTAAATGTTCTTGTAGGAAAATCACGCCTACAATTGCGGCTAAAACTGCTTCACTTTTGGCAAGTCCGACACCCACCGCATAATTTTTCTGTTGAAACAGTTTTACCATTAAAACTGTGGCTAAAATCTGACACACTGCTGCAATAATGATATACAGCCAAAACATCGAACTAAAATGCAGTTTTGCTTGTACAGGCTGCTGCGATTGTAAAATGCTTAAATACGCCAGTGCAAAAGGCAAGGCAAAAATAAAACGTGCCAAAGTCACGCCATAAACATCTACACTTGTGCTGAGTTGTTTTTGAAAGGCATTGCGCCATGCCTGCATAAATGCAGCCATTAAGGTAAAGAGCACCCAACTCGAAATCATTGCAACCACAAATGCTTTACTGATAAAGTTATAATTTACGCCTATTCCGTTATTTTTGCGATCTTTATTGCTTTTGAGTTATGCGCTTACGATCTCTTTTATAAACAAAAAAAACATTCATTAAAATTCAAATGAATGTTTTTCATATCTTGAAGCGATTATAGGTGTGCTGTTATTCAAAAACTGTTTAGAACTTATCTAAATTCACCACAACAGCCACGCCGATACAAAATAAAGCTACATACACGGTAAACCAAATAATCATGTGCTTAAATGCTTTGTCTGAAATACTGCTATCGGCATATTTCTGTGGTTTGCGTGAGTTATCTTCTTGCATATCGACTCCAATCTAGCCAGATTATGGGATATACAGATTATGTAAAATTCTAAAGCATTGCTGTAGATACAAAATATTCATTAAAAACTATAACAGTTGATTTTAGATACATGCCAATCTGTTATAAAAACAGAAATTATTTAATGTTTTAAACCTAAAAATAGATCAAAATAAGTAACAGCTGCAAAAAATGCTTTAGTCATACCATGTATAAATCTGAACAATTGGCGTTGAACATTCGGCAACTCATTGAAAATGGTGCATGGAAAGCACATAGCAAGTTACCTTCGTTAAGAGAACAATCACAAATCAGTGGTTATAGCTTAATGACCGTGCTAAACGCTTATCAAGAACTTGAAGCTCAGGGATTGGTTTACGCTAAACAAAAGTCGGGGTTTTATGTCGCAGAACGTCTCAATCAAACTGAACGACCTGTACCAAGCAGTTTGAGTTTAAATGCACATATTCAAATGAACTCTTTGGTCTTTGGCTATTTAAAATCAATTCAGTCTGCAGATGTCAGTCCTTTAGGCTCTGCCTTTCCCAATGCAGAATTACTGTTTAACCCAAAGTTAATGCAAATTTTAGCGCAGCACGCCAAGCGAAAAAGCAGTTATTTTAGCCACGACCACATGCCACCGGGCAATTATGAATTAAGAACCATAATTGCAAATCGCTACTGTTTACAAGGCATACCCACCCATGCAAATGACATTGTCATTACATCTGGCGCATTAGATGCGCTCAATTTGTCATTACAAGCTTTGACCAAACCTGGAGATTTTATTCTATTACAAGAAACTATATTTTATGGTGCATGGCAAGCGGCTGAACGTCTTGGTTTACAGGTGATTACCATTCCAGAACACCCCGTTTCAGGTTTCGATTTAGACTCATTTGAACAAGCCTTAAAACAATACCCGATTAAAGTCTGCTGGTTGATGTTGAATATTCATAACCCCATTGGCTTTAGTGTCAGAGATGAAATTAAGCAACGTATTGCGAGTTTGCTTGAAGAATATCAAGTGTATTTAATTGAAGATGATGTCTATCAAGAATTGTATTACGGGACGCAAAAACCGCTACCCATGAAGTATTTTGACCGACAACAACGCGTACTGCATTGCGCTTCTTTTTCTAAAACTTTGGGTTCTGCTGTGCGGGTCGGTTGGGTTTATGCAGGACAATTTTCTCATGCTATTCAGCATTTTCAGCTTATGAGCACAGTTTCGGCAAGCCCATTACTCCAAAATACTTTGGTCGATTTTCTTTCACACCATCATTATGAAAAACATTTGCGCCAATTACGCAAAGAACTGGAAAAACATAAGAAAGTGTTTTATCAGCAGTTGAAACAGCGCTTAAATCCAGCTTGCAAAATTCACTACTATTCTAGTGGTTATTTTTTATGGATTGAACTGCCTGCATATTTAGATGGCTATACAATTTATGAGCAATTGATTCAAAATAATATTGGAATTGCGCCAAGCCAACTGTTCCGTTCTGAACAAGTCAGCCAAAACTTTATGCGTTTAAACTGTTCTTTTGCTTGGAACAGTAATATTGCTGCTGTACTAGATGTTTTGTCTGAGGTGATACAACAGCACATCACGCAATATACTCATGCTTAAAATTACAGAGCCGATCACCCGACAATAAAAAAAGCTGAGTTTTTGACTCAGCTCTTTTGTAGTTTAATGTGCAATTTTAGAAGTTATAAATCGCCACGAGATTTAAACGATTATCTTCACCTGTTTTACTGCCATTCGCAGCTTCACCGAATGCTTCACGCTCACCATAAACATATTCAAGACCAAAGCTTAACGGTTTACGAGGGCTATAGAATACGTTTGCCCAAGTTTGCCATAAATCTTTGTTAATCGTAGTTTTGTCTGGTGTAGCTGCAATATAGTTAGGGTCTTTATCAAAACTCATATAACCATAACCTAAAGTACCATGCACTTTGTCACTAAATTTTTGTGTAATACCAACCATAATTGAGTCAAACTCGCTTTGAATAAGACTACCATTTGTCTGAGCAACCACGCCTTTATTCGTGAATGACACAAAGCTGCTATCACCTTTTACATGGTAATAATCGGCTTTTAAAGTCGTGCCTGGTACAACATCATATTTTGCACCGACACCGACGCCCCAAGCCATTTCTTCATCAGAATTGACACGTTTTTCATGTCCCATCGCACGTACGCTGACATTTAAATTATCTGCAAACTGATGATTTAAACGCGCAGTTAATGCAGGTAAACGCTGGTTGATTGAACTGTCTTTAGGGTCTTCAGCTGCAACCACCAAATTGGTTTGTGGGCTAAACTTTGTTGTATAGCGTACTTGTGGTGTACGTTTCACCGCACCACCAACATACGCCAAAGCATCAATGGTTTCTGGCATATAGTCTGGAATTGCAAAGTTTGACCAAGTTTGACCAATCAACCAATTCCCATAGTTCAAATAAGCATGGCGAATACGTAAGTTATCAAGGTTTGCTCCACCTAAGAAGTCAACTTCAAGTTTACCTTTTACGTCTTGTTCACCCACAGGGCTTTTAAAATCTAAACCTAAACGGGTTGCAGAAAGTGTTGATCTTAAACGATCACTTTGTTCTTTATTGCCTTCAAGTGGTACACCGTTAATTTGGTTATACGGCATATCTTTAGCGCCACCTTCTACCTGATAAGAAGCATCTAAACGCACATTACCATATAGATTAAATTCGGCACCTTTGGCAGTTTTTAACACAGGATTAGCAACTGGCGCTGCTGCAGTACGTTGCACATTGGCAATTGCTGTTGCAGTTTGTGCATTTTGTACTTTTTGCTGCTCAATCAAACCACGTAAAGCCTGAACTTCTTGTCTAAGTTGTTCAATTTCTTTTTGCTGTTGAGTTTGCGCTTGTGCTGCAACACTCATACCGCCCATGCTCAATGCAATCATGCTCATCATGAGCGTACGCTGCATTGTTGGTCGAACCGTTGTAGATTGAAAATGTGTAGATTGGGTTAATATTTTCGCGTTCATCCTAAACTCGCTTGTTATTGTGCCATCAAATTCTAGCAACAGATCACCATCTCTTACGATGGCGATCTATATCATTGATGACTGTAGATTAATGGAAAGGTAAAGAAATTATTGGGTTGCTTTTTGTGCGACTGGATTGCTTTCTACAGCAGGCTCCGCAGCGGCTTTAGCTTCTACAGACGTTTTTAAATTCACCATGAAGATTGCTAAGGCAGCAATTACACCTGGAATCGCAATAGCAAAGAAGTTCATTTGGTGCGGTAAATTCATGGTTAATAGTGCACCTGTGAGTACTGGCCCAACGATTGCACCGATGCGACCAATACCTGACGCCCAGCCCATACCTGTAGAACGTACAGTAGATGGGTAATATTGTGCGACGAAAGTATAAAGCAAGATTTGTGAACCAATTGTCGCTGCACCTGCAACTGCAATTAAGGTATACAACACGATTTGCGGGCTGTTGAAACCAAGTAGAATTAACGCTGCTGCACCACAGATAAACATAATGGTCAGTACTTTTTTGATATGGAAACGGTCAGCCAGCGCACCACCACCAATCGCGCCAATCATCCCACCAATGTTCAAGGCGAATAAGAAGATCATACTTGCACCAAGTGAGTAACCTGCTTGGATCATCAATTTTGGTAACCAGCTGCCCAAAGCATAAACCATTAACAAGCACATGAAGAATGCGATCCAGAACATGAACGTACTGAACATACGGCCTTGCTGGAACAATGCTTTTACAGGTGCTTCATCGCCTTTAGTCACTTCATTCAGTACAAACTCAGTGTCACCATTTAATTGTTGGCTTGGTGAAATTTTTTGCACAATACTACGGGTTTGCTCAATTTCTTTCTTGTTGGTCAAATACATGAGTGACTCAGGCAAGAATTTCCAAATTAATGGTAAAGCCACCAATGGAATAATTGCGATGTAAAACATGATTTTCCAACCAAACTCTGGCACTAACCATGCGCCCAATAATGCTGATGTCATACCACCAATCGCATAACCACTGAACATAAGTGCAACTAAAGTACTACGAATACGCTTTGGCGCATATTCAGTCATTAATGCCACTACGTTTGGCATTACACCGCCAATACCTAAGCCTGCAAGGAAACGTAAAATACCAAATTCAACAGGGTTAGTCGCAAATGCGCCAAGGAAGGTAAAGCCACTAAAAATAGCCACACAGATCATAATGGTTTTTTTACGACCCAACTTGTCCGATAACGTACCGAAGGTCATGGCACCAAACATCATGCCAAACAATGCCGTACTGGCCAGTAAACCTGCTTGTACCGCACTGAGCGCCCACTCTTGCATAAGTAATGGTAATGCAACCCCATAAATGACCAAATCGTAACCGTCAAAAATAATGATCATCAAACACCAAAACAATACGCCCCAATGGAATGGCGTGAACTTGGCCTCGTCAATCAAGGTATTAATATTAATTTTATTGCTTTGCATCTTGCTTCACCTCCTAATTGTGAAGTCCGTTACTCCAACTCAGATGCACACAATGAATAATAAGTTAAAATTTGTCCAAAACTGAATAGGCATGGATACATACCTAAAAAGTCTATAATTTGTAAGATATTGATTTTAAAATAGATAAAAATAACAAGGCGAAAAAAATACTGTAATGTGATGCTTAAAAAAGTTTTTTCAGGCAATTCACATAACAGTATTTTGTTAAAAATATCTGTGCTTTTATATAAAAAATATAGTTATAAATATTTGTTTTATATGGCTTTACTAGAATACATTGCGATCATAAGTAAATGCTTCCAAATCATAAACTTGATAAATGCAGTCAAACAAAGATCGAATGTCTTCACTTTCATCCATATTACGAATTGCCATAAACACAGGACTTACAGCCGAGTCATCTAATAAAGGTATAAAGTGCAAATGTGCCAAATGAATACTTTGTGCGCTTTCTGGCACGATACACAAGCCCTCACCTGCAGCAACAAAACCCAACGCCAATTGTAATTCACACACTTCACGAATTTTGCGAGGTTCTAAACCATACTCAGAAAACACGCCACGAATTTGGGTAGAGAAGTTTGGCTTGTTGTGATTTGGATATAAAAATAGTTGTTGATCAACAACATCCGCCAAATATACACCTTCTTTTTGTGCCGCAAATGGGTGGCTCGAATGTACTGCAACCATCAAGCGTTCTGCACGTAATAAGATACGTTTAACTGCAGGATCAGAAATTCTTAAGCGTCCAAATCCAACATCTATGCGCCCTTCTTTAAGTGCCTGAATTTGGTCATTGGTGGTCATTTCCACCATTTCTATTTTTAAATGCGGATGCTGCTGCTTAAACAAATACACAATTCTTGACAATAATCCGAACAATAAAGAACCAACGAAGCCAATAGTCACAGTACGACCAGCAATACCGACACGTTTTGTCATCGACTTGATTTCTTCCGCATTAGACAAAAGTTTAACGGCATGTTGGTAAAAGAATTGGCCTGCTTCGGTGGTCTTAAGCGGTCTACTTCCACGCTCAAATAGTTGAATTCCAAGCTCTTGTTCTAAATTTTGGATCTGTCTGCTCAAAGGTGGTTGAGCAATAAAGAGTTTTTCTGCTGCCTTGGTGAAACTTTGCTCTTCTACAACAGCAACAAAATAACGTAAATGTCTGAGTTCCATAGCTCAAAATACCTTTTAAGTATAAAAAAATGCATATTTGATCTTCGACCAATGCAATTTATTCTTTTAAGGTATATCACATAACTGTAATAAAGCAATGATATGAAGGGCAAACCATGTATAAGTCAGTAGAAACTTTGCTGGTGGAAATACCAACCATCCGTCCACACAAGATGGCGGTTGCAACCATGCAAACCCAAACCCTTGTATTAGTCAAAATCACCACTGAAGATGGTTTTGTTGGCTGGGGCGAAGCAACCACGATTGGCGGCTTGGGCTATGGTGAAGAAAGCCCAGAAAGCGTAAAAACCAATATCGAAACATATTTCGCATCATTGCTAAAAACTTTAGCTGGCTTGAATGTTGCGCAAACTTTACAGGTCATTAAAAAGAATATCAATGGCAACCGTTTCGCGAAATGTGCCATTCAAACTGCTTTATTAGATATTCAAGCGCAGCGCTTAAACCAACCTTTAAGTGAAATTTTAGGTGGTCGCCTACGCAACTCGGTTCCTGTGTTATGGGTACTTGCATCTGGCGATACAGAAAAAGACATCGCTGAAGCACAAAAAATGATTGCGGCTAAACGCCACAACACATTCAAGCTCAAAATCGGTTCACGCCCAGTAGAGCAAGATGTAGAACACGTATTGGCAATCAAACAAGCATTGGGTAAAGACGTTTCTATTCGTGTAGACGTAAACCGTGCTTGGTCAGAACTTGAAGCAATTAAAGGCATCCAGCTTTTACAAGATGGTGGTGTCGATTTAATTGAACAACCATGTGCAATTGACAACATTGATGCCATGGAGCGTTTAACACGTAAATTTGATATTGCCATCATGGCAGATGAATCATTGATGGGCCCACAAAGCGCTTATCAATTGGCAAAACGTAATGCTGCATCTGTATTTGCAGTTAAAGTTGCCCAATCTGCGGGTCTAATCGAAGGTTGTGAAGTTGCAACAATTGCACAGTTGGCAGGCATCGACCTATATGGCGGCACAATGCTTGAAGGCCCTGTCGGCACGATTGCATCTGCGCATGTGTTCTCGACCTTCCAGAATTTAGCTTATGGCACAGAATTATTTGGTCCGTTATTGCTGACCGAAGAAATTTTAAAAACTCCACTTCAGTACCAAGACTTTGAATTACACCTTCCAACAGGTGCAGGTTTAGGTATTGAGTTGGATGAAGACAAAATTGACAACTTGCGTCGTCAGTAATTAGGAGAAACCCATGCTTTTCCACGTACGTATGGATGTAAACATTCCATTGGATATGCCAGCTGAAACAGCTAACGAAATTAAAGCCGTTGAAAAAGCATATTCGCAGGAATTACAGCGTCAAGGCAAGTGGCGTCATATTTGGCGTATTACTGGCCAATATTCAAACATCAGTATTTTTAATGTAGAGAGCAACGAAGAACTGCACAACATTCTGCAAGGTCTTCCGCTCTACCCTTACATGAATATTGAAGTGATGGCATTGAACCGCCACCCTTCATCAATTCGTGAAGATGACACCTGATTTAATTCGGAAACTGGAGTAAGCACCTTACTCCAGCACCAAAGTAAACATTTAGCAAACCAAGTAAACAAGGAAAGTGGCAGCCAATTATCTCGTTTTTAGTCCAGAGATATTCGCCACCAAAGCACACCTCCAAGGAGAATGAAAATGAATCGCCAAGAAATTGATGCATTAGTTAAGCAAATGAACGTTGATACAGCGACAGGCCCTGTAGATGAACGTGTACAACAAGTTGTTGTGCGTTTATTGGGTGACCTTTTCCAAGCGATCGAAGATCTTGATATTTCTCAGTCAGAACTGTGGAAAGGTCTGGAATACTTTACTGATGCCGGTCAAGCGAACGAATTAGGTTTATTGGCTGCAGGTTTGGGTCTGGAACACTACCTAGACTTACGTGCTGATGAAGCGGATGCTAAAGCAGGCATTACTGGCGGTACGCCACGTACGATTGAAGGTCCACTTTATGTCTCTGGCGCACCTGAAACAGTAAGCTTTGCGCGTATGGACGATGGTTCTGAAGAAGGCAAAATCCCGACGCTGATCATTGAAGGTACAGTGACTGATACTGACGGCAACCGTGTTGAAGGTGCTAAAGTTGAAATCTGGCATGCCAACAGCCTGGGCAACTACTCATTCTTTGACAAGTCACAGTCTGACTTTAACCTGCGTCGCAGCATCATTACCGCTGCCGATGGTCAATATACTGCATTGACGACAATGCCAGTGGGTTATGGCTGCCCTCCAGAAGGTACAACTCAGTTTGTACTGGACAAGCTAGGCCGTCACGGTAACCGTCCATCGCACGTACATTACTTCGTATCTGCACCGGGTTACCGCAAGCTGACTACTCAATTCAATATTGAAGGCGACCAATACCTGTGGGATGACTTTGCATTCGCGACTCGTGAAGGTCTGGTGGCAACTGCGGTTGACGTGACTGATGAAGCTGAAATTGCAAAACGTGGTCTGAAAGGTCCTTTCAAACACATCCAGTTCAACATTGTTCTTCAGAAAGATCAAGCTGGCGTTCCTTCTACTGAAGTTGAACGTCGCCGCGCAAGCGCATAATTTGAAATGGAATCGGGATGTGGTCGTTGCCCCATCCCGATGACTGCCCTCCTTGGAAAGTCGGAGAAAGGACATGCCTCGTATTCCTGTTATCAATACTAGCCACTTAGACCGTATTGACAAATTATTGGTTGATGATTTTGAATCTGGTGAATTTAAATTACACCGTTCAGTATTCACAGACCAAGCCCTGTTTGACCTAGAAATGAAATACATTTTTGAAGGCAACTGGGTTTATTTGGCACATGAAAGCCAAATTCCAAACAACAATGACTACTACACCACTTACATTGGTCGTCAGCCAGTCATCATTGCGCGTAACCGCAATGGCGAATTGAATGCCATGATCAACTCGTGTTCACACCGTGGTGCACAATTATGTCGTTACAAGCGTGGTAACAAAGCAACTTATACTTGCCCATTCCACGGTTGGACTTTCAACAACTCTGGTAAGTTGTTAAAAGTAAAAGACCCAGCAGATGCAGGTTATTCAGATTGCTTTAACAAAGACGGTTCACACGACTTGAAAAAAGTTGCCCGCTTTGAAAGCTATAAAGGTTTCTTGTTTGGTAGCTTAAACCCAGATGTTCCTTCTTTAGAAGAATACCTAGGCGAAGCGACTAAAATCATTGACATGATTGTGGGTCAATCTCAACAAGGTCTTGAAGTTTTACGTGGTTCTTCGACTTACACCTATGAAGGTAACTGGAAGTTAACTGCTGAAAACGGTGCCGATGGTTACCACGTGTCTGCAGTACACTGGAACTACGCTGCAACAACTCAGCAACGTAAAGAAAAAGAAGCTGGCGATAACATCCGTGCAATGAGCGCAGGTTCATGGGGCAAACAAGGCGGTGGTTCTTACGGCTTTGAAAATGGTCACATGCTCCTTTGGACTCAATGGGCTAACCCAGAAGACCGTCCTAACTTTGCCAAGAAAGATGAATACACCGAGCAATTCGGTGAAGCAATGGCGAAATGGATGATCGAGCGTTCACGTAACTTGTGTATCTATCCAAACGTGTACTTCATGGATCAGTTCGGTTCACAAATTCGTGTGTTACGTCCTCTTTCTGTCGATAAGACTGAAGTGACAATTTACTGTATCGCACCTGTAGGTGAAGAGCCAGAAGCACGCGCACGCCGTATTCGTCAGTACGAAGACTTCTTTAACGCATCAGGTATGGCTACACCAGACGATCTTGAAGAATTCCGTGCATGTCAAGTTGGCTACGCAGGTATCGCACTTGAGTGGAACGATATGTGCCGTGGTTCTAAGCATTGGATCCAAGGTCCAGACGATGCAGCCAACGAAATTGGTTTAAAACCAAAACTTTCAGGTATTAAAACTGAAGACGAAGGTTTATACCTTGCTCAGCACCAACACTGGTTAGAACTCATCAAACAAGGCATCGCAACTGAAAAAGAAATTGCGGCATCTACTGAAGGAGAAAACGCATGAGCGACATCACTTTAGAAAAAGTTGCGCAGTTCCTTTATCAAGAAGCTCGCTTTTTAGATGATGAGCAATGGGATGAGTGGTTACAGTGCTACGCTCCTACTGCTTCTTTCTGGATGCCAGCTTGGGATGACGATGACCAATTAACCACAGATCCACAGTCTGAAATATCTTTGATTTACTACCCAGACCGTCAAGGTTTGGAAGACCGTGTGTTCCGTATCAAAACTGAACGTTCGTCTGCAACCATGCCAGACACACGTACGAGCCACAACATCAACAACATTGAAATTGTTGAACGTGATGGCAATAAAGTGACTGTACGTTTTAACTGGAACACCTTGAGTTTCCGTTACAAAACCAACTACAGCTACTTTGGTATGTCACGCTACGAAATCGACTTTTCTGGCGACAAACCACAAATTTTAAGCAAGTACGTGGTGCTGAAAAACGATTACATCAACCAAGTAATCGACATTTATCACCTCTAAGACTGTATTCATTTACAGCAAGGTAAAAACCTTTCAGCCAGATGGAATCTTGGCTGAAAGGTCTAGTTTCAAAGATTTATATAGGATATTCAGCCATGTCAAACCACAATGTTGCACTTCAATTTGAAGATGGCGTTACACGTTTTATTTCTGTTACAGATGGTGAAACACTGTCAGACGCAGCTTACCGTCAAAAGATCAATATTCCTTTGGACTGCCGTGACGGTGCATGTGGAACGTGCCGTGCGTTTTGTGAATCAGGTTCGTATGACATGCCTGAAGAAACTTATATTGAAGATGCATTGACACCAGAAGAAGCTGAACAAGGCTACATTCTTGCATGCCAATGTAAACCAACTTCTGACGCAGTATTCCAAATTCAAGCAACTTCTGATGTATGTAAAACTGAAATTCATGCATTTGAAGGTACTTTGGCTCGTGTCGAAAACTTATCTGACTCGACCATTACTTTTGACATTCAGTTAGATGAAGGTCAACCAGACATTCACTTCCTTGCAGGTCAATACGTGAATGTGGGTATTCCTGGTACAACAGAAACCCGTTCATATTCTTTCAGCTCTAAGCCTGGTAACCGCTTAACTGGTTTTGTAGTACGTAACGTACCAAACGGCAAAATGAGCGAATTCTTAAGCCAAAATGCCAAAGCTGGCGACAAAATGACCTTTACGGGTCCATTTGGTAGCTTCTACTTACGTAATGTAGCACGCCCTGTAGTGATGTTAGCAGGTGGTACAGGTATCGCACCATTTATGTCTATGCTGCAAGTACTTGAAGAAAAAGGTTCTGAGCACCCTGTACGTTTAGTTTTTGGTGTGACCAATGACTTTGACTTGATTGCAATTGAAAAATTAAACGAACTACAAGAAAAATTCTCTTGGTTCGAGTACCGCACTGTAGTGGCAAATCCAGAATCTGCACACGAGCGTAAAGGTTACGTGACTGGCCATATCGAAAACGAATGGCTCAACGGTGGTGATGTAGACATCTACCTATGTGGTCCAGTGCCAATGGTAGAAGCGGTACGTGGCTGGTTAGATGCAGAAGGTGTTAAACCTGCAAGCTTCCTATTTGAAAAATTCTCTGCCAACTAAGTTTGTTATACAGTCTAGAAACATAGTCGGAGAATACAATGAATCGCACAAAAAGATTTGAAAACAAAGTTGTAATCGTGACTGGTGCCGCTCAAGGCATTGGTCGCGGTGTGGCTTTACAAGTGGCGAGTGAAGGTGCCCAAGTGGTTATGGCAGACCTTTCTCCCTATGTAGAAGAAGTGTTGGCCGAAATTGAAGAACACGGTGGCGATGCAGTAACCGTAAAAGCCAACCTTGAAACTTTTGCAGGTGCAGAATCTGTGGTTGCTAAAGCACTTGAAACCTATGGTCGTGTTGATGTGCTCATCAACAACGTAGGCGGTGCAATTTGGATGAAACCTTTTGAAGAATTTTCTGAAGAAGAAATTATCAAAGAAGTGAATCGTTCATTGTTCCCTACTATGTGGTGCTGCCGCGCAGTATTGCCTGAAATGGTGAAAAACCAGAAAGGTACCATTGTAAACGTATCTTCAATTGCAACACGTGGTATTAACCGCGTGCCATATTCGGCGTCTAAAGGTGGTGTAAACGGTTTAACCGCTTCCCTCGCCTTTGAACATGCCAAAGATGGTATTCGTGTGAATGCTATTGCAACTGGCGGTACAGAAGCGCCACCACGTAAAGTGCCACGTAATGCCAACCCACTTTCAGAATCTGAAAAAGAGTGGATGCAACAAGTGGTCGATCAAACCATTGATCGTACCTTCTTGGGTCGCTATGGCACCATTCAGGAACAAGTGAATGCGATTCTGTTCCTTGCTTCTGATGAGTCATCGTACATGACAGGTACCGTTGTACCTGTAGGTGGTGGTGATCAGGGCTAAGCCAAGATCATGACCAACTTCAACAGGATCATTGCTTGACGCAAGGAGGCAAATCGTCAATGAGTCACCTGTTCCAAACTTTAAAAAATGACTGGTCAATTTCAGCCACTGTTGCAGGATTCTTAGCAGTGCTGATCTCCTATTCAGGGCCATTGATCATCTTTTTCCAAGCGGCACAGCAAGCCCAAGTTTCCCCAGACATGATGATTTCATGGATTTGGGGAATTTCTATTGGTGCTGCTGTCGCAGGTATCTTTTTGTCCATTAAATACAAAGTGCCTGTGGTCACCGCTTGGTCTGCACCCGGTACCGCATTGCTGGTCACACTGTTTCCCGATATTACCCTGAATGAAGCAGTTGCAGCCTACATCACCTCTGCTGTGGTGATTTTTTTGATTGGAATCACAGGTTATTTTGACAAACTCCTGTCTTGGATTCCGCAAGAAGTCGCAGCAGGCATGATGGCAGGTATTTTGGTTCAATTTGGCTTAGGCTTATTTACTGCAACCGATACCCTGCCATACATTGTATTTGGGATGCTAGCGGTATTTTTATTGGCAAAGCGTTTTAGTCCACGTTACGCCATGATTTGGGTGCTTGCTGCAGGCATTATACTCAGCTTAATGCTCGGTAAAATTAACCCTGTCACCACCAATTTTAGTTTGGCAATTCCACAGTTTATTGCACCTGAATGGACGTGGAATTCAACCTTAAACTTGGCATTACCTTTAATTTTAGTCAGCTTGTCTGGGCAGTTTTTACCGGGTATGGCAATTATTAAAATTAGCGGTTATGACATGCCTGCTAAGCCTATTATTAGTGCGACCAGTATCGCTTCTCTTGCCGTTGCGTGTGTGGGAGGAATTACCATTGTACTTGCCTCTATTACTGCAGCATTATGCTTAGGTAAAGATGCGCACGAACTGAAAGAAAAGCGATATATTGCAGGTGTTGCAAACGGTATTTTCTATATTTTAGGTGGGTTATTTGCGGGTAGCATCGTCATGCTATTTAGCCTATTGCCCAAAGAACTGATTGCAGCTTTGGCTGGACTTGCACTTTTGGGTGCAATTGCCACCAATATTTCAGTTGCAATGAGTAAAGAATCACAGCGTGATGCAGCCCTCATCACCTTTTTAGCAACTGCCTCTGGCATGCAGTTTTTAGGGCTAAGTTCTGTATTTTGGGGCATCTGTATTGGTTTGATCGCACATTGGGTATTAACCAAACGCGACAACTCAGCAGCACCCCTACCTTCAACTCAAAGTTCCAAAAGTTAATGGACAGGCAATTGTCTAGGACACATTATGATTGATAAAAGTCAAACTTCTTTAACAGAAGTCCTTTCGCAAATTAAAGATGGTTCAACCATCATGATTGGTGGTTTTGGTACCGCAGGTCAGCCAGCGGAACTCATTGATGGTTTGATTGAACTTGGCATCAAAGATTTAATTATTGTAAACAACAACGCAGGTAATGGTGACTACGGTTTAGCGAAACTGCTAAAAGCTGGCGCGGTACGTAAAATTATCTGTTCATTCCCACGTCAGTCTGACTCTTGGGTATTTGATGAACTTTACCGCGCAGGCAAAATCGAGCTTGAACTGGTGCCGCAAGGTAACTTGGCATGCCGTATTCAGGCTGCAGGTATGGGTCTAGGTCCAATCTATACCCCTACAGGTTTTGGTACTTTACTTGCAGAAGGCAAACCAACCTTAAATTATGAAGGTAAAGACTACGTACTAGAAAACCCAATCCGCGCAGACTTTGCTTTAATTAAAGCACAGCAAGGCGACCGTTGGGGTAACTTGGTGTACCGTAAATCTGCACGTAACTTTGGCCCAATCATGGCGATGGCTGCCGATGTGACAATTGCACAGGTTTCTGAAGTGGTTGAGTTAGGCGCGTTAGAACCTGAACACATCATCACTCCGGGTATTTTCGTTCAGCACGTTGTTGCCGTTGGCGCAAAACAACCTGAACAATCTGCATAACTGTCACGTGAAGGAGAACATCATGAGCTATACCAAATTAACACGTGATCAAATTGCTGAACGTGTGGCGCAAGACATTCCAGACGGTGCTTATGTCAACCTTGGCATTGGCTTACCAACTAAAATTTCTAACTACCTGCCTTCAGACAAAGACGTATTCTTACACTCTGAAAATGGTTTATTGGCATTTGGTCCACCACCACCTGCAGGCGAAGAAGACCCTGAACTGATCAACGCGGGTAAAGAGTTCGTCACCATGCTCACAGGCGGTTCATTCTTCCATCATGGTGACTCATTTGCCATGATGCGTGGTGGTCACTTAGACATCGCAGTACTAGGTGCATTCCAAGTCGCTGAAAATGGCGACTTAGCAAACTGGCACACTGGCGCTCCAGATGCCATTCCTGCCGTAGGCGGTGCAATGGACTTGGCAGTTGGTGCAAAAAAAGTCTTTATTACGACTGACCACGTGACCAAAAAAGGCGAAGCTAAAATTGTGGCTGAACTAACTTATCCTGCAACAGGTTTAAAATGTGTAGACCGCATTTACACAGACTTGTGCGTGATTGACGTCACTCCTGAAGGCATGAAAGTGATTGAGAAAGTTGAAGGCTTAAGCTTTGAAGAGCTGCAATCTTTAACTGGCGCTAAACTGATTGATGCGACCCAATGAGTATAAATAGACAGACATCGCTATTTTAAACGACGCATTGAATAGAGATTGAACGTTCCTTCTCTTGCGCCATATATGGCTCAGGGCGAAGGTTAGGATGAAGGGAATTTCCAAACATCCTCTCCCTAACCCTCTCCTTCAAAGGAGAGGGAACTTTATAAAGAAGAGAATACTCCATGAAAAACGCATATATCATTGATGCCATCCGTACCCCATTTGGTCGTTATGCAGGTGGTTTAGCACCTTTACGTGCAGATGACTTAGGCGCTCTCCCAATCAAAGCCCTTATGCAACGCAACCAATCAGTTAAATGGGAACTGGTTGATGACGTGATTTACGGCTGTGCCAACCAAGCTGGTGAAGATAACCGTAACGTAGGTCGTATGTCTGCACTTTTAGCAGGTTTACCGTACCAAGTGCCTGCAACCACTGTGAACCGTTTATGTGGCTCATCGCTTGACGCTATTGCAATGGCTGCACGTGCAATTAAAGCAGGTGAAGCCAACTTAATTATTGCAGGCGGTGTAGAATCAATGAGCCGCGCACCATTTGTAATGGGCAAATCAGAATCTGCTTATGGTCGTAGTCAGAAAATTGAAGACACCACTATGGGCTGGCGTTTCATTAACCCAAAACTTAAAGAAATGTACGGCGTAGAAACTATGCCGCAAACCGCTGAAAACGTAGCGGAACAGTTCAATATTAACCGTGCCGATCAAGACTTGTTTGCTTTAACTAGCCAGCAACGTACAGCAGCTGCACAAGCACGTGGTTTCTTTGATAAAGAAATTATTGCGGTGGAAATTCCACAACGTAAAGGTGAACCTGTAGTTGTATCTACAGACGAGCACCCGCGTGCATCAACCACAGCAGAAGCTTTGGCAAAATTGAAGCCTGTAGTAAAAGCTGAAGGTACTGTAACTGCGGGTAATGCGTCAGGCATTAACGATGGTGCAGCTGCCCTACTCATTGCATCTGAAGAAGCGGTAGCACAACACGGTTTAAAACCACGTGCCAAAATTATTGGTTCGACTGTTGTGGGTGTTGAACCACGCATTATGGGTTTTGGTCCTGCACCTGCCATTAAAAAATTATTGGCACAAACAGGTTTGAGCCTTGAGCAAATGGATGTGATTGAACTGAACGAAGCCTTTGCAGCACAAGCTTTGGCTTGTACCCGTGATTTGGGTATTGAAGATGGTTCAGAAAAAGTCAATCCAAATGGTGGCGCAATTGCTCTAGGTCACCCACTAGGTGCATCAGGTGCGCGTCTGGTGACGACTGCACTGAACCAACTTGAACAAACAGGCGGTAAATACGGTCTATGTTCAATGTGTATTGGTGTCGGTCAAGGTATTGCTTTGATCATTGAACGTGTTTAATCGCTGAATGCTCTTTCCTCCCTCCTTTTTTTAAAGGAGGGATCGAGAGAGGATTAAAAAGCCTAGGATATAAAAAATGCCAACATTTACATCAAATGATGCACAAATCAATTACCAAACTTTTGGTGATGCTGCAAAACCTGCACTGATTTTTTCAAACTCGCTCGGAACCAACTTCAAAATGTGGCAAGCACAGATTGATTTTTTCCAGCAAGATTTCTTTGTGATTTGTTATGACACCCGTGGTCATGGTGCTTCATCTGCGCCACAAGGCCCATATAGCATTGATCAATTGGGGCAAGATGTTGTAAATCTACTTGACCACTTGAATATTGAAAAAGCGGCTTTCTGTGGTATTTCCATGGGTGGTTTAACAGGTCAATGGTTAGCGATTCATCGTCCAGAGCGTTTTAATCAGGTGGTGGTGTGTAATACTGCGGCAAAAATTGGTCAAGAACAGGCTTGGAATGACCGTGCCGCATTGGTACGTGAACAAGGTTTACAACCGATTGCTTCGACTGCAGCATCACGCTGGTTTACTGAACCCTTTATCCAAAGCAACGCGACAGTGGTCAACAATCTTCAAAACGACTTGGCAGCTGGCAGCGCCGAAGGTTATGCGAGCTGTTGCGAAGCTTTGGCTAAAGCGGATGTACGTGAACAACTTAAAGACATCACTGTGCCTGTTTTAGTGGTTGCAGGTCAGCAAGACCCTGTGACAACAGTTGTCGATGGTCAATTTATGGTTGAACGTATTGCCAATAGCCAATTGTTTGAAATCAATGCATCGCACATTTCTAACGTAGAATTGCCAAATGAATTTAACCAAGCAGTGAAGCAGTTTATCCAAGCATAAAACTTCATTGTTATTGTTAATAAGTTAAAAGTTAAAAAAATAGAGTTCTTTCGAGAACTCTATTTTTTATAGATGAATCTGCAGTTAGACGAGCTGGACTTAAACTAACTCCACCGCAATCGCTGTGGCTTCACCACCGCCAATACATAAAGATGCCACGCCTTTTTTCGCGCCTATACGTTGCAATGCATGAATGAGCGTCACAATAATACGTGAACCTGAAGAACCTAGAGGATGCCCCAAAGCACATGCACCACCCTGAATATTCACTTTGGCAGGGTCTAAATCAAAAGCATCTATCGCAAGCATGGTTACCATGGCAAAGGCTTCATTAATTTCCCACAAATCTACATCGGCAACCGACCACCCTGCTTTATCTAGCACTTTTTGAATCGCCCCTACAGGAGCAAGAGTAAACTCAGAAGGATGTTGTGAATGTGTCGCGTATGCCACAACTTTTGCAAGCGGTTTTAAGCCACGCTCTGCCGCAACCACATCTGATGTAATCACCAGAGCAGATGCGCCATCTGAAATAGAGCTGGCATTGGCGGCTGTAATCGTGCCATCTTTTTTAAATGCGGGACGCAAACTGCTAATTTTATCGACTTTGGCATTTAACGGTTGTTCATCCTGATCGACAATCACATCACCTTTACGTGAATGAACAGTGACAGGCACGATTTCATTTTTAAAATAACCGTTTTGAATGGCTTCTACCGCGCGGTTTAAAGAGCGAATTGCGTATTCATCCTGCTGCTCACGGGTATAGTTTTTCTTGTCTGCCATGTCTTGCGCCAGCACGCCCATCGACAAGCCTGTTTCAGCATCTTCTAAACCCTCCTGAAACATGTGGTCTGTGACTTTGCCGTGTCCCATACGGAAACCTGCACGTGCTTTATCTAGCAAATACGGCGCATTCGACATAGATTCCATACCGCCAGCGACCACAATCTGCGCTGAACCTGCCTGAATAGCATCGGCTGCCTGCATAACAGCTTTCATGCCAGAGCCACAAATTTTATTGATGGTGGTTGCACCTGTACTATCGGGTAAACCCGCTTGACGCATCGCCTGACGTGCAGGGCCTTGCTTCAAACCTGCAGGCAATACACAACCAAAAATTACTTCATCAATGTCAGTCCCACTTAAACCTGCACGTGCAACTGCGTGTTGAATTGCAACCGCGCCTAAATCGGGTGCTATACAACTTGCCAGTGAACCTTGAAAGCCGCCCATTGCGGTACGTACAGCATCTACAATTACAATCATTTTTAGTCCCTTATTACCGTCTTTTTAAAGTGATTACCGTAAAAGCCATGCTTTTTAAAATTACAAATAACATCCCTGTGAGTTAGCAAGTAATTCACGTTAAATGTAAATCAAAAGATGAGCATTGCAATCTCGCAAAGTGCTGAATTGCTATGCTTGATTGATCTTAGACTTTTAGGCCTTGCTTATGAAAAATAGAATAAAAGTTTTAGAAATCCAATTTTATTTCACTAAAATGACCTGTTTGGTTCAGTTTTATTGACAACCGATTTGGCTTATGGATTGTGCTATTTTTCACATGATATTTTTTAAATTCATTGGTTCACTGATGAACATACGTTAAAACTTACCTTTTCAAGACCTTGGTGCTATTTTCAAGTTGCTCAAACTGCACTAGACTCCAACATGCTTAATTGGTTGTAATTGGAATATTGATTGATGACGACTCTACGCCAAGAAAATTTCCGACGTCGTAAAGAGAAAATTTTGGCAATGGCTGAGGTTTTATTACTGGAAAATCATAATGATATTACATTAAGTGAGTTGGCTGCAGAGTTAGATATTGCCAAAGGCACAATTTATAAATATTTCAAAAGTAAAAATCAGCTCTATTTAGAGTTAATTATTTTAAATGAACAGCGTTTATTGGATATTTCCAAACAGTATCACCATAACTTTCAAACTTATGTTTCGCAGTACATGCTGTATAACATGCTTAATTCCAACCGTACGATTTTGCTGCACTCGATTGAAGAACGCTTAACCAATAATGAACGTAAACTAAATGAATTGTTTGAACAGTTATACGATATTCGTGAGCAGCGTATTTTAGAAATTAAGGACATCACCCAAGCCTATTTAGAGTCCTTTAACAGCGCGATGTCGATCCGTGATTATCTGTCTTATATTTGGACAGTAACTTATGGTGCGTCGTTATTACTCAATTCTACCCATTATCAAAAAGCTATTGGGTCACGTGAACGCTTAATCAAGCTATATATTAATCAAGCACTGATGACGCCAGATAAAGTATCTGCGATTGTTTGATTTTTACATAGTTAGCTTCGTTGGATTCATTGCTGATCCCGCTAAATATTAGCGTCTAAGTAGAAAGAAATTTGCTTTTCAGAACGTATTAACTCACCTCATAAATTTATTCTCTAAATAAAAAATCCCAAAGTTCAAACTTTGGGATTTTTCAAATTCTTTTGACTGTCTAAAGACACATCATTCTGCACTAATATCTTCAAATAATACTGAAGATAAATAACGCTCACCACTGTCAGGTAAAATCACCACAATATTTTTACCTGCATTTTCAGGACGTGCCGCCAATTTTGCAGCAGCAGCCATTGCTGCACCACTTGAAATACCGACTAAAATACCTTCTTGGGTTGCTGTTTTACGCGCCCAGTCAATTGCTTCAGCACTTTCAATCGCAATCACTTCATCCACCAAATCTAAATCTAGGTTTTTTGGAATAAAGTTAGCGCCAATCCCCTGAATTTTATGTGGTGCAGGCGTAATGGCTTCACCACGCTTGGCCTGAGCGATAATTGGAGATTCAGCAGGCTCGACTGCAACAGTATGCAATGCCTGACCTTTTACCTTTTTGAAATAACGCGAAATACCAGAAATCGTACCGCCTGTACCTACACCTGCAACAAGAATATCGACCTTGCCGCCTGTTGCTGCCCAAATTTCTGGGCCTGTGGTTTCTTCATGAATTTGCGGATTGGCAGGGTTATTAAACTGCTGCGGCAAATAATAAGTTTCAGGATGTTCGGTTGCCAAACGCTCTGCTTCATCCACCGCGCCTTTCATACCTTTTGCAGGCTCAGTCAGCACCAAATTTGCACCCAACGCTTTCAACACCTTACGGCGCTCAATACTCATGCTTGCAGGCATCGTTAGTGTAATCTCATAACCTTTTGCTGCAGCTACAAATGCCAAAGCGATTCCTGTATTACCGCTGGTCGGTTCTACAATATGCATACCTGCTTTTAACACGCCACGTTTTTCAGCATCGGCAATTAAAGCAGCACCAATACGGCATTTCACAGAAAATGCAGGGTTACGGCTTTCCACTTTGGCTAAAACCGTTGCATCGCCAGAAATTAAACGGTTAATGCGTACCAATGGCGTGTTACCAATCGCTTCTGCATTATTGCTATATACGGCAATCCCTAAATTTGCTGGTGTTGAAAAAGCTGCATCTGTGGTCATGATTATTCCCTAAGTTATATCTATATAAACAAAATTTAAATTATCATACCTTTTTATAAAATTTTTGCCGATGTTTCACGAAAATTGTTTTATACAAAAATATGATTAGCTTTCAACAAAATGCGAATTAGAATAAAGAGATGACGACCTCAGTTTAATTGTCGATTTTCTCGGCACTTGGGTTTGAAATTCGCTATTTATTTTTTGACAATAGCAACACATAACAAAATGTAGGGAATGCAATGTCTAATAAACGTTACAGTCAGCTTTATCGTAATTTCACTAAAAAAATCTTAGATAAGATTGTGACGCCACAAGTATTAGGCACGACTGCAGAATTAGAACATCGTGTTGCACAAAGCTCTGAAAAAACACAATTTTGTTATGTGCTACAAGATGCCTCTCTCAGCAATACCGTATTGATTGATCAGCAGACGCAATCTCGTGGTTTACCTTCTGTGTATGCGCCTTTAAACATTGCCGAGCATCAGGAAGACGATTCCATTTTGGTCTTGCGTGAGAAAAACCCACAGCACAGTGCTTATCACTACTCTGCTAAATTGATTCGACTCATTGAAACCTTAGAGCAACATCCTGAACATGATGTGTTGTTAGTTCCCGTAACTGTACTTTGGGGACGTTCACCCGAATACGAAGACTCTTGGTTTAAAGCATTATTTGCCGATGCATGGTCTACGCCAAACAAGCTTAAACAAACCATTAATATTTCGCTCTATTCACGTGATAACTACATCGAGTTTCATAAAGCAATTTCCTTACGTCAGCTTATTGAACAAGCCACACAACAACAACCACACTTATCGCCTGCGCACTTTATTGAGCAACATCTGGAACACAATTTTAATCAACACAAAGAAGCGATTTTAGGCCCAGACTTATCTGACCGCCGTAATTTGATTCATGCGTTGATGAAAAGTGAAGCAGTACAACAAGCTATTCGTAAAGAAAGTATCGAACAAAAAGTCAGTATGTTTGAAGCAGAAAACCGTGCTAAAAGCTATTTAACTGAAATTGTATCGGACTTTTCTTATTCGACTTTGCGTTTTGCTGAACTGGCACTGACCAAGCTTTGGACACAGCTCTATGATGGCATTGAAGTGCATCACTTTGACACGGTACGCGAACTCGCCAAAGACTATGAAATCGTCTATACCCCTTGTCATCGTAGCCACATCGACTATTTGTTGCTGTCTTATGTGATTTTTAATCGTGGCTTGATGGTGCCGCATATTGCAGCAGGTATTAATTTAAATTTACCAATTGTGGGTCAATTAATGCGTGGTGCAGGTGCGTATTTTATTCGCCGTACTTTCAGCGGCAATGAATTATACACCTCGGTATTTAAAGAATATTTACACAGTTTATTGTCACGCAACACCCCACTCGAATACTTCATTGAAGGTGGACGCTCACGTACAGGTTTATTGTTACCGCCGAAAAAAGGCATGTTGTCGATGACCATTCAAAGCCATTTACGCGGAGCAACCAAACCAATTGCATTTATTCCGACATATTTTGGTTATGAAAAACTGATTGAAGGCACATCCTATTTAAATGAATTAAACGGTAAACCGAAAGAAGCCGAATCTTTATGGGGTATTTTAAATTCTGCCCGTAAAATTGAAAAAGTCTTTGGTCAGGTCTATGTCAACTTTGGCGAACCTGTATTTTTAGATGATGTTTTAACTGCCAACCAAGCACGCGATGTAAAACTGAACATAAATGATGAACTACCGACCTCTGTGATTCACACGGTAGATCATACTGCGCATGCAATTTTGGAAAATATCAATAAAGCTGTGGTGATTAACCCAATCGCCCTCATCTCTCTGATTTTATTAAATGCCGATCAGCACGCATTGACGCAAGATGAACTACTCACCCGAATTGAACAATATCGACGTTTGCTCAAACAATTGTGCTACGACCCACGTATGATTATTACGGGTTTAAATCCACAAGAAATTATTGAATATGCGCTAAAACTTAAACAAGTTGAGCGTTATAACCAAGATGGTGTAGAACAGATTCGAGTCGCAGAAAGCCAAAAAATCTTATTGAGCTATTTTAGCAATAATATTTTGCACTGCTTTATTTTGCCTGCGTGTGTAGCATTAATTGTGCAGCAGTTTAATGAACAAAATTTAGCATTATCATGCGCAGATTTAATGCAAAAACTGCAGGCGATTTATCCATATTTGAAGCAAGAGTTTTTCTTGGCATGGACGGCGCAAGAACTTTCTCAAGAAATCGAAAAAATTGTGGCGTACTTTATTCAGCAAAATTGGGTTACAGAAGCAAATCTGCAATTACAGCCGAACCCAGCTACACAGCATGAACTCTATGCCTTAGCTGAACTGGCAAAACCAAGTTTAAATAATTTCGTATTGATTCAAGGGCTTTTGCAGCGTTATAGCGCACACATCCCTTTAAATCTGAAAGTTTTGGAAAAAATGACCAAAACCGTATTACAACGCGCTGCAGATTCTGCACAATTTAAGTCTGCATATTATTTTGATAGTGCCACCTTAAAAAGTTTTATCAGCAGTTTAGATCAGCAAGCCTTGTTGCAACACAATGCTGCGCAGATAAGCCTAGATGATACTTTTAGTGCCAAAATGTCTGAATACTTTGCTTGGTATAACCCAGAAATTCACGAGTTATTAGCTGCATCGAGTGAATTTAGTGAGAAAGAATTAAAAAGTTTTGAACAGGTGAAAAAATAGGTTTTATTGTAACTCAGCCACTTTTTTATCAACTTTTTGATTAGAATATCAGCCCATTATTTATGATTGGCTGATATCTTTTCTTAAATGATACTTGTTCTCATATATAAATAATGATTTATGTTATATAATTTATCTTCCACTCCCGCCTAATATATATTGGGTTAGCTGTAAATTAAGAGAATAAAACAATGAACGATGGTCTTGAAATCACATCAATGCGTGAATCTGCGGATACCGTTGTTGGAATTTTAAAATCTTTGGCGAATAGTGACCGTCTTTTAATTCTTTGTCATTTATCTCAACAAGAATTAAACGTATCGCAAATTGAAGAAATAACTCAAATTCATCAGCCTACTTTATCGCAACAATTAATGATGCTGCGTAAAAGTGATGTGGTGAATACCCGCCGTGATGGCAAGCAAATTTTTTATTCAATTAAAGATGAAAAAATGGTGCAGGTACTTAATACCCTCTATGCACTTTATTGCCCGCAGGTCTAAATGATAAGGCCTGTATTATCAGGCATCACCATAAAACTTGAATACTCTCCTGCTATTTCAAAGACTTCTTAGCATTTTTTGTTCATAATATATCTAAATTTATGATTTAGATTTCAGTATGTCAGATTTCAATTCACGTTTGGCTCGTGTACTGCCTGCTTGGCAATGGCTGCGAAAATACAATGCAGAAACATTGAAATCTGATCTGCTGTCTGCGTTTATTGTCATTGCCATGTTGGTACCTCAAGGAATGGCCTATGCCATGCTTGCAGGTTTGCCTCCTGTCATGGGTTTATACGCGAGCGTGATCCCCATGATCATGTACGCCTTGGTTGGTGGCAGCCCAACCTTGTCCATTGGCCCAGTCGCCATTATTTCTATGATGACCTTTGCGACGCTCAATCCTTTATTTGAAGTCGGCTCGGCAGCTTATATTCAAGCAGCCTGTTTACTTGCTGTGATGGTCGGCATTATTTCGCTACTTTTAGGGATTTTTCGCTTCGGTTTTTTAATTCAACTCATTAGCCATCCTGTTATTAAAAGCTTCATTATTGCCTCTGCATTAATGATTGCGATTGGACAGCTTAAATTTGTGTTAGACATCCCCCTTAAAGCCAATAACTTACCTGAGTTCTTATACAGCTTTTGGAAATATATGGGACAAACCCATTTTTATAGCGTGCTCTTGGGTGTTGCTGCCATTTTATTTCTAATTTATGCCCCTAAAATCATCAACAGTAATGCCATTCGTGAGCGTGTTCGAGGTAGCGGCTTTATCTTAAAAGCCTTGCCATTGGTATTGGTGATCGTTTCAATTGCTTTGGTTTATTCATTGCATTTGCAACAAATCGGCATTAAAACAGTCGGAGAAATTCCTTCAGGATTTCCGCCTATTCAATTCCCTGAATGGAATGCACAACTTGTTCTACAACTCCTTCCTGGCGCAGCCATGATTGCCATGATCAGTTTTGTGGAATCTCTGTCTATTGCGCAAGCCACCGCCTTACAACAACGTAGTCACTTAAATAGCAATCAGGAACTGATTGCACTCGGTTTAGCCAATTTTGGCGCAGGTGTTAGCTCCTCTTTTCCCGTCACAGGCAGTTTGTCGCGTACCGTGGTCAATGCCGATGCAGGTGCAAAAACACCAATGGCAGGTGTATTTACCTCCATCATGATTGTTATTGTCAGTTTATACTTCACGGGATTTTTCCAAGATTTACCTCTGGCTGTTTTGGCTGCAACCATTATTGTTTCAATTTGGAAACTAGTCGAGTTTCAGTCTTTTAAAGAAACTTGGCGTTATTCCAAAGCCGATGGTCTAGCCATGTGGGTGACGTTCTTTGGCGTCATATTGATTGATATTTCGACAGGTTTAATTATTGGAATTGTATCTACCTTTATTCTAATGTTGTGGCGTATTAGCCGACCACATATTGCGGTAATTGGTTTACTTGAAGGCACACAACATTTTCGTAATATTCAGCGGCATCAAGTGCGTACCGCGCCACACGTACTTTCCATGCGAATTGACGAAAATCTAACCTTTTTAAATGCCAATACTTTAAAAGGCTTTTTTATTAATCAAGTCAGTCAAAACCCTCAGTTAAAGCATGTTGTGGTGAATTGTTCGAGTATTAGCAGTATTGATTTAAGCGCACTCGAAATGCTGGAAGATTTAAATCTTGAACTAAAAAAATTGAATATTTGTCTGCATTTTTCTGAAATTAAAGGCCCGGTAATGGACAAATTACAACACTCAAAACTTTTGCAGCATTTAAATGGAAAAGTTTTTTTTTCACATTATTTAGCCATGCAAGAGCTTGCGCCTGAACTGACTTAAAGATCAAGAAATTGATCTTTAATTTTATCTTTAAAACTGGATGCTCAACACACATGCTTTTTGATCAAAGAGTACGTTTATCTTGCTGAAATTTAAGTAGTTTAATAAATATCACTTTTAAAAATATAGACTTAATTTTTATATAAAAATTATTTTTAAGCACATGGATATTTCAGTATAAAATAGCCGCTTTTCTTTAACCTTGTTTTCGTATGTTTTCAGCTTTTTTGCGTTTGAGTTTAGTCTCCCGAATTATGATTGCAATTGTACTCGGTGTGGCTGTTGCAATTTTATTTCCAGAATCTGCGCCCTATTTAAGCCTTTTGGGTGATATATTTATTAAAGCCCTGAAGTCTGTTGCGCCAATTTTAGTCTTTATTTTGGTCATGGCATCGATTGCCAATTTTAAAATTGGAAGCAGCAATGCCTATATCAAACCGATTATGCTGATGTATGCGATTGGTATGTTCTTGGCTGCGCTCAGTGCAGTTATTGCAAGTACGCTTTTCCCAAGTACATTATTTTTAGATGTTGCAACACAGTCAGAATTAACCCCGCCGGGCAGTCTTGCTGAAATTTTGAAAAATCTTTTACTTAGTTTTGTTGCTAACCCTGTAGTTGCCATTGCCGAAGCCAACTTTATTGGTATTTTGGCTTGGGCTGTGGCTTTAGGGATTGCCTTCCGCCATGCTACAGAGTCCACCAAAGCATTGTTGAATGATGCAGCCAATGCAGTCAATCGCGTTATTCGCTTGGTGATTAACTTTGCGCCTTTCGGTATTTTTGGCTTGGTTGCCGTGACATTTGCCGATGCAGGCTTGAGCACCTTAGCCAGTTATGCTCAATTATTGGCAGTCTTGTTAGGTACGATGTTCTTTGTCGCGTTGGTCATCAACCCAATCATGGTGGCATTTGTGACCCGCAGCAATCCTTATCCTTTAGTTTTTCAATGCTTACGCGAAAGTGGCATTACTGCTTTCTTTACCCGTAGTTCTGCAGCCAATATCCCTGTCAATTTAGACTTAGCCAAGCGTTTAGGCGTACAGGAATCAACCGCAAGTGTTGCAATTCCGTTAGGTGCAGTAATTAACATGGCAGGCGCATCGGTCACCATTACCGTTTTGACCTTAGCTGCGGTAAATACTTTAGGAATTTCTGTCGATTTTAGCACCATGCTGATTTTATCTGTGGTTGCAACGGTGTCGGCCTGTGGTTCTTCAGGCGTTGCGGGCGGCTCGTTACTGCTGATTCCTGTAGCGTGTGGCTTATTTGGTATTTCTTCAGATATTGCTATGCAAGTTGTTGCGATTGGTATGGTCATTAGCGTATTGCAAGATTCAACCGAAACTGCGCTTAACTCATCTACCGATGTGCTATTTACTACTGCGGTTGACCGTGGTTTGAGTTAAGATACAATGCGTTAGGAAACTTACGCAATCACTCATTATGCCTTTTCAAACTTTACCCCTTTGGGTGCAATTTGGTGCTTTTTTTCTAGCCGTCAATGCTGGAATTATTAACGTACTCGGATTGGTGACCGTATTGCACCAGTCCGTTTCGCACATGACTGGTAACGTTAGTATCTTGGCGATGGCGCTAATCGACTGGAAACCAGAAGCCATGATTTTCTTGTTTCTGGTGATTTTGTGCTACGTGATTGGCTCATTTTATAGCGGCGTCATTTTAGGAAATAGCAATTTTCGCTTAGGGCGTCGCTATGGTTTTCCCATGAGTTTGGTGGCTTTTTTTATTTTAATCTGCTGGGTATTATTGCCTTATTTCCCACGTTATGCCCTGCTTTGGGCGTCAGTTGCCATGGGCATACAAAATGCCATGATCAGCTACTATAAAGGCACCATCATCCGCACCACACATTTATCTGGGGTATTGACCGATTTAGGCTTAGCCCTCGGTTATCGAGTGCGGGGCTTACAAGTTGAAAAAAGACGTATTGTTTTACACCTACTGATTTTAATTGGTTTCTTTGTGGGTGGATTACTCGCTGCAGCCATTTATCCTACATTTAAACTGAATTCTTTTCTGGTACCTGCAGGACTCAGCCTAAGTTTGAGTTTGGTGTATTGGATTATTTATTTTCGCTATCGACATCTTCAACATTAAGTTTCGGAAATTATCATGGTTAAAAATGCACTACAGGCACAATTGCTCAAAGCGGGTTTAGTGGATAATAAAAAAGCAAAAAAACTGTCTAAACAAACCTTACACGAACAGCGCACAGGTGAAAGTAAAGATGCTGAAGTGAAAGCCAAAATTGCACAGGCACAGCAAGAAAAACTCGCCAAAGACCAAGCTATTGAGCAAGAAAAGAAAGCCGCTTTACAGGAAAAAGAACTGAAAGCAGCAATTATGCAAATGATTCAGCAGCATAAAATTCGTGATACCGATGGTGAAGTGGCTTATCAGTTTTTAGATGGCAAGATTAAAAAAGTGTATATCAATCAACAAATTTACAATGCACTCGTGGCAGGTAGTTTGGTGATTGCCAAAGAAAATGACAGTTATGCGTTCCTGCCTAAAGCTTTAGCTGAACGTATTAATAGCAAAATGGAAGGCTTTATTATTGTCAATAATGCCGAGAAAAATGAAGCCACGACAGATGAAGAAGATCCATACGCAGCCTATGTGATTCCAGATGATTTAATGTGGTAGATCACGCAAGTATTTATGCAAATATTTATGCTAGGTATCTATTCAAAGCCAGTATCTGTACTGGCTTTTTTATTATGACTGCAACTTGATTGAAAACTTTCAGTAAAAACAAATAATTGAAATGTAGCAAAAAGTTACTCAGCCTTCAAATTTAAACTTTAGTCGATACACTATCTAACAATTTCATACATCAATGAAGAATTAAGGTGAATTGCAGGCCAAAATTCTAAGTGCCGTGCAGACGAAAATCAGCAACCTTAAAGCGAGGACCTTTTGCAAGAATTTAATTTTATTCAAAATATTCAGGAATGGTATAACCAATACCCTTGGTTAGAAATGCTGACCTCACTCAGTATTGTGATTCTACTGGCAATTTTAGCCAACTTTATTGCCAAGCAAATTGTAGTGCGCGGGATTCGCAAACTGATTTCTAAAATGACCTTTGCCAATAGTGAAATTATTTCACAGCATAGTGTCATCCGACGTATTGCCAACATTGTCCCAGCTGTCGTGATTATGAACGGCATCACCACCGTTCCGCATTTGTCAGATAAAGTAGAAAGCTTTGTGCAAATGGGTGCGCAAGCCTTTATATTCCTGACCATTGCATTGGCAATTTCTGAATTTTTAAATATTTTTAACCTGTTCTATCAACGCAACCCTAAGTCACGCAACAAGCCAATTAAGGGCTATTTGCAGTTAGTTAAACTCATTATTTATGTGGTCTGTGCCCTCATGATTTTAGGCACTTTCCTGAAAAAAGATGTGTTTACCTTACTCGCAGGTTTTGGTGCGATGGCTGCTGTTTTGATGTTGGTTTTCCAAAATACCATTTTATCTCTAGTGGCTTCGGTACAAATTTCTTCCTACGATATGGTACGGATTGGTGACTGGATTGAAATGCCTTCTTTAAATGCCGATGGTGATGTCATTGATATGTCATTACATACAGTCACCGTGCAAAACTGGGATAAAACCCTGACCACTATTCCAACCAATAAACTCATTACCGATACCTTTAAAAACTGGCGTGGCATGCAGGAAGCTGGTGCCCGACGTATTAAACGTGCCATTTTAATTGATCAAAGTTCTGTGCACTTTATGACTGACCATGAACAAAGCAAACTTAAAGAGTTTTTGTTATTGGATCAATATTTACATAGCAAAAATGAAGAAATTGAGCAGTTTAATCAGCAGTTAGCAAATCAATCACAATACAACCAACGCCGTTTAACCAATTTAGGGACGTTCCGTGCCTATGTTGAATTTTATCTGAAACAGCATCCTGGCATTAATCAATCTCAGTCATTGATTATTCGCCAACTACAGCCAAGCAGTGAAGGTTTACCGCTAGAAATTTATGCCTTTACCAAAACCACTGCATGGAAAGAATATGAAAGTATTCAATCCGATATTTTTGATCATTTGCTGGCGATTATTCCTGAGTTTGGCTTAAAAGTGTATCAAGCACCATCAGGTTCAGATTTAAAGCAAATTGGCGCACCATTTAAAGCAAGCTCTGCCAAAAGTCTAAATCCTGTAGAAATTGACGAGGCATAATTGTGAATTTACTACCGAGCCATGTGTTGCAAAAATTCTTGCATGGCTCGGTAGCCGTTTTTATTTTCAGCAAGACGATAAAATTTTCATTAAATTAAAATGCACTCGTACACTCGTATATGAATAAGAGAAAATAAAGTCTTATTTGTAAGAGCTTTGTTGAAACAAAAATCTAACACTATGTTTTAATTATATTTAAATTTCCTCAAACCTTTAAATCACAGCTTGCTCCAAATTTATGTAATAAGGTCATTGCTGGTTGAAAAAGTCTAATGATTCTAAGAATTCACCTAACTTTTCAACTCACTAAAATGTGTCGCTCTTGTTAATTGATTCTGGATTCGAAAAATGATCATCAATAATTCGTCTAATGAAAGATTGAAATTCACTACTTTTGTGCTTTAGCGCTCTAGATGATCAATACACGCGCTACAGGATGAGGGGTACGAGTTTATAAAAGATCTCTAATAGACCAAATAATGAAAAGTTTAAGGCAGGACGCGGTACAACGTCGCAAAACATTGTTCTGCTTTTTCATTACTACAGAAATTAATGGTGTGCGCATTTTTCCATTTTACAAAATATTGTGAAATGTCCCCTGTTTGGTCTTCCTGATATCCAGAACAATCCACTTCATTATTGTCATATTTAACTTGCAAAATTAAAGCCGGTAACGAATTTGCAGGGTCTTGTGAAGGTTGATAATCATATACACCTGCAGACCATTCTTGACCGCTTTTAATCACCACATCGCTATTACTTTTAAAGTTGTAATATTCAATACATTTACGATTATTTGGGATTTGCATGCCCCACAGCCCCACAATTTCTGGACGGGTCACCACACGAAATTTATTGGTCGTTTCTGCTGCTACTGGCGTTAACTTGGCTGAATCTATTGTTGTATTTTCATTCGCAATCGCGCAGACAGAACATAAGCTTAAAACTGTGGTTAGATATATTTTTTTCATACATTTATTTAAAGATATAAACCGTTTAGACAACTTAGCATATTTTTAATCCAAATCTGCAAGCATAAACATAAGACAACAATTTTATTTAACGAAAATGTGACTTGGTTTACATTTAATCGACTTTGTAGGTAATGGTTATTTGATATGATCGCCTTTCTGTTGTGAACGTCACACTCATTCAAGTTTTTTTCTTAATTATCAACCCATTGCAAAAGTGAGTTTAGTACTTGCAAAACTTTAGCATACCGCAAACTATATCTTCGACTCAAAAGCAAATATTTGCCTTTGGACTGCTAGCCGTTGTGGTATTTTTTTCTTGTTTATTGGGTATTTTTACTCGCCCACTTAGCTACTTTTCTTTTTTTTGGCCAAGCAACGCCCTCTTGTTGGGGCTACTCATTCGCTTTCCATCTTTAAAAAGTTTTGGTGGAATTTTGGGTGCTTTTTTTGGCTATATGGGCGCCGATTTGGTCACAGACAATACTTTCCTGATGACGCTAGGTTTAACGCTTTCCAACTTTGTAGCTGTTTTTAGTGGGTTGTTTTTCTTTAATTTTGCCCGCGCTAAACTTCCAGCGAGCAATAATAATGTGTCAGAGCTATATCCACATATTATTGCTGTAACTTTAGGCTGTTTCTTTGGGGCTTTATTTGCCATTCTTCTGCTGCCAAATTTGCCGCACACCTTTATGTTAAAAGAAAATCGTTGGATTGATTTTTTTACTTGGTGGTCTGGTGAAATTTTAAATGCGGTAATTGTCTTACCTTTAATTTTGGCTGCCCCAGGCTGGTCTAAATTCAAAAAACTTATAAATAATCAATATGCTAAAGAAACTCAAATTCAGGATATCTTGCCCTTTTTTGCATTACTGATCTCTATCGCCTGCACCCATATTTTCTATGGGCCAGGCGCACTATTATATCCATTGGCTGCGTTAATTTGGGCAGCTGCCAGCTATCAAATTTTTAATTTGGCACTGATTAATAGCTTGGTCTGTTTAACTCTGTATCACAGCGTCACAGGCTTGTTTATAGATCAAGTGAATTCGAGTTATTTAACCACCATTATTTCTATTCGTGTGGGTTTAATTATTTTAGGTCTTGCCACGTTAATTTTATGTGTGATTAGCCAAAACCGAAATCAGTTGTATAGAGAAGTATTGTATTTGGCAAATCATGACAGTTTAACCGAAACACTGAACCGCCGTAGTTTTACTCAGTTAAGTGAAAAAGCTTTAAAGCATAAAAACAATCATTCATTGTCTTTAATTATGTTAGATATCGACGATTTTAAAAAAATGAATGATCAATATGGGCATTATGTCGGTGACCGTGCTTTGCAACATCTCTCTAACATCGTTAAAAGCAATTTACGTGATCACGATTTATTTTGTCGCATTGGTGGTGAAGAGTTCATTATTTTGCTGAACAATAATAACTTAAATAAAACTCAACGCATTGCAGAACGTATTCGTATGTGTATTGAACATCAAGCGTTAAATTTAGAAAACCTTGAACTCATTCATTTTACAGTAAGCATGGGCGTGTCACATACACACTTACCCACCAATCTCCCTTTACAAGATTTAATTATTCAGGCAGATCAGGCAAAAATGCAAGGTCGTAATCGGGTCATTCTTGCTTCTTAAACAAAAATAGCATACAACATCAATTTGACAATACAGATTTTCAGGATTGAAATGAAACTTGCAGAATACCTCCAATATGATGCTTTAGGCTTGGCAGAGCTGGTTGCCAAAAAGGATGTTCAGGCCTCAGAATTATTAGATATTGCGTTACAACGTGCTGAACAAACCAATCCACAATTAAATGCCATTATTATTCCTATGCATGAACATGCACGGCAGCGCACACAAACAAAATTAACAGGCCCATTTGCAGGTGTGCCCTTTTTAGTCAAAGACTTATTTCAACAATATGCAGGCTATCCGACTTCATTTGGTTGTCAGGGTTTAAAACGTGCGCATCATCTTGCAGAACAAAATGCAGAAATTGTAAATCGTTGGGAAAATAGCGGAATCGTTACCTTTGGACGTACCAACACGCCTGAATTTGGGATTAAAGGGATAACCGAGCCAGATGCTTGGGGTGCATGTAAAAATCCATGGAATTTGAAACACAATAGTGGTGGTTCTTCTGGTGGTTCTGCGTCTGCAGTTGCGGCAGGTATTGTGCCGATTGCAGGGGCAAGTGATGGCGGTGGTTCAATTCGTATTCCTGCGTCTTACTGTGGTTTGTTTGGTTTAAAACCAAGTCGTGGACGCACCCCGTGGGGGCCACAACTCAGTGAAGCCATGCATGGTGCAGCGATGCAACATATTTTAAGTAAAAGTGTACGTGACAGTGCGGCAATGCTCGATGCAACGCATGGCGCAGATGGTCATTCACTTTTCAAAATTGAAGCTCCTGAACGCAGTTATTTAGATGCAATTCAGCAAGCGCCAAAAAAATTAAGAATCGCATATTCGACCCAATCTCCGATTGGTACAGCTGTTTCACAAGATGCCATCAATGCCATTCAAAAAACCGTACAGCTTTTAGAATCTTTAGGGCATGAAGTGGTTGAAGACCGTCCTGCTATTGATGGCATGCAATTGGCCAAAGATTTCATTACCACATGGTTTAGCCAATTTGCTTATTTAATTGCTGAAATTCAAACTCGCCTGCCAAATCATTCCGATAATTTTGAGCTAGACTCTTTGGCTTTGGCTGCCTTTGGCGCAAAAACCACGTCAGTAGATTACATTCGCAATTTGAATAATTGGGGGGTATATGTCGCACAAATGAATCAATTCTTTGAGCGTTATGATTTATACCTCATTCCTGCAACAGCTTCAGTTGCACCGAAAAATGGCGAAGTGAAAACCCCTGCATGGCAAAAACCAATTTTAAAAACACTATTACATGCAGGTAAAGCACATTGGTTAGCGCAAGGTAAATTGGTCGACCGCATTGTCAAAGAAAACCTAAAATGGGTGCCATTTACTCAACTTGCCAATATTACAGGGCTGCCTGCAATGTCTGTGCCTTTGTATTGGAATAAAGATAACTTACCATTGGGTTCGCAGTTTATTGCGCCTTTTGCACGTGAAGATGTGCTTTTACAACTGGCTGCACAACTCGAAGCAGCTCAACCGTGGTGGCATCAATACGCTAAAATCCGTATTTAATGTAGCAATCAATTAGTAAGAAGCAAGCAAACTATACCCATCCAACTTTGCTTGCTTCTATTTTTGATAAAAGAACGGTATCACTGCAAAATCACCAATCTAGGCTTTGGTATCACTCGACATTGACTGCGATTCTAATTGCTTTGGCAATCCCCAAATAAAACACAGACCAACGAGTGTAGATAATCCTGCAAAAATAAAAATCCATTCGCCTGAAACAATATCCCAATAATGCCCTGCCAAAATACTCCCCAGTGCAACACCTAAACCCCACATGGTACTGTAAAGTGCTTGCCCACGACCTTGTTGCCCTGCAGAAAAGTTTTGAAAAATCACCCGCATGGCAATGATATGAAATAATCCAAAACTAAAGGCATGGATGCTTTGTGCAAAAAAATGTGCAAAAAATATGGATGGAAATAAACCAACTATCACCCAACGTAAGCCTGTTAAAATTAAACATACGGCAACCAGTGAACGCCAAGACCAACGCTTTAAAAACAAACTCGCATAGGCAAACATAATGATTTCAGCAACCACCCCGACAGACCACAATAAACCGATCTGACTTGTGCTAAATCCTGCCTGACTTAAAAAATTACTATAAAAACTATAAAATGGTGCATGCGAAAACAGTAAAATCAATTCAATTATAAAAAATGAATAGACTACTGGGCGCTTTAAAATAGGCAATAAGGGTTCAAGTTGTTTTTGTGCAATGGGTGCGGAGCTTGGTTCTTGAATACTGAATGACCATAGAAATGCCAGTAAAGAAATACTGAGTAGCAACATCGGTAACATGGAGATTGGTATAATTTCCAAAATAGCACCTATGCCAAAAACCCCGACAATAAAACCTATAGAGCCCCATTTACGCACTTTGCCATAGAGTTCCGCACGTTTCTCGCCCAACCAAAACAAAGTCACGCCTTCAAATTGTGCCAAAATTGCGTTTTGGAAAAAGCTAAAAATTAGCATGAGTAATGCAACAGACTGAAAGCTATTCGGAACAATAAAAATCAGTAACCAAATACTGGCTTCCATCCAAGTTGCGATGCGCACCAAAAGCATCCGTTTGCCTGATTTATCGGCAATCCATCCCCAAATAAAAGGCGCGAAAAAGCGCGTTAAAATGGCAATAGAAGATAAAACACCAATTTCCTGATAATTAAAGCCCTGATCTTCTAAATACAGGCTCCAAAAAGGCAAAAACGTCCCAACAATTGCGTAGTAGAAAAAGTAGAATCCACCTAAGCGTGTCGATATATTCAAGGCTTGCATCAATGTGTATTTCCTTGATTTTTCAAACACATAAATAAGTGCATTATCTGACCTGATCTAAAATTTTATGACAACCGATATATTAACACTGTAGTCCTTTAATTTTGAGTGATTGGCTGATTAAAACGCAAAACCCTGAAAATCAGAGCAAATTTTCAGGGTAATATTGAGAAAATTTCTTAAAAATTTTTAGCCGCAAGAAGCTTGTATAATAATTTTAGTTTTCGGATCGACCACCACAGTGACTCGATTCATACGATAATCCATTGTTACAGGCTGACCTGGTGTAACCATTCTCACAATTTCAGCTCGGGTAAGCGCTTTAATTTGTGTTTCAGTCAAACCTGTTTTACCAACTAACTGCGCAGCAGATTCTGGGACACAATTTTGCATGGTCTGTGGCACCTGAGTTTGTTCATTGATAGGCTGATTACTACACGCAGCTAAAGTTGCCACACTTAAAACAGCCAAAACACTATATAACTTTTTCATGTTGATACTCGTTTTTAATTTCTTCAAACCAACTCAAAATAACATAACTGATTAGATATGCAGTAAATTTACTGAATAAAACTGTGATGATAGTTTTATTGATCAAAATAAATTAGATGTAAGTTTGGATTAAGTTTAATTCTCAATCACACTTAAACTCAGTTTCATCCAATCAATTGCCTGTTGGCGACGCTCTTCTAAAGCATTCCATAGCGTATCTTGCGATAATATAGAATATTCCCCTTCGCGGCAGCTAAGTTCAGGCGCATTTTCATAGTCCTCAAGCCATTGTTCACTTTGATAATAGGCCTGTAATTCTTGCCAGAGCTTTTCTGCAGCTTGCCATTTTTGCTGCGCTTCTCGCATCTGTCGATGTAAATCATGCCATTGCTCATATTGTTGCTGTAAAACCTGAGCATCGTACATTTTATTTTTAATCATAGCTGAAATTCAAAAATTAAGATGACATGAGCGTACAATAATTCAAGATCAAGGAATGTGAGTGTATGTAGGTTTTATTTAAAGAAACATATATTGCTATATTTTTTTGCATTAATTTTTAAAGAAGACAATTCCTGATTTATTTAGTCAACTTTAGCTTCATTACTTTCAGTAAAATTTAGTATAAAAGTGTAATTCCATCTTTTTATCAAAAGTTAAAGTCATTAGTATAAGTTTGCTTCAATTTTTTAGAAAAGGTACAAAAATGAAATATATTTTAGGGGCAACATTACTTGCATTCGGTTTAATGGGATGTAACTCAAATTTAAATAATGAAGTGAGCCAAGAAAAAGTACAAAGTAATGCACCTGCAGAAACACAAGTTATTTATTTTAATGGCCCACAAGATTTAACCATTGAATTAAAATCTTCAGATAATTTTGAAACTGCAGAAATGGTAGATAATTCAGACACAGTTTATCATTTAAAACGTGCTGTATCTGGTAGCGGTATTTTACTGAGCAATGATGATGGTGTATCTATTCACTTTAAAGGTGGTGAAGGAGTACTTGAGTTAGTCAAAGATCAGCCTATTAATATTACTGAATTTAAAAAATAGATTTTTTGCTGATTTTAGGCATACATAAGGACGAAAGTAATAATACTATTGGTAATTACATAGGGCTTTGTTGCACAAAGATTTGAAATGCAAAGCGCCCCTAATTGAGCCAAATTTAAGGCGTAACTTGGGTAAGTGGTCGACCTAATTCCGTAAATCTGTTGAGGACTGCTACACGTGCATGAATTTCATTCACCTGACTAGGAAAGCTTCTTGCCATTAATTTATCGCCTAATAATTTGATGCAATGCATCTTGGTTTCCACCAAACTGCGGCGATGATAGCCTGACCATTTTTTCCATAATGTCCTGCCTAAATGTTTAACTGTTCGAAGTAATTCATTTCGCTCTAGCGAGCTACTCTTTGTATCTTTCCATGGTTTCGCATTTTTTCTAGGTGGAATCACCGCATG
>NZ_KB849689.1:432514-434872 GCF_000368785.1 Acinetobacter towneri DSM 14962 = CIP 107472 | reverse complement strand
CAATTGGTTGTGCGGTAGATTTTGTGTGTAGGCTTCTTCATTTGAAAATTATATCGCTGAAAAAGCCTTTACAGATAGGTTTGTGCAACAAAGCCATTACATAGTCGAAGGCACCAAGCCATCAACTAAAGATAAAGTTATTAATGTTGAAACACAATATTATGAAAATCCAGGACATCATGACTTGAAAGATGGAAATATGCCTTATAACTCTACTGAAGCAATAATTCCTGACAATCATGTAAAATTATGGGAAAACAGTGTAAAAATTGATAGTGATCCAAAAAATAGATGGGCAATTGAAAATAAAGATGGGAAGGTCATTTATCATAGGTTTCAAGATGATGGTAATGGCAATTTCCATTGGAATGGTTCGACAAAAGGTATTACGTCCTCAGGAAAGGAACGAAATATCAAGATTTCTGATGTCCCTTCTGACTTGATAAAAATGGTAGATAGCAAATGAATAGAATTGGAAACGATCAAGTTTTTATAGAGTTTGATGGAAATTATCAGAATAGTAATTTCATCCCATTGCGTTTATGTATTGAGGGGGAGTATCTAGGAACTTTAGACTCTCCTACTTATGTGACTAGCTTTATAAATTCACTAAAAAACTTACTAAATGATAATTACTATTATAGCAATGTGATAAATGATGAAAATTGTAAAAAATTTTTCTATCCTAAAGGTTTATTATCTGAGAATTACAGAATCACTTTAGAAGAAACCTTTGATGATTTCAGTAAAAGGGCAGCAAGGAATAATAATACTATTTATTTTACTTGGTTTTTATATGAAGATCATTTTTTTGAATACAAAGATAACATTGTAAATAAGGTAATTTTTTCTAAATGTAAAAGTCTAGATTTACTCAATTTAGAGGTGGTCCCACTTGTTTGAACAACTAAAAGCGTATTTATAAGTGATGTTCTGCTCTAGTTAAGCCACCTTGTTTTGTTGGGGTAGCTGATCATAGTAAAACTCATTTGGTGTCATTTTGTCTAGACTTGAATGAGGTCGTTTCAGATTATAAAACTCAAAATATGCACTCAATTGGGTAGTGTTCAAAAAACTGTGTCATTTCCTTAAACTGTTAAAAACAGGAATGATGCATTATGGCAACTACATTTGATTTTGAAACAGCCTTAAAACAACTCCAGTCAGGACAAGCACTGACTGGAGAAAATGGCATACTCACCCCTTTAATTAAACAGCTGACCGAAGCTGCTCTTGAAGCAGAAATCGAGAATTACATTGAAGCGAATCCGAAACAAGGTAATCGCCGCAATGGCTATACTCGCAAGACAGTAAAATCTACATCAGGTTCATTTGAGCTTGAAACCCCTAGAGATCGAAATGGTGAATTTGAGCCACAGTTAGTTAAAAAGAACCAGACCAAATTATCAGAAGAAATTGACAATAAAATCATATCACTCTATGCACTTGGTATGAGCTATCGTGATATTCAAAAGCATGTTGCTGATATGTATGGATTGGAGATTTCAGATGGTGCTATCACCAATATTACAGATAAGCTCCTCCCTCAGTTACAAGCATGGAAACAACGCCCACTCGATACAATTTATCCCTTTGTTTGGTTAGATGCCATACATTACAAAGTGAAGGATAAAGGTGTTTATGTGAGCAAAGCGATCTATACCATTTTAGCTTTAAATGTTGAAGGTAAGAAGGAACTACTCGGCTTGCATTTGTCGGAAAGCGAAGGGGCGAACCATTGGCTTAGTGTACTGACAGACCTACAAAATCGTGGTGTTCAGGATATTCTGATTGCCTGTGTAGATGGACTAAAAGGTTTCCCCGAAGCCATAGCAGCGATTTACCCTCAAACAGAAATACAACTGTGTATCGTTCATCAAATTCGTAATTCTTTACGCTATGTTGCCAGTAAAGATCAGAAGGCATTTATGGCTGATTTAAAGCCAATTTACCGTGCTGATACCAAAGGGGCGGCAGAAGTAGCACTGGATGAGCTAGAAGAAAAATGGGGCGAAAAATATGGTGTGGTCATTCAGTCATGGCGTACCAAATGGCATCTACTATCCGCCTATTTCAAATACCCTAAAGCGATTAGGAAGCCGATTTACACCACCAATGCCGTTGAAGCCGTACATCGTCAATTCCGCAAACTAACCAAAACCAAAGGAGCTTTCCCCAATGAGGATAGTCTGATGAAATTACTGTATATTGGTATTCAACAGGCATCAGAAAAATGGACAATGCCTATTCAGGAATGGGGACAAACGATTACTCAATTATCCATTTACTTTGAAGGTCGATTAGATGATATAATTAAAATCTAGTCAAATTTACTGACACAGAATTTTGAACGCCCTC
>NZ_KB849689.1:316292-430169 GCF_000368785.1 Acinetobacter towneri DSM 14962 = CIP 107472 | reverse complement strand
CATAAAGTCCATTGACCATGATTCATTCTTAGCTGTCGGTACTGCAAGGGTTTCAGGCTGTTCTCGTTTAATCCGCTTATTAGGCTTGATTCTTAAATTAAGCTCAAGCTCCTTATAAATGCGATAGACACGTTTGTGGTTCCATTTGTATTTTTTAACATTACGCAAATACAGGAAACAAAGCTTGAAGCCCCATGTTTTATGATCATTGGTTAATTGAATCAACCATTCGGCAATCTGTTGATTCTCTTCATCTAAACGAGCTTTATAGCGATAACACGTTTGACTGACTTTAAAAATTAAGCAGGCCATGCTGATTGAAATCTTAAATTGCTCAGTAGCTTGCTGAGCAAGTGACTTTCGCTGAACAGGCCTTAAAACTTTTTTAAAAGTGCATCTTGCAAGATGTCTGACTTTAGCCGCTCATCAGCATACATGCGTTTTAAACGGGCATTTTCAGCCTCAAGTTCTTTAAGCCGCGTCATCATTGAAAGATCCATGCCGCCATATTTGGACTTCCACTTGTAGAATGTAGCAGAGCTCATACCATGTTCGCGGCACAAGTTCGGTATGGGTGTTCCTGCTTCAGCTTGCTTCAAGATACTCATGATCAAGCTGTCTGAATACTTAGATGTTTTCATAGAAAATCTCCTTAAATCAAGGTTATTCGATTTTCTACTTTTAAACTCAATTATTTTTAGGGAGGATTACCGTATGGAAGCAGATGAAATATTATTGGCGAGATTTTCAAGTCATGACAGCTGATAAAATAGAGCAATGGGTGGAGAGAGTATCAAACCAATTCGGAAAAGAATACATGTTTACTTTTTAATGACAGCTTAAGGGGCTGTAGTCGATAAGGCTAAATACCCACCAAAATTAGGAGATGACAACAGCACTCAATGGTCTTTCAGCAGCGATTAGTACAGGGATGGTAACGGTTGCGAAGAAAGGTGGTGGTATTGTTATTAATACTGCTAAAAGTACTAAACGTATTTTAGAGCCTGTAAATTATTTTGTGTAAGTTCGATTTTTTAATCGATCATCGAACGTAATCGTAAATCAGTTCATCGCTAAATGATATAAGTAGCGCTGTTGTGCAATATTGGCATTTGAATACTTTTTATGAGGTTCATTCTTCTTGTAATTCTATTACTGAATAAACCCTAAGTGGCCGACTTGGAATAGGAATGAGTGGTAGGGAACGAATAGGAATAGGTGGTAGGTTTATGCAGAAATATGCACCTTATTTTGATCTTTATAATAAAGGTCACTTTTGTACATAAAAATAATGACTTATCTTAATAAATACTGCGCTAGTCTAAATTTTAGACAAAAAAAATCCCACATGGGAATGTGGGAAAACTAAGAAACTACAGCTATGTTTCGTTCATTTATTTTATCGTCATCTGACCGACAAACAGTGGCATAAAATTACTTTTTTAAGTCTATTTTTCACCTTTAACATATCCCATTGGATCCGCATCGAAGTATACGATTTACACCTAGATTATTATTTCCGATCTAACTCTACTAGACCCTGTCTTGCTTCTGTAATGATCAGCTGAATTTCTTCATTTTGCTTTCTCTTTTGTTCAAAATACACATAAATGCCTAGAGAAAATCCCACAGCTAAAATGATCAGCGTCATCATGATAATTGCATTATGATTCATTATATTTAGCCCCTTTAAACTTCCTCACTATTGTGAGATGCAAGGACTATACACAGCAATAACAAAAATGCTCAATTCCAATAAAGAAAATACACTGTTTTTTTTAATTTTATCTAAGAAAAACACTTTATTATTTAACAATATAATAAAAACCAAAATGTAACACGCATTCAAAAAATACGTTAAAATTCAATTATATTTTGTTCTATCTGTCATGATTATATTTTTAAGATATTTTAATTAATTTTCTCTCTATCTCAATTATCAGTCTGTTTAAATAAAAATTGATCTAAAAAACATAAGCTTATTTAAGCCATTACAGCCCGTTTGAAAAATGCTAATCTACAAAAATACCAACACAAATATGTGACGTAGTTAGCATTTTTAATCAATTCTTCAATTTTTTCTTGTGATGTGAAATACAATTTTTTGCATCCAGTGACTAAAAAAACACCAACTTCGATACGCTCCACTGATGCTCAATCATTCTGCTGTTATATTGAAGCTCTGACTAATCTAGATTGAAATGACTTTAAATCACCAAAACTCTGACAATGATGGTTTGATGTTCTTCATTTTCCTCAATCAACTGTAAACGCTTTTGTTCTTTACTCACCACTTTAAAGCGCAAGTTTTGATATTCAATAATGCTTGGAATTTGGTCAAAATATTGTGCATCAGCATCAATTTCATCCTCAAATAATGATGTACCAAGTTGATAGTCCAAACTTTTTAAAACGATATATTTCACCGTTGTTTTCATCACAGCATCCTTTTTATTACTTTTTGCTTTACTTTTATTTGTATCACCGTTCATGCCACGATTAAACCTATAATTGTAAATTTTGCTGTATTTATAGGCAGTTAAATCGTGAACATTCTTATTTTAGCATTTCACTTTTTGATGTTTTTTCGCACAAGTCGACAAAATTCAGTACACTTGAGCAACTTATTCTATTCACTTGCAGATTTATCATGCTCAAACAATGCTGTGCCATACTTGAACAACGCCAACAGACTGTGGCTTTTATTGAAAGTGCCAGCTCAGGTTACTTATGTAGTCAGTTTTCTATTTATAAAAATAGCGGTGCCAATATTTTACTTGGTGGATTAGTCAGTTACGACCCAAGCATTAAACGTGAGATTTTGCATGTGAATAGTGACTTAATTGCCACCTATACCGCTGAATCCGCAGAAGTCACACAAGCCATGGCAGTTCAAGGCAAAAAACTATTTCAACATGCTGATTTTATTGTGGCATGCACAGGGTTACTGAAACCAGGCGGCAGTGCCACACCAGAAAAACCTGTAGGGACATTTTTTATCGCCATTCATTATCAGCAGCAAACTTTTCAGTACAAATATTTTTTAGATGGCAATCCATTACAACAACTAGAACAGCTCACTCTGTTAGTCGCTCAAGACCTGATTGATCTAATGCAAGATACAAACACTTGTACTGCACCCTGAAGTAAACCTATCTTTTTAAGTCTCTATAAAAATTCTCATGACTGCCCAATTTTAAAAGATAGAGTGTCATGATTTCGTCATCACTCACAGAGTAAGCCAGTAGCACAAGCTGTTTGTCCATTTTAAATTTATAAACAAATACTCCTGCTAAATCCCCCACTTTAGCTTCTCCGATATCAGGATTATTCCAAACGGTTATTACGGCATTATCAACATCTTTTTTCTGCTGCTTGGTTAGTTTTTTCACTGTCCGTTCAAATAAGGGAGTTTGTTGTATATTCATTGAACTCAACCAAAGCTATATGGTGTTGTATTCCCTGCTTTGACATGCGCCATACTAAGCAACAAATCTGCTATATCTTGAAAAGTTAAATCGGGATTGTCTTGTGCGATTTTTCCAATTTTAGCCCAGTACTCAATTTGTTTAGTTGCACTTCTACTTTCAGCCATCCCGTAAATCTTTGCTGATTCAACAATATCGCTGTCGATTTTAACTGCTACATGTGACATTGCTTTTTCCTCATATTAATTATGGAATAAATTTTAGCCAATCATGCAACCATTTACAACCTTAAGAAACAAAATACAACAACCTTCTTTTATGATCAAATATTTAAAAATGCGCTATCGTACGTCCGATCTTTTTTAATTCTCTAACGCTTCAATAATTACTCATTGTATTTTTGACTACCCTCATCCAAACCTCAAAAAAAATAAGGTTCCATTGCTTAACAATGAAACCTTATCTTCAGCCTAAACTGCTGCATCACATGATGTTCATGCACGGTACAGCTTTTTAGACAACCAATTAAGCAGCCGAACGCTCTGCAATTGGTACAACTTTACGCAATTCTGGGCCTGTATAATCTGCACTTGGGCGGATAATACGGTTATCTGCACGCTGTTCCATCACGTGTGCTGCCCAACCTGTTACACGGCTCATCACAAAGATTGGTGTAAATAGTTTGGTCGCAATACCCATAAAGTGATACGCAGACGCATGGAAGAAGTCAGCATTACAGAATAATTTCTTCTCACGCCACATCACTTCTTCACAACGCACCGATACAGGATAAAGTACTGTATCACCTACATCTTGCGCTAAACGCTCAGACCAGATTTTGATGATGCCGTTACGTGGATCATTGTCTTTATAAATCGCATGACCAAAGCCCATGATCTTTTCTTTACGTTCCAACTTGCCTAGCATTTCACGTTCAGCTTCTTCTGGCGATGTCCAATTTTCAATCATTTCCATCGCTGCTTCATTCGCGCCACCGTGTAATGGGCCACGTAATGAACCAATCGCGCCTGTAATACATGAATGCATGTCAGACAAAGTTGATGCGCAAACACGTGCTGTAAATGTTGATGCGTTGAACTCATGCTCTGCATACAAAATTAATGACACATTCATGACTTGTTCATGCAATTCATTTGGTTTTTCACCACGTAATAAATGCAGGAATTGTGCGCCAATTGAATCATCATCCGTATTTTCTTCAATACGCACGCCATCGTGGCTATAACGATACCAGTAGCAAATAATAGCTGGCAAAGTCGCCAAGATGCGGTCTGCTACATCTTGTTGCTGTTCAAATGACTGTTCGGTTTCTAAGTTACCTAGCATTGAAACACCTGTACGCATCACATCCATTGGGTGTGAATCTGCAGGAATACGCTCAAGCACTTCTTTGAGTGCTTGAGGCAATGCACGTAAAGATTTCAATTTTGCTTTATAGGCAGCCAATTGCTCTGAAGTCGGCAATTCACCAAAGAAAATCAAGTATGCAACTTCTTCAAACTGACAGTTTTCTGCCAAGTCTTGCACATCATAACCACGGTAAGTTAAGCCTGCGCCACTTTTACCAACAGTTGAGAGTGAGGTTTTACCTGCCACTTGTCCACGCAATCCTGCGCCTGTGAGTACTTTTCCTTCAGCCATTTTTTTAATTCTCCTGTTTGAACAGCTTGTCTAATGTATTTTCAAAAGTATGATAATCAAGGAATTCGTATAATTCTTTACGTTGTTGCATTTTGTCTAAGACATTCACTTGCGTGCCATCTTTACGAATGGATTGCATCACTTCAAGTGCTGCTTTTTGCATAGCACGAGTTGGTGAAAGTGGATACAACACCATGCGAATGCCCTGCTCAGCCAATTCTTCAGTGGTGTAATAAGGGGTATCACCAAACTCGGTAATGTTTGCCAATACAGGTACACCTACGGCATCACATACAGTTTTATACATGGTAATATCAGTCATAGCTTCTGCAAAAATTGCATCTGCACCCGCTTCCACACATGCGCAAGCACGGTCAATAACCGCCTGTAAACCTTCTTTTTGCAAGGCATCAGTACGTGCCATGACTACAAAGTTTGAATCGGTTTTCGCATCAACAGCCGCTTTAATACGATCAACCATTTCTTGCTGGGTTACAATTTCTTTGTTTGGACGATGTCCACAACGCTTTTGTGCAACCTGATCTTCAATATGAACTGCAGCAGCACCCGCAGCAATCATTTGTTTAATACTGCGGGCAATATTGAATGCACCGCCCCAACCTGTGTCAATATCCACCAATAATGGTGTATCAACACGCTCAGTAATACGACGTACATCTTCCAAGACGTTGTCTAAACTGGTCATGCCCAAGTCAGGTAAACCGTAAGAATAGTTGGCAACACCAGCACCAGATAAATAAATGGCTTTATAGCCCACTTGTTTTGCCATCATGGCAGCATAAGCATTTACCGTGCCGATAATTTGTAATGGCTTTTCGACTTCCAAGGCTTGTCTGAATCTTAAGCCCGCAGATGTTTGTTCTGTCATCTTCCTTTCCGCTTTTCTTACTATATTTTTCGAGATTCGAGTATATCGAGAATGCGAGATCACGCCATGGCTTTTTAGAATCTATACTCTAAAACTTTAGTCAAATAATTTTCAAATTTATTGCACAATAAATTTTCGTGATGTTGGTTATTCTTTATTTTTGATAAACACAGCTTTTTAGTACACTAAATAAGCAAAATTTAAACTATTTTCTAAAAATATGGCTTTTTCAGCTCAAATCATGCCATGTGCAAGTACACTTCGACACAGCACGCTGTACATATATTTGTTATAATGACAATCTCCCTTCTATTTAATTGATGATTTTTACTCAATATGCACGAACTCGCCCATTTCGCTCCTTTAGGTAAAGATATACCACCAACCAAGCGTGGTCATGAGCGATGTGTAGCGTTATTAGTCAGTGCAACTGAGCTATTTTTAGAGCGTGGTTACGATGCCGTATCCTTAGATGATATTGTGCAACACGCAGGCGGTTCTAAAGCGTCGATCTATAAATACTTTGGCAATAAAGAAGGGTTATTCAAAGCTATTTGTGATTATCGCCGTGATAAATTTTTTCAGGATATTCACATTCCCTTTGAACAAATTGATTCAAATTTACGTGGTTATTTGATTCAAACCTTATTGAATTTTTATCATCATATTTTGGAACCAGAAAATGCAGCCTTTATGCGTCTGGTATTAGAGCAAAGTCAGCGCAATCCTGATATTGCCTTACACATACATGAGCGCGGCCCTTTGCATGTGCAACTTTGTATTGCCAAAGTATTGGAACATGCCAGTCAGCAAGGTTTAATTTGCTGTGAACAGCCTATTTATTCTGCACAACTGTATTTCGGTATTTTAAGAAATTTTGAATGGCGTATCATCATGGGTATTCCAAAACAAGAAACAGTACAAGAAACAACCAATTATGTAAGTTATTGTGTAGATCGCTTTCTAGACGCTCATCAAAAAGCTTAGATTTTTTGCAATTTCTGCATCCTATAGTATATTAGCCGATTCCCTTTTTCACTTAACCAACCAACAACTAATTGTTGTTTTTTCTCATTCAGCAATTATTGTGGAGTAACGAATGGCTCTACGTCACTTTCTAACATTACGCGATTTATCGACTTTAGAACTGAATCAAATTTTGCAACGCGCCATTGAGCTTAAGCGTAAACAGCATAACAATGAAGTTTTCCAGCCTTTTCCTGGCAAAGTCATGGGTATGATTTTTGAAAAATCCAGCACCCGAACCCGTGTATCGTTTGAAGCTGGCATGAGTCAGTTTGGTGGTAGCGCGATCTTCTTATCATCACGTGACACACAATTAGGTCGCGGTGAGCCAATTGAAGATTCTGCACGCGTCATTTCAAGTATGCTTGACATTGTGATGATTCGTACCTTTGGTCACGACATTGTAGAACGCTTTGCTTCTTACTCTAAAGTTCCTGTGATCAATGCCTTAACTGACGATCATCACCCATGCCAACTCCTTGCAGACATGCAAACCTATGTTGAACACCGTGGTTCAATTGAAGGTAAAACTGTGGCGTGGATTGGTGATGGCAACAATATGTGTAACTCATATATTGAAGCAGCACACATGTGGGGCTTTAATTTAAAAATTGCGACACCGAAAGGTTATGAGCCAGAACAGCGCTTCCTGTCTGAATTTGCACACTGCGTAGAATTGGTCGATTCTGCTGAGGATGCAGCAGTGAATGCTGATCTGATTGTGACCGATGTTTGGGCAAGCATGGGACAGGAAGAAGAACAAAAAATTCGTGAAAAAGCGTTTGCAGACTATCAAGTGAATGAACGCTTGATGGATTTAGCACACCCTGATTGTTTATTTATGCACTGCTTACCTGCGCACCGTGGTGAAGAAATTTCTGAAAATATGCTCGATCACAAAAATGCTGTAGTGTGGGATGAAGCAGAAAATCGCTTACATGCTCAAAAAGCATTGGTTGAGTTTTTATTGAATGAAAATCTTAAAAAAGACTAAGCTTTAAAACCCGTCTTAAATATTCGCAAAACTTTGATGAGTTTTGTTACAAACAGCACCAAAAGGTGCTGTTTTTTTATTTGGCTCGCTATAATCTTGAGTTATGGTCTATTTTTCTAAAATTTCTAAAAGAGCCTAGATAAACAATATGATTGATAAAACACTTGCCACAATTACGCTGTGCACTACTACACTGATCGCGAGTGCTTCACTCTATGCCAAAGCCAGTGAATTAGATCAATATTTAGTCCAACAAAAGATTCTAAGTGCAGATTATAAAATTCAAAATATCGTCGCTTTAAATGAAATTTTAGATGTCATTAGTGATGAAGATTCTCGTACTATGCCTTATCAGGTCGATCAAAATACAGTGATTGAACAAAGTACGGCGACAGACAAACAAATCAATATTCGTGGCATGATTATTTCACCTGACTTCACGCAGTTTGTAGAAAGTACGGGTTATAACAATGTCAAAAATATGATTAAACAAAACTTAATTCATAATTGTGAATCTATTTTTGAGCATCAGTTCCAACGGGTAAATCCCTATGTATTGAACTTAAAACTCAGTGCAGAAAAAACCCAGTTTAATGTGCAATTGGCAAATAGCGAGTGCCAATTTAAAGCAGACTGAACTGTATTTAAAACTAAAACAACCTCAGCTTTAAGATTTAATGCCTAAGGTTTAATGCGTAAACCCAAATATAACCTAACGTATTAAACCTTGCGGTTGTAAAATAATGATCAATGCGCCTAAAACTACTATCATTCCACCGAACATATCCCAACGTGTTAAATTGACTTGATCTACATACTTTAACCAAATCAAGGCTGTACAAATATAAATACCACCATAAGCCGCATAAATTCGCCCCGATGCCGCAGGATGTAGAGTCAATAACCACACAAAAGCCGCTAAGGCTAAAATTGTTGGCAGCCATAACCACTGTGATTTCCCCTGATTTAAAATCAAATAAGGAAAATAACAGCCTAATATTTCCATAACTGCCGTAACAAAAAACAAGAACGTTGTACTGGCAATTTTAGTGATCTGAAAATCCATAAATCCTGTGTGGTCTCTCTTTTAGCAGTAACGATTCAAGTTCACGCATCTGCGAATTCATAAAAAATAACCCATGTTCAACATGGGTTATTTTCAAAATTCAAATAAGGATTGATTAGGCTGGTTCAGCCGTTTGATCTTCAAAGACTTCAAGTTTCAAACCGACTGCCTTACCGTTCTCTTTCTTCACAGAAACAGCCACATTACCGCCCTGTTCTGCAAGTTCACCAAACAGAATCATTTCTGCCAATGGCTTTTTCAAGTGTTCCTGAATCAGACGTTGCATTGGACGTGCGCCCATTAAGCGATCATATCCATGCTCAGCCATCCATTCACGCGCATCTTGATCAACCTCAAGAATGACTTTTTTATCATCCAACTGCGCTTGTAATTCAGTCAAGAATTTATCCACTACATTTTCAATTACTGTAGTAGGTAAAGCTTTAAATTGAATGACCCCATCCAAACGGTTACGGAACTCAGGTGAGAAGGCTTTTTTCATCGCTTCTTGGTTGTCATTACTGTTGTCTTGATCCATGAAACCAATGCTCACGCGGGAAATACTTTCCGCACCAATATTAGTGGTCAGAACCAAAATCACATTACGGAAGTCTGATTTACGACCATTATTATCGGTCAATGAACCATGATCCATAATTTGCAGCAATAGGTTAAATACATCAGGATGCGCTTTTTCAATTTCATCCAACAACAACACACAATGCGGATTTTTATGAATCGCATCGGTGAGTAAGCCACCCTGATCAAAACCGACATAGCCTGGAGGTGCACCAATTAAACGTGAAACGGCATGGCGCTCCATGTACTCAGACATATCAAAGCGAACCAATTCCACACCCAACAGTTTTGCCAACTGCTTGGTAACTTCGGTTTTACCAACGCCTGTCGGGCCAGCAAATACAAAACTACCCACTGGTTTGTCTGGTGTTTTTAAACCAGCACGTGACAGTTTAATTGCTGATGCTAACGCTTCAATAGCTTCATCTTGACCAAAGACCACACGTTTTAAATCACGCTCAAGATGTTCAAGTACAGTCTTGTCATCTTTCGATACGGTTTTAGGTGGAATACGTGCAATTTTAGAGACGATATCTTCAATGTTTTCTACTGTGATTAAAGTATCATCTTGCTCAGCTCTTAAACGGCGCTGCGCACCTGCTTCATCAATCACATCAATGGCTTTGTCTGGCAAGAAACGGTCATTGATAAATTTGGCCGATAACTCTACCGCAGACACCAATGCTTTATCATCATATTTAACATGGTGAAATTCTTCAAATTTCGATTTTAAACCACGTAAAATATCAATCGTTTCTGAAATTGAAGGCTCATTCACATCAATTTTTTGGAAACGGCGTGAAAGTGCATGGTCTTTTTCAAATACCTGACGATATTCTTGGAATGTCGTCGAGCCAATGCAACGCAAAGTACCATTTGCCAACGCAGGTTTAATTAAATTTGATGCATCCATAGTGCTGCCCATGCTTGAGCCTGCACCAATAATCATGTGGATTTCGTCAATAAATAAAATGGCATCAGGTTTCTTTTTCAAGGCATTTAACAGTTGTTTTAAACGCTTTTCAAAGTCACCACGGTATTTTGTACCCGCTACCAACGCACCGATATCCAAACTATATACTTCGGCATTTTCGAGTGGTTTTGGCGCTTTACCATTCACAATCAGCCACGCCAGACCTTCGGCAATAGAGGTTTTACCCACGCCTGGATCACCCACCAACAATGGGTTGTTCTTACGACGACGGCATAGAATTTGTGCAGCACGCTCAATTTCTTTTTCACGCCCAATTAACGGATCGGTTTTACCCTTTTGCGCTTCAGTATTCAAATTAAGCGTGTAAAGCTCTAACGGGCCAGCATTGGCAGAGCTTGAACTTTCGCTATCTAATTCTTCAACCTCTTCTTCCGCTTGCGTTTCGTCTTTACGTGTACCGTGCGATAAGTATTGCGTTAAGGTCAAACGGTTAATTTGATGACGCTTGAGTAGATACACGGCAAATGAATCACGTTCAGAGTACATTGCCACTAAAATATCTGCGCCTTCAACCGTACGGTCACCACCGCTAGATTGCACATGGAAAATACCACGCTGCAAAATGCGGTCAAAACTTTCGGTCGGGTGCGGTGCCTGATCGTTATTTTCAGCAAGTTTAGGGGTATGTTGTTCTACATATTCTTCGAGTTCTTTACGCAGCACAATAACATCTGCACCACACGCCTTGAGTGCATTGACTGCCGAATCATTGTCTAATAAAGCCAATAATAAATGTTCAACCGTTAGAAACTCGTGTCTCTTTTGACGAGCCATGCTAACAGCCAAACGTAGTGATACTTCTAATTGACGACTGAGCATGTAACCCCCTTAATCTTTAGGCTCAATCTGACAAAGTAATGGATGACCTTGTGATCGAGCGTAATTATTGACTTGGTTCGCTTTCGTTTCCGCAATATCCCGCGGATAGACCCCTGCGACACCTTTTCCTTCATAGTGTACAGTTAGCATTACTTGAGTCGCTTGGTCAAGATTCATTGCAAAGTATTGTTGTAAAATTTCAATTACAAAGTCCATTGGGGTGTAATCATCGTTCATTAAAACGACAACATATAAAGGTGGGCGTTTTAATTGTGGCGGCGCAGTTTGTACCGCAATATCACCATCATCTTCATGTCCTGCATCATCCACACTTAAACGCGGGGTTAAATGCCAATCGACATAGCCAGATTGATGAAAAGTGGTTTTAATTTCATTTAAACAGATGGATCTTTTTTGGGTTCGCATAAGTTTTACATATCACACATTATTGAGCGCTAGCTTCTGCTTGTGGAATTTCAGAAATAAAGGCAGAATCTGCCTCCACGGCTTTGCCTTTGCTCCAACTGAAGCGTTTAATCACAGGAGTTGCGCCATTTAAACGGACTTCAATAAAGTCTGGATTAAAGCCTTTAGGCATGCTCCAGCGCCCTGTTAAACGCTCATAATTATCAAAATTAAAATTGCTGTCTTCCATCGGAACAACCAGCACTTCTGTGCCTTGAATTAAACGCAGTTCTACCGTACCACTTGCACGTCGCTTGTTTGGACTCACTTGTACCAAATCGACCTGATATTCATAAGCATTGTCTGGTAATGGTTTCACCCCAAGATTTTGCACGGTCAGGCTTAAACCACCACGTTGACGCAAAACTTCACGATAAATCGCACTCATGCCTTCAGTACGTTGCTTATCTTCAGTTGCTTGAGTGAAAGCTTGATACAAATCATTGGAGTTACTGACCGCAACATCGCGTTCTTGAACCGCAGCATTTAAGCTCTTATTCAGACTTTCCAAACGCGTTTTTTGTTCTTGCACCACTTCAACCAGTTGTTCTGCATCGGCATCGTAACCAACCACAGTTAAGCCCTGACGATGCCCGACTGAATAGCCCAAAAAGCCACTACCTAAAATTAAAATGGCAGCACCAATTGCCAAAGGCACATTGCTTTCAAGAAATGGCTTTTTTTCTGGCGGTGTAGATGAGGGTGTCATGCTTGAATTCGACTGTGACGTGGTTTCTGTATCGGTGTTATGCATCGTCATCTCTTGTTTTGATTCATTCAAAGCACACATTTAAATCGAAATCTAAATGTGTGTGAAGTTGAAAAACGTGTTCTTATGGTAATAAACCAATCACCTCAAGTCCTGCATGTTCTGCAAAACCAAACATGAGGTTCATATTTTGTACTGCTTGCCCTGCTGCACCTTTCACCAAGTTATCTTGTGCCACCAAAAGTACTAATTTTTTCGGTTGTGGCTTATACAATGCGATACGCAACTGGTTAGCGCCACGTACTGAGCGTGTTTCTGGTGAACTGTTGGCTGGCATGACATCTACAAACTGTTCATTGGCATAAAACTGCTCATACAGGCTTTGTAAATCTGCTGCATCACCTGCATCAGTTAAATCTACATAAATGGTGCTGAGCATACCGCGAATCATAGGTACTAAATGCGGTACAAACACAATGTGATTAAACACATCTTTTTGACCCGAAATATTTTCCAATGCTTCTACAATTTCTGGATGATGACGATGCCCCGCAACGCCATAAGCCTTAAAGTTGTCGGCATTTTCAGAGTAAATCATGCCCAAACTGGCTTTACGCCCTGCACCAGATACACCCGATTTTGCATCAATAATAATACTTTCAGGTTTCACTAAAGCTTCAGCTTGTTTAAATAATGGCGCTAAACCAAGTTGCACTGTGGTTGGATAACACCCTGGGTTACCAATCACCTGTGCTTGTTTAATTTGTTCCCGGTTGAGTTCAGACAAGCCATAAACTGAATCTTTTAAAATGTCTGGGCAAGCATGTTGCATGCCATACCATTTTTCAAACTGTGCTAAATCTTGCAAACGGAAATCTGCTGCTAAATCGACTACTTTGGTATTGGCTGCAACAAGTTCCGCAGCATGTTGCATGGCAACGCCATGCGGTGTAGCAAAGAACACCACATCACACTGTTTTAATTCTTCGATGTTTAAATCTGAGTAGCATAGGTTTGTGTGCCCACGCAGGCTTGGGAACATATCATCTACACGGCGACCCGCTTCTGTACGTGAAGTCAGTACATTTACTTTTACATTTGGGTGTCGTAGCAAAAGACGCAATAATTCAACGCCTGTATAACCTGTACCACCGACAATACCAACTGAAATCACGTGCATTACCTCAATTCAAAAGCATGTTTAAGCTAACGCTATAGTATGACAGGAAGTTTTGGTTTTCTAAACTGTTTTACTAGGGTTTTGGGGCTTTTCTTTATTCTGTTGATTTTATAAAAGATGATTTGGATTGTAGTCAATACGTGCAACACCTTTGCATTGTAGTCTTATCATGTGGGTGTTGGCTTTTTTATTGATACCACCACCAAGGCAAAGACGTTGTTTTTAACTGCTTGCGATGCTGCAAATAGTGCGCATCATGCCGTTGTACTTCAACCCAAAATGCAGGACTATGATCAAAATGTCGTGTATGCGCCAACTCATGCACAGCAACATATCGCACAATTTGTTCAGGAAACAACACCAAGGCGCTATTGAGCATAATATGCTGTTGCGTACTGCAACTGCCCCAACGGGTTTTCGGTTGACGAATTGCGCACTGTTTAAATGGCAAAGCAATTTCATGACTGACTGTTTGCAAATATATCGGCAACATTTGTTTGGCATAAGCAATAACAAAGGCTTTTAAATATGCCGCAGGTTGGCGGTCACTAACCCATAGGCAATGCTGTTTTAAATCTAAAATAAAACTGTGTTTTTGTGTTTGATAATGAATATTTAAAGGCTTAGCCAAATTAAAAAGTGATAACTGATTTGGCAATTCACGCCGAACAAGTCCTTGCTGCGCCTGCTGTTTATGCCAAGTTTCAATCATCCACTGTTCAGATTGCTGCAAAAAATCCTGAATTTGTCGCTGAGTACAATATTTCGGTACAGTTAAGCGAATTTGATGCGGCTCGACACGCAAACGTAAACGTGTTGCTTTTGCATGTGGTGTGATTTGAATTTCAGGTAAGTCGGATAATGTCATTGTTGTTCTTTTATTAAATCCTCCCCGACCCCTCCTTTAATAAAGGAGGAAGAAAAGCCCCCCATTAAAAACAAGGGACTTGGGAGACGAATTAAACCGCAGTACGTTCTTCAATGCCGTTATTGGTCGCTACAATTGCAATATCTGCTTTATTGATGGCAAAAATACCATTGGTCACAACACCCGGAATATCATTCAAGGTTTTTTCTAATTCCAACGCATTTAAAATATTTAAATTATAAATATCTAAAATCACGTTACCGTTATCAGTTACCACACCTTCACGGTAAGCAGGATCGCCACCTAAAGCCACAATTTTACGTGCTACCGCAGAACGAGCCATTGGAATCACCTCAATTGGCAATGGAAACTCACGTCCTAATTGCTCTACCCATTTTGAATCATCGACAATACAGATAAACTTACGTGCAATAGAAGCCACAATTTTTTCACGGGTCAACGCTGCGCCGCCGCCTTTAATCATGTGCATGTGACGGTCAATTTCATCTGCACCATCAACATAAGCATCTAAACTGCCCACAGAGTTCATATCGACCACTTCAATACCAAGTTTCTTTAAGCGCTCCGCAGTCGCTTCAGAACTTGCCACAGCTGCTTCTAATTGTAATTCAGGCAATAAATCAATCAGGAAATTCACTGTACTGCCTGTACCTACCCCCAAAATCCCGCCTTTAGGCAAATGTTTTAATGCTGCTTTGGCAGCCGCTTGCTTCTTTTCATCTTGGGTAGCATACAGACTCATGACTTCACTCAACTATTTTTGACATTTGTTGCCGATTTTACAGCGCAAATGTGCAGGGGTTTGTTACAATAACCCCCTATTTTAAACTGTTAGATGGAAGATTAACATGCTGTCTCGTTTGGTTCGACAAATTTTACAAGCAACGGTCTACGATGTTGCAATCGAAACCCCACTCGACGCAGCGCCACGAATTAGTGAAAAACTGAACAATAACATTCGCTTTAAACGTGAAGACTTACAACCTGTATTCTCTTTTAAATTGCGTGGTGCGTATAACCGTATTAGCCAATTACCCAAAGACCAACTTGAACGTGGTGTAATTACTGCCTCTGCAGGCAACCATGCGCAAGGTGTAGCATTGTCTGGGCAAAAACTGGGCATTCGCGCCATTATCGTTATGCCTAAAACCACGCCAGATATTAAAGTACAAGCGGTAAAACGCTTGGGTGGCGAAGTGGTATTACATGGTGACTCATTTGATGTTGCCAACAAATATGCAATTCAACGTGCTCAAGATGAAGGCATGACTTTTATTCCACCGTATGACGATGAATTGGTCATGGCAGGTCAAGGTACGATTGCCAATGAAATTTTGCGTCAATGGCGCGATGTCGAATATGTTTTCGTTGCTGTTGGTGGTGGCGGTTTAATTGCAGGTGTTGCAGCCTACTTGGGCGATGTCGCACCGCATGTCAAAGTCATTCCTGTAGAATATGATGAATCGGCTTGCTTAAAAGCGGCTTTTAAAGCCAATGAACGGGTTATTTTGCCGCAAGTGGGTTTATTTGCCGATGGTACTGCTGTCGCACAAATTGGTGAGAAACCGTTTGAAGTTTTACAACTACAAAAATCAGATCAATCAGGCCCAATTGTTGAGCGCGATGTAGTTTTGGTGAATACCGATGAAATCTGTGCGGCAATTAAAGACACCTTTGATGAAAACCGCAGCATTGTAGAACCTTCAGGTGCAATGGCTTTGGCAGGCATCAAAAAATATGTCGAGCAACACCAATTGCAAAATAAAAATATTGTGTCAATTGTCTGTGGCGCAAACATGAACTTTGACCGTTTACGCTATATTGCGGAACGTACTGAACTCGGTGAACATAAAGAAGCAATTTTTGCCGTGACCATTCCAGAAGAAAAAGGTGCGTTCCTTAACTTCTGCCGTGCGCTGCAAGGTCGTAATATCACCGAGTTTAACTACCGCGCCAGCGATGCTACTGCTGCACAAGTCTTTGTCGGCATCAGCTTAAAATCTGGTGAAAAAGAACGCCACGACATTTATGAGTTACTCAAAACCCAGTACGATGTTGATGATTTGTCGGATGATGAAGTAGCAAAACTACACATTCGTTATTTGGTCGGTGGTCATGCCGATATTGAAAATGAACGTCTATTCCGTGTGGAATTTCCAGAGCGTCCGGGTGCATTACTGACTTTCTTGGAGCGCTTAGGCCCAACCCATAACATCACCCTGTTCCATTACCGTAACCACGGTGCAGCGGAAGGTCGTGTATTGGTCGGTTTAGAAGCTTCGGATGCCAAACAGAACCCAGATGGTTTAATTGAAACTTTGGAAAAGATCACTTATCCATACCAAGAGATTACTAATAACTTGGGTTATCAGCGTTTCTTAAAATAACCGATCACACATCTCAATAAGTGCAAAAAACCGCTGATTTCAGCGGTTTTTTAGTCATATTGCTACAGTATAGAGCCCTAAAATATTTTAGAATATTGGAAGAATAATATAATTTTTCAGGATGATGCTATGGCACAATTTGCTGTCATTGGTTTAGGTAGCTTTGGTGCAACTGTGGCGACACAATTGGTCAAACTCAACCATGATGTCATTGGGATTGATAGCAATAAAAAGTTTGTAGAAAACATTGCCGATCAAATTACCCATGCGGTGATTGCCGATGCAACCGATGAACACGTTTTGGAAGAACTGAATATTCAAAATTGTGATGCAGTGGTGGTCGCCATTGGTGAAGATATTGAAGCCAGTATTTTGTGTGTCTTAAATTTAAAGAATTTGGGTATTTCTAAAATTTACGTTAAAGCCAAAAGTAAAGCGCACACCATGATTTTGACCCATTTGGGCGTAAGTAAAATTATTCACCCTGAAGAAGATATGGGCGTTCGCATCGCGCAATCGCTGAGTTATCCGATGGTGAGTCGTTATATGAGCCTAAACGACAACCACTATATTGTAAAAGTAAAAATTAAAGACAACTTGCATGGCACGCGCATTCATAGTCTGATGTCACATGCACCCGAGGTTAAACTTTTACTGTTTAAACGTGCCGAAACGATTTTCTATACGCTTGAATCCAATTTAATGCTACAAACAGATGATATTTTGGTGGTTGAAGGACAACTTGAACCATTAAAACGCTTATCTAAACAATTTAAGTCAGAATGAAAAAAACAGCGAAACAACCAATCAAAACTGTCAATTTAAGCCCACCCAGTCTTTTGGCACTGGGCTTTTTAAGCTTTATTAGCATTGGCACAATCTTGCTGAAACTGCCCATTTCCCATCATGGCGAGATGAGTTGGATTAATGCCTTATTTACTGCTACATCTGCAGTGACGATCACTGGATTGTCTGTAGTGAATATTGGCGATGCTTATACCGTATTTGGGCAAATGGTCATTATGTTGTTGTTACAATGTGGTGGCTTAGGTTTTATGACTTTTGCGATTTTAGCGGTTTTAAGTTTGTCATCCAAAATTGGTTTAAAACAACAAATCATGGCGCAAGACACCATTGGGCAAACCAACCTGTCTAAAGTGTCGATGACCATTAAAAGCGTGTTGCTCTACTCATTGTTTTTTGAAGGGATTGGCACGGTTATTTTAACCTTGGCATGGATGCAGGATTATCCATTTAGCGATGCATTTTTCTATGCGGCTTTCTATAGTGTTTCAGCCTTTAACAATGGTGGATTTTCATTATTTCCCAATAGCTTAATGAGTTTTGCAGATCAATACCTGATTACCTTAACTATTAGTATGCTGTATATCATTGGCGGTATTGGTTTTGTGGTACTCATGGATATTAAACGTGCCAAACGCTGGAAAAAACTCTCACCCAATAGCAAGCTGATTTTATCGACCATTGCTGGTTTAAACTTTGTGGCCTTTCTGCTGATTTGGGCGATTGAAGCCAATAATCCACATACCCTTGCAGCCATGAGTATTGGCGATCAAGCCCTCAATGCATGGTTTCACGCTACCGTTCCTCGCTCATCAGGCTTTAATAGTCTAGATGTCGCAAGTATGCAAAATAGCTCGACCTTGCTCACCATGCTTCTGATGTTTATTGGTGGTGGTTCGCTCAGTACCGCAGGCGGTATTAAAGTTGGCACATTTATTATTGTCATTTTAAGTGTGATCAGTTTTTTAAGACGTTCAGATGAGGTGCGTGTGTTTAATCATGCTGTACCTGAACGTACCACCTTTAAAGCTTTGGCGGTGATCAGCATCACAGGTATGTTAATTTGCCTCGGTTTGTTTAGCTTACTTGCCCTTGAACCGAAACTGAATTTTTTAGACCTGTTGTTTGAGGCTGTATCTGCAGCGTGCACGGTGGGTTTATCCCGTGGTGTTACAGGTGAATTACAACCTGCCAGCTTAATTATTTTAATGTTGTTGATGTTTGCAGGTCGTTTAGGGCCGCTGACTTTGGCTTATTTAATCGCCACACCACAAAAAAGCCGACTTAAACATCCAACCGCAGATATTCAAGTTGGATAAAAGCTGGATACGATCCGACTTCAAAAACAAACGCCAATCTTCAAGATTGGCGTTTTATATTCAGCGAGCAATAATGAGAAATCAATCTTAATCTACTTAAAACCAATTCATTAAAGACACACCCAAACCAACATAGGTGGCGCGGTGGTTATAATCAATCAGGCTTTCACCATAACCATCAAACAATTGGAAATGACCGCGTAATTTTCCACTGATTGGGAAAACCCAGTCAAACTGTGCTGCACCGTGCGCGTCATCACCGCCTTTTAAGCTATGACGAAGCATCAAAGAAAAGTCATGCTCTTTCCAGCGATAAAATGCCAACATATCGCCACGCCCGATATAATTTTTAATTTCAGGGTTATTGTCATCGCTGCGGTCTTCTTCAATGCGATACCACGGACGTAACATCAAGGCAAAATTGTCTTTTTCAAAACCTAAATTAAAAATCACCCGATTCCAACTGCGTGATAATGGATCAGAACGACCATTGGACTGGTGATTCAATGTCAGCCCCATCAAACGCCCATGTAAACCAAAAAGCTGATAATTGGTACGGAACATTAAACTGGCTTCAGGCTCATAATTGATTTCACGAAATGGGCGTGACTCATCACCATTGTAAACTTGCCAGCGAGAAGACTGGGTATATCCTAACCAGACATCACCATTATTCCCTAGCAAGTTCTCAACCGCTTTGGTTTTTAAAGAAAGCTGAAATTTACTTTCCATTGAAGTAAGATTCTGCTCCTCACCCAATTGAACTGTGTTTTGCTTATTTAAACTTTGAGGACGTTCGTTTTTATCACTGGTCCAAAAGCCGGGCATTAAATACACAGGCTGATAAGCACGTAAATTCCATGTACCCAACTTACTGTCTGCCGAAAGTTCCCAACGCTTATCCAGTAAAGATACATTCGGATCAAGCTTTGGTACATCAAAAGAAAATAAATTGCTTACGCTTACTGCAATTTTTTCTGTCACCGTTTCGGGTTCAGGCGCTAGTGCCTGAGCAGCTTGACGCTCGCTAATCAGCGCTGTTTTTTCTGCTTCAGGAATTTTAAACAGAGCATCGTAACACACCAAACGATCAGCATTTGACTCTAAAGCCACACAGGCTTCAGGTGTTGCAGGTGCAACTAAGCTAGCTGGGTCTTGTGCATAGGTTTTCGCCACAAACACTGTGCTGAGTGCGGCAACACTCAGCGACAGTCCTGTGCGTTCAAACAGTTTGAACGCGCTCATAAATCCCCCCAAGTTTTCGTTGTTATTTCACGTATCAGTTCACTTGTTTAATTTCAAAACCAAGTTCGAGCAATGCTTCACGTTTTGACACAGGTGCGACTACGGCTTTAGATGCTTGCTGCTGACGCAAATATTGCTCTGCAACACGTTTTAAATCGTCTAAAGTCACCGCCAATAAACGCTCACGTAATACTGTGCGGAATGAGGGTGTACGCGCGTGCAATAATGCATAACATGCAGTAATCGCTTCACCTGCAGGCGAACCCGGTTTATCCATGCTGGCAATCAAACCTAAAATCGCTTCTTCTAGTTGATGCGGCAACTGCTCTGCATTAAATAACCAATCAATACTCGCTTCAAAGTCTGCAAAAGTTTCTGCCAAGCGTGGGTCACGATAACTATAGAAACGGAATGAACATGCATTGCCATCGTAGCTTGCACCGCCACCGTAAGCGCCGCCTTTTTCACGGATTGCGCTGTGTAAGAAACCATTGCGCAAATATGCAGCCAATACCATCAAAGGTGCAGCATCAGGATGCGACACTTCCACCGCAGGATACGCTGCTGCACAGAATTGCACATTGGCTTGAATCAACCATGCTTGATCTTGCGCTGAATCATCTACAGGAACTTGAGTTAAAGCAGCAGGATTTTCTGCAACAGTAAGTTTATCCCAAACTTCTTGAACTTCTTCGACCAAACGGTCAGATTGATGTTCTTCACATACCAACAAAAATTGTTTAGGTGCTTGCAGTAATTTATGGTGGATCAATTGCAATTCAGCAATCAGTTTCTCGTACTCCGCTGTATCTTTTTCAATTTTAGCAACCAAGTCAGCCAACCAATTTAATGCGCCCAAACCTGTGTTGTTGTAATCACGCTGCGCCAAAGCACTGTGATGACGCCCTGCAATTTGCATGGCATAACTGTGCCCCGAACCCGACAAACGTGACTGCCAACGGGTTTTTCGTTGTTGTAACAGCTCGATAATGCGGTCTTTTTCATCAAAACGTAATTGCTCAAATGCTAATTTCAGCAAGCGGATGGCTTCAAGATTATTCACCAAAGACTTAGTGGTTAATGTGAGCCATGCACTGATCTGATTTTTGTCATCGACTTTAGAACGTAAAGATGCACCCATGCCCAAACCACCGCTAACTGCGGTTTGTAGCTGTTGCAATTCTAAATAGCCGTATTCACCTGCACCCACTTCGCCCATTAAAATGGACAGCAAATTAAAGTATGGCGATTGTACAATTTCATCTGGAATTTGAATCAACACTTGCTGATAGTAAATTCCATTGGTTCCTGCATGATATAAATTTAAAGGATAATCAATGCGGTTACTGATAATTTCACGCAACTCACCCTGCACAATATGCAAGGCTGCAGGCACATCTTCCAAACCAACTTTTGGCAATAAGTTCAAATCATCGGGCGTATCTTGACGGACTTTTAAAGCTTCCGTTTGCGCGACGATTTCTGCTTTTTGCTCATCTGTGAGTTGTGCGCCAATTTCAGCCAAACGTGCTTTTTCAAGTGCAGTATCTTTGGCCGATTTTTCTGCATCCGGTACCAAAGTCATTTGCACACGGTGTGGGTTATCAATTAAATGTGTCTGAATTAATTGCGATAACCACATTGGGTCTTTAAGTTCTTCTTTGACTTGTTCAATTGCGGTATCTACATCCCACACCTGAATTGGGTCATTGTGGTGAATTGCACTGCTTAAACCATTTAAAATCAAGCTCAACCCGTATGGCATACCATCGCCATTAATTTCACGCTGATGCAATTCAATTTGATGCAAAATTGCATCAACCAAAGCCGTATCTACAGGCTGCGCAGCCACGTCTTGTAAAACTTTTAAAACGCCCGCCTGAAATTCTGCTGCATGTTCAGGGTTAGAACCTTGCACACCACAGAAGAACGTCATTTCAAAGTTGGAATCATCTACACCCATCAATGGCCCTGTAGATTGTGCATGCGCCCAAGTTTCCAAATAATGACGCAGTGGTGATGCAGAGTTTTCGAGTAAAACACCTTCAACCAAACGCATACCCAAGCGTAATTTAATATCGCTCGCTTCAGGCAATAACCACGCCAAAACATGATAAGTTTTATCTTTGAGTTCTTCTGCATCGACTGCATAACTTTCAGTCACTGACACTGGTGCTGCTAAACGACGTTCAGGTTTCGAATATAGCGTTTCGCCCTGCTCAAATTTCGCCAAAGCCAACTGTTCAAACTGTTCTTGTAAATCGTATGCAGGCGTATTGCCAAAAGTCATAAATACCGCATTACTTGGGTGATAATGTGACTTATAAAAATCTACCAATTCTTGATAGGTTAAATCTGGAATATCTTTCGGGTCACCGCCTGAATTGTAGTGATAAGTCGTTTCAGGGAATAAATGATAAGCCAATTGATGATAAAGCTGATCGGATGGCGAACTCATCGCACCTTTCATTTCATTAAATACCACGCCTTTATAAACAGGCTCGCCATTTTCCAGCTCAATACGAATACCTTCCTGAGCAAAATCCAGAGGATTTAAATTGGCTGCAAAAGCCGCATCCATATACACCGCAAGCAGGTTTTGGAAATCTTTTTTGTTTTGTGTTGCAAATGGATAAGCCGTCCAATCTGCCGCGGTAAATGCGTTCATAAAAGTATTCAATGAACGACGAATCATTAAAAAAAACGGGTCACGGACAGGGAATTTTTCAGAACCACACAACGCAGTATGTTCTAAAATATGTGCCTCACCTTTGGAGTCCATCGGCTGAGTGCGAAATGCGACTAAAAATACATTTTCATCATGATCTGTCGCCAAATGATAATGCACCGCACCTGTAACTTTATGTTTATATTCAGACACTAAAATGTCTAAGGCTTCAACATGGTGTTGACGTACCAACTGAAACGCAGGATGTACAGTCTGGGAAATGGTTTCAGTGACATCTACAGTCATGTGATCTCCTAAAAATAAGCAAATAAAAAACTAAAGCCATTATAGCTTTAGTTCTTTAGATAATTCACGTTGAAAACCCGACTAAATTGATTGAAATTTGCAAAGTATCAACAAAATGCTGCCTACACTGCTGCTTGTAGCATGAGCAAAACTAGATCAGGTATTTAAAATAACTATAGTTTGGATGATTTTCGACATACACATAATTCTGTTTTTGATAAAAATGCGCTGCCGATTTGGTATCAGTGTTTAAACACAACGCCGAAAAATTAGCACGTGCTTTTTTCTCTAAATGTTGCAAGAGCTGTTTACCTACGCCATGTTTACGATAATTTGGCAAAACATAAAAACGACGTACACGTCCAATACGACTTTCAATATCTTGCTCATTCCATTGCTGGTTTAAGCCACCACATGCAACCAATTGATCACCATCGTAAACAAACAATAAAAACTCACCAGGCTGATTAAAGCGGTTTTTACCACTTTCCCATTCTTCAATTAAACGATGGACAAAATCAAAGCCTTCTTGAGCAGCATGTTTGGCCAAAGTCTGAATTTGCGTTGGTAACTCTTGTGCTTCTTTAATTTCGATGTTCATCTAACCTTCCTGATAACTCTGCTAAACCCCTATTTTTCATCAATAACATTCATTCAGCTGAATTTTATTCATGAAACTACAGCAATCCTGAGCATTGGTGTAAACTTAGCGTTTTTAATTTTGACTGTGATTTAAAGACATGGCAACTGTTGACCTTTTTGCAATTGGTAATGCATTAATTGACCAAGAATTTCAAGTCTCGGATGACTTTCTCATTCAACATAGCTTGCAAAAAGGTACTATGCAATTAACCGATGGTGAAACACAAGCAAATTTATACAACAACTTAATTAAAACACAAAGACATAAAGGCCAAGCTTCGGGTGGTTCTGCCGCAAATACCACCGTTGCATTTAGTGCTTTAGGTGGTCAAGCCTTCTATGCCTGCCGTGTTGGTAACGATGAATTGGGTGATATTTACCTCAAAGGCTTAAATGAAGCAGGTATTCACACCACAACCAAATCGGTCAGTGAAGGCGTTACAGGGACTTGTATGGTACTTGTGAGTGATGATTCTGAACGTACCATGCATACTTACTTGGGCATTACCGCAGAACTTTCTGCTACACAAATTGATTTTGAGCCACTTAAAACAGCAAAATGGCTTTATATCGAAGGTTATTTATCTACTAGTGATACTGCACGTGCTGCGGTAAAACAAGCGCGTGAAATTGCCAAAGCCAATCAGGTTAAAATTGCACTGACTTTATCTGATCCTGCCATGGTGCAATATGCGCGTGAAGGTTTGGATGAATTACTAGATGATGGTGTGGATTTGATCTTCTGTAACCAGCAAGAAGCCATGATGTACACAGGAACGGAAACGGCTGAAGCGGCATTAGAACAACTAAAACAAAAAAGCAAATACATTGTCATTACATTGAGCGCACAAGGTGCCCTAATTTATGATGGCAACAACGCTTTTTCTGTACCAGGTCGTCAAGTCACTGCTGTTGATGCCAACGGTGCGGGTGATGCCTTTGCAGGTTCATTCCTGTATGCACTCAATGCAGGCTTAGGTTTCCAAACTGCAGCTCAACTTGCCATTCTGATTTCAAGTGAAGTGGTTTCTCAATTCGGCCCTCGTCTTGCGGTAGAAGATTACGCTAAACTTTTGCATAGCATTCAAAAGGAATCTGCATAATGAATAAAATTTGTATGATGGAAGACATTCCTGAGCGTGAAGCACGTGCCTACGAAACGCCAAATGGTGACACAATTTTTATCACCCAACGTGATGGCATGTATTACGCTTACCAAAACGTCTGCCCACACCTACAAGTGGAATTAGAATTTTTAGAAAACCAGTTCTTAGACCGCGACCAAGAATATATCGAATGCTCAACGCATGGTGCATTGTTTATGGTTGAAACAGGTGAATGTATTTCTGGCCCTTGTTTAGGTCAATCACTTGAAAAAGTCGAGATCAGCGTTCATTCAGATGGTGGGATTTACTTGATGAACGACTAACTTTTTTGCAACTTTCAGAAAGAAGCGAAAAGTTCCAAATCTTAGCTCTATACAAAACTAGATCATTTATCTATGCTCTCTAAGCAGAGCTAGATCAATGATCTGTGTCTAAATAGCATCACCTATAAATATTTCAACACGTGAGTTTAGCGCATGCATGAGTTTTTATCTGATTTGAACTTAATGCCCTTTCACCTCAGCCTAGTTGTTTTATTGCTACTCAGCACTGTCGAAACGATTGGTTATTACTTTAATTTTCGTCCAAGTCAGTTGCTCAAGCGTGCATTTTCACAACGGATTACAGAATCACCACTTTTAGATGTTAAATTTTCTAAGGTACTGATTTTTATTTTTTTACTGATGAATTTCAGTGTTGCAGGATATTTTTTACAGTTTTTAATTTACTCACAACAACAACATTTCGTTCCCGCTTATTACATTATTATTCCAGCGTTTATTATTGCCATCTTTTTTACAGTCTTTATGATTCACTGTTTAGACCAAGTGATTAAGCCCAAATATAGCGTGCGCCAAGTCGATTTACTCGGACGTTTAGCCACAATTTCCAGTGGTAATGCCCGTCCTGGTTTTTCTGCACAAGCACGTGTACGTGATGAGTTTGGGCAACTGCATTATGTGCAGGTTGAACCTGAATTTGGTGAACTTGAATTTCAAGCTCAAATTATTATTGTGCGCAAAAAAAGATCTCACTATCTTGCCAAAAAAATTTCGGCATCAAATAACCTATTTAGCAATCAATAAGTTATTTTTTAAGATTTAAAACCAATCTTGCTGACCTAAGAAAGTTAAAATTTTTCACTCAAACTCAACGCAATCTGTTTATTTATAAATGATACACTTCATGTGATCTGAACAATATTTAAACAAACTTATTATGAAAAAATGCTATTTACGTTAGACTAAGCCAAAGACAAAGCACCACTACATTGTAGGGAAATAAAAAAAATGTGCGGAATCGTCATTAAACTTTAACAAATGAATGAGAATAATTATTAGCTGATAATATCTCTAATTTATTGTGGTTTTTAGATTGATTTTTATTCATAGCAATTTAGTCAGATTTGCTTTTTTAAAATATAAGCATTTTAGTCAGATTTGGAATTATTAATTACAAGTGTTCCTGTCAAGTTTAAAAAATACTAATTCCTCCCGTTTATTATCAGCAAAACACAAAAACAAACCATTGATTTATAATAAGTTAACAATATATTTTCATTTTAACTGTGCCAGCTATTTTTTTTTGTATGTTTTTGTTTAATAATATAAAACACAGTTTAAAAAATAGGCTTATAAAAGTGAGCTTAGTTCCTAAAGATTTAAATAGAAAAGTAGTTCGTGAACTCACGGTCATTTTAATAATTAAGGTCGTGCTGTTAATGGTCATCAAAAATATTTGGTTTGATGCCCCAACTATTCCTCAAAATTTTGATTCACAAGTTGCTGAGCGTATTGCTGGCAGTCCTTCCTCAATCAAGGAGACACGTTGATGATTTCTGAAAGCGTGGTCGATCTCTCGCGGTTCCAATTCGCAATGACCGCGATGTATCACTTTATTTTTGTTCCACTGACTTTAGGTCTGGCTTTTATTCTTGCCATTATGGAAACCACGTATGTGATTTCTGGTAAAGAAATTTATAAAGACATGACCAAATTCTGGGGAAAACTCTTCGGTATTAACTTTGCCTTAGGGGTAACCACTGGTTTAACCATGGAGTTCCAGTTTGGTACAAACTGGGCGTATTACTCACACTACGTGGGTGATATCTTTGGTGCACCACTCGCAATTGAAGGTTTAATGGCCTTCTTCTTAGAATCGACCTTCATTGGTTTATTCTTCTTTGGATGGGATCGCCTCTCCAAAGTGCAGCACTTATGTGTAACGTGGCTGGTTGCGCTTGGTTCTAATATGTCCGCTCTCTGGATTTTAGTTGCCAACGGCTGGATGCAGAACCCAGTGGGTTCTACCTTTAACTACGAAACCATGCGTATGGAATTGGTTGACTTCGGGGCGTTAATTTTAAACCCTGTTGCGCAAGTTAAATTCGTACACACTGTTTCTGCAGGTTATGTAACGGGTGCTATTTTCGTTTTAGCGATTTCAAGTTATTACTTATTGAAAAAGCAAGACTTGCCATTTGCGCGTCGTTCATTCGCTATTGCAGCAATTTTCGGTTTAGCTTCTACTTTATCTGTAATTCTACTTGGTGATGAATCAGGTTATGAATTAGGTGATGTTCAAAAAACCAAACTCGCAGCAATTGAAGCAGAATGGGATACTCACCCTGCTCCTGCAGCGTTCACTTTATTTGGTATTCCAAACAAAGAAACGCAAACGACAGATTACGCAGTTAAAATTCCTTATGTAATGGGGATTATTGCAACGCGTTCTATCACCGAAGAAGTGACTGGTATTAAAGACCTGATCGCAAACCACGAAGTTCGTATTCGTAACGGTATGGTTGCTTATCAACAACTTGAGCAATTACGTGCGGGCGACCAATCTCCTGAACTTAAAGCTGCATTTGAGCAAACTCAAACCGATTTGGGTTATGGTTTATTGTTGAAAAAATACACGCCAAACGTAGTAGATGCGACTGACGAACAAATTAAAATGGCTGCTGCGGATACTATTCCACACGTACCAAGTTTGTTCTGGGCATTCCGTGCCATGGTAGCTTCTGGTTTCTTAATGCTGTTGTTATTCGCACTTGCAACTTTTGCAGTGGCTAAACGCAACGCAGAAAGTAAACCTTGGTTATTAAAATTTGCGTTATTCTCATTACCATTACCTTGGATTGCAGCGCAAACAGGTTGGTATGTAGCAGAAGTTGGTCGTCAACCATGGACAATTGGTGAAGTACTTCCAACACACTTGTCTGCATCTTCACTCAGCACTGGCGACGTATGGGGCTCAATCATTGCATTGGCAGCGTTCTATACCGTTTTGCTGATTATTGAAATGTACTTGATGATCAAATTCTCACGTCTAGGCCCAAGCTCGCTTCATACTGGTAAATACCACTTCGAGAAAATTGAAGCTGCGAAAAAAGCCAATGAGGAGGCTTAAGCATGATCGAATATGAATTACTCAAAATCATTTGGTGGGTGTTAGTGGGTGTATTACTCATTGGCTTTGCCCTCACCGATGGCTTCGACATGGGCTCAATGGCGATCATGCCATTTGTAGGTAAAAATGACGAAGAACGCCGTGCTGCAATCAACACGATTGCACCGCACTGGGATGGTAACCAGGTTTGGTTCATTACAGCGGGTGGCGCGTTATTTGCTGCTTGGCCAATGGTATATGCAACAGCATTCTCAGGCATGTATTGGGCACTACTCTTAGTTCTGTTTGCCCTATTCCTGCGCCCAGTTGGTTTTGACTACCGCTCAAAACTTGAAAACACCAAATGGCGTACATCTTGGGACTGGGGTTTGGCTGTAGGTGGTGCAGTTCCTGCATTAGTGTTCGGTGTTGCGTTTGGTAATATGTTCCTTGGCGTACCATTTACCCTAGACGAAACTGTACGTTCAACATATACAGGCAGCTTCTTTGCATTATTAAACCCATTCGCTTTAGTGTGTGGTTTAGTCAGCTTGTCTATGCTTTGCGCGCATGGTGGTGCATGGTTAATGCTGCGTACCGATGGTGACTTACGTGCACGCTCTGCAAAAGCAACGCAAATCATGGGCATTGTGTTCCTTGTGTGTTTCTTGGGTGCAGGCGCATGGCTATACTTCGGTGGTATCGAAGGTTATACCCTAGTCACTCCATACGACACGAACGGCGTAGCAAACCCATTGGCTAAAGAAGTTTTAACCAATGCAAACCCAGGTTGGATGAACAACTACTCAGCGTACCCTATTACCATGATTGCACCAATTATGGGCATCTTGGGCGGTATTTTGATTATTCTTGCAGCAGGTAAAAACAAAGCTGGTTTAAGTTTCACAGGTTCATCTTTAGCGGTGATCGGTGCGATTTTAACTGCAGGTTTTGCATTGTTCCCATTCTTAATGCCATCAAGCCTCAACCCAGTTGCAAGCTTGACCATGTGGGATGCGGTATCAAGTAAAAACACATTAACTGTAATGACTGTTGCAGCATGTATCTTCGTACCAATTATTTTGCTATACACCACTTGGTGTTACTACAAAATGTGGGGCGTTATCACCAACAAGCACATTAAAGAGAATTCACACAGCCTTTACTAAGGCTGTGTCTAAGGAGAATAAATTATGTGGTACTTTGCATGGATTCTCGGTATTCTGATGGCATGCTTTGCAGGTGTCTTGAGTGCCCTGTATATTGAATCTCATCAAGACCTTGACGAGGAATAATTAGATGACAGACACTGCAGTGAACGCTGAAACAACAGTTCAAAAACCGAACAAGATTGCGATGGTTATTTCATGTTTATTGGCATTCCCACTCGCAGCTGTACTGCTTCTTCATCCAGCAGCAATGCTGGATGCCAACGGTGAATATAGCCACCGTGCCATGATGTTTATTATGATTGGTATTTCAGGTGGCTTTGTACACGGTGTTGGTTTTATTCCACGCTTCTGGTTTTGGAAATGGTTATTTAGCCCATTTGTGGCTTGGCCATTGATGATTTGGGGTTATTACACTTGGTTCCTTTAATGAAGTGTAAATAAGTTCCTTAAAAAGAGCGCGATATGCGCTCTTTTTTATTGGCCTAATTTTAGGAGCCGCAGATCATTCCTTGCATCTTCATTATAAAAAACAGCGTACAAAATTTTGAAACGCACAATCTAAAAGATGAACTAATCTCAAAATTCAGGTATTAAAAAGCCAAACGCTGGTGTTTGGCTTCTTTCTCAACAATATTTTTATAACTATCGATGACAATACGTCTTGCTTAAAGCATATTGTTATTTTGGCTCAATGGGTGCAAACGGTGCAACCACATCGGCATTTTGCGCACGATGACGCATGAAATGATCCATCAACACAATCGCAAGCATAGCTTCTGCAATTGGCGTTGCACGCACACCTACGCAAGGATCATGGCGTCCTTTGGTCAGTACGTCTGTATCTTCACGGTTTAAATTAATGGTTTTGCCTGGCGTGGTAATACTGGCTGTTGGTTTTAAAGCAATCGCAACACGAATATCTTGACCACTAGAAATACCGCCTAAAATACCGCCTGCATGGTTCGCCAAAAAGCCGTCAGTGGTCAGTTCATCACGGGTTTCATGCCCAAACTGCGCTGCCACTGCAAAACCATCTCCAATTTCAACGCCTTTCACAGCATTGATAGACATCATGGCATGGGCAATATCGGCATCTAAACGATCAAAAACAGGTTCGCCCCAACCCACAGGCACTTTTTCAGCTACAATTTCCAGTTTTGCACCACAGCTTGTACCCTGTTCACGCAAAGACGTTACCAATGCTTCAAAACGTGGTACAGCATCGGCATCGCCACAGAAAAATGGATTATTTGGTACTTCGTTCCAATCTAGCTTTTCAGCTTTTTCTGTGCCAATTTGCGTGACGTGACCACGAATCACAATTCCAAATTTTTCGAACAGGTATTTTTTTGCAATTGCACCTGCTGCAACGCGCATTGCTGTTTCACGTGCGCTTGAACGTCCACCACCACGATAATCGCGGAAACCATACTTTTGCGTATAGGTATAGTCTGCATGCCCGGGGCGGAAAGTCTGTGCAATATTGCCGTAGTCTTTCGACTTTTGGTCGGTATTACGAATAAGTAAACCAATTGAAGTTCCAGTGGTTTTACCTTCAAAAACACCTGAAATAATTTCAACTTCATCGGGTTCTTTACGCTGTGTCGCAAACTTAGACGTACCCGGTTTACGGCGATCCAAATCTTTTTGTAAATCTTCTGCAGACAGTTCAATCCCCGGTGGCACGCCATCGACAATCGCCATCAGACCTACGCCATGAGATTCACCACAAGTCGTTACACGGAAAAGTTGCCCTATACTATTACCTGCCACGTCCAACGACTCCTTATGCTTGAACAGATTGAATAAATAAATCGCGATATTGACGGCATTGTGCTGCAGTCAATGCAAAAATACCTGAACCACCTTTTTGGAATTTTAACCAGTGCAAATCAACCGTGTTGAAATTCTGTTTCATCGCCCATTCAGAATTACCTACTTCAATCACAATCAGACCATCTTCAGTTAAGTAATCTGCCGCCTGCGCCAACATTTTACGGACTAAATCTAAGCCGTCTTGCCCTGCAGCCAATGCCAATTCTGGCTCATGATGGAATTCTTCAGGTAAATCTGCCATATCTTCCGCATCAACATACGGCGGGTTAGATACGATTAAATCATACTGATTTTCGGCTGGGATTTTGGCGAATAAATCAGACTCAAGCAACGCCACTTGGTATTGTTTGTTGTGATGTTCACAGTTAATTTGTGCGACTTCCAAAGCATCTTTTGAAATGTCAGTTGCATCGACTTCAGCATCTGGAAAAGCATAAGCCAAAGCAATCGCAATACAACCTGAACCCGTGCACATATCCAAAATACGTTGTGGGGTTTTAGGCGCAGCATTGGCTGGTAAATTGTTATCTGCTTCGCGCATTTGACCTTCTTCATCTAGGCAATATGGCGCAAAACGATTTTCAATTAGCTCGGCAATAGGTGAACGTGGAATTAGAACACGCTCATCGACATAAAATGGTTTTCCGAAGAAATACGCCAAGTTTAATAAGTAAGAAGTTGGTACTTTTTCATTGATACGGCGTTCGAGCAAGCTTAAAAATTCAGCTGCTTCGCTCGGCAATAATTTTGCATCTAAAATTTCAGCGTCTGCATTCCAGTCTAAAGACAAAGTTTGTAACACCAATGCAGAACTTTCTGCAAAATAATCTTCTGTACCTTGACCTAAATGTGCATCGTATTGACGTAGTGCTGTAACCCCAAAGCGAATAAAATCACGAATGGTTGATAGGTTTTCAGCAGCTTCCTGCAAATGTTCAGGGCTAATTGTCGGTCGATCCACTTAAGGCGCTCCAAGGTCAAATTTTAAAACGCCTTATGATACCTTGTTTTGCTCGGTTTTATAATGTTTAAGCAGTTTCCAAGTAATTTATTTACTATGGTTTTACTTATTTGATTCCCACAAACTGACCTTGATAATAATCAGCGCGCTCTGCTGTTTGCAGCAAAACACATTGTGCACGTTGTAATGCGGCAAAATCGCTTTGAGTCGATAAATAACAGCGTTGTTTTACACGGTTTTCCCAAAGTTGATGCTGTTGTTGAATATTACTGGCATTGCCTGCGCTGCGTTTTACATAGGCTTTATAGTGTTTTTTGAGTCGTTTGGTTTGTGCTTTTTGCTCAGTTTTAATACATTTTTGCGATTGGGAAATTTTGCCATAACTATTGTTCATACATTGCGTATAGCCTTGTGAAACGCCATTCGCCCAAACTTGAGCTGTACCCAAAGTCAGCATCCCCAATAGTGTAAATATCCAAACTTTCATATTTTCCCCTGAGCGCAGTCTGTTTTTAAAGCGCGGTAAATTTTCAATATTTTATAATTTTACAAAACCCAAATTGCTGCATTGATGCTACAAGATTCAGGTTAAAAAGCATATAGTCAATCCCCTGCTTTTTATGATTCAGTCTATGATAAATGCACAACAATCATTGAAAAATGTGACAATATCCCAATAATTGAATTACTCATTTTATAGATGAAGCTTTCAGCCTTATGAGCTACAAACACAATAATTTGATGGCCATGCGCCAAAGCTATTGGAACGACAACCACTCTGATGCAGTCTTGATTGAAAAACAATTTTTTCAGCAAATTTTGATTGAAAACGGCATTTTTGAAAATGCGTCATTAGATGATGCCAAATATCTATTTTTTAGTTTGCCCAGCGTGATTATTGTTAAGGGATATGCGCATGGTTTTTTACACGATTCTGTAAAATTGATGATTCTCAAATTTATCCAAGACAACAAAGCGCAATTGATGAAAAAAGCCGAAACCAAAGTGCAATATCGGATGTAAAAGTACTTTTAAGCCGTTTTTCATACTTTTTTCACGAGGAAACTCGTCGTTCAGCAAGTTGAACTTTTTTAATACGTTAAGACGCGCTAATATCCGTTACAATCTAATTTTCCTGCGTATTGCTGATTTAAGGATTGATTTTAATGTCAGATCAGAACGATAAGCTTAAACAACTCAAGACTTCCTCTATGGATCGACGCTTATCCATCGCAAAGGCATCTTTACTTGCAGGAACACGATGGGCAGCCTCGAATGCCACCTCTATGTTTTCAAGCGAAGAAGAAAAAGAACGTAAACGAAAAAAAGCCATGAAAGAACAAGCCGATTACTTGGTGGCTGAAATTGGCAAACTCAAAGGCTCTATCGTGAAGATTGGGCAAATGATGGCGCTGTACGGCGAACATTTTTTACCTGAAGAAATTACGCAAGCACTCAACACGCTGAATAACCAGACTGTCGCATTGGCATGGCCTGCAATTAAACAGCAATTACAGGCACAGTTAGGTGCCAAACTTGATGATCTCACCATTGATCATGAGCCATTAGGTACAGCCTCTTTGGCTCAAGTTCACCGCGCGACCCGCAAGTCGGATGGTTTGGAGTTGGTATTAAAAATCCAATATCCAGGCGTAGCAGATGCGATTGACTCAGACATGAGCCTATTTAGAAATATGCTCAAATTGACACGCATGGTGCCGCAAACCCGTGAATTTGATCAGTGGTTTGATGAAGTGCGTGAAATGATGCATCGTGAAGTCAACTATCAAATTGAAGCGGAAACGACACGTCGTTTTGCTGCCCGTTTAAAAGATGATCCGCGCTACATTGTGCCGCAAATTGTGGATGAATACTGTAGCGACCAAGTGCTGTGTATGACCTTTGAACGTGGCGTACCGATTAACAGCCCTGTCATGCTCTCATTACCTCAAGAACGCCGTAACCAATTAGGCGAAGCCTCTTTAGAAATTGCTGTGCGTGAAGTATTTGAATGGGGCGAAATGCAGACTGACCCGAACTTTGGCAACTACTTAGTTCGCTTAGGTAATGGTGAAGATATTCACGATAAAATTGTACTGCTCGACTTTGGTGCTATTCGTCAATTTGATCAACACTTGCTGACTGTGGCGCGTAATTTGATCAAGGCGGGTTATTACCACGACCCACAAATGATGGTGAATGCCATGACGGGTTATGAGTTTTTTGACAGCATCCCTGAAAGCATTAAACCTGACATGGCAAAAGTGTTTCTATTGGCAACCGAAGCCTTTAGTCACTTAGACAATAACCGCGATTTACCTGCAGGCGTGATGGATGAACAATCGCGCTATGACTGGAAAAAAAGTCAGCTGCATAGCCGTGTCATGCAACAAGCATCTAAATCGATGGCTTCGCGTTACTTTAGTGTGCCGCCTAAAGAATTTATGTTTATTAGCCGTAAATTTATTGGTGCCTACACCTTTATGACCGTGATTGATGCGAAAACCAATGTCCGCAAAATGATTCAAAAGTTTATTTAAGTCCCAACTTTTATTTCTTTGATCAAAGCTGTTATATAGACCTAAATGATTGTTGCCCACTCGATGCAATTGTCATTTAGGTCAATTTATTTTAAAAGCGTAGATTTCTATAAAATTAATAATCTATAAAAATCCACATATTAGTCCAGTTATAAGAAAATTTTTACCGTTTATCTTTGACAATTCTGCATGTCAGCAATGACATAGTTTTTTTATAGTCTGCATGTCAGCATAAAAAACAAGCATTCTCTGTGTAGGACAACACAATCATGAGTCAAATGATAAACAAAGCCCAAGGATTCGGCTTAGCGCTACTCACTAAAATGGCATCGAGTGATCTGCTCGATCAATTCAAATTACGCAAATGGGTTGAACAATCTCTATATCACTCAGCCAAAGCAGGTTTTAAAACCTTTGAAACCACTCAAAAAAATTTTAAAAGCACACAAAAATTACCGCAACAACGACTGACACGTCAATCCAAAGATTTATTTGATTTGTCATTGAGTGAAGAACAGCAAATGCTGGTCGATGCCATGCAGCAATTTGCTACAGAAGTGATCTATCCATTGGCACATCAGGCAGATCATGATGCGAAATTCCCACAAGTATTATGGCAATACAGCACAGATTTAGGTTTGAACACCTATGCTCTGCCCGAAGCTTTAGGCGGTGTTGCCACTGAACAAAATATTGTCAGCCATATTTTAATTGCCGAACAATTGGCACGTGGCGACTTTGGCTTAACCGCAGGATTACTTTCCACATTTGGCGTAATGAATGCCATAACTCGCTGGGGTTCAGAACAGGTTCAAAATCAGTATTTATCTGCGTTTTCCGAAACAGACGCGAACCATCCAACGCCACTTCAAGCCACTTTTGCGATTCAGGAAAATACTGCTGCGTTTAATCCGTATCAGCTAAAAACCAAAGCGACTTTGCAAAATGGACAGTACCTAATTACAGGTGAAAAAACGCTGGTGATTTTGGCCGAAACAGCAGATTTATTTTTGGTTAGTGCAGAGCTAAATGGTCAAGCCGATGTGTTCATTGTGCAACGTGATGCTTCTATTCAATTTAAAGCAGCGCCTGCAATGGGCTTAAAAGCCTGCGAAACGGCGACTTTAAAGTTTAATCAAACCCCTGCGGAGCGTTTAGGCACAGATGATTTCGATTACAGCGCATTTTTAGATTTAGGCAATCTCATGTGGTGCGCCATGGCAGTTGGTTGCTGTGAAGCAGTGAAAAGTTATTGTATTCGCTATGCCAATGAGCGCACTGCATTTGGCGAACCAATTTCACATCGTCAAAGTGTGGCTTTTATGATTGCAGATATGGCCATTGAAATTGAAGCCATGCGCATGCTGTTGCTGAATGCAGCGAGTCTTGCCGAATCGGGTAAAAACTTTCATCGAGAAGCATATTTAGCACGTCTGCTCTGTGCAGAAAAATCTATGCAAATTGCCACCAATGGCGTGCAAATTTTAGGTGGTCATGGCTTTACCAAAGAACATCCTGTAGAACGTTGGTATCGTGATTTACGTGCGACTGCAATTATGCATTCAGGCTTGCATGCTTAATCTCACACCATCAATAAACGATAGCCAGCTAGAAAAATAAGGAATACATCCATGAATTTACAAAATCCAAAAAAATTCAAAATGTTGGTCGATCAGGCACATGAAGTTGCTTTAAATGTATTACGTCCCATTTCAAGGAAATATGATAAAGCCGAACACGCCTACCCGAAAGAATTAGACATGCTTGCCGCCTTAGTTGATGGTATGAACCAAGCGGGCGATGGCATGAATGCAGGTGCAGCAGTCAACAAACGTGGTGACACATCTACAGGTAACAAAAATGGCGTAAATATGTCTACCGCACTGAGTATTGTCGAAATGTGTTATGGCGATACAGGTTTATTACTCAGTATGCCACGCCAAGGTTTAGGTAATTCTGCGATTGCTGCGGTGGCCAATGAAGAACAATTACAACGCTTTAATGGTGTTTGGGCAGCCATGGCAATTACCGAACCCAACTGTGGTTCTGACTCTGCGGCTATTCGTACCACTGCCACCAAAGTAGACAATGAATATATTTTAAATGGTGAAAAGATTTTTGTGACCTCTGGTGACCGCGCCGATGCCGTTGTTGTGTGGGCAACCTTAGACAAAAAACTGGGACGTGCTGCGATCAAATCCTTTGTTGTGACTAAGGGCACACCTGGCATGACCGTGGAACGCTTAGAACATAAATTAGGGATTAAAGCCTCGGACACAGCAACAATTCGATTTGAAAATTGCCGTGTTCCTGCGAGCAACCTTTTAGGCAATACAGAAATTGATGTTGCCAAAGGGTTTGCAGGTGTGATGGAAACCTTTGATAACACTCGCCCTTTGGTGGCAGCTATGGCCGTTGGTTGTGCCAAAGCCGCTTTAGAGCGGATTAAGGAAATTTTTAAAGACCAATTAGATGCAAATTATGCCACGCCCTATTTACAGTGTTCACATATCGCAGCACAGACTTATCGGATGGAAGCAGAATGGGAAGCCGCACGTTTATTGATGCTCAAAGCAGCATGGATGGCAGACAATAAACAGCCTAACTCACGCGAAGCTTCTATTTCCAAAGCCAAAGCTGGTCGCGTGTGTAATGAAATCACGCTCAGGTGTGTCGAGTTAGCTGCATCGGTGGGTTATAACGAAGATGAGTTATTGGAAAAATGGGCACGTGATTCGAAAATTTTAGATATTTTTGAAGGTACGCAACAGATTCAGCTATTGATTATTGCCCGTCGTGAATTAGGTAAAAGTTCGAGTGAGCTCAAGTGATTTTATGATTTAAGGCATATAGTAAAGTAAGATAAAAGACAGATTTTCATAGAAATATTGCTATAAATTTCTGTCTTTTTCGATATAAATTAATCTTCAGGTGAAAAAATTGCGATATATCTTGCTAAAACCTCATCCAAAACATCTGCGTGCGAGGATTCTAAAAACCGCGCGTGTCTAGCTTCAAAATCTAAAGCTCTAGGTTGATCACAACGCACAATACCTGTAGTTTTCCCACCAATAAGCTCTACAGCGAAACCCATATTTCGTGCAAAGTTTCCACCAGAAGTAATAGGCAAAACAATCGGCATTTTAGTAATAAGATTAAATGACTTAGGTGAAATAACAAATACAGGTCGCTTACCTTGTTGTTCATGTCCAAGTGTTGGATCTAATGAAATCAAATAAATATCGCCTTGATTCATTAGATTTCTTCTCGCCCAACTGCTTTTACATCATGCCACGCATCTTGCTCTAATGCTAAAGCTTGATGCTCTTGCAGCAAGTCAGCCAATTTATAAGATGGCTTCGCTTTAGGTTCGACCACTAACTTACCATTCACAATGCTCAGAGAAACTTCCTTTCCCGCATCTAAACCTAAACTTTTTAATAATGTAGGCGGTACGGCAAGCATGACCGAACCACCTACTTTTCTCAAGTTTGTATGAATCATACCCACCTCAATATTATATAAATATATAACTTTATTATGCGCCAAAATGAGATGAAGTCAATTCATAGTAAGATGAGTGAAAATAGACATCTGGTATACATCTCAATCTTTCCTTTGAAAGATATATACAAAAGAAATATCAAAATGAATATTAAAAAATAATCTTAATAATTCAATCAATTATCCACCACACCAAATTTCTTAAAAATTCGTGCACGGCGTTTAGGCTGAATATTGGCTTTGTTTAAATTGCCTTGATAATGTTCAAATACACGTTTATCCATAATTTTAAACCACAAAGGTGGAATCATGGCAGGCAGCAACATGCTGGCATAACCGCTTGGTAATTCAGGCGCTTCATCAAAATGTCGCAAAGCCTGAAATGGTCGGGTTGGATAAGCATGATGATCGGAATGACGTTGTAATTGATACAAAAACAAATTGGTCACAATATTGTTATTATTCCAGCTGTGTTCAGGCATAGTGCGCTCATATTTGCCATGCGCATCTTTTTGTCTAAGCAAGCCATAATGTTCTATATAATTAATTATTTCAAACAGGCTAATGCCATAAAAAGCCTGTGTCGCCAAATACGGAATGATCCCAGTACCAAAACGCGCCAACAATGCAGCATGAAATGCCGCACTCATGCCCCAGCCTTGTAATAATTCATTGTCTTTCGACCAAAAACTTTTGCCTTTACGTTTTAAACGCTGAGTTTCAATTTGCAGTGCAGACTTAAACGAACCTTTTACCGTGCGGGGCCAAAACTCATAAAATGTTTCTCCCATACGTGAAGATGCAGGGTCTTCAGGTGTCGCAGCACGTTTATGATGCCCATACGGATGCTCAACCCGAAAATGGTTATATCCTGTTGGTGCTAAAGCCAAATGTGACAGTAAGTGATCTATTTTTGAAGATTTATGGCTGAGTTCATGCGCAGTATTGACAGCAATACCATTCACCATCCCCATGGAAATACCCAGAAAAATTTTATCGACTAACGAGGTTTGTGGCCGTCCAACCAAATAAGCTGCATAAATATTGGCGGCATATTGCAAAGGAATAAAACTTTTCACCAAACGCGAATAATACCGATCTTCCTCAAGTCGTTTCACATCTTCATTGCTTGGGTTGTTGGCATCTTGACCAATTAAAGTATCAATTGTTGGAATAATCACATGCAATAATAAAGGGCCACCTAGAGCAAAAACTTTTTTCGCAGGCTTCGGAGCGAATTGATAACCCGCCAAAATCCCCATCCCCAATACAGGTAAAAATGGGCTGATCAACCATAAATAACGCTTTTTATCGAGTTGAGCCGCGCTTTTATAAGGAACATCCTGTTCCATCTCTTTAAGCAAATGAAGTGGTGCGTTCATCTTATTTTCTTCCTTCTACGCTGTTCTACCTATATATTTGAGGAAAGACACGAGAATGAACAGTTGCAGACGTCCAAAAAAGCTATGCAAAAGTCTTTGGCGCAAAAATGCGCTATATTGTCCTGAAATCACAGGTTTATTTTTTTTAATGATTTATGCTTAAAATATGGATGCTTTAAGTAAAATTTTTGATGATATACATCTGCACCAATCAGAATATATCTATTTAAATCCTCAAGGAGATTGGTCATTTCAATATCGTGACCAAGGGGCAATGCTGGCTTATGTAGTACTACAAGGCTCGCTGCATATCCATTTATCTGCACAGACACACCTTCACATTGATGCAGGTGATATTGTCCTGATTCCATCGGGTTGCAGTCATTACGCAAGTGCAACTGCAGACACTCACTGGACAGAACACTTTGATATTTCGGATTTATTTCAAATTCAGTCACAGCAGTCAATAAGTTTTGGCACGATAAATCACACACAAGCTGAAGACGCATTTATTTTGGTGATTCAATGCCACATGGACACCACCATGGCAAAACCGCTTTTAAGTGCCCTACCCGAATATCTGCATATTCCGCATATCATGTGCAGCACAGCGCCCGAGTGGTTACAAATTGGCTTGCAATTTTTAGCGGTGGAAAGTCATCAAATCCGACCGGGACGGGATAAAATATTAGATCACTTGGTCAGTATTTTACTGATTGAATGTGTGCGTGATTATATTTTTCAGCTTGATGACTCAAATAACTGGCTCGGCGCTTTGGCACATCCTGAACTTTCCAATGCGCTCGCAGCTATTCATGGTCAACCCGAAAAAGCATGGACGGTAGAAAGTTTGGCAGAACAATGTTGCATGTCACGTTCTAAATTTGCCAATTTGTTTAATCAGGTGATTGGTGAGCCGCCTTTGGCATACTTACAACAACATCGGCTACGCTTGGCATCGCATTATTTACAGCAAGGACAATTGTCGATTCAACAAATTGCCCATCGTGTCGGTTATTCTTCCGAAACCGCCTTTAGCCAAACTTTTAAAAAGCAATTCGAGCTAACACCTAGCCAGTATCGGCAGCAGTTTCAAAACAACAATGCAATCACGAAATGAACAGTTTAACGATCTAAAATCGCCAAAATTGCTTGTGCAGGGTCTTCGCTGTTATCGGACAATAATTGCTTATGCATAGTGATATGTTGCATCACTTGAATTTGTGCAGTTTCGATATAAATTAACTTTTCAATTTCTGCTGCCAAACGCTCTGGTGTTGCATCATCCTGAATTAATTCCTGAATAACCTTTTTACCTGCAATAATATTTGGCAATGAATAATAAGGAATTTTCACCAACAGTTTCGCAATCCAGTACGTAATGCGATTGAGCTTATAAAACGTAACCATTGGACGATGTAATAGCATCGCTTCTAACGTCGCCGTGCCTGAAGCCAGTGCAATCATATCGGACGCATTCATTACCTGACGACCAATTTTGGATTCTGTGCCACGATTTTCCATCAATTGCACTTTGTCTTGTAATGCACTCGGATAAGACTGCAGTAACGCTTCAATTTGTTGTTTACGTGCATCATTAATTGCAGGAATTAAAAACTTAAACTGCGGATATTTTTGCGTCAAAATATAAGCCGCATCTAAAACTAACGGCCCTAAACGCTCAATTTCACCACGTCGGCTACCAGGCAATAACGCAATATGTTGTTGCTGTTGGTCTAAACCCAATTCTTGTTTTGCTGCAGCAATTGGATTTTCCAACGGCAACTGACTCGCCAAAGGATGTCCGACAAAGGCTGCAGGCACATCCCATTTTTTAAAAAAGGCTTTTTCAAACGGAAATAAACACAGTACCAAATCTATACTGGCTTTAATGCCATGTACCCGACCTTGTCGCCATGCCCATACCGAAGGACTGACATATTGCACGGTTTTAATCGGCAAGTTTTTCTGTTTTAAACTTTTGGCAAGACGTAAATTAAAATCAGGCGCATCAACTCCGACAAAGACATCGACGGGATGTTGAGTCCACTTTTCGACCAAACCATCCCGTACTGCAAAGAGTTTTTTCAAATCTTTCAGCACTTCAACAATGCCCATTACCGATAAAATATCCATCGGATAATAACTTTTAAAACCTTCCGCAATCATTTGCGGGCCACCAATGCCTTCAAACTCTGCATCAATGCCTTGCTCACGAAAACGTCGCATGAGTTGTGCCCCTAAAGTATCACCCGATACTTCTCCCACAACGATACCTATTTTAAGTTTCCGATTTTGCAAGCGTTTTGTCCTCTAAATTTTAATGGATATGAATTTTCGCATTTTAGCATAGCCACTGTATTTTGTAAGAAACAGAAAGTAAGCCGTGGCTTGAATCTGCGATCTTTTGCACTGATTTTCCACATTGACTATATCTGTTTTAAGAATAAGTAAATCATTAATCAAGACAACAGCTTATTGCCAAAAGTCATAATATATTCACGATTTTTGACTTCGGCATATCTTCATGGTTGGTCCTTTAGAGTTTATTTTGGCAGGTGTATTGGTCGGCTTCTGCGTGGGTGTGACTGGCGTAGGTGGCGGTTCACTGATGACTCCCATTCTGATCAGCTTGTTTAAAATTGAACCTCATATCGCAATTGGAACAGACCTACTTTATGCCGCCATTTCAAAATTCTGCGGCTCATTGGTTCATGCCAAAAAAATGAATATTGTATGGCCCATTGTCATTTGGCTTGCGGTGGGCAGTATCCCTGCTTCATTTGCGACCCACTGGGTTTTAGAGAATTATTTAAGCCAATCTACCCATTACAAAATGGTACTGACCGTGGTACTGGGCTTTATGTTGACCTTAACTGGCATCTCAATTGTGTTTCGCAGTCAAATTGAAACGTTTTTTAATAAATACCATAAACAAGAATTGCCCGATATGACCCAAGACCTTGAAAAGGTCAAACTACAGGCTGCAGATAAGCGTGCCCTCATTGTAATTATGGGAGTTGTACTGGGTGTATTTGTCACACTTTCTTCAGTGGGTGCAGGTGCTTTTGGCATCATGGCATTGGTACTGATGTTCCCGAATCTACCGATGATTCGTATTATCGGTTCAGATGTCGTGCATGCCGTCTTACTTACCCTAGTTGCAGGCTTAGGTCACATGAGTTCAGGCAATGTCGACTTTCACCTATTGGTTTGGTTGTTGGTTGGCTCGATTCCTGCAATTGTGGTGGGAACTTTAGTCAGTTCACGTTTACCTGAAAAAGTGATTCGTAAAGTTTTAGGTATTACCTTATTTATTATCGGGATTAACTTTATGGTCAATCCTGTGAAATCAAAACCTATCAGCACACCAGAAACTGCAACAGCAGTTTCTGAGGCACAAGCCAGCCAATAATGAATGCTTTATCTGACAGGATTTTGCTAAAACAGACCGTTTAATTTATCTACCCGATTCATCACTTATTTTTTAAAGAAGTATTCATCTTTTTATAACAAAATACAGTGAAATTCATGTTATATTCAGACTATTAAACAATCTTTTGTATGATCAAACCAGTGACGGCAATGAATACTTTACAGTCTAATCCTCTTACACAATCAGACATCGATGACGTGAATATTGAAAGTATTCAGCCACTCGTGACTCCTGCAGAATTAAAAACTGAGTTACCTTTGACTGAAAATGCTTATCAAACCGTTCTTCGTGGTCGTGAAACAATCCGCAATATTTTAGATGGTAAAGACAAGCGTCTATTTGTGGTGATTGGTCCATGTTCTATTCATGACCCTGCTGCTGCACATGAATATGCAGATCGTTTAAAAGTATTAAGCGAAAAAGTAAAAGATTCTCTTTATATTGTGATGCGTGTTTATTTTGAAAAACCACGTACTACAGTGGGCTGGAAAGGCTTAATTAACGATCCAGACATGAATGACTCTTTTAACATTGAAAAAGGCTTGCGTCTTGGTCGTAAACTTTTACTTGAGTTAAATGAAAAAGGTTTGCCATGTGCGACTGAAGCACTTGATCCAAACTCTCCGCAGTATTATCAAGATTTAATTTCTTGGTCTGCAATTGGTGCACGCACTACAGAAAGCCAAACGCACCGTGAAATGTCATCTGGTCTTTCTTCTCCAGTCGGCTTTAAAAATGGTACAGATGGCGGCTTAACAGTTGCTACCAATGCCATGCAGTCGGTAAAACACGGTCACAGCTTCTTGGGTCTTAATGATCAAGGTCAGGTTTCAGTAATTCGTACTAGCGGCAACCCGTATGCACACGTGGTTTTACGTGGTGGTAATGGCAAGCCTAACTACGATGCAGGCTCTGTTGCAGATGCTGAAAATGCATTAAACAAAGCCAAAGTCAGCACCAAAATCATGATTGACACCAGCCATGCTAACTCAAACAAAGACCCATTCTTACAGCCATTGGTATTAAAAAATATCACTGAGCAAATTTTAGATGGCAATAAGTCTATTGTTGGGATTATGGTCGAAAGTCACCTGAAAGGTGGTCGTCAAGATATTCCTGAAAACTTATGCGATTTAGAGTATGGTAAGTCTGTGACTGACGGTTGTATCGACTGGGATACCACTGAAAAAGCATTGCTTGAAATGCATGAAGCATTAAAAGACGTTTTAGTGAATCGTTAAGATTTAAAAACGCCATCTTCATGATGGCGTTTCTATTTGTAGCATAGGAAATTCTGCGCGCATGAATGACATTGAAACCCAACTTAGCCAAATTAAAAATTTCCAGTTCATTCATGAGCGTTTGTTTTCTTCAGGTCAGCCTACGGCTGAAGAATTAAAACAAATTAAAGAATATGGTATTGGCACTGTCATTAATTTGGCTGAAAGTGATGCGGAACACGCCCTTCCCCATGAAGACAAAATTTGTCTGGATGTTGGACTAAACTATATTCAACTGCCAATTTCATGGGAAACACCATCCTCTGATCAATGTTTATTATTGCTCGATTTGGTCAATCATTTATTAGAAAGCCAAATGGTGTGGGTACATTGCAGCAATAACAACCACGTCAGTAGTTTAATGTATTTGTATCGTCAATATTTTATGGATGTGGATATTGCAACGGCTCAAGACTTTTTACATGATATCTGGAAACCCAATGAAACTTGGACAGGCTTAATTCACGCCGTTTCTTTGCAATTACAAGGTCGTAAAGCCACGCAAGATTTACAACAAGCTTTAGAATCTGCTGAACTTTCTTAATTCAGCAGATTGTATAGATAAAATTCTAACGCGATTATTTTGTATGAGAAATCAATACAATCGCTGTTGCTAAAATACCTTCCTGACGCCCAGTAAAACCTAATTTTTCAGTGGTTGTCGCTTTGATACTGATTTGTGTGACCTCTACATCCAATACATCAGCGACACTTTGGCGCATTTCTAGCGTATGCGGTGCAAGTTTAGGACGTTCGCACGCCACAGTAATATCGGCGTTATTCAGTTTATAGCCACGGTCTAAAATGAGTTGATAAACCTGTTTAAGCAATACCCGACTATCTGCACCTTTATAATTTGGATCGGTATCTGGAAAATGCTGCCCAATATCCCCCAGCGCCAAAGCACCTAATAATGCATCGCATAGTGCATGCAGCACTACATCACCATCTGAGTGTGCTTTTAAACCTTGTGTATGAGGAATTTGAACACCTGCAAGCGTCACAAAATCTCCCGCTTCAAAGGCATGAACATCTAATCCTTGTCCAATACGAATCTGTGCAACCATGTTCAACTCCTGTAGAAATAAATCATTGAAATCTTGTATTCATACTTTCGATTTCGCTATATTAGACCTAGCGCAACATAGTGAAAGTATAAGCGATCATGCTGTTGAAATCTGAGATTCATCTTATCAAAAACTTAAGTACACTGCTGTTATTTGGCTGTTTATATTCATCTTTCTCTTATGCACAAGGGATTGATTGTAGATCTACACCCAATAAAAAGTTGGCGCAGGTGTGCACAGAAAATTTCTCAGAATTGCGTGAAAAATTAAGTGATCAACATTTAACAGCTTATTTGATGAGTGATGCGCCTATTCGCTTGTTAGAAGATACTCAGCAATTGTGGATCCAACGCTTACAGCAATGCAAAAGCTTAAATTGTTATACTCAGCAATTTGATTTTAGAATTGATCAACTGAATTTTTTCACTTCAATGAATCAAAGCATGACTCAACATTATTTAAAATATGAAAATGGTCAATTTGCTGCACAACCCGTACATTTACAAATTCATCAACTCAATAAAAACAGCATTAAAATTGAAGGTATTGCTTATCGCAATCCAAATAACCGCCTTGAAAGCCAAAGTATTGCCTTTTTAGCTTATACAACACCTGATCAAAAAAACAAAATCATCGACAATGAGCACGATTGCAGTTATGAGTTTAATTATTCTAAAGCAATCTTAAAAATTCAAACCAAACAAAAAGGTTGTGAACGCTTTGCGGGCATCTATCGTTTATACGATTAATGCTGAACATTGACATACTCCCACCACTTTCGTTTTCACTCAAGTGGGGGATTCTAAAAGCAAAGCTCTTAGGCGACTTCCTCACGGATTTCGCTTGCTTTCTGCTTCTTAGGGCGACCTTTACCGCATCCACCCTCCACAGACAAAACGGCATGTCCTGCCGACAATATATTACGAGATGCGTTTAAATCCGCATTCGCAACATAACCGCATCCGACACACTCAAATTTAGCTTGAGTTTGTCGGTTTTCTTTTGCTACATGACCACATTCACAGCAGGTTTGACTTGTGTACTTCGGATCAACTTTTACAAGTAATCCACCTCACCATTGTTGCTTATATTCCAACATACTAACGAGCATGCCCCAACCTTGATCTAGGATTGATTTGTTTAAGCCTGACTTAGCTTTTACATTCTTTCCTTGATTTTCGATTGTGCCACTTGCTGACTTCGACATATTTGCTACTTTTAAATCCTCAACAGCAATCATTGCGTGGTTTTTGCTGAGCGTTGTAGTGATTTTTTGCAAGTAGTCATGACGAATATTGGCAATGTGATGATGTAGTTTATTGATTTTAAAATTCAGTTTTTTCCAATTTTGACTAAATTTAACTTTCTTTCTCTGCTTCCGTTGAAGTCTAGCTAATTTAATCTGATTGGTTTTAAAGCTATTGATCGGGTCAAAGACCTGACCATTTGAGGTAGTGATTAATTTCTTAACACCAAGATCAACACCAATCGCTGATTTTGATGGGTGGATCGGCATTTCACTAAGTTCTGTTTCAGTACAGAATGAAACGTACCAACGTCCTGACACCTTACTGATCGTCACATTTTTTATTGTGCCTAGAATCTCTTGCGACTTCCTGAATTTAATAACACCTACGCCATTAGGGAGTTTGAGTTTATTTCCTTTAACCCAACAGTATTTATCGAATTGTACAAGGCGAATGGAATCATAACCGTCTGATTTTTTCTTAAATCTAGGCATAAGTGGGCGCAACTGAACCTCAGTACCATCAGCCAATTTAAAAAATTTAGGTTTCTTAGGTTTGCGCTTTTTTTCTTTTAGTCGAGCATGTTCTTTAGGGTTGAAAAACTTCCCCCATGCTGATGCAAGATCACGAACTTTTTGTTGAAGTGACACAGCATTTGAATTTCCATCTAAAAAGCTAAACTGAGGATTCTTTTTCAGTGCTGTTATCTTTTTTACTAGATTCACCGCATTAATGTGTTTATTTTGAGCAAACATTTCAAATGAAATTGCTAATATTTGATTCCAAACAAAGCGTGCAGAGCCAACGAGATTATTTAAAATAACCTCTTGCTCGACATTAGGCTCAAGCCTAAATTTATACGCTTTGTTGATTTTCATTAATGAGTGTGTATCTGTTAATATGGTGCTGATTCTAACATTTTAGGTATATTTTTTCAATGAGTGAGATATATAAAAACCGACATTCAGCCTTTAATCTTCATGTTCATTTAGTTTTTATAACGAAATATCGAAAAAAAATACTAGGTGAGTTGCATCATAAATATTTCAATGAGTGTGCAACTGAAATATGTAAAGATTTTGATGCTGAATTAAAGGAATGTAATGGTGAATCCGACCATGTTCACATGCTTATTCAGTATCCACCAACGGTACAGTTAAGCAAATTGGTTAATAATTTAAAGTCTGTAACAAGTAGAAGAATGCGAAATGAGTTTTTAGACTTGAGAGGGAATTATACAAAACCTGTTTTATGGTCAAGATCATATTTTGCAGGGTCTTGTGGTGGTGCGCCTTTGGAAATAATCAAACAATATATTCAGAATCAACAAGGTTGAAATTTGTGAAATTCACCTCCACCCTGACTGACGAGTGGAGTCCTCTTTCACTTGGAGATAGATTGTATTAGACAGATTAAATGAGCAACCACAACACAATTGGCAAAGTTAATGCGGCGAATACGGTTTGCAAGCTAATAATTGAAGCCATTAAACGACTATCTCCCCCTAAAACTTGTGTAAGTACATAAGCTGCCGATGCAGTAGGTAAAGCAAAAAACAAGACTAAAATTTGCGACTCCAACACTGGAACATTTAAGCTCTGACAAATTAGCCAAGCCAAAGCAGGCATAAATAACAAACGCCCGAACACATTCAATGCCAATGCGAATACATCTCGTTGCAAGCCATTAAATTGTAATGCTGCGCCCACACACATTAATCCCAAAGGCAAACTGCATAACGCTATTTGACGAATAAAATGCGCTGCACCTTCCCACAAGCTCAAACCTGATAAATTAAATAGACCGCCAACAATACACCCTAAAATTAATGGATTTTTCATTAATGACCATAGGATTTGCTTTGCCTGTAAAGTCTTAGTATCGCTTAAAGCCAGCACAGATAAAACATTCACCAATGGAATGCAGAACACCAAAATAATCACAAACAGCGCCATGCCCTGCACCTGAAACAATGCTGCGACCAAAGCCAAACCGATATACGTATTGAAACGTACCATGCTTTGCATATACACCCCAAAACGGACTGCGGGTGTTTTGAAATAGCCGCGCAAGGCATATAACAGACAACTTACTAAAGCCACAATAATCCCTACGACCGACAAAATCTGTGCGATTGATTTCGCTTCAATGTTTGCTGTAGCGAGGTTTAAAAACAACATGCTAGGAAACAAAATATAGTAATTTAACTTTTCTGCACCCTTCCAAAATGGCTCATCCAACATACGTGATTGCTTAAGCAGATAACCCATTGCAATTAAGGCAATCAAAGGGAAAAGTGCAATAAAAATTAAATGGGTCATGGGGTGCTCTGTGTTACTGTTATGCTGTTCTTTTTAAATTATTGCTTAATAAATAAAGTAAATTTACTGGATATTATAAGGATTGTTTTGTGTTTATCCTAATTGCTTAGGCTTTTTAAAACCGCAGATTCAAATCCCAAGTGCAACACATTTGTAGTTAGTTGAAAAAGTTAGGTGTATTCATAGAATCATTAGACTTTTTCAACCCGCAATTGGAAAGCACACAATGAAGAAATACACCCAACTTTCTCAAGATGAAAGATACGAAATTTATGCTACTTTGAAAAGTAAAAGTTCAATCGCTACCCTTGCTCGGGAGTTAGGACGTTCACGATCAACCATCTACCGTGAATTAAAAAGAAATACTGGGCAACGTGGATATAGAGCTCAACAGGCAGCTAAATTTGCAAGTCAAAGACGGTACCGTCCTTCATCATCAATGACAGCATTTGCCTTCGCTTATATTGATTATTTGATTGGTTTGGACTGGTCACCAGAACAAATTTCAGGTGCTTTAACACAACGCGGTTGGCTGGATGTACCTTCACATGAGTGGATTTACCAGTACATTTATCAAGATAAATCAAAAGGCGGTAAACTTTATCTACACTTAAGGCTTCAGAAGAAATATCGAAAACGCGGTTACAAAAACACGGATCGTAGGGGGCAAATCATTGATAAAACAAGTATTCACTGCCGAGACCAGGTCATTGATCAACGACAACGTTTAGGAGATTTCGAAGGTGACACGGTGATTGGTAAACATCATAAAGGTGCTTTATTGACTCTCGTTGATCGAAAGAGCCTGTATGTACATATTGTTCATTTAGGGCCAACGAGAGCATCCTCTCAAACAATTACTTGTGCATTAGATCGTTTACAAATGAGCCATGCTTATAGTGTGACATTTGATAATGGCAAAGAATTTTCCGAACACAAAAGAATTACTGATGCTTGCATAGAGACGTATTTTGCTGATCCTTACAAGTCTATTCAGCGAGCTAGAAATGAAAATACGAATGGTTTAATCCGTCAATATCTGCCAAAATCATCATCGTTTGATGACGTGTCAAACGAACAAATAGAGCAGATAGAATTTGCACTCAACCATCGTCCTAGAAAAACACTAGGTTGGTATACACCGAGTGAAGTTATGGCTGGTTTTTATACTGTTGCACTTGCCGCTTGAATCCGCCAACCACAAAAAGAGAAAAAGATGATAATAGCAAAACTCACCTACATCATCTTTCAGATGGATTCTGTATTAACGATGAGTATGGATAGACATCACAATCCCCATACTCGCCAACATGGAAATAACAGCCGTTCCACCATAACTCATCAGCGGCAATGGGTCACCCGTTACAGGTAAAATACCACTCACCATCCCTGAGTTTAGAAATACAAAGAAAAAGAAAGTCAGACCAACCGTGCCTGCATACAAACGTCCAAAATTATGGAAACAATTCATCCCAATCATCAAACAACGTAAAATAATGGCAGCAAACAAACTGAACAGTAAAAATACGCCAATAAAACCAAATTCTTCGGCATAGGTCGACATAATAAAGTCAGTATGATGTTCAGGCAGATAACCCAAATGTGATTGCGTTCCTTCTAAATAACCTTTACCTGTAAAGCCGCCTGAACCAATGGCAATTTTAGATTGAATAATATTCCAGCCTGCCCCCAAGGCATCCGACTCTGGGTCAAATAAGGTGAGTACCCTTTTCTTTTGGTACTCCTGCAAAAAGAACATCCAAAGCAATGGTGCTGCGAGCGCCAATGCAGTGATTGCTCCTAAGATTAATCGCCATGACATGCCACTTAAAAATAGCGCAAAGACACCGGGAATAATCAAACCAATGTTTAAATCGGGTTGCAATGCCACCAAGACAAAAGGAATCATCATAATCACTAAAGCGACAATGATATGGATCAATTTAGGCGGGAAAGCACGACGCGAAAAATACCACGCCATCATCAATGGCATGGCAAATTTCATAAATTCACTGGGTTGCATACTGCCAATACCTGGCAAGCTGATCCAGCGTTTTGCCCCCATACGGGTTTCACCAATGACCAAAACCAAAACCAGCATGATGACTGCAAAGATATAAAAATATGGACTGGCAGCTTGATATACCTTAGGCGGAATTTGCGCCAAAATAATCATGGCGATAAAACCAATGCCAAAACTGGTTGCTTGACGCAGCACCATCCCCATATCTTGCGCGGTGGCACTATATACCACCATTAAACCCAGAATCGCATTTAAAATCAGAAAACACAGCAACCATGGATCTAAATGTAATTTAGTCCAGCGTGAGGAATCATTTTTAATGCTTCTACCATCACGTAATGAGTGACGTAAAAAACGATACTGCTGCGATGGATTCATGCGACTCAAAGGTATTTAAAATAGACAGGATGGACAATTATAGAAGCAAAGCGGCACAGAGTGAATCATTAAAGCTTAATCGTTGAAGATTCAAGTTTAACGCGGTGTTAATTACACTAGATTTTTATCATCCATGTTGTTGTGAGGCTAAAATTAAACGTGCCAGCTCTAAATCATCGGGATAGGTGATTTTAATATTATCCGAACGACCGTGCACAACATTTACAATTTGCCCTGCTGCTTCTAAAGCACTGGCCTCATCGGTAATCGTCAATTGCTGTTTTAATGCAGATTCAATGGCTGTTTTAAGCACATCAAGTTTAGCAATTTGCGGAGTTTGCGCTTGCCAAAGTTGGTCACGGCTTACCGTGGTTTCAATTTTTGTGCCTTGGCTTACCTTTTTTAAAGTATCACGCACTGGAATAGCCAAAATTGCACTTTGATCTGTTGCCAGTGCAGTCTGATACAACTGTTCAAGGCAAGCAGCTGTCACACAAGGACGCGCTGCATCATGCACCAAAACCCAGTCATCTGCATGGGCGATTTCAGATAAATAATGCAGTGCATTTAAGACTGAATCCACTCGCTCTGCACCACCTACGCAAAAATGTGCTTTTTCTTTTTGTGCCAAGTTTAGGTTTTGCGCTACATCATCTGCTTGACCAATCGCCAAAACATAACCCGCTAAAGGCAAGTGATTTAAACGTGCGATGCTGTGCGCTAAGACTGTTTGATCTTGAATATACTGATATTGTTTAAGTTCAGTTCTAGAAAAACGACTACCAGAACCCGCTGCGGGAATAACCGCCCAAAGTTTAGGGTGTCGGGGCGGTTGCTGCTGCAAGTTGTTGTGATTCATTGGTGCGTAAATCTACTGTGGAATTCGGTTGAATATAAATTGGTTTATATTGTGTGCTGATGGTGCTCATTTGCACAAAGGTTTCATGTGGCTTAATTAAGCCTAAATCTAAACGGGCATGCTCTTCAATGGCTTCTACCCCATTTTTTAAATCATAAACTTCTGCTGCAAGTACACGATTGCGCTCCTTCAGCTCTGTATTTAATTCTATTTGTTGTTGGATTTTTTCTGTCAGTGCAGCATGGTCACGATAACCACCTTCACCAAACCAGTGTAAATATTGAAACCCTGCGATCAAAAAGATCGCAAGGCCCAACAATGCTTTACTCGCTTTGGAGTCAAATACATTTAATAATGACATCTACTGATTTCGCTTAGTTCAAACCTTTGAACTCAGCTTTACCGCGATATGCAGCATTCGTCAATTCTTCAATACGAAGTAATTGGTTATATTTTGCTACACGGTCAGAACGGCACAGTGAACCAGTCTTGATTTGACCTGCTGCTGTACCTACTGCAAGATCCGCAATTGTAGAATCTTCAGTTTCACCTGAACGGTGTGAAATAACAGTTGTGTAACCATTGGCTTTCGCAAGGTAAATTGCATCAAGCGTTTCAGTCAAAGTACCAATTTGGTTGTACTTGATCAGGATTGAGTTACCTACTTTTTCATCGATACCGCGTTGTAAGATTTTCGGGTTAGTAACGAACAAGTCATCACCGACCAATTGAATCTTGTCACCTAAGATCGAAGTGAGGTAAGACCAACCTTCCCAATCAGACTCATCTAAACCATCTTCAATTGAGATAATTGGATATTGATTTACAAGACCAGCTAAATAGTCAGAGAATTGGTTGCTTGTGAATGCTTTGTTGCCTTCACCTGCAAGAATGTACTGACCATTTTTGTAGAATTCTGAAGATGCACAGTCAAGCGCCAACATGATGTCAGAACCCGCTTTGTAGCCAGTCTTCTCAATAGCTTCAAGAATAACTGTGATTGCTTCTTCGTTAGAACGTAAGTTTGGCGCAAAACCACCTTCATCACCCACTGCTGTGTTTAAACCTTTTTGATTCAATACAGATTTTAATGAGTGGAAAATTTCTGCACCAGCACGTAATGCTTCAGAGAATGAAGTAAAGCCCACTGGCTCAATCATGAACTCTTGAATATCAACGTTGTTGTCTGCGTGTGAACCACCATTTAAGATGTTCATCATTGGTACAGGCATGGTTAAAATGCTGTTGTTACGAAGGTCTGCGATGTATTGGAAAAGAGGAATTTTCTTTTCATCAGCAGCAGCGCGCGCAGCAGCCAAAGACACGGCTAAAGTTGCGTTAGCACCTAATTTTTCTTTGTTTTCAGTACCATCAAGCGCAATCATGGTGTTGTCGATGTCTTTTTGTTCAAACACAGACTTACCAAGTAAAGCATCACGAATTAAAGTATTGACGTTATTTACCGCAGTTTTAACGCCTTTACCCAAGTAACGTGCTTTATCGCCATCACGAAGTTCTAGAGCTTCACGAGAACCAGTTGAAGCACCTGATGGTGCACATGCACGGCCAACTACGCCAGATGCTAAGATTACGTCTGCTTCGATGGTTGGGTTACCACGAGAGTCCAAAATTTCACGTGCACGAATGTCAACGATTTGGCTCATGAACAATTCCTCAGTTGATTAATAACGTGATGCTTTAGGCATCAATGAGTCTATAATTTAATATGGATCTAATTTAGTGTGTATCTAGCTTTTGGAAACCTTTTACCAAGGTATCCAATTCTTTAAGCTGTGCCAAGAACGGCTCAAGTTGTGATAGACGCAATGCACATGGGCCATCACACTTTGCCTGCTCTGGTTCAGGATGTGCTTCTAGGAATAAACCTGCCAAGCCAGTTGCCATACCTGCACGTGCCAAGGTGGTAATTTGTGCACGACGACCACCTGCCGAATCTGCACGACCACCCGGAGTTTGCAAAGCATGGGTTACATCAAAGAACACAGGTACATTCATTTCTTTCATGATGTCAAAGCCCAGCATATCGACAACCAAGTTGTTGTAACCAAATGCTGAACCACGCTCACAAAGAATCAATTTGTCATTCCCTGCTTCTAAACACTTATGCAAAATATGACGCATTTCGTGCGGCGCAAGGAATTGTGCTTTTTTGATGTTGATAATGGCTTGAGTTTTTGCCATCGCTTCAACCAAATCGGTTTGGCGACTTAAAAACGCAGGAAGCTGAATAATATCTGCCACTTCTGCCACAGGCGCAGCCTGATACGGCTCATGCACATCGGTAATAATTGGCACATTAAAATGCTTTTTAATGTCAGCCAGCCATTCAATGCCTTTTTCTAAACCGGGACCACGAAATGAGTTCAGGCTAGAACGGTTGGCTTTGTCAAAACTGGCTTTGAATACATACGGGATATTTAAGCGTGTGCAAATATCCACATAAGTTTCAGCAATTTCAAATGCAAGGTCTTTAGACTCAAGTACATTCATGCCGCCAAACAATACAAATGGCAAATGATTCGCCATTTGTATATCACCCAAACGTACAATTTCTTGTGGTTTTAATTGTGACATTTCAACTTCCTAGTTTATCCCTAAAGCCATCTTATTTGGTTTTTTGATGCTGTTGTTTTGCCGCACCGATAAAGCCAGCAAACAATGGATGTCCATCACGTGGCGAGCTGGTAAATTCTGGGTGGAATTGTACCGCAATAAACCAAGGATGTTGCGGAATTTCAACAGTTTCAACCAAGTGCTGAATTGGTGAATAACCCGAAATTTTAAGACCTGCTTCTTCAAGCACAGGGATATAACGGTTATTCATTTCATAGCGATGGCGATGGCGCTCTACAATTTCTGCAGAACCATACACTTCACGAGTTTTCGTACCTTCAACTAATTCAGATTTTTGTGCACCTAAACGCATAGTGCCACCCAAGTCAGAATCGACAGAACGCTGTTGAACTTCGCCGCGCTCATCTAACCATTCAGTAATCAAACCAATAAGTGGCGACTTAGTCGAACGGTTAAACTCTGTTGAACTTGCATCGGCAATACCTGCCACATTACGTGCATATTCAATCACAGCCAATTGCATACCCAAACAGATTCCCAAGAATGGGACACCGTTTTCACGTGCATATTTGATGGCTTGCATTTTACCTTCGGTACCGCGCTCACCAAAGCCGCCCGGAACTAAAATTGCATCGGCATCTTTAAGTACAGTATTAACGTCTTGGCTTTCAAGGTCTTCTGCATTGACATAGTCAATTTCAACTTTGACGCGGTTTTGAATACCCGCATGCAATAATGCTTCGTTTACAGATTTATAGGCATCTGGCAGTTCAACATATTTACCCACCATCGCCACACGAACGCTGTATTCAGGGTTCAATAATGCATCAACTACGTTATCCCAATCAGATAAATCTGCTTCTGGAAGATCATTGAAGCCAAAACGCTCACAAATTAAATCATCAACGTCTTGTTCATAGAATGTACGCGGAATTTGGTAGATGGTTTTGGCATCTTTACATACCACAACCGCACGTGCTTCTACGTTGGTAAATAACGCAATTTTACGGGTAGTGTCAGCATCAACATCATGTTCAGTACGGCAGATGAGAATATCTGGCTGAATACCGATAGATAACAATTCTTTAACTGAGTGTTGAGTTGGCTTGGTTTTTAACTCTGCTGCAGATTTGATATATGGCAATAAAGTTAAGTGCATGAGCATAGTACGCTTATGCCCTAATTCCACCATCAATTGACGTACAGATTCCATGAATGGGAGAGATTCAATGTCGCCTACTGTACCGCCAATTTCTACGATTGCGACATCGTAGCCTTCGCCAGCGCGAAGTACACGTTCTTTAATATTATCGGTAATGTGTGGAATCACCTGAACAGTACCGCCCAAGTAATCACCACGGCGCTCTTTGTTTAGAACGTCTTGATACACGCGACCAGATGTAAAGTTATTTAACTTGGTCATTTTCGCACGACGCAAGAAACGTTCGTAATAACCCAAATCTAAGTCAGTTTCGGCACCATCCTCTGTGACAAAAACTTCACCATGTTGGAAAGGACTCATTGTCCCTGGATCGACATTAATGTATGGATCCATTTTGACCATGGTTACTTTTAAACCACGGGCTTCTAAAAGTGCAGCAACTGAAGCAGCTGAAATACCTTTACCTAGTGATGAAACTACACCACCAGTCACGAAAATAAAATGGGTCATTGGGTTTCTCGTACAATCGAGCCTAAATCGGCCTGCAATGTTGCGCAATTTTACTTTACTCTGCACCAATAAAGCAAAGTCATTCCGCATCAATTCATAGAACAATAAACAATTGGTTATTCTATCAGCATTTCCTATAAAAAATTAGAACTTCTTGAGAGGATTTTCATCTGTCATTTTATTGCTATAATACGTCCGTCTATCCGATCTTTTATTTTGTGCAATTATGAATAAGAAACTTTTAATTTGTGGTGCAATTGCAACGGCGTTGTTATTAACTGCATGTGTAAAAAAAGAACAGCCAAAGCAAGATGAGCAAGAACAAGTAGAGGTTCAAACTGAACAAACTACTGAAACTGCTCAATTTGAACCACTAGAACCTGTTGAAAACATTCAAGATGCTGAACCAGAAGCGCCTGCACAGGTAGAAGTGGAGCGCACTGAAACAGCGAACACCACAACTGAAATCCGTCGTGAAACACCTGCACAACCTGCTGCTGCACCTGCGCCTGCGCCGAAAGCGGCAGCTCCTGTAGCAGAAGATAAACCAACTCAAGCACGTCCAAGCAATAACACAGGTGCTCAATCTGAAGATGATGCTGTTGCCGCTGCGATTGCTGCTGCAACCCCAGCACTTGAGAACTAAGTGCTCATTAAAACTAAGCTTTAAGTTAAAGTCAGTTTTAAGGTGTAAGTTCTTATCTTAGATTTGAATTGACGTTAAAAAACCCAGTCATTGTGTACTGGGTTTTTTATTCATTTGGATGAGTCTTCGCTGAGATAACTCGTGAATACATTTGCAATACAGCTACCTATTTCTATATAGGTTTGTGCGCTTCACTTTAACTTGCCTGCAGCAACTGCGATTGCACTTTAAAATAATTAGAAATTAAACGCGATGCCCAAGATTTAGTAAAACCGACACCTTCATAAAAACCACAATGACTGCCTTTACGGGTCGTCACTACCATAATATTTGGCATTTTCCGTATGGTTTCTTTATAAGGATCAAAGTTTTTGATGTGGCACACTGGGTCATCTTCTGCATTTAAAACCATAAGCGGAATTTTGACATTCTCAAACACATAAATTGGGTTAATGGCTTGTGTGTAGCTGTCATAATCTTCAAAACCCGCCAATTCAAAATACGCCTTTTCAAACTCTGCCAATGTAGTCGCACTTAACACTTGCGATAAAGATTTTACGTTTTGCCAAATGTCCTGATGGGGCTGAATAAAAAACTGGAATAATTTTTTGGTCATTACTTTACTGTAAAAAGGATGCACATGCTGAAAGCCTAGTTCAGTGTTATATCCTGGGCACAGTGCAAACGCGGCTTTAATTGGGGTTTGCTCGCCTTCTTCGCCCAAATAGCGCACCAATAATCCTGTCCCTGCGGAAGAACCAACAGCATATAATTCAGATTGTGGAAATTGTTGCTGAATAAACACTATTTGTTCACGCAAATCATGCGTCGAACCAAACAGATTCATTTGTGGTACAGGCATAGGTAAATTGCCATGCCCACGACGTAAACATAAGGCAATACGCCACTGTGTCTGTTGATGTAAATCGCGCACCAACTCACGCATACTTTCCAAAGAACCTGTAATGGTATGCATTAAAACAATTGTGGGAGTATCTGCAGGTAAGTCATAACCCACCCAAGCAACTGCGGTGATACCGCCATCTTGCATAGTGAGTTGATCAACCCGATCATACTGCTGACGAATGGTTTTCTTTTTAATTAAATCAAAATATAAAAGATGCGCATGTGTATTGGACAGCCACGGTGTTGGACGGTATTTTTCTTTGAGCTGTGGTAAATAATCCAATACCCGACGGATTTCTCCATGTGGATGATAATACAACGTCGGTAAATCTGCGCCTGTGACCTGATCTAAAACCGCTTGTGTAATTTTCGCTATTTTTTGTAATGTAGACATCATTTTACTCCCAAGCAATACATGCACTTTCAAGCATGCCAACCCGAAACCGATTTCTATAAAACAACTTCATTGCCATACACACGCGGTATTTTATTTTTCGGTTGGCATAAAGGCAGCCATACGTTGTCCCATTTGCACAGCCAATGCCTCTAAACCACTTTTCGGGCGAATCATCACTTCAAAGTCCACAATTTGTCCTTGTGTATTGAATTGAATCATATCAATTCCTTTAAGTTTTTTATCTCCCACATTGGCGGAAAATTCAAGTACAACATTGCAACCATCTTCAGTATAAAACTCACGGTGATAAGTAAAGTTTTCAAAGACCTGAATTACATTGGTCAAAATAAAAAATACCACTTGTTTACCCGCATAAGGTTGGTACGCTACAGGTGAACGAAACACCACATCATCTGCCAGCAATTCACTCAAAATAGACATATCATGGTTTTGCAGCATTGTATGCCAACGCTGTACCGCTAATTTTGTTGTTTCCAAAGTCATGTTAAGTTCCTTTTTTTTGTTTTGATATTTCATTTCTATGCAGAGTCCCTGAGTGAGACTGAAGCACTGCTGCACTGGGCAGAAGCGATTATTAACTCTCTCCCCAGCCCCCTCCCAAAGGAGAGGGAGAAGGAATTACATTAAATTTTCGCTGCCAATTCAGCACCCTGACGAATTGCACGTTTGGCATCTAACTCGCCTGCTTCTTTCGCCCCACCAATTAAATGCACATTTTTGCCTGCTGCCTGTAATTGCTCATACATGGCGGTGTAAGACTCTTGCCCTGCACAAATCACCACATGATCAACTTCGAGCACTGTACTTTGACCATTGACGGTGATGTGCAAGCCTTGATCATCAATCAGGTCATAACTTGCCCCTGCAATCATTTTAACGTCACGGTTTTTTAAACCTGTACGATGAATCCAGCCTGTTGTTTTACCCAAGCCAGCACCCACGGATGATGCTTTACGTTGCAATAAATAAATTTCACGTGGCGATTCTTCAACTTTTGCTGCTTTTAAACCACCGACATGCGCATAATTGGTATCAATTCCCCATTCATCGTAGAATTTTTCAGGATTTAGACTACCACTTTCACCTTCATGGCTTAAATATTCTGCAGTATCAAAACCAATACCACCAGCGCCAATAATCGCAACACGTTGACCTACAGGCTTACGCTCTTTTAATACCTCAATATAGCTCAGCACTTTAGGGTGATTAATACCTGCGATATCCAATTGACGCGGGGTTACACCTGTTGCCACAACCACATCATCGAAGTCAGCATTGAGCAATTGTTCAAAACTAGCCGTATGATTCAATACCAATTTAATATTCGGTTGCAGCTCAATTTGGCGTTTGAAATAGCGCAAAGTTTCGTAAAACTCTTCTTTACCAGGAATGGTTTTAGCAATATTAAACTGCCCACCAATTTGATTCGATGCTTCAAAAATCGTCACCTGATGCCCACGTTCTGCAGCATAGGTTGCAAAGCTCAAACCTGCAGGCCCTGCACCAATCACCGCAATTTTTTTAGTCTGTGTTGCTTCTTTAAAAATGAGTTCTGTTTCATGGCAAGCACGTGGATTGACCAAACATGAAGCAATCTTCATTGAGAAAATATGGTCTAAACAAGCTTGGTTACAACCAATACATGTGTTGATTTCATCACTGCGACCTTGCTCTGCTTTTTGCACAAAGAAAGCATCTGCCAACATTGGACGTGCCATCGATACCATATCGGCATGTCCTGCAGCCAAAACATGCTCAGCCATTTCAGGGGTGTTAATACGGTTTGAAGTGATCAGTGGCACTTTAACCAAACCTTTTAATTTCTCTGTCACCCATGTAAAAGCTGCGCGAGGGACTTTGGTAGCAATGGTTGGGATACGTGCTTCATGCCAGCCAATCCCTGTATTGATAATGGTTGCACCTGCTTTTTCAATCGCTTGTGCCAATTGCACCACTTCTTCAAAACTCGAACCGCCTTCGACTAAATCCAACATCGACAAGCGGTAAATAATAATAAAGTTTTCACCCACTTCTGCACGGGTACGTTTAACAATTTCAATTGGGAAACGAATACGGTTTTCATAACTGCCGCCCCATTCATCATCACGATGGTTGGTACGCGCAACAATAAACTCATTAATTAAATAGCCTTCCGAACCCATGATTTCGACACCATCATAGCCTGCGTATTGTGCCAATTTGGCACAATTCACAAAGTCGGCAATGGTTTGCTGTACTTCTGCCGATGTTAGTGCATGTGGTTTACTTGGGTTAATCGGTGCCTGAATTGCTGACGGTGCGACAATATCGGGCTGATAGGAATAACGTCCCGTATGTAAAATCTGTAAAGCAATTTTGCCGCCTGCATCATGCACAGCCTGAGTCACCACTTTATGTTTTTCTGCTTCTTGACGAGTATCAAGTTTATTGCCGCCCGCAAAGGTTAAGCCTGCATCATTCGGTGAAATACCACCTGTTACAATCAGCCCAACGCCACCTTTGGCACGCTCTGCATAAAAAGCCGCCATACGTTCGTATCCACCCGGTGCTTCTTCTAGTCCAACGTGCATTGAACCCATTAAGACCCGATTTTTTAAAGTGGTAAAGCCTAAATCTAAAGGCGCAAGTAAATGTGGATAGTCAGACATAGAATCTCCCTGCTGGCAAAAATGCTGGCTGTTTTATGCTTAATGCAACTTGTTGCATACTTTTATATTCTAGATTTAATTTTTATGCAACATGTTGCATAATTACAGCTGAAAAAAATAAAGTTGCTCTGTTTATGTCGCTCGCTCACGTTTTATTGACCAGTTTAATTGAAAAACCCAGTAACGGTATTGAATTGGCACGCCGTTTTGACCGCTCTATGGGGTTTTTCTGGAATGCGACCCATCAACAAATTTATCGCGAACTAAATACCATGCTGAAAAAAGGTTGGATTTCAACCTTAGAAGATGAAGATTCTAGCAGTCGTAGCAAAACCTATCAGGTAGAAGCTTTGGGGCGGCATGAACTGGCAAACTGGATGGTCGAGCAAAGCCCGCCTGCACAATTACGCGAAGAACTTATGGTACGTTTACGTGCCGAAGCCCAACTTGGCGGCAACAGCGTCTTACCCGAACTAGAACGACATTTGCTGCTTCACAAAGCCAAGTTGCACACCTATCAACAGATTTTTGCCAAAGACTTTAGCCAAGCACCTGCGAACAACCGTACCCTGTATATTCATAAAATGATTTTGCAGCTAGGGATAGATCAGGAAATTGGCTGGATTGAATGGCTAGAAAATGTGATTCCTGAACTGAAAAAGTTTGATGCCGAAGCCTCATCTTAAAAGTATATTTTTAAGTAATAGCAACCACATCAATGTGAAATCAGGGTTGCTCACCATACAGAAATGATCAGGCTATGCTATAAAGAATAACGCATCTTTAATTACAACCATGCAAGGAAATGCTGATGCCTTTTTACCGCATGCCCGATGGCGAAGCTCTATTTGTACGTGAATTTGGTCAAGGTGAGCCTGTGGTTGTGCTTTCAGGTTTAGGCATGCACAGTTGGCAATGGTTGCCATTTCTGTATCAACATAAAAAGCAGTATCGTTTTATTATTCCAGACTGGCGTGGTTTTGGGGGTTCAAACCTGTGTGCCGTTCCAGAACTGGATGCTATTTCGAGCCATTGGCAAGATTTAAACAGTCTGCTTCAACAACAGAACCTGCAACAATTTAAACTGATTGGCTATTCCATGGGGGTAACCACTGCCATGCATGGCATGCAATATGGACAATTGGCTGCGCATTTAAGCAGTTATTTACAAATTGACCAAGCACCAAAAATTGGGGTAGATGAAAACTGGCCTTATGGCTTATTTGGCAATCAACATCAACAATTTAAACAGTTATTGATTCATCTGTCCGAGTTTTTACATGATCACGCGCAATATACTGATATTCAACAAATGGATGTGTTGCAGCGTAAAAACTTAGTCGAACTTTGGCTAGAATTTATAGAATTACAAGCCAGCAATAAAATCAGTCCGTTTTTATTTAAACTGGCCGTCAAACGTCCTGTTTTACAACGCTATATTTTACCTACACAGCGTTTAGATTATTTACGCTGGTATATCGACAATTATTTACACCATCAGGAAGATTATCGTGAGGCTTTAACTCAACTGGGTTGTCCGACAGTCTTTTTTACAGGCGCACAATCGACCTTGTATGCGGCAGAAGGACAACGTCAAGTGGTAGAAGCTATGCCGAATGCGAAACAAGTCATATTTCACCAATCTGGGCATACCCCTTTACTGACCGAACCGTTGAAATTTAATCAGGAAATTAGCCAATTTTTAAAACTAAACAGCTAAAGTAAAACGGTGGAAAATGTGGTTTGCAATATTTTCCACCGTAGCATCATTAGATCTAGATTTAATTGGCAAAAGCCGCGATACCCGTTTGCGCACGACCTAAAATTAGCGCATGCACATCGTGCGTCCCTTCATAGGTATTCACGACTTCCAAATTGACCAAATGCCGCGCCACGCCATATTCATCACTGATACCATTCCCACCAAGCATATCGCGCGCCATACGAGCAATCTCTAAGGCCTTGCCACAGTTGTTGCGTTTAATCAGCGAAGTACCTTCGAGTGAAGCAATACCCTCATCTTTCATACGACCAAAACGTAAAGCAATTTGTAAACCCAGCGCGATTTCGGTTTGCATATCGGCAAGTTTCTTTTGAATGAGCTGATTGGCCGCCAAAGGACGTCCGAACTGAATCCGATCCATCGTATATTGATGCGCAGTATGCCAACAAAACTCAGCCGCACCCATAGCACCCCAAGCAATGCCATAACGTGCACTATTTAAACAAGTGAACGGCCCTTTTAAACCACGCACTTCAGGTAACATATTTTCTTCATGCACAAAAACATTGTCCATGACAATTTCACCTGTGATTGAAGCGCGTAAACCAACCTTGCCTTGAATGATTGGTGCAGAAAGTCCATCCCAACCTTTTTCTAAAATAAAACCGCGAATATCACCCACTTGCCCATCTGCTGAAACTTCTTTTGCCCACACCACAAATACATCGGCAATTGGACTATTGGTAATCCACATTTTCGCACCGTGTAAACGATAACCGCCTGCAACTTTATGTGCTCTGCTGTTCATACTGCCAGGGTCGGAGCCAAAATCAGGTTCAGTCAGACCGAAACATCCCACCCATTCACCCGAAGCAAGTTTGGGTAAATATTTCTGTTTTTGTGCTTCACTGCCAAACTCATAAATTGGCACCATCACCAATGAGCTTTGTACACTTGCCATAGAACGATAGCCTGAATCGACCCGTTCAATTTCACGTGAAATTAATCCATAACTCACATAATTTAAACCTACACCGCCATATTGTTCAGGTATGGTTGAGCCTAACAAACCAAGCTCACCCATTTCACGGAAGATGCTGCGATCTACCGTTTCATGTCTAAACTGATCACGTACCCGCGGCAGTAATTTTTCCTGACAATAAGCATAGGCACTATCACGAATCATACGTTCGGTTTCAGTCAATTGCTGTTCAAGCAAAAAAGGATCTTTCCAATCAAATTTCACTTTTTCACTGTGAGTTGCAGGCGTGTGATTTGGCGATGGATTGTGTTGTGACATGGCATCCTCTGCACATTATTATAGGTTCTGGTTCATCAATATTTGATTTTGCAGCGTCATACTACTTTACTTTATGTTCTATCATTAAAATGAAATAACAAGCAATAAAAAGTGAACTTTGATTCAATTATTCAGCAAAGTTATAGACAGCACTAAACTTTCACATATTTAGATACTTAAAATTCTGAAAAAATGAGCTGTAGATTTGTGTTTCTATTTTCGGCACTTATACTCAAATCTAACCATCCATCAAGAGAATAAAACATGCGTAAATTAGTGGTTTTTTCGGGTGCAGGTATGAGCGCAGAAAGTGGAATCAACACCTTTAGAGATGGTGATGGCTTATGGGAAAAACATCGCGTGGAGGATGTCGCAAGTCCTGAAGCATGGGCAAGGAATCCTGAATTAGTCCAACGCTTTTATAATGAACGTCGTAAAAACATTCTTAATGCGCAGCCTAACTTGGCGCATCGCTTAATTGCTGAACTTGAAGATGATTTTGATGTACAAGTGATCACCCAAAATATTGATGATTTGCATGAACGTGCAGGCAGTTCAGAAGTTTTGCATTTACACGGCAATATTCGTTTAGCCAAAAGCTCAGGGCCTCATGCACAATACACGACAGAATTTTTTCCAATTGAAGGTGACTCGCTGAACTTGCAACAGGATCTTTGCCCACAAGGCTATCCTTTACGTCCGCATGTGGTCTGGTTTGGCGAAGCAGTTCCTGCCTATGAAGAAGCACTGGATTTGATTCAAGATGCCGATATTTTTATTGTGATTGGTACAAGTTTGGTGGTGTACCCTGTTGCTGGATTAGTACACGAAATTCCTGCAAATTGTCAGGCTTATTATATTGACCCAAAAGCCATGCAAGCCCAACTTCCTGCTCAATTTCAACGGATTTCCAAAACTGCCACTGAGGGCATGCAGCAATTGTTCGATCAATTACATCAAGTTTAAAGTAATTACAGTATCTAAATTTTTCCACTTGTAAGATGTCATCAACATGCTTAGGCTATTTTGACATCTTGCAGGATTGCATCATTTTCATAATAGTTTTAGGTATCTCTTTAAAACTTTGTTACCATCGCTCTTTCTCTGTGTTTGTGATGTTTACTGCATATGACCTCATCTTATCAGCAACAACTTGATGCAAAAGTTGCCCGTATTTCTGCCCAATTTGCCGAATATAACCCGCCTGCCTTGCAAGTATTTGCCTCACCAGAACACAACTACCGTATGCGGGCAGAGTTCCGAATTTGGCATATTGAAGATGATCTGTTTTATGCCATGTTTGAACGCAGTGAAGATAAGCAGAAAAAAGTTATTCGTGTAGATGAGTTTCCGATTGCAGACCGCAGCATTAACTTATTAATGCCAAAGCTGTTAGCCGCCCTGAAAGCCGATCCCGTATTATCGGCTCGTTTATTTGAAGTGCATTTTTTAGCGACTTTAAGTGGCGAAATGTTGGTTTCACTGCTTTATCACCGCAAACTTGAATCTGATTGGGAGCCTGCAGCCCAAGCTTTGAGCAAAGCATTAAACATTAAACTGATTGGACGCAGCCGTGGGCAAAAATTCGTGCTATCCGATGAGTATGTAGTTGAACAATTACAGGTTTTTGAGCGCACTTATACCTATAAGCAAATTGAAAGCAGCTTTACCCAGCCAAACGCGCAAGTTTGCCAAAAAATGCTGGAATGGGCATGTACGGTTGCCGAATATTCTGAGCAAGATTTATTAGAACTTTATTGTGGTAATGGTAACTTTACCCTGCCGCTATCGACTCGTTTCCGTCGTGTACTTGCCACAGAACTGGCTAAATCTTCGGTATATGCAGCGCAGTGGAATATTGAACAAAACCAGATTGAGAATATTCAAGTGGCACGCTTATCGGCTGAAGAGTTTACTCAAGCCTATAACGGTGAGCGTGAATTCCGCCGCTTGCAAGAAGCGAACATTGATCTTGCAAGTTATGATTTTGATACGGTCTTTGTCGATCCGCCACGCGCAGGAATTGACGATGACACCTTAAAACTCCTACAGCGTTTTAAACGTATTATTTATATTTCGTGCAACCCAGACACTTTGCATGACAATTTAAAAACCTTGTGTCAAAGCCATAAAGTGACGAAATTTGCACTGTTTGATCAATTCCCATACACCCATCATGTTGAATCGGCTGTTTTACTGGAAAAGATTTAAACAATTTGTTGCATTTTTCTTCAATATTTACAAGTTCTGCTTTTGAGCACTTGTAAATATTATGATGTAAATGAATCAGTTAAAGCATTACAAGCCCTTTAGCTGTCATAATTTCGTTAAAAAAATGCAATATCATCGAAAATTCTGCAACTCGATTGCTGCTTTTATCACTTAGGTCGACTTGATTTATTTTTTATATTGGCTATATTTCGATCTATGTTAGGTTGTGAATGAAGGCTGTATGAGTTTTTGGCAAAAGTTGTTCTCTACAGAACAGCAAAACGAGCATAAAAATCAAATTGCTTGTGTTGAAAATGATTGCTCTTGCAAGACAAATGAACAACTTCTCGAAGCTTTAACCAAAGCCACAGATGAAGATGTCATTATCGGGATTAAGAAGGTTCTCGCTTCGCGAGGTTATAGCCGCAAAGAGTTAAATGAACTCCAGCATCTACCATTCCAGTAATGGAATATGATAAAAAAGGCATTTAGTTGAACTAAGTGCCTTTTTTAATTGCTTCAAATATATTGGCACTTAAAACAATAAATTTTATAAATCTTAATACGTGCTTGAGCTTGCACAAAAACGCTAATCTTTTCAAACGCAGTCAATCATATCTTCATAATCATGCGCTAATATTTCTACACATAATCATCACACCAATAAATTCGAATTATTCAAACAGAGAAAATGACAATGAAAAAAACTAGCCTTAGCTGTCTTGCCCTACTCAGCCTAAGTTTAACAGCCTGTAGCCCAATGCCGAAAGAATGTGCCGAAACTTGGGAGAAAATGGAAAGTTTTGCTAAAAACATGGGTATTTCAGATGAGCAACTTAAACAACAAAAAAAGCAATTTGAAAATGAAGTCAAACAAATGAAAAGCGAAGAAGCAGTCAAAATCTGCAGGATGCAAGGCACAGCCTTAGGTTTTATTGGACAATAAATTCAGCCAAGCCAAAACCAAATTCCAATGTTAGGGTTTACAGCCTTGATGATCTATATAAGCTAAAATTGGACCTAAATTGCGATGTGGATGAGTATGACGTTGTAATTGCGGAATATACGCTGTAGAAATCGAACCATCTAAATACAAGGCATTTGGCGTTTGCAGTTCATCTTTAAAAAAGGTGGCAAATTGATGAAAAGTTACGGGCGTCTTGCTAATCACAAAGTACAGGCTTTGGTCTTTTAACCCAACCCCATTTCTAATTTTATAAGAAGTACTGTCTGCCAAAAAACGTGAATTTAACTGGCGATTAATAACTAACATTGGGCCAGACTGTGTCGCATACTGCGCTTTGAACGCTTGATTGGCATATTGTTGGGTTGTTCCTAAAAACACCCGTTGATGATTCCACGCCAGTACACCACTGGGCTGAATTAAAAAAATTCCCCCATCCCTGTTGCTGTCGGTTCAGCTTTTTAAGTTGTCGTCCTTGTTCCACATACAAACCCACGGGCGAATAATCTGGATGAAACATGCCTGCATTCATGGCAAATTGCATGTTTTCACAAGACTGTAGATTTTTTTGTAGTTGTGAAATTTGCAGATATGGTTTCCCTTGCCGATCTTTCAGATATAAGCCTAACTGTGACAACTGTGTCACTTCCACCACATCTGCATTGATTTTACTGTTGTTAACCGTCCATGCGCGAATTTCCGCTTGTGCAGTAGGCGTGCAGAATAAATAACAGAGCAATAAGCACTTCCACCGAGAACAAAACATTATCATCTCCATACCTGCTATGTTACAAATTGTGCATATAACTGAATGGGTTATCGCATATTTGCTTCAGACGCAGTACACTATAAAACCTGATTTCTTTTCTCTACTCATGTTACTTTATTGGTCAAGCGTACGATGCTCAAGCAGAAAACACGATTTCCTTTAGGGGCACATTTAATTGTGAAACACTTCGGCTATAGCCATCATGGTATCTATGCCGGGCGTGGTCGCGTGATTCACTATTCGGGTTTTGCACATCTTTTTAAAAAACACCCGATTGAAATGACCAGTATTGAAAAGTTTAGTCACGGCAAAAATTTTATTGTGCAGTCGTATCATGCGCCCAAGTATAAAGGCCGCAAAGTGGTACGCCGTATGCGCTCCAGAATGCATGAAAACAATTATCATCTGATTATGAATAACTGTGAACATTTATGCACTTGGGCAATTACAGGTGTGGAAAGCAGTCCGCAAGTATTTAAGATGATGGATCGTTTGACCACCATTGGGTATGTCAGCTCATTGATGAGTTATATGAATAGTATGATGCTGACCCTGACCACCACTTGCTTTGCTTTAGTGCTCTATATTAAGAAGAAACTACGCGATAAAGCCAAAATGCAGTTACCGCAAATCCTGATGAAGCAGGAACAGCATAAAAACCGCTGATTGCTGCCATTTTAGCGACACTGTATATCTCACAAAATATTCTATAAATCTTAAATAGACAAAATCAAAAGCCCAACCTGAATTGATCAAGTTGGGCTTTTAAGTTGCAAGCTAAAAGCTAAATAAGGTGTTACTTGCCTGGCTTAAAGCTGTCTTTTAAGTCTAAAATACGGTTAAACACTGGTTTTTCCGCACTGTGATCATACTGATCTGCAACAAAATAACCTTCTCGTTCAAATTGGAAACGATCTTCAGGTTGTGCTTTTGCCAATGCAGGTTCAACAATGGCTTGTACCACAGTCAACGATTCGGGGTTTAAATTCGCCAAGAAATCATCACCCACTTCTGGATCAGACTCAGTAAATAAGCGATCATATAAACGAACTTCTGCCGCAACGCCTTTACTTGCAGATACCCAGTGAATCACGCCTTTGACTTTACGACCTTCTGGGTTTTTGCCCAAAGTTTCAGGGTCAATTGAACATTTCAGCTCAATGACTTCGCCGTTAGCATCTTTAATCACTTCATCACACTTGATTACATAAGCATGGCGTAGACGCACCTCACCTTCTGGCACTAAACGCTTGAAACCTTTAGGCGGCACTTCTTCAAAGTCTTTACGGTCAATATAAATTTCAGAAGTCAGTGGAATACTACGCTCGCCCATATCTACATTTGGATGACGTGCATGGACTAAATCCAGTGCTTCAGGCAAATTGGTCAAAGTCACTTTAAGTGGATTCAACACCGCCATGCCACGTGCTGCAGTATTTTCCAATGACTGACGGATGCAATATTCAAGCATTGCAACATCCACAATACCATCCGACTTAGACACACCTACACGCTTACAGAAATCACGCAAACCTTCTGGTGTAAAGCCACGACGACGCATACCTACCACTGTTGGCATACGTGGGTCATCCCAACCATTCACAAAACCGCCTTCAACCAATTTACGCAATTTACGCTTAGATGTGATGGTGTAATCAATATTCAAACGGCTAGATTCATACTGACGCGGCACAGCCTCGGATTTCACCTTTTCCACCACCCAATCATAGAATGGACGATGGTCTTGGAATTCTAAAGTACATAGTGAATGAGTAATGCCTTCAATGGCATCTGATAATGGATGCGCATAATCATACATTGGGTACATTTTCCATTTATCGCCCGTTTGGTGATGCGATGAATGTAAAACACGATACAAAATCGGATCACGCATGTGTACGTTTGGTGAAGCCATATCAATTTTGGCACGGAGTACTGCCTGACCTTCGCCTAATTCACCATTGCGCATTTTTTCAAATAAAGCCAAGTTTTCTGCTACTGGCGTATCACGATATGGCGAATTTTTACCCGGCTCTACAAAAGAACCACGATTGAGCTTAATCTCATCAGGGGTTTGCAAATCGACATAAGCATCGCCTTGTTCGATCAGCTGAATTGCCCATGTATATAATTGATCGAAATAGCTTGATGCATAGCGTGGTTCGCCATTCCACTCAAAACCCAGCCATTTCACGTCATTGGCAATACCATCAACATATTCTTGTTCTTCTGCATCTGGGTTGGTGTCATCAAAACGTAAGTTACACACCCCTTGATATTCTTGTGCGATGCCAAAGTTCAAGCAAATTGCTTTCACGTGACCAATATGCAAATAACCATTCGGCTCAGGTGGAAAACGTGTCACCACCTGCTGAGTGCGACCCGCCGCAATATCATCGGTAATGACTTGACGTATAAAGTCCAAGCCCGGCTGTTGTTCTTGCTGCACAGCATCGACAGAGGCATTTGAACTTGGTGTCGGGGTGTTTGGCAGAGATGCAACAACATCATTTGGCTTCATAGCAATAAAATCACTTCTAAAATAAAATTGGATAAACTAGGTTACAGAAACTTCAGTAGTGAAGCATACATCACCCATTAGAACGCTTTTCCTTGTTTTTAACAAAGAAAATAACGTTTTTACTTGCCTTGTAGTTTACAGTTTGCTTATGCTTCTCTCAACCAAAAAACCCATGGCATTCGTGTCCATGTTTAGGAGATTACACAATGAGTTTTCCTCAAGTCGAATTAAACACCAATAAAGGTCGTATTGTTTTAGAATTGAACGCTGAAAAAGCACCAATTACAGTTGCTAACTTCTTAGAATACGTTCGTGATGGTTTTTATGACGGCGTAATTTTCCACCGTGTTATTGATGGTTTCATGATCCAAGGTGGTGGCATGGATGAAAACTTCAAAGAAAAAGCAACACGTGATGCGATTGAAAACGAAGCAGACAACGGCTTAAGCAACGATGTTGGTACAATTGCAATGGCACGTACCCAAGCACCTCACTCTGCTTCTGCACAGTTCTTCATTAACGTAAAAAATAACTCTTTCTTAAACCACACAGGCAAAACTGCACAAGGTTGGGGTTATGCCGTGTTTGGTAAAGTTGTTGAAGGTATGGACGTTGTAGATGCAATTAAAGGCGTGCGTACTGGCAACCGTGGTTATCACGCAGATGTTCCACTAGAAAATGTGGTGATTGAATCTGCAAAAATCATTGCTGAATAAGAATCTTACCCGACCTCGCTTACGCACATCATTTTAAAGTACTGCTTTAAAATTCGTTTAGGGAGGAGAAATCCCTCTTTTAAAAGAGGGATTTCGGGAGATTCCAAGGAATAATTCGTGACCTATCTGTTTATCGCAGATTTACACTTGTCACCAAATCACCCTCGACTTGTTCGGGGGTTTTTAGATTTGCTAGACGCTTATCAAAATAAAAACACCCAACTGTATATTTTAGGCGACTGGTTTAATGCATGGATTGGCGATGATTACACCGCAGCGTGGCTCGATGAAGTTGTTGCACGTTTAAAGCAATTTAGCCAAGCAGGTAATCAAATTTACTTTATTGTCGGCAATCGTGATTTCGCTTTGGGTCAGAAATTTTTAGATCAGTTTTCAGGACAACTCCTGCCCGATGTGTACACGCTGCATATTGGTTCTCAACAGGTACGTTTAGAACATGGCGATGCACTGTGTACCGATGATGTGTCCTATCAAAAATTCCGTAAAATCATTCGCAATCCCATCATTTTAGGGATTTTAAAGAAAACACCTTTGGCTTTTCGGCAAAAACTTGCACAAGGTTTCCGCAAAAAAAGTCAGCAAGCCAATCAAGTCAAAAGTTATGACGTCATGGACGTAAATGCAGATGCTGTGTCACAAGCCTTGCAGCATGCAGATGTGTTAATTCATGGGCATACGCATCGTCCAAATATTCACAATGAACACGGCAAACCTAGAATTGTATTAGGCGATTGGCGCGCAGATGCTGCGCAAATTTTAGAAATTAATCCACAACAAAACAATATGGAATTAAAATTAAAGAAATGGAGTTACTAGGATAAAAGTTGACAACATTAACTTCTAAGACTTGCCAAATCCGTTTTTAATATATTAATATTTCAATAACTTAGTTTTAAAAATTTATAATATGAAATTCAACGTTCAAAAAATAAATGCTGTATTTTCCATTTTTATGCTATTAATATTTTTTGTAGCTGCTATTAATTTAGATGAACACTTATCGTCTTTTGTTCAAAAAAATTTCACTTTTCTATTGATCATTTTCTTATTTAGTATCTCACTCATGCTATATGATTTATTATCAATGATCAAAGCTAAGAAGGATCAGGAGTTTTCTTTTTCAAATAAAAATAAAGAATTAATCAATAAACTAACAAAGCTTTCTTATGAAGAGAAAAACATCTTATCTTTATTTATGAATGACAAAGTTCAAGAAAAAGCATTAAATCCAAATGATCAAGCAGTAGTTTGGCTAGAAACAATTAAATTTATTTTTAATACAGGTAAAACAGAAGGAAATAAAAAAATTTTTAGAATAGAACCCACTCTATCAAAACATCTTCTACAAAATCCAAATAGTTTATATTGAAGAAATACCCAATAAATATTGGACTTTTATATTTTAGTACCCGCCTTCAAACTGAATGACTTCGGCATCTGCTTTATATTTAGCCAACAACTCACGCAGCGAAGTCATCAACACACTGGTATCTACCCCAACTGCCACAAATTCTGTGCCTAAATCCAAATACTTTTGTGTCACTTCATGTTGGGTCGATAAAATCCCTGCTGCTTTGCCTGCTGCACGAATCCGTTGAATCGCATCGACCACAGCGGCTTGTACTTCTGGATGGTTCGGATTGCCTTCATAACCCATCGTGGCAGATAAATCCACCGCACCAATAAACACCCCATCAATCCCATCGACTTGTAAAATAGCATCCAGATTTTCTAAACCTGTGACCGATTCAATTTGAATGAGCAAACAAATATTTTCATGCGCTGTCGCGTAATAATTTGGAATACTGTTCCAGCGAGTTGCACGTGCTAAAGCTGCGCCTACGCCGCGAATACCTTCAGGTGGATAACGTACCGCTTTGACCATCAACTCAGCGTGTTCAACGCTTTCAACCATAGGAATCAGCAAAGTTTGTACGCCAATATCCAACAGTTGTTTAATGAGTTGCACACTGCCAATCGGCGGGCGCACCACCGCTTGAGAGGGATAAGCCGCAATACTTTGTAATTGTGACAAAGTGGTTCTTAAATCACTCGGTGCATGTTCCCCATCAATTAAAAGCCAGTCATAGCCTGCATTGGCGGCAATTTCAGTGCCATACGCATCTGCTAAACCTACCCATAAGCCAATTTGCTGCTGAGTTTTTAATTTACGCTTAAAATAATTGATATATTCCATCCATACACCTTTGGGATGCACCATGCTCAAGTTTATATTTAACGCCTATTTGCTATAAACAACCAATAGTGAAAACGTCTTGCATGATTGAATTTAACACTAAGTTTAAAGATGTTTATGTCGTGCTCATCTCATCTTAACCGCATAAATAGCACATGGATTCATTCCGTTAGCATAGCGAGGCATGTTAAGCTTTTGGCGCACACCTGCCCCAAATATAGTCTTTAAATGGAGATGATTCATGGATTTGCTCAACGTTGCACAAACTCGTTATACGACCAAAGCCTATGATGCGAGTCGCACTATTCCTGCAGAACAATTTGAGCGTTTATTAGAAATTCTGCGTTTAGCACCATCTTCCATTAATATTCAGCCGTGGCATTTTTTTATTGCAGATCGCCCTGAAGCCAAACAACGTATTGCTAAAGCTTTAGTTGGAAAGTACGCCTATAACGCCCCTAAAGTTTTAGATGCTTCGCATACCATTTTATTTTGCACCAAAGCTGACATTAGCGAATTACATTTAGAAAACCTGCTTAATCAGGATGCTGCTAGTGGACGCTTTAAAGATGAAGCCGCTAAACAAGGTCAGAAAGACAGCCGCACAGGTTATGTCGATTACTACCGCAATGAAAAAGGCGATATTCAGCGTTGGGCAGAAAATCAAACCTTTATTGCACTCGGACAAATGCTTTTGGCTGCAGGCATTGAAGGAATTGACGCAACGCCAATTGGTGGTTTTGATGAAGCAATTTTAACTCAAGAACTGCAACTAACTGAGCAAGGACTGATTCCTTCGGTTTTATTGTGTTTAGGCTATCGTAGTGAACAAGATTTTAATGCCAAACTGCCAAAATCACGCCTTGATAAACGCGAGATTTTCACGCAACTGTAAAACAAACATGCGATAACACTAGGGACAAAATTTGTCCCTATTTTTTGGTCTGAATTTTGCTTTATCTATATTTGCAATCTGTACTCAATCTCTATCAAAAATAAAAATGAGGTGTATGATGCTCAATTTAATGCCGCTAAAACTAGAATGCCGACGTTGTAAAAAACTGTATTTATATCAAGCCAAACCAAGCTATCCAACCCTGCGCTGCCCGATCTGCGATAGAACCACAATGCTGCATGGTCTTGCAGAAACTGCAGATTTATTGCGACATCCTTTTCGCTTTATGTTGAGTTATCTTAAACCGTCATGGCATAAGCGAGGCAAAGCACACTAAGCAATGCCAAGCCTAGCCCAATAGTGGTCGTGCTTTTCAGCTTTTCTTTAAAGAACAATACTCCACTGATCACGCCAAATAGCACCACTAAAATATTCATCCCTGCAAATACCACTGCAGGGCTGTCTTTGAGCAGCATGTGAGCTTTGACATACAAGGCAATATTGGCAAAATTCAGTGCACCCAAAATTAAACCTGCACTGATATTTTGCATACTGCCCATGCTTTTATCGCGGATTAAGATATAAGCCATCGCCAAAACAAAAGCACATACAAACATCAAATTCAGCGCAACTGCAAATTGCAGTCCTAAACCTGTGCTGTATTTAAGCAAAACATCAATCAGTGCATAACCCAGCCAAACACAGCTCAAATATAAGATGCCTTGTTGCGCTTTAGCAGACTGCCCTGCAGCACGATGCGAATACAAAATACATAAGACTGCGATAATCCCAAGCGCGATTCCCACAATTTTCAGTTGGCTAAAATTTTCCTGAAAAATAAAATAAGCGGCTGCCAAAGACAAAACCACTGACAAACGCTGTGCAATTTCAGTTTTTAAAATACCTGCGCTGTCTAACGATTTTGCTAATGCTAAAAAGACACTCGGCAACAACACACCCAAACTAATAATGAGCCACCACGGCGTATGTTGGATTGAGATCGTGCCCAAGTTGGGTTTAAACCAGTAAAAACACAACACACTGGCACTGACATAATTCCATGTGATCATCTGCATAGGGTTAAAACCCTGCATTTTGCAGACTTTTAATAAAATAGAGACCAGTACACTACAAAAGGCTGCGGCTACAATCAGTTCCATGACACGCTCGAGGATTGTTTTTGTTCTTGATTGGAAGTTGTGGACTCATCAGTAAAAAGCCCACAAGGACTGTGGGCTTTCGAGTTCTTAATTAAATTAAGAATTATTTGTAACGTTCAACCATTTTCTCTAAAGAAATTGGGCGAATTTTGTCTGCATTACCTGCAGTACCAAATGCTTCATAACGGTCTATACAAATTTGTTTCATTGCATCTACAGTTTTTGCGAAGAATTTACGTGGGTCAAATTCGCTTGGTTGTTCTGCCATCATACGGCGCATTGCACCAGTAGAAGCTAAACGTAAATCTGTATCGATGTTGATTTTACGCACACCATGCTTAATTGCTTCAACCAATTGCTCAACAGGTACACCATAAGTTTCTTTGATGTCACCGCCGTATTGGTTAATCACCGCCAACCATTCTTGTGGTACAGAGCTAGAGCCGTGCATTACAAGGTGTGTATTTGGCAACGCAGCATGAATTTCTTTAATACGGTCAATTGCAAGAATATCGCCTGTAGGTGGACGAGTAAACTTGTATGCACCGTGCGAAGTACCAACAGCAATCGCTAAAGCATCCACATTAGTATCTGCAACGAAGCTACGTGCTTCTTCAACAGATGTTAACAATTGAGAGTGGTCAAGTACGCCTTCTGCGCCCACGCCATCTTCTTCACCTGCCATACCTGTTTCAAGACTACCTAAACAGCCAATCTCACCTTCAACCGATACACCACACGCATGCGCCATTTGCACAGTACGACGCGTCACTTCGACGTTGTATTCATACGACGTTGGTGTTTTACCATCTTCACCCAAAGAACCATCCATCATTACTGATGAAAAGCCTAGTTGGATCGAACGCTGACATACATCAGGGCTTGTACCGTGGTCTTGGTGCATAACCACTGGAATATGTGGCCACTCTTCAATTGCAGCCAAAATCAGGTGACGCAAGAATGGCGCACCTGCATATTTACGCGCACCTGCCGAAGCTTGAACAATTACAGGTGAATTGGTTGCATCTGCGGCTAACATAATTGCGCGCATTTGTTCTAAGTTGTTGACGTTAAACGCTGGAACGCCGTAAGCATGTTCACCGGCATGATCCAAGAGCTGGCGCAATGAAATAAGAGCCATAATATCCTCCCAAATAATGTTGGTTATTCTACCCTGTGATTTGTTTCAATTCAGCAACAAATCGCCTTTTTCAAAAAAAAGTCCCTGCAAAAGCAGGGACTTTTAAACAAATTACTACAATTTGTCGTTTTTCAGCACTTATTGCGCTTCAGAAGCAGCAACTTCTGTGTCTGTAGTCGCAACGTCAGCAGGTGCATTTGCAACGTCTTCAGGAATATCGGTGTTGCCTTCATCCAAGATTGGTTGGTCAATTGCGTCGATTGCAGCTTGTTGTTCTGGTGTAACTTGAGCGTTATCTACAACTGCAGAAGATGCATCAGTTTCAGTCGCAGGTGCGCTTTCTTTTTTTGCACAAGCAGTCAAGGCTAAAGATGCAGCAATTAAAGCAGCAAGTGTTAGTTTTTGAATCATCGTCATTTCCTACAGTTAGGTCATTCATTTACTACAGTTTATTGCATATTTATGACATTTTGATGACTACGGCATGACATAAATATAAAAAAGTTGACCGAAGTCAACCTTTTTAAAAATTATTGATAAATTTTCTAGATTTAAGCGCGTTCTAATAATACCGCAACTGCAGGTAAGGTTTTACCTTCTACAAATTCAAGGAATGCACCTCCACCTGTAGAGATATAGCCGATTTTGTCTGCAACTTCATACTTGTCAATTGCAGCTAAAGTGTCACCACCGCCTGCAATAGAGAAACCTGCAGATTCTGCAATCGCCAATGAAAGTGCTTTCGTACCTTCACCAAATTGATCAACTTCAAATACACCCACTGGGCCATTCCAAAGAATTGTTTTTGAAGTTTTTAAAATTTCAGCAAATGCTTTTGCAGTTTCTGGGCCTACGTCTAAAATCATATCGTTGTCTGCAACATCTTCAACTTTTTTCACAGTTGCTTTCGCTGCTGCCAATGAACCCAAGAAATCTTCAAAATTAATTTCAGCGGCATCTGCAACTACAACATCGGTTGGCAGTGGTACAGAAACTTTTGCGGCAATTGCTTTGGCAGTGTCAATCAAATCATTTTCACATAATGATTTGCCCACGTTATAGCCTGCTGCAGCAAGGAAAGTATTGGCAATACCACCGCCTACAATTAATTGATCGCAAATATCAGACAATGAAGTCAATACATCTAACTTAGTCGATACTTTAGAACCTGCAACAATCGCCACCATTGGTTTTTCAGGTGTTTTTAAGGCACGACCCAAAGCATCTAATTCCGCAGCCAATAATGGGCCTGCTGCTGCCACTGGTGCTAAACGTGCAACGCCTTCAGTAGAGGCTTCTGCACGGTGCGCGGTACCAAATGCATCCATCACAAATACATCACACAATGCTGCATATTTAGCGGCAAGTTCTGGGTTGTTTTTCTTTTCACCGTGGTTAAAACGGCAGTTTTCCAATAAAACGACTTGACCAGGAGCAACGTCTACACCATCTAAATAGTCAGTGATCAGTTGAACATCTTGACCTAATGCTTGGGTTAAATACGCAGCTACAGGTGCTAAAGATTGTTCAGCTTTTGGCTCACCTTCAACAGGACGACCTAAGTGAGAATACACCATCACTGCTGCACCTTTGGCAACAGCAGCTTGAATCGTTGGCAATGCCGCACGTAAACGTGCATCGCTGGTGATCACACCATTTTTAACAGGTACGTTTAAATCTTCACGAATAAGGACACGCTTACCTGCTAAATCGAGGTCAGTCATACGCTGAAAGTTCATGTATAGCTCACTTTATTGATATCAAAACGCCACGATTTTAAATGATTATGCAGAAAAAGGTTAGCAACTTTTGTAGAATTGCTGTTTAAAGCAAAAGTTTTGATTATGATAGAGAAAAGCCACCATCTTTCTCGCACTTATGTCTATTCATCCTGATCCAAATATCAATCGTTTAAATGTTTTGGGCGAATCTCTCGCCAGTTGTTGCTTTGATCCTATTACTGGATATTTTCGTAACGGTTTTTGTCATACCGCCCCAACCGATTTAGGTCAGCACACCGTTTGTGCACAAATGACCTCTGATTTTTTAAATTTCTCGCAAAAAATTGGCAATGATTTAATCACGCCAGTACCAGAAGTTGGTTTTAACGGCTTACAACCGGGTGATTTCTGGTGTATTTGCGTCACCCGTTGGGTTGAAGCCTATCAGGCAGGTCAAGCACCACCAATTAAAATTCAAGCCTGTCATCAGTCAGTATTGTCTTATGTGCCTTTAGATATTTTGATGGATTATGCGGTGTGATGATCTGATGCAACATCCTGAAATTATTTTAGCGTCTGGCAGTCAAACTCGTCAGCAATTGATGAATCGTCTGCATTTGGCGTATAAGTCAATTTCACCTGATATTGATGAATCTGCACAGGGTGAATTGCATGCAGATAATTTGGCGCGACGCTTGGCTTTTGAAAAAGCACACTGTATTGCGCAGCAATATCCTGATGCAATTGTGATTGGTTCAGATCAAGTGGCATGGCGTGAACAGCAGCCAGATATTTTTATAGGTAAACCGCTCACTTCAGAAAAAGCTATACAACAATTACAAGCCAATTCAGGTCAAACGGTTTATTTCAGCACTGCGCTGAGTGTGCAGCAGCAATCTACAGGCTTTGAACAAACGGTTGTAGAACACTACACAGTTAAATTCCGCAGCTTAACTGACAATGAAATTGCACGATATGTTGCAAAGGAACAACCGCTACATTGTGCAGGTAGTTTTATGTGCGAAGGTTTAGGTATTAGTCTGTTTGAAGCCATGCAAGGCAATGACCAAACTACTTTGATGGGTCTGCCGATGATTCAGTTATGCCGCATGTTAAGAATGCTGAATATTCAGGTTCCTTAAGTTTAAAACTGTGTAATTTAACAGCCGTGAATATTTATAAAGACTATAAATCACCTTGCCCTTTGCAGCGACAAATCAGACAATATTGAGATTATTGATAAAACTTGCTTAGGCTATTTTATGTCGCAACCTTTAGATGTTTTGGGCGGAATTACCGCAGAACAATTCCTAAGTGAATATTGGCAAAAAAAACCACTTTTGGTACGCAATGCACTCCCAGAAATTGCCAACCTACTTGAACCTAGTGACGTGATGGAACTGGCTCTCGAAGAAGATGTGACTGCCCGTTTAATCAAACAAAAAGATCGTGATCCAAATCAATGGACTGTGAAATCATCACCGCTCATTAAGGCTGATTTTCAAAAAATGCCAAAGTTGTGGACGCTATTGGTACAAGCCGTTGATCATTACTCTTTTGATCTCGCTGAACTTTGGAAAAAATTTCCTTTTATTCCGCAATGGCGACGTGATGACATAATGGTGTCTTATGCCCCTAAAGGCGGCTCTGTAGGTCAGCATTTTGATTTCTACGATGTGTTTTTGCTACAAGGCTATGGACATCGTCGTTGGCAACTTGGGCAAATGTGTGATGCTGAAACTGAATTTGTCGCAGGACAACCGTTAAAATTATTGCCTGAAATGCAGGTCAATTTTGATGAAGTTCTTGCACCTGGCGATTTACTCTATGTGCCACCGGGTTTGGCACATTATGGCGTGGCGGAAGATGATTGTCTGACGTTCTCGTTCGGTTTCCGCATGCCGAATATTAGTGAAATGATGGATCGAGTGAGCGATAAATTCTCTGCCGATGAAATGTTACGCACGCCACTACAAGACCTTGTTCGTAAAAAAAGTACCCAAATTGGCGAAATGACTGCGACAGAATTGGATTATCTGAAAGCAGAATTGTGGGCGCGTTTACAAAACTCATCGGTGTTGGATGATGCGATTTTAAGCTTAATGTCTGAACCGAAATATCCTGAAAATATTCCTGAAGTAGATGAAATAGGTGTAGGCGATTTAGAAGATGCGCTAGATCAGGGTTATCAAATCATGTTGGAACCCGCCTCTCGCCTACTTTATGCAAATCAGCTAGATGAAGTTTTATTTTGGGCGAATGGTGAAGCGATTTGTGTCGCAGAAGCATCTATCCCTACGCTGCAAAAAATTGCCAATGGTGAACGCGTGCTGCTCGATGAAAACCTTTACGACGCAAATATTTTGGAAGATTTGGTACAACTGCTCAATGAATCCATTTTAATGTTGTTACCTGCTGAAGACGCTTAAAATATTCGTTTCAGCCCCCTCAAGATGATCAATTCATCTTGGGGAATTTAGATAAGCGGGATCTAAAGTTAAAACTGCCTGAATTAACGTATAGCCAGGTGTCGAATTTAATTTTAATTGCCCTCCAACCCGTTCTAAACGCATTTTCATACTGCGCATCCCAATACTCATGCCATGTTCAAGCACGCTATTGGGTTCAAAACCTACACCATCATCCTGAATTTTAAGTACCAATTGCTTAGGCGGTACAAATTGCATACTGACGGATACATGCTTGGCTTGGCTGTGTTTAATCACATTGGTTAAACTTTCTTCTAATACCCGCATCAAAGTTAAGCACTGTAACGAATTCGGCTCAATCACCCATTCATTTGGAAAATCCCACTTGGAATGAATATCCATTTCATCCATCAATTGACTAAAACGATGACGTACTGGCGCAACCCAAATTTTAGGATTTTCAGGCACTTTAGAACCAATGGAAGAACCACTATCAATAATTTGACGTAAATCATCACGCAGTAATTTCAGCATAGATAAGAACTGCTGATTACTCATGTTCTGTTCGCTTTGGTCGACCATAATCATGGAACGTACCAAAGATGCACCCAAACCATCATGCAAATCATGCGATAGATGAATCCGCTCTTGCAAACGCACATTTTCCAATTCTAAATAATGCTTTTCTGACATACTGCGTTTTAAATCATCACTGACTTCAAAAACTTTAAGCTCTAAATCTTGATTAAATTTCTCAATTTTTTGAATATTTCTTTTTAGGCGCATGCCTAAAATAATCGCAATAAATAAAGTAATTACTGGCGAGGTATACGGTGATAATGGCTGATATAAACTTGCCGTTGCCGCATTACTTAAACGAAATACATCTACACCCGCAAAAAAGCCAATCAAGGTTAAACAAAATAGCAGCAGATATACTTCTGTTTTTGGGGATTTATACGCTAAATACGCCAAATAAAAATAAACCACGACTAGTAAGCTGGCATAACTTAAAAAGACAATCCCAAATACCAGTTTGACATAATCTAAGGGTGTTAAAAACACACAAACGATTACCGCTAAACTCAGAATAAAAATACTTTCTTCCAATATTGGCAAGCGTTGATTGACAAACCTAATTAAATACATACTAAAAGCTAAAACATAGAGGATAAAAAAGCTTAAATTGGCTTGAGATGCCACCAATACACTTGGGTATGGAAAGGTTTCTGTGGTTAAAAAATGAGAAATAAATAATAACCAGAACATGCAACTCAACGCGAACCAACCAAAACTCTGATCACGGCGTAAAAACAGCCAAATAACCAAACATAAAATGCCTAAAGTGGCAGATAAAATCGCATTAATTTCAAATAAAGTACGTTTATTCCATATACTTTGCTGGTGCTGTTCAATATTGTTATGCACATTATTAAAACTTATTTTTCCTATACCCGCATTTTGAAATGCATATCCATTTACATAGACCAATATTTGATTTTTACCTTGTTTTAAGCCTGAAATAGGTAAAATCCAGTAACGTGGCATATTCCAGTTTTTTGACAAAGGCTCTTCTAAATGTTGACTTGCCCAAAGTAAATCTTGATTCAGATAAACTGCCCCTGCACTATTTAAAAAATTCAGTGCAAAAACGATGGGTTGATTTAAACGATGATCACGCTCACAAAACCACTCCCACTCTATTTTGTACCACGCCCCACCATTATAATTTTTCCAGCGATCATCCCAAACGTCGGGCAGTTGAACATTTTCCCAACCCGTTTCAGGTTTTTTATTATGTGATGCTGTTTTGGCAGAGCTGATTGAAAGTACATGCACATTGCAGTACTGATTAATTGGGTACACCACTTGCTGCGCATAGCTTTGCCACGCACAGAACAATAACAACACGCCCAAACCACACTGCCAAAGCCTTTGAATCATAAAAGACCTAAAGTTCTAGCGGTACTGACAGCCTTAGTGCGTTTAGTGACCGACAACTTCCGATAGATATGTTTAATATGACTTTCAACGGTATAACGCGACACAAATAATTGCTCAGCAATTTCACGGTTACTTAAGCCCTGCGCCACCAGATTTAAAATTTCTAATTCACGATTGGTGAGCTGTTCATAATGTGAGTTGAATGCTTGAGCATCGGCGCGATCTGATAAATCTTCGGTCAGCACGGGTACTTTTTGATGTGAAATTTGCGATAAAATTTCACGGGCGATAAATGGGTCTATCGGTGCACCACCTCTTAAAATGCTGCGTATTGCGATAATAATTTCAGCATCATCACGTTCTTTAAGCACATAGCCTGTTGCACCTGCTTGAATTGCAGAAAATAAGCTGTCTTGGGTGCTCCATGCAGAAATCACCAAAATTAATGCGCTTGGATCTCTAAAATGTAATTGTTCGATTAGTTCTTTACCATTGCCATCGGGCAAGCCTAAATCGACTAAAGCTAAAGCAATCGGATGATCTTCTATACACGTCATTGCAGCTTTAAGATGACTCACGAAAAATAGCATGTCATCTTGATAGCCAATATCATGCAAAATTTTTCTAAGACGTGACTGAATAATAGGCTCATCTTCAACAATTAAAACCGGTACGGGTAATATCGCTTCCATTTCTGCCATCATTCATCCCCTTGATTATGTTTGTAAATATATCAATCGTTTTGATGTAAACACTATCCCTAGAATTAAGGAGTTTTTCAAATTTAGCTTATTTTATAAACATGAGCATAGCACTGAAACATGAAACTCGAGCATGAAATAAAAAATAAATGTGAGGTACTATTTTATTTTAGAAATCGCTTCACATTTTAATGAGCAGCGCAGCATAAATATGCTTTGATGCCGAGAACAGCATCAAAGCAAATGTAGAGCCGTATTTAAAAGATGGTTGATAAATTAATAATAAGTCTTAGAGCTATGTGCATGTAAAAATGCAGGAATCAGCCCTGTTAAAGCCGCACGAATATCCGCACGTTCATTGATTAATTGATGCGAGCCTTCTTCTAACATGAGTAAGGTTTGCAGGCGGAATTTACGCCGAATAAACTCAATGTTGTAGCGCCAATCTACGGTTTGATCTTGCGCCCCTTGTGCCAACCAAACAGGAATACGGCAAGCTGGACGTTCTTCCATCTCCAACATCCATTTAGACATGGCTAAAATCCAATCCATGCCCATCATTCTAGGTTGCAGCGGGTCTTTTAAACGCACAAAGCGTAAAAATTCAGGATTATGATTATTGCGTCGGAAATGTCGCGGCACTTCACGCTTAATCCGACGGATAATGCCCAAACCAACAGAGTTATGCCACCATGCCGATTTTGCAGGACGAATCAAAGGCGATAACAACAACACACGCTCTACAAATGGATTTTCACGGCGCTGAGCAAATTCCAACAAGTGATGCATCCAAATTGCACCACCTGTACTTTGCCCAATGCCCAACCACGGTTTTGGCAATTGATCGGCATTTTTTACATATTGATAAACCGCATGTAATACTTGCTGATAATGATCAAAATTTTTGATGTTGGCAGGATAACCATCACTCAATCCATGTCCGGGCAAATCATAAGTCAAAACACTAAAGCCCTGCTCTAATAATTCTTTGACGATAGGTTGATAAATCCCGCTATGTTCCAAATAGCCATGCAGTAGAAATACCGTGCCCTGCAGCTGATCAAATTTGGTTTTGCTTAAATCGGGTTGAAAAATTTGCACATGCAATTTAAACAACGGCATTTGCACATAGCCTTGCCAATGTTCACAGTCCAACAAATGAAAACCATAAAGCTGTCGATAGGCTTGTAACTCAACACTCGGTTCAAAACCACGATTCAAATTTAAAGGTTGGAGAATTTGTGGTGTGGTTTCCCGACTCGGCACTGGCAAATCTAATTGCTTCAACACGCTTGGGTTTAAAAATGGAATATCAGGCATTATGGCACCTCGCGACATGCGCTAGAACCAATCAAGACATCCCGAATGGTGGCAAGCATTTCATAATTGGCACGGCGGCTATGATCATAGTTTTGTTCACTTGGACGCCATGCAGTCAGTTGAGTCGGCATGGGAGCCTCGACTGGAATCGTTTCAATTCCATTCAAAGCAAATAAACGGCGGGTGCGTGGCATGTGATAACGGTCTGTAATCAAAATCACTGTCGGCGCCCCCCCTTTTTTTTGTAATAATAAAGAACTAAAACGTGAATTTTCACAAGTATTCATGCTGCGATCTTCTAATAATTTTGCTTCGACATCATATTTTTTTAACCAACGCTGCATATAAGGTGCTTCTACACCACTCAGTACAATCGGCAATTGATATTGTTTTACCACCGCTAGGGTCGTTTCTAAACGTAAACGTGTGTAGTCATTGACCACAATATCTTTGCCATTATCATCTAAAGTTAAGCCACCACCTAAAACCACAATCGCATAAGGTTTAGAGTTTGCAGGTATTTTTGGAATATTTTGTTGCTGAATTAAAGCAATATCTTTAAAGATTTCTTCATCTACAGGCTCACTTTCGGTTTCGGCAATTTTATGAGTGCTTAAAAACTCCAAGTATTGTTCCATGAGTACCTGATTTTCATGACTATCCAAATTGAGCAAGGCTTTTACATTTTCGGATGGGTCTTCTACAACTGCTTCAGAAGCTGCATTAGACACCAACAATGGGACTTGCGGCAACTCTTGCTCAGATGCTAATTTTTTTTGCGTTTGTTCTTCTAAAATAAGCGCTTGTAAGGCTTTATAACGAGCCTGAATTAAAGTTAAATTTTTCGAATTTTCAGATTGAATCTCTTGCTCCATCAGCTTCAAATAAGCTTGTCGGGCAATCCATAAATCTGAACCGGGTTCCAAGCTGTCTTGATCACTAAAAGCCGCCATTTGCTGACTTTTTGCTGCCACTTGATTCACTTCTACAGGTACCAAAGTGTTCAGCGTTTTGACCACCAAAGTAGAATAAAAAGGTGAATAGATAAAAATCATGAACGCTGCAAACAATACAAATAGCACGGCAGCAATTTGTACCAATCTGAGCATCCAATGATTCTGTTTCATCTTCACTTAACCTACTGGTTGATGTGCACGAATCAAACCTGTTTCATCAAATAACACAGGTTCAGGTTCTAGTGAAATACCAAAACGACTCAAAACATCTTGCTGCACAGCACGATAGGTGTGTTGCACATCTGCCAAAGTGGCATCGGCATAATTGACTAAAACCAACGCTTGTTTATGAAACATACCCACCACACCCAGTTGTTTTCCCTTCCAGCCAGCTTGATCAATCAACCAGCCTGCTGCAATTTTAACTTGCGCATTCGGCTGTGGGTAATGGGGTAAATTTGGAAATTGTGCTGCAATTTGGTCAAATTGCTGAGTCGAAATCACAGGATTTTTAAAGAAACTACCTACATTTGGATATTCTGCAGGATTAGGCAGCTTACTTTGGCGAATTTGAATGACTTGTTGCTGCAGATTTTCAGCAGTTTGCTCATCGCCTACAGCAGCTTTTAAGTCGCCATAATTTAATTTTAACGCAGCCTGTTTTAACAGTTTAAAAGTCACATGGGTAATGATGTAACGGTTGGGATGATCTTTAAAAATACTGTGTCGATAGGCAAACTGACAATCTGCAGCAACAATTGAGCTGAATTGTTGGCATTCACGATCATAGACCTGCACAGATTCAATAAACTCACCGACTTCAACGCCATAAGCACCAATATTTTGCACAGGTGAAGCACCGACCAAACCTGGAATTAAAGCCAGATTTTGCAGACCATATAACTTTTGTTCCGTACTCCACAACACAAACTCATGCCAGACTTGTCCTGCCCCAACTTTTAGGGTGACACTTGCATCATCTTCAGCGCATTTTTCGATGCCCTGAATATCCATGTGCATGACCAAGGCATGAATATGTTCAGGCAATAACATATTGCTACCACCCGATAAAATCAGCACATTTAATTGTTCTTTCTGGGCAAATGCCAAAGCATCCTGTACATCTTGAATATTTTCAATTTTGACATAATGCGACGCAGTTGCATCTAAATTGAGCGTATTGAAAGGTTTGAGTTGCATGTTGTAGTGAATGTGCATGACTTAAACCTTCAATTCAAATTGTTGTTGTAAAACTTTCACCCATGCGCGACTACTCGACTCGCATTGATCGAGCACCCGCTCAAAACCATCGGCTTCGCCATAATATGGATCGGGTAATTCTTGCTGCGTATAATGCGGATCGTGTTCGCTCATTAAGGCTATTTCAGCGCGCAAACTGCCCAGTTCAGCTTCAGCACGGCGCATTAAAGATTGAATATTGCTTAAGTTTTCAAAATCCATCGCCAAAATCAAATCAAACTCGACAAAGTCTTGTATACGTAACTGACGCGCGCGCAATGTAGATAAGTCATAACCACGTTTGAACGCATGTTTTTGGCTGCGTAAATCTGGGGCTTTGCCTGGATGATAATTACTGGTTCCAGCAGAATCTACCAACACATTGAGTTGTTGTTCATCACAAAAATGTCGAAGTACAATTTCTGCCGTTGGAGAGCGGCAAATATTTCCCAAACAAACACATAACACCTTATATGGCGTTTTGGATGACATAAACAACCTCAAAGCTACTTTATTTTTAAGAGTCTTATGTTAAGTTATTTATGATATGAATCCTATATCGTGACCCTACAATAATGTTGAATTAAGTATAAAAATTAGGAATAAAGACGATGCAGCATTTTCAATTTCAAACAGTTGGCAACATTATTTCTGGATTGGGTTCAATTTCTGAACTAAAAACGGTTTTAACCGAAAAAAATTATAAGCGTTTGTTATTGGTCACCGATGCTGGCATTTTACAACAACAATTACATCAACCTATTTTAGAAATTTTAAAACAACTGCAACTGGACTATGCCATTTACTCGAATGTGCAAGCCGACCCCGCAGAACAGATTGTGTTAGAAGCAGTTGATTTTGCCAAACAGCAAAATATTGATGTTGTATTAGGTTTTGGTGGGGGTAGTGCGATGGATGTCGCCAAAATTATTGCCGTGCTGAGTCATCCTGCACAAACTCAACAACTGTCAGACTTGTACGGTGTCGGCAATGCGAAAGCACCACGTTTACCGCTCATTCTAGTTTCCACTACAGCAGGCACAGGTTCAGAAGTCACACCTATTTCCATTGTCACCACAGGTGCAACCAGTAAAACAGGCATTGTTTCTCCTATTTTATATGCCGATGTTGCCATTTTAGATGCCAATTTTACCCGTCATCTACCTGCACAGATTACCGCAGCCACAGGTATAGATGCGATGGTACATGCCATTGAAGCCTATACTTCTAAAATCAAAAAAAATGCGTATTCAGATTTTCTGGCAAAACATGCGCTGCGTTTACTTGATCAAAACTTAAAATTAGTGCTTGAAGATGGCAGCAATATGCAAGCACGGCAAAACATGCTGTTTGGTTCAATGCTGGCAGGACAAGCCTTTGCCAATGCTCCTGTGGCTGCGGTACATGCGCTTGCCTATCCTTTAGGCGGACATTTCCATATTTCACATGGGCATAGCAATGCATTGGTACTAACCGAAGTTTTAAAATTTAATGCGCCTGCAGCCAAACAGTATTATGCAGAACTGATGTGTTGGTTAGACCCACGCAGTAAAGGCTGCACAGATGGATTATGTGATTTGTTTATTGATCATTTACAAAATCATTTAGATCAAAGTGGCTTGGTGTTAAAACTCAATGCCCTAGGCATAGCAGAAAACATGCTGCCACAACTGGCAGAAGATGCGATGCTGCAAAGCCGTTTATTGCAAAACAACCCGAGAGCAATGCAAATGCAGGATGCGTTACAGATTTACCAAGCCATTTATGCCTAACATTTACGCTTAACGTTCTGTATTTAACTTTCTACATTTATTTGGGATGATTTCCACCCATTAAAGCATGACACCACATTGATAAAAATATAGGTAAACTTGTGAAACCTGACACCAAAACCCGTGAGCAATACGCTTTTTTCTTTCCCATCCAAACTCGCTGGGCAGACAACGATATGTATGGACATGTCAATAATGTCACTTATTACAGCTATTTTGACAGCGCAGCCAATGCCCTACTGATGCAAAAAGCAGGCTTTGAACCCAAACGATCACCCTGTATTGGTTTAGTGGTCAATTCCACCTGTCATTTTTTGCAGGAATTGTCCTATCCTGAAATGATTGAAGTAGGTGTTGCTATTCAAAAAATTGGAAACTCATCCTTAATTTATGATTTGGCAATTTTTAAAAACAATCAAAATCTTGCCGCTGCACAAGGACAAGTGGTGCATGTATTTGTAGATCGAATTACACGCCAAAACTGCCCGATTCCTGACTCCATCCGCGAAGCATTACAGCCATATAAAAGCACAGATTCAGCTTGCGCTTAGCAAAAAATAAGGCTGGTTTGACCCAGCCTTAAAATTCTGCAAACAAAAGCTAACAACAGGTTATTTCAACTGAATGTTATGTAATTCGCCATCAAAGTTTTGCAAAATATCTTTCACAATCGGTTCTTGATGCAATAAATTTTCAGCCCGTTGATAAGCGCGTTGTTTGCGCTGTTGCTGCAAAATGTACGGTGTCGTGTCATCCACATTTTCATATTGCACTTTAAACAGAGTTTTACTCCACTGTTCTTTTAAAGCACTTTCTAAAGCATGTTGCAGTTGAGTCAATAACTGCTGATATTGCTCAGGAATATGAAAAACCGATTCAGCATTAATCTGCCCCGTCATTACGCCATGCTGCGCCAATTCTTGCACGGCAGGTGACAACTCGCTGTGTCTAAACCAATATTCCCACTTGTCTAAAGTCCACTCACCTTCTAAAACTTGCGGCTGTAAACGCAGAATATCCTGCGGCATTAATTGATCATCGGCATTAGATGCTATGGTTTGCTGCGGTTGTGCTGTCGCACTGGCAACATTCGGTTCGACTTCAGTCGCTGCTAAATCAAATAAAGCGGTTTCTGCATTACTTACATTTTGTGTAATTGACGGTGAAGCATTATTCGATTGTAGTGTAGATGAAACTAGCGATGTTTCGGCTGATGCAGCAAGATCACCTAACGGTGCAACGGCATCAAAACTTTCCAGTAAAAAATCATCATGACTTTGCACATCAGATGTAGTGCTTACCGATGAGGCATCTTCATCTAAACCAAACAATTGTGCATCTGCATTTGGATCAAACACGATAGATTCAGATTGCTTATCCTCAGCCTGTATTGCAGTTTCTTCATTCACTGCAGGTTCTGACATAGATTCTGGTGAAATCGCAGCTGTTGAGTGTAGCGCTTGCGGAGTCGGTTGTTGCGCTTGAATCGACTGTTGATCTTGATGTGTTAAAGCTTCAGGCTCATCCTCATCTAAAAAATCATCTGAAGAAGGTTCTGCAACACTGGTTTGTGTCGTGGTGTGATCTGAATAATCGTCATCCTCATAGTCAAATCCATCAAGATCAGGTGTTGCAACCGCATCTAATTCAGTTACATGCTGTTCCGCTTGTGCTGTATTTTGAGTTGCCACAGCTTGTGGAGTTTGCTCCATTTGAGCAACTGGCTGGGAAGCCGCTGTTTGTGCAGTATTTTGTGGCGCAGCAACCAACACTTCATTGGCTTGCAAAGGTCGAAATGCCAGTAAACGCAGTACACACATTTCAAAGCCTTGTTCCTGGGTTACGGCAATTTGTAAATCGGCGCGTCCTTTACAAGCAATTTGATAATACAACTGTAAATCTTGTGCAGAGATCAGACCCGCAAGCTGCTGAATTTTTTGATTAATTTCAGCACTGTATTTTAGGTTTAAATCTGGCAGATATTGCATGATTGCCAATTCATGCAGTGTCGAAATTAACTGATCCAACACCAAAGACACATCTAAAGCTTGCTGTCTAAATTGTAATAACAACTGACTCACACGCTGCTGTTGGTTTTGATGAATCGCTAAAATCAAATCATAGATAATGGTGCGATCAATCAAGCCCAGCATGTCTTTGACATCTTGATGATGAATTTCACCCTGACCATAAGCAATGGCTTGGTCTGTCAAAGACATCGCATCACGCAAAGAACCTTGCGCAGATTCAGCAATCTGCCAAATTGCATCTTGCTCTGCAACAATCTGTTCTTTGGCTAAAATATCCGTTAAATGACTGGTAATTTCATCGACCTGCAATGGACGCAAAGTAAATTGCAAACAGCGCGAAATCACAGTAATAGGGAGTTTTTGTGGGTCTGTGGTCGCAAACAGAAACTTCACATGCTCAGGCGGTTCTTCCAAAGTTTTTAGCAAAGCATTGAACGAATGCGTAGACAGCATGTGCACTTCGTCAATCAGATAAACCTTAAAACGTCCCTGAGTCGGTGCATAAGGTACGTTATCGAGCAACTCACGTGTGTCTTCAACCTTAGTACGTGACGCCGCATCAATTTCGATTAAATCAATAAAACGACCTTCATTGACCGCAGTACAGGTCGGACACACTTCACATGGGGTAGATGTCACGCCTGTTTCACAGTTCAGGCATTTGGCCAAAATACGCGCAATGGTAGTTTTACCTACACCACGTGTTCCCGTAAAAAGATAAGCATGGTGCAAACGCCCACGTTCCAAAGCACTGGTCAATGCCCGTGATACATGGTTTTGTCCCACCAATTCATTAAAATTACGAGGACGATATTTACGCGCAAGTACCTGATACATGAATGCTCCTTTTTACAGGTCTAAGCATACTGTTTTTTTGGCAAAGAGTGAACGTACAATCACGCCTAAAACCAGCCTTTACGCCCTTGCAATTGCCGATCTGCACAGCGAATGGCTTCCTGACTCAGTCCCCAAAGTCGATAATCACCAATTAAAGAACCTGCAGCAAAATTATGGGTATAGGCAAAACTGAGTTGACGGTCAGGATCACACCACGCGCCTGAACCATTAAAACCCATGTGTCCAAAACCGTGAGAGCGCTTACCCAAACTTAATACGCGGTGATAGCCTAATCGCCAATGCATCGGGATAGGCATAACTCGATCACGCTGCACATATTGCACTTGGCTTAATTGCTGAAAAACTTCAGGCTGAACCAATTGCTGACCCTGCCATGATCCACCCTGCGCCAACATGGCATAAATACGTGCCAAACTTTGGGCAGTAAATACACCATTGGCAGCAGGAATCACAGCTTGCAAACCAGTATCACTAAAAAAACTAAAATTTTTCATGCCTTTGGGAATCATGCCATCCTGAAAGTCTTGCGGATTTTGCCCACTCCATGCAATGACTTTATCGAATATTGATACAGGATGTTTGCTCGATTTAGCTTGGTTTTGAACTTTAGCTGTCTGTTTATTTGTGGGTGATGAATCTGTTTGCACTGATGTCACAGCAGTTTTAAATGGTCGTGCGACACGCGAAAGCTCAGATGCAGGCACACCAAAATAAGCCCCATCCAAAGCCAAAGGTTCAACCAAGTATTGCTGCATCAGTTCAGCCAATGTTCGACCTGTAGCTTTTTCTAAAATCCCACCGACCAGCCAACCAAAAGTTAAAGGTTGATATGCCGCCTCACTTGCCACATCAAAACGAGGCTTGGCTTGAGCCAGCACATTCAGCATGTGCGACCAATCTGCCATTTCAGTCGCATCGGCTATGATATTACGGATGTCATATAAACCACTTTGATGGCTTAGTATGTGCTTTAAAGTCATCGTTGCTTTGCCATTTTGGGCGAATTCAGGCCAGTATATATAAATGGGAGTATCGTAATCGACCAGTCCTTGACTGACCAAAATATGTGCCAGTGTCGCTAATACATCTTTGCCTGTGGAATAACATACCGATAACGTATCGGCTTGCCAGTCTTCATCTGGCGACTTTTTACCTGTGTAAATATCGACGACTTTCTGACCTTGAAAGTACACCGCTAAAGCAGCTCCGCCCTGTTGGCTACGTGCATTTTGCAAACGGCTAAATTGCATCGCTAAATCATGAAACTCAGGTGCAACCCATCCACGATAATTTTCAGTTTCAGCAAAAATATAATCCTTTAAATGTTGCATCGTCCTGTCTATCTCGTTTTTATTATTAATAAAAAGCTAGCGCAAATAAAAAGCCTAAATCCAAAGGATTTAGGCTTTCGATCACTGAATTAAAGCGCGGTGACAACACCTGTCACGTGCGGTTTTTGGTTTTTACTGTTTCGAATTAAAAAGTCTGTATTTTTAGCTTCAGTTGCAGTTAAAAACTCAACTTTAGATGGCAAATACATAGGTAACTTAAACCAGACATCGGCTTCATAGGCATCTGGCAAAGTCAAACTCGATAAGGCTTTGGCTTTGCTCCACATGCCGTGCGCAATCGCTTGTTTAAAGCCAAATGCTTTTGCAGTAATCGCGTGGATATGAATTAAGTTAAAATCGCCAGACGTTAAGGCATAACGGCGACCCGTATTTTCAGAAATATCCCATTCAGCTTGAACGGCATAGTTTGGCGCTTTGCTTTCTGCAGATTTTGCAGCTGCTTTAGTGGTGGTTTTTTGACGTGCTAAATACGTGGTTAAACCTTCAATCACCACCTCATTGCCTACTTTAGCAGTGGTAATAAAATCAAATTGTACGCCTTTATCATGTGGTTGCAATTCACCAAATTTACATGACAAGGTCAGTTGTTCATTCAATCCAACTTTACGGCTTTGTTTAACTTGATTACGAATATGTACCAAGCCCAAAATTGCAAATGGAAATGCTTCTTGGGTCATCATGTGCATTTGCAGACTTTGTGACAATACAGCCAAATAAATTGCAGGAATATAGCCGTTATTTTTAAAACCTGTCACTGCATTATAGGCTTTTAAGTGCTTTTGATCGACCTTGAATGAATCCACCACATATTCAACTTGCGGCAGAACTTTTTCACCTTTTGGCTTTTTAAAAATTAAGCCCTGAATCACTTTTGGATAGGCTAAATAGGGTTTTGGAAGTTGACTAAAATGGCGAGTATTCATACTAAACCTTTGAGAAGTTTTTCTAATTTATTTAATGGAGTTCTTTCTCCCGCTGGGAGAAAGCTAGAGAGAAGGGTTAATAATCTATCCCCTTATCTCCCTCTCCTAAATCCTCTCCCCAAGGGAGAGAACTTTGAAGGTGTTAAGCCCCTAACAAGCTTTGACCACAAACACGTACCACGTTACCATTAATACCTGTCGATGCCGATGAAGCAAAGTAAGCAATGGTTTCTGCAACGTCTACAGGTAAACCACCCTGACTCATAGAGTTCATACGACGACCTGCTTCACGAATGGCAAAAGGAATTGCAGCAGTCATTTGCGTTTCAATAAAGCCAGGTGCAACGGCATTAATCGTGATCCCGTTGTTTAACACAGGGGCGGTAAATTTCACGACACCAATCACGCCAGCTTTAGATGCTGCATAGTTGGTTTGACCCAAGTTGCCTGCAATACCTGAAATTGAAGATACGCAAACGATACGACCATTGGCATTTAAACCATCATTTGCCAATAAGTAATCGTTCACACGCTCAATTGCAGACAAGTTGATGTTAATGACTAAATCCCAAAGCTCTGGTTTCATATTTGCCAAAGTTTTGTCACGGGTAATCCCCGCATTATGCACAATAATATCCAAACCACCTTGTGCAGCGGCAGCTGTTTTAATTTGCTCGCCTGCATCTGCAGCAGTAATGTCAATTGCTAGCGTTGAACCACCAATTTCAGCAGCAACACGGTCTAAATCTGCTTGTTGTTGTGGAACGTCTAGGCAAATAACGTGTGCACCATCACGTGCCAACACATGCGCAATCGCTTCACCAATACCACGGCTTGCACCTGTCACCACTGCAGTTTTACCTGCCAATGGTTTTGCCCAATCTACATCTACAGTTTCAGCACTCGACACACGAATCACCTGACCTGACACATAAGCAGAACGTGGTGAAATTGCAAAACGTAACGTAGATTCTAAGTTTGCTGCAGCACCTTGATCGACATAAATTAAGTTAGCCGCAATGCCTTTTTTAAATTCTTTGCCTACCGATTTTACAAAACCTTCCAAAGCGCGTTGTGCAATGGCTTTTTTCACACTGCCTGCAGTTTCTGGTGTAGTACCAATCACCACCACGCGACCAGAAGCCTGAATTTGGCGTGAGATTGGGTTAAAGAACTCATAAAGCGCTTTTAATTGTTCAGAGTTTTCAATACCTGAAGCATCAAACACCACCACTTTAAATTTAGATTCTTTATCGCCTGGATTGAATGCACCTAAATTTAAGCCCACTTTTGCCGCAGCTTGTTGCAATTCTGCATTGTTACCTGCATAACTGTTGGCATGTACATTAGCTAAAACTTGTGCAATTGATGCAGACAAATCACTTGCAGGGGCTGCACCTAAAAGTACTGCACCTTTTACCACTGGTGTTGCAGACTCAAAACGATCTAAAAAAGTTGGGGATGGTAAACCCAAATTTTTAATGACAAATTTACCAATAGGAGATTTTGCAAATGTTTGGTATTGATCAGTCATGATTATTATCTCTCATAAATTCATTTTTTGATGGATTACACGATATCTTTTAACATCAATATGATGCCAAATGCCCACATTTCAATAGCGTTACCCGTTTGTGCTAAATCATACTTGAGTTAATTATGAGATGTCTTGACCTGAATGCATTCTGCAATGTCATTGTAGTCAATTCAGCTGTCATACTATTGTGCTAATGTACGCATCAAGTAGACCCTTAACATGCTTGGAAAAGCCTTATGAGCAAAACAACTCAAGAAAATCCAGCAGTGGAAAATTCTGCAACGGATTCTGTGTCAAATACATCAACTGCTAAACGTACAAGCAAAAGTAGCAACACTGCAACCCGTTCCAACACGAGTACGACAAAAACTACACGTACCCGCACGACTAGCCGTGCTAAAACAACTGCTTCAACGCAAACAAAAGCACCATCTAATACCAATACCTCTGTTCAACAGGATAAAATTATGAGCCAAAACACTGTTCGCCGCGTTGCTATTATCGGTGGTAACCGTATTCCATTCGCACGTTCTAATGGCGCTTACTTTACTGCATCTAATACAGATATGTTTACAGCAGCATTAAATGGTCTTGTTGAACGATTCAACTTACAAGGTCAGCGTTTGGGTGAAGTTGTTGCAGGTGCAGTGCTCAAACACAGCCGTGACTTTAACATGACTCGTGAGTGCGTACTCAATACTGCCCTTGCTCCTGAAACACCAGCTTACGATATACAACAAGCATGTGGTACTGGCTTGCAGGCTGCTTTTTTAGTTGCGAATAAAATTGCACTGGGTCAAATCGAGGTTGGTGTTGCAGGCGGTGTAGATACGACTTCTGACGCACCAATCGCATTTGGCGATGGTTTGCGTAAAGCATTGCTTGAATTGAACATTGCAAAAACAGGTAAAGACCGCTTAAAAGCATTAACCAAAATCAATATTAAAGATTTAATGGATGCGCCACGTAACGGTGAACCACGCACAGGTTTATCAATGGGCGACCACCAAGCCATTACTACGTTGGAATGGGGCATCTCTCGTGAAGCGCAGGATGAGTTAGCAGCTTCATCTCACCAAAAAATGGCAGCTGCCTATGACGAAGGTTTCTTTGATGATCTCATCACGCCATTTTTAGGTTTAGAACGTGACAATAACTTACGTGCAGATTCTACTGTAGAAAAACTAGCGAAGTTAAAACCTGCTTTTGGTAAAGGCGACGCGCGCACTATGACTGCAGGTAACTCTACCCCACTGACTGATGGTGCATCTTGCGTATTACTTGCCTCTGAAGAATGGGCAAAAGCCAACGGTCATGAAGTCTTAGCTTATTTGACTTTCCAAGAAACTGCAGCAGTTGATTTTGTAGGTAAAAAAGAAGGCTTATTGATGGCGCCTGCTTATGCAGTACCACGTATGCTTGAGCGTGCGGGCTTAACTTTACAAGACTTCGATTATTACGAAATTCACGAAGCGTTTGCATCTCAAGTATTGTCTACCTTAAAAGCATGGGAAGATCCAAACTTCTGTAAAGAACGTTTAGGTTTAGAAGCACCTCTAGGTTCAATTGATCGCAGCAAACTGAACGTTAAAGGTTCATCTTTGGCAGCAGGTCACCCATTTGCAGCAACAGGCGGACGTATTCTTGCCACTGCGGCGAAACTTCTGAATCAAAAAGGTTCAGGTCGCGTATTGGTGTCAATCTGTGCAGCAGGCGGTCAAGGTGTAACAGCCATTATTGAAAAATAATTCTGCCTAGTTCTAATTTAGATAGAGATAAAAGCCACTTGATTCATTCAGGTGGCTTTTTTATAACCCTAAATTTATAGCAGCCAACTTTTAATTAGCTACTAGCGCTTTATCTGACTGAATGTTGCGGGGCATAACCCAGTTTCGCTTCAATATGGTCATAACAATATTGAAAAATAAAGGTATAGAGCAAAATGCTGAGCGTCATCAGCAAATCAATCAAAATTGCCTGCAGCAGGGATATTTCTAAGGCATACGCCACCATGGGAATAGTGGCGAGCATTAAGCCACCTTCAAAACCGATTGCATGTAAAACGCGGATTTTAAAAGTTCTGCGTAATTGGTGTTGCGCTTCAAACTTTTCAAAATAATGATTAAACAGCATATTCCACAGCACCGAAGTCACCGCCATTGCAATGCCTAGACCACCTGTCACTTGCATTGGCATTTCAAACACATAACTTAATGCCAAAGCAATGATGACCAATAAAATCACTTCATAACTCAGGGCATGTACCCATCTTCTTTTGGAAATCAACATCTGCTTACTCAAATACTTATCCTTCACCGCTTATTTTATTTTCATTTAATTGACCAATCGAGTTAGAATCCATCAATAATATTGAAAAGTAAAACGAATGCTCAGCCATGAATATCAATCAAGATCAGCTGATTATTTTTATCACCGTCATGGAAACGGGTTCTTTTTCTGCAGCTGCACGCCAATTGGGCAAGGTGCCTTCGGCAATTAGTATGTCCATTGCTAATTTAGAAATTGATTTAGACCTAAAACTGTTTGAACGGATTGGGCGTGAACCTTTGCCTACCCCACAAGCGCAGAGTCTTTACGAAAAAAGCAAACAACTGCTCATAGAAATGAAGCAATGGAAACAACATGCTTTTGCGCTCAGTTCTGGGCTGGAAGCACACTTAAATATTGTGGTGGTGTCTGAATTACTACACACTCGCTGGACAGATTATATTGTGTTACTAGAACAGCAATTTCCTGAATTGCAGATCAATATTTTCTCTGCGCCACAAGAAGATGCACTGCATTTACTCATGACTCAAGCAGCGGACTTGGCCTTTATGTTTGAACGCGAACAATTACAAAGCAGTGAACAATTTGTGGAATTAAAACGTGAAATTTTAGTGCCTGTCGCTGCCCGACATTCACCGCTGGCTGAATCTGATCAAGTCAGTTTTGAACAGATTTTACAAAATCGGCAAATTGTAGTGGCGAGCCGTGATCGGCAGATTAAACCCGAGTTGTTATTTTCTAAGCACTATTGGCGTACCGATAATCATCATTCTGCCTGCAGTATGATTAAGCAGGGTTTAGGCTGGGGTGTCTTACCCTTGGAAATGCTGAATGAACATCCTGAACTACAACACGAATTAAAAATTTTACAGCTGCTAGATTTCACCCCAAAATTTGAATATTTTGTCGATTTGGTCTGGAGCCGAGAACATCAATTGGGCGCTGCTGCTCATTTTTTGATTAATCACGTCCGAAATCTGAGAAAAACTGGTAAATAATCCACAAACCCTCTTACTTGGTACTTGGGTTAAAAGCTGTTTGTGATATAACTGAATGTATAAGCAATAACCTAAGAACTAGATCTCGAATGACACAGACAGCCTTAAATCAACTAAAAAACTTAACCACCATTGTTGCAGATAGTAGTGACTTGGCTGCGATTGAAAAGTTTCGTCCTTTGGATGCGACCACCAACCCATCACTCATTACGGCGGCTGCCAATCAACCTGAAAATAAAGCGTTGATTGAAGCTGCATTTGAGCAAGCCAAAGCTGAAGGTTATACAAATAATCTATTGGTTGAGCGCAGCATTGATATTTTAACGGTCAAATTTGGTGTAGAAATTTTAAAGCTGATTGAAGGTCGTGTTTCGACTGAGGTGGATGCTTCTTTGTCTTATGACACTGATGCGACCATTGCCAAAGCCAAAGAACTTTTAGCACTGTACCAAGCTTATGGTGTTCATTCAGACCGCATTTTGATTAAGATTGCATCGACATGGGAAGGCATTCAAGCGGCGAAAGTGTTGGAAGCCGAAGGCATTCACACCAATTTAACCTTATTGTTTGGTTTACATCAGGCACATGCTTGTGCAGATGCCAAAGTGACGTTGATTTCACCATTTGTGGGTCGTATTTTAGATTGGTATAAAAAAGCTGAAAATGTCATGTACTACCCTATTGAAAAAGATCTGGGTGTACTTTCGGTGAAGAAAATTTATCAATTCTATAAACAGCATCAAGTACAAACTGAAATTATGGGCGCGAGTTTCCGTAGTATTGATCAGGTTTTGGCTTTAGCTGGTTGTGATTTATTGACCGTTGCACCAAATTTATTGGCAGAACTTGAAGCTGATGAACGAGAAGTCGCTGCAGCGTTATCGACCAATGGCATTCAAGTTCAAGCTGAACCACTGGCAGCAATTGAAAAGGAACAATTCAAAGCGCAACTTGAGGCAGATTTGATGGCGTTCCAATTGTTACAAGGCGGCATTGATGGCTTTATTAAAGCGCGTGAGCAACTTGCCACCCTATTACGCCAGTCTTTCGGCTTAGATGCAGAGATTAAAGCTTAAGCTTTAACCTATCCCAGTAAAATTCCAAAATTTTTACTAAGCCACAAAACCGATGTTGTTATACTGCAACATCGGTTTTTATTTAGGTGAGTTTGCGTGTTTGGTATTAGTGACCTCAGCACTTTTATAATTGGCACAACCTTAATTGTGCTCTTGCCTGGCCCAAACTCACTCTATGTCATGTCAGTGGCTTCACGCTTTGGGATACGCACAGGCTATGCAGCTGCTTTCGGTGTATTTACGGGTGATCTGATTTTAATTGTGTGCACCATTTTAGGGGCAGCCTCATTATTGCATGCTTTTCCATGGCTATTCACCTTATTAAAAGTAGTTGGTGCGCTCTACTTAGGCTATTTAGGTATTAAACTACTGATTGCAGCCTATAAAACATGGTTTCCACAAACCAGAACTTCGCACGCCAATCTTTCTACAACAGCAACGAGCAATACAACTGAACGGGTTCATCCCTACCGAACTGCTTTAATGATTAGCGTTATTAACCCAAAAGCAATTTTGTTTTATTTGTCTTTTTTTGTGCAATTCGTCAATCCTGATTACACCTACCCGATGCTGAGCTTTGCTGTTTTAGCCATCGTCCTACAAATCATTAGCATGGGTTATTTATCTATCTTGATTTTTTCAGGAGTCAAATTAGCCAGTTATTTCAATCAACGCTATAAAATTGCAGCCATTTGCGTTGCAAGTATTGGTATTTTGTTCTGCGGTTTTGGCTTTAGACTGGCAAGCTCAACGCTATAAAAAAAGTATAAAAAACACTTTTGACTATTTGTTCAAATGTGTATGATCTGTTCATAAATTATAGAAAGTATGTCTAAGAAAGCATGCAAAAACTTTTAAATGACTTCTCTGTGCCTGCAGTATTTGCAGGTTTTATTACCTTCTTGGTCGGTATTAGTGTTTCCGCGGTTTTAGTCATTCAGGCAGCACAAATTTTAGGCGCAAGTGCTGAGCAAATCAGCTCTTGGTTTTGGGCGTTGGGTTTAGGTATTGGTCTAAGCGGGCTGATTTTATCTTGGAAATTTAAATATCCTGTGGCGACCTCATGGTCTACCGCAGGCTTGGCACTGATTATCGCCACGGGCAGCGGTTATAGCTTACACGAAGCAATTGGCGCATTTTTATTTTGTGGCGTACTCACAGCAGTGCTTGGCTTTTTAGGTATTTTTGAAAAGGTACTGACTTATATTCCACAGAGTTTAACCAGCGCCATGTTGGCAGGTGTGCTGCTTAAATTTGGAATTGCCCTATTTACCAGTCTGCAAGAAGCATGGGCATTTATTTTGTCTTTATTGGCGGCTTATGTATTGGCAAAACGATTTAGCCCACGTTATAGCATTGTTTTAACTGTATTGATTGGTGTCGCACTATGCCCAATCTTCTTGCAATTTCAAATGCCGAGTGTGCAATGGAGTATTGCACAACCAGTTTGGATGCAACCTGAATTAAGTTGGTCTGCTATTTTAGGTTTAGCCCTGCCTTTGTTTGTCATTAATATGGCATCGCAATATTTACCCGGTCTTGCCATGATCAAAAGCTATGGTTTTAACCCGAACGTACGTCACTTAATTGGTTGGACAGGCACAGCACAAGCGATTTTCGCGCCATTTGGATGTTTTAGTGTCAATATCGCATCCATCAGTGCTGCGATTAGCTTAGATGATCAATCGCATCCCGATGCCAGTAAGCGCTATATTGCGGGAATTAGCTGCGGTTTGTTTTATATCTTGATGGGGATATTTGCGGCAACGCTTACCAGTTTGCTGATGGCATTCCCTGCTGTTTTTATTACAGCTTTGGCAGGAATTGCACTGCTTGGCACCATTGGACACAACATCGCCCTCGCTTTTCAGCAGGTTGCAGAGCGTGAAGCTGCTTTATTGACCTTTTTATTTAGTGCTTCTGGGGTGCAGTTTTTTGGTATTGGTTCTGCATTTTGGGGACTGATTTTTGGTTGTGTGGTTTTGACAGTTTTAAAGTTTAAACAAAGCAAAAGCTAAATAACTTAAGCAGTTAAAAAACACTTTTTCTGAAGCATCGTATTGATTTATTGTATGCGCGATACATTAGGGTCTGCTGTGCTTCGGATAAATTCTACTGTTTTAACCCCAGTTACGGATAAGCCAAAGATTTAATCACATGAATTTTAGGCTTATTCTTTTGGCAAAGTTGATACGCACATAGTGAAGAAAATACGCCTGCTAAAAAACCAGCAATCGAACGATGTTTACTCGTAACTAAGTGATATTTTTCTTTCAATAATCCTATCAATGTTTCAATTCTTTTACGTTGTCGTAGATGAAATTCATCAGAAAATGGCAATAAGGTCACTCTCATATTTTTTCTTGGATAAGTAATTAAATCAATGCCTTGCTCTTTAAGTGTTTCTTTCAATGGTTGGCTAATGTAGCCTCTATCACCATAGACCGTTGCTGATAAGCCATTCACTAAATCCTCAACTTTTTTAAGATCAGCAATATGTCCGTTTGATAAATCTGAATTTACAATTTCACCCTCTTGATTCATCAGCAAGTGTAATTTGCAACCATAAAACCAGCCCATCGTACTTTTACCACGAGAAGCAATCTCATCTAAAGCATGATGACCTTTAGGGATTCTTTTATTTTTACAAACAGGTAAAGGTGTTGAATCAATCCATAAATATGAACTTTCATCTTTTTGGCTCAACGCATAAAGCAAAGCATGAATAGCAAGTTGGTGCTGATTGATGAGGGTAATCAGGTTTTTATAACAAGGCAAGTCTTTAAAGAGTTTGCTTTCAAACTGACAAAGCAAGTTAAAAAACATCTTAAAATTATGTACTTGAGATGTTTTATAGTAGATGGAGATAGCCACAATTTCTGATAAAGATAGCGTTGCTTGTCTGATACGTTGACGTTTGTTTTCTTGCTTGAGAAATTGCCAATAGATGGGTTCAAATTTTTTGAAAAAATCATCAACAATACAAAAAATTTCTGTAAAATCGTACATGGTAGTTAGAGCCTTTGGGTTGTGTCGTAACTTTCTAAATGGCTCTAACTACCTTTTTTTCAAGGGCTTTTCTTATCCGTAATTCGGGTTGTTTTAGCAAAAGTTTGCTGGCTTTCTTTTTGGTGCATAAAAAATTGATATTCGTGAATTAACCATGCTTTTGTATCTGGATAAAATGCTGTCGTCACAGGAATCTGCTGTTGCTGTAAAGCATGCAGCATCGGCATAGATTGAGTTTCTGTTAAAAAGTCTTTGTTACCACCACTGATAAATACCGCAGGATAGTTTGCCGTTAAATGTTGAATAGGCGAAATATTCTTCAGAAATTCACTGTCCTGTTTCCGATCTCCCGTGTAAGCCTGCACCAAATTATAAACACCCCACTCTACGATATTCATTTCATCTGGCGCAGTTTCAACAAACGCTTTTAGATCATAAATCCCGCAGTGCAAAATCAGCCCTTTAAGTTGTTTGTGCTGAATAGTCGGCTGTAAATTAGACTGCTGTGCAAATGCAGGATTACTCAATAATGCGGCATAATGGCTAGCTAAATTCGCCCCTGCAGAATCGCCTGCTAAATATAATTGTTGTGGATTAAGCTGATATTTTTCTGCATGTTGCGTGATGTAATTTAAAGCCTGATCAATTTGTTGCAACTGAGTAGGATAAGTTGCATGCGGGGCAAATTGATATTGTACGGCAATTACATTAAAGCCCTGCGCGGCTAATAATTTAAAATAGCCACGTGCGTGGGCTTTTGAACCTGCAATCCAGCCACCACCATGAATCCAGACAATTGTCGGGCGTGCAGCTAAATCTTGCAATTGACTGTTTTGATACAAGTCAAAACTCAAATTAGGCTGCGTTGCATACACAATATCATGTTGCACTTGTATATTTTTGGGTGCATAGCGATCCATGATTTTCTGCTGCAAGCCTGTGGTGAGATTAAATGCACTAGCAATGATTCGACTGTTCTGCTGCGTGGTTTGACAAGCACTTAACAACATAAAACACAGCAACATCCAAATTATTTTCAAACCACATTTCCCTCAAGATTCATACGCCCAATTCAAACCCAAGTAATTTAAAATTAAATTATGAAGGTCTATTTATTTTTGCAAATTTAGCATCTTATTTTATCGTATAGCTTTGCCGTTGAGTTGAGTAAATTCATCATCTTCAGCTTATCTTTTCTTTCAGCAAATTTGGCGGGTAATTAAATGAATTATCAATCTTTTTTCAGATTTTAAATTGAACCTATATAGACTATATGCTATCAATAAAGTGTAAGGCGAATAATCATAATTTCTGGAGTTACCCGCATGTCGTACCAAAATATTTTAGTCCCTGTAGATGGTTCACAAATTTCTTTTTCAGCGGTCAAACATGCAGCTGAAATTGCCAAAGTATTTAACAGTAAACTCACCTTAATTAGCCTTGTTGCGGAAGACCCATTTACTGATTCTGACTTTTACTATAATTATTCATCTGCCATTATGAAAGAATACTTTGTGCAAGCGACAGCCAATGCACAAAAGGCATTAAAAGAAGCAGATGAAATTGCGAAAGCAGTGGGTGTAAATGCAGAAACTCGCGTGGTTGAGGGTTTGGTATCTGCTGAAGGTGTAATCAAAACTGCGAAAGACTTAAATGCCGATGTGATTGTGATGGGTTCACATGGTCGTAAAGGTTTCCAAAAATTATTATTGGGTAGCTTTGCCACAGACGTATTACGTCATACAGAATTACCTGTGCTTGTAGTTAAAGCTTAATCACTATTTTAAGCCATATTTTCATCATAAATTTTTAATAAGGATTTGCCATGACAACTTATAAACACTTACTTGTTCCAGTAGATGAGTCACCTATGTCTTATGCTGCAGCCGAACAAGCACTTTCATTGGCAAAAGATCTAAATTGCCCTGTTACTATTATGAGTGTAATTGCAGTTGATCCTTTTGTAGGCGTGGACTTCTACAAAGTTGCACCAGCAATTACCGATTATTTCATGCAGGCTGAACAAAATGCACAAAATCGTTTGGCTGAAATTCAGCAATCCTTTAGCCGTGAAGGTATTTCGGTAGATACCAAAATTATCCGCGGTGTTGCAGCCTCTGAAGGGATTGTACAAATTGCCAATGAAATTGGTGCTGACCTGATTATTATGGGTTCGCATGGCCGTACTGGAGTGAAAAAGATGATGCTCGGTAGCGTTGCCCAAAACGTACTGACTCAGTCTCCTGTTCCTGTTTTGATTGTTAAGGTTTAATTCATTACCAACTGTGCTCTGCCACAGTAAAAGATAAAATAAAAAAATCCCGTTCGCCAATGAACGGGATTTTTCTGGATAAAACTTTTAAAAGCTTTTCTAAATTACATATTATGCAATCCAGTTTAGCTAGGTTGAATATTCATTTCAGACCAAAACTTAATTAACCCGATGCGGTAAACGGAACATTTCATGCGTATCGGTATAAAAACTGCGACCATCTAAATTCAGTTCAATTTCCTGACCACATTCCAACAACACATGTTTTCCGACTTCGACCCATTTAAAACCATCACGGGTATTTTGCTTTTTCTTTGATGCCACCAAAGACACCATAATTTCGCGACCATTCACTGCTTTCGCAAGCATTGTTTGCATTTTTTTCAATATTTACACCAATTCATTTATAACTTACAAATCAAGCTCAAATTAAAATTTTGAGCATAGTTTTTAATACAACAACATTCATCACACTTAATTTGCAGTGCATAGAAAATAAATGCAGCACAGCATGATGATGAATAACTACGAGAGAATAGAGATATTTTTATTGTACAAGTTATATTATAACATAGATTTAAAGTCTTTGCAGCATGGACTACAAAGTTGTAAAGATAAACTTAATAAAACAAAAACTTCTTAATCAAACCTTAATCATTTTCGTGAGATAATCTACCCCAAACACAATGGATGGTGTTTGATCGCACAAGCCCACTTCGGTGGGTTTTCTTATTAGGCTAACTAAATAACGATAACAAACTTTATCTTACTGACGTTTATCTTCTGATCTTTATCTACAAACTTCAAAAATAAAAACGAGTATGGATTTTTTAACCCATACTCTTTGTGAGCGACCACGCTATTCTATTAACGCATGGTCACAAATTCTTCTGCAGCAGTTGGATGAATTGCAACAGTATTGTCAAAATCCTGCTTGGTCGCACCCATTTTGACCGCGACTGCAAAACCTTGCAAAATTTCATCCATGCCATAACCAATACCATGCACGCCCACGACTTTCTGTTCATCACCAACGCAGACCAATTTCATTTTAGACGCTTGACGATGCTGAGTTACAGCTGTGTACATTGAGGTAAAAGAAGATTGGTAAACTTTAACCTGATCTTGCCCAAACTGTTCAATGGCTTGTGCTTCGCTTAATCCCACCGTACCAATAGGCGGATGACTAAAGACCACTGTGGCAACATTTTGATAATCTAAATATTCATTTGGTTTATTGTTGAATAAGCGCTCAGACAATTTGCGTCCTGCTGCAACAGCAACGGGTGTCAGCTCAATTTTTCCAATAATATCGCCCACCGCATAAATACCCGCTTGGCTAGTATTTTGGAATTGATCTACACTGATATATCCTTTTTCATCAATCTGCACATTTGCAGCAGCCAAGTTCAATGCTTGTGTATTTGGTTTACGTCCAACTGCCCAAATCAAGCAATCAACCTCGTGCTGTGAACCATCTTCAAGATGTAATAACAAAGACTGATCCGCTTGGCGAGTGACTTTCTTTGGAATGGCTTGCGTATGCACTTGGATATGTTCATCACGCATACATTCAAGTAATGTTTCACCTAAAAATTGATCTAAACTACGCAGCGGCAATTGTTTACGAATAAACAATCCAACTTCTGAACCCAACCCATTTAAAACACCTGCTAACTCTACGGCAATATAACCCGAACCGACAATTGCCGTGCGTTTTGGTAATTGTTGCAATTCAAAGAAACCGTTTGAATCAATTCCTAGCTCTGCCCCTTCAATATCTGGACGTGTTGGCTCAGTTCCTGTGGCTATTAAAATGTGATCTGCAGTGTATTGCTGCTGATTTACTTCAACTGTTTTTTCATTTACAAAACGAGCAAAGCCCTGAATCACATCAACATTGTTTTTAGCTAAACCTGATTGATACGATGCATGGATACGCTGAATATAAGCTTGACGATTTTGAATTAACGTATTCCAATCATGCGATTTTAATTCAGTATTAAAACCATAATCTGGGCCGTATTTTTGAATAGCATCGGCGATTTGCGCAGAATACCACATCACTTTTTTAGGCACACACCCCACATTGACACAAGTCCCGCCCAAATCTGCAACTTCAATTAATGCACATTTTTTACCATATTGCGCCGCGCGATTGGCCGAAGCAATACCACCACTTCCTGCCCCAATTACCAAATAGTCATAATGTTTAGCCATTTCATGCCTCAATTTTTCGTGATTTTTTAGATACTCATCTGCAGAAATTCAGCGCAGAAAAACATTCATTTTCATCAAAACTAACACATAAAACTGCATTTCCCAAGTCAGCCATATTGTCTAAATACACAAAATCGACACACTGTCATTCAATTGATTTCACTGCCAATAAAACTGACTATTCACTTAAATTTTACGCTTTTAAGGCTATAATATAAATTTGATTTTTTATCATTGGGGTCAATGTGAAGCAGTGGGTTTACGTTCTGATATGTAGCTTTATCACTTTCGGCTGTTCCCCATCCCAACCGTCAGATCAAGCCCCAAGCATGTTTGATGAACTCGATCTCATCAATACCAAAATGAATGAAATCTTGCTTCGCGATTTAGATAACTATTCTGCAGATGAGCGCAAACATATTATTTGTGAAGAATATACGCAGATTTACAAACATGAATATATGCCAATTGTACTTAAAAATTCTAAACCTGAAGATCGGCAATATAACGAGAAAAAATTACTTGCTGAATTAAATGAAACTTACACCAACTATAAAAATGAATATCAAATTCGCTGTGACTAAGCTAGATTATTTTTAATGTATTCCAGCCACAAAAAAGCCATTTCAACGAATTGATGAAATGGCTTTTAGTTTTTTAACTTAAACCTCTAACATACTATTTAGGGTTTCAACCACGTTTTTAGATTTCACCACAGACTGCAAATTTAGCAACGCTGCTTGCACTTGATTACGTTGTGGCTCTGCCAAAGTGTACCAACGCGACAACACCTGCAATAAACGCGAACCTACAATTGGGTTTTTCTCATCTAAATACTTGGCTAAGTCAATAAAATGCTGAACACCAAAACTCCATGTATTCACAGGGTTGCTATTTAAACCACCACTGACTGAACGAATACGGTTAGGTGTACCCAAATCATAATCAGGATGTGAAGTTAAAGCCTGAATGGTTTCAACTGTCGCTTTTGGATGTGAAGCTTGAACCATAAACCATTGATCAAGTGCTAAAGCTTCATCTTTAAAACGTGTATAAAAATCTTCCAAAGCAGCTTTGGCTTGCGGTGCATCATTCCACACCAAGACACGCAATGCCCCTAAACGCTCAGACATATTTCGAGTTGTTTGGTATTGCTGCTTTGCCAGCTCAAACGCTTCGGCATCGCCCTGACGTGCCATTAACGCCAACATGATATTCTTTAAAGCACGTACACCCATTGCCTGAGAGAAATCTTGCTGCATGTCTGGATCAAGGCTTAAATAGGTTTCTTTGCAGAATGCACCAAGTTCGCGCGCCAATGTATCTAACAGCGCATTGCGTTGTTGCTGAATTTTTTCAGGTTGATAATTTTGATCAATACGGCTGCCCAAATAGCCTTCAGAAGGTACATCAAAAATACGTGATGCCAACAAAGGATCTTTTTCAATTAAAGCAGGTACTGTATTTTTCATGGCTTGCAAATAAGTATCTGCTGCATGTTCTTCCAATAAAATACGTTCCAATAGAGTCTGAGTCGCCTGCCACTGGTTAAAGCCATTGGTTTCGTGCTGCATTAAAAATGCCAATTCATCATTAGAATAGTTAAATTCTAAATTCACAGGTGCAGAAAAATTACGCAATAAAGAAACAACGGGATGCGCAGTTATACCGCTAAATTCAATACTTGCTTGTGCCTGATCAAACAAATACACACCATCTTTTACTGAGTTTTCAACCAAAGCTTCAGACTGCAAAATATATTGCTCGCCTGTTTCTGCATTGAACAATGCCAATGCAACAGGAATAGGCAATGCTTTTAAGTTTGGATATTTGGCATTGCTTTTCAGACTTTGTTTTAAATTTAAACGATAAACCTGCGCAGCCGCATCGTATTCGCCCTGCACTTCAAGCTTTGGTGTGCCTGGTTGATTGTACCAAGTCAGGAAATTAGATAAATCGACACCTGAACCTGCGCTTAAAGCATTGACCCAATCTTCAACCGAGACTGCTTGTCCATCATGACGACGGAAATATTCATCACTACCTTTACGGAATTTTTCTTTACCGAGTAAAGTCGACATCATGCGGTTAATTTCCGCACCTTTTTCATAGACTGTTGCGGTATAGAAGTTATTAATTTCTACAAAATGATCTGGACGTGGCGGGTGCGATAACGGGCCAGAATCTTCGGGGAATTGATGTGCTTTGAGCACCGCCACATCATCAATACGCTGTACTGCGGCAGACTGTAAATCTTCAGAGAAAGATTGGTCACGGAACACCGTTAAACCTTCTTTTAAACACAACTGGAACCAATCGCGGCAAGTAATACGGTTACCTGTCCAGTTATGAAAATATTCATGCGCAATCACGGACTGTACGCGCATAATTGCGGCATCTGTGGTGTATTCTTCATCGGCCAATACACATGACGTATTGAAAATATTCAGACCTTTATTTTCCATTGCGCCCATATTGAAGGCACTGGTCGCCACAATCATATAATTATCTAAATCATACGGCAGACCATAGTGTTCTTCATCCCAACGCATCGAATGTTTTAACGCTTGCATAGCAATTTTGCATTTTGGAATGTCTTTTTCTTCTGCATAAATTTCCAGTGCAACATTACGCCCTTCAGATGTCACATAATGGTCTTTCATGACTGCCAAATCGCCAATCACACAAGCAAATAAATAGCTTGGCTTTTTGGTCGGGTCTTGCCAAATCGCATAATGACGACCTTCGCCTGCTTCACCTGTTTCTAACAAGTTGCCGTTTGCCAATAACACAGGATATTTTTTATCGGCTTCAACACGTGTGGTAAATACCGACAATACGTCTGGGCGGTCAGGATAGAAGGTAATTTTACGGAAACCTTCAGGCTCGTTTTGGGTAACAAATAAATCAGAACTTGCCTGATATAAGCCTTCAAGTTGCGTATTGCTTTCAGGATGAATGATCACGATGGTTTCTAACGTGACTTGATCAGGTGCATTTGCAATGCGAAGCTGCTCACTATCTAATTGATAGTCACTTTCCGATAATTCCGTGCCATTCAAAATAATAGATTTCAATTCTAAATCACGGCCCAATAACACCAAATCGCCTGCAGTCTGACGCTGCATTTTCAATGTTGCACCCACTTGGGTGTAATCTGCATAGACTTGAATATCTAGCTCTACAGCATCTACCAAGAATGAAGGTTTTTGATAGTCTTTTAAATAGATAGTTTGGCTGGCTTCAACCATAGGATTTTCTGCAATATTCATCTTGTCCTCATTCTTTGTGGCGATGCGCTTGTTTTTGTAAAGTTGCAATGATCATACGACAACTTTCAACATCTGTCTGCGCACAATCTATTTCAGTCTTGTTCAACAATGCTGATTTATATGGGCGCTCAACCCAAGCTTTTCAATCCTATCTGGATTAATCCTGTACAAGTAACATAAAAGCAGACTGTTTAAATCAATACCTGTATTGCTATTACGCGTAAATTTAATATTTTGATATGCAACTTCACTTCAAATACGACCAACACAGGCTAATTTTGATGATGATCAAAAGCACAGAAGCTTCCACCTTTCAGTACACAAGCCATGTATAATGACATATCACGATTTACTTGAGCTTCTATTTCACAATGCTACAAATTCTGCAAAAACAATTAGATGAAAGCACATTATGCCCTTTGTGTCAGGCATCTATGTATTGGGTAGAAGCAGAACAATATGAGCAGGAATTAAATTTTCACCAATGTAGTCATTGTGAACATCGCATCTTTCAAAATAGCCAACAACAAAACTGTCATTGCGCAAGCTGTACCCAACAACGCAAAAAAATCATGGCGGAAACCCGCTTGCAAGAACAACAAAAATTCAAAAAACAGGATGCACCTGAACGCGAATTAAATCAGCTGCGTTTTATAGATAAATTATTTTTATTGAGTATTTTAGATCAGCATGCACAGGAACATATTCCACATGAAGAATTTATAGATTGGGAAAAAATCAAGTATTTAAATATTACCCCCAACTATTTTTTCCAGCACGGCATGATCAAACATTTGCTAAAAGAGCAAATATTAATTGCCAAAGATTTTGCCGAAAATGCGCAGCAATATTATATCAATGTCCGTTTAGATGGTTATTCTGAACCAAGCTTATTCAGCATTGCACAACAATTACGTTATTGGTTTTATGAAAATCTGAGTATGGGCACACCGTTCAAAACAGCAGATGAAGTCAAAGATGCGCTGTATTTATTGCTGTATCAAGAGATTGTGCAGTTTATGCAATTTTATTGTCGGACTTGGGGAATACAAATTGCGGGCAACCATAGTTTTCAGAGCTTTTGCTACCGACTTTTAGATGTCTTGGCGGTTGGGCAAATTTATTACTTGGTGCAAACTGCTTTGGAATTTTTATACCAACAAAAAGCACTCAAACCGCGTAATGAAAACTTTATTAATACCAATTTACTGAAAAAGACTGTGCAGCAATACCGAGAACGGTCAGTGGCTGAAAAATGGGAGACCTCTACCCTGCCACGCCCGCCTAATTTGCCTTTCAGCTATATGAGCGAAATTTTATTCTTCCGCTTTTTGGGTTATGACGAAAGGATTTTCTTTCAACCTGTGTGGCGTTCTTGGCGAAAAATTGAAGCACGACTTAAATTTTATTCACTTAAACGCTGTATGCACTGCGGATCGGATGAACTGACTGTCGATTATGACGCAGAAAATTATGTGTCCTTATTTTGTCGCAACTGCAAACATCAAGATCATTATTTCACTCAATAAAACTTTGGTGAAGATGATGGTTAGACCCCATCACTGCCCAAATTCATCATCTACTGCAGTATAGAGTCAACAGGATACGTACAGAGGATTACAGTTTTTCGATGTGATAAGCACCTAATCCACTTTTCTGTTTAGTGCTAAATTGAGTGCCGTTTCAGATAAAGTTTTACCGTCTAATTTACAAATACACATAATGCCCCAACCATCAAAATAATCAGGCGCGTGCTGCAAAAAGAAATTGGAATGTACATCTTGCGGAATTCTCAAATGCATCAGTTGCTCAAAACTTCGTGCTGGAGAATGAGTTTCATGCACATATACGCCTTCACCGCGCTTTTGAATTTCAGGATACCGTGCCGCCATAAGCTGCAAAACTTCATGATATTCCTTAGGCATAGTTTTCCCGACTCTTGGGAAAAAACTTTTAGAACGCGAAGCAAACAAAGAATAAATCTTCGGTTGATTAATGCTAATCACAAACCACAATGGAATAAATGGATTTTTTAAGCGTCGATTCAACATGGCTTTGACTGCACTTGGAATCGTCAAATTTTGTTTTTGATATTCAGACAAAAAACCCGCTCGTGAATTGACCACATGCATAGGCTGTTCATTATAATGAATCAAAATAAAAGGAATAACATTTTGCCCAACCACTTGATCTCGATCATGATATTGAATAACCGTGACTGCGATTGCATCGGGGTCATAAACAAAGGCTTTAAATTCTTCTAAACTCGAATTTGGAAAGATTTTTTGATCGAATTGATAAATTTTTTCAAAAAAATACGATTGCTGCTGCATTGAAAGCGCTTTAAAGTCAAAAACTGTTTCTATTAAATTCATAAAAACAACCCAGTTTCATATTTAAAGAGAGACGCAAAATTTTTTTAATTGGTCAATGCATTAATAATATGACACATTTTAATTACATAATTTTACAATCATTATAGTAACCCCAGTTACGGATAAGCCAAAGATTTAATCACATGAATTTTAGGCTTATTCTTTTGGCAAAGTTGATACGCACATAGTGAAGAAAATACGCCTGCTAAAAAACCAGCAATCGAACGATGTTTACTCGTAACTAAGTGATATTTTTCTTTCAATAATCCTATCAATGTTTCAATTCTTTTACGTTGTCGTAGATGAAATTCATCAGAGAATGGCAATAAGGTCACTCTCATATTTTTTCTTGGATAAGTAATTAAATCAATGCCTTGCTCTTTAAGTGTTTCTTTCAATGGTTGGCTAATGTAGCCTCTATCACCATAGACCGTTGCTGATAAGCCATTCACTAAATCCTCAACTTTTTTAAGATCAGCAATATGTCCGTTTGATAAATCTGAATTTA
>NZ_KB849689.1:116740-316282 GCF_000368785.1 Acinetobacter towneri DSM 14962 = CIP 107472 | reverse complement strand
GGTTGTGTCGTAACTTTCTAAATGGCTCTAACTACCTTTTTTTCAAGGGCTTTTCTTATCCGTAATTCGGGTTATAGTAAGTTATTAAAAAATATCCAATTTCATTAAAATTAAAACTAAGTAGTTCATTTCAATAAAGTTTTTACCAAAAATTATAATTAAAATTAAATACCAGCATTAATCCACCATATTTTGTGACGCAGTTTACATTATTTTATAACAAACGGTATTGATAGGCAAATTTATATTGTTTTAATAAGTTAAATTCTAATTTATTTCATAGCTTGCGCCCCTATTTTTAAATCAGTTAGGCAAGCTGAAATATCACAATCTATGCTGTTTTAAATGTCATTCATTATTAGATTGAAATTTTACGCATAAAAATAAGGGCTGAATAATCAGCCCTTATTTGATCTTGCTTATCGCTCAACACTCGAACAAATCATAGATTTGCTCTTGCGTTTGCTTTTCCTAACTTAGGTCAACTGAGCAGCAGCAATTTTCTTGGTGTCTACATTCGCAGCAGCGTCTGTGTAGCTTTCCATCTGGTCAAAGTTCAAGTACTTGTAGATGTCAGCAGACATGCTGTCGATTTGAGAAGCGTACTGTTGGTATTCTTCTGGTGTTGGTAACTTACCAAGTACCGCTGCAACAGATGCAAGCTCAGCAGAAGCTAAGTAAACGTTTGCACCTTGACCTAAACGGTTCGGGAAGTTACGTGTAGAAGTAGATACTACAGTTGTGTTCGGTGCTACACGTGCTTGGTTACCCATACATAATGAACAACCTGGCATTTCTGTACGCGCACCCGCTTTACCGTAAGTGTTATAGAAGCCTTCTTCCATAAGTTGACGCTCGTCCATACGAGTTGGAGGCGCTAACCATAGACGAGTAGATAAAGAACCACCAGGAACTTTGTCTAATAACTTACCAGCAGCACGGAAGTGACCGATGTTTGTCATACAAGAACCGATGAATACTTCATCAATTTTGTCGCCTTGAACGTCAGAAAGAAGTTTTGCATCATCTGGGTCGTTCGGGCAGCAAAGGATTGGTTCTTTGATGTCTGCAAGGTCAATTTCATACACTTTAGTGTATTCTGCGTCAGCATCAGCTTTAAGAAGTGATGGGTTCGCTAACCATTTTTCCATGTTCTCAACACGACGAGCCATAGTACGCGCATCGCCATAACCTTCAGAAATCATCCACTTAAGCATGGTGATGTTTGAACGAAGGTATTCAGCAACTTTCTCTTCAGAAAGTGTGATAGAACAACCTGCAGCTGAACGCTCAGCAGAAGCATCAGACAATTCAAATGCTTGTTCAACGGTTAAGTCAGTTTCCATTTCTGTTAAGTCGATTTCTAAGATACGACCAGAGAAGATGTTTTTCTTACCTTTCTTCTCTACAGTTAAGTCACCTTCTTTAATTGCGTAGTAAGGAATCGCATGTACAAGGTCACGTAAAGTGATACCAGGCTGCATTTTACCTTTGAACTTCACAAGTACAGACTCAGGCATGTCAAGTGGCATAACACCAGTTGCTGCAGCGAACGCTACAAGACCAGAACCCGCTGGGAAAGAAATACCAATTGGGAAACGAGTATGCGAGTCACCACCAGTACCTACTGTATCTGGAAGAAGCATACGGTTTAACCAAGAGTGGATAATACCGTCACCTGGACGTAAAGAAACACCACCACGGTTCATGATGAAGTCAGGAAGCGTGTGTTGCATTTGAACGTCAACTGGTTTTGGATACGCAGCTGTGTGACAGAAAGATTGCATTACTAAGTCTGCAGAGAAACCTAAGCAAGCTAAATCTTTTAATTCGTCACGTGTCATTGGACCTGTTGTATCTTGAGAACCAACAGTAGTCATCTTAGGTTCGCAGTAAGTACCTGGACGAACACCTTGACCTTCTGGAAGACCACAAGCGCGACCTACCATTTTTTGAGCTTGAGTGAAGCCTTTGCCTGTGTTTTCAGGTTGTACTGGAGTACGGAACAAAGTAGATGGTGCAAGACCTAAAGCTTCACGCGCTTTAGCTGTCAAACCACGACCAACGATCAAGTTAATACGACCGCCTGCACGTACTTCGTCTAGAAGCACTGGAGTTTTAAGTTCAGATTCAGCGATTTGTGCGCCGTCTTTGAACGCTGTTACTTTAGCAGCAGCATGGTCGATTTTAAGAGTGATTTCATCACCCATGTTCATATTAGAAACGTCGATTTCTACTGGTAAAGCACCCGCATCTTCCATTGTGTTAAAGAAGATTGGCGCAATTTTACCACCTAAGCAGTAGCCGCCATCTTTTTTGTTTGGAATGTGCGCGATTTCATCACCGAAGAACCAAAGTACAGAGTTAGTTGCAGACTTACGAGAAGAACCTGTACCAACAACGTCACCCACGTAAGCAACTTGGTTGCCTTTCGCGATAAGGTCTTTGATTTGGTTTAATGGACCAACTTCACCAGGAACTTCTGGGTTGATGCCATCACGTACGTTTTTCAACATTGCATTTGCGTGCAATGGAATGTCTGGACGACTCCATGCGTCTTGTGCAGGTGACAAGTCGTCAGTGTTGGTTTCTCCAGTAACTTTAAACACTGTAAGTTTGATTTCTTCAGGTACATCTTTACGGCTAGTGAACCATTCAGCATCAGCCCAAGATTGTAAAACTGCTTTCGCGTTTTCGTTACCTGCTTTTGCTTTGTCTGCTACGTCATGGAACGCATCAAATACAAGCAAAGTGTTTTTCAATGCTTCAGCTGCTAAGCCAGCCAATTCAGCATTGTCTAAAAGCTCTACTAAAGGTGCTACGTTATAACCACCAAGCATTGTGCCTAGTAAGTAAACTGCGCGCTCTTTAGAAACGAGTGGAGAGGTTGCTTCACCTTTTGCTACAGCAGCTAAGAAAGCAGCTTTAACGTATGCCGCTTGGTCAACACCTGCAGGTACACGGTTTTCAAGCAAATCAACCAAATAAGCTTCTTCGCCTGCTGGTGGATTTTTTAATAATTCAACTAATGCAGCTGTTTGCACATCATCAAGTGGCTTCGGTGGGACTCCGAGTGCGGCACGTTCTTCAACGTGTTGGCGGTAAGCTTCTAGCACGGTGTTATTCCTCTTTTTTAAAAAATTATTTGTGAATTCCTGCTTTTAAAGCATCACAAACAATATGGACTGCAAAATTTTACTAAACTTCAGGTTAAAAGTTAATGCAACTAGAGTGTTTCTTTGTGATGCCCATTATTTTATAACTAAATGATGCGCATATTGTTCAATTTACAGGCAAAACACGACTTAATTTTAACTTTGTCTGTATGTACACTAACTTTTCGCCTAAAGTTTAACTCGTAAAAAAGGCAACGCTCATGTTGCCTGTTCTAATGAATGAATGATATTCCACCTTAGTGTACTGTTGTGGCTTGAAGATAGTGCTGTAATTGTTCGCGACTACCTTCAAACTTGAGTTGAATTTCATCTTCATGCAGCATACAGTGTTCTGCACTGGTAAATGAAATTTGAACTTGATATATCTTTGCAGGTGCATCAATTTGCTGACGTAAATACACCCGATCACCTAAACTTAAAACATAATGACTGCCGCCAATTACCGCGACACCTTGTTCATCTTCTAAGAGCAAATCTGCATTATGCAGGTAAGCAACCACTTCCATTATGCGCTCCTACTGTTTTTGTTATGTTTTTAATTATTCATGAAAAAGATAAGCTTTGCCAGTTTTAAGATTTAGAACTTGTCACAATTTATTTGTTATTTATTTTAGTTTTAGACGTTTGATTCACTTAGGCTATTTTTTGATAAAAGATAGTAGAAGTACAAAACATATTTCAATTTTAATTCATAAAAAAACCGTTCTTTTAGAACGGCTTGTAATCAGGCATTTTATCATGCGGTGTCGCGATACATTTTTCAGTAAATTGCGTACGGACTTTTTCACGTGCCGCATCAACATCACCATTAATTTCTTCAAGTGGCAATGCATAGACTTGCTCAATAATCTCTAAAATAAAATTACGAGTAATGTCATCTTCAATTTTATTGGCATGCTCAATCGCACGTTCTTTTTCAATCGCATTTTGACGATCTAGCATGATGGTACGCGCAGCATTGCCAACACTTCGGCAATAGCCTTGCCATTGTTCTTCAGGGGTTAAGGGTTTCTTTTCTGCACAGCCCATTAATGCAAGCACTGCAGTCACCACCAAAATCTTTTTCATTGAAGCTCTCCTGTTGTGCTTATGATAATCAAAAGTTTGCATAAATACGAAACTATCCATGTACAAGCTTAAAAAATGCGCTCTGATTGAACGCATTTTTAAGTGAAGTTGCCGTTAGAAGCGCCAGTTATAGAAAATATCCACGGCGCGTTCTAAAGCTTGACTAGCTTCCAAATACAGTCGTTTATTCATTTGATAACGCAAAGTCAACTTATTGACAGGTGTGAAAACCCCCACGCCATAACGAATAAACAAGTCTGGGGTGATATAACCCGTCAAACTGACTTGGGTATCATCGCCTGTACCTTGGGCATCAAGTGCCAAACCACTTAAACCGAATGTACGTCCAATTTGATTGGTCAAGGCACGTGTACCACCCAATCCCATACTAATACCTGCCGCTGCAATAGTATTGTTGACGTCTGACTTAAAGCTTTCGGTCTGACTCAAACCACTGGTACCTTCATTGATACGACCTGTAATCAAAGCATTTAATGCTTCTTGTTCAGATAAGCCTGCATCGTTATACACTTGAATGTTCGGACTGCTGGCTGTGCCTGTAACTCTAAAGCCGACCATGCTGCCCTGTACATTTTTATTGGCATCCATATCTAAAGTTGGGTTAGAAATTGGGCCATTAAAACGCGCAATGGCACGGTTCAAATCCAGACTTTGTCCATAGGCTTCAATTTTCACACGCTGGCTGACCCCAATCGCACCATTGGCACGCATCGCAGTTTCTAAACCACGTTGAGATAAATACAAACGTCCAATCAGTGGAATACGGCTATTAAAACCTTGGAAAATGACCCGATCACCCAAATTCAATTCAAGATCGGCACGAATATCCCATGGACGAGCTGAACGTAATAATGCCAGTTGATCTTGTCCTTCATGTACCACACGCACATCCGAAGACACGTTAACCACAGGTGCAGACACTTCAGGCATAGAAATTAAAGCCCGAGGTACATCTACACGTCCTTTTAAACTCAGTTTTTTCTGGAAAGGTAAAACATCTAAGGATACATCTGGCGTAATCATTGCAGTAATTAGCGGTGCTTGACGAATTAATAAGTCTTTACCGTTTAAATTTAACTGAATACGCGGATCATATTTCCAATCCACACTGCCCGTTAAACGCCCTACACCACCACCGCTGTTAAATGCGCCATTAATGCTGGCTTGATCTTGGCGGATAGAGGAATAGACCTGCACATTGGTCAGATTTACAGGTAACGAAATCATGCTGATCGCACCATCTTTCAGGCGCATTTCACCTGTGAGCAATGGTGAAGTTAAAGTCCCATTGATCTTGCCAGCAAAGGACAAAATGCCTGCCATTGAGCGCACATCGGCAATAAACGGTTTAAAAACTTTAAGTTGTACCTGATCAAAGGCAATTTCACCGCGCATTGGCATGTTTTTAGTGTAAGGATCAATCAGCACATTGGCATAACCTGTACCAATTTCAGGTGTTTTCACATCTATGCGTAATTTCAAGCCTTCGGCAATGCTTTTTGCGACCACAGCCACTTGTTCATAGCGCAAGGTTGAGCCTATATCTTGTGGATCGTCCGCAGCAAGTCCAATGACGCCATCACGCGTGACCAAATGTGCATCAATTTTTGGCTTCTGTCCTTTTGCCCACGCCGCTTTGGCATACCCATTAACCTTGCCTGTAATCGCCAAACCTTCAGGCATAAATGCAGAAAAGTCATTTAAGTCTAAGTTTTGAGTCACAAATGATGCATTGGCTTTGGTTTTACTCACACGAATAGGTTGATCAAAACACAATTGGCTTTGCTGACTCATCCAACAATGCGCACCAACATACAGCTCACTGGTTTTGTGTTGATAAATCACGGCCGCGTTTTGGCGCTGTGCCAAATGGGTTCTTAAGGAGTCAAAATCCCCTTTCTGAATTTGTCCCATCCAATCATTTTGTGCATTTAAACCACCCGCCAATTGTACATAAAACTTACTCAACTTATTTTCAGCTTCCAGTTTTAAAATATGCGCCTGACGTGTGCCTGCTAAAGAAATCTGCCCTTGCTCAATGCCACGGTTACCACTGCGTAAATTTTCCATGGATGCCGTCATCAGCGTTGGCGTATTTTCAGAAGTTGGCAATTCACCTTGTAAGCGCAACTTACGCACGCTGAAAATATTATTGAGGCTGAACTGATCAACTGCAAAATTGGCGGTGGCTTGTAAGCGTGGCTGCGACTGCACATTGATATAGCCATAAGCACGTCCACGCAAACCCGAATAGATTTCGTATAAAGCAGGCGCATTGACTTTAATACGCAGATTTTGTGCATTGCCCGTTGCTTGTAACTGATTTTTGGCATAAGACAAAAATAGATTATTGGCTTCAAACTGTTGAGGTAAAAAGCCTTTTTGATTGGCATCAATCAACATGGCTAAATTCCCCGTACCACGTACAGGTTTATTATTGAGCATGCCTGCCAAATTCAGATGTTCAATGTTGATCCGTTTTTGAGTGTCTGACCAAATACCTTCAGTGCGGATATTGCCCGATAATTCACCACGCACACTGGACACAAAATAGTGCGGCTTAAAGCGAATTAATGAGGCATTTAAATTCCAACCTATGCCATTATTCAAATGCAGCAAACCATCCGCCACAATTTGCCCTGCAACACCATTATGGCGTAAGTCGCTAATTTTAATTAGTTCGGGCGTACCCGATAATTTCAGTTTTAAATGTCCTTCACTGCCTTGAATCGCACTAGCATTTAACCCACCATCATAATTCACGGCAAAACTTTTAAAGCCACCACCAGCTTTCACATCATGGAACAATAAAGCGATGGTGCTTTGCCCAGTTAAATGTACGTTTTCATTTTGATTGACCAAACGCCCTGTCAAATTAATATCTTTCAAATGAATAATTTGCTGATTCGGCAATGCAAAACCATTGGCTTTAAACTGCCCATTTAACACATTAACAGGTGCTGCGGTGCTGATACTTTGCGGATTAAAGTTTTTCGCAGCCAATACTGCATTCCATTTCAACTGACGTTTGTCGGTTGGTAAATCAATGACGGCGCTGCCTGCCAAATGACTATCTGCGGTATCAAATTTAAAATTAGGAATATTTAAGCGATTATTCTTTAAATTCAGTTTAGCTTGGTACATACCTGCAGGTAACATGGTTTTTTCATGTGTGCTGACTTTGGTCGCCACAAAAATATCTTGCTGACCTTCTACCAAGGCCATTTGCACATCACCCAATTCACTTTTTAACCAACCCACATACGGCACAGCACGGTCTATGTTGTTCCAGCGCACATCAAGCAACATCGGATTTGCCGCTTTGCCCTGCGCAGGTTTTTGATCGAGTTTTAAATTCCAAGTTTCATATTGGTCAAAATCGACTTGTGCAGTTAAGTGTGTGCCTTTTTCCAAATGACCTTTAGATGCTAAATTGGCATCTAAACTTGGCGGTAAAAAGTCTTTGACCACTTGAGGAATTAGTGGATCTTTAGGATTAATTTTATCCAGACGTCCTGTTAAATCCCAATTGACTTTTTTATCCCAACTGACAATGCCCGCTACATTGGCAGCACCTTGCATAAGTTGTGCATTTAAATTACTGATATTCAGTTGATGAACTAAATCGGTATACATCAGACCTGTATATTGACCTTTAGGGATGTGTTTACCGCTCAAATCCGTATTGACATCAATATCTAAACGCTTGATATCGCCTTTAAATTTAGCTGCACCTGCTTGGGTAAAAAGTTCCTGCTCGGTCAAAATAGGCCAACGGTAGTTTTTAAATTGTAACTCACCAAACATTGGCACTTGCTTACGCATTGGATGCAACACTACCCATCCCGTGAGCAAATCAGGCGTATTTGTTGCAACACCCGCCTGAATCGTGTCGAGTGTGCCTTTGCCTACTACTTTAATATCGTGAATATTTAAGCTGTCATGTAAAGAGGGAATATTTAAATCACCCACCACATTAAGCGGATATTTACCTTCAAATTTCATATCGCCTGTGGCATTGCGTACATTCAAATATCCCATATCCATATTGGAATCTTCAAATTTCAGTTCTGTACCCGACCACAAGGCATTATTTAAATGAATATCGTAAAAATCGACCTGCGTACCAGAGGCGGTTTGAATCAATAAATGATCGACATCGGCAGTATCTAAACGCAAAACAAAAGGTAAGCGAATTTCATTGAATTTGAATGGATCATCACTTGGTGGGCCTTTCGGATAAATCCGCAGATTACGCACATCGGCACGATTGAGATGGATTTCTTTATCTAAAATGGCACGCCAACCAAGAATGACATCGGCACGGTCAATTTTGACATCAACAGGTTTTAAACTGACGATGATATTGCGCAGAATAATCCCGCGCCATAAATTACCGCCTTCATATTCATAATGAATAATTTCTTGGCGCTGCAATACGCTGTCTAATAAGAACTTTGAGCCACGGTCTGTTGAGAACATCACCACCAAAGCGGACACCAATAAAACCAGCATCAACAGCAGTGACAGTAAAACACTCCTGAGTATTCGACGCTTTTTAGGTGGCGTTACTGGAGTTTCTGGTTGCTGTTCAACTTCAGCCATAATGTTCTCTAAGTCTTAAATTTATAGTTGAGAGCCAATAAAGAAATGTAAACGGATTGGATGGTTATCATCTGAAATACCAGAAGCCACATCAATCCGAATTGGGCCAATTGGTGATGCCCAACGTACCCCCAAACCTACGCTATATTCGGTGTCGTTGCTAAAGTCTTTATCGTAAGCATTACCAAAATCACTAAATACTGCTGCGCGCCACCCCTCTTTAAATTGATAGTTATATTCTAATGAACCAACCGCCAAAGCCTGACCTCCAATTTTAAAGCCTTCAATTTGTGGTGTTAAAGACTTGTAGTCAAAGCCACGTAAAGACTGGTCACCACCAGTAAAATAACGCAAATTATAAGGCACTTTATTAAAATCTTCGGTGTAGATATAACCTAAGTCACTGCGTCCGACAAACTGATGATCGTCATTTTCACCCAATGAATAAATAAAACGCCAACCTGCATTTAGAATGGCTAAATCTGCATCGCTGAGCAGTGATTCACTCCCCAGTTCTATTTTATAAATTTGGCGGAAACCTTTGCTTGGGTTAACACGACGGTTACTGTCGGTACGTGAAACTTCATAGCCAAGCAATAACGATTGTTGCTCGACATCACCATTGGCAATAAAGGCATCAGGCACTTTTTCCAAAAATACAGTGCCATCTTCAGTTAAGCGATCCAGTCGATAACGCAAGCCAAAAGTATGTTGCCAACTGCCCATTGGGTTTTTAATCACACGGTCTACACCTGCAACCGCAGATTCAATCATCAAGCCGCCACCTTGTGCAACATCGTCACGTTCTTCACGCTCATAACCGCCAACCAACGCGACATAATCATTCAGTGGATGGTTATAAGGAATGTTATAGCGTCCATCAATGGCTTGACGAATTTGTGAAAGCTCCAAGTTGGCATCGAAAGAGTGACCACGTTTATTGACAATGGCACGGCGATATTGCCCACGCAAACGTACGCCTGTGTCAGTTCCGTAACCCGCACCGACTTCGGCACTATTTAAGCGGTCTGCATTTAAAGTCACAATCACAGGAATTTTTTTGTCGATACGTGCCTGTTGTTTTAAGCGTTCTTCTTCTGATTGTTTGTCTTCTTGCTGTGCTTGTAGCATGCGCAGCTTATCGTTGCTCGCACCTTCTTCTGTGCCTGCAAACTCAGCTTCATTCACCACAGATTGCGTCACTTCCTGAGATGACACCACCCGTTTTTGATCGACGACTGTGGCATCGTAAACAGAGAGTTTTTGTTGATCGACCAAAGCCTGAATATCAGGCGGTAATTCCAAAGGATACTCGACAGGATCAGGGCGAATTGTATCAACCAAGGTGTAGTTAAAATAACGCGAGTTGGTGAGGTTGTTGGCCAAACCATTCACACGCCAAAAAGTATAGTCGGCATTGTCCTGCCAAGTGACCATACTTTGCAGAATATCCATATCTAGCGGGAATTCTTGGTTTGGATCGCTCATACGAAATTCGACGTTACCGAGTTTATAACGCTCGCCTGTTTCATAACGTAAATTGATATCGGCTGTATTTTGAGGTTGAGCGACTTTAACGTCATGCAAACGCCAGTAACTGTCAAAATAACCGTTATCTGAAGCCGCATCGGTAATCCGTTTTTTAGTTTGCTCATACAAACCATGATTAAACACATCATCTACTTCTTGATCAGGCAAGACGCCAATAACCTGAAATTGTGCCTCGTATTGCCCTTCGCCTGTAAATTCAATATTTTGTTGTTTAATCGCCACAGGTGGATTTGGCACAACATGCACACGCACGCGGCTATCACTGAGTTTTTCAAACTTAAACTCGGCATTATAAAAACCCACTGCCTGCGCTGCCTGATTTGACAACGTGCGTAGTTGTGGCAATGCCGATGGAAAATCAGCAAAAGATTCCTGGGTAAAACTGGAAAGTTTGGCCTTAATATTGGCACTTAAATGATCCACCGCTGTACGATAAGCATCGGGCGATACCTCTCCAATTGAGTTTTGTGTACCATTGGCGCCATTTGCGGTAATGACTACATCTGCACTAATACGCGGCACTTTGGCTGTGTTTAGCTCACGCGGTGGACGGACTTTATACAGTAAACGTCTGAAAAAACCGGGTTTATCGGCATTTTCGACCTGCGTCATCCAGCCCAATTCAGTCATTAAGGTATCGTTAGGATTGGCTTCCACTACAAAATTACTGTCTGCCTGAATATTGGTTATGAGCTGATCGACATTTACAGGCGCTTGATCAATTTGCAGTAGCTCCTGCTGTGTTGCGTCTTGAACCAACGTTTCTGGCACTTGACCATTGCGGTCTAGCATCGCTTCTTGTTTGGCTTGTTCTGCCACCTGAAAAATTTCATTGGCAAGCCCCTGATCTACAGGTGCAATGGGTAAATCTTCTAAGTCTTCAAATTCGATAGGCTGAAATTCAGCAAAAGATGCCCCTGCCTGTTGTTGCTGTTGCAGCATTTCTAGACTATTAAATTCAGGTGTTTGCGCTTGCTCTAAAGCTTCTTCTATTTTTTGTAGATCTTGGGCACTGTCTTTACCTTGTGCTGCTGCCAGTTGTTTAATTTCTTCAGCTAAATTTTGTGCTTCTTCTGTAGTTGGAGTCTGCAGTGATGTAGGATTTTCAGCGAGTTGGGTGTTGGAGTTAGATACCTTAAGACTTTCTGCAAAACTTGAGGATGCAACTAAACCTAAAAACAGACTTAGTCCGAGCTTTTTCGGCATATTCCAGCATAAAATTGCATGCATACTGGAACACAGTACTGATTTTTTAAAGTTTGTATTTACAAGCATAAAAAACTCTAAACTGATTTAATTTTTATGGAAAAACCCCAATGAACCCGCGTACAAACACCAATTTATTTGATTTTTTCATCAGTGAAAAGACTTGAAACATCATACATGATTTTCTGTACTATTATATCAAGCGGTCACATTTCTTAATAAAACTAAACGAAGTTAATCACGCATGGAAAAAAATGAACATTTGTTGAGGAGTCGTCGCTTTTTGCCGATGTTTCTCACTCAATTTTTTGGCGCACTCAATGATAATGTGTATAAACAAGCGCTGCTTTTGGTCTTTACCTATGGCTGGATTAGCCAACAATCTGCAAATATCAGCACCCTGAACAATTTGGCAGCCCTGCTGTTTATTTTGCCCTATTTCATTTTTTCTGCCACAGCAGGACAATTGGCAGACAAGTATGAACGCGCTCAATTGGTACGTGCCATCAAACTGCTTGAAATTATCATCATGCTGATTGGTACCGTTGGTTTTATTTTAGGAAATTTGTGGCTATTGCTGATTGCCTTATTTTTAATGGGCGCACAATCGACCTTTTTTGGCCCAATCAAATATGCCATTTTGCCTGAAGTACTCAAACCGCATGAACTGATGTCGGGCAATGCAATTTTCCAGTCAGGTACATCCATTGCAATTTTATTGGGGATGATTTTAGGCGGTGCAGTGATTTCGGTATCTGCAGGCAATTTAGTCTGGATTAGCTTAACTGTGGTGATTATTGCACTAATTGGTTATGCCTCAAGTCGTTTTGTGCTGACGCAGCGCGTCACGGCACCCGACATTCAAATTGACTGGAATTTTTTCCGTACCAGTTTCCAGACTTTAAAATATGCCAAAAGCCTGCCGATGATTTTTCTAATATTATTGGGCAATTCTTGGTATTGGTTTTATGGGGCAACGTATTTAACCCAAATTCCACAGCTCACTCAACAAAACTTGCATGCTTCTGAAAATGTGGTGAGTTTATTACTGACACTCTTTTCTGTCGGTATTGGCGTAGGTTCTTTGCTCTGCCGTAAAATAGGCGGTACCGAGGTCAATATTAAAATGGTGCCTATTGGCGCAGTCGGTTTAACCGTCTTTGCTTTTTATTTGGCAGGCACATTGGCTTTTGTACCAGAAAAAACAGGCGCACTACTGGGCTTAGCCGAAGTCTTTCAGCAAGGCTGGAGTTATTATCATGTCATGTGTGCAGTCACTTTACTGGGCATTAGTGGCGGTTTTTACATTGTGCCCTTGTATGCCATGATGCAAGCCTATTCCCCTCGCTCGCACCGCGCACGTGTGGTCGCAGCCAACAATATTTTAAATGCGGTATTTATGGTGTCATCTGCCATTTTTTCGATTTTAATTTTAAGCATTTTAAAAATTGATTTAAAAATTTTATTTAGTATTACGGCTGTTTTAAGTGCTGTTTTCACCTTTTGGCTCTTGTTAAAGCTCAAGCCAATGTTAGATACTGCACAGGACTCTTTGGAGGATTAATTTCATGCGTCATTACACAGGCATCGACAAGTTTATTCATTCATTTGACCAAGCCTTACGTAGTTTAGTACCTGGCACAACTTCGGCTCAACGTGAAAACCCGGGCAATACGGTTGAAACCAAATTGGCTGTGAGTGAAGCACGTCATGTTGCAGGCTTAATGCGAGTAAACCATAGTGGTGAAGTCTGTGCACAAGCCTTATATCACGGTCAGGCTTTAACTGCGAAATTGCCCAATGTACGTCGTGAAATGGAACAGGCTGCAATTGAAGAACAAGACCATTTGGCGTGGTGCGAAGACCGCTTAAAAGAGTTAGACAGTCACACCAGTTTGCTTAATCCTGTATGGTATGGCTTGTCTTTTGGGATGGGTGCAATTGCAGGTATTGCGGGCGATAAATACAGTTTGGGTTTTGTGGCAGAAACTGAACGTCAAGTCAGCTTGCATTTAGAACATCATATTAGCCAATTGCCTGAACAAGATGATCGTTCACGTAAAATTCTAGTCCAAATGAATGAAGATGAATTGCATCATCGCGATACGGCGCTCAAAGCAGGTGGTGTAGATTTGCCTGTACCTGTACGTTTGACCATGACTGCGATTTCCAAGCTCATGACCAAGACCAGTTATTATATTTAATGAATTGATAACACTTAAACGCTCACAATTGTGGGCGTTTTTTTATGTCATTGGAATAGAAAACATCTCGATTAAAACGATCAAAAAATAACAGAGAAAGAGCCGATTTTGAGTTATCCCAAGATTTATCCGCAGATTTTGTGGATAGTTTTTAAGTGCAAAGCCGTATAAATACAGAAAAATATTATTTTTGATGGTTTTTCATACAAACATATCAGCAAGATATGACACAATGATGTAAGCCGAAATCAGATCACGTATCACAGCCAAAATTTAAAAATGCATCACTGATCTGCCAATTTTACTGGCTGATTTACTCTTCACAACTCACAATGGGATAGTCATGCGCAGAATGCACAAAAGCCTCATCTTGCCAAATATCCCACATTGGAATTTTAACATCTAAAGCAAGTGGCATTTTTTTCGGATTGAATTGCATTTGAGCTAAATTTTCACCCCACGCAATAATATCAATATCCAGCGGAATGTCATGCGATGGGCGCACACGCCCTGCTGCAACTTCCAATTCCTTAAGGATGACGTTTAGATGCTCAAAGCTTAAACGGCTTTTTAGCAAACAAGCAGAATTCCAATAGTCTGCACCAATTCCATCACGGCATGGAATCAGATAAATGTGCGAAAAATGCACTTCACCCAATGCAGCAATTTGCTGATAGGCATTTTTAAACTGACGCGGTGCTTCGCAGTTACTCGCCAGAGCGAGGGCAAAAATCGTTTCGGTGGCGTTCAAGACGAATTCCTACAGAATTGGCTTCTGGAATAATGGCAGGTTTGCGAATGGTGATGGTAATGGATTCAATGGCGGCAAAAGTCGTAAAAAGTGCATCCAATACCAATTGTGCGGCATGCTCAATCAATTTGGGCGCAGCCTGCTGAATCACTTGCGCTGAAATGCTGCAAATTTCTGCATAATTGAGCGTGTCTTGCAACTCATCTGAAGCTGCAGCTTGGCTTAAATTGGTGGCAATAATCAAATCCAACATAAGCGGTTGTTGAATCTGACGCTCCCATGCAAAACAGCCGACGACTGTTTCTACCTTTAAGCCTTCAATGATAATTGCATCCATGACCACACTCTATATTTCATTTTAAATCCTTCTATCTCTGTCTATTGAAAGGGATATTTGCCGTATTTTAAAGCCACACTGAACTCATAAAACAAAAGATCGGTGGCTTTAAAACATGCAACCAGAAGGCTTGATTCGCCCAATATGGATAATTAATGCTTTAACAACAAATTCGGATCAATGCTTTGTACCATCTGCAATCGTTGATCGGCATAAATATCGGTATAAGGTGCTAAAACGCGCATGAAACGGTCAAAGTACAGCATTTGCTTGAACAGTAAAGCAAAGTCACGCGGGAAACGAATCCCATGACGCTCACCCACAGCAACCATATCGAGCATAATGTCATTTAAATCGGCAGGGTTAGAAGTCAGCAACTCTTGAGGATCGGCCAGCAATACGCCACTAAATAAACGCTCTAAATCTGCTGCCAAAACCTGAGTATCAATTTGCTTGTCGGTCATGCCCATTTTGAGCATATTTTCAGCCATAAGCGTGTAGTTGGTATTTTGTAGAGCATCCATAAAAGCCATACATGCAGTCCACACTTCAGGATTCAGCTGTCCAACAATACCAAAATCAATAAAGCCGACACGCCCATCTTCAAGCAACATCAGGTTGCCTGCGTGTAAATCGGCATGGAAACTGTTACACATCATCAAGCTACCAAACCATGTATTCATGGCAGTAATCAACACTTGCGATGGATCGTTAGATACTTGTTTCACCACGTCAAAATCGGTCAAAGGTACGCCATACAAACGCTGCATGGTCAATACGCGACGGGTGGAATATTGATGATAGACCTTAGGTGCAGTGGCTTTTGTATTTTGGGTTAAATTCAGATAATTAATAAAATCATCTAGGTTACGTGCTTCTTCAATAAAGTCGACTTCACGCACCATACGGGTTTTGATTTCTTCGACAATATCGGCCAATGACGCAAATTTGACTTTAGGTACAGCTTTTTCGAGTAATTTGGTCGCCCAGTGCAAGACGTTTAAATCGGTATAGAGAATGGTTTCTACCCCCGGTTTTTGCACTTTAATCACTACATCTTCGCCACTCACCAATTTTGCAGCATGTACTTGTGCGATAGATGCTGAAGCTAAAGGCTTTTCATCTATTGAGGCAAATATTTCATCTAAATTGCGCCCTGCAAATTCAGATGCCAATACTTGCTGTACATAGCTAAACGGTAAAGTTGGAGTTTGGTCTAAACAACCTTGAAATTCTTCGACATATTCACGTGGGAACAATGACGGTGTACTGGCAATAAACTGCCCAAGTTTAATGTAGGTTGAACCTAAAGATTCAAATGTTTCGCGCATGAGTTTGGCATTACTTGGCTTTTCAGTGGCATATTTAATGCCTGCTTTGGCTGCCACTACGGCAGTTTCACCCATGCGAGCAACTGAACGTAAACCATCTAACCAGATATTATTTTTCATCATGTCTGAGTCATATTAAAGTAGTGAGAGTTTAACAAAAAATTGCCAAGTAAAAAGGCTATCTTGCCTGACAAACTGGACAGTTGTGGTCTTGATCAAACGACAATAAGCGTTGTTTCATGCTTAAACCATCCCAAAGTAATAGCTTTTGTTTCAGCGCGGTGTTGCCTAAACCCAAGTACAATAAGGCATGATGCGCTTGTAAACTGGCCATGACGTTGGGAGTGGTTGCCAATACGCCACTGTCAGCGCAGCGCAAACTTTCATTGGCATGTTGTTCTTTCGGGAACAGACATTCATAGCAAGCAGAGTCACCTTCGACCATAAACATTTGCCCTTGAAAACCAATGGCAGAGGCACTGAGTAAAGGTACATTCAATTGTCGGCAATATTGATTGACCAAATATCGGGTACTGAAATTATCACAACCATCTAAAACCAAATCTTGCTGGGCAATTAAAGTGCCTGCATTTTTCGCATCTAACAGCGTGGTTAAACAAACAATCTCGATATAAGGATTAATTTGCATTAATCTTTTTGCGAGAATTTCGGCCTTATAAAAGCCTAAATCTGCGGGGGTATAGGCGATTTGTCGTTGCAAATTACTGGTTTCAATCACATCAGCATCAATCAGAGTGATTTTTCCCACGCCTGCACGTGCAAGTAATTCTGCGCTTAAACAGCCAATCCCGCCACACCCCACAACAAGTACGTTGGCCAGTTTTAATTTTTCTTGGGCTTCAATATCCCAGCCATCCAATAAAATTTGTCGGCTATATAGATGCATTTCTGCATCGCTCAATTCCAACTGAGTATCGAATATGCTTTCCAAGAAAATGCCCTATTCTGCAAAACCAAAACGCCAAGTATAACGGGTATTCAAAGCAAACCGCCATGACGGCGGTTGAATTGTTGCGTATTTGAACAGATGGAGATGTGCAACGACTTGCTTAAAAGTGCATCCGCATGCCTACGTTATAAGTAACGCCATCGGCATCGCCTATATATTCGTTATAATAAGCAATTCCACCATTCCAATAACATGCCGTATTCCCGACTTTGTCTGAGGTTGTCCCATCTTTACAGGTGGTATTCGAGGTGCTGTCATATAACCATTTATAACCGGCAGTGGCGTAAATCGAGAAATCAGGAACAAAGTTCAAACCGACTTCTACGCCCACAGGTAAAGTGACAAAATTGACATCATTGGCAAGCAGCTTTGAACTTGCGCCGCTATAACCTAGACCTGCGTATGTATTGAAATAAAAACCATGATAGCTGATCAGGTTTAAATTCCCGCCCATATTGAATTCATAATAATCCAAATCGTATTCATTGTTTTTTAAGAATTCCAATCTGCCATAAAAACCTGAGCGATGTGGCGTGGTGGAAACACCCAAAGCAAAACCATCTAGTTCTACTGTATCGCCACTGTCAAAATCTGCTTCAAAATTGGCGTATTCGGCAAAGACTGCATAATTTTTTTGTGGCGTTTTTGCTGCTGGATAGCTGGAATAGGCTGTACTTTCAGCAGTTGGCGCTGGGTTCCAGTTTTGTGCATAACTGCCAGAGGCACACAACAGTAAAGCTGCGCCCATCCATATCGACTTCGTAAATATCCGCTTTGACGGCTGCGTGAAATTTAAATGAGCTGTTACCATGATGTTCTCCCCCAATATGTATTGCGCTGCCTACATGCTTTTATCGTAATCGAAGTACATGCAGCCTTGTTCATTGTGTCAGCATAAAGTTGAAAATATCACATCACCAATATGATGCACACATTTTCTATCGATTGAGTTCGTGCTTGCATAATCGGGTGGTTTAAATAAAGAATACAGATTTAAAAAAACGCCAATCTGTATGAATGGCGTTTTTCTTATGGCGCAATAATTAACAGGGCCTATTGGCTGAATTTAGCTCACTTTTTTAAAAGCATTTTGTTTTGCAATTTCTTGTTGCTTCAATAAATTACGCTGAATTTTTCCACTGGATGTTTTAGGCAAACTGCTGACAAATTCAATTTCTTTAGGATAGGCATGTTTCGATAAGCGTGAACGCACATACTGTTGCAGCTTTTCCTGCAATGCAGTGCTTGGTTGATATTGATTTTTTAACACCACAAAGGCTTTTACCACTTCTGTACGCTCTGGGTCTGGCTTACCAATTACTGCGGATTCAAGCACTTCCTCACATTCAAGCAAAGTACTTTCTACATCAAAAGGCCCGACACGATAACCCGAAGTTGTAATGACATCGTCTGCACGACCAATAAAATCAATCCCACCAAATTCATTTAAACGTACCGTATCACCCGTTAAATAATACTGTCCCACAAATGATTTACGGTCATCCCCATCGTAACCTTTGAACCACATTAAAGGCGATTGTGATTCATCCAGTGCAAGTGTGCCAATTTCGCCGTGAGCGACTTCCTGATGCTGTGCATTTAAAACCGCGAAACGATGTCCGGGAATAGCATAACCCGCAGAACCTACTTTTTTCTGATGTTCCAGTGCATGATGATTGGCAATCACCATCCCCAATTCGGTTTGTCCATATTGATCATAAATATTGACTTGTAAATCATGCTTAAACCAATGAATCACTTCTGGTGTGAGCGGCTCGCCTGCACTGCTAACCACACGCAGATGTCGTTGAATATCACCATCAAACTTTTCTTTAAAACCAAAGAACATTCTAAATGCGGTTGGTGAACCTGTTAAATTACTCACCTGATATTTACGGATAATTTCCAGTGCATGATCAACACTAAATGGACGTTCATCCATAATAATGCTATGCCCCAAACTCAGTGGCCCTGTAATACCGTAATACAAGCCATAAGCCCAACCAGGGTCGGCTAAATTCCAAAATGAATCTTCTGCTCTTAAATCGACTGCATGCTGCATATAACCTTTAAATGCCACAATGGCTTTTAAAGGCACAGGTACAGATTTAGCTAAACCCGTAGTGCCTGATGTAAACATCATCAGAAAATCATCTTGAAAACTGCGATACACGGTTTCAAAGTAAGTGTCTTGAGTGCTTAGAACTTGCCAAAAATCTGTATCATGGTTTTGAGCTTGATTTGCTGCGTCCACAGTTAAAATTTTCACATTAGACAAGGCATTTAGTTTTGGACGCTGCTCAGTATTGGTCACAATGAGCTGCGTCTTTGCAGTTTGAATACGGTGCTCAATCGCTTTAGATTCAAAGGCTGTAAATAAAGGCTGATACACTGCCCCAATGCGCCATGTGGCAAAAACCGTAATTAACAATTCAGGCGTACGCGGCAATAATCCTGCAATACAATCACCTGCTTTTAAGCCCAGTTGAGTAAAATAATTTGCCAATTTTCCAGATGCTTCTGCCAGTTGATCAAATGTCCACGATGCAGTTTGACCGTGTTTGCCTTCCCAAATTAAGGCAGTTTGTTGAGTACCCGTATAGCGTCCGCAACATTCTTCATAGGCATTAAGTGCCGTTGGCGTTCCTGCCAATTGGGTTTGAATCAGTTGCTCAATATCAAACTGTTGATATGCCTCTTGCAAAGTTTTCATTCTTTTAAGCTCCGTCTTAAACTGATGACACTGCAATTCATTTGCAGCAATATGCGTTATTGTTTTAACCGTTTTTACAAGTTAGGATTGAATCGCTCTTTAAAATTTAAATTAGGTTTGCTGTGTTGAAGTCGATCATGCAAGGCAATCACGACATGATCTTCGCGTATTTTTCAATCAAGTTAGCTAAACATGATTTGAACATTTTCTCAATTTCCACATCCTGCAATAACCTTGCAAGCTTTGGACACCGACTAAAGTTTTAGATACTCAGCTTTAACGCTTAGTCACTTCACGTGCAATCACCAAACGCTGAATATCGGATGCACCTTCATAAATTTGGCTAACGCGCACATCGCGGTAAATACGTTCAACTGGGAAATCAGATACATAGCCATAGCCCCCATGTATTTGAATCGCATCTGAACACACACGCTCTGCCATGGTTGAAGCAAAAAGCTTGGCCATAGATGCTTCTTTTAAACACGGTAAGCCTGCATCTTTGAGGCTTGCGGCATGTAGAATAAGCTGTCGTGCAGCTTCAATCTGTGTTGCCATATCTGCCAAGCGAAACGCGACTGCCTGATGTTGCACAATTTCAACTCCAAAAGCTTTACGCTCATTGGCATAGTCCACGGCTGCATCTAAAGCTGCTCGCGCCATACCCACCGATTGCGCGGCAATACCAATACGCCCCGACTCTAAATTAGAGAGTGCAATTTTGTAGCCTTCACCTTCTTGCCCCAATAGGTTTTCTGCAGGAATACGGCAGTTTTCCAACACGATGGTGGCGGTATCGGAACAGTGCTGTCCCATTTTGTCTTCTAAACGTGCCACGATATAACCTGGTGTGTTCGTCGGGACTAAAAAGCAGGAAATGCCTTTTTTACCCGCAGTTTTGTCCGTTACAGCAAAAACTAAAGCAACATCTGCATATTTGCCTGTGGTGATAAACTGCTTGGTGCCATTTAAAACCCAATCCTCGCCATCTTTTTCAGCTTTACATTCAATCGCGCTGGCATCAGAGCCGACTTGTGGTTCAGTTAAACAAAAGCAGCCTAACCATTCGCCTGTTGCCAGTTTAGTTAAATATTTTTGTTTTTGCGCCTCTGTGCCGTAGCGTTGTGTAATTCCGCATGGCAATGAGTTTTGCACACTCACAATCGTTGAAATTGCACCATCACCCGCAGCAATTTCTTCTAAGGCTAAAACGAGAGATACATAATCTAAACCTGCACCGCCCCATTCTTCTGCAACGGTCATGCCCAAAGCACCTAGCTCACCCAGTTCTTTTAACTCCTTTGCAGGGAATTCAGCAGTTTTATCACGTGCCGCTGCAGTTGGTTTAAGCTTTTCCTGTGCATAACTGCGCAGCATATCCTGAATCATTTTTTGTTCATGGCTTAAAATCATGGTGACCCTCTGTTTATATGGTAGATGTTGTTTTTGTCAGGAATGCGCGCAACATCCTTGTTCTGTATTGCAACGGTTTTTTAGTATCCAGTTTTTCAATACTTGAATTTTTGCTTAGGCTATTTTATGGAGATAGCATCGTCATAACTTATTTCGGTTGCATACGAATTGCGCCATCCAAACGAATCACTTCACCGTTTAAATAACCATTTTCAAAAATATGACCCACCAATTGTGCAAATTCTTCAGGCTTTGCCAAACGTGGTGGAAATGGCACCATTTGCCCTAAAGCATCTTGCACATGCTGTGGAAATGCTTTCAGCATCGGGGTTTCCATAATACCGGGGGCAATCGTCATCACCCGAATGGCTTCACGTGCCAATTCACGTGCCAAAGGCAGCGTCATCCCCACAATTGCACCTTTCGATGCAGAATACGCACTTTGTCCAATCTGCCCATCAAATGCTGCAACCGAAGCAGTATTCACAATCACACCACGCTCTTCTTCATCGGCGGCTAAGTCATATTTCGCCATCAGTTGTGCCGCAAAACGGATCATATTAAAACTGCCCGTGACATTAATATTCAGCACTTTTTGGAACATTGCCAAATCATGCAAACCATCACGTCCCAAGACTTTGGCAGACGGTGCAATGCCTGCACAATTCACCAAGCCATTTAACTGTCCGTATTTTTGCTCAATATGGTTAAAAAGCTGCTGTACTTGGTTTTCATCGGTCACGTCTACAGCTACGAAGTCTGCATTTTCGCCCAATTGCTGTTGAAGCTGCTGCCCAAGTTCTTGATTCATATCAACCAAAATAACTTTTGCACCTTGCGCAACTAAATGTTGTGCAGTCGCAGCGCCTAAACCCGATGCACCACCCGTGACCACACAGACTTTTCCTTGAATTTTCATTTTATTTTCCTTATAAATTTTCAGGTTGATACAACTTAAGAAACAGATTAATCACACTCAAGCTAGAGTACAATTTCCAAACCCTGCATCGACTATGATGTATTTGAACACTCAACTTGTAAATGGAATACCACGCCATCCCATGAATGCAACTCAGCTCACTTACAGCAAAGGTACAATTTCAATTGCTTTAGTCCATGAAGCTTTGCATACTGCACAGCAACGCGGTATGGATACGCATGCGATTTTGCAGACGGCGGGTATTCCTGCAGAGCTGTTACATTCCAACAAAGCGAGGGTGTCAATTCTGCAATATGGTCAATTGTGGATTGCACTGGCAGATGCCATGAACGATGAATTTTTTGGCATGGACAGCCATGCTATGCGTCGTGGCAGTTATCAACTCTTGTCTAAATGGGTGTACCAAGCAGAGCATTTAAAGGCCGCATTACAGGACATTTTAAATTTCTTTAATTTAATACTGGATGATTTTTCAGGTGAATTAAACGTAGATGGTGAATATGCAATCTTAACCATTCACGATAAAGATCAAGTGAAACCGATGTTTAGTTATGCCACTTATTTAATGCTGATTCATGGCTTGATGTGCTGGCTGACAGGACAACGTATCGCTATTTTAAACATGCAACTCAAATGTGCTGCCCCGCAGGATGATGCTGATTATCGTGTCCGTTTCTGTGACCAAATTGAATATGCGTGTACAACGCATAAGATTTATTTTGAGGCAAAACATCTTGATTTAAAAATCAAGCAGGATAAAAAAAGTTGGAAACGCTTTTTAAAACAAACACCTTTTAACCTTTTGGTGCGTTATAAAAACCCACATGCGCTGAGTCATAAAATCCGTAAACAATTAATGCGATTGCCGCCGAGTGAATGGTTAGAGCTGAACGAATTAACCCAGCATTTCAATATGTCTGAAGCGACGTTCCAACGGCGTTTAAAGCAGGAAGGCACTAGCTATCAGCAATTAAAAAATGAAATCCGTCGAGATACGGCAATCGAATTGTTGAGCAAAACCCAACAATCACTTCAAGAGATTAGCGATCAATTAAATTTCCATGATCCTAGTGCTTTTCATCGTGCCTTTAAAAAATGGACAGGGGTCAATCCTGGGGCATATCGACAATATACTGAAAGCACATAACTGAACGCTCATAATTGCGTGACTTATCACCTACTACTCAGCCACTATCTTGTATATTTTACAAACAACTTAATTATAAAAGAAAACTCAAAGCTGTGATTTCAAGGTTTAGCAATGAACTGGTCGTTCATCGGCACAGCATTGTCAAAGTATTAAATTTAGTTTACTTTTCAATCAATTTAAAGCATAAATTTTATGCAATTCGGCTGTCATACTCCCCCTGTAATATTAAATGTACGAGCATCTTTGGAGGTTTCCCCATGCTTAAGATGATGGATGTACTTGAACACAATCTAGTTCAAAATTTCTCTCACTCCCTCAACCAAGCTTCTGAACAATTAGATGAATTACTCAATCAAAGTATTCTAAATACCTCAGAAGAGCAGTTACGTAATGTCATGTCTGCGTTTTTCAAACGTGAAGATGCACTTGAAGCAGCGCAAGCCCTAGATATTTGCCAAGAAGATTTACAATCTTTGCAAGCGGGTTTGGCTCTCAAAGATGAACACCTGTGCGATACCGCTAAAATTGTTGCGCTATGTTTGGCTTTAGAAACAGACAGTTTGGCACAAGTTGAAATTCCTGACTGTTTGCAAGATTACCCGATGTAAACTAAAACTTCGGGTATTCATTTGCTGAAAGTATTTAAAAAGTGATGTCTTCATGGCATCACTTTTTTATTGGCTGTTGCAATAATAAATAAGAAAAATTGACTTTAAGCCGCTTGCTGCTTTTTGAATCAAAAGCTAGCTATCATCTTGCCAAGCGTTGTTTGTCTATGAAACACTAAGGACAGCTTCAAGGATGCATCAAGATGATTATTCGCAATAAAAACAACAGTTTTACCCTACTGTTTGCATGGTATGGGACAATTTTACCTACGGTCTTACCTGCGCTTGCAATTGTGGTCTTCCTTTCTACGGTTTTGGTGTACTTATCTTCTCACCACTTTTTTCAAGTGCCGAGCGTACCAGCCATTGGCTTTACCATTTTCGGTATTATTTTGTCTATTTTCCTCAGTTTTAGAAATAACGCCAGTTATGAACGTTGGTGGGAAGGTCGAAAATTGTGGGGGACGTTAATTGCAACATCACGGCATATTTCACGTGACTCATACGTACTGCCAGATCAACAGCGTCGGGTCTTGATGTATCGGGTCATGTTGTTTAGTAATTTATTGCGTAACCGTTTACGCAATCAAAACCAACCTATCGATTTTTATCAAAACAAAGTCAACCTCACATCTGCAGATTATGAAGCATTATTTCCGCATATTAATGCCGCACAGTTTATTTTAGAAAGCATTCAAAAAGAGTTAGTCAGCGCACTGAAAACAGGTGAAATTTCCGATATTATTTATCAAGGCTTGAATCAACATATTGTTGAATTGGGTAATGTGCAAGCAGGTTGCGATCGAATTCTCAGCACACCCTTGCCTTTTTCTTATTCAGTCTTGTTGCACCGCACTGTGTATTGCTTCTGCTTTATTCTGCCTTTTAGTTTAGAAGCAAGTTTAGGAATCTGGACACCAATTTTGGTGGGTTTAATTGCCTATTTATTCTTAGGTTTAGATGCTCTCAGCGAACAACTTGAAGAACCTTTTGGCCTGCAAGACAATGATTTACCGCTCAACTCCATGGTGCGATTAATTGAACGGGAAATGCTGAGTTCACTTGGCGAAGAACTGCCACCTGCAATTTTGGCAGTGAAAGGCAACCTAAGCTGACATCAGTTGAGTTGAGGCTCATAAATTGGTCTTGCACTTAAACTTTGCTAATCATTCGTCTATGTTTGCAAGCTGATAAATAGATCTCACAAGATTTTTAACTGATATAACACATCAGCCAGCAAGCCATTGTGCTAAAGTCACCCGATCATTGCCTGCATAATCTTTGACTGTACGAATGTCAGAAAAACCGTGTTCTGCAAAAATCGCTTGCACTGCTAAAGCTTGGTCATAGCCATGCTCTAGTGCAATCCATCCATTTGCTTTCAGCCAGTGCTTACCCTGCGAAATAATCTGCAGAATATCTGCCAAACCCTGATCTGCTGCCACCAATGCACGTTCAGGCTCTGCTGCCAAAGCAGACATGTGTGCATCATTAGCATCTATATACGGCGGATTAGATACAATTAAATCAAAACGTGGCTCGGCTGCTGAACCCAATGCCTCAAACCATGCACCACAGGCAAATTGCACCTGATTTAAAGCATGCTTGCTTGCATTTTCTTGAGCAACTGCAAGCGTTGGCAGGTAAATATCGGTTGCGGTTACCTGCCAATCTGGACGTTCAGATGCTAAAGCCAAAGCAATCGCCCCTGTACCTGTGCCTAAATCGACAATTACAGCATCACGTTGTAATGACAAAGCCAACACAGTTTCGACCAAAACCTCGGTATCAGGACGTGGCACCAAAGTATCGTGCGTGACTTTTAAATCCAGTGTCCAAAATGGCTGTGAACCTGTGATATACGCCAAAGGCTCGCCTGCTGCTATACGTGCCAAAGCCTGCACATACATCTGCTCTTGCGCGGCACTCAATTCCTGATCTGCACGATATTTTAATTCAAGCGCACTAAGTCCTAAAAAATGCTCTAACAACCAAATATTTTCTTGACGCTCATAGCTATCGACTTCACCACGTAGCGCCAAGGCTTGTGCAATATCCATTAACCACCGTTTTGCTGAGCAAGCATCGCCAACTGATCTGCCTGATATTCACGATGCAGACTATCTAGTAGTTCAGTTAAATCACCTTCCATCACCGCATCCAACTTATATAAAGTCAGGTTAATACGATGATCTGTCATACGTCCTTGCGGATAGTTATAGGTACGAATACGCTCAGAACGGTCACCCGAACCCACCAAATCACGACGCATTTCTGAAGTTGCTGCATCTGCTGCAGCACGTTTGGCATTTTCCAAACGTGATGCCAACAACGCCATCGCTTTCGCTTTGTTTTTATGCTGTGAACGCTCTTCCTGACATTCCACCACAGTACCCGTCGGAATGTGGGTTATACGCACTGCAGAGTCGGTTTTGTTAACGTGCTGACCACCCGCACCCGAAGCACGATAGGTATCGATACGCAAATCGGCAGGGTTAATATCTACCGTGGTGTCTACATCTACTTCAGGTAAAATTGCCACAGTACACGCTGATGTATGCACACGACCTTGCGATTCAGTCGCAGGAACACGTTGCACACGATGCGCACCACTTTCAAACTTCAAACGGCCATACACGCCTTCGCCATTCACCAAGCAAATGACTTCTTTATATCCGCCGTGTTCACCTTCATTTTCAGATAAAATTTCGATTCTCCAGCCCTGACTTTCGGCATATTTGCTATACATGCGGAATAAGTCACCCGAGAAAATCGCGGCTTCATCGCCACCTGTCCCTGCACGAATCTCCAAATAAGCCGAGTTGGCATCATTCGGGTCTTTTGGAATCATTAAAATATTTAAGTCAGCTTCAAGTTGCTGAATCAGCGCTTTATTGTCTTTAATTTCTTCTTGCGCCATTTCCTTAAAGTCAGGATCAGACAACATTGCTTCGGCTGTTTCAATATCGGCTTCGGCTTGTGTGTATTGTGACCACACTGCCGTAATTTCGTCTAAATCACTGTGTTCACGTGATAATTGACGAAAACGCTTGTTATCTGAAATCACTTCAACATCTGCCAACAAAGCAGTCAATTCTTCATGGCGGTCAGAAAGCTGATCTAATCGTAAACGTAACGATTCTTTCATTGTTTAAAAAATCTCAATGCAAAGGCTGTTACATGCAACACGCAGCACAGCGAAATAAAAAATTGCGCATAGTTTACCGATTCTACCACCCAAATAACATCATTATTAAGTCTGTACGATGTTTGAAATGCCTATCTGCAGATGTTCTAGCAGTATTTCTGCTTGATGATGCTGTGCATTGCGGTGAATGTACAACTCACCAAGTACCGCAATTAGCATCCGCATTTGGACATTTTTTTAGCAATTTTAATCAAACTCATACAAAGCCCACACCAAAGAACACCAATCTCGTCTGCACTCTCCACATTTTAAAAGCGGCGCTTTGTTAAATTGAGCCCATCAAAATTGATCATAAATAAGTCCTGTAAATGGACATGGAGTTCAACATGAAACTTAATGCAATGTTAATGACAGCAGCTTTAGCCACAGCTTCAATGCTCAGTGCCAACGTTTATGCAGACAATACTACGCGCGTTGCCGCAGCCAGTGCTTTAGGCAGTGTTGCAGGTACAGCTATTGGTAAAAATATGGGTGGTACTACGGGTGCAACACTAGGCGCTGCCTTAGGCGGTGCTGGTGGTGCAGCCGTGGCGAGTGATAAGCGTCATCGTACTGAATCTGCAATTGGTGGTGCTTTGGGTGGTGGTGCGGGTTATACCGTAGGTAAAAATATGGGCGGTACCAATGGTGGTTATATTGGTTCAGCTTTAGGTGCAGCAGGTGGTGCAGCACTCGGCAATAAAATCTCGAAAGATAAAGAATATGACCGCTATCAAGAACGTAAATGGAAGAAAAAACGCAACCGTCGTTAATCTTGAACGATAGGCATAGAGCAGCAAAAAAGCATCAACACAGGTTTGATGCTTTTTTATAGGATTAATTTTTCTTCATATATCAGTTCAAAAAAACGACCATAATCAATATGAAGAAATTTAGCAGTGCAATTACAAAGTCTTTACCAAACTTTGCAGATTTACCTCATTGCCCTTCACGATCTTTGCCATCTGTTTCTATATCTTCATTACAAAACATATTAATCAATATTTGGAGCATCCGCATGAAACTTAATCGTATTTTATTGGGTAGCGTTATCGCAAGTTCTGCCTTGCTTATGAGTACTGCGCATGCAAACGATACACGTGTTGCCGTAAGTTCTGCCTTGGGTGGTGCTGTCGGAGCAGCAATTGGTCAACAAATGGGTGGACAAACAGGCGCGATGATTGGTTCAGCCATTGGTGGTGCGGGCGGTGCTGCAGCTTCTGCCAATAAACGTGACCGTAACGGTGCAATGATTGGTGCTGCCTTGGGCGGTGCAGGTGGATATAGCGTTGGTCGCAATATGGCAGGCAACAATGGTGGTTATGTCGGTGCAGGACTCGGTTCTGCAGGTGGTGCAGTATTAGGTCAAAAAGTTAGCGAAGACCGTCGTGATGATCGTTATGACCGCCGCTATGATAGCCGTGGCTATCGCTACAATGACTACCGTTATAATGACCGTTACCGCAAAGACAATGGCTTACATTTAGGTCACTATAAAAATGGTAAACGTCGTTAATTTCTCACGATACTTCTAACAATCAGCACCTTCGGGTGCTTTTTGTTTGCTGACTACTTGCTTGGATAAATGTTTTTTTATAAAGCGTGCTTTTTGGATGAATGTCGCGCGTTGTTAAATGGCAATATCTCATGACTCGCCCATATATCGAAAATTTTCGATATACAAAATCAGTGCAGCATCGTATGATAAAACTCTCTTTAATCAAGCTGGAATAAATGATGCGTTCCCTGCAAGACACAAAATTTGCCATTCTTGAACTCGCACCTGTACGTGATGATCAATCAGTACAGTTTTCACTGCATCATGCACTTGAATTAGCACGACACGCAGAACAACTCGGCTATGACCGTTTGTGGTTGGCGGAACATCATAATATGGATGGCATTGCCAGCTCAGCAACCGCAGTTCTTTTGGGTTATTTATTAGCAAATACGCAAAAAATTAAACTCGGTTCTGGCGGTATTATGCTCCCCAACCACGCACCGTTAGTGGTCGCTGAACAGTTTGGAACTTTAGCGACTTTATATCCTAACCGTATTGAACTCGGTTTAGGTCGCGCACCAGGCACAGATCAAGTGACCATGCGTGCGCTGCGTCGTGGGCGACAGGAAACTGAAGATCAATTTCCGCAAGATGTTTTAGAAATTTTGCATTACTTTAAAGATGCTGAACCACAACAACGTATTGTTGCTACGCCAGGACAAGGGACACACGTTCCTGTATGGTTGCTTGGTTCAAGTTTATTTAGCGCACAACTTGCTGCAAAATTAGGACTACCCTACTCATTTGCCTCACACTTCGCCCCGCGTATGCTTGCTCAAGCCATTCAGTTATATCGTGACAATTTTGAGCCTTCAGAATATTTAGAGCGGCCTTATGTGTCTATGGGTGTGCCAACAGTGGTTGCAGATACCGACCAAGAAGCAGAATTTTTGGCGACTAGTGCCTATCAGCGTGTTTTAGGTTTAATGCGTGGACAAAGCCTAAAACTCAAAGCTCCAGTCGAAAGTATGGATGGCTTATGGTCACCTGCAGAAAAAATGTCAGTTGATAGTTTTTATGCCATGGCGCAAATTGGCTCAAAGGCGACTGTCAAAGCAGGATTGGAAAACTTATTGGCGAAGTATGATGTCGATGAGTTTATTTTTACCTGTGACATCTATGACACAGAAAAACGCTTACATAACTTTGATTTGCTCATGCAAATGAAGTTAGATACTTAATTAGCTCCGACCTTGTAGTTCTATTGAGCTACAAGGTTTCATCAATTAAAAACATTTAAAATAAATAACTTAAATCCGTTTTCTTGTTCTCTTTCGCTTAAATCTCAGTAATCTCAGTTGAATTAATTTTCAATCTTTAGGAATGACTGGCTCGCCTGCACAAAAGACTTTACCAAACAGTACTGCCCCAACAAAATAGAGTAAATGTTCTAATTTATAAAATGAATATATCAAGAGATTCAGCATGGTCAGTCCTAAACACGACGTACATAGACACGCTTTTCAAAACTGCTTGGCAGATTTTCAAGAATTCCAAGGCGAATGCATTCCTGCAACTGAAATCAAACAGCATGACTTCACAGGTTTACGCGTTGCAGTTATTGGTGCAAATCAGGACAGCGTGGCACAACTCGATAGAATTTGTCAGCAAGCAACATCTGTTCAAGTCTTTCAAATTGCACCGCATTTTGTCCTGCCAAGTACAGAACGTGGCATTCATCGCCTAATTAGCCATCCTTTAGTGTTTAAAAATCGACGTTTGTTTAATAACCGCGTCAAAAATATTTTGGCTTTACGCTTTTTAGATGCTCAAGTCAAAGACACGTGGCTTAAACGTCAACTCACACCAAACATTGCAGATACACATCAACGCTATTTTAAATCTGATCATTATTATTCAGCTTTACAACGCGAAAATTGCCATTTGATTACTTGGCCAATTGTCAAAGTCTGTGCACATAGCGTGCATAGTATTGATGGACAAGAACATCCAATTGATACCATTATCACTACATTTTAAGTCACACTAAAAGCATTATCATTTAAATAAATAGTAGCTTGATTTTTATTCTATTTTAAATCCAATAAAAAAGAGCCAAAATAAAATTTTGGCTCTTTTAATACATATAGTTTCATTAACCAATACGACGTTTTAAACCTGTCATTTGTAAAACACGTGTTGAAATTTCTTCAATCGACATTTCTGAAACATTTAAATATTTAATCCCTTCTGAAATATAAATACCTTCAATCGCACGCAATTCCATTTGGCATTGATTAAAACTTGCATAACGGCTATTGGCTTTACGTTCAGTACGAATTGCCACAAGGCGTTCAGCATCAATCATCAAGCCAAATAACTTATGTTTATGCGGCTTTAATACGGCTGGCAAACGGTTGTCATCGAGGTCTTCTTCAGTCAATGGATAGTTCGCCACACGAATCCCGAACTGTAAAGAAAGGTAGATGGAAGTTGGCGTTTTACCCGAACGCGACACCCCAATCAGAATCAGATCGGCCTTGTCGTAATGGCGTGTACGTGCGCCATCATCGTTATCTAAGGCAAAATGCACCGCATCAATACGTGCCTTGTAAGATTCAGAATCTGTTACGGCATGCGTCTGCCCGACCAAAGTGGTTGGTGGTGTTCCTAACTCTTCAGAAAGCTTACTAATTAAGCCTTCAAATACATCTAAATTAATTGCTTTGGCAGTGTTGATAATGTCACGCACATATTGGTCAACCAAGGTATCAAACACCAAAGGTAATTGACCATCAATTTGTGCTCGGGCATTAATCTCTGCCACCACATTCATAGCCGCTTCTTCAGACGTAATATAAGGATGAATATGAATATCAAAGTCCACATTTGGAAATTGCGCTAAGAGTGAATGTCCAAGGGTTTCAGCCGTAATTGCAGTTCCATCGGAAATAAAAAAAACACTCCGCTTAATTTGTTTACCATCTGACATTAAAATTCTCCTTAAACATTTGTCTTAGTGCTATATAATCTTTATAGTAAACCGATCTTACATGACTGTCGCTTAGTAAAACCAAATTGCTAAGTAGATTTATTATAATTTCATGACAAGATAGTGATTAATACTGCAAAAGTGGAGTAACAACTTTGGAAGCGCGCGTAATTGGTCTGGAAAAATTAGGGAAACACGATGTTGAGCTCGTGGGTGGGAAAAACTCATCTTTGGGCGAAATGATCAGCCACTTATCTAATGCTGGTGTATCGGTACCAGGTGGCTTTGCAACAACAGCTGCTGCTTATCGTGAATTTCTCGAGCAAAGTGGCCTAAACGCTAAAATTCAAGCAGAGCTAAAAACACTCAATGTAGATGACGTGAATGCGCTTGCTGAAACTGGTGCAAAAATTCGTCAATGGATTGTCGACACTCCGCTTACTGCATCACTAGAACAAGAAATCCGAGTTGCTTTTGAAGCACTCTCTAACGGCAACCCAAACATCGCGGTTGCCGTTCGTTCATCTGCAACTGCAGAAGATCTACCAGACGCATCTTTCGCAGGTCAGCAAGAAACATTCCTAAACATCCGTGGCATTGACAACGTATTAATTGCCATTAAAGAAGTTTTTGCATCTTTGTACAACGACCGCGCGATTTCTTACCGTGTACACCAAAACTTTGACCACGATGTCGTTGCTTTGTCTGCAGGCGTACAACGTATGGTACGTTCAGAAACTGGCGCTGCTGGTGTAATGTTTACCCTAGATACAGAATCTGGTTTCCGTGATGCTGTATTCATTACTGCCTCTTATGGTTTGGGTGAAATGGTGGTTCAGGGTGCAGTTAACCCAGATGAATTCTATATTTCTAAGCCTTTATTAAAAGCAGGCAAACACTCAGTTTTACGTCGTAACCTTGGCTCTAAACACCAAAAAATGATTTATGGTGAAGAAGGCGCGGCTGGTAAATCTGTAGTTGTGGTCGATGTTGAAAAACAAGATCGCCAACAGTTCTCTTTAAATGATCACGAACTGCAAGAATTAGCGAAACAAGCGTTAATTATTGAAGAACATTATCAAGCGCCTATGGATATTGAATGGGCAAAAGATGGTGATGACGGTCAAATCTACATCGTTCAAGCACGTCCTGAAACTGTAAAAAGCCGTGAAAACGTCGGTACTATGGAACGCTACCTATTGAAACAAAAAGGTACGGTCATTTGTGAAGGTCGTTCAATTGGTCAGCGTATCGGTTCTGGTAGAGTCCGCGTTGTAACGTCTATTAAAGAAATGGACAAAGTTCAGGAAGGTGACGTTCTTGTTTCAGACATGACTGATCCAGACTGGGAACCAGTGATGAAACGTGCTGCTGCAATTGTCACTAACCGCGGTGGTCGTACTTGTCACGCTGCAATTATTGCCCGTGAATTAGGCGTACCTGCAATTGTAGGTTGTGGTAATGCAACTGAAGTTTTGACTGATGGTCAGGAAGTTACAGTTTCTTGCGCCGAAGGCGACACAGGTTTCATTTATGAAGGTGCTTTAGATTTTGAAGTTCAAAAGAACTCAATCGAATCTATGCCTAAACTTCCGTTCAAAATCATGATGAACGTTGGTAACCCAGACCGCGCATTTGACTTTGCTCAAATTCCAAACGAAGGGATTGGTCTTGCACGTTTAGAATTCATCATCAACCGTATGATTGGTGTGCATCCTAAAGCATTGCTTAATATTGACAGCTTACCACGTGAAACACGTGCAGCAGTTATGGCGCGTACTGCGGGCTATTCATCGCCAATCGAATTCTATGTAGAAAAATTGGTTGAAGGTATTTCTACCCTTGCTGCTGCATTCGCTGACAAACCAGTGATTGTGCGTATGTCTGACTTCAAATCAAACGAATACGCAAACTTAATTGGTGGTAAGTTATATGAGCCAGAAGAAGAAAACCCAATGTTGGGCTTCCGTGGTGCAAGTCGTTATGTGTCTGACAATTTCCGTGACTGCTTCGAGCTTGAATGTCGTGCCTTGAAAAAAGTACGTGACGAAATGGGCTTAACCAACGTACAAATTATGATTCCATTTGTACGTACCGTTGCTGAAGCAAAACGTGTGATCGAATTGCTTGCGCTGAATGGTTTAAAACGTGGTGAAAATGGTCTGAAAGTGATCATGATGTGTGAATTACCAACCAACGCATTGTTGGCTGAACAATTCCTTGAGCACTTCGATGGTTTCTCTATCGGCTCAAATGACTTAACTCAGTTAACACTTGGTTTAGACCGTGACTCAGGCATTGTTTCTCACCTGTTCGATGAACGTGACCCTGCAGTGAAAGCATTACTTTCTATGGCAATTCACGCATGCCGTAAAGCAGGTAAATATGTCGGTATCTGTGGTCAAGGCCCTTCAGATCACCCTGACCTTGCACGTTGGTTAATGGAACAAGGTATTGAATCTGTATCTTTAAACCCAGACTCAGTTTTAGACACTTGGTTCTTCCTTTCTGAAGAAAAAGCTCAACAAGCGTAGTAAAACGTGTTAAAAGAAAACCCATGCACCTGCGTGGGTTTTTTTTCAAATTCATTTTTTGAGATTTTATATTTATGCAAATTTACTTGGCACGAAATAATCAACAAGCTGGGCCATACACCTTAGAGCAGCTCAACCAAATGCTCGCCAGCCAACAAGTGTTGCTGACAGATTTGGCTTGGCACCAAGGCATGAGCGAATGGAAAGCTTTAGGTGAACTCACCCAAGGTAAACTTGTATATGAACCACAAGGCTACGTCAGCACACCACCTGCCCCTGAACATTCACCTTTTCAAAATACAGATTACACGGCTACAAACACATCACGACCAAGCTCAGCATCATCAAATTCAAGAACACAGGCAACAAAAAATGAATTGGCGAGCATTAACCAACGTGCTTTAGCCAAAATTATAGACATGTTGTTATGGTTGCCTGCAGCAGCACTTCCCTCTTTTTTCTTAAATGCGGACCAGTTTGAACAATTGTCTGGTTTACAACAAAAAATGCAGGCAGCGACAACGTCTGATCAAGCCATGCAATTGCAAACTGAACTCTTTCAGCTCATTCCAATGCAAGCTTGGCAAGCGGTGGCAATTTATTTATTGATTATGCTGGGCATACAAGCCTTCCTGCTGGCTAAAACTGGACAAAGTATTGGCAAACGTCTGACTAAAATTAAGATTGTCGATGCTGAAACCGATGAAAAAGTCAGCCTAATGCGTGTGTTTACTATTCGCTCTATCATTTTCATTATTTTGAATATGATGTTTATGCCCTTCATCACAATTTTAGATTATGGCTTTGCATTTGGTGCAAAACGACAGGCTTTGCACGATAAACTCGCCAAAACCAAAGTCGTAAAGCAATAATTTGATTTTATTTATTCAGGGATGATTGATCATCCCTTTTTTCTTATAATATTGATAAATATAAATAAATTAAAATTAACACAAATAATTCCGAGTATAAAAATTGGTTTTTATTCCCTCCACTTAAAGCCGCTTTATGTGTAGCTTAGTTTGTCGATATCAGGCATAATGCCCTACAACGTAGCGGTGTCCGATGATTAAGAAGACTTTTTCATCTTTTTTGATGTCTTTTTAATCATGCGACACTTTAATCGCTATCCCATATTAAATTAGGGAATGGGACTCTTCACCGAGGTTGTAAAATGAGACAAACGATTTTAGCTGTATTGTCTTTATCTACGATGGCTGCACTCTTAACTGGGTGTGGCGGTGATTTAGTACTTCTGAACTCAAAAGGTCCAGTTGCAGCAGGTCAAAGTAACCTGATGATGACTGCGATTTACCTAATGCTATTGGTGGTTATTCCATCTGCAATTATGGCATTGTGGTTCGGTTGGAAATATCGCGCATCGAATAAAGACGCAGACTATCAACCAACATGGTCACACTCTACTGCAATTGAAATTGTAGTATGGGGTATACCTGTTATTATTATTTGTATTTTAGCTTGGTTAACTTGGTGGGGTTCCCACAAGTACGACCCTTACCGTCCGCTAGAATCCGAAAAAGCTCCTTTAACTGTTCAAGTTATTGCTGAACAATTTAAATGGATCTTCATCTACCCAGAACAGAACATTGCTACTGTTAACGAATTACGCTTCCCAGAGCAAACGCCTGTAAGCTTACGTTTAACATCTAACTTCACAATGAACTCGTTCTTTATCCCTGCATTATCTGGTCAGATTTATGCAATGGCGGGTATGCAAACTCACTTGAACGTTTTAGCAGACAACACGGGCGAATTCCGTGGTTTCTCATCTAACTACTCAGGTTATGGTTTCTCGCAAATGCGCTTTAAAGCTCACTCTGTAACTCAAGCTGATTTTGAGCAATGGGTAACAGCTGTTAAAGCAGGTCAAGGTACGACTATCAATCCTCAAGCTGTTCAAAAAACAGTTTTAGATCAAGCTGAATTTGCTTCTTTACGTGACGGTAACCGTTCACAGAAACAAATTGATGCAATGGTTCGTAACGCCAAAACTGAATTAGAGAAAAAACTTGCTGCAACGGCTTTAAAAGAAGGTCCATATAAGACTCAGCCACATCCTGTGACTTATTACTCTTCTGTTGAGCAAGGCTTGTTTGAATCAGTGATCAATAACTATATGAGTAACTACCATGGTGCTGACCATTCAGCTCCTGTAGTGGCTGGTGAAGCGCCTGCTTCTGAAACTCATGTAGCAGTTGAACATGCGACTGCTTCTCAAGGGGAATAAGACATGAGCTTATTAGGTAAGTTAGGTCCAGATGCAATTCCTTACGATCCAATCGTATTGGTAACTGTTGCAGCGATGATCTTAGGTGGTCTTGCAGCGATTGCTGGTATTACCTACTTCAAAAAATGGGGCTACTTGTGGAACGAATGGTTCACATCTGTAGACCATAAAAAAATTGGTATCATGTATATCTTTGTATCTGTAGTCATGTTACTTCGTGGCTTCGCAGATGCGATCATGATGCGTCTTCAACAGTTCCTTGCGAAAGGTGGTGGTGAAGGCTATTTACACCCAGAACACTATGACCAGATTTTCACCGCACACGGTGTGATCATGATCTTCTTCGTGGCAATGGGTCTTGTTGTTGGCTTAATGAACATCTCTGTACCATTACAGATTGGTGCTCGTGACGTAGCCTTCCCGTTATTAAACTCTTTAAGCTTCTGGTTATTCGCTGGTGCTGCAGGTTTAATGATGGTTTCACTTGCATTAGGTGAATTCGCTGCTACAGGTTGGATGGCTTATCCTCCTCTATCTGGTATCGAATATTCTCCAGGTGTTGGTGTTGACTACTATATTTGGGCACTTCAGGTTTCTGGTCTAGGTACGCTTCTTACTGGTGTTAACTTCTTCGTTACCATCATCAAAATGCGTGCGCCTGGCATGAAACTTATGGACATGCCTGTTTTCACTTGGACATCATTAGTTACTGCGGTACTTATCATTGCAACTTTCCCAGTTTTAACTGCGACAATTGCGATGTTAACGCTTGACCGTTACTTCGGTTTCCACTTCTTTACCAACGACATGGGTGGTAGCCCAATGTTGTATGTAAACTTGATTTGGACATGGGGTCACCCAGAAGTATATATCTTAATATTACCAGCATTTGGTATTTTCTCTGAAGTAACTGCGACTTTTGCGCGCAAAACTTTGTTCGGTTACAAATCAATGGTGTACGCAACCGTTGCAATTGGTGTGTTATCACTTGTTGTATGGGTTCACCACTTCTTTACCATGGGTGCAGGTGCCAACGTTAACGCGTTCTTCGGTATCATGACCATGATTATTGCGATTCCTACTGGTGTGAAAATCTTCTCTTGGTTATTCACTATGTACAAGGGTCGTATTACCTACACTACCCCAATGCTATGGACACTTGGCTTCCTTGTGACTTTTGGTATCGGTGGTTTAACAGGTGTATTAATGGCAGTTCCACCAGCGGACTTCCTTGTACACAACTCTTTATTCCTAATTGCTCACTTCCATAACGTAATTATTGGTGGTGTTGTATTCGGGATGTTCGCAGGTATCATTTACTACTGGCCAAAAATGTTTGGTTGGAGACTCAATGAAACTTGGGGTAAAGCAGCATTCTGGTTCTGGTTCTTCGGTTTCTACTTTGCATTCATGCCACTTTATATCCTTGGTTTCATGGGTATGACTCGTCGTTTGAATACATATGACAACCCAGAATGGGATCCATACTTGGCAATTGCGTTCTTCGGTTCTGTGTTAATTGCTATTGGTCTATTCTGCTTCGTTATGCAGATTGTGGTTGGCTTCCTACAACGCAACCAACGCTTAGACCTTACTGGAGATCCATGGGATGGCCGTACGCTTGAGTGGGCTACTTCTTCTCCAGCACCGTTCTATAACTTTGCTCACCTTCCAAAGATCAATGGTATTGATACTTTCTGGACTGACAAAGAAAATGGTGTTGCATACGCTCGTCCAACGAAGTATGAAGATGTCCATATGCCAACTAACCGTGCAGCTGGCTTCATAATTGCAATGTTTATTACAACTATGGGCTTCGCATTAATCTGGCATATTTGGTGGCTAGCAATCGTTACGTTCATTGCGGCAATCATCAGCTTCATCGTGAGTTCTTTCACGAAGAAAGTGGACTACTATGTTCCTGCTGCTGAAGTTGAGCGTATTGAAAACGAACGCTATGCGATCCTTGAAAAACACTTGAAGAAGGACTAAGACATGGCTGAAGTACTTCATCACGACAACCACGGACATGATGATCATCACCACGATGATACAGACATCACCGTCTTTGGTTTCTGGACCTACTTGATGAGTGACCTTGTAATTTTTGGTACACTTTTCATCGCGTTCGCTGTATTAAGTAGCCACGTTCCAGTAGGCACTCCAACAGCTAAAGATTTGTTTGGCGAGTCATTAGGCTTCGTTTTAACAGAAACTTTTGCCCTGTTGATTTCTTCTGTAACTTTCGGTTTTGCCGTTTTAGCTGCTTACAAGAAAGATGTTGCTAAAGTTCTAACTTGGTTAGGCGTGACTTGGGTTTTCGGTGCGATCTTTATTGGTATGGAACTTTATGAGTTCAACCATTTAGTTCACGCTGGACATGGTCCAAGTGCGAGTGCGTTCTTATCTGCGTTCTTTACTTTGGTTGGTACGCACGGTATTCACGTAACTTCAGGTTTAGTTTGGATGATCGTGTTAATGGTTCAAATCAAGAAATATGGTTTGACTATTCCGAACATGCGTCGTTTAGCTTGCCTAAGCTTGTTCTGGCACTTCCTTGACATCGTTTGGATCTGTGTATTCAGCGTAGTTTACTTGATGGGAGTTCTCTAATGAGTCACGATCACAACTCTGCTGGTGCATCACACGGTAACACTAAGCAATATACGATTGGCTTTATCCTTTCTGTTATCCTTACCATTATTCCTTTTGGTATGGTTATGGCAGGTGGTTTTGGCCGTGGTATTTTGATTACTGTTATTTCGATTACAGCAGTTGCTCAGATTCTTATTCAATTAATTTATTTCTTGCATATGAATTCTTCTTCAGAGCAACGTTGGAACGTGATTGCATTCGTGTATACCATTCTGACCATTGCCATCCTTTTGGTTGGTTCTGTATGGATCATGAACTACCTACACTACAACATGATGATCTAAACTGGTTGTCATGCTGAAAAAGTATTTATTCCTGACAAAGCCAGGAATTCTCTTTGGTAATTTTATTACCACTTTGGGTGGCTACTTTGTAGCTGCCCAAGGTTCTGTAGATTTCCTTCTCCTACTGCTTACTCTGCTTGGTACAACGCTTGTTGTCGCCTCAGGATGTGTGGTCAACAATATTATTGACCAAGACATCGACCAAAAAATGCAACGCACACAAAACCGTGCTTTAGTGAAAAAAACTGTTTCTGTTCCTATTGCGCTGATTTATTCAGTGGTATTGGGCATAATTGGTTTTAGCATTTTATGGTTTGGAGTTAACGCATACGCTTTTCTTTTTGCACTGATTGGTTTCGTGGTTTATGTCGGCTTTTACAGTCTATGGACCAAACGCACAACAATTCATCAAACCATTATTGGCAGTATTTCAGGCGCAAGCCCACCTGTCATTGGTTATACCGCTGTTGCAAATCAATTTGACTTAGCTGCACTACTTATCTTTTTAGGTTATGCACTTTGGCAAATGCCCCACTCTTGGGCGATTGCAATTTACCGTTTTGATGATTACAAAAATGCGGGGATTCCAATTTTGCCAGTAGCTCGTTCAATTTTACGAACGAAAATTGAATCACTAATTTATGTGGTGTTATTTACCGTTGCCATGAATGGACTGTTTGTATTTGGTTATGCAAACTGGCTATATCTGGTTATTTTGAATGCACTTTGTATTTATTGGTTCTATATTGGCGTCATTGGCTTCAAAGCAGAAAATGATCAATTATGGGCAAAACGCTTTTTCCTATTTTCGGTTATTTTAATTACTGTTGTGAGTTTATGTTTTAGCTTTACAGCAACCGCACCAAGCACGCAAATCATACTTTTTTAAAAGATAGAGTTTAGCTCTATCTTTTAATGGAGTACCCTCCCTCCACGCTTCAATACTTAAACAATAAACAATTTATCTATCTTCGACTTATTCGCTCTTAATAATTTTCATCCCAAACACTCTAAAAGTTAGTGACATACAAATTCACAGTAAAAATTTAAATTCTAATCATAGATTCAAAATACCGTACTCTCTTTTACCCAAGCCGATCTTTTCTTAGACAAAGCCTTGTATTTACTTGGCAAAAGCTCTAAAATTCACGCTTCGCAATTTTGCGACACAACTTCGGTTGTGACTCCTTGCTTCTGGCTCAATTTAGTCAGGGGCTGCATAAACCGTAAGGAGCTGACAATGCGTCACTACGAAATCGTACTTTTGGTACACCCAGACCAAAGCGATCAAGTTGTGGGTATGGTAGAACGTTACCTAACTCACATCAAAGAAGCTGAAGGTCAAATTCACCGTTTAGAAGATTGGGGCCGTCGTCAATTGGCTTACCCAATTAACAAAATTCACAAAGCGCACTACATTCTTATGAACGTTGAATGTGGTCAAACTACGCTTGACGAGTTAGAAGAATTGTTCCGTTATAACGACGCGATCCTTCGTAGCTTGATCATCCGTCGTGAAAACGCTATCACTGAAGAGTCATTATTGGCTAAGAGTGCTGAAGAAAAACGTGCGCGTAAAGCTCAACGTGAAGAAGCACAACACGCTAACCAAGACTCTGCTGAAGCTTAAGGAGAACATCAATGGCACGTTTTTACCGTCGTCGCAAGTTCTGCCGCTTTACAGCTGAGAACGTTACGTACATCGACTACAAAGATATCGATACACTAAAACAGTACATCACTGAAAATGGCAAGATTGTTCCTAGCCGTATTACAGGTACTAAAGCTCGTTACCAACGTCAATTAGCGCTTGCTATTAAACAAGCTCGCTACTTAGCGTTGATCCCTTACACTGACAATCATAAGTGAGGTTGAGCTGTGGATATTATCTTATTACAACGCATTAAGAACCTTGGTAAATTAGGCGATAAAGTTTCAGTTAAAGCTGGTTACGGCCGTAACTACTTGATCCCTCAAGGTAAAGCAGTTGCTGCAACTGAAGCAAACACTGCTGCATTTGAAGCTCGTCGTGCTGAACTTGAGAAGCAAGAAGCTGAAATTTTAGCTGCTGCTCAAGCACGTGCTGACCAATTGAACGAAGTTAACATCGTAATCACTGCTAAAGCTGGTGATGAAGGTAAACTTTTCGGTTCTATCGGTACTCGTGACATCGCTGACGCGTTAACGAATGCTGGTCTTGAAGTTGACCGTGCAGAAGTGCGTTTACCAAACGGTGCGCTTCGTCACACTGGTGAATTCAACATCGCAATCCAATTGCACCATGATGTTGTTGCTGAAGTTCTCGTTACTATCGTATCTGAGTAATTTGCTGCAAAAGAAAAGAGCATGCCTAATCGCATGCTCTTTTTTTGTCTTTAGAATATACGATTAGTACAATTTTCCTAAATCGTCCTGCACGCTTTGACTTATCCTTCGCCAAAATCTACTCGCTTTTTTTTCTAGAGGGCGTATCATCGGGAAGTGGAAAGAATATGAGTTTCAAATTCTATCCCCGTGCATTATTCAGCATTTACTGTTTTAAAAATCAGGGATTTATATGTCACAGGCGACTGCTAGCGCAAAGCAACATACTGCAAAGTCTGATCTAAAACCAAATGAGAACAGCCCGCTTAAAGAGTTTCGTACCCCACCGCATAACTTAGCCATCGAACAAGCTGTTTTGGCTGCGTTAATGACTGTGGCCGAATCTTTTGAACAAGTGGGTGATGTGCTACAAGAATCTGATTTTTACGCGACACGCCACAAATATATTTTCCGCGCCATTGATTCTTTGTCTAAAGAAAACTCACCTTATGATGCCGTATTGGTGAATGACTGGCTGATTAAACAAAATTTACTTGAAGCTGCAGGCGGGGAAGAATACTTAATGCAGCTCATGGCAGACTCGCCTTCTAGTTTTTATAACCTAGAAACCTATGCCACGAAAATTAAAGAATTCTCGACCCTCAGAAACATGATTAAAGTCAGTTCTGAAATTTTACAAAATGCCTATGACACCAAAGGTCGTAGCGTAAGTGAAATTTTAGACTTGGCCGAAACCAATATTTTCCAAATTGCCGAACAACATAATAACAATGCCAAAGCACAAGGCCCAAAAGCCATTTCGAGCGTGGTTGCCGATGTATTCGACAAACTTGATGAACTTTCTAAAATGGAAGGTAACATCACAGGCTTAACCACAGGCTTTGTGGAGTTAGATAATAAAACTTCGGGCATGCAAGCGGGTGACTTGATTATTGTCGCTGCGCGTCCATCTATGGGTAAAACCACCTTTGCCATGAACTTGGTCGAAAGTGTTTTGTTTAACAATGATTTGCCTGCCCTTGTCTACTCTATGGAAATGCCTGCAGACTCAATCGCAATGCGTTTAATTTCTGCATACGGCAAAGTGCATCAAGGGAATTTACGTTCAGGTAAACTCAGTGGCGATGAATGGTCAAAAGTCACAGGCACGATTTTACAACTGCAAGAAAAGCATTTGTATATTGATGACTCATCTGCCCTGCCGCCTACGGAAGTACGTGCACGTGCGCGACGCATTGCCAAACAACATGGCGGTAAAATTGGCTGTATCATGGTCGATTATTTGCAGTTAATGAAAGTCCCAGGCATGGGCGATAACCGTGTCGGCGAAATCTCAGAAATTTCACGTAGCTTAAAAGCCTTGGCCAAAGAGATGAACTGCCCTGTGATTGCTTTGTCACAGCTCAACCGCTCATTAGAGAACCGACCTAATAAACGCCCTGTGATGTCTGACTTGCGTGAATCTGGTGCAATTGAGCAGGATGCGGATTTAATCATGTTTATTTACCGCGACGAAGTTTACAATAAAGAATCTAAAGAAGCAGGTACTGCCGAAATTATTATTGGTAAACAGCGTAACGGCCCAATTGGTACGGTACGTCTTGCTTTTGAAGGGCAATATACGCGTTTTAGTAACTTATCTCCTGAGTATTATGCTCAGTATGATGATGAAGAGTAATGCTTGCATTGCTCTTTTTTATTAAAACCATGTTTTAATCTGACTTATTAACTTTGCCCACCATAGTTTCCAACTTGAGAGTAAATTATAATCTTGACTATTTTCTTCCATTTCAAGTGATGGAAATGCTTTATTTAATTGCTTGCATGTCGGATACTTTTGTTGCAGTTGCGCCAAATAATGTGTCTGATCATAGTCTATAAAACCATCTAAAATCCCAACCTCTGATCTATCGACTGTAGAACAATTTGAGGTCTGCTTATTCCAAGCTAAAAATGGGACAATCGGTTTAGATAAAACAAGCTGGTCATTCTTACAGTTTAATGTTGCAAATGAAACTACTTGATATTGCTGGGGTTTAGCACCATCTGGTGCATAAGCTAAACCAATAATTAATTGGTTTTTAGCTGTACTTTTACCTGAAAATCCACTGTACCATTGAGTAGGCTTTTTATATTTAACCTCATCTAGTATTGAGCGAAAAATAAATTGACCTGAACTGAGTTCAAAAATGAAGTCTGAACTCTCCTGTACTGCCAGTGAACCTTGGTAACGGGCAATAAAAACGTCATTGGGTGAATGTGGCATACAAGCCATAACTGACTGACAAAAAAATAAAGTACTCCATCCCAGATAACAAAATATTTTCATTATTTATTCAACATATCCAAGTTTAAAATGCATTGTTTAATCTCTCTTTGAGTTCATTTAAATTACGAACCCACTCTCCACAATCATCTGAATCTTGCCATAACTCGTACAGTTTAGAATTTCCTGAGTGAGAGCATCTAACACCATAATAGCTTTTAGAACGTATAGTTTTATATGAAAAATAAAGTCTGAAACTTTTACAAATTATTTGCAATCAATAACCTAATAGATTTTTGATCTTAAATTAATTTATGATCAAAAACTTAAATGTTCATGTCTATTTGAGGTTGATAGGTCTACAATAGTGAATATTTTTAAATAGAACTATTTTTAGTATTTATTTATCACTCCACAGTGTATCTAACACAAATTACCAATTGTCATTCCCAAGGAGTATTTAGGGTGCGCCAAGCAACAGTTTATATTGACAGTCAGGCACTGCAATATAATTTAAACCGTGTCAAACAACTTGCCCCAACAGCAAAAATTGTTAGCATGGTCAAGGCCAATGCTTACGGACATGGTGTAAAAGACTGCTTAGCAGCTTTAAAAGACAGCGATGCCTTTGGTGTCGCTTGCGTTGAAGAAGCCTTAGAAATTCGTGAATTGGGATATACGCAGCCCATCACCCTGATTGAAGGTGTTTTTTCTGCCGATGAAATGCAAAGTGTGTTGGCACACAAATTGGAATGTGTAGTGCATCATCAAGCACAGCTCGATTGGCTACTACAACATAAAGCTGATTATATCGCACAAGGCTTAAAAGTCTGGGTCAAACTCAACAGCGGCATGAATCGTTTAGGTTTTAAAATTCCTGAAATTATTGATGTGATTCACATGCTCAAAGCCGAAGGTTTTACCTGTGTGTTGACCATGCATTTTGCCAATGCCGATGGCGACCATGCTTTGAATGATCAACAAGTCGCACAATTTTTGCATGTCAAAGACAATTGCAGCCCTATTCTTGCTTCTTGCTGCAACTCTGCTGCAATCTATCGTTATCCCGAATTGCATTTTGATTATGTACGCCCAGGCATTATGCTTTACGGTGCAACGCCTTTTGCCGCACATAATGTGCATACACTCGACTTAAAGCCTGTGATGACTTTAAGCGCAGAAGTGATCGCACTAAATGAAATTGATGCAGGCGAACACGTCGGCTACGGTTCAACCTTTACTGCAGAACAAGCCATGCAAATTGCGATTGTTTCAATTGGCTATGGCGATGGTTATCCACGTACATTTGTTCAGCCAAATTTTGTTGCGATTGGTGCAAAATTAACGCCTGTGCTTGGTCGTGTGTCTATGGATATGATTGCCATTGATGTCACAGGTTTAGACGTTGAATTAGGCACACAAGTTGAACTATGGGGCAAACACCGTTTGGTGGATGATGTTGCCACAGCCAATGGTACGATTGGCTATGAGTTGTTGTGTCGTTTAAGCCCTCGCCCACAGCGCAAGGCAACCAGCATTTAACTTTCTTTTTTCGATCTGTTGCATGTAGCAGTTTTGCTGCATGCAATCGTCTAAGCCATTCTCTTTTTCTTTCTTATATTTTTCTTTTCGCTTTTTATTTTCTTAAATTCACTTTATTTCCATTCATATTGATAAAAATTTGTGGTCACCCACATTTGCATTTAGCGCTTTACAGTCATCCAAATATTTAGCTGAAAATCACACTCAAAATCTCAAGAAAAAACAATATGCTCGCGCACTGTCTTTAAACTGCCACATCGCTTCAAATTCATGGATTAATCACATTTCACCAGTTCTCAGAAGTTTGTGCTGCGCGCTACGATGAATCAATGACTTCACGACTATTTAAGCCATTTATAAAAGCATCCACATGATAAGAAAATAATCTATTACCAATATTTGTTTACTTTTGACTTCAAAGCATCATCAAACTGCAGCCTCTTTGAAATATAAAACGCTTAATTTCTAAACAAGAATAAAGAGGAAAAACTCCTTAATTTTTATAACCTTATTCTGCTTAGGAAAAGAATATGTCTGAACAAAAAGTAGCTTTAGTGACGGGTGCATTAGGTGGTATTGGCAGTGAGATTTGCCGTCAACTGGTTACAGCAGGCTATAAAATTATTGCAACGGTTGTACCAAGAGAAGAAGATCGCGAAAAGCAATGGCTTAAAGACGAAGGCTTTACAGAAAGTGATGTGCGCTTTGTTTTAACCAACTTAAATGAGCATGAAGCGGCTACAGCAGCCATTCAAGAAGCAATTGATGCTGAAGGTCGTGTAGATGTGTTGGTCAACAATGCTGGTATTACCCGCGATGCAACTTTCAAAAAAATGAGCTATACGCAGTGGTCTGAAGTGATTGAAACCAACTTAAAAACACTTTTTACCGTGACTCAGCCTGTATTTAACAAAATGTTAGAACAAAAGTCTGGTCGCATTGTGAACATTAGTTCGGTGAACGGTTTAAAAGGTCAATTTGGTCAAGCCAACTACTCTGCAACTAAGGCAGGCATCATCGGCTTTAGCAAAGCTTTGGCGCAAGAAGGCGCACGTTCAAATATCTGCGTGAACGTCGTTGCACCAGGTTATACCGCAACCCCGATGGTCACAGCCATGCGCGAAGAAGTAATTAAAAGCATTGAAGCACAAATTCCTCTGCAACGTCTTGCCGCCCCTACCGAAATTGCGGCAGCAGTTATGTATTTAGTGAGTGATCATGCTGCATACGTAACAGGCGAAACCTTATCAATCAACGGCGGCTTATACATGCACTAAGCGTGTAACACCTCATTTTAATCTACAAGTTTATTTACTGGAGTGACACCCATGCTATACGGCGACTTATTTTCAAACATGAATGCTCAATACAAAAACGTGTTTGAACCGTACACCAAATTCAACAGTATAGTTGCAAAAAATTTTGCTAACTTAACCAACCTACAATTAGAAGCAGCACGCAACTATGCCAACATTGGTTTAGCACAAATGTTTGCCAATAGCGAAGTGAAAGACATGCAAAGCATGGTGAACTGCACCACCAAGCAATTAGAAACTATGAACAAACTCAGTCAGCAAATGATTGAAGATGGCAAAAAATTAGCAACACTGACTTCAGAAGTCAAAGCAGAATTTGAAAAGTTAGTCAGCGATTCAATGCCAAATAATAAATAAACACTGCTCTGAAAACCATGCGTTATCAGGACGAATGTTACGGGGAAGTGTGAAAATTTCCCCGTTTTAGTTTCAGCCTTGCACTCAATTTGATTGCTAAAAGCCATGTGCTATGGAGCGATGAAATGAAACAGAACTCATTTCAATTCAAAGAAAATATATTACAATTTTTCTCTAGCCACGATGATATCTGGAAAAAACTACAAGAATTTTATTATGGGCAAAGCCCTATTAATGACGCCTTAACACAGCTCAACAAAGAAGATATGTCTATGTTCTTTGAAGCTTTGTCTAAAAATCCAGCACGCTTGATGGAAATGCAATGGAGCTGGTGGCAAGGTCAAATGCAAATCTACCAAAATGTGATGATGCGCAGTGTGGCAAAAGACATCGAACCATTCATTCAACCTGAAAGTGGTGATCGTCGTTTTAACAGCCCATTATGGCAAGAACAACCCAATTTTGACCTGTTATCGCAGTCTTATTTGCTGTTTAGCCAACTGGTACAAAATATGGTGGATGTCGTAGAAGGCATTCCAGACAAAGTGCGTTACCGCATTCACTTTTTTACCCGTCAAATGATTAATGCTTTATCACCAAGCAATTTTCTTTGGACTAACCCTGAAGTGATTCAGCAAACCATTACCGAACAAGGCGAAAACCTTGTCCGTGGTATGCAAATTTTCCATGATGATGTGGTCAATAGCGGAAAATATTTATCTATTCGCATAGTCAATAGTGACTCTTTTAGCTTGGGTAAAGATTTAGCCTATACACCAGGCGCAGTGGTCTTTGAAAATGAAATTTTCCAGTTGTTGCAATATGAAGCAACCACAGAAAATGTATATCAAACCCCGATTCTAATCGTGCCGCCATTTATTAATAAATATTATGTGCTGGATTTACGCGAACAAAACTCATTGGTGAACTGGTTACGTCAGCAAGGTCATACGGTCTTTTTAATGTCTTGGCGTAACCCAAATGCTGAACAAAAAGAACTCACTTTCGCTGATCTGATCACCGCAGGTGCGGTTGAAGCTTTGCGTGTTATTGAAGAAATTACAGGAGAAAAAGAAGCCAACTGTATCGGCTATTGTATTGGTGGTACTTTACTTGCTGCAACGCAGGCTTATTACGTGGCAAAACGCCTGAAAAGTCATGTGAAATCTGCCACGTATATGGCAACCATTATCGACTTTGAAAACCCAGGCAGCTTAGGCGTATTTATTAATGAACCTGTGATTAATGGTTTAGAAACCTTAAATAATCAATTCGGTTATTTTGATGGTCGCCAATTGGCAGTTACGTTCAGTTTGTTACGTGAAAATACCCTGTACTGGAACTACTACATCGAGAACTATTTAAAAGGCAAAGAGCCTTCAGATTTCGATATTTTGTATTGGAACAGCGACGGCACCAATATTCCTACCAAAATTCATAATTTCTTATTGCGTAATTTGTATTTGAATAATGAATTGATTTCACCAAACGCAGTGAAAGTAAACGGTGTTGGACTCAACCTTTCTCGTGTCAAAACACCAAGCTTCTTTATTGCAACGCAGGAAGATCATATCGCACTTTGGGATACAAGCTTCCGTGGTGCAGATTACTTAGGCGGTGAATCTACACTGGTACTTGGTGAATCTGGACACGTGGCAGGCATTGTGAATCCGCCAAGTCGTAATAAATACGGCTGCTATACCAACTCTGCCAAGTTTGAAAATACCAAGCAATGGCTAGATGGTGCAGAGTATCATCCTGAGTCTTGGTGGCTACGCTGGCAGGCTTGGGTCACACCGTATGCAGGCGAACAAGTCCCTGCCCGTGCCTTAGGTAATGCACAATATCCAACAATAGAAGCAGCACCAGGTCGCTATGTTTTGGTAAATTTATTTTAATCAGTCATATAACATCAGTAATGCACATGCTATATATCATGTGCATCCACAGAAACGTGAACATAAGATTTAAGGATATAAAATGAAAGATGTTGTCATTGTTGCTGCAAAACGTACTGCAATTGGTAGCTTTTTAGGTAGCCTCGCTTCTTTATCTGCACCACAATTGGGGCAAACAGCAATTCGTGCGGTATTAGACAGTGCCAAAGTACAGCCTGAACAAGTCGATCAGGTGATTATGGGCAACGTACTCACCACAGGTGTAGGACAAAACCCTGCACGCCAAGCCGCAATTGCTGCAGGTATTCCTGTGCAAGTACCTGCATCAACGCTTAACGTGGTGTGTGGTTCAGGTTTACGTGCCGTACATTTGGCTGCACAAGCGATTCAGTGTGATGAAGCAGAAATTGTGGTTGCTGGTGGTCAAGAATCAATGTCACAAAGCGCACACTATATGCAATTGCGAAACTGTCAAAAAATGGGGAATGCCCAGTTGATCGACAGCATGGTGGCTGATGGTTTAACCGATGCCTATAACCAATATCACATGGGTATTACTGCAGAAAATATTGTAGAAAAACTGGGTTTAAACCGTGAAGAACAAGACCAATTGGCACTGACTTCACAACAACGCGCGGCTGCAGCACAAGCGGCTGGTAAATTTAAAGATGAAATTGCGGCTGTAAGCATTCCACAGCGTAAAGGCGACCCAATTGTATTTGCTGAAGATGAATACATCAAAGCCAATACTACCCTTGAAAGCCTGAATAAATTACGCCCTGCGTTCAAAAAAGATGGCAGCGTAACCGCAGGCAATGCTTCTGGTATTAACGATGGTGCAGCAGCAGTGTTGATGATGAGTGCAGACAAAGCTGCAGCCTTAGGTCTACAACCTTTAGCACGTATTAAAGCCTATGCAATGTCGGGTATTGAGCCTGAAATTATGGGTCTTGGCCCTGTTGAAGCGGTAAAGAAAACCCTGAATAAAGCAGGCTGGAGCTTAGATCAAGTTGATTTGATTGAAGCTAACGAAGCCTTTGCCGCTCAGGCTTTAGGCGTTGCCAAAGAACTAGGCTTAGACTTAGATAAAGTAAACGTGAATGGCGGTGCAATTGCCCTCGGTCACCCGATTGGTGCTTCTGGTTGCCGTATCCTTGTGACGTTACTACACGAAATGCAACGCCGTGATGCAAAAAAAGGCATCGCAACGCTTTGCGTCGGCGGTGGTATGGGTGTTGCACTTGCGGTTGAACGCGACTAAGTAACCGAGCCGAAAGTACTGCACGAGTCAAAGCTATTGAATTTGATAGCTGTTCAAAGCCAGTAATAAGTTAAGACATAATGGGAGCTTCGGCTTCCACTATTTTTTTAACTACACAGAGCTTAAAATAATATTGTTGTCGATTAATTTGACATGACAAGTTCTGCTTAATCCACCGAAAGTAAGTGCTGAATATGATCACTAAAGTGATAAAAATGCATGGTATCGGGTTGCTGTTTCAGCTGTTGCCATGCGTCTACAAACGACGTCCAACCTAAATCTTTTAGGCATTGCACAATCATTTCCAATTGCGACAAAGTCTTTTCAGTCGATTGTTTTAACCGAATTTGTCGGTCTAATTGTTCAATTTTTTGCCCCAATTGGAAAAATAAATATATCTGCTGTGGTTCTGCATCTAATAGTGCTTCGCAGTCTTGTACCACATCACAAATATAACTCGCGTTATCGCACGCATTTTGAATACATTGCTGTAATTCAACATAAGTAGCTTTAGAAAACACCTGTGCCAAGTTTTGAATTTTTGTCCGTGTTTGCTCAAACTGCATCGCAAATGAAGCAGGCTGTTCTTCGTTTAAAATCAATTCATTTAAAGAAGCTGCATCAAATGCAGGCAAACAAAAGGCATGTGCATAAGTCAAAGCAGCATCATTTTGTTTAAATGGAAATTGCTGACATACATATTGAATACGGGTTAAATATCGGGCTAACCAAAAAATTTCTCGCGCATCGCTGCTAGATAAATTCACGGTTGTTTCATCCTCCTAACTCTAAGGTCTGTTGATAATTCATCGCGATAAAGCACCTCAATCGCCTTGCCCAATTAACCTACAGCACTCATCCACTCAGACCGCTTTTATTTACATAAACCTGTATCTACCATACAAAACAATGACGGGTTTTCACTTAAACACAACTATTCAATCTTGCTTTTCTAATTGATCCAAGTATGGCTTGAGGTCATAGTTTCTGATTCACTTCTATTATTTGATTAACTTTGCCCGTCCAAATTTTGTGATATTTACTGCAAAATCTGCGGTTATATTTTGCCCTTTTTCAGTAAAAAACTTGCTAATCATTCCGAGTTTTCTTATTGTGTGGAAGAACAAGTTTTCATCCGTATGAATTGACCTAGTAAATATTGAATATGTCTATACAAGAAAAAGAAACATCGAATAGTTTATATCGCCAATGGCAAATTTTATCGCGCCTTTCTACAGGTAAATGGATGGGCACACGTGAATTACACGATGTCCTGCAACGTGAAGGTATCGACATTAGTTTGCGTACGATTCAACGTGACTTAAATCAAATTTCTCAGCGCTTTCCAATTGAAAGTAATGGTACCGTACCACAAGGTTGGCGCTGGCGTTCAGATGCACCGATTCAAAGTTTACCGCACATGACCAGCTCTCAAGCGGTAACGTTTATGATGGTCGAGGAACATTTAAAACATCTGCTGCCGCCAAGTTTGATTGAAGAAATGAACCCATGGTTTGATTTGGCACGACGCAGTCTATCGACCCAAAACAATGTCCGCCAATGGATTAATCGTGTGCGAATTGTGCCTGCAACACAACCTTTAATTCCACCAGTCGTAGACCGCAATGCACAACAGGCGATATATGAAGGCTTGCTCCAAGACAAACAACTAGAATGTATTTATCAATCACGCAGCAATTCAGGCGAAGAAAAAACTTATGTGCTGAATCCTTTGGCTTTGGTGCAAAAAGGTGCGGTGATTTATTTAATCTGTACTCGATTTGACAAAACCGACATTCAAACCTTTGCCCTGCATCGTTTTAAAGCAGCCAAAGTTTTAGATTCACGCGCCTTGCATCCTGTTAATTTTGATATTGATGCCTATATTGAATCTGGCGAATTAGGTTTTAGAGTCGATTTCAGTAAAGCTACTGAAAATATTCAGCTCAAACTTACCATGCAAAAAGCTGATGCCATATACTTCGATGAAAGCCAATTAAGCAAAGATCAAACTATGGAAACACTGGAAAATGGTAATGTGTTGGTGACTGCCACTGTGCCGTTTACCTCACAATTGGTTTGGTGGTTGCGTAGTTTTGGTAAAAAGCTAATTCAGATTGAACCTGTAGAAGTTGCCAATGCGGTGCATCAAACTCAGGAATAAAAAAGCCCCAAATATATTGGGGCGATAGCATTATCGTTCTTGTTCAAATCTAATTATTGTGATTGAAGTTAAAGTTAACATTGACTCGGCATCATACAACGTAGGCATGCTAGCTCGGCTGTACTATAACGAATGCTTTTTAAAGTCATATTTTGCTCCTATCTATGTTGATAAGTGTCACTTTAAATGCTCCTGATCTAGCTGTGAAATCATAAGATATGCAGTCGAAATCAGATTTATTCTTATACGCAACTTCTTCTTTGCTTAGCATCTGATTTACTTTGGCGCATAAAAAAGCCCGCAATTTAAATTGTGGGCTTCTTCATCAATCCATCAAACCTTAAGCAGATTTACGTGACTGTGCATTTTTACGAATGGTGATCATCACCAATTGAACTGCGGCAGGTGTCACACCTGGAATACGACTGGCTTGTGCCAAAGTTTCAGGCAAAACATGCTTCAATTTTAGCGTGATTTCACGCGATAAACCTGACACTGCATCATAATCAAAATCGGCAGGGATTTTGGTTTCTTCCAAGCGTTTTAATTGTGCGACATCTTCATGCTGACGGTTGATATAACCTGCATATTTCACTGCAATTTCAATTTGATCGCCCACTTGTGCAGAAACGTCTGAACCCGTTAATTCTGCGATTTGCGCAAAACTGATATTTGGACGTTTTAACAGATCAATCGCAGAACATTCTTTAGATAAATCTGCACCTGTCATTTCAACAAATTTTTTACCCATTGGGTTGTTTGGTGCAGCCCACAAATGTTGTAAACGCCCTGTTTCACGTTCTACTGCTTCCATTTTTTCACAGTAAGCTGCCCAACGAGTGTCATCCACCAAACCAAGCTCACGACCAATTGGCGTCAAACGCTGATCGGCATTATCTTCACGCAACATCAAACGGTATTCCGCACGTGAGGTAAACATGCGGTACGGTTCTTTGGTACCTAGCGTGATCAAATCATCAACCAATACACCAATATAAGCTTCGTCACGTTTTGGTGTCCATTGTTCCTGATCCCAAGCGCGACGTGCCGCATTCAAACCAGCTAACACACCTTGCGCACCCGCTTCTTCATAGCCAGTCGTACCATTAATTTGACCTGCAAAATACAAGTTATTAATGGCTTTGGTTTCCAAAGTGAATTTCAAGGCTTGTGGATTGAAGTAATCATATTCAATTGCATAGCCCGGACGCAAAATATGCGCATTTTCCATACCACGAATTGAACGAACTAACTCGAACTGCACATCAAACGGTAAAGAGGTTGAAATCCCGTTTGGATACAATTCATGTGTATCTAAACCTTCAGGCTCCAAAAATACCTGATGCGAGTCTTTATCAGAAAAACGGTGAATTTTATCTTCAATCGATGGGCAGTAACGTGGGCCAACACCTTCAATCACACCTGTATACATCGGTGAACGATCTAAACCACCACGAATAATTTCGTGAGTACGTTCATTGGTATGGGTGATATAGCAGTTCACTTGTTCAGGGTGCATCGACACATCACCCATGAATGACATGGTTGGTGATGGGAAATCACCTGGCTGCGGAATCATGACCGAAAAATCGACTGAGCGTGCATCAATACGTGGTGGCGTACCTGTTTTTAAACGCCCAACAGGCAAATTTAATTCACGTAAACGTGCCGCCAAAGCAATTGATGGAGGATCGCCTGCACGACCACCGCTCGATTTTTCTAAACCGATGTGAATCACACCACCCAAGAATGTACCTGTGGTCAATACCACGGTTTTCGCATCAAAACGAATCCCCATTTGAGTGACTACACCTTTTACAGTATCGCCTCCTACAATCAGGTCATCGGCTGCTTGTTGGAAAATATCTAAATTGGCTTGGTTTTCTAAAGTGGCGCGAATCGCAGCTTTAAAGCGAACTCGGTCTGCCTGCGCACGTGTTGCACGAACAGCAGCACCTTTACGCGAGTTTAAAATACGGAATTGAATCCCGCTTTTATCGGCAGCCAATGCCATTGCGCCGCCTAAGGCATCAATCTCACGTACCAAATGCGACTTACCAATCCCGCCAATTGCAGGGTTACAGCTCATCTGCCCTAAAGTCTCAATGTTATGAGTTAAGAGTAAGGTTTGACGACCCATACGTGCTGCTGCAAGCGCCGCTTCGGTGCCTGCGTGACCGCCACCAATAACAATGACATCGTAAACTTTAGGATAGTGCATAATGGTCAATGAGAGATAAAAAATAAAGACGGAATATTATAGCAAAACTTGTGGCATAAGTTGACAGATTCAGTCGATTTTATTGGCTTAACCGCGCTACAAAATTAATATTTTGTAATCCAAATTTGCATTTTTACTGTACATAAAAACATTTAGACCTAAAAATTAACCAGATCACCGTTGTTTTAATTTGTCTATTTTTTATCCTAATAGCACAGATATGAGAAACAAAGGGAAACATCATGAATAAGAAAATTTTGCTGTCCTCTATGCTTTGTGGCTTATTTTTCAGTCCATTTGCAGTGCAGGCAAATGATAAAGTAGAAACCGTCTATAACGCGCAAAAATTCCAGCAAGTCTGTAAAGGTAAAACTCAGGGCGCACCTGTAAGCTTTGCTTATCGTGGGATTATCTGGAATGGTACCTGTGAACCACAATTCTTTAGTTCATCTAAAGCAGTGCAATTACAAGGCAATGAGCCTGAATTATACCGTTCTTGTATGGCAGATGCGCAAAGCACCGTCATTACAGTCAATGGTACTGAGTTAAAAGGCAAATGTGCCTTAGGCTTTACGCCACCACGCCCTGCTGCAATGTGATCAATCAGTTAATCTATATTTTCATGAACAGATCGGGTATTCATTCAAACTGAAAGCATGAAAATAACACCAAAGCAGTCATTTATAAGAAGTGACTGCTTTGTTTATTGCACAAGCTCAAAAAACAATTACACTGCAAAGAGAGGGAAAATTATACCCATAAGAAAAAAATAAAGGATGTGCTATGGATTCAGGCTTTTTTACCTTTTTTCTACCACTGACCTTAGCTGTGATGATGATGGGCTTAGGCTTACAACTCACGCCTAAAGACTTTATTCGGGTCAATCAATTTCCTAAAGTCATTTTTTTAACGCTTTTTTCACAATTGGTCATTTTGCCTGTTTTAGCATTTTCAATTTGTTTATTTTTAGAATTGCCACCGCTCTTGGCAATTGGCTTAATGCTGCTTGCTGCCTCACCAGGGGGGCCTACTGCGAACTTATTTAGCTATGTTTATAAAGGTGACGTTGCCCTAAATATTACCCTAACCGCAATGAACTCTGTGATGGCGACCTTTACGCTGCCTTTTATTGTTAATTTGTCTTTTCTGTATTTTATGACCGATCAACAACAAATTGGCATGCCAATTGAAAAAATGGCACAGGTTTTTTTACTGATTATTGTGCCTGTTTGTGTAGGAATGGCGGTGCGTAATGCAATGCCACAAATTGCATTACAGTTGGGCAAACCTATGCGTTTGATGTCCATTTATTTCATTTTCGCTTTATTCTTTTATGCGCTTTTCCGCGAACGCGCCAATGTCTTTGACTATTTCAGTGCGATTGGTATCGCCACAGCGCTTTTTTGCTTTTTAAGTTTACTTATTGGTTATCTTGTGCCGTATTTGGCGGGTGTGCCTGATCAACAAGCACGCTCTTGTTGTTTTGAAATTGGCATTCATAACACTGCTGTTTCTTTAACCGTTGCGCTATCGGTTTTGCAAAGCACTGAAATTGCCATTCCTTCTGCGATTTACACCATTTTTATGTATATGTTCAGCTTTATTTTAGGGAGTATGTTAGCTAGACAATCGGCCAAACTTGCCCATCAACACAAACAGGAGCAGAGTTTAAACCACAATAAAAATACAATTTAAAACGTGAGCAAAATTAACTACATATTAAACAAACAGTTAAATATCAAATAAATTATTGTAGATGTAAAAACAAAGGAGTGTTTATGGATTCAGGATTAATCACAATATTTTTGCCGCTGGCTTTGGCCGTGGTCATGGCTGGACTTGGCTTAGAACTCACTCCTAACGACTTTAAACGGGTGAGCAAACACCCCAAAGCAGTGTTTATTGCTTTATTTTGTCAATTGGTCGTCCTGACAGCAATTGCATTCTTTATTTGTAAACTGCTGAATTTACCACCACTGCTTGCAGTCGGACTCATGCTACTAGCAGCATCTCCAGGTGGGCCAACAGCCAACTTATTTAGCTACTTATATAAAGGTGATATTGCACTAAACATCACCCTCACTGCCGTGAATTCCGTGATTGCAGCATTTACCTTGCCCCTGATTGTCAACTTTGCCATTCAGCATTTTATGCAGGATGGGCAACAAGTTGGCTTACAATTTGCCAAAGTATTGCAGGTGTTTTTAATTATTATTATCCCTGTCACTTTAGGGATGTTGGTACGCCATTTTAGCCCGCAAACGGCAGACCGTTTAAACAAACCTGTGCGTATTTTTGCTGTGGTTTTTCTGATAGTGATTATTATTGGCGCGATTGCCAAAGAGCGAAATAACATCATGCTTTATTTGGCAGATGTAGGACTTGCCACTGCCCTGTTCTGTGCCTGCAGTTTATTGATTGGTTATTTTGTCCCGCGTTTCTTTGGTGTGAACAGCCAACAAGCCCGTGCCTGCGCCTTTGAAATTGGCATTCACAACAGTACCCTTGCAATGACCATCGCCCTAACCGTTATGTCAAGCTCAACCATTGCCATGCCTGCTGCGGTTTATTCTATTTTCATGTATATTTTTGCCGCAATTTTAGGCACATTACTAAATAAATTTGTGCCGACACCTGCATCGGAGCAATCTGCATCCTAAACAAGTCTCTCAATCATCCCCAATCCAGCAATTTGACTGTTTTGGGGATGATTGAGCGATGATGGTTCAAACAAATTCTTAACTTATATTTTTTAGAGTTATATTTTTGTCACATTATTCGACTATAAGCATAAAGCGAATTTGAAACTTCCAATCGTATAGAGTTTTCCCTTTCGCAATCCGAATAAAAAATAACAGCGCCTGCACCAGTTCAGTTACAATAGCGCTTTCGCATTAAATTTTAGGTTATCTCCGTGAAGTGGTTACAAATACATATTACTGTTGATCAAGCGCAAGTCGATTTTACTGAAACCCTGCTCAGTTCATTGGGTGCAGTCAGCGTAACCTTAGATGATGCGGAAAATCAGGACTTACTTGAGCCACTGCCAGGTGAAACACCACTTTGGAACAAAGTCATTGTGACAGGTATTTATGCACAAGACGAAGGTGAAGAAATTGATGTTGCAGCCTTAGAAACCTTTATTCGTGCGCAAATGCCAGATGCCCCTTTACGCAGTGAATTTTTGGAAGATCAGGTTTGGGAACGCTCATGGATGGATTACTACGAGCCAATCCAGATTGCAGAGAAATTCTGGATTGTACCTGAATGGTTAGAACCACCTGAGGCAGATGCAGTCAATATTAAACTTGACCCAGGTTTGGCTTTTGGTACAGGTAACCATGCCAGTACGTTCCTGTGCCTGCAATGGTTAGGTAAAACCAATGTAAAAGATAAAGTCGTGATCGACTACGGTTGTGGTTCAGGTATTTTAGGAGTAGCGGCTTTGTTGCTCGGTGCAAAAAAAGTCTATGCGACTGATATTGACCCGCAAGCAGTTTTAGCGACCAAACAAAATGCAGAACTCAACGGTGTACTTAAAAACTTATATGTGGGACTTCCAGAAGAGTTCAATGAAACCATCGGTAATGAAAAAGCAGACATTTTAGTTGCCAATATTTTGGCAGGCCCATTGATGATGCTTGCGCCAGAGTTTGCAACTTTAATTAAATCTGAGGGCGAGTTCGCACTTGCAGGTGTAATTGAAGAGCAAGTTGCTGAAGTTTCTAGTGTTTATTCTGAATTTTTTGATATAGTACAAGTCGAAAAACGTGAAGAAAACTGGTGTCGAATTTCTGGGAAACGCCATCCCCACTAACTGTAATTTTTGAGTTATGAGTGACAAGCAAACCAAGTGCCCTGAATGCCAAACTGTTTATAAAGTATCCGTTGCGCAGCTGACCGTTGCGCAAGGGATGGTTTGTTGTCCTAAATGCGACAATACCTTTAATGCTCTTTCGCATTTGGTATTTGCCTTTCCTCAAAATAAAAACTCAGTCACATCACAATTACATCACATTCAAAACCGCAGTTTTATGCAGGCAACTGCTGAACTTGCGCAACCGCAACATATTTTAGATATTTTTCAGCGTAAAGTTGAACATTCCAATATTGATCTGAAAACCTATCTGAATAACCTCAATTATTTCAGTACTGAACCGATTGGCAACATTCCTGCCATGAAGTTGTCTGCGCCTGATCTTGAAAGTGAAAAAAAGCATGGCAATGGTTACTACTTACTTTGGGGAATTATTAATCTTTTATTGATTGGCTTGTTGATCTTCCAAATTTTGTGGTTTAACCCAAAGTTTTTAAACAGCAGCCCTGCACTGAATTCTGTGTTTACCCAAGTCTGTCAATTTTTTAACTGTAGCAGTTTAGAAGAACGCTATAGCTTAATTTCAGCAAATCGCGTGAAGGTTAAACGTGTAGATCGTATGAATACACAATTTACGGGTGAGCTGATCAATTACTATGATAAAAGCTTGGCTTTGCCTAATATCAAAGTCACTTTAAAAGAAAAACAACAAACATTATCGACTTACATCTATTCCCCACAGGAGTATTTGGTCGAAAGTCTTTCGAGCATTCAACGTATTCCTAAAAACAGTCCATTTAAGTTTGACATTTTAGTTCCAATATCACGAAACGACTTCGATGCCTATACTTTAGAAATTATCAAGCCTTAATTCACAAAAAAATAGTGAAAAAATAGCGAAAAAAATTAAAAAAATTGCAGTTTTCTTGCTCACTTTTTCTCATACAATGGTATCATACGCGCCACGAAAGCTTTGTGCTGCAAACTCCTCGCAAGATTCACAACAAATATAGATCTGTCTAATGCGCTTTATTTTTATATATCGCGTACAGAGTAGATTTTTTGTTTTGATTTTGGTCTGTAACAATTATTAATGTATTGTTACGCTTAAATTTCGACCAATGCCTAGAGTTGTGGCAAGCTAAATGTTCCAGTTTTAGAACTTCCCGTTTTAGGATCTAAAACGGAGTTCATTTAATTTATAGACCACATTGATATATCACTTTATCCCAGTGATATCTGATTTTCGGATTAATTCGCATGAATAGCAAATCTCCTATTTTTACTGCACAATCTGATGTTGCTTTACGTATTCACGTAGATCGCGCAGTTCGCCATTATTTTGCACAACTACAAGGTGAACAACCTTCACAAGTGTATGACATGGTGTTAGCAGAAATGGAGAAACCTCTTTTATCTGTTGTTCTTGAATACACTCGCGGTAACCAAACACGCGCTGCTGAAATTCTTGGACTAAACCGTGGTACTTTACGTAAAAAGTTAAAAGCTCACGGTTTAATGAGTGAATAAGTGATAAAATGCTTGCGACCTCCGCAGGCATTTTTTTTACCTGCATTTTGCTAGTTTGTTTTAATCTGTAATTGAAAACTGTGACGAAGATCATGACTATTAAACGCGCTTTAATCTCTGTTTCTGACAAAACAGGTATTGTTGAATTTGCACAAGACCTTGCTGCTCTTGGGGTAGAAATTTTATCTACTGGCGGTACTTATAAGTTGCTTAAAGACAACAATATTGCTGTCGTAGAAGTATCAGAGCATACTGGTTTCCCTGAAATGATGGATGGTCGTGTAAAAACGTTACACCCAAAAATTCATGGCGGTATCTTGGCTCGTCGTGGTCTAGACGAAGCAGTCATGGCAGAACACAATATTGATGCCATCGACTTGGTTGTTGTTAACCTTTATCCATTTGCTGCGACTGTTGCAAAACCAAATTGTTCACTTGCAGATGCGATTGAGAACATCGACATTGGTGGCCCTACTATGGTTCGCGCTGCAGCGAAAAACCATGCTTCTGTAGGTATTGTAGTAAATGCTTCTGACTATGCGACTGTTATTGCAGAAATGAAAAGCAACGGTGCATTGTCTTACGAAACTCGTTTTGATTTGGCAGTGAAAGCATTTGAACACACTGCACAATATGACGGCATGATCGCCTCTTACTTAGGTGCACGTGTAGGTAAAGAAGAAGGTACTGCTGACCAATTTGCACGTACATTCAATACACAATTGAACAAAGCGCAAGATTTACGTTACGGCGAAAACCCGCATCAATCTGCAGCGTTCTATGTAGACCCTGCTGCAACTGAAGCTTCTGTTTCTACAGCGAAACAGCTTCAAGGTAAAGAATTATCTTATAACAACATTGCAGATACTGATGCCGCACTTGAATGTGTGAAATCATTTGCAAAACCTGCTTGTGTGATCGTAAAACACGCGAACCCATGTGGTGTTGCTGTCTCTTTAGACGGTATTCAAGCAGCTTATGACCTTGCTTATGCAACTGACCCTGAATCTGCATTTGGTGGCATCATTGCGTTTAACCGTGAGTTAGACGTTGCGACTGCACAAGCGATTGTAGACCGTCAATTCGTTGAAGTGATCATTGCACCAAGCATTGCTGATGGCGTACTTGAAGTGACTGGCGCGAAGAAAAACGTACGTGTACTGGTATGTGGCGAACTTCCTGCGATTGATGCACGCGCTCCACAAATGGATTACAAACGTGTCAACGGCGGTTTATTGGTTCAAGATCAAGACTTGGGCATGATCACTAAAGATGACTTAAAAGTTGTGACCAAACGTGCACCAACTGAACAAGAAATTGACGACATGATCTTTGCTTGGAAAGTTGCGAAATACGTAAAATCGAACGCAATTGTTTATGCAAAAAACCGTCAGACCATTGGTGTTGGTGCAGGTCAAATGAGCCGTGTAAACTCTGCTCGTATTGCTGCCATTAAAGCAGAACATGCAGGTTTAGTGGTTGAAGGTGCAGTAATGGCATCTGACGCATTCTTCCCATTCCGTGATGGTATTGATAACGCAGCTAAAGCTGGTATCAAATGCATTATTCAACCGGGTGGTTCTATGCGTGATGAAGAAACGATTGCAGCAGCAGATGAAGCTGGTATTGCAATGGTCTTCACTGGCATGCGTCATTTCCGTCACTAATTAAACTCATTAATTAGAAGTCGTATTTAATAATCCTCCGAAATCCCCCTTTTTTATAAAAGGGGGACTTTTCACGTAAGGGAACTGTGTTTTTATGCACAATCTCCTTCCTTTTCAAGGGTGAAAAGCATAGCTTCGCTAGGGGGATTTTATTCTTTGAGGGATTTTTAGATGAATATTTTAGTTTTAGGTAGCGGCGGTCGTGAACATGCGTTGGCATGGAAAATCGCACAAGATGACAAAGTCGCTAAAGTCTTCGTTGCACCGGGTAATGCAGGTACGGCAACAGAAAACAAATGCGAGAATGTAGCGTTAGATATTCAAAATAACCCTGCAATCATCGACTTTGCCAAAAATAATGCTGTTGATTTAATCATTGTTGGCCCTGAAGCACCACTGGTCAATGGTGTAGTAGATGCCTGCCGTGAAGCGGGTTTAAAAATTTGGGGCCCAACCCAGTTTGCTGCACAGCTTGAAGGTTCTAAAGCCTTTGCCAAGCACTTTTTAAAACGTCACAACATTCCAACTGCATTCTATGACGTATTCACCGAAGTTGATGCGGCAAAAGCATTTGTTGAAAAAAATGGTGCTCCAATCGTGATCAAGGCGGACGGTCTTGCTGCAGGTAAAGGCGTGATCGTGGCGATGACCAATCAAGAAGCATTTGATGCAATTGATGACATGCTAGCAGGCAACAAATTTGGTGATGCAGGTTCACGTGTAGTCATTGAAGAATTCCTTGCAGGTGAAGAAGCTTCTTTCATTTGTATGATTGATGGCGACAACATCCTTCCTATGGCAACTTCACAAGACCACAAGCGTATTTTTGAAGGCGACCAAGGTCCAAATACTGGTGGTATGGGTGCATACTCTCCTGCCCCTGTCGTGACTGCAGACGTATTTGAAAAAACCATGAATGAAGTGATGCGTCCTACTGTTGAAGGTATGAAAAAAGACGGTCATGTTTATACAGGTTTCTTATACGCAGGCTTAATGATTGACGACAAAGGTCAACCAAAAGTGATCGAGTTTAACTGCCGTTTTGGTGACCCAGAAACACAACCAATTATGATGCGCTTAAAGTCATCTTTGGTAGATTTGGTTGAAGCAGGTATTGCTGGCAACTTACCTGCCGAAGCAGACTGGGATGAACGCAAAACTGTCGGGATTGTATTGGCGACTGCGGGTTACCCTGAAACTTCAGGCAAAGGTGATGTGATTTCTGGTTTAGAAACACAAATGGCAGATGCGAAAGTATTCCACGCAGGTACAGCAAGCAATGCCGATGGTGAGATTGTGACCAATGGTGGTCGTGTACTGTGTGTAACTGCGCTCGGTAATACCATTGGCGAAGCGCAAGCTAAAGCCCTTGAACTGTGCGAAAAAGTTACCTTTGATGGTGTGCAATATCGTAAAGATATTGGCTATCGTGCCATTGCTCGTGAAAATGCTTAAAATTTTTAGTTTAGCCTAAAAATTTAAGTCCATAAAAAAGCTCGTCACTGTACGAGCTTTTTGTTTATCAGGTTGTAACCCATGTACATTGTGATGATCTACGTTTATAAAATACTTTAGATCAATAAACATGCAAAAAATAAAAAGCTTCAAAGAATTTTTAATTTCAATATTCGTTGAGTTTACATTGCAAATACTTTTTATTTTTGCAGGATTAATATATTTGGCTTATGTTTTTATAGGGATAGGTTCATTGTTACTCTGTTTGCCTTATATATGGGCGATATATTATCGTTGGAAAAATCATTCATAACTTCTTTTATGTATTTACAGCCATGTTCTGATTCTTGTAACTAAGCCGATTTCATACCGACAATTTCATATCTCGTTTTTTACTATCGATTGCAGAATAAATTTTAAAGCACCTAAATATTTAAACACTTGTTCAAATCCTTAATCTTTACAGAATATATTTATTTATAAGAACTTATTTTGACTTATTCGCTTTCTGTTGTAAAAACAGTGATATGCATAACATACACAGCACTATATAGAATTATTTTTTATTGTTATGATGGTGCATCTTTTGAAAAAGTGAATTGCCCATCCATCTCAAAATTATTGATTGAGCTGTGGGCTGACTTTTTCAGTACTCAAACAATACCTACAACATATTTGAGAAACATACAAAATCATCATCATGCGATTCCATCCATCGTGCTGATTTGATTCTTCTCAATCATTGGCAACTTTAGGCACTGCTTAAACTTGCTCGGGATATATTCATGAAAAAGCTCCTTGGTCTTGTACTTGGTCTTTCAGTTGGCTTGGCTGGCTGTGGCAAACAAGAAGCGCCTGCGACTGACGCGGCACAAAAAGATTCTTCTGCTCTACACACTGTCACTATGGCATCGACTGGTTCAGATGCAGATATTTGGCGTTTTATTGCCGACTTACCTGAAACTAAAGCAGCAGGTATTCAACTTGAAGTGAAAAACTTCACCGATTACGTGTCAATGAACACAGCGGTAGCAAATAAAGAAATTGATCTTAACGCATTCCAATCTTATGCCTATATGGTGGCATTTAATGCCAACAATAAAGATCAAATTGCACCAGTAGCGACAACTTACTTAGAGCCAATGGGTATTTACTCAAGCAAAGTGAAAAAGTTGGATGAGTTCAAAACAGGTGCAACCATTGCTATTCCAAATGATGGTGCCAATGAATCACGTGCACTGTTATTACTTCAATCGGCTGGTTTGGTTAAACTGAAAGATGGTTTTGACAATGTTCAAGGCACGCCTGCAGACATCGTAGAAAATGCGAAGCAAATTCAAATCAAACCGATTCAAATGGCAACGGCTGTACGTGTAAAAGATGAAGTCGATGCAATTGTTTTGGGCAACACTCTTGCAATGGAAGGTGGTTTGAACGTACTTAAAGATTCAATTTATTACGAGCCAATTGACCAGAGCACAAAAATGAATGTCAACATTCTCGCGACTGCTGCAGATCGTCAAAATGACCCAATCTTGCAAAAAGTAGCTGCGTTGTATCATACCGAAGCGGTGAAGCAATATATTGATCAGCACTTTGGCGGAACAAAAGTTGCGGTAAATAAACCTGTCAGCTATTTCACTGAAGCAGCAAAATAGTAATATAATGCGTTAAACAAAACAGGCAAAGCGAACTTTGCCTGTTTTTTCATTTATGGACATTTCTTGACGATATGATTGAATTTAAAAACATTTCAAAGCACTATCAGCTCAAAGGTCAAACACTGCGTGCGTTGGATCAAATTAACCTACAAATTCCAACAGGCAGTATTTTTGGCATTATTGGCTATAGTGGTGCAGGTAAAAGTACGTTAATCCGCTTGATCAATTTGTTGGAGCGCCCAAATGCTGGGCAAGTCATCATTCATCAAAAAGATTTTACTGCACTCAATGCCCGCGAATTACGTCAAGAACGTGCCCATATTGGAATGATTTTTCAGCACTTCAATTTATTGCAGACCAAAACTGTGGCTGCCAATATTGAAATGCCGATGAAACTGTTAGGCTGGAACAAAGCCGAACGCGAAAAGCGTTTAAATGAATTACTTGAGTTTATTGATTTAAAACATAAAAAAGACGCCTACCCTGATGAACTTTCAGGCGGACAAAAACAACGTGTCGGTATTGCGCGTGCGCTAGCCAATCATCCTAAAATTTTACTCTGCGATGAAGCAACTTCAGCACTTGATCCACAAACCACCAAATCTGTGCTGGAATTACTGAAAAAAATTAACCGCGAACAAGGCATTACCATTGTAATGGTCACACATGAAATGGATGTGATTGAATCGGTTTGTGATTATGTGGCGGTGATGGAACAAGGCAAAGTCATTGAAACAGGTTCAACCCTAGAAATATTTAGTCAACCGCAACATCCGACCACCAAAAGCTTTATTCAAACCGTGTTGCAGCAGCAATTGCCTATCAATATTTTGAATAATCTGGAAAATCAAAATCAGCACAGCATTTATTGTCTGAAGTTTTTAGGTAAATCAGCTCAGGAAACCGTAATTCAAGCCGTCATTAAACAGTTTGATATCAGCCTGAATATTTTATTTGCCAATATGACCGAAATTGATGGCGCTGTGATTGGGCAAATGTTTATACAATTGCTCGGTGATGCAAGCGTCATTCAACAAGCACTTGAATTTCTGCAAGCCAATGGTGTTGAAGTTGAACAGTCAGGAGTACAAGCATGAGAGATTTAATTGTACAGTGGCTGACCTCAGTAACTGCGCCTTTCTGGAAAAGCTCTTTATCTATTGACCAGTTTGTTACAGCCTTACAAGAGACCTTTCACATGGTGTTCTTTGCCATGTTGTTTGGTTGTATCTGGGGCTTTATTCAGGGCATTACCCTTGTAGTGACTCGTCCGACAGGTATTTTGCCAAACCGTGTGATTTATCACGGGCTTAACCCGATTGTAAACGCACTGCGCTCCCTACCCTTTATTATTTTATTGATTGCGGTGATTCCGCTGACTAAATTGTTAGTGGGTACATCCATCGGAACTTGGGCAGCCATTGTTCCACTGACCATTTATGTCGGCCCGTATATTGGTCGTTTGGTAGAAACTTCACTGCTTGAAGTCAATGAAGGGATTGTCGAATCTGCACAGGCAATGGGTGCTACACCCTTACAGATTATCTTCAAATTTATTTTACCTGAAGCACGTAGCTCACTCATTTTGAACCTAACCACAGCCACCATTAGCTTAATTGGCGCAACTGCTATGGCAGGCGCAGTCGGTGCAGGCGGCATTGGTGACCTTGCTATTTCTTATGGTTATCAACGCTTTGATAGTAGTGTCGTGATGCTAACCGTGGTGGTCTTATTAATTTTAGTGCAATTGGTGCAAAGTTTAGGCGATTGGTTATCTAAACTCAGATAAATCTTTCATCTACACATCAGAAATAGATTCACCATTTAACTCCTTGCTACTCGTATGAGTGTGTAAGGGGTTAAAACCACACTCCTTCTCCATGCATACGTGATTCACGCCATATCAACATCCAAAAAACTGAAATTTTGATATACGGTCAAGATCATCGAAAACCGTAGGAAAAACTTTGCAGCATGTTTTGTCTTGAGCAGAGCATGCTAAACTAACCCGTGATTTTTTAAGGGACTGATTCATGCGCTTTGTTCATTTAGGTATACATACAGAATTTTCGATTACCGAGTCGATTGTACGCGTACCTGACTTGATTAAAGCTGCAGTCAATGAAGAAATGCCTGCTTTGGCATTGACCGATCTCTCTAACCTGCACGCTGCCGTAAAGTTTTATGGCAAATGTTTGGGGCAAGGCATCAAACCGATTTTAGGTTCAGTGCTGCGTTTAAATGATGCCGATCATCGTGTGACTTTATTGTCGATGAACAATCACGGCTGGCGCAATCTGACCGAATTGGTGTCGCGTGGCTATATTGAAGGTCAGCAACTCAATATCCCTTGCGTCAATAAAGCATGGATTTTAGAACAAGCCGATGACCTAATTCTGTTACTCGGCATTCAAAGTGATGTCGGCAAAATGCTGATCACGTCCAATCCACAAAAAGCCGAACCGTTGCTAGAAGAATGGATCGAAAAATTTGGTAATCGGGTTTATTTGGCACTGACCCGTACAGATCGTCCCGATGAAGATGCTTTTATTGCCGAAGCGGTTAAATTAGCTAAAAAATATAATATTGGCGTGGTGGCACATAATGATGTGCACTTTGTCCGCCGTGAAGATTATGAAGCGCACGAAGCGCGAGTTTGTATTGCCGATGGTTATGTTTTAGGGGATAACCGTCGTCCTAAAACGTATAGTCCTGAGCAATATTTTAAAACTACTGCAGAAATGACGGAATTATTTTCCGACATTCCAAGTGCTATTGAAAACAGCTATCACATTGCCAAACGCTGTAACGTCACGCTGCAATTGGGTAAATATTTCCTTCCAGATTATCCAATTCCAGACGGACACACCATTGATACCTACTTCGCGCACCTATCCAAACAAGGTTTAGAAGAACGTCTAAATGTGCTCTATCCTGTCACACAGCGCGATGAAGACTGGGCAGAAATTCGCAAACCTTATGATGAACGAATTGAATACGAAATTAATATTATTAACTCGATGGGCTTCCCGGGTTACTTCCTCATCGTCATGGACTTTATTCAATGGTCTAAAAATAATGGCGTACCTGTTGGGCCGGGTCGTGGTTCAGGCGCAGGCTCATTGGTCGCTTATAGCTTAAAAATTACCGACTTAGACCCATTGCGTTATGAACTACTCTTTGAACGTTTCTTAAACCCAGAACGTGTATCCATGCCCGACTTTGACGTCGATTTCTGTATTGCAGGACGCGATAAAGTCATTGATTATGTGGCACGCACCTATGGACGTGATGCGGTATCACAAATTGCCACTTTCGGTACTATGGCCGCCAAAGGTGCGATTCGAGATGTCGCACGGGTTTTGGGCAAGTCTTATGGTTTGGCAGACCGTATTTCTAAACTGATTCCAACTAAACCTTTAGGGCTTAGTTTGGAAGAATCAATTGAAGCCGAACCACAGCTGAAAGATGTGGTGACCAATCCATCTAACCCAGACTATGACGATGCTTCAGAAATTTGGGAAATGGCTTTAAAACTTGAAGGCATTACCCGCAACACAGGCAAACACGCAGGTGGTGTGGTCATTGCACCAACCAAAATCACCGACTTTTCTGCGGTTATGTGCGATGCTGATGGAACCGCCCGTGTTGCACAATACGATAAAGACGATGTTGAATCGGCAGGTTTGGTCAAATTTGACTTCTTGGGTTTACGTAACCTGACGGTTATTGAAGATGCAGTACAAAATATCAATAAACGCATCCAAGCCGATACACCGCTAGATATTGCCCATATTCCATTGGACGATAAAGACGCCTATTTAGTCTTTGCCAATGCCAACACCACAGCGGTATTCCAGTTTGAATCCGTGGGCATGAAAAAGATGCTGAAAGAAGCACGCCCAAGCAAATTTGAGGAAATTATTGCTTTCGTGTCCTTGTATCGTCCTGGCCCGATGGATCTCATTCCAGACTTTATTCACCGTATGCACGGTGGCGAGTTTGAATATCTGCATCCATTGCTAGAAGGTGTGCTTGAGCCAACCTACGGCATTATGGTTTATCAGGAACAGGTAATGCAGGCGGCACAGTATTGTGCAGGCTATACCCTCGGTGGTGCGGACTTACTACGTCGTGCTATGGGTAAGAAAAAACCTGAAGAAATGGTGAAACAGCGCCAAATCTTTATTGAAGGTGCTGCGAAAAAAGACATTGATGCCGCCACAGCCAACCATATTTTCGACTATATGGAAAAGTTCGCAGGCTACGGTTTTAACAAATCCCACGCGGCTGCTTATGCCCTCGTTGCCTATCAGACGGCATGGCTGAAAGCACATTACCCTGCCGAATTCTTGGCTGCGGTAATGTCGTCGGAAATGCAAAACACCGATAACGTGGTGTTTCTGATTGATGACTGTCGCCACAATGGTCTGGAAGTTTTACCACCTTCGGTAAATATGTCTTTGTATCATTTCCACGCCAGCGATGAACGCACCATTGTCTACGGACTTGGCGCAATTAAAGGCGTGGGCGAACAAGCCATGCAATCGGTGATTGATTCTCGCCAAAAAGAAGGTCCATACCGCGATTTATTTGACTTCTGTCATCGTATTGATTTGAAAAAAATCAACAAACGAACCCTTGAAGCCTTAATTCGTGCGGGTGCATTAGACTGTTTAGGCATCGAACGCTCAAGTTTAATGGCACAATTGCCAGAAGCGGTACAAGCGGCGGAACAAGCACGTTCCAACCGTGAAACAGGCATCATGGATTTATTTGGTGAAGTTGAAGAAGTACAACGTAAGCCTGCCAAACCTGTAAAACCATGGTCAGATGAAGTCCGACTTAAAGGTGAAAAAGACACACTTGGACTTTACCTCACTGGTCACCCGATTGATGTCTATCGCAATGAATTAAAAGCCTTTATTCCAAGTAAAATTAATGAACTGACGCCAACCCGTCGTGGCGTGACCACCGTCTTTGCAGGCTTGGTGGTGGATGTCGCCAACTTCCCAAATCGGATGGTGGTCACTTTAGATGATGGTACGGCACGTATTGAAGTATCTGCCAACCATGAGCGCTTCCAACGCTTTAAAGATATTGTACAAACTGAAAAAGTGGTGGTGATTGAAGGCGAAATTTACGAACGTGAAGGTTTTGACCGCCCAATGGGACGCTTAACCAAAGCGTTTAGCTTGAATGAAATTCGTCAAAAACGCGCCAATAGTATTCAAATTCACTTGCATGCAGAACATTTAAGCAAGACCTTGAGTCAAGACTTACAAAATATGTTGCTGCCTTATTGTAATGTGGATTTATGCACGCATATTCCTGTTTTATTGCACCTTGACTATGCTTATGCCACTGCAGAATTACATTTGGGCATTCAGTGGAAAATCGCACCCTTAGATGAAGCCTTGGTCAAATTGCGTGACTATTTTGGTAAAGAAAGCCTGCATATCGAATATCAAGTGAAATCCAAAGCCGCGAAAGCTGTCGATGTGGCGAAACCTGCATCGATTGCTCCACCACCTGCTGATATGAGCATGGATGATGCTATGGATTTATACCATACCGAAGTTGATCAATATTCTTAATTAAAAATTTAACCCATCTGGATTTGTTATGAGTCAAACCGACAATGCAGCTGTTGCCGCACACCTCTCCCACGTGCGTATTGTCATGGTGAATACCACCCTGCCTGCCAACATCGGTAGTGCCTTACGCGCCATGAAAACCATGGGGCTATGTAAATTGGTTTTGGTTGATCCAAAAACCTATCCGCATCCAGATATTGATGCTTTGGCGGCAGGTGCAACCGATTTAATTGAACAGATTGAAGTGGTTGAACAGCTCGAAGATGCAATTGCCGACTGCCATTTGGTCTTTGGCACCAGTGCACGTAGTCGTACTATTCCTTGGCCACTCTTAGATGCACGCCCTGCGGCAGAAAAGTCGTTAAATGCTGTGGCACAGCATGGGCAAAATGTTGCCATTATTTTTGGACGTGAAGATCGTGGTTTAACCAATGAAGAGCTGGCTTTGGCGAATTATCACGTGACGATTCCTGTCAATGAAGAATATGGTGTGCTCAATGTTGCTCAAGCCATTCAAGTGATTTGCTATGAAATGCGTATGGCTGCCATCGATATTGTCGGAAAAATTGCCGATCCTGCAGCGACGATGCAAGTGACAGATTCTGAAGCGATGCAATGGGATGAACCTTTGGTCAACCATGAACAAATGCAACAGTTCTATCCACATTTAGAAAAAATGCTGGCAGAAATTGAATTTATGGATCCAAAAAATCCACGATTATTGCCTTTGCGCTTGCGTCGGCTTTTCGGACGTATACAATTAGATCGTATGGAATACCATTTACTTCGCGGTATTTTTAGCCGCGTACAAGCAATGAATAACGGTTCATGGAAAAAATCTACATCAACACAGGACGAGGATCAAACTAATGCTTAAACAGCTCAAAGAAGACATTCAAGCTGTCTTCGCGCGCGATCCTGCTGCTCGAAATACACTTGAAGTCTTAACCACTTATCCAGGAATTCACGCTTTAATTATGCATCGTGTGGCGCATGAATTATGGAACAAAGACTGCAAGGGGTCGGCACGTCTACTCTCGTCATTTAGCCGTTTTGCTACAGGAATTGAAATTCATCCCGGTGCAAAAATTGGTCGTCGCTTTTTTATTGACCATGGCATGGGCGTGGTGATTGGTGAAACTGCTGAAATTGGTGATGATGTCACCTTATATCATGGCGTGACTTTAGGCGGCACAACGTGGAATAAAGGCAAACGTCATCCAACTTTGGAAGATGGCGTAGTAGTCGGTGCAGGCGCGAAAATTCTAGGCCCATTCACCGTACATAAAAATGCCAAAGTTGGCTCTAATGCGGTTGTGACCAAAGAAGTACCTGAAGGCGCAACTGCTGTGGGTAACCCTGCGCGCTTTATTATGAAAAATAAACCTGCCGATGATCAGGAAGCACGTCGTCGTGATTATGCTGCCAGTATTGGTTTCCAACCTTATGCAGCAACGCAGGACCAATCTGACCCAGTATTGGACGGCATGCGAGTATTACTAGATCGCTTGGAACAAAATGAAAAACGTATGAATTTATTATGTCAGCGTCTCTCTTTACTTGACCCAAGCTTTAAAAACCCACAGCAAAATGAACAACCTTATAGTGCAGAAGAATTAAAAATAATTGAAGATGTTAGACGTGAGTGTGAAGCACAAAGTAAATAGGGCTGTTTATTTGATCAATCCTACATACTTAAAAAAACTTCGTATCACTGTGTAACTAAGCCCCCTCAATTGTATTGCATGTTCGGAACAGATTTCTTAGACTGACCGACATGCAATATTTTAATCCGACACAATCACCTCTCACTTTTAAAATAAATTGAACGGAAGAACACCATGACCCTTAAGCCTTTGGCACTCAGTATTCTAGCCGCAACGCTCGTTAGCGCCTGTGTTGCACCACCAAAACAAGAAGTAAAACCACCTATCGTATTTACCGAACCTGAATTAAGTGCACCATTCTATGCCTTAAATCCATTTAATTATGATGCCCCACCACCATTTGAAATTAACCTACAAAAAGCAGCAGCACAGCCTGTGACTAAAATGGTGGTTACTAACCCAAATGATCCAAGCAAAAGCATTACCTTAGATCAAAACAAATTGATTGTACCTACGGTCAATAACAATGCCCGTAGCTTGAAGTTTGCAGTTTTGGCAGGTGAAAACGAAATTGACATCACCGAAATTGATGACTTCTTACAATTGGTCGAAGGCAAAGCACGTCACTATCCACCACGTTTTAGCGAACGTCAGGAACGTCGTGGTTTCGAGGCAAAGCTCAAAGAAGTGACTCAACAATTAGACACTTTGGCAGCCAATGAAAATGCCTCTTTTGATATTTTGATGCGTGCATTTAAAGCCAGTGTTATGGCACGTAACCTAGACTTAGGCTCTGTTTACACCACACGCTCACTTAACTATGCGCAGCGTATCTTAAAAATTAATCAGGAAGATGCCGAAGCGAATTTCTGGTTTGGTTTCGGTCTGTCTGAAGGTGGCGGTCATCGTGAAGCCATTCCTTATTTAGACAAAGCCATGAAAGCAGGTGTGCAGGAAGCTTATTTGTCTGCGGCAAACAATTATATTGCCATGGAACAAAAGAAAAATGCAGTACAAACTTTGAAAAACTATAAAATCAAATACCCGCAAGAAGCCGAAGTGGCTGACCGTTTGATTGCTGAAATTGAAAAGCAAGGTCGCTGGAATGTGTGGCAAGTGATCGCACCACGCACTTAATAAAAAATCGATACAAAAATACCTAAAAATAGACCGTTTCGACGGTCTATTTTGCTTTCTACGCAATTGAAAAAGCTTTAAAAAAACGTATGATGGAAAAAAATCTTAAAAATTAAGCCAGACTTTCCATGAATAAAATTGTGATTGCTGCATTGCTCAGTACAACACTGCTGTCTGGTTGTCAGGTGGTCAGTGTTAAAAATCAGGCATTAAAAGTTAGTATTGCCAATGAACGTGATAGTATTTTATCGCGCAAAAAACTGAGTGAAGCCAGTTTAAATGTCTTGTCGATGACAGGACGTGAAGCCAATATTTGTGCCGAAAAACCTGAAGAATGTGTGAGTGCACTCAAGCAAATCCCACAAATTCAGGATGAACAACTGCTCTCAACCGCCAGTGAATTATATTTAGCGAAAGCGATTGAACTGGAAAATTCATCGTCCTGTAAAATCAGTATTCTGAACAGTAAAAGATCGGAAGAACAACAAAAAATTCATCAGGCCAATTATGAACAATGTTTAGATCAGCAATTGCACATGCTCGATCAAAGTATTCGTTATAGTTATGCCTATATGTTTAAAACCAAACGTGCGCCGCAAGACCGTCTTTTTGACAACAGACAAGTCCAAATTCGGGACTTTTATAATCAGGCGATTGCCAAATTGGTCAGCAGCTATGCGCTGCGCTATAAACACGATGAATTGCAACAACAAATTCGTGTTGGCAACAGCATTTATGACATTGATTTTGAGTACTACCCGCAGCTGAAACAACAAAAAATTCAGCAGTTGATGTCAACCTATAACCTGAACTTTTCGGGTTTGCGCTCGGTCACGCGCCGTGATGGTTTTGGGTCTGAATTTCTGGTGGTATTGCCTGAAAATCCAAACGATGATCTGAGCAAAAGCAAATATATTATTGATCCGCTAAAATATGATTATCCTGCAGGAAAAAATCCAAATATTCACCAAGCTCGCTATTTAGCCGCGACAATCACTGCAGAACCACATAGCGCCAATTCCATTGAAGATATTTTGAATCGGCCGCATTTTAAGCTCAAGGCTTATGATCCGTATAAATATGAATCTGCCCAAATTGCACAAAAGAACTACCCGCTTGCAGCTAACTTTTCTGCACCTTATGGCTTGTGGTTAGCGCAAAATAATTTAGGTAAATCGGCTTATTTATCCTTAATTGATCGTGAAGAACGACTCAGTATGCCGCATTTGTACTTACTTGAGCCGTATAATCCGAATAAAAAAGTCATTGTCCTCATTCATGGTTTGGCCAGTAGCCCCGAAGCGTGGATTCGCTTAACCAACGATATTATGGGCGATCCTGTATTGCGGGAAAACTTTCAAGTCTGGCAAGTGTTTTACTCGACCAATATGCCAATTTTAGAAAGCCGTTTCCAAATTTATGCCTTGCTTCAACAAGGCTTTAAACAGGTCAGTCCTTCTGCTGCAGCCAAAAAAGATGCTGTAGTAATTGGACACAGCATGGGTGGTATTTTGGCACGTTTGTTGGTCAGCGATACTGATTTAACTCAACCTGCCATGCAAATGCTTAAAAACCGACGTCTGGAACGCTTTAAATCTGATCCTTTGTTGCAAGCACGTTTGCGCCTTAAACCCATCACCAATTTTAACCGTGCAATATTCTTGGCTGCACCGCATAAAGGTACAGAGTTTGCAGACCGCTGGTTCACCCTTGCAGCACGTAAAGTCATTCGCTTACCGACTGCATTTTTAAGCGCGTTTGCGGATACCTTGCAGCAACATGAAGTCGATTTAAAAAATCTAACCAAAGAAATTGGGCATGGCGTCATTCAAAATGGACCGAGTGATTTAAGTAAAAATTCCAAATTTACGGAATTAACTGAAGATATTTTGCCTGTCAAAGGATTTAAATATCACAGTATTATTGGCAATAATACCGACAGCACTGAGCATCTGTTAATGAATGACGATGTGGTGCATTACAACAGTGCCCACTTAGATGGCGCTGTTTCAGAAAAAATTATTAAAGGCGGACATTCCATTCAGGAAACGCCAGAAGCTGTATTGGAACTGCGACGTATTCTTAGATTACATTTGCAAGATTTAGGCTTGTATAAACCGTAATCCGTCACGGCAAATAAAAAACCGAAGTCTAAGTGGCTTCGGTTTTTTATCTATCATGCTATTTCTCAGCAGTATTAGATTGGTGCTTGTCCCCAATAAGCTTTGGTCAATAAGGCCTCTAATTCGGCATAGTCATATTCGCGTGGATTATAATATGGACTATCGCAGATAATACGTGCCACTTGGGCAGGTGCTGTTTCGGGTAATCCTAAATCTTTAAGTGCCATTGGAATATTCAATCTTTGGTTAAGCTGATAAATCGCCAAGCCCAACTGTTCCCGATCTGACACATTTAAAGCTGCTGCCAGTTGATTCATTGCAGCAATATCTGCATGTCGGTTGTAATACACTGAATACGCCAACACAATGGCGTGGGTTTGCGCATGTGGCAACTGATAACGTCCACCTAAGCTATGGCAAATTTTATGATGAATTGCCATCCCCACCGAACCCAAACACACACCAGCCAACCATGCACCATATAAAGCGTGTTCACGTGCCTGCATATTATGAGGCGCTTGCACAATTTCAGGTAAAGCCTGTGCCAGTTGAGTAATCGCCTCTAGCGCCATTAAACTTACAATGGGATTTTTATCCTGTGCATATAATGCCTCAACTGCATGTGCCATCGCATTCATGCCCGAACATGCCGAAATTTCAGTGGGTAAGTTGAGTGTCAATTCAGGATCATAAATCACAACTTTAGGCAAAACTTGAGCTGCTTTGCCTGTGGTTTTCAGCTGGTTTTCGGTGATGCCATACACCGCAGTCATTTCACTACCTGCATAAGTGGTCGGAATTGCAATAATCGGTAAATGGGTTTCTAAAGCAATTGCTTTGGCTAGACCAATCGCAGAGCACCGCCGAGTGCCAAACAGCAATCGACCTTTAAACGCTGCACATCTTGAATGGCTTGATCGGCAACTTCTTTTGGCACATGCATCACGGCATGAGGATAAACCGCTACAGCCATGTCTTGGATTAGTGCCAATAAACGCTCGCCTGCGGCTTTTTGCCCTGCAGTGGCAATAGTTAAAATACGCCTATAGGTATAAGGTCGTAAAATCTCTTGAATTTTTTGCAGATGACCTACGCCAAAATGAACATTGATTGGCAATACCTGATAATGGAATGCTTACATGTTATTAAACTTAAATATTGTCGTTAGATTTTAATAGCATTTAACTATGACTAGGCTGCTGAACAGCCCAATTCTGCAACGCTGCTTTGCAAATATTCAAATAAAACTCAAGACCAACTGTTTTGCTGTAAACACAAAAACCCATGATCGCATGGGCTTTTGGATCATTAAAATTAAATGCGATGAATCATCTATCAATTTTAATGTAAAGAAAACTTATACTTTTGTGCTTAGTCTATTTCTTTTAGGCACACTGCAGACAAAATTGGAATACCAAAACATGGAAGCAACAATAAAATCCAGTATTCCACGACGGTAGCTTCACCACTGATCATATTGATGAATAATCCACCAATGATTAATACCGCTGCAATTAAACCCAGAAAAATTCCAAAAAATCTTGCAGGCATTTTACGTCCCCTGAACAATCGAACAAAAGTGTTAAATCTAGTATATACCTTATAATTAAATAAGATATTATTTTTTAAGCAAAGATTAACAAAGCTATACAATCAGCTGCATTAGAAATGTCAACATTGCGCATATTGAAGTATAGTCTCAATGCACTTGTTTATTTGACCTGAGAGGACACGCATGGCATTTGTTGTTTCCACCATGCTTTCATGCCACCTTGCAACTGCGATGCCTGATAACCCATTTTAGCCAATCTTCTGGTTGCAGGAATACTGCGATGTGCAGATAGACAAATAGTCACTACAGGCTTTGTAGGAGCTAAAGATAATGCTTTGACATTAGATTCATTCATTTGACTCAAAGGCAAATGCAACGCACCTGGTAGTGTTCAAAAAACTGTGTCATTTCCTTAAACTGTTAAAAACAGGAATGATGCATTATGGCAACTACATTTGATTTTGAAACAGCCTTAAAACAACTCCAGTCAGGACAAGCACTGACTGGAGAAAATGGCATACTCACCCCTTTAATTAAACAGCTGACCGAAGCTGCTCTTGAAGCAGAAATCGAGAATTACATTGAAGCGAATCCGAAACAAGGTAATCGCCGCAATGGCTATACTCGCAAGACAGTAAAATCTACATCAGGTTCATTTGAGCTTGAAACCCCTAGAGATCGAAATGGTGAATTTGAGCCACAGTTAGTTAAAAAGAACCAGACCAAATTATCAGAAGAAATTGACAATAAAATCATATCACTCTATGCACTTGGTATGAGCTATCGTGATATTCAAAAGCATGTTGCTGATATGTATGGATTGGAGATTTCAGATGGTGCTATCACCAATATTACAGATAAGCTCCTCCCTCAGTTACAAGCATGGAAACAACGCCCACTCGATACAATTTATCCCTTTGTTTGGTTAGATGCCATACATTACAAAGTGAAGGATAAAGGTGTTTATGTGAGCAAAGCGATCTATACCATTTTAGCTTTAAATGTTGAAGGTAAGAAGGAACTACTCGGCTTGCATTTGTCGGAAAGCGAAGGGGCGAACCATTGGCTTAGTGTACTGACAGACCTACAAAATCGTGGTGTTCAGGATATTCTGATTGCCTGTGTAGATGGACTAAAAGGTTTCCCCGAAGCCATAGCAGCGATTTACCCTCAAACAGAAATACAACTGTGTATCGTTCATCAAATTCGTAATTCTTTACGCTATGTTGCCAGTAAAGATCAGAAGGCATTTATGGCTGATTTAAAGCCAATTTACCGTGCTGATACCAAAGGGGCGGCAGAAGTAGCACTGGATGAGCTAGAAGAAAAATGGGGCGAAAAATATGGTGTGGTCATTCAGTCATGGCGTACCAAATGGCATCTACTATCCGCCTATTTCAAATACCCTAAAGCGATTAGGAAGCCGATTTACACCACCAATGCCGTTGAAGCCGTACATCGTCAATTCCGCAAACTAACCAAAACCAAAGGAGCTTTCCCCAATGAGGATAGTCTGATGAAATTACTGTATATTGGTATTCAACAGGCATCAGAAAAATGGACAATGCCTATTCAGGAATGGGGACAAACGATTACTCAATTATCCATTTACTTTGAAGGTCGATTAGATGATATAATTAAAATCTAGTCAAATTTACTGACACAGAATTTTGAACGCCCTCACGCACCTTGAATATGGCTGTCACAAAATTCTTTTCGGGTACGTACATCTACAATTTGCACATCTTGCTGTTGTTGTAACAAATCCTGTGCGTTTATTTCAGGCACTTTACCCCACGGCAGATACATCATCAAATTAAACATTGCACACTCCAAAGCAAATAAAACTTGAAAATTCCAACAAATGATTTAAACCATAGCATGTCTAATTTTATCTAGCTGTGGCTATTTCCAAAGAGAAATCATATAGACACATTTGCTAACAATAATCAAAACTTAATTAATATATTTGTTTATATTATATAGGATCAAAAAAATGTGAGTGATTTCATGAAAACACCAGATCAACTGATTACCGAAGCGAAAAGCCAAATTACCGAAATGAGTGTTCAAGATGTCTATGAGGTGTATAGCAAACATCCTGATATTATTTTGATTGATGTACGTGAACCAGAAGAACATCAAGCCTGTGCAATTGATCGTGCTGTGAACTTTCCGCGTGGCATGCTCGAAATGAAAATTGCACAACACCCTGTTGTCAATCATTACTGTGAAGTTGAACGCGCACTTGCCGATTTAGCTGAAAAAGATATTTATTTGATCTGTGGTACAGGTGCACGCTCAGCTTTGGCAACTCAATCTTTGCAGCGTATGGGCTTTGAAAAAATATTTTCTGTACAAGGCGGCATGCAGGCTTGGATTGAAGCTGGTTTACCCACAATCTCAATTACAGCTTAATTGACTAAATTACGAAACGATCCATTGCTTTAGCCCAAAACCACTTGAGTAAAGCAGTATTTTTACTACACAGTTCATGTGATAAACAAAGCTTTATCATTAAACAGTTAAATTTTTTGTTATAGTGTTACATGAAAATTCAATAAAAGACGTATGCAGTGTTGATGATGTGGGGAAGATTGCTCGGATTAACAGCAATCTTGTTACAAGTCGCTGTATTCCTACAGCCTTTATTGCCAGAGAAACAACATTTTTCCTCTGTCTGTAAAACTGTTGCCCAAGCATTATTTTTTGATCAGCCAAGCTCTGCAAATCAGCTGTCTGCAAATCTTCTACAACGCACAGCCAGCACATCTACGTCTGAATCTCATCTAAGTCATACGGCTCATTCACCGCATACAGACAAAGTTGACACACGGCATTCAGCTCAACATGCGCATGAATCATCCAAACAAGATGCACATGAAAACCATGAATGTGAATATTGTTTAGTCTATAGCTTTGCACTTCCCTTACTAGATACCAAGCTTAGATACGTGTTAATCCGAACACAAATTCGGATTTTGTCTTTTAAAACATCGTTTACACCAACACTATTTCAAACTGAGCCGCTTTTTATTCTACCACAAGGTCGTGCTCCGCCTCGTTTTGACTCTTGAATTTTCTTATCATTTCTTACAGTGTTGCCATCTTTGCTTCACTCTAAAGTGTAAATTTTGCAGTATCAAATTTATGCAGCTGTAGGACAATACTTATTTTAATAACTCATTGACTTGTTTATTCGACCCTAAGGAGGAGATAACTATGCATCTGCTTCAACACAGTCATAATCATGTGAATCATACTGTAGAGCAAACGGCTTGTTTGGATTTAGCACAACAGATCATTAAAGTTCGGCAAAAAATGAATATTTCACAAACTGAACTTGCGGCAAAATTGTGTATCTCTGCCCGAACTTTAGAAAGTTGGGAACGTGGTGTCCGTCAACCGTCGAGTTCTGCTCAAGCATTGATTCGATTATTTATTAAATCGCCACAATTTGTGTTAGAAAACTTGGCATAAAGCACTTTATGATGATGAATTAAAGCAATGAAAAACAATAAAGAAGCTCCCAAGGGAGCTTCTTTGGTCAAAAGAGTTGAAGCATCATTTTGATATACATATAGAATGAATACCCTTGCTGTTTCATAGCTATATATTCAAAAATAGAATAAAGATATGAATTTATATTCAAATACAAGAATACAACTTTTCAATATACTGCCGCATATATTGTTTTTACTCGATCTATATTCTCATGAAATATCTATCTTCTTTTATCTCAATTGCTGTTATCGCACCTTTGTTTTCAACATCTGCTTTTGCAACAACAGGATATTTCATGCATGCATATAGTGTGAAATCTCAAGGAAACGCAGGCACAGCCATTGCCAATTTTCAGGACAGTCTGACTATTGCAAGCAACCCAGCGGGTTTGAGCTGGTTAGATAAGCGTGTTGATGCAGGTTTAACTATTTTCTCTCCAGATCGTGAGTCTGAAATTACAGGAAATGGTTATGGAGCAAATGGTCAGTATGATGGCAATAGCCGTAAATACTTTGTAATTCCAGATGTAGGTTATGTTCACCCAGTGAATGAACAAGTCACTGCGGGTATTGCGGTTTATGGCAATGGTGGCATGAATACCAATTATAAAAATAATCCTTATGCAGTTTATGATAATACAGGAAGCGCAGGTATTTCATTAACCCAAGCCTTTATTTCACCTGCTTTATCTTGGAAATATGCAGAAAATCAATCTATAGCCTTGGCTGCAAATATTTTATATCAACGTTTTAGTGCACAAGGTTTTGCTGGTGATGTCTTTGGTGGTGCTTCGTCAAACGGTGCGGCAATTAGCGATCGTGGCAATGACGATTCATACGGCGTAGGTGCACGTATTGGCTGGTCGGCAAAACCAAATGATAAACTGACCCTTGGTGCAAGCTATTCATCTAAAATTAATGCCAGCCGCTTTAAGAAATATGAAGGTTTATTTGCCAAACAAGGTGATTTTGACGTACCTGAAAGCTATGGTGTAGGTTTAAATTATCAACTTACCCCTGCTTTATCAGTCGCGACAGATTACTTACGCATTAATTATTCAGATGTAGATTCTGTTGGCAATAAACTGGATCAATTATTCGCAAACAATAAATTTGGCACAACACAAGGTCCTGGTTTTGGATGGGATGACATCAATGTCTATAAAATTTCAGCGACTTATCAAGCCTCAGAAAAACTGACTTTACGTGCGGGTTATAGCTATAACGATCAGCCTGTTAAAAATGATCAAACCTTCCTAAATATTTTGGCACCAGGTGTGGTACAAGAGCATTTAAGTGTTGGTGCAACTTGGCAACTCGATGATCAACAAAATGTAAGTGTGGCTTATACACACGCACTCAAAGAAACAGTGCAAGGTAACAACTCTATCCCCGCTGATTTTGGTGGTGGCGAAGCCAATTTAAGCATGAGCCAAAATATTTTGGGCGTGTCATATAGTTTGAATTTTTAAATTCTACATAGCTTGAGTTTGAATAATAGCTTGCCATGATCTGAAAAGATGATGGCTTTTTTTACTTTGATTGTGATGAAGTTTTTCCAAAGTACGGCTTTTAGCTAGAAATAAGACCATGCAAAGTATAATGTTACAACATGCACTACTTTCTAAATGAATCCATAGAAAACAATCAAATTTCGATGCTTTTTATAACGATGAATTACACGAAAAACTCAGTAAAATTCAGCCAAATGACACAATAATTTTCACTTTTAACTTCGCAAATCATACATTTTCAACAGCTAAGCTCTTTGAGCTATGCGATATCATTTTTGAAACTGTGGGTTTAGATTTTATGGGCGATATTTTTTATGGCTGTGTGCTCACTAACACACCCGATCAATTGAATATTATCCATTTAAAAGCTTAAACCGCTCGATGTTCGACTCGTTAGAGAGCGAGCAACAATGACATGCAGGTTCACTAATTTGACTAAGATGGCGTAAAATAAGCTAGTCACATACTTACACTTAAATTACGCTTCAAATTAAAGGACTTCAACTGCATGAACATGACAGAAATCATGGCTGATCTATCTTCACACACTCCAATGATGCAGCAATACTTACGGGTGAAGATGGAACATCCACATTCTTTAATGTTCTATCGCATGGGCGATTTCTACGAATTATTTTTTGATGATGCACACAAAGCTGCCAAACTTTTAGGCATTACTCTCACCCACCGTGGTAAAACTAGTGGCAAACCTATTCCAATGGCGGGCGTGCCATATCATGCTGCTGAAGGTTATCTCGCTCGCTTGGTCAAAAAAGGCGAAACCGTGGTAATTTGTGAGCAAATTGGCGAGGTGACAGGCAAAGGTCCTGTAGAGCGTGGAGTAGTACGGATTATCACCCCAGGCACGCTCACCGATGATGCCTTGCTCAACAGTCATCAATCTTCCAACTTGGTCTCTTTATGCTTACAGCAAAACCAAATTGGTATCGCATTGCTGGATTTAAGTGCAGGGATTTTTAAAGTTCAGCAAATGGATTATTTGCCTGAACAACTCGCGATTGAACTTTCTCGTTTAATGCCAAGCGAAATTGTGGTCGATGAAGATATTGTCGATCCGAATATTATTGAACAGGTTAAAAAGCAGCTTGACTGCCCTGTGACCAAACGCCCAAATGTCGATTTCAACCTAAACAATGCACAAAAAACGCTTTGTGATCAATTTGCTGTATCGTCACTTTCAGGTTTTGGTATTGATCATTTGCCCTTAGCCAAAGTAGCAGCGGCAGCGTTAATACACTACGCCAAAGAAACCCAAAAAACGGCTTTACCACATATTCGCAGTATTCAATTAGAACAAAGCAGCGATTTTATTGCGCTTGATCCTGTGACCCGACGTAATTTGGAATTGGTTGAACCATTATTTGAACACGGCACTTCTTTATTCCAACTGATTAACGATTGCCAAACTGCCATGGGTAGCCGTTTACTGAGTCGTACCTTGATGCAACCTTTGCGTGACACGGCATTGTTAGATGCAAGACTGGATGCAATTCAAGCCTTAATACAAGGTTACCATGAGTCGCCTGTGCGTTTGGTACTGAAAGAAATTAGTGATATTGAACGTGTGCTGAGTCGTGTCGCACTCGGTAGCGCACGCCCACGTGATTTGGTACAACTACGTCAGGCCTGTGCGCAAATTCCCTATTTGCGTCATGCCTTACAGCCCATTGTTTCTGCACAACAATCCGCACTCATTCAAAACCTGAATGAAGAACTGGGCGATTTTCATGGACTGCATCAACGGCTGATGCAGGCAATTGTAGAAAACCCACCTGTACTATTGCGTGATGGCAATGTCATTGCAGAGGGTTTTGACAGTGAACTCGATGAACTACGCAAAATCCGTGATCATGCGGGGCAATTCCTGATTGATTTAGAAGTCAAAGAGCGCCAAGAAAGCGGTATCCCAACGTTAAAAATTGGCTACAACCGTGTCAGTGGTTACTACATTGAACTCACTCGCGCCCAAGCCGAGCAAGCACCTGAACACTATATCCGTCGTCAAACTTTAAAAAATGCAGAACGCTACATCACCCCAGAGCTAAAAAGTTTTGAAGATAAAGTCCTGTCTAGCGAGTCCCGTGCTTTAGCCCGTGAAAAGATGCTATTTGAAATGCTATTGGATGAATTACGCCAAGACATTGCTCAATTACAAATGATGAGCAGCGCGATTGCACAAATTGATCTATTGGCAAACTTTGCCCATCAAGCACGTTTACGCAATTGGGCACGCCCTGAATATAGCCCTGAAATTGGAATTAAAATTACTGCAGGACGTCATCCTGTTGTTGAGGCCTTGAGTAAAACCGCCTTTACACCGAATGATACTTTACTCGACTACAATCATCGTTTGGCAATTATTACTGGCCCGAATATGGGCGGTAAATCAACGTATATGCGTCAAACCGCACTCATTGCCCTACTTGGCTATTGTGGTAGTTATGTGCCTGCCCAAACAGCCGTATTAGGTCCTATTGATCGCGTGTTTACCCGTATTGGTTCTGCCGATGATTTATCGACAGGTAAATCGACCTTTATGGTCGAAATGACTGAGACTTCACAAATTTTACACCATGCAACCTCACAGTCTTTGGTGCTGATGGATGAAGTTGGTCGCGGAACCAGTACCTACGATGGCTTATCTTTGGCATGGGCATGTGTGTTGGATTTAAGCAAACGCATCAAATGTTTATGCCTATTTGCAACGCATTATTTTGAATTGACCGAATTAAGCAAAGAATCTGGGGTGGATAACTACCACGTAACCGCCAAAGAAATGAATGGCAACCTGATTCTCTTGCACAAAGTTCAACAAGGTCCTGCAAGCCAAAGTCACGGTTTGCAAGTGGCAAAATTGGCAGGCATTCCAGCCAATGTGATTAAAGAAGCGCAAAACCGTTTAAGAATTTTAGAAAAACAGCAGCACAAAAATGTCAATTTAGCCGTTCAAGATGACCTATTTGCACCAGCAACAAGCTCAGCTGAACCAGAAGTGATTGAACGTGTAATAGAGGTAGAAAAACCATCACCTGCTTTAGATTTATTACGTAGTATAGATGTCGATAATTTAACGCCACGACAAGCGCTGGAACAATTGTATGCTTTAAAGGAACAATTGAACGCTTAGCCGCTGTTATTTCTAAAATATTTGAGCTAAACAAAGACTCTCAATTGAGAGTCTTTGTCATTTATAAGTTTTTTTGATGGTTTTATCCCCCTTTTATCAAATTTAGCAGCACTGTCTATATCAAATATCAGTAAAAGCGATTGTTAGTTGTAGTGATTTTTGCCTAAAATAGACTATTCTGAATTAGAACCATATTTTTAGGTAGCTGTCGCCATGACATTTGTTGTCACTGAAAACTGTATTAAATGTAAATATCAAGACTGCGTTGAAGTTTGTCCTGTAGACTGCTTCTACGAAGGTCCGAACTTCCTTGTCATTAATCCAGACGAATGTATCGACTGTGCATTATGTGAACCAGAGTGTCCTGCCAACGCTATTTTCTCTGAAGATGAATTACCAGAAGGTCAGGAAGTGTTTATTGAGCTAAATGCCGAACTTTCACAGACTTGGCCAAACATTACACAAATTGGCGATCAACCTGCTGACCGCGAAGAATGGAATGGCAAACCAGACAAATTACAATACTTAGAAAAGTAAGTTCGTCTTGTTGTGAAAAAGATCAGCCCTGTGCTGATCTTTTTTTATACCTAAAACACACATTTGATTGCAATATTTTCAAATTTTAACCAGCATTTTCGATTAGAATACGGACACTTTAAATAAATATCTGATTTGCCTAATGAAGAAATTTTTCAAGGCGCTGTTTTCGTTCAGCATTGTTCCCGTTATCTTGGTTGCCTGTAGTTCAACCCCAAACAGAACAACAACGATCACCACGCCCGATGGAAAACGAATTTTCATTCCTCAAGAAAAAATCACCTATGAGCGTCAGGTAGCACCTAAAATTGTGCCTTATTCGTATAATGCATGGGTGGCAGTGAGTGACAATTTACGCCAAGTTCGTGAATATGAACGCTTCTTGGAACACAACGGTGTTGGCAATATTATTCCAAGTTTTGAATTAATGCGTACCGCACGTGACTGGCAACGCTGTGGACGTTCGCAATTTATGATTCCAAGTCGTGAATTGTGGCAAAATCAGGTGCCTACCTTGCGTGTATTTAAATATTTGGTCGCCTCTAAAGTCTTAACTGATTTTGAAGTCACTTCTGTCTATCGAGATTTACCACTGAATCAATGTGCAGGTGGTGCGAACTCATCGCGTCACTTATTTAACTCAGCCATTGATTTTAGAATTGGGCCACAATTCCCGAATGCCGAAGACTATGCCTATATTGAAAGTACCAAATACAGACTGTGTCAGTTCTGGCAGCAATATGGTCAAAGTTTAAACATGGGCTTAGGCTTATACGCTTCAGGACAAATTCATATTGATACACAAGGTTATCGAACTTGGGGGCCAGATTTAAGCCGCCATTCATCTATGTGTAATTTCTAATTCAGTGTTGTTTAGAATTAAATCCTAAAGAGGTCAAATTGACCTCTTTTTTTATTGCGAAATAGATTATCACCTGCTCCATTCCGCGAATAAATTGCACTCTGAGCAGAAAAGTTTACAATGCACACATCGCAACAAAGGTGAGCACGCTATGCAACAAATGTGGACGGATATCGATCACTATATCGAATCACATTTAATTCCCGAAGACCCAATTTTGACGCAAACTTTAGAAAATACCGATGCCAAAGGTTTTCCAGATCACCTTGCAGTTGCGGCAAATCAGGGCATGTTGCTACAAATGCTCATTCAAATGAATCAATGCAAACGTGTGTTGGAATTGGGCACATTCGCAGCTTATAGCACAATGTGGCTAGCACGTGCGCTGCCTGAAGATGGTTATATACTCACGATTGAAGGACGTGATACCCATGCAGCTTTGGGACAGGAAAATATTGACCGCGCTCAATTAAAACAAAAGGTTGAATTAAAAGTTGGTCGTGCTGCAGAAATTCTAAAAGCTCTGCCAGAAGATACTGAAGCTTTTGATTTTATTTTTATTGATGCCGACAAACAAAGCTATCCTGAATATTTGGAACTGAGTCTTAAACTTTCACGCTCAGGTACAATTATCTTTTTAGACAATGTAATTCGTGCAGGGGAAATTTTAAATCCTGACAATCACAAACCAAGCATTGAAGGGATTCGTGACATGTTCAAAGCCATGCAAAATCATTCGCGAATTTTATCGTGCACAGCATTACAAACTGTAGGCAGCAAAGGACATGATGGCTTTGCTTTAGCGATTGTAAAGTAAAGTCCACACAAGGTTAAAAAACAACCTAAAGCAATTTTACATTATATATTATAATGTTACATATACTGTCCATACAGTTATCCACAAATTATGCGGATAACCATGGACAGTCAGCAAGCATTTACATCAGTTCAACTAAACAATCTTTTGAAATGATCTTTTTTGAATCATTTACGATTTTTACTTTGCCACCAACAAAGGAACAGTTGAGTTACGGAAAATATTGGTGGTAATGCTTCCCAAGAAAAATTGATGAATTTTACTGTGGCTAAATGCCCCTAGTACAATCAACTGGATACCATGTTCACGTTGATAATCTAAAATATTTTCAGCTACATCACCATAACGATATTCAACCACCACATCTAAACCCGCTGCTGTTAAAAAATCTGCAGGTTCATTTAAAACTTCAGGATGATCGCCCACATAAAGCAAATGACATTGCAGTAATTTAAGCAAATCACTTTGTGCAATTCGCTTCATCATTTTGATGCAAGTTGGGGAATATTCATAAGCAAAAATAAAGCGGGTTGGTGCTTTAAAATGCTCTCCCACAGTCATCACGGTACAATTTGCACCACGAATAAAGTTTTCGACATTACTCCCTAAAGCCTTATTGCGTTCAGCAGATTTTTCGCCCACGCGTCCAATCACCACAATATCTTCTTCGTTCAGCACACTAAAACTTTGTTCTAAAAAGTCGCCTTTTTCTTGAATGTGGGTAGGTACAATGCCGAACTTTTCCTGAATCATACTGGAAATGTGCTGCAATAAATTGTTGCTATAATCGAGTGCTAATTCACTTTGTTTTTGTTCTAATTCGGCTAATTCTTTGAGTAACATGGCATTACTTTCAAAACCAATCACGCCACTAATTTCCCCCAAATGATAACTGGCGGGGTAATAATCCAAAACTTGTAATAACACCAATTCACGTTGAGTTTGTGTTGCAATCCACGCAGCAGCTTCAGCAAGCGCATTAATACAAGGCGAAGAATCAATACAAGCAATTACACGTTTCATTATTGCCTCTCTTACTGCCTTTTGCAGGCTATTTTTTAGTTGTTATTTTTAACTTAACACAACTCGTGTTGCAGGGACATGAAAAAATGTAATGAAGTTTAAAGATTTAGCCTTGCTGCATCGTATTTACTCACGATAACGAATCAATTTGGCAGGGTTTCCTACCACAATTTCCCGCTCCTGAACATCTTTGGTGACCATGCTATTCATACCAACGACTGCATGTGCCGCAATCTTCACCCCATCTTTAACACCAACATGCGCACCTAACCAAACATCCTTACCAACTTCAATGCCCTGTGAACGCACCGCTTGCTGATAAATGGGCTGATCCAAAGCCATGCCATGATCAAATGCATATAAATGACAATATGCTGCGATACGCACCTGATCATGAAGCTTAATTCCAACTCTGCCACCATCTAAAATACAGTGGTGATTAATCGCGACTTCATTGCCAATTTCTAAAGGGCCATGCAAAGTACAATCGGCTGCAATAAAGGTATTATCGCCAATACTGATTTTACGTCCTGGTTCTGCAAAAATATGTGCCAATGGTGAAATAAAACAGTTTTTGCCAATCTCTACCGTTTCCATTGCCATTAAATAAGCTTGATATTCCTGCTGCCAAGCTTCTGCCCAAGCACGATGTTTAGGTTTTAATGACCAATATAACCACGGCATGTAGTTTAAACGGTGTTTATGCTGCTCACGGTACTTCGATAATGGATCAGGTGAATTTGCTTCAGTCATCTTGATCATCCTCAAGGATTTTGAGTTGTTCACGCCCACGGCTAATATCTTGTAATTTTAGTTTTAAAGGGTCTATTTGATCGACTTGCATGAATGCCTTTACCAACACGCCTTCGGCGGTGTAGTCTTCGCTGTACTCAATCTGCTGACTATTTAGCTCGTATTGTAAAATTGCCCACTCATTAAAATGACAGGAAAATTGCACGGTCTTTTTTTCAATCAGTTCTATTTTTTCTGCTAGAGCCAAACATTGCCCTGCACATCCCCCATAGGCACGTACCAAGCCGCCTGTGCCCAATTTAATGCCGCCGTACCAACGATTCACCAACACCAAAACATTAGTCAACTCATTGCCTTCAATCGTGGCTAAAATAGGACGTCCTGCCGTACCTGAAGGTTCGCCATCATCATTAAAACGTAATTGATGCCCGATTTTCCATGCCCAACATTGATGTGTGGTAGATGAATCACGCTGCTGTTCCAAAAAAGTTTTTACCGCTTGCTCATTATCTACAGGCACAGCAATTGTCTGAAATCGACTTTTTTTAATTTCTTCTTCAAAAGTGATGGGCGCAGCAATGGTAAATGGCATAACACTCCAGATCAATCAACCAGTTAAATAAAAACTTGATAATTATAACGTGTTTAGCGCTCTAACGTATTTAGAGTTATAGCTTATTTGGACTGATAACCACCATGAAAAAACCTTCTATCCTCAAAGGTATAGAAGGTTAAATAATGTTTACACGACTTTCTGTTCTACAACTTATGCAGTAAGCATACGAAAACCAATAACGGTTAGAACATTCAAGCTTTAAACAAAAAAGTCTTCACCCAAATAAACTTCACGCACAATTTCATTTTCCAGAATTTCTTGCGGTGTACCCTCTGCAATGACTGAACCTTCGCTAACAATATAAGCACGTTCACAAATGGCTAAAGTATCACGGACGTTATGGTCGGTAATTAATACGCCAATGTCACGATCTTTTAAGGTACGAATGATATCTTTAATATCACCGACAGAAATAGGATCGACCCCTGCAAAAGGCTCATCTAACAACATAAATTTAGGGTCTGCTGCCAAAGCACGGGCAATTTCTGCACGACGGCGTTCGCCACCCGACACACTCATCCCTAATGAATCTTTAATATGCGTGATTTTAAAATCTGCCAGCAATTCTGATAAACGCTGCTGACGTTGCTGTTTATTTAAATCTTTGCGGGTTTCTAAAATAGCCATAATATTTTCAGCGATGGTCAGCTTTCTGAAAATAGAGGCTTCTTGCGGTAAATAACCAATCCCCTTACGCGCACGTTCATGCATGGCAAGGTCAGATAAATCCAGTTGATCTAAATGGATTTCGCCTTTATCCATACGCACCAAACCCACAACCATGTAGAAACTGGTGGTTTTACCCGCACCGTTCGGCCCAAGTAACCCGACAATTTCACCACTTTTCATTTCAAATGAAACGTCTTTAACCACCCAGCGCTTATTATAGTTTTTGGCTAAATGCTTAATACACAAAGTCTGCTGACCGTGCTGGACGCTGTCCTGTGCTGCGCTCGTTTGATCCATTAATCACGCGCTCCCGGGAATGATTTTGAACTTGATGGTGGAATCACAATTTTTACACGACCCGCTTCAGAACCAGTTTTGTTCGGTGTACCAATCGCTTCAACATCGCCTTTGTTCATACTATAACGCAAGGTATTACCACGAATACTGGCTCCATCTTGCTCTAAAAGTGCGCCACCCGTTAAGGTGATAATGCCTGTTTCAGCATTGTAAACAATCTTTTGCGCCTGACCTTTGGCAAGCCCTTTGGCTGGATCAGTCTTTTGCTGGAATTGCGCAGGTCTGCCCGTTGCCGTAATGACACTAATTTCTTTTTTGCTGTTCAGATTAGCAACAATCGAATCTGCCTGCAGTTTCATGGTGCCCTGTTCAATCACCACATTGCCTGTATAAGTGGTGACGCCAGTACGTTCACTAAAGGTCGCACGGTCTGCCAATAAAGTAATAGGCTGACTGCGGTCTGACGGAATTGCCCATGCACCTGCCGATGAAAGCACCGCCAAGCCCACAAGTGCTGCTTGTTTTATCAACGCTTTAGGAGCTGTAAGCTTAGATTTATGGTTCATACTTTCCTCGAATATTAAAAAATTCGTATTGCCCGTCATTTAAATTGGCTTTTAAGCCCTGACTGATAAAATCAGCCTGTGGAGATTGTACAGTCACTTGTTTTTCGGTACTGATTTCACGTGTTTTAGGAAACACATTCAACTCGACTGTTTCAAGCGTCAGTTTGCCTTGAGCGAGTAACTTGGTTGCTAGCACTTGATCTGACAACACAACCTTTTCATTGTCATTAAAACCTTGTGCCTGTTTAGCAAAAAAAGTGGCATCCACCGCGCCCGCTTTATACATAGAGGCATTCAAATTTTCCAGCTTAGAGGTTTTTTGCTGCATGTCTTGCTCTAAACGGTCAATTTGCGCACGCACATATAAATTGCCCTGCTCATCTGTTTGGGTCAGATGAATTTGCTCGGCACTATAAGTCATAGAGCGAGCAGCGTCAGTTTCCAGTTTTTTGCCTTTACCGCTGTAATAGTAATAACCACCACTTACAGCTGCAATTGCAATCGCAGTAACGTATAAAACTTTAGTATCCATAAGTGGGGCTGTAACTCAAACCTTTGAATGTATGACTTAATTAATGAGGGATGCTGAGATATTTTTCAAGTAAGCTTTGGTACACACCTTTGGCGGTTAAAATCATATCGCAGATTTCACGTACCGCACCGCGCCCACCCATGGCCTGTGTGACTAAATCGGCACGACGACGCACTTCAATATGTCCATTTGGCACTGTGACTTTCATCCCTGCAATCGAAAACGCTGAAAGATCAGGCCAGTCATCGCCCATATAGAGACAATCTGCAGGTGATAAACCTAACTTGGCACAGGCTTCCTGCAATGCAGTGCCTTTATCTTCACGTCCTTGGTAGACCAAATCTACACCTAAATCGGACATGCGTTTTTCGACAATATTACTTTTACGACCCGTGATGATAATGACTTTAACACCTGCTTGTTGCACCAGTTTCATACCTAAACCATCACGAATATCGAATGATTTAATTTCATCACCGCTGTTGGTTAAGGTGACAAAACCATCACTTAGAATTCCATCGACATCTAAAACCAAAGCTTCAATATGACGCGCTTGCTCTAATAAAATATAAGATGCCATTGTTTAGTTTACCCCTGCTTGAATCAAGTCATGCATACTGATCACACCAATGACTTTATTGGCATCATCCACCACCACAAACTGATTGATTTTACGGTCACGTAATTGTTCTAAAGCTTCAACTGCACGTGCTTCTTGTGAAATCGTTGCAGGATGTTGAGTCATCACTTGCCCAACTTGTAAATTCACATCAAAGCCCTGTTGTTTATCAATTAAACGTCGTAAATCACCATCGGTGAAAATGCCTAACAAGACGTCATTTTCATCGACAATTGTGGTTAAACCTAGACGTTTGTTTGAAATTTCGTATAACACTTTGTTCATTGGTGTATCTGGTGCAACTTTAGGTAATTCTGTACCGGTATGCATCAAATGTTTCACATGCAATAACAGGCGCTTACCCAAAGCGCCTGCAGGATGTGAACGAGCAAAATCATCGGCAGTAAAACCACGTGCATCAAGTAACGCTACAGCCAATGCATCACCTAATGCCAAGGTTGCAGTCGTACTTGAGGTTGGTGCTAAACCAAGTGGACAAGCTTCCTGAATATTGCCTAATGTTAAAGCGACATCAGCATTTTGTGGCATCGGCCCGCGATCATCACCGCTAATTGTGATTAGAGGAACTTCCAGATGTTTGATGAGTGGCATCAACATCATAATTTCATCACTTTTGCCGGAGTTGGAAATGGCAATTAAAACATCACCCCGTACCAACATTCCCAAATCACCATGCCCTGCTTCACCCGGGTGCATAAAGAAAGACGGCGTGCCTGTAGAGGCAAACGTCGCAGCCATTTTACGACCAATATGACCTGATTTTCCCATACCTGTGACCACAACACGCCCTTTGCAATGCAACATGATTTCGCAGGCACGGCTAAAACGCTGATCAATTTGCGTCGCCAAGACTTGTAATGCTTGTTCTTCTATTCTTAAAGTGTCTAAGGCTACAGATTGGAAATCAATGGTATTTGACATGTTTGGCATTCAACGTTCAACTTAAATTGAGTATTTTCTACACCTCAATAAAAGCGATTTATTGAAGCACATTTAATTTTCGCAATTTTAGCATATCTATGCAATTCTACACTTTGATTCTGCGTGTGTTTTTTGTTTTAACGCATTTTTGTATGCTGTTTTAATTAACTCGCTTTTTGACTCGAGTTTCAAATGAAAAACAATCATATTTGAGCTTAGGCTATTTATTTTATTGATTCAAAGTTGCAGATAAAGCTAAAGATAGAACTAGCTCAGAAGCATATTTCAACGAAAATGCTCTAAAAATTATGGATCAAACCCATCTATAAAGCTGACTGCAAGCAAGCTGTAACAAACAGCCATAAAAAAACGCTTATCTTTCGATAAGCGTTTTTTAAAATTTTGGAGCGGGAAACGAGACTCGAACTCGCGACCCCAACCTTGGCAAGGTTGTGCTCTACCAACTGAGCTATTCCCGCAATATGGAAGTGAATTATAGAGAATTTCATACAACTGTCAACTCTCTATGCTCCCAAGTGCTCAATTAATCAGCACGACGCCATACTGTACCTTGACGGGTATCTTCCAAGACCACACCTTGATCGAGCAAAGACTGACGAATTTCATCAGCACGGGCGAAATCTTTGGCTTTTTTGGCATCCTGACGTTGCTGAATGAAGTCTGCAATGGCTTGTTCAGATAAACCTAAAGCGTCCTGACCAATATCAGATTTCAGGAATTCATCGACATCATGCTGCACCAAACCTAAAATATTGGTCAAATGACGCAAGGTCGAATAGTACACCGCCGCCTGATCTGCCTGCTGCTCTTTTACCGCACGGTTCAGCTCTTTATTGACTTCAAACAGCACTGCAATTGCTTCGGCTGTATTGAAGTCGTCACGCATTGCAGCATTAAAGCGCTCCACCAAAGTCTCATCTAACTGCTCAACTGTTTGCGTACCGTACGCTTGTTGATAAGCTTTAAATGAGTGATAGAAACGTGATAATGCGGTTTTGGCTTCTTTGAGTGCTACATCGGAGAAGTTTACAGGGCTACGATAATGCGATGACACAATAAAGTAGCGGATCACTTCAGGATGGAATTTTTCCATCACATCACGAATGGTGAAGAAGTTACCCAATGACTTCGACATTTTTTCGCCATCGACATTAATAAAGCCAACGTGCATCCAGTAATTTACATACTGCTCACCTGTTGATGCTTCAGACTGGGCAATTTCATTTTCATGGTGTGGGAACATTAAGTCTGAACCACCACCATGAATATCAAAATGATTACCTAAGCAGCAAGTCGACATCGCAGAACATTCAATGTGCCAACCCGGACGTCCATTGCCCCACGGCGAAGCCCAAGATGGTTCATTTTCTTTGGCATGTTTCCACAAAACAAAGTCAAATGGATGCTTTTTGTCGACTTCAACATCAACACGCTCAGACGCGCCCGCCTGCATGTCTTCTAGCTTGCGACCTGAAAGACGGCCATATTTGTCAAATTTTTCAACCTGAAAATAAACATCGCCATTACTCGCAGGATAAGCTGTGCCTTTATTGACCAAATTACCAATCATATTTTGCATTTGATCAATATATTCAGTGGCACGTGGTGCAGCATCAGGTTCAACACAGCCTAAGTTTGCCGCATCTTCATTCATGGCTTGAATAAAACGATCTGTTAAAGCTTGAATGCTCTCGCCATTTTCATTGGCACGTTTAATAATTTTGTCGTCAATGTCGGTAATGTTGCGGACATATTTCACATTCCAACCTTGACTGCGCAAAAAGCGAATGATGTAGTCAAATGCAACCATAACCCGCGCATGCCCGATATGACAGTAATCATAAACCGTCATGCCACAGACATACATGTCGATATGTCCTTCTTTACGCGGAACAAATTCAACTTTTTTTCGTTGCTCTGAGTTATATAGAACAAATGGTTGCATAGGTTTTCAAAATAGGTCTATTAAAAGATGCTCCATCTTAACCTAAGCATTATTTTTCATAAAGTTTTTCGATGTTTTTATTCTGTATGTGTCTGTGTGAAGAGAATATCGCGGATGATCCAAGCCTTCTCCCGAAGGAGAAGGAACTTTTTAATACCTGTACTTAGGCGTTTGCTGATCTTATACGGTTTGGCAAAGCTTATGCAGCATCACGTTTTTGTACCAAAATCGCGCCAACTGAATAGCCTGCGCCAAATGAACACAAGACACCATATTCACCGTTTTCGACTTCGTGTGCAGTACGGTGTAAAGCGATAATTACCCCTGCCGAAGAAGTATTGGCAAACTCATCTAAAATAATAGGTACTAAACCTGGTTGTGCTGCTTCTTTACCAACCACCAATTTCAAAATGAGTTCGTTCATGCTGGCATTGGCTTGGTGCAACCAGAAACGCTTCACCTCGGTTGGCGCAATCTGATTCTTTTCTAATTGCGCAGTAATCATTTTGGCAACTAAGGGGCAAACTTCTTTAAAGACTTTGCGACCATCTTGATGGAAGCGTTTATCGTCAATATCTGCATTTTCACTTAAGTTTAAAAAACCGAAATTATTACGGATATTATTCGAGAACTGAGTAAACAGGTTCATGTCCAAAATTTCAAAACCTGCTTTGGTTTCAGTGTCTTCCAAAATTGAAGCGGTTGCTACATCACCAAAAATAAAGTGGCAGTCACGTGAACGGAAATCGTTATGACCTGAGGTAATTTCGACATTCACCAACAGTACGCGGCGCGCACCTGCTTTAATCGCATCATGCGCTTGCTTAATGCCGAAAGTCGCAGCAGAACATGCCACGTTCATGTCATAGGCATAACCTTGAATACCAAGCGCAGTTTGAATTTCAATCGCCACCGCAGGATAAGCACGCTGCAAGTTTGAGCAAGACAAAATCACCACATCAATATCTTCTGCGGTCACGCCTGCATTTTGCATGGCTTGTTTTGCAGCAATTACACCCCATTCTGCTTGTAGCGAAATTTCATCATCCCCGCGTTCACGCAAATTTGGACGTAAACGGTTAATGTCCAGAATACCTGTTTTTTCTGACACGTAACGGCGTTTTACCCCAGAGGCTTTTTCGATAAAGTCAGCACTTGAGCCACGACGTTCTTCAAGCTCACCTGCTGCAATTTTGTCAGCATTGAGCTGATTATACTGTTCCACATAAGCATTTAAACTTTCGACCAACTCTTCATTGGTAATAACATCTTCTGGGTGATAAAGACCAGTACCTGTAATGCGAATGCCCATGTAAAACTCCTTCTAGAAATTACTAATATCTTAACTGATTCCGAGCTTTTCGCATACTTTTTGCAGCCGAGTTGCAGAAATTGGCATTTTGGTTTTCATGGGTTGAGAGAACAGCGATATGCGTAATTCTTCCACCATAAAGTACAATTCCTTGAGTCGGGCATCTTGTTTGTGTTTAAACAATTTGTCCATCCAAGGGTCAATTTGGGCGATGGCAGCATCGTCTCTTTGCAAGTTGTTGGGTAAGCGGTCTAAACGTAATAACAACGCTTTCAAATAGCGCGGATATTCGCTCCACACCTCTACAGGCTTGCTATACACAAAGTCTGCCAGATGCATTAAGTCCAGCTGATCTTCAATATCATCCATATTTTTGGCAAACACGGCTTCATCTAGCATAAGGAGCTGACGGCGGATGTCTTGCCAAGCAATATAAATTTCATTAAAGATACGCAGCGTGGTTTGACCATGACTGAGAAAAGTCTTTTTTACCTCAAGCTGCAAGTTTTGAAACTCTTCCAAGTTGACTGGCACGTCACAAATAATGCTTTGCAAGGTCGCATAGATCAACATTTGCTCAAGTTGTGCTTTATCACCCAAAGGTGAGTACGCCAAGGCCAATGGTTTGGCAATTTGCTTTTTCAATTGCCGTGATAAATCGCCTAATTGCACATGCAGCAAACGAATCACCCCTTCACGATGCTGATGAATCGCCTCGCGCTGATCATTAAAGGTTTGAATCACCACACCCGATTCATCTTTTTGTGAAAGTTCTGCAAAAGCTTTACTTGGTACCAACGCCTGATATTGCTTAACCACTACGCCCGTGACTTTTTGCGAGGCTTCAAATACAAATCGTTCAGGGAAGGTTTGGAATTCGCCGTGTAACTGTTTTACTGGACTGTGAGTTTCGGTACGGCAACGCGCTTTTAATTCAGATAAATCACGCCCTTGCTCAATCACCCGCCCTTTTTCATCTAACACTTTAATGAACGGCAATAAATACGCATCTACTCGCTCAAAGCTAAAGTCTTTTTCGGTGATGTGCTCTGCGCGTAACTGGAATGCCAAAAAGCTAAAAATGTGCTCGCGTAAATTTACCGCATCAACACGTTGTAGCAACTTTCGAGCTGTGTCTGGAATAGGCACCAAATGACGACGCTTATCTTTAGGCAAAGTCTTGAGCAAGGCTTCAATTAAATTTTCACGCCAACCCAGAACACCCCACGACCAGATATTTTCATCGACCTGTGCCAACGCTTGCACTGGAATTTTAACGGTTGCGCCATCTTCATCATGGCTGGGGTCAAAACGGTAACTGGCCGCCAAGCGCAGCTCACCATTACGCAAATAGTCAGGAAATTGCTGCGTGGTCGGACGATCATTCAGCCAAAGTGCATCATCTTCCACAAATAAATAACGTGGATTTTGCGGCTCTACTGTGGCACGCCAATCTTCAAAGGAACGACGGCTTGCAACTTCTACAGGTACTTTGGCGGCATAAAATTGATAAATAGTTTCTTCATCAACCACTAAATCACGACGACGTAATTTATCTTCAACCCGTTCCACTTCTTCCAGTTTAAGCAGGTTGTGTTTTAAAAATGGTGGGGTAATGCCCAAGTTGCCTGTGGTTAAAGCATCACGTAAGAATATTTCATGGGCGGCTTCCTGATCGACCTTTTCGTAATTGACAGGACGTTTCGGCTCGATAATTAGACCAAACAGCGAAATCTGATCATAGGCATTCACCACGCCTGCTTTTTTAGACCAATGTGGTTCAAAATAGTGATGCTTCAGCAAATCACGTGCAGCCAATAAAATCCATTCAGGTTCAATTTTTGCCAAGGTGCGTAGATACACTTGCGAAGTTTCTACCATCTCAAATGCCATGACCCACGGTGTATTGGTTTTATGCAAAGTCGATGCAGGGAAAATTCGTGCTTTTTGTTGGCGTACTGCCATAAACACATTGCGCTCATCGGTTTTATTGGCAATAAAAGAAAGCAACCCTGTTAATAACGCCCGATGCAGATTTTCATAACTGGCTTTTTTCTCATTAAACGACAGTTTTAAGCCACGCGCCAAATCCACCAATTGTTCATGAGTTTTCTTCCATTCACGTAAACGCAACCAACTTAAAAAATGCTGACGGGCAAAAGTACGACGTTTGTTTTCACTCATGCCATCACGGTTTTCGTGTAAAGTTTCCCACAATTTTAAATAGAATAAAAAGTCAGAATCTGCTTCACGGAACAGTGCATGTTTTTGATCGGCTTGCATTTTCTTGTCTGCAGGACGTTCACGCGGGTCTTGTACCGCCAATGCCGCTACAATAATCAGGACTTCATTTAACACCCCAAAATGCGCACCGCCTAAAATCATACGTGCCAGTCTTGGATCAATCGGCATTTTTGCCATTTGCTGACCAATTTTGGTTAAGCTGCTGCCTTGAAGCTCGCCTTTATTAGCGGTGGATTTAGTGGAATTATTCGGATGATTGTCTCCCTTTTGCGTCGCAGAGCTGCTCATTCCGTCTAAAAGAGGGGCTTTACCCTTCTCAATCATCGCACCGAGTTCAATCAACAGTTTACGCCCATCATTGACTAAACGATGATCTGGCGGCTCAATAAAATCAAAATCTTCGAGCGTACCCAAGCCCAAACTTTGCATTTGTAAAATGACCGATGCCAAGTTGGTGCGTTTAATTTCAGGTTCAGTAAACTCTGGGCGACTTAAAAAATCTTCTTCTGAATACAGGCGAATACAAACGCCTGGTGCAATACGACCACAACGTCCTTTACGCTGATTCGCTGCTGCCTGAGATACTGCTTCAATCGGTAAACGCTGCACCCGTGAGCGATAGTTATAACGTGAAATACGTGCAAAACCGCTATCAATCACATAGCGGATATTGGGTACAGTGAGTGCGGTTTCAGCGACGTTGGTGGCAATAATAATGCGACGACCACCACCTGAAGGATTAAAGATTTTTTGTTGTTCCGCCAAAGCCAAACGCGCATACAACGGTAAAATTTCAGTATGACGCGGTCCATGCTTATGCAAGGTTTCTTGCAGCTCCCGAATTTCCTGTTCAGTACTGGCAAAAATTAGAATATCAGCATGTTCAGGATGACCTTTTTCCTGTGCATCGGCAAAGCATTCTTCTACCGCTTGCACCACTGCGCGTGGCAAGTTTTCTTCAAAGTCATCAAACTCATCATCATCACTACCACCAATGCTTAATTCAGAAATTGGACGATAACGTACTTCGACAGGATAGCTTCGACCTTCGACCTCAAAAAAGGGTGCGCCGTTAAAATAGTTACTAAAACGCTGCACATCTAAAGTTGCAGAAGTGATGATGACTTTTAAATCAGGGCGACGTGGCAAAAGTTGCTTTAAATAGCCCATAATGAAGTCAATATTTAAAGAACGCTCATGCGCTTCATCTATAATAATGGTGTCGTATTTATTTAAATAACGGTCATTGACAAGCTCTGCTAACAAAATACCATCGGTCATTAAACGGACAATTGAATCTTGCGAACCCTGTTCATTAAAACGAACTTTAAAGCTGATGGACTCGCCCAACTTTTCACCAACTTCTTCGGCAATACGCTGAGATACACTTCGCGCAGCAAGACGTCGTGGCTGAGTATGACCAATTAACCCCGTTAAACCACGACCTGCCAACATTGCAATTTGTGGTAACTGTGTGGTTTTCCCCGAACCCGTTTCACCCGCCACAATAATGACCTGATGTTGCTGAATTGCAGTAATCAACTGTTCGGCAGATTGAGTCACAGGTAAATCTTGATTCAACTTGATATCGGGAATGCGCTGCGCACGCTCCAACACTTTTAAATTAGATTTTTCAAATAATTCCTGATATTGCTTTGGATTGGCATCTTTGCCTTTTCGTAGTCGATTTAAACGATGACGATCACGCGCCAAAACGAGGTGGTCTACATTTAAATGACTCTGCACAGAATACGCTTCCTAACCAAAACACAAACGCGTATTTTACGCTGTAATGCCTTTGAGCGAAAGAACAGTGATTTAGAATGCGTATTTAAAAAGTTTTCAATCCACCCTTGAATTTCAAAATAGCATCCCCAAATAGATGTATATTCGCCAATTGCTGAAATGGGTTGTATTTGAACCTGAGGAAATAGGTTGTCATGCAATCATCATTTTGAGGCTTAATAAAGACTCAATAATGCAGTAATGAAAGTGTACGCTTTTTACATACTCATTTGTTTTTCCGATGCTAGTAATGTAAAAATACCATTTCAGCAATAAAACAAAATTAGATACTCTATTACCAACGAAATACAAACCTTAATCATGGAGACAATGATGAGCTTAATTAATACTGAAGTTAAACCATTTAAAGCAAATGCATACCACAACGGTCAATTCATTGAAGTAACTGAAGCTGATCTTAAAGGCAAATGGTCTGTAGTATTCTTCTACCCTGCTGACTTCACTTTCGTTTGCCCAACTGAGCTTGGTGACCTTGCAGACAACTACGCAGAATTCCAAAAATTAGGCGTTGAAATCTATGCAGTTTCTACTGACACTCACTTCACGCACAAAGCTTGGCACGATTCTTCAGAAGAAATCAAAAAAATCCAATACGTAATGGTTGGCGACCCAACTTGGACGCTTTCTAAAAACTTCGAAGTATTAATCGAATCTGCTGGTCTTGCTGACCGTGGTACTTTCGTAATTGATCCAGAAGGTAAAATCCAAATCATCGAAATCAATGCTGGCGGTATTGGCCGTGATGCTCAAGAACTTCTTCGTAAAGTTAAAGCAGCTCAATACGTTCACGCTCACCCAGGTGAAGTATGCCCTGCTAAATGGAAAGAAGGTGATGCAACTTTAGCGCCATCTATCGACCTAGTAGGTAAAATCTAAGTTTTAGATTAAACCACTAAAAAAAACCACGCATATTTTGCGTGGTTTTTTTTAATCAGAACATCACCCTTTTCTACCTTATTTATTCATATTTCATCTCTAGAAGGCTTTGTTGCACAAAGATTTGAAATGCAAAGCGCCCCTAATTGAGCCAAATTTAAGGCGTAACTTGGGTAACTGGTCGACCTAATTCCGTAAATCTGTTGAGGACTGCTACACGTGCATGAATCTCATTCACCTGACTAGGAAAGCTTCTTGCCATTAATTTATCGCCTAATAATTTGATGCAATGCATCTTGGTTTCCACCAAACTGCGGCGATGATAGCCTGACCATTTTTTCCATAGTGTCCTGCCTAAACGTTTAACTGTTCGAAGTAATTCATTTCGCGCTAGCGAGCTACTCTTTGTATCTTTCCATGGTTTCGCATTTTTTCTAGGTGGAATCACCGCATGTGCTTGCCGATCTGCAATGACCTGACGGCATTGCTTGGTGTCATAAGCTCCATCGGTATAAACAGAGTCAATCTGCTCATCTTGAGGAATCTGATCGAGTAAATCACCAAGTACTTGTGAATCACTCACATTATTTGTAGTGAGTTGAATAGCGCGTATTTGAAGGGTTTTGGCATCTATACCAATATGAAGTTTACGCCATTGGCGACGATATTCAGGTCCATGTTTCTTGCGTTTCCATTCGCCCTCACCTAGAAACTTCATGCCTGTAGAGTCTATGAGTAGATGCAGCCCATCGCTACTTTTTTGGTAGCTGATTGCAATATCAATATGCTTTTGTCTTCTACAAAGCGTACTGTAATCTGGTGCGGTCCAATTTAATCCACAAAGTTTAATCAGACTTTGCACAAAGCCAGTGACCATACGTAAAGATAGACGGAATAAGGATTTAATCATTAAGCAGCATTGGATAGCTGCGTCGGAGTAGGTTTGATTTCGCCCTTGTTTGCCTTTTGATGGAGCATACCATTGCGTAGCAGGATCAAACCAAATGGCAATATTTCCGCGACTCATGAGTGCTCGGTTATATGCGGGCCAATTGGTTGTACGGTAGATTTTGTGTGTAGGCTTCTTCATTTGAAAATTATATCGCTGAAAAAGCCTTTACAGATAGGTTTGTGCAACAAAGCCTCTCTAGAATAGAAAATGTAAAAACATTACAACACTACAATCGAATCTGTACCGGTAACAGTTATGAGATTTATTTTTGAGGGCTGTTCTATGAAAAAATTATTTTTACTTTCAACATTAATAGCATTTTCAGTGCCAGCTTTAGCTGATTTCAACTGTAATGGCAGCATTAAAAATCGAACTATTGATGATAATGTCAAAGTGCATAAACAATGTGTTCTTGATCATGTGACTATTAAGGGCAACCTAATGTTGCATTCCAACTCACATACGGCAATTAAAAATAGTACGATTGATGGCAATTTAGAATCTAAAGGAAACTTTAGTCAGGTTAATGCACATGCCAACCGCATTGATGGCAATATCCAACTCGAAGATGGGCGTAACATCCAACTCACGTCAAACCGTGTAAATGGCAATATTCAACTTAAAGATAATTCAGGCTCAATCGTTGTAAAAAATAACCGCGTGAATGGCAATTTAGAATGTGAAGATAACCGCGTAAAACCGACTGGCGGCACAAACCGTGTTTCTGGTGACAAAGAAGATCAATGTCGTCATCTATAAAATCTAGTCTTTCAATCATTTTATTTAAATGAATGACTATTCATGTGCAAAGCATAAACACCACATCCTAAATGTGGTGTTTTATTTCGCTTCATAATAGTTTTGTCGTTTTTGGCACGTTTAGGTTGCGCAAAAAACTTATATTCAAAAGTTACAATTCTGTAATACTTTTTAGCAAGCACTTCACTTATGTTCAAAATAAGCAGATTTATTCTGTGAAAAATAATATAAAAAATAAAGGAGTTGCTTATGGGTAAAACACTTGCCGTGACATCCTGGACATACAGTGCATCTTCACGTTATTTAAAAATATTTTACGAAAATGGCTCTGGGGATTTATTCCATCCTGTACCACAATTTATTTATGACAACTTATTAAGACGCAGTGATAAAGCAGCTTTTGTGAGTAAATATTTAGCATACGATTTAAGCTTTAACCGTATTTCCATTCAATAATTGATTTTATTAAACTTTGAGCATCCACATAACGATCCAATCTAAAAATAGATTGGATCGTTTTAAATAGGTAAATAACTTCAAATATTAATACACTTCTTGAATCAATTTAAAGCGTTCCTGTTCACGGTCATCATCCAAAGTAATACTCTCCGTGAACATATCAAGCGGTCTGGCCCAAATAGAATAATCGCCATATAAGCATTGATAAACCACCAATTTCTCTTGGGTTTCACTGTGTGTAGCCACATGCAGCACTTGATACAATTGCCCTTTATAATGTTGATAAATCCCTTTTTTAAGCATTTTACAATCCCAATCTTACAGAATGGCATTACTGTACAATAAAAACTGTAACCATTCTTAAGATTTCACCTTATCAGAAAAAATGAATCGCATCGGCATATTTTTCTCTAATTTATCGTTCTAATCTACACAACAAAAAAATATCTAAACCCATTACATTATTTGAACAATTTTAAGCTTCAAATTGATTGTTTTTTGGTTATATTCGCATTATCCCATCTTAAGTGGATGTAAAAAAGGAAACATGATAATGAATAAACTTCTTATTGCTTTAGGTCTTGCTGCCACTGTAGCACTTGTAGGTTGTGCAAAAGAAAAAGCACCAGAAACAGGGGCAACTACGGGTGAACACTTAGAAAACGCTGCGGCTCAAGCTGCACATGATGCCAAAGATGCAACACATGAAGCTGCTACTGCTACAGCAACTGCGGTAGATAACGCAGCGCAAGCAACTGAAAATGCTGCACACAATGTTGCAACAGCAACAGAAAACGCAGCTGATGCGACTGTACAAGCTGCTAAAGATGCAACTGCTGCGACTGCAGGTGCGGTTGAACAAGGTGCTGCAAATGTGAAAGAAAAAGCACAACAATAATTTGATTGTATAAAACAAAAACTCCTGAGCAAATTCTCAGGAGTTTTTTATTCAGCACGATTTTATTAGGGTCTGTTGACAATTCGTCTATGTTTGCGACATGAGAGATATATCTCGCAAGGTTTTTTAGCTGATATAAGGCATGGGACAGGAAATTTACTCATTCTAAATGACTGGCACATAACGTAATAGCAGCAAAAAATATGCTTGTACCCTTGCGCAGCAAACAAAGCAGTGCTTTGTTTTTGCTCATGTGGCTAAAACTTTCACAGATTGCGTTATAAAACTTGAAAATAAACCCGTTATTCCCTGCGTTTCATGCCTAATCTGCTCAGTTTTAGCCTACAGCGCAAGCCATTTATGAAATATCAACAGACCCTAGTAAACCTAAATCCTGCCGCAACTATAACGCCGCTTTTAAATTACAACCATAGCCCATGGTCTGTTGTACTTGGCGGTAACTGGTGTAACGATTCAAAATAAAATCATAATAAGATTCTGCATTGGCAAAATTTTCAGCCAAATTTTCCTGCTCTGCACGCGATAATTTTACATCTTTAAGAAAATCTAGATTGTTATGTCCTAAGCGATATAACTCAGCAAAATAACCATTCATCATATCGCAATAAGCAATTTTAGTCGGCTTTAAAGCAGTACTGGCGACCAAATGCTGATTCAAAGTTTGTAAGTTATTTACATCTAAAGGGAATTGATGCGCAAATGCGATATTTTCGACTTGTTTAAATTGTTTGAAGTCTTGCGCCAATTTGACATTTAAAGCATCTATACGCTGTTGTAATGCAGTCGCATCCTGAACCTGATATTGCTTTGGATCAATTTTTACTTGAGTTTGCTGTGGATTGCTACACGCACTTAATCCACACACCACAAGCAAACCACCATAAACGAAAGGCTTCATTAATTTACTCATCAATTCATACATCAGGCTTATTATGCCTGAAAGCATCTGCAAATTTAATGATATCGCTCATCTTAATATTTCATAAAGAAATGACGGATATGATTTGCCAATCTACCTAGAGTTGGGCAAAGTAGATAAAAACATGGAGTAAATAATATGACCTTATTAGAACAACTGAATATAAAGCATCCTATTTTTCTTGCTCCAATGGCTGGCGTTTCTACTCCCGAACTTGCAGCCGAGGTTTCTAATCAAGGTGGTTTTGGCTCACTCGGTTTAGGTGCAAACACGGTAGATGCTGCACGTGAGCAAATTTTACGCACTCAAGAACTGACTGATTTTCCATTTCAGGTCAATTTCTTTTGCCATGAATCAAGTCCACTAGATGAAGTCGCTGCACAAGCGTGGATTGCACATTTTCAGCCAATCTTTGAACGCTATGGCGCAACTGCACCGAGTCAACTAAATTGTATTTATCCAAGTTTTAAAGACCATGATGGATATTTAGATCTTGTACTAGAAACTAAACCACAAGCCGTCAGTTTTCACTTCGGGATTCCGCATGCGCATCAAATTCAGGCTTTAAAAGATGCAGGAATCATTACTATGGTTTCAGCAACCAACTTAGCCGAAGCTCAAGCCATTGAAGCAGCGGGAATTGATGTCATTATCGCCCAAGGCATTGAGGCAGGTGGACATCGGGGTATCTTTAACCAAACTTTTGATAGTGCAATTAAAACCAGCGATTTAGTACAACTGATTCGTGAACATTGTACCCTGCCAGTGGTTGCCGCAGGTGGCATTATGAATGGTCAGCAAGCACAGTTAATGCTGAAATTGGGCGCTTCTGCGGTACAGCTGGGTACAGCCTTTGTGCAATGTAAAAGTTCCAATGCCAATCCAGCTTATCGACAAGCTTTATTTCAGCAAAACATTACTCAAATTACCGACAGCATCTCTGGACGCTCTGCCCGTGGTTTAATTAATCATTGGCATACACAGGTAGATACACCAAATCGTTTAACTGTGCCCACCTATCCATATACGTATGATCTTGCAAAACAGTTGCATTCAGCAGCCGTCACACAAGGCGAGCAAGGTTATGCCCCTTTTTGGGCAGGCAGTAATGTCAGTCAGATTCGTGAATTAGAGGCCGCAGATTTAATTAATCAGTTGGTTTTGGAAATGATTCACGCACGCTAAGTTTACGTACGAAAAACTCAACTGTGTATCACGGTTGGGTTTTTATTTTGTATCTAATAAGTTCACCGCTTCAACCTGCACATCACTCATGATTTCACCATGCGCAAGTAGCTGATTAAAGTAATCTTCCACCACTTTATATTGTTCTGCAGTACTTTCTACTTGATACATACTTTGACGGAATTCATTACTTGAACGTAAACCTTTGGTGTACCAAGCAATATGTTTACGTGAAATACGACAACCTGAATATTCACCATAAAATTCATACAGCTCAGCTAAATGTCCAAGTAATACTTTTTGAACTTCTGCAATGCTCGGTGCTGCTAACAGCTCACCTGTTGCTAAATAATGTGCGATTTCCCGAAAAATCCACGGACGTCCTTGCGCAGCACGTCCAATCATAATCGCATCTGCGCCTGTATAGTCCAAGACATATTTGGCTTTTTCAGGACTATCAATATCACCATTGGCAATCACAGGAATATTGAGCATGCTTTTCACTTCTTTAATCAGTGAATAGCGTGCACGGTTTAAATACATATCTTCACGGGTACGCCCATGCAATGCCAATGCAGCAATGCCTGCTTGTTCTGCGCGTTTGGCAACCCGTAAAATATTTTCCTGCCCATTCAAAAAACCTAAGCGAGTTTTCAGTGTCACAGGCACATTCACCGCGGCAACCACAGTATCTAAAATGCGTGCCACCAAATCTTCATCTTGCAATAAAGCCGAACCAGCCAACTTATTGCAGACTTTTTTGGCAGGACATCCCATATTGATATCAACAATTTGTGCACCATTGGCGACTTGATAACGTGCGGCTTCGGCCAAATCATGCGGGTCTGAACCTGCAATTTGTGCAGAAATTGGTGCAAGTTCCCCATCAAAGTTGGCACGATACAAACTCTTTTTACTCATGCGCAAAGTTTTGTCAGAGGTCATCATTTCACTGACCGCATGCCCTGCACCAAAGTACTTGCACAGTGAGCGAAAGGGTCTATCAGTGACACCTGCCATCGGGGCAACGATCAAATTATTTGACAGTTGATAGGGACCAATATACATATATATTCTTAACTTTAACGATTGGCATAGTATACTGCATCTGCCCTTTGGGCTCATCCATTTGGAACGAGTTTTCCCTATACTATGAAAGACACTGTATTCACTTCTTTGATGAAACCCTTCAGCGTGCTTGCTTTATCATTAAGCTTGGCTGCCTGTGGAGATAGCGCATGGTGGTCTAAGGACAATGAGCCAACCCTTGAAGCAGAACAAATCCGCAAACTCATTCCGAATAGGGTCAGTGAGCGTAGTGCTTGGGCAAAAGATATTTACGATATTTCAGAGCAATTGGGCATCCCACAAACCAAAGAAAATATGTGCACCATCATTGCCGTGGTGGATCAGGAATCGAACTTTGTAGCCGACCCACAAGTTTATGGTTTGGGTGAAAAAGCTGTTAAAGAAGTACAAGATCGTTTGGATGAAAAATTTAAAGACAAACTGGGTGAAGCAATTGGAGGCACGGTTGCAGGCTATTTTCAAGATGTGCTGAAAAATCACCCTAGCCCTGAAGATAACTATTTAAGTCAAATGCGTCGGGTAAAAACTGAACGTGAATTAGATGAACTATACCGTGAAATTTTTGACTACATGGCAAAGCATTATCATGTTTCCGCACTAACAGGTGCTGCCAAACTGTTTGGACAAAATATTGGTGAAAAACTTAATCCAATTACTACTTTAGGCTCGATGCAAGTACATATTAGCTATGCCAAAGAGCATAAACGCCAAAGCGGTAACATCGCAGAGTTACGCAGCGATCTATACACTCAATATGGCGGATTATATTACGGGATTCATCGTTTAATGATGTACCCTGCCGATTACGATCAACCGCTATACCGCTTTGCTGATTATAACTCTGGCATGTATTCGAGCCGCAATGCCGCATTCCAAAGCATGCTAAATGATTTAACTGAAGCAGAATTAGATTTAGATGGTGATTTGCTACTTTATACTAAAGATGGTAGCGTGCGTAATGCAAAGAGTGAATCCGAACGTGAATTAATTGCTGTTTTTTCAAAACATAATATTTTAGTCACCCCACGACAAATTCGTGCAGACCTAAAAAAAGAAAAAGAAAAGAAATTTGAAGATACTGCGACATATTTAGCAGTCACGAAACTCTATAAAGCGCAAACGGGCAAAGAGCCATTTTATGCCATGATGCCGCAAGTGGTCATTTCAGGGCCTAAACTGAGTCGAGATTACAACACCAATTGGTTTGCTACGCGAGTCAATGGACGTTATAAAACATGCATGCAAAAAGCCAAAAATATAAAAATCTAGCCCTATTTGATTTTGATGGGACCCTGTGCAGCAAAGACAGTTTTACAGGGTTTATTTTCTATGCTTTATCTAAGCGGCATATTTTTAAGCAAGGACTTAAAATCTTGCCTTGGATTCAGGCTTACTATTTAAAAGTTTATCCTGCACATGCCATGCGCCCTAAATTGTTTAATGCTATGTTTAAAGATGCAAATACAGCTGAAATATTAGCACTTGCACAGCGCTACGCAGTAGATTTAATACATGATCTTAACCCACAACTATTACAACAATTAAAGCAGCATCAATTCAATGGAGATGAAGTGGTGGTTGTTTCTGCAAGTGTAGATATTTATTTACAGTATATTTGTCAGCAGTTAAATGTCGCTTTGATTTGTACTGAAACAGCAATTGAAAAGCAGCAATTTACAGGGCGATATTCAACACCTGATTGCAGTCAGGAACAAAAGAAAATACGGATTTTAGAACAATATGATTTAGAAAATTATGCAGCTATTTATGCGTATGGTAATAGTGATGAAGATGATGCCATGCTGAGTTTAGCGACTTATTCTTATATGGTGGGTAGTGATCATTCATTGCCAGAAATTGTAACTTATAAAAAACTGGCTTGATTTTGATGAATGATATAATAAAACCACAATTTGAATTGTGGGTTTTTTAAGTTACATGTAGCGGATGCCGCCTATGGTGATTACTTTTTTATACCCAGAATAGAAAATAAAAATAGAGTTTTCTCTTAATAAAATAGCTGATGATTCTGCATAAAAATAACGACTACAACACCTAAAGCAATAAAAAAGGTGACACTTTACAGCATCGGTAACACCCCCATTTTTAATTGAATTAATGGGTAGAAAATCTAAAGCCCTTGTTATTGTTTAAAAATAGGTGGACAACCATTTACTGACATATGAGGTCGTTCATGATTATAAAAGTACTGCCAGTCAGTTGTATAGTCCTGCACCTCGCTCAGATCTCGAAATAAATATTGATTTAGACACTCATAACGTACTGTACGATTAAATCGCTCAACATATGCATTTTGCTGTGGATTGCCTGGTTGAGTAAATACATGCTCAATACCATGCTGATCACACCACTTTTCCATCAGCTCACTTATATACTCTGGGCCATTGTCGGTTCTAATGCGTTTAGGTTTACCTCGCCATTCAATGAGCTGATCAAGTCCTCTCAGCACACGTTCTGCTGGCAACGAAAAGTCAATCAATATATCCAATGACTCGCGATTATAGTCATCAATCACGTTGTGAACTCGATAACTACGTCCATCACTGAGTTGATCATACATAAAGTCCATTGACCATGATTCATTCTTAGCTGTCGGTACTGCAAGGGTTTCAGGCTGTTCTCGTTTAATCCGCTTATTAGGCTTGATTCTTAAATTAAGCTCAAGCTCCTTATAAATGCGATAGACACGTTTGTGGTTCCATTTGTATTTTTTAACATTACGCAAATACAGGAAACAAAGCTTGAAGCCCCATGTTTTATGATCATTGGTTAATTGAATCAACCATTCGGCAATCTGTTGATTCTCTTCATCTAAACGAGCTTTATAGCGATAACACGTTTGACTGACTTTAAAAATTAAGCAGGCCATGCTGATTGAAATCTTAAATTGCTCAGTAGCTTGCTGAGCAAGTGACTTTCGCTGAACAGGCCTTAAAACTTTTTTAAAAGTGCATCTTGCAAGATGTCTGACTTTAGCCGCTCATCAGCATACATGCGTTTTAAACGGGCATTTTCAGCCTCAAGTTCTTTAAGCCGCGTCATCATTGAAAGATCCATGCCGCCATATTTGGACTTCCACTTGTAGAATGTAGCAGAGCTCATACCATGTTCGCGGCACAAGTTCGGTATGGGTGTTCCTGCTTCAGCTTGCTTCAAGATACTCATGATCAAGCTGTCTGAATACTTAGATGTTTTCATAGAAAATCTCCTTAAATCAAGGTTATTCGATTTTCTACTTTTAAACTCAATTATTTTTAGGGAGGATTACCCATCACCTCTAATTCAAAATAGAAGTATAGTTTTAAACCAAGATCAATCACTTAATCTATTCGTACTAAACAACTCATTTGTAAGTCACTTATTTCTTAAATGGAAAAGCATATTTCACAATACGTTTAAGCACACTGCCGTACTGTTTAACTAAGCTCGCATTGTTGTAGTTCAAGCCATACTTTTCACACACAGCTTGTACTTTTGGAGCCATTTTACGATAGCGACGTGCAGGAATATCTGGATATAAATGGTGTTCAATTTGATGGCTTAAATGTCCTGTCAAAATGTGGAATGCTTCAGAACCTGTAAGATTCGATGAACCACGAATTTGACGCATATACCAGTGACCACGGCTTTCATTTTGCATAACTGACTTTGGAAACACTTCTACATCTTTGGTGAAGTGACCGCAGAAAATAATACTAAATGTCCAAATATTACGAAGACCATTCGCAACCAAGTTACCTGTAAACACTGGTAAAGCCGCAGGGCCTGCAATCAATGGAAAGAACACATAATCTTTAAACAATTGTTTTCCGATTTTCTTCTGCATAGGTTGCCATTCTTTTTTAGCTTGGGCTTTGCTTTTACGGCCATTCAAAATTTTACCAATTTCTAAATTCTGAATGGCAACACCCCATTGGAACAGTAAGCAGAAAGGAATGCTGTATAAAGGTTGCAATAAGTAGCCTGATCTCCAACGTTGTTCTGGGAACAAACGCACCAAACCATAACCAATATCATCATCCATACCTTTAATATTGGTATAAGTATGGTGTTTAAAGTTATGGGTTTGACGCCAGTTGTCTGAAGTACCTACCGTATCCCATTCATAACTTGCACCATTGAATTTAGGATCATTCATCCAGTCATACTGACCATGCATGACATTATGACCTAATTCCATGTTTTCCATAATTTTGGCAAAGCCCAATAAACCTGTACCCAAAACCCATGCTGGCGGGAACCATCCTGCGAACAATAAGGCACGACCTGCCATTGAGCTATAACGAATGGTTGAATAAACACGGCGGATGTATTTGGCATCTTTTTCACCAATATCATCCAAAACTTCTTGTTTGATGGCGTCTAATTCACGTGCAAGCTCATCTAATTCAAATTGAGTGAGTTCACGGTTTTTAGGATTGCGGAAATATTCTATTTTTACTGGCATATTCATAATCGGAACTCGCTTATAAATCAATAATTAAATCGGTTTGTGCTGAATTGACGCAGATTTTCAATTGGTTATTCGGTTCGCTATTTTGAACACCATCGACCAAGTTTTTAGTTGAACCTTCAGCCTTGTTGCATACGCATTTATGGCAAATTCCCATACGACAGCCGTATTTAGGTTTAATATTTTGCTGTTCCAGACTTTCTAAAATGGACTTGCCTTTTGGAATAGTGACAATCTTTTTCGATTGGGTCAGTGTAACTTGTACCAAACCAACATCGTCACTTAATACAGGCGTCATGCTAAAAGCTTCTGTTTTCAGCAAGGCAGCCTGTGCAAATAATTGTTCAACTTGCGTGGTAAAACCCGATGGGCCACATGCAAACACTGCACTTTGCTCAATTTGTGCTAAGTCTTGTAAATGTTCTGCATTTAAACGGCTGTGCGCCAAACTCGGCTCTTGGGTATAAAGCACTTGAAATTTAAAGTTTGGATATTGCTGTGCCCAAGCTTCAAATTGCGCTTTAAATGCTGCATCTGCAAAGGTTTTTACCCAATACATTAAAGTCACTGGAGTGCTACTAAGACGACCAGATTTTGCCATGTCTTGTACCAGACTATACATCGGTGTGATACCGCTACCTGCTGCCAATAGAATTAAAGGCTGGGCTTGTGCAGGCAATTGCATATCACCATAAGGCGCACCAAACTCTAAAGTATCGCCAACTTTGGCTTGCTCAACCAGCCATGTGCTGACTTTGCCCTGATCAACTTTTTTCACTGTCAACAAAACGTGTTGTGCATCAAGCTGAGTCAAACTATAGGTTCGCTCATAGCGTACGCCCTGAATTGTCACATAAACAGGATGATGCTGCCCTGCTGCACCAACTTGGAGTTTTTTATTGAATTGCAAAGTGAAACTCACCACACCTTGTGCGGCAATATCTTTTTTCACAATTTTGCCGAGTGACTGATTCACCGACCATAATGGATTAATTTTTTGCAACCAGAAATTTGCTGCATAAGGATCTAGTACTGCAGTTGCAATACTGGTTAAGGGAGATTTTCTTTTTTCAGTTAGCTGCATGATTCAGCACCACCCGATGAAATTTTAATTATTATACACATGTATATATATTTGTATATACACCTGTATTGTTTCTAATCATTTCACAAGTACTGGCGCAACCGCTATAATGCCTCTAAGCTTATAAATTATTGAAAATATGACTCAGCCTGCCATGAAAACAAACCATGATGTGACTTTTCCAGAATCTGAAACGGTTCATGAGCCTCTTGTCGTGCGTACGGTTGGGCGTAAAGCTACCATTACCAAACAAGAATTATTTCAGGCAGCATTAAATTTAATTGGCCCACAAAAAAGTATCGCATCTTTAAGTTTACGTGAAGTTGCACGTGAAGCAGGCATCGCACCAAACAGTTTTTATCGTCATTTTAAAGATATTGATGAACTCGCGATTGAACTGATTGATCGTGCAGGTGTGGTGTTGCGTCAAATTCTGCATGAAGCACGTTTAAAAGCATCTAAACAAAACAGTATTATTCGCAGCTCGGTTGAAGTATTTATTGAACAATTAGATACCGATGAAGGCAATTTAAGTCTGCTATTACGTGAAGGTTATACGGGTTCAACTTCATATAAACTTGCGGTTGAACGTCAGCTGAATTATTTTCAGCAAGAATTACAAGATGATTTAATTCGTTTAGAACGTTTAAATAACAGCAAGTTAGCGCATCCCGATATTGTCGCAAAAGCCATTACACAACTGGTATTTAATATGGGTGCCAAAGTCATTGATATGCCTGCGACTGAACGTAAAGAAACCGCTGAACAAACCATGACCATGATTCGTATGATTTTAGAAGGTGCACGTCATTTGGATGATGCCAAAATTCGTTAACATAACACACGATAAATCGGACGATTTTCCTGAATCAGGTCACGCGCGTTTGAGCATTTAATTGCTAGACTTTGCTATTAAGCGTGTTGTTTTTGAATTAATTGCTGCACATGTGTTGCCGTGGTTTCAGGATTTTCCAAAGGAAACATGTGTCCTCCCTCGACCACACTAAACTCAACTCCATAAGTTTTTTGCATGCCTTGCGGTAAACCTTGCAAATAAAATGGGCTATGCCTTGCTGTAATTAAATGCACAGGTACATCTGGGGCTTTGCGTGGTGTGCGCCACCACCATGCAGGTACGGTTCTAAAAATTTCAGCTTCTACCCGTTTTGGAATTGTTAAAGTCACACCACCTCTTTGTGCATCGACTTGTATGCCGCTGGCAAAATAATCTTCAAAACATTGTGCATCAAATTTTTTAAATAAACGGTTATGCCGCAAAGCTTGATAGGCTTCTGCATGGCTAGCCCAATGATCTCGACGCTTCATGGTCACGGCGGCAGGTGTGAGTTGATCTACATATTTCAGTTTAAATTTTTGTAAAATTTCAAATAATGCCGACTTCGATCCAATCACAAAAGGTGGATCCATAATAATCAATTGAGAAAATAAATCTGGACGCTGATAGGCACACATCAGGGTTAATAATGAACCAAAAGAATGCCCTAAACCAATCACTTGTTGCTTTGGAAACTGCTGCTCAATGTCCTGAATCACTTGATGAATCAAATAGGTCCACTTATAGGTCACAGGAAATTCTGCTTGCATACCAATCAGTGGAATTGCCTTTAAATGATAATCTGCTTCAAAACATTGAAAAAACTTTTGATAACTGGCAGAAGGAATACCATTGGCACGGGTAAAATGAATTGCAGCTTTAGTCATTTAAAATACGCTTAAAAGAAGAATATCGGGTCTGTGACTTGATCTATGCGTACGCGCTTACAGATTCAACACTTGGCACATCAATCATAGATAAAAGATCAACAGCCTTTAAACTACGCATACCACTGGGTTTTGCAAATGACCGGAATGCTGAAAAAGATGAATTATGAGTCATTTTAATGACACATAAGCACTGGTTGCTACTTTGTTTAAGTCTGTGATGTGAAAAATCTCGCACAAAATTTTTATTGCGATATTAAAAAAGCACCCGCTAAACTGCTCCGTAAAAATGAGGCGCAATGCCCAACTTAAAACGTGCAATTTAGAAGATGCCAAATATTTAAAAAAGTGATTGATTAAAACCGACTCAATACAAATACACCGTCTAGACACCTGTATTGAATGCACTCTTTATGGCTTTACCACCACCATCACCTGAATTGCTTCAGGCGTGACCGACAAACCATCTAATAATGCAACACCTTCTTTTTGCAATTTCTGTAAACGTGTAATTTCATCTTCACGAATACTTGGGTTAAATTGCTTCAAATAGCTTAAACGGTCAATTTCATATTGCCATTTTTTGCTATATACATCTTTAGCTTGTTGCTTAAATTCAGGCAATGCAGCTTTAGCCAACTCCAAAGCCTGTGTATAACGCGCTTCAATCGCGTCACGGCGTGCTTTCACCACTTGACGACAACTGTTGCCATCTAAATGATGTAAATAAGGTTTTAAAATTTCAGGGGCAATTTTTTGCGATAAATCCTGCCCTTTTTCGCTCAATAAGACACGAATGAGTTGCTGTGGCAAGCTTGATGGCAAATTCAGGGCTTTAGGTGCAATGACATCCACTTTGAACCAGACTTCGAGCAACACAGAACCTTGTGGCAAAGCGGCAGATTTTAATACCGCAACGTTGGTGCTACCAAAACCTTGTGTATTGATCATTTCCATCACGCTTTCTGTGAATGGATGCTCTAGGGTCAAATACTGTGCATCTTCACGAATTTGCGCCTGATCCCGATAGAACGTCGCGGTCATGCCTTCTTCGTCTAAGGTCAAACCTTGCACTTGCATTTGATCAGTTGGTTTAATAATCACCGTGCCATTGCTTTGTTCATCGAAGTCAATATTGGTCGATGCCATAAAGCGCTTCATAAACATAGGCAACGTGGTATTGTCGTCGTAATCTTCTAAAGCTTGTACAATTTCCTGCGCCACCACAGGACGGCAAGAGTTGTATTCCAACAAACGATCTCGACCCGCTTGAAGTTCTGCTTCCAAAGCTTCACGCTGCACACTGACTGCTTCCAGTAAATCTTCAAACTGTTGTCCTAAATCTGCCAATAAGCAGTGTTTTAAATCGACAATAAAGTTTTCCTGCAAGGTTTGTGCAGTGGGTGAAATATTGCTGAAAATATTGAGTGCTTCGTTATACCAACGGAACATACGCTCTTGCGCAGTCCCCACCAAATACGGCACATGAATTTGAATACGGTTTTCTTGACCAATACGGTCTAAACGACCGATACGTTGTTCTAACACGTCGGGATTGGCAGGTAAGTCAAACAAAATCAGGTCTGATGCAAACTGGAAGTTACGCCCTTCTGAACCAATTTCGGAACACAATAAAATTTGTGCACCATAAGAATCTTCTGCGAAATATGCTGCCGCTTGGTCACGTTCTAACAAGCTCATGCCTTCATGGAACATTGCAGTACGAATACCTGCATGTAGGCGCAGCGCATTTTCAAGGGCTTCTACCACAGGGCCGCTACGCGCAATTAAAAGCACTTTTTTATGTTTTAAGTCGCTACGCAAACGCTCCATTAACCACATTACGCGCGGGTCAGTTTCCATCCAACCGCCATCAAGCTGCGCTTCTTCTGGCCACATTTGTTCACGCAGCTTACCATCTTTAGACCAGTTTTCTGGTGCAGGTAACGGCGCAGGCTGACAATCACGACCTGGGAAACCTTGAATTGCTTCACGGGTATTACGGAACAAAATACGCCCTGTACCATGACGGTCTAATAATTCGTGGATGGCACGGAAACGCTGCTCTGGGTTATCTTCAATGCGATGTCCCAACAAGCCTTCCAGTGCAACCAAATGGCTTTCTTCCAATGCGGCATCTGACATTAAGACTTCGGCAATTTTTGCCGTATGTTGATATTGCGCTTCTTCATCCAAGAAACGGTCTAGTGAACTAAAACGCTGCGGATCGAGTAAACGTAAACGCGCAAAATGGCTTTCTACACCCAGTTGCTCAGGCGTTGCTGTAAGCAATAACACCCCTGCGGTTTGTTCGGCTAATTCTTCGACCAGATCATAACGGTCATTACCACCTTCTTCTTCGCTCCACATTAAGTGATGCGCTTCATCGACCACCAACAAATCAAAACCTGCTTCTAGGGCTTGTTCGCGTAAGTCATCGTGGTCAATCATTAAATCGACTGAAGCAATGATGCATTGTTCGGTCAAGAATGGATTCAGGTCAGGATCGTGTTCTTTAATAGATGCCGTACGGGTTAAATCAAACAAAGAGAATTGCAGATTGAAACGGCGACGCATTTCAATCATCCACTGATATTGCAGCGAATCAGGTACCAAAATCAGGATACGTTCCGCACGTCCTGTTTTGAGTTGCTGATGGATGATCAAACCTGCTTCAATGGTTTTACCTAAACCAACTTCATCTGCCAATAAGACACGTGGCGCAAAACGCTTACCGACTTCATGTGCAATATAAAGTTGATGTGGAATCAAACCTACACGCGAACCCACCAAGCCGCGCAGTGGGCTACTTTGCATATTGGCTTGCATCAACAAGGCTTCAATACGCAAGTCGTACCATTCTTTATAGTCAATTTGGCTAGCAAGCAAGCGGTCTAATGGTTTTGAAAGTTGGATACTTGCACCAATACGGGTTTCATTCAGTGATTTCTTTTCTTCACTCCCATCTTGCAAACGACGCACTACGTTATAACGCAATACGCCATGACGGTCTTCGACCGATTCAACCGTCCACACATTGCCTTCTTGGTCTTGAACTTCATCATTTACATTAAAAATGATACGCGATAAAGGTGCGTTATTGCGTGCATAGACACGGGTTTCATCACTTTTAGGGAATAAAATGCTGACCGATCGCTCATCTACATCAATCAGAACACCAAGTCCTAATTCCGTTTCTGTGTCTGATAACCAACGTTGACCAATAGCAAACTGCTGCAATTTTTCCACCTTTATTTAGAAGTTAGGACGTATAAATTTTTGCGCAAAACCTGCTGAGTATTTGAGCAAAAATTCAGGGCGTATAGCAATATATTTTGACATAAAGCGCACTAAAAAGAGAGCCTAAAGCACAGGCTTTGCGTAATCTTTTTCGCTTAAAATGGGACTGGGCAAGTAAACTGTACACGTTGCTCAGTTTGTGGATGCAGAAAACTTAATTCTGCTGCATGTAAACACAAACGAGGCATGAGTTGTTGCTGTTCGGGCGTGGCATATAAAGTATCACCAATAATTGGATGACCTAAATATTGCATATGCACTCGCAATTGATGCGAACGACCTGTAATCGGCGTCAGTTGCACACGAGTCACAATTTGCCCCTGCAATTCAAATTGCTCCAATGCACGCCAATGCGTTAACGCAGGTTTGTTATGGGTTGCATCGGCAATGTGTAATGGAGGATGTGCAGGATCATAGACCACAGGCACATCTACAGTGCCTTCACCTTGCAGTTGCCCTGCCACCAATGCCTGATAGGTTTTATCGGTTTGGCGTTCTTGAAACTGACGCGAAATTTGTTTTTGCGCCCATTTCGTGAGTGCAAATACCAAAATACCCGAAGTATCACGATCTAAGCGATGAATCAGCAAAGTGCGCGGCTCAATTTTAACTAGACGACTCATCACACAATCTTGCAAATCTGCTGTTTTACCTGGAACGGTGAGTATGCCAGCGGGTTTATGTATCACCATAAACTCATCGTCACGATGAATCAGGTGTTCGCTTAGAAAATTACTCAATTTCAATTCCGGGCCGATCGTGAAAACAAGGCGGCAATAATAAAAAGCCTGACACAGAATTACAATGCAAAATACATCAATTCCCGATGAATTTTCCGATTTACATTCCTGAATCAGACAATCTGCTGAATTTTAAATCAGCCTGCTTTTAGAAATGTGGGTTTTATAGCATGCAGGAGGCTTTGTTGCATAAATATTTTTTAAGATACTGTTTTAAAGGTTTTTATAATTTGGATAGAAAAATACAATGAAATCATAGTGCAAGATAGTTGCACAACAAAGCCGTTCTGAAGCTATATCTTTGATGGCGGGAGCAAATGAAGTAATAGGATTCATATTTAGTTTGACCAGGCTATTTTAGTGTTTAACAAGATGCTGATCTAAGCCTTTGATATTAAACTGAAGAGCATGCTCTTCAATTTAACCTAAAGCATAGATATTGTGGAGATATCTATGCCTTTTAGGACGGTGTTAACCAAAAGTCAAATTACGCCTTCATTTCCGCAAATGTTTCTTTTGCAGCTTGAATGGTGTAGGCAATATCTTCATCACTATGCGCAGATGAAATAAAGCCTGCTTCAAAAGCAGATGGTGCCAAGTTCACACCACGTTGCAACATTCCGTGGAAGAATTTACGGAAAGCATCGACATCGCATTTCAGCATAGAATCAAAACTGGTGATGTCATCTTGGTCAGTAAAATACAAACCAAACATCGCACCGACTTGTTGCGTCTTGAATGGGATACCTGCTTCATCTGCCGCAGCTTGTAAGCCTGCCAATAATTTTTCCAATTGCGCAGTTAAGTTTTCATAAAAACCTTCGGCACGTAAATGTTTAAACATTTCAATGCCTGCACGCATCGCTAATGGGTTACCCGACAAAGTACCTGCTTGATACACTTTACCTAATGGTGCAATACACTCCATGATTTCGCGTTTACCACCAAATGCACCTACTGGTAAGCCTGCACCAATAATTTTACCGAGTGTGGTCAAGTCTGGTTTAACATTATAATGTGCCTGAGCACCGCCCAAGCTAACACGGAAACCAGTCATCACTTCATCAATGATAAAAACTGCACCGTGTTCATCACAGACATCACGAATTGCTTGCAAGAAACCATCAATCGGTTTAACCAAGTTCATGTTGCCCGCAACAGGTTCAACAATCACCCCCGCAATTTCAGCACCAAACTTTGCAAAACATTCTTTTAAAGTGGCGATATCGTTATAGGGCAAAGTCAACGTGTGTTTGGCAAAATCGGCAGGAACACCCGCAGAAGTTGCTTCACCTTCACCACTGGTTAAAAGTCCTGAGCCTGCTTTGACCAACAGCGAATCTGAGTGTCCATGATAGCAACCTTCAAACTTAACGATTTTGTCGCGACCTGTATAACCACGCGCCAAACGAATTGCAGTCATGGTGGCTTCTGTACCTGAGTTGGTCATGCGAACCAATTCAATTGAAGGCATGATTTCGCAAATAATATCGGCCAAAGTCGTTTCATGCACCGTTGGCGCACCAAAACTCAAACCATCTTCAGCAGCAGCCTGCACTGCCTGAATAATAGCAGGATGGGCATGGCCTAAAATCATTGGCCCCCAAGAACCTACATAGTCAACATAGCGTTTGCCATCGACATCGTACAAATAAGCACCTTTGGCTTTTTCAATAAATACAGGGGTTCCGCCTACCCCGTTAAATGCGCGTACAGGTGAATTGACCCCACCTGGAATATGCTTATTGGCTTGTTTAAACAGTTGTTCTTGCTTTGGAGATAAGCTCATGGAGGCACTCAACTCAAAAAAATAAAATAAAAAATTAGCTGGCTGCTTTAAGCTTCTGCTTTGAAAAGTGCAGACCAATCATAAACACGCTGTGCAACAGTATGCATCGGACGTCTTAATATATCACTAATCACTGCACATAAATCTGCACCTGCTTCAATGACAGACTGACTGTTTTCAACAGTTAAACCACCAATCGCGCAAATTGGCACATTGAGTTGTTGCTTCGCCAGTGTGAGCGTGTCTAATGTAAGTGTACTTGCCTCAGGTTTAGTTTCAGTTGCATAGACTGCACCAAAAGCCACGTAGTTTGCACCATCGGCAATGGCTTGCTCTGCCAATTCAATCGAGTTATTACAACTGCGACCAATCAATACATCTTGTGGTAAACGTGCAACCGCTTCAACAATAGAGCCATCTTCTTGACCCAAATGTACGCCAACACCATATTTCACTGCAGTTTCAAGATCATCATTAATCACAAATGGCACTTTGTATTGATCACACATCGATTTCATATATTCAATTTCGTATGCCTGCTGAGCTTGAGGCACATTTTTACGGCGATATTGCAACACCGCGACTTCATAAGTTGCCATCGCCCCTTCTAATTTTGCCAAAAGCAGTTCGATAGGATCATCATTGGTAATCAAATATAAACCGCGCATAATCTCAGCCACAAATAATACAAGGTCTGTATTATTACACATTCAGGCGGCATGTGTCAGAACCTCAGACTCAACAAGTTTTTTTATAGGGGCTCTATAAGCTTCTATTTTGTTTGGGTTTTATTGAGTCAAAAACTTAAAAATACCAAATTCTAGTGATAGCGCTAAAAGATAGATTTAGCTTTAATTGAACTGCGCAAAACAAGAACTGCAACCAGTTCAATAAGATATGGATTTTAAAATCCATACGGGTGACTACAGCGAATAACGACATATTTAGGTCGCCCATTTAGACACATGATCATTTGTGCCAGAGCGCATGTGGGGATGCGACAAATGATCATGTGTCTATATTTTTTTCATACTTCTCTCTCAGTAACCTGCTTGCTCTATATCCTTGCTTAAAGATGAATGATTTCTGATTTAACACCATTCTGAATATAATTTTTCACATAAAAAAAGCCTAGAGAAAGGTCACTCTAGGCTTGGAAAGTCACAAACTTTTATCAATAAATTTGATGACACATTATTAGAATATTCACTCTATCATTTCAACAAAAAATTAATTTTATTTGTACATTTTTTATGAAAATAATCACATATCGTCTAGTTTTTGCCTAAACGGTATAACTAAACACTCAATTCAACTTGGAATTTTATCTTTAGCACGATCTTGCAAACTTAAATGACCACGTAAAACATCTGCAAACATCCGCCAGTCTGAAATAAAACTATACACAGGCTGTTTAAAACTGGCAGGTTTATTTTTTTCAAAAACAAAGTGCCCGACCCATGCACAGGCATAGCCTGCTAGCAAACCATAGAGTACATATTTGGCTTTTTTCTGGCGTATGGCTTTGCTCACACAATATAAACCGATACTGCTGCCAACAACGTGCAAACGACGGCTCATGATGTTGCGGTGTTCAGTTAAATAAAAACGGTAAAATGTTGAATAGTCCTGAATTGGCAATTCAAACTTGGGGTCTGGTGTCGGCTCAAATTCGGGCTTTGATGCTGCGTTCATGTTCATCATCCTGATGTTTATAAATTTGAATTATTTTTGCTACGCTCAACGACACTTTAAACTAAGCCAAAATAAAAACCAAACACTAAAAAGCCAGGGTCAAGTCTTACTTCTTGACATATTTTGGTTACAATCAAATGCACTTTTGCAAAACCTCGGTTCTGCAATTTTCACACATTTATAATACCAATTTGTTTGCCATTGCTTTGGCACAACATGCTTTAGGTTTAGGATATTTTTCATGGTCGAAGTTGAATTAAAATTTCAAATTCCAGTCGCACGTCGCACGGCACTACTCAAAACTTTAGACCCGAAAAAATCGACCCAGATTCCATTAAAAGCACGCTATTTTGATACATCCACACACAGTTTGTCCCATCATGGTATGGCGTTAAGACTGCGTTTAGAAGGCGAGCAATGGGTACAAACTTTAAAAGCGGCAGGTCAAAGTCATTTTCATAGTTTTGAACATAACCATCCGCTTGCAGCAACTGAAAATCCAGATACCCCACCTCAACTTGATCTGCAAATTTATCAAAACATTCCCGAAGCACAACAATTGCTAAATCAAGCTTTGGGGCAAAATTGGGATCAGTTAAAACTACAGTTTGAAACTGATATTCAACGTACCTCACGACTAATGACCATTGAAGATACTGACATTGAAATCAGTTTAGATGTTGGTCACATTCGTTGTGCAGGTGCCGAAGTTGAAGTACATGAGGTTGAGTTTGAACTGAAACAAGGTTCAATTCAGCAATTGCTAGCATTTAGTTTTGAATGGGTGAAAAAATTTCATTTATGGTTAGATGTACGCAATAAAGCAGAAATTGGACATTTGCTTTCTGTGCAGCAAAAAGTCAGCCCTGCGGCTCAGAGCAAAGAATTTCAATTCAGTAAAAAAGACCATGCCGACCAAAATTTACGCCTGTTAATTGCACAACAATTACAGCATTTATTGCCCAATATTGCCGCAATTTCTGCTCAAGTTGCCGAACAAAGTCATATTGATCAGGCGCAGTTCGCTTTGCAACATTTACAACTAACACTATCCTTATTTAAAGATTGGTCGAAGCATTTAGGCGATAAATGGGCAATGCAAATTGCAGCATTTAAACAACATTTTGATCACCTGCAGCATTTGGAACACATGCAAGCCACACTCGGCGCATTTTTACAGAACCCGACGACTGCAGAGAACCTAAAAAAAGATACCTTGTACGCCCAAGAAAAATTGGTCAATTTAGTCCGTTCAACGCAAAATGTGCATCACTATTTAGAATTATTGATGTTTAGTTTAGCCGCGAGCGATCACTCAGGTTTAGACTTAAAAACTGCCGCACAAAACACGTTGCAACAGCAATATAAGCAGTTGCATGAACAATTACAGCACAGTGATATTCACGATTTTGAAAGTTTAGATCAACTGGCTTTGCGTATTCAGGAACTAAAATTTAGCTTCCCCATTTTGACGCATATTTATGATGTCAAAAATTTGCAGAAATATAGTAAAGCTTTGAATGATGCACAGCTTGCAGCACAGGAATATCAAGTGTTGGCATCTTCTGCAGCATACATTCAACAAACTGAATTGGAAGCGAGCGACTGGTTTGTTTTAGGTTGGCTCACTGCAAAACAGGAAGTGTATGCACAGCGTTTATTGGAAGCGACAGAACAATTTATGGTGAGCCGTAAATTCTTAAAATAAGTATCCTTAACATCCTCAAAGCACACGCTAAAAATACTGCAATACAACGGCAGCCTTGTGAATATTCATTCGGCTGCTTTGTGTTAAAAACTGAATACAAATTATTTTATTTTTCAAGCTTTTGTTCACAGTTCTCCCCTTGTTCATTTATAGATTTACACTATAGTAAAGAGAACTTATCTTGTTTCATCAAGGGCATTCCCGATGTGTGAAATAGAATTAAAATTTCAAATTCCACACAACTATCGTGCGGCATTTGAAAAAGCATTTAAAAAGAACAAACTGGTTCAACAACAACGCTTATGGGCTAAATATTATGATAGTCCTGAACAGCACTTAGCCAAGCAACGCATTGCCCTGCGTCAGCGTTTAGAGGGCGATATTTGGAAACAAACTTTAAAAGCGCCTAGTCCACAACATTATGAACGCTTTGAGCTTGAACATGAATTAGGACATGATGCGCCTGAATTGTGTGATTTGGCATGTTATGAAAATCATAAACAAGCACGAAAGATTTTAAAAAAAGCCTTAGACGGTTCAGAGGTAGATTTAACCCTGCAGTTTGAAACCGATGTTTTACGCTACAGCCAATTGGCACATTATAAAAACAGCCAAATTGAAGTTGCTTTTGATTTAGGTGAAATCCGCCAAGGCAAAAATTCGGTTGAAATTTACGAAGTTGAGTTTGAACTGAAACAAGGTGAAATTGCAGACTTAATTGCCTATATTCAGCCGTGGATTAAAAAATATCATTTATGGCTCGACACACGCAGTAAATCGCAGCGTGGCAATATGCTGTATAACAATGAAACCATGATTCCTGTACAGCAGCAAAGTACCTTGCAATTGCAACACCCCGAAAATATGCATGAGTTGTTGGCGCAAATTACCCAGAATTGTTTGGCACACTTGCTGCCAAATGCAACTGCGATTGCCAGTCAAGATTATGCCAGTGGGCATGTGCATCAAGCGCGTGTTGCCATTCGACGTTTACGCAGCGCCTTAAAAATCTTTGCTGCATATGATGCGCTGGCAAATCACAATTGGGAAAGTCAATTGGCTACCCTCTTTCAGCAGTTGGGTTCAACCCGCGATCAAGATGCTTTGCGTGAAAGTCTGATTCCACAACTTGAAAACGCAGGCTCACCTATTACTGAGCTACCCCTTGCAGCATCTAAAAATATTGCGATTGATGCAATTTTCCGTTCACCGAGCACAACCTTATTACTGTTACAACTCATGAGTTTTGCGCATTCGGCAGCGGTTACAGATGCAGAATCAAAACCATTCAAAAAAGTGTTACGTAAACGCTTGCAGAAAATGCATCAACAAATTTGTGATGATGCAGGTCATTTCCAAACCTTAGATGTGGACTCTAAACACCGCACGCGTAAGCGTGTAAAACGTTTACGCTATACCGTGGAGTTTGTGAGTAGTTTATTTGCAGAAGATGACGTCAAAACGTATTTAAAAACCCTAAAACCATTACAGGAAACTTTAGGGCATTTTAATGATTTAATGGTGGCACAAGGTCTATATGAAAGCCATGCTCAAACTGAACCGAAAACATGGTTTGTATTGGGTTGGATTGCGTCGGAAGAACGTCATATTTCCATACAGATTGAACAGGATTTACAGCAGTTTGCTGAAAGTCAGCCTTTTTGGTCGTAGTTGAAGTTTGATCATCAATCAATGATCACATTTAAGCTCAACAGGGATTCATTTCATGTTGAGCTTATTTTTTATATCTTAGATTAGTATTTAATCTGCAAATTCCAAACTTTCTAAAAGATTAACGATATTTACCAAATACTTTCCATGTTTGGTTATCTGCCAAAGGGTCTTGATAACTGTCACTGCGCTGCTTACGTGGCTTATCTCGGGCATCGACCAGTTCAAAATGTGGTTCGACACTTAACACAATACCATTCACATAAAAACGGGTGCGCGTGTAGTCACTTTGCCCATGCTGAAACACATAAGTACGCAAATCAATAAACTCACGATGTGCCACCAGTGCTGCACTGTCATCGCTGTCTAACCAACGCTGCATAACCTGAATTTCCTGCGGTTCAAATTGCCCACATTTTTCAATCAGGCTGGCAATCCCTCGAAAAGTTTTCGATTCTTTGGCGCGGGTTTTATTCACTCGAATCCGATCGACATGAAAATAAAATAAGGGCAAGTTCAAATGACTGGGTAAATGCACCGCATCAATGACTACATCTTGCATAAAAGGCTGAAATAAATCCTGTGCACGTTCAATCAACCCTGTCCATTGTTTATAGTATTCTGCTACTTCTGCGCGTGTTCCATAATAAATCGGCAAGCCTTCAACATGGGCAAGTTGCACGGGTGGCCAAATATTTTGACGTAATAAAGCAATGTCGCTTTTTAAACTTTGTACCGCAATCGCATCTTGCATCAACCACTCCAATTTTGCTTAGGCTATTTTTAGCTTAAGGCAAAGGTTTTGTTTCTGCAAGGCTTTGCCTATAATGAAACATTCAGATTTTTAGCTTAGGAAAAATTCATGGTTCAAAAGATTGAAGCAACCGATGTAACCGAAGAAGAAGCATTAAATGCGGCTTTTTTTGAACGTGCCGATGAATTTATTAAACAGGCCAATGGCTTCTGTCATTTTGAAAAAGGCTCCACAGTAAAACCTGCCGAAATTCGTGGTCAGGTGAGTGCTGCCATGTTATTTGCTACTGCACGTTTTAATACTTGGGTGGCAGCCAATAATTTTAAAGATGGCAATGAAATGCGCGATGCCAAAGACCAAGTTATGTCATATATCTTGCAGCAATTTCAAATGATGCTTGAAGATAACTATGATGAATATTGCGAACAGTTTGAAAACTATTTGCGCTTCCGTCACAACGAAGAATTTCATACCCACAAACATGATCACGACCACTCGCACGATCATTAATTTTGCATATAAACAAAGCCCTACGGGGCTTTTTTATTGCGGCTAATTTTCAAACTTGTAGATTTCGATAAATAACCCTTCCCTTTTGTAACATGATGGCTTTGAATAGTGAAATAATAGCGTCATAAAAACAGGATCATTATGCAGAATCTAGGATTTGCACTCATTGATGCACATATTCATCAGTGGGATCCGTATAACACGCCACACAGCGCACGACTTGCTGTTAAGCTTTTGGGCAAGCATCCCAATTTGCTAGATAAAACCATCCGCCTGATAAAACCGAAAACACTCATTGAAACTTTGGGACGCACCGAGCACGTCACATCGCCCTATTTACCTGAGCATTATGCCCGCGACTTAGGTTTTTATACGGCTGAAAAAGTTGTGCATATTGAAGCCAATTGGCACAACCATAAAGGCAAAGGTGTAGTTGGTGAAACCGAATTTATAGAAAGTCTGGATTTTAAAAATAATGGTTTGGCTTTGGGCGCGATTGTCGCCACTGCAGACCCGCGCGATTCTAATGTTAAGAAAATTCTAAAATTACATCACAAAGCCTCTCCAAACTTCCGTGGAATTCGTAAAATGGCAGCCGTGCATGAAGATCACGGGATTTTTGCTTGGGCAGACGAACCACACTTATATCGGAACAAAAAGTTTCTAAAAGGTTTTGAAGCTTTGGCTCAATATAATTTAAGTTTTGATGCATGGACGTATTCGACCCAATTGGGTGATGTCTTGGCATTGGCCAAACAATTTCCAGAAACTTCTATTGTGCTTGACCATTTGGGCACACCCGCAGGACTGTTCGGGCAAGTTGGCACACATACAGGCGTGACCAAAACAGCACGAGAAAATATTCTATTTCGTTGGCAAGAAGATATTGCCGAGTTGGCACACTGCCCAAATGTTTACAGTAAAATTTCAGGGTTATTTATGCCTGTTTTAGGACATCAATTTCACTTGCAAAAACGTGAAGCCTCAAAACAGGAAATTATAGATTTAACTGCACCACTGATTCAGCATGCCTTACAAAGCTTTGGAATATATCGGTTGATGTTTGCTTCCAATTTTCCAATGGATCGAGTGAGCACGTCTTTAGTCAATTTAATTGATGCGACTAGTGATATTGTTGCGGCCTATCATCCAAATGCTTTGCAGCAAGTGTTTCATCATAATGCCAAACAGTTTTATCGTTTATAAAGCTTTAGCCAATTGAGCATAGATAGCAAACTTGAAGACAAAAAACGCATCGAAATGGATGCGTTTTTTGTATCTGCTCAAAATTAAATTGAATCTTTATTTAGACTGCGGCTTTAACGGCAGCACCTCAACATTGGCTTGACCATATTGATCGGCGGCTACTTCAAGCAAATGTTCTAAGCGTAAATATTTCTGAATCACAGCATCTACATCGGCTTTGCTGAGTTTTGCTAACGCTTGATCACGTCGCTCACGGTAACGTAAATCACGACCTTGTTCTAATTGCGGTACCAACATACGGTGGATACTGCGTTCATCTTCTAAGGCAGTCACACGTTTTTTCAAAATATCGGCTTTTGCAGCTTCAACTTCTTGCAAGCTGACACCATCACGGCGCAAATCCTGCAACACTTTATGCACCGCCTGTGACACTTGAGTCGACTTGCCTGCACTGTATTGCGCAGAAATACTGAGTGCACCCGATTGTTCAAATTCACTTAAACTCAAACCACTACTAAAACCATAAACCAATGCATTTTTTTCACGTAGTTCTTGCGCCAAACGTGAAGACAATTGCGATTCGCCCAAAATATAACTCAGTACCATCATGGCAGGTGTGTCAGGATGATTCACGCCCAAAGGTAAGGTCAATAGACTTTGATAACTGCCAAATTCACGCTGTTCTGCTAATACATGCAACTTTTTCGCAGGATATGCCGTATAGGCTGAATCTAAGCGTTGATATGCTTCCGTATTACGCGATTGTCCTAAACGCTGAACTAAAGTTTTTTTGATTTGTTTCGGATCAAACTCACCTGTAATGGCAATATGTGCATGATTCATAGCAAAAAATTGACGATATAACTGCTGCACCTGTGCTTGGGTTGCAGCTTGCAGTTGTTGCTTCGCAAATTCAGGCTCGAAGTGATAGCGTAAATCGCCTTGCGGGTAAATTTCAATTAAACGCACCATAGTCAAAGCTGCTACAGTTTCAGGCTCGGTATAAGGTCGTTCTAAACTGGATAAACTTTGAGAACGAATTAAATCAAACTGACTTTGCTCAAAACTCGGGTTTTGCATGACATCTAAAACAAAGTTAAAAAACGCATTAAACTTTTCTTTTTTCGCCACAATTTGAATATGAATTGCGTTGCCATCGGCTTGGGCAAATGCTGAACCACCTGCAGCAATTGACTGATCGGCAATGTCTTGCAAGCTATGCTCTTGAGATGCACGCAGCAGCAAATACGCGGTTAAATCCAGAATTTCGCCCTGCTTAAATAAAGATTGTGCCGTACCAAAATTCACCGAAATGGTCGCATAGGTTTTATCATCACGCGTTGCAGTTGGAAATAATGCATATTCGGCACCATTTTTTAAGCTGCCACGCTGAATCTTTTTTTCATTTTTAATCAAAGCTTGTTTAGATTTTTGCACATAGTCTGTCACTTCTTGCTGATAACTTTGCACATCTTTCAAAGGTGCAACAGGTGCATCTTGCTGATCTAAAGTTTTTGCTACATTTGGATTATTTTTTGCTGTGAGTGCCTGTTTTTGATCTTCAGGAGTGGGTTGAATATCCCCTATTATGCGATGTTCTGCAGTAAAAAATTGTTTTAAACGCTGATTCAGTTCATCTGCATTTAACTGTTGAATATTGTTTAAATCACGCCAATATTGTGTCCAATCACCTTGATACGCCACAGCATAATCACTCAAGCGACCACCCAAAGCCACCGCATCATTCATCACACTGTCTGCCTGATTTTGAATCAAGTTTTTCACACGTTGTAACTCGGCATCATCAAAGTTTTTTGCCTGCTCGATACTTTGATTCAAGCCAGCTTGTAATTGCTTGGCATCATGATTCGGTGCATACAAAGCCCCCATCAGCACCAAATTAAAATCTTGATCTAACCAAGTGCTGGACTGCACCATGGTACTTTTGCCTGTTTCTACCAGTGCTTGATACAAATGCCCACTCGGTTGCAACGTATGTAAATAAGGTGACAGCGCCAAAGCGGTTTTGATCTTTTCGTCATTGCCATTTAAATACAGATTAAATTTGGCCAGTTGACTGCCCTTTTGTACCACAAAATTTCGTTGCTGAATTTTGTTACTGTCTAATCGAGGCACTTGTACTTGTTTGGGAATTTGTCGTGCTGCAATTGGACTAAAATGTTGATCAATTTGTTTTAACACCGCTGCCTGATCAAACTTGCCTGTCATCACTAAAATGGCATTATTCGGCGCGTACCATGTGCGGTAAAATTGATTTAATTCCTGCATTTTGATGGATTGCAGTTCGTTTAAATCGCCAATAGGTAAGCGTCCGAAATACTGATTGCCATAGGCCGATTTCCACACCTGATCTATCAAGACTGAAAACGGTTGATCCATCCGCACTTCACGTTCACGCTTTACAATCGCAATTTCGGCAGGCACATATTTTTCCTGCATGACCAACTTATCCATGCGTTCCGCTTCAAGATAAATCATCTCATTGACTGCGCGAGTTTCAGGACGAATGATGTTGGTGTATTTAGTCGAATAATAGTCGGTGCTGGCATTGTGCATTAAACTATATTGATCTAAACGGCGCTGAAATTCCTCGGCAGGTACATTTTCTGTACCTTTAAATGCCAAATGTTCCAACAAATGTGCCAAACCACCTTTGCCTTGGGGATCATTCAATGAGCCCGTTAAATACACCATATTCATAAAGACTTTATTTTCTTTTTGATTGGGTGCCAAAATGACTTTTAAGCCATTATCAAGTTGATATTCTTGTATTTCTTGCTGAGATTTTACTAAAACTGGCTGGGCGAAAACCACGCCATTGAATGCCAGTACACATAAAGATAAAGTGAGGGTTTTAAAACGTAGCAACTTCTTTTTCCCGATTGATTTCATTCTATTTTTGATTTGCCATCGAAAATGGCAATTTTCAACTTGAGCTTAACAGCATACCAAGCTGCGATTAAATCAACCGTAAAAATTTGCAAAATATATGATTTAAACCAAGCAAAACTTGCAAACTACTCTCATCTCAGCTTTTTTCCAATAAAGAAAGATGAAAACTCAATATGACAAAAATAAAGCAATGATCAATCGTAAATTTGACTATGCATTTGATCATTTTTAAAGGATGAAAGAAATCTAATGCAGGACATAGTTTAAATCATGATTTCGCCCTGCAAATATAGCTGTGCATAACCTGAAATTTCGATACGACCATTAGGCAACATCTTGCAATACAGTATGCCACCTCGGGCTGAAGCCTGATAAGCCACAAGTTCAGTTTGCTGCAATTTTTCTGCCCAAAGTGGTGCAATTGCAGTATGAATTGAGCCTGTAACAGGGTCTTCTGCAATGCCCATAGCGGGTGCGAAATAACGCGACACACAGTCATACTGTGCATTTTTAGAAGCAGTAATCGCAACATCATCACTCGACTGTGCTGTGATAGCTGTACGCAATTGTCCCAATTGTTTTAATAATTCAAGATTCGGCTGTTCATCTAGCACATCTTGTACCGATTCATACTCCACAATATAAGCTTGCGCATTGATATAGACATTTTTAAATGGTTTAGTCAAAGCTTGGCGTAAAATATCGGGATAATCTTCAACTTTCTGGGCAGCGCGTATCGGGAAATTCATGCAAATTTTGCCATCTTGCTGTTGCTGAACTGTAAAAATCCCCAAATTTTTCACATGAAATTGAATTGTATTTGCCTCTGTATAATCCTTAAATAAAACAAAGCTGCTGGCAAGTGTGGCATGTCCGCAAAAATCGACTTCTGTTATGGGGGTAAACCAGCGGATTTCAAAGTTTTCTGCATCTATCATTTTGACAAAAGCGGTTTCGGACAGATTATTTTCCAATGCGATATTTTGCATTAAATCATCAGCTAACCATGTTTTACTCACAAGCACGGCGGCGGGATTGCCTTTAAACAATTCATGGCTGAAAGCATCAACTTGGTAAATTTTCATGATTAAATGGTTTGTCCTAAAAATAATGACGGCTACCTAATATGAATAGGCTTGAAACATAAATGCTAAAAATATGTCATATTTATAAAATATTAGAGCTGAGGTTAGCGTGAACTTGCTAGTAAATATGGATAAGGATTCACAGCCCCATGCCCGCGTAGATAAATGCCATAATGCAAATGTGGCGGCGTGTTTTGGGCATTGCCTGACGTGCCAACAAAACCAATAACTTCACCAGCTTCAACCCAGTCTCCCACATGAATATGTTCGGCATAATCATCAAGGTGTGCATAATAATGTTGGCTTAATGCAGGCCCAGTAATCCAAATGACTTTTCCACCTAAGCGGTCTAAACCAATTTTATGCACAACGCCATCTGTCGCCGCAATGACGGCTGTACCACGCACCGCAAAAATATCAGTCCCCTGATGCTTTCGCCCTTCACTGCGTGCTGCCCCCCAGGTATCTTGTATTTGAGCAAAATTTACACCTTTCACTGGAATTTGTAGTGGAGTCACTGGAATTTGTAGTGGAGTCACTGCGAATTCAGTTTGTTGCAATTTCCAGTATAAATACGGGGTTTGAATTCCTGCAGACTTGCCAGACACGGGTGGCTGACATGCACTAAGCAAAGCCAGCATTGAAAAGCTAAAGAAGAGTATAAAGCACCAATGACCTTGTTGCATAACATCCTAATTTATATTCATACACGTTTATCTTAATTTTATGCATTATAGATGCCTAGTCTGTTTCTGTAGTTTAATGCACACACAAAAAAATAATTGTCTTTAAGCAATACTTTCCCCTATTCTTATCGCATAATAGACCCATCTTAAACACACTGTATTTGCGATTTAATTGGAAATCGCCCGTTTTTCCTTTTAAATACTCTCAATTTTCCCAATTTGTTGAATTTAAAGAAGCACTTCTTATGAAAATCGTCATCTTAAATAAACCATATGACGTTCTCTCTCAATTCCGTGAAGATGAAAAACATCTCACCATGTCGGCTTTTGTTGATGATCCAGACTTACGTTTAGCTGGTCGTTTAGATATGGATTCGGAAGGCTTGGTGTTCTTGACTGATCATGGCGGCTTGAATCAGTTTATTACCAATCCAGCCAATAAAAAATACAAAACCTATTTGGTTCAAGTCGATGGTGATGTCACTGAAGATGCCTTGGCACAATTGCGTAAAGGCGTGGAACTGAAAGATGGCATGACTTTGCCTGCGCAAGCGTATAAAGTCGATGAGCCTGAATGGTTGTGGGAGCGTGATCCTCCTGTACGTTTCCGTGCTTCTGTACCTACTTCGTGGATTGAAATTTCAATTTGTGAAGGTCGCAACCGCCAAGTGCGTCGTATGACGGCTGCGGTTGGTTTTCCAACTTTGCGTTTAATCCGCACCAAAATTGGTTCAATTGACTTGGTACAATTGGGTTTACAACCCGGTGAAACTAAAGAAATCGAACCGTTGTTGTATCCTGATTTTAAAGATGTGCCTGCTGCTGAACCGTATCGCTCGCGTTCGTATGTGAAAAAACCTGGTGGTACGGGTGGCAAGCCAATCCATCAAAAGAAAAATAAAGATGGCACTACCAAGAAAAAATCAGGTACGCCACGTATTTGGCAAATAGAAGAAGGTGAAAAACCACGTCGTAAGACCAATGGTACTACACGCCCTAATACCAAAAGCCGTGGACGTCGGGCACGTTAATGAGTTGGTGAGTCAAAACTCAACTTGTTCAAGATACAAAAATGGATGCCGAAGCATCCATTTTTTTATAGCTGAACTTTAAATTAAACTTTAACTCAGCCTTTTAACCACTGTTCTACTTTTGCCTGATCTGTAACGCTTAATGCCACTTCTGGCAATTCAATCTGCGCAGCATTCAGTTCAAAAGTCATCAACTCATCACGGCGGAATGCATGAACAGTATAAGCTGCATCCTGTTTGGCATATTGCTCAAGTGATTTTACAGATGCCTTTAAGCCATCAATCGCAACAATCACATCAAGCGCAGAAAGTCCTGCTTTTGCCGCAGCACCTTCACGATGGGCAGCTTGTACCAACACCCCTTCAGGTTTATCTGCCAATTTTAAACCAAACGGCAAAGACTTATCCTGTTTTAGCTGATAATCAACGCCAAATTCAGGCAATAACTGATCGAGCGGCAATTCATCAGTCGTGTTAATTAAATGATGGATTTGCTCCGACCAATCATCTCCTGTCAATTCTTTACATAATTCAAAGATAGTGCGCTCATGCACTTGAATGCCCTGTTGCGCATTAGCGTACAATTTCTGCATTAAGGCATCTAAGCTTGAACCACGCAAACGCAAGCCCAAATCTAAACATAAAGCCACCAAACAGCCTTTGTTATAGTAGCTGGTTCCTGCATTGTTCGAGTTTTCATCCTGACGATAGAACTTGACCCAAGCATCAAAACTAGATTCTGCTACCGTTTGAATCGCACGACCCGGATTTTGCAAATAACGATCAATTTGTGCTTTGAGCAACTCCAAATAAGCCGCCAGATCAATTACACCACTACGCAGCAATAACAAATCATCGTAATAAGACGTAAAGCCTTCAAAAATCCATAACAGCGATGTATAACCTTCCTGATTCAGATCATAATTCACAAAGCTTTCAGGACGAATGAATTTCACCAACCAACTATGAAAATACTCATGGCTGCACAGACCTAAAAAGCGCTGATAATCTTTAGAAGGTTGTTCAGGTTCGTTAGCTTTCGGCAAATCATCACGAGGTGTAATTAAACTGGTACTGTTTGGATGCTCTAAACCGCCATAGCTATTGCCTGTTGCCATGGTCATAAAGGTATAGTTTTCAAATGGCGCAGAACCAAACATGGTAATTTGTGTAGCACAAATTTTTTCAATATCTTGCTGCATACGCGCAGCGTTCATTGCATGTTTGCCCGAAACCACAAATTCGTGTGGAATATCTGCTGCGGTAAAACTAAAACGGGTTTGTTCTGCCAATTCAAACGGTGCATCAATCAGTTCGGCATAGTTTTTGGCTTTTAAGGTATAACGCCCTTTAACCAAACTTTTTGCTGCCAAACCTGTCGCAAGCTGAAAATGCTTCAGCTCGTCTGGTAAAAATAATTCAACTTCAATAGCTTTATCTTCTTGCCCATCTAAGCCCAAACAGGCACAGGCAGGATTGACGTATAAACGGGTTTGATCGACATAAGCGCCACGCACTGACAAATCATAAGCGTAGACATCATATTCCACCGTAATCAATTCATGATCGATATTAAATAAGCGCCATTTATTCTTTTCAAATTTCTGAATTTTAAGGATACGCCCCGCTTCATCATAAGCACGTACCGACTCAAGATGTTTGGAAAATTCACGAATTAAATAGCTGCCTGGAATCCAAGTGGGTAGAGATAAAACCTGAGTAGGATTAGCCAAAAAACGCACGGTGACATGAATAAGATGCTGACGATAATCGTCAAATTCGATTTGATAATGCAACATAATGGGCAATACAAAATGTATAAATAAGAACTTGGCAACAAGCTTAACATTTTTTTAGCAATTGATGCGTCAAGATGAGATTTGTCTGCATTTATGGGTAGCCATCTGAGCAAAAAAGGCATAGCATTCCCTAGTCAATTGTTATTGTTTTTGCTGCTTAAAACCATTGTGACACCAATGGATTGGTGTAAATAAGGAACTTCTTTGAAACGTGTTATCTATCTGATCGCGCTGCTCTGTTGGCTATGCAGCGCAATCACGCATGCCGCATTATTGAATATTCAAGCTGAAAGTGTAGAAGCCAAAGCATGGGCAATTTTAGACCCACAATCTGGACAAGTGATTGCAGAGCACAATAGTCACGTACAACGTGCACCTGCTTCACTCACTAAAATGATGGTGGCTTATATTGTGCTCAAAGATATTCAGGCAGGTAAATTAGACCGACATGAAATTTTGACCGCAACACCTGTGGTACAGCAAGTGATGTGGGATGAATCACAAATGTATCTAAAAGCAGGTGAACAGATTTCGATAGATCAGCTATTGGCAGGCTTAATTATTATGTCTGCTAACGATGCTGCACTCACTTTAGGTGAACGTGTTGCAGGTGGTGTTCCGCAGTTTATCGCCCGAATGAATCAGGAAGCGCAAGCTTTGGGCATGCAAGATACACATTTTCAGAATCCATCTGGTGTGACTATGCCTAATCATTATTCTTCTGCGGCAGATATGGCACGTTTAGCACAAGCGATAGTGATTGAGACACCCGATTATTTGTCTTATTCAAAACAAACTAGTTTTACCTACAATCATCACTTTCACCGTGCGACCAATATTTTATTAAAACAAGACCCAAGTGTAGATGGGTTAAAAACAGGCTTCACCAAAGCTGCAGGTTACAACCTTGCCTTAACTGCAAACCGCCCAACATTGGATAGTGCTGCACCTGAGCGTCGTTTAGTGGTGGTGGTGATGGGAACCAAGAGTGCGCAAAAACGCGCTGAAGTGGCACATCAATTATTAAATTTAGCCTATAGCTATACCCGTAATGAAGTCGCGATTAAACCCAAACAAATGATTGCAGAATTGCCTGTGGTGAAATCCACCTTACGCATGTTTAAGATTGAAAGCAGTCAGCCAAAGTTTGTGACGACATCGCTGTATGAACAGCCACATGCAATTAACATGGCGCAGTTTGATCAAAGCACTCAACGTTTACAACTTCTGAATGCACAAGGTGGATTAGAAACACTTGAACCTGCACAGCGTACACAAACGCATGTCAATATTGAATTGTCTGAAAAATTGCTGACTGCGCCATTGGCACAGGTCATGAAACTGGCAACCGTACACGTCTATCAAAATAATCAATTGATTAACAGCTTTGCGATTGAAGAACAGGTCAACATTGTTGAAGCCAACATTTTTGAAAGAATCATGATGTGGTTTGGTAGTTTGTTTAATTTCTTTAGCCATCAACCTGTAGAAGATGAGAAAACTTCACTCGGTTAGAAGCCGATGATCCTCAAGAATTAAATATCACCAAGATGGGCAATGTCCCATCTTTTTTATTGTCATCTACACATCATACAAAGGGCTTAAAATGAACCTGCAATAAAATCTGCAAATTTATAGGTATGACGCACAAATTTGCATTGAAATTATAAAAATTGCCCCGATTAACTAAAAAATGTCATAAAAAACTCGGAAAAGTGAAGAATTTGCAGAAATGTCTATAACAAATTCCACGTTTCACTTTATGATGTACCCTTAAAAAATTGAATGGATCAATAACATGACTGCTATTGCAAATGACCTCGTGGTTTCTTTCCACTACACATTGACTAACGCAGAGGGTGAAACTCTCGACAAATCTCAAGGTGAACCACTTGCCTATTTGCATGGTGCAGGTAACATCATCCCTGGTTTAGAAAAAGCGTTAGAAGGTAAAACAGTAGGTGAAAAATTTACTGTAAATGTGCCTGCAGCTGAAGGTTATGGCGAATACAACCCAGACTTAGTACAAGAAGTTCCTGCACAAATGTTCCAAGGTGTAGACAACATCCAAGCAGGCATGCAGTTCCAAGCGCAAACTGATGATGGCGTTCAAATCGTAACTGTAAAAGCAGTTGAAGGCGACAACGTCATTGTTGATGCAAACTTCCCGCTTGCTGGTCAAGATTTAACGTTTGAAGTTGAAATCGTTGAAATCCGTGAAGCTTCTCAAGAAGAATTAGATCACGGTCACGTACACGGTGCGGGTGGTCATCACCACTAAGATCAGTATTGATCGAAGCAAAAGGCAAAGTATTTTTACTTTGCCTTTTTTGTTTGTCATTCTAAAATTCAGGATAAGCACATGACTGAAAGATCCTTTCAGGCAGACTATTGCGGAAAGATCATTACAGGAAAAATCAACACAGCACATTGTCGTTTTATTGGACAATTAAACCCTTCGCATTTAAGACAATTTTACCCAGTCATGCTTATAATGAAGTCACCTTTCTAGCGCTCACATCAAGCATTCTTCCCATGCAAAACTATAATTTAGTTTGGTTCCGACAAGATTTAAGAATTTCAGATCACACCGCGCTTTGGCATGCTAGCCAAGCAGGAGCTTGTATTGGCGTGGTGATTCTTTCGCCTCAGCAATATCGTTTACATCACGATGCGCCCATTAAAATTGACTTTTACTTGCGTCAATTAAATGCACTAAAAGACGAACTCGCACAACTCAATATCCCACTGATTGTTCAAATTACACCATCTTGGACTGACATTGCACAAATGCTGCTCCAACTATGCCAAACATTAAAAGACTCACATCCGATTCAAAATATTTATGCCAATATTGAATTAGGAGTGAATGAACTAAAACGTGATCTTGAAGTTCAACAAACCTTAAACCAACACGGTCAGGACTTGATTTTGTACCATGACCGTACGCTTTTTCCTGTGGGTACGGTGCGCAATCAGAGCATGAAACCTTATCAGGTATTCAGTGCATTTAAAAAGTATGCCTATCAACAGTTGAGTGTCAGTATTCCGCGTTGCTTTCCTCTGCCACAAGCTCAAACGTCGATCCAACTTCCTGAACAATATCTCTCTACTGTACCAAGTTTAGAACACTTAGGTTTCGACCCACTTCCAACGGCACAACAAAATTTATGGGCAGTCACGGAACAACATGCACAGCAATTGTTGGATGATTTTACGCGTGAACAAATGCAAGATTATCAGCAACAGCGTGATTTTCCAGCGTTGTCTGGTACCAGCCAATTATCTGCGTATTTAAACTGTGGCATTCTCTCCATTCGGCAATGTCTGGCTGCGGTTTTTGCGCATTCACAAGGACATTTTCATCTTGAAAATACAGGGCAACAAACTTGGTTAGATGAATTACTGTGGCGTGAGTTTTATCAACATATTTTGTTTGATTATCCCAAAGTTTCAAAGCACCGCCCTTTTAAAGATCAGACCGCACAGGTGGCGTGGCGAAATGATCCTGCAGGTTTAGCAGCATGGCAACAAGGAAAAACAGGCATCCCCATTGTGGATGCAGGCATGCAACAACTTTTGCAAACGGGCTGGATGCATAATCGAGTCAGAATGATTTGCGCAATGTTTCTGTGCAAAAACCTGTTAATTGACTGGCGCTTGGGCGAACAGTGGTTTATGCAACATTTAATTGATGGTGATTTGGCTGCCAATAACGGTGGCTGGCAATGGTGTGCCTCGACTGGTACAGATGCAGTGCCCTATTTTAGGATTTTCAACCCTGTGAGCCAATCACAAAAGTTTGACCCCAATGGTGATTATATTCGCACATGGCTACCTAAACTGGCTCATTTAGATGCCAAAAATATTCATGAACCATATGCGAAAAATCCAAATCTAAAACTGGATTATCCGCATCCAATTGTAGATTTAAAACTTAGCCGATTACGTGCCATAGAAGCCTTTAAACAGCTTTAAGAGTACAAACAGGAGATTGGTCAGTCTCGCCCCTATCTGCCATAGGTTAGCATGATGGGAGATTCAACGATTAAACCGACAGTTAGGCGGCTTGCTCGTCACGTTTAAAGACCAATTCGCCTTTTAAAGAACTGTCTGCATCGAAATAATAACCTTCACTATTGAATGCTTTTAAGTCTTCTGCGCGTTCTAATTTATTCTCGATGATAAAACGTGCCATCAAACCACGGGCTTTTTTGGCATAAAAACTGATGACTTTATATTTACCATTTTTCTGATCTAAAAATACAGGTTTAATAATTTCAGCCTGAATTTTTGCTTCCTGCACCGACTTATAATATTCATCGGAAGCTAGATTAACTAATAATGCCGACTGGTTATGTTTTAAATCTTGGTTAATTAAATTGGTGATGATATCGCCCCAGAAACGATACAAATTTTCACCGCGCGCATTATGCAACTTAGTGCCCATTTCCAAACGATACGGCATCATTAAATCTAAAGGACGCAATAAGCCATATAAGCCAGAAAGCATACGCAGGTGTTGTTGAGCAAACTCAATATCTGCAGCAGACAAACTATAAGCATCTAAGCCTGTGTACACATCACCTTTAAAAGCAAACATGGCCTGACGCGCATTGGCAAGATCAAATTCTGCTTGCCAGTCACGAAAACGCTCGACATTTAAAGTGGCAATTTTTTCACTCACACTCATTAAACTGGCAAGTTCAGTAGCAGAAAGTTTACGCGCTACATCAATTAACTCTTGTGAATGTTCAAGTAATCTAGGTTGAGTATATTCATCGCTTGGTAATGCAGTTTCATAATCTAAAGTCTTGGCTGGAGAAATTAAAGCGAGCATAAACCACCTAAATAAAAAATACTGCGCTCACTATAGCAGCAGCTTTCAACAAACTCCAATGCGTGTTTTTGTTTAACCCTATCGGAAAAACACGTTGCGTTGTATTGCTAGAAGATGATCTCTTAGATCAATCCAACGTGGAGGCTGAGGTGCTTTTATTTCAGTGTCTGCTTTAAAAAAACATTGATTCACTCTGATCAGTTGAGCTTATTTTTTTTATAGTACTTGCAACATTTCTCTAGGCAATAAAAAACCCACTTAACTCTCCCAAATTAAGCGGGTTAAATAAAAATTATTTTGTTGTATTGTTCTTGCTGCTTAATATACGGTTGCGATGTGTCATTTAGATGACATTTCAATTAAAAAATGAATAGGATCTGTTGACATTTGCTGTATAAAAAATAGCGAGATAGTAAAATTCAATCGCCAAACCAAATTCACTACTCGCTATACCTCGTAAAATGTTGAATGATCAACACTGGTCTAAGTTAAAAGCTATTCTCGCAATTTTAATATTTATCTCAAATCAAATTTGAGAAATTTTTTTGAGGCAATCCTATATCGTATTAGAACAGGATGCCCTTCGAGAGATTTACCCGAGGTTTTTGGTAATCTAAACTCAATTTTTAAAAAGTACAATCGCTGGTCTAATAAAGATAAGATAATGAAAATATTTAAAATATTCTCAGAGAACGCTGATCGTGAATGGATATTTATTGATGCTACTCATGTTAGAGCACACCAACATTCAGCAGAAATCCCTAATCAGGATATTTCAAAAAGTGTTGGGGGTAATAGTTCTAAAATTCACTTAGCTATTGACTCTCACGGTAACCCGATCGAATTTATTATTTCAGATGGAACCACCCATGATGTCAAAGTTGCCCCTATTTTAGTCGAACAATTAGATTTAACTGACACTGAAATAGTCTGTATGGATAAAGGCTATGATTCTGAAATATTAAGAGAGCAGATTAAAAATTAAAGTGCTAAAGCGAATATACCGAAGAAATCAAACACGAAATCAAGTAATGATCATATGGACTGGTATTTATATAAAATCAGACACTTAGTTGAGAATGCTTTTTGCCGTTTGTAGCAATTCCGAGGAATTGCTACACGGTTTGATAAACTAAAGCGAAACTTTCGAAGCGCAGTTGCCTTAGCTTGTATTTATCTGTGGCTGCCTTTATGAAATGTCAACAGACCCTATTTTTAATTTAAAAATCAAGTATAAATTTTAAACATCCAACGTCTTTGCAGCTTGGTTTAACCTTTCCATTCAAACTCACTAAAAGATTGGTCTTCTTTCAGAGTATTTTCTACCGCTTGCGCCAATTGATTTAATAAACTTTGCTCGGTAATTCGTTCTAGCCAGTCTTGTTCCTCATTTGGGTATGAAGTAATTTCACAAACAAGATGCCCATCTTCACCACGGCTTTGACAGTTTACTGCCAAAGGCAGCGCATGTTGATCTACACTTACAGCGACTTGTGCACCACTCTGCGGCAACGTTTGAAAGCCATAATGAGATAAGTTTTGTGAAAGTAAATTCGCCACATAATTCTGTGCCAGAGTGCAATCTTGTAACTCTTGTTTATTTTCACAATTCGCCATAAATTTTAATTTGCGCATGCTCGAACCCAAAGGCTTTTTTCTTGTATGGGTTTAGCATAAGCAATAAAACGCAAACAGCCAAGCAAAAGCTTGGCTGTTTCAGCATAAAGTCTAGGCTTTGCGACTCTTCATCGCAGCCCCTATCGTTTTGGCTTATTCTGTCACTTGAATATTCAGACCTGCCACACCTGCAAGCTCAGTAAAGGTAGGGAAACTTGTTGCTACTGTTTCTGTACCTACAATTTTAATTTCACCAGAAGTACGCAAGCCTGCCATAGAGAAACTCATGGCGATACGATGGTCATGATGTGATTCAATCTCGCCGCCTGTAAATATCGCTGACCAGTCGCCTGCTTTGCCTTTACCCTGAATGATGATGCCATCGTCAGTTGGTGTGCAGTCAATGCCCATGGTTTTTAAACCATCTACCATCACTTGAATACGGTCTGATTCTTTTACGCGCAATTCTGCAGCACCTGTCAGTACAGTTTGACCTTCAGCACAAGCTGCAGCAATGAACAATGCAGGAAATTCATCAATCGCCAATGGCACTTGATCTTCAGGAACATGAATCCCTTTTAAAGTACGTGAACCACGAATACGAATATCTGCAATTGGTTCACCGCCTGCAATACGTTCATTTTCCACGCTCAGGTCTGCACCCATTTGTTTCAGAATTTCAATCACACCTGTACGGGTTGGGTTAATGCCCACCGCTTCTAAGGTTACATCTGAATTTTCTGTAATGGCTGCACCCACCATGAAGAATGCCGCAGATGAAATATCAGAAGGTACTTGAATATCTGTACCCACCAATTTACCGCCGCCTTGCAATGAAATACGGTTACCTTCAGTTTTCACTTCATAACCAAATGCACGTAACATACGTTCGGTATGGTCACGCGTTGGTTCAGGCTCAGTCACTGAAGTTTCACCTTCTGCCCAAAGCCCTGCCAATAAAATACCTGATTTCACCTGTGCAGATGCCATTGGTAAATCATAGTGAATACCTTTTAGCGCTTGCGCACCTGTAATAGATACTGGCGGTGTGCCACGTTCACCTGTCGTTTGGATTTGCGCACCCATTTCACGCAATGGTTTTGCAATACGCTCCATTGGACGCTTGGTCAATGACGCATCACCAGTCATAACAGAATCAAACTGCTGTGCAGATAACATGCCTGCCAACAAACGCATAGATGTGCCTGAGTTGCCCATATAAATTGCGCTTGCAGGTGCTTTTAAACCTTGCATGCCTACGCCATGAATGGTGACTTCACCATTTTTAGGGCCTTCAATGCTCACACCCATATCACGAAATGCTTGCAAAGTCGCCAATGCATCTTCACCTTCAAGGAAACCTGTCACATGCGTAGTGCCTTCGGCAATTGCACCAAACATAATGGAACGATGTGACACAGATTTGTCACCCGGTACGGTAAATTTACCTTGGAAAGTCTTAGCACCCGGCAAAATCGTAAATTGTTGTGTCACGTTATTGTTCTCCATAAAAGGTTTCTTGGCGAGCATATGATTAAAATGCTGTCGTGCCGCTTGTGCATGTCCAAGCAAGCCCATTAAAGCATGCGAGTCTTCTTGTTCAATCAGTTGGCGAATAATCGCGAGTTGACTTTCAAAGCCATCCACCGCTTTTAACAATGCAGTTTTATTGGCAAAGAAAATGTCATGCCACATTTGTGGATCGCTAGCAGCAATACGTGAGAAGTCACGAAAGCCACCCGCAGCATAGCGGAAAATGTCTAAATTATCTTCCCGATTTGCCAATTGTTCGACTAAATTAAAGGCCATTAAATGTGGAAGATGACTGGTATATGCCAATACCTCATCATGTTTTTCCACATCCATGCAAATTACTTCGGCTTTGGCGCTTTCCCACATTTGAATCAGTTTATTGACTGCCCACGTCGCACTGCTTGGCAATGGTGTCAAAATGACTTTGTGATTGGCAAATAAATCAACCTTGCCTGCATGCACGCCTGTATGCTCTGCCCCAGCAATTGGATGCCCGGGTACAAAACCTGCAGGTAAATGTTCTCCAAAAACCGCTTTGGCTGCAGCCACGACACTGCTTTTGGTGCTGCCTACATCGGTCAGAATTACATTATCTGCCAAATGTGGCTGAATTAATCGCAAGACTTTTTCTGTGGCTTGCACAGGTAGCGCCAACACCACTAAATCTGCGCCTTGTACCGCATCTACAGGATTGTTAAAGCCTTGTTCAATTAATCCTAATTCCAAAGCATCTTGCAGCGTTTTTTCAGAACGGGTCGATGCCACAATATGCCGACTTAAGTTTTCTGCCAGCATTACACGTGCCAAACTCGAGCCTATTAGCCCGAGTCCGATAAATGCAACTTTTTCAAACAATGGTTGCGCCATGTTTTATGCCTTCGCTTCCTTGCCCAATACTTTGGCTAATGCACGCAGGAACTTGGCATTTTCTGCTTCTGTGCCAATTGAAACACGTAAATGGGTCGTAATACCCACAGGACGTACAATTACACCTTCTTTCAATAAGGCATTAAAAGTTTGACCCGGATCGGCTTCTACATCTACCAAAATAAAGTTAGCACGTGAAGGCACATAATTCAGACCCAATGCTTTAAAGCCTGCTTCCAATTGCGCCATGCCTGCTTTGTTGGCAATACGTGATTTTTCGATAAAATCTTCGTCTTTTAATGCCGCAACCGCAGCCACCATTGCCAAGTGATTGACGTTAAATGGTTGACGAATACGGTTTAAATAATCGGTCACTTCTGCAGAAGCTAAAGCAAAACCAACGCGCAGCGCCGCCAAACCATAGCACTTAGATAAAGTACGGCTCACGATTAAGTTTGGATATTGCTCAAGGAATTTAAGGCTATTGAAGTTCTCTGGAAAATATTCCACATAGGCTTCATCTAATACCACAATCACCCGTGCAGGAACTTTTTGCATAAAGGCTTCAAATTCAGCCTCTTCAAACCATGTGCCTGTTGGGTTATTTGGGTTGGCAATAAAGATTAACTTGGTGTTGTCTTGAATTGCTGCCGCCATAGCATCCAAGTCATGTGAAAAACCTTTGGCAGGCACTTCAATCGCTTGAGCATTAATCGCTTGCGTTACCAAAGCATATACTGCAAAGGCATGTTGGCTGTACAACACTGAATCTTGATCTGAAACGAATGCGCGAGCAAACATTTCTAGCAAATCGTTTGAACCATTGCCCAAAGTAATACGGTCATGCGCAAAGCCAAATTGTTTTTGAATTTGGTCTTTTAAAATAAAACCACCACCATCTGGATAGCGACCAATTTCAGCAATTTCTGCTGCAACGGCTTCTTTGACTTTGTCTGAACAGCCCAATGGGTTTTCATTTGAAGCAAGTTTGACGATATCTGTAATCCCCAACTCACGCTCAAGTTCACTGATTGGTTTACCTGGTTGATAAGGCTTTAACTTCGAGATGCCTTCATTGGCTGGGACAAACGACATTTTACACTTCCAGTTGACTAGGTGGTGAATGTGGCGCGCATGACAAACATGCACACCACTAAATTAAATACGGTTATAACACGGCAGCAGGATAAGAACCCAAGACACGAATTTCTTTCACCAATGGACGGATTTCTTCAATCGCTGCACGTACATTGTCTTGCTCGACATGCCCTTCTAGGTCAATGAAGAATACATAGGCCCATTTTTCAGGCAAGGCAGGACGTGTTTCAATACTGGTCAAGCTAATATTGTGCTTCGCAAATGGTGCAAGAATCTCAAGCAATGCCCCTGCGCGGTCATGTGCAGACACCAACAATGAAGTTTTATCATTGCCACTTGGTGGAACTTTCTCACGACCAATCACCAAGAAACGTGTGGTATTTTCTGGGTTATCTTCAATATTGCTATGTAAAATTTCGAGTTCGTAAATATTGGCCGCAATTTCAGAAGCAATTGCAGCAGAATGCCATTCATTACGAATACGGCGCGCTGCTTCTGCATTGGAGCTGAGTGCCACACGTTCTACACCCGGATAATGCACATCTAACCATTTACGGCATTGTGCCAAAGTTTGCTGATGCGCATAAATTTGTTTAATGCTGTCTTTACGAGTGTTTTCTGACACAAGGAATTGGTGATGAATACGCAATTCTACTTCACCAATCACATTTAATGGCGATGATTTAAAGCAATCTAAAGTATGGTTCACCACACCTTCAGATGAGTTTTCGACAGGTACTAAACCATAGTGTGCACTGCCTGCTTCCACTTCACGGAAAACTTCATCAATAGTAGGCAAAGGACGCACAATCGCATCTTGACCAAAATGTTTAAGTACTGCGGAATGCGTATAAGTACCAATTGGCCCTAAAAACGCAATACTTTGTGGCGCTTCAAGTGCCAAACATGCCGACATAATTTCACGGAATAAACGTGCCATGGTCACATCAGACAACGGCCCTTCGTTACGTTCCATAACATTACGTAAAACTTGCGCCTCACGTTCAGGACGGTAAAACAACGGGCTCTCTTCTGCTGCAAATTTTGCTTTCGCCACCGCTTCAGCAAGTCGTGCTCGACGGTTAATCAGCTGCTGAATCTGTTGATCTACAGAGTCAATATCTTCACGGATTTTAGCGAGATCAAGAGAAGTCGTTGTGTTCTGATCGTCTTGGATCATTGTTATGTCGCCCTTCATAAACATTTTGCAAATAGTATAACAATAGTTAGCTTTCAAATGTTGCGCAATACAACTTTCAGTGTTTCAGATTTAAAAACATACAGTTGATCTAAGCATCACCAATCTATACATTTAAGCCGCAACTTTGCACAACGTACTGCTAAAACTGGGTAACTACGCTTTTCCCTTTTACATCTTTAATTCTAAGCGGAGTAATTTTATTTTTAAGTGTAATTATCAATCAGCTCATTGCTTTTAAGTCTGATCAAATTCATAAAAAAAGAGCCAGCACTGGGCTGACTCTGGTGATGATCATTGAGCTTTATTCATTCGGGTTTTAAGGCATTGATTTAACGCCCCAATAAACCACGCGCGACAATTTCTTTCATAATTTCATTGGTTCCACCGTAAATCCGCTGGATTCGTGCATCGACAAAGAAACGAGAAATTGGATATTCCGTCATATAGCCATAGCCACCAAACAGTTGCAGCAATTGATCGGCAATTTTCATTTGCATATCTGTCGCAAAGCTTTTTAAAGCGGCTGCAGTTTCGACGTCCAGTTTGCCCTGCATATACAATTCGACGTTTTGATTATAAAAAGCAGCGGTTGCCAATTCATCAATTTTAGCCTGTGCCAAAACAAAACGGGTATTCTGGAACTGACCAATGGCTTGTCCAAACGCCTGACGCTCTTGCACATATTGTGTGGTCACATCAATTGAACCTCGAATAGCACCCAATGCAGTAGCTGCAATCGCAGTACGTTCACGTGGCAATTCTTGCATTAAATAGGCAAAACCATGCCCTGCCTGTCCTAACAATTGATTTTTCGGCACTTTGACATTGTCAAAGAATAGCTCTGACGTGTCTTGTGAATGCAAACCAATTTTTTCCAAATTGGTGCCTTTTTTAAAGCCTTCTAAATGAGTATCGACCAACATGAGCGACACGCCTTTGGCACGTGCTTGCGGATCTGTTTTTACTGCCAAAACCACTAAGTCTGCATGCTGACCGTTAGAAATAAAGGTTTTAGAACCATTCAGTACATAATGATCATCTTGCAAAATGGCGTTGGTACGCATGGCTTGTAAGTCTGAACCCGCACCTGGCTCGGTCATGCCAATTGCACCAACCACTTCACCCGACACCATTTTAGGCAGCCAGTATTGTTTTTGTTCTTCTGTACCAATATGCAAAATGTACGGCGCAGCGATTTCAGAGTGACAGGAAATACCTGTAGAAAGTGCGCTATAACCTGCACGTGCCGATTCTTCGACCAACATTAGGGAATAATGCGTTGGAACACCATAGCCGCCATATTCTTCAGGCACATCAATACATAAAAAGCCATTTTCACCTAACAGATTCCACACGCTGCGCGGCATGATGCCCTCACGTTCCCACGCAGCATAATGCGGTGCAATATGCTCATGCATAAAACGTCGGAAGTTATCTCTAAATAATTCTAAATCAGCATCATAAGCCAGCATATCCAATCCTTTATTTTTCAATTGTTGTTTTCAATAGTATCCATGCTATGCATTTTTATACAGGCTGTCATGTGTTATCCCTACAGATTGTCTTACTTTACAGTCAAACTTTAGTCGTCATTTCAGATATGCAATGAAACTTGTGGCAGCTCGTACAAGCTGAAGCTGTGAATAGTGCTGCAAACTGTTGCCGAAGTTTATACACTAGTATACTAACTAAAGATGTGTGTGAACTCGCTTATGCCAAATACAAACCCCAATAAAAGAAATATTTATAAAGATGCAGAACATCCATTCGCACAATTTATTCGAATTATTGGCAAAGGCAAAACAGGCGCACGTTCACTGACCTATGATGAAGCCTATCAAGCTTTTTCGATGATTTTGCGCAATGAAGTGTTGGATGTGCAATTGGGTGCTTTTTTAATGTTGCTGCGTGTGAAGGAAGAATCTGTAGAGGAGTTGGCAGGTTTTGTACAAGCTACCCGTGATCAACTGCAATTTAAACCGCTTCAGGTCGATTTAGACTGGTCATCTTATGCAGGTAAACGCAGACATTATCCGTGGTTTTTATTGGCAGCGCTGACTTTAGCAAAACATAACTATAAAGTGGTGATGCATGGTGCTTCTGGGCATACCATCAACCGTTTATATACCGAACAAGCACTGCAATATTTAGATTATCCAATTTGCCAAAATGACCTAGACGTTGAACAGCAATTGGCACAGCGTAATTTTGCTTATTTACCATTGGATGTTATTTCACCGATTTTGAGTGAGTTGATTAATTTACGCAATGTGATGGGTTTACGTTCACCCATTCATACCCTTGCCCGTTTAATCAACCCTTTTAATGCCAAAGCCACTATGCAGGCGATTTTTCACCCTGCCTATCGCAGTTCGCATCAACAAGCCGCATTTCAGTTGGGTTATCAAAACAGTGCAGTAATTAAAGGCGAAGGCGGTGAATTTGAGCGCAACCCTGATGCCAAGACATTAATTTGTGGCATCAAAAATGGCGCTTTATATGAACACGAACTGCCTAAACTGACCGATAACCGTAGCCCTGTAGAAGAAGAATTGGATTTGGCAGTATTTAAAGCCGTCTGGCTAGGTCAGCAAACTCATGAGTATGGTGAAGTCGCCATTACTGAAACCATGGGTATTGCTTTATATACCATGGGTGTTTGTGATGATTATGCGGCAGCAATGCAAAATGCACAGCAGCTTTGGCAAAATCGTCACAACTAAAACGTCATTGAAGATACAAAAAAAGACACCCATCTCAGGTGTCTTTTTCATCTTTCAATTTTCATGAAAGCAGTTTTGCATCATTTAAACAAAACGAATCGGTTTAAATTCTTCATGCTTGTGATGATCGTCATCACACTGCTCGCCTTCTTCTTTAGTGCCACGGTCAATATAGCCACTACGCTCAGTTTCAGGCAGGTTTTTCATTTCCCACGCATACACTGCTTGCATACAAATTTGACGTTGCTCTTGGGTCAGCGCAACACCGTTTGGCCACTTGCCAATTTCAATTGCCGTTTTTAAACGTCCAACAATTTCAGGATCGAGTACGGCAAGCATTTGTTCAATATTCATCATTCATCCTGCTGTTGCATTGATTCAAAATCTTGATTCCACCCTAATTTGGTACGACATGCCATATAGAAGTCATAACCTGGTGGATGTAATAAATTTAATTTATAAGGATGTTTGCGGATATGCAAACTATCTCCGACATTTAATGAAACACTATGTTGACCATCGGCACTGACCATTGGCAATACACGGTTTTCACGAATATTGATTTTAATTTCGCTGTGTCCACCCACCACAATTGGGCGTGAAGACAAGGTATGTGGATGCATAGGCACCAATGCAATTGCATCCATGCTCGGATGTACAATTGGGCCACCACCCGACAAAGCATAAGCCGTTGAACCTGTTGGGGTCGAAACGATTAAACCATCACTGTGCTGACGATAGACATATTGCCCATCAATATTCAGTTCAAAGTCAATCATGTGAACCGACTTACCCGAATGTAGCACCACATCATTTAAGGCAATCGCTTCATAAATGATTTCACCTTTAGAGCGCACTTCCATTTCCAATAAAAAACGACGGTCTGACTGAAAATGTCCTTGCAAAACCTGATCGAGTTTAAAGATTACTTCTGTCGGTTTAATATCGGTTAAAAAGCCTAAACGCCCACGGTTCACACCAATTACAGGGGTATTGTATTTAACCAAAGCGCGCGCTGCGTGCAGCAATGAACCATCCCCCCCCACCACAATCACCAAATCGACCACTTCGCCTAATAAAGCACGGCTAACTGTTTGGGTATTGTTATAAGGTACAAGTTGAGCAGTGTCAGAATCAAAAACGGGATGCAAACCCAATCCTAAAATATGGTCGTGAATCAGACATAATGTTTCTACAACAGAATATTTGCCTGGACGACCAATCAGTCCAATGTTCCGAAAGTTCTTATGTGAAATTTGCACCTGCGATATCGCTCCGCTACGATTCGACGCCTATCATAGCACTAACCTAGTTGATTTAAAAAAACTTTAAAACTACATTTCTGCTCAATTTTATGACGATATTTTCCCTTCAGTCACAGATTAATTATTGCAAATTCAGTAAAAGCTTCGCATGATTAGCAAAATTTATCAGGATCTTATCGCGATTTATGAAGTCTGAGCGTGGCATAGGCATAATTGCATTACTATTTTGCATCATCGTTATTGGTGGATTTATTGCATTTAGTATCTACTTGATTCGTCTGGATAATATTGTCAGAGACAAATTTGAAGGACAGCGTTGGGATATTCCAGCCAAGGTTTTTGCACGCCCGTTAGAAGTGTATAGCAATGCACCTGTCAGCCAGACCGACTTTACTCAAGAACTGAAACTGCTTGGCTATAAAAATACAGATAATTATGCTAAATCAGGCAGTTATGTCAGCGATGGTAATACTTTATTTGTGCATACCCGTGGTTTTGACTTTGGAGACAGTGTCGAACCTGAACAGGTTTTAAAAGTCAGTTTTGCCAATAATCAAATTAGTGAAGTGAGCGCCACCAAACCATCTAATACAGGTATTGCACGTTTAGAACCGATGTTGATTGGCGGAATTTATCCACAGCACAATGAAGATCGTGTGCTGATTAAACTGAATAAAGTACCTAAACCGCTAATTGAAGCCCTTATTGCCACTGAAGATCGTAATTTCTATCAACATCACGGCGTTTCAATTCGTGGTACTGCACGTGCTATTGTCAGCAACGTCACTGGTGGCAAACGTCAGGGTGGTTCTACCCTTACGCAGCAATTGGTGAAAAACTTTTATTTAAGCCCAGAACGCACCTTAAAACGTAAGGCCAATGAAGCACTCATGGCCATGCTGATTGAACTACATTACAGCAAAGATGAAATCTTAGAAGCCTATTTAAATGAGGTGAATTTAGGTCAAAACGGTAACTATTCTATTAATGGTTATGGTCTAGCTTCACAGTTTTATTTTGGTATGCCGTTGCGTGAGCTAAACATTTCACAACAAGCCTTTTTGGTCGGTTTGGTACAAGGTCCATCATTATATAATCCTTGGCGCAACCCTGAAGCTGCCAAAAAACGTCGTGACATTGTACTAAACAATATGTTGGTGATGGGTTATTTAAACCAAGAACAATATGAAAAAGAAACTGCGCGCCCCTTAAATGTCATTACAAAACCGACCATTGGCCCTGCCCGTTTCCCTGACTTTTTAGATATTGTCCGCCGTCAATTACGTACTGAATATCAAGAAGGAGATTTGACCAATCAGGGTTTGCGTATCTTCACGACGCTTGATCCGATTGCACAAACCAACGTACAAAATGCTTTTAAAGCATCGGTTGAGCGTTTAAGCAAAGCCAATCCAAAGCGTTTAAAAGAATTACAAGGCGCGGTGCTAATTTCTCATCCTGAAAATGGCGAGTTAGTGGCAGCGGTAGGTTCTACGCAAGATTTTACGGGTTTTAACCGTGCCTTGGATGCCAAACGTCAAGTTGGCTCACTGCTCAAACCAATTATTTATTTAAGTGCGATTGAGTCTGGTCGATATAACTGGGCAAGTCCTGTAGAAGACAGCCAAATCAGCATCCCAATTGATGGTAAATCTTGGACACCACGTAATTATAGCGGCAGCGATCATGGGATTGTGTCTATGTCACAAGCCCTATCTCAGTCTTATAACCTATCTGCAGTTCGTTTGGGACAGGAGTTTGGATTATCTACCTTCCGTAATCACCTCATTAAATTTGGTGTACCAAGTGATGCGGTTCCGCAATATCCATCTATTTTCTTGGGTGCGGTAGATTTATCACCAATGCAAGTGATGGACATTTACGGTAACTTTGCCACTGGTGGTTTTAAATATCCGACCAAAGCGATTCGCACCGTAGTCGATGCCAATGGACGTTTACTGGATCGTTATGGTTTAACCGTACAACAAACCATTGATCCTTCTGCCGCCTATATTTTGAATTATGGCTTACAGCAAGTGATGAGTTCTGGTACAGGTCGTTCAGCTTACAATAGCTTATCGACAGATTTAAAATTGGCAGGCAAATCAGGTACAACCAATGATACTCGTGATTCATGGTTTGCGGGCTATTCAGGCAATTATTTAGCCGTTGTATGGCTTGGTTTGGATGATAACAAAGTCACAGGCTTAACAGGCTCGTCTGGTGCTTTGCCTGTCTGGAGTAATGTGATGCAGCAATTGCGTCAAAAACCTGTCAACTTACGTCAGACCGAACAAATTCAATGGCATTGGATTGACCGCAGTTCTGGGCATTTATCTGCACAAGGCTGTGAAGGTGCGATGTATATTCCAGTGAATCGTAATAATGTACCACGTCAGGCAACCGCATGTGGTTTTTCACACTATCAAGTTGAACCCGTTTACCAACCCGATACTGAAACTCAACAAGCAGCTCCTGAAACCAGTGACAGTATCGAAAATTATATCCGTGAAACTGAACCTGTATCAGATGACAATACCGATGGTCGTGTCATCTCAAGCGGCAGTTATATCAATTAAACTTGAGGATATCGATTGGTTACGCTTATGAAATTATCACGTTTAAGACAAGTTTTTTTCACCACATTCGCTATGGGTGCGATGGCAACGATTGTAGCTTGCCAGAGTTTACCTGAACCGCCTGCTCCTCAGCCTGTGCCTGAAAAACCTAAAACTGTGACGACACCAGAAGGTGTGGTGATTCGTCCTTATGAACGTGAAGAAATTAAGCGTCAATCGTTGCAAGTGGTGGTGCCACAACAAACCGTGCAACAAAAATTAGAGGATGGTCGTAGTTTGCCTGCTTTTCAAAAGTTGATGCAGCAAACCCAGACCGCTTATAAACAAGGTCAATTCAATCAGGCCGAAACAGCAGCTTTGCAAGCGCAGCGACTTGCCCCGCAAGCGGCTGAAACCTATTTATATTTGGCTTTAACTGCCAACCAAAAAAAGCAACCTGCCAATGCAGAAGCCTTGGCACGTCGTGGTTTAAGCTATGCACAAAGCGATGCCATGAAACGTCAATTGTGGTTAGTCATTCAAAAAGCAGCACAGCAACAAAATAATGCCAAAAGCCTTGCGCAAGCCCAACAAGCTTTGAAGGATTTGTAAGGACGATGATTTAATAAACTAAAAATCGCTGAGTGTAATTACATCAGCGATTTTTTATTTGTCAAACCAGAAATTCAAATAAAACGTACGCCTGCAATGCCATAGGCATGATGCTGCTCTGCCGTAGCAAAATCATCCTGAGTTAAGCCACCCAAAGCAAAAACAGGAATATCGACAAACTCAGCAATCTGTTGGAATTTTTCCCATCCTAAAGGTGTGGCATCATGATGCGTAGTAGTTGCTAAAACAGGGCTGAGCAAAATTGCTTCACAGCCAATTTGCTGTGCATGTTGTGCCGAAACAATGTCATGACATGCTGCAATATAACGCTGCCCGACTTTTAAATCGCCCTTTTGGAATTGCATTAGTTGCGATTGTTTCAAATGAATTGCTGCAATGGCGTGTTGCTGAATCGTATTTAATTGCTTCCACAATTCCAAATTGATAATCACTTGCCCCAGTTGCTCAATGCAATATTCTGACAATTCAACCTTGCAGGCAGCATTGGGCTCAACCCGCCAATACAGCAGTTTTTGCTTAGGCAAATTTGCTAAATGTTTTAAATCTTCACTGACTTTAATAGCCTGTTGCCACGCCAGTCGTTGCACAATTGCACGATTGGCTTGCGGAAAATTCAGCTCTAAAAGTTGCGGACGGCTAAACCATGTCCAAGGCACTTGAATATCTTTTAATAAAGCCGCAGGTACAGCAGTCTGAAAAATATGCAGATTGACAATCACATCATCATATTCATGGCAAATAATATCAAAGGCATGCCAATGCTGTATGCCAATACCAACTTCTTCAAACACCTCACGGCGGCAGGCATCTACAGGAGTTTCGCCTGCTTCCACTTTTCCACCAGGAAACTCGTGTTTATTGCCCTGATGTTGTTTGGCTTCGCGCCAACCCACTAACACTTTGTTTTGATGAAATAACAGCGCAATTGCCACATGAATATTTGGCTTGGACATGAACCCGTTTCCTTTTCTGCAATGTACGTTTAACTGCAAATTGTAGACTTTTATAAAATCAAAAATAATCCGTTGACAGGCTTATATGATAATGATTATCATTTAAAACAATTCTTACACACCACGGAGTAACTCAAAATGAACGCCCCATTTAATTTATTTTCACGTCATTCAGACACTCAGCATGCCCTACCTATGTTACATTCAAATAACTTGTTTGCGCTAGGACGCGAAATTCGTATTTTGCATGCAGGCGAAGAATATCGTTTACGCTTAACCCGTAACAATCGTCTTATTCTCACAAAATAATTAAAATAATCAACACAATAATAAACGTGGAAACAGCAGTATGAATCAGCGCATACTGCTTTTAAGTTCTGACTTGTCTAATTTTAACTTGCTTCCTAAAACCAATCATATTTACAACTGGGCTTTAGGCAACAAAATACGCACTTTTAAACCACCTTGTTCAGCACGTGAAAATTCAATTTTTCCTGCATGCAACTCTATAATTTTCTTACAAATCGACAGTCCTAAACCAGAACCTTGAGTTTTACTGCCTAAAGCACGGTAAAAGCGTTCGCCCAAACGTGCCAAAACGTCATCAGTCACTGCATGACCATTGTCGGCGATGCAAATTTCCTGCATCAATTCATGCGGTTTCGCTTCAATCCAAATACGTCCTTGAGGTGCTGCATAACGCACTGCGTTGTCAATCAAGTTGCGCAGGCAGCTAAATAGCAATTCAGGATTGCCTTGCACTTGTATCGGTTGAATATCTGACTGAATCTGAATGGCTTTTTCCTGAATAAACGGCGTCAGACTTTGTAAAACTTCCTGCACCAAGTCTGCTATAGATACCGCACTTTTATTTAACGATGCCGCATCTGTCGGGTCTAAACGTGCCAATAACAGCAAATTTTCCAATACTTGTGTACCACGACTGACATCACGCTGAATTTGCTCTAAATCTTGTGCCAACTCAGGTTGTTGTTGGTATTTACGTTTTAGCACCTGCAAACGCAATTGAATGGCAGATAAAGGAGAGCGTAATTCATGCGAAGCATCTGCTGTAAATCGCTGTTCTGCAATTAAAGACTGCTCTACTCGCCCCAACAATTTATTCAATTGCTGCAGCATGGGTTGCAGTTCTTTCAATTCAGGTTGTGTGGGGATAATTGGCGTCAAATCATGTTGATTTTTTTCTGCAATTTGTTGGGAGAGTTGCTGAATCCGCTTAAATTGACGACCAATCATAAAATGCACAATGGCCCATTGCAGCAACCACAACAGCAATAAAATAGCGGCATAACCTAAACTGGTTGCAGCAATTTCCTTGAAGCGATATTTAAGCGGCTGCGCGACAATCACATGCAAGCCATCTTCCTCTGCCACATAGCTGCGCCAAATTTGTCCATCTTGCCAGTGAAATGAAAAACCATGCTCAGATACCACGGCAAGCTGAGACAAGTGAAGCTGAGAAATGTCATGTTCATCTTCAGAGGTAGTCAAAATCAGATCATCTAATCCCAATTGATAGGCAATATGAAATTGCTCACTCAACTCATCGACCTGATTGCCTGCATGGTCACGCAAGTCTGCTCGCAGCAACATATCGGCTATTTCATCCATAATATCATCATGCACGCGCATGGTCTGATAACTGGCAACCGCCAATAATAAAATCAGGGCGAGTCCACCCGCCAAGACCGAACTTAAAACGGAGCTTTTAACCAGTTTGGACTGTAAAGAAATGACCTGTTTAGACATGCGGAGATCAAACTGAATTAGTTATCTTGCTGCATACGATAGCCTAAACCTCGGATGGTTTTAATGCGGCTACTGCCAATTTTTTTGCGTAATTGATAAATAAATACTTCAATCGCATTACTTTCAATTTCATCGCCCCATGCATATAAAGACTCTTCGAGCTGTTCACGAGTCACCACATGCTGCGGGTTTTGCATCAGTTTATGTAAAATCTGGAATTCCTTGGCCGTTAAATTGACCTGTTGATCATCCACTTTCACTTGTTTGCTTTGCGTATCTAAAACCAAGTTGGCAAATTCAAGCTGCTGTGTCGGATGACTTTGCGCACTGCGTAACTGACTGCGTACCCGCGCCGATAGTTCTTCAAGGCTAAACGGTTTGACCAAATAATCATTGGCACCTAAATCAAGTCCCTGTACCCGATCTTGAATACTATCGCGCGCAGTAATAAAAATAACAGGTGTGTCCTGTTGCTGCTGTCGTAAAGCGTGCAGAATTTCATCACCGCTATTTTTAGGCAACCCACGGTCTAACAACACACAATCATAATGATGCTGCTGAATCGCTAAAATGGCATGATCACCACGTTCAACCCAATCGACATTATAACCATCCATTTCCAGCCAAGTTTTTATACTTTCTGCTTGTGATACATCGTCTTCAGCCAAGAGTAAGCGCATATCTTCCTCTGTTATTTATGCTTCAAAATTTTATGATTTCAAAATACTTTACATGATAAAACCACATACACCTTACAGCGTATGTGGTTTTTGAGTGAAATCAGTTTTGTGTAGCAACTAATGCTGTTTTACACAGCGTAGATTTAGAAACGAACTTGATCCACATCTATTTCAATACGTTTTGTAGGCTTGTGATCAATATCCACTTCACCAATTAAGGTAACAGGCGTTTTGGCAGAAACTGCTTTGCCATTCCATAAGTCATCATCAATATCGACCGTAATAGTGCCTGTGTTATCACGGAACTGATATTTTTCATCACCAATAGATTTCACCACATAACCTTTTAACTGCACTTTGCTGTCATCTTTCAGGCTTAAAGCTTGTTTTACCGTTACATTTTGATGTAGTGCTTGGGTGTTAATGCTGTCGTTTGCCATGGTGATTGAAGCCATTGCAATTAAACCTGCCATCAACATTGCTTTCATTGTAAATTTCATTGCTTCACCTTTTTGTGTTGCTCATTTCGTTATGGTGATTAAAACAAAGCAAGATGAGCTGAATCTTAAGATTTCCATTTTTTAAAATTCATCGTAAAAAGTTTGAATCTGCTAATTTAATGGCACGACTCGCAACACTTCCTCTAAAGTGGTCATGCCTTCTAAAACTTTGCGTGCGCCCGCAATACGTAACGGTTCAATGCCCTCTTTTTTAGCTTGCTGACGTAATTCATTTAAATTGGCATTGGCGCTGATGAGCTGTTTGGTATCTAAACTTAACGGCATAAACTCATAAATTCCGACCCGACCTTTATAGCCCGTTTGACGGCATTCATCGCATCCAACAGGTTTAAACACTTGTGCAGGCATTTCCATAATGTAATCGAAGGTCAAATGTTCCCAATCTTTTTCATTTATTGAGCCTTCTTGCTTACAATGCGGACACAGTTTACGCACCAAACGCTGTGCCAAAACGCCTAAAATTGTGGCAGCAGTCAAAAATGGCTGCACGCCCAAATCATGCAAACGAGTCAAACTTGACGGCGCATCATTAGTATGCAGTGTCGATAAAACTAAATGCCCCGTCAGTGCCGCTTGAATCGCCATATTTGCGGTATCCTGATCTCGAATTTCTCCGACCATAATAATGTCAGGGTCTTGACGCATTAAGGCACGCACACCATCGGCAAAACCTAAATCAATGGCAGTATTCACCTGCATTTGGTTAAAACTCGGTTCTAACATTTCAATCGGGTCTTCAATGGTGCAGACATTGACTTCATCGGTAGCCAATTGCTTTAGCGATGAATACAGCGTGGTGGTTTTACCCGAACCTGTAGGGCCTGTAACCAAAATAATGCCGTGACTATGTGCAGTCAGGGCATGCCATTCATTCAACAAACGACTATCAAAACCCAATTGCTGAAAACTGCGTACCAATACTTCTGGGTCAAAAATACGCATCACCAGTTTTTCGCCAAACGCCGTTGGTAAGGTCGATAAACGCAGTTCAGTTTCTTGTCCTTTTGGAGTTCGGGTTTTTAAACGTCCATCTTGCGGTTTACGTTTTTCGGCTACATTCATACGCCCTAAAATTTTAATCCGTGAGATGACTGCGGTAAGCGTATTGGCAGGCATGTTATAGATGGTGTGCAACACGCCATCAATACGAAAACGTACTTTGCCTGTGTCTTTACGTGGTTCGAGGTGAATATCACTTGCGCCTTGTTCAAAGGCAAATTGCAGCACCCAATCCACCAACTTCACAATATGTTGATCATTGGCATCTGGGTTTTGGGTATCGCCCAATTGCAATAAAGCCTCGACCCCTTTATTTTCACGGTCATGTGCAGAAGATTTTTGTGATGAGTGTACTGCGCGACTCACTTGGTAATATTCAATCAAATAGCGCTGTAATTGATCTGGGCTGAGTAAAACTCGCTGAATTTTTTTGGGCAATAAACTATGTTCTAAGTTGGCAACCCATTCTTTTTTATAAGGTTGATCTGTCGCAATTAATACCGCATCTGCAGTCACTTCCACCGCTAAAATACGGTTACGCAGCGCAAATTCCTGCGACATCACAGCAGTTAAAGCGGCAACATCGGCTTTTAACGGATCAATAATATAGAATGGCAAGCCTGATTTATCAGCCAGCCATTGGCATAAACGGTTTAAAGTTAAAGTGGTTTGGGGATGACTTTGATCGACCAAATTAAAGTTGGCAATCCATTGTAGTGGATGCCATTTTAATTGATCACGTTGACGATGCGTGGTTTGTACCAAAGCCTGATCACGTTCGGTAATTTTGCCATCTTTGACTAATTGTTCTAAGCACCAAGTACTGTCTATTTCAAAATTAAAATTCATTGTTATATGCCCCAAAATCTGGGTTTACTATAGCAGAGTTTGCTTTCAGGGCTGAATGACTTCTTTAATACAGTAATCTTGTATGGTTCGATTAAGCCATAATTTTAGAGTGAAAATAGATTCATAAATGGCGATAAACACAATTCAAATATATGATGTTTAAAATAACACCTTGTATTTGGAATGTTGCTGTGGATTTTCTGACTCCTCCATCTTTGGTTACAACCAATTTTCCCGAACTGCTCACCATGTTTGCAGCAGCACTTGGCTGTGGCTTACTGATTGGATTAGAGCGTGAACGCAGTAAAAAAAATGGACAACATCACCGTTTTGCAGGCGTACGTACCTTTGGAATTTGCGCATTATTAGGTGCCATTTGCTTCTTATTGGGCACGAGCATTGCCATTGTGGGTGCGTTGATTGTTGGGGGAATTGGCTTATATTCCCTCAAAAATCAAACGGAAGATGACCCCGGCGCTACCACCGAACTTGCCTTCGTCATGACCTATTTTATTGGTGCATTGTGTTTATGGAATATTCCATTGGCAGCAGGTTTATCGGTTATTTTGACAGGTTTACTCATGACCAAGCACACCATGCATGGCATTGTCAGTCAGTGGATTACCGAAGCTGAACTACGTGATGGCTTGTTCTTACTGGCTTTGGTGTTAATTGCCTTGCCGCTGACACCCAATACCGCACTATGGGGCAATGTACTTAATCCTTATGTGATTTTAAAATTATTGATTTTAATTTTAAGTGTGCAGGCTTTAGCGCATATCGCCAAGCGTTTACTCTCAAGCAGCAATGCCCTCATGTTGTCTGCGATTGCTTCAGGTTTTGTATCAAGCACAGCAACCATTGCCAGTTTAGGCATGGAAGTACGCGCAGGTCGTGGTGAAGCACGTGCCAACGCAGGTGCAGCGCTGATGTCTTGCGTGGCGACTTTAGCGCAAATGTTGATTATTGTGGCGGGTGTCAATCTGGCGTGGTTTAAGCTGTTAATTATGCCCAGTCTGGCAGGCATTGGCATTTTAATTTTGGTCGGCGTATGCTTGCTTAAAAAGCATAAAAATACGACAACAGCAAAACCTGAAGCCGACACCCGTATGTTTAGCCTTAAAGAAGCCGCTATTATTGTGGCGACCTTAACCGCAATTCAAGCCATGGTCTACGGCTTAGAGCAAATGCTTGGCGACGCAGGCTTAATCATTGGTACCTTACTCGCCTCTTTATTTGAGGTGCATGCCGCCATTGCTACTGTGGTGATGCAAGGTCCACCCAGTCAGCAAATGTTGCTGTACGCCTTAATTTTAGGTCTTGTTGCTCATGCAATTTCTAAATGTATCAATGCCGCACTCATTGGCGGCTTACGTTTTGCACTTTATTTCGCACCTACCCAAATTTTGCACATGCTGGCGTTGGTGGCTATTTTATATATGATGGTTTAATCGACAGCGATTAAAACAATTTTTAGGATATGTACTGCGTGCTGATCAACACGGAAACTGACATCAAAATCTGCAAAATTCATGGTGTAAATTCGTTCAGCATCATCCTGATATGCAGGTCGTGGATCTAAAGACAAGACCTGTTCCAATTCCTGCACAATTTGTGGTTGCAATACGCCTGAGCCGAGTAACTGATTTTTTTGCGCTTCTGCTGTGTCCATCCATAGCACTGTTTTTCTTATGGGTTCATCTTGCGCATAACCACTTTGTGCATCAGGCACAGCATCTGAATATTGGATATAAGGTTTAATATCCAAAATAGGCGTGCCATGCAGTAAATCTGCCCCTGTCACATAAACTCGCAGTGACTTACCCACTTTTTTGACCTGTTTAAATTGCACCACAGACAAACCAATGGGTGCAGGTCGATACATGCTGCGCGTCGCAAACACACCTATTTTTTGATTACCACCCAAACGTGGCGGACGCACTTGTGCACGAAAACAGGGGTTTTGCTGTTTCTGTACGGTTGGATGAGCATCGGTTTGGTTTTTATTGTCGTGAAATTGCCAGATTAACCATAAGTGACTAAACGCTTCGATCCCTTCAAATGCCAACACATCGTTATAAGGCGCCTGCATTTCAATATACGATTCGACTTGTACCAGATTCGGTTGACGAGGAATACCAAATTTTTCTCGGTAGGGAGAGTGCATAAATCCGATTATTGGCATTTTTAGATCAGTCTTCATCACTTTTTCTGATAAGCTCAATTAAATATATTCAGTTTATAGAGAATGATTTTAGATTAGAATAGCAAGCTGTTCTAATTTGATAATTTATTGAGACCTTTAATGGCTGCTTTCAACGTCGAAAAGATTACTCACGTACACCACTGGAATGACACTTTATTCAGTTTTAAAACGACTCGCGATACCGCACTACGTTTTAAAAACGGTCAATTTGTGATGATTGGTCTGGAAGTAAATGGCAAGCCTTTAATGCGCGCTTACTCGATTGCCAGTGCTAACTATGAAGAAGAGCTAGAATTCTTCTCAATTAAAGTACCTGATGGCCCTTTAACGTCTATTTTACAAAAAGTAAAAGTGGGCGATGAATTGCTGGTTTCTAAAAAACCTACAGGCACTTTGGTACTGGATGATTTAAATCCTGGTAAAAACCTATACTTACTTTCTTCAGGTACAGGTCTAGCTCCATTTTTGGCAACCATCCGCGACCCTGAAACTTATGAACGCTTTGAAAAAGTGATTGTGGTTCACGGTACACGTTTCATTTCTGAATTGGCTTATCAAGATTTAATTCTAAATGAATTACCAAATCACGAGTTTTTCCAAGAACTTGGTATTCGTGAAAAACTGGTATATTACCCAACCGTTACACGTGAAGAATATCCAAACCAAGGACGTGTGACCACGGCAATTGAATCGGGTGAAATCTTTGAAAAAATTGGTTTACCACGTTTTAACCCTGAAACTGACCGTGCCATGTTATGTGGTAGCCCTGCATTCTTAAAAGATGTTGCAGCATTACTTGACCAACATGGTTTAAAAGAATCACCACGTATGGGTGAATTGGGCGATTACGTGATTGAACGTGCTTTCGTTGAAAAATAAAAGCTGTTGAATCTAAAAAAACCGAGCTAAATAGCTCGGTTTTTTGTCATTAGCATCAATTAACGTACACTGCGACCTTCTTGGTTAGCACGTCCTTCACAGTGTGCACCACCACCAATTACAAACCCACGCTCTGCCTGACATGAACCAATCATACGACCACTCGAATCATAAGTTGTCACTTTTGAAGCACAACCTGTCATCAAAATAGCCGCTGTTAATGCGATTAAACTAGAAATTTTCATTGTATTACCCCTCTAAAAAATTAGTCTTGTTGCAGTGAAATCTGCGAATTATTTGGTATGGTTGGCAATAAACCCGTGCGCTCATCTACTTTAGAATAGTTAATGCCTTGTATGTTGGCACCACCATAACACACAGCTTTAGCCCCCAAAATAAAGCCCTGTGTAGCGACACATGAACCAATCACTTGCCCTGCAGTATCATAAGTCACTACTTTAGAACTACAGCCAGCCAAAGCAATCAGGCTTGCTATAGAAAATAATTTAATTAGTTTCATTTAACCCTCAATTTAAAAAAAATTAAATATTATTCATCGTGTAAATTATTTTTAAATACATCAATTTATTTTTAATTTTAGTTATATATTATTTTTTGTAAATAGCAATTTGGAATAACTTATCGTTATTTTTACTTCAAATTTTAAAATTATTGCGACTACAAAAAATTAAAAGCACTCCATCTAAATCACTCAAATCAGATGGAGTGCTTTTTACGTTTATTCTTTATTCTGGTACATTCATTCTTCGTTCAGCCAAAGCTTGCTGAATCACATGATACCCCGCTGTTAAGCCCAAACTCGCCATAATCACGGCTACCACAAGATCTGGAATCAAACTACCCGTACCAAATACACCCACTGCCGCCAAAATAACTGCGAAATTACCAATCGCATCATTACGGCTACATAACCACACCGATTTCATATTCGAATCACCATCTCGAAATGCATATAAAATCAATGCAGTAACCACATTGGCTAATAAGGCGATGATCCCAATAATACCCATGGTTATGGCTTCAGGTGGAATACCCTGTATATAGGCATAGATAACCTTGCCCATCACCACCACACCAAACAAGGCCATCGTGATGCCTTTGACCAAAGCCACAGTAGCACGCCAATACAAACTTGCACTTAACACCGCAAGTGAAATCCCGTAATTGACAGCATCTCCAAAGAAATCCAGTGAATCTGCCCATAGGGATGATGAATGGGCATAGGCACCACCTATCAACTCGATAAAAAACATGCTGAGATTGATCACCAATGCAATCCATAACGCGGTTCTATATTTACTATTCGGTTTGATTGGCGCAGGTTCATGACTACACGTACATGCCATAGACACACCTTCTTTCAAAATGAAACTGTTTCGATTATGCTCATTTAAAACTATAGACTTAGTCCAAGGTCAAGTATGGCACAATATTTAATTCATGAATTAGCTAAAAAAGTTGGAGTCAGCACAGATACAATTCGTTTTTATGAAAAGAAACACTTACTCACCCCAAGCTTTCGTGCCGAAAATAATTATCGCTATTACAACGATGAGGCACTCAAGCGTTTGATTTTTATTAAGCGTTGCCGTGCTTTAGATATGAACTTAAAAGAAATTGAAGCCTTAATTGAATTAGAAAAACAGCCGAAACAAAACTGCTGCGCTGTGAATGAATTGATTGATGAACATTTAAGGCATGTAGAAGATAAAATTGCCGAGTTGCAGCATTTTCAGCTACAACTTCAGCAACTTAGACAAGCCTGCACCACGCAAACAACCATTGATGATTGTCAGATTTTAAAGCGACTTGAAGCCGAATAATCGCTCTCTAAGCCTTTTGTAATGCAGTATTTACGTATCTAAAATTGGATTATAAACACTTCTGATTAACACGCTTCGATAGCTGCTCGGCAGTTTCCACACGTTCAGAATAACGATCTACCAAATATGCTGCTTGCCCGCGAGTCAGCAAAGTAAATTTATATAACTCTTCCATCACATCGACAATACGGTCGTAATAGCTAGACGCTTTCATGCGGCCATCTTCCTCAAACTCTAAAAAGGCTTTAGGAATAGAAGACTGATTGGGAATGGTGATCATCCGCATCCAACGTCCTAAAATACGCAATTGATTGACGCTGTTAAATGACTGCGACCCGCCACACACTTGCATTAAAGCAAGCGTTTTACCTTGTGTGGCACGAATTGCGCCCGCGGCAAGCGGAATCCAGTCAATTTGTGCTTTGAAAATCGAACTCATTGAACCATGACGTTCTGGGCTACACCAAACCATACCTTCTGCCCACGCCAACAATTCATGCAGCTCTTGAACTTTGGGATGTGAAGCATCGCCATCTTCAGGTAAAGGCAAACCTTTGGGATGGAAAATTTTTACCTCAGCGCCAAAGTGCTCCAAAATTCTGCCCGCTTCCTGTACCGCCAAACGACTATAAGAACGCTCACGGTTTGAACCGTACATCAATAAAATACGTGGCGGATGGTTCAACGGCTTTGCCTGCACCTGTTCAAAACTTGGTGTAGGCAATAAATCTAAATCAATATTGGGTAATACCATGCTGCATACTCTTAAAACTAAAATGGGCAACGCATGCCCATGTTTTTATCTTAAACCTCAAAATGAAGAAAATTACTTTGAACTGACAATCGACTCATTTTGATAAAACTTTTTACGCAGCCATAAAGACACACTCACCAAAGCAATCAACACAGGCACTTCAACCAAAGGGCCAATAATCGTGGTAAATGCAACGGGAGAAGCCAAGCCAAACGTTGCAATGGCAACAGCAAGTGCTAATTCAAAATTATTCCCTGCTGCGGTAAAGGAAATGGCGGTCGTCCGTGGATAATCATTGCCCATCCATTTGCTCATAAAGAAGCTAATAAAGAACATGGCAACGAAGTAAATAATCAATGGAATGGAAATGCGTAAAACATCCATCGGCAAGCTCAGTACTTCTGCGCCTTTTAGTGCGAACATCGCCACAATGGTAAATAGCAATGCCAACAGACTAAATGGGCTAATTTTGGGTAAAAAAGACGTTTGATACCAATCTAAGCCTTTGCTTTTCACTAAAATCAAGCGTGTTAAAAAGCCCATCAAAAAAGGAATACCCAAATAGATTAAAACAGCTTGGGTGATTGTCCAAAAACCAACATCAATCACTTGTCCTGCCACGCCAAAATACGGCGGCAAGAAACTCAGAAACAGCCATGCATAAGTACTAAAGAATACAATCTGAAAAATACTGTTAAACGCAACTAATGCAGCCACGTATTGGTTATCACCACAAGCCAAGTTGTTCCAGACCAAGACCATCGCGATACAGCGTGCCAGACCAATTAAAATCAAACCTGTCATATATTCAGGATAGTTTTGCAAGAAAATAATCGCCAAAGCGAACATCAAACACGGAGCAATCAACCAGTTTTGTACCAAAGACAACAACAAGGTTCGGCGGTCTTTAAACACTTCTGGCAAAGCTGCGTAATCGACTTTTGCCAATGGTGGATACATCATCAAAATCAAACCAATCGCAATGGGAAGATTGACTGTTCCCACACTCATTTGATCTAAGCTTGCCGATACTGCAGGAAATACCACGCCAATCGCAACACCTAGCCCCATGGCAATAAAAATCCATAAGGTCAGATTACGATCTAAAAAAGAAAGTTTGGACTGTGCCATGTGCTTACTCGCAATGTGTTGCAATTGTAGGGTTGATGTGCGTCATCGGGCTGACATCTTGCTGCGCGATAATATTTAAAACAGCAAACGCCCATTCGGGTAAATCTGGGTTCAAACGGTAATACACCCACTGCCCCTGACGTTGATCTAGCAAAATAGATAAATTCCGTAACAACGCCAAATGACGTGATATTTTCGGTTGATTTAACTGCAATTGTTCTGTCAATTCGCATACACAAATATTGTGTTGAGCCATCACCAATTTCAGAATGTCCAGTCGGGTTGGGTCTGACAAACATTTAAAAAAATCAGTTTGATTCATTTTTTATCTGCACTTCAATATTAACTATTGCGAATATACGCATATCCATATATAAATGCAATATTGAAATTTTATCGACCTAAAACGAGTCACTACGCATGAGCAACACCATCAAAATTTTTCATAACCCTGCCTGTGGAACGTCACGCAATACTTTAGAATTAATTCGTAATACAGGACAAGAACCTGAAATTATTGAATATTTAAAAACCCCACCTACACAAGCTGAACTTACTAGCATGATTCAACAAGCAGGTTTAAGCGTGCGCGATGCAATCCGCAAAAATGTAGAACCATACGAACAGTTGCAACTTGAAGGTAGCTCACACAGCGATGCGGAATTAATTGCATTGATGGTCGAGCATCCGATTTTAATTAATCGTCCATTTGTCGTGACCGAGTTAGGTGTGAAACTGTGCCGCCCTTCTGAACTGGTCTTAGACTTGCTCACTCAACCACAATTAAAAAGCTTCAGCAAAGAAGATGGTGAAGTGGTGATTGATAAACATGGGCAACGTGTACGTTAACACGCTTTCATCCATCAGAAATTGATTATAAGCAATCTGTCAAATTGGTGTTGAAAGTCCCTTCTCGTGCGTTTTGTATAGCTCAGGATGAGGAACTTTCTATATCAAGATTAGCCCCAGCGTTTCAGCATAAGTTTTCTTCTGAATCCCGAGCTATTTACTAGGTTGAATCCTAAATTTAGATTCATACAATAAAGCCATATTTCTGCTATTGCTTTTTGATCATGACCATTTCCCACGTCACCGAACTTCTCTCTCCTGCTGGTTCTTTAAAAAACATGCGCTATGCCTTTGCTTATGGTGCAGATGCAGTCTATGCAGGTCAGCCGCGTTACAGTTTGCGCGTGCGTAATAACGAATTTGATCATGAAAACTTAGCAATTGGTATTCAAGAAGCACATAAATTAGGCAAAAAGTTTTATGTGGTGGTGAACATCCAACCGCATAACAGCAAACTCAAAAACTTTATTCGTGACCTAGAACCTGTGGTTGCCATGCAACCCGATGCGCTGATCATGTCTGACCCAGGTCTGATTATGATGGTGCGTGAAAATTTCCCCGACATGCCTGTACATTTATCGGTACAAGCCAATGCGGTGAACTGGGCAACGGTGAAATTCTGGCAAAATATGGGTTTAACCCGTGTCATTCTTTCGCGTGAATTGTCGATTGATGAAATTGAAGAAATTAAAAACAACGTGCCTGGCATGGAAATTGAAGTATTTGTGCATGGTGCGCTGTGCATGGCCTATTCAGGTCGTTGCATGCTTTCAGGCTATATGAATAAACGTGATGCCAACCAAGGCGCATGTACCAATGCCTGCCGTTGGGAATATAAAATTCACGATGCAAAAGAAGATGAAACAGGTGACGTAATTCCTGTCAAAAATCTTTCTGAAACTGCCGATGCAGATGAACAACACATGCAGGCACAGCATCAATTTAACGAGCCTGTGTTATTACAACGTAATGACGAAGATATGTTTGCTGCCGAAGAAGATGAACACGGCACTTACTTTATGAATTCTAAAGATTTACGTGCAGTGCAGCACGTTGACCGTTTAACTAAAATGGGCATCCATTCACTAAAAATTGAAGGTCGCACCAAATCTTATTTCTACTGCGCACGTACTGCACAAATTTACCGTAAAGCCATTGATGATGCACTTGCAGGCAAACCATTTGACCCTGCATTAATGACTCAATTAGAAGGCCTAGCTAACCGTGGTTATACCGAAGGTTTCTTGCGTCGTCATGTGCACAGCGAATACCAAAACTACGAAACAGGTTCATCAAGTTTTGATCATCAGCAATTTTGTGGTGAAGTCTTAGAACGTAATGGTGACTACATTAAAATTGATGTAAAAAACCGTTTTGTAGTGGGCGATTCTCTAGAATTGATGACGCCACAAGGCAATATCTATTTCACTTTAACTGAAATTAAAGATAAAAAAGGCAATCTGATTGAAGATGCCAAAGGTTCAGGGCATATTGTAGAAATCCCTATACCTGCAGATGTCGATATGCGTTATGCCCTGCTGATTCGCAACTTACCAAATTCGACTGCAGATATTTCTGCCTCATCGTTGGCTTATCAAGCCAACTAAGTGGCAATAAACTAAGCGAGTATTGCGATGGCACTCCTGATTACCGACCAATGCATCAATTGCGATATGTGCTTACCCGAATGCCCGAATGAAGCAATTTATGAGGGCGAGAAGGTATATGAAATTGATGTGGCGCGTTGCACAGAATGTGTGGGGTTTTATGACTATCAAACCTGCGTTTCAGTCTGCCCAATTGAATGTATTATTCCGCATCCTGAGCATGTCGAAACCAAAGAGCAGCTACAGGAAAAGTTTAATCAGTTGAATTTATTTGGACAAAATAATAAGGCTAATTAGACTGAAATGAATCTAACTGCTGTAAATCAAACTGGATGTTAAAAATAAAAAAAGAACTGAGTTGTTAGCCGACTCAGTTCTTAAAACCAAAAATAGAATAAATAAACTTTTAATACTGTGCGATAACGCACTTTACTGAACATAGCGCCTGAGTATTGGGGAACTCAGGCGCTATCTTTTTAGCGAATACAATTTAAGGATGGTTAATCCGCGTATTCAGATGTATTCGTTCAGACTTATTGACCTGAACGGATGATGTAATCAAATGCTGAAAGTGATGCTTTCGCGCCTTCACCTGTTGCAATGATGATTTGCTTGTACGGTACAGTTGTACAGTCACCTGCCGCAAATACACCTTTTACATTGGTTTCATTGCGCTCATTTATCACAATCTCACCACGATTCGTCAGCTCTACTTTTGACTCTTTTAAGAAGTCCGTATTTGGTAATAAACCAATTTGTACGAAAATTCCTGCAAGTTCAACAGTATGCTCAACATCTGTCGCACGGTCTTTATATTTCAATGCAGTCACTTGTGCGCCATCACCAATCACCTCAGTCGATAATGCATTGGTAATTACAGTAGTATTTGGCAAGCTGTTCAATTTGTTTTGCAAGACTTGGTCTGCACGTAATTTAGTATCAAACTCTACCAAAGTCACATGCTCTACAATCCCTGCAAGGTCAATCGCTGCTTCTACACCTGAGTTACCACCACCAATCACTGCAACACGTTTGCCTTTAAACAACGGGCCATCACAGTGTGGGCAGTATGCCACGCCGCGGGTACGGTATTCTGCTTCACCAGGTACATTCATCTCTCTCCAACGTGCACCTGTAGACAAGATCACCGTTTTCGATTCAAGTGTTGCGCCATTTTCCAAAGTCACTTCGACCAAACCATTGGCAGTTTCATCAGCACCTTTAATGGCAGATACTTTTTGTAGATTCATAATATCGACATCGTATTCACGCACATGCGCTTCCATTTCTGCCGCAAACTTTGGACCTTGTGTTTTTTGGATAGAAGTGAAGTTTTCAATATCCATGGTATCCATCACCTGACCGCCCATCCGCTCAGCCACAATACCTGTACGAATACCTTTACGTGCTGCATAGATTGCAGATGTATTCCCTGCAGGGCCGCCACCAATTACCAAGACATCAAACGCCTCTTTGGCATTCAGTTTCGCTGCATCTTTGCTCTCAGAATCTGTATCTAATTTAGCTACAATTTCTTCCAAAGTCATACGACCTTGACCAATGTGGTTGCCATCTTGGAATACCATCGGCACAGCCATAATTTTGCGCTGCTCAACTTCTTCTTGGAAGAATGCACCATCAATCATGGTTGCTGTTGTGCCAGGGTTGTAAATCGCAATGAGGTTCAAAGCTTGTACTACATCTGGACAGTTGTGGCAGCTCAACGATACAAACACATCAAAGTGAGATGAAAGATTCAATTCTTTGATTTGCGTTAATACTTCATCCGATACTTTTGGTGCATAACCAGAAGTTTGCAATAAAGCCAAAATTAATGAAGTGAACTCGTGCCCCATTGGTAAACCTGCGAAGAATACGCGCGGTTGCTCACCTACTTTTGCAATCCCAAAACTTGGTGCACGTGCGTTGTTACCGTCAAAACGTGCAGTAACTTGTGGCGAAAGTGCTGCAATTTCTTCAACCAATTCTTTAATTTTGGCAGATTTATCAGAACCATCTAAAGTCGCGACAAGCTCGATTGGGCTTTCAAGACGTTCTAATAAAGTTTTAAGTTGTGTAGAAGTATTTTGGTCTAACATGGCTAACGTCTCCAAGGGAGTAAATTTATTTGTTGATGTTATCTTACGAAAAATAGTTACATAGGGGAAACGGTTTATTTTTATATTTATGATCGTTTTTTTAAATGATAGTGAGTTTCAAGCTTACTATTTCATTTAAAATACCTAAAGCTATTCAATTTAGACATTAACATAAAAACTGAATGTCTGCCTTAAGCAATTGAGCCTAATCATTTTTTATTCAAGTTTTTGTTGAATCCGCAGAATACGCTGCTGTAAATGTCGCGATAAAAACCAGAGTACCGCAGACAGTATTAACATAAGCGCCATAACCGCGAGATTCATATAATAAACCAGCGTATTTAATTGCTGTGCTTGCTGCACTTGCTTATGTACGCTTTGCGCCATAGGCGTTAAAGCTTTGCCATAAACTTGCTGCTGCATCGTCCATAATTGTTCAGGTTTAAATCCATAATGTAAAAATTGCGGATCTTGCTGCTCTGCTTTGACCAAGGTCAACACTTGCGGAATGGCTGCATCTTTATCTGCGGGATGATGCATCAATGCCGTTTGCGCCAACAAATAGGCTTTAACAGGCGCTGCCATTTCTGCATTTTGTAAATAACGCGCCAATTCACTTTCTTGAATGTGCTTTTCATAATGCACAATTTTGGCATATACCTGCTGCGTATCATCTTGTCGGTCATGCTGAACATAACTCAATGCCGACCAAAGTAAAATAAAACTCAGCAACCAAGCTACAAATTTCAAAACAAAGGACTGAAAGCGAATATAAAAAAAACGAATTTTCTTGAGTAGATGAACTAGAACGAATGCACCAATAAATGACACCGACAGTTTTAAAATCAACCAACCCAACCAGTTCAACAAACTGAAAAAATAATCAGGTTGCTGCCCTAAATTTGCCAAAGTCGCATCGACACTTGCAGGCATGTGTAATTGCTGAACTTCAGTGCTTAAACCAAAGAAGCTATAAATCACATCTTGCTGAATAAAAAAGCCAATTGCCGATATAAGCACCACCGTCATAGACAGCACAGCCAAAAAACTGAGCTTTTTTTGACGCTGCTGTAATGCCACAACACCTGTTTTTAGCTGCTGTGGCTGAATGGCATATTCATCAAGTGGGGGCAAATCCGACTCCTTATCAGGTAAATTTCAGATTAAATGAAGTCATTGTCAAAATGCATTTATTGACCAGACTGTTGACTTGAACCAATCACCAATTGATTCAGATTCTCCTGTAAGGCTCGCAAACGCGTAGTCGCTTCTGCACGTTTTTGCATGCCTTCTTTTTGTACCTGGATCACATCGTTCACTGTTTTAATGAGGGTATTTTGTACGTGTTCAAGGGTTTCAATATCAATCACCGAACGCTGATTGGCTTTGGCAGTATCAACCGAGTTTTGATGCAATAAATCTGCATTACGGCGCAGCAATTCATTGGTGGCATCATCAATACTGTTGGCCAGTTGCACACTGTTTTTCTGCTCATTTAAAGAAATCGCCAAACTAATCTGGTTTTTCCACGCAGGTAAGGTAATGTTTTTAATCGCATAAAATTTATCGACCAACATTAAATTATTGGACTGGATAATCCGAATCATCGGCAAAGTTTGCATGGCAGATTGTTGCAACACCTGCAAATCACTCACCCGCTTTTCTAAATTATTAGCAAGATGATTGAGATCATAAATTTTTTGAGTCGTGGTCTGATCCTGCGGCTGCGCGGAAAATTCAGAAATTTGCTGCTGAATTTCCTGCTGTTTTAACTTACCTGCTGCAATATAAATCCCCAATTGTTTATATTCATCTTGCACACCACGAAACATTTTATCCAGTGTATCTACACGGTTTTTTAAACCATTTTGTGAGCTTTCAATTTCTGTGACCAGACTATCAATTTGCGCTTTGGTGCTGTTAAAGTTTTGATCAAAACTTTGTTTAGCGCCTTTTAACTTATTGAATAAACCACCCAAAAAGCCACTGCTTTTGTTTGGATTTAAAATACTGTTGGTATTTAACTGCTGTGCAACCTGCACCACCTGATTCAGCTTTTGCCCTGTGACATCCAAATCCTTATTTTGCACCAAACCTAAAAGCTCATCGGTATAACTTGACGTTTTAGTGGCGATATTTTTGCCATATTCTGCAACCGAATGATGGCTAAGATCGCTTAATTCTTTACGCGCAGCCAGCACCTCCTGAAAGTCATCAGGCTGTAAGCCAATTTCCTGCAAATTGAGTTGCTGAAATTGTTGCTGAGTCTGTTCATCACTCACTTGCACAGCGACGTTGCGTTGTTCAGAAGTTGTCATATTTCGCCTCTATCTAATCAAAACCATGCCTTATGATTGCGCAGGTTTTTCTAAGGATTTTCTTAATGTCTTAATTAAATGCTCACGACTTTGATCCAGCTTTTCTAGCTGACTGTGTGAGCCACTTTGCTGACTTTGTTTGACATGATATTGCCATGCAGGAATGAGTACCTGCTGCGCTTCTTTAAAGCGATCTAACAAACTAAAAGAGAGTTGCTGTGAAAGTTGCATTTGAGTAATCGCAATATCATTACTACTTTGCAAAGTCTTTAAACTATAAATTTTCTTGGCCAGTCGTTCGCTAAAATTATCCAAAGGATGCTGATTGCGCACAAATCGTGGATATTCCACTAAAAACTCATCGGCAGCTTGAATGTATTTCGCCATTTGCTCACGCAAACCAACCAACTGCTGAAAACGTGATTGTGATTTCTGAATTTCGATTTGCAGCTTTTGGCTTAAACGATCTGCTTGTCCTAATAAATGATCTAGGTTTTTATAATATTGCACTTGCCCCGCGCCATATTCCAAATCTATGCCTAGCCACTTTTGTAGTGCATTAAACTTACGTTGCTTTAACACTTTTTTAGATTTGCCAAGCGCCTGAATCAACTGCTCAATGGTCACACTCAATTGCTGAGTTAAATGTGGATCCACCCCATCCAATAAAACTGACTGCGCTTGAATCACCTGATCTGCATAATGATTTAGACGATATTGATCATTCAACAACGGAACTAAATCATTGCGTTGAATCGCCAAAAGCTCTGCACGATCCACCGTAATCTCTTGCAAAGGCAGTAACACTTCAAACTGAGCCATAGACCATCACAACCCTCTTTACATGATTTTATAGTACGTGTTTTTCGGCTAAGGTCATGTAATATTTTGCAATTTTTTATTTCGATCTGCTTAAATGCTTTTTTATAGATTCGCATAACATCAGTCACAAGATGCCTGATTCAAAACACCAGTGCATAAAAAAGCCATGATCAACATGGCTTTCAATGTTCCTAACGCAGGATGATAAACAGATTATAAATAATCGCCTTCACGCTCTGGCTGATACAAAATCTTCTCAATTTTGACTTTCATCATATGACCATCGGGCTGTGGCCATTCAATTTCCTGACCTTCAGCTAAACCTAAAATGGCAGTCCCGACAGGTGCAACCACATTCACCTGCCCTTTCTCACCTTTAAAGTCATGCGGATAAACCAAGGTAATTTCAGTCGGTTCTTTTGCAGGTGCAATGGTAATCAATGCGCGGGCATTCATGCTCACCACATTATTCGGTACATCTTGTGGCGCAACCACTTCAGCACGTGCCAATTCATCTTCTAGATGTTGCATCGTTGGCGTCAATTTAGGTTGATGCTCAAGCATCGTTTCCAAACGGTGCAAATCTTGTTCTGAAATAATAATCTTTGGTCTAATCATTTACTTTTATTCCTGTCATTCCGACAATACTGTCATCATCAGCTTGCCTACAATCATATTCAATACGCTTAAGTTATAACAGAAATTCAGCTTATTGAACGAAAAATCAATTTTTTACATCCATAAAAAAAGCCCCCTTGAGGGGCTTTTCTCAAGGCTGTGCTTATTTTGCGTAAACTGGGAATTTCGCGCAAACAGCTTCAACTTTTGCTTTTACAGTATTAATTACAGCTTCGTCACCTTTGCTGTCAAGAATGTCTGCAATCCAACCTGCAAGATCACGTACTTCTGCTTCACCAAAACCACGTGTAGTTACCGCTGGAGTACCGATACGGATACCAGAAGTTACAAATGGAGAACGTGGATCGTTCGGTACAGAGTTTTTGTTTACAGTAATGTGCGCAGCACCTAACCATGCATCTGCATCTTTACCTGTAATATCTTGCTTGATTAAAGAAAGCAAGAACAAGTGGTTTTTCGTACCACCAGATACTACATCATAACCACGTTCAATAAGAACTTCAGCCATCGCTTGCGCATTTTTAACAACTTGTTGTTGATACGCTTTGTATTCAGGCGCCATTGCTTCTTTAAAACAAATTGCTTTTGCTGCAACTGCGTGTACCAATGGACCACCTTGGTTACCAGGGAACACAGCAGATTGTAATTTTTTCTCGATCTCTTCGTTTGCTTTCGCAAGAATTAGACCAGAACGTGGACCACGCAATGTTTTGTGTGTAGTAGTAGTCGTTACGTCAGCAATTTGCACAGGGTTCGGATATACACCAGCAGCCACTAGACCTGCTACGTGTGCCATATCTACAAATAAATAAGCACCAACTTTGTCTGCGATGTCGCGGAAACGCTGCCACTCTACAATTTGGCTATACGCAGAGAAACCCGCAACAATCATGCGTGGTTTGTGTTCAAGCGCTAAACGCTCAACTTCTTCGTAATCAATTTCGCCAGTTTCTGGGTTTAAACCATATTGGATAGCGTTATATGTTTTACCTGAGAAGCTTACTTTTGCACCATGAGTCAAGTGACCACCATGTGCCAAGCTCATACCTAACACAGTGTCGCCTGGGTTAAGTAAAGCTAAGTAAACTGCAGAGTTTGCTTGTGAACCAGCGTGTGGTTGAACGTTAGCATAATCTGCACCAAAGAGTTCTTTAGCACGGTCAATCGCCAATTGTTCAATAATATCTACGTATTCGCAACCGCCGTAGTAGCGTTTGCCTGGGTAGCCTTCTGCATATTTATTGGTAAGTTTTGAACCTTGAGCTTCCATTACTGCAGGTGAGCAGTAGTTTTCAGAAGCAATTAACTCAATATGAGCTTCTTGGCGCGCATCTTCATTGGTGATCGCTTGAGCTAATTCTGGATCAAATTCGGCAATAGAAATATTGGCAAACATTAGCGAGGTCCTATTAATTTAGGGCTTTTAAGCCGTGCTAAGATTGGCGCGTATTGTAGCATAAAGTTTGTGAACTGAGAGAATGAACTTTGCTCAGTTTTACATAAAAATAGCTCATGTTTCAGATAAAACATGAGCTATTTTAGGTCAAATCAATCTTTATCGTAATTCAACAACTTATTGAATAGGCATTAGTGATTGAACATCTTTGACAATCTCATCCATATTATCCACATACACCGAACCATGATCCCATTTTTGCTCTACAGGTAAATCCTGATCAGTGACGTAATGAATTTTAGTTCCCATCCCTTGAGCTGACTGAACCAAGTAATCCGTGACTTGTTTCGGTACAGTTGGGTCAGCCGTTCCTTGATAAATAAATATAGGCGTACTGATTTTCACTTTTAATGGCTGTGAACCATTGGTTAAGAAATCTTTAACTTCAGGGATGGTCGTCATGAAATTCGGTTGAGTACGTGGATAACCATCCAATTTTCCATAAGTCTGTGCGTGCTCTCGCATTGGCTGAAGCATACTCCCACCTAATGCCTCATAACAGATTGACTCTGCCTGAGCAGCAAGTTGATCTGTTGGTGACACAAATATTTCAGAATATTTCAAGGTTGGAGCAGTATTTCTTAGCCCCGCAGCAATTAGAGCAGTAAACGTATCTAATGGTACAAGTGTCTGTACTTTCTTTATTACATCTGGCTCCTGAGCTGCTTTTTGTTCACCACCCGCCAATACCAACGCTAAATTTGATGCAGGTGCGATAGCTATGGCACCCTTATAATTTAACTGCGCACGCGATGCATACTGTGCTGCACCTAAAGCCGCATGTCCACCCTGTGAATGTCCAACTACACTCCAGCGCGTTTCTGCAGTATTACCCAAAAGCTTGTTTGCAGCGACAACAGCATCTGTAATCGAATAAGCTGCACTTTTTAAATTCAAGAATGGATGTAATTCTTTACCACTCGGTTCGCCTAAACCTTCGTAGTCGGGTGCAACAACGGCATAACCTGCTGCCAATAGTTTAGCAATGAAGTACTCATTTCCATTTAAACCTTGACGACTTGGTGCACACGCATCTGCCACGCCTGTTGTGCCATGCGCCCAAACTACAAGTGGCCATCCGCCCGCAGGCTTAACTGTTTGAGGGGTAAAAACAAGTGCAGTTGCCTGAGTTTCCTGTCCATTTACCCCTAACATTTTATAAGTCATCAATGTTTTAGAGGCACTTACTGTATCTAAAACATTATTCGCATTGGCACCCTGATCTAAATAAGGCTCTGTTTTCACGACAGGGGCACTAAAATTATATTTCGGAATGCCATCCTCAATAACCACAACACTCGTATCGTCATGATCATCATTACAGGCGGTTAAAAACAAACTGCTGCTGGCTAAAGCCACGCTTAACCATATTTTTTTCATTTGCTTACCCTTGTCTTCATATTCTTATTAATTGCATCCTTCGCAATCTTTATTTGTACGCTTTTTTATCGTATCAGGCAAGATTTCAACAATTAATATGCAAGTGTATTTTATTTAAAATTAAACACTTACGGTAAAAATCAGTAAATTGATCACATATACAAGTGCCTATTAAATTTCAATTCAATTTGTCATACGCAGCGGCTAATGTTAGATTGCATTTTTATTGAATGACGCAAGCGAATCAGGACATGCAGGCAATTATTCTCGACACTGAAACCCATACTTTAAATGGACAACCCATTGAGATTGCCTACGCCCCCATTCAAATTCAAGATGGCAAAATCAGTCTAGATAAAAGTCAAATTTTCGATCAGTTATATCAAGTCGATGAGCCGATTTCATTCGCAGCGATGGCGGTGCATCATATTTTAGAATCGGATTTAATTGATCAACCGCATTACAGCAGTTTTGAATTACCTGCCGAAACCACCTATATCATTGGGCATAATATTGATTACGATATTCGCGCTTTAGAAAAATGTGGTGTGGATACTTCTAAAATTAAAGCCATTTGCACTTTAGCACTTGCACGTCGTGTATGGCCGAATGCTGAAGCACACAATATTTCAGCTTTAATTTATATGATTACCAAAGGCAGCGAAAAAGCGCGTGATATGATTAAAAAAGCGCATCGTGCCGATATGGATATTATTTTAACGGCCAATATTTTGATGCACGAAGTTCATCAATTACAAATTCAAAGTATTGAAGAACTCTACACTGCCTCAGAAGAAGCACGTATTCCACAAATTATCAATTTTGGTAAACATCGTGGTACGGCAATTGCTGACCTTCCTGCCGATTATGTGCAATGGTTATTAAGACAAGAAGATTTAGATCCTTACTTACGCAAGGCGCTCGAAAATACCAGTATTTTGACTTTATAAATGTTTCAAGTGAATCTTATTGCATTTACCTGTCATAAATTATTCATATTATTGTAATTTTCAAAGTCTATGCTTTGCCTTAATTTATTGGGGAAATAAATTAAGGCTCATGTTTAATTATCAAAAAACTCAACTCGGTCTAGATGCATTACAACAGCGCACACGTGATTTAAATGCACGTCAACGTCGTTTATTGGTACTGATTGGTACTGAAGATTTTGATTTACTCGGAGATCAGTTCAAGCAACGTCTTGCACCACCTGAATTGATTGAACAGCTATTAGATATGCACCTGATTGCCCCTGCTGCGCTTGAGCAAGACACTTTGCAACACCAAGAGCAAACGGCTAACATTCTGCTGCAACAAGAGCAAGAGCCATCATCTACCACTTTACACACAGAAATTCATAGCCAACTTGCAAGCAGCACCTCGCAAGCGCATGCTGAAAGTTTGGCAGAACCAATCCACACCCAACATCTTCAAGTAAATTCAGTTCCTGCATATTTAGAAGCACGTGTTGCAGCTGCCATCAATACAGAACAGCCCGCTGAACAACCTGAACCCCAAGCAGAAATACAGCCTGAAATTACCGCTTTGAGTTTTGAAGATGTAAAATTTCTCATGATGGATACTTTGCAGCGTCATTGTGGATTAATGGCAAAACAACTGATTCAGCGAATTTTACAAGCTCAGGATATTCGCAGCTTAAAACTCTGCCAAATGCAATGGATTACCTCTTTACAAGAAACTCGTTTGCCGCCAAAAGCACTCAATCAGATTTTGCAGCAAATCAATCACTCCCTACAAAAGCTTAATCCGACTTAAAGCTTAGATTTTTTTACTTAGTTTTAAGTCTTTTTAACAATTAAAACCATGCTCAGGGATATATGGATTAATTTATTTTTATTACTTTTCAACACCTTAAAAACACATATAAACCTTAGATCCATTATTCCTATAAAAGCTAAGACTTTAGCGGCATAGCCCCGACTGATAAAAATCAGCGATATAGTATTTTCTAGAATTGTTGAGGCACAGGGTTATGATGAATTATGCATTTTTTTTAGCGTTTGATGCTTATGACAATCCAATGCAACTCAGTAAAGTTGGCAATTGGGTGATTACCTTTTTAAGCCCAAAAGATCAGGAAAGCCAAATACAGTTAGCGATTACCAATGTGTTGCCGCGTCAAATTTCAGCACATTTACAACCGCGACGCATAGTGATTCAACAAAGTACAGATGCCCAGCTCTGGCAAATCTTGCAAATTGAATGTTTTGATAGTCAAACCAATCAAGAGTTGAGTTTTCAACCCGATGATGACATTGGGCAAGCGGTCATTCAAAAAATTATTCAAGAGTTTGATAAATACGATGTAAATATCCAACTTGTAGAAGATCAGACGGTTTAAAGCGATATGTTTTACACTTAATGAGCACTTTATTTACGTGTGCTTTAAAAATCCTGCGCACAAAAAAGCTCATCGAAATGAGCTTTTCTAAAAATAAAGTAGTCTCACAAATATTTACTCCAACACACGGAAAATACTATCAGACTCGCGGCTTTCAAACAAAAGTTCGATGCTTGGTAAAATCACTTCACCTTCCACAATAATGTGTTCAATTTTGTGAAATAGTGCCAAACCCGCTGCCAATGAAGTTTCTGGGATATTACGTAGCAATGCTTTTGCTTCGTAAATATGGCTAAACTGGTCTTTAACTTTAATATCGATGATTTGCGTCATTGTTGTTCCCTTTTTCTTGACGGAAATTTTTTATACCATAGCTTATAAATTTTTTAAAAAAGTGAGTTGTTAGATTGTTTGACAATGTAGTATTTTTTTAAACTAAATTTAAATTATCTAATAAATTCAAACACATATTTTTTAAAATTTTATTTACAACTTACAAAACCACAGTAAATTTGCTTGTTTTTCATTCTAGCACAGAAAAAACTCGCATTGCTGCGAGTTTTTTTATGTTGGAAGGCTAGTGCTGATTTTATTGTTTGAACAAGAGTTACAAACTCAACGAGCTGTCATTGATCCGTCCAACTGCATCGTAGCGTCTATTACATTGAATGACCTACTGTAGTTTTAATATAGTGAAACTTATTTTTTGCTGCAATAGCCCACTACATTTCAACACATTCACACAGCAAAATTTCAATTGATTTAATTTTCAGTTACGGCATAATTTTATGCGGTTAAAAGCTCCAGCTTTGCGATTAGCTTCTGCATAACTTGGCGATACTTTCAAATAATAAGAAGTCGACGATTATTCAATTAACTCAATTTCATAATCAACATCTTGCAGCATATCTTTATTGTATAGCTTTACCATTGCTGTTGCTTCAGCATAATCGTAGAACAAACCTTCTGCGACGGCTTTACTGCGAAATTCCGTGGTACCAATTTCATTATCATGCGGAACAAAATATAAGTTTTCTGGAATGAGTTTAACGATATAGCCCACGAAGCTGCCCTCAGATTTTTCAGTTTTAAAATATGTGAGTTTTATATGCTGAAAAACGTGATCAGGCTATGGCAAATAAGATCGAATGTTTATCTTAATTTTTTATATACTTTTCAACTATTTTTTATATTACAGTTCAATGCTTATATACTAATTTGGTGCGCTCAGCGCGCACCAGAAACCATTAGTAGGCTATTGATAGTATTTAACTTTTCATACTTAAAGATTTTATTTACCGTATTAAATACCGTAAAAACTCTAATCAGATGTATGACATCAAATGCCTAATGATTTTATTTCCCACATCCATGATTTAGATCTATCTCATTATTCTATCATATTCAATCTCTCATCTATGATACGCTATATCATTACGTTTTTAGATGCTCCGTTTTTCATGTATCATTAATTAATTAAGATTCAGGGTTCAGGGCATGTTTGAAAGTATTGATGATTTAAAGAAAAAATTAGATCAGCATCGTCCTCTTGCTCCTGCAATTGTAAAAAATTTACAAGAAGATCTTATTATCCGCTGGACCTATCATTCCAATGCAATTGAAGGTAATACCCTCACCCTGCTAGAAACAAAAGTAGTACTCGAAGGTATTACTGTTGGTGGAAAGGCATTAAGAGAACACTTCGAAGCGATCAACCATAGAAATGCAATTTACTACGTTGAAGATATCATTCGGAAAGAGGAGCCTTTTTCTGAATGGCAAATTCGTAATATCCATCAGCTTATCTTAAAGAATATTGATGATGATAATGCTGGACGTTATCGTCAGCAAAATGTCCTGATATCAGGTGCTACGTCTACCCCGCCTGATTACACGTTATTAAATGACAAGATGACTCAATTAGTAGACTGGTATAATAGTGAAGCACATAAGCTACATCCAATTGAACGTGCAGCCAAAGTACATGCTGATTTTGTTGGCATTCATCCATTCATTGATGGCAATGGTCGCACGTCACGTCTTTTGATGAATCTTGAACTATTAAAAGCAGGCTATCCGCCTTGTGTGATTACAGTAGAAAATCGTTTGGCTTACTATGAGGCTCTTGATCAATGGATGGCATATGAAAAGACTGAAGCTTTTATTCAATTGGTTTCGGACGCAGTAATAGAAGGATTTAAACCCTATCAAGTTGTTCTAGATCTCTAAAATAAAAATTAGCTTGTACGATAATATCAGACATATGGACAAGGAAAAGCCCTTGCCCATATTCAATTTAATTAATCTTTTAGTTCATATCAATGTCTAAAAATCATATTTCGCCATCATTTCTAGACGGCTATCTTCGCCTTCTCGATCATTAACAGTATTACGCTTACCATAGACATATTCCACACCCAAAGTCAGCGGTTTATAAGGTTTGTACATCATATTTATCCAGCCTTGTTGTAGCTTTTTATTGGCAGTGTCATTGTTCTTATCATAAATTAGAGCACCATAACCCAAAGTACTTCTCAGCTTTTCATTAAAATGGTAGGTTGTACCCACTTGAAATGCATTATAATCAATTAGTTCAATCTCATTTCCCTCTTGGATATAACGTCGATTATCTGAAGTTGCCAACAATATTTTATTATCTCCGGATACATGTGAGTAATTGGTATTTAATAATAAGGATGGGGTAAATTTATAACGCAGGCCCAACGCAGCCCCCCAACCCAACTCTGTTTTATCATCAATATCACGTAGACGTACTTCCTGTAGCAGACCACGTGCAGTGATTAAACCATCTCCTTCGGCAAAGTCATACTTCACCTTACCTGCAAGTAACGGCAGACGATTCTCATCATTGCCTTTTTCCAGACTTAAGAAATACATGGTCTCTGCATTAATCGGCTGAGAGTAACGTACCATCGGATTACGGGTAGTCCCACCGCCTAAAGCGGTATTAAAGTCCAGCATTTCTGGTGCTGTCTCGGTTGATAAGAAGGTTGACGTCGTCTGACCAATCAGCCAGCGGTCATAATTTAAATAAACATGACGAAGACGCACCGTATCCTTATTCTCGCCGCCACGAAAATCGACTTCAATTTTACCTTTCAGTGACTTTTCATCTAAAGGCGTACTAAAATCCAAACCAATGCGAGTCGTGGTTAGCGTGCTATCAAAACGGTCTTCAGTTGCTCTTTTATCAGCTGCGTCCTCTAATGCAACAGTATGCGGGCTATTAAAAATCCCCTTTGCACCTTCAAATTGATACGCCATGTCGGCACGGATAAAGCCGTATAAGTTGACAGTTGCCCCTGATTTCGATTGCCAGTTTTTAAACGATGTTGACGGTTGAGTTACAGGTGCTTGGCTTTCTGGTTGTACAGCATTTGTTTGTTTTAAAAGTGCTTTTAACTCGGCTACTTCTGATTTTAACTGCTGTATTTCTGCTTGCGTCACTTGTTCCGCATGTGTGCCCGTCGCATATAAACTTGCACATAAAACTGCATAGCTCAGTAATTTAATTTTCATATGTTTCCTCTTTAATTCATATCCTTATTGCATAAAAAATGTGTGTTTAAATTGCTCCTCCATACATGTCCATAAATTGATTTCTAATGTTGTCGTTTTAATATTTTTTTCGAATAAAATGAATCGCATCTTTGGATTTAGACAAAGCAAATAGGCACAAGCTTTCTTTAGGTTGTTTCAAAACCGCAATCGCTTCATAATCCAATGAGATGGCAAGTTTGCATAATGAATCAGCTGGATCTTGAATATATTTAATTGAGGTCGGGTTAAGCTGAATGGCATAAGCCAAAAGCGTTTCATTGGCATGTTTTAAAAATTTGATCACTGACGTGTTTTGCTGAATCGCATATTTCCATAATTCTTTATTTGCTTCGTCAATGTATTGAATGACATACGGTCTTTTTTTAATGGCGTATTTGAGCATCGCCAGACTTGGCTGTTGGACATAGCGAATCGCTTCTGCGTGTGACTGAATCGCTTTTTCACATATCCGTTCTGTTTGTTGATGTATATACGCTAGGGTTTTGCCGTCATTTTTAACTGCTATCAAGCAGATGTCTTCTGTTTTATCTTTCACATAACGAATGGCATAAGGATTATTTTTTACCGCCAATACACAGAGTTGCTCAGTTTGTTGATGTACATATTTCAGCGCAAATCCATTTTGTGCGACTGCGGTCATACACATGTCTAAAGTTGGTGCATCAATATAACGAATTGCCAAACCTTCATTTTTTAAAGCGGCCAAGCAAATACGTTCTGTTCTTTCATGTACGTATTTAATGAGGTCGCCGCAGTTTGAAACCGCATGTAGGCACATCTCTTCATTTTGATGGTGTGCGTATTTCAAAGCACGTGGGTTGTTTTTAATGGCTTCAAAACAAATCAGTTTATCTTGGTTTTGAATAAATTTTAAAAATAAGCCATCTTGTTTGACCCGATGCAGACGATCTGCATACGAAATTCTTTCATAAACACTGCTATTCATTGTTGCTCCACTGCTTTCATCCAAGCAATATCTAAAAAAATAATCTTTGACTTAAACGATAAAAATAACGGGTGGTGAGAATCACAAAAATGAGTCGCGAAAGTTGGAAGGCCACAATAATCGGGACTGAAAGTCCTAACACTTTTGCCATCAGTGACATTTCTGCAATGCCGCCCGGGGAGAGTCCGAGTAACAATACCTTTTCGTCTACAGACACAAACTGGATCAGTGCAAGCACCAATAAAATGGACAGCACCAAAGCCAAAAAATTAAACATCAAGGTCAACACTAAAAAACGCTGATTGTCTTTTAAAAAGCTAAATGGGAATTTGCTGCCCAAAGACCAGCCAATACACAATTGACCAAATGCGATAAACCAATTCGGAAAGCTATGCTGAATCACACCAAAGTAAGACAGCATGCCTATTAAAAATAGCGGACCTAAAATCCAAGCATTCAGTACATTGAACACATCAAATACTTTAGCTGTAATGATGGCGAGTAAAAATAATAAAACGGTAGCCACAATGGATGTATTGGTGACTGCCAACGTCGGTACAGACCACGTCACGTCTAAATACAGCCCCATAAAGATCGGGACCAAGACGACCAAAATCACAATTCTTAAACTGTGCGTAGCGGCGACTTTATCGACTTGTGCTTGATGCTTCTCTGCAATGTTGATCATTTCACTAGCACTGCCAATTGCAGAGGCAAACCATGCCGTCGACCAGTCAAGGTGATTGAATTTGTATTGAAGGGTTGCTAATGCGAGGCTCAGCACCATTGACCACAAAATGCCGAATACAATAAACAGCCAGTACATAGACAAGGCATTGACCAATGCAGGAGTAAAATAAAGACCGAGCACCATGCCAATAATGACCTGCCCTGTCTTACGCCAACGTGGATGACATGGATTTGAAATACCAAAACTTCCGATCAGCAGCGTGATCAGTAAGGGCCCAAGCAGCCATGGCAGTGGGAGATTTACCCATACCGCAAGCCATGCACCTACAAAGGCAATTGCCAATCCTTTGGCATTGAACATTATATTTTTCATACTCTTCACCAATGATGGTCAACGCATAGTTGACCATCATGTTTGGATTAGATTGATTTTTGTTTTTTGATAAATAAGTACTTACGTACGAATGGAAGGATGAGTAACAATGCAGACATGATCCAAAGTCCCATACTTATACCACTGCTCCATAAGATGCTGAGTTCACCTTGAGAAATGGACAATGCACGGCGCAAGTTCGATTCCATCAACTCACCCAATACAAAACAAAGAATTAAAGGTGCAAGTGGGAAATCAAACTTACGTAAGATATAACGTAAGCATCCGGCTAACACAGCCTTACCAAGCGATCCTATAAGCCTTAATTTAGTTCCCACCTAAAAACAAGTGGGGACTTAATCCATGAACATGGATATATATTCAGCAACACCTCCTGTTGCTAAAAAACGCCGAAAATACAGCAAAGAATTCAAACTCAGTATTGTCAATGCCTGCAAAAATCCTAATACCTCGATCGCTTCGGTCGCACTGCAACATAGTATTAATGCCAACCTTGTCAGTCGTTGGATCAGGATCTTCAGCCATCATGAGGGTGCCGTGCAGGATCCTACTCATGTGAATCCAGCATTTATTGCTTTGCCTTACACTGCTGCAATCAGCCAACCTATTGATGAGAGGATCACGTTGTGTATCACCGTGCCTCATACGAATAATGATATTCAGCTAAAATGGCAGACATCAGAAATACCTGCCTTGGCAGAATTACTCAAGGCACTGGCAACATGATCCGTATCAATGAAATTTGGCTCTCTACCCAGCCCATGGATATGCGAGCAGGAATGGATACTGTCATGGCTCAGGTGGTGAGAGCCTTTGGCTACATCAAACCGCATTGCGCCTACCTGTTCTGTAATAAACGTGGTCATCGTATGAAAGTGTTGGTACATGATGGACTGGGCATCTGGCTGTGTGCCCGGCGTTTGGAACAGGGTAAATTTCACTGGGCTCAAGTTCACCAAGGTGAAACCGTGGCCCTCAGCCCAGAACAGTTACAGGCATTAATCCAAGGTTTGCCCTGGCAGAGAATTGGATTGCAGCAAGTGGTGAATATGCTCTAAACCAAGCTCGACCATTCTGCCATCCTCCAAACGTTCTATTTCATTCTCTTCATGACCTCAGGCATACTGCGGTCATGAATACGCTGCCTGACTTAAGCCAACTGACCCATGAACAACTGCTGGAATTCACCAGACAGTTGGCGATGCAGCATCAGTCTCTAGCACAATCAAACCAGCAATTAGATGCCAGAGTTCAACATCTTGAAGTCACCAATCAGCAATTAGATTCTAAAGTTCAACATCTTTCTATTCTCAATCAAAAATACGAGCATGAACTCGCACTATTTAAACAGCACAAATTCGGCAGTAAAAACGAACATCTCACTGCAAAACAAATCCATCTGTGGGATGAAGCGGTTGAAGAAGATATTGCCGCGGTTGATCTAGAACTGGAACGGCTAAATGCAGATAAAACCAATGCAGCGACACAGAAAGCCAAAACCAATAAACCTAAACGTCGACCACTGCCAGATCATCTACACACCATCCGTATTGAGCATGAACCTGCATCAACCCAATGTGCTTGTGGCTGCCAACTCCGTCGTATCGGCGAAGATGTCAGTGAAAAACTGCATTTCAGACCGGCAAAGTTCTATAAGGAACAGCATGTCCGTGGCAAATGGGTCTGTGATCAGTGCGACACTCTGACTCAGCAAGCGATGCCCGCCTATGTGATTGATAAAGGCATTGCTTCACCTGAATTGCTCAGCCATGTGCTGGTATCGAAGTATGCCGATCATTTGCCGCTGTACCGTCAGCGCCTGATCTATCAGCGGGCTGGCATTGATCTGTCCAGATCCACTTTATCTGACTGGATTGGTCGCTGCGGTGTGGAACTGGAACCTCTGGCTAATGCCTTAAAACAGGTGGTGTTGCAACAGCGGGTGATCCATGCCAATGAAACGCCGGTCACCATCATACGGATGGGTGAGAATGAGAAAAAACCGAAGAAAGGTTATGTCTGGGCCTATGCCACCACACAGTACAATCCAGTTCAAGCGGTGATCTATGACTTTCAGGATAGCCGTTCAGGTCAGCATGCTGAAGAGTTCCTGAATGGCTGGCAAGGCCATCTAGTCTGTGATGATTACAGTGGTTATAAAGCACGTTTTAAATCAGGTCAGGTCATTGAGGTGGGCTGCATGGCGCATGCGCGTCGTAAATTCCATGAACTGCATGTGACCAAAAAAAGTCAGGTCGCTGAACAGGCATTAGTGCTGATTCAGAAACTGTATGCGATAGTGTCAACGGCAATTTAAAACTGACCCCTTTTACCTTAAAAACAGCAAAGTAAAATTGACCCCTTTGATGATTTATTAAGACTCAATTTGTGGTTGAATTCCTACTCTCTTTTTATCTTTTAGACGATAACTTTCCCCAGATATTTGTACAACATGACAATGATGTAATAAACGATCCAACATTGCTGCTGTCAAAGTAACATCATCTGCGAATGATTTAGACCACTGGCTAAATGGTAAATTACTGGTCAAAATCGTACTGCCTTTTTCATAGCGCTTGGCAATAACATTAAAAAATAAATTTGCTTCTTCACGACCAAATGGTAAATATCCTATTTCATCGATAATCAATAACTTTGGAGCAAGTACAACACGTTGCATGTAGTTTTTTAATTTACCTTGTTGATAAGCTAGGCTAAGTTGCAACATTAAATCAGCTGCAGTAATAAACTTAGTCTTAATATTATTCATAATTGCCTTATAGCCTAAAGCCATTGATAGATGTGTTTTCCCAACACCACTTGCACCAATAAATACAACATTTTCAGCTCTTGGAATAAAGCTTAAATTAAATAGTTCAAGCAACTGCGACTTTGGAGCACCTAAAGCATAATTAAAATCATAAGCCTCCAACGTTTTGATTTGAGTAAGACCTGAAAGTTGTAAAAGAATCTGTTGACTACGTTGCTGCTTGGCTGTGTATTCATGTAATAGCATAGCTTCAACGAAATCTGCATAATTGCCATCCTTTGCTAAGGTTTGTTGTGCATGATGTGACCATTGTGATGCCACTGTTTGTAGACCAAGCTGACGGCAAAGCTGTTCAATACGCTCATACTGTAAATTCATTAAGAAACCTCCAGTAATTCATCATAGATTGATAAGGGGTGTTGAACACTCTCATGAGGTATGAGTGATGATGGGCTAACATCATCAATTACAGATTTTTTAGAACCATCATTAAATAAAGGTAATGAAGAAAAATATTCTTGTTCTTCAAGCAAACGAGTACTTGGTTTTTCTTTAGTTGTTGCATGAATGCGTTGATTTGCTGTTTCACTAAGCCATCGACCAATATAGGCATTTGCCATATCAACATCTAAGCTAAGGTCAACCATCTTTAAACTTGCTTTTAATGGCACGATAAAACTTGATTTCAAATAACTATTAAAGCGTTCCACTTTACCTTTTGTTTGCGCACGATATGGCTTACAAACACGTGGTCGGAAGTTATATTTCTTAGCACAATCAAGTAATTTAGCATTCCAGCGATGTTGACCATCTTGATAAGCATCACGTTCAATGATAATGGCCTTAGCATTATCAAATAATACATCTTTAGGAACACCACCAAAGAACTGAAAAGCACTTTCTAAGCCATCAATCCATGCATCAGAACGTTCATGATCATAAAACTTAACAAAGGTTGCTCTAGAGTATCCCAAAGTTGCAACAAATGCTTTTAATGTGGTGTGATGACGTCGAATTATTGTGAAATCAACCTGCATTTGTTGACCTGGTTGAGTCTCAAATCGCTTAATCGGCTCTGGTTGTTTAGTTGGCTTTAATGTATTGAGATAATTTTGTAGTGTTCTGATTTTCCCCGTGTAGCCTTTTTGCAAGATTTCTTGATACAACACTGCAGCCGGTATCCATTCTGGATCGGCGGCATTTACACGTTTGATTAAATACGGTTTATAAGGCTCAAGAATACTCACTTTAGATTGTGTTCGTTGATATTTAGGTGTTACTTGAGATCGTAAATATTTACGCACAGTATTTCTAGAAATACCGAGTTCGCGGCTAATTGCCTTAATAGATTGACCTTGTTGATGAAGTATTTGGATTGTCACTGCTTGCTCCAAAGTTAACATGTTGAGCAGTCCAAAAAGACCACTATATTAACCAAGGGGGTCAATTTTCAAATGCTGTTGGGGGGTCATTTTTACATTGCCGCTAACAATAGAAGCAGAACTCAGGAAAAAGACCGATGGTACAGCAGAACAGCGCCGCGAATACCGACAACAGCATAGTCAACCAGTGATGCAACAACTGTATGAATGGCTCAACCAACATCAACTGACTGTGCCATCGAGTTCTCCAACCGCCAAGGCGATCAATTACACTCTGAAGCGTTGGCCAGCTTTAAGCCGCTATCTGGATGATGGCAATCTACCGATTTGCAATAACTGGGTGGAAAACCAGATGCGCCCCTGGGCGTTGGGACGTAAGAACTGGTTATTTGCAGGTTCGCTGCGCAGCGGCCAGCGAGCGGCGAATATCATGACTTTAATCCAGTCAGCAAAGCTGAATGGCTTGGATCCGTATGCCTATTTAAGTGATGTGCTGAAAAGGTTACCGACACACAAAGTGACCCAGATTGAAGAGTTACTGCCACACTGCTGGAAACCTAAATCGAATTAAAATTGGTATGGGATTCAGCGGACGCTTACGATATAACCACATACGCCCAAACCTAAGCAGAGTAATAGATCGAAGACATTGCTATGAATTGCGTAAACACCAATGAAGCTGACCGTTGCGATAATTGGAATCAAGATATAACTTGGTACGCTCAACATTTTTGCAAAGAAACCCACCAATGGTAAGTTCAATACCAAGAGGATGATGTTACCCACCATCAATGATGCGATCAGTGCCCAAACCAATGTCGGTTGTTCTGTGAATAATTGTGGACCTGGTGCAATGTTGTACATTAATAATGCACCCATCATCACCGCAGTTGTACCCGAACCAGGAACCCCTAACGTCAGCATTGGAACGAATGAACCACATGCTGCAGCATTGTTGGCACTTTCCGGTGCTGCTAAACCACGTAAATCACTTTTACCAAATTGGCTGTTGTCTTTCGCAATTTTACGTTCAGTGGTATATGCCATTGCGCTGGCAACTGTTGCACCTGCACCTGGTAAAATCCCTGAGAAGAAACCAATGAATGAACCACGAATAATCGTCGCGAGTGCACTGAAAAATTCTTTGATGTTGAATAATGAACGTTTGCCTTGTTTAAGCGCAACTTTACCAATCGCTGTACGTTCAAGTAATAATAAGATTTCACTAACACTGAATAAACCAATCACGAGTGTGGTAAATGCAATACCATCACTTAAGCCAACGCTATCAAAGGTAAAGCGGTAAACCCCTGTAATCGCATCCATACCTACAGTTGATAAGCCTAAACCTAACAACGCCATAAGAAATGTTTTCACAGGTTGTGTGCTAACTAAACCGGTTAAACACACAATCGCAAAGACCATGAGTACAAAGTATTCAGCAGGGCCGAAAGAAATTGCCCACTTCGCCAATAATGGCGCAAACAACACGATCCCAATAAAGGCGATGGTACTACCAATAAAGGAACTGACGGAAGATAATGATAATGCAATGCCTGCTTTACCTTGTTGCGCCATCGGATAACCATCTAAAGTGGTCATGATCGCGCCCGCATCACCAGGCACATTTAGCAAAATTGCAGAAATACGACCACCATACTCACAGCCCAAATACACCGCAGCCAATAGAATCAGTGCGCTATCTACGGGTAAACCCAAGGCATAAGCAAATGGTAAAAGGATTGCCACACCGTTAATTGGACCTAAGCCAGGCAATAGACCGACAATCGTGCCAATAAATGCACCAATAAAGGCAATTAATAAGTTTTTCGGTTGTAATGCAACCTCAAAACCCATCATTAAAAAATTTAAAATTTCCATAGGGTCGTCATCCTTAACCAAATAGCCCGAGTGGCAAAGGTACGTCTAACACACGGTCAAACAGGTAGTAGGTACTAAAACTTAAAACAACACTGGTAATCGCAATCGGGATCATTTTCCCGTTAAATAAACGACCCAGTGCGATGGTTAACAACAATGTTGCACCAATAAACCCGAGAAGTTCAAAGACCGCGGCATAGCAGGTTAGCGCCACGACACACAGGAGTAATTTGCCGACTAAGTGTTTGGTCCAACCGAGTTCAACTGGTTCAAACATAATGGCTGGACGAACCGTCAAGTAAAAAGCACTGAAAGTGATCAAGCCCATCAACAGAATTGGAAAGGCTTTTGGCCCAACAGGATCATAAGAAATTGGCGCTTCGAAGTTCAAAGCATAGATCAACAATCCCAATCCGATTACGGCAATGATGGCTGTAAGAATGCGTTCAGATTTCATCATCTTCCCTCTAAACAAAAACTGAGTGAAAACATTCGTCCTCACTCAGTCTGTTTGTTATTTTGATAATTTGTATTCTTCAGATAATTGACGCATTTCATTGGTTTGCTTATAGACATAAGCCTGAATTTCTTCACCGGTCATTTCAAATGGCAATAAATCTTGATTTTCGCGTACCGCATCGAACTTCTCATTTGCCATCATTTTATCAAAGGCGTTTTTCCACCATTTGTACGCATCATCACTGACTTTAAGCCCCATGTAAAAACCACGGATTACTGGCCATTCAAGATCATAACCTTGCTCAATCGCTGTTGGTAGATTCGAGAACTTACCTTCCAGACGGTCTTTAGAGAACACTGCCAATACGCGAATTGAACCTGCATCTAAATGTGCACCCACTTCGCTGACATTCCCCACACCCACTTGAATATGCTGACCTAACAATGAAGTAAGTACTTCACCACCGCCTTCAAGTGCCACAAAGCTCATGTCCGCAGGATTAATACCTGCTTTTTTGGCTAAAATAGCCGTTTGCATCCAGTCTTGACCACCAACACTACCCGCACCACCAAAGCTCAATTTCTTTGGATTTGCTTTGAGTGCTTTCATCAAGTCATCTAAGGTTTTCAGCGGCGAATCTTTATGTACTGCGACCAGACCATAATCGACCGCAACACCCTACAACCATTTCACATCTTTTTCTGTGAAATTACCGAACTTGCCTTGTGCCAAGTTCAACAATGAACCGGTTGAAAATGCAATCACGGCATTATTATTGGCTGGGTCATTGTTCACAATTTTGTTGTAAGCCACAGCCCCTACACCACCTGGCATGTAAGTCACACGAACTGGATCGGTCATCACCCCAGTTTCTTTAAAGCCTGATTGCAACAATTTACAGGTCATATCAAAACCACCACCTGGTTTAGCAGGTGCAATACATTCTGCACGCTTAGGCTGACCCGGTTCTTTCGATGCATTACCTGTGCCACAACCCACCAAAACAGCGCCTGTGCACGCAAGTGCTAACCATTTCATTTTTTTCATAGCAAAATATCCTTATGCTGAATTATCCGTGAATGTGTTTCCACCTTTACCTACCACCATCGTGACTGTTTTAGTGATCACGAGGCTTGGGTCTTACTTTGATTTTGATTTGTGTTTAGCAATGCGCTCCTCTACTGCAAATTTCAACAATGCAGCACTACGGTAGAAGCCATGTGCAAATTTGCCGAAAGGAATGGTTAAGAAGAAAGTCATCACCGTTGCTAAATGAACAATCAAAAGTAATGCCATTGCTGCAGTGTCACGGAAGGCAAGGAGCAATAAACCGGTGACACTGATCAGCAACAATAGGAAAATAAAGCCACGATCCATGGGTTTTTGCTTCGCATCACCATGTAAGGGATGACGTTTAATGTTCAAATAAAGCAAACCTACAGGACCAATAATGAGTCCAATCCCACCTAAGGTGCCTAAAATAACAGGTAAGCTGGTATAGGCATAAGGTGCTTGAAGACCTAAGAAGTAGTGGTAAAGCGTTGCAACACTGGTCGCTGCGAAGCAGAGTAAGAAGCCGTACATGGTAAAGTGATGATAAACGCGACGGATTTTGGTATATCGATCATCTTCTTCGTTACAACCTTTGCCATGACCACCATCTAAATATTTGAGCGTCAGTACATTTTTGGAAGCTTGTAAAATATCGGGCTGTGCCACCCCTTCTGGAATGATCTTAGAGGTTTGTTTCCAGAATTTGGCAATCCCGAGACCCAGTAATACAAAAGACAGTATGAAGACTGAGCCAAATAAAACAACTAAGAAGTTATGCGGGAAAATGGCGTAGAAATCGCCTTGGTAACGACCAAATAAATCGGTGCCATTCATCCATACGCCAGCCAACATCAATAAGAAAAACAGTACGGACATGGCTGAAACCAATGGAATGCCTGTTTTCTTATAAATAGCACCAAATGCTGCAGGTACAGCAAATTCTTGATAGGTTTCTAAACGTACTTGCGCCATGGCTTGTGGAATATTCACACCAAATTCATGCGGTGGTGCATATTGGCAGGCATGTAAACATGCGCCACAGTTATGACAAAGGTTTGCCATATAGTGAATATCGGCTTGCGTAAACTCAAGACGCTTAGTCATGGCAGGGAATACAGCACAGAAAGTTTCACAGTAACGACATGCATTACAAATTTGTAAGGCTTGTTTGACTTGCTCTTCATTCTCGGTCAGTTGCACTACAGGAATAAATTTCTTCGGTTCTACGTTCACGCCCATTCTCCTTGTGCAAGTGCAGCTTTGGCAGCATTTCTACCTGCAATACGACCAAATGTTGTTCCAATCGACATCCCGACACCTGCTGTATAACCTTGACCCAATACATTTCCAGCCATCATTTCTCCTGCCACAAATAAATTAGGGCTGGCTTTCCCATCGAAGCGCACAGCGGCATCATCTTCAACTTTTAAGCCGAGATAGGTAAAGGTAATGCCGGGCTTTAAGGCATAGGCATAGAACGGTGGCTGATCTAAAGGAACTGCCCAATGGGTTTTAGCTGGACTTAAATTTTCAGTATGACAATCATCTAACACCGTATGGTTAAACTCACCCTTAACACAGGCCTTGTTATAGTTATCAACGGTTTGAATGAGCTGTTGTTCATCTAAATTTAATTTTTGTGCCAATTGCTTTATTGAATGAGCGATAGTTCCTTCAAATACTGGAGGCATGAAACGCCCCACAGATTTGGAATCAATAATAGAATAGGCAATTTGTCCAGGTTGCTTGGCGACCAAGCGCCCCCAAATGGCATAACGTTTAGGCCAAAAATCTTCACCTTCATCATAAAAACGGACCGCATTTTTATTGACTACAATGCCGAGGGAAACACAGTCTATTCGGGTACAAATACCGCCATCATAGAGCGGTGCACGTGCATCAACAGCGACACAGTGAGATTGCGAAGGATCACCAATAATATCGGCACCTTGATCTATCATAAATTTGAGTAAGTTACCTTGATTAAAACGAGTACCTCGAATAATAAAATTATCTGCAGGCCATTCACCATCCTCATTTTGACCCCATGCCTCACGTAACCACTTTAGATTGGACTCAAATCCACCAGCGGCGAGCACACATGAAGCCCCTTCAAAGCGTTTACCATCTTCAGCAATAGCCGCTTTAAAGACATTATTTTCGATCTCTAGATCGACAATTTTGGTGTTATAGAGAATATCTACGCCTAAATTTTGTGCGCTACGGAAATAAGCATTGACTAGCGCTTTACCGCCGCCCATAAAGAAAGCATTGGTTCGTGCTACATGCAGCGCGCCAGAAAGAGGAGGTTGAAAATTCACGCCGTGTTTACGCATCCAGTCACGGCAGGTTGCCGTTGAACGAATCACAAGACGGGCTAAATGCTCATTCGTTTTCCCAGCAGTCACTTTCAATAAATCCTGCCAGTATTCTTCTTCTGGATAAGCATCAATCAATACATCTTGAGGCTCATCATGCATACAACGTAAATTACGTGTGTGCTGGGAATTTCCTCCACGCCATTCTTTTGGAGCAGCTTCTAAAATTAAAACTGAAGCACCGGCCTCTCTTGCAGTCAAGGCTGCACATAAAGCGGCATTCCCACCGCCAATCACAATTACATCATGCATTCGATGTCTTCCCTTTCGAATTTCAAGCAATTTAAGCTGAATATCGAAGACATCGTAAGCGGTGAATCTTAAAGAGGTCTTTAATAATACTAAATACGCTAAAAGTCTAACAACTCTGCACTTGGCCATAGTCCATTATGAATTAAATGCTTAACAGTACTTTTAATTGCAACTTTGGTCGCTAAACTTGCTGGTGAAAGCTCGTCTTCGGCATGGCTGATTAAATAATTAATACGTTCAAGTTTTGGCTCTACGACTTGTAATAAACACATGTCAGTTTTTAAGTAGTCAAAATGTGCACTGACGGGTTGAATGGTTGCCATATTTAACTGACTAACACAGTTCATGAGTAAATGCAGACCATCGACTTCATGATTGACATCTAATAATTCCACTTTTTGATCTAAGAACTTACGTAAACCGTGTCGCTGGCTTGGCAATACGAGGGGTAATCGATTGACTTGGTCTAAATCAATTTGTCCCTCTTGAATACAATGCTCAAATCCATATTCCTGTAGTAAAGACCGGTTTGCCATTAAAAACATTTGTTCTTTTAATAACGGTTGAACAGCCCAATTGACATCGACATCTTGGGTAAAAATAATGGCGATATCGAGCTGTCTTGAGTTCACAAGATTGGTGAGATTACCTGAGAGACTTTCAACTAAATGAATTTTGATATCAGGATAACGCTCTGACATCAATTGCATAAATGGAATACCGATTACAGACGCAATACTCGGTGAAAAACCTACACTCACATGACCCGTCAACCGAGATGAATGTGCGGCTTCAATTGCATACTCCGTATGACGTAATACCAATTGAGCCTGTTTAAAAAATGCCAAGCCTGAAGGTGTGGGTGTAACACCTGTGGATGTTCTCTGCAATAAACGTGTCGATAATTCATCTTCGAGTTTAGCAATTTGCTGACTTAGGGCAGAAGTTCCAACATCAAGTTTTTGAGAGGCCTTCCCTAAACTTCCTGACTCAATAATTGAGACAAAATATTTTAACTGCTTTAACTCCATCTATTACCTCATTTACTTGCAGCAGCCATTCCTTAGTTTGTATATAAAAACACTAAAAACCATGATAAATATATAAATATTTTCTAAGGAATCTTGTAAATGATCACGAAAGGATCTGAATTAAAGGCCGCATATTGAAAAAAAATTAGCTCTATAAATGTAATGAATAATATTATATTTCTTTGTACACGACAAAAAAAGATAACTCACTGAAATAATGGCATAATACTTGTTTTCTGACGACGAATATGATGACACATTTCAATGAGTTATATCTCATCTTAAACAAATATCTAAAGTGGAACAAGTCACATGTAAAATGTTTTACACTGATTATGCTTGCATTAATTGTAAAACAGACATGTAATCTTTCTTCTGCATCTAAAGCCTTACCCATCAAGTGCTTACCACAATCATTTTATCGACGTATACAACGCTTCTTTGCAGATCAGTATTTCGATTATCGTCAAATTTCTCAGTTAATTTTCAATATATTTTCATTCGATAAAGTCCAATTAACTTTGGATAGAACTAATTGGAAATGGGGAAAACGAGATATCAATATCTTGATGTTGGCCATCGTCTATCGTGGAATAGCGATACCTATTGTTTGGACATTGCTCAATAAACGTGGAAATTCAGATACAAAAGAGCGTATTGCTTTGATTCAACGCTTTATCTCCATTTTTGGTAAAGATCGTATTGTGAATGTGTTTGCAGACAGAGAATTTATCGGTGAGAAATGGTTTACATGGTTAATTGAAAATGACATTAACTTCTGTATACGTGTTAAAAAAACTTTATTGTGACCAATCACTTAGCCAAGAATCATAAAATTAGTGATTTATTTCGTCATCTTCAAGTTGGTCAAACTGAATGTCGTAAACGACGTATTTGGGTTGGTCGAGTGAAACTGTATATTAGTGCGCTACGATTAGAAGATGGAGAACTTTTACTTGTTGTTTCTCCTATGTTTAATGCTTCTGCTATTCGTGATTATGCATTACGCTGGGAAATCGAAACGTTATTTAGTTGTCTCAAAGGACGTGGATTCAATCTTGAAAATACTCGTTTAACAGACCCTAGACGAGTCAAGAAATTGATAGCAGTGCTAGCTATCGGTTTCTGTTGGTGCTATTTAACAGGTGAATGGCAACATGATCAGAAAAAAACGATAAAAATAAAGAAGCATGGACGACTTTCAGTAAGTTTATTTCGCTACGGTTTGGACTATGTTCAAATGGCTATTCTACGTTTGATTGGTTTTGGAAAAAAAGAAGAATTTAAGAAAGTGCTAGCAATTTTAAGAAAGAAAAAGCCTGATAGGACAAGGGACCTATGAAATTTGTCGTGTACAGAGATTATATTTATAGCGTGGATAAATCTTAACTGAATTGGTTAAGATGAGAAGGATTACTTATACAACTTTAGAAAAACTCTGAGATAGTGGCAGTTTAACAGAGATGGATCCGGAAATTTGAACAACTCCTATAAGTGATACTCTGCTCCTCAAATGATGTTATAAACATCAATATATGGAGTATTTTATGGCACGTAGACCAAGAAGAAATCATTCAAACGACTTTAAGGCTAAGGTAGCACTTGCTGCGATCAAAGCAGAAAAAACACTTGCTGAATTGAGTTCTGAGTTTGATGTTCATCAAAACCAAATTATTGACTGGAAAAATCAATTGATCTCAGCTTCCTCACAAGCTTTCGATCAATCAAAAGCTCCATCAGAACCTCCCATTGATCTTAAAAAGTTACATGCAAAAATCGGTGAGCAGGCATTAGAAATTGATTTTTTAGAAGGTGTGTTGAAGAAACTGGGCCGCTTCAACCACAAAAGTTAATCGATCACTCACTTCAGATTTCAGTATCTAAACAAGCTAAGTTACTGAAAGTCTCTCGTGGTTGTTATTATTATCGCCCAAAACCTGTTAGCTCATCAGATCTGAAGCTGATGCGATGTATTGATGAATTACATATGCAATATCCTTTTGCAGGCAGTCGTATGATGCGTGATTTGTTGAATCGTCAAGGGCATCATATAGGACGACGTCATACACGTACTTTAATGAAGAAAATGGGTATTCAGGCGTTATATTGCAAACCAAATTTAAGCCAGGCTAATCAAGCTCACCGTAAATATCCATATCTGCTCAAAGGATTGGCTATTCAGCGCAGTAATCAAGTGTGGTCTACTGATATAACGTATATCCCTATGGCAAAAGGCTTTGTTTATTTATGTGCTGTGATTGATTGGCATAGCCGCAAG
>NZ_KB849689.1:115861-116585 GCF_000368785.1 Acinetobacter towneri DSM 14962 = CIP 107472 | reverse complement strand
ATCACTTATAAATACGCTTTTAGTTGTTCAAACAAGTGGGACCACCTCTAAATTATCGTTCTATATACCTAGTATTTGGATTGAAGTTACTCCATGTTAGCTTCCTAAGTTTTGTCCCATACATCCCCTGTATGGGATTTTTTTAATTAGGGTATCTGAATGACCATACACTCCAAAGCGTATATTTTTAGACAGCAGCAATTATTGGTCGATCATGATTTTCAGCTACCGCTAGTTGAAAAAATTCATGATGACCTGAACCTGTCAGAAAACGGAGAGGTGATTGCACGCGATCTGCAAGAGGATGAGCTGGTGCCGGAAGGCTATCAGTTGGTCCCGATCCGCCAGCTGGTCCAGGTTTGGAGTAGACCACAATTTGAAGAAGCTTCCCGTGCTGTGCAGTTGCTGGGATGGCGACGTAATCACTGCTATTGCAGTCATTGCGGTCATCCAGCTGAGCAGCATGCGACTCAATATTCCATGGTCTGCCCATCCTGTGGTTATAGCCAGTATCCTCGTATCAATCCTTGTGTGATTACGATTGTTACCCGAGGCAAAGATGAAATTCTGCTGGCGAAACATACCCGTACTAAAACCCAGATGTATACACTGATTGCCGGGTTTGTCGAAGTGTCAACGGCAATTTAAAACTGACCCCTTTTACCTTAAAAACAGCAAAGTAAAATTGACCCCTTTGATGATTTATTAAGACTCAATTTGTGGT
>NZ_KB849689.1:98110-114701 GCF_000368785.1 Acinetobacter towneri DSM 14962 = CIP 107472 | reverse complement strand
GTTGCTGCTTGGCTGTGTATTCATGTAATAGCATAGCTTCAACGAAATCTGCATAATTGCCATCCTTTGCTAAGGTTTGTTGTGCATGATGTGACCATTGTGATGCCACTGTTTGTAGACCAAGCTGACGGCAAAGCTGTTCAATACGCTCATACTGTAAATTCATTAAGAAACCTCCAGTAATTCATCATAGATTGATAAGGGGTGTTGAACACTCTCATGAGGTATGAGTGATGATGGGCTAACATCATCAATTACAGATTTTTTAGAACCATCATTAAATAAAGGTAATGAAGAAAAATATTCTTGTTCTTCAAGCAAACGAGTACTTGGTTTTTCTTTAGTTGTTGCATGAATGCGTTGATTTGCTGTTTCACTAAGCCATCGACCAATATAGGCATTTGCCATATCAACATCTAAGCTAAGGTCAACCATCTTTAAACTTGCTTTTAATGGCACGATAAAACTTGATTTCAAATAACTATTAAAGCGTTCCACTTTACCTTTTGTTTGCGCACGATATGGCTTACAAACACGTGGTCGGAAGTTATATTTCTTAGCACAATCAAGTAATTTAGCATTCCAGCGATGTTGACCATCTTGATAAGCATCACGTTCAATGATAATGGCCTTAGCATTATCAAATAATACATCTTTAGGAACACCACCAAAGAACTGAAAAGCACTTTCTAAGCCATCAATCCATGCATCAGAACGTTCATGATCATAAAACTTAACAAAGGTTGCTCTAGAGTATCCCAAAGTTGCAACAAATGCTTTTAATGTGGTGTGATGACGTCGAATTATTGTGAAATCAACCTGCATTTGTTGACCTGGTTGAGTCTCAAATCGCTTAATCGGCTCTGGTTGTTTAGTTGGCTTTAATGTATTGAGATAATTTTGTAGTGTTCTGATTTTCCCCGTGTAGCCTTTTTGCAAGATTTCTTGATACAACACTGCAGCCGGTATCCATTCTGGATCGGCGGCATTTACACGTTTGATTAAATACGGTTTATAAGGCTCAAGAATACTCACTTTAGATTGTGTTCGTTGATATTTAGGTGTTACTTGAGATCGTAAATATTTACGCACAGTATTTCTAGAAATACCGAGTTCGCGGCTAATTGCCTTAATAGATTGACCTTGTTGATGAAGTATTTGGATTGTCACTGCTTGCTCCAAAGTTAACATGTTGAGCAGTCCAAAAAGACCACTATATTAACCAAGGGGGTCAATTTTCAAATGCTGTTGGGGGGTCATTTTTACATTGCCGCTAACAGAAGTGGGTGAAACGCTGCAAAATGCGGTACGACGCGAGATTCAGGAAGAGGTGGGCCTACAGGTCAAAAACATCCAATACTTAGCCAGTCAGCCATGGCCATTTCCAAGCAACCTGATGCTAGCGTTTAAGGCGGAATATCATGCGGGTGATATTCAGATTGAAGCGCATGAACTGAGTGATGCACAGTTTTTCTCAGCTACCGGAAATTCCATTCAAGGGTAGTATCGCGCACGCCATGATCATGCATGTAATGCACGGCACTCTAGTTGCTGATGACGACAAAGAATGGCTATAAAAGTCAGCTTGATTGTCTTGATCGCTTCGATGAAAGTTTGAATCATTCGGTTCAAGGCTTCTGACTAGAAAAACTAATCACTTCAGACACCAACATATCAAACCGTCCGCAGGGAAAATCGCAAAAGCGCATATTCTAAAAGCGGATATTTTTACTTTGGAGAAACCGAACATTTCTATTTGGGGCTTACAGGTTTATTGCCTAAAAAATGCTATATGTTTAAAAAATATAGCATTTTTAAATTAACTGACGAATCAATCTTATAGATAAACTCTATAGATTTTTTTCAGTAGTTTCTTATGAAAAATCTAACTCTTTTTCAAATGTTTTTAATTCAAAACGAGCCATCGCTAAATTTGATTTAGAACGGTCAAGAACCAAATATAAAAACAAAGCTTCATTGGTGTCGAGTGGACGGATTAAGTGATATTGCTTACCCAAGGTAATTAGAATATCTTCAATACCATCATTCAATTGAAGTGCTTTAGCAACCTTGCGCTTTGCACGAATCACCTCAGTGTTACCTGCTGCTGCAAGTTCCAAATCAATGCCTGTCCCCTGAGTGGCTAAAGCCAAACCACTTTCACTATCAACCAGTGCTGCTGCAACAAAACCGTCAAGTTCGGTTAAGCTATCTAACGTAATACGAGCCATCTTTTTTCTCCTGAATTTATGGGAGGATTCCCATTAGTTATTTATGCTGCTTTAAAGACCTAGTTTTTTTCGCAATTTTCCAAAAAAACCGCTAATTTTATTCACTTTGGCTTCTTCAATAGTTTGGTGAGCTGTAATAAATTTCGCTTCATGCGGTTCAATGCACTGCCCCATTCTTAATAACTGCGCAATTGCAACAAAATGAAGAACTCTCTGATGAGAAAGTTCTAAATGATCAGCCACCATTTGAATGTTTGCACCTTCGGCAAAACAAGCCGAAAGTTTAAACAGGTCTTTACGTACAGAGCCTGCTAGCAATTGAGGCCAAATGTGTAATTTAAAATATTGACTCAATTGGACTTGTGCCACGTTCAGTGTTATAGAGTGATCTAGAATTTTCCATAAACCAACATATAAATCCTCAGTACGCTGATGACTGATCGTCTCTTGTATAAATTGAGAGGTGGCATAGGATTGATGAATAGTATTATTAAATCTAAGCATTGGGATTTCAGAGTTCGCCCAAATTCTATCCGTAGCTGTATCAATCAAAACTAAAAAGCCTTTCTCATCGTAGACCTGAATAAATCCATTGTTTGAGTTAAAAATATTGTCAAATATGCTTGCTGCATCAAGAGGTTCTAAATGGCTAGTAGGTTCAGCCATGACTTTAGACTTAGCAACTGAAGAGTCATTTAAACAGTAATCGTGTAACCATCGGTTCAACTCATCTAAATGTACGAGTGGATAGGATAAAGTGTCATCAATAATCCGTCCACCATTATCGGCGACTTTAATTAAACACAAATAATGGGAAACATGATGCGATAAGATATTTTGAATACTTGATGAATGAAAAAAGAGTTTATTAACCAAAAGTAAATCAATATGTTGTTCGGAAATATTAACCCAATGAACCTCAATATCCGAAGGTAGGCATGAAATGATTTGTATTTTGAGCTGATTTAGTACGACTAGGCTAACACCAGAAACAGCAATATTTAAAACTCTATTCATTTTATCAATACTTTAACAATGCTAACCAATAACTACACTTTTTAACCAATTTAGCCAGTCAAAATAACTACTCAACTCGAATTAAAGAGGCACCGAATTATCAGCAACCAATAACTCAGAAACTTTTTTTAGTGCATACAACAGTTGACCAATCAAGACATTTTGCGAGGCTGCAGTCACTATCACCATCGGATAGTTTGCGTGCTCAACTCCTACCAAAATCACTTTACCGTTATCAGCCTCAAGAGTAATGGTTTTACATCCAGTTAAGTCGATTTCTGAAATGAATGCAGAAACCATTGCCAGAATTGAACTACTGACAGCAGCAATTTTTCCACCATTCGTCAGATTTTTTTTACTTGCTAGTGCTAATTCAAAACCGTCAGAAGAGCAAAGCATGACAAAATCGATACCAGAAACTTCATTTAAGACTTCTTGAATAAGTTTCCGACCTGAATCAATCAATTGAGGTGGGATCTGACGTGTGTTCTCGACTTTAAACATATAAGACACCACCTTTAAACTAGAATATTTTGCACTTCAACAACTGCTATCAGCGCTTCAATCATTAACAGTACATCGTCCTTTAGTCGTACATCTACACCAAACAAAGGATATCTATAGTTATTTTCTATCATATAGTCTCGGTAAATCTTCAACATCTGGTCATTTTGTTCATCCAAATGAGTAATCCCAATCACTATATTGTCACTGTATTCTTTAAAATTATCTAAATAAAACTCTAAATCCTGTACGCGCTCTGTACGTGAATGATCAATTAAAATGATAATGCCTATTGCGCCTTTACAAATGATTGACCACATAAAATCAAAGCGGTCTTGACCGGGAGTGCCGTATAATCCGACCTTGGTTTCATCATCAAGAATGATTTCACCATAATCGATGCCAACGGTAGTCAGGTATTTGCTATGTGCATCCAGATCAGTATTAATCGTTTCAGTTTGCATGACTGGAATGTCGGAAAGCATTTTAATTGCTTCTGATTTACCAGCCCCCATTGTGCCGCCAAAAACAATTTTATATTGCTGTAAAAGCATAAAATATTATCATCCAAAAAGCGTTCACCTGGAAAAACCAGGATCATAGATAAATAAACTCACAATGTTGTTTAACAAAAAATTTAATGAGTTAATGCCATCCAAGCAAACCAAGCTCGACCCAACCCCAACATGTCACTTAAAGAAAAAACCAAGATGATAAATGCCTGAGCTTAAGAAGATTGACTACTCTTAAGAAATAATTAACAGGCTATCAGTATAATTTATTACGATGATCGAATAAATACTGGAAAATATCAGATATTTCAGTAACGTGAATAATGTTATAATTATTATATATAACCTATGTCACAAAGTAAATAAGTAAGCTGTCACAGTTCAAAAAATTGCTGCATGTACCAGTAAAATTGCACTGATCAACAACACTGACAGTATTCTTAACACAACAGCCCTATTAGATGTATGCTCAATTGGGACACAAATGAGTGTGTTCATTTGCATGATAAAGAACAAAGGATGTTCCCCCTGTATTTATTTTTCTTTCTTGTACGAGATATAACACGAAGAATATGGCGGATTCAAGCGGCAAGTGCAACAGTATAAAAACCAGCCATAACTTCATTCGGTGTATACCAACCTAGTGTTTTTCTAGGACGATGGTTGAGTGCAAATTCTATCTGCTCTATTTGTTCGTTTGACACGTCATCAAACGATGATGATTTTGGCAGATATTGACGGATTAAACCATTCGTATTTTCACTTCTAGCTCGCTGAATAGACTTGTAAGGATCAGCAAAATACGTCTCTATGCCAGCATCAGTAATTCTTTTGTGTTCGGAAAATTCTTTGCCATTATCAAATGTCACACTATAAGCATGGCTCATTTGTAAACGATCTAATGCACTAGTAATCGTTTGAGAGGATGCTCTCGTTGGCCCTAAATGAACAATATGTACATACAGGCTCTTTCGATCAACGAGAGTCAATAAAGCACCTTTATGATGTTTACCAATCACCGTGTCACCTTCGAAATCTCCTAAACGTTGTCGTTGGTCAATGACCTGGTCTCGGCAGTGAATACTTGTTTTATCAATGATTTGCCCCCTACGATCCGTGTTTTTGTAACCGCGTTTTCGATATTTCTTCTGATGCCTTAAGTGTAGATGAAGTTTACCGCCTTTTGATTTATCTTGATAAATGTACTGGTAAATCCACTCATGTGAAGGTACATCCAGCCAACCGCGTTGTGTTAAAGCACCTGAAATTTGTTCTGGTGACCAGTCCAAACCAATCAAATAATCAATATAAGCGAAGGCAAATGCTGTCATTGATGATGAAGGACGGTACCGTCTTTGACTTGCAAATTTAGCTGCCTGTTGAGCTCTATATCCACGTTGCCCAGTATTTCTTTTTAATTCACGGTAGATGGTTGATCGTGAACGTCCTAACTCCCGAGCAAGGGTAGCGATTGAACTTTTACTTTTCAAAGTAGCATAAATTTCGTATCTTTCATCTTGAGAAAGTTGGGTGTATTTCTTCATTGTGTGCTTTCCAATTGCGAGTTGAAAAAGTCTAATGATTCTATGAATACACCTAACTTTTTCAACTAACTACAAATGTGTTGCACTTGGGATTTGAATCTGCGTATTCAAAGTATTGGATATTCTTCACGTTTTTTTGCACAAAAATTACAAATATACCTTATTCCCCATAATAAATTTCATGGGCAATTTTAAAGGTTTCAACATGCAAATCGACTAAATCAGGTAAAGTCTGATAGCCACCAGCCAACACAAACATCAATGGGATTTGATGCTGTTTGGCAAGCCGAAATACCATTTCATCACGCTGTTGAATATATTCAGCACTCAACCATGGTGAACCACAAGGATCGTTCTGATGACAATCCATACCGGCCTGATAGACGATGAGATCGGCCTGCCATTCGATCGCCATTTCAAAAGCCTCAGCAATCGCATCGCGATATTGCTCAAAATTTCCATGCTGTTTATGAATATGACGAGTAATAGCACGTTCATAACTTCGGCAACCGGACTGCAATGCAAAAATACTAAAATTAAATAGGTTATCTAATCTGAGCGTAAATTCAGCTGTCCCATCCCCACCATGTTGATCACAGTCCAGGATAAAAATTTTTTTATCTGGAAACTGCTGTGCAATCAATGCCAACCCATTAAAAGTACAAAAAGCAACTCCTAATTGATAATGGGCATGATGAAAACCTTGGGCAATATTTGCTGAAATTTGATGCTTCCATGCCAACTCTGCAGCTTTAATTTGTCCGGCATTAATGCGATAAATGGCATCTCTTAATTGAGTGTTCCATGTCTTAAAACCCTGAAAAGTAGCTAGTTTTTTAGGTGATCCAGTATCAAAAGCATCCACATACATAGGGTCGTGGAGTCTTTTCAATATATTGAGATCAATTAATTCAGGTTCATGGAACTGAAAACAGCCTAGATGTTCTAGGGCTTCGGCCACAGCAATCAGTTTTTCCATGCTATTGGTATGGGTTGTTGCAAAGTATTGGGGAGAATAACAAACCTGTAACATGTATTAGATCCGGATTTGTGCTGAAACAATATCGGCAAGTTGTTGCAATAAAGTTGTTTCAGGGCTAAACAGGCCATTGGCTATTTGCTGTTGGAAATGCGTGCTAAAGGTTCTCGCACGGTTTTCTGGGGATATTGCAAGCGTAGTTAAGCGTAAATACCAAAAACCTGGTATCTCGCTGTATGGGATCACAAAGCCCGGTAAATTCTGGTTTGCTGTTTTGTTTTGAATAGTTGAAGAATCATAGTCAACTGAAAACAATGAACCTGCGGGTAAACACACCCCATTCATTAAGAGCGGTTTTAAACTGATACAGGAGTGATCATCGCCCATATTTAATTTTTCCAGCAACAAAGGTTGATTGTGCTGATTGACAATAATATTGACTGATCCTTTTCTTAAAATACGTCCATGGGCAATTTTTAAGAAAAAGTTTTCTGCCATTGGACAAGAACCCACTTTAGGCTTTTCAGCTAATACTGGTAACTCGACTAGACCTGTTTGCGCTGAACTTTTAGGCAGAATAATATCAGCAATCATTTGAACTAACAGTTTACTTTCTTCTTGTTGAGCCTGCTGAGCAAGTTGTCTAAGTTGTGCCTGAAACTGAATGTGTTTAATCAAATCAGCTGTGGATTCAGGTTTATTTTTTTGTATGAGGGTCGTAGTTTCGATATTCTGATCCAAATTATGCCAGTCACTAAGCTTACGTTCCTTGAGCAAATTCTTTAATGTTTGATCCTCATAATCTCTGAACAGTTTAAAATCATTCAGTTCATGAGGGGCACGAGCAACATTAATAAACTCTGCAAGAACCCGAGTTGCTTGCGTAAAACCACAACCTCTTCGTTCTGTTTGATGTGAAAAATGTTCGTTCAGCATTTCTGTCAATGTTTCAGAAAGCGGATATTGTTGTCTTTTAAAGAGTTGAACGATTTCGTGATCTGATCCGTGCATTGATTATAACAGTAGTTAATTTAAGGTGCTGTATGTTAAACATATTTGAACGCAGATTCAAATCTCAAGTGCAACACATTTGTAGTTAGTTGAAAAAGTTAGGTGTATTCATAGAATCATTAGACTTTTTCAACCCGCAATTGGAAAGCACACAATGAAGAAATACACCCAACTTTTGAACCGTACTGGGTTTGTCGGAGACTTTTTATTTAAGTTAGGCCACCTGACCTAACGGGTTAATCTTATCATAGTACATTGCTTCAAACTCAAAAGGTGATACATAACCCAGTGCACTGTGTACACGCTTTTTATTGAACCAATCTACCCAGTTTAGTGTCGCAAGTTGTACATCCGCTAAACCTTGCCAATCCGCTTTTAAATATTCAATCACCTCTGTTTTGTATAAGCCATTCACCGTTTCAGCCAAAGCATTATCGTATGAATCACCGGTCGTACCGACTGATGCTCGTAAATTTGCTGCTTCTAAACGATTGGTATAACGAATGGAAAGATATTGCACGCCTCTGTCACTATGATGAATCACGTTCTTTGGCATGCCTCGATCATGCAATGCTTGCTCCAGTGCATCGAGCACCATATCTGTATTCATACGTGTTGATACTTTCCATCCAACAATTGCTCGCGAGAACACATCAATAATAAAGGCGGTATAGACCCAGCCTGAATGAGTTTGAATATACGGGTGAGTAGACCAAGGGAATTTCACCCTTAGCCCCTCGCAGAACCGGACATGAACCTCTCAGCTCATCCGGCTCTCATTATCCAACCGATGGTAAACATCCCATTTTCCAGTGCACAAAGGCATTTGGAAAATCACGCGCAAGTCGCCCTAAGGCATATCTAGCCCGTCTTTTATGACGGGCCAAGTTTTTATACTTACGCCTCATCCAGCGTATAAGATAAGCATTCATGTGTTGCCAGATCGCTGACATTGCTGAACCATGGAATCGACCATAGTATTGCTGCCAACCTTGAAGAATTGGATTGAATATTGCAGATAAATCACTTAATTCGCGATTACACATCAGATGTAGATGCCATTTCCGAATAGTCTGTCGCATTGCTTTAAGTGCATCACGACTGACTGCAGGAGAGAAATTTACATAAACTCTTTTATACTTGTCCACAGCCTTACGGGGCCTAAACGTGTACCCGAGAAAAGTAAATTGAACATCGGGATATGCTTTACGACGATTAATATCTTGGCAATAAACAATCTTTGTCTTGTCTGGATGCAATTCGAGACCACATTCACGAAATCGTGCATCGATCTTTTGTAAAACAAGTTTGGCTTGAGATAAACTCCGACAATGAATTACGCCATCATCTGCATAACGGCAGAACCGTACACTTTGAAGATGTTTCGTAATCCACATATCAAAAGCATAATGCATAAATAAATTCGCCAATAAAGGACTCACAACACCACCTTGTGGCGTGCCGCGATTCCTTTCTAAAAGATGGCCATTTATGTGTTGCATTGGTGCTTTTAACCAACGTTGCACATATAAAAGAATCCATGGAATTTCACAGTGTTTCTTGAGTGCACGCATTAGTAAATCATGGTCGATGTTATCAAAGAGACCTTTGATATCAAATTCCACAACCCAGTCATAATCCCAACTTCGTCTCCTCACTATCGCAATTGCATCATGGGCAGAACGCCCTGGACGATATCCATATGAGTTTGGATGAAATAATGGATCAATTTTCGGCTCTAATAAGAGCTTAACTGCTGTTTGCGCGACTCGATCTGCAACTGTTGGAATACCTAGTATACGCACGCCACCTGACTTCTTTGGAATCGGAACAGCCTTAACTGGCGGTGGAAAATAACTGCCAGAACAAAGTCGATTCCATAGTTTGTATAGGTTGTTCTTTAAATGCTTTTCGAATTGCTCAATAGATTCATGATCAACGCCTGGAGCGCCACCATTCTCTTTGACTTTTTTAAATGCCTCCCAGATTAACGCTTTAGGAATATTAAATGGTTTGGTCATAAAGTTTTGCTCCTCCTGCTTGCACAGTTGACAAATCCGTAGACCTGGATAATGCAACCCCTTCGCTCCATTACCATTACAGTAACTTCAACACTACTACGAGTTGCTCCGCCCCTTGGTGACGCATTGCTATTATCAGCCTTGCCTTTTGAGCTTGTGCCTTTCGCTTGACATCGCCACCGAAGGTTCCCGCAGTTCAACGTAAGAGCCTGAATTAGGATCGCGCTGCCTCTACGCCGGACACCGAATGGCCCGTAAGCAGGTAACGGCCAAACTAATCGCGGGGTAACTTCCATCCCCGGTTTTGATGTCATTTGAGTACTTTCGACACTTGAACGGCAGTTCACTGTTGTTCGCCTTCCTAATTCTTACCTGACATCTCTACGATGCCTTTTCCATAACGCTCACGACCGGGACTTTTGATCCAAGCCGCTTATGGTGGTTTGCTACCTGCTCCTGCAAGCCGATAGCGAGGGGCCATACCCTCATCTCTTACGCCGCTTGCTGCGGCACACTGAAGTCAGCGACCTGAGATACCGTCTTGGTAGTCAATCAGGTTTTGAGATTATTCGACCAATAAATAATCTCTTTGATAGGCAGTCTGATGTTTTAAAACGCCATAACACAGATGTATAAGCTTACGCATTGCAGCACCTAAAGCACACATTTTATTTTTACCCTGGCTTAATAATCGTTGATATAAAGCTTCAATGTGTGGATTATATTTAATCGCTGTTAATGCTGACATATACAATACTGAGCGTATTTTACTGTCACCTGCTTTTGATAAGTGACTTTGCTTGTTGACTGAACTGCCAGACAACTGATGTACTGGAACCAAACCTACATATGCAGCAGCTTGACTTGCTTTTTCAAACTTGTGCGAATGAAATAACCCCAACAGTAATAAGCCTGATCGTTCACCGATTGAAGGAATAGTTTGCAGTAATTTCAAATCCTGTTTCAATGTTGGATCTTGATCTATGTGATTATTTATTAACTTATCAATATGTTCAAGTTGCTGATTTAAATACTCAATATTCTCTTCAAGTAATTTAATCACAACAACGGAGGTATGAGTGGACTGCGCCTTTTCAAGTCGATTCTTTTCCTGCAATAGACTACCTAGATAGACATCTCGTCTGCCTAGTAAAGCTTTTAATAATCTGACATTTTCAGGTTCAGGCTGCCATATGATTAACTTTGCGGTGTAACCATAACGTGAAAGAGCTTCACTATCAGCTTTATCCGTTTTATTTAGCATGGACATGCCTTTGGCAAAGGCTCTTACTCGTGAAGGATTAGCCACACAAACCTTTACACCTGCATCATATAGATAATATCCCAAATTCTCATGATAAACCGAAGTCGCTTCCATGATTGCTGTCACTTGATCAGGTTCAATTTTAAGAGTGATGAGCCATTTGAGCAGACTGCCAAAGCCACTTTCTGTATTAGTAAATATTTTATTTTTTCTTTTTCCAGTCAAACCTTGAGGGAAAATGCAACAATCTATTTTGGTTTTACTGACATCAATACCTAGCATAATCATGGTGATATTCCTTGAGTTTAAGCTATGATTTTTATCCCATTAACCATCATCTTACCTTGTGAATACAGCATCAAAGTGCTTAGTTACCGTTCAGAGTTGTATGAGGGATAAGGGCAAATTGTAGGTTTTATCTCAGGTTCAAATTTAAGATTTTAGCAGCACTCCAAACTCTACAATTTGCGTATAGTGGTAGCTAATCACTATATCAATCAAGATACAAGAAGCACTGCTTCGCAAGGGTCAGGATGATCTGCATTAAAATTGCGTTTTACTAAGTCATCTGCTCGTTTTTGATCATCTCGGCTACGGGTGGTTTGTTTATTCTTACCACGCCAAACACCTTGTATACCTAGCTTCTGCATCAATCGAGCAACTGTACAACGTGCGATAACATAACCTTCACGTTTCAATTGTTGCCAGACCTTACGCACACCATATCGACCTAAACTTTCTTTCCAAATACGTTTGATTTGCTCTGCATGATGTAAATCATGCAGAGCACGTTTCGCTCGATGTTCTGGATTGTCAGCGAGATCTAAAGCCCGATAATAGGTCGAAGCTGCAATCGGTAAAATTCTACAAATCGCTTCAACACTATATCGATCTTTATTGTTCTGGATAAAATCCACCATTATTTGTGTGGGCGGTCGAGCTCCGCCTGGGCGAAAAAAGCGGCTGCTTTACGTAGAATTTCATTGGCACGTTTTAATTCTTTAATTTCACGTTCCATTTGCTTCATTTTTTCTTGGTCAGATATCTGTTGTACTTTGGCAGGATTTAGTTGATCCATATGCTTTAAATACCAAACACGCAATGTTTCAGGAGTACAACCCTTGCGCAGCATGCTGCTCAGGTGCAATAGCTGTGATTGCAGCCCAAGTAGAAGGATAATCTTTTTCAGATTCAATCAATAATTGAACCGCTCTTTCTCTGATTTCAGGGGTATATTTTGGTTTTGTCATTGGAACATTCTCTCAAGAAAGTTGGTCTCCGACAAACCCGGTACGGTTCACTGAGTACTACACCCTTTTGATTGATTCGTATAAAAATTTCAGTAACCGTGTCGATATCCAGAGATGAATCTAGTTCAATGATACCAATCTGACGATTTTTGATTGCTTTTAACTGCTCAAGCTTATCTTCAATGAAATCTTCATTTGCATCTGGATTCAATCCCATATATGCACGTCTAGCCTGAGATATTGAAATATCCCCATTTAAAATTGGGGCGATATTATTGACCCAGATTGGATTACGCTCGATAGCTGTGTTACATACTTCAAATAAGGGCTCATCATCTTTAGCAGTTGGGTTATACGCTATTCGAATATTAGTTTCTTTATAGTCCTTATCTAACACCAACTGCCCAACAACAGCAGCAGTCAATGCAGTAATACGTTGCTGTCCATCAATAAGTACCTTTTTTCCTGCGGATAAGGTTCCATCTTTAAGACGAATATCCGGGTTACGCCATGTGATGATATAGCCGACAGGATAACCTTTATATAGCGAATCCATTAGATCCCGCACTTTACTACTCGACCAAACGAAAGGTCACTGGATTTCAGGAATTGCGATTTCACCTGATTTTATCCAAGAGAGTAATGTATCAATTGGATGCTGATGTACTGAATATTTCGCCATTAAGACGCCCCTCAAAATATCTAAAACATACAAAATAAAAGGTCATTGGGTACTAATACCCAATGACCAAACTCCAAATTCTAAACCTCTTCCATCTCAATCAAGTTTTCCAAGGTCTGGCTAAACGTATCTTGGAATGCTGAGTCCTTACGATAAAGGTTATACAAATCCACCATATTTTTACGCTGTACTACCATAATTTCATCGAGCATCTTTTTAAACACGAGTGCTCTGTTTTGTGGATCTTGCGTCTGCTTATACTTCTTCATAAAGTTTTGATGCTGCTGAATACGCTTCACCAAATCAATGATAATCACCCGTTGATCTTGTGGTGTTGCACTCCAATCCTGAAACCATTTCTCGTTAAACTTAGAAATAATATCATCTAAGGTTTCATCATCATTTTCTTCGCTTGGATTACGAGGATTTGAATTTTGTGGATCTAAAACCGTTTCCTCTGCATCAAGTGTAATGGTTTTGTTGATATGCTCACGCTTTAAAGCATAAGTGCTTAAATCGACCGATTCCAACAAATCATCAATACCATTCAATCGTCCATCTTGAACATTCAGTTTTGGAATAAGAAATTTTAAGAACCAATACAATTGCTCCCATTCCTTGTTATTAAACTGCATAATTGAAGGCACTTGAGCATAAATTTTAACGAATTGTTTTGCCTTGACTTTAAAATCAACTCGTTGTTCATGTTCCCATGAGCCTTTTCTCTCTTCATCGAAGCGTGCTGCCACTGTATCAATAATTGGGCTTAAATCGCTGCCCGACGCATTACTAAAGAACAGTTCATTAAACTTCACCACTTCATGTAATTCATAAATGCCTGTGTCATCTAGTGCAGTTTTAATATCATTCAGTACATTGACATCAGTCGCATTCGACAATGAAGTAGAAGTATAGAAATCATCAAAGGCTTTTTTAATGTCATCAACGTCGTTATAAAAATCTAAGATAAATAAGTCTTCCGTGCGTTTATTATATTTTGGCGCAGCACGGTTTAAACGTGACAATGCTTGTACACATAGCACCCCTGTCAGTTTTTTATCAACATACATCGTGGTCAGTTTCGGTTGATCGAAACCTGTGAGATATTTGTTTGCCACCACCAAAATACGGTTTTCATCTAAATCAAACTTTTCTTTTGTTTTAGCATCATTAAATCCATTCAGTGATTCTTCAGTATAGGTTGTACCATCAACTTCTTTCTCACCTGAGAACGCAATCATGATATTAAATGGGTTATTTTTTTGATCTAGCAATTTTTTGAGTGATAAGTAATAGCGGATTGCAGCTTCAATGCTTTGTGTCACCACCATGCCCTTTGCGACGCCTTTGAGCTTTTTCTTATTGACCACGTTATCAATGAAGTGCTCAAGCATAATGCTGGCTTTGGCATCAATGGATTGTTGTGATGCTTCCACATAGGCTCTTAAAATACGTTGTGCTTTTTTCGATTCAAACATTGGATTGTCTTCAATCGACTTTTGAATCTCATAAAAGCTCTTATATGTCGTATAGTTTGCCAACACATCTAAAATAAAGCCTTCTTCAATGGCTTGTTTCATACTGTATAGATGAAATGGTACATATTTGCCTGTCGCAACATCTAGTTGACCAAACTTTTCTAATGTGGTGTTTTTAGGCGTTGCAGTAAAAGCAAAGTACGATACATTTTCACGCTTTTTACGTGTGGTCATCATGGCCACAAGCATGTCCTGAACATCATCAGCATTTTTTAAGGCTTCATTGCCCATTGCTCGATTCATGCTGTTATGCGCTTCACCTGACTGTGAGCTATGTGCTTCATCAATAATAATGGCAAAATTTTTATCACTTAGGTCAGTCACGCTATCCCAAATGATGCGAAACTTTTGGATAGTGGTGATAATAATTTTCTTACCTGTTTCTAAAGCGCTTTTTAGCTCGGAACTATTGTGTGCAGGCGCAATAATATTTTTAATTTCTGAGAAGTCTTTAATATTGTCCCGAAGTTGTTTATCTAAAATTTTACGGTCTGTCACAACAATCACAGAGTCAAACAACGGCTGATGTAATGCTCGATTACCTGCTGCCAATGCATTGTTTGGATAGGCTTCAATGAGCTGAAAAGCTGCCCAAGTAATCGAGTTCGATTTACCCGAACCTGCAGAGTGCTGGATCAGATACGGTTTACCCACACCATGTTGTGACACATCACGAATGATTTTACGTACCACATCGAGCTGATGATAACGTGGGAAAAACAATGTGCGTTTACTCAGTTGATCTGAATCTTTACCGTCTAAACGGACAAAGTGCTGAACAACATTCACCAAGCTTTCTTTGGCAAAGATTTCTTCCCACAGGTATGCCGTTTTATAGCCATTCGGATTGACAGGATTACCTTGTCCACCTGATGCTGTACCTTTGTTAAATGGCAAAAAGTAAGTCTTTTTACCTTCTAGTTTGGTGGTCATATAGACCTCATCGGTATCCACAGCAAAATGCACCAAGCAACGTGCAGGTGTCAGTAATGGCTGTGTTGGATCACGATCTTCACGATATTGTTTTTGACCGTGATAACGTGCTGTTTGATTAGTCCATGCGTTTTTAAGTTCCATCGTCACCAATGGCAAGCCATTGATGAAGATGACCATATCAATTTCTTCACGACGGTTTTTTAGTGAATACTGAACTTGTCTTGTCACGCTAAAGATATTAGACGCAAAGTTTTGTTTTACCGATTGGCTACTGCTTGCCAATGGGCATGGGTACATAAAATGAAAATGTTGTTCATCCAGCGCCATGCCTTTTTTGAGCATATAGGCAATACCATGTTTTTTAATGAGCTTATCAAAACGCCCTAGAATTTTTTGTTTCCAGTCGTTTTTGTTATAGGCTTTGTAGGCATCTAAACTGTCTTTTTGGGTGCTTTCTAAAAATTGGAAAAACAGTTTTTCATCAATGGCATAGTCTGCATTAAAGTCAGACACTTGCCCCATGACATAACCCAAACCCGTATGAGTTTGAGCGATGCCGTGAGCAAGGTCTTCTTTACAGATACCGACCAATGCACGTTCGATATTTTTTTCTAAAGCCAATTCGTTTAAATTTTTGTTCACAGTTACCCCTCTTACATGCATTGGCGATATATATTTTTAAGTTAAATGAATAATTAAGCCACTTTAATTTTGCCTGTAACAGCATCATTAATAAGGGTGGTTTTATATTCTTTCATTTTTTGAATTTGGTCTTCTATTAAACTAATCCCTGCATCAATCTTTTCAACCTCATACTCTATAAATTCAATTATTTGCTCCTGTTCTATAATCGGAGGAATAATCAAAACGAAGTTTTTAATATCTGATTGGAACAAATGAGGTACACCCATTCCATCCTTTACTAATTTAACCCGAATTACGGATAAGAAAAGCCCTTGAAAAAAAGGTAGTTAGAGCCATTTAGAAAGTTACGACACAACCCAAAGGCTCTAACTACCATGTACGATTTTACAGAAATTTTTTGTATTGTTGATGATTTTTTCAAAAAATTTGAACCCATCTATTGGCAATTTCTCAAGCA
>NZ_KB849689.1:93560-97335 GCF_000368785.1 Acinetobacter towneri DSM 14962 = CIP 107472 | reverse complement strand
AAGAATTGAAACATTGATAGGATTATTGAAAGAAAAATATCACTTAGTTACGAGTAAACATCGTTCGATTGCTGGTTTTTTAGCAGGCGTATTTTCTTCACTATGTGCGTATCAACTTTGCCAAAAGAATAAGCCTAAAATTCATGTGATTAAATCTTTGGCTTATCCGTAACTGGGGTTAATTTAATATGATTTTGTATCGAACTCGTTTTTAGATAATAGTTTAGAAAACCAGGTAAATATTGCTCTTTTTGAAACTTTCTTAACACTGCTATGGAAGAATTAACAGTACATTTGAAAGGCAAATTTTTAACAATATTTGATATACCTAGGGTTGAACCATCTTTAACTAAAAGTATATCGCCATCTTGCAACATAATTTCTGGTGACTCCTCATACCGACGTTGGGTAATGAAGTAACATTCATCATATTTAATATTTTGATGTTTGATATTTGGAGTTGATAAAAAACCATACTCACTATTATCTACGTATTCGTCTGCTTTGAGTCCTTTCCAACCCAATCTTGCTTTAATTGACATAGCATATTTAAATTTCTTAGTATTCCAATGCTCAGGAATTTGCCCAATCCATTCCACACCTGAATCTTTCGTTGCAACATTTGAATTTAAACCTTGGGTGACTGCTTTTTGAATGACAATTTGCTTACGTTCATTGAGTAAAGCAATTTGCTGTTCTTTAATGGCAATGGCTTGGTCGATTTCAACTAATCTTTGATCTAGAAAAGCCGCAATTTGTCTTTGCTCATCTACACTCGGAAGAGCTAAATTCATTGTTTTCATTTCTTCGAATCGAGTTGTCCATAAATCAGCAACAATACCTCGACCAACTCGATAATATTCCTCAATAAATGCATTGCATTTCATCAGATGATGAGAAAATTTTGGTTCAATTTTTCTTGGCTTTAATACGATATTAATCAATGATACAGAGCCATCAAGAGAAGATAAGCCACTTGAACCTTTACGATCTGAACGACTATTAATAACAAAATCACCTTTCAAAACTAATTTTCGATTATCTCCATCTTTAGTTTTAGCAGCATTATCTAATTGTGGGACAATACCATTTTTTGTAACAGAAAGAGCTGGATAGTCCTTATCTGAAACTTTTTGATTTCTTTGCTCAAAAATTCCGCCTAGTTTTAATACATTCCAATGAGCAGGAATTTTGCCTACCCAATCAATACCTGAATCTTTATAAGCATCATATTTCTTAAACATTCTACTTCTCCTTAAAGACCCAGAATCTGTGCAATTAAACCATCAGCTTGCTTCTCAAGACTTAAAATATCCTGTGCCACATCTTCAAGCGAACGTAACGGCTTATGTTGGTAGAAATACTTGTTAAAGCTGATCTCATAACCAATTTTCACCGAATCCAAATTAATCCATGCTTCATCCACATGCGGTTTTACTTCATCTAAAAAGTATTGGTGAATACGCTGATTTAACGGTACAGACTCACTGTCACGGATATCAGCATTGCTTTCATAGGTGATGTACTCACCTCTTTTGCCTGTAGCAAAATAACCAAAGTCGGCTAAATCAGATTCTTCACAGCCTAAACGCTCAAGTAACTCTGCCAACTTATCGCCATTCAGTTTCAGCACTTTTTTCAGCACTTTCTCAGCCGTTTCGTCATACCAGCTCACAGCATTTAAAATGCTGTTCTTTTCAGGAGCAGACAGCTTTAGACCAAGGGCTTTAATCGCTTTATCCACATTGTCTTTAAACACATTAAAGTCGCTTGATTCCGCTTCACCTACTTGTTCCATAATCGCTTGAGCAGATTCAAACAACGTCTTGAGCGATGCCCAATGCTTAATCTCAAACAGCTTCGCTTTCGCTTTGGTATTTAAGCTAATCTCTTGCTTCTCACACCAATCTAAAACGTCTTTTTCCACTGCTTTAAGCTTGCCTGCTTGGTAAATCACATCACCATATTCAGCAAACATATATTCCATTGGCTCAAGCAATGACTTATCAAAACGTAATGGCTGTAAACGTTCCAAACTAAACTGTGCTTTACGACGGTCAGGACGTTCGATATTGACTTTGTAATAACCAAAATCACTGTTATTAAAGACTTTCGAGGCTAAACCAATTGGGTCATTGTTGGCATCTAAACCACGCTCAACATCTTGCCCGTTCAGGTAGACATTTAAAATTTCTTCAATATGCTCAGGTGCAAATTCACAGTTTTTTTGCCCTAAGTTTTTACGTAACTTACGGTAAAGCAAACTTGCATCAATGAGTTGCACTTTGCCTTTACGTGATTCAGGCTTGTTATTCGATAACAACCAAATATAAGTGGTAATACCGGTGTTATAGAACAAGTTATTTGGCAATTGAATGATGGCATTCAGCAAATCATTTTCGATGATATAACGACGAATGTTGGATTCGCCGCCACCTGCATCACCTGTAAATAAGCTCGAACCATTATGGACAGAAGCAATACGGCTACCAATACCATTTTGCTCAGGCGAGCTCATCTTACTGACCATTTCCATGAGGAATAAAAGCTGACCATCGCTAGAACGTGGCGTTGCATCTTCTTCTTTCAGTTCACCCCAATAGTTTTTAAGCTCGACTCTAAAACGTGGGTCGATGACTTTTTTATCTTCGACAATGTATTTTTGATCTGATGCCCAGCTTTTACCATACGGAGGATTTGACAACATAAAGTCAAAACGTTTTGAGGCAAACTCATCACTTGCCAAGGTCGAACCCACACGTATGTTTTCAGGGTTATTGCCCTTAATCATCATGTCTGATTTACAGATCGCATAGGTTTCATCGTTAATTTCTTTACCGTAGAGGAAGATGTCACGATCTTCATCGCTATAACGCTCTTCAATAAAGTTTTGCGCTTCAGTGAGCATACCACCGCTACCGCAGGCAGGGTCATACACAGACAAAGCATACGGAATACGGTCTTTGATTGGGTCAAAGACTAAATGCGTCATCAGGTCAATCACTTCACGTGGGGTAAAGTGTTCCCCTGCTTCCTCGTTATTTTCTTCGTTAAATTTACGAATAAGTTCTTCAAAGACATAACCCATACCAAGGTTAGACAAACCACCGAGCTTATAGCCGTTCGGATCTTGCGTTTCAAATGGGCTAAGGTTGATGTATGGCGATACAAATTTTTCTAATACGTCCAGCAAAACATCTTTGTTTGCCATGTGGCGGATTTGAGCAAATAAATTAAAGCAGTCGATGATCTCTTTAACGTTGTCACTAAAGCCACGTAAGTAGTCTTCAAAATTTGCTAATAAAATTTGCTGATTATTAGTCGCTGTTTCAAATAGGCTTTTAAGCGTCCATTGCGAGGTATTGTAAAACACGTAACCTGAAATATGGCGTAGTGGTAAATCATCCAATTCTACAAAATCAGGCTCAGCTTGTTGGTCTTGGACTTCAGCTAAGATCTCAGCTTTGGTTGGTTCTAATAAGGTATCTAAACGACGTAATACCACCATCGGCAAAATGATGTCACGGTACTTACCACGTACATATACGTCACGTAGGCAGTCGTCTGCAATTGACCAGATAAAAGAAACTAATTTAACCCCAGTTACGGATAAGCCAAAGATTTAATCACATGAATTTTAGGCTTATTCTTTTGGCAAAGTTGATACGCACATAGTGAAGAAAATACGCCTGCTAAAAAACCAGCAATCGAACGATGTTTACTCGTAACTAAGTGATATTTTTCTTTCAATAATCCTATCAATGTTTCAATTCTT
>NZ_KB849689.1:0-92680 GCF_000368785.1 Acinetobacter towneri DSM 14962 = CIP 107472 | reverse complement strand
AGCGTTGCTTGTCTGATACGTTGACGTTTGTTTTCTTGCTTGAGAAATTGCCAATAGATGGGTTCAAATTTTTTGAAAAAATCATCAACAATACAAAAAATTTCTGTAAAATCGTACATGGTAGTTAGAGCCTTTGGGTTGTGTCGTAACTTTCTAAATGGCTCTAACTACCTTTTTTTCAAGGGCTTTTCTTATCCGTAATTCGGGTTAGTATAAGATGGGATAACGGACTAATTAATAAGACACGTTTTGATTTTATTGTTCCTTCATTAGTTGCAATTATATTAAGTGCAATTATGACCTTTGTATGGTTTGAAATTGGTACTAAGAATTCAAATATTTTTATCAATGATCTGACATATTATTTAATTTGCTTTTTACAAACAATGCCAGGCTTCTATATCGCTGCCTTAGCTGCGATATCGACGATTAATAGTACTACTATGGATCAGCCAATGGCTGGCGATCCGCCTAAAGAAAAATATGTTGAATATAATCCATATAAAGTTTTTTGGATTGAAATGAATAGAAGAAGATTCTTAGCACGATTATTTTCTTATCTAACCTTCATCAGCATCGTACTATTTTGTTTTTTATTAATTATCCGTTTTTCATATAGCTTAGAAATTAAGGTTTCTTCACTATATGTGGTCTATATGGTTTACTTCTTTTCTTGTGTAGTTGTTATATTTTCACTTGTACAGTTAATAATGATGACTTTTTTAAGTCTCTATTATCTTGGTGAAAGAGTCCATAAAAATTAGTTGTTTATACTGCAATATTTTTTTAATCAACCCATCTTACGATGGGTTTTTTCCAATTCCAACCTATAATTCTGCTATCTATAACCTCAATACATAACTATGGAAAAACTACTTTTACCAACCCTACTTATCGCCATCATTTTTGCTGGCTGCCAGAAATAACCTAAAGAAACCAACATAACCATACCTTAACTTCAGGGGAAGATTTTGAAGATGTCATCCAGTTTGAAGTAGCTGATCAAAAGATTAGCCAATTCCTTGAGCAGCTTAATGATCCAGAAACTCCACTGGAATTGCACAAGCGGATAATCTGTAGAGACTACCCAGAAGTGTACGCAAAAAAATATGTCTCCGCCCTATTGAAACGTTCACAACAATATAGTCGAGAAGAGTTAGAATTCGATCTTAAGAAGGTATTAGACTTTTGTAAAGTGAGGGACGACATAAAATGTTAGCAGGCTTACATCTGCCAATATCAGTTCAATTTCCCTTTGACAGAGTAGTCAGTTCTTCCAGGGTTACCAACTTATAACCGCCTTCAAAATCATCTTGTGCTGGCAATGGATCATCTTTAAATCCCATCCAAGATTCAAGTGTATGGTCATCAGGATGAGTGTAGATCGCCGTAGCACCACTACGTTCTATTAATTCCTGGCTGCCTTCAATTTCCATTTCAAAGCCATTCCACTCATAACCCATTTTAAATAACAATTCTTGAGCTTTATCAAATTCTTCATTTGTAGGAGTGGCTATACATAATCTTTGCATCATTCTTACTTCAACTCTTATTAAAGGCTTAAACCAATTTTTATATAAAATCAGCACAACTGTAGATATATCAACATAATAGAAGATTTCTTTGAAAACTATGAAATATTAGCTTACAAAGTGGTGTAATTAATTATGAGTACACAAATGAGTACATAGGATATGATTTTTATTTATATTATTGTTTAAAATCAAATACTTAATATGATTATGTGGTGCGCTCAGCGGGACTCGAACCCACGCCACAGGCTTCGGAGACCTGTACTCTATCCAGTTGAGCTATGAGCGCGCGCTGCACATCATAACAAAAAATTGCTGAAGGTAAAGCAACTATATATAAGTTACGTATTTTTATGCTTATGCTTTAAACAATGTTCCAAACTTGCAACATAGAATTCCATGTAACTTACTTGGTTTATTGACGCGGATCGCTCACAATAGTAGCTCTATTCCTCAAGTGAGAATTTCATGACTGATGCATTGACGTTAAGGGACGTGTCAAAGACCTATCGAAATGGTTTCCAAGCACTGAAAGGAATTAATTTGACCGTTCCTGAAGGCGAGTTTTATGCCCTACTTGGACCTAATGGTGCAGGTAAATCTACAACCATTAGCATCATCAGTTCTCTTACCAAAAAAACGGCAGGTACTGTCGAAATTTTTGGGCATAATCTAGATACCCAACCATCCCAAGCCAAGCAATGTTTAGGGGTAGTACCGCAAGAATTTAACTTTGGTCAGTTTGAAAAGACCTTTGATATTTTGGTCACACAAGCAGGCTATTACGGCATCCCTAACAAAGTTGCCGAACAACGTGCCGAAGAATATTTAGAAAAACTGGGTTTATGGGATAAACGTGCCACTCAAGCGCGAATGCTGTCTGGCGGTATGAAACGTCGCTTAATGATTGCACGTGCCATGATGCACGAGCCGAAACTGCTTATTTTGGATGAACCCACTGCAGGTGTAGATATTGAGCTGCGTCGTTCAATGTGGGATTTTTTAACAGAGATGAATGATAAAGGCACCTCAATCATTCTCACTACCCACTATTTAGAAGAAGCCGAAATGTTGTGTCGTCGTATCGCGATTATTGATCGTGGTGTGATTAAAGAAGACACTTCCATGAAAAACTTCTTAAACCAGTTAAGTGAAGAATCTTTTATTTTCGATTTAGCTGAACCGATTCAACCCATTCATTTAGATATTATTGGTGTACGTTTCAACTTAATTGATGCAGTGACCCTAGAAGTCACTATGGATAAAGCTCACACCTTAAATGATTTATTCCAACTTTTAGAAGCACAAGGCATTCGCGTGCGCAGTATGCGTAATAAGTCCAACCGTCTAGAAGAGTTATTTGTCAAAATGGTCGAAAAGAATTTAGATGGAGCTGCGCAATGAATTTTACCCAACTGCGGATTGCACTCTATACCTTAGTGCATAAAGAAATTCGTCGTTTTATGCGCATTTGGCCACAAACCTTGTTACCACCTGCTATCACCATGAGTTTGTACTTCGTGATTTTTGGTAATTTGGTCGGTTCGCGTATTGGTGAAATGGGCGGCTTTAGCTATATGCAATTTATTGTGCCCGGCTTAATTATGATGGCAGTCATTACCAACAGCTATGCCAACGTATCTTCAAGTTTTTTTAGTGCAAAATTCCAGAAAAGCATTGAAGAACTAATCATGAGCCCTGTACCTTTGCATGCCATTTTATGGGGCTATGTTTTGGGTGGTGTTAGTCGTGGCGTATTGGTCGGTATTATTGTCACCACCATGAGTCTATTCTTTACCGACCTTTATATTACCAATTGGTTTGTTACCATTTATACCGTATTAATTACGTCCTTTTTATTTTCATTAGGCGGTTTTATTAATGCTGTTTATGCCAAATCATTTGATGATATTTCTATTATTCCAACTTTTGTACTGACTCCACTGACTTATTTAGGTGGTGTATTCTATGCCATTAGTGCCTTAAGCCCTTTTTGGCAAAATCTCTCTTTAATTAACCCTGTGGTGTATATGGTTAATGCTTTCCGTTACGGCATTTTAGGACATAGTGATGTCAACGTGACGATTTCATTATCTGTGATTACACTATGCTGTGCAGTGCTTTATGGTATTGCCTATCATTTACTTTCTCGTGGTTCAGGAATGCGTGAATAATGAGTGTTGAACAATCTCTTCTTGGTAAAGACACCAATTATCCTACAGAATATCAACCCGATATTTTGTTCCCTATTTCACGTGCTGCTGCACGTGAAAAATATGCAGATGTTGAGGGAATTCAACTCGGGCAAGACTGGTGGCACGTTTTTGAAATTTCGTGGTTGAATGCCGCAGGTGTTCCACAGGTTGCGATTGGTCGGATTACGCTACCTGCTTCATCACCTAACCTGATCGAATCAAAATCATTAAAGCTCTACTTTAATAGTATGAACTTTACTCGCTTTCAGTCTGAAGCCAATTTCATTGAAACTGTTGAGCATGATTTAACGGCTGCAGCACAAGCACCTGTTACGCTAACTTTATTTAAGGTTGATGATTTGGCAATTAGCCAACCTGAAGGTATTTGTATTGATCAGCTCACGCCTGAGCGTTTAGAGCAGCATCCTGACCCAAGTTTATTGCAATTCGATTTAGAACAAGCGGAAGATATAGAGGTACAACTTTTCTCACATTTATTACGCAGCAATTGTCCTGTCACAGGACAACCTGACTGGGGCACGGTTTTTATCCGTTATCAAGGCAAAAAACCTTGTTATCGCAGTATTTTGGCTTATATTATTTCTTATCGTCAGCATAATGGTTTCCATGAACAATGTGTGGAACAGATGTTTGCAGACATCTGGCAAAAATTCGCACCAGAAAAACTGATGGTATATGCAACCTATACACGTCGTGGTGGTTTAGACATTAACCCTTGCCGTGTATCGGACTTAACATGGATGCCTCGCCCTATTCGTTTAGCGCGACAATAACAACATTGAGGTTGAACAATGCCATTTTTTGGATTCATTCCATCTGCAGAATTATTAAATACGATTGAAACTGCACAACAGAAAAAAAAATCAAGTGAGCCGCTGTACCCACTGCGCGACAAAACCGCATTAATGATTAATGAAGAAATCATTGATGCCATTTTAACCGAGTTGGTACGTCGTTTTCCTGCCAGCGATAAACGCGACACTGCCGAAAAACTTGCGGGCTATGTCAAATCTACCGTTGCAGTACTCCTAAAACAATTATTAAGCTAAGCGCCAAATGATGTCGTGAAACAATCGATTGAATTTTCTGAGCGCAGTAGCTTTAAAGATGCAGCAGGCAATGCACGTGTAGGTGAAACGCTCGATGCAAGTTTAGTGACCAACCTGAAACACAACTATGCCGAAATTCAAGCAGGCAATGAAGTGAACAAAGCTGCTTTAACCGAACTATATAAACAGTTTGCAGAAGCGACGGTACGCCACTTTATGAGCGACTTTAACAAAACCCTCGATTTGGGCATGATTAAGCGTAAAGCAGCAGATATTGGCGCAGCAGCGGTAATTAAAGCTGTCCATATTGCGGTGGATAAAATCATCCCAAATTTAACCAAAGAGGAACTCTTGGTTTTAGCGGAATATCACGACACCTTATTCCATCATTAATATCAGTGGGTTTAACTCATAATGCGTTTTAAGCCCTTTTGTTGCATGTTAAGTGCAAAATGCCTGATTTTGATCAGGCATTTTTATATGCAATGCAATATCAGGATATGTCTGCAACTTTTGCACAATCAAGAATAACTTTTTGCACCTAGATTGAATTTTGTTACAAATCCTGCGCGCTTTTTACACATTCTTTGTCTATTTTTGTATAAGTTTTTGCAAACCAGTCACGCATGAATGCTATCTTAGCCGCTTACTTCGCTTTCGCAGTTTGGCCCCAATAGCGGCTTATTCTTCATATATAAGTAGCAACTTATTTACTGCATATAAATAAGTTGTGTAAATCATCAATTTGGAATTTTCCTCAATATGTTCAAACTTGATTTTTATAACAAACTAAAACGTCTTTCTTTACTCATTGGTGCATTTTCTATCACCAGTTTTTGTCTGGCCAATGATTTCCAAAATCATCCGTCTTATGCCAGTTTTAAACAAAAAACCATGCAGACCTATGGCTTGAGTGCAGCACAAGTCGATTGGGCGATGGAAGGCTCTAAAAACTTACCCAATATCATCAACATCATGAACCGCCCAGGCGAAAGTAAGCCTTGGTACGACTATAAAACCAATTTCCTTGCAGAAAGCACTATTCAGCGCGGTGTGCGCTTTAAACAACAATATGCAGACACGCTCAATCGTGCTGAACAGCAATTTGGTGTACCGCAATCCATTATTTTAGGGATTCTGGGTGTAGAAACAGGTTTTGGAAGCAATAAGGGCTCTTTTGTAACCCGTGATGCCCTTGCCACCTTAGGCTTTGGTTATGAACGTCGCGCGGAATACTTTAAAGATGAACTCGCAGCACTGATCGCATGGTCATATAAAGATGGTGTGCCAACTTCTTCAATTGTTGGTTCTTATGCAGGTGCTGTTGGTTATCCGCAGTTTATGCCTAGCAATATTCCAAAATTTGGGGTCGATTATGACGGCAACGGACATATTGATCTACGCAACTCGGCAGTCGATGCCATTGGCTCCATTGCAAACTACTTGGCACAACATGGCTGGCAGCGCAATCAACCCATTGCATTTGCTGCACGATATACAGGCAACAATCCTGACAGTGTCATTGCCAAAGATTTGACCCTGCCAACACCTTATGGGGTTTTAAAATCGCAAGGCGTGATGCCAATGAATCCAATTGTGCAAATAGATAACCTCGACTTGGTCAATGTCATTCAATTACAAGAAAATTATGGTCATATCTACTATATAACCTACCCAAATTTTCAGGTGATTACGACTTATAACCGTAGCCGTATGTATGCGACTGCACTGTGGTTATTGGGCACTGAAATTGCGAGTCGCTAAGTACAAATTTAAATATAAAACCAAAAAGTCAAGAAATATTTTTGACAATTTGATCACAAAACAAACTTTTTACATACAATGTTACAATATTGATTATTTTTTAATCAAATAGAGTTGGTTTTTGGTACTTTTTGTCATTATTTTCGTATAAAGACTAGACACCTTTAGTGAGGGATGAATATTATCCATTTCGTCAAATGTAGTCGAAAAAGTGAAATTACAGACAGGATTACCACTATTTCAATCAGTTAAGAGCGAAATAAGTTAAAAATTCTGTCTTCAGGAGTTCAAACCATGCATAGTTCACTTAAATACTTACTTGCACTTTCTGCAGCTGTTGCCCTAAGTCAGTCGCAAGCTGAAATGGTGCAATCATCATTCAACAATGATAATGAGTCATCTAGCCTAGCTGCGCGTGTACTCAACAAAGAAGCACAAAGTTTTAATTCACATTTCTCAAATTTGAATAGCCTTTCAATCACCGAACGTTCAGGCGACCAAATCCGTCGTCAAACGATTGCAGCGAAAATTGAAATTCCTGCTGAAGAGCCTTCAGTGATTGAAAAGTTAAATACAGTGGCATCGAACACTGTACGTAAATTTAGCCAAACAGGTATGGCATCTTGGTACGGTCGTCAATTCCACGGTCGTAAAACTGCAAGCGGTGAAACGTTCGACATGAACGCAATGACTGCTGCACACCGTAGCCTGCCGCTAAACTGCTATATTCGCGTAACCAATAAAAACAATGGTAAAAGCGTTGTAGTTAAAGTAAATGACCGTGGTCCATTCCATGGCAACCGTGTACTCGATCTTTCTTATGGCGCTGCAAAACAATTGGGCATCACCAATGCAGGTACTGCCAAAGTAAGCATTGAGCGTATTGACGGTCCAAACTCTTAAGATTCGCTTACACGACTTCACATTTGACTTGAAAGCCACAGCAATGTGGCTTTTTTAATGCCTGTAAGATTTACAGTCATCCCATGCATGTCTGCACCAAGAAGATCCACACAAATTTTGTTGCCACTTCATTTTGAAAATATGAATACTGTTTTGACCACCTCTCTGTTCTCAGTTATATTTTAGACAATCAAACAATAACAACGGATGATCGGTCTACAGGAGTAGTACATGAAGACAGTAAGTGAGTGGCTAGATGAATACAGCGAGAGCCATCAAAATAAAACCAATAAATTAATTCACTGGGTTTGCGTACCAACAATCTTTTTTTCGATTGTCGGTATCTTGGCGCATTTCAGCGCTTTACTAACAACATTACTTCTGGTGCTCAGTTTTATTTTTTATGCACGTTTAGACTTGGTTCTTGCAGTTGCAATGGCAGCATTAATGCTGGTAATGGCATGGCTGATTTATGTTTTGCCTGTTGGAATGGGTTTTTATATCGCAATTTTTGTTTTGGCGTGGATTGGGCAGTTTTATGGTCACAAAGTTGAAGGGAAAAAGCCTTCATTCTTCAAAGACCTCCAATTCCTTCTCATTGGCCCAATTTGGTGCATGGATGCCTATTTAGGTAAAATCCTACCCTCTTGGAAAACACGTCGTAAAAACAGCATTATGAGCATTTAAACGCTATATCCTATTTTCGTTATCGGAAGAACCGTTATTGATAGGTTCTTCCTTGATGTTTTAACCATCCGCCCACGTGTTTATTTGCTGGATCATGATGCGTCCAGTGAATCACCCCACCCTTATCTGAGTATTCATATTCACCAAAAAACTCAACAGTATCACCTTTTGCAATATTGGTAATTCGTGGTGCAAGATCAATATTATGTGCAACCAATACAGTTTGCCCATTATTCAGTTTTAAAATAAATTTTTGATGACGTGAGCCTTCGTTGTCATCCGCTAACACTGCAATGACCTGCCCACTCGCACGGACTTGTAAATCGCTCTGTTTGCGCTCAAACGCACGTTCAATCAGCTGAACACCCTGAGCATCATCTTGCAGCGCATCTCGCTGTACGTCTAACTGCTCTTTTTCAGTTTGCGATGTGCGAGCAGTACTTGTAGATGGTGCATTTGATGTTTCAGACTGAAACTGCTGTAAATCTATGCCAAAAAATGCAGCAATTAGCACTACAATAATTGCGCCGATGCTTAAATTCTTTTTATTTGCCATATAACCTTCTTGTTCTGATTCCACCCTATACGATTAAGTCAATTATTCGTAACATACTGATTTAAAATTAATATCTTTAATCTTCATCTCAATATTTATGCCACGATTGCATATTGCCAAAATCTATATTCACAAAAAAGCCCCAAAATAAATTGGGGCTTTCCTTACAAAATATTTTACCTTAAGTAAAAATTATTTTGCAGCAGCTTGAGCAGCAGCAACTTCTTCAGCGAAGCTCATTTCTGCTTTTTTCTCAATACCTTCGCCTACTTCGAAACGAACGAATTGAGCAACAGTTGTACCAGTTGCTTTTAATACTTCAGCAACTTTCTTCTCGTTGTCAATTACGTACATTTGACGATCAAGCGCAACTTCGTTCAAGTATTTTTCAACTGAACCAGTTACCATCTTCTCTACGATGTTTGCAGGCTTACCAGATTCAACTGCTTTCGCTTCTGCAATTTCTTTCTCTTTAGCGATAAGATCAGCAGGAACTTGTTCAGCAGTAACAGCAACTGGGTTGAATGCAGCAACGTGCATTGCAATACCTTTACCAGTCGCAGCATCACCTGTGTAAGAAACAACAACACCGATTTTTAAACCGTGCTTGTACACAGCAAGGTTTTCACCTTCAACGATTTGTGCACGACGAACTTGGATGTTTTCACCAATTTTTTGAACAAGTGCAACACGTGTTTCTTCAACAGTTGCGCCATCTTCAAGTTTAAGTTCAGCAATTTTAGCAGCATCAGTTTCGTTTGCAGCAAGAGCAGCAGCAGCAACTTTCGCAGAGAAACCAGCAAAGTTTTCGTCTTTTGCAACGAAGTCAGTTTGACAGTTTACTTCTAAAAGAATCGCTTTGTTGCCTTCTTGAACGATTGTGATTGCACCGTCAGCAGCAATGTTACCTGCTTTTTTAGCAGCTTTTGCTTGACCAGATTTACGAAGGTTGTCAATCGCTAATTCGATGTCACCGCCCGCTTCTGTTAATGCTTTTTTACATTCCATCATTGCTAGACCAGTACGATCACGCAATTCTTTAACCATGCTTGCTGTAACTGCAGTCATGTTTATCTCCTAAAATCGGTAGAAAATGAATTCTTTTTTTAACAGAAACGGCCCAGAGGGTGTCTCTTGGGCCGTCTGCATACATGACGCTTACTTTGCCACCATCACATGTCGCAAAAATGACAAGCTTACGTCAAAACGCATTAAGCCTCAGAAGCAGGAGCTTCTTCGCCTTTTGCTTGAGCATTGGCTTGAGTTTGAGCGTATTCTTTACCAGCAATGATCGCATCAGCCATTGAAGAAGCGTAAAGTGTTACTGCACGGATCGCATCGTCGTTACCCGGAATAACGTAGTCTACGTTGTCTGGGTTAGAGTTTGTATCTACGATACCGATTACAGGAATACCTAAGTTTTTAGCTTCTTTAATTGCAATTGCTTCGTGATCAACGTCAATTACGAATAATGCGTCAGGTAAACCACCCATGTTTTTCACACCGCCTAAAGCGCGCTCAAGTTTTTCCATTTCACGGCTACGCTCTAAAGCTTCACGTTTAGTAAGCTTAGCAAAAGTACCGTCAGTAGACTGAACTTGAAGATCTTTTAAACGGCTGATAGATTGGCGAAGTGTTTTCCAGTTCGTCAACATACCACCTAACCAACGGTGATCTACATACGGTTGACCAGCGCGTTGAGCTTGTTCACGGATGATTGCAGAAGCAGCACGTTTTGTACCAACGAACAAAACTTTGTTCTTTTTGCTAGCCAATTGGTTTGCAAAGTTCAAAGCATCATTTAACGCAGGAACAGTGTGTTCAAGGTTGATGATGTGAATTTTGTTACGCGCACCAAAGATGTATTGACGCATCTTTGGGTTCCAGAAACGTGTTTGGTGACCAAAGTGTGCGCCAGCTTGAAGAAGGTCGCGCATGCTTACGTTGTAATCTGCCATTTTCTTTACCTTAAATGTTTGGGTTAGGCCTCCATATATCCGCATTCTCCACCCCAAAGGGCACCCAGAGTAATGTGACGATATATGTGCGGATTTTTAATTTCCCTTTTACCAAGCTCTTTGAAACATATTCATAAAAAGCATTTGATAAAATGGGCGGCTATTTATACCATAGTCACACACAAATTTCCAAAAGTTTTTAAAGATCATGAACACAACTTATCAAGCACCTCGTCGACTCATCAAAACCGCAGAAGATATTGAAAAAATGCGCGTGGCAGGACGACTGGCGGCAGAAGTTTTGGAGATGATCAAAGCACACGTTAAACCAGGCGTTACTACGCTCGAACTGGATACGATTTGCCATGACTATATTGTCAATCAACAACAAGCTATTCCTGCCTGCTTAGGTTATGGTGCTGCTCCGGGTCGTCCAGCATTCCAACACACCATTTGCACATCGGTTAACCATGTGGTTTGTCACGGTATTCCGTCAGAAAGTAAAGTGCTGAAGAAAGGCGATATTTTAAATATTGATGTCACAGTCATTAAAGATGGTTTCCACGGCGATACCAATATGATGTATATCGTGGGTGGTGAAACTTCCATTTTAGCCAATCGTTTATGCAAAGTTGCCCAAGAAGCGATGTATCGCGGTATGGCAACCGTTAAACCCGGTTCAACCATTGGTGATATTGGTCATGCGATTCAAAAATATGTTGAATCTGAACGCTTTAGTGTCGTGCGTGAATATTGCGGTCATGGTATTGGGACGACCTTCCACGATGAGCCACAAGTATTGCACTATGGTCAAGCCAACACAGGCATGATTTTAGAAGAAGGTATGACTTTTACCATTGAACCAATGGTCAATGCAGGCGTATGGCAAACCAAATTACTTGGCGATAAATGGACAGTGGTGACCAAAGACCACAAATTATCGGCACAGTTTGAACACACCATTTTGGTCACCAAAGATGGCTTGGAAGTGCTGACTGCCCGCCCTGATGAAGATTTATCACGCTTTACTGCATAACGTGTTTGCAGCCAAAATCTGTCATTGGCTAAAAATTTAACCCGTATGTCAAAAAGATCAGTTCCGACTGGTCTTTTTTATTAATTTCAACGCATACAATTTCTATAAAATCTTTTTATTTCAAACCAATAGAACTTTAAAGCCATCCAATAAAACAAGCATTTTCACGTATTCAACAGTTTTGGATTTAACAAAACACCTGCACACTTTTCCAGTTATTCACAAAAGTTTAAAAAAATATCTTGTAAAAACAACAGTTTTATTTTTCCAGTCCATTTCATAATGCCTTGCATAACAATCCCGTAAATAACAACAAGCAAAATTGGACATGGAGTTCCACAATGAAAAAAACACTATGCTGTTTGGCACTGAGTAGTTTGCCAGTCATCAGTTATGCCAACTCACCTTATTTTAGTTTAAAAGATGGTGATGGTTTTAAACGCTTTTCTGTTTCGGTAGGTGCGCTGCACGTTATGCCACAAGGTAAAGCACAACCTTTTCGGGTCAATACAGCCATCCACAATGGCTACACAGCGGATGTCGGTGAGGTTCAATCGCAAACTGTAAAAGATAATTTACGTGACGGTTTTGAGCCACCCATATTATTAAGCGGAGCATTAAATTTGCTGCCTACCGTGCCTGCCAACATGAGTGGACAAGCCACAATTTCAGGTTTGGAACAATGGGATAATCCCGGTACAGGTTTAGAAGCAGATGATGTCACTACACTGGGTATCATCAGTAACTATTTCTTTACTGATAATATTTCCTTTGAAGTCAAAGGCGGCATTCCACCTAAAGTTGATTTGCAAGGCAAAGGGAAAATTTATGCACCTTTCTCCGCAATTGCACGTCCATTAGGCGGTGCGTTGGGTGAGCTAGAATTACAAAACGATATTTTCATTACCGATTTAGCAGCACATGGCCCTGCTGCTTCTGCCCGAGCATGGACACCTGCATTTGAGTTTCAATATCACTTTGGCAAAACAGGCGTAAATAAGTTCCGCCCCTATGTTGGCGTCGGTTTGATGTATGCCTATTTCAATGAGTTAGAAATTAATCCACGTACTGAGCAGGACTTAATTGCTTCAGGTCACATGATTGCCAATATTAAAGAAGGAAAATCAGGCGCATCTTTAGAAGGCAAACCAAGTTCAGCCAACCCAAAAGTTGAGTTAGATGCCACCGATGCGTTTGCACCTGTTGCCACCGTAGGTTTTACCTATGACTTTAATGAAAAATGGTTTGCAGTTGGTTCACTATCTTATGCACACCTTAAAAATGAAACCACCATTACGGTGACCGATGCCAAACATGGTGAATTGATTCACTCTAAAGCAGATATTGAAGTGAATCCGATCATTGCATACGCTGGCTTTGGGATGCGCTTTTAATCTCTAATTTTACTTTTCCACTTTCAACTAAATTTAAGACGGCTACGGTCGTCTTATTTTTTCTTACACTATTTAATTAAAGCAATCGCTTCTATCTTGATAACTCAATTTTATCATTTGATGAATTTTATTTTATCGCGCTCTTGAGCTGAATCGATTACCATAACAAGCTGTTAGCCATACGTGGATGCCTTATGTCGAATGCTCAATTTTCCAAACCTCTAATTTATATGTTAATTGGAAGCGCCATTATTTTGGCATTATCGCTTGGGGTTCGGCATGCATTTGGTTTGTATTTGGTACCGATGAGCCATGAATTTGGCTGGGGACATAATGTCTTTAGTTTAGCCATTGCCATGCAAAACCTGATTTGGGGTGCAGTCCAACCCATCACAGGTGCTTTTGCAGACAAATACGGCAGTAAAATTGTAGTTGCAGTTGGTGGTGCACTGTATGCACTCGGCTTATTGCTCATGGCCGTCAGCTCGACTGGGTTATTGCTAAATTTAAGTGTGGGTTTAATTTTAGGTTTGGCACTTTCTGCAACCTCTTTCCCTGTGCTACTTTCTGCAGTAGGTCGCGCTGCTCCTCCAGAAAAGCGTAGCCTTGCAATGGGTATTGCCAGTGCTGCAGGCTCGTTTGGGCAATTTATCATGTTGCCATCGACCTTATTGTTATTACAAAGTGTAGGTTGGTCGGGCGCATTAATTGTCAGTGCGATTTTAATTGCCTTGATTGTTCCTTTGGCATGGATGCTCAAAGCACCCATGTATCAAAACCCTAATGCAAGTTCAGTCAGCCAACCCGCTTTAGGCTTTAAGCAGGTTTTGGTGATTGCCAAAAACCATAAACCCTTTTGGTTTTTAGCTTTGGGCTTTTTTGTCTGTGGCTTTCAAGTGGTTTTTATCGGGATTCACCTCCCTAGCTACTTAATTGATCATGGCTTTAATGCAACCACAGGCACAGTTTTTCTAGCACTCGTGGGCTTATTTAATATTGTAGGCACCTATACGGCGGGTTGGTTAGGCGGTCGCTATTCGAAACCGCATTTGCTGATGTGGCTTTACGGACTACGCGGCATTGCCATTATCGCCTTTTTAATCCTGCCTTTAAGCATCTGGACAATTTATGCATTCGGGATCATTATGGGTTTATTGTGGTTATCTACAGTGCCTTTGACCAATGGTATTGTGGCAAATATGTTTGGGATTAAGTACCTGACCATGCTCAGCGGCATTGTGTTTTTCACACACCAAGTCGGCTCATTTTTTGGTGGATGGCTTGGCGGTTTAAATCACGATCTGACAGGTAACTATAATGCAATCTGGATTGTTTCTATTGCTTTAAGTGCGTTTGCGGTCTTGGTCCATTTTTGGGTAGATGAGGAGCACGTCATTCATGACTAATTCTTTATTTAATTTTAAAGTGCTGCTCGCGCTGGCGGTTATTGCCCTGCTCGTCTTTTCAATTTTTTTATGGATGCAAACGCCACAACTATTCGAATATTTTAATCAGGCGTTTTGTGCGCATTAAAACCCAATCTCTAAAATATTAAGTCTATTTTGCTATTCAAAATTCCGCTTTAGACATGGAGCGTCTTATGCAGATTCAATTGCATCGTGGAAGACTGATTGACCATATTCATCTTGTGGTGAATGACCTTGAGGCAAGTCGAGCATTTTATACCACCATCTTGGCAGTGTTGGATATTCCAGTTATGGGAACAGCCAATGATCACTTTTGGGCAGATGAACTCTTTATCTCGTCAGTAGAAAGCCCTGCCGCACAAGGTACACTCACTGGGCGTCATCATCTCGCCTTTCAAGCTAAAAATCGTCAAATGGTCAATGCTTTCTATCTTGCAGCATTGGCGCATGGTGGTAGATGCAATGGCAAACCTGATGAACGTGCTTATCATCCTGGTTATTATGCAGCTTATGTGCTTGATCCTGATGGTAACAATATTGAAGCTGTTTTTCATGGCGAAGCACAACGCAGTGCAGCATCGGTCATGATTGATATTTAATACTCTATGTTCCACAAATCAACTTTCCCTCAATGCATAAATTTTCCTACAGCAAGGCAATAAAAAACACCCCACAAAAATGATCTTATGAGGTGTTCTAAATTTTCTATTTTGCAGTCAGCAGAATCTGCTTAAAACAAACGATTCATCCCATTCAAGGTCGCCACACGATACGCTTCCGCCATGGTTGGGTAGTTGAATGTGGTTTCCACAAAATACTTAATGGTATTGTTCGGGCTGTTCATCACCGCCTGAACAATGTGGATAATCTCTGCCGCATTATTACCAAAGCAATGCACACCCAATACTTCTAAAGTGTCACGGTGGAATAAAATCTTCAATTCACCCACTGTATCACCCGTAATTTGCGCACGCGCTAAATGACGGAAAGATGCCTGACCAACTTCATAAGGAATTTTTTCTTCCGTCAATTCCTGCTCAGTTTTACCAATCGAAGAAATTTCTGGAATGGTATAAATACCTGTTGGAATATCGGTCACAGGCGCAACATTTTCTTCGCCACTCATATTTGCACCCGCGCAACGACCTTGGTCATAGGCAGCTGATGCTAACGAAGGCCAACCAATTACATCGCCCGCAGCATAAATATTCTCTACTTCGGTTTGATATTGATCATTGACTGTTAACTGACCACGGCTGTTTGGCTTAAGTTCGACATTTTCAAGACCTAAACCATCGGTATTACCCGAACGACCGTTACACCACAAAATCGCATCGGCTTTGATTTTCTTGCCACTTTGCAAATATAAAACCACGTGATCATCAAAAGTTTCTAAATGATCAATTTGCTCATTGTGGCGAATCAGTACCCCTTGCGCACGCAAGTGATATGACAAGGCATCTGAAATTTCATCATCCAAATAGCTGAGCAATTTGTGCTGAGTATTAATCAAATCAACTTTATGATCTAAACCAATGAAGATGGATGCATATTCACAACCAATCACACCCGCGCCATAAATAATAATTTTTTGAATCGAGAAATCCAAATCCAAAATTTTGTCTGAATCAAATACACGTGGATGGTTGAAATCCAACATTTCTGGACGATATGGACGGCTACCTGTCGCAATCACAATTTGCTGACACATAATGGTTTCTTTAATGCCATCTGCACCAAATACCAAGACCGTATTTTTATCTTGGATATAAGCACGACCATGATAAATCGCAATTTCATTACGGTCATAAAAGCGAGAGTGCGTTTCAACTTGCTGCTGAATAACTTTATGCGCACTTTGCAACACTTGCTTCATGGTGAACTGACGCCAATCGCCCATTTTTTTAAACATTGGGTCACGGCGATAACGGATAATATTCGACACTGTCTGACGCAATGCTTTACTTGGAATGGTACCCACATGGGTACAGTTACCGCCAAGCTGCTCACGAACATCTACAATCGCAACACGCTTACCAGATTTGGCAAGTTTCATTGCCGCGCCTTCACCCGCAGGGCCTGAACCGAGAACAACCGCATCGTACTTCACGAAAGTTCCACTAACGACCTCTTTTTTACGTGGCATTCAACGCTCCTTTTCTTTAAATCTGTCTTTTCAATGGGCTATATTATGACGTAAATCTTTTGAATTTTCTGTATTTACTGTGCATATATTACGTGATAACCACATTTTTTATATGAATATCGTTTTTACCCAATTTAAGCACAATTTCGTTATAATAACCGTCTTATGATGAAGTTAAGGTGACATTTTACTTTTGCACTTAGATTCGGTTTAATCAGACTCTATTTCACGTAAAATCTAGCCTACACTAAATCTCTCCCCTTTCAAAAACAGTGGAAAAGTTGAATATGTCTGCAAACCGTAAACCAGAACAGGGTGTCAAACTTCGTGGTGCTGAAAAAGTCGCACGTATTCCTGTAAAAGTTGTTCCTACGGTTGAAACGCCTCGTAAACCTGACTGGATTCGGGTCAAAATGACGGCACCAGAAGAAGTTCAACGTATTAAAACCACTTTGCGTCAGCAAAAATTGCACACCGTTTGTGAAGAAGCCGCTTGTCCAAACCTTCCAGAATGCTTTGGTGGTGGTACAGCAACCTTTATGATCATGGGTGATATTTGTACCCGTCGCTGCCCGTTCTGTGATGTTGCGCATGGTCGTCCAAATGCACTAGATCCTGAAGAACCTCGTCACATGGCAGAAACCATTGCCAACTTATGCTTAAAATATGCCGTGATCACCTCTGTAGACCGTGATGACTTGTTAGATGGTGGTGCACAACATTTTGTCGATTGTATTAAAGAAGCCCGCTCTTTAAGCCCAAATACGTTGTTAGAAATTTTGGTGCCAGACTTCCGTGGTCGTATGGATATTGCACTACGCATTATGACCGAATGTCCGCCAGATGTTTTTAACCACAACATTGAAACTGTGCCACGCTTATATAAAGCCATGCGTCCGGGTTCAGACTATCAGCACTCTTTGAACTTGCTGAAAATGTTTAAAGAATATTGCCCAGATATTCCAACCAAATGCGGTTTGATGGTAGGTATTGGAGAATCTGAAGAAGAAGTTATTGCACTGTTAGATGATCTTAAAGCGCACGATGTAGATTATGTGACCATTGGTCAATATTTACAGCCATCTAAAGAACATGCGCCAATTGACCGCTTTGTAACACCTGAAGAATTTGAGCGTTATACAGCGCATGGTCAAAAGTTAGGTTTTAAAAATATTTGGGCTGCGCCAATGGTACGTTCAAGTTATTTTGCAGACCGTCAATATTATGGTGAACCTGTACCAACAGTACGTCGTAAAGCCGACCCTGCTAAAAAAATTAGCGTGCAAACCATTGAAGCTTAACACTCGCTTATTTCAAAATTTGCGATAAAGCTAAAACAGCCCCGACTTTATGTTCGGGGTTTTTTATACCTTGTGGATATATTAAAAATAGATAGATGTGAATATTTTTTGATGGTCTACGACCAAGTGCGCATGGTGTCATCGCCATAAATTGTTAATCTATGCACTTAATCTATACACCGAGCTCAAACAATAAAACAGGGATAGTAAAATGTCACAACAAGACTATGACAATGGCTTAAAAGTTCGCACTGAAGTCATGGGCGAAAGCTTTGTAAAACGCGCACAGGACAACACTGTACCATTTACCCAACCTTTGCAGGACTGGATTAATGAACATGCATGGGGTTCAACTTGGCAACGTGAAGGTGTGTTACCACGCAAATATCGTTCCTTAATTACTATCGCCTTTTTAACTGCTTTAAAAAGCCCGACAGAGCTTAAAGGACATATTCGTGGTGCGCTAAATAACGGGGCAAGTGTCGAAGAAATTCAGGAAGTCTTGTTACACAGCTTGCCTTATTGTGGCGCACCTGCAACTCAGGAAGCTTTTCGCGCAGCGTTGGAAGTTTTGGCAGAACATACTGCAAATACTTAAACGCAATCTAAATCAAAAATATAAACGCTCGACATTTCACTAAAACTATTTGGTGAAATGTCGGTAGAGTTGAGTTTTAAATCCAATACACATTAAAGCTATAAAAGAACTCATTTAACTCAAAGCGCACCTGATAACCCAAATCAGTCAGCTGTGCCGATAAATTTCGAATATCTTCTAAAGGTAAATGTTTTGGCAGCACAGTAAAAACTGCGGTATTGCCCTGCTTGGCATTCTCTTCGATTAAAGACGCCAAACGCTGCTTATATAATTCAATATCTAGCTTGGCATGATCTGAATAAACTTTTGCTTGTTCAGCAGTTAAAAAATTTGCCATCTTATTGTTCTCATTATGACCATGTTTAACATTCAGCATATTGAAACTTGACGATATGGCTCAAGTGATTTTTTGTTATTGTCTGCATAAACGCATGATCAATTAACCCTAATTTTTTAAAAAATCACACCGAAGATGGCTTTTTCCCAGCAGACCTTTTAGGCTATCGCACAATCTTATGTTGTAATTTTGCTGGATGACATTATGTCAGAATCTGTTTCAATCTCCCCTGCGCTAATGAACCGCGCCATTGCAGGACAAGCCGATGCCCAATTTGAAATGGCGGTGCTGTATATGCAAAGCGATTTTAATGAAGATATTGAACTTGCCGAACAATGGGCGCTCAAAGCTGCCGCAAACGGACATATCGAAGCCATGTATTGGCTTGGTGAAGGCTATACCGTATATGCCAAAGATGTTCTAGAAGATGACCCTGAAGATGCCAAACAACATTTTGAAGATGCTTTTGTCTGGCTCAAAAAAGCCAGTGATGCACAACACCCTGCCGCTATTTTAGAGTTGGCAGGCTACTACCGTCGTGGTGATGTGGTTGAACAAGATGTCGCTCGCTCTGTGGCATTGGTACAGCAAGCAGCAGAATTGGGCGAAGTACAAGCCATGCGAGACCTTGCTTTTATTTATGCAAATGCTTTGGGTGTAGATGCTGACGAAAATAAAGCTGAATATTGGACACAAAAAGCAGACGCAGCGGAGTAATCCCTTTGTCTAGCCAATCAATTGATGGGCTAGACAATTTTTTGCATGACTCGAATCGTCATTGAATAAAGCTTAGACTTTGAATAACACTTAGACTTCGACCACAATTACTTGTCTGCAAATGCCCTCTTGCTGACGCTGTTGTTCAAACACAGCCGCAGGCATCGGCTCAAAACTGTCAAAGAAACAAATTTCAGCATCATCAATTGAATATAGCAATGAGTGATTGCCCACGCCTTCTAAAGTGTCGTAGTAGACAATTACAAATTTATTTTCATCAAATGCGTGCTGAATTTGCTGATAGCCGATTGCCGCCAATACAGGCAATTTAAGCTGTTTAGCTTCGGCATAACTTAACTTTTCTGCATCTTGTAAATCTGGGTCAGGGTCAGTATAAAACTGCACATTAAAGCCAAACTTTTTCAGTCCAACAGCCAAACCAATTGTGGTTGTGCCCTGCTCTGGCGTATAACCACACACTTCAATCAATTGTTGAATATCGGCATCAATTCCTAAGTGTCGTAGCAACATCCACACTGCGTAAATCCCGCCGTTGGCTTCTAAATTTGCCAACTCTTGAGGAAGCTTTAAAGCCATCATTCAATCTCAAAAATATGTTTGTAGTGATAATAAACAAAACATGATTGGAACTGAATCAATTTCCAAGTACAATATCGCGCTAGTCGAGGGATGCTGCGACGTTTTACAGGCACGAAATGTAAAATCGCCAGGCTCGACCAGCATAGCAACGCGTTTGCTATGCAAGAAACGGCATCCGCGAACTGAATGATCAATTGTTTTTTATAAGGAGATCGTGATGAACGCGGTTAATGCTTCATTTACAGATTATAAAGTTGCCGATATCACACTAGCTGATTTTGGTCGTAAAGAAATCAAACTTGCAGAAGCAGAAATGCCAGCCCTTATGGGTTTGCGTAAGCGCTACTCAGCTGCAAAACCTCTTGCAGGCGCGAAAATTCTCGGCTGTATCCACATGACCATTCAAACTGCTGTTTTAATTGAAACGCTAGTTGAATTGGGCGCAGAAGTTCGTTGGACTTCTTGTAACATTTTCTCTACTCAAGACCACGCTGCTGCAGCAATTGCTGCTTCAGGTGTGCCTGTTTTTGCTTGGAAAGGCGAAACTGAAGAAGAATATGTATGGTGTCTTGAACAACAAATTAATGTAAATGGCACACCATGGGATGCCAACATGATTTTGGACGATGGCGGTGACTTAACTGCACTTGTTCACGAGAAATATCCTGCATTATTAGAGCGCATTCACGGTATTACTGAAGAAACCACTACGGGCGTACAACGTCTAATTGAAATGTGGAAAGATGGTTCTTTAAAAGTGCCTGCAATTAACGTCAACGACTCTGTGACTAAATCTAAAAACGACAATAAATACGGTTGCCGTCACTCACTCAACGATGCGATTAAACGTGGTACAGACATGTTATTGTCTGGTCGTCGTGCATTGGTTATTGGTTATGGTGATGTAGGTAAAGGTTCTGCACAATCTTTACGTCAAGAAGGCATGATTGTTCGTGTTTCTGAAATTGACCCAATTTGTGCAATGCAAGCATGTATGGATGGTTACGAAGTTGTATCTCCGTACAAGAATGGCGTACAAACAGGCAATAAAGCAGACGTGAACCTAGAGCTTTTAGAAAATACTGACTTGATTGTGACTACAACAGGTAACTATCACGTGTGTGACGCAGCAATGCTAGATACACTTAAAGCAGGCGCTGTTGTATGCAACATTGGTCACTTCGATACTGAAATCGACACCAACTACTTACGTGGTTATAAGTGGGTTGAAGTGAAGCCACAAGTACACCAAGTGTATCGTTCAGAAAACGAAAACGATTATTTAATCTTGCTTTCTGAAGGTCGTTTAGTGAACTTGGGTAACGCAACAGGTCACCCATCACGTATTATGGACGGTTCTTTTGCGAACCAAGTATTGGCACAAATGCACTTATTTGCAGAGAAATTTGCCGATCTTCCTGCCGATCAAAAACAAGCGGCAATTCGTGTTGAAATCTTACCGAAAAAACTAGACGAAGAAGTTGCTGCTGCAATGGTTGCTGGTTTTGGTGGTGTATTAACACAATTGACTCAAGTACAAGCGGACTACTTAGGTGTAGCTGTTGAAGGTCCGTTTAAATCGGATGCTTATAAATACTAAGTTTTTAATCCTTCTCCCTAACCCTCTCTCATAGGGAGAGGGAATGATTCATTGTTTAATGAATGTATTCGAGGGTAAGTCCTCTCCTGAGCAAGTTTAAAGCACTGCTTTTAAACCCAGCGCAAGAGAGGATTTAGGAGAGGTGAAAAAATATAAATAAGTATTTATAACAAGGATTTAATCATGACCAAACAAGTTCCTATTTCATTTGAATTTTTCCCATCTAAAACCGATGTAGGTGCAGAAAAACTCAAAGTTGTGCATCAAGAATTACAACTTTTAAATCCAGAGTTTTTTTCTATCACTTATGGTGCAGGTGGTTCTACTCGTGAACGTACTTTATCGACCATTAGCGACTTCAATGGCAAAGGCACACCTGTAGCGCCGCACCTGTCTTGTATTGGTGATGACAAAGCGCGTATTGCTGAATTGCTTGATATTTATAAAGCACAAGGCATTGACCGCATTGTGGCTTTGCGTGGTGATTTACCTTCAGGTCAAGTTGGTTTAGGCGAATTGCCGTATGCCTCTGACTTGGTACGTTTTATTCGTGAACATTCAGGTGATCATTTTCACATTGAAGTTGCGGCTTATCCTGAAATGCATCCACAAGCCGATCACTTTGATCAAGACATTAAAAACTTTGTCACCAAAGTAAATGCAGGTGCTAATGCTGCCATCACGCAGTTCTTTTTCAATCCAGATGCGTACTTCTACTTTGTAGAACGTATTCAAAAACAAGGTGTGAATATTCCTGTTGCGCCTGGCATTATGCCGATTACCAATGCCAGCAATTTAATTCGCTTTGCAGATGGTACAGGTGCGGAAATTCCACGTTGGATTCGCAAACAATTGGCAACTTATGGTGATGACACAGCTTCAATCAAAGCTTTTGGTCATGAGGTAATCATTAAACTGTGCGAACGCCTGATTGCAGGTGGTGCGCCAAGTTTGCATTTTTACACCATGAACAACACCGAACCGACTCGTCAATTAGTGACAGATCTTGGTTTGGCTTAAGCTGTATTTTTCATATTTATTGACTTGAACGAGTAATCCCTATGCCCCGTTTTTATATTGAGGCTGAATTAGCAGTAGATACACAAGTTGAACTGACTGAAACAGTATTTCATCACTGGGTGAAAGTACTACGCGCACAAGTCGGTGAAACCGCCACCTTGTTCAATGGGCAAGGTGGTGAATATGAAGTGGAACTGGTTGAAGTTACCAAAAAAACAGCGCAAGTGCAGATTAAAAGTTTTAATCCAGACAATCGCATCCCAAGCTTTAGCGCCTTATTAGGACAAGTAATGAGCAAAGGCGATCGTATGGATTATGCGATTCAAAAAGCGGTAGAGCTTGGCGTGACTAACATTCAGTTGCTCACCTCTGAACGCTGTGAAATGCGCTTAAAATATGACCGCGATCAAAAAAAATTAGATCATTGGCAAGGCATTGCCATTGCAGCCTGTGAACAATGTGGCATGAATATCGTACCGAAAATTTTAGCCCCACTACGTTTAGAGGACTGGCTGAATAGTGACCTTCCTACCACCAAATTAGTGTTAGCACCGAATAAAGATCAAGTAGATGTGCTAAACAATGTCAGTAAAGATTTGGCTTTATTAATTGGGCCTGAAGGTGGTTTAAGCGAAACAGAAATTAGCGCTGCCAATGCGGTTGGCTTTCAAAACTGGTGTATTGGTACTCGGGTATTACGCACTGAAACCGCACCTGTGGTTGCTTTAGCTCTCTTAAATTATCGCTTGGCTGAGTAATTTATCCGTTTTTACAGAAATCGATTGCCAATAACATTGCAATTTATAAAGTACAGGATTAATCTCGAACAATATATTAAAAAATTTGCATAAATTTAAACACAAAACAGCAATATTTTATGCATGAAAGTGATGTTATTTAAAAATATAAATGATGGAATCATTTAACTAGATTTTGGGGAAGTATGTCAGACGCTCAAGATGAATTGTTGCAGCAATACTTAGATGCTGCGCAAATCACCAATACCATTCGGCTTATTCGATTCTTTTTGGTCAGCATCCTGATTGTTTGCCTGTATGTGTTTTTTATTTATCAAATTTCTTTCTCACAGTCATCACCCTACCTCAATATCTGGTTTATTCTCACTGAACTGACCATTGGTTTGTGTTTACTGCTCACTGCGATTCACTTTAAAGCAGGACAATATCAACTCCAACATGCAGATCGCTGGTTAAAATTGGTATGTTTCTTAATCGGAACTGCAATCGCAGTTGGGGTAACTTTGCTGTATTACTTTTTACCCCATCAAAACCCTGAACTGAACATCCATGAAGCCATTATTCTAGCCGCCTTATTAATTATTGTGAGTCAAACCTTTGCACTCACCTTTTTAACGCAACGCTTGAGTTATTTTTGTTGGGTATTCATTCCAGTCATTACGCCCTATATTGCCGCGCAGTTTTTAATTCGTTCTGAAACTTCTGCTTTCTTTTTTCTGGCAACAAATTTTGCATTAATCACCTTACTCATTTGTGCCAATACTTCAATGCATATGCATCGTCGGTTATCGAGCATCAATTTTAAAAACGACCAATTAAAAAAAGCCGCAGAGCAACAAGTTGACTGGACAGATCAACTCCGCCAACAATTGCAAGTGGAAATGAACAAATCTAAAGATATTGAATTACAACTGCAATTTAACAATCAAATACTGGAACAAAAAATTAGAGAACGTACCTTTGACTTAGAACAAACCCATCTAGATTTAATCAATCAACAACATAGTTTAATTTTGGCACATGAAGCCGCAGGTATTAAAGCGTGGGACTGGAATATCAGAGAAAGAAGCATTGTCTTTGGCACTGGCTCACAGCAAACTCGTTTAAAAAACTCCAAAAAGCATCGGAATAAATTACAGCAATTAATTCACCGTGATGATATTGCACACCTTCATCAAACCATGAAAGAGCATTTACGTGGTCAGACAGAACGCTATGAAGCCACTTATCGCATACAACATAATTCAGGTCAATGGTATTGGGTGCAAGATATTGGGCGGGTAATTGAGCGTGATCCTGTCACCAATAAACCTTTACGCATGGTCGGGGTTCGCCGTGACATTCACCAAGAACGGATTGCACAAGAACGCTTAAAACTCACTGCTAGCGTACTTGAACAAGCAGCTGAAGGTATTTTTATTTTAGATGAAAACCTGCGCTATATTGAAAGCAATCCATTCTATGCACAAATGAGTGGATTTCAACGTGACCATATTATAGGTAAATATCTGTTTGATTTAGTCAAATCCAACAAAGCAAATCCACGCATGACACAAGAGGAAATTGTTCAACAATTACTCAACAAGGGTGAATATCATACTGAAAAGAGTATAAAATTCCGCTCAGGAAAAGAATTAGAAGTTCGTTTGCATATCAATGCAGTCAAAGATGAGCAAAACCGTATTATTAATTATATAGGAATTGTGTCTGATTTAACCGAACATAAACTACAAGAACAGCGTTTATCCTATTTAGAAAATTATGATGCGCTGACCGATCTCCCCAATCGTTTTTATTATAATTATCAACTACATCAATATCTTATTTCACAGCAAGATTCATTGCAGCAATTGGCAGTCATTCGACTCAATATTGACCGTTTCAGACCTTTAAACGAATATTTAAGCAATAATGGTGGCGATGAATTACTCCGCCAAGTGGCGCAGCGTTTACGTATCACCAATGCCGAAGCGCTGTTTGTTGCACACTTAAATGGCGATGATTTTGCAATTGTTTATGAAATTTCTCATATTCGCCCTTCAATCGAAGAGCACTGTGAACGTATCACCAAAGCCTTTAATTTGCCGTTTAATGTACAGGGACAAGAACATATTATTACCCTATCGATGGGGGTTTCCCTCTATCCTGAACATGGACGCCAGTTGGATTATCTAAATAATTGTGCTGAACAAGCCTTGTCTGAGGCTAAGCGTTTAGGTGGCAATACCATTAAATATTACACTTTAGACAACACCAAACTGCTAGAGCAGGATGTACATTTAGAGCGTGACTTACGCCAAGCCATTAAAAATGATGAATTAATTGTATATTATCAACCTAAAATTGATTTCCATAATTATCAGGTGATCGGGTTTGAAGCATTGGTGCGCTGGCAGCATCCAACCAAAGGCATTATTCCACCCAACCTATTTATTCCTATTGCAGAACAAACCAGTTTAATTTCCGATATTGGTCGGGTTGTAATTCAACAAACTGCCAAGCAAATTCGTGAATGGAATCTGTTAGGTTTTGATCATATCCAAGTATCGGTTAATGTAGTTGCACAACAACTGCAACGTGGTCAATTGCTGCAAGATTTAGATGATGCGATTAATACCTATCAAATTTCAGGTGCAAGCTTAGAATTAGAAATTACCGAATCCTCTTTAGTGGAAAACTCCACAACCGTGAAGTCTTTATTAGATGAAATTAAACAACGTGATATTCATATCGCCTTAGATGATTTTGGTACAGGCTATTCTTCACTTTCTTACTTAACAGACTTCCCAATTGACAGTTTAAAAATAGACCGTAGCTTTGTTTCTAAAATTGGGAATACCAAACAAGAAGCCATTGTTAGTGCCATGATTGCTATGGGCAAAGCCATGGGCATGAGTGTGGTGGCTGAAGGGATTGAAACTGAGCAACAACTGCAATATTTGCAGAATTTAAATTGTGATATTGCGCAGGGGTATTTATTCTCTAGGCCTTTGCCTGAAAGTGAAGCGACCCAATTTCTAAAAGCCAATTTAGTATCGCGCGCTTATCGCTCCTTAATCTGAAACTAGACCCAAAAGCTCTAAGTTTGTTCTAAAAATAAACAGTGACGTCTGTGCTAAGGGGGCAAGTAATGGTATATTCGATAAGATTCATAAAAAAACCACCAGCATCGCTGGCCAACTTGTCACACACGAGATTCAGATGGACGATCAATCATTAAAACAGCAGGCACTTTACTATCACGAATTTCCAACACCAGGAAAAATCAGCGTTACTCCAAGTAAGCAGCTGGTCAACCAACGTGACTTAGCGCTCGCTTACTCACCAGGTGTCGCAGCACCATGTTTAGAGATTGAACGTGATCCTTCAACAGCTGCACTTTATACCGCTCGCGGTAACTTGGTTGCTGTCGTTAGTAACGGTACAGCAGTATTAGGTTTAGGTAATATCGGTCCTTTGGCGTCTAAACCTGTGATGGAAGGTAAAGGCGTACTCTTTAAAAAGTTTGCTGGTGTCGATGTATTTGACATCGAAATTGCTGAAAATGATCCAGACAAAATTGTAGATATTGTTGCAGCATTAGAACCAACTTTTGGTGGTATTAACCTTGAAGACATCAAGGCGCCAGAATGTTTCTACATTGAGCAAAAACTTCGTGAACGCATGAATATTCCTGTGTTCCACGATGACCAACACGGTACGTCAATCATTGTAGGTTCTGCCCTACTCAATGCCTTGTTACTTAACGGCAAGAAAATTGAAGAAATCAAAATCGTTGCTTCAGGTGCAGGTGCAGCCGCACTGTCTTGTTTAGACCTGTTATGTGCATTGGGCGCGAAAAAAGAAAATATCATTGTTGCGGATTCGCGTGGTCTAATCACCACCAAACGTGAAGGTTTGGATGACTCGAAAAAACGCTATATGCAAGACATTGAAGGAACGCAACTTGCTGATGTAATTAGCGGTGCGGATATGTTCCTTGGTCTTTCTGCAGCGGGTATCTTGACCAAAGCTATGGTCAAAGAAATGGCTGAAAATCCAATTATCTTTGCTTTGGCTAACCCAGACCCAGAAATCTTGCCTGAACATGCGCATGAAGTACGTCCAGATGTGATTATGGCAACAGGTCGTTCGGATTATCCGAACCAAGTTAACAACGCACTTTGCTTCCCGTATATTTTCCGTGGTGCATTAGATGTTGGCGCAACTACCATCAACGAAGAAATGAAAATTGCTTGTGTACACGCAATTGCACGCATGGCACACATTGAAGCAGATGCAGCAACTTATGGTGAAAAATCTGCATCATTTGGTCGTGACTATTTAATTCCACGCCCACTTGATCAGCGTTTAATTCTTGAAATTGCACCTGCAGTTGCTCAAGCGGCAATGGATTCAGGTGTAGCAAGTCGTCCAATTCAAGACTTCTCTGCATACCGTCAGCGTTTGTCTGAGTTTGTATATAACTCGGCATTTATGATGAAGCCTATTTTTGCTCAAGCAAAAACTGACCCTAAGCGTATTGCTTATGCAGAAGGTGAAGACTTACGCGTACTTCGTGCAGTACAAATTGCAGTGGATGAAGGCTTGGCTAAACCAATCCTTGTAGGTCGTACCTCAGTGATTGAAGCGAACATTAAAAAGCTAGGTTTACGTCTGGAACATGGCGTGAATATGGAAATTGTAGATCAGGAAAACAACCCGAACTACGAAAAATTTGCAGATGATTACTACACCATCATGCAGCGTAAAGGCGTTACACCTGAATACGCGCAGCGTGAAGCACGTCGTCGCTCTACCCTCATTGCAGCAATGTTAGTGAAACATGGTTTAGCCGATGGTATGTTATGTGGTACTTATTCAAGCTACGACATTCACCTTGATTTCGTAAAAAATGTGATTGGTCTAAAAGAAGGTCGTACTAACTTCTTTACCCTTAACGCATTGATGCTTGAAGATCGCAACTTGTTCATTGCCGACACTTATGTCAACACAAACCCAACTGCTGAACAGTTGGCTGAAATGACACTTTTAGCGGCTGAAGAAGTACGCCGTTTTGGTATGACACCACGCGTTGCTCTACTTTCTCACTCAAGTTTTGGTTCTGACCAACAAGACTCTAGCGCACAAAAAATGCGTAAAGTCTTTGAAATCTTGAGTGAGATTGCACCTGAGCTTGAAGTTGAAGGTGAAATGCACGGTGATGCAGCATTAGACGAAAATATCCGTCATTTTGCTTTCCCGAACTCACGCTTCAAAGGTTCTGCAAACTTGTTGATTATGCCGAACTTAGATGCTGCCAATATTTCATTTAACTTGTTGAAATCGACTTCAGGTAACAATGTTACGATTGGCCCTATCTTGTTAGGTGCAGCAAAACCTGTACATATCTTGACGCCAACTGCTACGACACGTCGTGTTGTGAATATGACTGCCCTCACTGTTGCTGAAATTCAACAAACAGCACAAGTTAAAGCATAAACCTATATTTCTGAGTGACTGACTCAGAATTATAGACTTGAGAAAACCTCTATTCTGTAGCATGATTGCTTGAAGAATAGAGGTTTTTTCATGCAAGTTTATTTAGTAGGCGGTGCAGTTCGAGATCACTTACTCGGGCATCCCTATCACGAAAAAGATTATGTTGTCGTTGGCGCAACGCCCGAACAACTTTTGGCTCAAGGCTTTCAACCTGTGGGCAAAGACTTCCCTGTTTTTCTTCATCCTGAAACCAAAGATGAATATGCACTTGCTCGCACTGAGCGCAAATCTGGACACGGTTATCACGGTTTTGAATTTCATACCGACCCAAGCGTGACCTTAGAAGAAGATTTAATCCGTCGTGATTTAACCATTAACGCCATGGCAATGGATAGTGATGGCAATGTCTACGACCCTTACGGTGGACAGCAAGATCTGTGCAATAAAGTGCTGCGCCATGTTTCCAATGCTTTTGTAGAAGACCCGTTACGGGTGCTGCGTATTGCTCGTTTTGCAGCACGTTATCATGCTTTAGGCTTTGTGGTTGCACCTGAAACCTTGTTATTAATGCAAGAGTTGGCAGAATCTGGTGAGTTACATGCGCTGACACCTGAACGCGTATGGAAAGAAACTTCACGTGCCTTAATGGAAGCACGTGCCGATGTTTATTTTGAAACATTGCGTGCCTGTGGTGCTTTAAAAGTTTTATTTCCTGAATTAGATGCTTTATTCGGTATTCCACAGCGTCCTGAATATCACCCTGAAATTGACAGTGGTGTGCACACCATGATGTCACTACAACAAGCCTGTCGTGCCAATTACTCACTCGATGTACGCTTTGCAGTGTTATTGCATGATTTAGGCAAGGCCTTGACCCCTGCCGATGAATTACCACGGCACATTATGCATGAAGAACGTGGGATTCGACCTGTAACGGAAGTGTGTGAACGCCTGCGCGTACCGACCAATACCAAACAACTTGCACTTGCTGTATGTAAAGAGCATTTAAAATGCCACCAAGCATTGAGCTTAAAGCCTGGCACGTTATGGCGCTTATTACAGCGTTTGGATGTCTTGCGTCGTCCTGAGCGTGTAGAAGCCTTTGTACAAGCCTGTGAATGTGACTCTCGTGGGCGTTTAGGTTTGGAAGATCGTGACTATCCGCAAGCGAGCTATATTTTGGAAGCGATTCAAGTGGTACGCAGCATTAAGGCGCAAGACTTACCTGCCGATGTCCAAGGCCCCGATATTGGTGAAATGCTGATTGAACGACGCATTAAAGCGATTGAGCAATTAAAGGCACGTCACTTGGCTGCTACTGCTTAGGCTATTTAAGTCTATAGAACGTCATTACATGCGTTCTTTGATCTATCATTCTTAACCTATTTAAGTCAGCCTAAATTTCTGATCGAAAAGCCGTAATCTTCTAAAATATAGAAGCTACGGCTTTTTAGCTCAAATAAATCCTTCTTGAAATAAGAAACTGTCTTTTGCTTTTAGGCAAGCTGCGCAGGAAAGCTAATCACTTGCTCTAAACGCATCTGCTCAGTTGCAATCATCAATAAGCGATCTATGCCCAAGGCGATACCTGAACATTCAGGCATGTTCGGCAACGCAGCCAATAAATATTCATCAATTGGCATCACATGTAAACCAAGTTGTGCGCGTTCTGCATTATCAGCTTCAAAACGAGAACGCAGCACAGTAGCATCAATCAATTCATCATAGGCATTGGCAAGCTCTAAACCTTCGATATATAGCTCAAAACGGGCTGCGACCAATTCCCCATCATCATCTGTTCTGGTTTTAGCCAAAGATGCTAATTCAGGTGGAAAATCGGTTAAAAATACAGGAGCATCAAAGCCCAAACTTGGTTCTACAAAATGTGAAAACAATAGGTCGATGTAGCCTAGACGGTCATCACCCAAATCCAGATGCAAACCCACACGATGACAGCAGTCTTCCAATTGTTGCAGACTTGCCTGTAAAGGATTTAAATCCAAACGATCCATAAATGCGTGTTTATAACTCAACACTGTTGGACGTACTTCGCCAAAGCGTTGTTTTAACGTCAGATTAAGTAAATCTGTCACCTCAAACATAAGCTCTTTCAGGCTAAATTCGGGACGATACCATTCCAACATGGTAAATTCGCTGTTGTGTTTACGTCCATGCTCATCATCACGAAAAACTTTGCAAATTTGATAAATAGCACCACTACCACTGGCCAATAAACGCTTCATGGCAAATTCAGGTGAGGTCTGTAAATAGTGCGTATGCAATTTGCCCTGCACATGGCGCTGTGCTTGCACTGAAGCCAAATGCACATCTGTCACTCCTGCCTGTGACAAAATTGGCGTTTCAACTTCAAGTACTTCACGTTCCGCAAAAAACTGGCGTATTTGTGCATACAATTGTGCACGTGCGCGCATGCTGTTTAAGTCGCAAGTTGGTTGATATTGGAGATTTGAACTCATGCTTGCGGGCCTCCGTGTGCTGCCCATTCACGACGCAGAGGATAGGTTTTTCTTAAATGATCAAAAGCCTGCTGCTCAACTTTGCCCGCTTTGACACAGGCACGTAAATTGGCATCATCCTGTGCAATATCATAAATTTGACTTAAATGTGCATGCAGACTATTTTTCAAATCTTGGGTTTTGAAATATTGCGCGCAGCTTGGCAATTGAGTTTCAAATTGTTTTGTGGCATCTAAACCAAAATTTTCACAAAAAGCCTGATAAATCATTTGTGTGCCGCGTGCCTTGCCTTCTAGGCTATACCCTGCAATATGCGGGGTTGCCAAAGCAAGCAAATCTAATAATTCTGCAGAGATTTCAGGTTCATATTCAAAAACATCTAATACCACTAAACGCTGAGTATGTTGAATATCCTGCATTAAAGCCGCTTCTTCTACCACTGGCCCACGCGCTGAATTAATCAGAATGGCTTGAGGCTTCATACATGCCAAACGCGCTGCATTAATTAAATGATGAGTAGGATGTTCACCAGTTTCTGTTAATGGCACATGAATGGAAATTGCATCTGCCTGTTGTAATAGTGCATCTAAGTCACATTGCTGCACATTGGGCAACTGCACAAATGGATCGTATGCGATGACATCCCAACCTAATAATTGTGCCATTTTGACCAAGCGCGAGCCGACATTGCCCAGTCCAATAATGCCAAGTTTAAAGTTTTGATTGGCATGTAGTAATTCAGGCTCGAGATGAAGCAATGCGGTAATCACATACTCACTCACCGCCTGCGCATTACAACCTGCCGCATTTGACCATGCAATGCCCTGCTGCTCGATGGCTGGGATATCAAGGTGGTCTGTGCCAATGGTCGCGCTGCCAATAAATTGAAGCGCGGTCTGTTGAATCAATGCTGCATTCACTTGGGTGACGGAACGAACTAGCAGCGCATCAGCATCTTGCACATCTTGATGCGTTAGACGGCGTCCAGCCTTGTGCTCTATTTCTGCCAAATCTGCAAAGAAATAATCGGTATATGCCAGATTTTCATCTGCAATGATTTTCATAACGCCATCCCATGTGTGTTTGCTTGTTTATGATAGCTTGAGTTGTCTAGGATGACTATGATTGTTGAGATTAATGCAGAATTGTTGAACAGCAAGCCGACGATTCATTTAGGTGGAAACATGCACGTCTATATAAAAGTTGCATATTCACAGCAAAAAAATCAGCCACCCGAAGGTGGCTGACTGCTATAGATTAAGCGAGTAAAATCTTAACCAATAAATTTACGCGCATTGCGGAACATACGTAACCATGCACCATCTTCAGTCCATTCTTCAGGTTTCCAAGAATGTTGAAGCGCACGGAAATTACGTTCAGGGTGCGGCATCATAATTGTTGCACGACCATCTTTTGAAGTTACGCCTGAAATACCTTCTGGCGAACCATTCGGGTTCATTGGATAATGTTGAGTCGCATTTCCGTGGCTATCGACATAACGTAAAATCACTTGGTTGCCTGCGTTCAAGGCTGCCAAATTAGCTTCTGGTGCAACGACGCGACCTTCACCATGTGCCACTGCGATTGGTAAAATCGAGCCTTCCATATCTTGCAATAATACAGAGTTTGATTTTTCCACACGGACGTTAACGCTACGCGCTTCAAACACTTCTGAAGTATTGCGATGGAAACGTGGCCACGCTTCTGCACCTGGAATGAGTGGTGCCAATTGTGACAACATTTGACAACCGTTACAGATACCCAGTGAGAACGTTTCTTGACGGTTAAAGAATTTCTCAAACTGGTCGCGTAATTTCGGGTTGAACAAGACTGACTTCGCCCAGCCACCGCCAGCACCTAATACGTCACCGTAAGAGAAACCACCACACGCCACTAAGCCTTCAAAGTCGTCTAAATCGACACGCCCTGCAAGCAAGTCACTCATGTGTACGTCAACGGTGTTAAAGCCGACTTTGTCAAATGCTGCCGCCATTTCTACATGACCGTTTACGCCTTGTTCACGTAAAATCACCATGTTAGGACGACGTGTGTTGATGTATGGCGCTTCAACTGGCTCATTTAAGTCAAATGTCGGTTGAGCAATTAAGCCTTTGTGGTTTTTGTCTGTGATCAAAGCAAATTCTTGATCAGCAGTTTCTGAGTTGTCACGTAAACGCTGGATTTGGTGTGATACTTCACTCCAAGCCGCTTGCAAATCGGCACGTTCAAGCACCAAGCCATTTACAGCAAGTTGGTCTGTGCTATTAACTGTACCGACTACCGAAATCGCATCTTTCAAAGTAGATGCAGCAACTTCAGCAGCTAAGTTAGCCCAGTCTGCTTTAGAGATTTGTAGTACTGCACCAATTTCTTCAGCAAACAATGCCGCAACAGATTGATCTTCTAACGCCACACCTAAACGTGAAGCGAACATCATTTCTGTTACAGTTGCCAATAAACCACCATCACCAATGTCGTGATAAGCTTGAATCAAGCCACGGTTATTCCAGTCTTGTACCAAAGCAAAGAATGCTTTGAATTCGTCAAAGTTATCGACATCTGGTGTTACTGAACCAATAGCTTTATACACTTGCGCTAAAATTGAACCGCCTAAACGGAACTGACCTTTAGACAAGTCAATACGTACCAATACTGAATCGGTATTTTTCAATTCAGGGGTTAGTGTTTTACGTACATCGGTCACTGGTGCAAATGCAGTAATTACACCTGACATTGGTGAAGTTACAGATTTATCAACACCTTCGTCATTCCAAGTGGTACGCATAGACAATGAGTCTTTACCTACTGGAATTGCAATTCCTAGCGCAGGACACATTTCCATACCAATGGCTTTTACACCTTCAAACAAAGCTTGGTCTTCGCCTTTTTGACCTGCTGCTGCCATCCAGTTTGCAGATAATTTAATGTCGCTGATCTGGTCAATTTTGGCTGACATGATATTGGAAATAGATTCTGCCACTGCCAAACGCGCAGATGCTGCAGGGTTTAATAAAGCTACAGGTGGACGTTCACCCATCGCCATTGCTTCACCTGTAAAGCCTTGCAAGCTGGTAGTGGTTACTGCTGCATCTGCAACAGGCACCTGCCATGGGCCAACCAACTGATCACGTGCAACCATACCTGTAATTGAACGGTCACCAATCGTGATTAGGAATGATTTAGAAGCAACAGTTGGATTCTTGATGACACGGTAAATCGCATCTTTCAGATCAGTAACTTGAGCTGCATCAAAATCATCACCTTGACGCTCAATGCTTTCATAAGAACGGCTCATGCGTGGCGTACCACCTAACAAGACCTGCATTGGCATATCTACAGCTTTGTTATTGAACAGTGGATCTTCAACCGTTAAATGACGCGCTTCTGTCGCTTCACCCAATACTGCAAACGGACAACGCTCACGCGCACAGATTGATTCAAATAATTCTAAAGAACTTGGACGGATGGCCAATACATAACGCTCTTGCGCTTCGTTTGACCAAATTTCCATTGGTGACATGCCTGGTTCTAAAGATGGAATCTTACGCAAATCAAGTACAGCACCTAGTTCGTGATCATTCACCAACTCAGGCATTGCGTTCGAAATACCACCTGCACCCACGTCATGCACTGATACGATTGGGTTAGCATCTTCCAAACGCCAGCATGTATCAATCACTTCTTGGCAACGGCGTTCCATTTCTGGGTTTTCACGTTGTACTGAAGCGAAGTCAAGATTTTCACCCATGGTTCCGCTATCTACAGAAGATGCAGCGCCACCGCCTAAACCGATCAACATCGCAGGGCCGCCTAAAACGATTAATAAATCGCCTGGCTGAATTGGGTCTTTTTCGACATGGTCTGGACGAATGTTGCCGTAACCACCTGCAATCATGATTGGTTTATGGAAGCCTTTTACTTCACCATTCACGTTTTGCTCGAAAGTACGGAAGTAACCATTTAACGCAGGACGACCAAATTCGTTGTTAAACGCTGCACCGCCCAATGGGCCTTCAATCATAATTTGTAATGGCGATGCCATACGTGAAGGCTTGCCATAGTTTTCTTCCCAAGGCTGTTCAAAACCAGGAATATTTAAATTCGATACTGTAAAGCCTGTTAAACCTGCTTTTGGTTTACCACCACGACCTGTCGCGCCTTCATCACGGATTTCACCACCCGAACCTGTCGCAGCACCTGCAAATGGTGCAATTGCAGTTGGGTGGTTGTGCGTTTCCACTTTCATTAGAATGTGGGCAGCTTGGCTCTTATATTTATAAACGTAGTGACCTGTTGCAGCATCTTTTTTCGGATAGAAACGCTGCGTGTCAAAACCAACAATCACCGAAGCGTTGTCTTTATAAGCCGACAATACATCTGTTGGTGATTCTTTATAAGTATTTTTGATCATTTGGAACAATGACAATGGCTGTACTTCGCCATCAATTGTCCATTCAGAACCAAAGATTTTGTGACGGCAGTGCTCAGAGTTGGCTTGTGCAAACATCATCAATTCGATGTCATGCGGATTACGGCCTAACTTGATAAATGCTTCGGTTAAATAATCAATTTCTTCATCAGACAAGGCAAAACCAAACTCACTGTTGGCTTTTACCAATGCCGCTTTGCCATCACCCAAAATATCAATGCTATTTAAAGGTTTTGGTTCAGTTTCAACAAATAACGCTGCAGCATCGTTAATGTGGTTAAACACACTTTCGGTCATGCGGTCATGCAATACTTGTTTTACTTCGTTTGAAACGTCTGTAATACCTTTTAAGGTAAACAAAACACCGCGTTCTAGGCGGTGTACAGGCGTATTACAGTTGGCAAAAATATCGGTTGCTTTTGATGACCAAGGAGAAATTGTGCCCACACGTGGTGTCACTAAAATTTGAACTTCATCACTTGCAGCTTGGCGTAATTCAAAAGATGCACCATCGTTTAAAAGCTGTAAAGCAGATTGCTGTTGTTGCTCGTCGAGCGCTTGGTCAAATAAATAAACCCATTGGCTATCGAAAGATTGAACAGAACTCATTGACGCTAAACGGTTTAAGAGTTGAGTTTTCTTAAAAGATGAATGTGCAGGTGCACCGGCAACGATAAACATGCTGATTTTGGCTCCACGGGCTGATCTTTTGGACCATGCCACAATGTGACTTGAAGAGAGCGCATATTCTACTGTGAAATGCCATAATCAGCTAGATGGAAAATGGTTTTCTTGGCGCGTTTCGGCAGTAAAACTTCCGAATGTTGATTTAAAGCCTCTATTTCAGATCAATGTATTCAAGATTCGTGCTTTAAATTGCACAAAGCACTATCACTGTGGAAATTACTGAATGATTGATGCTGTTTTTATTTTCTATGCCATCTGTTTACACACAGATGCTCTCAAAATCAGGACATGACGCTCAACTTCCGCCTTGCTCAATATCAACTAATCAAAGCACCTCAAATTCAATACGTCGATTTTTCTTACGTCCTTCTAGCGTTGTATTGTCTGCGACAGGCTGATTAGAACCTTGACCTTCGGTGCTTAAATGCGTTGCCGTAATACCTTTATCGACCAAGTAATTTTTGACCACTTCTGCACGTGATTGGCTTAACACTATATTTTTATGCGCGTCGCCCGAACTGTCTGTATGTCCAACAATTTTCACTTTTTTGGTGCCAACTTGCTTCAATGCCACAACCATTTCATCCAGAATTTTTTGACCTGCATCAGTTAAAATCGCACTACCCGATTCAAACTCAATAATCCTGTTTTTGAGCGTAGCATCCAGCATCTTTTGTTCATACTGATTCCCTGAAAGCTGCGTGTTTAAACGATAAGGCTGCTGTACCAAAGCCTGAAAGTTTGCTGTCGTAGCTTGAATTTGATGAGCAGCACTCACCTTTCCTATCAAATCAATTTGAGTCCCTTTCACACGTAACTGCCCTTGCGAAATCTTTTTTAAATCCGCTGTAATCATACGCGAGACTGAGTCATCCCAACCATTCGGTGCAACAACTGCACGGACTTGAATTTTATCTAGTACCTGCGTTTCACCATACACAGCTTGCATTTTCGCCAAAATAGCTTGTTTACTTGCTTCGTTTGGCACTACACCTTCTACCACAATGAGCGCTGCATAAGTCAAATGACTTTGGACTAAAAAACACAAGCCAATAAGTAGATTTACGCGAATACGTTTTTGATTATTTTTCATATTTATTCATCTAAAAAAGTTTGTCTAAACAGCTTTAATGCTTGGTTAAGATTCAACTGTCGCTGACAAAGTAATTGTTCTAATGTTGCAAGACCTGCATTTTGTTCTAAATAGGCATCAATCCAAGTGGCTTGAATTAAAGAAACCCAATGTTCACCCTGCATATTTTGAATAAATAGATCGCGCAGCGTCATGACATCAACCCCCTGAAAATCAATGATCAAAATGGGTGCCTCAGAATGTAGTATCCCCAGCAAAATTTCAGCATGATGCGCGCCTAAAAAGCGTCCGATCATGCCCATCCAAAATGCTGCGATTTCAAAGCAATATCGCGGATGATTCAGCGGTAAAATCATCACTTTGTTTAAACGACGAGTGCCATTTTTGAGGACGGGTTGCAGTAAAAGTCCCAACCCAATCATACTCTGAGCCAAGTCATTGACACTGATTTTCATTAATTGTGCCAATGAATGCGTGCTGTGTTTTTCATAAAAGTCTTGGTATTCTTCTGCACTCAAAAGTTGAACCCTATTCGGCAATTGATTCAACAGTTCAAATGACATATTGGGATCACGGATATTGCTTAAGACCTGATTGCGTTGCAATAAATCAGTCCAAATAGCTTTGTAAAAAAACGGCACAAATAATAACTTTTGACTCGGCTGTTCGACCTCAAACAACTGCCCCAGTAGCATTGGAAATGCCCGCCCCGAGCTATCTTGGCTCGCCTTTAAATTAACAGCTAAAAACATTGGTTCTGCTGGATGGGCAATCAAAAAATCTAAAGCAGGCAAAGTTGCATAACGCTGTTTAAAATCTGCGCTCTGCATGGCATGTTCCAGTGCATTACTAATCCACTGATCGAGCTGCTGAATGAGTTCCGATTGCCCTTTAGACTTTATAAAATCACCACGGGCAGGTATTTTTCCATAATATAAAGGTACGGTTTTTACTGCTTGCATACCCACCACGCCTTTTGCCAAGTGTTATTTCTCTTGATCATTGCGGAACGCCTCCCACTTGTGCAGACATTGTAGTTTTAGACTGCGTAGCCGCTGTTTGTGCGGGACTCATTGCTGTCGTTTGTGCAGCAACCACAAGAAGTGCTTTGGTCGTGGTGACTTGATCGACCAACTGCAACCCCACATAACCACGACTTGAACCAATATTGCCCGAGCTATGTCCGCTAATGAGTCGGAAATTCCTTTGTACACGACAAAAAAAGATAACTCACTGAAATAATGGCATAATACTTGTTTTCTGACGACGAATATGATGACACATTTCAATGAGTTATATCTCATCTTAAACAAATATCTAAAGTGGAACAAGTCACATGTAAAATGTTTTACACTGATTATGCTTGCATTAATTGTAAAACAGACATGTAATCTTTCTTCTGCATCTAAAGCCTTACCCATCAAGTGCTTACCACAATCATTTTATCGACGTATACAACGCTTCTTTGCAGATCAGTATTTCGATTATCGTCAAATTTCTCAGTTAATTTTCAATATATTTTCATTCGATAAAGTCCAATTAACTTTGGATAGAACTAATTGGAAATGGGGAAAACGAGATATCAATATCTTGATGTTGGCCATCGTCTATCGTGGAATAGCGATACCTATTGTTTGGACATTGCTCAATAAACGTGGAAATTCAGATACAAAAGAGCGTATTGCTTTGATTCAACGCTTTATCTCCATTTTTGGTAAAGATCGTATTGTGAATGTGTTTGCAGACAGAGAATTTATCGGTGAGAAATGGTTTACATGGTTAATTGAAAATGACATTAACTTCTGTATACGTGTTAAAAAAACTTTATTGTGACCAATCACTTAGCCAAGAATCATAAAATTAGTGATTTATTTCGTCATCTTCAAGTTGGTCAAACTGAATGTCGTAAACGACGTATTTGGGTTGGTCGAGTGAAACTGTATATTAGTGCGCTACGATTAGAAGATGGAGAACTTTTACTTGTTGTTTCTCCTATGTTTAATGCTTCTGCTATTCGTGATTATGCATTACGCTGGGAAATCGAAACGTTATTTAGTTGTCTCAAAGGACGTGGATTCAATCTTGAAAATACTCGTTTAACAGACCCTAGACGAGTCAAGAAATTGATAGCAGTGCTAGCTATCGGTTTCTGTTGGTGCTATTTAACAGGTGAATGGCAACATGATCAGAAAAAAACGATAAAAATAAAGAAGCATGGACGACTTTCAGTAAGTTTATTTCGCTACGGTTTGGACTATGTTCAAATGGCTATTCTACGTTTGATTGGTTTTGGAAAAAAAGAAGAATTTAAGAAAGTGCTAGCAATTTTAAGAAAGAAAAAGCCTGATAGGACAAGGGGCCTATGAAATTTGTCGTGTACAGAGCGGAAATTCACTTTTAAAGATAAAGATGGTTCCGTTTTACTGACCCAAGTCATTTCAAAGTGACCGTTTTGCTCTTTGCGCTGTGCAGCATCAATTAAACGGTTAATGCCATATTCGCCCGGTGCTTCAAAAATAGTATGCGACTGACCGTTTAAATCGACTGCACTAATACGCACGCCGGGAATTGCGCCTGGATTGGGCCACACAAAGTTGACCCATTGTTGAATTCCATTTTCAAACTGCATTCGCTGACCATCAATATCGATGCTATACGATAAAAATTGTGGGTGCTGTAATGGATAAAATTGGAAATTGGATTGATTTGAAACAGCAGATGTTGCAGGCTGATCTAAACGTCCTGTTGCCATACCATGAATTGGCGCAACATATTGCGGAAATGCCATCACAAACTGAGGATTTAAATTTAAGCCTAAATCTTTCCATGTTTTTGAAGTTAAGACATAACCACGACGAATCAACAACGGATCTAAAGTGTCTTTGACAAAGCCAGCAATACTTCCTGTTTCACCAAAAATTTGTCCCATTTCCTGACTGGTTGCCTGTAAAGTCCCCCCTGAATGAAATGGATATTTCTGACCTAAATGTGTTGCAAACGGTTGATAGGCTTGAATACGCCATAATTTATTAATTTCATCTTGTGTCGGTACAATTAAACTTGCAAAAGATTGAGTTAGCGGTGTCATCAACAGTTTTTGTAATAATTGTTGGTCAGCCTCTTTTAAACCCACCATCATTTTTTCATCGACATATTTTTGCGTTGTATTAAAGACCGAGTTTTGATCATGGATGGTTTTTTTGAACAATGCCATTGCACTTGGTCCAATTTCCCCTGCCGTTTGAAGATCATTTAACTTGCTGCGCACCTGTGCAAGGTTGTTCATATACACATCAAACAGAGATTGATCCTGTAAATCGTCACGTTTACGCAGCAGTTGATAAAACATTTGGTATTCTTGAGAAATCGCACCTTGCGCTTTTAGAGCTGCCTGCGCTGCAGCTTTGTCATTAGATTGACGCAGCACTTTGTCTTTAAACCACGCCATAAATCCTTGTTCAGGCACAGCAAGTTCAGCTTGCACAATTGGATTATCCCAATTGGTTTCCACTGCAATACGTTGCAATAACTTGCGAATTGGCGAGTTTTGCGGCTCTCCCAACAGATCAAGCTGTTTCACTTGCTGATTGAACTGATCTGTTTTTGCATAATGGATGCCATTTAGAAATTTCTTCCATTCACTCACATATTCTTGCTGATACAAGCTCAGCAATTGTTTACGGATTTGTTCAGGACTTCCTGAAAAAGTTAGATCATCCGACTGATGACTATTGAGCACCCAATCTTTGCTGTCCGTTGGCTGATTGGCTACCTGATCAATGGCTTGTTCGACATATTCATTCCACGCCTGCTGCGTAAAAATACCAGGCAAAGCATGACTGCCTAAAACAATGCGACTGTGTTGCTCCCCCACAATTTGACTGACCGTAAGTGCAGGAAAACGTACTGCTGCACGCATTTTTATTTCGTTATATACCCGATCTCGTGCAGGCATTCCCTGAATGACCGACAACAGCACTTGACGAGTTTGATCGACCATTTGTGCATCGCTTTCCAGTACAGGAAAATCGTCCTGATGAGCGAGTGTCATGGCATAAGACAGGATTTTTTCTGCCTGCTGAATCATGTCCGTACGTGGCATTTCTCCACGATGAGCATCCAACCAAGTGCGCCAAAAACGTGAAATCTGATCACTTAAATGACTGCTCTCCCGATATTCAGGATTCGTCAGCATTAAATAAGCCTTTAACGCATTATAAGCATCTTGCGGATTTTGCACGGAAGGCTCTAAATATGGTTGAGTTTTCGCAACTTGCTGCGTTTTTGCATGTATATGATGCGCTTTGAGTGTTGCCGCATCTTGTTGGACACGCTGTAAGTATTGCGCGATATTTTGCTGGGTTGGCAACAATACAATCTGCTGAACGCCTTTTAGATATTCAACTTTGAGCTGTTCGCGTAACTTCTTGCCCTGATATAAGCCAAAACTGAACTTAAGTGGACGTTGTTCGGAAAATCCATCCAACTGTTGCAGTCGCGCTTGTAAAATTAATAAGCTTTCCAATTGCGTGGATAAAACCTGCCCAGAAGTTTTTTCCAAACGTACAACTTGATCTAAATCTGCCTGAACATCGGCAATGAGTTGTTGATTATGGCGATATGACCATACCCAAACACTGAGCAACAATCCAACACCAAGCAATGCAGCAGTAAATGCCATATAACGCTGACGTTTTTTCGCAGGATTAATATGTTGTTTCACCAAATGCTGATCTCGCAAAATCACATTGGAAAACAGACCTTGTAAAAAATAGCCATGATTTGGGGCAATCGAACTTTTTTCTTCGTCCTGAAAAGGACTTGCAATCTGCTGCAGTTGAAATTCTTGTGCGATACTTTCTGTCATCGGGCTTTCGATGCTGCCTTCCTGTAACGCACTGGTAAAGTAAAAACCTCGAAAAACAGGTTGGAATTGATACGGATTATCTTCAAATAAAGTCCCAATAAAACTTTTTAATGCTGGCTTTAAAGTTTTAAATTCCAATGGAAATGTCATGACACTCGGCGAAATATTTTGAGCATGACGGCGACTTAAATGTGTGGTGCTCACGCTTTTTAAGCCATCATATAAAATGTTGTAATGTTTCTCGAACAATGTCACGGCATGCTGCGATGAGTTTTGCTCATAAGGCAAAGTCGCGCCCCAAGCCTGATTATATTCTTGCGCTGCATAACAATTGAAAAACTCGGTAAACCCTGCAATTAAATCCATTTTGGAAAATACCAAATACACAGGAACCACAACTTCCAGTCTTTCGGTTAAATCCTGAATTCGGGCACGTAAATTTTTAGCAAGTTTCAACGAATGTTCGGGGCTTTGACTGATTAATTCAGCAATACTCACGATCACAATCAAGCCATTTACAGGGGCTTTGGCTCGGCTTTTTTTAAGAATATTTAAGAAGCCAAGCCATTCTGCATGATCTTCTGCATACACCGAATAACGTCCTGCTGTATCTAGCAAAACGCCTTGGGTAGAAAAAAACCAGTCACAACTTCGGGTGCCGCTTAAACCAGCTGACACCATTTTTTGATGAGTTTCTTCAAATGGAAACTTCAAGCCTGAGTTATAAATTGCAGAACTTTTACCTGCAGCAGGATTACCAATCACCATATACCAGGGCAATTCATATAAGGCAGCATTGCCCTTTTTATCGCCAAGTTTAGATTTACGAATCAACTGGATTGATTCTTTCACTTGTTGTTGAATTGATTGTAATTCTGCCTTGTCTTTATATTGGGTAGAAACAGCCTGATGGTTTTGTTCAATAGCATGGGCAAGTTTTTCACCTTGTTCCGCGTGCTGTTTGCGCTGGATGAGCCAATAAATAACATAGGCAATGACACTCAGCGCATAACTGACTACCAATATCCAAAATATTTTGCGGGGTAGCACTGAATATGTGGATAGCAAGGCAATGAATAAAGATAAAGCAATCATCGCTTTAGGATTACTCATGTACTGCCACAAATAAGCTAAAATAATATGCATGGAATTCTCTTATTATTGTTGTTCATTAATCAGCAAATGCTGCACATGCTCGCTCTGCGGGAATCTCAGAAAAAGTTTGGATGCATGCCTGTAAATTTTGTGTATAAACCAAAGCGGCTTGATGACTTGGGAGCAATGCTCCCAACATCAACCCAAATGGTTTGGCTAAGTTCAGGGTATTTCCGACAGCGGGTTTACAATATAAATAGTGATACGGCTCGACAGGACTTTCTGCGAAAAACTGTTCACATTTTTTCATTGCTTTACGATCCGTAGCATCTTCAAGCATGAATACAAAAGGCGCTTCGGCTTGGTCTAGTGCCAACTCACGCAGTTTTAATATTTCAAATATTTGTTGCACATGAGCTTGATCGGCAAATAGATTAAAAGCCTTGATAGGTCGTTGCTGTTCTAGTTGCACAGCAGTATTTGCAACACACCAACTACTAATAAATTCGGCAGGGAGATAGCTGCTATTGATCCAACATTTTTCATCAATCAATACTTGATCAATTTCAGAATCCACCACAATGATCAAAGCAATTTCATGTGCTTGATGCTGAATACGCTCAAATAATTCCTGTAGTTCCTGTTCGGCAGATAATGCTCTTAGATAATGATATTCAAGGTGAATTTTTTCTAAAATGATGCCCATTTCATCTAAAATACGCTGAATAGCCGTATTACTGTGTGAATCATCCCAAACATCTACAAGCTCTGCAGACAATAAAATATGTAGATTCAGACGATCTAAACGATAGACCTGTTCAAGCTGAGCAAGCTCACCCTGTTCAGTATCTGCCAAACTTAAATCTGTCCATGAAGGATGCATACGATATTCATGTAAATGCTGGCTTTCATAAAATAAACTTGAGCATTTTAGCTGCGCTGAGATCAGACTCAAAAGCGTAATGTGCTGTTCAATTTGCTGTTGAATTAATGCCATGATGCGCTGCTGTCGAAGTGACAAGCATGATTCATCTTGCTCATGCGCACTTCCATCACCGTGCTGTTGATCTAAATCTTCAATGCGATACGAAAGCATCGGCAGCCCATGTAAATTCAGTAAATTTCGATCTAACTTTGGACTGGTAAAATGCTGAATACCTTCCAGAATTGCCTCATTTTCACCTAAAGCACTATATGCAGCTGCTGCATACACATGCAATTTCAAATATTGAGGGTCAACATGAGGCATGGCTGTTGTGAAAAACTGCGCTGAATCAAATTCAGTCTGTGAAGCTTGTTGCCGCTGCATTTTGTAGTGCTGATAAACCTGATAAATAAACCAAGGTGCAAACAAAGCTGCACTGATCAGCATCGGTACAACCAAAAAATATGCAATCAAATCTGTCAATTCAGGTTGATATTGAATATCACGCCAATAATCAATCGCGCCCCATCCAAACAAAATAAAACAGGCAATCCATGTTGCTAAAAACTTCTTCAACATGGCGCACGTCCTATTAAGGCATAGCAAGTTTCAGCATGATGGTCTAATGTCTTAGTAGGCATTAAAAATGCACCTTGCCCCAACCCCATCTCATGTTTTGAATCTAAACACATCGGCTGAATTTCTGTTCGACCTAAAATCAAACGCAAATCAATATGCAAACTTGGATCACACCATGTTTCAATCAGACGTTTTAATTTGTGGCTTAAAGGTTGATCTGGCAAAAAAGCGAGATATTGCGCTCGGCATAAAGGCCCAATTTGAATCTCAATTTTGCCATCCATTTGCTGCATAGTACTTCCACAAAACGTATTCAGCCCGAGCAAACTTGGATTCTTGCCACCTAAGCAGGATTTTTGTTCATCCTGTAACTGAAACTTTTCTTTTACAAATTCCCGAATATGTATTTGCTGCGCAAAAATGCAGGACAAGACCGTTTTTAAGGCATGTGCAGTGTTATTCTGCCCCTGCATGAATCCAGAAAACTCGGCAAAATATTCATCTAAATCAGGCTGTTCATGATGAGTTCTCGAATAACCACTTAACGCATGCAAAATATCGAGATAATCATTTTTGTGTTCTATCTCATAGCGGATGGGCAAGTGATATGCCAAAGTCGCATCGACATATTTTGCGGTCAGTTGATGATTAAATAAGCCTAAAAATGCTTGCGCTTCCAAACGCTGTTGACGCAAATGCTGTTTTAACTGATGCGTATAACTATAAGGCAAAGCCCCTTGTATACCAGTCAGTCCGATCACTAAATTGCTTAGATGAATACGTTGATCCTGATAATGCAACGATTCAATTTCCGCTAATGGAAAACTCAAGCGAAATGAAGGTTCAAAATAAAACGCTGCTGACCAATGGTATTGACCTTGCACTACAGTCGAATGACGTAATAAGCGCGTCGATTGAACAAATTCAAATGTGCCTGGCTGTTTAAAGACTTGATCAATTATAGAAGTGTCTTGCCACCAACGTTCTGCACGCATGGGTAGATCTCCTGTTGATTCAGACTGTCTTTAATGACGACATCCACAAAACTATTGATTTGAACTTTCAGATTAAAAAGATGACTTAATAATTGGCTAAAAATATAAAGACTGTGTCCATGAAAAACACGTGGATCTATACAAAGCTCAGCTTTCACACCCCGAACAAACATAGGAAATGGCTGTGTATTCACTAACTTATGTGTTGTGGAAAAACTGAGTTGTTTGATTGTATCAATCAATACAATATTGTCTTTCGACTGCGGCAAATTGTATAAAGTTAAAAGCTCTTTCACGTGACTCAAAGCATCACCTTTCATTAAAGCCAAAGTATTGAGTGAAAGATGCGAAATAATGCGCCATTGTTGCTGACTATTTTGATCAAATGAAACCGCCAAGGTAGGTCGTTTTAGAATATTGGCACGCCTTGCCAGACGACTGTCATTTAAATGTAGAACATGATTGCTCTGACTTAGCGCTTCATGCGCCAAATCACCGTTGGAACACAGCAAACGTGTACTGATAAAATCCGATTTAACTTCATCTGGCTGCAACTGTTTGGAAATAATCGAATAGCTGATTGGCATCATTTTATTTTGCACAAGCTGATAATGCAGCGTATAAAAAAATTGAGTTTGATCTGGATGATAATGACTCATGGCAAAAAATGGCAAAACAGGCAAATGAGTTGCAGCCTGCCGAGTCTTTTCGCGCAGCATATTCATTTCGATCACTGCATAAACTTGATATAACTCAGGGTGATGCGCATCTGTAATCAAGGGATAGTGTAATTGTGTATGTAAAATCTTTTGCGGTTCTGCCTGCTTTTCAAACAGGTTAATTGCAGGTGTACTAAACAATTTAAAATTTGCGACATTCAATGCGGAATAATTGCGTAGAAGTGCCTGATTATTCAAATTCAGTTTGAGATGAATCAATATTTCAAAACTATTTTGCTGCTGCAAGTGTTCATTTAAAACACTCAAATCAAAGTTTAAATAATGAAACTTTTCAGGAAAACAAAAATACTCCATCAATAAACGATAAGCATGATGCGTGTATTGATCAATCGGCAATAAACTCTCTTGTTCGCTAAATCCCATCACGGTAAATGGGTTGCGAATATCAGTTACGCTTTGTCCAACACGAAGGGAAAAAGCTGTTTCCTGACGAAAAATACCATCTAAAACTTGTAGGGGAAAATTAGAAAGAGCATCCAAATAGATCGGTAGTTTTTCATCTAAAATCCAGCTGTGTGCATCATTAAAAATTTCAAATTTCAGACTTAAAGTTGCATTCTGATTCAAATTCAGATGTACACTTGGTGAGGTCTGAAATGCCAAATCCGTTATTGCAATCGGCAATAAACGCACATCTTGACTGGTGTTAAATTCACATTGTACGCCTTTAAAACTACGTGACTTTAATGTAGTTTTTGCTGGAATTAACTGTGCTGCAGTCAATTGTTTCAATTTATCGCGCTCATCAAAACTCACCACCGTACACGCGGGAAAATGACGTAGATACTGCGGAAACATCACCTCAAACAAAGAATAAGTAAAAACCTCATAACTGTCTGCTAATTTTTTATCAATACGTGCAGCAATAAAGGAAAATGCCTGAATGAGACGCTCGATATGCGGATCATCAATTTGCTCTTGATTTAACGCGAGTCGCTGTGCAATCTTCGGATATTTCTCTGCAAATGCTCTAGATTGTTGACCGAATTCTTGTAATTGTTTTTCATAATACGGTAAAAGTTGCTCTATCACAGTGGACTCCCACTAAGCTCGGGCAGAAATAACATATTGTTGTGTTGTGGGTTTGAGTAAGGCATCAAAAAAAACAGGCTCATACAATGGGTGAATATTTAAATAAGCTTGAATACTTAAACAAAGCGCGCCCATGTTGTGTCCATCAAATAGCATGTCAACTTTAATCTGCTTCAATCTTGGTTCGTGCGCTGTAATGGACTGCTCAATCGATTGACAAATTTTATCGCGATCTAAAGGGTTCGCTGTCGACAATCCAATAAAGTCAATAATGCCAAACTGCAAAATCGATTTTTTAACGAGTGGGAACTCATCCATATTTCGATCAAACTTTGCAATTCGACTATTCAGCAAATCTTCTAAATCACGTGCAACTGACTCGCGCAATTGCTGAATCGACATCCCGCTTAATCCGTTTTCTTGTTCAGCGAACAAACGATCAAATAAAGTTGATCTAAAACCATAAGGATATAAATGATCTAAATTCATGATGATCACGATAATCTTTGAGAGATTTTGAGAAATTAGAGCTGAGGTGCTATGACCTCAGTCTAATCACCCCATGCTTGATTAAGCAGCGTATGAAGCTGTGTTATTGGACAACGACCACTTTTTCGTCACTGCACCTTTTGCAGTGCCATTAATGTCTTGTTGGTTATACGTCCACTCAACTGCTGCATATTTCAAACCAAATGTTTCAGCCGGAACGCCCTCTTCATTTACAGTAGGCGTCACACTTGAAACCAAAACATGCTTCAATTTGATTTGTAAGTACTTGATTCGCTTATCGCCATTGGCACGATAATAATCAATTTGCACTTCATCGAAGGTATAACCCGCAGAACACGCTTCCCATAATTTAGGACTGGTTGCATCTAAGTCTTTCACAAAAATCATATCTGAATGTTCAACTCGTTCAGCGGTATGACCACCAACGCTACTTGAGGTCGCAGATTTAGGTTGACGAATGTGATGTGACCAAGAGTTCACTTCAAGCCAACCTTTGTGTTCAGCATCTCGTGATTCTCCATCGACTTTGTACTTGCCGCGAAACTCAACATATATATCTTTCATTTATAATTGACCTCTATTTTTATATTTAAAGTTATGATTAGGCTCTTAATGTGAGGACTGAGGTAATTCAGTCACGAGTCGCAAAGAAACAGACAACTCGTCTAGCTGGAAATGTGGTCTTAAAAACACCACAGACTTGTAATGACCCGGTTGAGCTGGATCTTCTACAACTTTTACAGATGCCTCTCGAAGCGGATATTGCGCTTTTGCTTCTTGAGATGCACCATCATCAAGCAAGACATACTGCGAAAGCCATTCATTTAAAAAGGCCTCCACATTGCCTGCAGATGCAAAACTTCCGACTTTGTCGCGCATCATGGCTTTTAAATAATGTGCGATACGTGACACCGCCATGATGTATTGAATTTGACTCGACAATGCAGAGTTCGCATTGGCTGTATCATTGTCATATTTTTTAGGTTTCTGTGCAGATTGCGCACCAAAAATGCTGCATAATCGGTATTTTTACAATGAACCAAAGGAATAAAACCTAGATCGCTGAGTTCTTTTTCACGGCGATCTGTAATGGCAATTTCAGTCGGGCATTTAAATACCACTTCACCATCTGAGGTTTTAAAGGTGTGTACAGGTAAGCCTTCTACCAAACCACCACCTTCAACCCCACGAATCGCAGCACACCAACCATGCATATCAAAAGCATTGGTTAAGCGCGTGCCAAAAGCATAAGCAGCATTCATCCATAAATAATCATCATGCTTTTCGCCAGACACATGTTCTATAAAATTAAAGCCTTCTGTGGCTGTGCCATCTTTGGGATGGTAAGGCAGGCGACCCAACACATGCGGCATAATTAATGCAACATAGCGTGAATCTTCACTCTCTCGAAATGAACGCCATTGCACATATTCAGCCGTTTCAAAGATTTTTGAAACATCACGCGGGCGGTCAATATCCGTGAATGATTCAAGTCCTAACATGCTCGGACTTGCAGCCGATACAAAAGGTGCGTGTGCCGCTGCAGCCACATGCGAAATTTGTTCCAATAAATACATATCTGACGGGGTACGATCAAACTCAAAATCGCCAATCAGTGCCGCATAAGGCGCTCCACCAAACGAGCCATATTCTTCTTCATAAATCTTTTTAAACAAAGTGCTTTGGTCAAAATCAGTTGCCCCCTGAAAATCTTTGACCAATTCTTTTTTTGTCGTATTTAACATACGAATTTTGATCATGCTATTCGAGGGTGTTTCTTGGCAAAAATAGTAAAGCCCCCGCCAAGTTGATTCAATTTTTTGAAACTGCGCATGCTGCATAATCTGGCTGAGCTGACTGGAAATTAATGCATCAATTTCGGCAATACGCTGATCAATAGACAGCGTCATATTCTCAGAAACAGTAATTGTTCCCGCCATGACTTCTTTTGCCAACTCACCAATCAAACTTTTGGCACGAATCTGCTCATCCGCATTACGCGCAATACGGCTTTGCTCAATAATTGAATCCAATAAACCTACCGATTCTACTTGCTGATTTGATGCAACTGCTGTTTGTAAATTATTCACGTTCAGCCTCTGCACTCAATTGACGAATTTGATCGGTATTGTTCAGCACTTCATCCAGTAAATCTTCTAAACGTTCGCTATTAGAAATTTTATTACGCAAATCCGTTAAACGCTCACGCGCTTCTAGCAACTTACGCAGCGGATCCACTTGTTGTACGACCTGTTCTGGACGAAAGTCTTCCATCGAGTTAAAAATGAGATCAACGGATAGTTTTCCACCTTCCGCAGTCAAGGTATTTTCCACTTGAAAAGCCGCACGCGGTGCTAAAGATTGCATCACTTCATCAATATTATCTAAATCGACATTAATGAATTTTTTGTCTTTTAATTTGGTCTTTTCTACTTCGGATGCCGCTGAAAAATCCCCCATTACTCCAACCACAAACGGTAATTCTTTAGATGCAATACCATCACCAACCTCAACATCATAAGTCAGCTGAACACGCGGTGGACGTATGCGTTGCAGTTTCTTCTGCACGCTTTCTTTTTTAGCCATGAGTGATTCCTTTGGTTATTTTTTTAAAGTCGCAAATGGATTTGTACTACTTGGTGCAACAGCAAGTTGAACCATTTTTACAGGTTGAGTTGTTACGGTTTTTTCTTTTTTTGGTGATTTTGCAGTCACTTTAGATATTTGCTTTTTAGGTTTAGGTTTAGGTTTAGGTTGCAGTGATTTTTTTGACGATTTCTTGACGTAACTAGAAGCCTCTTTTACCGCTAAAACAGGTGCAGGCTTTGCTTGTTCAATTGCATCGACCAAGTTTTTTGCTGCTGGATAAGTCTGTTCTTCACTTAAATAGCGAACTTCATTACGACGCATTTGCTCAATCGCTGAAGATGCCATTTGCGTACTTGCCATAAATTGCACATCCGTCAATGCAGTACTTTGAATATCTTGCTCGTGCAAATGACTGATCAACTGCAATGCTTTAAAATTCTGTCCAAGCTGCTGATGTTGCTGTGCGGCTTGAATGAGTAAATTATTTTTATTTTGACGATTTTTCTTGTCACAAATCTGCGCATAAATACCACGCAAAGCAAGGTCTGACTCCCCTTCCATCCACGGATATTGTTGGATACATTTCTTTTTAAGCTTCACTTCTGATGTATTTGCAACCACATGCTGATTGAAAGTAAAACCAGACAAAATTGTGATAAAAATAACGATTCTTTTCAAGACAACCTCTTATTTATTTGTTATTTGAACTAATTTCTAATCATTTTTATTAAAATGAGTTTCTCTTAATTTTTGTAATTCAACTGGAGTCAAAATTAACTTTTATTTTGATTATTTCCAGTTCAAATATAGTTATAAAATAATTTAGCGAGCGCATTTAACTAGAACATGAATAGATAAGTCAAGTCATACGTGAAAATTCAGTTAAGTATTCCAATATATTTTGTTGTGAGTGAATTACAACATTTAAAAATATTAAAATTTAGTTTGATTTTATTTTTTGATTTAAATATGATGCGGTTTCCCAAGACAGGAAAGCAATCGTTTTTGTCGCAAAAATAAAAGTAAAATATATTATTTTCAATAATTTAAATAAAAATAGAACGATTAGATTCATTTAAAACTAAAAATTTTCTTACGATAAAGTTAGAGCCAGATAATGAACAACCTAAAAATACTCATTACAAAACTTTCGCAACCGACTAAAACAGCATTAGAAAAATCTGTAAACTTTTGCATAAGTCAAAGTCATTATGAAGTCGAGATTGAACATCTTTTATGTGAATTATTAAAGGAACAATCCAAAACTGATCTTTCTATATTATTTGCTAAATATAAAATATCAAAATCCAAATTTATTGATGATTTAAATAACAGCCTTACAACACTGTCTAAAGGAAATACACGTACACCTATTTTCACAAAATCAATTATTCTTTTATTAGAACAAGCTTGGTTACTCGCTGCTGCAGATCAACAGCCGATTATTCGCAGTGGTCATTTAATCATTGCCTTATTAACTTCTGCCGATTTATATCAAGTGGCAATCCGTGCCTCAACTTTATTTGAAGCATTTCCCATTGATACCATGAAACATAAGTTTCTAGAAATTTGTGCTGAAAGCTGTGAAAATTTTAGCCAAACAAATCAAACATCATGTGCAGAAAACACGAATCAACTTCAAGCAAAAACATTAGCACCCAAAACCCCTGCATTGGATCAATACACCATCGACCTGACCCAAAAGGCACAAAATGGTGAGATTGATCCTGTCATTGGGCGTGAGTTTGAAATCCGTTTGCTGCTTGACATCTTAATGCGACGTCGTCAAAACAACCCAATTTTGACAGGTGAGCCAGGTGTTGGAAAAACAGCTGTTGTAGAAGGTTTGGCATTAAAAATTGCCCAAGGTTTGGTACCTGATGCCTTAAAAAATGTGCATCTGCATGCCTTAGATTTAGGTCTGTTACAGGCTGGTGCCAGTGTCAAAGGTGAGTTTGAAAGTCGCCTAAAGCAAGTGATTCAAGAAGTTCAATCTTCCTCTCATCCGATTATTTTATTTATTGACGAAGCACATACTTTAATTGGGGCAGGTGGTCAAGCAGGACAAAATGATGCCGCAAATTTACTGAAACCTGCCTTAGCACGCGGAGAATTAAGAACGATTGCCGCAACAACTTGGAGCGAATATAAGCAATATTTTGAAAAAGATGCTGCGCTTAGCCGTCGGTTTCAAGTTCTCAAAGTTGCTGAACCTACAGAAGCTGTCGCAATTGACATGCTACGTGCCATGATTCCAGTCATGCAAACACATTTTAATTTAACCCCAGTTACGGATAAGCTAAAGATTTAATCACATGAATTTTAGGCTTATTCTTTTGGCAAAGTTGATACGCACATAGTGAAGAAAATACGCCTGCTAAAAAACCAGCAATCGAACGATGTTTACTCGTAACTAAGTGATATTTTTCTTTCAATAATCCTATCAATGTTTCAATTCTTTTACGTTGTCGTAGATGAAATTCATCAGAAAATGGCAATAAGGTCACTCTCATATTTTTTCTTGGATAAGTAATTAAATCAATGCCTTGCTCTTTAAGTGTTTCTTTCAATGGTTGGCTAATGTAGCCTCTATCACCATAGACCGTTGCTGATAAGCCATTCACTAAATCCTCAACTTTTTTAAGATCAGCAATATGTCCGTTTGATAAATCTGAATTTACAATTTCACCCTCTTGATTCATCAGCAAGTGTAATTTGCAACCATAAAACCAGCCCATCGTACTTTTACCACGAGAACCAATCTCATCTAAAGCATGATGACCTTTAGGGATTCTTTTATTTTTACAAACAGGTAAAGGTGTTGAATCAATCCATAAATATGAACTTTCATCTTTTTGGCTCAACGCATAAAGCAAAGCATGAATAGCAAGTTGGTGCTGATTGATGAGGGTAATCAGGTTTTTATAACAAGGCAAGTCTTTAAAGAGTTTGCTTTCAAACTGACAAAGCAAGTTAAAAAACATCTTAAAATTATGTACTTGAGATGTTTTATAGTAGATGGAGATAGCCACAATTTCTGATAAAGATAGCGTTGCTTGTCTGATACGTTGACGTTTGTTTTCTTGCTTGAGAAATTGCCAATAGATGGGTTCAAATTTTTTGAAAAAATCATCAACAATACAAAAAATTTCTGTAAAATCGTACATGGTAGTTAGAGCCTTTGGGTTGTGTCGTAACTTTCTAAATGGCTCTAACTACCTTTTTTTCAAGGGCTTTTCTTATCCGTAATTCGGGTTAATTTACAAATTGATGATCAAGCCATTATCAGCGCAGTACAAGCATCTAATCGCTACATCAGTGGTCGTCAACTTCCAGACAAAGCCATTAGTGTTTTAGATACTGCTGCGGCACGAGTGGCTTTAACCCAAAATGCACAACCTGTTGTTTTGGATCACCTCAAAGCACAGTTACACAATCTACAATTAGAACAGCAGCTTATCACGCAAGAACATCAACAACTCCCGATTTATCAGGAACGATTATCACAACTCAAACAACAGCTCGTTCAGCTAGAACAAGAAATTGCCGATACTGAAAAACGGTGGCAACAAGAGTTGAATTTGGTTCAGCAGATTCAGCAGCTCAATACGCAAAACGCCTCAGATGTTCTGGATAAAGTTACGCAATTAAGAATCCATTTAGCTGAATTACAAGGTCAAAATCCTCTAGTTTTTGAACGTGTTAATGCACAGATCATCCATGAAATTATTTCTGATTGGACGGGTATTCCTGTTGGCGAAATGCTCAATGATGAAATCCAGAAAATTCTAAAGTTAAAGGTCAAACTGAGCCAACGTGTGATGGGACAGGAGTATGCCTTAACTCAATTGGTGCATGGGATTCAAACTGCCAAAGCAAAATTAGAAGACCCACAAAAGCCTCAAGGTGTTTTCTTATTAATTGGTCCAAGCGGTGTCGGTAAAACTGAAACAGCGCTCGCCCTCGCCCATGAACTCTATGGCGGTGAGCAACATCTCATCACTATTAATATGTCTGAATATCAGGAAGCACATACCGTTTCTACCTTAAAAGGCGCGCCACCAGGTTATGTCGGTTATGGGCAAGGCGGTGTCTTAACCGAAGCCGTGCGCCGCAACCCTTATAGTGTCGTGTTATTGGATGAAATTGAAAAAGCGCATCCCGATGTTCAAGAATTATTTTATCAAGTCTTTGATAAAGGCATGCTGGAAGATGGTGAAGGTCGCAGCATTGACTTTAAAAACACCACGATTTTTCTGACCTCAAATACAGGTTCGAGTGCAATAATGCAAGCCTGTTTAAATCAACCTGTAGAAAATTGGCCTACTGCAGAAAAGTTAATTGAGCATTTAAAAACAAGTCTATCTCAACAATTTAAACCTGCATTTATTGGGCGAATGCGCATCGTACCTTATTTTCCGCTGCACGATGATCTTTTGGTTCGTATTATTCAGCACAAACTCGAAAAAATTATTACGCGTATCGAACAACAGTATGCAATACAGGTTCAATATTCTGATGATGTGATTGAATTAATTTTGCAGCGTTGTACTGAAGTAGATAGTGGCGCACGCAATGTCGACCACATCTTGAACACTACCATTCTACCTACTTTAGCCACGCATATTTTAGTTGCTTTGGCAGAACAGCGCCTACCGAAGTTGATTTTGATGCATGTCGTCAATGATGAAATTCACTATCAACTAGATCCAGCAGAACCAACAACCAAACAAGCCTCCAATCCAGAACCTCAAGCTGCGGTTTAAAACTTTAAAATTGAGTTAATTTAGCTATATGGATATTTTATCTTTACTTGCACCTATTCAAGCACAATTGCCTTGTGGCGAAGATTATTGTTTTTCAAATGAATTTCATGCAATCAAACTCGCTAGAACTCAAGATGATAGTTTACTGGAACAAGGGGATTGGGTCACTGCCCCCAAACAGGCAGATTGGGACTTTGTTGCAAATACAGTAATACATTTACTGCAAACGAAGACTAAAGATATTCGTTTGCTGACTTGGCTTGCTGAAGCATGGGCGAACTTATCTGGTTTTGAAGGGATCAGTAAAAGTCTGGAACTCAGCCATCGCCTCATCGCGCAATATTGGATAACGCTCCATCCTGAAATTGAAGATGAAGATTTAGACCAACGAATTGGACTATTACAAGGACAGATCAATCAATTGCCCGTCTTGATTAAAAAAGTTCCCTTGGTCAATCAGGCGCCTTTTTATTGCCTACTCGACTATGACAATTTTCTTTATCAGGAAAACATGCTTCGTAAGCAAGGCGATGATAGCAGCGTGGATCATTCCGCGGAATTGGCTCATTTAGAACAAGCCGTATTGGAGCTAAATCCAGACATTCAGCGCCAAAACTATCAATATTTTACAGAGATTTTACAGCACTGGACGACCTTAAAGCAGGTGCTAGATCATGTGCTGGGTTTAGATGCGCCAAGTTTTGCTGCAATTGATTCAAGCTTCAATAGCATTCATCTTAGTCTGAAGAAAATTTATAAAGTAGCATCACTTGAACAAAGCCCAGTCACTGCACTTACAGAAGTGACAGCTTTATCGCCCTCTATTTCACCTCCAGTCAGCATTCAATCGTCTACTGCACAACAACTGTCATTTCAACCACAGCAACAGTCACACCTAGAAAATCGTGAACACGCCATGCAAATTCTGCAGGAAATTTCAGCATATTTTCAAAAAAATGAACCGCATAGTCCTGTCAGCTATTTACTGGAAAAAACCATTAAGTGGAGCCAAATGCCCTTGCATGAATGGCTAGCGCAGGTGATTAAGGATGAACATCCATTGAACATGCTACAAGACACGCTTGGCGTTCAATCCAACAATCAATACCAATCAGAATAAGTGAATCACCATGTTTAAAGCAGAAAAAATCCTTTGGGGTGAAGGCTTATTTTTACGTCCTCAGCATTTTCAAGTTCAAGATCGCTACCATGAACAGCGTTTGAATCACACCATCCGTGCCATGATTCCTCATGCCTATGGCATACAAAAATTAAAATTTGATGAAGCACAACTTGCAACACATATTCTTGCACTGCAAGAGGTACAAATGATTTGGCAAGATGGTGAAATTTACCATGCACCTGCACAAGACTTGCTACCTGCACCGTTGTTATTGGATGACCTGAATTTAAACACAGAGATGATGCTGTATCTAACTCTTCCGATTTTGCAGGCCAAGCAAAAAAATATAGCAGATGAAACACAGGCAATACCGAGTCGCTATCATAATTTTTTGCAGGAAACCCATGATTTATTTACCGATGCCAGCCCTGCTGAACTCAATTTTTTACATCGCCGCGCAGCATTTAAGTTATTAGAGTTGCATGTTCAGCCCAGTCAAAATCTGGATGGTTTTCTATACCTACCGATTGCGAAACTCAAACGCCATAGTTCAGGCAGTTTTGAGCTAGATTACCAATTTATTCCACCACTTTTGCATATTTCAGCTTCAGAAGTCTTAATCAATCACTTAAAACGTAGCCTAAACATCATTAAGGCGAAGATAAAAACCATTCAGGGCAATAATCGTGAAAATGAACAAAAACTGATTGAGTTCCGTTCAGGAGATATTGTTTCCTTTTGGCTAATCAATGTCTTAAATACAGCCTATGCCGAATTAAACCACCTATTACACTATCCACAGATTCATCCAGAACGCTTATTTTCAGAATTATTACGTCTAACTGGCTCATTACTGACGTTTTCAACTGCTTATAGTGTGGAGCATCTTCCACAATACCGACATTGCCAATTACAAGAGAGTTTTCAGCAGCTTGATCTCATCTTAAGAGATTTACTCGACACAATTATTTCCAATCGTTACTTCAGCATTGCACTGAAAGAAACCCGCCCATCATATTGGGTCGGTAGCCTTGAATCTGACAAGATTGACCGTGATACGCGACTGTATCTTGCAGTTTCTAGCAGCTCAATGCAAACCCATGAATTAATTCAAGTCGTGCCTTTACGTTTTAAAGTGGGCAGTACCTTTGATGTAGAGCAACGTGTCATTGCCGCACTACCCGCAGTTCAATTGCAGCATTTAGTCCAAGTGCCAAGTGCAATTCCAGTACGTTCTGGGGTCAGTTATTTTGAAATTGAATCACATCATGAGCTTTATCAACCAATGCTGGAATCCACAACAATTTGTGTGTATATGCCCGCAGGCTTCCAAGATATCAGCATCGAACTGATTGCAGTACTTAATCATTAAGAGAAAAATTATGACTCAACCCATCGGCATGCCCTCTTTATTTGATGATGAAGAAATTGGTTCAGACTTATCTCACCTGTCCTTACCAACAGCTCAAACCACCAGTTTAATTGACCTCTTACATGATGGCTTTTATTTAGTTTTTCTGCTGCGTAATCATTATATCCCTACCCATTCGAGTGAGTTTCGTGAAAAGATTCTGGATGTACTCAGTCATTTTGAGCAACAGGCAAAACGCTTACAATTTTCTGCCGATGATATTCACAACGCCAAATATGCCTTTTGCGCTCTGATGGATGAAACCATTGCCACACAACAAGATAATGCCTATTTTGACTTGCAAAATACATGGCTCATCAGTCCTTTACAATTGAGTCTGTTTGGTTCGCAATTGGCAGGCTATCGTTTTTTTGAAATTTTGGAACAGTTGCGTAGTCGCGGTAAAGAACATTTAGCAGCATTAGAAGTATTGCATTACTGCCTGTTACTGGGTTTTCAAGGGAAATATCGACTGGAATCGGTGGAAAATTTAAATCATCTTGTTGCCCGTGTTGGCGATGAAATTGATTATCTCAAAGGGAAAAAAGCGGCATTTTCTCCATTTGCTGCCATTCCAGATCAAATTAAGCATCTGATTCATCATGAATTACCTTTTTTCTGGATTTTAATTTGCCTCTGCATGTTTACGGTACTGACTTTCGCTGGCTTAACATTCATGCTTTCTCAACAGAGCCAGAATGCCTTAAGTCCCTATCAAAATGTGATTTCGATACCTGTAGAAGAAGCACATATCACAATTCATTTACCCTAGTGGATGATGTATGGCACAGGAAAAAAAGACTTCTTTACGCATCTTACAACATAAGAAAAAGACCTTAGCTTCTCGCTTTTATGTACTGATCGGTTTTATTGCAGGTTTGATTGTTTCTACCCTGATTTTCTTATTATGGGTGAACAACTTTAATGGCTCTAATCTACAGACCTCGCCAATATTAGATGAATCAGAAAAGAAACAAATGCATCCATCAATCACGGTTCATGCTCCATGGGTTGATGAGGTTGTAACAGATGATCATGAAACTTCTTTATTAAGTGAAGATCATCATTTCATTCAGCCGAAGGACAAGGATTTAAATAAATTCTTTGAGCGCCCGACATCCAACAACACACCATCAAACGGCGCTCCAACGCCGCCTGCACAGCAAGTTGCTCCCTTTGAAAATACCGCACAGCATCCAGTAAAGCGCATCACGAAAGTTGAAAAAATTAATCCAGCAACAACGAAATCCACAACATCGACACAATCAGAAGCTGAAACAGCAACGCCTGAAGCAACACTAAAAATTACGGTGACACAAAGACCATTGGCTATAGATGAAGATCAATAACCTATGATTTTTGTGATTTTTTTCTGCTTTGTTGCTATTGCACTCGGATTAATGCTGCTCATGTCTTATGAGATACAGCATACATGCAGGCAGCGTTTACGGTCTTTATTGCCACAAAGTAAAACTAAAATAATCAATTTTTTGCACGTTATTCATCATTTATATCAGGCTGCTTCACCCAACAAACTACAATCACATTGGTATGTGCAGCAATGGTGGATTTTAATTGCGGGGCTAATTTTATTGACCAGTGTTCTGACTTTTGCTTTTACCCAACCCATTCATTCCACACGAATTGAAGCTGAATATTTAAAAGAAACTGACCCACAAATTTATGCTTTACTTCAGGGAGAAATGCTCAGTCCTCCCCCAGAAGAAGATGCTATTTTGATTCAAGATGCAATCATAGAAACGACTCAGCTTGAACAAAGCTATCAAGCACAACATTCCGCCGAGGGCAGCGTGGATGCTGCTCGTATTGAAACGCCCGTTTTTCATAGCCATGCACATTTAGATTCTGCTTTACTGGATCGTAAATGGGACAAAATCAACCCACGCTATAAGCAACGTCTGCTGATGGTATTTAAAATTATGCGAGAACAACACGGTTATGAACTGGTCTTACTTGAAGGTTATCGTAGTCCAAGTCGTCAGAATATGTTGTCGACTAATCCAAATACTACACGCGCCAAAGGCTATCAGAGTTATCATCAGTTTGGTTTAGCTGCCGATATTGCTTTTAAACGTAATGGTAAAATTGTTATTTCGGAACGTGATCCTTGGGCAATGCGTGGCTATCAACTGTATGGTGAGGTGGCTGAATCGGTAGGTTTGACTTGGGGTGGTCGCTGGAAATCAATCCAAGATTATGGTCATACTGAATACCGTATGCCTGGTTTAAAAAAGACCAAAGAAATGGCTGAACAGTTAATTGCAGAGGGTCAATTGCGATAGTTGAGGGGTTGTAAAAACAAAAGCAACTCAATTTTCAGCCTCTATACCAAGTTAATCATATTTAACTTTTTCAGATATAGGTCATAAGTGAAATAACAAGACATAAAAAAGACCCTTGAAAATCAAGGGTCTTTTAAAAATTTGGCGGAAGCGGTGAGATTCGAACTCACGGAGGACTCGCGCCCTCGTCGGTTTTCAAGACCGGTGCATTAAACCGCTCTGCCACGCTTCCATGTGGGCCATGATACGAAGCTTTTGATTTGATGACAAGTAAAAAATACCACTCAAGCACTCAAGTGAATATTGTTTCACCAAATCAGCGCTAAAGTTCATCAAAACAACAGCATAGCCACCTCACTTTTTAAAGTTTAGCAGCCAATTCAGCCCCTTCACGAATCGCACGTTTTGCATCTAACTCTGCAGCAAGCTTTGCACCACCAATAATATGATAGTTAGCCAAAGTATTTTCATCTGCCGCAGGCATTAAATCTTTAACCGACTCCTGCCCTGCACAGACTACAATGCTATCTACACGTAACAATTGGTCTTGACCTGCCATTTCAATCCACAAGCCTTCATTGCTGATGGCTTTATATTGCACACCACGTAGCATACGCACCGCATGTTTTTTCAACTGTGCACGATGTACCCATCCTGAAGTTTTACCCAAACCTGCACCTAAAGCTGTCGTCTTACGTTGCAATAAATAAATTTCACGGACTGGGGGATGAACTTCTGGAGCAAGCATACCACCTTCAGTCACATAGTTAGGATTCGGATCGACTCCCCACTCACGCTGCCAATCTGCCAAAGGCTGCGGTTGTGGCTGATGTTCAGGTTTCAGTAAAAACTCCGACACATCAAAACCGATACCGCCTGCACCAATCACAGCGACTTTTTGTCCAACAGGTGCACCACGTAATACTTCTGCATAAGACAATACTTGCGGTGCATCGCTGCCTTCAATTTTTAAAGCACGTGGTACTACACCTGTTGCAATGACCACTTCATCAAAACCTTCACGTTCGAGTTGCTCGCGGTTGACTTTGGTATTTAAACGCAAATCGACCCCAGTTTTTTCAATTTGCACTTTAAAGTAGCGAATGGTTTCGTGAAATTCTTCTTTGCCCGGCACGACTTTTGCCAAGTTGAATTGACCGCCCACTTCGTTGCTGGCTTCAAATAAAGTCACATGGTGCCCACGACTAGCAGCAACTGTAGCAGCAGACATTCCCGCAACACCACCACCGACAACTGCAATACGCTTCGGTTGCTTGGTTTTTTCATAGACCAATTCAGTTTCATAGGCTGCACGCGGATTGACCAAACAAGTCGCACGCTGATTTTTAAAGGTATGATCTAAACACGCTTGGTTACAGGCAATACAGGTGTTAATTTCATTGACACGATTGGTCGCAGTTTTATTGACCCAAAACGCATCTGCCAACAATGGTCGTGCCATTTGAATCATATCAGCTTTACCCGCTGCCAATATTTCTTCTGCAGTATCAGGCATATTAATACGGTTGGATGCAATTACAGGAATCTCAACGTGTTTTTTCACTTCTGCGGTGTAATCAACAAAAGCTGCGCGTGGCACAGAAGTCACGATGGTTGGAATGCGCGCTTCATGCCAGCCAATCCCTGTATTGAGCAAGTTCACACCCGCATGCTCTAAGGCTTTGGCAACGGTAATCACTTCGTGCATGGTATTGCCATCGTGGACTAAATCCAGCATCGACAAGCGGAAGCAGATAATAAATTTTTCACCCACTTCGGCGCGAATGGCTTTGACTACTTCTAAAGCAAAACGCATACGGTTTTCAATCGTACCGCCCCATTGGTCTTCACGCTGATTCACATGACGGCTTAAAAACTGATTCAGTAAATAGCCTTCCGAACCCATAATTTCGACACCATCGTAGCCTGCCATTTTGGCTAAACTAGCTGTTTTCGCATAATCTTCAATGGTATTTAAAATTTGTCTTTCACTCATTTTACGTGGTTTAAATGGTGAAATTGGAGATTTAATCGGACTTGCAGACACCACAAATGGTTGATAACCATAGCGTCCTGAATGCAGAATTTGCATTAAAATTTTCGCACCATGCTTATGTACGGCATGTGTCACTAATCGATGTGGTGCAACATCGCCCAATGTATTCATAGTACCGCCCGCAGGCAATAACCAGCCTTGACGGTTAGGTGAAATACCACCTGTAATAATTAAACCCACGCCACCTTTGGCACGTTCGCCAAAATAAGCAGCCAGTTTTGGATAATTATAAAAACGATCTTCCAAACCCGTGTGCATTGAACCCATCACGACACGGTTTTTAATGGTGGTAAATCCTAAATGTAATGGTTTTAGAATATTTGCATAGCGAGTTGTCATGATGAGTCCTTATATAATGAGCTTTGCAACTTATTGCATGAATACTTTAACCGATTTTTATAAACTGTTTATGACTCTAAAGTTCGACTGTGTGGCGCAAACGTCAATTTATAGGGTCTGTTGACACTTCTTCTATGTTTGCGACGTGAGAGATATATCTCGCAAGGTTTTTTAGCTGATATAAGGCATGAGGCAGGAAATTTAGTCATTCTAAATGACTGACTCATAACGCAATAGCAGCAAAAAATATGCTTGTCCCCTTGCGCAGCAAACAAAGCAGTGCTTTGTTCTTGCTCATGTGGCTAAAACTTTCTCAGATTGCGTTATGAAACTTGGCAATAGACCCTAACTATTCTTGATATAAACTTGATATAAAACCGCCCAAAAGTAAAAGTGATTTTATTCTGCACCATCCCAATTGCAGGTTTTGATCTTCAACATCTATACCAAGTTTGCCATTTCTAAATGAAAATTTAAGCCTGAACCTGATTTTTTTATCAAATGCGCTTTTTTAACGAAAACAAGCATTTTAAAGAGTGCTATAATTTGCAGTTTAGAATTCTCCTTGGCCACCAAATGTGGTGCCTATTTTAAAAAAGTTAGGACTAGCAATGACTGATAATGCAACTATCTTGCAGAATGTACCAGTAGGCAAAAAAGTCGGTATCGCCTTTTCTGGTGGTCTAGATACTTCAGCTGCTTTATTGTGGATGAAGCAAAAAGGCGCTGAACCATATGCGTATACCGCAAACTTGGGTCAGCCAGATGAAGATGACTATGATGCCATTCCAAAGAAAGCCGAAGAATACGGTGCGGTAAAAGCAGTCTTGGTTGACTGCCGTATGCAGTTGGCTTTGGAAGGTATTGCTGCCATCCAATGTGGTGCATTCCATATCAGCACAGGCGGTATACCTTACTTTAACACCACCCCGCTTGGTCGTGCAGTAACAGGTACAATGCTAGTGACTGCCATGAAAGAAGATGACGTAAACATCTGGGGTGATGGTTCAACCTATAAAGGTAACGATATTGAGCGTTTCTATCGTTATGGTTTATTGACTAATCCTGCGCTTAAAATTTATAAGCCGTGGTTAGACCAAACCTTTATTGATGAATTAGGCGGTCGTGCGGAAATGTCACAATTCCTTATCGACAATGGTTTTGACTATAAAATGTCAAAAGAAAAAGCTTATTCAACTGACTCAAACATGCTAGGTGCAACACACGAAGCGAAAGACCTTGAGTACCTAGATGCTGGCATCAAAATCGTTGATCCAATCATGGGCGTGGCGTTCTGGAAAGATGACGTTGAAGTTAAAGCCGAAGAAGTGTCGGTTACCTTTGAAGAAGGTATGCCAGTTGCATTAAACGGTCAGCGTTTTGAAAACCCTGTTGAGTTGATTCTTGAAGCGAACCGTATTGGTGGTCGTCATGGTTTGGGGATGTCTGACCAAATCGAAAACCGTATTATTGAAGCAAAATCTCGCGGTATTTATGAAGCACCAGGCATGGCGTTATTGCACATTGCTTATGAGCGTTTGGTTACGGGTATTCACAACGAAGATACGATTGAACAATACCGCATTAACGGTTTACGTTTAGGTCGTTTATTGTATCAAGGTCGTTGGTTCGATTCTCAAGCGTTAATGTTACGTGAAACTGCGCAGCGTTGGGTGGCTAAAGCAATTACTGGTACAGTGACTTTAGAATTACGTCGTGGTAATGACTATACCATTATGAACACTGAATCTCCGAACCTCACTTATGAAGCTGAGCGTTTAACTATGGAGAAAGGTGATTCAATGTTTACGCCAATGGATCGTATTGGTCAGTTAACTATGCGTAACCTAGACATTACCGATACACGCGCTAAATTGGGTCTTTATACCAATTCTGGCTTATTGTCGATTGGTTCAGGTTCTGCAGTGCCACAATTGAAAGACAAAAACAAATAATCACTTGGTGATGATTTTGTGAAATCGAAAGCCGCTCAAATTGAGCGGCTTTTTTATGTTTGTTTAAACATGAGGACTAAACAATTCATACTAAATGAAAGCTGCAATAGAAAAATTTACAGCACTTCTTCCACCTGCAAAGTGTGGTAATAAATTTGATTACGCCCCAACTGTTTCGCACGGTACAAGGCTTGGTCTGCACGTTGTAAGAAATCGCTTTTAAAAATGTCCGCCTCACCTTTATAGACGGTAAAGCCCAAACTGATGGTGACATTACTGTCAACCAAAGATTGACTATGTGGAATCGCTAAACGCTCAACCGCTTTAAAAATATTGGAAGCCACAGCATACGCACCATGCGCATCGGTTTCTGGCAATAACACCACAAATTCTTCACCACCATAACGCGCAACAAAATCCATGTGACGAATTGAGTCTTTAATGGATTTGGCAATCGCTGAAATGACTTCATCTCCCTTTTGATGCCCATAATGATCGTTATATTTTTTAAAAAAATCGACATCGATAAAGAGTAAAGACAATGGCACTTCATCATGCCGTGCCTGTTCGAAATAGCTGTCCAGCATTTCATCAAAAGTACGTCTGTTGGATACTTTAGTCAGCGCGTCATGCTGACTTAAATGCAACAATTCTTCAGCATGAATACGGTTAATTTTTTCACTAAGTCGGGCTTGGTGCATGACCAAAAAAATCATCCGCTCACGGGTACACAGCATTTTACTGATTAAAAAACCCACTACCGTACTGCCAACCAACACCCGCCCCATCACCATCACATCAATTGGAATATACAAGGTTAATAGCATAATCATGGCAACCACAGCCGCCATTAATCCAGTCAGCAGCATGTGAAACGGCTTCACCCCCGTCAGTACAAAACCCATAATATAAATCATGCTGATGATCATCATGGCTTGGTGTCTAAACACTTCGGTATTCACCGTCATGGTCAGCCAGGTCATCGACACAATGGCCCAAAAAATCATAGCCATGGCGGCATAGGCATAATACGGGCGCAAAATTTTATAATGGGCAAAAAAGAACAGGGTCAGTAAGCAAAACGCGCCATTGACCAAGCCTAGTAAAGAGTGGATAAAATCGTGTTTAAAAAAATTACGATCAATAATCCAATAATCCCCAGTAATCATCAGCACGGTGATAATAAAGTAGATGAGTACGCCCGACCAAAAATATTGGTTAATGTTGTGCCGAGCTTGTTCAAGATGCTGTTGCCAAAACTCAACTTCCAGTTGTTTCGGAAAAACCTGCCCCGCACGTTTACGTTGACGTTTAATCAACTCTTCATTTTTTTCTTTGTCGTACTGTAGCTTGGCTAACTTATATTTGTATTCCATGGATGCTTTAAATTCCATTTAATCACGATTGTTGCACAGCAAAACTGTAACAACCTGAATATAATTTTTTTAGTGGTTTAAAAATAACACAATGTCGAAACAATTAATTCAGGCATTTCTATTTTTTATGGCTTTCGACGTTACCATTTTAACATTTATAGATTATCATCTGTTTTATTTTTCAGACTGGCAGCGCCTTGAATACGATTACTCTTATCCAGCCAGATGACTGGCATGCTCATTTACGTGATGGTTTAGCACTACAACGTACTGTTCCCGATCTTGCCAAGCAATTTTCACGCGCAATTTGTATGCCTAACCTTGTTCCACCAGTAAAAACGGTAGAAGAAGCGGAAGCGTATCGTGAACGCATCATGGCACACGTCCCTGAAGGTGTAAATTTTGATCCGCGTATGGTGTTGTATTTTACCGATCAAACCTCTCCCGAAGAAGTCAAGAAAATTAAAGCCTCTGCGCATGTGAATGCCATTAAACTTTACCCTGCTGGCGCGACCACCAATTCAGACAATGGGGTGAGCGACATTCGTAAAGTATATGCGGTGATTGAGCAACTTGAAGAACAACAAGTGCCATTATTACTGCACGGCGAAGTCACGCACAATCATGTCGATATTTTTGACCGTGAAAAACGTTTCTTAGATGAAGTGCTTTCACCATTATTACAACAATTTCCAAACTTAAAATTGGTGCTTGAACACATTACGACCTCTGAAGCAGCGCAATTTGTTTTAGAACAAGGCCGTAATGTCGCAGCAACCATTACCCCACAACATTTATTATTTAACCGTAATGATATGTTAGTAGGTGGCGTAAAACCGCATTTCTATTGTTTGCCTATTTTAAAGCGTCAAACCCATCAACAAACCTTATTAGAAGTCGCGACTAGCGGAAATCCTAAATTTTTCTTAGGGACAGATAGCGCACCGCACTCAAAAAATGCCAAAGAAAATGCATGTGGCTGTGCAGGCTGCTATAGTGCGCCTACGGCAATTGAGCTTTATGCACAAGCTTTTGATCAAGTTGGACGTATTGACCGCTTAGAAGGCTTTGCAAGCTTCTTTGGTGCAGATTTTTATGGTTTGCCGCGTAATACCAACACCATTACTTTGGTGAAAGAAGAGCAAATCATTCCAACCAGTTTAGACTACTTGGATGGTGAACAAATTATTCCGTTATATGCGGGTAAAACCATTCAATGGAGAAAAGTGTGACAGATACAACTTTGCCCGTGATGGGGCAACGTTTTCGTGGTTTTTTGCCTGTGGTGGTTGATGTGGAAACCGCAGGCTTTAATGCCCAAACCGATGCTTTGTTGGAAATTGCTGCCATTCCAATTATTTATGATGCGGATGGCAAATTTGTACCAGGTGAAGCGTATCATGCGCATATCAACCCGTTTGAAGGGGCAAATTTAGACCGTCGTTCGTTGGACTTTATTGGGATTGATCCTTTCAACCCTATGCGTATGGCTATGGCTGAAGATGAAAAAACCGCATTAAAACGGATTTTCAAATCAGTCAATGAAGTGCGTCGCCAACAGAATTGTACCCATGCCATTTTGGTCGGTCACAATGCGCATTTCGATTTAGGCTTTGTACAAGCAGCCATTGCCCGCACAGGCACGAAAAACCAAAACCCATTCCACAGCTTTTCAGTGTTTGATACAGTGACTTTAAGTGCGGTGATGTTTGGTCAAACGGTGCTGGCAAAATCATGCATTCAGGCAGGTATTGAGTTTGATGGCAAAGAAGCTCATTCAGCTTTATACGATACGCAAAAAACTGCAGAGCTGTTTTGTTTTATTCTAAATAAACTTGCGCCGCACATGGTAGAGAACTTACTCAACACAGATCAATAATACGATTTGTACTCGAACATTGAGATGTTTACAGGATGACAGACTGCATTTGTCGTCCTGTTTTCTTTTTAGTGTTGTGGTTTTGATTCGTGCTTTTCAACCACAAGACTGAGCATCAAAATGATTTTTACTGCGAATCAGCTTTTATGCATGCAGTCTTTTGAGCTGGCTTTGGTTATAATGGCAATATTCCAATTTGTGTTATTGATTCTGCCATGTTGAAAAAAATTGTCTTGGTTTTGGTCATTCTCGCGCCTTCTGCGTTGTATCTTTATATTGTGAATCGTGAGCCTGCTCAACCTAAACCAAGCACTCAACCCGCAGCCACACAAACAACAACCACTGAAAAGCAATATCAAACCCCTGATCATTAAAATGATGCACCGTATTCAAATTTACATGCACTGATTTATTTTTAAAGATGTATTATTTTTTAAGCAAATAACAAATAGTGCGGCAGTTTTTTTAGATTCAGGTTTGACACTGTCGCTAAAAATTCATAATATACGCATCACCTCGCAACGTCCCTATCGTCTAGAGGCCTAGGACATCGCCCTTTCACGGCGGTAACCGGGGTTCGAATCCCCGTAGGGACGCCATTTATCGTGCTATACGATCATTTCTAATCCAAATTTATTATTTCAAGATTGCAGATTTGTAGTTTTTCTCTACAATACTTCGCTTCATTTCATTTTTTCTCCTATCACTTATGCCGTCATCGAATCATCAAAATGATGCTGTGCATCAAGGCAATACTATGCCTTTAAAACGTGCGATGAGCACTCGACATTTGGTTATGATTTCACTGGGCGGTGCTATTGGCACAGGTCTATTTTTAGGCTCAGGTGAAGTCATTGCACAAACAGGCCCCGTTGGCGCCATCATCGCTTATATTTTTGGTGGTTTAATTGCCTATATGGTGATGCTGTGTTTGGGCGAGCTTGCCGTACACATGCCTGTTTCAGGTTCATTTGGGGCATACGCCAAACAATATATTGGACCTGGCACGGGCTATACCATCACTTGGTTATATTGGCTCACGTGGTCGGTCACTTTAGGCACAGAATTTACCGCCGCTGCGTTGCTAATGCAGGAATGGTTCCCGCATATTTCCATGTGGATTTGGACACTGATTTTTGGTGGCGTTGTATTTGGTTTGAATATGATTTCCACGCGCTTGTTTGCAGAATCTGAGTTTTGGCTATCTTTGGTCAAAGTCGTGACTGTCATTGCCTTTATCGTTTTGGGTTTAATGGCAATTTTAGGTGCTGTGTCTTATCAAGGTTATACCTCTGCACCTTTATTTAGCAATTTAACCGCACAAGGTTGGTTTCCTGAAGGGCTATTCCCTATTTTTGCCACCATGTTAATTGTTAATTTCGCCTTTTCAGGTACAGAGTTGATTGGTGTTGCCGCAGGTGAAACCAAAGACCCTGCCAAAAACGTGCCTAAAGCAATCAATACCGCAATTTTCCGTCTGTTGATTTTCTTTGTAGGTACCATTGTGGTGATTAGTGCCTTGCTACCACATCAGGCTGCAGGTTTGGCTGCAGAAGGTGTAAGCAGCAGTCCTTTTGTAACGGTGTTTAATCAGATTGGTATTCCTTATGCGGAAGATATTATTCGTTTTGTGATTATCACAGCGTTACTCTCTGCAGCGAACTCAGGTTTATTTGCAGCTTCACGAATGATGTGGTCGCTCTCACACCAAAAGCAATTACCACAGATTTTTTCTAAGGTGAATGCGCGTGGTATTCCTTATATTGCAGTCATGGTCACCATGCTCGGTGCAATGCCAGGTTTATTGTCTGAACAATTTGCGCCTGAAACCATCTTTAAAAACCTCTTGGGTGTGGCTGCATTTACCATGGTCGTGGTCTGGATGAGCATTTGTTTAAGCCAGTTTAACTTCCGTCGCCAATGGTATAAACAAGGTAAAACCGTGCAGGACTTAGGTTTTGCTGCACCGCTATTTCCAATAGTGCCTATTTTAGGTTTTGTGTTCTGTTTTATTACTTGCTTAAGTATGGTGTTTGACCCTGAAATGCTGGCAGGTTTTATTGGCTGTATGATTTTTATTGTGTTGTGCTATCTCAGTTATTACATGATTTATCACAAAAAATCATAATGCTTTTTTAGCGATGATGTAAAACAATAGGGGCGATCTTCGGATTGCCTTGTTTTTTGAGTTGTGTTGATTAGCAATGAATACTGCAAAATACAAAGAAAATCATGCTGCTCTAATAAATGTGTCCATTTAAAAATAACTTGAAAAGCATGATTTTTACCGCTTCAAACGTATCACGACAGCAGAATAGTTTTAATTTTATTCAGTTGAACATTTTTTTCAGAATTATTGCAGAAAAGCGTTTGACACCCCCCCTTATACGCCCTATTATACGCCCACCTCTGAAACGTCCCTATCGTCTAGAGGCCTAGGACATCGCCCTTTCACGGCGGTAACCGGGGTTCGAATCCCCGTAGGGACGCCAATTTCAGAAGTAGATATTTTTTTAAGTCCCTATCGTCTAGAGGCCTAGGACATCGCCCTTTCACGGCGGTAACCGGGGTTCGAATCCCCGTAGGGACGCCAATTTCAGAAGTAGATATTTTTTTAAGTCCCTATCGTCTAGAGGCCTAGGACATCGCCCTTTCACGGCGGTAACCGGGGTTCGAATCCCCGTAGGGACGCCAATTTTCAGATCCTGCCTTTTTTTAAGTCCCTATCGTCTAGAGGCCTAGGACATCGCCCTTTCACGGCGGTAACCGGGGTTCGAATCCCCGTAGGGACGCCATATTCTCAACAACTGCATTGGTTGTTACATGGTTTAAAAATATAAACTTCTATTTGTCCCTATCGTCTAGAGGCCTAGGACATCGCCCTTTCACGGCGGTAACCGGGGTTCGAATCCCCGTAGGGACGCCATATTCGAGATGTTTACATCTCAACAAAAAGCCCAATCAATATGACTTGGGCTTTTTGCTATCTAACGCATTAGTTTTATATTTCAATCTGTGCGGACTGATTCAAAAACCATAGTTTAAGCTTTGAATCCGTCCACTGAGGTTTGAAAAATACGAATCAAGCTGATTTACGTGAGTTGACCTGTCCTTTAATCACCGCAGTTAAATTGCCTTTTAAATATTTGAAAAAGACTTTTAAAGGCGAGAGTTTCGGGTTTGGACGCTTGCCTTGTGCAATTGCTTTGAACTGCGCGGCATACCAAATAATTTCCATAATTGCCATTTTATCAATCATCGGGATACCAGTTTTAATTTTATCGACCCCGTAACGTACATCTTGACCCGCCAACAAACGGTTGGCTAAATCGGTTTCTACCGCAAATGGTCGGGCGATCCCAATAAAGTCACATGCACCACTGTCCAAAGCAGCATTCATGGCAACTACCGTTCTAAAACCACCTGTCACCATTAAGTGGCATTTCACCTGACTGCGAATCAATTCCGCAAAAGATAAAAAATAGGCTTCACGGGCAATGGTACTTGGTTTACGTTTATCAGCTTTAGAGCCTGCCATCGCGGGTGCTTCATAAGTACCACCTGAAATTTCAATCATATCTATACCTGCTTCATCCATGGCTTTAAACACGCTAATCACTTCTTCTTCAGTGATGCCGCCACGTTGAAAATCTGCAGAGTTTAGTTTGACTGATACAATAAAATTGTCTGAGGTCGCTGCACGTACCGCTTGATAAATTTGCATCAAAAAGCGCATACGGTTTTCAATATTGCCGCCCCATTGGTCTTGGCGTTTATTGGTCAGTGGCGATAAAAACTGGCTGATCAAATAGCCATGCGCACCATGCAGTTGAATCCCTTCAAAGCCCGCTTGCTCACAAATCTGTGCAGCTTTGGCAAAACGCTGAATAATATCGAGGATTTCATCTTCATGTAGTTCACGTGGTGTACCAAAACTCAAAGCTAAACTTGGACTAAAAGGCACAGCCGAAGGTGCAACCGTTTCTTTATTCAAACCTTTCGGACATTGCCGCCCAGGATGTGACAACTGTACCAATTGCACCATGCCATAACGTTTACCAACTTCTGCCCACTGTTTGAGCTTTTCTATATCTCGGTCTGATTCAATTCCCACAACACCCGGTTCATTTTTGGCACGTAAATCGACCATTACGTTGCCAGTGATGGCACAGCCCAAACCACCTTTTGCCCATGCTTCATATAGACCTAAATGCAGGCTATTCGGCTGCCCTGCCGTGTTGGCAAGCGCCTCACTCATCGCGCCTTTAATGATGCGATTTTTAAACATGGTATTACGAATCTGAATTGTTTCGGCAAGATGGCTCATACACTGTTCCGTATTGTGTTTTATTGGTCTTTTTTACTCTAAAGATTTTTCGGAACAGGTCAATGCCATTTTGACAAATCTTATTGTCAAAATGGTAAAACAAGTCAGCCAGCCGAAATAGCTGTTTAAAAATATTGAAGGTTTAATACTCACTGGCAGCAATCAATTGACGGGTATATTCTGTTTGCGGATGGCTAAATAACTGTACAGTATCTTGAAATTCCATGACTTTCGCTTGATGCAGCACCAACACTTTTTGACACAGTGCTTTCACCACTTGCAAATCGTGGCTAATAAACAAATAGCTCATCTGTTCTTGCTGCTGCAAACGGCGTAACAGCTGCACGACAGCACGTTGCGTGGTACGGTCTAAGGCAGAAGTCGGCTCATCCATAATTAACAGTTTAGGACGCAGCACCAACGCGCGTGCTAATGCAATCCGTTGACGTTGCCCACCCGACAATTCATGCGGATAGCGTTGTTTAAAACTCACAGGCAATTCCACTTTGCTTAGAGCTTCATCAATGCGCTGGATGATTTCAGGCTTGGACAATTGTTGCAATGCCAAACCCTCACCAATGGTTTGCTCCACATTTAAACGTGGATTTAAGCTGCTAAACGGGTCTTGAAATACAATTTGAAACTGCTGACGTAAGGGACGCAATTGGCGTTCATTCAGTTGATTCAGATCTTGCCCAAGTAGTTCAATTTTTCCCTCACTTTCAATCAATCGTGCAATTGCAAGTGCCAATGAACTTTTACCCGAACCACTTTCACCGACAATACCAATAGATTGACCTTGCGGAAGTTGCAAGCTTAACGGCTCAACCGCAACCACATAATCTTTAACCCGATTCAGCAAGCCTTGTTTAATCGGGAATTTCACAGCAACCTGCTCCAACTCCAAAATGGTCGGCAACTCATCAACCTGCAAAGCTTCACCAAAATCATGATTCAACAAGTTTTGGGTATAGGCTTGCTGCGGTCTATTAAAAATATCTGCCACACTGCCCTGTTCTTCGACCCGCCCCTGATTCATTACAATTACCCGATCTGCATAGTGTTTGACTAAATTCAAATCGTGGCTGATCAAAATCATGGCCATATTACGACGCACTTGCAGGCTTTTTAATAAATCCAAAATCTGCGCCTGCAAAGTCACATCTAAAGCCGTAGTTGGTTCATCAGCAATTAAAATATCGGGATCGAGTGCCAACGCCATTGCGATCATCACTCGCTGACGTTGCCCCCCAGATAATTCATGTGGATAACGCTTTAGTTTTTCTTCAGGCTGTGGAATGCCGACATCTTCAAGTAATTGCAGCACCCGGGCACGCGTTTTTTCTTTGCTCCAACCTTGGAGTAATAAACTTTCACCAATAATTTTTTCCACTCGATGCAACGGATTTAAAGCCGTCATTGGTTCCTGAAAAATCATGGCAATTTTTTGACCACGAACTTGTCGCAATTGTTGCGGTTTAAGGCGAAGTAAATCTTGTTCTGCAAAGACTGCCTGACCTTGCACCTGTAAATGTTCGGGCAATAAACCCAGCAATGCCAAACTACTAATAGATTTTCCAGAACCACTTTCACCAACCAAAGCAATGGTTTCGCCTGCATGCAGCTCAAAGTTTAAATCGTGCAATAAAACCTGTTGCTGCTGAATACGCAGATGACTGACTGTTAGCAATACTGCAGGCTGTGATGCAGTTGAAGAATTAACGTCTTGGATCGAATGCATCACGGGTCGCCTCCCCAATATAAATTAACAAGGACAGCACAATTGCTAAGGTAAAAAAGCCTGACAATGCCAACCACGGTGCATTTAAATTATTTTTACCTTGTAACAACAACTCCCCTAAAGATGCTGCATCGGGCGATAAGCCGTAACCTAAAAAATCCAGTGCGGTTAAAGCTGTAATATTGGCGGTTAGCATAAATGGCAACTGCGACAAACTCGAACTCATGGCATTGGGTAAAATATGCCGAAACATAATGGTACGATCGGTTACGCCTAAACTTCGCGCTGCACGGACATAGTCAAAATTTCGGGCGCGTAAAAATTCTGCTCGAACCAAGCCGACCAGTGTCGTCCAGCCAAATAACAGCATAATCACAAATAGCCAATACACACTTGGGGTAAACATGCTGACCAAAATCATCACCATGAACAGCATCGGTAAACCGCCCCACACCTCTAAAACGCGCTGACCAATTAAATCGACCCAGCCGCCATAGTAGCCCTGAATTGCCCCGACCAAAATGCCCAAAGCTGCCGATGCAAAAGTCAATGCAAAGCCAAATAACAGCGATACACGCAAGCCATATAAAATTCGCGCCAACACATCGCGCCCTTGGTCATCTGTACCTAGCCAATTTTGTGCAGTTGGTGCAGAAGGTACAGGAACGGCCAAATCTAAATTCGGGGTCTGGTAAGAAAACTCAATGAGCGGCCAAACTGCCCATCCTCGGTCTGCAATCAGTTGTTGCACCACTGGGTCTTTATAATCTGCTTCGGTTTCAAATACACCGCCAAAGGTCGTTTCAGGATAAGCCTTGAACACTGGCAGATATAAAGATTGCTCATATTTGACCAATAACGGTTTATCATTGGCAATCAGTTCTGCCGCCAAAGACAACACAAAAATAATGATAAAGACAATGAAACAACCAAAACCCAATTTATTCTGTTTAAAACGCTGCACACGCGCCTGCATGATCGGTGACATTATTTTGCCCCTCGCGATTCAAAACTAATACGTGGGTCAATCACCTGATATAACACATCGCTGATTAAGCGTAGAATTAAGCCCAATAAGGTAAAAATAAACAAAGTGCCAAAAATTACAGGATAATCACGCTGTACAATCGCCTCAAAACCAAGCAGGCCTAATCCATCTAAATTAAAAATAATTTCGATGAATAAATTTCCAACAAAGAAAATACTCACCAACGCTTCGGGTAAACCTGCAATCACAATCAGCATGGCATTACGAAACACATGCCCATATAACACACGCGATTCAGTAAGACCTTTAGAACGTGCCGCCAACACATATTGTTTGTTTAATTCTTCCATAAATGAATATTTGGTCAGATAGGTCAGCCCTGCAAAACCACCAATCACCATCGCCAATAAAGGCAAAGTCATGTGCCAAAAATAATCGGTGATTTTTCCCCACAGACTCAATTGAGCAAAGTTTTCAGACACCAAACCCTGTAAAGGAAACCACTGAAAATATGAACCGCCTGCAAAAAATACAATCAGTAAAATAGCAAAGGCAAACGCAGGAATGGCATAGCCAATCGCCAACAAAATAGAAGTGGCTTTATCAAACAACAAGCCATGCTGACGGGCTTTTTTAATGCCTAAAGGAATAGAAATTAAATAAATCAGCAAGGTGCTCCATAAACCTAAAGATAGCGATACAGGTAATTTTTCCCATAACAATTGGGTCACAGGTTTATCTTTAAAAAAGCTGGTGCCAAAATCGAACTGCACATAGCTGGTGAGCATTTGCCAAAAGCGTTCATGTGCAGGTTTATCGAATCCATATTGCGCTTCGATTTTTGCGACCATTTCATCACTTAAACCTTTAGCACCTTGATAATTGCTGCTATTGGAGGTTGCAGCAGTTTCACCGCCTGTCGCCCCCATGCCCTGAAAGGCTTCGGCTTGCTGAATCGCCTGTTCGACTGGACCGCCCGGTGCAATTTGAATCACCACAAAGTTAATCAATAAAATGAAAAACAAGGTTGGAATAATCAGGAGCAATCTTTTGAGTATGTATGTGCCCATGTACTTACCTTTTGGCAATGTTTTGGTTTATCGCAAACACTGTCATGCTTGAGTTTTAAAATCGTTATTGTTGACGTAAATAATGTGCAACTTTCTTGGCTTGGGCAGCATCACTCCACCAATAATCAATTCCTGCCGATAGTTTAGGTTTGATGGCGGGCTGACGATACATATTCCAATAGGCATACCAGTTTTCACCTTTGCCATAGGTTGGAATTTGATAATACCCCGCACGCAATAAACGATCCAAAACTTTGGTACGCACAATCAATTGTTCACGATTAGGCGCACGAATCAACTGTTGTACCACTTCATCAATTACTGGGTTTTTAATGCCTGCGTAATTATAGTTTCCTGGTTGATCTGCGGCAGCACTACTCCAAAGCTGTGCTTGCTCATTGCCTGGACTTAAAGATTGCGGCATGACACTGGTGGTCATATCAAAATCGGCACGGCGCATGCGTTCAATATATTGCGGCACATCGACATGCCGAATATTTACCGTAACGCCCAGACGTTTCATATTGCGCACAAAAGGCACTAATGTGCGTTGCAAACCATCCTGATGAATTAAAAATTCAATTTGAATGGCTTTGCCTTTGGCATCGACCAATTTACCTTGCTGAAAACGATAACCCGCTTTCAAAAGCAATTCACGGGCTTTAAGCAAGCCGTTACGGTTAAAGCCACTGGCATCAGTCACAGGATACTGCCAATTTTGCAATACGCCTTGGCGTTGAATAGGATGCAGCTTGGCCAAATAGGGTTTTAAAACAGACAATTCTGCGGCTGAAGGTGTGCCTTTGGCTTCTAATTCACTGTTAGAAAAATAACTTTGCAAACGGCGATATTGCCCATAAAACAAGGCTTTGTTTTGCCATTCAAAATCATAAGCGTAGGTTAAAGCCTGCCTAAAACGAATATCCTGAAACGCATGTCTACGGGTATTAAAAACAAAACTTTGGGTCGGAATTGGGTTTTGGTGCTGAAATTTATGCTTGACCACCATGCCCGCATTCACAGCAGGAAAACGATATTCAGTGACCCATTTTCGTGCGGTATATTCTTCATGCAACGTGTATTGCCCCGACTTAAACCCTTCGAAGGCAATATCCAGATTGCGATAATAAACATACTTCAGGCGGTCAAAATTATAGCGCCCTTTATTTACGGGTAAATCTTTGCCCCAATAATTTGGATTACGCTTATAAGTAATGCTGCGCCCTGCATCAATCCGCTCAATAAGATACGGCCCTGAACCTAAAATCGGTTCTAGTGTGATGCGGGTAAAGTCACGCTTTTGCCAGTCTTTTTTAGAATAGATTGGCATTTGCGACAAAATCAGCGGCATTTCTGCATTGTTAGTGGATTTAAAACTGACTTTAACCTGATGCTTAGACAAGACCGTGGTTTTATCTAAATCGGATAAATACATTTGCAAACCTGGATTAGACTTGGTCTGAAAAGCATCAAAACTGAATTTCACATCATCTGCTGTAACTGGGCTGCCATCACTAAATTTAGCTTTAGGATTTAAATGAAAAATGACAAATGCAGTTTGCTTGGGGTCATAGCTGACTTTTTCTGCCAATAAGGGATACATCACCCCCGGCTCATCTAAAGAACTGCTCATGAGTGAATCGAATATAAAACTCACCCCATCGGTTGAGCTGCCCTTGCCATTCATGTCATTTAAATTATCAAAAGTGCCATTACTGGCACGAATTAAATCGCCACCTTTGGGCGCTTGCGGGTTGGCATAAGGCATAGCCGAGCGCCCCACATACTGAGGCTGGCTATGTACGGCAATATAGGGCGTGGTTTGTAACGCAGCCCATCCAAACTGCGGCAAGACCACACAACCTAAAATACAGCCCAGATATTGATGTGTCTTTTTTATGGCAAATGACATGCACACAGCTCCTTGTGCAGTATTCCTGAGGATGCCGTCAAAACATGACATCCTCAGGATTAAACTTTACAGATTCGGGACTTTAATCACATCGCCAATACGCAATTGAGTATTTGGCTGCATATCATTTAAATCTGCCAATGCTTTGGTGTCGATGCCATAACGACTGGATAAGCCAATCAGCGTATCCCCACGTTTCACTTTATATTCAGTTACGGTTTTGGGAACTTGAATATTTTGTCCAATGCGTAAACCTGAACGTGGCGTTAAGTTATTTAAACTCGCCAATTCTGCAACCGACACACCCACACGGCTGGCAATCGAATTTAAAGACTCACCACTTTTAACGGTATAAGTTTCGGTGGCTTTACTACTGCTGCTTTTCGCAGCACTTACGACCTCTGTTTTTACTTCATTTTTTGCAGCGCTGGCATCGACTTTTAAGCGTTGTCCAATGCGGACATTGGCAGTACGTGAAAGGTCATTCAGCTCTGCCAAATAATTCAATTGCAATTTATATTGGCGCGCAATACTGCTTAAAGTTTCCCCTGCTTTGACCACGTGAATATCATTGGTGGTTTCAGCCACCGCTTCAACTTGGGCTTTTTTCTCAGGAACATCACCCGTGAGTTTAAGAATTTGTCCTGCTCTTAAACCACTGTTACGGCTTAGATTGTTTAAGTCTGCAATATAGTCTTGGCTGAGATTATATTTTGTCGAAATCGCCGATAAGGTATCGCCACGTTGTACCGTATAACGCTCAGGCACATTGACACCTGCAGGCACTTTGAGGGTTTGACCAATGCGCACACCGCTTTGCGTGCTTATATTATTTAAACTGGCGAGCTCTGCCAAAGAAATTTTGGCTTGGTTGGCAATGCTCGATAAAGTATCACCACGCTGTACTTGGTAGTTTTCAGTCGGATAGTTTGGCTCTGCTGCTTTTGTTTCTGACTTACTGGCTTCAGCTTTGCTCGCTTCCGTTTTTTGTGCAGTCACTTCATTTACAGGCACATTAATGCGTTGCCCAACCAATAAGCTACTGTTCGCGTTTAAACCTGGAGTTAAATCAGCCAATTCCTGATTTGACAAGGCATAACGGTCTGCAATCAGTTTTAAGTATTCGCCACGCTTCACTACGTAAGTTTTGGTTGCGATTTTTGCAGCCTGTTCTGCGGCTTTTTTGTCGGCTTCTGCTTTGGCTTTAGATGCAGCCGTTTCTTTTAAACTTAGACGCTGCCCTACAAATAAGCCACTGGTGGTGCTTAAGTTATTAAAATCTGCCAATTGTTTTACAGTTAAACCAAACTGACTGGCGACACCTGTTAAGGTATCATTGGCTTGCACCACGTATTGCTCAGGCATGGTTTTTGGCTTAGCAGGCTCTGCCTGTACTTGTGGCTTGGCGTCGTATAAATAAATACTGGTGCCCACATACAAAGTTGCATCTGGAGCAATTTGGTTCCACTTGGCAATATCACGCCAGTTCAAGCCATTTTTCATGGCAATACTGGCCAAGGTGTCCCCCGCTAACACGGTGTACGTGGTACGTTTGCCTTTTGGTGGTACGACCACCACTTCAGACTCCGTACGCACATAATTCTTACCTTGGTTACGCTTTGCTTCTTCTGAATCTAGGCGCGTATTTTCTGCCACACTTTTCGGGTAAGCAAAACCTTTGGTTAATTCTTTACCTTGCTGCTCTGCAACAGACAGACTGGTCTGAATAGCGGTCAGCTTAATTTTTCCATCGTATGGATCAACAATTTCAGTGCCTTGAGGCGCAATTTGTTTTAACTCAGCCACAAGTTGTTCTTGTTCTGCTTTAGAAGCCACAGGCTGCAACACTTCTTCTACAGTTTTATTGCTACCTTCTGCCTGCACTGCTGCAAGAATTTGCTCACGCTCAGTATTGGAAATTGGTGGTTCAATCCGCACAGGCTGAATATTGGCAGCAGGTGTAACAGCAACAGGAATACGCGGCGCACTTGGAATATCGCTACCCGCAGCAAATGCTGCCAAAGCGTCCGAACCTTGTGGCGTACGTGACAAACGTGTAGGCGTAGTCGTTGCTGGTTTTGAAACACTGGCTGTAGTCGATGCTGTGCTTGGTGTAGTGGTAGTTGTGACTGCCGTAGAGGCAGCAGGCTTGCCTGTAGTCGTTCTGGTTGTTGTACTGGTCGTTAACGCAGGTGGCTCAGATTTAGATGGTGTAATGGTCACACCAGAAGATGAAAACGATGGTGTGTTGCTGCTATTGCTTGCCCATAAACCGCCACCACCTTGTAGTTTTTTCAATCGTGCATCGACTGTTGGGCTTAAATCTGCAGGAATCAAAATACGCATTGGACTTTGGGTGTCAATCCGATCCCCACGATGTCCAGGGTTAAGCGAATACAGTTCGGCACGGCTGAGACCGGTAATATTGGCCACATCATTTAAATTCACCGCGCCCACATTAATTTCACGGAAGTGTGGACGGTTGGCAATTGGGGGTAAAGACACGCCATAAGCATGCGGGCTTTTAATAATTTGTGCTACCGCCAAGAAACGCGGCACATAGTTCATGGTTTCTTGCGGCAGTTTTAAAGACCAATAATCGGTTGGTAAACCTGCAGCTTTATTGCGGTTAATGGCTTGTTGAATACGACCCGGGCCTGCGTTATAAGCCGCCAATGCCAATTCCCAAGAACCAAACTGATTATACAAACTGCCCAAAAACTCATAGGCAGCACGAGTCGACTCCACGACATCTCGGCGACCATCGTACATCGAAGTTTGTTTTAAGCCGTAAATACGCCCTGTACTTGGAATGAACTGCCATAAACCTGCGGCAGCTGCGCTACTGGTTGCTGCAGGGTCATAGGAACTTTCAATCACAGGTAACAACGCCAATTCAGTTGGCATACCACGACGTTCAGCTTCTTTAACCGTGTGATACAAATAACGTGACGCACGCGCACTTAAACGATCCAAATACGGTTGACGTGAAATAAACCAGCCTCGCTGCGCTTCAATACGTGGGTTCCAATGGTTTAAATCCATTTTGAAACCAACGGTCATACGCTTCCAGACATCACCGTGTTTTAAAATTAATAAACGGTCACCTTCTACCGCGCGCATATCGGTTGCAGAGAGTAAATCTTCCAGACCATCTAAAGTACTGGCATCTAAATAACCCGAACCGACCTGACTTGAAGTGAGTGGCTTGCTCGCACCCTGCGTCGAGCTACAGCCCGTCATCAAGCCAAGGGCAGCCAATGCTGAACCTAAAACTGTAATTTTTAAAAATGAAGGTAAAGTCGGCTGCCACATGCGCGTGGTTGGTTTATACATAAAAAAATCCAAACAACTCGTATATAAATTATTTTTTAGACTTGCCATTGTAGTAGAGCTAGACAACGACACAAGGCATTAATTTAGCGCGTTTCGTCTATAAATGTTACAAGAAATTAAAAAATAGACAGGATTTACACGTCTAAACCGAATTTGCGATATACAATAGCTTTTCATTTTGATTTATTTTGCACAACCTGCGGATCTGATTTATGTCTCAAACAATCACTTTATATGTTGATGGTGCTTGTCGTGGTAATCCTGGCTTGGGTGGCTGGGGTGCGTATATTGTTACCGAACAAGAAGAACATAAATTATATGGTGGCGAAGCTCAAACCACCAATAACCGTATGGAATTGACTGCAGCGATTGAAGGCATTTTATTTTGCCCAATGGATGCCAAGCTGATTATTTGGACTGACTCCAATTACGTCAAACAAGGCATTACCGAGTGGATTCACGGTTGGAAAAAGAAAAACTGGAAAGATGTCAAAAACCCTGACCTTTGGCAAAAATTAGATGCGGTCTGTCAAGGTCGTGAAATTGAATGGCACTGGATTAAAGGTCACGCAGGACATGCAGGTAATGAAATGGCAGATCAACTCGCCAATGTGGGTGCAGATCAAGTCAGCAAAATGTTAAAAACCGCAGACTCAAACCCAACCCTCAATGCAACCTTAATCACATCGGCAGTAGACATAGCAGAACATGATAAAAAAAAAGCGGAATCTGACTGGTTGCTCGATGACCCGTTTGGTTTTGATTTAATGGGCGATGATGCCGAGGTTGAAACAGAAGATATGCAAAATACGCTTCAGGAAGCTCATCAGGCAACCGACACGGAACTCGAAATCAGCGCATCTGTTCATGTCATTGAAGCAGAAACCAACGTGCCTGCAACTGAATCAACCATTACAGATGAAACTGAAACAGAAAAAACCAATCCATCAGCTCGCGTTGACGCAGTGAACACAACTCAATTGCATCCGCATATTGTGGTCACCCCTGCCACAATGGAGCTACACGGCCCGCGCCAACTGATTCTGGATACCGAAACCACAGGTTTTTACTATCAAGATGGTGACCGAATTATTGAAGTCGGTGCGCTGGAAATGATTAACCGTAAACTCACGGGCAGTTCCATCCACATTTATATTCAGCCTGAAAAACTGGTCGGTGAATCAGAAAACATTCACGGTATTTCAGATGAGTTCTTAAAAGACAAACCCAAGTTTGCCGAAATTGCCGATGTGCTGTATCAATATCTTAAAGGTGCAGAAATTATTGCGCACAACGCCACCTTCGATATGAACTTCTTAGATATGGAGTTCAGTCGTGCGGGGTTGGGCAATTTGTCCGAAGTATGCGAAGTGACCGACTCACTGCTCATGGCAAAAAGTAAGCATCCTGGGCAAAAAAACTCACTCGATGCGCTCGTCAGACGCTATGAAATTCCTGCGCGTGACCGTACGTTCCACGGCGCATTACTAGATGCTGAAATTCTAGCCGATGTTTACTTGGCAATGACTGGCGGACAAGTCGCCTTTGATATGGATGCTCTGTCTGCAAGCGAAGAACAGCAACGTCAAAGTGATCGTTTAAGCATTGATATTGATCTTGCTGTGATTCTGCCATCAGAAGAAGAATTGGCTGCACATGAGAATTGGGTCAAACAATTTGAAGAAAAACACGGTAAACCTTGCTTTTTTGCCAAATAAAATCTACGAGTTTTGTAATTTTATGTATTTAAAGATTTGCCAGTTCAGTTATAGTTAAAGCAAATAGGACTTTGTGTATTTTGCAAAGAACCAACAAACAGATAAAACACTAGGAAAGGTGCAGATCCATGTCTTACCAAACCTCTATACATTTTGATCCAACTGCCTTACTGATAATAAAAAATGAGGTTGATAATTCTATCAAACTGGTTGAATCCGCAGTAAGCACCTTAGCAGAAGATCAAACTTTGCCTTTTGGGATTGATGATGCACTGAATCAGTTTGAACAGTGTGCTCAGGTTTTAGCCTTAATTGATATGGAAAGCTTGGCAAAAATTGCGCAATACTCAGCAGAGCTGATGCGTAAAATTATGGGGAATCCAAGCAATATCAACACGCTGGAAGTCATTGCACTTAGCGAAGGCACCACCATGCTCAAGCGTTATATTGAGTTTATTTGCCTACGTGAAGTTAAAATTCCACAATTCCTACTCGACACTTTAAACCGTTTAGAATTGGCATTGGGTAAACCATTGACTCAGGAAGGTCAGCATATTGAAACTTTATTGGACTGCATCACTCCAAGTTTCCAATTGCCGCAAGTGCCTTCTTTAGAAAAGTCGGCTTATGTGCATCGCTTATATAAACTGTCATTACATAAGCTGCTCAAGCAAGAAGAATCTGCCATTGATCTTCAAGCGATTAAACTGGTAGGAACGTATTTGGCAGGTTTGGCAGAACAACATCCGAGTCAGCAATATTGGGGCTTAGTACACGTTGCCTTTAACCATATTGATAACTTGTTGTTGAATGAGCCACGTTTGCGTACTTTTATTAGTATTGAGCACAATATGCGTCAATACTTTGCTACGCCAGAAAGCTTTACCGCCAGCTTGTCTGATCTTGCGAATGTGTTGAGCCTGTGTATTAGTCAAGAAGATGAAATTTCTCAACATATTCGCAGTCAAATGAATATTGGTGAAGACTTACTCACCGACATGCAGCTCCAAGTATTCAGCCGTCATTTATATGGTCCAGATTTTGACACCATGCATACCATTAGCGATTTGGTCACCACAGAAATGACACAAATTCGCAATGATATTGAATACAACTATCAAAACATGAGTCCTGAAAAAACGCTGGAATTACAAGGCAAATTAACAGAGTTAGCAAACTTGTTTAAAGTCTTGAACTTAAATGAAGCGCATTTGGACTTACAACGCCAAGCTGAATCATTAAGCCGTCCTGAATTACTCAAAGATGAAAACTTTGCCCAGCAATTAATGAACGTGATTTTATCGGCCATGAACTCAATCGGTGTGCTTGAACGTCACCACACCTCTAGCCGTTTGCAGTTACGTGTGAATAACATGAACATTTCGCTAGATCGTTTAGATGAAGCACACGAAGCCTTGCTGACTGAAACCAAGTTACTGATTGACTTAATCACGCAAACACTGACACAGCACCTACAAACTCAAAGTGTTGCAGATTTAGAGCATACTTCAGCGCAAATTCGTGAAGTTGCAGGGGCAATGTTGTTCTTGAATGCTGAAAGTGGTCAAAAAGCACTAAAAGTATCTGCAGATTTTGTACATGCACAAGTCGAAGCAGGACAAAACTTAACTGCTGAACAAGTCAACAATATCTTAGATACGCTTGCCAGTGCAGACATGCTGATTGACAATTTAAAGAACAAACAACCTGTTCTACAAAGCATGTTTAAGGTAGCATTGGACAGTAGTGAAAAATTGAAAACTGTAGCCTAATGACTGAACTCTCACTTGCATATATTTTTCAGCAACAACAACTTTTGGTCGATGAAAACTTCCAATTACCACGTGTGGAAAAGTTGGCAAGTGATTTAAGTTTTAGCTCGGGTGATCAAGTGATTGCCCGAGATCTGCTTGAAGATGAATCCATTCCTGAAGGCTTTCAACTGGTGCCTATCCGACAACTTTTACAAGTCTGGAACACCCAACAGTTTGAACAAGCCAGCCGTGCTATTCAGTTACTCGAATGGCGTCGCAACCACAAATTCTGCAGCCATTGCGGTCATAAAACCGAAGTCCATGCGACTCAATATGCCATGGTCTGCCCGGCTTGTGGCTATCACCAATATCCGCGCGTAAATCCATGTGTCATTACGGTCATTACCCGTGGTGAAGATGAAGTCTTATTGGCGCGTAATGCACGCAATAAACTGCCGATTTACGGTTTAATTGCAGGCTTTGTTGAAGTGGGTGAAACGCTGGAAGAAGCAGTGCGTCGTGAAACTTTTGAAGAAGTGGGTGTGCAGCTTAAAAATATTCAGTATCTTGCCAGCCAGCCGTGGCCTTTTCCAAGTAACTTAATGATCGCCTTTAAAGCTGAATATGCAGACGGTGAAATTCAGTTACAGGAAGAAGAAATTCGTGATGCGCAGTTCTTTAAATTTGATCAACTACCTGATATTCCATTTAAAGGCAGTATCGCCCATGCCATGATTATGCATGTGACTCAAGGCACGCCTGTGGCTGATGATACCAAAGCGTGGTTATAAATCTAATTTGCAGTCTTGCATTAAAAAAACCGTTGCACTCTATAAGCTGCAACGGTTTTTTTATGACCATTTCAATTCAATGCGGAGGATCAATCAACATCACGCATCTTTAAGTGCCTGATCTAAAGCACGCATAATTTGGCGTTTGGTCGCAAAGAAACGACTAAACAAACTCGACACCGATGCCATAACACTGACATGCCCTGTTTTTGGAATGACAATAATTTCACTATGATTGCCATATTTCTTTAATACGTGGTCGAAGTCTGTGGCATTACTTGCCCCCACAATTTGATCTTTTTCTGCCACCAATAAATAGTGTTTGACTGAATTCGACTCCACAAAATAATACGGCATCACATCCTGATACGGCACCTCTTGATCAAAGGCATCGGCACATAGCGGATCATCCTTATAATCAAAATGATAAGGCCCTGCCAAACCAATAATCGCACGAATGTGATCTTTACAGCTTAAAGCATAGGGCTGGGGATGGTACAACAAGGACATCACATTAAATGCCCCAGCCGAATGTCCCATCAATACCACCTGTGCCGTAGAAATACCCAGTTTGTGTTGCTGCTGAGTCAAGTAATTCAGTGCAAGAGTTAAATCATCAATATAGGTGGGAAAAATATGCTGTGGCGCGAGTTGATAGTTCATCACCGCAACATCAAAGCCTTCTTTTGCAAAAGCTTCGCCCACAAAACGATAATCCTGCTTATCGCCACGTGACCATGCCCCACCATGCACAAACACCATGAGTGGACACTGCGGGCGTGGTGTTGTAGTGCGGTACAAATCCAGACGATGTCGCGCACGTAAACCATAAGCAATATTGCTTTGAACGGTATAACCCTGACGTGGGGTTAAACGGTTCAGCGCATAGCTGCCCAAACTATACAGGCGAAATTCTTCATAAATACGTTTCGCCTGTTCTAAAGTTTTATTCAGTTGTTTAAACCAGTGTTCCACATTATTGAACATGTGTCGGTTCAACCTGATCTGGGTCAATCGCGACTGGCGTTTGTGTTTCTGGAGCAACCATTGGGCTGACAAAGTTCGCATTGTTGCTCGGTTGTAGCTCAATATTATCAATCAGGGTAATAATTTTAGTGACATTGCCCACTTGTTGTAGCACTTGGTTTAAATCCTGCAATTCTGCATTGTTTAAACGTCCCATCACATACAACACACCATCTTCGGTATGAATACGCACTTTGCTGTCTGACACCACAGGTGCTTTCATAATCAAACCACGGGTATTTGCAGTAACCGTGGTGTCCTGCATAATGGTGCTATAGCTGATTTGATTACCCACTGTAATATAATTGTGGATGGTTTTTACATCACTCATGGCACGCACATTGTCTTCTGCCAACTGTTTTAAATGCGCGTCAGGCACTTGCCCTGTCAACAACACATTGCCATGAAAACTTTCTATATTGACACGTGATTGTTTAAAACGTGAATCCAGTTTATATAAATTAATTTTTGCAGTACGTTCAATAGAGTTATCTATAAACACTTGCCCAAGTGAGCGTGCACCACTTTCTGTACCCACTGGCGCAGTGCCTGTGCCACTTGAAATAAAACTTGCACAACCCGATAAACTTGCTACACACAGCAAGGTCACTGCAATACGCTTGAACACTCAGCAAGACTCCTATTATTTTCTTTCAATTCTGGCTTGTGCTGTGCATTTCATCCTTAGATTTGCACGATCAACAATACACCGACTGATGCTTTTGCTTTAAATTTCACTCAAAGATTAATCAAGTCTGCATCAAAAGTAAAAGCATTTTCAATCCATTGCAAATCATACGGGAATTTGGAAAAGTCTTGCTGTACTGTTTTTGCAAATTGCTGAGAAAAATCAAAGCAAATCACATCAAAACGACAATAATATTCTGAATAGTGTGGATATTCTGTTAAAAACTGCATGGCGGTTTTCATAATTTTACGCTGCTTAGATGCAGACACCACTTCGTAGGCTTTGCCATAGCCAGTTTGCGAACGCGCTTTAACTTCTACAAAAATCAGTTGTTCTGCTTGAATAAAAATACCATCTATTTCACCAAAAACACTGTGATAATTCTGCTCCAGCATACGCCAACCGTGTTGATGTAAATATTGCCAAGCCGTCTGCTCTGCCCATGTGCCAATGCTTTGCTGCAGCGTTTTTTGATTCATGCTATATCCGATTTTTTTTATTTTGTTATGGTGCGCAATCGTAGTATTCGCTGAAGTGCGATGACGCGAGTTTCACACGCCAGACTGCAATTCAGGTAGAATAAGCGCTTGGTCTGTAACTTGTATCAGACGCAAGCCAATACTGCTGTTGTTTCGTGTTCCATCATTTTTATTTTAGTTTGCTATTTCCCACGGAGAAAACTCAATGAGTGCCCAGTTATTTGTTGTTGCTACCCCAATTGGTCACTTAGATGATATGAGCTACCGTGCAATTGATGTGCTCAAATCGGTCAGCCTAATTGCCGCTGAAGATACCCGCACCTCTGCACAATTAATGAAACATTTTAATATTTCAACTCCGCTTACAGCCTGCCATGAACACAACGAAAGCAACAAGATTGATATTTTAGTCCAAAAATTACTCAATGGCGAAGATATTGCGCTCATTAGCGATGCAGGTACACCACTGATTAGCGACCCAGGTTTTAAACTGGTTCGTGCAGCACAAGCCAATGGTATTCGTGTGATTCCTGTGCCGGGTGCATGTGCAGCCATTGCAGCGCTCAGTGCGGTTGGCTTACCAAGTGATCGCTTTAGTTTTCAGGGATTTCTCGCTTCTAAACAGTCACAGCGATTACAACAACTTGAAAAGCTAAAAGATGAAACCCAAACCCTGATTTTTTATGAAGCACCACATCGAATTTTAGATTCAGTCAAAGATATGGCTGCCGTGTTTGGTGCAGATCGCCCTGTTGGCTTTGCCCGTGAAATTACCAAAACCTTTGAAACCATTAAAAAAATGACTTTGGGCGAATTGCTTGAATTTATCGCAGCAGATCATCATCAACAAAAAGGTGAAATTGTATTGGTGGTCGGTGGAGCGAGCGAAGAAAAAGACCTGGAACAAGAAAAATTAGATCAGCTATTGCAGCGTTTATTGCAAGATTTATCGGTAAAAGCAGCATCACAATTGGCGGCTGATCTAACAGGGATTAAAAAGAAAATTGCCTATCAACGTGCATTGGAATTAAGCCAAGCAGCCGAATAAGCCGATTGAACAATAACAGTGATGACGATCATCGCGCATAAAAAAAGCATCACCCTTTATACAAGGTGATGCTTTTTTATCTTGAAGTGATAAACATTAGAGCAGCCTGCATAGTAAGCATCCCGCCCTAACTCACTCAACAGTTCAACGAATAAATTCAATCAACAAGTTCAGCAAGCACGTTCAACAGATTAGTCGCGCGCAGACTCATCTGGTGGCACTTCGGTAATTTTTCCGCCACGTGCCAAAAATGCAGCCACTTCATCTTCCAATGCCTGACGCTGTTTCAGTTTGGCAGTTACAGTGAGAGTTTCTGCTTCTGCAAGATCACCATCTACAGCACCTTCTTCTGATTCTGCTGCACCTTTTTCAGCCGCTTTCGCTTCATCTTCGTCTACAGTTGAATCTTCTACATCATCGTAATCGTTCATGTCCGTCATCTTAATCTCCCCACAAATGACTTCAATTTAGTCCAAGTGAAAACTGGTTATGAATTACGATGAAATTTAGCAATCTCTTGGCCTTTCGCATAGAGTCTAGATTAAAAAAAACGTATCTTTTTTAACCAAATTCGTAATCAGGTATGTATGACCGTACAAAAAACGACTGTTTTGCTTTAAACCGCGTAGCGTGTGTCTTTAAGCAGGCTTAATCCACTGGCTTGTGACATAAAGGCATCTTTTAACGCAGGCAGCTGCTCCACCTGTTTTAAACCAAAGTTACGTGCCCACACCACAGGGAATAAAGTGGTGGTTTCCATCCAGCCAATCGCAGACATACTATGCATCATGGCATCATTTTGTCCTTTACGACGATGCTCGTAACGCTTTAAAGTTTGCTCATGCGCCCAAACACCACGTTTGAAATCATGCAACAACACATCGCACAGTACGGCTGCATCCAGACAACCAATATTCACGCCCTGCCCTGCAAGCGGATGAATTACATGCGCGGCATCACCAATAAGTGCCAAACCATCTTGCACATAACGCTGCGCTGCACGTGCTTTCAGTGGGAAAATAGCACGTGGGGTTGCCTCTAAGACTTCCCCAAGCATGTGATGACTTTCACGAGTCAAAAGTTGGGTAAAGTCGTCATCATTCAGTTTGGCATATTCTTCGGCATAGTCATCAGGCAAAGTCCAAACAATCGACTGCCAATGCCTTTCCTGCTCGGCGTGTAAACTTGCCATCGGTAAATAGGCCAAAGGACCAGTTTCTAAGAAAATTTGACGTGCAACATGCTGATGCGGCTGCGCAGTACGAATTGCACAGGTTAGACCTGCCTGACGATAATCCAACACATCAAAATCAATAAAGGCTTGTTCGCGCACAAAGGAGTTAGCACCATCTGCGCCAATGACTAGCTTAGTCTGTAATTGTGTACCATCGGCCAAATAAATGTGCCAAACGCCAACACCATGCTCTAAACGGGTCACTTTGACTTGTGTTCGATAATCTTGCACTTGTTGCAACATTTGCTGCTGAATCGCTAGATTTAAAATGCTTGGCTCGACCATTGAACCCAGAGCCTGCTCAATAGCGGGTGTACGTTCGTTACTTGCCCCAAAGTTAATTTCGCCATAGCCATTTTTATTCCAAACCTGCATGCCGCTATACGGCATATGTCGCGCCAGTTTAGACCAGACATTGACTGTTTTTAACAGGTGGATGGTGGCCTGACTTAAAGCCAATACACGCGGATTGGCAACTGCAAGGGTTTTCTCTGCATCTAAAATAGGTGCGGCATCTAAAACTGTAGCCTGCACACCCCCTTGTGCCAATAAAAGTGCAGTTAAGCCTCCCACCAAGCCGCCACCAATAATGACGACATCTAACACTTGCGTTTGTTGATTTGCTGTGATCATGCTTTTAACCCCATGGCATAATTGGCGACCAAAGGTTTAATGCCTGGAATGGTATCAAACGCGACTAAGCCTGTATTACGCATAAATTTCAGGATTGGGTTTTGATTGCTAAATCCACGTACCACGCTGTCACAGAATTTAATGACTCGCTGTTGATCTTTCAAACGCGATTGTTCATAGTCACGCAGCATTGCAGCATCGCCTAAATCTGCTGACTGTGCCGCCTGTTCGGTGAGATAACGCAATAATACGTAAGCATCTCGCATACACAAGTTAAAGCCCTGCCCTGCGACTGGGTGAATGGTATGCGCTGCATTACCCATCAGTACAACGCGACCAACCGCCTGTTTTTCTGCCAGAACTTGTGACAATGGAAAACTAAAACGACGTCCTGTTTTTTCAAACTTCCCTGCACGGTCACCATAGGCTTGTTGCAAGGCATTTAAAAAGTGTTGATCATTTTCATCGCCAATCCATTCATGTTCTGTACCTTTTGGCACAGGCCACACCACAGAACGGCGATATTCACCTGGCAGGGGCAGCAACGCCAAAGGCCCTAAATGACTAAAACGCTCAAAACCCACATGCGCATGCGGCTTGGAGGTTTGCACTGTGGTCACAATCGCTACTTGGTCATAATCATGTTCCGATGCACCAATGCCCAAGGCTTTACGGCAGAAAGAATCACGACCATCGGCAGCAATCAGTAGTTTGGCAGCAAGCTGTAATTGTTCCTGACCACGTACCGCTTCAATATAGGCAAAATCTGCATCTTGTTTAAGACTGGTGACCTGCACACCATCAATCAATTCAATCAAAGGTTGTTTACGTACTTCGGTCAACAACACTCGACCTAACCATGCATTTTCAATCACCTGACCAAAGCTTTCGACTTTTTCTTGTTCGGCCAATAAACGTGCCTTGCCAAAACTACCTTGTTCGGTAATTTGAACTTCTAAAATAGGCGTAGCATGTTCTTGCAAGGCATCCCATAAACCTAGCTCTTGGTAAATTTGCACGCTGCGACGCGACAAGGCACTGTTACGTGCATCAAAACTGGAATGATACGGCGCAAGGTTAGCATCGTCATAATTGGGGTATTGAATCGCTTCTAGCAACTTCACTGCAATGTTTGACTTAGCCAACATCAAGGCTAAGCTTAGCCCGACCATACCACCGCCTACAATGATCACTTTTTGTTGCATGCCTTGATCCTTTTTATGAGGTATTCGACTTCAAAAGATTCAATCGAAATACGTATAATCTGTAATGGATTTTATCTTACCGCAAAGTCATTTATTTTTATAATGAATTAGTGTTGAAGCTATGGAAGATGATTAGACTTCTTGCAAATGTCCAATTCAAACTATAATTATTAGTCCCTCATCTTCTTGCTCCGAGCCATGTATGACACAAGAGAAGATAAATTCAATACTTAACCCGAATTACGGATAAGAAAAGCCCTTGAAAAAAAGGTAGTTAGAGCCATTTAGAAAGTTACGACACAACCCAAAGGCTCTAACTACCATGTACGATTTTACAGAAATTTTTTGTATTGTTGATGATTTTTTCAAAAAATTTGAACCCATCTATTGGCAATTTCTCAAGCAAGAAAACAAACGTCAACGT
>NZ_KB849688.1:442848-587353 GCF_000368785.1 Acinetobacter towneri DSM 14962 = CIP 107472 | reverse complement strand
AGACCCGAAACCGGGTGATCTATCCATGAGCAGGTTGAAGGTTGGGTAACACTAACTGGAGGACCGAACCCACTGTCGTTGAAAAGCCAGGGGATGACTTGTGGATAGGGGTGAAAGGCTAATCAAACTCGGTGATAGCTGGTTCTCCCCGAAAGCTATTTAGGTAGCGCCTCGGACGAATACCATTGGGGGTAGAGCACTGTTTCGGCTAGGGGGTCATCCCGACTTACCAAACCGATGCAAACTCCGAATACCTATGAGTACTATCCGGGAGACAGACTGCGGGTGCTAACGTCCGTAGTCAAGAGGAAAACAATCCAGACCGCCAGCTAAGGCCCCAAAATCATAGTTAAGTGGGAAACGATGTGGGAAGGCATAGACAGCTAGGAGGTTGGCTTAGAAGCAGCCACCCTTTAAAGAAAGCGTAATAGCTCACTAGTCGAGTCGGCCTGCGCGGAAGATGTAACGGGGCTAAAACTATGTGCCGAAGCTGCGGATTTGACATTAGTCAAGTGGTAGGGGAGCGTTCTGTAAGCCGAAGAAGGTGGATTGAGAAGTCTGCTGGAGGTATCAGAAGTGCGAATGCTGACGTGAGTAACGACAAAACGGGTGAAAAACCCGTTCGCTGAAAGACCAAGGGTTCCAGTCCAACGTTAATCGGGGCTGGGTGAGTCGACCCCTAAGGCGAGGCCGAGAGGCGTAGTCGATGGGAAATTGGTTAATATTCCAATACTTCAGTGTAATGCGATGAGAGGACGGAGAAGGTTAAGTCAGCCTGGCGTTGGTTGTCCAGGTGAAAGGAAGTAGGCATGCATCTTAGGCAAATCCGGGGTGCTCTATGCTGAGATCTGATAGCAAGCTGTACTTGTACAGTGAAGTGGCTGATACCCTGCTTCCAGGAAAAGTCTCTAAGCTTCAGTTACACTGGAATCGTACCCGAAACCGACACAGGTGGTCAGGTCGAGTAGACCAAAGCGCTTGAGAGAACTCTGCTGAAGGAACTAGGCAAAATGGTACCGTAACTTCGGGAGAAGGTACGCTGTTGATGGTGATAGGACTCGCTCCTTGAGCTGTCGACAGCCTCAGAAACCAGGCCGCTGCAACTGTTTATTAAAAACATAGCACTCTGCAAACACGAAAGTGGACGTATAGGGTGTGATGCCTGCCCGGTGCTGGAAGGTTAATTGATGGGGTTAGCGTAAGCGAAGCTCTTGATCGAAGCCCCAGTAAACGGCGGCCGTAACTATAACGGTCCTAAGGTAGCGAAATTCCTTGTCGGGTAAGTTCCGACCTGCACGAATGGCATAATGATGGCGGCGCTGTCTCCAGCAGAGGCTCAGTGAAATCGAATTCGCCGTGAAGATGCGGTGTACCCGCGGCTAGACGGAAAGACCCCGTGAACCTTTACTGCAGCTTGACATTGAACTTTGACCTTACTTGTGTAGGATAGGTGGGAGGCTTTGAAGATGGGACGCCAGTTCCATTGGAGCCATCCTTGAAATACCACCCTGGTAATGTTGAGGTTCTAACTCTGCCCCGTAATCCGGGGCGAGGACCATGTCTGGTGGGTAGTTTGACTGGGGCGGTCTCCTCCTAAAGAGTAACGGAGGAGTACGAAGGTGCGCTCAGCGTGGTCGGAAATCACGCGTAGAGTATAAAGGCAAAAGCGCGCTTAACTGCGAGACCCACAAGTCGAGCAGGTACGAAAGTAGGTCTTAGTGATCCGGTGGTTCTGTATGGAAGGGCCATCGCTCAACGGATAAAAGGTACTCTGGGGATAACAGGCTGATACCGCCCAAGAGTTCATATCGACGGCGGTGTTTGGCACCTCGATGTCGGCTCATCTCATCCTGGGGCTGAAGCAGGTCCCAAGGGTATGGCTGTTCGCCATTTAAAGAGGTACGCGAGCTGGGTTTAGAACGTCGTGAGACAGTTCGGTCCCTATCTACCGTGGGCGCTGGAAATTTGAGAGGATCTGCTCCTAGTACGAGAGGACCAGAGTGGACGAACCTCTGGTGTACCGGTTGTGACGCCAGTCGCATCGCCGGGTAGCTATGTTCGGAAGGGATAACCGCTGAAAGCATCTAAGCGGGAAGCCTACCTCAAGATAAGATTTCCCCGAGGCTTTATGCCTCCTAAAGAGCCGTTGAAGACTACGACGTTGATAGGTTGGATGTGGAAGCATAGCGATATGTGAAGCTGACCAATACTAATTGCTCGTGAGGCTTGACTATACAACACCCAAACAGTTGGGGTTGTATGCTCAATCGATTCAAATCCAATCAGTCAATTCAGACTGATCTTGATTTAGTTAACGCTAAACAATAAAATTCAGACCCAATACAGCCCAATCTGTTACAGATTCGGAAAACGCAGTGCATCACCATCGTGAATAAGACCAATGCAAGTCTCCGTAAACAGTTGTGCTGGCGACCATAGCAAGAGTGAACCACCTGATCCCTTACCGAACTCAGAAGTGAAACCTCTTCGCGCTGATGGTAGTGTGGGGTTACCCATGTGAGAGTAAGTCATCGCCAGCTCATTATTCTAAACACCCTCAACTAGCGTTGGGGGTGTTTTTTTATGTAGAAAAGAAAATATTAAAAACTATAAAAAGTGAAGGCAAAATAAAACCATCAGATGATGATGGTTTTATTACGGCTTAGATAGAAGATTGATTTAAGCGAATAATTGAGTAACGGAACACCATAGAATTGCTAAAATCGCAATCGCAACGATAGGTTCTAGTACTTTAGACCAAGTGGGTACAATTGCTTCTACAGGCTCAATATTTTGATGATCATCGTGGGTATGTTGTTGTACCATTTGATTAAACTCCTTCATTGATGCCTCTAATGATAGCTCTTCTTGAGGAATTGGTTTAGAACCTTTTAACTCTATTAGATCGTTTGTTGACCAAACCCAATCATCCGCTTGACCAGATAAATGTTCAATTTGACCTAGCAATAATTCACCTAGACCTTTATTGCCAAAATTACCGGTTTGATCCAATTGCTTGAGCTCTGTGAGTTGTAAGGCTAAGACTTCACTAATATTCTGTTCAAGCTCAGTTTTGGAGAGAGGTGACTGATTGTGTGGAGATGTGGTGAGTCGACGTGCAATTTCCTGAATATATAATTCATCTTGATGATCAATTTCTTGATAAAGTTTTTGGTTGTCTTCTCGCCACAGACTGACCAGTTTGCCTAAGCTCAGCGCATTGATTTCTTGAATATATTGGTCGCGATCAACAGCATTATATTGTTTCAAAAGCGAGGGCTTTTGAAGTTTAATCTGCGCTGCAAAATATTGTACTAAATCAAAAGCCATTCACTACTCCATTGTTTTAATCTAATAATCTAAGGCTTGGTTTTTTCTTAGTTTGTTCGGTTTTTTCTTCAGTCTTTGATTCTAAAGCATCTTGATCATTTTGGATATGTGCATACTCACTTGGATCAAAGAATAAGCCTTGTCCATTCTCTCTTGCATAGATACCTACGACGGCATTCATAGGTACATATAAGTCGCGTGATACGCCACCAAAGCGTGCAGAGAAGGTGATTGCATCATTGCTCATGTGTAAGGCATGCACTGCATGTGGAACGATATTTAGGACAATCTGACCATCCTGAATAAATTGTTCAGGAACAAGCGTATTCGGCTGTGTAGCATCGACCAATAAATGTGGTGTGAGTTGGTTATCACAAATCCATTCATAAATTGCGCGGGCTAAATAAGGACGGGTTGGACTTAAATTGATTTCAGATTCAGACATAATATGCTCTTTAAGTATGAATTAAAAATTCTTGATAGCGATTTTTTTCTTGCAAAGTCATTGCTTGAGTGAAGGCAGGGCGTGAAAAAATCCGCTGACAATACAGGAAAATTGGACGACAGTGTTGTTGGGGTAATTCTATGCCCATGGCTTTTAGCCGTATAAATAAAGGTGCCAGCATGCAATCTAAAATACTGAAATTTTCTGACATGAAATAAGGATAATGCTGAAATAATGGTGTCAGTGAAATGAGTGTATCACGTAATTTTTTTTGTGCAGCGCGCTGTGTTGTGTAATCTAAGCTATCAGGATGACGTAGCATCTGATCGGCAAGTTTGAACCAGTCTTGTTCAAAGCGCCAAATATATTGTCTTTGTTCTGCACGTGGCATAGGTGCATCTGCATAGAGTTTATTTTGTCGATAACGATCATCCAGATATTCGGAAATAATCGCAGTATTAAAGAGTTTTAAATCGTTTTCTAGCAGCATTGGAAGTTGATTATACGGATTCAGGCTTGCAAGATCTTCATCTTCATAATCGACCAAAATCAGTTGATATTTGATTTGTTTTTCGGCCAGAACGTAACGAATCCAATGTGAGCGAAAGTCGTCCGCATGACTGTAGAGGGTAATGCCTTGTAAGGGTGCGTTCTCGACTGACATAATCCGAAATAAAACCAAATTAATAGAATAGGATACTAAACTTAGCCACTAAAATCACCCAGCAAAGCTGATAAAAGTGTATGAGATATTTGTTGATTGGTTTTCAATTTTTGGACTGTATTGAATTTTGATTTTTGGTGTATGTGAATCCGAATTGTTTATCTGGCTTAAAATGCTCAGCTCGTTGATTTGCATAAAAAAAGCCTTGGAAAATCCAAGGCTTTTTTTGTGTCCGATTCGGTAAACGAATTAACGTTTAGAGAATTGTGGACGTTTACGAGCTTTACGTAAACCAAGTTTCTTACGTTCAACTTCACGAGCATCACGAGTAACGAAACCAGCTTGACGAAGAGCAGGTTTTAAAGTGTCGTCAGATGCGATCAATGCACGAGTAATACCGTGACGGATTGCACCAGCTTGACCACCAATACCACCACCAGCAACAGTGATGTAAAGGTCATATTTTTCAGTAGCTTCAAGAAGCTCTAATGGTTGACGTACGATCATACGAGCAGTTTCACGACCGAAATATTGCTCAAGAGTACGGTTGTTAATTACGAGTTTACCTGTACCAGCTGATAAGAAAACACGTGCAGTTGCGGTCTTACGGCGACCTGTACCATAGTTAGTAGCCATGTGCTGTATCCCTTAGATGTCCAAAACTTGTGGCTGTTGAGCTGTGTGAGGATGCTCAGCACCAGCGTACACTTTCATTTTCTTGATCATAGCATAACCAAGAGGACCTTTTGGCAACATGCCTTTTACAGCGCGTTGGAAGATTTCTTCTGGTTTGTGAGCAACTAATTTCTCGAAATTAGTTTCACGGATACCACCAGGGAAACCAGTGTGGCGATAGTATTTCTTGTCAAGTGATTTGTTACCAGTCACTTGAACTTGCTCAGCATTGATGACAACGATGTAGTCGCCAGTGTCAACGTGAGGAGTATAAGAAGTTTTGTGCTTACCGCGTAAACGACGAGCGATTTCTGTCGCAAGGCGACCTAGAGTTTTGCCAGAAGCATCAACAACGTACCAGTCGTGTTGAACTTCAGCTGGCTTAGCGCTGAGAGTTTTCATTAAACCACTACCTATTATAGTTGGTTTGGACTATGGAAGCTGTCCAAACAAAAAGGAGTCCGAATTCTACCTGAGAATGGGTAGAACTACAATGGAAAAGTCACATTTTAAGCGCTATATTTTATCAAGTTTGGTTATAAAAGCAAAATCACCTCTAGCGACCATTTCACGACAGTAAAAATCAGGTATTGATCTTCTTTATCTAGTGCTGTTTTAGCTTTTTCTGTATGGTCACAGCTAATAATAATGATGAGGACGGATCACTATGTCTGATGATTTAGAACGCGTCGCTACAACGACAAAAGCATTAACGACAGAAGCATTAAAGCCGAAACCAAATAAACTGCTAAAATTTATAGCAGGTTTTTTCATCACATTAATTGCTCTGTATGAACTGGCATTTTTGTTGGTAGGTGCAGCTTATGGTACTGATGTATTTGCTTTTATCTTAATCTATTCTGTATTTATGCACATCACCTTGCTCCCTTTTATGCTATATGGCATCGGTGGCTTCATCATGTTGAGTCTATCTGATCAAAACTATCGAGCAGTCACTCAACAAGCGCCCAAAATACTATTTATAGGTTTGTTGTTATGTATGGTCGTGATTGGCATTTCGGAATGGGCGCATCAGATGGGCATCTTAGATAGCCGATTTAGATTAGATTGGAGATAAAACAATTTTGCTCAGGATGGCGCTATAATTCAGCTACACCTAGCTATAGTGGATGAAGCTGCATGCGCCCTTTATATGTCACCAGTGGTGAACCTGCAGGTATTGGACCTGATATTTGTCTAAGTCTGGCAGCTCGACAAGATGAGCGTCCAATTGTGGTATTGGCAGATCATCAATTATTACAACAACGCACCGAAATTCTAAAGCAACAAGTCGAATTGATTGAATATTCAGGTCAGCAACAGCCTGCAGCGCTTGGGCAGTTATATGTTGAGCATGTGCCTTTGGCTGTAGATGTTGAGTTGGGGCATTTAAATGCACAAAATGCAGCTTACGTTTTGGAGCAATTACGTCGCTCAGCTTCTTATGCAATGACAGGTAAGAGTGTGGGCGTGGCGACAGCACCCGTGCAAAAATCTATTATTAATGAAGCTGGTATTTCTTTTAGTGGGCACACTGAATATTATCAGGAGTTTGCAGGTGTTGCGCGTGTGGTGATGATGTTAGCCACCAAAACCTTACGCGTTGCCTTGGCGACCACGCATTTACCTTTACGTGCCGTGGCAGATGCCATTACCAAAACACGTTTAGAACAAGTAATTGATATTTTGCTGCACGATCTAAAAAGCAAGTTTAAAATTGAACATCCTAAAGTATTGGTCTGTGGTTTGAACCCACATGCGGGCGAAGATGGGTATTTAGGCATGGAAGAAATTGAGGTGATTAATCCTGTGCTGCAAAATTACCGTAATCGCGGTGAAAATCTCAGTTTAAGTTTACCTGCAGATACTTTATTTACCCCAGAAAATTTAAAAGATGCCGATGCAGTTTTAGCGATGTATCACGATCAGGGTTTACCTGTGTTAAAATCTCAGGGCTTTGGTGAAGCAATCAATATTACTTTAGGCTTACCGTTTATTCGCACTTCAGTCGATCACGGCACAGCGCTCTCCCTCGCAGGTACGGGACTTGCGAAAAGTTCTAGCTTGCATGTTGCTGTCGATTTAGCGCTGGATTTAGCACGTTCATAATTTCAGCTTGGAAATCTTTATGTATCAAATTAATGCCCTAAACCCAAAAGATGAAGGGCATCAGGCTCGTAAACGCTTTGGTCAAAACTTTTTGCATGATCAACGCGTGATTGCCAAAATTGTCCGCTCAGTGAACCCACGTCCAGGCGATAATATTGTCGAGATTGGACCGGGTTTAGCGGCATTGACCTCACCTTTAATTGGTGAGTGTGATGCTTTGACTGTAGTGGAATTAGACCGTGATTTGGCCGCAGGCTTACCGGGACGTGTGCCACATCCTGAGCGTTTAACTATTGTAGAAAGTGACGCGCTGAAATATGACTTTACCGAGTTATTTCAGGAAGGGCGCCCGCTACGTGTGGTTGGAAACTTGCCGTATAACATTTCGACGCCGCTTTTGTTTCATCTCTTAGAGTTTGGTGACAAAGTTAAAGACATGCACTTTATGCTGCAAAAAGAAGTGGTAGATCGTATCACGGCTGAACCGAATACCAAAGAATATGGGCGTTTATCGGTGATGATGCAGTATTACTGTAAGCCAACCTTCTTGTTTGAAGTACCGCCTGGCGCATTTAATCCACCGCCTAAAGTGACTTCTGCAGTATTCCGTTTAGAGCCTTATGTGACTAAACCGATTATTGCCAAAGATGAAAAAGCATTGGCACGTTTGGTGGCGCATGTATTTACCCAACGTCGTAAAACATTGCGCAATAGCTTAAAAGGCATGTTGGCTGAAGATGCGTTTGAACGTGCAGGGGTAGACCCAATGGCACGTCCTGAAACTTTAAGTTTGAGTGCATTTGTCGCATTGGCAGATCAGATGGTGAATTAATGGCAGCAATTCGATACAACTATGTCATTGGTGATGTGCAGGGCTGCTTTGAAGCCTTAAAACTGTTATTAAAAGAAATACAGTTCGATCCCGATCAAGATTTTATTTGGTTTGCAGGCGATTTAGTTGCGCGGGGTGAAAACTCGGTAAGTGCTTTGCGTTTTATTAAAAAACTGGTAGATCGTGGCGTTGCAGCAACGGTGTTAGGCAATCACGATTTAACCTTGTTGGCAGGCGCACGTGGCTTAAAGAAAATCAAAGCACAAGACAACACTCGTGATGTGATTGATGCAATTGACAGTGATGATTTGATTGATTGGTTGCGTAAACAACCATTGTGTCTTTTTCCTAATGAAAACACCATTTTAACTCATGCAGGTATTCCACATATTTGGAATGCGGAACAAACCGCAGCTTTGGCAAAAGAAGTTGAGGCGGTGATTGGGCATGAGGACTTTGAGGTAGTGGATGCATTCTTAAAGGAAATGTATGGGGCAGAACCTGCAGTTTGGTCGGATGATTTAGAGGGGCATGCGCGTTTACGTTGTATTACCAACTATTTGACCCGTATGCGTTTAGCCAATGCACAGGGTGGTTTGGAATTCAGCTTTAAAGATGCCTTAGATGATCCGATGCCAGAAGGTTTTAAACCGTGGTTTGAATATCCATCTTTAGCTGCGCAAACACATCAAATCGTATTTGGTCATTGGGCAGCATTGCAGGGACAAACGGTAGCCGACAATATTCAAAATGTGGATGGCGGTTGTGTGTGGGGCAATCAGCTTGTAGCTTATCGTTTGGAAGATCAGCAATTGTTTGCAGTGGATAATCCGCTGGCAGAATGGTAATAACATTCATCTTTAAAATTTAAAAATGTGATGATGAAATGAAAATAGCCACCTATTGAGGTGGCTATTTTTTATCTTGAATTTTATTGAATTCGAATCCAAGTTTGACTGCGACCTAGTGTAGATACACCCATATAAGCACGTAAAGTTAAACGTTTACCTGTTGAGTTGAGGCGAATTTTTGCATCGTAAATACGACCTGCCAATGGATCAATTACGCGTCCTTTTTCGTAATTGTTGCTGTTTTTGACTTGTTGTAAGCCTTTTAAAATATCCATCCCTAAAATAGGTTGGTCGGTATAAGGCGCAGGGCATTTATTACAAAGTTCACGTGGGGTATAACCCGGACGCGGGGTTACTTTCACAATTTTACCCGTATAGGTTTGATTGGCTTCTTTACGAATTTCGATGACAGCTTTGGGTGAGCCTGTTTTATCATCAATTTGTTGCCAAGTTCCTGCTAAATCTTGTGCCATCGCCAAAGTGCTTAGACTGCCGAAGATGACGGCTATTCCTAAAGCCAATTTCTGAATCATTTTATTTCCCTTACTCGGTCTTTGCGGCTAGTCTAATCTGTGAATTAACGGACACAAAGTCCCGAGTATCCAGAAAAAATGACCGATGAGACACAATTACTCGCTTATTGTTGGCGAATCCACGTTTGTGTCCGACCAATGGCTGAAATTCCGACGTAACCACGTAAAGTGAGACGTTTATTATTAGATGCTAAACGACCTTTCAGGCTATACATTTTGCCTGTAAGTGGATCTAAAATACGCCCATCGGCATAGTTGTTATTTTCCACATGCTTTAAGCCACTAATAATTTCCAAACCGACCAAAGGTTTGTTGGTATAAGGTGCAGGGCAATTCACACACATAGTTTTTGGGGTATAGCCCGGTCTTGGTGTGACTTTGATAATTTTACCAGTAAAGCTGCCATTTTCAGCTTGGGTAATTTCAATCAGGGCTTTGGGTGAACCTGTTTTGTCATCAATACTTTGCCAGATACCTGTTAGGTCTGCAGCAAATGCTGAACCACTGAAGATTAAGCTTGCAAATACACCCATCAATACATTTTTCTTCATATCAGTTCCTTTGATTGTCGAAAGTTATTACAGAGGTTAATTCAAGATATAAAGCGAGTTGTGGTAAGAGTCAAGAGATTTGAGGAAGTTTTTAATCTTAAACTTGCAGGGAAAATGCTGGAAAAGATGTGAAAAATGCCACGAACGTGTGGCATTTTAAGTGAAAAGTGAATTAATTAAGTTGATGGAATAACTTATAAATTAATCACTTTTAATCCAAGTTTGGCTGCGACCTAAAGCCGATACACCGACATAACCGCGCATGGTCAAACGCTTACCATTATTGCTCAATTTGGCTTTGGTGCTGTAAATATTGCCGCTTAAAGGGTCAATAATTTTCCCGTCTGTGAAATTGGAATTACCTGTATATTTTAAGCCAGTGAGTACATCCATACCTAAAATCGGTTGGTTGGTATAAGGCGCAGGGCAGTTGACACAGGTTTCTCTTGGTGTGTAACCTGGGCGTGGCGTCACTTTAACGATTTTAGCGGTATAGCTACCATTGCTTTCCTGACGAATTTCTAAAATGGCTTTAGATGAACCCGTTTTATCGTCAATGTTTTTCCAAGTTCCTGTAATATCTTGAGCCAGCGCAAAACTACCTAAGGCTGAGCAGATTAAGGCAACGGTGAGTTTCATCTTGACCATGTTCAATGTTCCTTCATTTCGCAAACTGGATATTTCATAATAAAAAGAAAGTGAAATGGTCACAATCTTTAAAAGTGATTGCTCAGTCACATTCTTTGTAAATACAGTATAAATGTTGGCAGCCAAACTGCGGTAAAGACTGCATTGACTGCCATGCCAAAGGCAGCATAACGTCCTGCAACACTGCCACGTTGCCATGCTTGAGCAGTACCAATGGCATGTGCAGCTAAGCCAAGTGCCAAACCTGAAGCACGTTCATCATTGATATGCCTTAAAATAAGTGGTGAAAAAGCAGCACCCACGACACCTGATAAAATTACAATTAATACTGCCAATTGAATCGGTGCTTCTAATAAGGTTGCGATATTAATCGCAATCGGCGTGGTCACTGCACGGGTGGCAAATGCCATAATATCGGCACTGGACATATGTAGCGCATAAGCAAGCCCCATCGGCAGCGCCACAGCACTAAGACTGGCAAAGAACAAAATACCTAAAATCGCTTTGAGGGGTAAATCGTCATAACGCATGGCTGCTAGAGGAATGGCGAGTGCAACTGTCACATAGCCCAATAATTGATTAAACAAAGGGTTGGTTTGTGCGACGTAAGTTTCGTATGGAATCCCGAAAAAATACAACAGTAGCAACACAAAACACATGCCAAAGACAATCACAGGGATTTGCGGGACTTTTTGGTTGCAAGGTTTTGCCAGTAAATATGCAACGAGAGTGATTAAAAAACCATATAGAATTGACAGCATTTTAATCTCCTAAAGCCAGCGTTTTGCCATTTTGGCATACAGCCAAAGCGGGATCAGCGTACTGATAAACAACACAATTAAGAAGATTGGAATTTGTTTGCCCATGTGCGTGAGCATAATTAATGAACCCGCGCTGATGGGTAAAAAGGCAAAGGCACTTTCTTTCATGATTTTGTTGTTGGTATCGACCAGACGAGCAGGAATTTTACTGAGTTTGCGCCATGTAAATAATACCGCCAGTAGGCTGAGCAAACCGACTAAATTGCCTAATTCTGGGTGATTAAATTGAGTCATGATCCACACTGAGGCTTCACGAAACACAATAATCAAAAGGAGTGTGCCGATCCATGCTGGCCAATCGATATGTTTTATCCTGCTCATTTTTGATCTTTCATTAAAATTTTACTTATCACGTTTTAACCGATCTGATCGTCAATTTCAAATGCTTCAAGCGGACGTTTAAATTGTTCTGCCTGTGCACCTAAAATTTCGTCTATCGGTAAATGTGCCTGTTTAATCAGTTGTTCCAGTTTATGTGGTGCCATGCTGACTTGTAGATGTAATTGACCTTCATCATCGTACTGTTCTGCCTGAATGACATTGAGCGCATACAGTTGATTGCGCAGTTTGCCATAAGCAGGTTGTAATTTAAGATCAAACTTTTGAATTTGCCCCATCAAACATTCATGTACGGCTTGTTTTAACAAGTCTAAACCTTGCCCTGAATGTGCCGATACATAGACACGGTCAGGTTGATGCGGTTTTTCATAGATAATTTTGGCTGTTTCGCCTGAGACATCAATTTTATTGTAAACCCGCAAAATAGGTACATCTGCGCCAATTTCTTTTAGCACACCTTCGACTGCTTCAATTTGTTCCAACACATCGGGGCTGCTTGAATCAATCACATGCAGCAATAAACTGGCTTCTAAGGTTTCTTCCAAAGTTGCTTTAAAAGATTCCACCAAAGAGTGAGATAGGTTTCTTACAAAGCCAACGGTGTCTGCCAATACCAGACGTCCGATGCCATCCCATTCTAAACGCCGTAAAGTAGGGTCAAGCGTAGCAAACAGTTGGTCAGCAGCATAGACATCACTTTGCGCCAAAATATTAAATAAGGTCGATTTGCCTGCGTTGGTATAACCGACCAATGAAACGGTAGGAATGGCGGCTTTTTGCCGAGCCACACGACCTTGTGCACGGGTTTGACGGACTTTATCGAGTTTGGTTTTTAGTTGTCCCATGCGAATACGCAATAAGCGTCGGTCAGTTTCAAGCAAGGTTTCCCCAGGACCACGTAAGCCGATACCACCTTTTTGACTGTCTAAGTTGCTGCGACTACGCACCAAACGTGAAGATAAATGTTGTAATTGTGCCAATTCGACCTGTAATTTACCTTCGTAAGTGCGGGCGCGTTGAGCAAAAATATCTAAAATGAGTTCGGTACGGTCAACCACACGGCATTGCATCACTTTTTCTAAATTACGTGCCTGTGCAGGACTGAGTGCATGATCAAAAATGACCAAATTGGCGTCGTGTTCTTTGACCAATGCGGCAATTTCTTCGGCTTTGCCTGAGCCAATAAAGAGTTTGGCATCGGGTTTACTACGTTGAGTGTGGACGTGTTGTAAAACTTCTGCACCCGCAGATTCAGCCAAGAGCTGAAATTCTTCGGCATCTAGGTCTTCTAAAATTTGGACAGCGACACTGACCAGTACAACACGCTCGCCATCTTGATGTGGCACAAAATTTTCCACTCAGCGCAATCTCCATGCTAAAGCTATATTCTAGTAGAAAAAATGTTTGTGCAGGGAAATAGATGATTGGATTTTTCCTGCGCCCTGATTTGATGCTATATCAACGTATGTAAACTCAATTATAAGGATGACCCCAATATAGAATTTATCTATTTAGATTTTGCCAAAAGTCGCATGTTTGCATGCAGGTTTCGGTTTTTATTATCAATGCAAGTTCAGATTGAACAGTATAGAATGAGCAAAATATAGACCTTTATACGTTGTTTTGCGTTTAACAATTAGTGATGACCCTATGAACCCAGCTGTTGAAACTCACACATCTCCAATTCATGGTTTTGCAAAGCTTGCTTTGTATAGCAAAAAAGTTCTGGCAACGGCTGGCGCGATTGGTGAAGGGTTTTATTTGGTCTATCGTCATCAATTGTATAAAGACACCAACAACCCGAACAATACGCGCTATGTGCAATATTTTTGCCGTCAATTGTGCAAAGTTTTTAATATTGAAGTGCAAATTCATGGTGAAATTCCGCATGACCCTGCGCTATGGGTCAGTAATCATATTTCGTGGTTAGATGTAGCGGTATTGGGTTCTAGTGCGCGGGTATTTTTTCTGGCCAAAGCTGAAATTGAAAAATGGCCGTTATTGGGTAAGTTAGCCAAAGGTGGGGGGACGCTATTTATTAAGCGTGGCTCTGGCGATTCAGTCAAAATTCGTGAACAAATCACGCAATTTTTAAAACAAGATATTCCTGTATTATTTTTTCCTGAAGCGACCACGTCAGATGGAAGCAAAATTAAAAAAGTGCATGGTCGTATTTTAGGGGCAGCAATTGAAGCCAAACGACCTGTGCAAATTTGTCTGATTTGTTATGTGAATCAGCAAGGTGAGTTAGATACTGTTGCGCCGTTTATTAATGACATGACCTTTGTTGATCATGTGAAAGATGTTTTGGAAATGTCGAAAGTGACAGCGCATTTAATGGCGTTACCTGCAATTGTGGTAGAAGGGCACGATATTGAATCTTTAACTGCTGTGGTACAGGAACGCATGACAGAAGGTTTGGCTGAGTTGCATCGTCAGGTATTAAAACCACAAGTGCTGACATCATAAAACATGCTTAGGCGCATCTTCATGTTAAAGATAGCCTAAGCACATCACATTTTTTTAAGAATAATGGTCATCATCCAACAGCTTCAATATTATGTTGCTACATAAAGCCTTCAATTGGCAGCCATGAGGTAATTTTCATTGCCGCACGTTGATACCATTTCATCCCTGGTTCTTTTTTCAGAATTTGAGTTTCGCCTTGTGGATTTTTCATGTGCCATTGAATGTTTTGCTGTGCATCCAAAACCAGTTTATAAGCATATTTGGACAAATTGACATCCATGGTGTGGTGAACTGCGCGAGCCAATGGCGGACTGTTTAAAATCACCCCAATTTCAGTATTTAAATATGCCGAGCGTGGGTCAAAATTAAACGAACCAATAAATACCTGTTTTTCATCCAATGCCATGAGTTTGGCATGTAAACTAGAACGGCTTAAACCTTTCATACTGACTTTGGCTTTTTTGGAAATTTCGTGCGTATGTGTGTTTAGGTTTTCCATTTCAGGTCGCGCCAAAAACTCATACAGCTGCACGTTATTTGCCAATAAATCTTCTCGATATTTGGCGTAAAAAGCATGCACCACAGGAACATCGTTGGCTTTAAAGGAGTTGGTCAGTACGCGTACCTGAACGCCATCATCCGCCAAGTCTTTTAGTTTTTCTGCCCCCGATTGTTCGGGGACAAAATACGCAGAAATAATATCGACACTACTGCTTGGCTTCTCTAAATGCGTCAGCAATTGAAAGTTGAGATGTTCTTCTTTTGAGGCGCGGTCTTTAATTTTACTCGGCGCATCTTTGACCACTTCAGCACTGACCCAATCGAACTTAATACTATGCGTCATCCACTGTTCAATCGCTTTAGAACGAGTCACCAAATCTAAATAATTTTGTACGGTGGCTTCTTGATCGTGCTGTTCTAATTGCTGTTTTAAGCTTTCATAACGCAAGGTGTAATGTTGTGGATTGACCAATTGCTTGACTGAATAAGCATAGTCATCATTCCAGTATTCATCAAAAGAGTGAATAATTTCATCCGAAGCCGAGCCGACTAACATCACATCGACATCAGAAAATTGATAATTGTCGCTGACGTTATAGTATTGATTGCTCATATTGCGCCCACCAATCAGAGAAATTTGGTTATCGGCAATAAAGCTTTTGTTGTGCATACGACGGTTAATACGCTTCAAATCCAAAATCATGTCCATGGCACGATAATGTCGAAAGCGATATGGATTATACAGTTTGATGTCGATGTTGACGTGTTGATCGAGCGCGAGATAAATGCCTTCCATTTTTTTGGCATTGTTATCATCGACCAATAAGCGGACTTTCACCCCACGATCTGCCGCACGAATAATGGCGTGTAGTGCAAGCGCGCCAATTTTATCGTTATCCCAAATATAATATTGTAAATCTAAAGATTTTTCTGCTTTATTAATCAGATAGATACGTGCTGCTAGGGCTTCGAGCGGATCATACAGGACATGATAACCCGTAAGCTGCGGATATTTTTCGCGTAGCGGCAGTACAATTTTGGCCAAACTGGTTTGATCGGTTGGGGTTTCAAACGCCATCTGGATCGGATGTTCAATCTGTTTGGGCAGCGTGCTACAGCCTGAGAGTGTCAAAACGAAGGCGCAACTCAGCCACAAGACGTTGTGCCGAATATTTTGAAATGGAGCGGATGAGCTGCGGTTTGCCAAATTAAATTCCTTTTTAGCACGAGGAGCAAATAAGTTAAAAATAGGGTTTGAGTATAATTGTCAGCTATGAAAAGATAAATATGACAATACAGATATATGACGTGTGTGGGTTAAATGCGACATCTGGGTTTAGCGCAGCATTGAATAGCAGAAGTATGAAGTAATAGAGAATAAATATGTGGGATAACGATTCAGTCGTGTTGTATTTCTATATGGGTATGGCAATTTTGGCGCTGTGGGCAGTTTCGCAAGCATGGCGCAGTCAGGCCAATACAGAAACCATTCACCCGTTTAAGGCCTTTGTGCATTTGTTGGCATTTTATTTGTCTTACCTGTTGCCGCCTTTGGTTTTTTTTAGTGTCTATGCGGGTATTCAGGGCTATTACTCCATCCACGAAGCGATTTTTGTATTTTTAGTCAGTGCTGTGTTGAGCTATGCGCGTTTTATTGAACCGCATTTGATTCAAGTCAAAACTACCAAATATCAAATTCATGCAGATCGCCGTTTATTAAAGCCTGTCAAAATTGCTTTAATTGCAGATTTACATATTGGCTTGTTTTCTGGGCATGAGCGTCAATTGAAGCAAATTGTGAAAAAACTCAATTTGCAAAACCCCGATATTGTCGTTGTAGCAGGCGACTGGACTTATGAGCCTGAAAATAAATTGGTCGAAGAATTGGCGGTATTAAAAGAAATTTGTGCGCCTGTATATTCGGTAAATGGTAATCATGATGAGCAGTATCCTGGCCCGCCCATTCAAGAGCTGTTAAAAACGGCTTTAGAACAAAATAACGTGATTGATATTGAAGGTAGAATTGTCGAGTTTGATGAGTTTCGTTTGCTCGGTATTGGCGATTTATGGGCAGGTAAAACCGACATGCGCTATATGCCCGATTTACCTCAGGATAAGCCGTGGGTGTTGTTATCACATAACCCTGATACAGTGGATATGGTACCAAAACTGCCGACACGTCCGTTGATGTTGGCAGGGCATACCCATGGTGGGCAGGTTGAACTGCCGTGGCTGACCGATTATGTGATGAAAAAAGTATCTATTTTAGGGCATAAAAAAGGTTTATATCGCCATGATCATGCCGATGTATTTGTGACTGTGGGGACTGGAATGGTGGGTGTTCCTTTTCGTTTTGGTGTGCCACCCACGATTGATATTATCGAGTTATTGTAAGCGCCCGCACCTTACCTACATCAAAAAAACCAGCCGAGGCTGGTTTTTTTGATGCAATTTTTACGCTTAAATTTGATTGTTTACATCATCATGTTTGGTTTCTCGAATCATTAAGAATGCGATTAAAGACAAGATGGATGCTGCACTTAAATAATAACCAACTGCAGCCAAGCCATAAGTGGTGGCAAGTTTGGTGGCAATGAGTGGGGCAAACGATGCGCCAAAAATACCCGCCAAGTTAAAGGTGAGTGCGGAGCCTGTATAGCGTACAGATGTTGGGAAAATTTCAGACAATACTGTACCAATGGGCCCGTAAGTAAGTCCCATAATTGCCAAGCCAATACACAGGAAAATAAATACAATCCACGTGCTGCCTGAAGCAAGCATGTCGGCAAAAAATAAGCCAAAAATTGCAGAGATGATGCACACTGCGATAGAGGTGGTTTTACGTCCAAATTTTTCGGCTAAAACGGCTGAGAGGGGAATAAAAGCAGCAAAACACAATGTGGCTAGTAGTTGAAGTTTTAAGAATTCTTCACGTGAATAACCCAGTTGTTTGGTGCCCCATTGCAAGGCAAATACCGTAGTCAGATAAAACACCACAAAGGTACAAATTGCAGCGATTGTACCGAGCACTAACATTTTAGCGTGTTTTTTAAAGACCTGAATAAATGGCACATTGACTTCTTTTTGTTTATTCAACACTTTTTGGAAGGCAGGCGTTTCATGCAGTTTTAAGCGAATCCATAAACCGACAATCACCAATAAGGCACTCGAAATAAACGGGATGCGCCAGCCCCATGTCATAAAGTCTTGCTCAGACATCAGCGCACCTAAAATAAGGAATGAACCTGTGGCAAGAATAAAACCAATCGGAGCGCCCAATTGTGGGAACATGCCATACCAAGCACGTTTACCTTCAGGGGCATTTTCTGTGGCTAACAGTACTGCTCCCGACCATTCACCGCCCAAGCCTAAACCTTGCCCTAAGCGACACAACGCCAACAGTAATGGCGCGATAATCCCAATTTGTGCATACGTCGGCAGTAAACCAATACAGACTGTAGAAATTCCCATGGTCAATAATGCCGCGACCAAAGTGGCTTTGCGTCCAATCCGATCTCCTAAATGTCCAAATAAAGCTGCGCCAATTGGACGGGCGATAAAGGCAATTGCAAAGGTGGCGAGAGATTGAATGGTTGCCGTCATTGGGTCAGTACTGGTCGGAAAGAACAGATACGGGAAAATAATGACTGCCGCAGTGGCGTAGATATAAAAGTCAAAAAACTCGATGGTGGTACCGACCAAGCTTGCAGTCAGTACTCGAAATTTAGAATTTTGAGTCGGCTGTTCAGCGGCAGCAGTAGATGAAGATGCCATACAGGACCTTATGTAAAGTGAATTTTAAATGAAAGTGCAATTTGGCACAGACCGCACTGGCAGAAAAATAGTAGATACTTCTTGTAGTTATACTTTTTTGAACAAGAAGTCGGTTACAAAACTGCATCCATGAACACCATTCAAATCTGATCGTTTTATCTGTAAGACATGAGCGATATTCAGCGTTAAATCACATACAGATAAATTGCCAGAAAGTGTGCGCCTGCACCAATTAGGACAAATACATGCCAAATTGCGTGGGTATATCTTACGCGTTTTAAGGCATAAAACAATGCACCCACGGTGTAGGCAATGCCGCCAATTAGCAAAAAGGTCAGGGCTTGGCTGCTTAAATAGGCTTGCATATCGTCCATGACCAGAACGGCTAACCAACCCATCACCAAGTAGGCAATTAAAGAAATTTTATGAAAACGGTTGATAAATACCAGTTTAAATAGGGTGCCAATCAGGGCAATAATCCACAGGGCAATTAACAAATATTGTGCTTTTTGAGTAGGAATCGCGATGGATAAAAATGGGGTATAAGTCCCTGCAATTAAATAATAAATTGCGGTGTGATCTAACTTTTTATAAAAATAACGACGGTCTGCTGCGGTTGCCATGTGATACAGCATTGAAGCAGAAAAAAGCAGTACCATGCTTATTGCATAGGCCCACAAACCTAGCCATTGTCCCGTACTTAAATACGCACCTTTAATGATTAAAAGAATACCTGCAATAAATGCCAAAGCCGCACCAACACCATGGCTCAGATAGTTAATCCGTTCTTCTTGCAGGTCATAATCAGGCACTAAAGGGGCATTTAATTTCATGGCGAATCTGCTTTAATTTCTTTAATTATACAACTGTATCGTAATTCAATTTTGCTTTTAGGGTAATAACAATTAAACTTGAATTGTAATTTTTTCAGGTTTTTATTATGTCGACTTTGGCTTCTCCCTCTGTGCAGGAACAACAATTCTTAGAGGCTTTTCAGCAAGCCATTGATACACAAAAGCTTGATCGTGTGGTGCTGAGTCAATATAAAGGCGAACTGGAACAATTAGAAAAAATCACCTTACGGGTGATTCAGCTAAATCAAGACACCGTTTTAACTTGTTTGTATCGCCATAAAACGCAGGATATCACCAAAAACTATCCTTTGGCAGAAGCACAGATACAATTGAGTCACTTATTGGCAGATTGTAAACAGGCCAATTTATTCACGACAGATCAGGAAATTCAGCTAAAAAAGAACAAAAAGAAAGCCATGCTCAGCATTAGTAAACAGCACCGACTATAGCGAAACCGAAAGAACCGCAAGGACATGACCGAGAAAAGCAGCGTTATGTCGATCAATCCAGCCCATTTTTACAACACTTGGGGATTAGCGATGCCAAAGCGCAAATTATTCCGAGCATGGCGCGTAAATGGAAACAGATTAATAAATTCATTGAAATTTTTTCGGGGGCTTTGGCGCAAATCAAAATTTCGGAAAATACTGTGCGCGTGGTGGATTTTGGCTCAGGCAAAGGCTATTTAACTTTTGCGTTATATGACTATTTGCAAAAGCAGCAATTTCTTCCTTTTGTGACTGGGGTGGAACTAAACCCGAAAATGGTTGAGTTTTGTCAGTCGGTGGCGAGTGCTTCAGACTTTCAGCAGCTAGATTTTTTTCAGGGCGATGTGCGCACCTATCAGCCAGAACATTTAGATGTAATGATTGCTTTGCATGCCTGTGATGTCGCCACCGATTTTGCAATTCATACTGGTATTCGCCTGAATGCACAAATGATTATGTGCGCGCCGTGTTGCCATAAAGAGTTGCGTCCACAATTACAAAGCCCAAGCGTGTTGCAACCGATGCTGCAATTTGGCATTCATGCAGGGCAACAGGCGGAAATGTTAACCGATACCATCCGCGCTTTATTGCTCAAAGCCTATGGTTATGACACCAAAGTTTTTGAGTTTGTCGCTTTAGAACACACTAGTAAAAACAAAATGATTTTGGCAACCAAACGTCAAAATTGGAGTGAACCTGATCAAGCAGTTTTGGCACAAATTCGTGATTTAAAAACCATGTACGGTATTCAAAAACATTCTTTGGAGTTGTTGTTGAACGATCAGTGGGATCAACAGGGCATTGGTTCTAAGTGCTAAGCAAGATGGAACAGGATATAAAGATGCAAGATTATGAAATTCAATCGGGCACTTGGACACAATTTGCTGCAGAGGCCAAATCTATTCGTGAGCAAGTCTTTATTCAGGAACAGCGAATTGCGCCTGAAGATGAGTGGGATGCACAAGATGCAGTTGCCTTGCATTTTGTGGTCTATGCAACTGGACAGGCGATTGCAACAGCACGTTTACTGGAAAATCACAGTATTGGACGGGTCGCAGTGTTGAAATCACAGCGCGGTTTAGGTGTGGGACGTGTTTTAATGCAGCATATTATTCAGGTGGCAAAGCAGCAGCAACGTCCGTGGGTCAAGTTGTCTGCGCAGGAACACGCGATTCCGTTTTATCAAAGTTTGAGTTTTCAGGTTGAGGGTGAGTCGTATTTAGATTGTGGTATTCCGCATGTAGATATGCGATTGATATTTTAAATGAATTGTCGATAGTCCTGATTTTAATCGTGCAAAATAAAAATCGCCATGATGGAATGTGATCATGGCGATTTCTTTTTATAAACTGTATGAACAGAGCCGCTAGCGCATATTAATGTCCATGTGCGGGTGCTGGCTCATGGTTTTCAGGCATATTGGCATGTTCTGTTTCAGTCATACCGTGTGCATCTGCAGTTTCAGCAGCCAAAGCTTCACGTGCTTCACGATCTGCTTGTGCTTTTGCCAATGCTTCTTGTGACATAGCTGGCGCATTTTTAAAGGCGTGTTGCTGAGTATTCTGCTTTTGTTGCTGGCTAGGCATGTAGTCAGGTTCATTCGTGACCGCTAACCAGAAAATAAACATGAAAATTCCACCCAAAATACAGAAAATAAAGAGTGCTTTCCAACCCCAAGGTGATTTTTCAGGAGTAAGGCGTTCGGTCATGTGCATCTACCCAATTTGAATCTAAATCTTAAAATTATGTAACTTTATAACATAAAATGCATGAAAAACGGATTAAATTCTATTTATGCAGGGATATTCATTGTAATTTTGAGCAAATAAAAAGAGGGATGATATATCCCTCCCAGATTGCTTTAAATTTAAAGTTTAGCTTTAAATGCTTTTAGCACCTGCAGCAACACGATCTTGCAAGATTTTAGGTGGGGTAAAACGCTCGCCATATTCAGCAGTAAGTTGCTGTGCTCGTGCCAAAGCCTGTGTTAAACCATATTGATTCAAAAATTGTAAAGCACCACCTGTCCATGCAGGGAAGCCAATGCCAAAAATTGAACCAACATTGGCATCAATGACAGATTCTAAAACACCTTCTTCCAAGCAACGTAAGCTGTCCAGTGCTTGTACAAATAAGAAACGGTCAATCATTTCTTGTTCAGCGATTTCGGTATTTTTATACCAATGACTTAATCCCGACCAAAGCTGTTTTTTACCCTGTTCAGGGTAGTCATAAAAGCCTGCACCTGCAGCTTTGCCTTTACGTGAGAATTGATGAATCATGGTTTGAATGACTTCATCTGCATTCGACAGTGGTCGATCTTTTCCTTCGGCTTGTAACGCTTTACGTGCTTCCTGCGCCACGTGTTCAGACAAGGTTAAAGACACTTCATCCTGAATAGCAAGCGGACCAACAGGCATACCTGCTTTTAAAGCTGCCATTTCAATTTTGGCAGGATGTACGCCTTCTGCCAGTAAGCGCAAGCCTTCCTGCACAAAAGTGCCAAACACCCGACTGGTAAAAAAGCCACGGCTGTCATTGACCACAATCGGTGTTTTACCAATGTGTTGCACAAAGTCATATGCTTTTGCCAAAGTATCGGCAGAGGTGTTTTTTCCTTTAATGATTTCTACCAACGGCATTTTATCGACAGGACTAAAGAAATGCAGTCCAATAAAGCGCTGTTGATCTTGCGCAGCTTGGGCAAGCTCGCTTATTGGCAAAGTTGAGGTATTGGATGCCATCACACCTTGTTCTGCCAGAAAAACTTCGGCTTCTTGTGTGACTTGCGCCTTGAGTTGAGGATTTTCAAATACCGCCTCAATAATCAAATCACAGCCTTGTAAATCGGCAGCCTGTGCCGTTGGATGAATATTGGCTAAGACTTGTGCTGCTCGCTCTGCACTTATACGACCTTGCGATACTTGTTTATCCAATAGTTTTTGACTGTAAGCTTTGCCTTTTTCAGCTTGTTCGATGGATACATCTTTAAGAACAACCGCAATGCCTTTGCTTGCTGTGGCATAAGCAATGCCTGCGCCCATCATGCCTGCACCTAAAATGCCGACTTTTTGAGTTTGATGCGGTGCAATGCCTTGCGGACGGCCACTGCCCGATTTAATCGCATTCAGCCCATGCCAAAAGGTGCCAATCATATTTTTAGAAATTTGACCTGTTGCGAGCTGGGTAAAATAGCGAGATTCAATGCGTAAGGCTGTATCGACATCAACCTGCGCACCTTCTACTGCTGCACTCAAAATTGCTTCAGGCGCAGGGTAACAGCCTTTGGTTTTGTCGCGTAGCATGGCAGGAGCAATGGAAAGCATTTGCGCGACAGCAGGTGTAGATGGTGTTCCCCCAGGGATTTTATAGCCTTTGACATCAAATACTTGTTGTGATTGAGGATGTGCAAGAATCCAGTCTTGGGCTTTGCTGAGTAATTCTGTTTCATTTTCAGCAAGATCATGGATTAAACCTAAACTTTGTGCTTTTTCCACACTCAGCTGTTTGCCTTCCATCAACAGCGGCAGGGCAGTTTGTAAACCCAATAAACGTACCATCCGCACAATACCACCGCCACCAGGCAATAAACCTAAAGTCACTTCGGGTAAACCAAACTTGGTTTTTGCATCACGAATTGCAATACGATGATGACAGCACAGAGCAAGTTCCCATCCGCCGCCGAGTGCCGTGCCATTTAAGGCAGCTACCACAGGAATACCACGGGTTTCAATATAACGCAGCTGTGCTTTTAGGTTTTCAATCATCTGAAAAAATGAGCTGGCATGCTCAGGCTGTACTTGAATCAACTCATCTAAGTCACCGCCTGCAAAAAAGGTTTTTTTCGCAGAGGCGAAAATGATTCCCGCCACTTGTTCGTCTGCTTTTAACTTTTGTACCACTTGCGCTAATGCATCTCTAAAGTCAGCATTCATGGTGTTGGCAGATTGATTTGGTGAGTCAAAGGTTAGAATGACAATGTTATCGGCATTTTTATAATAGTGAATGGCGCTCATTTTTATACTCCTTATACTCGCTCAATAATGGTGGCAATTCCCATCCCACCGCCTACACATAATGTAGCCATGCCGCGTTTTTTATCTTGTCGTTCTAGCTCGTCCAGTAAGGTGCCTAAAATCATGGCACCTGTAGCACCAAGTGGATGACCCAAGGCAATAGCACCACCATTTACATTGACTTTGGCGGGATCAACCTGAAGTTCTGTAATAAAACGCAGAACCACGGCTGCAAAGGCTTCATTGACTTCAAACAGATCAATATCTTCAATGTTCAGTCCTGCTTTGGACAAGGCTTTGCGTGCTGCAGGCGCGGGTCCTGTGAGCATAATGGCAGGGTCTGTGCCGACCAATGCAGTGGCAAGCACTTTGGCGCGCGGTTTTAAGTTGTGCTGTTGTACCGCCTGTTCCGATGCAATCAAGACCAAGGCTGCACCATCAACAATACCCGATGAATTTCCTGCATGATGCACATGATTGACTTGTCCTGCTTCAGGATATTTTTGCAGGGCAATCGCATCAAAACCCATTTGTCCCATATTGGCAAAACTCGGCTTGAGCTGTGCCAAGCTTTCAGCCGTGGTCTGAGGTTTGATAAATTCATCTTGTGCCAAAATCACCACGCCTGCTTGATCTTTGACAGGTACAATCGAGCGCTCGAAATGTCCCTGTGCTTGTGCTGCTGCGGCTTTGTGCTGTGATGCAGCTGCAAATAGATCGACTTCAGTACGGCTATAACCATCGAGTGTGGCAATTAAGTCAGCGCCAATGCCTTGTGGAATAAAGTCACAGGCCATGTTGGTTTCAGGGTCGAATGCCCAAGCACCACCATCAGAACCCATTGCCACACGTGACATAGATTCCACACCACCTGCAACAATTAAATCTTCCCAACCTGAACGGACTTTTTGTGCTGCGAGGTTCACGGCTTCTAAACCCGAGGCACAAAAGCGGTTGATTTGTACGCCTGCGACGTCATTGTCCCAACCTGCGGCAATCGCAGCGGTTTTGGCAATATCTGCACCCTGATCGCCAATTGGTGTGACACAACCCAAAACAATATCGTCTACTTGTGAGGTGTCTAGGTTGTGTCGTTGTTGCAATTCATTCAATAAGGTTGTGAGTAGGCGAATGGGTTTAACTTCGTGTAATGCGCCATCTTTTTTTCCTTTGCCGCGCGGAGTGCGAATAGCATCAATGATGTAGGCCTCGCTCATAATCAATCCCTTGTCGATAGTTTTCTTTATGATTGCTTTTGAGTGTAATCTGAAAATTTTGAAGTGCAATGACGAGAACGGTACAGGTCAGTGAGGTTTTTTGCTAATTGGGATGACGCAGTAATTTGGCAGAAAGATTGAAACTATAATAGAGCGATAAAAAAAGCCCTTGCGGTGTGCAAGGGCAATCGATTGGAATTACGAGTTATTGTGAATTGTCGATTCTAAATTAATGATAACCGTGCAACTGACGGTATAAACCAGGTGTGACGCCAGTCCACTTTTTGAAAGCACGGTGGAAAGTACTGGTTTCGCTAAAGCCAACTTGTTGTGCCACATCTTCAAGGGTAAGTTCAGGATTCAGCAATAGGTGAATCGCGGCATCACGGCGTAATGCATCTTTTACCCCTTGATAGCTTTTACCTTCTGCAGCCAAACGACGACGCAAGGTTTGTGGCGATAGGTACAGCATGGATGCAACATCGTTCAAGGTTGGCATTTCTTCGCCAATTTGGCTCTTTAACACGTCACGAATACGCGAAGTTAAAGAATTGGTGTTTTTGAATTTCACCAACAATTGCGCAGGCGCGGTTTTTAAGAATTCGTCTAAGGTTTCTTGGGTTTGACGAATTGGTAAATCCAAGTAGTCGGCAGCAAAGGTAATTTCGGTGCGTGGCATGTCAAATTGCATGACAGGCGCAAAGAACAGCGCATCGTATTCATCTGCATGTGCAGGACGTGGATAGCCAAAATGTACGCGCTCCAAAGGCAGGCGACGTTCAATCAGCCAAGATGCCAAGCCGTGCCAAATCATCAACATACTTTCAGTAATAAAGTGATCAGGATCCATAGCTTGTGGAATAGATGGTACCAAACGTGCTTCGTGTTTATCACGTTCTAAGGTAACCGACCAATCATCACCAAACAGTTTGTAGAATTGCGAAGAGAGTTCTAAGGCATCGCCCAGTGTTTTGGCGTGAATTACCAATTGGCACATGATCGCGAATGTACCCAAACGACGTGGCTGAGAATCAAAACCCACGTGTTCGTCTTGGGTCACCATCCACAACATTTTAATAAAGCGGGTATATTGTTCAGGTGAAATACGTGCTTTCGGTTGGCGCAGAAGTTCTGCCTCAATACCGACATGAGATAATAAGGTTTCGACATCCATGCCGAGTCGCTTAACACCCGTGAGCGCTGCATTTACAAAATGGATACTAATGGTATCTCTGCTCATGTTAAATCCTTCAGTCTCTTTTGTATTCACGTAAGCTTGACCTAAATGACGCTAAAAAATTGAAATTGGCAATTTACAATACCAATTTTACTTATTTTACATAATAAATTGCCGAAATGATCAAGGTAAATGGCTGAACATGACATTGTGTTACAGTTTTGCTGTTTATAAGATGAACGGAAAATCAGTAAAAATCGAGTAATCACAACAATGACACATGCACTGAGCGGTTTAAAAGTTTTAGATTTTTCCACCTTATTGCCCGGCCCTTTTGCCAGTTTGTATTTGGCGGATATGGGTGCAGAGGTGATTCATATTGAATCGGCAACCCGTCCTGACTTAATTCGTTTATTTCCGCCCTATGCCAATGGACAAGCGACTTCGCACAGTTATTTGAATCGGAATAAACAGTCAATTACTTTGGATTTAAAATCCCCCGAAAGTATTCAGCTTATTCACGATAAAATTGCCGAATTCGATATTGTATTGGAACAGTTTAGACCAGGCGTGATGCAGCGTTTAGGGCTGGACTATGCCAGCTTGGCAAAAATTAATCCGCGACTGATCTATTGTTCCATCACAGGTTATGGACAAACAGGCGATTATCAACAAAGGGCAGGACATGACATCAACTATTTAGCCTTGTCTGGCATTGCGGGGCATAGTGGGCGGCAAGCAGGCGGGCCACCGCCGCTCGGGATTCAAGTGGCCGATGTAGCAGGTGGATCATTGCATGCTTTGGTGGCGATTTTAAGTGCAGTGATAGAACGTCAGCGCAGTGGTTTAGGGCAGTATATTGATATTTCGATGACCGATTGCGCTGCGACTTTAAACAATATGGCCGCTTCAGCAGTTTTGGCGGCACAGGTTCCTCAATATGCTGAGCAATCTTACTTAAATGGTGGCACCTATTATGACTATTATGAAACAGCAGATGGCCGTTATCTTTCAGTCGGTAGTTTAGAGCCGCAGTTTATGCAGGGTTTGGCACAGATTTTAAACTTACCGATACTTTTGGAAAAAGGGGCATCTTTAGATCCGCAAGAGCGCTTGCAAGTCAAACACGCTATTCAAGATAAAATTAAAACACAAAGTTTTGCCACATGGCAGCAGGTATTCGCGCAATATGATGTCTGCGTTGAACCTGTATTCACTTTAGATGAAGCCTTACATTCACCTTTGGCACAGCAACGCGGTTGGACAGTAGAAGTTCCTATTCAGCAGAATGCCGAAAAAACTGAAACTCAGTTGGCGTGTCCAATTAAATTTTCACGTTCTCAAATGCGTTACGATTATATCGGGCAGGCTTTGGGTGCAGGGCAGTGGTCATCTCAGATTAAAAATCAGGATGAAGATGAAGCCAAGTCGTAATTTCAGGTAATCAATAATAGATCGAATAGATGCTATAGCAGAAAAAGTGCTAAAGCATGCACTATTTTGTGATAGCTCTATAAAAAGCCTGTAAATTTTGGCAAAGGCTTACAGGCTGTGATGTTGCAATGGCTTATCAATAAAATCGCTAATAAATATGTAAAAAACACATTTTGTTGATAGATTGAATCTCGCTATGCTGTCAGCCGTGATAATAGAAATGACTAGCTGTACGCCATGTATTTATATACTGATTTCGATCAGCAACTGATTAATGAACGTGTTGCACAGTTCCGCGACCAAACGGAACGTTATTTAGCAGGCAAATTGACTGAGGATGAATATCGTCCATTGCGTCTGCAAAATGGTTTGTATGTACAACGCTATGCGCCAATGTTGCGTATTGCGGTGCCTTACGGTCTGATGAACTCTAAGCAATTGCGTAAAGTTGCGCAGCTTGCCAAAGACTATGACCGTGGCTATGCGCACGTATCAACACGTCAAAATATTCAGTTTAACTGGCCTGCACTGGAAAATGTGCCTGACATGCTGGCAGAGCTTGCAACCGTACAAATGCACGCAATTCAGACTTCGGGTAACTGTATTCGTAATACCACCACAGACCAGTATGCAGGTGTCGTGGCGGGCGAAATTGCTGACCCACGTCCAACCTGTGAATTAATTCGTCAGTGGTCGACTTTCCACCCTGAATTTGCCTTCTTGCCACGTAAATTCAAAATTGCGGTGTCTGCACTGGAAGAAATTGACCGTGCTGCGACTGCATTTCATGACATTGGCGTCTATATTGTTAAAAATGAAGCAGGCGAAATTGGCTATAAAATTAAAGTTGGTGGCGGCTTAGGTCGTACTCCAATTATCGGTAGCTTTATTCGTGAGTTCTTGCCACGTGAAGATTTGATTGCTTACTTAGAAGCTATTTTACGTGTTTATAACTTGCATGGTCGTCGCGACAATAAATATAAAGCACGTATCAAAATTTTGGTAAAAGCCTTAACTCCAGCAGTATTTGCAGAAAAAGTTGAAGCTGAATTTGCACATACGGTGAAAACCTTAAAAATTGATGCAGAAACTTTGCAAAAAATGGATGAAAATTTCACGCCATTTGCTTATCAAAACTATGCCGATGAAGATTTTAGCGAGCTGTTTGCGCAGTATCCAAAATTCAAGCAATGGTTCAACATCAACACCAATGCGCACAAAGTACAAGGCTATCGTATTGTCACCATTTCATTGAAACGTGCAGGTGTTGCACCGGGTGACATGACGACAGAAGAAATGAATCTGATTGCAGATTTAGCCGATCAATATACCTTTGGTGAGTTGCGTACCACGCATGAGCAAAATATTGCTTTGGTAGATGTGCCACAAAAAGACCTGTTTGCATTGTGGCAAGTGCTCGATGCCAATAACTTGGCGCGCGCGCATATTGGCTTTATTACCGATATTATTTGCTGTCCGGGTGGTGATTTCTGTTCACTTGCCAATGCCAAATCTATTCCAATTTCAGAAGCCATTTCACGCCGTTTTGATGATTTGGATACCATTTATAATCTTGGCAAACTGGATTTAAATATTTCAGGTTGTATGAACGCTTGTGGTCATCACCACGTTGGTAATATCGGGATTTTAGGTGTCGATAAAAAAGGCGCGGAATTCTACCAAATCACTTTGGGCGGGCATGCAGACCATGATGCGTCAATCGGTGATATTTTAGGGCCATCTTTTGCTGCTGAAGTGATTCCTGATGTGGTGGAAGAAATTTTAAATACCTACTTAGATTTGCGTAGTGAAGGTGAAGACTTCATCGACACTTATCGCCGTGTCGGCATTCAACCATTTAAGGAGCGCGCTTATGCTTAATACTGCACTACCTGTGCTCGCAAAAGATGGCACGATTGCAGACAATACTTATCAAGTGATTGCTGAAGATGCAGCATTACCGCAAGGTGATGTGGTGCTCAGCGTTGAACAGCTTGATCAGTTGGCACAAATTTCAGGTAAAAAAGCCCTATATTTAACGGTAGATGCTTCGCCTGAAAACCATGAATTTCCATTGGCAGAACTGGATGCAATTTTTATTGAATTTTCAGGTTTTAACGATGGCCGTGGTTATTCTTTTGCGGCATTGTTACGCCGTCAAGGCTTTCAGGGTGAACTTCGCGCAGTCGGTGATGTCTTTAAAGACGTCTTAAATTATATGAAGCGTGCAGGTTTCGATACTTTCGTGATTAAAGAAGGTAAAGATGTGCAAGAAGCTGCAGCAGGTTTGGCGGACTTTACCCATCCTTATCAAGCTTCTACCGCAGTGCCAAAACCAAATTATCAAACAGGTGCGTAATATATTGATGATGGATTTCATCGAAATGTAGATAGATTTTATCGAAATATCGCGGTTCACACATTTACAAACAGCCTGCCATGTGCAGGCTTTTTGTTTGCCTTAAAATGATCAAACGGCTTGTTTTATCGCACTTCTTAATGATTTAATTTACCGCAAAGTGCTGTAGTATAAGCACGCTGATGTAGCATCGCAGTCTTATGTAGGCGTTATTTTTACATTATCAAAAATCAATCAAGACGATAATTTGATGTGATTATCCTCTGATTTATTTTTCAATTTTTTCATGATGAAGTGATTTGTCTTTATGCAAAATTCTATCCGTATTGGTATTGCTGGTTATGGCAACTTAGGTCGTGGCGTTGAAACGGCGATTCATAAAAACCCAGATTTACAATTGGTGGGTATTTTTACCCGTCGTGCGCCTGAAAGCGTTTCACCATGTTTTGCTGAAACAGCAGTGTTTCACATGGATTCATTGTCAGATTTTCAAGACAAAATTGATGTGCTGATTTTATGTGGTGGTTCAAAAGACGACTTGCCACAACAAGGTCCAGTACTGGCGAGCCAATTTAATATTGTCGATAGTTTCGATACGCATGCACGTATTCCTGAATATTATGCATCTGTAGATGCACCTGCGACAGCGAACAAGAAAACTGCACTCATCTCAATTGGTTGGGATCCAGGCATGTTCTCGATTAATCGTTTATTTGGTGAAGCGTTGTTACCAGATGGTGAAACCTATACTTTTTGGGGTAAAGGTTTAAGTCAGGGTCACTCAGATGCCATTCGTCGTGTTGATGGTGTAAAAGCAGGTGTGCAATATACCATTCCATCGAATGATGCCATTGAACAAGTGCGTAGCGGTGCGCGTCCTGTATTAAGCACCAAAGATAAACATACTCGTGAATGTTATGTCGTACTTGCAGAAGGTGCCGATGCTGCTGCGGTAGAGCAAGCGATTGTGACCATGCCAGATTATTTCGCTGACTACAACACAACCGTAAATTTCATTGATGAAGCGACTTTAGCCAAAGATCACCAACGCATGCCACATGGTGGTTTTGTCATTCGCAGTGGTAATACCAGCGATGAACAAAAACAAGTGCTTGAATTCTCATTGAAGTTAGACAGCAATCCTGAGTTTACCGCGAGTATTTTGGTGGCTTATGCACGTGCTTGCTATCGTTTAAACCAAATGCAGCAATATGGTGCAAAAACTGCTTATGATGTTGCGCCAGGTTTATTGTCAATGAAATCGCCTGAACAGTTGCGTGCAGAATTGCTCTAAACTTTTTAAAGCTATAAGCAAAAAGACGAATCAATGATTCGTCTTTTTACTTTTTGAATAAAGAAGGGTTAGGGAATGACTTTATTCAATCTACCTCAATCCCTCTTTACGAAATAGGGGTTGCAAGGCACTTAAAGTAATTCAATCGCGACCGCAGTTGCTTCACCACCACCAATACAGAGAGCAGCCACACCACGCTTGCCACCTGTACGTTTAAGCGCATGAATCAAAGTTAGGATAATACGTGAACCTGTAGAACCCACAGGATGCCCAAGCGCACATGCACCACCGTTAATATTCACTTTTTCAGGATCAAGCTTGAACTCATCCATTGGGCACATGGTGACCATAGCAAAAGCTTCATTAATTTCCCATAAATCTACATCTGCAACTTGCCAAGCTGCTTTATCCAATACTTTTTGAATCGCAGCAACAGGGGCGATGGTGAACTCCGATGGATGTTGTGAATTGGTGGCATAAGCCACAATTTTCGCCAATGGTTGCAAACCTTTGCTTGCTGCATTTTCTGCAGATGTCAGGACTAAAGCCGAAGCGCCATCCGAAATTGAGCTGGCATTGGCTGCGGTAATTGTGCCATCTTTGGCAAAAGCTGGACGAAGGGTTGGGATTTTTTCAATATTGGCATTAAACGGTTGTTCGTCTTTATCGACAACCACGTCACCTTTACGTGTTGAAACATGTACAGGCACAATTTCATCGGCAAAATAGCCTTCATTTACGGCAGTTTGCGCACGTTTAAGAGAGCGAATCGCAAAATCATCCATTTGTTCACGGGTATAGCCTTTGCTATTGGCCATATCTTGTGCGAATGAGCCCATTAAACGCCCTGTTTCTGCATCTTCTAAGCCATCTAAGAACATGTGATCTTTCACATCACCGTGTCCCATGCGGTAACCCGCACGTGCTTTAGTCAGAATATAAGGTGCATTACTCATTGACTCCATACCACCAGCGACAATGATTGAGGCAGAACCTGCTTTGATTGCATCGGCTGCTTGCATGACAGCTTTCATACCAGAACCACAGAGTTTGTTGATGGTGACCGCACCTGTAGAATCTGGTAAGCCTGCTTGACGCATCGCCTGACGAGCAGGGCCTTGCTTTAAGCCTGCAGGCAGGACGCAGCCCATAATGACTTCATCGATTTCTGTTGCTTGTACCCCCGCACGTTGAATGGCCGCTTGGATACTTGCCGCACCTAATTCTGGTGCAGTCACATTGGCTAAACTGCCTTGAAAGCCACCCATTGCAGTGCGTGCACCATTTACAATAACGATATCCGTCATTTTATTCTCCCAGTTTTTTATATGTGCTTTTGTCTAGATTTAATTCCAAGCAGGAATAGATCACTTCAGCAGTATAGGCAAAAAAAGATGAGAATAAAGTGACAATATAAAGATCATTTAGACTGCTCAGTTAACATCCATTGATGTCTTCAGCTCGAGTTTGCCCCATTTTACTAAGCACCAGTCGTTTGCTCGCGACGTGAGTAGAGCAGTAAAAGAAACTACCATTCGAGCCGATCGGCAAACCTTGTTGTGCATTAAAAGTTACACTGGGTATGTTTAAAGTGCCACGCCAATCCAGAGTTCCGTATTTAAGTGCAGTTTTTTCTGTATAAAGAATGTATTCATTGTTGTCTATCTGACGATTTTTATTTCGATCAATAAAAATCATAAAACCCGTATTCCAGTTTTGCTTACTGCATTGGCTAAAGTCATGTGTTGGACAGATCACAACATTACTATGATGGGTGAAGGCATGGGAGCGTGCTATTTTCAGGCTGGACTGTAATGAATACTGAATTCGCTTGAGTTCTTGTTCTGCCATCAGCTGATGAAAATAGGGCAGGGCAATCATGACTAAAATCGCACTAATTGCTAACGTGACGATCAATTCAAACAGCGTGAAGCCGTTTTTTCTTATATTCGACATAAGTCTTTACCTGTTATTGTTATGTTTTTTTATGATTAATTTGAGTAATTTGTTGTTTTATAGCACTTTATGTGTTGTATAATAATTACTAAACAACTTTTCGTGAAAGTGTTAGAATAAACCGCAAGAAAGATAGGCTATTCGCACCAAATAATTGAGTAAAAAGTTACCGAATTACAACGGAAATTGTAAGTAATTTTGTCAATAATTTACTTGATTAAAATTATCAAGCACTTGGAAAAGTAAAAAAGTGTTTGTATGATTCAAAGTGACTAGCTTAAAAATAATACTGGGGTATAAGAAAGCCTATCTCAGGGTAGTCGAAAATTTAGGCTTGAGCTTGAACAACAATTGTTATCTCTGGAGGATAAATCCATGAAAATGAGTCGTATTGCATTAGCAATGCTCGTAGCTGCTCCTTTAGCTGCTGCAAACGCGGGCGTAACTGTTACCCCATTAATGCTTGGTTATACTATGTTTGATACACAGCATAACAATGGTGGTAATGATGGTAGTTTAACAAGTGGCGCAGAACTTGATGATGACTTGTTCGTTGGTGCAGCACTTGGTGTTGAGCTTACTCCTTGGTTAGGTTTTGAAGCTGAATATAGCCAAATCAAAGGTGATGTGAGTAACGGTGGTGAATACAAGGGTCAAAATATCGCAGGTAACTTCTATGCGACTTCTGATCTAATCACTAAAAATTATGACAGCAAAATCAAGCCATACGTACTTTTAGGTGCTGGTCACTATAAATATGACGTAGAAGGTGCTAATGGTGTCGGTTATATCCGTGATGGTGAAGAAGGTACTTTAGGTAATGCAGGTGTGGGTGCGTTCTTCCGTTTGAACGATGCTTTATCTCTTCGTACTGAAGCACGTGGTACTTACCACTTTGATGAGCAATTCTGGAACTACACAGCTTTAGCTGGTCTTAACGTAGTTCTTGGTGGTCACTTGAAGCCAGCTGCTCCTGTAGTAGAAGTTGCCCCAGTTGAAACCGTTGCTCCAGTTCAACCTGCTCCACAAGAGTTGACTGAAGACTTGAACATGGAACTTCGTGTGTTCTTTGATACAAACAAATCAAACATCAAAGATCAGTACAAGCCAGAAATCGCTAAAGTTGCTGAGAAGTTAGTTGAATATCCAAACGCTACTGCTCGCATCGAAGGTCACACTGACAACACTGGTCCACGTGCATTGAACGAACGTTTATCTTTAGCTCGTGCGAACTCTGTTAAATCTTCACTTGTAAATGAATACAATGTAGATCCAGCTCGTTTGTCTACTCAAGGTTTCGCTTGGGATCAACCGATTGCTGACAACAACACTAAAGAAGGTCGTGCTATGAACCGTCGTGTATTCGCGACGATCACTGGCAGCCGTACAGTGACTGTTGAACAACAAGCTCAATAATTTGAGTTAAGTTGAAAAAACGACTCTTCGGAGTCGTTTTTTTATGCTTCTCTTTTATGAGGTGTCTGGATTAAAGAGTGCCTGAAATGATTTACATTCAATACGTTTAAAAAATATTGTAAAAGTATGATTATTAGAATAATGAGTAAATAAAGTAGAGGCTGATGGTGCTTAATATTTCGGTTTGTTGAATTGTAAACTAAGCCGAATTTTTATATCAAGTTTATCGTCAATTCATTTAAAAACTCCAAAGCGGTGCCCCAGATCAAATTTTGAAACAAGATATATGTACTGAATGTCTATCAGTCGATCAAGTCGTTGTTTAGCGATTATAAAATCAACATTGAGCAGTTTGTGATGTGATCTCTCGCCGTATTATCAATAATGAAAGTGCTTTAAAAATAAAATTTGTCTTAAATTTGCGCCATAAAAAAACAGCCAAATGTTGGCTGTTTTTAGAATCTTGGCTTCTCAAACGAAGTGCAATAGAAGAAGATTTACTTTAGTCATGATCAGGATGTAGTGGTTTCACATCCATCTCCTGATATGCAATCAGTTTGGTTTTGTGTTTCCATTTATAGCCTAACCAAATGACCAAGAACAAAAGAATACCAATATAAGTCGATAAAACAGCGAGCCATTCACCATCAAGTACAGCTTGGTAGTTTTGCCCTAATACAACAATCGCACATAAAATAAAGGCAAACCATGGCGCAAAAGGAAAGAATTTGGCGCGGTAATCTAAATCTTCAAGTTTGTAGCCTTGTGCCAAATAGCCTTTACGGAAGCGGTAATGCGATACAGCAATTCCGAGCCAAACGATAAAGCCACACATGCCTGACATATTCAGAAGCCAGTTAAATACTTGTTTTTCACCAATAAATGTTGTTAAAAAACATAGTGCAGCGATTGCTGTTGTGGCATACAGTGCATTCATTGGGACGCCACGAGCATCCAAGCGGGCAAAAGCTTTTGGTGCACTGCCTTTACGTGCCATATCAAATAGCATACGGGTCGATGAATACATACCCGAGTTACCAGCAGAAAGAATCGCAGTTAAAATTACTGCATTCATGACACTTGCGGCAAAGGCAAAGCCTGCCTGTTCATATAGTAAAGTAAACGGAGAGAGTGCAATGTTATCGGTGGCGGCTGCTTGAAGTAAACGTGGGTCATCATAGGCGATTAAGGTACCAATAATGAAAATACACACGATATAAAACAACAAAATACGCCAGAAGATTTGTTTAATTGCAATCGGAATTGTTTTCTTCGGATTTTTAGATTCACCCGCAGCAACCCCCACCATTTCTGTACCCTGAAATGAGAATCCTGCAATCATTGCTACCCCAATTAAGGCGGATAATCCACCTACAAATGGAGCTTCGCCTTTGCTCCAATTGGCAAAAGTAGCAACATCTGGAGTCAGCATGATTTTGACAATCATAAAAATACCGATAATGATGAATGCCACAATCGCAAGGACTTTGACCAGTGAGAAGAAAAACTCAGATTCCCCAAAACCTTTGACGGTTAAGGCATTAATACCAAATACAACCGCTAGAAATAAGGCGCTCCAATAGAAGCCAGGAATATCGGGAAACCAGAATTTCATAATGAATTGTACAGCCACCAATTCAAATGCCACGGTAATGGCCCAGTTGTACCAATAGTTCCAGCCGAGTGCGAAACCAAAACCACCCTCGACATATTTACTGCCATAGGTAAAGAAAGCCCCAGAGGTTGGATTGTGGGTGGCAAGTTCCCCTAAACTGGTCATCAAGAAATAAATCATCACACCAATGAGGGCATACGCAAGCAAGGCGCCACCAGGACCAGCGTTGGCAATGGTGGCCCCTGAAGCAAGGAATAAACCTGTACCAATTGAGCCACCAATGGCGATCATGTTTAAATGACGCGCACCGAGCTTACGCTGTAACTGTCGATTGTTTTGAGTTTCGCTCATCATGCGTCCTTCGTATTTTTTTGTGTACTGGCAAACAGCACTTTAAAGCCTTGTTGATCTGCCTTGATTGTGCATTGACCGAAACTTTGTTCAATTAAGAGTGGATAATTCAAAAAGCGATTAGCCACAATCCAAAGTTCACCACCCGATTTCAGGTGACGACGTGAGGTTTTACACAGATTTTCACTGGCATCGTAATGTGTTTGAATGCCTTGGTGGAACGGGGGATTACTCACGATGGCATGCAAAAATAGCGGTGCATCTTCAACGCCTGTCACGGCTTTAATTTCAAGTTGTTGTGGATTGAGCTGATTTTTTTCAAACGTCATTAGCGTTGACGCTAAAGCAAAGGCATCGACATCTAAAGCAAAAATACGATTTTCAGGGTTAAGTTTGGCTAAGTAAGCACTGATCACACCCGCACCACAGCCAAAATCTGCAATTTTCCCAGCAGTAACCTGATTCAAATAAGGCAGTAATACAGCCGTGCCAACATCCAAGTGTTTTTGGCTAAATACACCCGGCAAGGCACAAATCTGTAAATCGCCTTTAGGTGTAGCAACTGTATAGTTTTGCGCCCAATCTGCTAAGGCTTTAGTTTGAACCTTGCAGTCTAAAATCAGCTGCCATAGTTGGCAGTGGCGGGCGCTATCTAGTTTGAGTGTTTTGCCATAAGGTTGTAATTGCTTTGCAGCCCGTTCAATTCCTGCTTTCTTTTCACCGACTAAAAATACGCTGCTGCCTTGTGGGAGTTGTGCGGCAATGGTGTGAATCAGGTAATTGAGCAGTTCCTTGGATTTCGGCACAAAAATAACAGCCTGATCAAATTCACCTGCAGGCAATTCTGCACCAAAATGCACTTGCGCCTGTCGATTTTGAAAGTATTGATAGTCGTTAAAATTCCATGTCCAAACAGAAGCTTGGATTGAGTCACCCAATTCTGCGAGGAGTTGATCGGTCGGGGCATTGATCAGTAGAACGCGACCAGACAAATAGTCGTATTGTCTGAGTAAAACTTCGCTTTGGGGGTTCATGGTTCTCTCTCCAATAGAAAAACACTGTCTAAGTTCAGCTCAGACAGTGTTTTTTGGACATGCAATTACTTTTTAGTTTCAGGAAGCACAATATTTAAAATGAGTGCTGCAATACCGCCTGTTGCAACGCCTGAACTGAAAATATTACGGAATAATTCAGGTAAGTGTTCCAGAATTTGTGGCACTTGTGCAACACCTAAACCTAAGCCCAATGAAATTGCAATAATCAGCAAGGCACGACGATCTAAAGCGACACCTGAAAGAATATTGATTCCCGAAGCGGCAACAGCACCAAACATCACCATCACAGCACCACCTAATACGGCTTGAGGCACAGCCTGAATCACACCCGCGACTGCAGGAAGTAAACCTAAAATGATGAGCAGGGCAGCAATCCAGATACCGACATAACGGCTAGCAACACCTGTAAGTTGAATCACGCCATTGTTTTGGGCAAATACCGAACTTGGGAAGGTGTTGAAAATACCTGCCAAGAATGAGTTAGCGCCATTTACCAATACACCGCCTTTAATGCGTTGCATCCATTGTGGGCCATCGACAGGTTGATTGGAGAGTTTAGAGGTCGCGGTAATATCACCAATGGCTTCTAATGACGTCACCAAATAAATAAATGCCAATGGAATGAATAAGCTCCAAGAGAAATCCAGTCCAAAATGCATCGGAGTCGGCACTTGTACTAGAGGGGCATCTTTCAGACCTGAAAAGTCGAGATGACCCATCATGCCTGCCATTGCATAACCAATCACCAAGGCAATTAAAATGGCAGAGCTTTTAATCCACGTGATATTGATGCGGTTCAAAATAATAATAATTGCCAAGACGGTACACGACATAATCAGGTTGTCGGTATTGGCAAAGGTATTATTGCTCATGGCTTGGTAGCCACCGCCCATACTGATTAAACCTTCTTTAATTAAGGTCAAACCAATGAGAAGTACCACAATACCAGTGACCAATGGGGTAATCAGCTTTTTGACCCACGGTAAAATTTGCGATACGCCCATTTCAATAAACGAACCTGCAATGACCACGCCAAAAATTGCCGCCATGACCGATTCAACAGGTGTGCCTGCGGCGACCATAGCAGAGCCAATACCAATGATTGGGCCAATAAAGTTAAAACTGGTGCCTTGCACAATGAGCAAACCTGCACCAAAAGGGCCGACTTTTTTACATTGTAAAAAGGTTGCAATGCCTGAAATGACCAAAGACATTGACAAGATCATGTTGGTATCTTGTTTGGAAACACCTAAAGCCAAGCAAATTAAGAGACCTGGTGTGACAATTGGAACAATAATTGCCAGTAAATGCTGAAAAGCTGCTAAAAAAGCGATGAATGGTTTTGGACGGTCATTCAGACCATAGACCAAATCGAGCTGGTCTTTTGGGTGGGGAGAGTGGTTTAAATCAGACATGAGTCATAAAAAATTGCAAAAGTGGCGCTATTCTAATCGAGTTACACAGCTTTACAAAACCCAAAGCACGCCACTCATCAAAAAAAATTGTGTGTGTCAATAAAGTGTCACTATAAAACTTTAGTATTTTTCTGTATAATTTGCCCTCAAATTTATAGCGTATTGAATTTAAATGTCTGATATTAAAACTCTCCGCAACATCGCAATTATTGCGCACGTTGACCACGGAAAAACAACTCTTGTGGATAAACTTTTACAACAATCGGGCGCACTCGGTGAACGAGCGGGCGAGATTGAGCGTGTCATGGATTCAGGCGCTATTGAAAGTGAACGTGGTATTACCATTCTTGCAAAAAACACTGCAATCAAGTGGTTAGACAAACGTACTGATACTGAATACCGCATTAACATTGTGGACACCCCGGGACACGCCGACTTCGGTGGCGAAGTTGAACGTGTAATGTCGATGGTGGATTGCGTACTTCTTTTGGTTGACTCACAAGAAGGCCCAATGCCACAAACACGTTTCGTAACGCAAAAAGCGTTCGCACGTGGTTTGAAGCCAATCGTGATCATCAACAAAGTAGACAAGCCAAACGCGCGTCCAGACTGGGTTATTGATCAAGTATTTGACTTGTTTGATAACTTGGGTGCAACCGATGACCAATTAGACTTCCCAATCGTATATGCATCAGGCTTACGTGGTGTTGCTGGTCCTGCGCCAGACGAATTAGCGGAAGATATGACGCCGTTATTCCAAACAATTGTAGATATCGTCGAGCCACCAGCAGTTGATGTTGATGGTCCATTCCAAATGCAAGTCTCTTCACTTGACTATAATAGTTTCGTGGGTGTGATTGGTGTGGGTCGTATTCAACGTGGTTCTGTGAAATTGAATACACCTGTAACCGTGATTGACCAAGAAGGCAAAACACGTAACGGTCGTATCTTAAAAATCATGGGTTACCACGGTTTAGAGCGTATCGACATCGAATCTGCATCTGCAGGTGACATCGTTTGTGTAACAGGCATGGACGAATTACATATTTCTGACACGATTTGTGATCCGAAAAATGTAGAAGCTTTACCGCCGCTTTCTGTAGACGAACCAACCGTATCGATGACATTCCAAGTCAACAACTCACCTTTTGCGGGTAAAGAAGGTAAGTTCGTGACTTCACGTAACATTCGTGAACGTCTAGACCGCGAATTAATTCACAACGTTGCACTTCGTGTAGAAGATACTGACAGTCCAGACCGTTTCAAAGTATCTGGTCGTGGTGAGCTTCACCTTTCTGTATTGATTGAAAACATGCGCCGTGAAGGCTTCGAAATGGGTGTATCTCGTCCGCAAGTCATCTTGAAAGAGATTGATGGCGAAATGCAAGAACCATACGAAAACGTGACTTTTGACGTAGAAGAACAGCACCAAGGCGCTGTGATGGAACAAATGGGTAACCGTAAAGGTGAGATGACCAATATGGAAGTAGACGGTAAAGGTCGTATCCGTATTGAAGCCACTGTGCCTTCACGTGGTTTAATTGGTTTCCGTTCTGAATTCATGACCATGACTTCTGGTACGGGTATCATGACGTCAAGCTTCTCACACTATGGCCCAATGAAAGCAGGTCAAGTTGCGAAACGTCAAAACGGTGTGTTGATTTCTATGGTTCAAGGTACTTGCCTTGGCTATGCATTGTTCACATTGCAGGACCGTGGTCGTCTATTTGCTAAACCTCAGTTAGAAGTTTACGAAGGTATGATCGTAGGGATTAACTCTCGTTCAGACGACATGACAGTTAACCCAACTAAAGCGAAACAGTTAACTAACGTACGTGCTTCTGGTACTGATGATGCGTTGACATTGGTACCTGCAATTGAATTCACGCTTGAACAAGCGCTTGAATTTATTGAAGATGATGAATTAGTTGAAGTAACACCTAAGTCAATCCGTATCCGTAAACGCTGGTTGACTGAAAACGAACGTAAACGTAACCGTTCTGGTAAATAAGTTTTAAAAATGATGTTGTCCTCATGCGGGGCAGCAAAATTTAAAAATGCCATCAATTTATTGATGGCATTTTTTTGTTTAAATTAGCAAACCAATATATAAAAGCAGATGATTTCCAAGTAAATTACGTGGAAATGAAGCTATAAAGTTAATGTATACTTCGTCACATAAATTAAAGTCAAAAAAAACTGGAGATTTAAATGAGTATTATTCAAGAGTTCCGCGAATTTGCGGTAAAAGGCAATATGATCGACTTGGCTGTCGGTGTGATTATTGGTGGGGCATTTGGTAAAATTGTTGACTCATTAGTGAAAGATATCATCATGCCATTGATTACTGTGATCACTGGCGGTGGTGTGGATTTCACACAAAAGTTCTTTGTTTTGGGCGATAACCCAAACAATTTACAGTCTTTAGATGAGTTAACCAAAGCAGGTGTAAATGTCCTGACCTATGGTAACTTCCTTACGATTTTAATTAACTTCATCATTTTGGCATGGGTGGTGTTCTTAATGGTGAAAATGATTAATCGTATGCGCCGTAAACAAGAAGAAGCAGCGCCAGAACCAGCAGCAACGCCAGAAGATATCGCGTTGCTACGTGAAATTCGTGATGAATTGAAAAAACGTCAATAATTTTTAATACGCAATCAAAACAAACGGCGCTTTATGCGCCGTTTGTTTGCACCCTATTCTCTAGGATGGAGAGGCGCTGAAGGCATAAAAATTACATCCGAAACTTTACTTCTACCAAATGAAAACCAAACTGACTTTTTACAGGGCCGTGTAGTACGCGTTCTGCTGCGGTAAACACTAATTTATCAATCACGGGTACCAATTGTCCTTTTTTGACCTCACCCAATTCCCCACCTTTTTTTCCTGAAGGGCAGGTCGAAAATTGTTTGGCAATTTTGGCAAAATCAGCACCTGATTGAATCCGCTTTTTCAGTTGTTCACAGGTTTCTTTATCTTTCACTAAAATATGACGCACAATAGCGGTTCTCATACTTTTTTACCTCGTTTGCTTGTTGCAGCTTTAGTCGAAGTGAGTACTTTTTTCAAAGGCTGACATTCAGGACAAAATACCGAGGCACGTTGGCCCAGTTTTAAATTTTCTAGTGTGGTTTCACAGTTCACACACATTTCACCTGCACGTCCATACGCCAACAAGGTTTGTTGGAAATAGCCATTTTCGCCCATCGCATTGCTGTAATCACGTAAGGTCGAACCGCCTAAATCAATCGCTTGTTTTAAAATGCGTTTGATTTCGAGCACTAGTTTTTCAATCTGTTTCAAACTGAGTGATGATGCAGGTTGTGCAGGGTGAATACCTAAATTAAACAGACTTTCCGTGGCATAAATATTGCCCACACCCACCACGACATGGTTATCCATAATTGCAACTTTGATGCCAACATTTTTGTTTTTGAGCTTCTGTGCAAGATAGTCGGGGTTAAAGGCATCACTCAACGGCTCAGGGCCAAGTGGATCTATCAGTTTGCGTTGAGAGCTTTCATTTAGCCATAAAATACAGCCAAAGCGACGTGGGTCGTGGTAGCGCAATTGTATATCTTCAAACTGAATAATCAAATGGTCGTGTTTGCGTAAATCTTCCTGCGCATCGCAAAGACGAAAACTGCCCGACATGCCTAAATGCCACAACATGCTGTCCTGTTCAAATTGCGCCAGAATGTATTTGGATCTGCGGGTCAATTGCAGTAATTTTTGTCCTGTGAGTTTATGTAGGTTTTCTGGAATGGGCCAGCGTAAATTGGCTTGACGTACTTCTACATTCAGGACTTTTTGATCAAGTAGCGGCAATAGACTAGTTTTGGTAGTTTCAACTTCTGGTAATTCTGGCATGGTACAAATTCAATCCGCTTTTAGAAATTAAGCAGGCAAGGACATACAGTAATGCGCTTAATATTGGGCATTATCCATAGAATACAAGCCATAGTGTGCTGTCGCAAAATTATTCTGTGTAAAACAAAAGCAGGCTTTGCAAAAACCATACAACACGTTATAAATAAATCATTTTTAAACATCTATTATAGAAAAACCATCTAAAACAGATGGCAGATTCTGAGTGATTACTTCTTTTTTATTTAATGATTCGCTTTTGGTGAATCGCACTGTATGAGGGCTTGCAGCGTGACATTACTTTTTCAGCCGATTCAATTTGGATCACTGCAACTTGCCAACAAAATTGTTATCGCCCCGATGTGTCAATATTCTGCCAATGAACAAGGTGAATTGAGCTATTGGCATGAGCAGCAATGGGCCAATTATGCCTTGTCCGGCGCAGGGATGTGTATAGTAGAAGCCACGGCAGTGCAGGCAGAAGGACGTATTAGTTATGCAGATTTAGGCTTATGGAATGACATGCAGCGTGCGCAGATGAAAGCACTATTGCATAAAGTTAAAAGTTTATCGCCTATGCCATTTGCTGTGCAGTTGGCACATGCGGGTCGTAAAGCTTCAACCGATAAACCGTGGCAGGGCAAAGGACAGTTTGCACCGAATGAAGAACATGGCTGGCAGACGGTATCGGCCAGTGAGTTACCATTTCAACCGCACGAACATCCTCCGCATGCTTTAACGCAAGATGAAATTCAACAGGTGATTGCAGACTTTGCCAGTGCCGCAGTACGAGCGGTGGATGCAGGTTTTGATTTAATCGAAATTCATGCTGCACATGGTTATTTGCTGCATCAATTTATGTCACCACTGTCTAATCACCGCCAAGATGAATATGGCGGCAGTTTGGAAAATCGGATTCGCCTTACATTGGAAGTATTTCAAGCGATTCAAAATGCTGTTCCACAAGGCTATCCAATTGGGGTGCGAATTTCTGCAACAGACTGGATGGATGATGCAGAGGGTTGGAATGTGGAATCTTCAGTAGGTTTGGCAAAAGCACTGGAGCATTTAGGTGCGGCTTATATTCACGTGTCGAGCGGTGGTTTGCATGTCGATCAAAAAATTGATGTGCATGCGGGTTATCAAACACCATTTGCACATGCCATTAAGCAAGCTGTAAAAATTCCTGTAATTGCGGTGGGTTTGATTACCGAAGCGATGCAGGCAGAAGGTATTTTGCAATATGAACAGGCCGATGCGATTGCGATCGCACGTGCGATTTTATATGACCCTCGTTGGCCATGGCATGCTGCGGCAGAATTGGGTGAAAAAATTGAGATTGCCCCGCAATATTTGCGCTGTCAGCCGCATGGGTTTCGTACTTTATTTGCGCCGTTTAAATCCACAGATACGGAAGTGGAATCCTAATATTTTATCTGCTTAAAATAAGTGAAACTTACACTATTTTGCCATGCTTTATAGGGAGATTCGGTGTAAGGTAAATCAGTAAAAACCATGTCGATCATGGGCAACACTGAAAAAGGATGTCAGGGTGTTACTGAGTATTTTATTTCCCATTTGTACCGTAGTACTGTTGGGATATTTTGCCATCAGAAGCCAATTTATTGAAACCAGTGCGATTCAGTTTCTAGGTCAATTTGTCATGAAAGTGGCGTTGCCTGCATTTCTATTGCAGGCATTGGCCAGTAAAAGTTTGTCAGAAATCTGGCATCCTGCTTATTTCTTAGGTTACGGTGGCGGTTCTATTCTGCTGTTTATCTGTGCCTTTTTACTGTATCGGCATTATTTTAATTCAAATTTGACCCATGCCAGTGTATTGGCAATGGGTGCATCAATGTCAAATACAGGGTTTATTGGCACTGCTATTTTGACTTTGTTGATTGGCAGTCAATCGGCAATTTATTTGTCTTTAACTTTAATTGTCGAAAATTTAATTATTGTAGCTTTGATGCTGATTTTGGCAGAACGAGGGCTACAATCTTCAGCGAAATCAGGTTGGCAGGTGTATGCCGAAACTGTGCAGCGCTTACTGAAAAATCCAGTAATTTTATCTATTTTATTGGGTATGCTGTGCGTATTGTTGAATTTCAAACTGCCGCAAGCTATTGCACAAGTGCTGGAAATGTTGGGCAAAACTGCTTTACCTTTGGCTTTATTTGTGATTGGTGGAAGTTTGGTCGGCATGCAAATCAAGTCGGTGAATTTGCAAAGTATTGTTTTGGTTGCATTCAAAGTATTGCTGATGCCACTCACGATTTTTGGAATTTTATGGGCATTAGATGTGAACCGAGAAATGCTATTTGTCGGGACTTTGCTTGCGGCTTTACCAATGCCAATTGCCTTTGGTATTTTCGGGCAGCACTATGGTTTACATGAAAAAGCCTTAGCCCCCTTGGTGTTGAGTACAGTTTTTGGTTTTGTGATGGTGGCGATTTTATTGACACAATCGGGTAAGTATTTATAGCAACGGTATCGAAGTGCTCAAATCATAAAAAAGTCTGTACCATGCTGATACAGACTTTTTTTAAAATTTCTCTGATTAATAGCCTTTATAAAGAAACTATCTTAACTTTTCTTAGCGGTTGCCTTGTTGGAAGCTTTGGCTTGATCTGCCATCATTTTTTCAACCACAGCCAATGATTCTTTGGCTTGCGCTACATTTTCCTGTGCCAGTGAGGCAAAAATCTTTTTCGCTTCAGGCAAGTTTTGCGGCACGATATTGCCATTCACAAACATATTGCCCACTGCCATGAGTGCAGGAATATAACCCTTTTGCGCCAAGTTTTGAATGCTTTGCAGCCCTTGCTTAATTGGTGCTTCATCTTTGTTTTTAAAGCCTGTGCTAATTTCGTACAAGGCTTTTGCATGTATGGCTTGATAATGATCTTTGGCAATTAAAGGTTGTAATAGTTTTAAACCTTTTTGGTCAGATGCTGCCGTATTTTCCGAGAAATATAAAACGGCTAAATCGACTGTGGCATCATTAAAACCCTGATTGGATGCCGTCTGTAAATATTGTTTGGCTTTAGCAGCATCCTGTTTTAAACCCAGTGCGCCAGTAAGATAGTTTTTGCCTAAAACATAACTCGCAACAGGGTAGCCTTTTTGGGCAGATTGCTCATACAACTGAATGGCTTTCTTTTCATTTTTTGCTGTGCCTTGTCCAGTTTGTGTCAAATAGCCTAAGTTATACATGGCTTGCGCATTGCCTGTTTTGGCAAGCTTTTCTAATTCCTGATAGGCATCTTTAACCTTGTTGGCTTGCATTAATTGTTCAATTTTGGCAAAAGCAGGATCGGTTGGAATGTTACTATTTGCCATACTGATGCTGCTAGATAGGGCGATTGCACCCGCAATGAGTAGTTTTTTCATCATTTGAGTTGTACCTTGTTCTATTTTACACATCATTCCGTTGATGTGCGTTTTGTTTTTACAGTGGTGCATTCATCATAAGTTGAAAAGTGTGAATGTAAATATAAAAAATGTGTACGAATGCTTTTTTTTTCATTGTCATTTGAAGGGAATCTTGCGACTCCCTTAACCTGAGCGGGTGGAATCTATTTTATTGCGGACGTGCAACATCGCCATTCAAATGTTCAGGCAAAGCCAATACTTGTACAGCTAACTCTTCCAAAGCACTTGGTTTGGCAACCACCAACGCTTTAAAACCTTCTGCAGTCGCTATGCTATTCACCACTTCCACATCATTATTCAGTTTGGCGGCAGGTGCAGGGGCTTCGCCTGAACCCTGAATTAAATGCAACCAATGTTTTGGTTTGGCTTTAAACCATAAACGTGCCACGACTTCCTGACCCAAATAACAGCCTTTGTCATAATGCACGCCATCTCGTTGATGCAAACGCAATTCCTGCGGTTGAAACACTTCTGCTGTTGAGGCTTGAATCCATGCCTGACCTGTTTCAATCGCTTGTAGTTGCCATGCGTTTAAATCAGTCACTTCAGCTGAAAATTCAGTTTGATTGCCCTGAATGGTTGGGTAAACCGTACCGATGGTTTCAAGCTGCATTTTTGAAAATGCACCAAACTTTTTAATGTGTTTGGCTAAATCTTCGGCTTGGTCGGCTGTGCTGATGATTTCAAAACATTCGGACGAGATTTTTTTAAGCCAGAAGCCAAACTGAACGCGTCCTTTTAAACTGCAAATTGCGGTATAACAGGTTGTATTTTCAGCTAATGTTTCGACATTGACTGTTACCTGACCTTGCAGGAATTTTTGTGCATCGACACCGTTTAAACTTAAAGCACTGAAAGCTAAATCGCGCATGAATAACCTTTCACATTGAAATCTAAGACTAAAGAATGAGGTCAATTTTGCGCTATTTTTCAAAAAAAAGCATTTTTAGGGCAAGAATTTTACTCAAAATGTAATTAAATGTTTCAAAAACCCCTGTTTTTATATTTAAGTGTATGAAATATATAGGATTTGGGAAATGGGTTTTTGGCAGCGTACAATGCTTTCGACGGGTGGAAACAATCATCCCATAAGATGTTGAGAACAATAGAGTAAGGGCGAATACCAGATGAATAACAACTACCGCAAACCACTGCAAGGCACTCAGCTCGATTTTTATGACGTGCGACAAGCCGTTGAAGATATCCAGCCAGGCGCTTATGCCAAACTTCCTTATACCTCAAAAGTACTTGCAGAACAGTTAGTGCGCCGTTGTGATCCTGCAATTTTAGAACAATCTTTAAAACAATTGATTGAGCGTAAACAAGAGCATGATTTTCCGTGGTATCCAGCGCGTGTGGTATGTCACGACATCTTGGGGCAAACTGCGCTCGTTGACTTAGCAGGTTTACGTGATGCAATTGCCGATCAAGGTGGCGATCCTTCTAAAGTGAATCCTGTCGTACCTACCCAGTTAATTGTCGATCACTCTTTAGCTGTGGAATATGGCGGTTTTGACCCAGATGCTTTCCGTAAAAACCGTGAAGTGGAAGATCGTCGTAATGAAGACCGTTTCCACTTTATTGAATGGACGAAAACTGCATTTGAAAATGTTGATGTGATTCCTGCGGGCAACGGCATCATGCACCAGATTAATCTGGAAAAAATGTCTCCAGTCATTCAAAACCGTGAAGGCATTGCATTCCCAGATACTTGTGTGGGTACAGATTCACATACACCACATACCGATGCTTTGGGTGTCATTTCTGTGGGTGTGGGCGGTCTTGAAGCTGAAAACGTAATGTTGGGTCGTGCTTCTTGGATGCGTCTGCCAGATATTATTGGTGTTGAGTTGGTTGGTCAGCGTCAGGCAGGTATTACGGCAACCGACATCGTATTGGCTTTAACTGAGTTCTTGCGTAAAGAGCGTGTGGTCGGTGCGTATTTGGAATTCTTTGGTGAAGGTGCAGATAGCATGTCGGTCGGGGATCGTGCCACGATTTCTAACATGACACCTGAATATGGTGCAACTGCTGCCATGTTCTACATCGACCAAAACACCATTGACTATTTAACCTTAACAGGTCGTGAAGCAGATCAGATCAAACTGGTTGAAACTTATGCCAAAGAAATTGGTCTTTGGGCATCTGAAATGACTCAGGCTGAATATCCACGTGTATTACGTTTTGATCTTTCAACGGTAACTCGTAATATTGCAGGCCCATCGAATCCGCATGCACGTGTTTCAACTGCAGACCTAAAAGAAAAAGGCATTGCAGGTGTGGTTGAAAACCGTACCGATGGTTTAATGCCAGATGGTGCCATCATCATCGCTGCGATTACTTCTTGTACCAATACCTCAAACCCGCGTAATACTGTAGCAGCAGGTTTGTTGGCACGTAAAGCCAATGAGTTAGGTTTAGTACGCAAACCTTGGGTGAAATCATCATTTGCACCAGGTTCTAAAGCGGCTGCATTGTATTTGGAAGAAGCAGGCGTACTGAAAGACTTAGAAAAACTTGGTTTTGGTATTGTGGCTTATGCATGTACCACCTGTAACGGTATGTCGGGCGCATTAGACCCAGCGATTCAACAAGAAATCATTGACCGTGACTTGTATGCGACTGCGGTGCTGTCGGGCAACCGTAACTTTGATGGTCGTATCCATCCGTATGCGAAACAAGCATTTTTGGCATCGCCACCGTTGGTTGTGGCTTATGCGATTGCAGGAACGATTCGTTTTGACATCGAAAAAGATGCTTTGGGCACAGATCAAAATGGCAACCCAATTTATCTGAAAGATATTTGGCCATCTGATGCTGAAATTGATGCCTTGGTGAAAGAATCGGTTAAACCTGAACAATTCCGCCAAGTGTATATTCCAATGTTCGATTTGGGCGAGTCAGAAAAATCTGAAAGTCCGCTCTACGACTGGCGTCCACAAAGTACTTATATCCGCCGTCCACCATATTGGGAAGGCGCATTGGCTGCGCCACGTACTTTAGCCAATATGCGTCCGTTGGCAATTTTGGGCGATAACATCACCACAGACCATTTATCTCCATCGAATGCGATTATTTTAGACTCGGCAGCAGGGGAGTATTTGGCAAAAATGGGCTTGCCAGAAGAAGATTTCAACTCTTATGCAACGCATCGCGGTGATCACCTGACTGCACAACGTGCAACTTTGGCGAATCCGAAATTGTTTAATGAAATGGTGGTGCGTTCAGACGGCACAATTAAGCAAGGTTCTAAAGCGCGTGTTGAGCCTGAAGGCGAAGTAATGCGTATGTGGGAAGCGATTGAAACTTATATGAACCGTAAGCAGCCGTTAATTATTATTGCGGGTGCAGATTATGGTCAGGGTTCAAGCCGTGACTGGGCTGCAAAAGGCGTGCGTCTTGCGGGTGTGGAAGCGATTGTGGCTGAAGGTTTTGAGCGTATTCACCGTACCAACTTGGTGGGTATGGGCGTATTGCCACTTGAGTTTAAAGCGGGTGTTAACCGTAAAACTTTAGGTTTGGATGGTACGGAACTTTATAGCGTGATTGGTAATATTGCGCCACGTTCGACTTTGACTTTGGTGATTGAGCGTTCAACGGATGATGGTAAAAACCAAACAATTGAAGTGCCAGTAACTTGTCGTTTAGATACCGAAGAAGAAGTATCTGTGTATGAGGCGGGCGGTGTATTGCAACGCTTTGCGCAGGATTTCTTGGAAGGGAATGTGGCTTGATGATGTTTTAAGAATCTTCTTTAATTTTTCTTCTTTAAAGAAATGTTAGAGAATGATTATTGTTGAGAAAAGACCTCATTGTTAAGTGAGGTCTTTTTTTTTGGAAGATGAATATATTGTGAATTAAACAGCAAACTCCTTGTAAACCTAACTTAATTTTCTAAAAAGTATCTTTCATTCAAAAAATCAGCAGTTATCAAAAACAATAAAATTTAAAAGTAGAAGTTTATTTGGTTGAAAAACACCCAATAAATACCTATCATAAGATATGTATCAAAAACGATGGAGTAGCCCAATGACTACCGCAAAAGTTTTTATGACAGGACGAAGTCAAGCCATTCGATTGCCTAAAGAATTTCGCTTTGAAGGCAAAGAAGTTGAAATCTTTCGTCGTGGTGATGAAGTGATTCTTCGTGAAAAACCAGTCACGGTAGATCGGTTATTTAAAGCGTTATCCCAAATGCCAAATGACTTTTATGCAGATGAAAGAGAAGATCTGCCGCCTCAAGAACGGGAAATGTTCTAATGCAAGTACAATATTTATTAGATACAAATATTTGTATTTACATTATTAAATACCGACCTGAAATTGTGCGTCAGCATTTTGAAAAACATCTTCCGCATCGAAATATATTAATTTCTGTCATTACGTTGGGAGAATTACGTTTTGGTGCAGAAAAAAGTCAACATAAAGAAAAGGCTTTAAAAGTCATAGATGAATTAACATCAATGATTCAAGTGGTTGAATTGGATGAAAATGTTGCACACCATTATGCAGAAATACGCCAGAACCTTGCATCTAAGGGGCAGATCATTGGCGCAAATGACTTATGGTTAGCAGCACATGCACGTGCAAATCATTGGGTCATGGTCACCAATAACGAAAAAGAATTTACTCGTGTCGATGGATTAAAAGTCGAAAACTGGGTATCTAATCCTTTGTAAGTGAGTTAGATTTTTTATAAAAATCATCCTTTGCCTAACTGCCCTCATCACCCGTCAAAATGGACAATAGACAATCATCACAGAATAGATATACTGGATTGACCATTTCTAAACCACACGGAGAACAAAGATGGTAACTGCAGGTGATAAACCAGGAACAGGCTTCTATTTTTGTGTCCAATGCGGGCATCGCGTTTACTTAGAAATTGGTACAGACCGTCTACCACCGTGTACCAAATGCCATGGCACCCAATATAACAACAAGGTTGCCTAAGCTACACGACATAAAACAGCTGATCCTGTTTTAATCTAAAGCCCTATCACCCGATGGGGCTTTTTGCTATTTTACCTAAAGAAAACCCAAGGCAATGAGGTACAACATGGAAACAATACTCGGTTTATGTGTCGGCATTGGGCTAAGTGCTGCCAGTGGTTTTCGGGTTTTCGTACCTTTATTGGTTATGAGTGTTGCCGCGCTCATGGGTTGGTTTGAACCCTTAAAAGGTTTTGAATGGTTGGCGATGCCTGCTGTTTGTCTGGCTTTGACCGTGGCAACAATCAGTGAAATTGCTGCGTATTATGTACCGTGGGTTGATAACTTACTCGATACCGTTGCAACGCCTGCCGCCATGATTGCAGGTACACTCACCACAATGGCTGTAAGCAGTGGCGAAATGTCGCAATTTGCCAGTTGGGGTTCTGCCATTATTGTCGGTGGTGGAACAGCGGGTGTGGTGCAAATGAGTACAGTTGCGGCACGTGGTGTATCAACCGCAACCATAGGTGGTGTTGCAAATCCTGTGATTTCTACAGGAGAGTGGATTGGGGCTGCCGTACTTTCAGTGTTGTCCTTCATTGTGCCTGTATTGGTGGTTTTTGTGGTGCTCCTGACTTTAATTTGGGCAATTCGCTGGATTCGAGGCAAAAAGAAAGTTGTTGAATCCTCAACATAGGTTTTTGGGTCAGTTTGAAAATATTTTAAAAACAAGCATGGTAATAAATTTGATATTTGAGCTTTATTTGATGATTTAAGTGCATAAAAAATGTCTATTTGGAAAATTTTTTAAAATATGACTTAAAAAGTGATAAAAATTTTAAAAATTAATCAAAATAAAATCATTACGGGGAAACAATCCCATCCTCAAATCACTACTATATATCTCAAGGGTGTGATGGGGATCGAAAAGAGTAGATTGCTACCAGTTGCGTACAACGTGCGTGTAGTACTTACCCAAAAGGTCTCGATTCGGCTTAGGACGCTATAAACCAGAAGTTTATAGGCTATAAGATCATGGCTTATCCAGCATGATAGTTGAAGTAAACCACAGTTGTTTTCCCTAACACCCTAAAGAATATTGTTAAAAATATAAAATACAAAACAAGATCAAGACAATAAAATCCAGACAAAATAAAAGCTTAAATGAATTTTAAACCATCTTTCTGCTACAAAACTCCCATCAAATTTTTCATTCAAATCTGTTAATTTGCAATAATCATCTACATCTAATTAGGTGTGATATGAGTGTTGATTACGATTTTTGGTGTCGTTTATTACTGACCTGCGCACTGATTAACTATGCCATTTTAATGCTGTGGTTTGTGGTGGTGATTTTCGCGCATGACTGGCTGCGACAGTTACATGGCAGATGGTTCAAATTGTCAGATGCAAGTTTTGATGCCATTCATTATGGCGGCATGGCAGTCTATAAAATTGGGGTATTGCTATTGAATATTGCGCCACTCATTGCGCTGTATATGATGCGACCTTAATTTAAAACTCTATAAACAAGCATCGAAAAGCATAGAAACAACCGCTTTAGACAGTACATTAAAAACACACGGTCATTGAAATAGAGGCGAAAAGCCCGCAATTTGAGGAGTTGGCAAACATGAATCAATTTAAACCTGCATTGATTTTAGGCGGTCTAATTTGTTTGGGAATGGTGCTCGCAGGTTGGATATTGGGCAATAGCGCACTCAAAATTAAACAATATGAGCGTGTGGTTTCAGTCAAAGGTTTGTCTGAACGTGAAGTAAAAGCCAATGTGGCGGTGTGGCCAATTCGTTTTAGTACCGCCAGTCAAGACTTGGCCGCGCTGTACGACACCATGCAAAGCCAAACATCCCAGATTCAAAACTTTTTAAAAAATGAAGGTTTTAGTCCTGAAGAAATCACCATTGCTGCTCCTGTAATTACCGATAAATACGCCCAGCAATATGGTGGCGATGGCAATGTTGCTTTGCGTTATACCGCACATCAAACCATTACGGTCTATACCAAAAATATTGATAAAGTGCGCAGCGCACAAAGCCGTTTGGTCGATTTAGGTAAAAATGGAATTGCCTTTGGCGGTGAGGATTACGGGCAACGCACCGAATATTTATATACGCAACTAAATGACATCAAACCTGCCATGATTGAGCAAGCCACACAAAATGCCCGCAGTGTTGCAGAAAAATTTGCTGCAGATTCTGACAGTCGTTTAGGCAAAATTAAATCGGCCAATCAGGGCGTATTTAGTATTGAAGACCGTGACAGCAACACGCCATATTTGAAAAAAGTACGTGTGGTGTCTACGGTGGAATACTATTTAGCAGACTAAGTTTGGCAGACTAAGTTTCGCAGACTAAGTTTGACAGATTAAGCTTGGCAGACTCAGCCAATTCAAAATCTAAATCTTTACACTAAAAAGTACATCGCCCGACTGAATTGACAGTTCGGGCTGTGCTTGATATTTTGCCCGCACCGCTTTGTATGCTGTATGTTCATGGCTTTAAACGACAACTTTATTTATGCACCTCCACAAGAACCCTTAGTGATTGTCTATGAAGATGACGATTTATTGGTGATTGATAAGCCCGCAGGTTTATTGTCGGTGCCTGGGCGTTTGCCCGAACATCAGGACAGCGCATATTTAAGAGTACTCGCAGATTATCCTCAGGCAAAAATTGCCCATCGTTTAGATATGGCGACCTCAGGTATTCTCATGTTTGCCAAGCATCGTGATGCAGAAGTCGCATTGAGTAAAATGTTTCAGGCGCGAACAGTAGAAAAAAACTACATTGCTTTAATTCAAGGCAAACTTGAAGGTGAGGGCAGTGTCGATGTGCCTTTAATTACCGATTGGGAAAACCGTCCACGCCAAATTGTGCATTTCGATTTAGGCAAGCCTGCGCAAACGCTGTATCAGGCTTTGGAATATTGTGCGGTTGAAGATATTACCCGTGTATTGCTCACCCCGCTTACAGGGCGCTCACATCAGTTACGAGTACACATGCAATATATTGGACATCCCATTACAGGCGATAAGTTATATCATCCTGAACCGAAAAAAAGCACTTTAGGTCGGATGGCGCTGCATGCCAGTTATTTGGCTTTCACGCAACCTTTAAGCCAAGTTCCTGTTGCAATTCGAGCACAGCTTCCTTTTTAGAGATTTTGGGATTCAATTTTTCTAACAGGCGCACATTTTTCAATTTTTTTGTGAAAATACTCAAAAATTGGGATAGTCTTCGTGCCGCTAACTCGCTAACGTATCCTTAGAGTTGTCGTTATTCATTTGCCTTGGCATAAATGAAGGAAATGAATAACTCGCTGTTTTAAAATTTTGTGTTTTTGAGTGTGGTGGGCTGTCAAAGCGGGTTAGAAAGCGTCTTTAAAAACTGAAGATGGTTTTTCAAAATATGGCAGACCAATGCGGGTGGGAGAAGTTATATGCTGTATATATTGGGTGCAATCATTATTGTTTTGGTGGTGATTATTTTTTGGCAATCTCAGCGCCGCCGTGAGTTGTCTGCCAGCATTCAATCTTTACAAAGCAATTTAGACCGCACTCGCTCCAATTTGGCGTCCGATGAGTTAGAAAGTAATGAATTAGAGCATCAGCTCACCATGCTACGCATCGAAATAGGCAGTTTAAAAGGTCGTTTAGAAACCTTGCAGCACTATCAACATATTTTAGACGTTGAGCAATATGTATTAGAACGTCGCCAACAAGTAGAAATGTTTGTAGAAATGATTAAATCCGAAGCGGAAAATACGCGGGAGCAGTGCAAGCAACAAGTTGAAAAAGTTCGAGATTTTTTAGCCGAGCATGAGCAAAAAACCAAAGCCAAAACGCTTAAAACAGCACAAGATCAATTGGGTGCTTTTTATAACTTGGTTGAAGAACGTCAGCAACTCGAACAGATTATGACCGCGCTGTATCATAAAATTGAACATCATACGCCTGCTTTTCAGTTGCCTGCACAGCAGCTATTGGATGATCTGATTGAAGGTTATGGCTATAGTGATGCAGCACAACACCTGCAGCAAGTACGACACAAGATTCAAGATGCGGTTAAAAATCAAGAAGTTGCGCATTGTGCTTTTGTCGATGAGCAACGCCGTCTAGCGGCAGTGACTTTGCTGGCTCAAGCATTTAATAGTAAAGCAGATTTATATTTGGCGCAGCTGACTGAACATAATCTGGCTGAATCGCTTCAAGCTTTGCAGGATGATTTTACTTTGCTGAATCATTATGCGGCTGCATTTGGACACGCAAAAATTCTAGACTCTTACTTAACACTTCGACAAGAAGAATTAAAGTTTGCTGCTTTACTGTTGGCATTTAAACAGGAAAGCATCTTGTCAGATGCCACAAATTAAACTGGCTGCAAATGCTTAAAGCAATTGTAGTGTCATGTAAAAGCAAGCTTCTGGGTAATTCAGACTAAAGTCAGTGTAAAACGAGATGAAAATTGAGTCCTTCGGGCAAATTTGTGCTATGTTGAATTCACTATTTTGTCACTTGCCAGATATATATTGGCTAAAAAGATAACAAGGATATTCGCATGACACGTGACTATGAACAATTCCCTGATGATGATAATGGCAATGTACTTTGGCAAATGCATGAAGATGGGGATGACCTGACAGAGCCACATGAGATTGAGTACTCCATCGCTTTTACCACACAAGAACAAGCTGAAAAATGTGCTTTGTATTTGTTGGCCGAAGAACAAAAAATTTCATTATTCCAAGATGAAGAATCTGACGCAGTTGAATGGATCATTACCATTTATGTTTACATGGAACCAGAGTATTCAGACATTGTCGATTTAGAGCAATGGTTCAGCAAAATTGCTGAAGAACATGGCGGTGAATACGATGGCTGGGGCTGTATGGCTTACGTCTACGATGATGAAGACGAAGACGATTACGAAGATTAAATCGGGTATCTGAAAAGCATGTGTTGATCACATGCTTTTTTATTTGTGATACATAATCTGCTGCCTAAAACTTTGGCGCTGATGACGTCATCATAAAAGATGCAGAGGTGCAAATATGGATATTGCAATGAAACGCGCTTATCTTGAAGCGACTCAGGCAGATGGAACACGGGTGCTGGTTGATCGCTTATGGCCGCGTGGTGTGAGTAAAGAACGCGCTCGTATTGACTTATGGCCCAAAGAAATTACGCCTTCGACTGGGCTGCGTAAATGGTATCATCAAAACCCTGAACAACATTGGGATGAGTTTCAGCAGCGTTATATAGCTGAATTAGCAGAGCAAGAAGAGGCTTTACAGGCGTTGTGTGAACTGGCACAGCAGCAAAAAATCACTCTGGTCACAGCAGCTAAAGATGAGCAGCACAATCATGTAGTGGTATTAAAACGGGTGATGCTGCAACGCTTAGCACAGTCCAATTAAAGAGTTTTATTTGATTATCCTTGTGCTTTATAAGGATTTTAAGTTTATGAAAATTCAGTAAAAAATGCTATAATATAGTTTTTGAGGTTTTTTATGTCTTTGCCAAATTGCCCAAAATGCCAATCAGAATACACTTACCAAGATGGCGACCTACTGATTTGTCCTGAATGCTCACATGAGTGGAAAGAAGGGGAACAGCTAGAAGAAACTGCTGCTGTGATTAAAGATGCAAACGGCAACGTGTTGGCAGATGGCGACACGGTGACTGTGATTAAAGACCTGAAAATTAAAGGTTCTTCGGCTGCTGTAAAAGTGGGAACGAAAGTGAAAAATATTCGCTTAATTCCAGATGCAGCAGATGGTCATGACATTGATTGTAAGATTGATGGCATGGGGGCTATGAAATTAAAATCTGAATATGTGAAAAAAGCTTAAGTTTAAGCAGATTTCAACAGCGCAGGCGACTTGAGTTGCCTGCGCTTTTTTATGGAGTTTATAAAAGTATTTTAGTATTCAAATTGAGCAACAATAACTTTAAGAGTGTACAAAATTAATACTGTTTTCTTGTGCCTAAGTCCTTTATATTTTAAGTGAAAAGAATAATTTTTAGGCAGTTTAAAGCCTAGCATCATTCAACAACACACTTCACCACTCATAAGAAAACTGGGGGCAAGTATGTCAGGATGGTTTGAGATTTCACAAGCAAGCAATGGTCAGTACCGCTTTGTACTTAAAGCTGGGAATGGCGAAATTATCTTAACCAGTGAACAGTATAAGGCGAAAGCATCGGCAAAAAATGGCATCGCTTCGGTACAAAAGAACAGTCAGGATGATGGGCGTTATGATCGATTGACATCTAAGAATGATAAGCCGTATTTTAATTTAAAAGCTGCCAACCATCAGATTATTGGTACGAGTCAGCTCTATACTTCTGAACAATCACGTGACAAAGGCATTGAGTCGGTGAAAACCAATGGCGCAAGCACCACGGTCAAGGATTTAACGCAGGAATCGTAATCTTTTGCATTAAATCTTGATGTTAAATTGCATTAGAAAAGCATGCTCTGGCGTGCTTTTTTATTGAGCTAAGTAGGCAAGGTGTTAAATCTAGCCTTGATTAAGTCGTTGAATCACAGATGACAATTTCAGGAGTTGCAAAGATTATGAATTTCAAATGCAATCTAAAAATATTACTGGCGATCGGTGGTTTGTTGGGTAGCGTAAATATTTTTTCAGCACCCATCACTGCTGAAAAAATGATTGCTGCAAGCCAGTCGACTGCTTTGCAAGGACTGTATTTTCAGCATCAAGATTGGGAGTTGGCCTGTGATAATACAGGAACTTGCCGTGCTGCAGGCTACCAAAGCGATGATGATTTTGAACTACCGATCAGTATGTTATTGACCCGTCAAGCAGGTGCAAAGACTTCTGTACAAGGGCAATTGCAAATTCAGGAGGATATTGCTCAAGCGACTTTATTTTTAAATGGACGTGCTTTGCAGCAATTAAACTTTCATGAAAGTATCGCCAATCTATCTACTGCCAGTGTGCAAAAGCTGTTGGCACAGGCGCGTCAGCATGTCGTGATCGAGTTAAAACATGGCCAACAACGCTGGAAATTGTCTGATGCAGGCATGAGTGCAGTGTTGCTAAAAATGGATGAATTTCAAAAACGTGTGGGTACAGACTCCGCAATATTGGCAAAAGGCAATCAAGCATCCACGCAGGTCTTAAAAGCGCAAGCGATGCCTAAAATTAACATTCTCATGCAGCCTCAACACCGAACCGCCAAAGCACAGGTGCTTACCGCGGCCAGTGCAGAAAAGTTATATCCAATTTTACAAAAAACCGTAGATCGTGAAGATTGTTATATGCTGTTTGAACCTGAACAAGCAGAACAGCAGATTCATACTTATCCCTTAAATCAAGATAGCGTGTTGGTTGAGGCAAGCTGTTGGCGAGGGGCTTATAATTGGGGTGTGGCTTATTGGGTTATGGATAAAAAACTGCAAAAGATACAGCAATTTGTAACTGATTCTGCTTCAGAATTTAGCAATGGACAGATTTTTGCCTATCAAAAAGGGCGTGGAATTGGCGATTGTTTCAGTCAAATTGAGTGGGCGTGGAATGGTCAGCAGTTTGTCAAAAGCTATCAATTCGATGCAGGACAATGCAAAGGTTTTGCAGGCAGTGCATGGGAAATGCCAAGCTTTGTCAGCAAGGTTGAATAGCCGATATTCACTAGGGGCTTTTGACATTTCATAAATGGCTTGCGCTGTAGGCTAAAACTGAGCAGATCAGGCATGAAACGCAAGTAATAGCGAGACTATTGCTAAGTTTCATAACACAATCTGAGAAAGTTTTAGCCACAGCCTTTCAGGGCGAGCATATTTTTTGCTGCTATTGCGTTATGTGCCAGTCATTTAGAATGACTAAATTTCCTGTCCCATGCCTTATATCAGCTAAAAAATATGCATCGCCGCAAACATAGACGAATTGTCAGCAGACCCTAATAAAAGCTGAAATTTTTTAGATGAAGCTTGAGTTTGATGGATTCAATGTTTAAGTCGTGTGCGCGACTAATTTTTCAATGATTTCATCCAGCTTTTTCAGACGCTTGATTTCATCCCACAAAGCTTTGGCTTCGGGATAATGTTTCGACATCATGCCGAGCCATTGTTTATAACGTCCCAGCATCCCAATTTCTGTTTTGGCAGGGCCGTGAATAAAGCGAATTTGTAGTTGCAGCAAATCTTGCCAACTCAGCAAAGGCAGGTCTGAATTTTGACGAATACATTGGGTCAAATCTGGGGTGGTGACCGCACCACGACCAATCATCAAATCTTCACAGCCCGATTCTAACTGGCATTGTTTGGCATCGGCATTGTTCCAAATTTCACCATTGGCGATGACGTTAATCTTCAAGGCTTCACGAATAGGACGTAGCTGATCCCAAAATGCGGGAGGCGTATAGCCATCGGCTTTGGTACGTGCATGTACTGTAACCCATGCTGCGCCTGCATCTTCAATGGCGTGCGCATTTTCTAGCATGAAGTTCCGATCCATATAGCCTAGACGCATTTTGGCGGAAACTGGAATATGAGCAGGAACGGCATCGCGAACCGCTTTAACCAGTTCATATACTACTTCGGGTTCATCGAGTAAAACTGAACCGCCACGATGCCGATTGACTGTTTTGGCAGGGCAGCCAAAGTTCATATCAATTGCAGGTGCACCCATAGCCGCAACTTTGGCTGCATTGGCGGCTAACATTTCAGGATTATTCCCCAAAAACTGAACATGCACAGGCGTACCTGCCGCAGTTTTGCCATTGGTGAGTAGTTCTGGGCAATAGGTGTGGTAGATATGGTCTGGCAAAATGCTGTCTGTGACCCGAATAAACTCTGTTACACACCAGTCAAAACTGCCTACAGACGTGATTACATCACGCATGATGGGGTCGGTTAAGCCTTCCATGGGTGCAAGAATCAGTTTCACAAGATGCTGCCAGTTCAAACAAAAGTGGAGTTATACGTTTTTTTCTGTGGGTTGTCTAGGAAAAGGGTTTTGAATTGAAGTGGTTGTAGCTAAGGTTCTGGTATTTAAGCTGTTGTATTTGACACAGTGATCTGTATCTCAAGTTTTATCTAGTCCATGCAGTTGATGTGCATCCTAGACTAGATCTTTTAATTGAGTTCTTACATCGTTAGAAATCATTTAAATGATTGGCTTAATTTAAACAGCCCATTCCCCCTCGACTATGCTATTAAATAATTGATCATCCTACACTTTGAATGAGCAAAATAAAAACACCTTACTTACTCAAAATCATTTCCAACACAAATTTAGAACCAATAAAACCGAGCGCCAATAAAAAGAAGCCAATAATGGTAAAGCGAATCGCTTTTTGTCCACGCCAGCCAAACTTATAACGCCCAAGTAACAACGACCCATAGACAAACCAAGAAATAATACTAAAGGCAGTTTTATGTGCTAAATGCTGTGCAAAGAAATGTTCTACCGTAAAGAAACCAAAACCTAGTGCGACTGTGAGTAAGGCAAAACCTGCAATCAACATATCAAACAGCAAAGATTCCATATCTTGCAAAGACGGCAGCAAATTTACCCAAACCCGACGTTTTTGTTTGTTTTTCAGTTCGCGGTTTTGAAACCACATGAGCACGGCATGAATGGTCGCCATCAACAATACGGCATAAGCAGACAGCGATAAAATAATATGAATATCTAAACCAATCGAGTTTTGGTTAATAAATAAATTATGTTGGCTGAATGAAAAACCTGCAATTAAACCCACTGCTGCTACAGGAATACCAATCAAATTTAGCGCAATTACAGGTCGGTAACTGCTGAACAGCAAGCTCAATAACAACATTAAACCCGCAGTAAATGACATTAGGTTAAACACGTTGTAGTTGACACCCATCGGCGTCCACATATCGTTATACAACACGGCAGCATGCAGCAATAAGCCCAAACTGAGCAGAGAACGAATAAACCAGTGATTTGGCGCACGTTTAGACATTAAATGTGAAAATAAATACCAAAAAGAACTGGTATAAGCGATTAATGCTAAAATCGTATAAACCAAGGGGAGACTGATCATGTCAAACCTTTTTCAGGATGATGAATATTCATTTATATAAATTCGATGCGAACTACAGTATCCTATAGCATCTTGTGCATAAATTTTCTATTTTAAAGAAACATTTTTTTGCTAATGGCTATTTTAAGCGGAATTTGCAATGTTTGATACCTTAACAGAACGACTCACGCAGAGTTTAAGAAATGTTACTGGCTCAGGGCAGCTAACCGAAGACAATATTAAAGATACGTTACGTGAAGTACGTATGGCACTTCTTGAAGCCGATGTGGCGTTACCTGTAACTCGTGAATTCATCGCGAAAGTTAAGGAAGAGGCATTGGGTCAGGAAGTGATGACTCAGTTATCCCCTGGTCAGGCGTTCGTCAAAATTGTCTATGACGAACTCACAAAAATGATGGGCGAGGCCAATGAAAGCCTTGACCTTGCTACCAAGCCACCGGTTGTGGTGTTATTGGCAGGTTTGCAGGGTGCGGGTAAAACCACCACTGCAGCAAAATTGGCACGTTTCTTACAAGAACGTCAAAAGAAAAAAGTGGCGATGGTGTCTGCCGACGTTTACCGTCCTGCGGCAATTAAACAGCTACAAACGGTTGCAGGCGAAGTTGGCGCAATTTTCTTTGACTCAAATGCCAATGAAAACCCTGTCGATATTGCCAACCGTGCCATCGAACAGGCAAAAATTCAGTTTGCTGATGTGTTAATTGTCGATACTGCAGGTCGTTTGCACGTCGATGATGACATGATGGATGAAATCAAGGCATTACATTCAGCGATTAAACCGACTGAAACCTTGTTCGTGGTCGATGCCATGACGGGTCAGGATGCGGCAAATACAGCCAAAGCCTTTAATGATGCCTTGCCATTAACAGGTGTAATCCTTACTAAAACTGATGGTGATGCGCGCGGTGGTGCAGCACTTTCAGTTCGTGCGATTACGGGTAAACCAATTAAATTCTTGGGGATGGGTGAAAAACTCGATGCCCTAGAGCCATTCCACCCAGAACGTGTTGCACAACGTATTTTGGGCATGGGTGACGTGCTGTCTTTGGTCGAAGAAGTTGAACGTAAAATCGACAAAGAAAAAGCCGAAAAAATGGCGAAAAAACTGCAAAAAGGCGGCAGCTTCAACTTTGAAGATATGCTGATGCAGTTTGAACAAATGAATAAAATGGGCGGCATGATGGGCTTCTTAGACAAGTTGCCTGGCATGAGCAACTCAGGTATTCAAGATGCAATTGCGCAAGCCAATCCTGAAAAGCAAGTGAAAAAGATGGAAGCGATTATCCAGTCGATGACCATCAAAGAGCGTCGTAACCCAGACCTGATGAATCCAAGCCGTAAAAAACGTATTGCTGCGGGTTGTGGTATGGATGTGTCAGAAGTGAATAAGTTGATCAAGCAACATGCACAAATGGCAAAAATGATGAAAAAATTTGCCAATCCATCGGGCATGGCAAAAATGATGCGTTCACTGGGCGGTTTACAAAAGCAATTCAGTGGCGGCGGTATGGGGCCATTGTTTGGTGGCAACGACCCAACCAAGAAATAATTGTTAAAAACATCTTAGAATCAAAGTGTTAAAAAAGCAGGCGCATAAAAATGCGCCTGCTTTTTTGTTGTTCTTTATTCGTAGATGACAGCTACACCGAAAGATTTATCAGCGTAGATGGAGCAATGTTTGGTTTTTAGTGCACTTCATGGGTTGCATATTGAATATAACGCTGCAAACCTTTGAGCAATAAATCTTGCTCGACTTGCGGTTGATATTGCTGCAAGAATTTGGCAAACAGCGGTGCATCGCCACCCGTTAAAATCAGTTTACGTGGTGACTGTCGAATTACATGCTCAATGGTGCTGAGCAAGCCGAGTAAAATACCATGATGAACAGCATCAATGGTGCTGCGTCCTGGGGTGAGTTCATCAAATGCAGCATCGGGAATTTTAATGCCTTTGGTGTTTTGAATCAGTGCATCACGTTGCAAATATAAGTTCGGTAAAATATAGCCGCCTAAATGCGTCAGTCCATCCGCCAAATCAATAGTCAGCGCCGTACCACAACTAATGACACAATAATTTTCTTGTGGGTCATTTGCCACGGCAAGCACTTGCAGCCAGCGATCTATCCCCAGTTGTTGAATATCATATTCACAATGCAAACCTGCATAATCTGCATGCACTTTGGCATAAATCACAGGCACATTCAGGGTTTTTAAAATCAAGTGAATGCGTTGATTATTCTTCTGATCTTGTACCGATGACACGCCTACTTTATGCACATTCAGACTTTTAAAGTGTTGAATCAAACCCAGCAACAAATCGGCAGGAGATTGCAAATGCAATTCTGCTTCATGTTCGATGATGCGGTCTTGTTCTGTGACCCAATATTTCAGGCGGGTGTTACCAATATCTAGCCATAAATTTTTCATGAAGATGACTCGGCATGATCGATAGGGCGTAAACGTCCCTGATAAAAAACTTCAAGCCCTTGTGCCGTTTCAATTTGCACTGCGCCATCATCCTGAATGCCTAAAAAAGTACCCTGACAAGTACCTTTAAAATGTTCAAATTCAACTTGTTGTTGCATAAATGCGGCATGATGATTGAAGCGAGATGCCAAATTATAGCAATCGTGATTAAACCAGTCGCAGGCTTGTTGAATGGCAAGATAAAGCTCTGCGATCAGGCGCACACGATCAATAGATACCAAACCCAGTTCGGTTAAAGATGTGGTTTTTTGATCAATAACTGCTGAGCTGACAGGTGCAAGATTAAGCCCAACCCCAACAATGACTTGCTGTGCAGAAATTGGCTCAATTAAGATGCCGCCCCATTTGCCTTGCGGGCTGTATAAGTCATTTGGCCATTTTACTTGTAGATTCAGCGCCTGTAGACTCGGCATTTGCAAGATATTTAACGCAATTTCTAAAGCCAAACGCCCATTTACAGGTGTTCGTAAATTTAGCAATGTGCTTAAATAGATGTTCCCTTCGGGTGATACCCATTGCCGTTGACGTTGTCCTCGACCATGCGTTTGTCTGGTACTGCATACCAAGACACTCTGCACACCTTTTTGTGCAATTTCCCGTACATCATCATTGGTGGAAGTGGTAATCGGCTTCAGGATGAGTACTTCTGGAAGCTGTCCTGCTTCTGTGAGTTGTTGTTGCAGTTGTCGGGTTTCTACATCCATACGAATTTACAAATAGTGGAATATATTTATGGAGTTAATCATATATTTATTGATTGGTGCAATTGCTGGATTTGCAGCAGGGCTGTTTGGCGTGGGCGGCGGCTTAATTATTGTGCCAATTTTATATATTGTGTTCACTCAACTCAATTATGACCCATCGGTGTTAATGCACATGGCGGTGGGGACATCATTGGCAACCATTATTGTAACTTCGATCAGCTCAGTTACGGCACACCATAAAAAAGGTGCGGTGATGTGGCCTGTATTTCGTAATCTTGCGCCTGGTTTAATTGTGGGTGCATTTGTTGGTGCAGGTATTGCCGATTTCCTTTCGGGGCAAGGCTTACAATTATTAATTGGCGGTTTTGCACTGTGGGTGGCTTTTAAGATGTTTAGAGGCGCAAATATTGCGGTTGATCCTTCACATCATTTGCCTTCAACTGCAAAGCAAGTCATGGCGGGCGGTGGGATTGGCATTGCCTCTGCAATTTTTGGGATTGGCGGTGGCAGTTTAACAGTGCCGTACTTAAACCGTTACGGCGTGGTCATGCAAAAAGCGGTAGCAACCTCAGCCGCTTGTGGTTTGCCAATTGCGGTGGCGGGCGCATTAGGCTTTATGTGGTTTGGTAAGCAAGCCGAAGTTGCAGTACCCAATACCATTGGTTATATCCACATTTATGCATTTATAGGCATTAGTGTGATGAGCTTTATTACTGCCAAAGTTGGTGCGAAAGTGGCACATTTGTTATCGCCAGCGATGTTGAAAAAATGTTTTGCCTGCTTGCTGACCACCGTTGGCTGTTATTTTGTATATCAGGGTATGCGAGTATTTTTCTAAGTTGAGTCGCTATTTTCTTTGTTTTAAGCCATGTAAAATTGGCTCTAGCGCCATGAAATTGTCGGACAATGTCATGGCGTTGTGATCTGTTTCGCAGTAAAAAGAAAGATGCTTGTATCGGAGCTATGCTTGCAGTCGAAGGATGATCCTGAGATGTCTTAAATGAGAGTAGCTCCGAATTTTCATCACTGCATCTTATAAAAACAAGATAGGAACAGTATGCAACAACAAGAATCAGAAAGTTTATCGGAACAAATTGCCCGACACATCGCAGAACAGATTATTAGCGGTGATTTGGTTGAAGGTGAGCGTATTCAGGAATTGCGCATCGCCAAAGAACTGGACGTGAGTCGTGGTTCGGTACGTGAAGCGCTGTTGTTATTGCAACGTACTCATCTGATTGAAATTTTTCCACGTCGTGGTGCAATTGTGTCGGAAATGTCGGCACAGCAAGTCCGAGCTTTGTTTGACAGCAGCAGTTTGTTATTGGGTTATATTGTGCAGCGTATTGCGGACACGTGGCGAATGCATGAAGCCGAAGCCTTACAACAACTTTTGCTGCAACTGGCAGAGCAATGTCGCTTGGGCAATACTGAAAAGTTTTATGATTTAATTTTTCAATATCTGGCACGGCAGCCTGATATGGTGGGAAATTTATATTTAATGAAGTTCTATCAAGAGTTATTGCCATCGTTAAGACGCAGTTACTTTTTGACCTTAAATACTTCGCGTCGGGAGTTACAAGAATCTTTTGAATTATTTAAACTGGTGAGTGATGCAATTTTAAGCAGAAAATCACAACAAGCCACTTTATTTATGGAAGATTTTTGCCGACACTTGCGCAACTTGGTGTTGGAATCTCTGACCCGTATGAAACAGATCGAGCTTGCATGGGCAAGACGTTCACGCCGTTAATTGGGACATTATGCGTTTAAGCAGTTTAAAACTTTCTGGCTTCAAATCTTTTGCCGACAGTACGACCTTACATTTTAAAGCCAACCGTACCGCTGTGGTGGGGCCGAATGGTTGTGGTAAATCCAATGTGATTGACGCCATTCGTTGGGTGATGGGCGAATCTAGTGCGCGCCAGTTGCGTGGCGGCAGTATGCAGGATGTAATTTTCACAGGAACTGCCAAACGCAAACCTGTAGGTGTAGCCAGTGTTGAACTGCGTTTTGACAATACCTATGGCAAATTGGGCGGTGCTTATAACGCCTATAATGAACTGTCGGTACGTCGGCAGGTCAACCGTGATGGTAAGTCTGAATATTTTTTAAATGGAACCAAGTGTCGTCGTCGTGACATCACCGATATTTTTCTGGGTACAGGTTTAGGCCCGCGTTCTTATGCAATTATTGAACAGGGCATGATTAATCGTTTGGTTGATGCTAAACCTGAAGAAATGCGGGTGTTTATTGAAGAAGCGGCAGGCGTGTCACGTTATCAGGCGCGTCGTCGTGAAACCATGCTGCATTTGGATCACACCACGCAGAACTTGGCGCGTTTGGAAGATATTGCTTCAGAACTAAAATCGCAATTAAAAACCTTAAAACGTCAGTCAGAAACAGCAATTCAATACAAAGCGCTTGAGAGCGAAATTCGCACCATTAAAGTCGAAGTGTTGTCTTTTCAGTGTGAACAAAGTGCACGTTTACAGCAAGAATATACCCTGAGTATGAATGAGTTAGGGGAAAGTTTTAAATTGGTGCGCTCTGAGCTGACCACTTTGGAACATGACTTAACTGCGACCAGTGAGTTGTTTCAGCGTTTGATTCAGCAATCGACACCGCTACAGCAAGAATGGCAACAGGCAGAAAAGAAACTGGCTGAACTGAAAATGACTTTGGAACAAAAACAAAGTTTGTTTCAGCAAAATACCGCGACTTTATCGCAGCTTGAACAACAAAAAGCACAAACCAAAGAGCGTTTGCAGTTGATTGAATTGCAGCTAGAGAGTTTGGTCGATCAGCAAGAAAACCAACAGGCAAATCTACAGCAGCAAGATCATTTGGCGCAGCAGCAGAGCCAGCAATTTCAGGATTTAAAAGCACAGCAACAAACCCAAGCTGCACAATATGCCCAAGTTAAAGCGCAAGTAGAACAGCAACAACAAAAGCATGTGCACATGCAGGCGCAAAGTGAGCAGTTAGCCAAAAATATCAGCCGTATTGAACAGCAAAAACAAACCCTGACACAGCAGTTTGCACAAATTCAGCCGCAAGATCAGCAAGAGGGAATGCAACAACTGCAAGACGAAAAGACCCGCTTGCAGGCTGAAATGCTAACACTAGAACAGAATATTCAAGACAGCACTCAGCAACTCGCCACGTTGCAGACCAACTATAATGAGCACAAAGCACAGTGTGCGACCTTAAAATCTGAGATTCAGATTTTGCAGTCAGAACAGAAAAACCTCAATCAATTGCTCATTAAGCAAAGTCCAAAAGCCCAAACCGATGTGGTGCAGTTGATGCAAGTATTACAACTTGCAGATGTGGCGAAACCATATGCCAATTTAATTGAAAAGTTCTTGGCTAAATGGTTATCTGCGCAGGTGGTAGAAGCAGATATTGAATTTCAGGACAGCCGCGCACGTCAGCTAAAAATTCATTTGGCTGTAGATTCAAAAACATCAAAAATACAGCTTTCGGGGTGTGAGTCGCTCAGTGACTGGATTGCTTCACCGCAAAGTAGCTTGTGGCAAAGTGTCGCAATTACAGAAAGTTTATCGCAGGCTTTGGCATTGCAAGTGCAATTACAAGCAGGGCAGTCTATCCTTAGTTTAGATGGTTATCATGTGGGAGCAGACTGGGTAATCGGGCTGTTTTATGATGAAGCGGCACAGGCAGGGCAAGGGGCATTAAGCCATCGGATTCGCTTGGATGAAATTGAACAGGCGTTGGCGTTGCAACTGCCACAATATGAGCAAGCAGAACAGCAACTGCCTGAATTGCAGCAACAGGTAAAACAGTTGCAGCAGCAATTGCAGCAACAACAGCAACAGCTCAAACAGCAACAACAAGCCTTGCAAACGCTAGATGTGCAAATGGCGAAAGCCGAAAGTGCGGCACAGGCTTTTGCAGTACAGCAACAGCAATTACAGCATCAATTGGCACAATTAGATGAGCAGCTTGAAGAAGATGCCATGCAAAAAGATGATCAGGAAATTGATTTGCATGCTTTGGCTTTTAAACTTGAGCAAGCCTTACCGCAGTATAAAATCTTGCAATTTCAGGTCGAGCAGCTGAATGAGCAGCTGGATAGTTCACAGCAACAGTTTCAGCAGCAGCAACAAGAAGTGGATCTGTTACGTCGTCAAGCGGTACAAACTCAGCAGCAAATTGAACTGTTAGAAAAAGATGCCACTTTCTTAAAAGCACAATATCAACAAATTGTGGCGCAAATGGAACAAGCCAAAAAGTTTGTCGATCCTGTTCAGTTGGAATTGCCTGACTTGGAAACTCAGTTTTCAGAGCAGCAGCAGCAGACTGAAAAGCTGCAAAAAACTTGGCAGGAATGGCAAGTGGAATTGAACAGTGTGCAGTCCAAACAGCAGCAACTGACCGAGCAACGGCAGCAGCAACAGCAGCAAGATGAACAATTACGTGCCAAACTCGAAGAAAAGCGCTTGGCATGGCAATCGGCAAAGTCGGACTATCAGCATTATTCTGAACAGTTAAAAGATTTAAACAGCGAGATCATCACAGGTTTGCAGATTGATGTCGCTGCGCATCAACAAAAACTGGCGAAAGCGCAGCAACAGTTTGATAAATTGGGTGCGGTCAATTTGGCGGCTTCGGAAGAATATGAAGAAGTATCTGCCCGTTTTGCAGAATTAAGCCATCAAATTGAAGACTTGGAAAATACCGTTTCGCAGTTACAGGCGGCAATGAAAAGTATTGATCAGGAAACTCGTAAACTGTTTATGAATACTTTTGATCAGGTGAATACCGAATTGCAGGAGTTGTTTCCTAAAGTCTTTAATGGCGGTGAAGCGAGTCTGAGCTTGGAAGATGACTGGCAATCTGGGGTGAAATTGATGGCGCGTCCACCGGGTAAGCGCAACAGTTCTTTGGCCTTACTTTCAGGGGGTGAAAAAGCACTGACAGCTTTGGCTTTGGTTTTTGCAATCTTCCGTTTAAACCCAGCGCCATTTTGCGTACTCGATGAAGTTGATGCACCGTTAGATGATGCTAACGTGGGGCGCTTTTGTAATTTAGTAAAAGAACTTTCTGAACAAGTGCAATTCATTTACATTACACATAATAAACTTGCTATGACGATGGCAACCGACCTCTTAGGTGTTACCATGCCTGAACCGGGAACCTCAAAATTAGTAACCGTAAATTTAGAAGAAGCCGCAGAATACGGCCTAGTCGCGGAGGCATAATATGGAAATCACCACAATCATTGGAATTGTCATCGCTATTGTGATCATGGCGTTTGGTTTGAAAATGATTCTAAAAAAACCTGTAGATTCAGCGCCATCCTTAGATTCGGAACTGCAATTTAATGCAGAAAGCCAAAAACCGATTATTCCACGCCATGTACGTGACCAATTGCAAAGCGACGCTACGCCACCGCGTGTGGAGCCGACTTTAACGGTAGATGAAGTTACGCAAGATGCGCCTGCCAAGTCTGAACCACAGGCTTTAACGGATGATGTCGTGGCTTCTTCAAGCACAGAAACTGACAAAGTTGAACCGAGTTTGCAGGCAAATACAGAAAATTCTGAGCTTGATCCATCCACAACGATATCGAAGTCTGAAGTTGCACAAGACACGCCAAGCCCGACAGCGACAACTTCAGAATATTCATTATCGGATGAAATTCAGCAAGTGATTGTAGAAACTGAACCGAATGCGCAGACTGTCGAGCAAAACAAAGCTTCGACTGAATACAGTCTGAATCAACACATTGAAACTGCCGAAATTTCAGAATTTAATGAAGAAAGCAGCATTTTAGATTCGCATTTGCATGAACAAAAAATCATGGATGAAGAAAGTGCCTTGGCAACCGCTGAATCTTTTATCGCGCTGAATGTCTTCCCTGAACGTCGCATACTTTCGGGCGATAAAGCCTTAAAAGTCTTGATGAAATATGGTTTACGTTTCGGTGAAATGTCATGTTTCCATCGCTATAACGAAGATGGCACTAAATTATTATTTTCAGTTTTACAAATTAATGATGAAGGCGCAGATGGTTTTGATTTAGAAACTTTATCGAGCGAACAAGTTAAAGGTTTAGCGTTCTTCCTCGCTTTGCCGCACAGCGATGTGCAAAATGCCTTTGATACCATGGTCAGCATTTCAGGACTGATTGCACGTGAAATTGATGGAACGGTCTATGACCAAAACCATTTAGAGTTTACTCCACAATTACGTGAACACTGGCGTCATCAGGCGATAGATTATCGTGCTGGTCAGGCAAGTCATGCCTAGAATTGCGATCTCGTACTGGGTATAAGCTACGTCAAGTGTTTGGCAATTGAACTGAGTGCAGTAGGATAAATTGCAACTTTGCAGCCGCATTTTTATAATGTGCGCAGCAATACAAGCTGTAGCATGCGCTACATAGAAAAAATTGAAGGGCGGAACAAGACCGCCCTTTTTTATGGTGGAAAATATGTCTGTAGATTTAACCGTCGTGGCGCAAATGCGTCAATTGATTCAACTGCTTGCCAAGCACAATCATGCCTATTATGTGATGGATCAACCGACAATTGCAGACAGTGAATATGATCAGCTTTTCCATCAACTAAAAGCGTTGGAACAACAGTATCCAGATTTAGTTCAACCCGATACACCGACCAATAAAGTCGGTGGCACACCTTTGGCAAAGTTCACCACGGTTACACATGCTGTGCCAATGTTGTCTTTAGGCAATGTGTTTAATCAGGAAGAATTATTTGCCTTTGCAAGACGTGTCGAAGAGCGTTTGCCCAACCAAAATATTGAATACGATGTCGAACTCAAATTTGATGGTTTGGCGATTTCACTTTGGTATGAACATGGTGTTTTAGTGCGTGGTGTGACCCGTGGTGATGGGGAAACAGGGGAAGACATTACCCACAACGTCAAAACTATCCGCAATTTACCGAAAGTTTTGAGTGCGACAGAAACGGCTATTCCTGAATTTTTGGAAGTGCGTGGTGAAGTGTTGATGCCAAAACTTGGTTTTGAAAAACTCAATGCGGCCAATACAGCCAAAGGTGAAAAAACCTTTGCCAATCCACGCAATGCAGCAGCAGGCAGTTTGCGTCAGTTAGACCCGAATATTGCGGCTTCACGTCCTTTAGCATTCTATGCTTATGGCATTGCGCAATGTGTGCCGCCTCATGGACAAAGCACCATGTCCGACAGTTTGGCATGGTTGGGGCAGTTTGGTTTTGAAATTGGCGAACGTCATTTTGTCTGCAAGAGCATTCAAGATGTTCAGGCGGCCTATGAGCAAATTAACCTTGAGCGTCCGAATTTAAGCGTTGAAATTGATGGCATGGTGGTCAAGGTCAATGACTTGAAACAGCAACAGCAATTGGGCTTTTTAAGTCGTGAGCCGCGCTGGGCGACTGCCTATAAATTCCCTGCAGTTGCCGCTTTAACCACCATTGAAAATATTGATTGGCAAGTGGGGCGCACAGGTACGTTGACGCCTGTGGCACGTTTAAACCCCGTTGCGGTAGGTGGTGTGACGGTATCCAATGTTACTTTGCATAATATTGGTGAAATTCACCGTTTGGATGTGCGTTTAGGCGATACGGTCAGTGTTTACCGTAGTGGTGATGTGATTCCCAAAGTTGAAAAAGTCTGGCCTGAATTTCGCCTTGCCGATGCGCAAGAAGTGCATTTACCTGAACAATGCCCTGTGTGTGATTCGCCTGTGGTGATGCCTGAAGGTGAGGCTTTGGCGCGTTGTTCAGGCGGTTTGTATTGTGCGGCACAGCGTATTGAAGCGATTCGTCATTTTGTGTCACGTAAAGCCATGGATATTGAAGGTTTGGGTGATCGTTGGGTGGAGTCATTACTGCATCTGAACTTGCTACAAAATGTGGCTGATATTTATCATTTACACGAACACCGCGACACTTTGCTCGGCATTGAAAAAATGGGTGAGAAGTCGGTTCAAAACTTGATTGACTCGATTGAAAACAGCAAAAAAACTACTTTGGCTGCGTTTATTTATGCCTTGGGAATTCGTGGTGTGGGCGAAACCACCGCGCGGATGCTTGCCAATACTTTTCAGACTTTAGAGGCTTTGCGTGAAGCTGATTTAGAAGCGTTAAAGAAAACTCCAGATGTGGGAGATATTACGGCAGAATGGATTTTGGACTTTTTCCAAGCGCCGCATAATTTAGAAGTGTTGGATCGTTTATTAGCTGCAGGCATTCATTGGGATGCTCCGATTGCACCGACACGTCAGCCTTTGAATGGTGAAAGTTGGGTGATTACAGGGACGTTGAGCCAAATGGGACGCGATGAAGCGACTCAGTTGTTGCAGGCTTTGGGTGCACGGGTGAGTGGCAGCGTTTCGGGGAAAACCAAATGTGTCGTGGCGGGTGAGAAAGCAGGCTCGAAGCTGGAAAAAGCTGAGAAGTTGGGTGTGCAAGTCATGAATGAAGCTGAGTTTATTCAGCTGATGCAGGAATATGGTGTGCTTGAATAAGCATCTCTAGGCATTGTTGATCTGATTTAAGTACAAAGGCACTTCAACGATGAAGTGCCTTAGTTTTTCGCTTAGAGATGCCGAGGACTTAGCGTTTCTTTACAATCCCATCATCAATGAGTTGCTGAAAATGTTCGACTAGACTGGTTTCAATATTGCGGTAGTGCATGCCCAATTCACGCTGACTTTTTTCCGCATTAAAATAAATTGGGTAGCCCATATTCAGTTCCACAAATTTACGGGAAAAACCAAGTAGAGGGCCAAAGGCTTTAAAGGCAAATTTAGGTAACTGATTGCGTGGGAAAGGGTATTTACGTCCAAAGTGCTGGGCTAAAATTTTACCCATTTCCAATAAGCTGAGTGTGCCACCGCTAATAATATAGCGACCTTCAGCAGCAGGGTTGAATGCGGCCTGAATGTGAGCATCGGCAACATCACGCACATCGACAATGCCATTCCACATAGCAGGGACACCTGCCAAGGTCATACCGTTGGCAAACTGCAATAACACTTCCACGCTGCCCGATTGGGTGTTTTTGGTCAACGATGGGCCAAGCACCAAAGCAGGGTTGATACAGACCAAATCCCAGCGGTTTTGTGCCTTTGCCATTTCCCAAGCTTTGCGTTCAGCTGCCACTTTTGAATAAGGATAAGGCTGATGCTCAGGGCTGCTGCTAGTATTCCAGTGACTTTCATCAAAGCGATTATTGGCCGTATTTAAAATATCAATCGCATCGCCATAGGTTGCAGCAATACTTGAAGTCACCACTACACGCTTTACCGATGCAGTACGATTAACGCTGTTTAATACATTTTCGGTGCCTATGACGGCAGGTTCAATAATGTCTTTAACTGCATCTTTATAATTGGTGACCACAAAAGGCGAGGCCATGTGCAGCACGATTTCACAACCTTGCATGGCGGCATCAAAAGCACCTTCTTCAAGTAAGTTGGCTTGGAATAATTGTAAGTTGCCTGTGCTTTTTGCCGCGATATCAGTCAGATGTTGAAAACTGTGGGTTTTATTCAGATCACGCACCGTCGCGTGTACGGTATGTCCTTGTTCAAGCAGGTTTTTAATGACCCAACTGGCAATATAGCCTGTTGCGCCTGTGACTAAAATGGGTGCAGATGTATTTAGATTTGTCATTATTTTAAGAAAGTGATGGAACTCGTGATTATCATAAAGCAGCTGGGTTTTAAAATCCGCTTTTTAGGCGTTTTTTACGATACTTGAGCGTCAAAGTATGGTTTCTTTCAATATTTACAAAATGATGCAAAATCATTGTATTGTCATTTTTAAAGCTAAGTTTTGCCAAGCAGTTGTTTTATATATGGGAATTTTTAAGTTATATTGCAAATGCGTATGTTTCTCATTTTAATTTTATAAAAATCATGGGTTTACAATAATTAACTTTTGCAATTTTGCCTGAATGTGTCCATAATGACTGGATTAAGAAAGGGAGTACAGCAAATGCGTGGCAATCCAGAAGTCGTAGACTATTTAAATATGTTGATTGGTGGCGAACTGGCTGCTCGCGATCAATACCTGATTCATTCGCGTATGTATGAAGATTGGGGTTTAAGCAAAATTTTTGAGCGCATTGACCATGAAATGCAGGAAGAAGCGCAGCATGCCGATGCTTTAATTCGTCGTGTATTGTTCCTTGAAGGCACTCCAAATATGCAGCGCGATGACATCGACGTGGGTGAAGATGTGGTGTCTTGCTTAAAAGCCGATTTAAAACTGGAATACGAAGTACGTGAAAAATTGGCGCAAGGCGTAAAATTGTGTGAAGAAAAAGGCGATTATGTCAGCCGTGATATGTTGCGTCAGCAAATGACCGACACAGAAGAAGATCATACGTACTGGTTGGAAAAACAATTACGTTTAATTGAATTGATTGGTTTACAAAACTACATTCAATCGCAAATGTAATCTGATCAAAGCAAAATAGACCAAAACCCGATTTATGATAAGTCGGGTTTTTTTATAGATCGGTTTTTATAGATTGGCTTTTTTATATCAATTGGTTTTTTTAAGGATGTATCTTGGTGCTTTGCAGATGTCGATTGAGCCGATTCAGTATTATACTGAGGTGATTTTCTAACTTGAGAGCAAGCCACGTGCAACAACAGATTTTATTGATTACAGGCTGGGGCGGTGGTACTGCACTCTTAAATCCGTTACAGCAAGCCTTAACTGCACAAGGTTTTCGGGTTGAGCTCATCAATATTTTTAACGCTACTGATGCTCAAGTCATGCAGCAACAGGTTGAATTTGCACGTCAGTTTGATGTAATTATGGGCTGGTCACTGGGTGGGCAATTGGCAACGCTACTGGTCGATGCGATTGCCAGCCAATATGCAGGATATAAAACCTTAATTACCATTGCATCCAATCCGTGTTTTGTTGCACAAGCCGATTGGGATACCGCTATGCCACAAGCCACGTTTGCCCAGTTTAAACAATCTTTTGCACAAGACCCAATTCTGACCCTAAAGCGTTTTGGTTTTATGGTGTGTCAGGGTGTCACTAGTAGTAAAACCGACCTATTACAATTACAAAGTTTGGTTCAGCCACAGCCGCAATCTTTGCTTCAACACGGTTTGGATTTATTGGAAAACTTAAACTTGGTGACTAAGCTTAAAAATTATACAGGTCTGCAGTATCATCTTTTTGCCGAGCAGGATATTTTAGTTGATTGCAAAGTTGCAGCTAAACTGCAAAATTTAGCTGCAAAGTTTTTAAGCGTAGATGTTTTGCAAGGCTCGCATGGGCTGCCATTGTTCCATGCCGATGAGTTGACTAGCAAAATCTGCCAATATTTACAGAAAAACCCGCCAACAGGTCCATAAGTGACAAATCTCGCAATTTATTTTATCTGTAGACAGGTTTAAGATTTAGCACATCAAGTTTTTTACAAGATCAAGGATGATGGTGGGATGACAGAACAGATGGATTTGGCTTTTGATCGTGAACATCTTTGGCATCCTTACACCTCTATGACTCAGCCCTTAACAACCTTTAAGGTTAAGCGGGCATTTGGCAGCACCATTGAACTTGAAGATGGTCGCCAGTTGATTGATGGCATGTCATCGTGGTGGTGTGCGATTCATGGCTACAACCATCCTAAACTGAACCGTGCTGTGACCGAGCAACTCGACAGTATGGCGCATATCATGTTTGGTGGATTGACCCATCGTCCTGCCATTGAGTTAGGGCGTTTGCTGCTCGAAATTACCCCACCGAGTTTAGATAAAATTTTTTATGCAGATTCAGGTTCAGTTGCCGTTGAAGTGGCGCTGAAAATGGCGGTGCAATACTGGACAGCACAAGGCAAAACCGAGAAAACCAATTTTATTACCACCCGTTCTGGCTATCATGGCGATACATGGAATGCCATGTCGGTCTGTGATCCTGTCACAGGGATGCATCAGGTTTTTGGCTCAAGTTTGGCGCGTCGTTATTTTGTATCTGCACCGAAAACAGCCTTTGATCAAGAATGGAATCCTGCTGATATTGCAGAATTGGCGCAAAGTTTGGCAGAGCATCATCAGCAGGTTGCTGCCATGATTATTGAGCCGATTGTGCAAGGTGCAGGCGGCATGCGCTTTTATCATCCTGAATATTTGCGTCAAGCCAAATTGCTCTGTGAACAATATGATGTGTTGTTAATTTTTGATGAAATTGCCACAGGTTTTGGGCGTACAGGCAAGTTGTTTGCATGGGAACATGCACAGGTCGAACCCGATATTATGTGTATCGGCAAAGGGCTGACAGGCGGTTATATGACCTTGTCTGCCACATTGACCACGAAGCATGTTGCAGAAATGATTTCGCAGGGTGAGGCAGGTGTGTTTATGCATGGCCCGACCTTTATGGCAAATCCACTGGCTTGCGCGGTTGCAGTAAAAAGTACCCAATTATTATTAGAACAAGACTGGCAAGCCAATATTCAACGTATACAACAGCAACTTGAACAGCATTTAACACCATTGGCTAATTTGGCATGGGTGCAGGATGTGCGAGTTTTAGGTGCAATTGGTGTGGTAGAACTTAAACATGCTGTCGATATGCAAAGCCTGCAACAAGAATTTGTGCAACGTGGTATTTGGGTACGTCCTTTTGGTAAATTGGTTTATGTGATGCCGCCGTATGTGATTACAGCAGCAGAACTAAATACTTTATTGCAGCAATTGGCTGAGGTGGTGACAGGTATGCAAGGAGCGAGCGCATGAGTTTACTCGATCACTATGCAGAACAGCTTGATCAGCTTCGCCAACAGGGCAATTTTCGTCAATTTCGCAGCAATCAGCAGCAAGGTAAAACAATTGAAATTCAGCAACAGCAGATGCTGAATTTATCTTCCAATGATTATTTGGGTTTAGCCTCTGATTTGCGCTTACGTGAACAGTTTTTTGATGAAACGCCCAATGCACAGCGTTTAATGAGTGCATCTTCATCACGTTTGCTGACTGGAAATTTCCCTGCCTATGAACAGCTTGAAGCCACATTAACGCAATTATTTCATGGGCGAGCTGCCTTGCTGTTTAATAGCGGCTATCACATGAATATTGGTATTTTACCTGCATTGGCAGATGCGAAAACTCTCATTTTGGCCGATAAACTGGTACATGCCAGCATGATTGACGGCATTCGTTTGTCATCTGCAAAATATTTGCGTTATCGGCATAATGATTTGGCACATTTGCAGCAATTGCTGACGCAATATCATGCCGATGATAATTATGAACGCATTATTGTGGTGACTGAATCCATTTTTAGTATGGATGGTGATGAAACTGATTTAGCCGCATTGGTCGCGCTGAAACAGCATTTTGCCAAAGTCATGTTATATGTCGATGAAGCACATGCGATTGGCGTACGTGGGCAGCAAGGTTTAGGTTGTGCCGAACAATATGGTGTGATTGATGCCATTGATTTTCTGGTTGGGACGTTTGGCAAAGCCGTTGCTTCAGTTGGGGGATATTTGATCTGTGATCCGATTATCCGTGATTACCTAATTAATCGGATGCGCCCGCTAATTTTTAGTACCGCACAGCCACCTATTTGTATGGCGTGGACGCAGTTTATGCTGAATCAGATTGTGCACATGCAGGCACAGCGTCAGCATTTGGCGGCCTTGAGCCAATCTATACAGCAGGGGATTCAGGCCAAAGGTTTTGCTTGCCCATCAACTTCGCAAATTGTACCTGTGATTATTGGCGACTCTACTGCAACTGTAAGCAAAGCCCGACAGTTACAGACTGCAGGTTTTTATGTGATGCCTGTACGTCCACCGACTGTGCCGCAAGGCAGTTCAAGACTGCGGATTTGTTTAAATACGCAATTTGAAACGGCAGATTTAACACAGTTACTGGATTTGCTTTGAGTGTGCGTATGCGTATAGATAAGGCACAAGTGGCACAGCGTTTTGCCCGCGCTCATCAGAGTTATAAAACGCATGCCGTGGTACAGCAGCAAATTTGTCAGCAGTTAATGGCAAAAATGCAGCAATATGTTGTACAGCAAAAGTTGTCAGATCAACCTCAGCCTTGCTTTGAAAACGTCTTGGAAATCGGCTGTGGTTCAGGGAATTTAACCGACTTGCTACTGCGTGAATTTCAAATTCAACAGCTGACTTTAAATGATTTATATGCCGAAGTGTTGCATGCGTATCTGCATCATCCTCAAACAACTAGTACGCAAATTCATGGCTTAATTGGCGATATAGAACAGCTCGATTTTCCGCAGTCTTTGGATTTAATTTGTTCGAGTTCGGCTTTGCAATGGGTGGAAGATTTTGGAGCATTATTGCGCAAGGCGAATCAAGCGTTAAAGCCGCAATGGTATTTGTGCTTTTCGACGTTTGGCCCTCAAAACTTGACTGAAATTAAGCAATTAACAGGTCAAGGCTTACATTATTTGAGTATGGATGCGTTACAACAACAGCTCAAACAGCAGGGCTTTGAAGTATTACACTGTTCAGAGCAGTTTGAATCATTAAGTTTTGAACATCCCAAACAGATTTTGCAGCATTTAAAAGCCACAGGTGTCACGGGTACAGCACAAGGGCAGCGTTGGAACAAAACGACTTTAACCGAATTTTATCGGGGCTATGAACAATTTAGTCAGCAACATAGTTCACAGAAAAAAAGTTACACGCTCACGTATCATCCTATTTATTGTCTTGCACGGAGAATGCCATGACAGCTCAAGTTTATTTTGTGAGTGGTATTGATACAGGGATTGGCAAAACCTATGCCACAGGTTATTTGGCCAAGACCATGAATGAACAGGGTATTCAGACCATTACCCAAAAGCTGATTCAAACGGGCAATCAAGACGTTTCAGAAGATATTGAGCAGCATCGTAAAATTATGGGCACTGAATGGTTGCCTGAAGATGATGACAAACTAACGATGCCTGAAATTTTTAGCTATCCTGCTTCACCACATTTGGCTACACAAATTGATGGTCGTGAAATTGACTTTGCTAAAATTGAGGCTGCGACTGCGCAACTGGCGGCAAAGTATGATGCAGTATTATTAGAGGGTGCGGGCGGGCTCATGGTGCCGCTGACCACAGACCTACTCACCATCGACTATATTGAGCAAAAACAATATCCTGTTATTTTGGTGAGTTCTGGGCGTTTGGGCAGTATTAACCACACTTTGCTCAGTTTGGAAGCTTTAAAAACACGTGGTTTGAATTTACATGCATTGGCATATAATTTGAACGATGAATCACAAGACCCTTTAATTTCGCAGGATACTGCCAAATATTTAAAAAATTATTTGTCAAAAAGCTTTCCAAAGGCACAGTGGATTGAAATTCCTGTATTGCCGAATATCTAATCCTTATTATTTTTTTCCAACAAATTTGCCCAATAAAAAAGCCACACATTCATGTGTGGCTTTTTATCAATTTGGCATATTTCAGCTTTTAGAATTTTTTAAAGCTTTTATTGCCAAACGGTTTGCGTGGTGCATTTTCGTCACGGCGTTCACGGTTGCCGTAGCTGTTACCATCCTGACGTGGTTCTCGGTTGCCGTAGCTATTGCCATCTTGATGACGTTCACGGTTGCCATAGCTGTTACCATCTTGGCGACGTTCACGGTTGCCATAGCTGTTGCCATCTTGGCGACGTTCGCGGTTGCCATAGCTGTTACCATCTTGACGACGCTCACGGTTGCCGTAACTGTTACCGTCTTGGCGTGGTTCGCGGTTGCCGTAACTGTTACCGTCCTGACGACGTTCACGCGGTGCAAAACCTGTGTTTTGTGCAGCTTCTTCGGTGTCACGACGTTGCTGACGCAAGAAACCACCACGACGTGCTGCCAACGGTTTTTCCTGCATACGCTCATTGCGACGTTTTGCCATGCCGTACAAACCTGTGCCTTGACGTGGTTTTAACTCAACCGCTTTGGCAAGGTTATCGATGTCATTTTTATCCAATTCCATCCAGCGACCTGTACGTAATTCACGCGGTAAAATTACCGTGCCGTAACGGGTACGCAATAGACGGCTGACTTTCAGACCTTGTGATTCAAAAATACGACGAACTTCGCGGTTACGACCTTCTTTTACCACCACTTGATACCAGCGGTTAATACCATCACCACCAATTTCAGAGAAAGATTCAAATTTAGCAGGGCCATCATCTAGCACCACACCACGCAGCATGTTGTTTTTTAGTTGTGGTGTCACTTCACCCATCACACGAACGGCATATTCACGTTCAATTTCGTTCGATGGGTGCATTAAACGGTTGGCTAATTCACCATCGTTGGTGAATAGCAATAAACCTGTCGAGTTAATGTCCAGACGACCAACCATTACCCAACGATCATTGGCAATTGCAGGCAGGTTATCAAATACAGTTGGGCGCTGTTCTGGGTCGTTGCGTGAGCAAATTTCGCCTTCTGGTTTGTAGTAAATCAGAACGCGACGACGAATTTCATCTTCAATTTGGAACTGAACTTTACGACCATCGATGCGAAGCTCATCACCTGGTTCGATACGTTCACCCACTTGGGCAACTTGGCCGTTGACACTCACACGACCAGCGGCAATGACTTCTTCCATATAACGGCGAGAACCCAAGCCTACTCGTGCGAGTACCTTTTGCAACTTTTCACTCATGACAGCATAACCTTAGAAATGATCATCAACAGTTTACCTATTCAAGACACAGACGCAGATGCATCGAGTGCCATGAAAGCTTCCTTGGCATCCTGTAGGGGAGGCAATTGACTTAAGGAATTCAAGCCAAACGCATTTAAAAATTGAGGCGTTGTAACCAACAACGCAGGTCTTCCTGGGAGTTCTCGGAAACCTGATTCTTTAATCCAGTTCCAATCAAACAATGTGCGTAAAATTTGACTATTGTTTGATACTCCGCGAATTTGTTCAATATCTGCTCGGGTCACAGGTTGGTGGTAGGCAATCACCGCCAGTATTTCTAGCAGTGAGGGCGAAAGTCGGGTCGGACGTTCAGGCCACACCTGTGTAATAATTGTACGATACTTTGCCCGCACCTGAAAACGGAAACCTTGTGCGGTTTCGATCAGTTCAATCGAGCGACCATGTTGTAACATGGCCAATTGTTGTAAAAACTGGCGTAATTGCGCTTTGCTATATTTATCTTGAAAAGCTTCTTTCAGACGCGCTAAAGACACAGCACTGTCACTGGCAAAAATAATTGCTTCGAGTTGCATCAGCACTTCATGCTGTTGTTCGCCTTCAGACAAGCTCGAAATTATGGGTTCTGGATTCATGCCTGCGCCCCTTGAATGCTCAATGGTGCTTCAATCCCACTGCTGATAATGCACACTTTTTGCTGGCGAGTCAGTTCTAAAATCGCCATAAAGGTCACAACCATGCCCATGCGTCCCTGACTTGGTTTTAGCAACGCATCAAAACTCAGTACTTCACCCGATGCGAGTTTGGCTTCAATAAATGCAATCCGTTCTTCAAGTAAAACAGGTTCTTGCAAAACTTGATGGGTGACAGGTTCAGGACGATTAAAAATACAGAACAAGGCATCACGTAATTGATCGGCTGCATAGCCAACATTATTGACTGCGGTATGCCCTAAGCTAAGATTGGTAGCAAAGGTATCGCGTTCCAAAACAGACATTTGCCCCAAGCGTTCAGCTGCTTGCTTGACTCTTAAATAGGTTTCTAAACGGTCAATCAGCTCTTGTTTTGGGTCTTTTTCAATGCTGCTGATACTTGCAGGTTTAGGCAACAATAGGCGGGATTTTAAATCGGCCAGTAATGCCGCCATCACCATATAATCGGCAGTCAGTTCAATATTTAGCGATTTCATGGCATCCATATACGACAAATATTGCGATGCAATCGGGGCAATATCTAACTGAAGTAAATCGAAGCCATTTTTTTGAATCAGGTAAATTAAAAAGTCGAGTGGTCCTTCGAAATGCTCTAACAGAATTTCAAATGCTGCAGGAGGAATATACAAATCCTCAGGAATCGACTCTTGCCACTCATCTAACACACGAATGTGTTGGGCAGGTTCCATCGCATTGTGGAGGGATTGATTCATTACAGTGTTGGGCCACGCGAATTTTCAAAAGCATGCAAATGCTATTTCCGCTTCAGATAAGAAGGAGATGGAGAAATAGCTCAGAATTAATAGCGACTAGTCTAAAGGATATCGTGATTGAAATAAATCTGTTCTACGACCAAATATCAAAAAAAGCCTAAAATAAATCGGGATTGAGGGAGATTTAAGGCAAGTTGTAAAAATTAACTCATTCAATCTTTAAGTATTTATTTCTGTTTTATTCTGTAATGCGTATTCAATCATTGCCATGCAGCTGTCTTGTAAACACAGATTACGAGTTTGCGATTGCGCTAAAAGTGCTTTACATAGTGCTGCATCTAAAAAGTAAGTATAAGAATCGGGAGGTTCAGGTATTGTTGCTGTGAATGCAGTTTGGGAGCACACGATTGCATCGGACTCTAGCGTCCACGGATGTTGCACATAAATGTGCATCTCATCCGAAAACTGCTGCAAATTTAACAATACCTGAAATAAAGTCATGGGTTTAATTCGTGCAAGCAAGGCTTTTAAACCGTAGTGCTGTCAATCGCTTTGCAGGTGGTGAATGCTTATTCAAAAGCACTCACATCTCCCACACCGCGACGCACAATTTGCGGGTTGTCGCCCGATAAATCAATAATACTGGTGGTGCTAAGTGTGCCTAAGCCACCATCAATCAGTACATCAATACGTTTGTTGAGTTGTAGATCAATCTCGTATGGATCATCTAAAGGGTCTTCTTGCCCCGGTAAAATCAGGGTGCTGGTCAGTAAAGGTTCGCCTAATTCTTTAAGCAGCATGCGACAAATAGGGTTGCTTGGAATACGCAAACCAATGGTTTTTTTATTGGGATGCATCAAGCGACGTGGAACTTCACTGGTCGCAGGTAAAATAAATGTGGTGACCGCAGGCGTATTGTTTTTCAGCAGACGATACATGGCATTGTCCACTTTGGCGTAGGTGGCAATATCCGATAAATCGGCACAAATAATGGCGTATTGGTGTTTTGCGCCTAAACCACGAATTTGTGAAATGCGTTCCATCGCGTTTTTGTTACCAATTTGGCAACCAATCGCATAAGCAGCATCGGTTGGATAGACCACCACATCGCCTGCACGTATGCGTTCAACCGCTTGGCTGATTAGACGCGGCTGTGGATTTTCAGGATGTACTCTTAAATGCAACATGCGAATTCCTCAGTAGCGTAAATGTGACGTTAGGCTCATTATGAAAGGGGATTGATGTCAGTTGCAATCATTGCCTTGTGCTTTATTGCATTTAATCCAAATTTTTTCGTTCAAACTCTGCAATTTGTAATGTTTTGCCACCTCGGGTGCAGTAACAAATACATTCAATAAAGCGTTTTGCATCGCGTGGTAATTTGGCTTCTCCGTTAAAATAACGCTGTACTTGGGCAAAGACATTGTCTTTAAATGTGCGGCCATCTCCACCTTCACCGGTCAGGTTATCTAAAGATACACGGAATTTACGTCCAAACGCTTGAGCAAATAGCCATTCAATGGCTTGAGGCTTAATTTCAACCTGTTCAAATAAGGCTTGTTGTTCCTGAGTGCGACCATCGGGAGCATACCAATAGCCTAAGTCTGGCAATAAACGTCGTTGTTCGCCTGCAATGCACCAATGGCTAATTTCATGCAAGGCACTATTAAAGAAACCATGTGCAAATTGAATTCGTGCAGGCTGTGTTACCGTGGCAGGAAAGTACTCAGGTTCAAAATCACCTTTGACCAAGTTCACATTTAGGTGGGAAAACCAGTGATTAAAGTGTAAGATGAGCCAGTCCACCTGTTCCGTTTCTGTATTGAGTTTTGCCCAGTCCGAGAGTTGCACTTGGGGGTGCGAAGTGTCAGAATTGGTGGTTGGAAGTGTGCTCACAAGTGATGAAAAATTCACTTCTGTTTGCGGCTGCAACAGATGCATGACTGTGTTACCCAAAATTGGTCTGTCTAAATAAGTACAAAATTGTATCTTAATCTTTGACAGAGTACTGATGAATTTGTAGAATTGCCGCCTTAATTATGTCAGCAAATACCTTTCCGGCACAGATTGAGCCGTTTAAATGGGCTGAACAGGGCTTTACATGGTCAGGTAACCTGCCATTGTCTCGCTTTGCTCGTATCGCCCGTGAAGCTGTTGGATCAATTGATGATCAATTGGTTAACATAGACTGTAAGCTATCAATGGATGCGTATCATCGCATTGTATGGCTAGATGGTCATATTGAAACGAAAGTTCCAATGGAATGCCAGCGCTGCTTGGGTTCTGTAGAAATAGACCTCGTTTCAGATTTTCATCTAGCTCTTGTGGATGATGAGTCACTGATAGAGCGCTTGGATGAGGATGCTGATTTCATTGTATTAGGTGAAAGTGAAGCCACCACCAAAGGCGATTATGATTCGCCTGCGACGGCTAATTTACTGTCACTTATAGAAGATGAATTGTTATTGTTGTTGCCTTTATCTCCTAAGCATGACGCTTGCGAGCATAAGCATCAACCTGCCATTCAGAACATTGCCGAAGAAAAACGTGATAATCCGTTTGATGTTTTGGCAAGTTTGAAAGGTAAACTTAACTGAAAATTATGTTATAATTTTTAGTTAAGACAACTCAATTTGTTCTGATCCATTTTTTCGATCTTTGTAAGGAGCCATCATGGCCGTTCAGCAAAACCGTAAAAGTCGCTCTCGCCGTGACATGCGCCGTTCACATGACGCTTTAACCGAGAATGCATTAACTGTAGACCAAGCTACTGGTGAAACTCATCGTCGTCACCACGTAACTAAAGATGGTTTCTACCGTGGTCGTCAATTATTCGCTAAAGCAGATGCTGAATAATTGGTGATGTATTAAGCGTCAAGCTTAGTAGAAAAAATGGGAGCGTAAGCTCCCTTTTTTTGTGCCCGATTTTTGTTGTATTTGGCAATTACTAAAAACAAAATTAAGTGTTAAATTTCCGCTCCATAACTGAGCTTACATGAGAAGGTGTGGGTTGTAGCTGCAAAAAACTACAATTTGCGCATCTTAATTAAAGGATTTTTTATGTCTGCTAAACGACTCGAGCAAGTAGCTCAAGCCACTAAAACTGCATTTGTCTTTCCTGGTCAAGGCTCACAAAAAGCCGGTATGTTGGCTGAGCTTGCAAAACAGTTTAGCGGTGTGCGCGAAACATTTGCAGAAGCCTCTGAAGCGATTGGCTTTGACTTATGGCACATTGCACAAAGTGGTGAAGGTTTAGACCAAACAGAATTTACTCAGCCTGTATTACTCACTGCAAGTATCGCTTTATGGCATGTGTGGTTAGAGTTGGGTGGTGTTGCACCAAAATATTTGGCAGGACACTCATTGGGCGAATACAGCGCATTAGTAGCTGCAGGAAGCTTGAGCTTGGGCGATGCCGTTAAACTGGTAAACTTGCGCGGCAAATTAATGCAAAACGCTGTGCCACAAGGTCAGGGCGCAATGGCTGCCATTTTAGGCCTTGAAGATGCCAAAGTGCTTGAGCTATGTGAACAAGTGAATGTGCAAGGTCGTGGCTCGGTAGAAGCAGCCAACTACAATGCACAAGGGCAAGTGGTTATTGCAGGCGATAAAACTTTAGTCGAAGCAGTAATGGCATTGGCCAAAGAAAATGGCGGTAAAGCCATTGCCCTGCCTGTATCTGTACCTTCACACTGTTCATTGATGAAACCTGCTGCCGAACAGTTTGCACAAGCTTTGGAACAAACTGCCATTGAGCTACCGCGTATTCCTGTAATACAAAATGTCAACGCTGGAATCGCGGCAGATGTTGCGCAATTAGGTCAGGCACTCACTGCGCAATTGTACCAATCGGTGCAGTGGACACAAACCATGCAATACCTACAAGATCAGGGTATTGAATATATCGTGGAATGTGGCCCAGGCAACGTATTGGCGAATCTTGCGAAGCGTTTACCGAATATCGAAAAAGCATTCCCACTCGACACACAAAGTCGTATGGAAGATGCACTAAATGCCATTTTAGTGGCAGAAGGGAAAATTGCATGACACAAGAACGTAAAGTTGCATTAGTCACAGGTGCAAGCCGAGGGATTGGTGCAGCCATCGCTCAGCAACTCATTCAAGACGGTTTTTTTGTGGTAGGTACTGCCACTTCTGAAGCGGGCGCAGAAAAATTATCGGCAAGTTTTGCAGAAAACGGTGCAGGTAAAGTATTGGATGTCCGTGATGGTGCAGCCATTGATGCATTGGTTTCTGAAATTGAACAAAGCTATGGTTCAGTTTTGGTTTTAGTTAACAATGCGGGCATTACCAAAGATAATTTGTTACTGCGTATGTCAGAAGATGATTGGGATGACATTCTCAACATTCACTTAAAGGCAGTTTACCGTTTATCTAAACGTGTCTTGAAGGGCATGACCAAAGCACGTTTTGGACGCATTATTAATATTAGTTCTGTGGTAGCACATTTTGCGAACCCAGGACAAGCGAACTATTCTGCGGCAAAAGCCGGTATTGAAGCATTCAGCCGTAGCCTTGCCAAAGAAATGGGCAGTCGTCAAATTACAGTAAACTCGGTTGCTCCGGGCTTTATTGCAACTGAAATGACAGATCAGCTAAGTGAAGAAATTCGCAAAAAAATGAGTGAGCAAGTGGCATTAAACCGTTTAGGTGATCCACAAGATATCGCAAATGCAGTGAGTTTCTTGGCTTCTGACAAAGCTGGTTACATCACTGGTACAGTGTTACACGTAAATGGTGGTTTATACATGAGCTAAGCTCAAGTATAAACTTTCAAAATTTTATAGATTCAATTAAACTAACGGCATTAAAAACGCCACAAGCAATGAGGAGAATTCCTGTGAGCGATATCGAACAACGCGTTAAACAAGCGGTTGCAGAACAACTTGGTCTTAAAGCTGAAGAAATCAAAAACGAAGCATCTTTTATGGATGACTTAGGTGCTGACTCTTTAGACTTAGTAGAGCTTGTAATGTCTTTCGAAAACGATTTTGACATCACAATCCCAGACGAAGATTCTAACGAAATCACAACAGTTCAATCAGCAATCGACTACGTAACTAAAAAACTTGGTTAATTGTTGATTTCAGCTCTGCTGAAATGAAAGCCACCGCAAGGTGGCTTTTTTATGCGCTGTCGTTTTTACAATCGAATATGAAAAAGGCGCATTTTGTTAAATGTGTGATGTAGCTTACATTTTGTTACCAGGCTAGTGTCTAATCACAACCGAAGTCGCTTATTTTTTTAGTTATAAATGAATGAGAACAGAAACGTGCTTATGTAAGTGAGCGACGCTTTATAAACAGCAGAAAAAAATAGGAGTACCTCATGGGTCTTTTTGATTTTGTAAAAGGGATTGGTAAGAAAAATACAGCACCTGCAGAGCCACAAGCTGCACCAAGCACACCTGCAGAACCATCAGCACAAGAAATTGCCAATAAACTTTTGGGGCATGTGAAAAGTTTAGGCTTACCTGTGACAGGTTTATCGGTGAGTTATAACGCAACTACTGACTTAGCGACAGTGCGTGGACAGGTCAACAGTCAGGCAGACCGTGAAAAAATTATTCTTGCAGTGGGTAATATTGACCATGTTGCACAAGTAGATGATCAACTCACAGTTGCAACCCCAGAACCAGAAAGCAAGTTCTATACAGTAAAATCAGGCGATACCTTATCTAAAATTTCTAAAGAATTTTATGGGGATGCCAACCAATACAACAAAATCTTTGAAGCTAACCGTCCATTACTAAAAAATGCCGATGACATTTTCCCAGGACAGGTGTTGCGTATTCCTGCATAAATGTGAGCAGCCTGAATAAAGGCGCGTGATGCGCCTTTATTTATTTTGTTTTTTGTCGTTTTTGGGCTGTTGGATTATTGTCCTATTCTCATAATGAACAAAAGAAGTAAAAAAACGGCATTGTTGTATAAATATTTTGTAAGATAACGATTTTTAAAGGTTTATGGAAATTTTAAAAATAAATAAATTAAAAAAATCAAATTGTTAGGTATTTGCACAACCTAGCCATTAAATACTCGATCGTATCTTTAAAAAAACCGCCATGAATGGCGGTTTTCTCAATGACAACTCATGTGTCTCACAACGATATTTTATGTGTCGCGATATTACCAGCTCAATGCACCGCCAGTCTGGTAATCGGTCACACGCGTTTCAAAGAAGTTCTTCTCTTTACGCAAGTCCATCATTTCAGACATCCATTGGAACGGGTTGTTTACGCCAACAAACTGTTCAGGTAAACCGAGCTGACTTAAACGACGGTTACAGATGAATTTCAAATATTCTTCCATCATACCTGCATTCATGCCCAACACACCACGTGGCATAGTGTCACGCGCATATTCAATTTCAAGCATCGTGCCTTCAAGAATCATTTGAATCACTTCTTGCTGGAATTCTGAAGTCCACAAGTGCGGGTTCTCAATCTTGATTTGGTTAATCATGTCGATACCAAAGTTCAAGTGCATAGATTCATCACGTAAAATGTACTGGAATTGCTCTGCAACACCGTTCATTTTGTTACGACGACCCATCGACAAGATTTGGCTGAAACCGCAGTAGAAGAAAATACCTTCAAGTACACAATAGAATGCGATTAAGTTGCGTAGCAAAATTTGGTCGTTTTCTGGTGTACCTGTTTTGAAAGTAGGATCACTTAAAGATTGCGTATACTTCAAGCCCCATGCTGCTTTACGCGCAACCGATGGTACTTCGCGGTACATATTGAAGACTTCGCCTTCATCCATACCTAACGATTCAATACAGTACTGGTAAGCGTGAGTGTGAATCGCTTCTTCAAAGGCTTGACGCAAAATGTACTGGCGGCATTCTGGGTTGGTAATGTGGCGATAAATAGCCAATACCAAGTTATTAGCAACCAATGAGTCTGCAGTAGAGAAGAAACCAAGTGAACGCATAACAATGGTGCGCTCATCTTCAGTTAAACCATTTTCAGACTTCCACAACGCGATGTCGTGGTTCATGTTCACTTCTTGCGGCATCCAGTGGTTTGCACAACCATCTAGATATTTTTGCCATGCCCATTCGTATTTGAACGGTACAAGCTGGTTTAAGTCTGCACGACAGTTGATCATGGCTTTATCATCAACCTGTACGCGAGATGCACCCATTTCTAGTTCTTCAAGACCAGGTGCAACGTCCAATTGATCTAGAGCGTTAGATGCTCTTGCCAACGGATCGGTTGAATCTGTTGCTCTACTTCTAGGGGCTGCAGCGGGTTGTGCAGCTGCCACAGGCGTCTGTGGTTGCTCTGCATGAGATACCATCTGCGTATCATGCGCTTTTTGCGGCTCGACGGGCGCAGACTTGTGTTCAGGAGCAGCCGGTTTTTGCGAATCATCTTCGAAATCGTCCCAACTTAGGATAGACATATCAATTCTCTCTTCGTTGCTTTATATCTTTTATGGACATCCAGCTACGCTGAGATGTCTTAATATACGCTTAATTTGTGAAAGCAAAATTAAGTTTTGCTCATCTTGGTCTGAAAAATGTACATTCCGACCAATGTGCTCACGACTTATTTTGCTTTCGCTGTTGTTTTGCCGCTTGTACCCAAAAGTAAGCAATTGGTGCGTAAAACAACACTACAAAGGAAACCAGCAAGACCGCGAGTCCTAACATATAGTTGTGGGTCATGTGTGGCATGTAGTGGTTTCCTTATTAATTTAACAATCCATTTTCTTGTACTAAATCCATGCATGATTAATCATGCATGGATAAAATATGTTTACTATTTCTCATCGCCTTTGATAGCAACTATTAAGGCGGTAAATACTGCCATGAATAATACTATCAATAATAAAATTACAATAAGTAGTACAAGAAAATATGGAATAGTCATTTATTGACAAGCCTCACAATCAGGGTTGTCAATGCTGCATGCTTGTGGCACTGGCGCTGCATTTGCAAAGCCGTCTTCCTCTGCAGGAACTTCAGGTTTAATTTCCTGCGCTACCGCTGCAACAGGTGCTGCCGTAACAGTTGCAGGTTTTACTGCGTTCAATGCGCCCGTGTTAATAGTCGATTTCTCTGCAGAAGTCGCACCTAATGCACGTAGGTAGTAGGTGGTTTTCAGACCACGTAACCATGCCATTTTGTAAGTCAGGTCAAGTTTCTTACCGTTTGCACCTGCAATGTACAAGTTCAACGATTGCGCTTGATCAATCCATTTTTGACGACGTGATGCTGCATCTACAATCCAGCGTGGCTCAACTTCAAACGCAGTCGCGAAAATTGCTTTCAATTCTTCAGGAATACGTGAAATTTTTTGTACTGAACCTTCAAAGTGTTTCAGGTCATTCACCATTACAGAATCCCACAAATCACGCGCTTTCAATGCACGAACAAGGTAAGGATTGATTACTGTAAATTCACCAGACAAGTTCGACTTCACATATAAGTTCTGGAATGTCGGCTCAATAGACTGAGAAACGCCACAAATATTTGAAATGGTTGCAGTCGGTGCAATCGCCATCACATTTGAGTTACGCATACCGTCTTTTTGAACTTTGGCACGTAAGCTGTCCCAATCTAAACGCTGTGTACGATCTACTTCAAACATACGTTCTGGACGTGATTTCGCCACAATGTCTAAAGAGTCAATTGGTAAGATACCTTGATCCCACAATGAACCTTTAAATGTTTCGTAAGTACCACGCTCAACCGCCAAGTCGCTAGACGTTTGAATCGCGTAGTAGCTGATTACTTCCATAGATTCATCGGCAAATTCAACTGCAGCATCTGAACCATAAGCCAAGTTCATCTCATAAAGCGCATCTTGGAAGCCCATGATTCCCATACCTACAGGACGATGTTTCAAGTTTGAATTACGTGCTTGTGGTACAGCGTAGTAGTTAATGTCGATGACGTTGTCGAGCATACGCACTGCAGTTTTAATAGTACGTGCTAATTTTTCACGGTCTAACACACCACCTTGAACGTGTTGTACAAGGTTGATAGAACCCAAGTTACATACCGCGATTTCATCTTGGTTAGTATTGAGGGTAATTTCAGTACACAAGTTAGATGAGTGCACTACACCAACGTGTTGTTGCGGTGAACGTAAGTTACATACGTCTTTGAATGTGATCCACGGGTGACCTGTTTCAAACAACATTGACAACATTTTGCGCCATAAGTCCTTCGCACGAAGTTTTTTATGCAGCATGTTAGTTTCTTTAGCAATGCTTTCGTAGTACGCATAACGCTCAGCAAAAGCTTCGCCCGTCAAGTCGTGTAGGTCTGGTGTTTCAGATGGCGTAAACAATGTCCATTCTGCATCTTCAAAGACACGTTGCATGAACAAGTCAGGTACCCAGTTGGCTGTGTTCATATCATGGGTACGACGACGGTCATCCCCTGTGTTTTTACGCAGCTCTAGGAATTCTTCGATGTCTAAGTGCCAGGTTTCTAAGTACGCACATACCGCACCTTTACGCTTACCACCTTGATTGACCGCAACAGCAGTATCGTTCGCCACTTTAAGGAACGGAACAACACCTTGAGATTTACCGTTAGTTCCTTTGATATAGGAGTTCAAGGCACGTACTGGCGTCCAGTCATTACCTAAACCACCTGCCCATTTAGACAGCATTGCGTTGTCACGCATTGCGCCATAAATGTTGTAAAGGTCATCGGAAATTGTAGTTAAGTAACAGCTTGATAACTGTGGGCGTAGCGTACCTGAGTTAAACAGGGTAGGCGTAGATGCCATGTAGTCGAAGCTAGACAATAAGTTATAGAACTCGATTGCACGTGCTTCACGGTCATCTTCATTGAGCGCCAGACCCATTGATACACGCATAAAGAACAATTGTGGAAGTTCAAAGCGTACGCCATTTGAGTGAATGAAATAACGGTCAAATAAGGTTTGCAGACCTAAATAGGTAAACTGGTTTGAGCGCTCAGGTTGAATCGCTGCAGCAAGTTTGGCAAGGTCAAACTCAAGTAAGTCTGCAGAAAGCAAATCAAGCTCAACACCTTTTTTCAGGAAAGTTTCTAATGCTTCGCCTTCAGGTGTATCTGTTGCTAAACCTAAAAACTCTAAACCTGTTGCCACCAAGTCATTACGCAATAAACGCGCAGTCACATAAGTATAGTTCGGCTCTTGCTCAATACGGGTACGGGTCGCCATCATCATGGTGGTTGAGATGTCAGACTCTTTTACACCGTTGTAGAGGTTTTTCACGGTTTCATCAATGATGGCATCTACATCAATGCCTTCTAAACCTTCTGCCGCTTTATTCACGGTTGCTTTTAAAGCACCTAAATCTAGTGGTTTAAGCTGACCGTTTGCATCAGTGACTTGTAAAGTTGGGTGATGGTTTTCACCTGCTTGCTTACGTGCTTCTGAGCGTTGTTCACGGTAGATGACATAAGCACGAGCAACTTTTTGCTCGCCTGTACGCATGAGCGCAAGTTCAACTTGGTCTTGAATTTCTTCAATGTGAATGGTTCCGCCAGACGGTAAACGGCGGTTGAATGTGTTCAACACCATTTCAGTCAGTTGTTCGATCCGATCATGAATGCGGCTTGAATCGGCGCTTTGTTGACCTTCTACAGCCAAAAACGCTTTGCCAATTGCAACTGCAATTTTTTCAGCATCAAAAGCGGCAACATCACCAGTGCGTTTAATCACTTGTAATTGACCAGGGGGTGAGGTGATTACGCTCATGTCAGCATAGCTCCATTGTCATCTATTGTTATGTTTATGGACCATTAAACTGGGCAAAATTTAGGCCGCAGTGATTGAGGGATAAACACAAGACTTAGTGGTTTAAAATTGAATTGAACACAAGATACGGGAAAATTGAGGGTAGATCAATATTGACTTTTTCTTTTAAATTTTGACTATTTTAGGATTCAAATTTATCTCAAAAATACCGAATTTTGTCCTTTGGGCTATAAGCCTTATCAGACAAGGGCATAGCATAGCAAAGCTCGGAAAAACTGCTTATAGATAACCTTGTGGATAACTTTAAAAGTTGTGAGATAATTTTTCCAAAGGCGGCAAAGGCTTGATCTAGTGCAAAAAATACCCATTTTGTAACTTTATATTTCTTAAATCTGTTTAAAAATCACCAAAACTAGAAAAGTGCTATAAATTCAATGCTTAATAAAAATATAACAAAATAATACGCAGATGTATCAGTTTGGTGAACAGTATCTTGTTTACAATGTAAACGTGTGTATATTGCAAATTATATCAAGACCTATCTCTCAGATTTTAAAAGGATAGGTCGAATCCAATAAAGGGACAGGTTATGAGTCAAGAAGAAAAGTTACCAAAAATTTTAATTGTTGAAGATGATGAACGCCTTGCACGTCTTACGCAGGAATACTTAATTCGCAATGGTTTGGAAGTTGGGGTAGAGCCGGATGGCAACCGTGCCATTCGCCGTATTATTGCAGAGCAACCCGACCTTGTGGTGCTAGATGTGATGTTACCAGGCGCAGATGGTTTAACCATTTGTCGTGAAGTTCGTCCACATTATCATCAACCAATTTTAATGCTTACGGCTCGTACCGAAGATATGGATCAGGTGCTAGGTCTGGAAATGGGTGCAGATGACTATGTCGCAAAACCTGTTCAACCACGTGTGTTATTGGCGCGTATTCGTGCTTTATTACGCCGTACCGACAAAGTGACTGAAGATGAAGTCGCACAGCGTATTGAATTTGATGATTTAGTGATTGATAACGGCGGCCGTGCTGTGACTTTAAATGGTGAGTTGGTTGATTTCACTAGCGCAGAATATGACTTGCTATGGTTATTGGCTTCGAATGCGGGGCGTATTTTATCTCGAGAAGATATTTTTGAGCGTCTGCGCGGCATTGAATATGATGGTCAAGACCGTTCAATTGACGTGCGTATTTCACGTATTCGTCCAAAAATTGGCGATGATCCTGAAAATCCAAAACGTATTAAAACTGTGCGCAGTAAAGGTTATTTATTCGTTAAAGAAACCAACGGCATGTAATACGCTTTTTTTCTGAGTTAAATACCGACTCAAATATAAAATAAGTCACATAGGACGGGTTTTGTGCTTAAACACAGTATATTCTTGCGCATCTATGCAGGATTGGTGATCTTAGTTGCAGTAGTTGCCATTTTGGCTTACTTATTGGTGCAAATCATCAACTATCAGCGTGCGCAAGAATATCGTGAGTCTTTAACTGATGGTATGGCTTATATTATTAGTGAAGGGATTGCACGACAACAAAACGAACAGCAAAAGAAAGACTGGATTTCTGATGCATCCGATTTGCTAGAATTGCCCATCTATTATGTGCAGGCAGACAAAGTAGATTTGTCGCGCACAGAGCTTCGACGGATTAACGAACGTAAAGCCGCTGTGCGCTATGATGCCGAAAATATGATTGCCTATATTATTTTGGGCATGAAAGATGATCCAACTCATTATTTATATATCAAGGCAGATAAAATTACAGAACGGCAAATGAAAGCTTTGCCGATTTTTGTTTTAGATTATTTGGTGTATTACCCGGGTCAGGAAAAAGAATATCTAGCCAAAATTCAGCAGCACTTTTCTTATCCGGTCAATATTAAAAATATTCAGGAACTGCCACTCGATTCTGAACAGATTGGGCGTTTAAGACTCGATCACAGCATTATTTTATATCGTGACAATGCCACCGTGCGTGGTACAACCATCTCGATTGTGTCACCGATGCCAAATTCACCCTCAGAAGTCTTGGTTTTAGGGCCTGTGCCGTTATTTAACTGGATGCCATTCCAGTTGGCAGCAGGCATTACCTTGCTCAGTATGTTTATGTTGAGCTTGGGGGTTTATGGTTTGATCTTGCCTATGCAACGTAAGATCCGCCAAGTGAACTATGCCTTAAACCGCACCAAATCGGGTGATTTAAACATGCGTTTGCCTGTAGATGGCACAGATGAAATGGCAAGTTTGGCATCTAGTTATAACAGCATGTCCGACCATATTCAGCGTTTGATTGAGGCGCAGCGTGAACTGATGCGCGCTGTATCGCATGAGCTGCGCACGCCTGTGGCACGTATTCGTTTTGGTATGGAAATGCTGGCAGAAGAAGATGATTACGAATATCGCTTACAGCAAGTCGAAATGATTGATAAAGATATTGAGGCTTTAAACACCTTGATTGATGAGATCATGACCTATGCCAAACTTGAACAGGGCATGCCATCTTTAGAAATTGAAAAGATCGTTTTGGTTGAAGTGCTAGAGCAGGTGGCTACGGAAACAGAAGCATTGAAAACCCAAAAAGATATTCAGTTGCTTGCACCACCTGTGACTTTGGAAGTGGAAGCTGAACGCCGTTACTTGCACCGTGTGGTACAGAACTTGGTGGGCAATGCAGTCCGTTACTGTGACCATAAAGTCTTGATCAGTGGCGGTATTAACGAACAAGGCATGGCCTATGTTTGTGTGGAAGATGATGGGCCGGGGATTCCCGAACAAGACCGAGAACGTGTATTTGAAGCCTTTGCTCGTTTAGATGACAGCCGCACCCGTGCTTCAGGTGGTTATGGTTTAGGTTTATCTATTGTGAGCCGTATTGCTTATTGGTTTGGTGGGAAAATTGAAGTCGATCAGAGTCCAAACTTGGGTGGTGCACGTTTTATGATGGTTTGGCCTGCCAAACGGTTTAGTAAGGCAAGAAAAAAAGTCGCAGCAGAGAAAGAGAAAACTACAGATTCATTGACTTGATTTGAGTGTACTAAAACTTTTCTCAGACATAAAAACCAGTGCAGTTCAAGGCACTGGTTTTTTATCGCTTTTTTATCTCTATGCAGATCAATCTATAACTTAGTGCGATTCTTTATATAGCTGATCGGCCTGTTCAAAACGGTCTGTCACTTCATGACTTGGCGCTTTGCCCAATAAACTCACTACGACAATCGCAATCCAAGAACAGACAAAGCCCGGAATAATTTCATAAATACCTGTATCTGCCCAAAGGTTTTTCCAAAGAATGACCATAAGTGCGCCGACAACCATCCCCGCCAATGCACCATTTAAAGTCATGCGTTTCCAGAACAAAGACAAAATGATTAGTGGACCAAATGCTGCACCGAAGCCTGCCCAAGCATAAGAAACCAATCCCAAGACTTTTGATTCAGGATTACCCGCCATCCAAATAGCAAGCAGCGCAATCATGAGTACCATGCCGCGTCCGACCCACACCAATTCATTTTGTGAGGCATTTTTACGCAGGAACGATTTGTAAAAATCTTCGGTTAAAGTACTTGAACAGACCAAAAGTTGACAGCTTAGGGTACTCATCACAGCAGCTAAAATTGCAGCCAGTACCACACCTGCCACCCACGGATTAAACAGGATTTTGGTCAGTTCCATAAATACTGTTTCAGGGTTGGCATTGACCACACCTGCCAGTTCAGGATGTTGCTGGAAGTAGGCGATACCAAAAAAGCCCGCAGCCACCGCACCGCCTAAACATAGTGTCATCCATGTCATGCCAATACGACGTGCATTCGGAATAGACTTGACTGAATCAACCGCCATAAAACGCACTAAAATATGCGGCTGTCCAAAATAGCCTAAGCCCCATGCCATGAGGGAAATGATCGCGACCCAGCTTAAATCACTGACTAAATTCAGCGCCTGCGGACGAGCCGCTTCTAAAGCAAGTGTGACTTGGCTTAGGTCAGAAAAGCTGAGTAGGGTAATGATAGGGGTCAGCAAGAGCGCAAAAATCATCAAGCCAGCCTGAATGGTGTCCGTCCAGCTGACTGCCAAGAAACCACCAATAAACACATAGCTGATGGTGGCAATAGCACTAATCCACAATGCAGTGCTATAAGGCAGATCAAACATACTTTCAAATAAGCGCGCACCTGCAACCATGCCCGAAGCACAATAAATCGCAAAGAAAATTAGAATTACGCAGGCAGATACAATCCTTAAAATTTTTCTTTGATCATTAAAACGGTTAGAAAAATAATCAGGCAAAGTCAGTGCATTGTGCTGTACTTCGGTGTGTACTCGTAAACGACCTGCCACCAAAAGCCAGTTTAGCCATGCGCCAATAATCAGACCAACGGCAATCCACATTTCAGACAAACCTGAAAGATAAATGGCACCGGGCAAGCCCATCAGCAACCAACCACTCATATCGGATGCGCCTGCAGAAAGTGCGGTGACAAAACTGCCAAGACGACGACCACCTAAAATGTAGTCCGAGAAATTTCGAGTCGCGCGATAAGCCAATAAACCAATGACAATCATGGCGACAATATAAAACAGGAAAGTAATAATGGTGGGGTTGAGTGCGCTCATACAGTATCCATTTGGGTTTTGGACAGTCGATGAAAATACAGACTGCTGCTAGACGTGAGTCACTCAATTTTGTGAGTGCAGACATCTCATCTGCGGTGCTGATTTCATCAAGAAACGCGAAATTTAACCATACATTAAAAAATATTTCAGATTTTTTTCTGAATGGGCATAAAATAGGCAGCTTGAAAGCTGCCTATCATCTTGATGTTTATCTGATTTGCTTATGGATTATTGCGACCCATAACACCACGAATGGTATTCAGGACATCTGCAGGTAAGACCACAGTTTTGGCATTGTTGGATTTCGCCATATCTTGCATGGCTTTTACATATTGCTCACCCAATAAGTATGCCACAGGAATTTCTTTATCACCTACCGCAGAGCTGACCATTTCAATGGCACGTTGAGAAGATTCTGCCAATACAACTTGCGCTTCTGCATCACGACGTGAAGCTTCCAAACGACCATCGGCTTCTAAAATAGCCGCTTGTTTTTCACCATCGGCTTTGGTTACGGTAGCACGACGCTGACGTTCTGCTGCAGCTTGTTCTTCCATAGCTGCCTGCATGGTATGCGATGGTTTAATATCCTGAATTTCTACAGTTTTAAGGGTAATTCCCCAGTCTGAAATATCATCAGAAATGGCTGCTTTGAGTTTGGCTTTGATGTGATCACGTGAAGACAAGGCATCATCCAAATCCATTTCACCCACAATAGAACGCAATGAGGTTTGAACAAGGTTTTGAATCGCCCAAGTATAGTTTTCAATGCCATACACTGCTTTTTCAGGAGTCGTGAGGTTTATGTACGCAACCGCATTCATGAGTAGAACTGCATTGTCACGGGTAATAACTTCCTGAGATGGGATATCTAATACAATATCTTTGGTGGTGACTTTATAGGCCACTTCATCGACATAAGGAATGACGAAGTTAAGTCCCGGTGCAAGTGTAGTGTGGTATTTACCCAGACGTTGCACAATCCACTTATAACCTTGCGGAACAATTCGCACGCCTTTAAAAATGGTAATTCCAACAAAGGCTAAAATCGCTAAAACAATAATAGATCCACCAGACATTTTAATTTCTCACTTTTTCGTTGTCATGTGCGCTGTGATGCGGCTGCACCACCAAATCATTACCCAAAATATCAATCACGCGAATACGATCTCCCACTTGCACAGGACTCGTGGTGCGGCAGTTCCATTCGTCTGAACCAAGTACGGGCATCGGGAAACGGACTTTAATTTGATCGTGTTCCAAGTTGGTTTGAATAACCATGCCAATTTGTCCAATAGTGGCTTCGCGTGACAAGCCTGCTTTGGTTTTATCGGTAGATAAGGGTTTGATAAATTTAAACCACGCCAAGGTACATAGTACCGACAAGATAATCCACATCACCAATTGGGTGGTGGTGCCCATCATGGGGAACATCAAGTATAAAATACCGACCATGACTGCCCCAACGCCAAACCATAAAGCGGCAAATGCAGGCAAGACCAGTTCTGAAAGCATTAACAGAACGCCTAGTACAAACCAGTGCCAAGGTTCAAGAACGAATTCCATACATCTACTCGCGTATTTTTTTACGATTGGTTAATTCTAATTGCTTAGAGAAACGCATCGACTTAAAAAGATGCGTTCTCATCACTTTAACAGATCAATAAGTTTATGAATATTAAAAAAATCACTGAATCTTAAAATTTCGGACGCGGTGCAGGCTTCAGCGCAGCAGGGGATTTTTTAAAGTTACTGATGGCTTGCAGAATTGCTTTGACCTGTAGTTGTGCGGCTTTCTCACCTTCCAAAATGGTTTGGTTACTGGCTTTTAAATCTAGAGTACCAATATGTCCAACTTTAGGTTGAATCACAATATTGGCCTGCGCCAATTCCTGATTGATACTTTGCTGCCCCATAATATTGAGGGTTTGATCGAGTAAGCCCCACATGCTGACAGGTTGATTGCCAGTCGGACGTGCAGAAATATCTACCGCAATGACTAAGTCGGCACCCATGGCTTTAGCTGTTTGTACGGGAATCGGGCTAACCAAGCCGCCATCCACATATTGTGTTCCGCCAATGGTGGCAGGTACAAAAACATTCGGAATACTGCAAGAGGCACGTACGGCTTGACCAGCATTGCCTTTAATAAAGTCGGCTTTACGTCCATTATCTAAACGTGTGGCAACGGCAGCAAAACGAATTGGAAATTTCTCAATCGGTTTATTTGCCACGTGTTGATTGACAAAGTCTTGTAACTTTTGACCTGCAATAAAACCCTGACGGTTTAAGGTTAAATCACGGATGTCGGATTCTTTAAAGGTCAGGGCAATGTGTTGGAGTTGGTAAGGACTTTTGCCACTGGCGTATAAACTGCCGACAAAGCTGCCTGCACTGGTGCCTGTGACAATTTTTGGTTTAATCCCGTGAGACTCTAAAACTTTAATGACGCCAATATGTGCAAAACCTTTAGCACCACCGCCACCCAGCGCCAGTGCAATTACAGGTTCACGTGCTTGGATAGGTGTGGTGCTTGGCGGTGTTTTTGTTGTTTTGTCGCAGCTAGCCAAAGTTAGAGCTAGTACGCCCACTAAAGAATAACGAATCAGTTGCATATCAAATCTAAATTTAGATCAAAGAATATTGCGCCCATCTGAACAAAAAATAGAAACTTTGACTAGCCCTTTTTCAAAAGCTTTTGTAACGGTTTTGCCAACCAATGTGGATTTTTAGCCGAAAACTTGCCGTGATATTGCGTATAAATTGCATCTAAATCTTGAGCATAATCGCCCGTAGGATGAAACACGCCCAAAATATGAATGGTTTTGTGTGCATAATCAAAAGAGAACATCACAATTGGGATATTGGCGCCGTAGGCAATATGGTAAAAGCCACTGCGGATATTTTCGGCTTGTTTACGTGTGCCTTCGGGCGCCATACCAATCCAGATTTTTTCTTTTTTTCGTACAATCTCAATAATATCTTGGGTATGTCCTTGAGGAGAATGGCGCACCACAGGAATTACCCCAATCCAGTTTAAAAGTGGCTTGAGTGGGGTTTCAAATAAAGTGTGCTTACCAAAAATAGTAATTTGAATACCTAAACCGAGTAGGGCGGTAAAACCATGCCACGCATCAATATTTGACGTATGCGGTGAGATAATAGCAACTGCTTTGGGCAAGTTGGGAAATTCGCCCACCATTTGCCAGCCTTGCGCCAAAAAAATATTTTTAAATAAAGCACGACTGCTGGCTGTTCCACGTTGTGGAACTTGGTCGGGTAACTGTGGAAATTGCCGTGCACTGCGTGCAAAAGGATTGGTGATTTTCATGAATGCGATGTCATCCTGACGTGCGTGATTAACAACAATAAATACCCAATATCATGACGCATGAATCTAAATCTATTCAAGATATTAGACTTTCGCTTTGTCTGATTCATTGGCAAAATAGTCGAAATCTGAATGTGAAAGTGATGAAAAATAACAATCCATTATTCAAAATTTTAGTGTAGTACTGCGTTTTTTTGATCTTTTGCCCATATCTAAATTGAGATGCTATGCCCAATTTGCGCCAAACTTATTTGTTGTTATTTTCTCTGTATTGGGCGCAGGGCTTGCCTGTTGGTTTTATGACCCATGCCTTGCCTGTGATTTTACGTGCGCAAGGTGTGTCTTTGGCACATATTGGCGGTTTCGGTTTGTTAATGCTGCCATGGTCAATCAAAGTGTTTTGGGCACCTTTGGTGGATCGCTTTGGACATTCATATTTTGGGCATTATCGTAGCTGGATTTTGCCGTGCCAGTGGCTGAGTGTTTTGGTGCTGATTGGGCTGTCCTTTTTACCGATTGAGTCCTTAAATCATCCTATATATTTGTGGGTGTTTTTTGTGGCTTTGCTCGGTATGAACTTGGTCGGTGCAACCCAAGATATTGCCACCGATGGTTTGGCGGTCAATATTTTACAAGCCAAACAGCAACATTGGGGTAATACCTTTCAGGTGGTTGGTTCACGACTGGGCTTTATTGTGGGTGGTGGTGCAATTCTGTGGGCATTGGATTGGCTAGATTGGCAAAAAACTTTCTTAATTTTAGCGGGATTGGTGTTTTTAAATACCTTGCCAATTTTAATGTTTAAAGAGCCACAACATGCTGCTAAACAAGTGCTTGTTCAAGCTCAAAGTAAAATGTCATTTCACGCACGTCTTGCTGCGATTCGTGAATATCTGCGCTATTTTGTGGAAACGCCTGTACTGTACGCATGGCTATGGGTGTTACTCAGCTTTAAAATTGCCGATGGTTTGGCTGGCCCTTTATTAAAACCTTTAATGGTAGATTTAGGCTTAAGCTTTTCTCAAATTGGCATTTATGTGACCATGTTGGGAGCAATGGCCGCTTTGTTGGGTGCAGGCATCGCAGGGTTGATGCTGAAATGGTGGTCTAGAGCGCATGCCCTCATCATTTTTTCTGTGCTTAAAATTTTGAGTTTAGTGGCCTATGCTTATTTGGCTGAATTGTATGAACAGCAAGTTGATGTGGCACACTGGCTGATTTATAGCATTAATGCTGCGGAAGATTTTTGCTCTGCCATGTTACTTGTAGTGATGCTAACCTTGATTATGCAGTACAGTCGTAAACAATATGCAGGGACTGATTTTACATTTCAGGTTGCGATTATGGCGACTGTGAGCGGGGTACTTTATACCCTGAGTGGAATCTTAGGCGATGCTTTAGGCTACGCGAATTACTTATTGTTGATTTGTATTGTTGCGATTTTTTGCCTTGTACCGATCTGGAAATGGGCAAAGCTTGCGAAAAGCACTCATTTATCAGCACTTGAATAAGAATATAGATCATCAAGACAGGATGACAGACTTAAACCACTTTAAAAAATACATTGAGTGAAAAAATAAAAGCGACCCTTAAAGAGTCGCTGGAGTATAAAAGGTATCCACATTGAAGTAGATACCGATCTCGTTTTTGTGATTTTCAAAAATTATTATTTGCGCTTTCAGTGCTTCACTTCGGCAGCGCAGGCAGTATAACTTTAAATTATGACAATCCTGCGACAGTTTAAGTCGCATAGAGATGTGTTGCAGGTAAAATCAGCATATTCTAGCTGCGGTATGGGGTATTGATTGCCTGTGTCCATTGTTGGTGATTACAACGCGGGCAGACTTCATTGGCATGTTTAAGTAAACGGACATGCCCGCAATACATGCAGGCATAATAAGTGTGTGGAACTATGCGGTACGCGAGTTGGCAAGCTTTAGGAAATAAGGGTAAACCATAGCGTGTGGCATCGCCATGAAAAAACAACATGCTGAATTTTCCATCACTTTCTAGTAAGCCAACACGTACTTGCCCTAAATGCTCCACGCCTTGTTGGCGCATTTCGGCAAAGAATTCATCATGCGACATTTTACCGTACTTAATTTTTTCTAAGACAAGTTCGCCATTTTCTACAATATACAGTGATTTACCTTCAATCAAATCTTCAAAGGGTTGGTATTTCATCATGAGCCATGTGGTCAGGCGATACATTGCAATCACTACTGTCATCACCACCAAGGCGTGTACCAAAGGTAAATCCTCAGTGAACATGGGGTCGCCCGCAATAGAACCGAGCGATAAAATAATGGCCAATTCAAAAATAGAAAGCTGGCGTACTCCGCGTTTCCCTGTAAGGCGCAAAAATATAATAATCATGCTAAACATGAGTGCTGCCCGAATCATTAATTCGGCAACAAATGTCCATGTGGTGTCGTGAATAAAGATGGTAAACCAATCCATAGATTGTCTATTTTGTTATTTTGATGCTTGATACTATGGTTAAATTGAGTGGGTAAAATAGTGGTTTTGAGTAAATAACTGCAATTACTTGAGTGGTTTAGGAAAACAAAAAAACTGTTATATTGTCTAAAAACTATAAATACAAAAAATAATGAATCAGAAGATGAATTCACAACTATTACAATTTGCCAAATCTATGCGTCATGTTGCTATGGATGCTGAAAATTTGCTGTGGCAGTGACTTCGTGCCAAGCGTTTTATGAATCTGAAATTTCGTCGTCAGTATGTAATTCAACCTTATATTGTGGATTTTTTTCTGTCATGAAATTGGTTTGGTGATTGAGTTGGATGGTGGTCAGCATGGAACAGATGATGCTGTCGAATATGATGCAGAACGGACGAAGTTTTAGAGATTGAAGTAAAAGTTCCTAAGTGTTTTTATAATTAGTGACTTTTATTCAATTTAGTTTTGTGTAAAAAGCTAATGTTTCTTTCATTTCAATTAAAATGAAAGAAACATTTCATGAAATTAGAGATTTATACTAGAAGTAGGTTTTACTCTATCGAGGGTTATCCCTGTATTTTTTTTAAGATTTCGTTTGATCTTATCAAGTTCAGAAGTTTTGCTAGGGCAACGAGTTGTTACAGCATATGCTCTTTTATTGTTACACAAATAATCAGGATGGTTTTTCTTTAGATAATTATGAGTTTCTTCAATTTGAAGAACAGCTTTATCTAAATCTTCACCTTTTAACTCAATAAAGATAGTTTCTTTTAAATTAAGACTTTGAGTACTACAGCTAATATTGGTTGGGCAATGTGTCAAGGGATTATTTTCTCGACTTTTGCATTTATGTTCGTAGACTTTATAAAGCCAATCACATTTATTACCCGCAGTAATTAAACCACCATCAATTTTTACTTCACAAACGTAAAAATTTTTATTATGTAAAGAAAATGAAGACTTATTCTCTTTCTGAGAAAAAATCTTTTTACATGAACAAGATTCGTAATTAGTCATAAAATTAATCTTGAGGCTCAAATTCTAATAATTGATTATAAATATCAGAAGCATGGCTAGATGCTTTATCTAATTCCTCTGAATCGATCATTGAATATTCTTCATTGATTATTGAATATAAAAAACCATCCTCTATTTTATAAGCACATATATCATTTATATCAATTGCTGACGTAGAAGGAAGAATATGATCGTATTCTTCTTGAGAAAGTAATCCTCTCTTCATTAAGTCTTTTGCATATAAGTAGTTATTAAGCTCACTTAAAATGTATGGACTATGGGTAGTAATAAAGAAGTTAAAACTATTACTATACATATTCGTTAAAAGTTTAATAATTTTTGCTTGTGAAATAGGAAAAAGATGTGCCTCTGGCTCTTCTATAAAAATATAGCTTTCATCTTGGATGTAAGAAAGTACAGCAAGAGTTATTAACATCGGTAGAGCTTCTTGTTGCCCTGAAGAAGTATGAATAACTTCTGTTTTACTGTTATTCTTAACTAAAAAAATTTTATCATCTATTTTTGAGATTTCACCACCTAAAATATCTTTAATAAATTGAGTAGGTAAGATTTCTGCAAGATCATTTTTATTTCTTAGGAAGAATGAAAGATAAACTTCATATAATCTTCCGAAGTCAACTAATAAGGGGTCTAAATTATTTCTACTACTTAAGATAGTAAATAAGTTTTCTTGAAATTGGGAAAAGAAAGATCTAGATGCAGGAATAAAATTTGCATCTTCAATGAAAATTTTTAGGTCTGAATTTTTTAACCAATTACGTATCTGTTCTTTATATAAGAATTCAACAGGTAATGAATATTTCATTTCTTTAGAAGATTTATTTTCATCCATTTCTTCTAATAAAATACTCATTTTGTCTAAGCATTTTTTATATGCGGTAACGATTTTCGGGTCAAAGCTTACGAGTAATTTCCCTGCATCATTACTTATTCTTATCAATAAATTATCACTGTGATAGGTAATAGAGAAATCTTGATGTTCCCATGCATAACTAGGAAAAAGAGAAGTAAAACGCTCTATGAAGGATTCACTAAATTGCTCAAAAGTTTCAATTTTTGAAATATTTTTTCTTAGTGATGACTCACAACTTTTAAAGAAATACACTGTTTTTGCAAGTACACTCTTACCAGTTCCTTGTGAACCGATAATAACATTAATTTTTTTAATATCTAAAAATGCTTCTTTAATAACTAAGAAGTTTTTTACAACTAAAGTTTCCATATAACCTTTATATGTAAGAAGACTATAACGTCAATCTAAACTGAAATGACGTTATAGTCCATAGACTAGATGTTTTATGTAATTAAAGCGCTGCAATTTGCTCCATATTCGCTTTAATCTTCGCTAACTGATCAGCAAACTCAGCTAATTTCGCACGTTCACCTTCAACAACCGCTGCAGGTGCCTTGCTGACAAAACCTTCGTTCGCAAGTTTAGTTGCAATTTGATCGTGCTGCTTTTGAACCTTGTCTAAGTCTTTTTGCAAACGACCCAATTCCGCTTTCGGGTCAATTAAGCCCTTCATTGGAACGAACACAGACACATGACCAACTACAGAAGAAGAAGACAATGGTGGTTGTTCGCCATCCGTCAAGAAGGTAATGCTCTCAACTTTCGCCAATGCTTTAAACAACGGCTCAATACGAGAAATCTGTGCTTTTTCTGCTTCAGTCGTGTTCTGTAAAAGTACAGGTAATAAACGTGCATTACCTAGACCCATTTCACCACGAATGTTACGCACTGCACCAATCAAACCTTGTAGCCATTGCATATCTGCTTCGGCTTGTTCGTTGATTTTGGCTTCATCTGCAACAGGGTAGTTTGCCAACATAATGGTTTCGCCACCCAAGCCAATCATTGGCGCAAGGGTTTGCCAAATTTCTTCCGTCAAGTACGGCATGATTGGGTGCGCAAGACGTAAAGAAGCTTCCATCACCGCAAGCAATACACGACGAACTTCAGCTTTACGTTCTTCAGAAACAGACTCATCATTCAGAACTGGTTTGGTCAGCTCTACATACCAGTCGCAGTATTCATTCCAAATAAAGTCATAAATCGCTTGCGCAGCCAAGTCTAAACGATACGTTGCAAACGCTTGATGAACAGCTTGCTCTGCCTTTTGTAAACGGCTCACAATCCACTGTTCAGGCAATTCCCAAAGGTCTTGACGTGCTTCTTGACCAACCGTTTGACCTTCAACATTCATCAATACAAAACGGGTAGCATTCCAAATTTTGTTGGCAAAGTTACGATAACCTTCCACACGTTTCATATCAAACTTGATGTCACGACCTGTGTTTGCCAATGCACAGAAGGTAAAACGAACTGCATCTGTACCATAAGCCTGAATCCCTTCTGGGAATTCTTTGCGGGTCGATTTTTCAATTTTCGCTGCTTGTTTCGGGTTCATCAAACCTGTCGTACGTTTTTGCACTAAAGTTTCAAGATCAACACCATCAATCAAGTCTAATGGGTCAAGTACGTTGCCCTTAGACTTCGACATTTTTTGACCTTCGCTGTCACGAACTAAACCATGTACATACACAGTTTTGAACGGAACTTGTGGCGTACCATCTTCATTTTTCATGAAGTGCATGGTCAGCATGATCATGCGGGCAACCCAGAAAAAGATGATGTCAAAGCCAGTGACCAATACATCTGTTGGATGGAAGGTGTTTAAGAAGTAGTTGGCTTTGTCTTTTTCAGCATCGCCTGTCCAGCCTAAAGTTGAGAATGTCCACAGACCTGATGAGAACCATGTATCGAGTACGTCTTCGTCTTGGTTTAATTCAACGTCAGCGGGGATGTTGTTTTTCGCACGAACTTCTGCTTCGTCACGACCAACGAATACATTACCTTCAGCATCGTACCAAGCGGGAATACGATGCCCCCACCATAATTGACGCGAGATACACCAGTCCTGAATGTTGTTCATCCACGCCATATACATATTGCTGTATTGTTCAGGCACGAACTTGATGCGACCATCTTTCACTGCTTCAATTGCAGGCTGCGCCAACGGTGCAATTTTGACATACCATTGATCTGTCAATAATGGCTCAACAATTACGCCCGAACGGTCACCGCGAGGTGGTTTCAAGGTGTACGGTTGGATTTGATCTAACCAACCTTCGCTTTCCGCTTGTTCAACTAATTTTTTACGTGCTTCAAAACGCTCTAAACCAATGTAGTCTGCAGGTGCAGGAATGGTTTTAGAAATTTGTTCGCCTGCTTTCGCAATATATTCAAACTCAGCCAATACTTCAGCATTTTTGTTGAAGATATTGATGATTGGCAATTCGCAGCGTTTACCCACTTCATAGTCATTGAAGTCGTGTGCAGGGGTAATTTTTACACAACCTGTACCGAATTCTTTATCGACATACTCATCTTTTACGATTGGAACGGCACGACCTGTAATTGGGAGGATGATGTTTTGACCAACAAGGTGCGAGTAACGCTCATCATCAAGGGCAACCGCAACCGCAGTATCACCCAGCAATGTTTCAGGACGAGTGGTTGCTACTACAATGTGATCTTTACCATCGTGAGTGCGTAGTGATTTATCTTCAAAGAAATATTTGAAGTGCCACAATGAACCTTGTTCTTCTTTATCCGACTCAACTTCTAAGTCAGAAAGGGCAGTTTGTAATTTTGGATCCCAGTTTACAAGGCGTTTGCCGCGGTAAATTAAACCTTCTTCGTGTAATTTCACGAAAACTTCTTTCACCGCATTCGATAAGCCTTCGTCCATAGTGAAGCGTTCACGTGACCAATCTACCGAAGAACCTAAACGGCGGATTTGACGGGTAATGTTACCGCCAGATTGTTCTTTCCATTCCCAGACTTTTTCGATGAATTTTTCACGACCTAAGTCATGGCGGCTGATATTTTGCGCGCCCAATTGACGCTCTACTACCATTTGTGTGGCAATACCCGCGTGGTCTGTACCCGGTTGCCATAAGGTATTTTTACCCGACATACGGTTAAAGCGCGTGAGGGCATCCATAATGGCGTTGTTAAAACCATGACCCATGTGCAAGCTACCTGTGACGTTTGGCGGCGGAATCATGATACAGAATGATTCGCCTTTTTCAGACGGCTTAAAGTAGCCGTTTTCTTCCCAAGTCTTGTACCATTTTTTCTCGATCTCGGTAGGATCGTAGGTTGTAGCAATATTTTGCGCTGAATCAGTCATAGTAAGAACAGGTTAAAAGTGAATAAAAAATTGCAACTATTGTAGCAAAAAAATTGCCCGCTAAGCGAGATTCAACTCAGCCAAACTTATCGCAATTGGCAGTTGGGCAAACTCATCGTATGATGGGCGACAAGTATGATAAAAACCTCAAGTTCTCCGTTGCCTGTAACACTGTTTTAAACTGGGTTTAAGCAATGGATTTTAAAATAGATGAAAACACATCAATACGGTCAAAATAGGCAAGTTCAGTTATGACTTATGCTGTATCTTTAAAATTAAAACCAGAAACATATCAAAGATTTCAACACATTCATCAACAACTCAATGCAGGTGAATCGGAAAGTTTATCTAAAGCTTTGGGGGCGGTACTGACCGATATTTCTTGTGAAATTATTGAGCAACTTTTTGGTGAATTGTCACGTTCTAGTCATTCACTGGATGGTGAATCTGAAAAAATTATTCAGCAAGTCATACAAACCATGCAAAAATATATGCCATGGTCGGTGTCGTTTTTTGGCAATGAACGCTTAACGCCTATGGTGAATTATCTGGCAAGCATGATGTATCAGCAGGAAGGGCAAGGTTTTGTGACTTATCCTGTCGATAGTATTGTTATGAAAGAAACGTTGGGTTGTATTGAGCAAATTCGGCAGGGCAACAGTGCATGTATTGCGCCTGCATTTAAAGGGTTTACTCAAATTATTGATCAGGGCGTGGGTTATTTAATTCGTGATCCGAAAAAAATGCTGAAATTTAATTTGGTGGTCGATAAAACTTTAAACGGCGTGATTCATTTGACTACGCAACTGGGGTATAAACGCCTAGAAAAAATGGGTGCGCAATTCGATTTGGAAAGTGCAGAGATATATTTAAACCATTTTCTTGGGTTTTTGCAGCATCCTGCAAAACCTAAGACTTAAATTTTGATGACTTAAATTTTTAAATAACGCGGACAAACGGTTATGGCAAAACGGGAAAACTTGGAACATAAAGTGGTGTGGATTACAGGTGCATCTTCTGGCATTGGTAAGGCATTGGCAAAAGAGTGTGCTTTACAAGGTGCACAAGTGATTTTAACCGCACGTCGTTATGAAGAACTTGAAAAAGTACGCGTGAGTTTGCTGAATCCTGAACGTCATCTTTCTGTATGTGCAGATATTACCAATGAAAGTCAGGTGTTACATGCGTATGAACAAGTTTTGGCACGTAAAGGACGCATTGACTGGCTAATTAATAATGCAGGTTTAAGTCAGCGCGCTTTAATTGCCGATACCACTATGCAGACTGAACGCACCATTATGGAAGTGGATTATTTTTCTCAGGTCTTTCTGACCAAAACTGTCTTGCCGACCTTTTTACAGCAAAAACATGGTCGCATTATTTTTGTATCTAGTGTTGCAGCATTATTGGGTACGCAATATCGCGCGTCATATTCTGCAGCGAAAAGTGCCATTCACATGTGGGCGAATAGTTTGCGTGCCGAAGTAGCGGAGCAGGGCGTACAGGTTTCAGTTGTTTTCCCAGGATTTGTGAATACCAATGTGTCTTTTAATGCGTTGAATGGTGAAGGCAAACCACAAGGACATCAAGATGAAGCCATTGAAAATGGTTTAGATGCCGATGTTTTTGCTAAAAATACAGTTAAAGCACTCATGGCAGGCGATGAATATATCGTGGTCGGGGGCGCTAAAGAAAAACTGGGCGTGTTGGTGTCGCGTTTATCGCCAAGTACTTTATATAAAATGATTCGTAAAACCAAAGTGAAGTAATTTTTAATCAAAGTGACTTCAAAATAAAATAATAAAAACAAAAAGAAGGATGAGCCATGCGTTCAATGATGAAAGGTATTTTTTTATTTATCAGCGCGTGGCTTTTCGCTTTCTTAGGGATGACTCAAACGACATTTGCCAAATTACAAACAAACGATGATTCGTTGTGTAAACAACCTGAATATATTGAAAAGATTTTACGACAGCACACAAATACAACCACAGTGAATGAGGACTTTTTGGCTTGTGCGGATTTCCCCAATGTTCCTGAACAAACTTTAATTGCTTATGCTGAAACTCAGACAAAAGATGATCAACCTGTAGATGATTATCAGCTGACTTTTTTAACCGTAAATAGTAAAACGCAAAAGTTTCATTCAATCTATCACGTGAAAGAGCTTTTGCCTTCAGATGCAATTGAACTGCGTTCTATCCAATTAGATTTGGCGCCGTATCAAGTTTCTGAAAGCTTAAGGGCAATTGGTTTAAGAAGGAATTATGCAGGACGTTCAAGTGCTAATCCATTTTCGGCGCAAGTACTCGATTTATATGATTTACAACATAACAAGAAAATTTTAAACGGCTTAATCGTAGCGCGCTATCAGGCAGAAACCGATACACGTTGTAATGCCAAAGTAATAGAAAGCAAAGCTATTTTAATGATCTTGCGAAATACAACTCGACAATATTTTGATATGCAATTACGTGATCGTATTCAACATTATGAAATGTCGGGCGATTTAGAAAATTGCAAAGAAACTAAACGAGTGTCTACTCAACAGCGTTTCACTTTAAAATTTGATGGTCGGCAATATCAAATTCCTCAGCCTTATCGAGATCAGTATTTATACTAAATTCTTTACAAACGCTGAAAGATGTACTCAGCGTTTTGCAGAGAATTGACTAACGCTATTTTGAACCGCCGTTCCATAAGCAAAGACTTCGACCATGCCGCCTTGCATCCCCAATTCTGTGGTGCTTAAACGCAGCCCCATAATATGATTTGCGCCCATTTTTTCAGCTTCTAATTTTAAACGGACGATGGCTTCACGACGCGCCCGCTCGACAATACTTTCATAACTGGTCAAGCGCCCGCCAAAGAAGTTCTGAATATTGGCAATCACAAACTTAAAATAATCATGAGAAATGACCACATTGCTGTGTATCAATTGCCCAAAATTGGGACTGGTCTGGAAGCGGTTATTATCAATCTGAATATAACTTAAACGCAGTTCTTGCTCGGCTAAATATTTGAAATGTTTGCGTTCGTTGTGTCGCCCAAAACCAAAGCCTACGGCAAATAAAATCGCAAAGACAACAATTTGCAGAATTAAATTATCCATGTGATGTTATTCCTGTTCAATAATCTTTGCTTTAGTGTGATGCTGGAAATGGGTCTGGAAGTTTAGGAATATCTGCCTCGACCACCACTGCTGTACCATAAACAAACAATTCCGAAGCACCTTGAGCGATATTTGAAGTAGAAAAGCGAATCCCAACAATAGCATTGGCACCTAAACCACGTGCTTTAGCAATCATACGATCCATCGCTTCTTGGCGTGATTCTTCTAGTAATTCGGTATAAGCCGTTAATTCACCACCGACAATATTTTTGAGTCCTGCCAAGAAGTCACGCCCCACATGCTTACTGCGTACGGTGCTGCCATAGACCACATCAATTTGCCGTGAAATACGATGACCTGGTACAGATTCAAGATTACTAAGCAACATAAGATTCTAATATTTAAAAACAAGACGTATTGAAGATATGAAATGTGCTTGCAAAAAGCAATAAAAAAGCCCACCGAAGTGAGCTGATTTAGTCTTTATATCTGAGCTGTTAAGCAGCAAATTTAAGGTAGACGCAAAGACTTATTGCGCTTTACGTTCTGCCGATGATGCAGGTTGTGATGTGGCATCTGAAGTATTGGCTTTCACACCGCCACCCAAAGATTTATACAACTCCACCTGATTGTTCAAATTGGCTTGTTCCAACAACAATAAACCTTGTTCTGCTGCATAAGACGTACGCTGTGCATCCAACACGGTTAAATAGTTGTCAATGCCTGCGCGGAAGCGTGCATTAGATAATTTATAAGTGGTATTGGTCGCATCAACCAAGCGTTTTTGTGCCGCTAAACGATCACCAATATTTTGACGAACTGCCAAAGCATCATTCACTTCACGGAATGCAGACTGAATTGATTTTTCATAGTCAGCCAAAGCAATTTGTTGATCCGTTTCTGAAATTTTGATGTTGGCTTGGCGTGTGCCCCAATCAAAAATTGGCAAGTCGATGCTCGGGCCCACTGCCCAAACAAAACTGCCTGATTTAAACAAATCACTCAAGTCAGTTGATGCATAGCCTGCATTGCCCGTGAGGCTAATGCTTGGGAATAAACGTGCTTTTGCTGCACCAATATTGGCACCCGCAGCCGATAGTCGATACTCTGCAGTACGAATATCAGGACGGTTATTCAGCAAGTCACTTGGTAAGCCAGCGCCAATTGCGGTAGTTTTGGTAATGTGCGTCACACGCTGCGTTGGCAATAACGCACTTGGAACTTGTTCGCCCACCAACAAGTTCAGCAAGTTTTGTGCTTGCGCGACTTGGGTTTTGTAGTTGGCGACATCATTACGTGCAGTTTCAACTGAAATTTGTGCCTGACGGACAGGTAATTCACTATCAATGCCGACATCAAAACGCTTTTTGTTGAGGTTATAAGACTCAAGCTGTGTTTTTAAGGTTTGGTCTGCCAGTTTTAAATTGGCATTGGCAAAAGAATAGTTGAGCCATGCTTGCGCCACCTGACCAATCAAGGCAATTTGTGTGGCATCACGCGAGCTTTGAGTTGCCAAGAAGTTATCTAATGCATTGTCTTTTAAGCTGCGTACACGACCCCAAAAATCTAGTTCGTAGGCAGTTACACCTAAACCAACGTTATAGCGTGTGTGTGTGCCTAAAGCAGTACCTTGATCTTGACGCAGTACGCCACCGCTAGCACCAATGGTAGGTAACTGGTTGTTTTCGGTAATTTGATAGGCTTGTTGGGCACGTTGGATATTCAGCGTCGCTGTGCGTAAATCACGGTTATTGTTCAATGCCATATCCAAGACTTGTAATAAGCGTTGATCGGCAAAGAAATCTTTATAACCTTGTTCAGCCACTGAAGTACCCGATGCAGCAGCAGTATAGCTGCTTGGAATACTTGTCTGAGCGACGGGCTCTAGCCCACGCATACTTTGACAGGCTGTCAAAGCAAGCGCGAGGGCAGAAACCGCAATACCACGGCCTGTATGCGACCATAAGTTTTGCATCACGATACATGCTCCTGATTATTTTGTTGTTTTGGTTTGTATTTAAAGATACTTCTAATCCAGACATAGAATACAGGAATAAAGAAGATCCCTAACAAGGTTGAGCTAATCACACCACCTAACACACCATAACCGACCGAGTGTTGGCTACCTGCACCCGCACCTGATGAAAGTGCAAGCGGCAATACACCAAAACCAAAGGCCAAAGTGGTCATAATGATTGGGCGTAAACGCATTTTTGCAGCATGCAAGGTCGCTTCAAACAGGTCTTCACCTTTTTCTTGTAGCTCTTTGGCAAATTCCACAATCAAAATCGCGTTTTTGGCTGATAAACCAATCACGGCAATAATTGCCACTTGGAAGTAAATGTTGTTGGATAGGTTCGGGTTTTTGAACAAGATCATGCCCCCGAAGGTGAGCAATAATGCTCCGACAATACCCAACGGTACCACCAACAGCACCGAGAATGGAATAGACCAGCTTTCATACAAGGCTGCCAAACACAAGAATACAATCAGTAATGACAGTGCATAGAGGAATGGTGCCTGATCGCCCGATTCACGTTCTTCAAGTGATAAACCTGTCCATTCATAGTCAAAGCCGTTTAAGCCCATAGATGGAAGTTTTGCGACAATTTCTTCCATCGCTTGCATGGCTTCACCAGAGCTGACACCTGGCGCAGGTGCACCCTGAATGTTCTTGGCAGATACGCCGTTATAGCGTTCCAAACGAGGTGAACCATAAGTCCATTCACCTGTTGCAAAGGCAGAGAATGGCACCATTTCACCACGGTTGTTGCGGACATACCACTTGTTCAGGTCTTCAGGCATCATGCGTGAGTCTGATTCAGCTTGAACATAAACTTTTTTCACACGACCACGGTCAATAAAGTCATTGATGTACGAACCACCCCAAGCCATGCCCATGGTGCTGTTGATTTCAGCAATGCTGACACCTGCCGCACCTGCTTGCGCTTGGTCAATAATAATACGGTACTGTGGTGTATCTTCTTGACCATTTGGACGTACGCCCATTAAGCGAGGGTCTTTAGATGCTTCACCCAACACAATATTACGTGCCATGGTGAGTTTTTCATGACCATTGCCCGCAGCATCTTTCAGTTGCAAGTTAAAGCCTGAGCTGACACCTAATTCTGGCATCGCAGGAAGCTGTAATGGCATGATGTAAGTGGCATCTTTCACAATCATGTTCAGTGCCATACCACGCTGGATAATTGCACCAACTTGAGATTCAGGGCTTGTACGCTCACTCCAGTCTTTTAACTTAATGAACGCCATACCTGCGTTTTGACCAACGCCTGAGAAAGAGAAGCCTGAAACACTAAATACCGACTGCACATGCTCTTTTTCATTTTCTCTGAAAAAGTTGGTCATGCTGGTCATGGTGGCGTCAGTACGTTCCAAAGTTGCATTTGGTGGGAGTTGTACCAATGTCATCACCACGCCCTGATCTTCATCAGGCAAGAATGATGATGGTAGTTTTTGGAACACTAACACAATAATGCCCAGTACCACTGCATATAAAACCCCCGAGAAGATTTTATGATGCGTCATGCGGTTAACACCACCTTGATATTTAACCGAGAGCTTATCGAAACTGCGGTTAAACCAGCGGAAGAAACGCGCAAAAATACCGTTGCTTTCAGGCTTGTTTGGATCGTGTTGTTTAAGAATCGTGGCACATAGGGCAGGGGTAAAGGTCAACGCTACGACCAGTGACAACACCATTGCAGTCACAAGCGTAATTGAGAATTGACGATAAATAACGCCTGTAGTCCCACCAAAGAATGCCATAGGTACGAATACCGCAGACAATACCGAGGTAATCCCGATCAGTGCGCCTGAAATCTGTTTCATCGACTTTTCAGTCGCCGCCACAGGGTCAAGATGTTCTTCGACCATGACACGTTCTACGTTTTCCACCACGACAATTGCGTCATCGACCAATAGACCAATCGCCAGTACCATGGCAAACATGGTCAGGGTGTTAATCGAGAAGCCAAACATGTTGATCACGGCAAAGGTACCCAGTACCACCACAGGTACGGCCATAGTTGGAATAATTGTGGCGCGCCAGTTCTGCAAGAACAGGAACATCACAATAAAGACCAAAATGATCGCTTCAATTAAGGTTTTAACAACACTCTTAATCGAAAGTTCAATAAATGGCGTGGTATCAAAAGCCAACTCATCCTTTAAACCCGCAGGGTAGTTAGGACGTAATTGCTTGAGGCGTTCTTCCACAGCAGCAGCAGTATCTAGGGCGTTAGCACCTGTAGATAATTTAATTGCGACACCGCCCGCAGGCTTGCCGTTGTATTTAGAAATAAACTGATAGTTGTCTGCACCAAGTTCAATTCGTGCGACATCACCCAAGCGCACTTGAGCGCCTGAAGCGGTATTTTTTAGAAAAATATTGCTGAATTGTTCAGGTGTTTGCAGCAAGCTTTGCGCAGTTACTGTAGCATTCAAAGCCTGACCTTGAATTGCAGGTGCGCCGCCCAATTGACCTACCGCAACCTGTGCGTTTTGGGTACGAATCGCTTGAGCAATATCACTTGGTGTGACTTGCAAGCTTGCCATTTTGGCAGGATCCATCCAAATACGCATTGCGTATGAGCCACCAAAGACTTGTACTTCACCCACACCTGCAACACGGCTCAGCGGTTCAGAAATGTTAGAGTTAACATAGTCTTTAATATCATCGGCAGACAGGCTTTCATCAGGTGAATAAAAAGCGAGAACCTGTAAGAAGCTCGCTCCTGATTTGGTCACTTTCACGCCTTGACGTTGCACATCATCAGGCAAGAGCGCCGTAGCAGATTGCAATTTGTTCTGTACTTGAACCTGTGCAATATCTGGGTCGATACCTTGTTCAAAGTTTAACGTAATGGATGCAGAACCGTTCCCCGCACTGTTGGATGAAATATAGCGCAGACCATCCAAGCCGTTCATTTGTTGTTCAATAATTTGCGTTACTGTGTTTTCCACAGTTTCAGCAGATGCACCCGGATAGGTTGCAGCAATGGTGACCGTTGGCGGTGCAATGGTCGGATATTGGGCAATTGGCATATTGGTGAGGGTAATAATCCCCGCCAACATGATTACCAATGAAATCACCCATGCAAAAATGGGGCGATGAATAAAAAAGTGAGCCATTAACGTCTACTCCTTATGTATTTGAAGTAGCTTTTGATTCAGTTGCTTGGGCTTCTGAGGCTGGTTTGGCATCCCCCGATTTTGCTGGTGCAGCAGGTGCAGCTTGAGGAGCAGCGCCTTGCGGTTGATACGGCTTAGCGACCACTTGCTGTTCAGGTTTTACTTTGGCAATACCTTCGACAATCACTTTATCGCCAGTTTGCAAACCTTCAGTCACAATCCAGTTGCTGCCTTGCGTACCAACTGTGGTCACAGGACGCGGTTCAACAATACCTTTGGCATTCACAATCATTGCCATTGCCTGACCTGTTGGGGTACGGCTAATCGCAGCTTGTGGAATTAAGATTGCGTTAGGAATCACACCTTGCACAATTTGCGCAGTGGCAAACATACCCGGCAATAATAAATGATTTGAATTTGGGAACACGGCGCGTAAAGTCACGGTGCCTGTTTCTGGGTTCACGCTGGCATCAGAAAAAGCCAAACGACCTTCAACAGGGTAGTAGCTGCCATCTTCAAGTTTTAATTTTACTTTGGTGTTGTTGCTGCTATTTAAACTACCTTGACTCAATTGCTGACGTAAACGTAGTAACTCTGCGCTGGACTGATTGATGTCTACATAAATTGGGTCTAAGCGTTGAATCGTCACCAACGGTTCCGCCTGACTCGCAGTAACCAATGCACCTGCAGTCACAGTAGAGCGGTTAGTTTGCCCTGAAATTGGGGCACGTACAGTCGAATAGCCTAGGTTAATTTCGGCATTGCGTACTTCTGCTTGAGTCGCAGCAACATCGGCTTCGGCAAGTTTTACCTGTGCCACAATGTCATCATATTCTTGTTTAGAGATTGCATTGCTGCCTACCAACTGACGGTAACGACCTTCTTTAATGCGTAACACATTCAATTGCGCTTGCTGGCGGGTGAGTGCTGCACGGCTACTGTCTAGACTGGCACGGTTGGTACGTGAGTCAATTTCATAAAGCGCCTGACCCTCACGCACGTAGCTGCCTTCGGTAAATAAACGTTTCAGAACCACACCACTGGTTTGTGGGCGAACTTCTGAAATTTCAAAGGCTGTGGTACGTCCAGACAGTTCTACAGACTGTTCCACGCTTTGTGGCTGTGCCACCAGTACGCCAACCTCAGTCGGTGGCATTTGCTGAGCTGCACCTGCTTGCTGTGCATCTTTTGGATCTTTGCTACAACCCACAAGTGCTAAACTTGTGGCTAATGCGCAAGCAGTCAGGGCAGGAGCCCAAAGCTTTGCAGACATCATTCTTTCACCTCTATTAGATTTTTATCTAAACTTATGTATTGGTTTGTCTTGCAGATATTGAGCGCAAAACAGATACCACAATGTGATCCAAATAAAACTTATGCTCCAACCAGAGAGGACATCTGAAGGATAGTGCACTCCCAGATACACACGGGAAATGCCCATCAGCAACATCCATAACCACGCGCACACAGACAAAATTTTATGCGCTGGATGTTGCAAACTCAGGTAAATCACCAAACAACCTAAAGTTGCAGCATAAAAACTATGAGCGCTTGGAAATGATGCGCCAAAAGTTTCCACCAAATGCAATGCTTCAGGCGGGCGAGGTCGCGCGAATAGGTATTTGAGCAGCCATGAAAGCGCAATACTTACGACCAGTCCTACACTGATAAAAACAATTTTTGTGTATTTTTTATACCATGCCAAATAGAAACACCATAGGCAGGTTAAAAATAATACAAATGGCATGCCACCTAATACAGAAAGTGTGATTGCCAATTGATTCAAATGTGCGGTGCGCTGGGTACTTAAAAACTCCACACTGGCAACATCAAATTGTTGCCAACTTGGAATGTTTAGCACTAACACACTGATTATAAATAGTAAACTACCGAGATAAAGCAGTATTTTAGGCATGCTAAAAATCCCTGTAAGTTTAACCGATTTGAGCACGGTTGATGAATGGAATAAAGTGTACTAGTCAGTACACTTTATTTCAAGCCAATGTAAATGAGAAGAATTTCTTTTTTTGTTACTTTGTGCGCAATGTAAATGTGCACTAAATTTTAGCATTTCGTTCAGTATTTGAGGATGAATCGTCATCCACTGTAATTGGTTGTTTCGGTGGCCAAAAGAAATCACTTGGACGGGTTAAGAAGTGAGTCAGCACCAATTTTGCCAAAGGTTTCCACTGTTCAAAACGTACCCGACGCGCACGCAATGCCACAATAATGGTTAAAGTAAAGCTGACAAATAAGTTGGTTAAACCAATTAGCAGTACGCCTAAAAAGGACACAATAATCAGGCCAATTTCAGGTGAGCCATTAATATTCATTAAACCCTGAATAAAGTTGGCAGAAGCGAAGGCAATGTGGCGAATATCAATCGGTAAACCCAAAATATAACCCAGTGTGGCGGTACTGCCGAGCATAATCCCGAACAGGAAATTACCTGCCAAAGCCCCTAAGTTTCGTTCTATATAATTGGCAAATATATTGAGACGTTCTTGCCCGAGTAGCTTTTTTAAATGCAGATGGGCTTTTAGGCGTGGCCCGACTTTACGATACACGGCCATGTTATCGAAATAACCTGCAATCAAACCAGACAGAAATAAAAATACCCCTGCAATGGCGGCATGTGGAATGGCAAGTGAAGTAAACGGATTCAAGTCGTGCAGCATATTGGATGCTTTGGCATGTGACATCAACGGTTCATGCAACATGGCATCCCAACTAAAAGCAATTAAGGCTGCGACTGGAATGGCAATCGAGATATTGCCCAAAATGGCGACGAACTGCGTGCGGATAATATTAATAATTAAGGCAGCAAGTTCGGCAATTTGTGCCATTTTAGAGCCTTTACGATGCTGTACCGTAGAAGCCAATGCTGCAGCAGTCATTGCGGGTTGTTTGGTGGCAACAGTAAAGTGCAAGACATGAATCAGCATAAAACCAAATGAATAAATCATACTGTTGATGATGGCCTGCATCATCGGAGCGAGCACTAAACGCGAGGCGAGGGTTTTTAAAGTCGCCATCGTGGCAATTAAAACACCTGCACCTGCCGCAGCTTTATACATGCCCCAAAAGCCGTCTTTGTCGGTACTTACATAATGCTCACCCGTTTTACTGGCATTTTCAGTGACTTGTAAGGCAATTAACTCACTGTTTTCTGCAAGCAAGGAGCGTACACTGCGTTCGCTATACAATGCCGCAGTTACATCTACCAGTAATTGTCCTGCCGAAACATAACGGACTTTGTCTTGCGCCACGATTAAATTCAGCAACAGTTCAATCCGCTCTAAACATTGTTCAAGTAAAGACAATAAGTAGGTCAGACTGATGCTGACGCCAGTTCGTTTGGTGGCACGACGAATTTTACTGCTGACATCATGACATTGGTCAATCATCACCAAAGCTTGAGAGGCATCGGGTGGTTGAATGGCACTGATTTGATCGTGTTGTTGATCGGCAACTTTATAAAGCTGAATAAACTCGTTGATTTCGCGGTTTTGTGCCAAAAAAGGTGAATCATATTCACTTAGTTCAGGATAGGCACTAATAAATTCAGGATATAAACCAATGCCGCTGACCCGATATGACAGCACTGTTAGAGCTTTAATAATTTCACTGCGAATCAGGCGTTTTTGTGTTTGTCCGCCATGTCCGCGATTCAGTAAAGTAAATAATTGCTGCCATTCGGTATCTTCAATATTGTCGAGCCAGTATTTATCACTACGTAGTGGAAAAACTCGACGGACTAAATCTTGCAGTTGGCTTTCATCATTAATCAGCGGTAAAAAGTGCGCGCCCAAACGCTGAAACAACTGATTCCAAAAACCATCGAGCGATAAAATTCCCGTGTCGGCATATAAACTGGTTTGTTTGTATTGATTGATTAGACGTAAAACAAAATGTTGCAAGGTTGAGCTGGCATCGGGTGTCAGCAGCAAGGCTTGTAAGAAAGCTTGAAACTTTTGATGAGTTTCTTCTAAATCTTGAGTGTCACTTGGACGGATACGATTGACCAGTTCAATCAGCAGATTTTCATCCAGAACAGCTTTTGGTGTATCCAGCTGTTCTTGCATTTTTCTAAATAAATCGTTGAGTTTTATATGCATAAGCTGCTTAAATTATTGAATGCGATGTAAAGCCAATAAGGCTAAATTCTTTAAGGCCTGACGATACTCCGAGTCTGGCAGTGCTTCTAAAGCGGCAATAGCGGCTTCTGTTTCTTCTGTGGCACGTTGGCGGCAATAATCGAGAGCGCCAGAGGACTGCACAATGGCAATAACCTGATCGAGGTCAGAAGTACCACCTGTCGCAATACTGCGACGAATAATTTGATGTTGTTCGCCAGTGGTATTTCTTAATGCAGAGATTAAAGGCAAAGTTGGTTTGCCTTCCATTAAATCATCGCCAATATTTTTACCTAATGTTTCAGCGTCTGATGTGTAATCTAAAATATCATCAATAATTTGGAAGGCATTGCCAAAGTGTCCTGCAAATAAACGCAACGGCTCACGGTACTGTGGCGTGCCTGTTAAAATTGCTGCACCTTCAGTGGCAAGTTCAAATAAACGTGAAGTTTTGCCGTGAATAATGTCTAAATAAATTTGTTCTGTAGTGTCAGGTTGATGCTGTGCCTGTAATTGTAAAACTTCACCTTCGGCAATTTCACAAGTCCCTGTAGAAAAGTCTTTTAGCAATACCAAATCGTTTAAATCGACCAATAAGTCAAAGGCGCGTGAAATTAAAAAGTCACCGACTAAAACCGCTGTTTGGTTATTCCAAGTGGCGTTAGCAGTAGGTCGACCACGACGTAAACCAGACTCATCCACCACATCATCATGCACCAAAGTTGCGGTATGCAGCATTTCAATAATTGCAGCCAGTTTACGTTGACGCTCTAAATCTTCTGCACCACAAGCTTTGGCAGCAAGTAGGCACATAATTGGACGCATGCGCTTACCACCAGCTTCGACCACATGCTTGCTAACCGCCATCACTAACGCGACTTTAGAGGTAATCCCTTCATTAATAAATATATCCATCGCGGCAAAATCAGAAGCAACAGGGGCGAGAATGTCTTGCTTAAAGTCGATGGTCATGTGAAGAGAAACCTCAATAATATTGAATGACAACTTAGTTGAATCAGTTGTAACTTATGTTACAGCCAAGAAAACTGCTTAAGTCTGCGAAAATAACGCAATGAATGCAATAGTTAGGCACCTGCCAAATGCTGTAATTGTTAATTCTACTAGAAAACGAAGTCAATAACTTTGTGGGTAAATTCAGTTATTTGCTCAAGTTGGGCATGATTTTAACAAGCACAGCAGTTTACGCCAACACAATCTGTCTGTATTGATTGATCCATTGAATATGGATGAGGCTGCAGAAAGTCATTTACGCGGCTGAGTATTAAATAATCAACCTTGTTGTGCAATAATTGCCGTAAATGGCTTGTTGTTTGTGCGAATATCGCTTAAAATCCTTGCCCTTGAATAACCCCCAGTGGCGTTCGTTTTAAGATCGATATATCCCTTTATCGGCACGACGACACGGGCATGTTTGGAGTACATTATGTACGCAGTAATCCAAAGCGGTGGTAAACAGCACCGTGTTGTTGAGGGTGAAACCCTTAAAGTTGAATTATTGAAAGCTGAAACTGGCGCAACTATTACGTTTGATGACGTATTAATGGTTGTAAACGGTGACAACGTTCAAATCGGTGCTCCAGTTGTTGCTGGCGCTAAAGTAACTGCAGAAGTGGTTGGTCATGGTCGTCACGACAAAATCCGTATTGTTAAAATGCGTCGTCGTAAACACTACCGTAAGCAACAAGGTCACCGTCAATGGTTTACCGAGTTGAAAATTACTGGTATTGCAGGCTAATCACTAGGAGTAAATAGACATGGCAACTAAAAAAGCCGGTGGATCGACTAAGAACGGTCGTGATTCGAATCCTAAGATGTTAGGTGTTAAAGTTTACGGTGGTCAAACTGTAGCTGCTGGTAACATCATCGTTCGTCAACGTGGTACAGAATTCCACGCTGGTGCAAACGTAGGTATGGGCCGTGACCATACTTTATTTGCTACTGCTGACGGCGTAGTAAAATTCGAAGTGAAAGGTCAATTTGGCCGTCGCTACGTATCTGTTGAAGCGTAAGCTGAAATAGTGAAAAAACCCACAAGTGATTGTGGGTTTTTTTATGCTTGTATGATGGAAAATTAGGGTCAAAGGATAACTTTTAGTTCTTCATCATGATGGATAAATTTCTACATTTTATATTAATAAGCATACAAAACTTCTTATTTTCTATCATATTAGCGCCAGAAATTGGTTTAAGATGGGACATCCAAAACATTGCGATTGAGCAAATATAAAAAGGTGAATCTATGAATATGCTTCGTAAAACGATGTGTGCTGTGGCATTGGGTGCAACCACTTTAGCGCCAATCATGAGTACTACAGTGTTCGCTGCGCCAGTGGCAGCATCGGAGCAGCAAGCGACAGCAAACCTTGTTAAACAATTAAATGGCATTAAAAGTTTTACTGCCAATTTTGAGCAAACCACAAAAGTTAGCAACAATGGCAAGGCTTTGCCAAACCGTGGTTTATCGGCACAGCACATGAACCAGAATTTTAAAGGGGTTATGAAAGTTGAGCGTCCGGGTAAATTCTTTTGGGAAACCACCAGTCCAGCCAAACAAACAATTGTGACTACGGGTAAAACCGTATGGATTTATGACCCAGACTTACAACAAGCGGTACGCCAAAGCCTAGATGATCAAGTGGCAAATACGCCTGCGTTGTTGCTTTCGGGCAATACCAATCAAATCATGCAGTCGTATCGTGTGACCCAGCCGAATAAGTCAAAGACTTATTACACCTTATACCCAAAAAGTGATGATGGCGTATTTCAGAGTTTAACCATTAGTTTTGGTGCGCGTAACGCGCCAACCTTAATGATTTTGCAGGATTCATTGGGACAAACCACGCATGTGCGTTTTAACAATGTGAAAGTCAATGCCCAAATTCCTGCATCGACCTTTAACTTCACACCGCCAAAAGGCACGGACATTATTGATCAATAATTGAATGTTTTATACGTTCTTTTAAAAGCATAATTTGCTATCCCTTTCTAGCCTTCTCCCACAGGGAGAAGGCTCTTTTAATCCCAATTTGGTTTATCGCTCATAATTTTTAGCTTATGAAAGGACTCTGATGTCAATTTTACATAATAAAAAGTTTGTAAATCAGCAAAACACCGCGAATGGTGAGGTATCTGGCTCAACAGTTTTTTACTATAAACAAGTAGGGGAAACAATTGAAGCTACTTATTCTGGCGGAAGTATTAGGCAAGGGCATCTGTTGGGAGTCATGACTTCAGTAGATACATTTAGTATGGTTTATCATCATGTCAATCAGTTAGATGAACTACGTATTGGTCAATGCAACTCAACTATCATTTTGGATGAAAACGGAAAAATCAAATTGCTTGAACGTTGGCAATGGTTAAATGGTGATTGTTCAACAGGTGAGTCTGTACTTGTAGAAATTTAATCCGATTATTTAGGTTTTAATCATAGATTTTTAGTTGAAGCATTTTCAATACAGCGGAAATTTATTTGAATATTCTTCCTGAGAAATCCACAATTTCTGTGGATAAATCTCGGGATAATTCATATTTTGCAGTATGCGGGATATAGATTGAGTCATCACAGATCATCATTTTGCACTAATGATGTGTTATCAATATTTTGATTTATAATGAAAAAATAAAAATAATCATACAAAAATATGAGCATTAATTTTAAGCAACTTTATCCCCCGATTATTCCGTTACACAACTGCTCTAGGATTGAACGGCGAGAGTTATCTATAGTCTTGACTAATTCAATTGAAGCAATTTTATCGCAAGATTTGTGCAGGTTTGCATTTCTAATCATTGGACTTTATGAATCGTGGTAGAAGGGGAATTTAATGCAATATTTAAAATCACAGGTGTTTTTGGGTGCTGTCGCTTTAAGTTCGGTTCTGTTGTTGACTGCATGTCAGCCAAAGAGTGAGGCAACTTCTAAAACCGAAACTGAGCAAGCTGCGCCTGCATCTGTCACAGCCGAGATTCCTGTGATTCAAGCTAAAGTGGTGGCGCTTAAATTGCCACAACAGCAAATTTGTGATGAAGAAGGCTGTACTGCTTACGATATTCAGACAGTAAAAACCAATGTGGCGTGGATTGATGAATATTTTATGCAGCGTTTGCAAAAGGCAGACCCAATTGCATTTTCTGAAGCTGCGGCATCAACTGCAACGCCAAAGGTAGAAGAAACCGATCCTATGCGACTGAGTCAGAGTTCGAGCTATGTGCGTTATATCGGGCAACATGCCAATTTAGCGACGTTTAGTTTGCAAAGCTACAGTTACCCTGCGGGTGCGGCGCATGGTATCCATCACCAAGAATTTGTGACTTTTGATTTAAAACAGAAAAAGCGTTTGGCGTTGCAAGATATTATGCTGCCCAATACGGAAGCCAAAATGACCGAAGAATTGTTTAACCATAATTATAATTGGTTAAATGAACATGATATTTCCCGTGAAAAGTTTAAATTGAGCGATAATTTTTATTATGGCGCTAATGGTTTGGTCTTTGTCTATCCGTTGTATGAATTAGCATCTTATGCAGAAGGTATGCCTGAGTTGATTCTGCCTTACTATGCGACGGAAAAATTAATTAAGCCTGAATATTTGCCAAGTTTGCCGCAGTATCCTCGCTAATAAAATTGCACAAAAATACCCAGAGATTGCTGTAATAAGGTGCAGCCGTGAATCGGGTTACTGTATTTTTTAACCCGAAGCGCTTACACTATAGCCAGTTTTTTTCTTATTCCAAGATTGGCTATGATTGACCCGAAATTACTCAGAAATAATATTGAGGCTGTAAATTTAGCCTTGGCAAAACGTGGTGTGCAATTAGATGTGGCAGAGTGGGCAGCACTTGAAGCACGTCGTAAAGAATTGCAATCTAAAACCGAAGCATTACAGGCAGAGCGTAATTCGGGCGCAAAACAAGTCGGTCAGATTAAAAAAGCAGGTGGTGATGCTTCTGAAATTATGGCGCGTATGGCTGCTATTGGCGATGAAATCAAAGCCGCTGAAGTGGCTTTGGCAGAGTTGCAAGATGAGTTAGAAGCTAAATCATTGTCTATTCCAAACTTGCCAGATGAGTCTGTGCCTGAAGGTAAAGACGAAGCTGATAATGTAGAAGTATTGAAATGGGGCACACCACGCCAGTTTGATTTTGAAATTAAAGATCATACCGACCTTGGCGAAATAATGGGTGGTTTGGAATTTGAAACTGCAACCAAATTAACAGGTTCTCGTTTTAGTGTTTTAAAAGGGCCATTGGCACGTTTACAACGTGCAATTACACAGTTCATGTTAGATACACATACTGTTCAAAATGGTTATACCGAAGCGTATGTGCCGTATTTGGTCAATGCAGATTCATTGCGTGGTACAGGTCAGCTGCCTAAATTTGAAGAAGATTTGTTCAAATTACAAGGTGAAAAAGAATACTATCTAATTCCAACTGCCGAAGTTCCAGTAACCAACTTTGTGCGTGATGAAATCATTGACCCTGAACGCTTGCCATTAAAATATGCAGCGCATACCCCTTGTTTCCGTAGCGAAGCAGGTTCTTATGGTCGCGATACCCGTGGTTTAATTCGTCAGCACCAATTTGATAAAGTCGAAATGGTGCAGATTGTAAAACCAGAAACCTCAATGCAGGCTTTAGAAGAATTGACTGGACATGCAGAAGGTATTTTGCAGGCACTTGGTTTACCGTACCGTAAAATTATTCTATGTGGTGGCGATATGGGCTTTGGCGCAACTAAAACCTATGACTTAGAAGTTTGGGTGCCAAGTCAAAACACTTACCGTGAAATTTCATCATGCTCAAACATGGGGGATTTCCAAGCGCGTCGTATGAAAGCACGCTACCGTGCCGACCAAAAGAAAACTGAATTTGTGCATACATTAAACGGTTCAGGTTTGGCGGTAGGACGTACTTTATTGGCTGTTATGGAAAACTATCAACGTGCCGATGGTTCGATTGAAATTCCTGCAGTATTACGTCCGTACATGGGCGGTTTAGAGTTTATTGACTAAGTTGAGTGCAGGTCGACTTAGGATGAAATTGCTTACAATCAGATTTAAATATTGAGGTTTAGTGTGGATATTTTTCCAATCTCGTTAAAGTTGCAGCAGCAACCTTGTCTGATTGTGGGCGGTGGGCATATTGCTTATCGCAAAGCGGTGTTACTGGCTAAAGCGGGCGCAAAAGTTGATGTGCTTGCCCCTGAAATTGATGTCAATTTATTGCAACTGGTGCAACAAAGTCAGGGGCAGTATGTACAGGATGTTTTTAGTCCATCTACTGCGTTACGTCACTATCGTTTGGTGATTGCTGCAACGGATAACAATTTGGTCAATCAGCAAGTTTTTGCAGCTTGCGAAGCCGAAAATGTGCTGGTCAATAGTGTTGATGATCCACCACATTGCCGTTTTATGGTGCCTGCCATCATTGACCGTTCGCCTTTGGTGATTTCAGTCGCGAGTAATGGCACATCGCCTGTATTGTCACGTCAAATTCGTACACAACTGGAAAGTACCATTCCGCATGGTATGGGCAAACTGGCAGAGTTTTCAGGTCAGTGGCGTGCCGCAGTAAAACAGAAAATTGTAAATCCAGATGAGCGCCGTATTTTTTGGGAGGAGCTATATGCCAGTCCTCTTAAAGAACAGGTGTTCAACGACAATCTTGACGCTGCAAACCAAAGTATCCAACAGGCTTTAGCGGAATGGCAAACACCGAAAGGCGAGGTGTATTTGGTTGGTGCAGGGCCAGGTGATCCTGAGTTACTGACCTTAAAAGCCTTGCGTTTAATGCAGCAAGCCGATGTGGTGATTTATGATCGTTTGGTGTCTGCACCTATTTTAGAATTGTGTCGCCGTGATGCCGAAAAAGTCTATGTCGGAAAAGCACGTTCTAACCATGCTGTACCGCAAGAAGGCATCAATGCATTATTGGTGAAATATGCACAAGCAGGTAAGCGAGTTTGCCGTTTAAAAGGTGGCGATCCGTTTATTTTTGGGCGTGGCGGTGAAGAAATTCAAGAATTGTATGAAGCAGGTGTGTCATTTCAGGTCGTACCGGGCATCACCGCAGCCTCGGGCTGTTCGGCTTATGCAGGTATTCCACTGACTCATCGAGATTATGCGCAAAGTGTGCGTTTTCTTACTGGACATTTAAAAGAAGGTTCGCCTGAATTGCCGTGGTCAGAATTGGTGTATGAACAGCAAACTTTGGTGCTGTATATGGGCTTGGTTGGCTTAGAAAGCATTTGTGAAAAACTGATTGCACATGGACAACGGGCGGATATGCCTGTCGCCTTAATTTCTAAAGGCACGACCCCTGAACAAAAAGTGGTGGTGGGGACGTTGGCGGATATTGCCAGTAAAGTCGCACAGCACCACATTCAGGCGCCTACCTTGACCATTATTGGTGAAGTGGTCAATTTACGTGAACAGTTGAAATGGTAATGAATCTCCCCCAACCCCTCTTTTAAAAAGAGGGGAGTTCCTACATTTTCTAAAGGGAGCTGGGGAGGGATTGTGAAAAGTAGAGAAAATTTGTGATCCACGTTGTTTTATATGAGCCTGAAATTCCAGCCAATACAGGAAATATCATTCGTTTGTGTGCCAATACAGGTGCGCAATTACATTTGATTAAGCCATTAGGTTTTGAGTTGGATGATAAAAAGCTGAAACGTGCAGGTTTGGATTATCACGAATGGGCACGTATGCAGATTTGGGACAATCTTGAGCAATGCTTGGCTGATTTAGACAGCAAAGGCGTGGGTTTAGATGCGATTTATCCATTAACCACCAAAGGCACAGAAACACCACATACTTCGGATTTAAACCGACCTGTTGCCTTGTTGATGGGGCCTGAAACACGCGGTTTGCCAGAAGCCGTACGCATGTTGTTTCCGCAGCAGCACTGGATTCGTTTACCCATGGCAGAAAACTCACGTAGTTTAAACTTGTCCAATGCAACGGCTGTGATTGTGTATGAGGCATGGCGTCAGCAAGGTTTTAAAGCATTGCTCTAATTTGAGCATCAATTCATTTCAAATTTGATGCGATCTTCATCGTAATTGTATGCATTGATAGATAAAAAGCTGAGACAAAATTGTACTTAGCTTTTTTATTTTCGCTATTTTGCTGCTTTAAAGCTGAAACCCATTTGAGGCATAAGAAAAGGCGCATAAAGCGCCTGATCTTAAGAGGTTGAGATGCTATTTGTCTTAGCGATCATCAAACTCATTGTGCTGCGGAGCAGGGTGTTTAAAGCCTTTGGTTTTATAACCGAGGTATAAAACCCCAAACATCGCCCACCATAAGCCATACTTCAATGAAGTTTCATCGACTTCGAGCCATAAAGCAAAGACTGCAATAAAGCCGCACAACGGTACGATCACAAAATTGAGAAGGTCTTTAAAGCCTTTGGTGCGACCATCACGTAGCGCATAACGTGAAATCACCGATAAATTCACAAAGCTAAATGCGGTGAGGGCACCAAAACTGATTAATGAAATGACAAAATCCAAGTTCATAAAACCAGCAGTTAACGCCACAGCACCTACAATTAAAATATTGTATGAAGGTGTATAGCTACGTGGGCTGATATGACCAAAGATTTTTTTGTTAATCACGCCATCACGACCCATCACGTACATTAAACGCGAAACGCCTGCATGAGCCGAAATACCAGATGCCATTACCGTTACAATAGCAAAGGCAAGCACATAAGACTGGAACAGCGAGCCGCCTACCAAGAGCAGAATTTCTGGCTGCGTTTCTGCAATATTTTTAAAGTAGCTGCCCGGTTCATTTGGGAAGAAAATCTGCATGAAATAGGTGCTGACAATAAAAATTACACCCGCAATTAGCGCAGTTAAGAACATTGCCTTCGGTAAGGTTTTTTCAGTGTCTTTGGTTTCTTCTGCAAGTGAGCTGAGTGAGTCAAAACCTGTAAATGAGAAGCAGAGTAGGGTTGCACCTGTAATCAATGCGCCTACCGAAGTAAGTTCATTCCAGAAAGGTTCTAAGCTCCATAACTGATAACGTTGCTCGGCAGTAATTGGACCATCGGCATTGAAGCCTGCCTGAAGTTTGGTGTACATCATCCATGTAAATACGCCAATGACCACCAACTGTACCAAAACGATCATACTGTTAAAGTTGGCGACAAAACGCGCGCCACGCAAGTTGACACCCGTCATAAATGCCGTGAGTACCACCACCCAAATCCAGTGATTCACATCAGGGAATAAGGCTTCCAGATAAATCACCGCCAAGATGATGTTGACCATTGGTGAGAGTAAATAATCTAGCCAAGATGACCAACCCACCATAAAACCAACGTTGGGATGAATCGATTTTTGTGCATAGGTATACGCCGACCCAGAAGAAGGATAACGACGAATCATGTGACCATAACTTAAAGAAGTTAAAAGAATGGCAACCAGTGCAAAAATATAAGATGTGGGTACGTGAAAATGACTTTCTTCCGATACTAAGCCGAAAGTGTCGAATAACGTCATCGGTTGAATGTAGGCTAAACCAATAATAATAATGTGCCAGAGTCCTAGCGTTTTTTGCAGTTTAGCTGCCGATTGAGTCCCAGAGATATTTGTCAACGGCGTTATCCTCTTAATCGTTGATCAAGGATCAGTCATGTTTGTTCAGGATTGTTTGAGACGAACAATCCCCCCTACATAAAAAGTAAAAACGCGCCAATCTACTCCATAATGACGCGCTTTGTCAGTATCTTTGCTTTCTTTTTTAGCAGAAAAAACGCCATATTGATGAAAAAACATCAGACGCAGCAGTCTACCAATGAAAAGCCCGATGTTTAGAAAAACATCAGGCTAGATTTTCGGCTATGTTCGCCTATTTTGTAGGAATTACCAAGCCTTTTTTAAGATGGCTTTGAGTTCTTCTAAATTGGCTTCTTTCGGGTTGTAAATAATCGAACCATCGTTCAGGGCTTTTTCAGCGACTTCATCTAATTGTGCTTCGCTGACTTTACCAGTTTCTTGTAAAGTGCGTGGCAATTTAGTCAGTGCATATAAGCGGTCACGAATAGCTAAGAGTGTCGCAATGGTTTTATTGGCACGTAAATGTGCAGGGGTTTGTGCATAGACGTCTGCGCCAGCCAAAGGTAATAGTAGCTCGGCAATTTTATCGGCATTGACGTCTTTGTTGTATTCCAACACGTATGGCAAGAATAAATTCATGCACAGTCCATGTGGCAAATGTGCCACAGCACCCAAGGCATGACCTAAGGAATGCACCAACCCGACCATAGAGTTTGAAAACGCAATCCCCGCCATAGTCGATGCTTGTGCCAGTTCCAAACGGCCTTGTTCATCGCTTGGGTTGTCTAATACATTGAACAGGTTATTGCTGATTTTTTTAATTGCTGCAGTGGCATAAGTATCAGAAATTGGGTTGGCTGCCATGCAACTATAAGCCTCAATGGCGTGCGTCATGGCATCCATAGCCGTCATTGCTGTTAAATGTGGTGGCAAAGTTTGCGTCATACGCGGGTCTAAAATGGCTGCATGTGGCATTAAGTAATACGATGCAAATGGCATTTTGACGTTCTTTTCTGTGTCGGATACCACCGCAACCATAGTCACTTCTGAACCTGTTCCAGATGTGGTTGGAATCACAAAAAAAGGTTTCAGTGGGCGTGGTAAGTTATGCGCACCTGAATATTGCAATAAGTCATCACCGCCCTCGCTGACTAAAATATTGGTGGCTTTAGAGGTGTCAATGACTGAACCGCCACCCACCGCGATAATGGCATCACAGTTATTTTCACGGTACAACTGTGCCGCACGACGCACTGTTGCCACACTTGAATCTTGCGGGACATCATCAAAAACATAGCCAATCACGGCATCGGTAGATTCAAAAGCCGCTTCAATCGGTGCAAGCAAATTGTTGGAACGCACACCTTTGTCGGTAATGATCATTGGACGCTGCGAACCGAGTGTCGCCAATTCAAACGGAATATGTTCAAGCGCGGCATGACCTGCAATGACTTTGACTGGGCAAAAAAATTCGTAATAAGGCTTCGCCATGTTATGCACTCCGTTTGAAATAAGATTGGGCAACTTTTAGATAGATATTGGCTGCACCTGATAGTTTTTCTTTTAAGCTGAGTTCAGTCGGATATTGTTTTACCGCCAGTTCTGCCAGTAATTTAGGCAAGATCAGTGCTTCCATTTTATTCAGGCAACGTACCAAGCGAATTGCATAAGACACATCACCATCAGCAATCATGCGGTCATGCGCAAAGGCCTGTGCGGTACTTTCCTGAAATGAAAACACTAAAAATGCATGATTTAAGTGTTTGAAGGTAATGGTTAAATCGGGTTTTTGTGCCGTATTCTGTAACAGTTCTAATTGATGATCTGCAGTGACTTTGGCAACAAAGGCTGGACCATTCGGAAAAACTTTCATAGACAACACAAAGTTGCTGGGGAATTTTGCAACTTCCTGTTTAATTTCTTCATCGACCTGACTTGCCATGACTAAACCTCTGCCAATCACATCCATCATGAGTTTGACATAGGCCAGTTGCAAAGCGGGTTTCACAGATTTAGTTGAAATCACGCGCTGAATCCCTGTGTTATAAATCATTATTTAGAGTAAATACTCTATTTTATTTCTTATTGAAAAGAAAGCCATTTATACGTGAATGACTTGAACGTCATTAAAGTAACCGCTGTTTTGTAAAGTTTCAATGATATCTGCGCAGAAGTTTTCAAAATGTGGATAGTCATTGACTAAATCCATCACACGTACCATTTCCAAACCTGCATAGCCGCAAGGGTTGATACTTTGAAAACCAGTCAAGTCACAATCAATATTAAGGGCTAAACCATGATAACTACGGCCTTTACGAATTTTAAAACCAAGTGAGCCAATTTTCCGTTCATTGACATATACCCCCGGTGCATCGGCTTTGGCATAGGCTTCAATGCCGTATTTTTTAAGCAGCTCAATCATCAAGTTTTCAGCATAAGATACCAAAGTACGGACATTCCAGCCTAAACGGTTCAGGTCAAACATGAAGTAGGCGACCAATTGGCCTGGGCCATGCCATGTGACTTGACCACCACGATCAGTCTGTACCACAGGAATATCTGTCGCCATTAAAATATGTTCGGCTTTGCCTGCTTGCCCTTGGGTCAGTACATTCGGATGTTGTAAAATCCAGAGTTGGTCAGGGCTGTCTGCATCACGTTGTTCAGTCCAGTCTTTCATTTCCTGAAAGCGAGCTTGATAGTCAGTCAGGTCATGATATTGACGAATAATCAGGTTTGGCCGTTGTGCAGTATCCACAGTGATGCAGTCCTATCCATAAAAGCAAGAAATTGATTTTATTATACGAAAATGTGGCGGCTGTAGGGGATTTGTGGATTGAATAAGATTTTGGCAGCGCAGAAACAAAAAACACGCCCGAAAGCGTGTTATTTGAAAATCAATCTACAAAATTACAATGCAGTTTTAATCAGTGGGCAAGCTGCCAAATCTGCATAAATGGCATGCACTTGTTCCAATTCTTCAAAACGCAATTGTGCTGTAATTGAATGATACTTGCCTGTGCGTGATGGGGTAATGCTGATGCTTTGTGCATCAAACTCAGGGAAGTGCTTCACTAAAATTTCAAGCACAGCAATACGCAGTTCATCACCCGCGTCACCAATGAGTTTAATTGGGTAATCCATTGGAAACACCCAAAGATGCTCTTGTAGTTCACGAGATGGGGTACGGTTGAATAACGTCATAAGCGTGTGTCTCTATCTCTATATCAAACGCCTGCATAGGGCAGGCGTTTTTTGTCTTGTTGAATAAATGAGGCTGAATTTAAAAATTTCAATAGCTCATTTATGCAGCAATCTTAGTCATTTTCCAAGAACGAGCGTAAGTGTTCAGAACGAGAAGGGTGACGAAGTTTACGTAAGGCTTTGGCTTCAATCTGACGGATACGTTCACGGGTCACATCAAACTGCTTCCCAACTTCTTCCAAAGTATGATCGGTTGGCATATCAATACCAAAACGCATTTTCAGAACTTTGGCTTCACGTTCAGTCAAGTTTTCAAGCACTTCACGGGTCGCTTCTTTTAAGCCTTCAGAGGTTGCCGCATCAACAGGTGAGGTGATGTTGCTGTCCTCAATGAAGTCACCCAAATGTGAATCTTCATCATCACCAATTGGCGTTTCCATAGAAATCGGCTCTTTGGCAATTTTCAGAACTTTACGAACTTTAACTTCATCCATTTCCAAGCGTTCGCCTAATTCTTCTGGAGTCGGTTCACGACCCATTTCCTGAAGCAATTGACGCGATACACGGTTGATCTTGTTAATGGTTTCGATCATGTGTACTGGAATACGAATGGTACGCGCTTGGTCGGCAATAGAACGGGTAATCGCCTGACGAATCCACCATGTTGCATAAGTCGAGAACTTATAACCACGACGGTATTCGAACTTGTCTACCGCTTTCATCAAGCCGATGTTACCTTCCTGAATCAAGTCTAGGAATTGTAAACCACGGTTGGTGTATTTTTTTGCAATCGAAATAACCAGACGCAAGTTGGCTTCAACCATTTCTTTCTTCGCACGACGGGCTTTGGCTTCGCCTACTGCCATACGCTTAGAAATTTCTTTGATGCCTTTAACATCTAAGCCTAACTCTTTTTCAATGTCGGCAATTTTTTGTTGGAACGCCAAAATATCTGGACGTACTTTTTCCAAATAGCCTTTTTGGTCGGCAGGTGCTTTGGCAATGTGCTCGTCTAACCAAGCAAAGTTAGATTCCTGACCTGGGAATGAGGTACGGAATTGAGTACGATCCATACGACCACGACGCACCGCATAACGCATCACTTCACGTTCAGCAGTACGAATTTGTTCATGTGTACCACGAATCATTTCCGAAATAATATCGAATAAACGTGGCGTAAATTTAAACATCATGAATACAGTCGCTAAAGCTTCTAAAGCCTCTTGAGCTTCGGCACTTTCACGACCATGTTTTTCAATGGCAGCAATTTTTGCAAGATAAGCCTGTTCCAATTCACCAAAACGCATTCTTGCAATTTCTGGGTCTGGACCTGAATCTGCTTCAGATTCTTCTTCGGCTTCAGCTTCTTCTTCCTCATCGTCATCATCAAGTTTGACGTCTTTGGTTGGTTTGTTGCTGGTGTCTTCTTCTTTGTCTAAATCGGCTTCGTCTTCTAAAACTTCTGGAATTTCTTCATCGGTTTCAGGGTCTAAATAACCTGATAAAATATCGGCAAGGCGACGTTCGCCTGCTTCATAATCTTTATATTCTTGCAGTACCACTTGCACTGCGTTTGGCCAGTAGGCAATCGAGTGAAGTACATCGCGAATCCCTTCTTCAATACGTTTCGCAATGCTAATTTCACCTTCACGCGTTAACAGCTCAACCGTACCCATTTCACGCATATACATACGCACAGGGTCTGTGGTGCGACCAGGCTCATTTTCTACAGAGGCAAGTACCGCTGCAGCTTCTTCTTCAGCAACTTCGTCGGCAGCTTCCGCATTATCCTCGAACATTGCATCATCAGATTCAGGCGCACGTTCATGCACAGGAATACCGACGTCTTGAAGCATTTGAATAATGTCTTCAATCTGCTCGCTTTCTGTGATTGAGTCCGGGAGATGATCGTTAACCTCAGCGTAAGTTAGGTAACCTTGCTCTTTGCCTCGGCTAATCAGAGCCGCTACTTGCGAAGTAGGGGAATTCATATCGCTCATCTTTGCTTACTCTTCGTTGAATCTGTGGCAGTGAAAAACCGTGCATGATAGCACAATTCGCTTTAAATAGGGGGTGAATTGATCAATCAAGCATGATTTTAAAATGATGTTTGAATGAAGAATGTGATAGGAATATGGGGCTTCATTACTGTTTTTCAAGTCAATTTCCTTTTTGCCCGCAAAATATTTTTATGATTGGGGCGAATCTCAAATAATGATACTAACTTGTTCATAAATACACAAATTTGCCGCAATGTTGCAAGCTGTCTATGTTGCAGTTTTTTGAAAAAAATAAATAAAACTTGACAATATTTATAAAGGCAGATAAATAGCGGCTAGACCCTTCACATTTTTTCATTCTGAGGTAGTTTTAGTGTCTTCTACAGATTTTGAACTAGATGATAACTACGGTGATGATGATGTTAATTTCGATGAGGCATCAAACAAAATAAGCGCGAAAGAATCTTTAGAAAAGCGCCGTTTGATTGATGATTTACTCGCACAACGTCGTTTGGAACGTGAGCTCAAAGATTTTGATTATGATTTTGACGATGACGACGATTTTGACGATGAAGATGACTAAAATCAGGTACTGTATCTGGCATTGAAAATGCTATGCTACACCCCTAAATTGACACCGATGGATTTGAAATGACTGCTTTAGATTTAGACCTGTTAAGTGAATATCTAGATGGTGACCAAAACGAGTATGGTCTAGACTTCGCTGCAACGCATGGTTTCTTGTGTGCCATTGCAGTTGGACCTCAATTTGACCCATGGTTAAATGAATTGTTTGAAGGCAACCAAAAGAAAGTGCCTGCTGAAATTATTGCGCAAATTCAGGCTTGGTTAGAAAGCATTCGCCAAAGTTTAGCCAATGAAGAAGGCATTGAGTTTCCATTTGAAATTGAAGAAGCAGAAGTTGATTCAAGTTTGGGTGATTGGAGCGTTGGCTTTGTCGATGCGATGTTCTTAAACGAAGAAGCATGGTTTACGCCTGAATTTGAAGAGCAATTGGTTGATTTAACTTTGCCAATGATGGTGTTTAGCGGCATTGATGAAGAAGATCCACAAATGGAATCTTTCCGTCGCAATGGTCAGTTAATGGACGAAATTGCAGAAGAAATTCCTGAAAACCTGAATGAATTATATTTGATGTACCACACGCCTGATTAATGGCTTGGTTTACATATTGTGTAATATGTAATCCTCATAAAAAAAACGCACTGCGCAAATCGCAGTGCGTTTTTTATTATGGCGCTTCAATGATCATGTTACCAATTAGCGTGTCGCACGATCCCAAGCATCTTTGACAGCCAATTTAGCTTGTTCCCACGTTAAGCGTGAACTGCCTTTAATTTGCCCCCATTTGCTTCTTAGATCGGGCTCAACATCTTCGAAACGTGTGTGCGTATCATAATGTGGGCGGTTTTCATAACCAATGCGATAGGCATTTTGATAGTCACGATCATAATCTAAATCATGATAATGGTTGCGTGTTTCTGTAAAGTAGGTTGTATTTAAGCTATTGGTACGCCAGTAAGCTTCTTCTTCGGTAGGGTTTACAACTTCTGCTGCACCTTTACCTGCCAAACCACCCACTACAGCGCCTACAGCACCACCGACCACAGCACCTACTGGACCACCCAGCGCACCTACTGTTGCACCAGTAGCCGCACCGCCAACAGCACCTAAACCAGTACCGACAGGGTGTGCACCAGGTTCTCCTGTAATTGGATCGGCATTTAAGCGATCACGTTCTTCTTTTGGTAAGTTCTTAACCACATCACGGTCAATTTTTTCATTGCGTTCAAAATCTGACATTCGAATCACCTTTTTATCTTTGTATGCGTTATAGCGTTCCTATATTCATAAATCGCTATGAATAGGCTTAATCTACGCTGCTACAATGTAGGCTTATAGCCTATTCAGAATGCATTTCAGTTACAGCGCATGTCAGACGTAAATTTATGTGTGATATATCAGCCTGATGTTGATTTTAAGTGTTTGATGTTGCGGTTCAGTGTGAAATACGTACTTTAGGTAAGCTTATAAGTACTTTTTTTGATAATAACGGTTCGCATACCAACCATAGGCAACATGAAAAACTGCACCATGAATCGCAATCAAACACAGCATCACCACCGCAGCCAGTGCTAGTCCTGCTTTATCTGCAGCTTTTAAAATGGCTTCTGCATTCGGATTCATCAGCACCAAGAAAAACACAAAGAAGCTACCAATAATAATTGCCACCGCACTTGAGCCCCAAACCAGTTGAATTTTTTCATCACTGCTCGGTAAGCGTTGTTCTTTTTTGACAAAATGTCCTGCACTAATGAATGCTGCGGCAATTAATGCAGGGAGCAAGGTCAAGCCACCTAAGTTCAGACCAAAAATCAATACGGTAATGAGTAAGACCAGCGTAATACTGTAAACCGCAGCAAAAAATAATAAATATGGTTTCATGTCTGATTTTCCCCAAAAAATTGATTCAATTGCGCAGCAACACAAGCATTAGTCACGCATTTTACGGCGATGCCTACGGTATAAAATAATTGCGATGACTAAGAGCACCAAGCCTATAATGACATGGCTGACCTGACTGAAAATTTGCTGCATCAATTGTTGGTTTTCACCAAAATAATAACCCACGCAAGCTAAAAAAGTGGTCCAAATAATTGTGCCTAAACCACTATAAAACATAAATTTCCAAAATGGCATGTGGCTCATGCCTGCAGGAATACTGATGAGAGAACGAATAGCGGGAATCATGCGCCCAAAAAATACAATCCGATGTCCATATTGTTCAAACCAATGCAGGGAGTTTCGGACGTCTTGTTCTTTAATCCATAGATATTTACCGTAGCGATTGACCCAGTGGTAAATACTTTCATGTTTGCAGCGATAACCTACCCAATATAACACTGCCGCTGCGAACAACGAGCCGATACAGCCTGCAATGATGACACCCAATAGCAGTAATTGCCCTTGCGATGCAGAATAGCCTGCAGAGGGCATAATAATTTCAGAAGGAACGGGTGGAAAAACATTATCCAGAAACATTAACAGGGCAATACCAAGGTAGCCCAGTTGTTCCATAATGGAAATAATCCATTCAGTTAAGTTCATGCCAGTTGTGCTTTAGAAAAGTGCTTCTATCCTAAGCAGTACTGGACGAACAGTAAAGTCTTGCGCAATCTAGACTTAATCAAGCTCTGCATGGGTCAGGGTATAGATATATACACGTCTTAAGCTATATGCCACAAGTATAGGAATGGCACAGAGCAGGGCGTAATTCAAGAAATGCGCTTGCAGATGGTAGCCCACAAATGCTGCAATAATACCGCCTAAAATTGCACCTAAAGCCACAATAAAAGTATGTGACTCATGTTCCAAACAATCTTGCATTGTTGTGCTATGCGCAGCAGTCACAGATTTTACAGGCGTAAAACGTAGTGTGTGCATTGAATTTGAAATTGTTGTTTTAGGCATAGCGTCACTCCTGATTGCGGCATATAAATTTAGGAATACATAACGATCCTTGAATTTTGGGTTATGGGAGATGTTGAGTTTGTGCTAAACATCTGCACCAATATAGCCACAGATTTTGTGGCTTATTTTGATTGAATGCTATCACCCAATCTGGGGATATTGCGCAATGCTTGGTAAACAAGCGTTGTATTTTTATGTTCTATGTAATCTTGCGTGAAGCATATATGTAGACATAAAAAATCCCCATACTGGATGAGGACTTTTTCAATATGATTAGAGTGGTCGATACAACATCAACATGGCTTTTGTTAGACCTTGTTGATGTGTATGAGCCTGTACGGATTACAGACGTTTACGTTTAGCTGCGGCAATTTGTGATTGGCGCATACGGAAACCTTCTTTTTGTTTCTCACTGGTCTTATCAATACAGTACACACAAGATACACCGTGTTCATAGCTTGGTAATTCAACTTCTTCAGGCAGTAATGGCCAACCGCAAGCATGACATTTGGTGTTTTGACCTTCTTGCATACCATGTGTCACCGCAGTACGGCCATCAAATACGAAACATTCACCTTCCCATAAGCTTTCATCTGCTGGTGTTTCTTCTAAGTATTTAAGTACGCCACCTTTTAAGTGATAAACCTCGGTAAAACCTTCTTGCAACAATAAAGAGGTCGATTTCTCACAACGAATCCCGCCTGTGCAGAACATCGCAATTTTTTTATCTTTATGCTGTTCTAGGTTTTGTTTCACATATTCTGGAAATTCACGGAAAGTTTCGGTTTTCGGGTCAATTGCGCCCTTAAACGTTCCTGCTTTGTATTCATAGTCATTACGGGTATCAATCAGAATGACATCGTCACGAGCAATCAGTTCATTCCATTCTTTCGGGTCTAGGTAGTGACCGACTAAATCACGTGGTTTTACTTCTACACCCAAAGTCACAATTTCTTTTTTCAGCTTGATTTTCATTTTACGGAATGGCTTTTCAGAGCTATGTGACTCTTTGTATTCCATTGCGGTAAAGCCTTCATCCAACAGAAATTGGTGAACTTGATCAATCGCGGCACGATCACCCGCTACAGTTCCATTAATGCCTTCACCTGCCACAATGAGAGTACCGCAAAGGTTGATTGAATTTACCAAATCTAATAAGCGTTGTTGAAGATCGGCAGGATCTGCAACTTCTTTGAATTGATAAAGTGCGGCAACAACCCAAGTCGTGGTCGCTGGCTGTTCTACAGGTGCAAGCTGTTCTACAGTAGCGTTCATGGAGTACTCCAATAGATGAAAGACAAAAATTTAAGGCGCATATTCTAACCTGCTTTGTGTGAATATGCGAGAAAACCGAGTGCGGTACATGGTTTTAAAGCACGACACAACATTTTAAAAATGTAGCAGAACGGGGTATGATGCCACTCGTTTCAAAGAAGAATGTTGTGTTCATGTTGATGCGCCAACAGGTGTTGTTAAATATTGGAGTGTTGTGTTGAGTAAGGATCGTCAAATTGCCACTTTAACCCCGTGTGCAGGTCGTTGTTCTACGGTGTTTGGTGATGCTGTCTGTCGAGGTTGCCGTCGCTTTAACCATGAAGTGATTCAATGGAACAGTTATACGTCTGAACAACACACTGCCGTTTGGCGTCGTTTAGATGCACAGCTCGATCAGATTTTAGTGCCTATGTTGCCTTTTGCTGACCTGCGTCATGTCGAAGGGTTTATCCGCTCTAAGCGGGTGCGTTTACGTGATGATGCTTCAAAAGGGCGTAAGTTGTATCATGCACTGAAAATTTGTGAAAAAAATCGACATTTTACCGATGAAAGCGGCTTGGGCATTCACTACAAAGAAGTGCGACCTTTGTGGCAGGAATTTGAGCGTCGCGTGTTGGCGCTTGCAACCGCAAGTTATGATTTTGCATTTTTAAGGGCTGATGGTATTAGCCATAGCTTATTGCATAGCTTGCACGATGACTAATTTGTAATTCTTGCGATTAAAGACTAGAAAGACTTTTATTGAGCCATAAAAAAACTCGCAAAATTTGCGAGTTTTTTATTTTATACAGGAATGGCTTAAGCCACTTGTACAGGAATACAGTTTGCAGTGTGGCTCACGGTATTGTCTGGGTTTGCATAGACCAAACGTGGTTCGTGCGCATTGGCTTCTGCTTCAGTGAAGTCACCAAAGGTTGCAATAATAATAATATCGCCTACATCGGCTTGGTGTGCAGCACCACCATTGACTGAAATGATGCCTGAGTTGTCTTCACCACGAATTGCATAAGTTGTGAAGCGCTTACCATTGGTCACGTTCCATACGTGGATTTCTTCATATTCACGAATGCCAGCCAAATCCATGAGTGTTCCGTCAATTGCACATGAACCTTCGTAGTGAAGTTCTGCATGAGTTACAAAAGCACGGTGGATTTTGCATTTTAATAAACGAGATAGCATGGTGAGCGTCTCCTTAGTGGACCTAAGATTTTATCTTATGGTTGAATTCAAACACTGCTTGCTGGATGTCAGTTCCGAGCAGAAAGCGCATTTTGCTCTGAAAATTGCGACATGGCAAGTGTGATTGTTCAACAATTGTGGATTCATCAGTTCGGTTTATAGGCATTGATTTGATTCATGGCTTGTTGTACTTCGCCATTGACCAGTAACTTGATACGACCTAATGCATGTGCAAGTGCATCATCCATTAAAGTTTGCTCGCTACTTGGTGCTTTGCTCAGTACATGACCAGACACGCGTTCTTTTGAACCCGGATGCCCAATACCAATGCGTAAACGATGGAAGTTTGGACCTGTGTGCGGCACGATGTCACGTAAACCATTATGTCCACCATGACCACCACCCGTTTTTAGGCGAATGATCCCTGGGTTCATATCCAGTTCATCATGAGCAATCAGCATTGCTTCAGGTGCAATTTGATAGAATTTGGCGAAGGGAACAACACTTTGACCAGAACGATTCATAAAGGTTGTGGGTAATAACAGACGAACGTCTTGACCTTCGATATTACCACGTCCGCTGATCCCGTGAAATTTAGGATCGGCTTTTAATGTAATGCCATATTGATCTGCAAGGCGTTCTACAAACCAGAAGCCTGCATTATGGCGGGTTTGGGCATACTCTTTACCAGGGTTGCCCAAACCAACAATCAGTGAAATATTAGCCACTAATTATACCATGAACACTTATGCGCGTTTGAAGTCAGCGTGCATAGGTGTGTTTTTAGCAGGGTGACGTTGTAACGCTTGGATTTTCACGTTTTCAACTTTGTCGCCTACTTTGATTTCTACAACTTCTTCAAAGAAAGCATTGCTTTCTAAAGCTTTTACAAGCTCACGAAGTTCTAAAGTGATTGTTACAGGCTCAGCGTCGCCACCATAAATGATAGCTGGAACTAATGCAGCGTGACGAAGGCGGCGGCTCGCACCTTTCCCTTGGTTAGCTGCTTCACGCGCTTGAGCGTTTAATACGAAGTTTGCCATGATAGACATCCTTATTTTGAGTTTAAATAAACTAGATCTGCGACCAATCTAGTGATAGAAAACCCTGCCAAGTGGCAGGGCTTTGAAAATTTAGCGCTCTATTATAGATAAGAATCGAACATTGCGCTAATAGATTCTTCGTTGTTAATACGGCGAATTGTTTCTGCAACCATACTTGCTACAGATACTTGGCGAATTTTACCAAGTGCTTGAGCTTCTTCTGAAAGAGGAATGGTATCTGTAACAACCAGTTCATCAATCACAGAATTTTTCAGGTTTTCAATCGCTTTGCCTGAAAGTACAGGGTGGGTAGCATAAGCAACAACGCGGCGAGCACCAAAAGTTTTAAGTGCATCGGCAGCTTTGCATAATGTACCTGCAGTATCCACCATGTCATCTACAATGACACAGTCACGATCTTTTACATCACCAATCAAATGCATCACTTGTGATTCATTCGCTTTTTGACGACGTTTATCGATAATTGCAAGATCGATATCACCCATTTGTTTTGCAACAGCGCGCGCACGAACCACACCACCAACGTCTGGTGAAACTACCATGAGATTGTCGTGTGACTGTTGACGCAGGTCAGCCAATAGCGCAGGCGTACCATAAATGTTGTCTACAGGGATGTCGAAGAAACCTTGAATTTGGTCTGCGTGCAAGTCAATCATCACTACACGGTCAATCCCTACAGTGGTGAGCATATCTGCAACCACTTTAGCGGTAATTGGAACACGTGTAGAACGAGGACGACGGTCTTGGCGGGCATAACCGAAGTAAGGAATAACGGCAGTAATACGACCTGCACTTGCACGACGCAACGCGTCAGCCATCACCAAGATTTCCATGAGGTTGTCATTGGTTGGCGCACAAGTAGGTTGTACGATAAATACGTCTTTACCACGGACATTCTCGGTAATCTCTACAGCAATCTCACCATCAGAGAAGGTAGAAACTGATGCAGCACCTAAAGGAATGTGCAAGTGGCTTACGACTTTTTGAGCGAATTGTGGATGCGCGGTTCCACTAAAAACGACAAGATTGGGCATGAAGCACCCTTGGCGGTTGGTGTATGTAAGAATAGATGGCAGGGGTAGCTGGATTCGAACCAACGGATGCCGATATCAAAAACCGGTGCCTTACCACTTGGCGATACCCCTA
>NZ_KB849688.1:4942-442838 GCF_000368785.1 Acinetobacter towneri DSM 14962 = CIP 107472 | reverse complement strand
AGATGGCAGGGGTAGCTGGATTCGAACCAACGGATGCCGATATCAAAAACCGGTGCCTTACCACTTGGCGATACCCCTATTGTACTGTGAAATGTCGTAATGGAGATTCATCTAAGCTGTTCACAACGTACGCAGTACATGGTGAGTGTGCCAAAATGTCGTCTACATTCATTTCTGCAGTCACTTCAGTAAAGACACAAGCACCTGTACCTGTAAGCTTTGCTTGACCAAATTGGTCTAAATAACGCATTGCTTCATCAACTTCGGGGTATAAATTTCGTGCCACAGGCTCAAAATTATTTCCAAAGTCAGATGGCTTTATCTGATAGCCGCAGAATTTAGTGGGCTTCGTGTTTCTTGTCAATGTTTTTTGTGAAAAAAGTAGTTGAGTGCTGATAAAACAGTCAGGTTTTAACACAATATATTGTTTTGGGGCTAAGTCTATGAATGTTAACTGTTCACCAATGCCTTCTGCCCATGCATTACGACCATGCACAAAGATAGGTACATCTGCTCCGAGCTGTAAACCAAGTTCAGCTAGTTTTTGAGTATCCAAGCCACATTGCCAAAGTTGATTGACTACAATTAAGGTGGTTGCGGCATTGGATGAACCTCCGCCAAGCCCTGCACCCATAGGGATGTACTTCTCAATTGAAATATTTAAACCTGTGGCTTGTTTCGCGTAAGGTTTTAAAATTTGCGTGGCTTTGTAAATCAGGTTTTGCTCTAAATCGACACTATTTAAGCCCTGAATTTGAATGCTTTGAGTATCATTGACTTCAAATTCTAACCAGTCGTATAAATCAATCAGTTGAAAAATCGTCTGCAATTCATGGTAGCCGTTGTCACGACGCCCAGTAATGTGCAAAAACAGATTTAATTTGGCAGGTGAGGGTACACGAATCATGGCGAAACTTGGCAAGTGATTAACGATTTTGGATGAGCATTGTAATACGGTTTTCTTGCCCTGATTCAAGTGCTTGTTTCAAAATCAGACGGTTTGGCAAACTGGCACTGTCGTTATAGCTCAAATCGACCGTCCAACCATCTTCAATAAATTGAGTCGGGCGCTGTTGGGGGTCTTTTTGAATTTGGGCATTGACCGTTGCAGGTCGGGCTTGTACCCAATCGACCAAGTGGGTGATGGGCGCTTGCCAACCTGTGGCTTGTTCTAACAGTTCTTCAGGACTTTCGGCATAAATTATCCCTGTTTTGGCACTGTTGAGGGTGACTTGTCCTGGTTGTCCGCTAATTTGCGTTTTACCAACGCCCAAAATGCCGCTCAGTTCAATATCAAACTGCTGTTGCTGCTGTACCCAAGTAAAAAAGGCACTGCCAGATTGCTGCGGAGTGCGCACACCAATTTTGCCTTGTAGGTTAAATTGATTTTCGGCTTCAACTTGCTGTGAAATGTTGGCTGGTTTTTGTACGAAAGGCTGACAACCTGTCAGCACAAGGCTACTGGTGGCAAAAAGGGTTAATCCTAATTTTGAAAATAAACGCATGAATCTTTTAACTCTTTTTAACTGGCTGCGGTAACAATAGCGAATTTAATTGTTGCAATTGCGGATCATTCGGATGATTTTGTTGTAATTGTTGTAACACTTGGCTGAATTTTTGAATATCTCCTTGCATATACAACGATTTTGCATAACGTGAGCCAATCGCGGCACTATGACTCAGGGCGTAGGCTTTTTCCAAAGCCTGTGCCGAAGCGGTGTAGTCATTTTGCAAATAGCTGACATAACCTAAAGTATCTAAAATAGAGGCCTGTTCAGGTGCAAACTCAAGTGCTTGTTCTACATAGCGACGTGCTTCATCCAAACGGCGATTTTGCAGTGCAAGGGTATAGGCGTAGGCATTTAAATAGGTTGGGCTGTTCGGCTCAATTTCCAGTAACTTGGTGAGCAGTTGATCCAGTTTGTCTTTTTCCTGATGTGCATCGAGCAGTAAGACTTCTGAATAGATCAGGTCAGGATCATCGGGCAGGTTTTTGATGGCTTCATCTAACAAACGCAGAGCTGCTTTTTTATTGTCCATGCGTTTTAAAATATCGGCCTGTGCCTGATATAAAAAACTGGCATGCTGCGGATAATTGACCCGTTCCTGCGTTAAAAAGCGCAGTGCATCATTCAGTTTATCTTGCTGGGCAAAAATACTGATCATGTTGCGACGTGAAACGGTATATAGGCTACCATCCACCAAACGATAATAGGCTTTGGCTGTTTCAAAGTGCTGTTTACGCTCGGCATTGACTGCCAAATAGAAATAGGCTTCGTTTTGATATTGGGCTGAATAGCGCAACTCTACTAAATATTTTTCAGCTTTTTCGTATTGTTTTAAGTCAATACTGGTCAAACCTGCAATAAATAAAGCTTCATCTTCCGTAGGCCATTTTTTTAAAATAGCTTCTAGTTTTGTTAGCGCCAAAGTTGCTTCATTTTTTTTGACCAGATATTTGGCTTCGGCTAAACGGACTTCAAAGTTATTGTTGTGCTTACGGCTAGATTTTGCATACCAAGCTGCCGTTTCTTCTTCATTGCCAAGTACGCTCAACAAATTGGCTTTCATTAAAATATAGCCAGTGACTTTCGGGCGTTTGCGCAACGCTCTGTTAATGGTGTCGAGCGCGGCTTGATATTGTCCATTTTGCGCTTTTAAACCTGCAATCAATACCAAAATAGATGGATTGTCTTTGGCTTTGCTGGTGCGCAGGGCTTGAATCAGAAATTCACGGTCTTCTACAGATTCAGGGGAAATTCCCGCCAAAATTTGTTCTAAGTCAGCCGTGGCATCAATATTTAGAATTTTATCTAAGGTTTCTGCAGCCAAGTCATATTCATGCGCTTTGAGTGCAATGTGCGCCAAATAAAACAGTGCAGGGACATCGGATGGTTCTTGTACCACCCAATGTGTTGCAATATCTAATGCGGCACGTAGGTCATTTTGTTCAATGGCAATATTCAGGGCGCGTTGTTTAATGGAAGTCGAATTGTTCTTAATTGCCAAGACCGTGTAGTTGTGTAATGCAGTTGGAATATCGCCATAAGCCAAGGCAAATTCTGCCACCATGGTTTGTTTTACCGCATTATAATTTGAATTTGCATGATAAATTTCTTCAGATGCTCTAAGATGAGCAACTGAAGCCATGCTACCGACCAGTAAGAATGTGGTAGAATATTGCTTAATTGTCGCGCCGTATGGTCGGCTATTTGTTTGACGCAATTTTTCTTGATCCAAGTAATGCTTTTTATGACACCGTTATTGCACAATAGCATAAATTTAGCGAAATGATGATCTGATATGTCTTTCTTTGCATTGGGTGTCAACCATCAAACCGCCTCTGTAGAGTTGCGCGAGCAAATTGCATTTAACCCAGAAAAGTTAAGTGCCTTACTTGCTGAGCAAAGCCAACATCCCGAACTGAATGATTTGGTGGTGGTGTCTACCTGCAACCGTACCGAAGTCTACGCCATGTCTGAACATCCAGAACAGGTGTTGGATTGGCTTGCACACGTCAATGGTATTGATGCGAAGCAATTGAGTCGTCATGTTTATCGTTATGAAAATGCACAGGCGGTGTCGCATTTAATGCGCGTAGCCAGTGGGCTAGATTCACTCATGTTGGGTGAGCCGCAAATTTTAGGTCAGGTCAAAACTGCGCTGTCTTTAGCCAAAGACTCACATACGGTTTCGCAACAACTCAACCGAATTTTTGAATATGCGTTTTATGCTGCCAAACGGGTACGTTCAGAAACTGCCGTAGGCAGCCATGCCGTGTCTATGGGTTATGCGGTTGCGCAACTGGCGTTACAAGTATTTAGCCATCCTGAAAAACTAACCGTGATGGTGGTGGCAGCAGGCGAAATGAATAGCCTTGTAGCGAAGCATTTAGCTGAGATGGGCGTCGCTAAAATTTTAATTTGTAACCGTACCCGCGCCCGCGCCGAAACTTTGGCACAAGAAATTGCGCATCGGGTTGAAGTTGAAATTATTGAATTTGATCAGTTAGCAGCCAATTTACACCGCGCTGATGTAATTTCAAGCTGTACGGGTAGTTTGCATCAGGTGATTGCTTATCCTGAAGTGAAAGCAGCGTTAAAGAAACGTCGCTATCAGCAAATGTTGTTGGTCGATTTGGCCGTACCACGTGATATTGATCCTAAAATTGAAAATTTGGATGGCGTGTATTTGTACGGGGTCGATGACCTGCAAAGCGTGATTGATGAAAACTTGGCGCAGCGTCGTCAGGCGGCTGTGGAAGCAGAGCTAATGGTCAATCAGCTTGTGACTGAGTTGGTGACCCATCAAAAAGTTCAGCAAGCAGGTGCGACCATTCATGCTTACCGTGAACATGGCGAAAGCTTGCGTCAGGAAGAATTAAATTTGGCGATGGCGCGTATTGCCAAAGGTGAAGATGCTGCACAAGTTATGCAAGAATTTTCCTATCGTTTAACCCAAAAACTGCTGCATCCAACTTCTATTTTATTGCGTGAAGCAGCCAAAGGTGATGAGCCTGAATGTTTTGAGTTTATGCAGGAAAATTTAGCAGCGACTGCCAAACGTCGTCGCAAATAAGTAAGATTAACGTGATTTACAAAAAAGATTTTTGACGATACAAACTTAATCTAATCAGACCAGATCGCTTATTCCTCTAACAAGGTCAGCGATCTTTTTTTATCAATTTCATAAATTTGATGTTTCAATCGCTTCATTTCTTCAATACTGCTGAATTTTTTGGAGCGAATTTTTTGCTGTAAACAGTCGTATTGCAATTTGGTCGAAAAATCCTGCGCCAATTTATCGACGTGTTCAGGAGAAGTCGTGTAATCACTGACATTGGCTTGTTGTAAAATGCGCTGTAATTCATAGTGATACGCTGAGCATGCACCCAAAATATAATATTTGGCTTGTTCAGGATCATCGGGTAGATCATCAAAAATAGTATTTAAAATATTTAAGATTTGGTGTAGCAGATGATCATTTGGAATCAGCGCACGTAACGGTTCAAAGTGAATATACAAATACGGGTGATTGATTAGAATCGCAATCACATATTCTTCGGCATCGACTTTGGTGCTAAAACTCAAAGATGCATCGTTATTGGTCTGTGCCTGCCATTTACGGTTAAAGCCTAACTTTTCACGGAAAAACTGTTGCAGCAAATAGCGATAAGAACCCGTTTTGGGCAAAAGTTCGGTCAACTGCCGCAGTTCACCCATGACCTGACTTTTGCCTTCAGGGGTACTGATATTATGGTTTTGGGTGAGATGCGCAAAGACAAAATCTGATAGCAAAGGTGCTTGATCTAATAAACGTCGGAAATTTTCGATGCCTTCACGACGAATAAGTGAGTCAGGGTCGTGCTCATTGGGTAAAACAAAGAACTTCAGTTCACGTCCATCATTGAGCAAAGGCAGTGCAATTTCCAGTGTACGACGTGCGGCTTTTTGACCTGCGGCATCGCCATCAAACGCGATGGTAATGCGGTTGTTTTGGCGGAATAGAATGTTTAAATGATCGGTATTACTGGCTGTACCGAGTGTCGCTACAGCACCATGAATGCCGTATTGCTGCAAGGCAATCACATCCATATAGCCTTCGACCATTAAATAATCTTGGGCTTTTTGTTTGCGTCCTTCATATAAACCATAGAGCAATTGGTTTTTATGAAACACTTCCGAATCGGGCGAGTTGATGTATTTGGGTTTGATTTCATCATTAAGTGCGCGACCACCAAAGCCGACCACACGTCCTTTGCTGTCACGGATTGGAAAAATCACCCGATCACGTAATAAATCGAAGTCACGTCCCTTGTCACTGGTACGAATTAAGCCTAGCAGTTTTAAACCTGCAATGTCTTGCGGAAAGGCTTTTTCTAAATGCTGCCAATCTTCGGGTGCGTAACCCAAGCGCCAAAACTGCAAGGTTTGTGCGGTTAAACCACGTTTTTGAAAATACTGTTGCGCGGCAGGGCTGTGCGGCAATTGCTGCTCATAATATTGCGCTATATTTTCTAGCAAGTCGTATAAGTTGCCTTCTTGTGCAGGTGTGTCCTGCATGGTGTCCCATTGCTCAAAACCTGCAAACGGGTCGGCATTGTTTTGAAATTCCGAGTTTGCGTATTCAGTACTTTGAAACTCGGCAAAAGGATCAAAGTCGATGCCTGTAGCATCAAAAGCATGTTCGCTTGATGTGGTTTGAACTGCAGAAGTTTCATTCTGGTCTTTTGCTGTTGGCTTGGGTTGAGCTATCGATGTTGGCTTTTTGGCTTCACGTTTATAAGAGAGTTTTTTATTGTCGTGCTGATCTTTTGGGAGTTCGATGCCTGTTTGACTGGCCAAGTCTTTCATGACATCTACAAAATTGCGGTTATCAATATCCATTAAAAAACGGATGGCGTTACCATTTGCCTGACAGCCAAAGCAATGATAATACTGCTTGTCACGGTAAACGTGAAAAGACGGGGTTTTTTCCTGATGGAACGGGCAGCAGCCCGAATAGGTACGACCAGTTTTTTTTAATTTCACGCGCTGACTAATCAGATCGACAATATCAGTGCGATCTAAAATTTGATCAATCGTGTGCTGTGGAATGGCCATACGGTTTTGTCTGTTATCTCTTGGTAGTGAAAGGTTCGCCGAACAGGTTGAATACATCAGACTGTGCTGATTGACTCAATGAGTATTCTCTTTTGTATCTTTTTCTAGGACAGGAAACAAGCCCATAAAAGAACAAAGGGCAAGTATCATAACTTGCCCTTTGCATTTTTCAAAACTGAAAAATCAGTCGGAATGGTTTTATTCAGTGCTGTCGTTTTGAGATTTTGGACGATCGAGCAAGCCAAAACTCAAACGGTTGGTGAGGCTGCGTGATGGCTCTGCTTGTGCTTTAGTATCTGACTGTTGTGCTTCGGTGCTGCTTTGCGCTTCACGTCCGAAAATACCCAAAGTTGCACGGTTAATCCAGCTTGCGTCATGACGGGCAGCACGTAAATTCACGCTACCATCTGCTTTAACCAAATTTGGATAGTTCAGTTTCAACACATCAATATATTGCTGAGCTGTGGCTTGATCGCCCAGTTTGCCATAACCATAAGCCACCGTTGCCAATGCTTCTGGAATTTGCGGAGTTTGCGGATAATGCTCAACTACCCACAATGAACGCTCTACTGCAGCCACCCATGCTTTACGTTTAATGTTATAACGTGCCGCATTCATTTCGGCTTCCGCCAGTTCCTGACCAATAAACTGCATGCGCTGTGCAGCATCTACCGCATAAGTGCTTGATGGATAGCGACGGATAAAATCGACAAAGTTTTGATAGGCCAGTTTTAAATAGCTAACATCACGGTGTGATTGCTTGAGCGAGGTATAACGCAACAAACCATCATAGTTTTGTTCCATATTCGCCACACCCCGTACATAGTAGGCATAATCGGCTTTAGGATGCTGCGGGTTCATGCGGATAAAACGATCTGCAACAGCAATTGCGCCTTCATAATCTTTTTGCTGGAATTTTGCATACAACAATTCAAGCTGCGCTTGCTGCGCATAATCACCCGTTGGATAATAGGTTTCTAAAGCTTCAAGATGCTTAACGGCATCGGTGTATTGACCACGATCCAGTGCTTTTTCTGCTTTTTCAATATAAACCTGTTCGCTAGATTGCGGACCAGTATCGACCACTTCTTTTTTTGGATTGCTGCTACAGCCCACAATTGCAGACGCAACGCCGAGTGAAAGAGCAAGCATTGTTATTTTATAACGTGGTAGCGACATAAAAATTCCTCTGTTAATACGGGCAATGAGCTACAATTGCGCTATTAAACCACTTTTGTCTGAATGAGCAAATGAGTCAAGCACAATCTACCCATTCCAATTTACCTGAAACTGAGTTCAATTTACTTGAAGATGCTGAGGATGCAGATAACCATACTTCAGACTCAACTGCAACACGTTTATCGTTGCAATTTCAATTGGATGACAGCCACTTAGGACTACGCATCGACCAAGTTGCAGCCATCATTTGGAGTGAATTTTCACGTGAAAAGCTAAAACAGTGGCTCAAAGACGGTCATTTGTTGGTAAATGGTAACACGGTCAAACCTAAATATAAGTGTGAAGGTGATGAGCTTCTTACCCTAGAAGTCGAGCTTGAAGCGCAAACCCGCAGCCTGCCTGAAGATATTCCACTGGATATTATTTATGAAGATGATGACATCATGGTGATTAATAAACCTGTGGGCATGGTGGTGCATCCGGGGGCGGGAAATAGCTCTGGAACTCTGGTAAATGCCTTGCTGCATCATTATCCAAAATCGGCAGAGTTAACTCGTGCAGGTTTGGTGCATCGTATTGATAAAGATACTTCGGGTTTGCTGGTGGTTGCCAAAAATCTGGAAGCACAGTTTGCCTTGACCAAGCAACTGGCGAAAAAGTCAGTTTATCGTTTATACGACTTGGTGGTGTACGGCAACATGATTGCGGGAGGCACTGTCGATGAGCCGATTAAACGCCATCCTGTAGATCGAGTGAAAATGGCTGTTTTGCCGGGCGGCAAAGACGCCGTCACACATTACAATGTTAAAGAACGCTTTCAGCATTTCACTCGTGTTCAGGCGCGTTTGGAAACTGGACGTACTCATCAAATTCGTGTGCATCTAAGTTATATTGGTTATGGTTTGGTTGGCGATCCTGTTTATACGCCACGTGTACGTGTGCCAGCAGGCGCATCGGCATTATTAAACGATACCTTGCGTAACTTTAAACGTCAGGCCTTACATGCCGTCAAACTCGGTTTGGTGCATCCACGTACTCAAGAAGAAATGATGTTTGAAGCGCCGTGGCCTGAAGACTTTAAACAATTGGTAGACGTGTTACGCAGTGAAAATGCTGCCTATTAATTGTTGCATAGACAGCATTAACAAGATCAACTCAGATACGGCAATGCCAGAAAACGACTAAGGATAGATTTATGCAATTTGTTCAAGGATTACCTGCAGGTGTGTATGTTGGGCAAACCCGCATACAACATGTGCAAGCTTTAGCGACAGACTGTGCCGATGTATCTGGTTTTAATCTGGCGCTGCATGTGCAGGATGATGCATGGCGTGTGCAGCAGCATCGTATGAGTTTACTGGCAGAGTTTGCTGAATATGGGGTCGATAAAATGACGTGGATGACGCAAACACATAGCGTGTTGTGTCAGACCATTAATGAGCAAATCACTTGTGAAGCTTTAGAAGGCGATGGTTTGGTCACTCAGCGTAAAGCGCATGCTTTAATGATGATGACCGCAGACTGTTTACCTGTGGTTTTGGGCAATGCCGAAGGCACTGAGGTTGCGAATCTGCATGCAGGCTGGCGTGGTCTTGCCAACGGTATTATCGAAAACACCATCGTCGAAATGCAAAGTGCTCCAACATGGGCGTGGTTGGGTGCGGCTATTAGTCAGCCGTGTTTTGAAGTTGGGGCTGAGGTGAAACAGGCATTTTGCGATAAATATCCTGAATTAGACACGGCTTTTATTGCAGGGCAGCAGCAAGGTAAATATCTTACTGACTTGTATGCGATCGCGCGTTTTATTTTGCAGCAGCATGGTGTTACAACGGTCTTGGGCGGTGATCAGTGCTCGTATCAACAAGCCGATGATTACTATTCTTACCGCCGTCAAGCACGTACAGGACGTATGGCAACATTCGTGTTTATGCAGGCTTAGTGTTAAACTTGACTTAATTATTTGGTTTTAAACATTCTCATGTCAGTGACTCATTCAACATCTTCTTGCGCTGCTATTCGTGTGGCGGTGGTTTATCACAGTCCTTATGGTCATACTGCTAAGGTGGCACAGCATATTGCACAAGGTGCTGCGCAAATGGATGCTCAGGTGACTTTGATGGATGTGGCTGAAATTGAATGGGATAGCCTAGATCAAGCCGATATTATCATTATGGGCTGTCCAACTTATATGGGCAGCATTACTTCGGCTTTAAAACAGTTTATGGAGCAATCGTCTAAGCGTTGGTTGGCCAGAACTTGGCAGGGCAAACTGGCGGCAGGTTTTACCAATGGCGGTGGTTTAAGTGGCGATAAACTGGCGGTGCTGCAACAAATTAATTTATTTGCGATGCAGCATGGCATGTTGTGGTCAGGTTTACCGTTTATGCCGACAGGGCGTAGTCCACACGATATTAACCGCATGTCGAGCTTTTTGGGTTTAATGACGCAGTCTGATAATGCCAGTGTTGAAGTTACGCCACCCGAAGGTGATTTGGAAACTGCAGTCAAATTTGGTAAATATTTGGTGGAATTAAAACTTAAAGACTAAGCATTTTTAGTTTTACAACTTCCATAAAAAATGCTCGATGTTGATCTCGAGCATTTTTTATGGGCGGAATGTGCAAAATTATTTGTGCATCAAACGTGCTTTATCACGCTGCCAATCGCGGTCTTTTTCAGAAGCGCGTTTATCGTGCAATTGTTTACCTTTCACCAAAGCAATTTCAAGCTTCGCTAAAGGGCCTTTCCAATAACATGCTAAAGGTACGCAAGAATAACCTTTTTGATTGACTGCACCCATCAACTTTTCAATTTCACGTCGTGAAAGTAAGAGTTTGCGGGTACGGGTCGCTTCAGGCACTACATGCGTTGAAGCCGACAAGAGTGGTTGAATTTGTGCACCAAATAAAAAGGCTTCATTGTCACGAAACAGGATATAACTTTCGGTAATAGTCATACGTCCTGCGCGCAAAGATTTGACTTCCCAACCTTGCAAAGAAAGTCCTGCTTCAAATTTTTCTTCAATAAAATAATCGTGGCGTGCACGTTTATTCTGTGCAATTGTTCCGCCCGTATTTTTTTTAACTACAGTTAGCTTCGCCATATTCAATTACTTCCAAACTTATGACTATTGTGCCTCAAACCAAGGCTTGCTGACAAATCAAAATCATCACAACTGTTGGCTAAACTGCTTTGATATTTCATAATTTGGTAGACTTTAGTTCACTAAAATTTTTTGTATTTGTTAAACTAACTTTGACAAAACCAACTAGAGCATAATGGATGTCTAAAACTCGCGTAATTTATCCGGGCACCTTTGACCCGATTACTAATGGTCATATTGACTTGGTGACACGTGCTGCAAAAATGTTTGATGAAGTCGTGGTCGCAATTGCCATTGGACATCATAAAAATCCAATTTTTACTTTGGAAGAACGTGTGGAATTGGCACAGGCATCTTTAAAGCATTTGCCTAATGTTGAATTTGTCGGATTTGATGGTTTATTGGTTAATTTTTTCCGTGAGCAAAATGCGACTGCAGTTTTGCGTGGTTTGCGTGCTGTTTCAGATTTTGAATATGAATTTCAGTTGGCAAATATGAACCGTCAATTAGATGCGAAATATGAAGCGGTATTTCTGACTCCTTCAGAGCAATATTCATTTATTTCTTCTACATTAGTTCGTGAAATTGCACGCTTAAAAGGTGATGTGACTAAATTTGTTGCACCTGTTGTGGTCGAAGCCTTTGAGCGTAAATTACGACAAGGTTGGTAGCGTGTCTTTATATATTACCGATGAATGTATTAACTGTGATGTCTGTGAACCTGTATGCCCAAATGAGGCAATTTATATGGGTGAGCTGATTTATGAGATTAATCCAGCATTATGTACTGAATGTGTAGGACATCACGAGCAGCCGCAGTGTCAGTTATTTTGCCCAGTCGATTGTATTCCGCTCGATCCAGAGCATGTAGAAACACAGGAACAATTGCTGGAAAAATATAAAAAACTGATTGCTCAAAAAAGCGCAAGCAATTAACTTATAATTTTGCTAAGATGCGCCTTCGAAGTGAACCAGACGATCGCTGCTGTGGAGGTCTCCGTGACTGAAACAGGGGAGGAAAGTCCGGGCTTCATAGGGCAGGGTGCCAGGTAACGCCTGGGCGGCGTGAGCCGACGGAAAGTGCAGCAGAGAGTAGACCGCCTTCATATGGTTTCTTTTTCGGAAGAAATTGAAGGTAAGGGTGAAAGGGTGCGGTAAGAGCGCACCGCATGGCTGGTAACAGTTCATGGCATGGTAAACCCCACCAGAAGCAAGACCAAATAGGAATCCTGAGGTACGGCCCGTACTGGATTCGGGTAGGTCGCTTGAGCGTATGAGTGATTGTACGCCTAGAGGAATGATCGTTCTCGACAGAACCCGGCTTATCGGTTCACTTCACCAAATTTTAAGCAATTGATGCGTGATAAGGCTTGACGTTGCCTAGATTACAGCAGATAATGCGCGCACAGTTTTTGGCTATGTAGCTCAGTTGGTTAGAGCACCGCACTCATAATGCGGGGGTCACAGGTTCAAGTCCCGTCATAGCCACCATTTTTCAGACCACGTTCACTAACGTGGTCTTTTTTTGTTTAAAATTTATTTGTGCAATCTATTTGAGCTGTATCTAGTTGAATCTGCATTTGTAGGTTTTGAATCTGTTGCCAATTGGCTTGTTGATCAGAGTGAGCAAAAATTTTGGCATCGACCTGATTTAATTTTTTTAGCGAAATGTGTTGTGATGCACAATAACGCCCTACAGCACGCTCATAAGCCAGTTGTTGCTGCGCTGCAGCATTGAGTTGATGTGCCGTTAAAATCTTTTGCTGCCCTTTGGCATAAGCAACCAAGACACGTCGGTCTGCGATGCTATAACTCATTTTAGAATTAATAAATTGCGCAACATCACGCCGTACACCGTTGTAATCTACAAAAATAGGTGAAACCAAAGCGCAGGAACTTAAGCCAACAACAAGGCTACTCAGTATTATAGACTTCAAGATCATGGTTGAATTTATTCTCTTTTTTCTGTGTGACTTGATATAGATTTTGCTGCAAATATTTAAGAATCTCCGTAAGAAAATAGTAATTTGATTAAAATTAAACAAATTGCACTGTTTTTGCTTAAACTGTGAGCGTTTGTAAATTAAAATACTTGACGATGCAGGGCTAAGTTTAGATAATGCGCACACAGTTTATGGCTATGTAGCTCAGTTGGTTAGAGCACCGCACTCATAATGCGGGGGTCACAGGTTCAAGTCCCGTCATAGCCACCATTTTTATAGACTAAGCTCTCAGCTTGGTCTTTTTTTATGTCAAAATTTTAGGCTACTTTTTGCAGCATTGGTTTAATGGCAGGTACAAAAAAACCAAGCCGTAGCTTGGTTTTTTATATCTTTGTTTAAGCAATGCTTTAGCGTTAAATCCCTGCTTTCCAACCATTGACGAGCGGATAGCGACGTTCACGACCAAAAGCGCGTGAACTAATACGTGGTCCTAATGCACCTTGGCGACGCTTGTACTCGTTGCGATCAACCAATTGAATGACTTTCTCGACCATCGCGCGTTCAAAGCCTTTGCTAATGATGTCTTCTTGGCTCTGATCTTCTTCAATATACGCATACAAAATCGCATCGAGCACTTCGTATGGTGGTAAAGAATCTTGGTCTTTTTGGTCAGGACGTAATTCTGCTGAAGGTGGGCGGGTAATTACACGTTCAGGAATCACAGGAGTATCAGCGATGCTGTTACGGTATTTTGCCAATTCAAACACAATGGTTTTGTACACATCTTTGAGTACCGCATAACCACCGACCATATCGCCATAAAGCGTGCAGTAACCAACTGCTAACTCAGATTTGTTACCTGTAGAAAGCACGAGGTTACCAAACTTATTCGACAGACCCATTAAGATTGTGCCGCGTGCACGAGCTTGTAAATTTTCTTCTGTGGTGTCGCTAGGGCTGTTACCAAAGAAAGGATACAGCGTTTGCATAAAGCTATTTACGATCGGGTGAATTTCAGCAATACCAAAAGTCACGCCTAAAGTTTTGGCTTGCTCTGCAGCATCTTCCACACTAATTTGCGCGGTATAAGTGTACGGCATCATTACCGCTTGTACCTTATCTGCACCAATTGCATCAACCGCAATAGCAAGAGTGAGCGCTGAATCAATTCCGCCCGACAAGCCAAGAATTACACCAGGGAAGCCAGAGCGTTGCACGTAGTCACGGGTTGCGAGCACTAAACCTTGATAGATTTCTGCAAGGGTGTCTAAAGCTGGGCTAATTTCGGCAGTTTTAAAGTGCTTCTGTGCAGCGTCATATTCTGCGTAGAATAAACCTTCTTGGTAGGTTGGGGCTTGTAATGCAACATTGCCTGCTTGGTTAATCACAAAGCTCGTACCATCGAAGATTAAATCATCTTGACCGCCAACTTGGTTTACATACACCACATTGAGATGTAATTGTTTTGCCAGTTCGGTCATGGTCTGTACACGATGCTGCGGTTTACCCACTTCATAAGGCGATGCGTTCAAGACCAATGCAGTTTCTACATTCAACTGTGCCAATTGCTGCACGGTTGGCAAAGACCATAAATCTTCGCAAATCAAAACGCCAAATTTATGACCAAGGTATTCAAAAACTAAGTGTTGATGACCTTCATCAAAATAGCGTTTTTCATCAAATACAGCATAATTTGGTAAATTTTGCTTGTTGTAAATACCTAAGATGTTGCCATCTTTCATGACGGCAGCCGAGTTAAAGCGCTGACCATCTTCAGTTTCATTGACAAAGCCGAAAACTAAAACAATATCTTTAATTTCACGTAATTGTTCAAATGCTTGTTGTGTGCGTTGATTCAAGCTTGGGCGCAGTAATAAATCTTCTGCAGGGTAGCCCAAAATTGAAAGTTCAGGAAAAATAATCAAATCTGCATGTTGTTTTTTCGCTTCATTTGCTTGTTCAAGCATTTTTTGCGCGTTTGCTTCGAGATTGCCAATGTGTGGAGAGAACTGTGCAAGGGCAATTTTAAAAGATTTCATTTAAATTAAGTCCTATTCCTATAGGTGTAGAATACACGTAAGTGGCTGATGATTATTGTTATAAAAATTTCAGCGTAGTGTATTGTGGATTAAACGACTGCCGAAAGGCACAAATAAAAACCATTTATTATCTAACAGATAAAGATCTTATTTTGCAGTGCAAAAATGGAGACTTTTGCTATTTTATCTTAATTTAGAATAGATGCTAGCATCGAATACACTTTATTGTCTTGTCTGCAAGAATATCATTGAAATGTGACAGAATTTTTATGCTATTTATTTGAAAAGCATTATATTTTTAGGTTGTATGATGCATGTGTTTTTCGTGAAATAAGCATGTACCAAGATGAGTGAGCTAAGTCGAGCGGTGCGGGCTGTTTAAAATAATATTGTCTATTTTTTTAAGAAAAATATCTTTGGCAATTTCACCTTGTTGCTCAATGTTGTAAGCAAAAAAAGGTTTCGCTTCAATTAAGCGATAATGATATGGATTGTAACGCTTAAAACTCAAAAAATACGCGGTTTGCAATACCGCACCACGCAGTAAGACATTGATGTGATGTTGATGCTGTAAAATGTGCGCCATCTCATGAATAAAGATCGCTTGATAGCCACGGTGTGCTTGGCTGTAGTCGGCTAGATAATGCCGATTACGCACATGAATATAGCCACAGGGGGCCATAAAAATGTGCTGTGGCTGCCAAGGCAAATAAGGATGGTTCATGACTTTGACTTGGCTGTAGTCAATCAGATTGCCAAACACAGATTGGCACAACTGTATTTCCATTGCAGTTAGGCTTCGACATCTAAACTGATCTAGTTTGAGCAGTCGCATCAATAAGCTGAGAATGAATAAATGCAGTTGTAGCATAGAAATGAGTTGTAAGTAGCTGACATCAAAAATATAGCCTAAATCTGCAATGATCTAAATTTTATTTTGTGGCTTGGTGGTTGTTTGGAATAAGTAAAGCAGTAACGAGTTTTATCGGCTAAATAAAAGCAATAAAAAACCACCCGAAGGTGGTTTTTTTGTCGTGTCGTTTTACACGCTACAACGCAGACCGAATTAACGGTTGATGTCGCGTTGAGTGTGGCCAGTGTAAAGCTGACGAGGACGACCGATTTTGTAAGGACCGCTGTGCATTTCTAACCAGTGGCTGATCCAACCAACTGTACGTGCAAGTGCGAAAATTACAGTAAACATTTCTGTTGGGATACCAATCGCTTTAAGGATGATACCTGAGTAGAAGTCTACGTTAGGGTATAAGTTACGCTTGATGAAGTATTCATCAGATAACGCAATACGCTCAAGTTCCATTGCAAGTGCAAGTTGTGGATCGTTGATACCTAAGTCGTTAAGTACTTCGTCACAAGTTTGCTTCATTACAGTCGCACGTGGGTCATGGTTTTTATAAACGCGGTGACCAAAGCCCATAAGTTTAACTTCTTTAGTCTTCACTTTTTCCATGAACTCAGCAACGTGTTCTACAGAGCCGATTTCATCAAGCATCTTAAGAACAGCTTCGTTCGCACCACCGTGAGCAGGACCCCAAAGTGCAGAAATACCTGCAGAGATACATGCGTATGGGTTAGCGCCGGTAGAACCTGCTAAACGTACAGTTGAAGTAGACGCGTTTTGTTCGTGGTCAGCGTGAAGCGTGAAGATACGATCCATTGCGCGAGCGTGAACAGGGTTTACTTTGTAATCACGGTCTGCTGGTGTAGCAAACATCATGTACAAGAAGTTTTCTGCGTAGCTTAAGTCGTTACGTGGGTAAACAAATGGTTGACCAACAGTGTACTTGTAGCTCCAAGCCGCTAAAGTAGGAATCTTCGCGATTAAACGAATCGCTGTGATTTCACGGTGGTTAACATCTTCGATGTCTAAGTTGTTGTGATAGAACGCAGATAACGCACCAACAACACCTACCATGATTGCCATAGGGTGAGCGTCACGACGGAAACCGTTATAGAAACGTTTTACTTGGTCGTGAACCATAGTGTGGTTGCGAACTTTAGCGTCAAAATCAGCTTTTTGTTCTGCAGTTGGAAGCTCACCATTTAATAATAAGTAGCAAGTTTCTAAGTAGTCAGCTTTAGTCGCTAATTGGTCAATTGGGTAACCACGGTGTAAAAGAATACCTTTGTTACCGTCAATGAACGTAATTTTAGACTCGCAAGACGCTGTTGCCATAAAACCAGGATCAAAAGTAAAGTGACCTGCCGCCAACACATCCTTAACGTCAATTACATCTGGGCCTAATGTGCCGCTGTAAATTGGTAATTCAATTTCTTTTCCATCAAGCTGTAATACGGCTTTTTTGCCAGTTGCTTCAGACATTCAATAGATCTCCTGTCCTGGTGAATGTTGATCTGACTCGAAGTATCAATCTTTTAATGCGCAAGTCAGACGGATTAAAAATTAGCTCTAAGATTAGAGAGTACTGAAATTTTGTCAATTATACTTATGGATTAAGCAGACGACTATTTATAGAAAAAGTCGAAAAAATTCCAGTAAAAAAATCAATAAAATCACAGCACAGCCGCCGTATCATAAGTCAAAATTTGTCGGATGTGCAGAAAAAAATCATCAATACGGATTAATTGTAAGCAATTTTAAATGCTGGTTTTGGTGTGCTATTTCTTTGGTAGGATTCAGTCCAATACTTAAATTTATCTAATTCTCATAACTTACACGTTTTTATATACACGGTAGGGTAGTCAGATTAGTTGGAATAGGCAGTGAGTCTGGTATTTAAATTCGATATTGATTGATCAAAAAATGACTGATTAAACTCCTGAAAATAGCCATAACCCATCATATTTTGATTAAGAAATGACGAAATCTTTGTGAATAAAGTGTGGTTATTTATCCATACAGATACAAAAAATACTGGATAAGTCATTCATTCGCATGATGATTATCATTTTTAATATTTATTTAGGTGTGGTGTTTAAAGTAAATATAAGTTGTATAAATAGATTGAGGTATGTGCCGACATTAAAGTTTAATCCATGATCAGGTGTACCTTGACCAAAGCAAAGTGATGGGCTGTCTGGATCTAAGAGTCTTGTGTTGTGGTTGTAAATTGCTGCAAACAGTGGAGTACACACATATATAGTGCTGCTACTTATATATAAGTATGTGAAAACCCGAAGAACATCTGAAAAACAAAGTACAAATTTATCTTTAGTCTAAATATTCTAAAGCCACTGGTTGTGTCATCAAGAGTTTTCACTTTAATAATTTATTTAAAAACATAGATTTATGTTTGATTGTGTGGTTGTGGATGGTAATTGGTTTGTCTTTATACTTGTTAATGATTCTTATTTAAGGGTTTTTTAGCCAAAAAGCCGAGTAGAGTTGTTTGTATTTTAACAGTTGACGTTTTATAATTCAGTGTCGTTTTAAGGTTAGGCATGAATTTGCCTAACAATGCCAGCTTTCCTTCGAATTTATTCCAACAAACTCCGGATGGAGTTTTTACTTACAGGATGCCCGCTGTGAAAAGCAACAGACCTGTCAATTTGTCCATGGGTCAAGTTTTAGAAGTAAACTTAAAATCGCCCGTGGCTATTGCATCAATTCTACACCGTCTTTCTGGTGTCATCGTATTTTTACTCGTACCGGTACTTTTATGGTTGTTAGACAAGTCTTTGTCTTCACCTGAAGGTTTTGCTCAAGTTCAAGAAATTTTTAACGGTTTCTTTGTGCGCTTTATCGTATGGGTATTTGTAGCCGGCTTAATCTATCACTTCATTGCTGGTGTTAAGCACTTACTTGCTGACCTTGGTTTTGCAGAAGAACTGCAAAGTGGTCGCATTGCAGCTACTATTTCATTGATCTTGTCTGCTATCGGTATCGTTGCAGCATTTGTATGGATTGTAATCTAATGAAAAGTGCTACAGGTTTAACGGGTTCAGGTTCTCGCGATTGGTTTATCCAACGTATTAGTGCTGTTGTTCTTGCTGTTTATACCGTTGTGGTATTTGGTTGGATTCTTCTTAACGGTGGATTCAACTTTGAACAGTGGTACGGCTTTATGATGACATTACCAATGAAGATTATGTCTTTATTGGCAGTCTTATCTCTTGTTGCACATGCTTGGATCGGTATGTGGCAAGTATTCACTGACTATGTGACTACTCGTCAAATGGGTCCTTCAGCTTCAGGTTTACGCCTAGTGCTGACTTCAGCAGTGATTATTGCTGTTTTTGCATACGCAATCTGGGCAATCCAGATTTTCTGGGCGAATTGATAGGAAAATATCATGGGCGCGATTAACCCTAAAGAAGATTATACAAATATTCCACACCAATTCTTTGACGCAGTCATCGTTGGTGGTGGTGGTTCAGGTATGCGTGCATCTTACCAACTTGCTCAAGCAGGTTTGAAAGTTGCGGTATTGACCAAAGTATTCCCTACACGTTCACACACTGTTGCAGCGCAGGGTGGTATTGGTGCATCTCTTGGTAACATGCAAGAAGATAACTGGCACTACCACTTTTACGACACAGTAAAAGGTTCTGACTGGTTGGGCGACCAAGACGCGATTGAATTCATGACGCGTGAAGCGCCACAAGTGGTTTATGAATTAGAACACTTGGGTATGCCATTTGACCGTAACGCAGACGGTACAATTTACCAACGTCCATTCGGTGGTCACTCTGCAAACTACGGTGAAAAAGCGGTTCCACGTGCATGTGCTGCAGCTGACCGTACAGGTCACGCACTTCTTCACACGCTTTATCAAAGCAACGTGAAAATGGGCACTCAATTCTTCGTAGAATGGATTGCTCTTGATTTGATCCGTAACGAAGCTGGCGATGTACTAGGTGTGACTGCAATTGACCAAGAAACAGGTAAAATCGCAGTATTCCAAGCGAAAGCGACATTGTTTGCTACAGGTGGTGCAGGTCGTGTGTACCGTGCATCTACAAACGCATATATCAACACTGGTGACGGTCTTGGTATGGCTGCGCGTGCAGGTATTCCATTACAAGATATGGAATTCTGGCAGTTCCACCCAACAGGTGTTGCGGGCGCGGGCGTATTGTTAACGGAAGGCTGTCGTGGTGAGGGTGGTATCCTTCGTAACGATTCAGGCGAACCGTTCATGGAGCGTTATGCACCAACTTTGAAAGACTTGGCGCCACGTGACTTCGTATCACGTTCTATGGACCAAGAAATTAAAGAAGGTCGTGGTTGTGGTCCAAACAAAGACTACATCTTGCTTGATATGACGCACTTAGGTGCAGACACAATCATGAAGCGTCTTCCATCTGTATTTGAGATTGGTAAGAAATTCGCGAACGTTGACTGTACTAAAGAGCCAATTCCTGTTGTGCCTACAATCCATTACCAAATGGGTGGTATTCCAACCAATATTCATGGTCAAGTGGTTGTTCCAGAAAGCCGTGAAACTCAAGAGTTGGTTGCGAACTACAACGCAGAAACTGATACATATACAACCAACGCGGGTGACCGTGACTTTGCTAAACCAGTAAAAGGTTTCTATGCAATTGGTGAGTGTTCATGTGTATCTGTACACGGTGCAAACCGTTTAGGTACAAACTCATTGCTTGACTTGGTTGTATTTGGTAAGGCTGCTGGTCAACACATCATTGAGTATGTGACTAAGCAACATGATGGTGAGTACGAACCACTTCCAACAACTGTACTTGAAAATACTGTGAACCGTATTCGTAAACTTGACGAATCGACTTCAGGTGAAAACGCTCAAGAAGTTGCTGATGCAATTCGTAACATCGTTCAAGACCACGCAGGTGTATTCCGTACTTCAGCATTGCTTGATGAAGGTGTGAAACAAATTCTTGCGCTTGAGCCACGTGTTCGCAACATTCATTTGAAAGACAAATCTAAAGTATTCAACACTGCACGTGTAGAAGCATTAGAAGTTGAAAACTTGTATGAAGTTGCTAAAGCGACACTAATCTCAGCTGCTGCACGTAAAGAATGTCGTGGTGCGCATACGGTTGTAGACTTTGAGTTACCACCAGATCACCCAACTTATTCTTATGGTCGTCGTGATGATGAGTGGATGAAGCATACTTTATGGTTCTCTACAGATAACCGTCTTGAGTACAAACCAGTACGTTACAAGCCGCTTACTGTAGCTGCTATTCCACCTAAACCACGTACATTCTAATTGGGAGAAGTAAGATGAGTAGAGGTACTCGTACATTTAATATCTACCGCTACGATCCTGATAAGGATAAAGCACCGTACATGCAAACTTTTAAGCTTGAATTGACTGATAAGCACCGTATGTTGCTTGATGCACTTCTTGAATTGAAAGTACAAGACGAATCTTTGACATTCCGTCGTTCATGTCGTGAAGGTATTTGTGGTTCTGATGGTGTAAACATCAATGGTAAAAACGGTTTAGCGTGTCTTTGGAACCTAAACGATTTACCAGAAGTGATCACAATTCGTCCACTTCCGGGTCTTCCTGTAATTAAAGACTTGGTTGTAGACATGAATCAGTTCTACGATCAGTATAACAAGATTCATCCGTTCTTGATCAACAACCAACCTGCGCCACCAAAAGAGCGTTTACAATCTCAAGAAGAGCGTGAGCATCTTGATGGTTTGTATGAATGTATTCTTTGTGCATGTTGTTCAACTTCATGCCCATCATTCTGGTGGAACCCAGACAAGTTCTTGGGTCCTTCAGCGTTGTTGAATGCATATCGTTTCATTATCGATTCGCGTGATACTGCAACTCAAGAGCGTTTGGCTCGTCTTGACGATCCATTCTCTTTGTTCCGTTGTAAAGGTATTATGAACTGTGTATCTGTATGTCCTAAAGGCTTGAACCCAACTAAAGCAATCGGTCACATCCGTAACATGCTTTTAGATATGGCTGGCTAATAGACTGCGTGATCAGTTGAAAAAAGCACACCTAGGTGTGCTTTTTTTTGTGCCAAAATTACGATAAAAGTCGTGTGATAAGTTGCTTGTTTTTGATGAGTACATAAATGAAAAATGTTGCATGCAAAGAAGTGATTAAAAAGTGAGTATTTGATATTTTTTAGGTATAACTGTTGGATAAATAGACAAAAACAGCATTTAGCCGACTAAAGTTGCACACAATTGTAATCCAGTGCTGCTATTTTGTTGTAAAGCATGGGCAAATGCCAAGTTTAGCTGCAATATTTATTTTTAGATGTTATCATGTAACGTGTAAGTGAGAGGGCAGATTGAGAGATGTGCTCTCTTTTATTTTATCTGAAATAGCGGTGTTGGACTTTGGTCTAAATTGCATCTGTTTTTTAAATAAAGCACCATATGTTAGATGAAAATAGAATCAGTGTATTTCGCCAATTTATAGGAGGTATGTGTCAAAAAAATCAATTGCATTTCTGAGATCATGTTACGATTAACAAATGACTATATCTGAAAAATGTTGAATTTTTGTACATTTTATCAACATTTTAAGTGCAAATGATGTGTTATTAAATCAGGACTATTGCAGAAAAGTCGTATTAGAAAAGCTAAGACTGAGCACTTATTTTTTCTAAAACGATTTTGCAAAAAATTGCTCGGCTTGGGTCGAGTATATAAATGAGTGATGATGCCAATGAGGGCGTTATGATTCATAAATGACATTGGGTTTTCCTAATGTAGTGATAACGCCTCATGACATATGTCAACTGGGGACTAATGTCATGTTACCAATTTGACATTATCAATCATGGGTTTTGCTTAAAAAGCATCCTGGAAAATGTTTTTGCAATAGGAAATGGGTCCACAAATGCAAGAAGTTGCTGACGCACTGCGTCTTGACACTGAACTTTCCGCTGATAGTGCAGCGTATATTGAAGAACTTTACGAGCATTATTTGACGTCACCGGAATCAGTCGGTGCTGATTGGCGCGAATATTTCGATAAATTCCCGAAGGGTGATCAACCACACAGTAATGTACGTGAGCAATTCCTTTTATTAGGTCGTAATTCAAATCGCGTTCAAGCCATTGTTCAAGGTTCAGTGAGTTCTGAACATGAACAACGTCAAATTGGCGTGTTGCAACTGATTGCTGCTTACCGTAACCGTGGTCACCAAAAAGCAAAATTAGATCCACTAGGTTTGGCAAAACGTGAAGACGTGCCAGATCTTGATCTTGCTGCACATGGTTTAACCAAGTCTGATTTAGATACTGTTTTCCATACAGGTAATTTGGAAATTGGTAAGTCTGAAGCAACACTAGGCGAAATGGTTGATGCCATGCAGGCGATCTACTGCGGTTCAATTGGTGCAGAATACATGCACATTGTTGATACCAAAGAAAGACGCTGGATTCAACAACGCTTAGAAAGCGCACGTGGTAAGTTCACATTTACTGCAGATCAAAAGAAACACGTTCTTGAACGCTTAACAGCAGCTGAGGGTCTAGAAAAATATCTAGGTAATAAATACGTTGGTGCGAAACGCTTTGGTGTAGAAGGCGGTGAATCATTTATCCCTATGGTGAATGAAATCATTCAACGTGCGGGTGCTGTTGGCTGTAAAGAAGTCGTGATTGGCATGCCACACCGTGGTCGTTTGAACCTGCTTGTGAACATCATGGGTAAAAACCCTGCAGACCTATTTGGTGAGTTCGAAGGTAAGAGCTTGCATAAAAAAGGTTCTGGCGACGTAAAATATCACCAAGGTTTCTCATCTAACGTGATGACTCCGGGTGGTGAAGTGCACTTGGCACTTGCGTTTAACCCATCGCACTTAGAAATTGTTGGACCTGTGGTTGAGGGTTCTGTACGTGCGCGCCAAGTACGTCGTAAAGACATTGGTGGTGATGATGTATTGCCATTAATCGTTCACGGTGATGCCGCATTTGCAGGTCAAGGTGTTAACCAAGAAACCTTCCAAATGTCACAAACTCGCGGTTATACCGTAGGTGGTACAGTTCACATTGTGATTAACAACCAAGTTGGTTTCACAACATCTGACCCACGTGACGCACGTTCTACTGAATACTGTACTGACATTGCAAAAATGATTCAGGCGCCAATTTTCCACGTGAATGGCGATGATCCTGAAGCGGTGATTTTTGTATCTCAATTGGCACACGATTTCCGTCATACATTCCGTAAAGACGTTGTGATTGATTTGTTCTGCTACCGTCGTCGTGGTCACAACGAAGCTGATGAACCTGCAGCAACTCAGCCAATGATGTATCAAGTGATCAACAAAAAGACCACTACACGTACTTTGTATGCTGACCAATTGGTGCAAGAAGGTGTGTTGGATCGCGCAGCAGCAGATCAAATGATTGAAGATTACCGCGCAGATTTAGAAGCGGGTAATCACGTTGCGAACGCATTGGTACTTGAGCCAAATACCAAAATGTTTGTAGATTGGTCGCCATACTTGGGTCACGACTATACAGACGTTTGGGATACAACTTTCCCTATCGAGCGTTTGAAAGAACTTGGTCAAACCATGCGTAAACTTCCAGAAGGTTTCGTGATGCAGCGCCAAGTTGCCAAAGTGATTGACGATCGCTTGAAAATGCAAACAGGTGAAATGCCACTAAACTGGGGTGCAGCTGAAACTTTAGCTTACGCATCTTTGTTGGATGAGGGTTACCTTGTTCGTTTGACTGGTGAAGACGTTGGTCGTGGTACTTTCTCGCACCGTCATGCAAAACTGCATAACCAAGTCGATGGTAAAACTTATATTCCACTTTGCCACATCAAAGAGAACCAACCACGCGTTGCAATCTACGACTCATTATTGTCTGAAATGGCAGTATTGGCATTTGAATATGGTTATGCGACGACCCTTCCAAAGAGCTTGATTATTTGGGAAGCACAATTCGGTGACTTTGCCAACTGTGCTCAAGTGGTAATCGACCAGTTCATTTCATCTGGCGAAACCAAGTGGGAGCGTGTGTGTGGTTTAACGATGCTTCTTCCACACGGTTTTGAAGGTCAAGGTCCTGAGCACTCATCTGCACGTTTAGAGCGTTTCTTACAGCTTTGTGCGGAAGAAAACATGCAAGTGATGACACCAACAACACCTGCACAGATTTTCCACGCTTTACGTCGTCAGGCGATTCGTCCAATCCGTAAGCCAATGATCATCATGTCGCCGAAGTCTTTACTTCGTCACAAGTTAGCAGTGTCTAACCTTGATGAGCTTGCAACTGGTACATTCCAGACTGTGATTGATGAAATTGACAACATCAACAAATCAGACGTGACGCGTTTGGTATTGTGTGGTGGTAAAGTGTATTACGACTTGCTTGAAAAGCGTCGTGAATTAGTATTGAACAATACTGCAATTGTTCGTATTGAACAGTTGTACCCATATCCAGAACAACGTCTTGCTGAAGTTCTTGCTTCTTATCCAAACGTAAAAGAATTAGTTTGGACTCAAGAAGAGCCGAAGAACCAAGGTGCTTGGTTATTCATCGCGCCACGTTTATATGATGACGTAATGAAAACTGGTAAACAGATTCGCATTAGTTATGCGGGTCGTGAAGCATCTGCAGCACCAGCGTGTGGTTCACCATATTTGCATGCAAAACAACAAGCTCAGCTCATCAATGACGCGCTTGCGATCGTAGCTGAATAACAGGAGATTCGAAGTAATGGCAACCGAAATTAAAGCACCGGTATTTCCAGAGTCAGTTGCAGACGGTACGATTGCAACTTGGCACAAACAACCAGGTGAAGCAGTTTCACGTGATGAAGTGATCTGTGATATTGAAACCGATAAAGTTGTTTTGGAAGTAGTCGCTCCTGCTGATGGCACAATCTCTGCAATCATCAAAAACGAAGGCGATACAGTTCTTTCTGACGAAGTAATTGCTCAATTTGAAGCGGGTGCTGTTTCTGGCGCTGCTCAAACTCAAGCAGTTCAGTCTGAAGCACAAGTAGAGCAAGCTGCGGCGAAAACTGAAGCAGGCGCTGCGCCAGTTGTTGAGCGTGCACAACCAGTTGCTGACCAAGCACCAGCAGTACGTAAAGCGTTGACTGAAACAGGTATCAATGCTGCAGACGTTTCTGGTACAGGTCGTGGTGGTCGTATCACTAAAGAAGATGTTGCAAATCATCAAGCTAAACCTGCTGCTGCAGCTGCGCCATTAAGCGTTGCGGTAGGTGAGCGTATCGAGAAACGTGTTCCTATGACACGTTTACGTAAGCGTGTTGCAGAGCGTTTACTTGCAGCGACTCAAGAAACTGCAATGTTGACAACATTCAACGAAGTGAACATGAAGCCAATCATGGAAATGCGTGCACAATACAAAGACGCATTTGAAAAACGTCATGGTGCACGTTTAGGCTTTATGTCTTTCTTCGTGAAAGCTGCAACTGAAGCATTGAAACGTTACCCAGCAGTAAACGCTTCTATTGATGGCGAAGACATCGTATATCACGGTTACTACGACATCGGTGTTGCGGTTTCTTCTGACCGTGGTTTAGTGGTTCCTGTATTACGTGATACAGACCGCATGAACTACGCTGAAGTAGAAAACGGTATTCGTGACTATGCTTATAAAGCACGTGACGGTAAGCTAGGTATTGAAGATATGACTGGCGGTACATTCACCATTACTAACGGTGGTACTTTCGGTTCATTGTTATCTACACCAATTCTAAACACGCCACAAACTGCAATTTTGGGCATGCACAAAATCCAAGAGCGTCCTATGGCGGTAAATGGTCAAGTTGAAATCTTGCCAATGATGTACTTAGCGCTTTCTTATGACCACCGTTTAATTGATGGTAAAGAAGCTGTAGGTTTCCTTGTAACAATCAAAGAATTGTTAGAAGAGCCAGCTAAACTCATCCTTGACCTTTAATTCTAAAGAATAAATCAGTGGGCTTGGAGCGATCCTCTAAGCCCATTTTTGGAGATAAAAATGTCTCAACAATTTGATCTTGTTGTTATTGGCGGTGGCCCAGGTGGTTATGAAGCGGCAATTCGTGCGGCTCAACTTGGCTTTAAAGTTGCGTGTATCGAAAAACGTATTCACAAAGGTAAACCATCTTTGGGTGGTACATGCTTAAACGTGGGCTGTATCCCATCTAAAGCATTACTTGATTCTTCACATCGTTATGAAGATACGGTTCATCACTTGGCTGATCATGGTATCACTACAGGTGAAGTACAGTTTGACCTTGCGAAGCTATTAGCACGTAAAGACAAAATCGTTGACCAATTAACTGGCGGTATTGATCAGTTATTAAAAGGTAACGGTGTTGAGTGGTTAAAAGGTACGGGTAAATTGCTTGCAGGTAAAAAAGTAGAGTTCGTTTCTCATGAAGGCGAAACTCAAGTTTTAGAGCCTAAGTATGTGATTCTTGCGACTGGTTCAGTTCCTGTAAATATTCCTGTTGCTCCTGTAGATCAAGACATTATTGTTGATTCTACTGGTGCATTAGAATTTCCAGAAGTGCCTAAGCGTTTAGGTGTGATTGGTGCAGGCGTAATTGGTCTTGAACTTGGTTCAGTATGGCGTCGTCTAGGTGCAGAAGTTGTTGTATTTGAAGCAATGGATGCATTCTTACCAATGGCTGACAAAGCTTTGGCAAAAGACTACCAAAAACTATTGACCAAGCAAGGTATGGATATCCGTATCGGTGCGAAAGTTTCAGGTACTGAAGTTAATGGTCGTGAAGTGACTGTTAAATATACCCAAGGCGGCGAAGACAAAGAACAAACTTTCGATAAATTGATCGTTTGTGTAGGTCGTCGTGCTTATGCTGAAGGTTTATTGGCAGATGACTGCGGTATTAAACTGACTGAACGTGGTTTGGTTGAAGTAAACGATTGGTGTGCAACTTCTGTTGAAGGTGTATATGCAATTGGTGACTTGGTACGTGGTCCAATGCTTGCACACAAAGCAATGGAAGAAGGCGTAATGGCAGTTGAGCGTATTCATGGTCATGCTGCACAAGTCAACTACGACACAATCATTTCAGTAATCTACACACACCCTGAAGCGGCGTGGGTTGGTTTAACTGAAGAGCAAGCGAAAGAAAAAGGCCACGAAGTGAAAACTGGTCAATTCGGTTTCGCGGTAAATGGTCGTGCTTTAGCTGCAGGCGAAGGTGCTGGTTTCGTGAAGTTTGTTGCAGATGCAAAAACAGATCGTTTATTGGGTATGCACGTGATTGGCCCTGCTGCGTCTGACATCGTTCACCAAGGTATGATTGCACTTGAGTTTGTATCTTCAGTTGAAGATTTACAATTAATGACATTTGGTCACCCAACCTTCTCTGAAGTGGTGCATGAAGCCGCTTTAGCTGTAGATGGGCGTGCGATTCACGCGATTCAGCGTAAACGCAAATAAAACTAAAAAGAGCGGCTTAGGCCGCTCTTTTTGCATTTGATGGTTGTATTTATGGGAATAATCATCTAAAAGTAAAGAGCATAGGAAAAACACCACACAAGGAAAGCAATATTAAAACGCAGGTTTGATATTGGTGGTGATAACTGAATAAAAGAAGTAGTAAAAGGTTAGTCAATGAATCTACATGAGTATCAAGCAAAAGCGCTATTAAAAAAATATGGTATGCCAGTACAAGAAGGCATTTTGGCAACTACAGCCGTAGAAGCCGTGCAAGCTTTCGAGCAACTGGGCGGTAAATTTGCAGTGATGAAAGCTCAGGTGCATGCAGGTGGTCGCGGTAAAGCGGGCGGCGTGAAGGTCGTAAAATCTGCACAAGAAGCAGCAGACTATGCCAACCAAATTCTTGGAACACGTTTGGTCACCTATCAAACCGATGCCTATGGTCAGCCTGTAAACAGTATTTTAGTGGCTGAAGATGTTTATCCTGTAGAGCGTGAACTGTATTTGGGTGCAGTGGTAGATCGTTCTAGCCGTCGCGTCACTTTTATGGCATCTACTGAAGGTGGTGTTGAAATTGAGAAAGTGGCAGAAGAAACCCCAGAAAAAATTATTAAAGTAGAAGTTGATCCTTTAGTGGGTTTATTGCCATTTCAGGCACGTGAAGTGGCTTTTGCATTAAAACTCAAAGACAGTCAAATCACGCAGTTTGTGAAGATTATGACAGCGGCTTATCAGGCATTTATCGACAATGATTTTGCCTTATTTGAAATTAACCCATTGTCTGTACGTGAAAATGGCGACATTTTATGTGTCGATGCCAAAGTCGGTATTGATTCCAATGCGCAGTATCGTTTGCCTGAAGTCTTGGCACTGCGCGATAAAACACAAGAAAATGAACGTGAATTGCGTGCATCAGAATTTGACCTGAACTATGTTGCTTTAGAAGGCAATATCGGTTGTATGGTGAATGGTGCAGGTTTAGCAATGGCAACTATGGATATTATTAAACTCTATGGTGGTCAGCCTGCGAACTTCTTGGATGTAGGTGGTGGTGCAACCAAAGAACGCGTAATTGAAGCCTTTAAAATTATTTTGGCAGATCACTCGGTTAAAGGCGTACTGATTAATATTTTTGGTGGAATTGTACGTTGTGACATGATTGCGGAAGCAATTATTGCAGCGGTTCAGGAAGTAAATGTGACGGTACCTGTAGTGGTTCGCCTAGAAGGGAACAACTCGGAACTTGGTGCAAAATTACTCGATGAATCAGGATTAAAACTTATTTCTGCAAACGGCTTATCTGATGCCGCAGAAAAAATTGTTGCTGCAGTGAAAGCTTAAGGAGAATCAGGATGAGCGTATTAATTAATAAAGACACCAAAGTATTGGTACAAGGTTTCACTGGTAAAAATGGTACTTTTCACTCAGCACAAGCACTTGATTATGGAACTAAAGTGGTGGGTGGGGTAACGCCAGGAAAAGGTGGTCAAACCCATTTGGAATTACCTGTATTTAACACCATGAAAGAAGCTGTACGTGAAACAGGTGCAGATGCATCGGTGATTTATGTGCCTGCACCGTTTGTTTTAGATTCGATTGTAGAAGCAGTCGATTCTGGAGTAGGTTTGATTGTGGTGATTACGGAAGGTGTGCCAACCATCGACATGCTCAAAGCCAAGCGTTATTTAGAAACCAATGGCAATGGTACACGTTTGGTGGGACCAAACTGCCCAGGTGTGATTACACCAGGTGAATGTAAAATTGGCATCATGCCAGGGCATATTCATCAACCAGGACGAATTGGCATTATTTCACGTTCAGGTACTTTGACCTATGAAGCTGTGGCACAAACCACCAAATTAGGTTTAGGGCAATCGACCTGTATCGGGATTGGTGGTGACCCGATTCCAGGTATGAACCAAATTGATGCTTTAAAACTGTTCCAAGACGACCCAGATACCGATGCGATTATTATGATTGGTGAAATTGGTGGTACAGCAGAAGAAGAGGCTGCGGAATATATCCAGTCGAATGTCAGCAAACCTGTGGTGGGTTATATTGCAGGAGTGACGGCACCTAAAGGTAAGCGTATGGGACATGCGGGTGCAATTATTTCAGGCGGTAAAGGCACTGCGGAAGAAAAATTTGCAGCCTTTGAGCGTGCTGGAATTGCTTATACCCGTAGCCCTGCAGAACTGGGTTCTACCATGTGGCAAGTCTTAAAAGATCAGGATTTGCTTAAATAAGTCAAATTTTGAAGAGCTTGATTTTATTCTGCGCTCAATCCCCAATATTGGGGATTTTTTTATGCTGAAAAATTAGCCACATTTGAGAGATAAAGTATATGATAAGAGTTAATTTGGTATTGCTTTGTTGCATAAATATGTAAGCATCTGATTTAAATAAATTTAATTTTGTATCAAAAAATAATCAAAACTTTTAAATCATATAGTTATGAAATCTTTGTGCGACAAAGCCGTTCAAGTAGTTTTTGCATCTAGGGAAATGATTTTTTATTGTTGAACAAGCTGTATAAACAGCTGATTCAAATAAAAAAAATACGCAATGATTGGGGTGATCATTGCGTATGAAAACGAATCTGCTTTCACAGCTTCGATAACGGAGAAATGTTATGAAATTAGGATTACTCCTAAAGCATGTAAGTATACTAAACTGAGAAGAAATACTAATCCGCAGTATTCAGGTTACGTGATGTTAAATCACGTAAGTAATAAGTGTTTTTTGTGAATCACGTCATCTTATGTTGATTTTTCACTCAAATAAAAAGTCTCTTATTCATGTGAATAAGAGACTTTAAAATATTTGTATCTACAAAATGCTTAGAAGCGGAATACACCCAAGCCAGCTTTCACTTCATCTAAAGTTTGCTGGGTAATATCACGGCATTTGTCGGTGCCTGTTTTCAAAATATCCATAATGTAGTCAGGATCTTTAGCAAGTTCGATACGACGTTCACGGATCGGCCCAATCAATTCTTTTAGAATGCCTTCCAAACGCTTTTTCACCGTACCATCGCCCAAACCACCACGACGATAATGCGCTTTCAGTTCTTCAAGTTCTTCTTTGTTGGTATCGAAGGCATCTAAATAAGTAAATACTACGTTGCCTTCAACCTGACCTGGGTCTTCGATACGCAGGTGATTTGGGTCGGTGTACATTGCATTGACAGCTTTTTTAATGTCTTTGTCTGTGGCATCTAACACAATGGTATTGCCCAGTGATTTTGACATTTTCGCTTTACCATCAAAACCAGGTAAACGTCCGACATTTGACAACAATGCCTGACATTCAGGTAGCAAGTCATGACCAATTTGACGATTCACCCGACGCACAATTTCATTGGTCTGTTCAATCATTGGAATTTGGTCTTCACCTACAGGAACGACCGTTGCTTTAAATGCAGTAATATCGGCTGCTTGAGCTACAGGGTAGCACAGGAAACCTGCAGGAATATCACGCTCAAAACCACGCATCTGAATTTCAGATTTAATGGTTGGGTTACGCTCCAAACGTGCCACAGTCACGAAGTTTAAATACAACATGGTGAGTTCGTTTAATGCAGGCAGGCAAGATTGCACGCAAATGGTGGTTTTTGTTGGATCAATCCCCACCGCTAAATAATCGGTTGCTACCTCAATAATATTACGACGGACTTTTTCAAAGTTATCGGCATTGTCAGTTAAGGCTTGAGCATCGGCAAGTAACAGATGTTGATGATGTGAGTCTTGTAAACCTACACGTGAACGTAAAGAACCCACAAAGTGACCTAAATGTAGTTGTCCAGTTGGACGATCGCCTGTCAAAATCACAGGACGATTATCTTGATTACTCATTTTTTATTCCAAGTCGTATCTACGACATCTCTGTACCGATGAATTGCTATATTGTAAGGCATAACATTTTTCAATGTCACTTCCTTAAGTGAGTTGAATAGAATTTGCTGTAAAAATTAATGAAGTAAATACAGACCCTATATAAATTCAGTTTTAAAATAACTTGAAAATCATATAAGGATAACAACGCAATGGCGAGCAGCTTATTACTTTTATTAGATGACATTGCAACAGTTTTAGATGATGTGGCAGTTATGAGCAAAATGGCTGCAAAAAAAACCGCAGGGGTTTTGGGTGATGATTTGGCGTTGAATGCGCAGCAAGTCAGTGGTGTACGTGCAGAGCGTGAGTTGCCTGTGGTATGGCGTGTGGCTAAAGGTTCATTCATCAATAAGCTAATTTTAGTACCGCTCGCGTTATTAATTAGTGTCGTTGCGCCGTGGTTAATCAATCCTTTATTGGTGGTTGGTGGTCTATTTTTAAGTTATGAAGGTGTGGAAAAAATCATGCACACCTTACAACACAAAAAAGCCCAAACGGCTAAAGAAGCGCAACTTGAGCTAATTCAAACTGAGCAAGACCTTGCGGCTTATGAAACCGAAAAAATTAAAGGTGCTGTGCGTACTGACTTTATTTTATCGGCGGAAATTGTGGTGATTTCTTTGGGGACTGTGGCTGCGGCAGGCTTTCTAACCAAAGTGACAGTATTAAGTTTAATTGCGATTGCCATGACGGTGGGTGTCTATGGGTTCGTTGCGTTAATTGTCAAAATTGATGACATTGGTTTATACCTCACAGAACAAGCTGCCAATTTTAAACAACGTATTGGGAGTGGTTTACTGGCATTTGCTCCAATTTTAATGAAGACTTTATCTGTGGTGGGTACTGCAGCGATGTTCTTGGTTGGTGGAGGAATTATCAATCATGCTATTCCTTTTGTGCACCATTTCACAGAAGATACGGTAGAGTATGTACAAGACATCCCAACGATGGGCAGTATTGTAGGTTCAGTCACGCCAATGTTGATGAACCTTGTCGTGGGTATTTTGGCAGGCATCTTGGTGGTGATTGTGGTCGCACTTGTTCAAAAAGTGTGGTCAAAGTCTAAATCGGCTTAATCTATTATCAGAGTTTAAGAGAAGGATAAGAATAATGCGTTGGAAAGGTCGTCGAGTTAGCACGAATGTAGAAGACCGCCGTGGTGGCGGTGGAGCAAAAGCGGGCGGTATCAGTATTTTGGGCTTAGTGGTGGCCTTTGTTGCATGGAAGTTCTTTGGCATCGATCCGCAATCGGCTTATCAAGCGACCAAGCAAGTCACCTCACATGCGCAAAGTGCTGAAACTAAAGGTTTAGATAATCCAACTCCTGAACAACAAGAGGCGATGGAGTTTGTGGGCACTGTTTTGGCCGATACAGAAGATACGTGGTCACAAGTGTTTCAGCAGCAGTTAAATAGCCAATATATACCACCTAAACTGGTGTTATTTACAGGTGTGGTCAATTCTGGCTGTGGTATGGCACAATCGGCAATGGGGCCATTTTATTGTCCTGCCGATCAAAAAGTATATATTGATACTTCATTCTTCCAAGCCATGCGTCAGCAAATGGGCATTGGTGGTGAACAAAATCAGACTGAATTAAGCCGAAATGATCAGGCGGGCGATTTTGCTCAAGCCTATGTGGTGGCGCATGAAGTTGGGCATCATATTCAGACCATTTTAGGGATTTCAGAACAAGTGCATAAAGCACGTCAGCAAGTCAGCGAAGTACAGGGTAAGCAGCTTTCGGTACGTCAGGAATTACAAGCGGACTGTTTATCGGGAGTGTGGGCGCATCATAACCATCAACGTACTCAATTCCTCGAACAAGGTGATATTGAAGAAGCAATGGATGCGGCACATAAAATTGGCGATGACTATTTACAAAAACGTGCACGTGGGCAAGTCGTGCCTGATAGCTTTACGCATGGTACCAGTGCACAGCGCGTACAATGGTTCCAGACTGGCTTAAAATCAGGCTTGATCAGTGATTGTGATACATTCAATGCCGCAATTTAACTGACTTAAAAATCAAGTTTTATAAACAAAAGGAGTGCTGCCAGTCGCTCCTTTTTTATAGGCTAAATGAATGCGAGTGGATAGATGCAAACAACGTTAAGCCGTAAACCGAGTGATGAATTAGCACACATGATTTTGAACGTGGTGTGTTTGATTCCAGCAGGTCAGGTTGCGACCTATGGGCAAGTGGCACGCCTAGCGGGTCTGCCCAAACATGCACGTTTGGTCGGTTATGTCCTCAGGCATTTATCGGCAGAACATACTGTGCCGTGGCATCGGGTGATTAATGCGCAAGGAAAAATTAGCCTAAGCAAACTAAACGCCCAAGGAGAAAATATACAAACTTTAAAATTACAGGAAGAAGGGATTGTGGTAATTGCAGAAAAGGTGAATTTAAAACAATACCAATGGCAGAATTAAACTGAGCTGCTAAATCGAGCGTTTAATATTGAGATATGGTGATACTGAGAAAATTTGCTGAATAGAGTGCTGCAAATAAAAATTTTAGAACAAACAAAGAAATCTAAATGAGAGGGGAAGTTCCTCACTTCCGTAGAAATGAGGAACACGCAATCTTATTGACGTACAACCAATACAGGTGTTGTACCTTCACTTAGGATGCTTTGCGCAACGCTACCTAAGAATAATTTTTTCAAGCCAGTGCGGCCATGTGAACCAATCACGATAAGGTCAGCATTTAAGTCTTTTGCAGCATTGGTAATTTCGCGTGCAATTACTTGACCTTCAAGTAGTTTAGTTTCAGCTTCAACACCTTGTTCAGTGAATTTTTGCTTTGCTTCTTCTAAAGTTTTTACGATAGAAGCGCGAGCGCGTTCAATCAAGTCATTGGTTTGGTTTGCAGTGATGTATTCTGCAGCAATATACGGGTCAAGTGTAAGTACTTGTACCACAGTGATTTTACTACCAAATGCTTTTGCAAGTTCAGCAGCTTTTGCAACAGCGGCAAAAGAAGTTTCAGAACCGTCCACTGGTACGAGGATGTTTTGGTAAGCCATGAGTGTTTCTCCTTATTGTAATTTCAATACTTTAATAAAATATTCGCTCTGAGTCCTGTCTTATCTTACGCTGAATTCATATAGAATAAAACCCAGTAATTTCATAAAGATAATTGAGTGCTGTAAGTTCTTATTTCACCTTAATTTAGCATGAAATTATGAAGCTGTGCTTTCAATTCAACTAAAGTTTTAGTCATTTTTTGTTTGCATGTTTGTCAAAAAATCGATCAGTTGATTGACATCATTACTCTGCAATTGTTCGCGGATTTTCAGTAAATATTTTTCATCAAAATCATACAGTTTTAGCGCCAAAAGTTGAGCAATCTCTGTTTCACTAAAGCGGTATTTAATTACTTTGGCAGGCACACCTGCCACAATAGCGTAAGGCGGTACATCTTGCGTAACCACTGCACCTGTCGCCACAATTGCACCTTCGCCTAGTTCAACACCTTGCATAATCATGGCGCGACTGCCAATCCAGCAGCCATCGCCAATTGTGGTATCACCTGCCGCAACAAAACTGCGAGTATCAAACGGAAAAGCCGAAACCCAGTCACTGCGATGCAATTGATTGCCACCCATCATAATCACGCATTCCGCACCAAAACAGACAAAATTGCCAATATGTAATTGATCAATTGGCTTGTCTGCTGTTGCAGGTTTGTCATGTAAATAACGCACCACACAACGTTCAAAACCCTGATCCCAATAGGCTGAATAATAAGAGTAATTGCCTTTGATGTGGATGTTGGGGTTTTTCACAGTTTTGGAGATGAACTCAAATTCGCACCAGTGTTTAACAGGGGAATTAATCAGCGTTTCGGACATGGTTTTTTCGTGTGGAGAGATGAGGGGATTATATCTGAAATTTTGAACCTCTCCCTAGCCCTTTCCTAGAAGGAGAGGGAATGTTCAAAATATTAGTTGACCACTACACTTTAGTGATTTGAAAGCTTAAAGTATCTATCTTAAAAAATTCCACAAATACATAAAAACATTTTTAACACTGTTTGGAAATAAGAATCCCCAAATAGCAAAAAAGAGTGATGATGCCAATACGATACTGACAGGACTGGTTTGTGTATTGATAAAGAGTCCCCAGACTGGAATTAAAATCAGTCCTAACACAGCCCCAGAAAGCGCATAAACAAATGCATGAATGATGCGATTTTCCATCTTATTTTCCTCTATTTTTATCGCAGTATAATCTATAAGCTCGGCTGTATGATTTATAGGCAATAAAAAACCCCTCAAAGAGGGGCATCGCGTGTAGTCATCTTTATTAAAACTTAAAGATATTCTACATTCACAATTTCATATTCCACTTCGCCTTGCGGAGTGACAATTTTGGCTTCATCGCCTTCATTTTTGCCCAACAAACCGCGTGCAATAGGCGAATTCACTGAAATTTTATTGATTTTAAAATCAGCTTCATCATCACCTACAATTTTGTAGGTTTTTTGCTCTTCGGTGTCTAGGTTTTCAATGGTCACAGTCACACCAAAAACCACACGTCCGTTTTGTTCCAATTCTTTAACATCAATTACTTGGCAAGCGCCTAATTTACCTTCGATGTCTTGGATACGACCTTCGCAGAAACCTTGCTGTTCACGTGCGGCATGGTATTCAGCATTTTCTTTTAAATCGCCATGTTCACGCGCTTCTGCAATCGCTGCAGTAATACGTGGACGTTCAACCGATTTAAGTTGTTGTAATTCTTGCTCTAAAGCGTGTTTACCTTCAGGCGTCATAGGATAACGTTGCATGTTGTCCCTCTTTAAAAATATTGAAGTCTATAAATGAAAAAAGCCCGCCACCCGAAAGGTGACGGGACTTTATTGAAATGTATTAACCTACAGTAAGATCTTGCAGGCGATATACATCCATTGGTAATTTAATCGCTAAGGCTTGGCATACAGCATCTGCGCCATTCAAGGTCGTGGTGTAATACACTTTACCTTGCAATGCAGAACGACGGATTGAGAATGAATCCTGCTGAGCTTGTTTGCCTTCAGAAGTATTGATGATGAGGTGAATCTCACCATTTTTCAAGCGGTCTACAATGTGTGGGCGACCTTCAGTCACTTTATTCACACGTTCACACTCAATACCTGCATCGGTGATGACTTTATGCGTACCACCCGTTGCAACAAGTTTGAAGCCAAAATCAGCCAATTGTTTTGCAATACGCGCCACATGCGGTTTATCTGACTCACGTACAGACAAGAATGCATGTTTCACTTCGCCTTCAGTTGGGATTCCTGGTAAGCGATCATTCGAGCCTAGCACAGCTTTATAGAATGCTTCACCAAAAGTTTTACCTACGCCCATGACTTCACCTGTAGATTTCATCTCAGGCCCAAGCACTGGGTCTACACCAGGGAACTTGTTGAATGGGAACACAGCTTCTTTCACAGAGAAGTGTTGCGGAATAATTTCTTTAGTAAAGCCTTGAGCTTCTAAAGATTGACCCGCCATACAACGTGCTGCAACTTTAGCCAATGATTCGCCAATACACTTAGAAACGAACGGAACAGTACGTGATGCACGTGGGTTCACTTCCAAGATATAAACGTCATTGCCTTTCACTGCAAACTGTACGTTCATTAGACCAATAACGCCCAACTCTTTTGCCATTGCAACAGTTTGACGACGCATTTCGTCCTGTACTTCATCTGACAATGAATAAGGTGGAATTGAACATGCTGAGTCGCCAGAGTGAATACCTGCTTGTTCGATGTGCTGCATAATACCGCCAATCACCACATCTTTACCGTCAGATACGCAGTCTACGTCAACTTCAATCGCATCATCCAAGAAACGGTCTAACAGTACAGGTGCATCGTTAGATGCTTGAACTGCATCACGCAAGTAGCGTTTCAATTCTTCTTCGTTATACACGATTTCCATTGCACGACCACCCAATACATAAGATGGACGAACAACGAGCGGGTAACCCACTTTCGCTGCTTCTGCGATACCTTCTTCAGCAGATTTTACAATGCTGTTGTTAGGCTGACGCAATTGCAGACGTTGAATCATTTGCTGGAAACGCTCACGGTCTTCTGCACGGTCAATTGCATCTGGTGATGTACCAATAATTGGCGCACCTGCCTCTTCTAAAGCGCGTGCCAATTTCAATGGAGTTTGACCACCGTACTGTACGATAATGCCTTTTGGCTTTTCAGTACGTACGATTTCAAGTACATCTTCCAAAGTAATTGGTTCAAAGTACAAACGGTCTGAAGTGTCGTAATCGGTAGATACTGTTTCAGGGTTACAGTTCACCATGATGGTCTCAAAACCATCTTCACGCATTGCAAGCGCAGCGTGTACACAGCAGTAATCGAATTCGATACCTTGACCAATACGGTTTGGACCACCGCCAATCACCATGATCTTGTCTTTCGCTGAAGGATTTGATTCACACTCTTCATCGTAAGTTGAATACATATATGCTGTGTCAGATTCAAACTCTGCAGCACAGGTATCCACACGTTTGTAAACTGGGGTTACGCCCAAGTTCCAACGGTGTTTACGGAATTGCTTTTGTGAAATACCCATCAAGTTCGCAATACGTAGGTCAGATAAACCTTTACGTTTGAACGAACGGATGTTGTCAGCGTTTAGATCACCAAAACCTAAAGTTTTGATTTCATTTTCAGTGTTCACGATGTCTTGAATTTGAATTAAGAACCAACGGTCAATTTTGGTCGCTTCAAAAACCTCGTCCAAGCTAAAGCCATGACGGAATGCGTCAGCCACGTACCAAATACGCTCAGGGCCTGGAACTTTTAATTCAACTAAAATTTTGTCGCGTGCGCCTTCAGCACCCACTTCAATTTGTTCGTCAAAACCACACGCACCAGTTTCTAAACCACGAAGCGCTTTATTTACAGACTCTTGGAAATTACGGCCAATTGCCATGACTTCACCTACAGATTTCATCTGTGTGGTTAAAGTCGCGTCTGCTTGCGGGAACTTTTCAAAGTTGAAACGTGGAACTTTAGTGACAACGTAGTCAATTGATGGTTCAAATGCCGCAGGAGTGGTACCGCCTGTGATGTCATTTTTCAGTTCATCAAGGGTATAACCCACAGCCAATTTCGCTGCAACTTTTGCAATTGGGAAACCAGTGGCTTTAGATGCAAGTGCAGATGAACGAGATACACGTGGGTTCATCTCAATCACAACCATACGACCAGTATTCGGGCAAATACCGAACTGAACGTTAGAACCACCTGTTTCTACACCAATTTCACGAAGTACCGCTAAAGATGCATTACGCATCAATTGGTATTCTTTGTCCGTCAAAGTTTGCGCAGGAGCAACGGTGATTGAGTCACCAGTGTGCACGCCCATTGGGTCAAAGTTTTCGATTGAACATACGATGATACAGTTGTCGTTTTTATCACGTACAACTTCCATCTCATATTCTTTCCAACCAATAAGTGATTCATCAATCAATAATTGTTTGGTTGGAGAAAGATCGAAACCGCGTTCACAGATTTCAAGGAATTCTTCTTTGTTATATGCGATACCGCCACCAGAACCACCCATGGTGAATGATGGACGAATAATCACAGGGAAGCCAAAGCGAGATTGAATCTCAAGTGCTTCTTCCATAGATTCAGCAATTGCTGCTTTTGGACACTCAAGACCAATTTTGCGCATTGCTTCATCAAACAATTTACGGTCTTCGGCTTTTTCAATCGCGTCTTTGGTTGCACCAATTAATTCAACATTGTATTTGGCTAAAATACCGTTGGCATCTAATGCAAGCGCACAGTTCAATGCAGTTTGACCACCCATGGTCGGAAGTACTGCATCTGGACGTTCTTTTTCAATGATTGCTGCAACAGTCTGCCAAGTGATTGGCTCGATATAAGTTGCATCTGCCATTGCAGGGTCAGTCATGATGGTCGCAGGGTTCGAGTTTACCAAAATAACGCGGTAACCTTCTTCACGCAGCGCTTTACATGCTTGAGCACCAGAATAGTCAAACTCACAAGCCTGACCAATAACAATAGGACCAGCACCAATAATTAAGATGCTTTTAATATCCGTACGTTTAGGCATTATTTCGCTCCTTAATTACTTCTTAGCGGCTTCAATAAGTTCGATGAAATGATCGAACAAGAGTGCGCAGTCATGTGGACCTGAACTTGCTTCTGGGTGACCTTGGAAGCTAAATGCAGGCTTGTCTGTACGATGAATACCTTGGTTTGTGCCATCGAACAATGAACGATGCGTTGAACATACATTGCTTGGTAAGGTGCTTTCATCTACCGCGAAGCCGTGGTTCTGAGAAGTAATCATCACTGTACCAGTTTCTAAGTTCTGTACAGGATGGTTTGCGCCGTGGTGACCGTGCGGCATTTTCATTGTTTTTGCACCTGATGCAAGTGCAAGAATTTGGTGACCTAAACAGATACCAAATACAGGAATATTCGTGGTTTCTACAATTGTTTTTACAGCTTCAATTGCGTAGTCACATGCAGCAGGATCGCCAGGGCCATTTGACAAGAAAATGCCATCTGGGTTTAACGCAAGGACTTTTTCAGCAGGGGTTTGTGCAGGAACAACGGTTAATTTGCAACCGCGGTCTGCGAGCATACGCAGGATGTTGGTTTTGACACCGTAATCGTATGCAACCACATGATATTTAAGTTCAGGTTGAGTAAAGCCTTTGCCAAGTTCCCATGAACCTTCAGTCCATTCAAAACCTTCAGGGTCGCAGCATACTTTTGCAAGATCCAAGCCGTTTAAGCCGCTAAATGCACGTGCTTTTGCAATTGCTTCTTCTTCAGTGATATTTTCACCAGCAAGAATACAACCGTTTTGCGCACCTTTGGAACGTAAAATACGGGTCAATTTACGGGTATCAATATCGGCAATTGCAACAACATTGTGTTGTTGTAAGTATTCGCCTAAAGATTGAGTAGAACGGAAGTTACTGTGTAATAAAGGCAAATCACGGATAATTAAACCGTTTGCCCATACTTTATGAATTCGACCTGACTCAACATCTTCATCATTGCAACCAGTGTTCCCAATATGTGGGTAAGTTAAAGTCACAAGTTGTTGTGCATAACTCGGGTCGGTCAAAATTTCTTGATAGCCAGTCATGGCAGTGTTAAAAACGACTTCACCAGTCGTGCTTCCCGTTGCACCGATAGACGTACCTTTAAAGATTGTACCGTCGGCGAGGGCTAAAATGGCGGGGGTGCTCAAACCAAAGCTCCTGAACTAAAACCACAAAAATAGGGCTGTAAAAAAGCGAGTAGACGAAAAAAAAGGAAGGTCAATATTTAAACCTACCCTCCTATGTCTGCTCGCTTGAACTTAACATTGCATTATACGCATGAGCTCGCCAAAAGTCCATTGTGAATCTGACGAATATGTAAGATAAAAGACTTGCTTTTTTTGCTAGGTTTATGTTTTAGCGTGTAGTCCAAATGTAAGCAATCTACGATTGTTAGACAATCCAAAACCCATTTTAGTCTAAATTGCCTTATGCTTAATTTATAAACAACAACGACCTTGGGTAAAAGCGAATGACTGAACAAGATAAATCAGCCACTGAACCACAAAACAGTGCAATCAAAGCAGTAAGTGAAGGCGCTGAAAAGCTTGAAAAAGTAACGCATGATGCCAAAGAGCAGGTGCTTGATGTGGTTGCAGAAACGCAAGAAAAACTTCAAGCCGAAGCAAAACAACTCAATGCCAGCGTGCAAGAGCAATTGGGTCAGTTAAAGCAAGATGTGTTGCAAAAAATTGAAGCTTTAAAAGCACAATTTGGCAGTTCACCTAAAGATTTGGGCGAATTAAAAGACTTTGTAAAAACTGAATTTAGCGCAATTATTGAAGATCTTTCTAAACTTGGTAAAGAGTTGAAAGAAGATGTCAGCAGCATTTCAGTGAAACACAAAGACCAATTGGCTGAAACGTTTAAGCGTTCTAAAGAGCACACACTAGAAGCGTGGAAAAAAGTAAATCCATCAAAAACTGAAACTAATGATGAAACTGATCAAGCATAATCCAGTTTAATCTGTTGCTGATTCAGCCATAAAAAAAAGTGAGGTCATGCGCCTCACTTTTTTATTTAAATTTCTTGCTCAAACCAAAAACTAGTTGTTTCAATCTAAACTACTATTAATCACAGTTAGAACTGATGTAGCCAATCGCGCTTATTGTGAAAATCGGCGGCAGGGCTGCTGTGTTGCATGGCATAAAACTGCTCGCCCTGACTGGTTTTTAATACAGCTGTGAGCCCAATAAACAAATCTGTCCATTTCAGTTTATGTTTCAGTATAAATTCGGTTAAATCCAAACTGACATTTAAACCGTAATGCGTACGTTTTAGCTGATTCAACTCAATATCATAAGCGGCCACAGGTGGCATTTGCTCAGGATAACGATATTCTTCAAAGGCATAGGCTTGCCAAGCTTGAGAAGGGGAGAGATTGATTTCACGATAAAAATCTTCGCCCTTAACGCCAATGAAAATTTCAAAGCAGGTCTGTTCCCACAAAAAGTCATGACGTGGATGTGAAGTCACCAATGCAGGCCATTCGACCCACTGATTCGGATCACGCAGCCAATAACCTACATTTAAGCTAAACGGACTTTGTTGTTCAATTGCACCGACCAAAGAAATCGCTTGAAACTGACGATCAAAGGCGCTGAGTTCGTAACTTGCCATATAAGCTTAGTTAGACAAATGAGCGTGACGAACTAAATTTGACAACTTGGCATTTTGTTTTGCTGCTTTTTTATAAAGCAAAGCAATTTTACCAATTGTTTGTACCACTTCAGAACCTGTTGCTGCAGCAATTTCAGTAATTACAGCTGCACGTACTTCACGGTCTTCACCACCAATTTTAACTTTAATCAATTCGTGATCGTTTAAAGCACGGTTGGTTTCTTCAATTACATTTTCAGTCAAACCTTGACCGCCAACCATCACTACAGGGTTAAGTGCATGACCAATTTGACGTAAACGCTTGCGTTCCTGAATAGAGAGAGCCGCCATAAAGATAACCTAATTTTAAAAACGGCTTAGTATAACAAAAGCCAATTTGAAACGCTGTAAATTCTATGCAAATAATCCGCGAACATGCAGCAGTGCAAAAATATCAAAATCGAACATTTGCTTAGGTTTATCCATTAGTGATGAGAGAGGTTTTTTATGCCACAGTACAGAAATAAGCTATGGATTTAATAGAAAAAACTTGTTAGTTATTGGCATTTAGATACAGATGTCTACTGCAAGCTTGCTAATTTTCACGTACAATCGCAATTTAGATGGCTATTCGTTACTAAGAGAGTTATGGCAACACGCATTACCAACCAAAAGTTATCCAAAAGTAGTCGTGCGTGGATGAGAGAGCACCTAGATGATCCCTTTGTGAAAAGAGCGCAAAAAGAAGGGTATCGTGCACGTGCTGCATACAAACTACTTGAGATTCAAGAAAAATATAAACTGATCAAACCGGGCATGACGGTGGTGGACTTAGGTGCAGCACCGGGTAGTTGGTCGCAAATCGCAGGGAAACTTGTCGGCGACAAAGGTTTGGTGATCGCTTCCGATATTTTGGAAATGGACGCACTACCAGATGTGACCTTTTTACAAGGTGACTTCCGCGAAGAAGAAGTTTTCGAAAAATTGTTAAATATTTTAAACGGACGCACGGTAGACGTTGTAATTTCCGATATGGCCCCCAATACATCAGGTAATAAAGCTGTAGATCAACCGCGTCAAATTTACTTATGTGAGTTGGCTCTCGATTTTGCCAATCGCGTATTGGGACCTAATGGTCAGTTTGTGGTCAAAGTGTTCCAAGGTTCGGGATTTGACGAATTTCGTAAACAGGTCGTGGACAGTTTTGATGTGTTAAAGACAGCAAAACCCGCTGCTTCACGCGCGCGTTCCAAAGAAGTATTCCTTATTGGACAAGGACGTAAAAAAGCGTCTAAATAAAGTTTACTTGCCAAGCCGTTAAAAATTGTGCATTTTGTACGTTTTTAATGAATTGTCTAGCTGATCTTCAGCTTTTTGAATGAAAGGTCACCCAGTAACGGGCATGATCAAATTAGATTGATATGGGAATAAAGCTTTGAGCGATCTCTTCAAGAATGCCGTATTGTGGCTGATTATACTTGGTGTGCTGATTCTAATTTTCAGCAACATCAATAACAGTGAAAAGCCAACTGCAATGAACTATTCAGAGTTCGTTACAGCGGTGAATGCTGGTCAAATTAAGCAAGTCACAATTGATGGCGAAAGAATTAGTGGCGAAAAAGTCAACGGCTCGTCCTTTGAAAGCATTCGTCCAGCAGTTCAAGACCCTGAACTGATGCCGAATCTGATTAAAAACAACGTTGTTGTTGAAGGTACTGCACCTCAACGTCAAGGTTTGTTAATGCAACTATTGATCGCAAGTTTCCCTGTACTTTTAATCATTTTGTTATTCATGTTCTTTATGCGCAACATGGGTGGCGGTGCAGGTGGTAAAAACGGCCCGATGAGCTTTGGTAAATCTAAAGCCAAAATGTTGTCTGAAGACCAAATTAAAGTCACATTTGCCGATGTAGCAGGTTGTGACGAAGCAAAACAAGAAGTGGTTGAAATTGTAGATTTCTTAAAAGACCCTGCTAAATTCAAGCGTTTAGGTGCAACTATTCCTAAAGGTGTGTTGATGGTAGGTCCACCGGGTACAGGTAAAACCTTATTGGCGAAAGCCATTGCAGGCGAAGCCAAAGTTCCATTCTTCAGCATTTCTGGTTCTGACTTCGTTGAAATGTTCGTGGGTGTAGGTGCTTCTCGTGTTCGTGATATGTTTGAGCAAGCTAAACGCCATGCACCATGTATCATCTTTATTGATGAGATTGATGCGGTAGGTCGTCACCGTGGTTCAGGTACAGGTGGTGGTCACGATGAACGTGAGCAAACACTTAACCAAATGCTTGTTGAAATGGATGGTTTTGAAGGCAATGAAGGCATTATTGTTATCGCTGCGACAAACCGTGCCGATGTACTGGATAAAGCTTTATTGCGTCCAGGTCGTTTTGACCGTCAAGTAATGGTTGGCTTGCCAGACATTAAAGGTCGTGAGCAAATTCTGAATGTTCACTTGAAAAAACTGCCTTCAGTTACAGGTGTAGATGTCAAAGTCTTGGCACGTGGTACACCAGGCTTCTCTGGTGCGCAATTGGCGAACCTTGTGAATGAAGCTGCATTGTTTGCTGCCCGTCGTAATAAAAATACGGTGGATATGCACGACTTTGAAGATGCTAAAGATAAGTTGTATATGGGCCCTGAACGTAAGTCGATGGTGCTGCGTGAAGAAGAACGTCGTGCAACGGCTTATCATGAAGCAGGTCATGCGATTGTTGCTGAAATGCTGCCGGGTACAGACCCTGTGCATAAAGTGACGATTATGCCGCGTGGTTGGGCATTGGGTGTGACATGGCAATTGCCTGAACATGACCAAACTAGCCATTATAAAGACAAAATGCTGAACGACTTGTCTATCTTGTTTGGTGGTCGTATTGCAGAAGAAGTCTTTATTAATCAAATGTCGACAGGTGCATCGAATGACTTTGAGCGTGCGACTAAATTAGCACGTGCGATGGTGACCAAATACGGTATGTCTGACAAGTTAGGCGTAATGGTCTATGAAGACGATACACAACAATCATTCATGGGTAGTTTAGGCAGCCGTACCATTTCTGAAGCCACCCAGCAACAAGTGGATGCTGAAGTTCGTCGTATTATTGATGAGCAATATAAAGTTGCCCGCGATATTTTGGAAAATAACCAAGACATTGCCCACGCAATGGTAAAAGCATTGTTGGAATGGGAAACCATTGATCGTGACCAAATCCGTGACATTATGGAAGGTCGTGAGCCACAGCCACCGAAGGTGTATATTGCAGACAATCCTGTGATTGATGTAACACCAACCGATGGTCCAAGCACACCGCCACCATTACCAGCGAGCTAATCAGCTCACATGATGTTAAAAAAGAGTCTTTGTATAAAGGCTCTTTTTTTATTCGTGTGGTTTATGTGCAGTTGTGACCGGAATATTAGGGTCTGTTGACGCTCATCGAAAAGAATTCCACATCTTTAAAATTAGCCTTGTTAAAATAAGCTTTTCAAATTGAAAGGAAGACCAGCATGCAGCTAATGCCATTACCCAAACGTGTATTGCAATGTGGACGTTTGCGTTTAGATTTATCTCAGCCGCATGTGATGGGAATTCTAAATGTGACACCAGACTCGTTTAGTGATGGTGGGCGACATAATGAAAAAGATGCTGCTGTGGCGCGTGCTTTGGAAATGATGGCAGAAGGTGCAACCGTGATTGATATTGGCGGCGAATCAACACGTCCAGGAGCTAGTCCTGTGAGTGTAGAAGAAGAAATTCGTCGTGTGGTTCCTGTGGTAGAAGCCTTATCTGCTTATGATGTGGTACTTTCGATTGATACGTCACAGCCCGAAGTGATTCGTGCTGCCGTAGCTGCAGGGGCGCATATCTGGAATGATGTACGTGCGCTGACCCGCCCCAATGCGTTGCACACAGCCGCTGAGTTAAATATCCCCGTGATTATTATGCACATGCGTGGTGAACCGACCACCATGAACAATTTAGATCAATATGATGATGTCACTGCAGATGTGATTGCAGAATTGCAGCAACGTGTCGCTGATGCTTTGGCGGTAGGGGTCAAGCCTGAAAATATCATGATTGATCCAGGTTTTGGTTTTGCGAAAAATGCACAACAGAATCTGAAATTGTTAAATGAGTTGCATCAACTTAATGGTATGGGGTATCCAATTTTATCGGCATTGTCCCGTAAACGCTTTATTGGTGAAGCTTTGGGTGGGGCAGAGCCAACACAGCGTGCAGTTGGTTCTGTAGCGGCACATTTACTCAGTATTCAGCAAGGTGCTTGTATGGTGCGTGCGCATGATGTGAAAGCCATGTCTGACGCCATTAAAGTCTGGCAAGCAATGCAGTTGGCAAATTAATCGCAGTATGCAAATTGGGGCGAAGCTAGAATTAAAGCCTTGCTTATGCTATATAGGCACGCTTGAATCTCTGTATTTTTGAGTGCTTGTATGTTTGCAGATTTACTTCTCCCGATGTTTGATGATGAGTTTTATCCTGATATTTTAGTTGCTGAGTTAAAACAACTGATTCAACAGTTTGCAAAACACGTGTCTAAATCCAATTTATCTGAAACCGATATTTATCATTTTGCAGATCAGACCGTGCAAGCCATTAATAAAATGAAACCACAATTTAAAGATCTGGATTCAGATTTGGACGATACCGCAGCAGATTATATTGCTGAGGCGATGATGATGGTGCTGCAAGATCAAGGCTATTTCGAGATTGAAATGGAAGAGTTGATTGCAACGAGAGAGTGGTGATAGGTCACTCTCTTTCAGCTTTAATATATGGGTGATTCAATAAATCATCTAAAACATCATCCAAATGGCAACTTTGCTGTGTATGTAGTTCTGCAATTTCCCGAACATTCAACGTATATAGCCCATTATGTTCATTCGGCTGTGCAATTAAATTGACCCAAAACTTTGTATTTTGTTGCAGCAAAGTTTTGAGTTGCTTTTCTTCTTCAGGATTTTGGAAATTTAATAAATATAAATTGTTGCCTAAGCTGCAACGACGTAATTGTAATTCTTGATTTTTATATTGCAATGTTCCTGCAAAAACATCATAAAATTCTGCATCAGTTTCAATTGGGTTTACGGATTCGGTTGCTGACTCAAGGCTGGGATTTTGTGCATGGCTTGCAAAACTGAGCAAGCAGCATAAACAGATCACCCATTTGAAAGAGAAGATAAAGCGTTGTAGAGACATTTCAAATCATCGGAACATAAGTGTTATCGTTTTCAATATTATATTTTTTAGGCATAAAAAAACCAGCTTAATGCTGGAGTTCTTTATTTGCACCATTTGAATGATTTGATTCATTAAAATGGTGCCCGAGGCCAGACTCGAACTGGCACGCTTTGAGGGCGGGGGATTTTAAATCCCCTGTGTCTACCGATTTCACCACTCGGGCATGTGCGCAATAATAGAGGACGAAATAAATCTTGGCAAGTAAATTTATTTACAATTGCTTTCTTTTCAATCAATTCAACTTATTAGCTTGAAAAAAGTTCGGTTTGCAGTATATTTCTGCTGTTTGTCATCAATATTTCATGAATTTGAGATCAAAGCGAAATCATAAATTTCTATGTTGAGCGCTCAAGAAAAATAAAAGGAATATTCATGAACATTCGCTTAACTCGCCGAGAGCTGATTCAAAAAAGTTTGGCTGGTTTTGGGGCGTTGTCATTGCCAGTCGCATTAACTGCATGTGGTGATGACAATGAAAATACAGCAGAAAATGCATTAAAGGTGCAGTTTTTGCATGGTGTCGCCAGTGGTGATCCGCTGCATGATCGTATCATTTTATGGACACGTGTAACGCCAAGTGACATGGCAGCATGCATTGAAGTGGTTTGGGAAATTGCCAGCGATGAGGCGTTTAAGCAATTGGTAAATACTGGCAAAGTACAAACCAGCGCAGCGCAAGATTTTACTGTTAAAGTGGACGCAGATCGTTTACAGGCAGGGACTAAATATTATTACCGTTTCCGCTTTGGTAATACGGTTTCTGCTATAGGACAGACCAAAACCTTGCCACAACGCAGCGATCAAGTGAAATTTGCGGTCTGTTCTTGCTCAAACTATCCCGCAGGTTATTTTCATGTGTATAAAGAAATGGCACAGGAAAACAATCTGGATGTGATTATTCACTTGGGTGATTATATTTATGAATATGGACAAGGTGGCTACGCGACTGACGATGCAAAACAGTTAGGACGTACCTTTGCTGCAGACAATGATAAAGAAATTATCAAGTTAGATGATTATCGTAAACGTTATGCTTTATATCGTACCGATGCTGATTTGCAGACTGCTCACCAACGCCATCCATTTATTGTCATTTGGGATGACCATGAACTCAGTAATGATACTTGGGAAGCGGGTGCAGATAATCATCAAGAAGGTGAAGGCAGCTTTATAGAACGTAAAATTGCGGCATTACAGGCTTATTTCGAGTGGATGCCAATTCGTCCAGTTGCAGAAAATGATCATTTGAATATTTATCGCCAGTTTGATTTTGGTGGTTTGGTGAATTTGATGATGCTGGATACGCGTATTTTGGCGCGTCATAAGCAATTAGATTATGCTAACTATATGACGGCAGAAGGTATTGATGCTGCTAAATTTCAGGCAGATTTATTTAGTGATCAACGCACATTGATGGGTGGAGTTCAACGAGAATGGTTGCAAAAGCAGTTGGGGCAGTCTAAGGCTACTTGGAATGTTTTGGCTCAACAAGTGTTGATGGCGAAAATACTGATTCCACAAGAGCTGTTATTGCTTTTAGAACAAGTGACCAGTGGCAATGCTACTGTAGAAACGCTTGCACAGATTAAACAAAAAATTGCTGATTTACTCACACTGAAAATGCGTTTAAAAGCTGGTGATCCTACGCTATCAGCAATGGATAAAGCACGTTTGAGTACAGTTGCACCCTATAACTTAGATGCCTGGGATGGTTATGCCTACGAGCGCGAAGTTGTGTATGGTACCTTGCAACAGTTAGGCAAAAAAGCGGTAGTGTTGGCGGGTGATACGCATAATGCTTGGGCATCCAGCTTACATCCACAAAATAGCAATCATGTGGTTGGGGTAGAGCTTGCGACCAGTTCCGTATCATCGCCAGGAATTGAGTATTACTTAAATGTGCCTGCAGCGGAAATGGTAGAGTTAGAGAATGCCTTTAAATTGCTGATTGATGAGTTGGATTATTGCAACTTAAATCAGCGTGGTTATTTAACGGTGACTTTTGATCGTGCGCAAGTGGTTGCCGATTGGAAGTTTGTGGATACGGTGAAGGCACGTGAATATAAAATAGATTCAACACGTAGTCATCAAATGACCTACGATGTTCAATTGAATCCAATCATCGATGTTGCAAAATCGGCCTAAATTTATATGTTCTAAAAACCGAGCTCAAGTTGCTCGGTTTTTTTATAGATAAGTTGGATGAAAGAGATGATTTTTAATCCAGTTTATCTTGAATATAACTGTCTAAATCAATGTATTTAATACTTTTACATAAGGCTTGCTCAGCCTGCATAATCTGTTGATGTAACTGAATTGCATGTTGATATTGCTGATTCAATTGGGCAAAACGAGGGCTATTTTTATTGGAAAAATACATCCGATATTGAATTTTAGCAGCTTGACGATATGACCAATACGCAGCACGGCGAAATTGCGTTAAGCAATATTTTTGTTCAAGGCTTATGTGGTCACGGAACATATTCTCTTTATAGAAACGTACAAAACCAAAACTGATGCAGAAAAAGAATAAAATCCCTTGCAGAATTGCACTCTGAAAATAGGCGAAATTTACCGCTTGTAGCAGAATCAATACTGCTATTTTTATGGTGGCATGTTGCTGTAGTTGATACCACGATGCCGAACTGTGTTTAATTTGATACAACACATAAGGTAGAAGCAGCATAAAACCTAACATGATGGCTAAAATCGCCAATGCCTTGGCTTGAAAGGCATCGTACTGCGGTGCAAAGTTTTGAATCCCGTGCGCCAGACTGATTGAAATAGGAATAAAAATCAGGCAGGCCAAGACCCATGGAATCATTTCTTTCCAATCATCCAGCATGCCTTTGCTTTGAATAAAACCATAAAACAAAATATTTCTTTTAAATGCAGCAGGGTATTGTTGTTGCAATTGCTGCAAATCAAGAAGCGCTTGTTTAGGGTTCATAGAGGCATCATTGAATATTGAATAAAGAGGGGAAAACCTAAAATTTAGGCATAAAAAAACCAGCTTAATGCTGGGTTCTTTATTTGGACCATTTTAATCTATTTTAAAATGGTGCCCGAGGCCAGACTCGAACTGGCACGCTTTGAGGGCGGGGGATTTTAAATCCCCTGTGTCTACCGATTTCACCACTCGGGCATAGTTTTACAAGATTGGAGGCGGAGGTCGGAATCGAACCGGCGTCCACGGAGTTGCAGTCCGCTGCATGACCACTCTGCCACCCCGCCGCGTCTTGTGATGCGTATATTAGCAAGCTCTGAAAAAAAAACAATACTATTAAATGAGCAGATGCACATTAATTCGACATATAGAATAAAATAGTCTAAATAATCATGTATTATTTGCAAAATTGATTCATATCAACATTTGGAGATGTGCCGTGGCATTAATTTTAGACGGTCGTGCATTGGCAAAACAAATTGAAGCTGATCTGTTAACACGTGTAGAAGCGTTAAAAGCAAAATCAGGTCGTACCCCAATTCTAGCGACTATTTTGGTCGGTGATGACGGTGCATCTGCAACTTATGTACGCATGAAGGGCAATGCTTGCCGTCGTGTGGGCATGGATTCTTTAAAAGTAGAATTGCCAACAGAAACCACCACAGAACAATTATTGGCAGAAATTGAAAAATTGAATGCCAATCCTGATGTGCATGGTATTTTGTTGCAACACCCAGTTCCTGCGCAAATTGATGAGCGTGCTTGTTTTGATGCGATTTCACTTGCAAAAGACGTAGATGGTGTGACCTGTTTAGGTTATGGTCGTATGGCAATGGGCGAAGCTGCATATGGTTCTGCAACACCTGCAGGCATTATGACCATTCTTAAAGAAAAAAACATTGAAATTGCAGGCAAACATGCCGTTGTTGTGGGGCGTTCGGCAATTTTAGGTAAACCAATGGCTGCGATGCTTCTTGAAGCCAATGCAACAGTAACCATTTGCCATTCACGTACCCAAGATCTTGCAAGTTTTGTGAAACAAGCGGACATTATTGTTGGTGCGGTTGGTAAAGCTGAATTGATTCAAAAAGACTGGATCAAACCAGGCGCTGTGGTTGTTGATGCAGGCTTCCATCCACGTGATGGCGGTGGTGTTGGTGATATCCAATTGCAAGGCATTGAAGAGATTGCTTCTGCATATACGCCTGTACCAGGTGGCGTTGGCCCAATGACCATTACAACTTTGATTCGTCAAACGGTTGAAGCGGCTGAGAAAGCGTTAGGTTGATGAAGACCTCTCCCTAACCCTCTCTTGCGCTTCAATTTAAAAGCAGTGCTTTAAATTTTGCTCAGGAGAGGGGAAATTCATTGTGAAAATAATGGATGCTCCTTCTCTTGCGCCGTATACGGCTCAGGGAGAAGGCTGGGATGAGGGCTTAAAAATTCTGTCCCTAACTCTCCTAAAAAAGAGTGGGGAATTCATTAGATCTCTTGCGAAAGTATCGTTTTACCTAGGTATTGAATTAGCTAAAACCTTATAAAATGTAGCTTTGGGCTGTTTAAATTTTGACTAACGCAAGAAGTCTATTGTAAAAATAATGAATGCTCCCTCTCCTTTAAAAAAGCAGAGGGAACTTTTTAAATTAGAACGAATAAAAATCCAATGAGCTGTACCTTTCAATTTCCTAAAGCCCCTGAACATCTTTTAGATGCTTTACATGATGTAATTCCAAATTGTGAATTACTGGCACAGCAATTGCCTGAAACGCCTATTTCACTTTGGCTTATTCCACCAGTATTTCCTACCGACAAGCTAGATGATGAAGTGATTCGTCGTATTTGGAATGATACGCCGTACTGGATTTTCTGTTGGGCTTCAGGACTTGCAATGGCGCAATGGTTATTGGCAGAACCGCAGCAAGTAAAAAATAAAGTCGTTTTAGACTTTGGTGCAGGTTCGGGCGTGGTGGCGATTGCTGCAAAAATGGCAGGTGCCAAACGGGTAATTTGTTGTGATATTGACCCCATTAGCCTTGCAGCCTGTCGAGCCAATGCTGAATTGAATGATGTGGTGCTTGAATATTTAGATGATCTATACAAAGCAGAACAAGTGGATGTATTGTTGGCTGCCGATGTACTTTATGATCAATGCAATCGCTTTTTTTTAGATGAGTTCTTAAAGTTCGCCCCAGAAGTTTGGGTGGCAGACAGCCGAGTGAAAAACTTTAGTCATCCACAATATATAAAAATAGATGAACGCAGCGCGACCACATGGCCAGATTTGGATGAAGCCAAAGAGTTCCGTAATGTGAGTTTTTATAAGACGCGATAACTCATCACGTCTTATAGGAAGCCAGTTTTGTGGCGCGAATTAATTGCAGCTATAACGCACAATGCGCAGTGTGCTTGGGCGAGCATCTAAGGCCTGACGTGTAGCATAGTTTTCACTGCTATGTAGCTCAGGTGTGTTCGATAAGCCAATAGAGGTGCGGCTTTGCCCAAGTTGGCGACCATACGGGTCTTGTTGGTTGGCTGCAGGATTCACCACTTCATTAATACTTAAAATCCGCAATTGATAAGTTTTATGCGCACCAAGTTCTTTTTGGCAGGCACGCTGTAATTTACTTTCATCGCGCTGTTGGTTTTGACGTCCTGCAAGCGTATAAGCCAATACGGCAGTGCGATCAGTTTTGCTTTCGACTTTATAGCCAACAAAACTATTCTCGTTTTGCTCTGGCAAACTTTGACAAGCGGATAAACCTAACCCAAGTCCCGTCATAGCCAAAATAATCATTGTATTCTTCATGGTTTTGTTCATGATCATGTCCCATGTTTTTGATGTCATTTCATTCTTGTTTTAAGTATGCCATAGCTGAGAGGACAAAGCATGGCTTTGTTGGCGGTGTAGCAGGCTGTCTATATTTGAGCTGATAAGCGTGTGCTTGTGATGTCATGTTTTTACCTTGAATCTTCGTATTATTTAGTATTTACACATCAGGTGGGATTGTTGAAGAGCGGATTTCGGTGCTTTTAACACATAAAATATTAGGGCAATAAAAAAGGTCACCGAAGTGACCTTTTTTTAGTCATCAGCGTTGAATTACGCAGACTTAACCGCTTCAAGTAAAGCAGCTTGACGTGCTTTCAATGCAGCAGGTAAGCGCTCACCAAGTTTGTTGAATAACTCAGTGTGGCTTTCTAACTCTTTGATCCATTGTTCTTTGTCTTGCGCTGTTACAGTTTCAAATTGCTCTTTAGAGAAATCTAAACCAGTCCAGTTCAATTGCTCATACGTTGGAACAAAACCAATTGGAGTTTCAACAGCTTCTGCACGACCTTCGCAACGATCAATGATCCACTCAAGTACACGCATGTTTTGACCAAAACCAGGCCATACGAAGTTGCCTTCTGCATCACGACGGAACCAGTTTACGTTGTAAATACCTGGTAATTTGTTGCCTGCAGCTTTTGCTTTTTCGCCAACTTTCTCACCCATTTCTAACCAGTGAGAGAAGTAGTCTGCCATGTTGTAACCAGCAAATGGAAGCATTGCAAATGGGTCGCGGCGTACAATACCTTGTTGACCAACGGCTGCTGCAGTAGTTTCAGAACCCATCGTTGCAGCTTTATATACGCCATCTACCCAGTCAAATGCTTCTGAAATTAGAGGCACTGTGTCTGCACGACGACCACCGAAGATGAACGCTGAAATTGGAACACCTGCTGGATTTTCCCAGTCAGCATCAATAGAAGGACATTGACCTGCTGCAACAGTGAAGCGCGCATTTGGATGAGCTGCTTTTTCTGCGCCAGTGTGTGGTTGACCTTTCCAGTTGGTTAGGTTTGCAGGAACTTCTTTAGATAGACCTTCCCACCATACTTCGCCGTTGTCAGTCACAGCAACGTTGGTATAAATCACGTCTTTGTGCAGAGTTGCCATACAGTTCGGGTTAGTCTTGGTGTTTGTACCAGGAGCAACACCGAAGAAACCAGCTTCTGGGTTAATTGCATATAAGCGACCATCTTCACCTGGTTTGATCCAAGCAATATCGTCACCTACAGTTTCAATTTTCCAGCCTTCGTAACCTGCAGGTGGAATTAACATCGCAAAGTTGGTTTTACCACATGCAGAAGGGAATGCTGCAGCGATGTAGTGTTTTTCGCCTTGTGGATTGGTCACGCCTAAAATAAGCATGTGTTCTGCTAACCAGCCTTGTTCACGGCCCATTGCAGAAGCAATACGAAGCGCTAAGCATTTTTTACCCAATAATGCGTTACCGCCGTAACCAGAACCATACGACCAGATTTCACGAGTTTCTGGATAATGTACAATGTATTTTTCTTTGTTACATGGCCAAGCAACGTCTTTTTCGCCTTCAGCCAATGGTGCGCCCACAGTGTGTACGCAAGGAACAAATTCGCCATCTGTGCCCAATACGTCATAAACAGCTTTACCCATACGAGCCATTTTAGACATGCTGACAGCAACATAAGGAGAGTCAGTTAATTCAATACCGATGTGAGCAATGTGGCTACCTAATGGGCCCATAGAGAATGGAACCACATACATGGTACGACCAGCCATTGAACCGTCGAATAAACCGTTTAATTTAGCGCGCATTTCAGCTGGCGCTTCCCAGTTGTTCGTCGCACCAGCATCTTCTTTGTTTTCAGAGCAGATGTAAGTACGGTCTTCAACACGAGCAACGTCAGAAGGATCTGAATTTGCAAGGTACGAACCAGGGTGTTTTTCTTGGTTTAATGCTTGCATGGTGCCGTTAGCGATCATCAAGTCGATTAGACGTTGATATTCTTCTGCGCTACCGTCACACCATTCAATTTTTGCTGGTTTCGTTAACTTTGCAATTTCTTCAACCCATGCAATAAGCTTAGGGTGACGAACGAATTCTGGTGCGTTCACTTGGGTCATGGTGAGGCCTATCTTAAATGTGTACAAATCGTGTACAAAGTACAATCTGAACGATGGGGTACATGGTTCAGATGAAATATGAAAAAAAAGTGGCTGTATTAAAGCACAAAAACATAAAAAAAATAAGACATAGGCTTGATTTAGCTTTATGTGAAAAATACCCATATAAATAATGAATAACATATATGAAACATGGGCTTACAACTTTTTTGTGTTCCATTTATCATTATTTAAAAAAATTATGGGCATTATTTATTTTAATTATTTTTAATTAAAACATGTACTTATATCTTAAATTTTATAAAGAATGATTATTGATTTAATGAATGGTCGTCATTCGATTTTTACATAAAGCTGCTTTTCATTCTGCATCTATTGGTTGAAATTAGAGCAAAAGCTTTAAAATGATTGAAGAAAATGTCGACAACATTACAGCCTTTATCTCTTATTTATAATCAAAAATCAGGATTTCATGCCACACAGCAAGAAGGTGTATATGAAGAACTGTTGCATGTTTTGTCACAGCATGGTTTTGAAATCCAATTGTTTGAAATGGGTGAAATCGCCAATTTTGATCAACTGATGCAACAGGTGTTAGCACGGCATCAAGCAGCGCAGTTAAGCGGTGTTGTGGTTGCAGCGGGTGGAGATGGTACTTTAAATGCGGTTGCTGCAAAGTTAAAAGGGACATCTATCCCCATGGGTATTTTGCCTTTGGGCACGTTTAATTATGTGGCGCGCTTACTGAATATTCCGCTAGATTTAATTGAAGCAGCGCATGTCATCGCAACTGGCAGTACGCGTGCTGTGCATGTGGCACAAATCAATCAACACATCTATTTAAATAATGCCAGTTTGGGTTTATACCCTTTATTTATTCAAAAACGTGAGCGTTATAACCGTTATTTAGGACGCTTTCCTTTACATGCCTATACCTCGGCTTTAGATGTACTGCTGCGTGACCGTAAAGAATTAAAATTAGAAATAGAGGTCGATACAAAGCGCTATCCGCTGAAAACGCCGCTCATTTTCTTTGGGAATAATCAATTACAACTGTCTGAAATGAATTTACGTATTGCCAAAGCTGCTGCAGCAGGCAAAGTCGCAGGTGTTGCAGTGGCAAAGTCCGATAAATTGACTTTATTTAAAATTCTGTGGCAATTAATTCAGGGGAAGGCTGAGCAAGCCAATGATATGTACAGTTTTGCAGCAGAGCAGGTGGTCATTCATAGTAAACGCCAACAACTGACCGTGGCGCTTGATGGAGAAATTGTCAAAATGCGCCCACCACTGCGTATTTCTGTATTGAAAAATGCATTGAAGATTAAGGTGCCGCATGCTGCTGCATCTGTCTGATTTGCACTTTGGCACTGAAAATGTGGCTTGTATGCAGGCAGTACAACAACTGTGTGCAAGTATGCGACCGGAAGCGGTTGTGGTCAGTGGTGATTTAACCCAACGTGCACGCTATGCACAGTTTTATGCTTGTAAGCATTTTTTAGACAGTTTGAATTTACCGTATTTGGTTGTGCCAGGAAATCACGATATTCCGCTATATCATCTTTGGAATCGTTTTTTTAGTCCGTTTGCGCGGTATCAGTTGTTTTTTGGGCGCATGGAAAGTGTGTTGGAAACGCAACATTTTTATCTGATAGGCGTAAATAGTATTCGACGCCGTTTTCATACTCGCGGGCATATTTCTTTAAGTCAAATTCAGGAAGTTGAAGCTTTGCTACAAGTTGCGCCAAGTAATAAGTTTAAAATTTTGGTGGCGCATCAACCATTTTATACACCACCAGATGATCGCCACAGCATTAAAGATTGCCCAGTGTTGGGGCGAATTGCCTTAGAGCAGTGGAGTAAAAATGGTTTATATGCCTTGCTGCATGGGCATTTACATCAACCCGCAGTATATGACTTAAATCAAATTTATGCCTTAGGCGCAGCGCATCCTGTGCTGGATATTCATGCGGGTACTGCAATTTCATATCGTTTGCATCAAGGTATGCCGAATAGCTTAAATGTATTGTATAACAATGGTGATGTGCAGCATTACATTTTTGATGCTGAAAAAAAGCAATTTGTGTTGTGGCAACAAAATGCAGAATAAATCACCGATCTAGCCAACTTGTCTAAAAAAACAACAAAAATTGAAAAATTTTTAGCTTTTCCCCTTGAAGCGTTTTTTTCCATCCCCACAACTGTGTCATCTAAAATTTATTTTGATGATGACCAAAGGAATAATTAAGTCGTCATCAGGAATCTATACATTGACTTAGTCTAATGGAGTTATTTATGAGCAACATTCGTCCATTACATGACCGCGTAGTTATTCGTCGTGTTGAAGAAGAAACAAAAACAGCTGGCGGTATCTTGCTTCCAGGTTCTGCTGCAGAAAAACCAGCCCAAGGTGAAGTGATTGCAGTAGGGAATGGTCAAATTACAGACAATGGCGTACGCGCTTTAGACGTAAAAGTGGGCGACAAAGTCTTGTTTGGTACTTATGCAGGCACCACAGTTAAAGTAGACGGTGAAGAACTTCTAATTATGAAAGAGTCTGATATTTTAGCGGTACTTGAAGGCTAAGTTCAGAACTCATATTCAAAGCAAATTTGAACATTATTTAAAAATATTTGGAGTTAAACATGTCAGCTAAAGACGTAAAATTTGGTGATTCAGCTCGCACAAAAATGATCGCAGGTGTAAACGTACTTGCAGACGCAGTTAAAGTAACTTTAGGCCCTAAAGGTCGTAACGTAGTGATTGACCGTTCTTTCGGTGCGCCGCACATCACTAAAGATGGTGTATCTGTTGCGAAAGAAATCACCTTGAAAGACAAGTTTGAGAACATGGGTGCTCAGCTTGTACGTGAAGTGTCTAGCAAAACCAATGATATCGCAGGTGACGGTACGACCACTGCAACAGTACTTGCACAAGCCATTTTAAATGAAGGCATCAAATCTGTAACTGCGGGCATGAACCCAATGGATTTGAAACGTGGTATCGACCTTGCTGTAAAGGCAGTCGTTGCAGACATTAGAGCAACGGCTAAACCTGCTTCTGACACGAAAGCGATTGAGCAAGTAGGTTCTATTTCTGCAAACTCGGACACTACTGTGGGCAAGTTAATTGCAGAAGCAATGGAACGCGTTGGTAAAGAAGGCGTAATCACTGTTGAAGAAGGTTCAGGCTTTGAAGACGCGCTGGACGTTGTCGAAGGTATGCAGTTTGACCGCGGTTATATCTCACCATACTTTGCAAACAAACAAGATACTTTAACTGCAGAACTTGAAAACCCATTCATTTTGTTGGTAGACAAAAAAGTGGGCAACATTCGTGAATTAATCACAGTGCTAGAAGCAGTTGCGAAAACAGGTAAGCCATTATTGATTATCGCTGAAGATGTTGAAGGCGAAGCGTTGGCAACACTTGTTGTAAACAACATGCGCGGCATCATTAAAGTATGTGCAGTGAAAGCACCTGGTTTTGGTGATCGTCGTAAAGCAATGCTTCAAGATATTGCAATCTTGACAGGCGGTACGGTTATTTCTGAAGAAATTGGTATGTCTTTGGAGCAAACATCACTAGAGCATTTGGGTAGCGCGCACAAAGTTACAGTCTCTAAAGAAAACACCGTGATTGTGGATGGTGCTGGTGATGCAAATCAGATTTCTGAGCGTGTTCAGCAAATCCGTGCGCAAATCGAAGAATCTACTTCTGAATATGACAAAGAAAAACTTCAAGAACGTGTTGCTAAATTAGCAGGCGGTGTAGCAGTCATCAAAATTGGTGCTGCAACTGAAGTTGAAATGAAAGAGAAGAAAGACCGTGTGGATGATGCGCTTCACGCAACTCGCGCTGCGGTTGAAGAAGGTGTTGTTGCAGGTGGTGGTGTTGCACTGGTGCGTGCTGCATCTGCACTTGATGGTCTGACTGGTGCTAACGATGACCAAAACGTAGGTATCAACATTCTTCGTCGTGCAATTGAAGCTCCGCTTCGTCAAATCGTAGCCAATGCTGGTGATGAGCCATCTGTAGTAATCAATGCTGTGAAGAACGGTGAAGGTAACTATGGTTATAACGCTGCGACTGGTGAATATGGCGACATGTTGGAAATGGGTATTCTTGACCCTGCAAAAGTAACTCGTTCTGCACTTGAGCATGCAGCGTCTGTTGCTGGCCTGATGTTAACAACAGAATGTATGATTACTGAAATTCCAGAAGACAAGCCAGCAATGCCAGATATGGGTGGCATGGGTGGTATGGGCGGTATGATGTAAACCTCAGCGTACCCAAACTTCAAAAACCTCGTATCGTCAGATACGGGGTTTTTTTTATGGCGTAGTTTTTGTAATGTAGAGATTGCACACATGAAAAGACAAAATCACCTAGCTATTTTTTATTTACACATTAAATGTGTAATATGTATCTAAACTCCTTTTTTTTGTGAATAAAACTCATTATTCTTTTTAGAACAATAAGAAAAACAAATGATTAAATAAATGTAATGCAGATTGGAGTAGGCATAAAGGGGATAAAAATGGATAACCGAGAACACGAAATTATAGGCAGTATTTATGATGCCGCTGTAGATGTGAATTTATGGCCGCAAGTAATTGAAAAAATTGTTCAATATACAGACAGTAAAACCGCCATTTTTACTGCCTTAGATCAATTTAGTCCAAGTTACGATTTTTTATTTAGTCACAATATTCCAGATGAAGCTTTGCATGCCTATCGTGATGAGCGGATTCGTGTGATTGACATGCAGTTACACCGAGTATTGTGGGAAAATTTAGGTGTGGGCCAAGTAGCGAGCTCGGATTTATCGCATTATGGGGAAAACCCTGAAAGTGATGAATATATCTTTTATGAACGGTGTTTGAATCCGACGGGAATTAGTTATATCTCGGCTGTTTTGCTCGATCAGGGTTCACATCGCTGGGCGGTTTTGGGATTACACCGTGCGCCAGATGTAGCGCCGTATCAACAAAAAGAGTTGGATTTTTTAAAGCATTTGGGTGTGCATTTACGCCGTGCTTTACAAATCCATCGTCAGTTTAGTTTGGTTAAACAAGAAAATTTAAGTTTGTATAGCGTGCTCGATCATTTAAAAACAGGTGTAATTTTGCTTGATCATCAGCTGAGTTTGACTTATTCAAACCCTTTAGCTCAAAGCATGCTGGAACACGATTCATGTTTAGATTTGGATTTGTATAATCGATTAAAAACCCATGCTTATGATCAAAGTCGTTTAGATCAACTATTACATTCAGCGTTGTTGGGACAGTCGGCATTAAACGCAGATGTAGGCGGTGTATTGTCTTTGTCAGATGCGAAAGGACAACAATTAATGCTGACTATCGTACCTTGTTCTAAATTAAAAAATATGCAGCATCAAAATGCAGGACAACATCAAATTGCGGTATTTCTGACCGATAAACATCAGCACTATGCCTTGTCTAAAGCCTATTTGCAGCAAGCTTATCAATTATCTAAACGTGAGTTTGAGTTGTGTGAGTTGTTGTTGAATGGTTATAAGTTAGAAGAAATTGCGGAACATTGCGGGATTACCCTCAGTTCGGTGCGCACTTATTTTAAAAATATTTATGAAAAAACCCAATGCAACTCGCAAATTGAACTTATGCATTTATTAATGGGTTGTACCATTCATTTTGAGCATATTGGTTAAAGCTGCCTAAGTTTGGCTTAGGCAGCTTTAAAATATGTTTAGTTACTACGTTGTAGGGTAACAGAGTCTTCGCCTTGCGGATGCAAGGTTAGGCTTGTTCCGGAGATGCTATAAGTTGCATTCACTTTACTGCCATCCCAAGAGTCTTGTAAGCCACCGCAATCGTTGGTGTCATATAACACTTCTGTTGCGGTAAGTGTATTGGCTGTCATTGAATATTTGCCATATTCAATACCTGGGTTAGCGCAATCATCATCGCCTTCAGTGTCTAACAAGAAATAGAATCCTGTGTCAAAGAAAGCAAATAAATGAGTTTGATTAAATTGCCAAGTGCCGACTAAACCTGATGATTGTTTGACTTTAGTTAAAATATAGGTGCTATTACTTCCTACATCAGTCAGCACTAAATCTGTACCGTTATAACTTAGGCGGTAATGACCATCATTGTCTGGATGTGAAAGCCCGTAGTCTCCATTAGTATCTACTGAGATCACAGGGCTCAGCGCTGAAGTTAAAGCATTCCAATTTAGTCGTCCTGTTTCGATACCAGACTTCCCTGTTTCATCAGCTACATCTGCTTCACCTAGCGCATAACGTCCGTCTGGTAAAATATGTAATATAACAGCAGTGCTTTCAGTACGCCCAATTTCCCAAGTGCCTGCAATATCTTTATAGAAAGTGGCTTGGAAGTTTTCTGCAGCTTTTTCAGGTGTCACGATTCGATCTAGTGGGATATCGGTTTTAGGGATCACTTCATTGACAAACGTAGTTGAAAACTCTGCGGGTGTTTGCTCGAAATTCATATTCACAGCGGTTAAGGCTGTTTGAGTGTCTGCAGTAATTTCAATTCCATTGCTATGGTCGCCATCGCTATCTAAAGATTGTAAAAATACCATTAAGTTGGTACGGGCATTTTCACTTTCAGCCAAATCTAGTGGGGTAATACGTGCTTTAGCTTCAATGGCTTCACCAAGTTGCACATCACCAATAAAGAAGCGAACAGTATCACCCTCAGCATATTCAAACTCACCTTTATCATTGGTGATACCTTCAATACTTTCACCTGAACTCGAAGCTCTGAGATATTTAACCCCAGTTACAGGGCCATCGGTCAGTACACCAATCTGTGTTGCTGAACTCGGTGGCGGATTCTGATTGCTACCAGAATCATTGTCTGACCCGCCACATGCACTGAGTAAACCTGCTAAGGCTAAGCAAATTAACGTTTTTTTCATCATGATTTCCTTGTCATCTCGTTGTTTATAGACAAAGTATAAAAACATGGCTGAGTCGCTGCATATCCTAAAATGAGGAGGTTAAGGGCTTAAATCTGTGAGAAAAAATGAAGAAAAAACAATATTTTTGTGAAAAAGTATAATTTTTTGATTTTCAGTCACGGAAGATCCACTCGCCTATGTTAATTTGAAGAAAAATATTGCGTGTTTAAGCCCAATCGCCACCAGAAAGTGATCTTGTTCTATGCTGTCTAAATTTTTTATTGAACGTCCTATTTTTGCAGGTGTGCTCGCCATTGTGGTGATGGCACTGGGGATTTTTTCAGTATTAAATTTACCTGTAGAACGCTACCCAGACATTGCACCACCTCGTATCACCGTCAGCGCAACGTATACAGGAGCTTCGGCAGAAACTGTTGAAGAAAGCGTCACACAGGTTTTGGAACAGCAAATTAAAGGCTTAGATCACTTACTGTATTTCAGTTCTAGCAGTGATTCTTCAGGACGAAGTCGCATCAGCATTAGCTTTGAAAATGGTACCAACCCCGATACCGCACAAGTCCAGGTACAAAATGCGATTAATGGCGCAATTAACCGCTTACCTGAAGATGTGCAACGTCAGGGGGTAAATGTCTTTAAATCATTGGGTGATACCCACATGGTCATTGGGCTGTACGATGCCACAGGCAAAAGCAGCAATATTGCATTGTCTGACTATATGATGAGTCATTTAGAGCAAGAGTTGGCACGCATTGAAGGTGTGGGTGAGGTCGATGTTTTTGGTGCGCAATATGCAATGCGGATTTGGCTGAATCCGATAAAGTTAAAACAATATGTGCTGATGCCAAGTGATGTACGTGCTGCGGTATTGGCACAAAATACTCAAGTTGCAGCAGGGGCAATTGGTGAATTACCCACAGCACAAGAACAATATCTCAATGCCAAAGTCACCTCAGGTTCACGCTTAAAAACGGTAGAAGAATTTGAAAATATTATTTTAAAAGCAGATCAGGCAGGTGGCTTTGTTTATTTAAAAGATGTGGCACGTATTGAACTTGGTGCAGAAAATTATCAAAACTTTAATACCATTAATGGTTTTCCATCGGCAGGGATGGGGATTTCTTTATCGTCTGGTACCAATGCGTTACAAACTTCAGCCTTAATTCAAAAACAAATTGAGCATTTAAAACAACAATTGCCCGAAGGTTACCAAATTGTCTATCCACGCGATAACACACCCTTCGTGCAGGAATCAATTAATGAAGTGGTGAAAACTTTAATTGAAGCGGTGATTTTAGTTGTCATCGTGATGTTCTTGTTTTTACAAAACTGGCGCGCGACGCTTATTCCTACCGTAACCGTGCCTGTGGTGATTTTAGGCACTATGGCCGTGTTGCAACTCTTTGGCCTAAGTATTAACACGCTGACCTTATTCGCTTTGGTTTTAGCGATTGGTTTATTGGTGGATGATGCGATTGTCGTGGTGGAAAACGTCGAGCGTTTAATGCACGAACAGCAGCTCTCGGCTAAACAGGCATCTATCGCATCTATGCAGGAAATTAGCGGTGCTTTGGTCGGCATTACCTTGGTTTTGACCGCAGTATTTATTCCAATGGCATTTTTTGGTGGTTCGACTGGAGTAATTTATCGCCAGTTTTCTATCACCTTAGTGACTGCGATGGCGCTGTCTTTAGGTGTGGCCTTAATTTTAACGCCTGCTTTGTGTGCTTTGATTTTAAAACCCAATTCACAACCTGCTCAATGGGCCATCTGGTTTAATCAAAAACTGGAAAGCTTAAAACAACACTATCTCAAATTATCAGGCTGGACGATTCAGCATAAAGCGATTTGTCTGGTTATTTTTGCAGGCTTACTGACGGTTTTTGCTTTGTTTTACCGTGCCCTACCTACCAGTTTTATTCCTAATGAAGATCAGGGCATGTTGTCGGTGCAATTTAAATTACAGGAAGGTGCGCCGTTGTCTAAAAGTCGTGAAGTGGGCGAAAGCATACGCGAATACTTTATGCAGCATGAAGCCCATAATGTCGATTTGGTGATGATTCGTTATGGACGTAATTTTTCAGGAACAGGGCAGAATTTAGGTCAGGGTTTTATTGCGCTAAAACATTGGGATGAGCGTCAAGGGCAGCAACATACTGCACAAGCCATTCGTGAACGTGCCATGCAGCATTTTCGACAGCACCCCAATGCACAAATTACCATTGGTATGCCCGCGGCAGTCCGTGGTTTGGGACAAACCGATGGCTTAGAGTTTTGGATGCGAGATGTGAATGGTACAGGACGTGATTTTTTAACCCAGCAATTTCAAAATTTGCAGCAGCAAGCCACTCAATATCAAAGCTTTAAGAATTTAGATCAACGTGCCAATCCTGAAAAAGCAGAGCTAAACGTCACGATTGATCAGAAACAGGCGATGGCAGCAGGTTTAAATCAAACGGCGATTAACAGCACTTTAGCGGCAGCTTGGGGCGGTAGTTATATCAACGACTTTATTGACCGTGGTCGAATTAAACGTGTGATTATGCAGGGTGATGCCGAATTTCGTGGTAAACCTGAAGATTTGAATCAATGGTCGGTACGCAGTCAGCAAAATCAAATGGTACCTTTTAGCCAGTTTGCTCAACTCAGTTGGAGCGGTGGGCCAGAAGTCGTCAATCGTTTTATGGGGTATAGCGCCGTGCAAATGGAAGCCGATACTGCCGAAGGATATAGCTCAGGGCAGGCGATGCGTGATTTAGAACAGATGGTGGCACAGCAGCAGGGCATTGACTTGGCATGGAGTGGGTTGTCTTTTGAAGAAAATCAGTCTAGCAATCAGGCTTTGTTACTGTATTTGGTTTCCATCGGGTTTATTTTCTTGTGCCTTGCGGCCTTGTATGAAAGTTGGAGTATTCCAACAGCCGTGATGAGCGCCATTCCTTTAGGGATTGGTGGAAATATTATTTTTAGCTATTTGGCAGGTTTCCCGAACGATATTTATTTCCAAATTGCCTTGCTTACCACCATTGGTTTGTCATGTAAAAATGCCATCTTAATTGTGGAATTTGCTTCGGCTGCGCAGCAACAAGGCAAACAAGTCATCCAAGCCGCTTTGGAAGGTGCGAGTTTGCGGCTTAGACCAATCTTAATGACCTCATTGGCATTTGGTGCAGGTATTTTACCGTTGGTATTTGCGTATGGTGCAGGTGCAGCAAGTCGTCAGGAAATTGGGGTGAGTGTTTTGGGTGGGGTAATTTTTGGCACAATTTTAGTGCTCGTTTTTATTCCATTTATGTACGTGCTGATTCGTTCTATATTTCAAGTGAATCGTTCATCACCCATAAACTAAAGATGTTTTTTATTAGGCACTTAGCAAAATTATAGGCTATGATATGAAACGCTAAAAATCTTGCATAAATCTACAGATTTTCGGTTTTTTAAGGGTTGGTTTGGGCCGAGACACTGCGCCCATTCTTCATTTTACGTTTTTGGAATGATGGAGTGGGTGAGAGCAATGACCAATCTGCACGCTGAACAGTTAGAACAAGCCTTACAATTGCATCAGCCAAGCACAGTACACAGCCTGATCGACAGTATCAATCCTGCCGATTTAGCCGACTTAATGCAGTATTTAAGCCTGAAAGCACAGCTGAGTTTAATTGAACAAATTGACAGTGCTGCCTTGGTGATGGAATTTTTACCACTGCATTCACAACTTCAAATTGCCGAAGCGATTGCACCGCAGCAATTGGTCAAACTGATTTCAGCCATGCATTCAGATGACCGCACCGACTTATTTAAGTTACTTTCTCCGCATTTACAGCGTTTTGTCAGCTTACACATTACGGAAGAAAAACGCGCACAGATTCAGACTTTAGCGCGCTATCCTGAAGAATCTGCGGGCGCGATTATGAGTTCGGATTTCGTGGTGCTCTCGCCAGAACTGAACATGCAGCAAGCTATAGATGAATTGCGCAGAATGACCACAGATCGGGAAACTTTGTACCTGATTTATATTGTCGATGAACTAATGAAACTATTGGGGGTTATTTCTTTAAGGGAAATTATTCAAAACCCGCCTGAACAAAAAATTAAAAATGTGATGTGCACCGATTTGGTCACAGGTTTGGTGACTGAAGATCAGGAAAGTATCGCGCAAAAACTCAGCCATTATGATTTTTTGGCCTTACCGATTGTAGATGATGCACAGCATTTACTGGGGATTGTCACCTATGATGATGCGATGGACGTGGTACAGGCAGAAACTACAGAAGACTTTTTAAAATCCAGTGCGGTAGCGTCTTCACCTGGCATGAGTATAAAAACTGCGCCAATTTTATTTTTATATCGCAAACGTGTGTTTTGGTTGGTGATTTTGGTATTTGGCAGTTTATTGTCTGGAATTGGCATTGCGCATTATGAAGACACTATTGCAGCACATATTGTACTGGTTTTTTTCTTGCCGCTTTTGGTCGGTAGTGGTGGTAATGCGGGTTCTCAGTCTGCGACCTTAATGGTACGGGCACTGGCTACAGGTGATGTGCAATTTAAAGATTGGCTGCATTTACTCGGACGTGAAAGTTTGGTGGCGCTATGTTTGGGTGGAACTATGGCTTTTGCGGTTTCAATTTTAGGCTATTACCGTGGCGATATGATGGTGTCTGTGGTATTGGCACTGAGTATGCTGGGCATTGTGCTGATGGGCTGTTTAATTGGCATGAGTTTGCCTTTTATTTTGCATCGCCTGAAACTAGACCCTGCCAGTGCCTCTGCGCCTTTGGTAACCTCGATTTGTGATGCAACGGGCGTGGTGGTGTACTTATTTATTGCTTCACAGTTGTTACTTTAAACACTGTCGGTGATGATGACTTATTCAAGACCTCATCTTAAACTTTTTGCATTGATCAAAATTCTGTTTATAAAATCATAACAGACCTGAGTAAAAAACTGCTTTATTCTCAAGTAGATTGCATTTACCCAACGATACGTTTTCTATGCCAGAACCTGCATCTTCAAAAAAACTTAGCCAGCAAGAGGTGATTCGCTTAGAGCGCGATTTAGCCAAGTTTGCCAATATGATGGATTCTGTGGTGCGTATTCCATTTACCAAGCAGGGCGTGGGAGCAGATGCCGCATTAGGCACTGTACCTGTCGCGGGGGATGTCGCAGGTTTTGCACTGACCTGTTATGCGATTTATAAAGCCAAACAAATTGGTGTACCACAAACCAAACTCACTCCCGTGATTAAACTTGCTGTGATGGATGCAGTAGTTGGTTTTGTGCCAATTGTCGGCACAGTATTTGATGTATTTATTCGTCCAAGCCGTAAAGCTTTAGATGTAGTGCATACGCATATCCGTGAAGAATATCAGATTCACAGTGAGCATCATGTGGTACATCCTTTTTTACATGAGCGATTGGAACGTAAACAGCAGCAGTCAGCATTTTGGCGTAATCCTGTAGTGGCATGGCTGTGGCTACATTTGCCTGATTTGCTTGGTGTGATTTTTCTTATTTTCTTTATTTGGGCAGCATGGCTCGGTGCAAGTTGGTTGTGGCACTGGTCACAAAGTTTTGCTGTTTAAATGAACCTGTTTAAAGTACAAAACCATCTGGCAGATCTAATTTACAGACATGAAAAAAGCTTCCCTGAGGAAGCTTTTTGGTGTCGCTGTTACAATATCTTGCTAGCAGTATTAAGGTAAATTTAATTGCTGTAGAGCTGCAACACGTTGTTCAATGCTTGGGTGAGTTTGGAATAACGCTGCCAAGCTAAAACCTTCTTCTTTACCTGCAGAAATCGCAAAAGCTTTCATTTCTTTTGGCATTGCATCTGGCATTTCAGATTCTGCTTGTAAGCGTAATAATGCAGAAATCATGGCTTGTTTACCTGCCAAACGTGCACCTGCTTCATCGGCACGGTATTCACGTTGACGCGAGAACCACATCACGATTGAAGAGGCCAAAATACCAAATACGATATCCAGTACAATGGTAATTGCAAAATAAGCCAAGCCTGGTGCTTCGCCATCTTCACGACCAAATACGTTACGGTCAATGAAGTCACCTGCAACACGGGCAAAGAACATGACGAATGCGTTGACCACACCTTGAATCAGTGCCAAGGTCACCATGTCACCATTGGCAACGTGACCAATTTCGTGTGCCAAAACTGCACGTAATTCATCTTTGTTCATACGCTCAAGCAGCCCTGTAGATACAGCGACTAAAGCATCGTTTTTATTCCAACCTGTTGCAAAAGCATTCGATTGGTAAGAAGGGAAAATACCCACTTCTGGCATTTTGATACCAGCACGTTGCGACAATTGCGCAACTTCATTTAATAACCACGCTTCAGCTTGGTTACGAGGGGCATTCGGGTCAATTAATTCAGTCCCAGTTGTTTTTTTCGCCATCCATTTAGACATGAATAGTGAAATTAAAGAGCCAACCATACCAAAGACAAAACAGATGACCAACAGGTTGCCTAGGTTTAAGCCACCCGCGCCATGGTAACTACCGACACCGAAGAGTGACAAAATTATGCCAGCTACAACCAGTACCGCGAGGTTGGTTAGCAAGAACAAACCAATCCGCATCATTGAGTAAATCCTCTTATATTAAAAATGTAATCTGATTTATTAATAAACCATGCCGTAAATATGCGGTGTATGTATTAAAAATTCAAGAAAAATAATAAAACTGTACTAAAAATATTTTGAGCTGATACTGCAATCGGCACTTCATTTGAGCTTGCGGCAACGCAAGCTCAAATGAAGTGCTGTAGCTTTTATTCTGAAATAAAAATACGTGCCGAAGCCGTGGCATTCCCTGTCGCGTAAGAACCTGCAGGTGCATCGGTAAAGCGACCATCGGCAGCCATAATAATTTGACGTTGTGGACGTTTGTTTGCCGCCACTTGATGATTACTGGCAGTGTAATTGTCTGACTGCGCAATCACTTGTGCATTTTGACTCTGAGTATTGCTATTGTTATTTGCCGTAATCGCGTTACTGCCAGAACTTGCACTAACGCCGCTAGCATATAGGTTGCTATAGCGACTGGTCACACGACGTACATAATCCTGTGTTTCACGAAAAGGCGGTACGCCGCCGTATTTTGCAACATTGCCTTCGCCTGCGTTATAGCCCGCCAAAGCTAAAGTGGTGTTGCCATTAAAGCGTTTGAGTAACCAAGCCAAGTATTTTGCACCCGCCATAATGTTTTCATGCGGGTCATAAGCATTGCTAACATTAAAACGTCGTGCTGTCGCAGGCATGAGCTGCATTAAACCTTGCGCACCGACAGGCGAGCGGGCGTTGACATTAAAACCTGATTCGGTATGCATCACTGCTTTAATTAGACCTTCTGAAACACCGTGTTGTTGTGCTGCTTGCTGAATAATGTGGTCAAAGGCGTTTTTATTGCGGCTATAACTTGGCAATACCGACGCTTCGGAATTGCCCCAGTTGCGATAACTGTGAATATTGCTGTCTGGATAATATGTGACTTTTACTTTTGTCAGTGAACGATCTGCACTTTTACGGTTGGTCAGCAAGGTACTGCCATTGCTGTCCTTATACATATAAATTTGACCTGCGTGCGTTGTCGTTGCCAAAGGCATGATGCTGGCAGTCCCCAAAATATACAGTAAAAAGGCATTAATTTTATTGTTCATGCTGTGAATACACTAAAAGCTGTCCCCAAACAGTTATGAGGAGTTTAACAAAAATCTCACAGATGAAAAGGCTTTGTACAAATTCATTTACAGTAGTGTCGAAAAAAATCAAGCTTAATTGCTGACAGAGTAATCAAAAAAAATATTTATTTTTTTTTAATTGGATCAGCTTGACACACTTAAGTGTATGATTTTAAATTAAAATAAAATCGATTAAAAAGTGATCAATTTAAAGAGAAGCCTTAGAATAACGGCAAGAGGCGTTGTCAAGTTGTTTTAAATCCACAAAGTTATCCACAGCTTTTGTGGAAAACTGTGGAAAAGTCCAAAAGATAAGCATCTTGGCGAAAAAGTGAACCTGAGGGTTCAAACTTGCCACAGAAAAAAACGATCTGCGCAGATAGAAATAAAGTGTGTAAACAGAAATGAACGCGCAGTCAGAAATTAAGTTCTTTGACGAAAAGGAAGATTGCGATGAAATTACATTCTTTTGATGCGGGATTGGTCTGAATCGGCTAAAATTGCGCGGTAATTTTTTTCATGGGTTAATCGCGTCTATGTTCTCACCAGTTGAGTCCGATCAAGGCTTTAATTTCAAACCAGAACTTCCAACCAGCTCTGCGTATTATCGTTTGTTGAAAAAGCTGCGTCGTCAAGTCGGGCATGCGATTCGTGACTTCAACATGATTGAAGATGGCGATAAAGTCATGGTGTGTATTTCTGGTGGTAAAGACAGTTATACCTTGTTGGACATTATGTTGCAGTTCAAGCGCATCGCACCCATCAATTTTGATGTGGTGGCTGTGAACTTAGACCAAAAGCAACCAGGCTTCCCTGAAGATGTATTGCCGCGTTATTTAGAAGAAAATAACATCCCATATTACATATTAGAAAAAGACACCTATAGCATCACCAAGCGTTTAACGCCTGAAGGTAAAACTTACTGTGCAGTGTGTTCGCGTTTGCGTCGTGGTTCTTTGTATGGCTTTGCGCAGGAAATAGGGGCAACCAAAGTGGCGCTTGGGCATCACCGTGATGATATTTTGGCGACTTTTTTCTTAAACTTGTTCCATGGCGGTAGCTTAAAAGCCATGCCACCGAAGTTGTTGTCATCAGACAAGAAAAATATGCTGATTCGTCCACTGGCTTATGTGGAAGAAAAAGACATCATTAAATATGCAGAAATGCGTAAATTCCCAATTATTCCGTGTAACTTGTGTGGTTCACAGGAAAACTTACAGCGTGCCATTATTAACGACATGTTACGTGAGTGGGATAAAGCACATCCTAAGCGTTTGCACAGTATTTTTGGCGCATTACAGAATGTATCGCCATCGCAGTTGGCAGACCGTGAATTATTCGACTTTGAAGCGTTAGACAGCCAGCGCGTATTTGATTTTGCCGATCAGGCCGAAAAAAACGCAGCAGAGCAAAACAAACGCATCAATATGGTCAATTTAGGCTACGCTGCAGACTAAGCGATAACAGCCTGTCAATCCCTTTAAAATGTAATCAACACCAAGCCAGAGCTTGGTGTTTTTTTATGAATTTGATTTATTTGAGAAAGTCGTTATTTCGACTAAAAATACAAAAACTGAACGTCCCGTACAAAATTTCTTAGCCTTTCACGAAAGGTTCATGCTATAACAATCAGCAAGCAAAACAGCTTAATAATGATGGTGTCTGGATAGACAACACACATGCACAAATATATTGAGGAAAAATCATGCCTGCTTTTTTAACTGATGATTGGTTTGCAACTGTAGAAAATCTAACGGCTCAAGCTGGTGATTTAAACCTACCTCCAGCACTTGCAAATCTGGCAATTAACTTAGTGGTGACTGATGCTGCAGGCAACACAGAATTGTCTTTAGATGGCGGTAAAATCCAAAAAGGTTTGGCGGACAACGCAAAAACAACATTAAATATGGATGCGGAAACTTTACGTAAAGTATTCCTAGAGTTTGACATGGCGGCTGCTATGCAAGCCTTTATGACAGGTAAAATCAAAGTACAGGGCGATATGTCACAATTAATGGCATTACAAACTGCAAAACCAAGCCAAGAACAAAAAGACTTATTTAAGAAGATTCTTGAGCAATCTGCTTAATTCAAGCGATTTACGCTGTAGCAGGCGAATTTCCCGCTATAGTACAAAAAAGCCTAGCTGAAGTATCAACTAGGCTTTTTTATGCACTGCAGCTTTAACAGCGCATTATTCATGTTTGAATTGCAGCTGATATACACTGCAACTCAATCACGCGAGGTAAATTTTAGATATTCACCAATTGCGGTGTGGTCTTAATATGCTCAAGGTAGGCGCGAATACGAGTCACATATTGCACTGCTTGACGATAACGACCGTTGCTCGCTTTGTTACGGTCTAAATACGCATATAGGTTAACCCAATTGTTCGGGTTTTTGCCTTGTGAGCGAATACGCTTCTGAATTTGACTGACTGCACCAGGACCCATGTTATAAGCGACTAGGGCATACCAGTTACGATCAGGAAATGGAATATGCTCATAACGGCTCAGCATTTGGTCATAATACTTAGCACCACCCTGAATACTTTGTGCAGGATCGGTACGGTTGCTTACGCCCATTGCTTTGGCTGTATTATTGGTCAGCATCATAATACCGCGCACACCTGTTGGCGAAACCGAGTTGGGTTTGAGGTAAGATTCCTGATAACCAATTGCCGCCAAAAGATGCCAGTCTAAATCGTACTGCGTGGCAGTCTTTTTAAAGTTGGCCTTATATAAAGGTAAACGATTACGCAAATCCCGCTGGATCACATCCCACGATTCTTGCTTGACCACATTACGATTATAAAATGAAGCCAATTGGGTAATTGAGCCGTTTTGCTTGCCACGACAAACAAAGTTGCTTGCGGTTTGGCTAAGTGGATCATCTGCGTGTTTAAACACCCAGTTCAGCTCACTATTTAAACCATTACGCTTTAAAGTATTTAAATCGCCGCAACTGGCAGAAAATGCCGTGAGTTGCTGCTTTTCGATGCTTTGGATACTCGACGTGGTCATGGCAAAGTTCGCTTTACCAGAAGACACCCATTTTAAAGCGGTCGCATTGTCGCTTACCGTTTTAAATTCGAGTTTCACATTCATGCTGTCGGCATAGTTACGCACAAGGTCATAACCAAAGCCATGTAAATGTTGTCCATCTTTAAACACTGTGGTTGGATTTTCCACAGACACAACGGTCAATTTGTTCTGATTGACGACGCTGTCAAATTGATGAACGGCTTTGCCTGCGTTAATACTGTGGAATGGGAGAAGAACAGTACTGAAAGCGAGGACTTTGAATGGGAGGCGATTAAAAAATGAGTGAAGGCTAAGCCTAGACCCAGACGTTGAACTACTGTGCATGTTGGCTCCGCTACAAGTAATTTATGCCCTAAAAAGCAAAGGCAACACACCTTAAACTTTTTCAAGTTTGATAAATTCAATAAGGGTTGGGCAGTCATGACGTCATTCAAAATGACTTGGGATTAAAGGGAAAATGTGTAAAATTTATACACAGGTTAAAAAGTGATCAAAACTAAAAGATGTGCGAATAATAAAGATGAAAATTTTGGATGTCAAATTTTGTACATAAATTTTTTGAAAAATGTAACATAAGATATTCATTTCATTGAGAAATAAATTTTATAAATTTTTATTGTGTATAAAAATGCAATAAAATATAGGATTGATGTTAACCAAATGTAAAAAACCGGCTGCAAAAACACCATGAAATCTAACTTAATTACACGTTCTGGACACGATAAACTCGTGGCAGAGTTACAGCATTTGTGGCATGAAGAACGCCCTGAAATCACCAAAAAAGTAAACTGGGCGGCAAGTCTCGGCGATCGCTCTGAAAACGCAGATTACCAATATAACAAACAGCTTTTGCGTAAAATTGACCGTCGGGTACGTTATTTGGGCAAGCGTTTAGAAGAGCTGCGTATTGTCGATTTTGCACCAGAACAAGAGGGTAAAGTATATTTTGGCGCATGGGTCGAAATTGAAAATGAACAAGGCGAGCAAAAGACCTTGAGAATTGTGGGCGTGGATGAAATTTATGATCATCATCCACAACATATTTCGATTGATTCACCTATGGCTAGAGCTTTGTTGTCTAAACAGGTAGATGATGAGGTGGAAGTGCAGACGCCGCTAGGCAAAAAGAGTTGGTTTATTAATTCGATACGCTATGAAAAGCCTGAAATTGCAGAAAATGACTGATTTTTGATTTTATTTTGAACATTTGGATCATAATTTTTAGAAACTATTTGCCAAGCTGAATTTTTCTTTATATGATAGCCGCCATTGGAAGCGTGGCAGAGCGGTTTAATGCACCGGTCTTGAAAACCGACGAGGGTGTGAGTCCTCCGTGAGTTCGAATCTCACCGCTTCCGCCAAATTTTAAGATAAGCTCTTGTTTTTACAAGGGCTTTTTTTATGCCCTTGAGTTTGTCCCACATTGAAGCCCACATAAATTATTTGACTATTTTAGTCTTTTTTAAGTCGTTTAAGAGCTAAATGGACATTAGATGTATTTAATAATGGGATTTTGGGGTTTTTATAACTCATATACATTAATAGTCTACTTATCTAAAAAAGTGAGAAGCTGGAACTTATAAGCATCTTACAGATGTAGCATTACAATAATAGTTAAAAAATTGTGAGAAAGTCTCATTGGGTTCAAAAGCAAGAATGTGATTAAAAAAATTGAATAAGTAAGTGGCATTGGATATTTAGCATGCATTTTCTTAACAGAAGTGGCTACAACCAATAAACCATTATTTTTTATATGTTTTGAAGTTGACACTATTCAGTGCGCAGATTATCCTTTTTTTGCTGGCCTACATTGCTAGTGGGTTTTGACAGACCCAATAACAAAGACAATGTGTAAACTCTGTTTTACACATTGGAAACCCGTTCGTCCCCCTTTTCTCTATGGTAGGGCGGAAGGGGGACGCGCTTACGCGTGCTGGTTTCTTTGTTACCAGTCTGTCAACCCTCTTTCGTTCTGCCACCATCAATTGACAGTGATCTGGTAGAACTCTTTAAAACAAAGGAGTGAGCCATGTGTTTACTGAATTTTTTGCATAACTTTATCTTTCATTACCCGAACTATGAATATCGGCAGTGTTTTTAACATCTGCAAACAGACAACTGTTTTATAAAAATAAATATTCATAATGTGAGGGTAATCTATATGTGGGGATATCGTCCTTTATTGACCTGTATGCTCGGGTCATGTCTATTAGTGGGGTGTGGTGATCGCCCTTCGAGTAAAGAAACAGGAACTGCATCAAATAATCAAGCGATCAGTCAAAGAGTTACCTTTGATACGAGACCCGTGTTAATTCCTGGGGATCAGTTGCCACCATTTGAAATCGTTAATGATGACATTCCTTATGAAGTAGATTTGTTTAGCCAATACCTTCATCGTGATTTGGAGAGTAAAGAGCTATTTAAGAAACTACGTCAAGATTTGAAGTTAAGTGCTGATGAGTTATTGATCGTTGGTAATAGGGAGCCATTAATAACTCCTCAAAATCAAGGATTCTTTTTAGGTAGTCATCCTGAAGAAGGATTGTTCACAGCTGCAAATAAAGTGGTGATCGATCATGTACGCTTACTGAAAAAATATAACCCAACTGAGCGTCAGCCAACAGAAAGTACACAAATTTATCAACAGCGCATACTTCAAGAAAGGCAGCAACATGAAAAAGTAACATCTAATATGCAAGTAGATTTGGGGAGATTAGAGGATGCGCTAAATTTCTACACTCATCGTGGTCATCTACCTGACAACGATGGTGATGTTGCGCCAAGTTATTATGATCCAGATCGACAGATCATGCATTTGAAATACCCAAATCTTCATTATGAGGATAGTTATGATAGCGAAGGTTTGCTTGAGATACTCAGTGTTGAGTTTCGTTTAGTCCCTGCTGAAGCAGAAAAACTTTTAAAAATGATGCCTTATAGAGCTCCTAGCTTAGGTTTCGTCTATGGTGTTAAGGATGGGCGCTTAACATTGCTTGAGCTCGTTTTATATTCATTTGAAAAAGAAATTCCATTTATTATTACGACTATCCAACCAACACAATTCAAACGACAGTTTTTCAGAACTAAGGATGATCAAATCATCCAACCAGCAGTGTCCTCCCAAAATTTCACATTACATAAACCCTTCCAATTCCAATTTGGTATTAAAAGCTACGGCGCCAAACCTAAAGCGATGGATCCAAAACTGAATGAACTAGCGGCTTCGGAAGAAGATGCTGTAGCGCAGGAAAATAATGTAGAAGTGGAGGATGTGTCATGAAATTCAAGCAAAAATGGTTAGGTGGGATAAGTGGGCTTTTTATAGCTTGTAGCGTTCTAGTGGGATGTGGTGGCGTGCAATCTCAGAGTCCAAGCGCAGATACGATTTTGAAATATGCACGAGAAACAGATCCGAACATTGTGCAACTGCAGGTGCAAAAGTGTAAGGTATTTAATCTTTTTGAGGGTCAACCTGGAACAGGTCCTCAATATGATGTTCATCGCTGTACGATCCTTGTTGAGCGCATGAACCATGAGATTAATCAAACCTATACGCGAGAAGAGCTGTGGGATTTAGATCAGGATCAATATGATGGTTCGTGGTCAATATACAACTATAAATAATAGGTTTAATCACATGAAAAAAATCAATATGTGGATGTGCTGTATTGCCGCTGTAGTACTGATCAGTGGATGTTCATCAAAAGCAGAGTCAGAAATGAAGAAGGCTTGTAAGGCATCAGTAGGTGATCGTACTTTTTGCAATTGTCTCTATGACCGTATGGAAAAGCATTATGGTGAAGATGCACTCAATAAAATGGCTGACGGTGCAATGCCACCAGCTGGTTATGAGTCGAAGATGGAAATCTTTATGAATCAATGCCTAATGGAACAGCTCTAAATGCTTAAGCAAACTAAGGATATTTAAGGACTAAAATATGAAAAATTTTATAATCGCTTATGTGGTCGTTGCACTTTTATATTGGGCTAAATTGATCTTTGTGGGCGGATATTATGGCTCGGCTGCATTTTTATTGGGTCGAGCAATCATGTGGCCATTTATATTTTTAGGTTGGGTATTTGGTTGACCTAATAATGAAATGGTGAAGACTAAGTTGGGGAGGGATGGCATGCCGTCTCTCTTCATAAAGGATACATTTAAAAAATAAGAATAAAAATAAATCAAATACATATTACCTCAGTGAAGCATAAGCAGAAACAACGACACAGCAACGGCAGTCTCGCACTGCCATGTGTCCTTTAATTTTTCACTGAGGGAAAAAACTGATGAAAACAATGTTTAAACAATCCATGTGTTTTGCCGTGGTCATGTCTACGCTGGGTCTTGGACTCACAGGCTGCGGTGGCCTGCCTTCCGATGCACTGAATATTGAGCTCTTAGAAGAAGATACCAGTAACTGGTGGTCAGGCGATCAGCTTACGACGGTTATTCGGGTGCGCTCAACTGCAGCAGAAGACATCAGTATTCAAAATGTAGAGATCAACAACGGTGGCTGCCGTTACGGAGGCCGCCATAATCAAAGCACACAATTTCCAATCCGCTTATCCATGGGACAGTTTGTCCGTCTAGAATTAAAGAATTGCGACTATCAGGATGTGATTCAGGTGGATGTGGAAACCGATAAAGGCTTTGGCAGCTATAAATTCTAGCGTTTGAAACACATGAGACAATGCTCAACATTCTTGACCGTACCTTTTAAAGGTGCGGTTTTTTTATGCCGTAATTTTAGGAGGTCAGCCGATGACACAAATCACCTGTCCATTTTGTCACTCAGACAACTTAGTAACTCTTAGCCCACAGCAGGCAGGCTTGGGACAACTCGAAGTTTTACTGGAGGCGATGTCACCTGCAGCAATGGCAGCATTGGGCGTCAAGCTTTCCAGACAGCTCAACATTCCCCCAATCGTGGGTGGATTAATTGGTGTGGTGGTCGGTGGTGGATTAATGCTGATCAATCAGCAAATCCTGAGTAAATACCAGTCCTTAAATCACCGCTACCTCTGCAATGACTGTCAGAACAGCTTTGTCAGTGTTGCAGCCTGAATTCAGATTAAAACAGATTAAGGAATATCAAGATGGCACATCAAATTGAACAAATGGCATTTGTAGGACAAACCCCTTGGCATGGTCTGGGCAATCAACTCAGCCAAAACCAACCGATTGAAGTTTGGGCAAAGCAGGCAGGTATGGACTGGCGCATTGAGTCCTCCAATGTCAGCTACATGGCTCAAAACGCGCGTGGACAAAGCATTATCATGCCGTATGAAGAACAACGGGTACTGTATCGTTCAGATACCCATGCACCTTTATCGGTGGTCAGTCAGCGTTATCAGGAAGTCCAGCCGATGGAGATTCTGGAATTCTACCGTGATCTGACTGAACAATCAGGCTTTGAACTGGAAACCGCTGGTGTCCTAAAAGGTGGCAAGAAGTTCTGGGCGTTGGCGCGTACAGGACAAACCGCAGAATTGAAAGGTGGAGATGTCAGCAATGGCTATATTCTGCTGGCAACGGCATGTGATGGCACCTTAGCCACCACTGCACAATTCACCAATATCCGTGTGGTGTGTAACAACACTTTAGCCATTGCCTTGCGTGGGCAGAGTTCCAATGCAGGCGTGGTCAAAGTACCGCACAGTACCAAGTTCGATGCCGACAAGGTTAAAGATCAACTCGGTATTTCAGTCAAGACATGGAACGAGCATATGTATGAAATGAAACAGCTCACTCAACGTAAAGTCACCCAGAAAGAAGCAGCAGCTTATTTCGATGCGGTATTTAACAACAATAGCCTAAGTGCGATGGAACAGGAGGATAACATTATTCAGTACTACCGTAATGTTGCATCCCAAGCCAATACACAGCCCAATAAAACTGAACCGAATGGACGTGCCATGACCAAAGTCATGAATATGTTTACTGGGCAGGGACGTGGAGCAGACTTATCTTCAGCCAAAGACACAGCTTATGGACTGCTTTGTGCGATTACCGAGTTTGTGGATCACGAACGTCGAGCGATGAGTACCGATCACCGCCTTGACTCTGCTTGGTTTGGTGCAGGTGCAGCATTGAAACAACGTGGATTGGAACAAGCTTTACACTTGGCTGTTTAAGCTTGATTTAATCTTGAGATTTTATCATCAGGGCATGTGATCCGTACGATCAAGTGTCCTCCTAATTAACGATCCCTCTTTGCCACATCTTCGGATGTGGCTTTTTTTATGCCGTTTTTTTAGAACCTATTCAGATGAGGAACAGCACATGAACCAAAACATAACCACAATACCAACAGTAAATCCCACCACTTTAATCACCACTAATCCAACTGCTGTCGCTGATTCAGGACAGCTACATCCACCACAAGGCCCTTCAAAACGCAGCTTAAATGCCAGACGGCTGATCAACACCAAACAGCTGGACTATCAGGCATGGCTTGAAGTGCGTAAACAGGGGATTGGCAGCAGTGATGCCGCAGCCGCCTGTGGCTTGAATCCTTATATGTCGATGTTGGAACTGTGGATGATCAAAACAGGACGGGTACAACAAAATATTGAAGATGAAAGCTCAGGACATGCACCTTTATATTGGGGCAAGCAGTTAGAACCCTTGGTCGCAGAATACTATAGCATGCACACCAATAATAAAGTCCGTCGGGTCAATGCGGTGTTACAGCATCCTGATCCTGACAAAGCCTTTATGTTGGCAAACTTGGATTATGCCGTGGTGGGCAATGAAGACGTGCAAATACTGGAATGTAAAACTGCAGGGGAATATGGCGCCAAACTGTGGCGAGAAGGTGTGCCGTTATACGTGTTGTGTCAGGTACAACATCAACTGGCGGTGACAGGTAAGCAAGCGGCACATATTTGTGTGTTGCTGTGTGGACAGGAAACCAAAATCTACAAAGTCAGTCGTAACGAAGCCTTAATTGAACAAATCATTCAGGCAGAACGGCTGTTTTGGGAATGTGTAGAAAATGACGTTCCGCCAGCAGTGGATGCCAGTGAATCGGCAGCTAAAGCATTACAGCAACTCTATCCTGAACATACCCCTCTGAGCTGTGTTGATCTAACGGAGGTCGAACTTGCTAATGAACTGTTTGATCAGTTGATTGAAGAAAAGAAGCAGATTGAACAACACCAAAGTCAGTTTGACCTACTCAAACATCGTGTTCAGGCACTGATGCAGGAACATGAACGTGCTGTATTTCAGCAAGGTTCGGTGACATGGAAGAAAAGCAAGGACAGTATCAGCCTAGACACCAAGTCCTTACTTCAGCACCAACCTGAACTCATTCAACAGTACCCATTGCAGAAAGCAGGCAGTCGTCGTTTTAACATTTATAACGATTAGCTAAAAGCCTAGAGCCGAACACTCAGCAAGAAGAAACCTGAAATCCCGTGCAGCCCTGCATGGGATTTTTTATGCCGATTTCATTTTTAGCAAACAGTGCAACACATCTAAACATCAACATCTATACGAGAGGAATTTCAACATGATTAAAGGTCTAGCAATCACACCGCCCATCTTGGGACGGATCAGTATTGGTCGTGTAGTAGAAAAGAATGGCAAGCGTCTGCCAGAGAAAGACGATCAGTTCACCATTACCAGTCAAATACAGGGCAAGGACGGTTGGGTCAAACATCCCTTAGATGAGCAATTGCGTAGCCAAGCACCAAATCAAAAGTTGCGCAGCATCCCTGTGCGTATGATTTTCAATGACCCTGAATTGAACTTACGTGCGGAGTACAGCATGTTTGACCGACAGACAGGTCGCCCGATTTGTGTGGGGAATGGTCAAACCTGCCAACGCATGACATCACAGGGCGTAGAGCAACATCCTTGTCCATCTCCCGATTTATGCCCGCTTGGACAAGGTGGGCATTGCAAGCCTTATGGACGCCTGCATGTCAATTTGGGTGAAGCAGATGAGTTTGGAACATTTATTTTCAGAACTACAGGCTTTAACAGCATTCGCACTTTGGCAGCACGTTTGAATTACTACCATGCGGCATCAGGTGGTTTGTTGTCGTGTTTGCCGTTGCAGCTCACGTTGCGTGGGAAAAGTACCACCCAAAGCTATCGTCAGCCTGTGTATTACGTGGATTTAACTTTACGTGAGGGAGTGGATTTGCAAACAGCGATTCAGACCGCGAAGGAGATTGACCAGCAGGGTAAGCAGGCGGGGTTTGATCAGGCAGCATTGGATCAGATTGCACGGCAGGGTTTTGCCAATGCCAAGTTTGAGGTGCATGCAGAGGAGGGGATGGAATTACTGGAAGAGTTTTATCCACACAATGACAGTGCTGTAGATACAGAGCATTCAGCGCAATTGGGTTATGTGCAAGAGATTCAGCAAGGTTTGAAGCAGAGTGTGCAGGCAGTGAATTAGATCTGTTTGGACGTCTTCGAATTAGTTTTTTTACGGAACGTCCTGATTATTTGAGCGGAAGACAGCTCGCTTAAATAATCTTAGGAGAACATGTCATGAATGCATTTGTTGGACAAACCTTTCAAATGAATCAATTGATTAACTTAAAACAAGTTGTGGAGTTAATTGGTGTGTGTCGATCAACTATCTATGAAATGATGGATGAAAACTCACCGTACTATGATCCAACTTTTCCAAAGAAAGTGAAAATTACACAAAATCGTATTGGCTGGTCAGCTTGGGAAATCAATCAGTGGATTGAGGCCAAACTTGCGAGTCGAGAATAGATGGGAGCTTCGGCTCCCTTATTTTTTTTAGTTTTTTTATTTAATTACCAATTTTTAGTAATCCTTGCCAGCTGAAATAGTTCTGGGTCAAATGAGTACGGTTCATCGACCACTTTCGTTGTGGTAAGTAGCAGCTGCCAACAGCTAATTTAGTTTTCCCATATCGAGCCTGTAGCGCTTCTAAAGTTTGCATGAGGTTTTCATTATTTTCACGCTGGCTATGGTCGGTCAGCAGATCAGGAGTAAAGCGCTGCTTAGCAATTAAATCCGTCAGAATTACACCACACTTTTTATATTTCACGTCAGATTTATAAATGTGTTCCAGCAGTCGCATAGCTGTTTTAATCAGATCCAAAACACAATCCGTCGGTTCAGGAAACTCAAAAGCCAACGATTTACTGTAATAGGGAACCTTTGAATCAAAAGGATTCGATTGCACAAAAGCAATGACACATCCACATAAGGAAGCGTCTGCTCGTAAACGTATGACCGCATCCTGTACATATTTGCCCATAGCCTCTTTGAGATCATCTAGCTCGGTAACTTTTTCACCAAATGAACGACTTGCTATGATTTGCTGTTTGGGGGGAGGGGAATCATCTAACTGCATACAAGAAACACCTTGCAGCTCCAATACTGTTCTTTGCATTACCACAGAAAAAAGGCTCGCCATGCGATGAGCATCTTGCACTACTAAATCAAGCACCGAATAGATTCCCATGGCATTTAGTTTTTTAACTAACTTACGACCAACGCCCCAAACTTCACCGACCTCAATGTCTGAATAAAGCATTTCCTGATCTAGGAAATCCATATTGAGTAAGTTACACACACCCTTGAAACCCTGTCTTTTTTTAGCAAGATGGTTGGCCATTTTGGCTTCAGTTTTACTACGCCCGATACCAATCGAGACGGGTAAGCCGATCCAATCTAACAAGCGTTGTTTCATGTGATACGCATACTGAGTTAAGTCAAAATTTTGTGCATAACTGGTCAGGTCTAAAAAACACTCATCAATTGAATAGATTTCCTGTTCATGTGGCGCAACAAAACTAGCCAAAATTGAATGAAAACGCTTGGACATTTCAGCATATAAAGCATAGTTACTGGATAACACCACGACCTGATGTTGCTGAACAATATCTTGTATTTGAAAGAGAGGAACGCCCATTTTGATGCCCAGCGCTTTGGCTTCATTACTTCTTGCCACAGCACAGCCATCGTTATTGCTGAGCACAATCACAGGTTTATTGTTTAGACTGGGATTAAATACCCGCTCACAACTGACATAACAGTTGTTAATATCAATCAGGGCATAAATCCGCTCGTAACTGCTCATCTGAACTTCTTGATCACACTGGTAACCACACCCCAAATCAGCATGGTTTGATTATCTTTTAAATGGATATCGGAAAAATCTGGATTGGCTGCCTGCAACCAGCATTGATCACCCTCAATCATCAAGCGTTTGATCGTAAAATCATTGTCAATCAATGCCAGAACAATATCCCCATGCTTGGCTTCAATACTACGGTCAACGATTAGCTTGTCATTCAGATCAATCCCTGCATCACGCATGGATAAGGATTCCACTTCAACGATAAAGGTTGCCTGTTGGTTTTGAATAAGAAACTCGTTTAGATCAAGGGTCTTATCGATATAGTCCTGAGCAGGGGAAGGGAAGCCTGCAGCAACTTTTTGCAAAGCAACAGGAATCTCGTAATGTGTTTTTGTCTCAAGAAATGTAATAGAGGAAATATCGTTAAACTTTGGAGTGTCATTTTTCTTCAGGTATTGTTTGATTTCCAATACACGAGACTCTGGCACCCGAATGACCTTGGTCGGTTCGTTATAGACAAAAGGACGGCCAGAACCTTTGCGTGCACCACCATGCTTATTTTGCGTCATTTTTATTATCAATCTTGATTATGTAACATAATTAGGATTATAGAAAACTCAGAATATAAAAACAAGATTGTCCGTTCTTTAATAAAGTATTATCCCAAATCTTGGGATTGCCATGATATTAGCAAAGCCACAAGATCAATCAGACGACACAATAAAGATTGTCTAATCCTTGATCGTAGAGACTTTATATTTGAAGCAACAGAAGACCTAAAGGGCTTTACTGGTATCCATTGATTGTTCAGCAACATTAAATAAAACCGTGGAACATTGTTCAGTTATTGATCGTGGAACGTGAACAATCATAAAAAAAGCCCACTCGAGGGTGAGTGGGCTGTAAACTAGGTGTTAGCATACTGAATTATAACACAATTTAAAAATGATTGCGTATAAGGTGTATTGTGTTAATTTTAGGGAAACTTAAATAAAAAAGTCTCCGACAAACTCGGTACGGTTCAGATAAAACTATTTTAATGCTTGCAATAAGCTAAGGGACTTTTGCAGTTTTTGTAGAGTTTTTTGTGCATCTACTGTTTGCTTATTATAAATTTCAGCATTTTCTTTAATATCTTTTAATGCAATTCTAAGGTTACTCAATTCCATAAGAAACTCATATTCTATTTCGGCTGTAATAAATTCTTCACCGCAGGCTTTACATCGTCTACCTCGTTGAAAAAAATTAAGATCTGGATGGTTTGTTAGATACATCCTTTGCGAGTAATCACTAGAGTCATATGTAATGTGAGGTACAGGAATAGCTTCACAAATCTGAATTTCCTCACACGATGGACAATAAATTTTAGTTCCACCATTTTTACCCATAAAATTCACCTCTAAAATTATAAATAATTACTCTGATATTACATACGAAAAATAAATTTTAATAAGGAAAGCTATTTAGCCCTCTTGCATTAGTCAAAATTTAAACAGCTACAGGCTATGTTTTATAAGGTTTTAGCTAATTCAAACATTAGGTAAAAGCATACTTATGCAAGAGGTCTAATTTATACAGATTTAAATCCCATCAAGACTGTAAAACATATTTAGCATTAAAGACCAAACCAGGTAATACTGTATCTGGCTTATCATTGAAGCAAACGTACTTAACAACCATGCCCGAAGGGTTTACTACATTGTATTGTGTGCCTGATTTAGAAACATACACCAACGAGCCGTTATCAAGTTTTCGGAGACCCGTGTTTACTACATGAGATGATTGTGTAAATGACTGTCCGACATTTCCGACTGCGACAAAATAACTACAACCTAGTTTGATAGAGGTTTCAGCTGCTTTGCGAATCGAGTACTCCCTTCTTAAGTAAGGTGGCGTAGATTGATTGATTCTAGATGTAACTTCAAATACATTGTCATCTATGATGGTAGCTTTAACACCCAAATTACCAGGACCGCCTGCTTCTCTGTAAGATGTAGCACAACCGGTAGATATTACAGTCAAAATAGCTATTAGAAGTATACGCATTTTAATCAACTCTTAGATTTTTAATTAGAACAGTAACTAATTTTCAATATGATGAAAAAATTACATATTTAAAAAATTTTGAGATTAATTATACACTATTTTATTAATCAAAATTGAATAGCCCTCTTGCGTTAGTCAAAATTTAAACTGAACCGTACCGGGTTTGTCGGAGACCACTTTTCTTGAGATGAGAAGCATTGCTTCGCAAGACGTAGCGAAGCGTAGTGTCCCGATGAAAAAAGTAAAATACACCCCTGAAATCAGAGATAGAGCGGTTCAATTATTGATTGAATCCGAAAAAGATTATCCTTCTATTTGGGCTGCAATCACAGCAATTGCGCCTAAGATTGGTTGTACTCCTGAAACACTTCGTGCCTGGCATCAAAAGCATTTAGATCAGCAAAATCCTATTAAAGTACAACAGATATCTGATCAAGAAAAAATGAAGCAAATGGAACGTGAAATTAAAGAATTAAAGCGTGCCAATGAAATTCTACGTAAAGCAGCCGCTTTTTTCGCCCAAATGTATAACGAAGATGCTTATATTCTTTACGATGGGAAGTTAATTGCCAATATTGATAGACCTGCAGAAAACTTCAATCAACCATGGACGATTCGAGCGATTTGGCAGATTCAGCCAAATAATTTGCCTTTAACTTGGAGTAATTTCTTGCGCTATCGTTCAAGCCAAGAAGCAATGACAAAAAAAATATTGGCTAAAGATCAGCAATTTGAATATCAGGGGGAGATCGTAAAAAGTAGTTATGATGCCCAACGCGTAGGTGCAAATTTTAGCTGGGATACACGTTTGAGTTATAGCTTAAATGTAGGAAAAGCCAATCAAGCTATACTTGGTTTAACCATCAATAATATTTTTGATCGACATAATAAGTACATAGCAGGAAATGGTCGTATCTTATCAGAAATAGGGCGTCAATATTTTGCAGATATTACTTTTAAGTTCTAAAAATTCTGATTAATCCATTTAAGTATAGAGGTAAATTATTCCATAGACTTCTTGCGTTAGTCAAAATTTAAACAGACTAAAGCTACATTTAATAAGGTTTTAGCCAGTTCAAAAATTAGGTAAACGATACTTTCGCAAGAGGTCTCATGTTTAAAGATGTGTTTCTCATGCACAATTCACAAAAAAATGTATTCATACTCATGTCTTCGGTGTTTTTACTGGCATGTACCAATCAACAGGTGTCGTCTCAAAAATTTATACAGGAATCTGGTGGGGAGAAAAAATGTCAGGTGAATATGCAGATTGAGCGTAATGCAATTCCCAAAACGCCACACAATATGAGTCTGCCTGAATTTGGACAAGGTGTCATTGGATGGAAAACAGGACCTGAAGGAGCAAAGGGGCGGCTAAACAGTATCAAAAAGGAGGATTTAAAAGAAATTCAGGATAAAGGCACAAGCCTGGAAATGATTAAAGAATGGCAAGCATTTTATGAAAATGAGGTTCGACGAAACCCTTGCAATCCAACAGCACCATATCGTGCTGAGCTAATGAAAAAAATCGCTGAGTTATGGGAGAATTAGGTTAGAAATAATTAAATTTAGGAGTCTGAAATTAACTAGGGGGTGTTGCCATTACATAAATGGCTTGTGATGTAGGTTAAAACTAAGCACTGCTTTATTTGCTGCCCAAGACAACAAGCATATTTTTTGCTGCTATTACGGTGAGCGTACCTACAATTATGGCAGCAGGTGTTGCAACAGTGTCTAGTAAATTATCGACCCACAGCATAATTTACTGTTTTGTTTGCTATGCAAGGAGGTATAAATTTCAGCTAATTTAAAAATAAGTGTTCAGCTGACAACGACATACAGTGACGTGCTGAAATTTTTGTTTATTGAAAATTCCCCACTTGATTTGTGCAAGTGGGGATTAGGCGTATGAGACTACTCCCAATCTGAATTTATTTTGTTGTCCCAATCTCTGTATGCTTGCGAGGTGAGTTCATGCGCGATTGAACGAAGGTAATCCTCTATAGATTCATCAGTATACGCAGAGATATTTGTAAAGCGATCCGACACGCTCAAATCCATGTAATCTGGGTCTATAAGGTGATAATGCAGTAAAAGCTGTTCTTCTTGAGGCAAAGCTTTAAAGCATTCCAACACCTTATCTTCAACATCAGAAAGAGCATACTCAAAGTCAGTTTCTACAGCCAAATAGCCAATTTGCTCCCAACCATTCGCAGGCGCATCATCTTCATTTAAAGTAAAAGGGGCGGATGCTCGGAGTTGGTCATATACTGTTTTTGAAATTTTTTTGTTGAGCGAGTACTCAGACTCTTCTGCAATTTTTTTAATATCTTTAATCACTTGAAAAAAAGGATGTGATCTAGAACCCCAGTCATCTTTTAGTGTTTCTAATTGATGTAGCTTTGCATACCATTTATACGCTTTGGCTTGGTTTCCAAAAAGATTGATTAAATTTACAAAATCTGGGCAGAGCAAAAATAATTTGTCTTCGATACTGTCTAGGATCAACGAATCAAAAATATCAAGCTTAGCGTCATGAAGTCTTTCGCTAATTTCGTAAAGATGAAGGATGTTGTCATGAATGAATGCTCTTAACTCATTTTCATCTTCATCGATAGATTTGCAATCTACATCTGCTGCCAAATCAGGCGTGTAAACCTCTAACTTATATTCACTGTCAGGGAAGTCATACTGTAAATGTTCTCTTAAAATATAGAGCGCAGGTGTATCGGGTTCACACTTGATCATACGAATTGAAGGATCAAGCAGCGGGGCAAAACAGTTTTTGAGTAGTACGGTAACATCACTTTGAGTAGGTAAGGCTTGAAAGTCATTCTTACGAGAGTGAAAAAATCCCTGTTGTTGTCTGAATTTATCTGCCGTAGAAATATCTTCTTTAATTTTGCCTAGGTGGTATGTTATCCAGTTTGCTTGTTGCATAGTTTTACCAGTTTATTCTTTTATATTAAATTTCGTTTAAAAGCATAAGCGAAGTAGATAAAAAGGTGAAGCGTCCAACCATTTTTAGGCGACAGCTTGCGTCGTTTTTGAAGATTTTATCTCATTAAAACTTTTAAATTGAATGATCCTACTTACTAACGACACAATGTGACGTGCCGAAATTTATGTTGATTTAAAATTCCCCCAAATAATTTAAATTACTGTAATATTTTCCAATAGTTAAAACATTGCCAGTAGCATCATCAACTTAAATGTACTGTGTTGCAGGTAATAGAATTAAGACATCAGGAATAGCTTTATCACCATGACCAATAATAACTTTTCACAAATCGCTTCTTTTATTTGGTCGGTTGCCGACTTATTACGTGGTGACTTCAAACAGTCGCAATATGGCCGCATCATTTTGCCATTCACGCTATTACGTCGTTTGGAGTGTGTGCTGGAAAGCAGCAAAGCAGCAGTGTTGGCGAAACATGAAGAAGTAGCCAAAATGAACCTGCCCGAAGAAGCACAAGAAAAGTTTTTGTTGAGCGCCACCCAAGGTCTGGCTTTCTTTAATAGCTCACCCATGGATTTAAGTAAAATGGGGCAGAGCGATATTAAAGCGAACCTGAGCACTTATGTGCAAAGCTTTTCCAAAGATGCCCGTGAGATTTTTGAATACTTTAATTTTATCGAATTTGTAGGTTTGTTGGATGATGCAAACCTGCTGTATAAAGTGGTACAGAAATTTGCAACAACCGATCTTAGCCCTAAAAGCATTTCCAATCATGACATGGGTTTGGTCTTTGAAGAGCTGATCCGTCGTTTTGCCGAAGGCTCTAATGAAACAGCAGGTGAGCACTTTACCCCGCGTGACATCGTACGTTTGACTACAGCATTGGTCTTTATGGAAGATGATGATGTACTGACCAAAGATGGCATTATCCGTACCATTTATGACCCAACCGCAGGCACGGGCGGTTTCTTATCATCAGGGATGGAATATCTACACGAATTAAACCCAAATGCGGTGATGCGTGCTTTTGGTCAAGAGCTGAACCCTGAGTCCTACGCCATCTGTAAAGCCGACATGCTCATTAAAGGTCAGGATGTAAGCCGAATCAAACTGGGTAATACCTTGTCGAATGACCAACTCGCATTAGATAAATTCGACTACATGCTTTCTAACCCACCTTTTGGTGTGGACTGGAAAAAGATTGAACAAGACATTAAAGATGAGCATGAGCACAAAGGCTTTAATGGTCGTTTTGGTGCAGGCTTGCCACGGGTGTCGGATGGTTCGTTACTGTTCTTAATGCATCTGATTAGCAAGATGCGCGATACCAACAGTACGGAAAGTGGTAGCCGTATTGGTATTATCCTGAATGGTTCGCCATTGTTTACGGGCAGTGCAGGCAGTGGTGAAAGTGAAATCCGTCGCTACATTTTAGAAGCCGACTTACTTGAAGCCATTATCGCTTTGCCAACCGATATGTTCTACAACACAGGCATTGCCACTTATGTTTGGGTACTCAGCAATAAAAAAGCTGCTGAGCGTAAAGGCAAAGTACAGCTCATTAATGCTGCAAACCTCAGTACCAAAATGCGTAAGTCGCTTGGCTCAAAACGCAACTATTTAACTGAAACAGAAATTGCCACCATTACCCAAAACTACGGTGCGTTTGCTGCGGTAGATACTTTAGCCAGCGATGGTGAAAGTGAACAGCAAAAACCATTCTCCAGCAAAATTTTTAACAGTTATGAATTTGGCTATCGTCGTGTGACTATTGAACGTCCATTACGCTTATCGGCACAAATGACCGACGATGCTATTGCATCTTTACGCTTTGCACCAAAACCATTCAATGCCGTGATGCAAACCATTTATACGCAATTAGGCACGGAATTTGGTGCTGCATGGACAGAAGAAAATTACGGTCAATTGCAAGATGTCGCCACTGAAGTTCGTGCGCTGATTAAAGCCGAATTCCCTGAGTTAAAAGAAAAAGACATTAAAGATGTGCTAGATAGCAAAATTTGGTTATTCCAAAAAACGCTGATGCGAAAAGCCCAAGCCCTACAAGCGGTGATGGGTACGGCACAGTTTGATGACTTTAACCAGTTTGATGAGCAGTTAAAGAACGCCTTAAAGCAGACCAGTATTAAGCTAGATGCCAAAGAGAAAAAACAACTGTTAGATGCGATTACTTGGAAAAACCCTGAAGCTGAGCCTGTGATCAGCAAAGTGGTGAAACAAGCTGAAAACCCGTTATATGGTCAGTTTAGCTACCAAGGCAAAGTGGTGGAATTTGTGCAGGATGGGGATTTACGTGATGCCGAGAATATTGCGCTGAATCCAGAAATCAGCACTACAGAATTGATTGAATCTTACTTTAAGCGTGAAGTTCAACCGCATGTCGCAGATGCTTGGATCAATGCCGATAAGCGTGATGAACAAGATGGCGAGATTGGTATTGTCGGTTATGAAATTCCGTTTAACCGCCATTTTTACGTGTATCAACCACCGCGTGACCTAGCCGAAATTGATGCGGATTTGGATGCGGTGAGCCGTGAGATTATGCAGCTGCTTCAAGAGGTACATTCATAATGGCAAAGTACCAAAAGTATGCTGAATATAAAGATTCTGGTGTGGATTGGTTAGGAGAGATTCCTCAAAAATGGTCAGTATGGAAACTTAATCATTTTGCACCGATCGTTACATGTGGTGTTGCAGCAACTCCTGAGTATCAAGATGAAGGTATTCCATTTTTATCGGCACAGAATGTTAAAAAGAAGAAAATTGATCTCAGTAAGGGATATAAATTTATTTCTACTGAAAAGCATGAAGAGCTGACTAGAAATAGGAAACCTGAAAAAGGTGACATTTTATTAAGTCGCGTAGGTACTATTGGTGAAGGCTGTATTGTTGATGTTGATTTTGAATTTTCAATATTTGTAAGTTTGACCCATTTACGGCTGATTCAAAAAGTCTGTGTGAATGAGTTTTTTATCTATTTAACTGAATCAAGTTATATTAAAGCATTACATGGCGCTGTTACTTTGGTCGGTGGAGGTGTTGGTAATTTAAATGTAAATGATTTACGCGAATATAAATTACCTATTCCATCGGTAAGTGAACAAATTCAAATCGCCAATTTCCTCGACCATGAAACCGCAAAAATTGACAGCCTGATTGAAAAACAACAAAAGCTGATTGAACTGCTTAAAGAAAAACGCCAAGCGGTAATTAGTCATGCAGTAACCAAAGGCTTAAATCCTGATGTACCGATGAAAGATTCAGGTGTGGAATGGTTAGGGCAAGTGCCGGAGCATTGGGAGATTCCTAGATTAAAGCAATTGGTTAGGTATGGTTCATCAATATCTTATGGGATTGTTCAGCCAGGCGATGCTTTAGAAGAAGGAGTTCCATTTATTCAAACCACTAATATTTCTAAAGGGAGTTTTAAATTAGAGGATTTTCAAAAAACTTCTGCTTCAATAGAGAGTAATTATCCTAGATCGAGATTAGAAGGTGGTGAAGTCATATTAGGTATTCGAGCTTCAATTGGTGCAGCATTTGTAGTGCCAATGAGTTTTAAAGGTGTCAATCTTTCTCGAGGAATTGCTCGTATTTTACCAATTGACTTCTTATCTTCTGATTTTTTGGTTTGGTATTTCAAATCAAATGCTGTTGATCAATATTGGGGATTAAGCAAACAAGGGAGTACGTTTAGTGAAGTATCAATCGAAACTGTTAAAGAGTTGAATGTTGTTATTCCACCAATAAAAGAACAGGAAGCTATTTCAGAGTTTTTACTAATCCAATCTGATAAGTTTAACAATCTTATTGAGGCTGCCACATCACAAAAGCAATTACTTTTAGAACGCCGCACTGCACTTATTTCCGCAGCCGTCACAGGAAAAATTGATGTGCGCAACTGGCAAGCGCCTAATGCGACTGAGCGAGAAATGGAGGTCAGCACATGAGTCTAGATGCAACCCGTGAAAGTATTTTTCAGAATGACATCATTCAGCAGATGTTGGCTCAAGGTTGGCAGCTTGGCACACCACAAGGCTATAATCGAGAAAATGCCTTGTATGAACAAGACGTTTTAGACTTTGTGCAGCAGACCCAAGCGCAGGACTGGCAGAAGTTTCAGCGTATCTTTCCGCAGGATACTGAACGTCACTTTATTGATGCTGTCGTGGCGCAGCTTAAAAAAGCTGACATCAATGCGACCGATGAACAATCACGTACCTATGGCACCTTGGGCGTATTACGTCACGGTATTAAAACCCGTAGCACACGTTTTTTTCTGTGCCAATTTAAACCTGAACATGCACTGAATCCCGACACCTTAGCCAACTATAAAAACAACATCTGCCGCATTGTGCCTGAATTGGTGTATAGCCCTTATGCGACTGCCAGTGAATTACAAGCCACGGGCAAACAGGCGAAAAAGTGGCGCATTGATTTAGTCCTGTTTATCAATGGTTTTCCTGTAGCAACACTGGAACTTAAATCTGAGTTTAAACAGGCAGTGCAAAATGCCATGGCACAGTACAAACGTACTCGCTTGCCCAAAGACCCAGAAACCAATAAGCCTGAACCCTTGCTGACCTTTAAACGTGGTGCATTGGTGCACTTTGCGGTGAGCCAGTACGAAGTCTATATGGCAACCCAATTGGCAGGCGATAATACTTATTTCTTACCATTCAATAAAGGGACGCACGAAGGCGGTGCAGGCAATGACGTACCCGAAGATACAAACCAATACGCCACAGCCTATTTGTGGAATGAAGTGCTCACACCCGCCAATTTGTTGAATATCATTGGGCGTTTTGTGCATCTGCAAATTGAAGAAAAAGAAGATTGGGAAGGGCGCAAGTACAAAAAAGAATTACTGATTTTCCCTCGTTACCATCAGTGGAATGTGGTCACTAAACTGATTGATGCCGCCTTAGTTGAAGGCACTGGGCAAAAATATCTGATTCAACACAGTGCAGGTTCAGGAAAATCTAACTCAATTGCTTGGACAGCACATCAGCTCTCGACCTTGTACGATCAACATAATCAAAAGCTGTTTGATTCAGTGATTGTGGTGACAGACCGAACCATTCTTGATGCGCAGTTACAGGACACGATTTATCAGTTTGAACATGCCGATGGCGTGGTCGGACGCATCAATAATAAAGAAGGAGATGGCTCTAAATCGGAAAAGCTCGCCAAAGCACTGGAAAACTCACAGCCGATTATTATTGTCACGATTCAGACTTTCCCTTATGTACTACGTGCCATTGAAAACAGCAGCAACTTAAAGCAAAGACGCTATGCCGTCATTGCCGATGAAGCACACTCATCCCAAAGTGGTTCAACCGCACGTCAGTTAAAAGAAGTGCTGATGCTGGAAGAACGCGATGAAGATGCAGAACTGTCTTCTGAAGATATTCTAGATGCAGTGGTGGCAGCACGTAAGGGAAGCAATAACCTAAGCTACTATGCTTTTACTGCAACCCCAAAAGATAAAACCCTGCAACTGTTTGGTCGTGTACCGAATCCTGATTTACCGCCATCCAAACAAAACAAGCCTGAAGCTTTTCATGTCTATTCCATGCGCCAAGCCATTGAAGAAGGCTTTATTTTGGATGTGCTGAAAAACTACACCAATTATAAAGTGGTATATAAGCTCAAGCAGAAAATTGAAGAAGCGGATAAACAGGTCGATGCCAAGAAAGCCAAGATCAAACTGAATCAGTGGGTGCGTTTGCATGACCACAATATTTCACAAAAAGTAAAAGTCATTGTTGAGCATTTTAAAAATAACGTGATGGGCTTACTCGGTGGGCAAGCCAAAGCCATGGTGGTCACCAGTTCACGTAAAGAAGCGGTACGCTACAAACTCGCTTTTGATAAATACGTGGCAGATCAGGGCTATAAATCCATTCAAGCCATGGTCGCTTTTTCAGGTGAAGTCGAGTTTACCGACAAAGATGCTGACAGTGGCGGTTTAGTTGGACAGAGCTTTAATGAACGCAACATGAACCTAGGACTCAAAGGCAGAGAAATGCGCAAAGCCTTTGACAGTGATGATTATCAGGTCATGTTGGTTGCTAACAAATTCCAAACGGGTTTTGACCAACCAAAACTATGCGCCATGTACGTGGATAAAAAACTGGGTGGGGTGGAATGCGTCCAAACCCTGTCACGTCTAAATCGAACCTACCCAGGTAAAGCAGAGTCGGGCACGTTTGTGTTGGACTTCTTTAATGCGCCTGAAGATATTCTGGCTGCATTCCAACCGTATTACCAAACTGCAGAACTGGCAGATGTGTCCGATCCAGATCAGATTTTTGACCTGTTCGATAAACTTAAAGCCGCTAAGATTTTTCAGTGGGTTGAAGTTGAACAATTTGTTGAAGCCTTCTTTAGCAAAAACAAATCCAATGCCGCCATTAGTAATATTTGCAAGCCTGCAGTGGAACGCTGGCAGAAGCGATATAGCCAAGCGGTTGAAGCCTATAACTCCACACGTGAAATGCTAGAACGCTGTAAAAAAACCAATGATGCGGTACTGATCGCGAATGCCGAAAATGCCTTTAAAGATGCCAAACTGGAAAAAGACAAACTGGAAATCTTTAAAAAAGACTTGGGGAGCTTCACGCGCTTCTATGAGTTTATGTCGCAGATTGTGGATTACGATAATAAAGAACTGGAAAAGCTCAGCCTTTATGCACGTAACCTACGTCCATTACTGCGTGAAACGACAACACAGGATGATGAGGTTGACCTAAGTAATGTCAGCATGAGCCATTATCGTCTTTCTAAGATACGTCAACAGGATCTTAAGCTACAAGAAGATGCTGAGGATTCCAAGATTGAGCCAGGTAAAGACCTTGGTGCAGCCAAGCCACGTGACAAGAAAGAAGAATTTTTGTCACAGATCATTGAGCGCCTGAATGAGGTTTTTATTACGGACAATCTGACCGATGGTGACATGCTGAATTATGCTTATACCGTCCGTGACAAACTGGCAGAAAATGAAATTGTGATGAAGCAGATTGCCAACAATACCCGTGAACAAGCGATGCTTGGTGATTTCCCGAAAGCTATGGATGATGCCATTCTTGGAAGCAGTGCCGCACATCAGGAGCAGATGATGCAGTTGCTGTCTGATCCAGCGAAGGCAGGGGTGTTTGCTCGGGTGATTTTTGATATGTTGAGTCATAGATAATTTTTTGGCATTGGCGGTACAACAAGTCGTTTTATATCAATACTAAAAGAGTCTAATCATTAAGGCTCTTTTATTGAAAGATAAGCATTGGTTATCGGGCAGTTGGAAACCAATACATAATTTAAAAAACCATAGCTACACTTCGCAGCTATGGTTGATTTGACTTGATCAGGATTAGAATGCGAACTCAGTGTATTCATATTTCAATGAGCTTTCACCGAATGGACGTAGCCAATAATCCGTGCCCACTAGATACATTTTCAGCTGGTTCAATTTGCTGCCTATTAGCGACTGATCTAGGTCATAAAAATTTAATGGAGCTATCGGCTCTGGGTAGGTATGAAACAGTGCCCGTACCAGTGTGGGATCAAGAAAGGGGAGTTGTCTAATATCGAGCTGCTCTGTAGTGCTGTACCCCACAAATGGCTGTAGATCCTGACATAAGATCGTTTCATTAAATGGCACAAAGTTAGTATCGTCCTTTTTGACAAAGAAGATCAAACGCTTCGTGAGTGTGCCATCTAAATGCATTTCCCATTTCGCAAGAATCGAAAAAACGTGATTGTTATTACGATTTTTCCATACTGCTTTGATGAGTGGCTGAGAAATTTCATTCAGAATATCAGTGTCTGTGTAGTCCTGAAACCCATCGCCATAAGCTCTAATCGTGGTATTTTGATCGAATCGGACTTGCTTCACTGTGATCGAGTAGATTTCAAACATCTTATTCGACTCGTAAATATTTCGCTCACAGAAACGATCATATTTGCTGCTCATCTGCTTGTATGAATTGATCCATCGTGTAGTTTTACTGCGTTGCTCACGGGTTTTCAGTTTAATTTTAAAGTCCTGCATAAAGTAATCGAACGCGTGTTCAAGTGCTGGGCTCACGAATCGAACACCCACCAAATTGTATCTTTGAAACATTGCATATAATAACTCTACAATTGGAAGCATCCTGCAATTGGGGATTCCAGGGTTGAAATACTGGTTGCAGCTCATGTCATCTGAAAGTTCAAAAAATGATTGACCAAGTTTGGTAGGCGTGAACATAGTTTGATAATTGGAATCGGCCGCGTGGAGCGTTACAAGTTTTGATGTTTTTCGCTTTGCTAGTAACTTGGCGAAACTTTCATACACATCTAGATGGCACCACTTAATTCTTGGTTGAACAGTCACGCCGACATTATGAGAGAATGCCTGCGTAATGTAATTTAATGCACTCAGTGAGTTGAGTCTATCTTGTGCGGTTTTCATCATTGTGACCTCAAGTTAAGAATTTGAATGAGTTGAAGGTTGGTGTTTGCGTGGTCTACCAGCATTCGATTTCTTTTTAACAACACGACTAATTTGGAATGAACGAGCCGCCTTCATGTTGGTGAACATAAAGTACTGATCAGTTTTGCAAATGTAGTCAAAGGTCTTGATGAGGTTTTCAAGCATTTGTTGGTCGTTGTGGTGAAGCATCCCAATCGCAAGGTCTTTATATTTGTGTTTTTGCATGTTGCAGATAAATGTAGAGCCTTGACCACCACACAGCTTTTTCCAGTAATCTTTAATATATTGCCCAAGACTCATGTCCTGTTGATGTTTATTGCCATCAAAGAAGAAGTAAGCATGGGCATGAAAGCCAGCCCGAACTGTATATTCAAAGCGCAAGATGTAGCCTTCAATATCGTTCAGAATTTTATTGTGGCGAGCATTATTTAAAAACTTGTTTACATAGTCCTTCAGTGCTTTCAGGTCATCTTTTGAATGAAGCTCACATAGGGTTTTATTCCGCATTTTAATGGTCATAGGGTCTCTAACCATTGAAAGATCGACACGAACAACCAGTACCTTAGAAAAGTTCGCTATCAAGCTTCGAATGAGCTGAACGCAACTCTTTTTATTTCTGTTCAGGTTAGAGCGACGATCCGCCAATTTCTTTTTAATCTTAGGTATTCTGAAATAAGCGCGAATCGATTCTATAAACCGATTGATGATGTCTACTTTTTCCTGAATGCTAGTCTGGTCAAAATAGTAATGTCCAAAAATATGAGGATTGCGAATAATCTCAGCATCTGTAGAGGTGAGTTGATCTCTCACCCATAGAAATGCTTCGATTTCAATGCCAAAGCTGCAGATCTTCTCATCAGGGAATGGTCTAACCATAATTTCAGCTAAATTGCATAATTGGTCTTGATACCAAGGCTTGATCATTAACTGATAAGCTCCCTGCTTCGATTTCAAGTGATTCGGGTTCCATTGAAAGCTCGCTACATCACCTTTGTGTTTGTTCACGAGAGAAACGAATGAAGCCGCCTTAATGAGAGGAGCTGAGTACATATCCATATCGTGGATAAACATGAAAGGTTGATTGTGCTCGTCGCAATAAAAATCAGTGCTTTTTAGAAGCTGCTTCTTCATTTGAAGGATGCTGAAATCATCTGCATCATAATTCAGGTTTAATTGATTAATGCTCATAGAGCTATATCTCCAGAAAATGTGCCAGAGATAGCCATGATTATTAAAGATGAGTCTTCCCTTGGACACTGTATTAGAGCAGTGTCCATCCATATATATTATTGAATATAGAGTATTTAGGTCATTACGCTATTGCTTGCTATGCAATAGCTCATCAGTATGTATATAAGTAATCTGTTAATTATGTTACCTAAGTAAATGATTTAATACCTAAATTGCTCAATCAAAAATCTGCTATGATTCGTGGGAAGCGCAAACTTTAATGTATCGGCTACACAAGCACGTGCAAAAAAATTGAATGTACGAAATTAGTCCGCTTAGACAGACTGATTACGCAACACAGCTTTAGACTCGATCCAGTCAAGCACTTCGCTTAGTCGCCAGCGACTTAGACGCCCAAATTTAATTGGCTGTGGAAAGGTTGGATCGTATCGTTTGGACTTTCGACTGAGTCGGTCATAAATTGTTGACCGTGACAGTCCTAGTAGTGTTTCGAGCTGTGCTCGGCTGATCATTCTTAACTCGGGGTTGTGAGTATCCATCGGTTACCTACCTAATTAAAAAGGTTAAAGATCACGTTGTCGGTATGGAGTGAGACAACGTAGAACCAATTTAGAAAATTAGGAGGAGGTTTTAAAACGAACTGCGTGGAGGAAAATGCACTTTTATAAAAAAAGTGAAAAAATTTATGTGGAGCCTTATTTTGAGGTCGTGGGGGTCAATTTTACTTTGACATTTGTAAGTAAAAAGGGGGCAATTTTTGAATGCTGTTGACAACACAGGGGCTGGCTTTTAGGTAGCTCGCTGAACAATAGTTAGTGAGCTACTAATATCATCACACTCATCTAGTCAGCGAAACTGAATGGGTTACAGCTGTTAAGCTATGTGTGAGCTGCTTGAAAGGTTGCTGACGTTTAAAATGCCCATATTGAAGAACTACAGGCATATCAGCTAGACACCTGACCTAAATTTAAAATAGGCATAGGCTTCAGGTCTCACTTAAAATTAAGCTTTCAAGTTTTTGTTTTAGTTCAGGATGTTTGTTTAAAAAAACTTTGGTATCTGGAAGAAAACGGTACACGTATGGTAAATTCTTTTTTTCACTATCTGCAGCATTAAGGGACTCGATCTCATTTTCTTTTTCCTTACTTTTTGCTTCATTTTTTCTTTCAAGGTCTTCATTATCCTGAAATGTCCTAACTTCAATGAGATTTTCGAGAATTTTTTTGTATTTAGATTGTAATTTGATCTTATTATTTTTGTTTTTTTCCCACAATTCCTTCCCAAGGAGTGGTCCAGGGTATATTGCCTCTACTTCTTTACATCGCTTAGACTTAGGCACTCTACAATGCCTAAATTTTATACATTGCTGAGATTTTTTACACAGCTGAGATTTCTTACACTGTTTAGATTTCTCACACTCATTAGGTTCTTTACACTCATTAGGTTCTTCACACTCATTAGGTTCTTCACGCTCATTAAGTTCTTCACACTCATTAAGTTCTTCGCACTGCTTAGATTTTATACACTTCTCAATTTCTTCTGATTTTAGACTTATTATTCTATTTAGTGTCAAGGGATCGATTATTCTTATAACTCTTGAAGTTTTCTTCCTACTTTTCTTTCTACTTGTATTCCATGACTGCTTCCCTAAGATTTGATTAATTTGACCAATACTTTTCGTCAAATCACTTATGCGTATTTCATAATAATTTATAATGCTTTCTTTCACATCAGGAAAAATAATTTCGTTAATATAATCCGCTAGATTGTCAAAACGCTTATTATAATTATCTTTAAGCTCGCGTTTTTCTGCTGACGAAAGTTTGTTTTCAGGGTTTTCGTTGAGTATATGTTGACTGTACTTTTTTAGTTTTTTGACATCATTTGGGTGAAATCCGACTAATTCCCAAAGTGATTCTTTGTTGTCTTTGTATTTTAGATAAAAATTTTCCAACCACGTCTTATATAAAGCATCCTTTAGTTTATTGAGCTCATGAGATAGGTTACTTAACTGAATTTTTTCAATTTTATTTAATATTTCATGAATTCTCTGGAGATACTTATAGTAGGTAATTACATACTCTTGTTGTGGTTCTAGCTGAATTTCGGGTTCACTCACTGAATGGTCTTGTGTTTGGTTTTGCTGAGAACCTAGGTCTGAGTTTGATTGCTGCTCAGTTTGCAGATTTTTATTCTGAACTACATGCTTGAAACGTAAACCTTCAATATGATTTGCAAAAATTTTAAAGATGTATTTTCGCTGTTTTTCAATTTCCTGATCAGAGACATCTGTATATAAGAGTTGATTGAAGTCTCTTATTGCGGATAGCAAATCATGAAAATGGGTTGGCAACATCTCATCGGGATGCTTGTGAATGACTGACTGATCTTCTACATGATATTTAATGGGACTCTCTCTTTTTTCTCGGTCGGCTTCCGATTCTTTGAAGATGCCTTGATCAAGTAATTCATACACCTCTTTTTTAAAAACCTGCATATTCGGTGCGGATAAAAGAGCAGGTTTTACGGTACGAAGTGGGGAAGCGAATGATGTTTGTAGGCGATAAAAAATATATCCCTCAATTTCGTTTACATATTCGATTGCTTGCTCACGTTCTGATTTTTGTGCGCTAGTAGAATTTTCTGTCATATTTATTCTCAGGTTAATTTTGCCTCAAAATTATGTGCTGCTTGGGCTAGATTTCACTGTACAACATGTCAATTTTTTTGTACGGACTTGACATTTTTTTATTAATTATCAGTTGATTGCTAGGGTAGTGTTTTTGGGCGATATTTTCACTGTCCACTGGCTTCAAGTGCTGGGTATTTGCCAAGAAAAACAGCCAATATTTCTACCCAAGTTGGCATGTTTTACTGCAGTTTGATCCTAAGCAAAACATGAGCGAGCACCCTAATAAATGTAACCGATATTCGATGAGTGTGCCAAGATTTTTGACTGAATTCCAGTGGAAGGTATCAATTAACTCGCTGATACCATATTGGATGAATAGACTAAATAAGTGGCTACGTGAAATATTTGTTTACAAAATGAGTGTCGGTACTTATTCAATGTTGTTGGATGTTTTTGATCTGTCTAAGTCACTCTAAGTCATTATTTATTATGAATTATTTTTTGACATCGTGTGTTAAATATCAGTATATTTCTGTCATCCAAATAGCAAAGCTCTACTATTAGTGCAGGGCTTTACTGTAATGGTAAATGGCATTTTATTGGGTAGTCATTCATTCATGCGTCAAATTTGTGAGGTTTGGCTACCCTTGTGTAGTTGTTGTAGGACACGCGGAGGAGGAGGAGTTATGTGGCATGGCGGTTGGTGCACTGTGTTGCTGCCGAACCATGCAAGTTACAGGATGAGCGCACAGGGTTTCAGTCTAAGTTGATACCCGTGAACCACTTGTAGCTGTGTAAGCCGCATGAGAGTTGTGCTCTGTTGCATGACTTCATATTTTTTTACATTGGATCACGTCTGTACTGTATTCAGCTGGTGAGGCTGCGTCATGTCTGGTGTGTAGTCAGTATATGTTGTGCTGTTCGGTATCTGTTTATGCCTTGTATAAACAGAGGAGTAGCAGCTGTTGTATTGTCTTGCAATTGCTTGTCCTTTGAGGGGGCTGAATGGCAATCAGGCAGTATGGGCTTCTTGGCGATTTATGCTAAGGTTTCGAAAACTAATTTTTATAGTGTGGATTTGCTGTGCGAACATTTCATGATGTACTCAATCCTGAAAAGGCGCTGATTTGGCGCATAGTTCATCGTGACAATATCCCTTGGATATTGGCGAATGGTCTGCATTGCAGTAACAGCAGTAAACTCAATGAACATTGGGTGCCAATTGGCAGTTCTGAGCTGATTGAAAAGCGTCAGCAGCATCGGGTTCCTGTGGGCACTGAGGGTGTGTTGGGTGATTACATTCCCTTTTATTTCACACCGTTTTCACCCATGCTACTGAATATAAAAAGTGGTCGCGGTGGTGTACGTCAGCGTGCGAATGATGAAATTGTAATCTTGGTTTCTAGTTTGCATGATCTGAAAAAACAGCAGATTCCTTTTGTTTTTACCAACAGCCATGCTTATTACCAATGGACTGAATTTTACACGGATTTATCCGACCTTGATAAAATTGACTGGTCAATTTTGCAGACACGAGATTTTAAACGGGATATGGATGACCCTGCGAAATTTGAACGCTATCAAGCGGAAGCTTTAATTTATCAGCATTGCCCGACAGCAGCGTTGCTTGGAATGCTATGTTATAGTGAGCAGGTCAAAAGCCAATTAGAGTATTGGTTGCAACAAGCTAAAATCAATATTCCTGTGCATGCTCGACGAGGAGTGTATTTCTAATGATTCGATATACCACGGGTAATCTACTCGATGCACCTGTAGAAGCATTGGTGAACACTGTCAACACCGTGGGTGTGATGGGGAAAGGGATTGCCTTGATGTTCAAGGAGCGTTTCCCTAAAAATATGGCAGCGTATAGTCAAGCATGTAAAGCGGGTCAGGTTGTGACTGGTCAAATGTTCGTGACTGAGACTGACGAGTTAATTGGTGCGCGTTGGATTATCAACTTTCCGACTAAGCAGCATTGGCGTGACAAATCTAAAATTGAGTGGATTGATACAGGGCTACAAGCACTTAAAGCATTTATTATTGATCATCAGGTTAAATCTATTGCGATTCCGCCTTTGGGTGCAGGTAATGGTGGCTTAAGTTGGAGTGTGGTCAAGCCTCGAATTGAAGCTGCCTTGTCAGAGCTAGATGGGGTCGAAATCATCATATTTGAACCTACCTCCCAATATCAAAATGTTGCAAAGAAAACAGGGGTAACTCAACTGACACCTGCTCGTGCAATGATCGCTGAACTAGTGCGTCGTTATTGGGTTTTGGGGATCGAATGCAGTCTGTTGGAAATTCAAAAATTAGCGTGGTTTTTACAGCGGGCGATTGAAAAACAGAAATTGTCCAATGAGCTGAAGCTGAACTTTCAAGCGAATTTCTATGGCCCTTACGCTGTTAATTTAGGGCATTTACTGAATGCCTTGGATGGTAGTTATTTAAAATCAGATAAACGTATTCCTGATTGTGATCCACTGGACGTTATTTGGTTTAATGACCAACAGAAACAGAATGTGCAAACCTACCTTTTGACTGAAGCTAAAGGCTATATGGCTGCAGTAGATGAGGCTGCGACTTTAATAGAAGGCTTTGAGTCTCCCTTTGGCATGGAATTATTGGCAACCGTGGATTGGCTTATTCACAAAGAGGGGTGTCAAGCGAATGTTGATGCAATTCAGCAAGGGTTAGCACGTTGGCCAGCTGGTGAACGGTGGGCGCAGCGTAAACTGGACTTATTTAAACCAGAGCATATTCAGTATGCACTGGATAAACTCAATCACTTTGAGCCTACCCAGACGGCATAAGCAGTATTGCATCAGAGTTAAACAGACTTTGAAAATGCATTACAAAATTTAGCCCAATCATTCATTAATCCTTTACGCTTTTCCAGATAGGCACCACGTAAATAGGCGGCTTCCACTTCATCTGGTAATTTATGGGCAAGCACATGCTCACAGACTTCGCGTGGGTAATCGGTTTTGTCAGCTGACCAATCACGGAATGTGGAGCGAAATCCGTGTGTCGTGATTACTCGGTTTTGTTTTGGATCAATATAGCCTAAGCCATTTTCTTTCAGCTTCTGCTCATGCATGCGTTTGATCAACGTGGTCAGAGACATATCTGAAAGCATGCCATCGTTACGTGGAGACGGGAAAATAAAATCTGAAGCCTTGGGATTAAAATGGATTGTATGCAATATTTCCAGTGCTTCTTGAGATAATGGTACGCGATGCTCTTTGTCTGCTTTCATGCGTTCTTTCGGTATAACCCAAATTTTTGATTTAAAATCAATTTCCTTCCAAGTCGCCCCGAATACCTCACCAGAACGGCACGCAGTTAAAATTACAAACTGTAGCGCTTTGGCTGAAATACTTTGTTTTTGCTTTAGCTGATCTACAAATTCAGATACATGTTCGTAAGGCAAAGATGGGTGTGGTCGAGGGGTTTGCTTGAGATTACCTAAGATTGGCTCTAAATTGCCTTTCCATGCTGCAGGGTTGTCTCCAACAAAATATTCCATCGCTTTTGCGTAGTCAAAAATCATTTCTAAGCGACCACGGATGCGTCTAGCGGTCTCATTTTTATCGAGCCAAATTGCTTCCAGTACAGTAGCAATATCAATTTTATTGATGCTGGAAATGGGTCTGTGCCCTAGAGTCGGATATACATAGGTTTCTAGGGTTGTAGACCATTGTTGAATGTGCTTTTGGTTTTTGAGTTCTCGTGTTTTGTTGGCAATCACAATTTGTGCACAATCAATGAAGGTTTTTTCTCGCTGTTTCTGAATACGCAACTTTTCAAGTTCTTCTAGTCTCTGCTTAATTGGGTCGATGCCATTGCGGATTTGCTGCTTTAACTCTCTTGCTTTTTCTCTTGCCTCAGCCAAAGAAACTTCAGGATAGGGGCCTAGACCAATATCTCGACGATGGGTTTTATTTTTTCCGTGATCATCTATGCGCTGTCCAACAGAGACACGCAGTACCCATGATTTAGAATTATTGAAAATACGAAGATGTAAACCATCAACGCCACCTACTGCATGTCTACCATTTTCTTTTAATCTTGAAACGCTCAGTGCTGATAATTCTTTTGCTTTGATTGGCATAGTCTTTGTCCCACATACTGACCCACATAAAGTATTAGAAATGATTAAGCATTGCAAGATTATATTGGAATGTGCTTGATTTAACACTATGAAAAATATAAATATATTGTTTTAATTTGGATATGGTGAAACACTGCTTTTACGGACACCGCTTCCGCCAAATATTACCAACAAAGCCCTGACATTGTCAGGGTTTTGTTGTTTTTGGGGTTTATGCAACGTAAGCCTGTAGTAAGCAAAAAAATAAAACCACATAGCCTTATTGAAATTAAAAATTTTAGCTCTATTAAACTTTAAATATTAGTAAAAAGTTTTGGAATAATGAGCTTAGAATCAGAACAACAAGATTATGAAGAAAGATTAAGGTATAGACTTAAAATTCTTTCAGAACAGTTAAAAGCCGATAAAGTAAAAATCGCTTCACACCTAGCTGAAGGTTTCGAAGAGAGTTTTCGAAATATCAAATATGATGAAAGTGGCGAGATCATTTTAGAGTCTGTTGATGGGCGAATTCGTTCAATGGCTTTGGCTATAGAACATTTCGACACAAGGGAAAAATTAAAAAAAGAAATTTCTTTAGTTGAAATTCAAAAATTATATTTTGACCTGATAGAGCATAATTTTGATTTTATCTATCAACAAATGCTTAAGGCGAACTCTACGCCTCACCATATTGCGGAATTTTTATCAACAAAAGCCGATTTTGTTGACAATATGTTTGAACAAATTCCTGGTTTTATGGATGCAATTATATCATTTTGGAAACAAGTAGGTGATATAGGTTATTGGCATTTAGAAGACAATCACTCAAATCTTACTGGTGTATATGGAGGAGATTTATTTCCTACCCACGATGAAAATATTGCTTCAAAATGTGGTATTTACACGGACACAATTGTTCTACCAGATCCTTATGTACGATCACAGCATATATTTGAATTTTATCCAAAAGAGAAAGCTGTCTTTTTCTTAATAAAGCATGCTATGAATATTCTCAAATATAAAAATTTAGCATGTGTTGAAGATGGAATGCCAGTGGTTGTAATACTCCCTGATTTATCAAATTTGGAAGAGGGTGGTAAAGATTTTATCTATAACTTTTCCCAAAATGATGCATTAATTCATGGTAGTAAATTATTCGGTCAAAATTTTGAGAGTATTGAGGAATTTAATGAGTTTTGTTTAAGCCTTAATACTGTAGAAAAAACAATTCGAGCAATTAAAGATAAGAATAGGTTCTTATTTGATACAAATTGGAAAGGTTCTTTAGAGGAACAAATAAATAGGGCTTTAAATGGAGATGAGCTAAAAGCTCTTAATAGAACAGAGCCAGGTTTGTTACTCCAAATGCAAGCTGTTGGCAGAATGTCGGTGAGTAATGAATTATTACTCAAAGCACGACAGCTTTCAGGAACCCCAATTATTGAAGCTGAAACATCGTGGCAATATTTTAACTGGAAATTAGAATATGATGCCGATAAGGCTCAAGAATATTACGGTTCTGAAAATTTGCACATAATGAAAGGACTAACAGATTTATCTCAAACGGATTTACCTTGGTTAGGCAATATTCCTCCAGAATCATTGTTGGAGCTTAGAAAGCAAGGAGCTTTAGAAGAAATCCGCAATATTTTAGGAAATAATATCAAGGAATTAGTAGAAACTAATCCTACTAATTGTTTTAGAACTAGAGATCAAATATTAGAAAATATTGAGCAAAGTTTTGATAAACATCGTAAAAAACTTGATGAGTTGAAAGCTAAAAATTGGAAATTTGCTGGATTCGATATTGGATCTTGGATTGTTTCTGGAGGAATAGAAATAGGGGCAGCTTTAACTGGAACACCTACATGGGGATTAGCAGTATTAGCAGCTGATCAATTACTTGATGCTCCTAAATTGAGAGAAATACCTGAAAGATTTCGTGATTTGGTTGATCAGAATAAACAAGTTAAGCAATCTCCAGTTGGAATGCTTTTCAAGGTAAGTAAAAAGTTGATTAATTAATTCCTAGTATCGTCAACTAATTGTTGTTGATGTAATACAGCAATCGCTTCCCATTCATCATAAGACAAAATAGGCGGAAAAGCGGCTACTAACAACTAAATAGTAGTCGCTTTGTTCTTTCTATGGGTTTCGTTTAGCTGAATACCTTTCCCATAGAGGTGAGAAAACACCTTTAACAGTCAAATTACTCAACAAATTTAGATTAAGTAACGAACTGCCCATAAAACAAAAAACCAGTGAATTTTACAATTCACTGGTTTTTGAAATGACATTATGTAGAGCGCATGGGCCGATGTACTACCCAAGCGGCATAAAGCAATTAATTAATCGAATCATCCAAGTTTGGAGCTAACCAACGCTTCGCTTCATCTAAACTCCAGCCTTTACGCTGTGCGTAATCTTCAAGCTGATCTAACGAGATTTTACCTGCGTTAAAGTACTCAGAAGCAGGGTTGGCATAGTAGAAGCCACTCACAGATGAAGGCGGCCACATCGCAAAGCTGCTGGTCAGCTGTGTGCCAATCTTTTCAGTCGAACCTAACCAGTTAAACAGTGTGGCTTTTTCAGAGTGCTCAGGGCACGCAGGATAGCCCGGTGCAGGACGAATCCCTACATATTTCTCTTTAATCAGCTCTTCATTGCTTAGCTGCTCATTCGGCTGATAGCCCCAGAATTCTTTACGAATACGCTCATGCAAATGCTCTGCAAATGCTTCTGCAAAACGGTCACCCAAAGACTGCACCAAAATGGCAGAATAATCATCCCCTTTGGCTTTAAACTCATTGGCCATTTCCTCCGCACCAAAAATCGACACGGTAAAGCCGCCCAAGTAATCTTGCCCTTGCTCTGCAGTTGCAACAAAGTCTGCCAAAGACAAGTTTGGTTTGCCTGTGACTTTGTCAGACTGTTGGCGAATATGATGGAAGGTGTGCGTTACTTGATTACGTGCTGCATCATATACTTGTACTGAATCTGCCGCAGAACGGTTGGCAGGGTAAATCCCAAAGACTGCACGTGCATCAAAGCGATTATTTGCAATAATATCTTTGAGCATGGCTTGCGCTTGGTTATATAAGTCGGTTGCAGCTTCGCCCACCACGTCATCTTCCAAAATTTTCGGGAATTTGCCCGCCAAACTCCAAGAAATAAAGAATGGTGTCCAATCAAAGTATGGCAACAAGGTTTCAAGCGGATAATTAGTCAGCACTTGAGTTCCAATTAAGTTTGGTACTGCAGGCGTATAGTTGTCCCAATCAATTTTCAAACCATTGTCGATGGCTTCTGCATACGACAATTTCGCAGCTTTTGGTTGCTTATTGGCAATACGTTCACGAATTTTAGCGTATTCCGCACGGTGCTCTGCAACAAAAGCAGGTTTCATTTCAGGAGAGAGTAAGGTTGTCGCAACACCAACGGCACGCGAAGCATCGGCAACGTAAATGACAGCATCGTTTGAGAACTGTGGATCAATTTTAACTGCAGTATGTGCTTTAGATGTGGTTGCGCCACCAATCAACAATGGAATGTTAAAGCCTTTACGCTGCATTTCTTTGGCAACAAAAACCATTTCATCTAAAGATGGGGTAATCAGACCAGACAAGCCAATGATATCGACTTTTTCGTCAATGGCAGTTTGCAGGATTTTTTCTGCAGGTACCATCACACCGAGATCGACAATATCGTATCCATTACAGCCCAAGACTACGCCCACAATATTTTTACCAATGTCGTGAACGTCACCTTTTACCGTTGCCATCAAGACTTTACCTTTAGACTGACCTTCGGTTTTTTCAGCTTCGATGTACGGGTTGAGCCATGCAACGGCTTGTTTCATCACACGGGCAGATTTCACCACTTGTGGCAGGAACATTTTACCTGCACCAAACAAGTCACCGACCACGTTCATGCCATCCATCAACGGGCCTTCAATCACATCTAATGGACGTTTGGCTTTCAGGCGCGCTTCTTCGGTGTCTTCATTAATAAAGGTGGTGATGCCTTTAACTAAAGCGTACTCAAGACGTTTTTCGACAGATTCACTACGCCATTCTAAGTTTTCTTCGGCTTTTTGTGCGCCTGATTGACCACGATATTTTTCTGCCACTTCTAGCAGTTTTTCTGTGGCATCCTGACCGCTTTCACCTTGGTTCTGGTTCAGAATAACGGCTTCAACTGCTTCTTTCAGTTCTTTCGGGATGTCATCGTAAATTGCCAACTGACCTGCGTTGACAATCCCCATGGTCATGCCTTGCTGAATAGCGTGATATAGGAATACCGCGTGAATGGCTTCACGTACAGGTTCGTTACCACGGAATGAGAAAGATACGTTCGATACACCGCCTGAAATCATGGCATGCGGCAGGTTTTGTTTAATCCAGCCTGTGGCTTCAATAAAATCGACTGCGTAGTTGTTGTGTTCTTCAATACCTGTCGCAACTGCAAATACGTTCGGGTCAAAAATAATGTCTTCGGCAGGGAAGCCAACATCATTGACCAAAACATCATAAGAGCGTTTACAAATTTCGCGTTTACGTGCTGCAGTATCGGCTTGTCCGACTTCGTCAAAGGCCATAACAATGACAGCTGCGCCGTATTGGCGGCAGAGGCGGGCTTTTTCGACAAACTCGTCATAACCTTCTTTTAGGGAAATAGAGTTGACAACGGCTTTACCTTGTACGCATTTTAAGCCTGCTTCAATGATTTCCCATTTAGAGGAGTCAATCATGATAGGTACGCGAGAAATATCAGGCTCAGATGCCACCAAGTTCAGGAAGTGCACCATCGCACCTTCTGAATCGAGCATGCCTTCATCCATGTTGATGTCGATGATTTGCGCACCGCTTTCTACCTGTTGACGCGCAACATCTAAGGCTTCGGCAAAGTTTTCTTCACGAATTAAACGCAGGAATTTTTTAGAACCTGTGACGTTGGTACGTTCGCCCACGTTTACAAATAAAGAGTCATCATAAATGTTAAATGGTTCTAAACCACTTAAACGGCATGCAGGTTTAATCTCTGGAATTTTACGCGGTGGAATGTCTTTTACCGCATTGTAAATCGCGCGGATATGATCAGGCGTTGTACCACAGCAACCGCCTGTAATATTGATCAAGCCGCTTTCAGCAAATTCTTTGAGGAAAGCTGCGGTTTCTTCAGGCGTTTCATCATAACCACCAAATGCGTTGGGTAAGCCCGCGTTCGGGTGTGCAGAAACAAACACATCGGCAACGTCTGAAACGGTTTTAACGTGTGGACGCATGGCATCTGCGCCCAAAGCACAGTTAAAACCAATTGAAAGTAAATCGCCATGACGTACCGAGTTCCAGAAAGCTTCTGCAGTTTGACCCGTTAAGGTACGTCCTGAAGCATCGGTAATGGTACCTGAAATCATCAACGGCAATTCACGCCCGAGCTGTTTAAACACTTCTTTGACCGCAAAAATCGCAGCTTTACAGTTTAAGGTGTCAAATACAGTTTCAATGAGCAGGATATCTGCACCACCTTCAATTAAGGCATGCGCAGCTTCAATATAGTTTTCTTTGAGTGCATCAAAGCTAATGTTACGAAATGCAGGGTCGTTTACATTTGGTGAAATTGAACAGGTACGCGATGTTGGCCCAAGTACACCTGCCACAAAACGTGGTTTGTCTGGTGTTGAATATTTTTCACAGGCAGCTTTGGCTAAACGCGCTGCTTCGCGGTTAATTTCTGGAACCAAATCTTCCATGTGATAGTCAGACATAGAAACGCGTGTGCCGTTAAAGCTGTTGGTTTCAATAATGTCTGCACCCGCATCTAAGTAGGCTTCGTGAATACCCTGAATAATGTGCGGTTGGGTCAGTACCAATAAATCATTGTTGCCTTTGAGGTCATGTGCCCAATCTGCAAAACGCTCACCACGATAATCGGCTTCTTCCAATTGATGGCGTTGAATCATAGTACCCATAGCACCATCGATAATTAAAATTCTTTGGGCAAGAAGCGCTTTCAGGGTGGTAAGCGTGGACATAAAAAACCCTTTATGACTGAATCCGAAATGAGCGCTATTTTAGCAGAGTTCGCACGGCTTTCGTGCACTTGAAGCGACCAGAGAGAGTGGAAGTCGTAAAAATAGTGCATAAAGCAGTATTTTTAGGATTTTGCTGTAGCTTTTGAATCTAAATAAAAGTTGTGATGAGGAACTTCTAATTTTGATTTTACTTTGATGCGTCATCGCTTTGTCATATTGCTCAGGCAAAATTGGCTCACGGTAAATTTTGTCTGAAATTTTAGGCAAATATGACAAAGGTGTAACAATCTAAATTTGAGAGAATGGCATAAGAAAAGTAGGTTTATTTATTCTAAGTGTTTAAATTTAAATGTTAATTTTAATTTTATGCACAAAAAAAACAGCTTAAAGTGTGAAAATAAAATATGAAAGTTGCTTTATATAGCAGCTCTTTGTCATATAATTGTCACAATTTAATTGAACAATAAGGGGATTTTAAATCCTCTTTTCTGCTTGCATGAATTCTAATCCAACTCCTGTAGATTCAGCACACAAGTCGACCACTAAATCGACCAATGTTCATGTGCCTACACCGAAATTTTTTATGCCGGTGTTTTTAACGATCATCGTTTCTACCCTTATTTATATTGGTTTCCAATTGTCTGCGGACTTATCCCACGTGCCTGCGCTAAGCATGTACTCGGTGATTTTATTGGCGACCGCTTTATTCATTGCCTTAGGCTTTGAATTTGTGAATGGTTTCCACGACACAGCTAACGCAGTGGCAACGGTTATTTATACCAATGCCCTGTCTGCACCTGTGGCAGTAATGTGGGCGGGTTTCTGTAACTTCCTTGGGGTGATGGTCGCCAGTGGCGCAGTTGCCTACGGTATTATTGCCTTACTTCCAGTCGAATTGATTATGAATGTCGGTTCAGGCGCAGGCTTTGCCATGGTTTTTGCCATGTTGATTGCCGCGATTGTCTGGAACTTAGGAACGTGGTTTTTCGGTATTCCTGCTTCAAGTTCGCACACTTTAATCGGTTCGATTTTAGGTGTGGGGATTATGAACTACTTGCTGAACTCAGGTGCGGGTGCAAGTGGCGTAGACATGGAACAAGTCATGAAAGTGGGCAAGGCTTTATTGTTCTCGCCACTGATTGGTTTTGCCTTTGCTGCGATTTTGTTCTTCTTGGTGAAAAAAATCTTCAAGAAACAAATGGAGTTGTTCCAGCCACCTGAAGGCAATAAGCCACCACCACCACTGATTCGTGCCATTCTAATTTTTACTTGTACTGGGGTAAGTTTTGCGCATGGTTCAAACGATGGTCAAAAGGGCATGGGTTTAATCATGTTGATTTTGATCGGGATTGTGCCGTTGGCGTACTCGTTAAATAAAGAGTTAGACCAAAACCACATTCAATCGTTCCAACAGCTTTCAACGCAAACAGCTGATGTGATTTATGCACAACATGTCGATATGCCAGATGAAAAAGCACGTCAGGTCATCACTAGCTATATTCAGACCAAAGAAATTACCCCTGAAGTCGTGCCTGCTTTGGCAAGCTTAACTGACCATTTGGGTGAGCGTGTGGGTCAATATGGCAACTTGAAAGATGTGCCTGAAGCTGAAGTAGCAGAAATGCGTAATGATATGTATTTAAGCACGACTTCATTCAAGCGTTTAGACAAAGCCAATGCCTTGCCTGAAATGTCGGAAGAACAGAAAAAAGTGGTTAAAAGCTACCGCAGCCATTTAGATTCATTCTTACAATACATTCCAACTTGGGTCAAAGTTGCCGTTGCCTTAGCACTAGGCTTGGGTACGATGGTCGGCTGGAAACGTATTGTGGTGACTGTTGGTGAACGTATCGGTAAGCAGCACATGACTTATGGTCAAGGCATGTCTGCCGAGCTTGTGGCAATGTCAACTATTGCTGCTGCAGATGGTTTGGGGATGCCAGTTTCAACTACACACGTACTGAACAGTGCGGTGGCAGGTACCATGGTGGCAAATAAATCGGGTCTGAATTTCCAAATGGTGCGTACAATTCTTTCGGCTTGGATTTTCACTTTACCTGCGACAATTTGTTTATCGGGTAGCTTGTTCTGGTTGTTCTTAAAAGTGTTTTAATCCATTCTCAACTTTTTTGAGTGGTTGAAAAAAGCGCTGTGATGATACAGCGCTTTTTTTATACCTGCAGATCAGTCTAGAGAAATATTTGCAGGCAAGTTTTTGAATAGATAGATTAGCGGTTTACATTACTTTTTAAATTTTTGGATGACTTTGTCCAGCGGTAATTTATCTGCAGCAAAGCCATAGAGCGCAGCGAAAGGTAGGGCCGTTCGTGCCAAATACGCCACGCGCCACAATCCACCATGGTTCGCACCTTCCATCATCAATTCGAGCGGATGCTCAAGTTTCACTTCAGGATTGGCTGCCGAGTTTGGATTGCGTAAGTCATGAATCCACAATGCCGCCATAATCGCATTGGTGGTTTCAGGGCTAAATGCTTCAACATCAAACAAACTTGCGCCACTAAATGCTGCTTTGAGTAATGGATTTTTGGTCACAGAGTGTGTGGTGGTCGAAGGTGCAATATTGATGCTGACATGCTGTCCTTGATGACGCGCTAAAATTGCACGCCATTGCTGGATGCGTTTTGCTAAAGCATAGTTTGGCCCTTGTTCAACCACCAAACAGTCGGCAATACCATAATGTTGACCATTGTCTGAAGCAATTAAATTATGCAGATTCTTTTGGAAGAAATGACTGCGTGAAATGGTTTCAATACTTTTGGTGAGTAGCTTTTGCCCTTGTGAACGCTGCTGAAACTTCTCTGCCGATGCGCTAATCACTTCTTCAGGAACGGCATAAACATCGGTTGGGGTACACATAAACATAAGGCTGCTATCAGCTTTGTGTTCGCTGACATATTGCATAATGGCATCCATCGCCATCGCAACACGCACGTGTTTTTCACCATCTAAATAGGCAATGGCTGCTAAATCTAGCGTTTCAGGTTTTTGAGCTAACCATTGTGCAATTTCTGGGGTTTGTGTCAGTAGATTTGCACCCAACTGTTCTGTTAAAATATCAAGTGGGGTATCTGCCGCGAGTTGTGTTGTACTGGGTGCATATAAGGTGGCATTGCCTTGTTGCACAGTGCTTAAAATTTTATTCCACACACGGCTATTTGGTAAATCGACTGCAATAATATTGGCTTTCCATTTGGCTAACCATGTGAGTGGCCCTGCTTCTGAAGCTGCACCAAATAGCACCATGTTACGGTCAGACAAATCAAACCATTCAGGATGCGCCATTGCAGCATTTAACGCTTCGGCATGACTTGGTTCAATAATGCCTGCTGCTAGCCAAATTGCAATTTGATCTAGTAGAGCTTGACCTTGTAACTTTTGCCCACGATACGGCACATACCATTCGGGTGCTGCTTGGCTGCTGCCTTGTAATTTAAAGGTATGTAAAGTTTCAGTAGGCAAGAGCATGACATCTTTCAGCACATATTTTTGCTCATGACGATAAAACTCAAAACTTTGATGCGCTTTTCTTAAACCATCTTCTGCAATTTGAATTGCGTTAGCTTGTTCACGAATACCATTGGTCACGAGGGCTTTAAAGTATTTTGGATAGTGTTTACGCCAGTTTTTTTCTGCCAAAGCATCGACTGAGCTTTGATGATCGACTGTGGCTAAGGCTTCGGCAATAATTTGTTTGCCCGTGCTTGAGGTGCTGGGTTTATGATTTTCTGGATGAATTGGAAACTGTAAGCCATCGTAAGAAGTGGACATGCAAAAACTCGCAAACTAAATTGAAATTAATATACAGATGTATACATTATCTATGCCAAGTTGCGATATGGGGTAGCAAAAACTACCAAAATTGAGTGAAATTTGAATAAAAAAACCTTCACGAAGTGTAAAGGTTTTTAATGTGAATGAAATGTTGTTGAGATTTAAAGGTTAGTGTTTAAATGTCTAGGTTCGAATCATAAATGAGTCTGATGCTGTATCAACAATGTTTTATTCACTCAGACCAACAGCTTAACAACGTCCTTTTTTCGCCTGACCTGGAGGACAAAAATCACCATCACCATGCGGATGTTGGTGTGGATAATAGCCTTTCGGGTAGATCGTGCGGTCAGGATCAATCACCACACTGCCTTCAGGGGTATGTACGGCACAGGCGCTTAATCCTAGACTGAGTAACAGGGCGCTTAGAAGTGCAAACTTTTTCATGGCTGACTCCTGATTGCTTGATAGTTTTAGTCTTTATATTCTTAGTATAAGTGCTTGTCGAGTAACTGCATGTTATTTGTTGTGTGCTTTATGCTGTATTGGATCATTCAGATGCTTTCATCAATCAAAAATACTTATCAGCAGTTCATAAAATGACGATTGAAAGTCGTTTTTCCCAATGAGAGAGGCTGAAGATGAGAGGCAATAAATGATGGTGTTAAGCGGATTTATGAAAGCAGTCTATTGACGGATTTGAAAATTCTTTAAAGTAGCAACGACTCAGTGGTAGATGTACCGAGTCGTTATAGTTTCAAAAGTTAAAACGGCAGTTGCGCCAGTTTATTCAGGAAGTGAGGCAAGATGCGTGGTTCAATTAAAATAGTCACAATCACACCATAGGCCGCACCCCATAAATGCGCACTGTGATTAATATTGGAATTGCCGCGTTTACCCGACCAAATGCTATACGCTACATACAGTATTGCAAAAATAATGGCAGGCACTGGAATAAAGAACACGAAAATCAACTTCCACGGCTCAAACAAAATATAGGCAAACAACACCGCAGATACAGCACCAGATGCGCCTAAGCTGGCCCAACGATGGTCATTTTTATGCTTTAAATAACTTGGAATAATCGCGGCGATTAAACCACCCAAATAGAATAAAACAAAGCCTAAATCATAGACGTATTGGCGATAAAAACTTTCAATAATGCTGCCAAAGAAAAACAGGGTAATCATATTGAACAGCAAATGCGCACCATCGGCATGCACAAAACCATGGGTAATGAAGCGGTCATATTGACCACGTTGCATAGCAGGCGGCCAAAAAATCAGACGATTCATTAATTCTTGTTTGGAAAACGCCAACATAGACACAATGACCGTAATAATGATAATGGTCACGGTATGATTAAAAGGTAAATCGAGCATAAACGCCTATTCTTTTACTTGAATTCTGCTGTAATAATGCATCAAAACTGAGTTTGAGTCGAACTTTAGGAATAAATCCGACAATTTTGGTTGATTTTTTTTTATTCCCCCGCATCTTCAGTTAAAATAGCCACTTCAGCTTGAGGAAATTATTGTTATGTCGACTGAGAACAGCAGCACAGCAGTTGTAGATGAAATTCCAAACTTATTGATTACGCCAACTGCTCAAGAGTATTTGAAGGATTTATTGGCAAAGCAAAATACACCGGGTATTGGTGTGCGTGTTTTTGTGGAAAATCCTGGTACACCGCGTGCTGAATGTTGCATGGCTTATAGTGCGCCCGATGAAGTTGTACCTACAGACTACAAACAGGAATATCCAGACTTTCCTGCATTTATTGATACGCCGTCTATTCCGTATTTATTGGATGCCGTAATTGACTACAACAAAGACCGTTTTGGTGGTCAATTGACTTTCCGTGCACCGAACTCAAAAGTGCCACGCGTAGGCCCAGATGCTTCAGTAGAAGAACGCATTACTTATGTTTTACAGTCTGAAATTAACCCAGGTTTAGCAGGGCATGGTGGTAACTGTGCTTTGGTTGAAGTGGTTGAAGATGAAGAACACGGCTTAACTGCAGTATTGAAATTTGGTGGCGGTTGCCAAGGATGTTCAGCGGTTGATGTGACTTTAAAGCAAGGTGTTGAAACAACCTTGAAACAACACGTACCTGAATTGATGCGTGTGGTGGATCAGACTGACCACAGTCAATCTGAAGGTGCTTATTTTAAATAAGTTCTAAGCCTCGCTTAAAAATAACCTCCTAAATTTTAGGAGGTTATTTTTTATCTGAAATTGTCAACAGACCCTATTCATTCGTTTGTAGATTTAAAATTTGTTGTGTTTTTTCAGAATAATAAAATTTCTCTAAATAATGGCGCGCACGTTGCTTTAAATAGCCTTCAGCGATCATTTTTTGAATGACTGGATTTAACAGTTGTTGTAATTGATGTTGGACTAGTGCTTCATCAATGTTTAAGTCGTGCAATAACAAGTCAAAAGGGCGCGCCTGATTGCGTACATACCACGCATAAACCCCATCATGCACTTGCTGTTTCAAATAGTCACTTTGGCGTAAATGATCCCAAATTTCATGTCCTAAATTGACAGTTTGGGATAGGTCTTGTACTTCAATATAATTTTTTAAAACGGAAAGTGGCAAGTCTTTAACTTTGTGCCATAAATTGGCTTGGAAGTGATACAGTTTTTCCTCATCAAAATGTTGATTAAGCACCGACTCGCTCATTTGAGTCAGCTTCTGCACATTTTTTTGCAAATAAAGCTGAATGGTCTGGTCTAAATTGGTATCGGTAACGCTTTCCAAAACCGATTTACCCATTTTCATAAAACGCGATACGCCAGGCACGCTTTTGGCGATCACCGAATTATCCATATAATCCTGAATGGAATGTTGAATGAGTTGGGTAATCATGGCGGCAAAGGCAGGATTATTCACCACGGCTTTAATCAAACGTTGACGATGTCCACTTTTACTTGCAACATATTGTGCAATTTTGTCGATGGTCAGCACAGGTATCACATCGGCAATTTTACTGCTGTCATTAACAGGGTGTACCAGTGCAAAACGAATATGCTCAGCAATTTGTTCCACTAAAAATGAACTGGCAGGTGTATTTAAAATTTGATGTTGAATCAGTTGATGAATGGCTTCAGATGTCCATAAATCTTGTAAGCTTTGTTTGCGAAACCATTGGTAAAACTGCACAAATTCAGTTTGTACCATTTCACTTTGGTTAAATTCTTGATCTAAAAAATCAAGCTGAGCTTCAATTAGTTGCTCAATGATGGGATGTTTCTGCATGAAGGTTTTATATAATAATTAATTTAGAGGAATCAGTTTATCAGCAAGTGGGTTTTTTAGGTTCTGAGTTTTAGCCAGAAACGGCAAATAATATTGTGCGACTTGTTTTTCAGCTTCCAATAACGGCATGTGTCCAACATTATTAAGAATCACAGGTGTTTCGGCGCGTTTGAGTAAAGATTGTAATTCCTTCGCCACTTCAACATTAATAATGCGATCTTGCTTACCCCATAAAATCAGGGTCGGTGCTTCAATTGATCCTGCTAAACGTGCAAATGAGTCTGGAGTATAAATACGGTTGAGTTTGACAATTTGCTCAATTGCTTTACGGGTTTGTTCTGAGCGAGAAATCAGGACTTCTTCTTGCGCATGTTGAATTTGTGAGGTCATGGCAGGCGGGCTTTGCATGATTTGTTTGGCGACGTCGGCTAAATCGCCATGTTTGCTCACAATTAAGTCATTTAAAGATAATGGATTTTTGGTGTAAGGCGTATTAGCAAGTTTATAAATGCCTGCACTATTGAGTAAAAATAAACTTTGCGTATCAAAAGGATATTGCGAGGCATACACGGTTGCAATTGAGCCGCCTAAAGAATGTCCTGCCACGTGTAAGTTTTCTTCACAGTCAATTGCTTCAATAAATTGACGCAGTTGTGAAGTTACATTCGGAACTGAATTATCAAAATTGCTTGGAGTTTTGGTGTCACCGCTATTGGGTAAATCTGGAATAATCACATGATAATGTGGGGTTAAAAATTGCGCGACACGGTTCCAATTATCACGTGTGCCTGCCAAACCATGAATCAATAAAATTGTGGGTTTGCTGTGCGAGCCACCTTCGTTATAGCTCCAGACGACATCTCCAACACGAATGCTTTTAGAGCTTAGTCCTGCTTGTTTGCGCTGTTGCTGAAAATGATTTTGTAATAGTTTAAGTTCAGTTGCGTTGCTGTTACTGGCGTTATTGTTTTTTGTGAAGGTATATGGATTGGGCGCAGCGCTTTGCACAAGGCAAGATGTACTTAGTCCCAAAGCCAATAAAGTCGTATGTAGATAACGTGATCGAATAAATTTCATCATGAAAACGTCTTCCCCTGACGAACCCAAAACAGGCTCCAATAATGATAGGCACTAGCTCTTAGGTCTAATTGCACAAGTGTATTCTGTCTATTGTAGGCGTTTAAAAATGAAAGTCATCCCTTGCTTTTTTGATCAAAGCTTTGAAATTGGTAGAAAATGTGACCTATCTCAATAAAAAGTGAAAAAATTTATAACAAAAATGAATAAAGAAAAGCGCAGCTGCATATTTTTTTGCAAGTGACATTCATAAAAACTGGCTTTAGAATATCGCAACTTCAAAGATCGGTGGTAAATCAAGAATGCTAACAGCTCAAGAAGCTTTAGAACGTCTTAAACAAGGAAACCAACGTTTTGTTTCTGGTGATACCAGACATCCGAAGCAATTGTCGCACCAACAGCGTGCAGAAATGGCAGAAGACCAAAATCCATTTGCCATTATTTTAGGATGTTCAGATTCACGTGTTCCTGCAGAAATGGTATTTGACCAAGGATTGGGTGATCTTTTTGTAATTCGTGTTGCGGGCAACGTGGTTGCGCCATCACAGGTAGGTAGTGTTGAATTTGCGGCAGAGCGTTATGACTGTGCTGTGGTTGTTGTCTTAGGACACAGTCACTGTGGTGCAATTCAAGCGACAATTGATACTTTAATGTGCCCAGACTGTCCACCATCGGCAAATTTAATGTCGATTGTGAACCGTGTTCGCCCTTCAGTTGAAACCTTAATGCAGACTGAACTGAAAAATGATTTGGCGAAATTGTCTAAGCATGCAGTACGTTCCAATGTATTTGCATCGGTAAATCAATTGCGTCATGGTTCAGCAGTTTTAGAAAACCTGATTGAACAAGGTCAGTTGAAAGTAGTCGGTGCAGAATATTCACTGGAAACAGGTGAAGTGGTTTTTTTTGATTTTTAATCCGAACCGCACAGCAATTAGATTTTCCTCAAAGGCGCTTTATAAAGCGCCTTTGATATATGGATAAGCATTATTTAGCAAAATAGGCTGAGCTTTGGCATTTGGATGAATTAAATCTTTTTGCATCAATTGCTTATTGCCCGCTATACCTTCCATAAAAAATGGCAGTAATTTGACTTTATATTGCTGACTCACCACTTTATAGTTATTTTCAAATGCTTTGCTATACGCCGAGCCGTAATTTGGCGGCATTTTCATCCCAAAAATCACCACTTTCGCTTTGGCTTTTTGGCTATGCTGAATTAAGTTCGCTAAATTTTTTTGAATCATTTGTGGCGGTTGTCCACGCAAGCCATCATTTCCGCCTAACTCAATGACTACAACGTCTGGACGATGGGTCTGCAGCAATTTAGGCAGACGCGCCAAAGCACCACTGGTGGTTTCGCCACTGACACTTGCATTGACCACTTTATGCTGTTTCGGATACTGTTGTTCTAAACGTTTTTGCAATAAGTGAACCCAACCTTGTTGTGGTTGTATGCCGTAACCTGCACTTAAGCTGTCACCTACAATCATAATGGTTTTTGCAGATACCACGAATGGGCTGAAACATAGTCCGAGCAGCAACACACGCGGGAAGACACGACTAGTTAGATTGCGATTTTGCATAATGGGAAACGTATGACTCAAAACACTAAAGAATCTAATATCATGCCACAAACGATTATTTCTGCCCAAAATTTGACACAAAAGATACAACTTGCACAAAAACAATTGACCATTTTTGAGAATTTAAACTTCGATATTCAGGAAGGTGAACAAGTGGCCATTACAGGTCGTTCGGGTTCAGGAAAATCGACCTTATTGGGTATTTTGGCAACATTAGATCAGGCCAGCAGTGGAAAATTGGTGGTATGTGGTGAGTCAATTGCAGAATTAAACGAAGAACAACGTGCAGAAGTTCGTTTAAAGCATATTGGTTTTGTGTTCCAGTCATTTCAGTTATTGCCGCATTTGACGGCACTGGAAAATGTGATGTTGCCACTACGTTTGCAGGAAAAATTTAAATATGCAGAGGCAGAACAAAAAGCCCTCAACTTGCTGAAACGTGTGGGTTTAGAACGACAAGCACAGCAAACGCCGAAAGTGCTTTCGGGAGGCGAGCAACAACGTGTCGCCATTGCACGTGCTTTAATTCGTGAACCTAAAATTATTTTTGCCGATGAGCCGACAGGAAATTTGGATGGTGAAACTGCAACTGAAATTGAGCAATTGCTATTTGAGTTGAACCGCGAGTTGGGCACAACTTTGGTGTTGGTCACGCATGACCCGAAACTGGCGGCACAATGTCAGCGTCACTATGCCTTAATTGATGGGCAATTGGTTGAGCAATTTGCAGCTAAGCCAACTGCTGCCATAACAGGAGGATGAAATGAACGCATTATTTCATCCGCTGTTAAAGCAGAGTTTTAAAAGCAGTGGTGTATATTTACTGATTATTGCGCTGACTTTAGCGATTAGTGCGACCACGGCCTTAAAGTTTAGCAATGAACAAATTCAAAATGCGGTAGCGTTGCAAGCGGCAGAAATGTTGGCGGGTGATTTAGTCCTGAGTGACAATGAGCCCATTGCGCAAGACTGGCAGGATCAGGCGACTGCACATCAGTTACAACAGTCGCATGTGACTGTATTTAGTTCGATGGCACATACTCAAGCACAATTTGTGATGGTGAATGTCAAAGCGATTGAGCACAATTTTCCGTTACGCGGTGAATTACGGGTCAGTCCTGCAGCGGACAAGATTCAGTCTGGCGAAATTTGGCTAAGCCAACGTGCTATGGATTTACTTCACGTTAAACTGGGTGAAACAGTAAATATTGCCGATGCAGCATTTACCGTAACTGCCAAAATTGAACATGACTCCAATCAGGAACTCGGTTTTTCAGGTTTTTCGCCGACAGTAATTATTTCACAGGCCGATGTGGCACGTACCCACGCGATTCAAGTGGGTAGCCGCATAGATTACCGTTTGTTGTTGGCAGGCAGCGCCAAAGATACACAAAATTTTGAGCAGTACTTTAAAACACATACACAACAGCCTGCACAGGCACAGCAAACGGCCAGCCCTGAACAAAACTTTGAAGAACAAAGTAGTTTAAGACTACGCAATGCCAGTGAAGGCAATACTCGCTTAATGCGCCCCATTGCCAATTTAGATACCTTTTTACAGTTGGCTAACATCCTGACCATTTTATTGTGTGGGATTGCGATTGGTTTGACCAGTCAGCGCTATGTGCAACAAAATCAGGATCATATCGCCTTATTACGTTGTATTGGTGCAAGTAAACGACAAATTTTAGCCGCTTATTTGGCTTTGCTTGCTTTGGTCTTAATTATCGCTATGGGCATTGGCAGTATTTTGGGCGTGACGTTGGGCTATGCTTTGTTGCAAATCATGCTGCAACTGATTCCGCACCTGGAAATTCAATTTTCAGCCATGGCAATGTTGCTTGGGCCATTGCCAATCGCCATGCTCACCAGTGCTGTGGTGTTGTTGGGTTTTGTGCTGCCTAATTTATTGCAATTGCTGAATACCGCACCGATTCGCGTGATTCGCCAACAAGACAAAAGCATGCGCGCTTGGTGGTGGATGTTGCTTACAGGGACGCTAAGTCTAATCGTATTTTGTGTGGTCTTGACCGAAAGTTTAGTGCTTAGTACATGGGTGATTGGTGCGATTATTGCGCTGTGCGTATTGCTGTATGGAGTGGTGTGGAGTTTATTAAAATTATTGCGTCATTCTAAAGGCAGACTCGCAGCGTATATTCGTGCGCCTGCTGTCACGGCATTTCAAATTACTGCATTGGCTTTAGGATTAAGTTTAATTACGGTACTTGCAGTGTTGCGTACCGACCTGCTAGATCGTTGGCAGCAGCAATTGCCCGAAGGAACACCCAATCAGTTTGTTTACGGCTTGCCACCGTTTGATATGCCTGAGTTTCAACAACAATTAACGCAGCAGCAGTGGCACAGCACGCCACTTTATCCAAATATACGCGGGCGTTTGGTCGCCAAAAATGATCAACCTTTTGCCGACGCCTTAATTCAGCAAAGCAATACGTTAAGACGCGAACTCAACCTGACACAGTCTGACCGTTATCCTGCCGATAATATCATTGTAAATGGGCAAGCCAATTTCAGTGCAGTGGGACAAGTGTCAGTAGAAGCAGATACGGCTGCCGAGTTGGGCATTCAAATTGGTGATCGACTCAGTTTTAGTTTGCCTGAAGGCATACTTGAAGCCGAAGTGATTAATCTGCGTACGGTGGAGTGGGAAAGCTTTAGTCCAAATTTTTTCTTTATTTTTTCACCGCACACTATGGATGAAAATGCAGGCAGTTATTTGGGCAGTTTCTATGTGCCTGAAGCAGATAAACCGAAACTAATTCAATTGATTCAGCAATTTGCCAACACAGTGTTTATTGATGTCAGCCTAATTTTGGATGAAATTAAACGCATTGTGAATGTGTTGGTGCAGATCATCACCATTTTAGCCATTTTGGTGAGTGTGTCTGGGCTGTTGGTATTAATCGCGTGTTTAAACTTGCTGATGGATGAGCGCAAACGCGAAGTCGCATTACTGCGTTCTTTTGGTAGTTCTAAACAAAAACTCAAACGTATGTTGAGTCTGGAAATCGGTTTTATGGGCTTTATAGCGGGAATAGTGGCGTGTTTATTTGCCGAAGTCATTAGTGCTGTTGCCAGTTACCGCATGGATTTAATGCTGCAACCACATTGGGAAATCTGGCTGATTTTGCCTGTATTTATGACCGTGCTGTGTGCCTTGATTGGACGTTATCGTTTAAGTTATTTATGCGATATTCCGCCACTGCAAAGTTTAAGGGAGATGAATCAGTCCTGATTCATCTCTAGTTGATGTTGTTTTACTTGCTGTAAAGGTTGATTGTTCAACCCAGACTGCGTTGCATCATGCTAAGCAGTTCTTGCCAAAGGGGTTGAATTGGAGCAAGCAGTTTATGGCAATACCAGTAAAATGCAGCACAACCCAATGGTGCAAGGAGCATCGCAAAACTGTTCACTAAGTTACTGTGTTTGCTGCGTTGTCCAAGGTACCAAATGAGTGTCATGGCTGCGCCCATGAGCATGCCGCCAATATGTGCAGCATTATTAATGCCACTGATCATAAAGCCCATACCTAAGTTCAGTGCCATCACCATCACCAAAGTCTTGCCATCCAACAGAAATTTTTGGCGAGGTAATTGGGGCAATAACGCCAATACCGTCAGTGCAGCTCCAAGTCCCATCACTGCACCCGATGCACCTGCACCCACGCTAGGTAACAGCTTTGGATTAGCGACACCTTGTTCGAGCAGGGTATAGCTGTCTTGAATGCTGACATAGCCACTAAGCAGGCTACCCATCAAACCTGCGCAAACATATAACACTATAAAATAGACACGCCCAAACAACTGTTCACTGACGCTGCCAAAAATATACAATGCCCACATATTTAACATTAAATGTACTAAACCGAAATGAAAAAACATGCTGCTGAACAGGCGAATGGGTTCCGCCAAAAAGGTTAAAGGTGCATAATCAGCACCCCAGCGTATTGCATCTTGCGGGCTAGGATTGCTAATGTTCATGCCGTTGAGCACTTGCCATGCAAACAAAGCCACGTTTATTGCAATCAGGGCTGCGGTAATCCACCACAGGTGAATTTCAACTTTATTGTTGCGCAGGTTTGGGGGATGTTGGGACATATATTTGAATATTGTGTCGTAGTGATCAATCTAAGCTTAACACGAAAAAATAACGCTTCAGGAGCCATGCACCAAGATGAAAGCTTTTTTTATACGAACTTTGTTAATTCTTGTCAGTGTGGTGCTTTTGGTTCAATTATGGATTTTTAGCAGCTTGGTGTGGTGGCGTACGCAGCCTGTGCAATCGACCATGATGATGCGTTTGGATTATTGGGCTGAACCGAGTAAGCCTATACAACATCAATGGCGCGACTATGACCAACTCAGTGATAATTTAAAGCGAGCTGTGGTGACTGCCGAAGATGGCAAATTTATGCAACATCATGGCTTTGACTGGGAAGGTATTCAAACTGCGCTGGAACGGAACAAAGATGAAGGCAAGGTTGTTGCAGGTGGTTCCACAATTTCTCAGCAGCTCGCCAAGAATTTGTTTTTATACAATAAGCGATCTTTTTTGCGTAAAGGGCAAGAAGTTGTGGCGACATGGATGATGGAACGCATGTGGTCAAAGCAGCGTATTTTAGAGGTCTATCTCAACTCGGTAGAATTTGGCGATAATATTTATGGTGCCGAAGCTGCGGCACAGCATTATTTTGGCAAAAGTGCAAAAAGTTTAAGCCGTGATCAAGCAATTTTCTTGGCTGCGATTTTAACCAATCCAAAATATTTTCAGGAACATCGTAATGCGGGGGCATTAAAAGCCCGTAAACAGATGGTGCAGCGCTATATGCGTTATGCGGAAATTCCCTAAATTGAGCGAAAACAAACTATAAAATGTGAAAATATCCACAAAGCCTAATTTTTTAGGCTTTTTTTATGAAAATGTCACAAAATTGAAGCATACTTGTAGCAGTGCCAAACATTTTAAAAAAGCATAGGTGGGTATGAATACGGCAACAGGCGCGACTCCTGCGCAAACAGAATATACATATAATGATCGCTACATTAACCGCGAACTGTCTATTTTAGATTTCCATTTGCGCGTGCTTGAGCAAGCTGTCGATCCGTTGCATCCTTTGTTGGAACGCATGAACTTCCTGCTGATTTTTTCACGTAACTTGGATGAGTTTTTTGAAATTCGTGTTGCGGGCATGATGGAACAATTGGACTTGGGCAATGAAAGCCGAAGCCCAGATGGTTTAACACCTAAACAAGTGTTAGATCAAATTTCTAAAACAGCACATGCTGCTATTGAACGCCAGTACCGTATTTTAAATCAGGAAATTTTGCCAAAATTACGTGAAGAAGACATTTGTTTCTTACGTCGTGGTGAATTAACCCCTACACAATCGGCATGGGTGAAAAAATATTTCCAAGAGCAAGTTGCCCCTGTATTAACCCCAATTAGCCTAGACCCTGCACATCCATTCCCACGTTTGGTCAATAAAAGCCTGAACTTTATTGTGACTTTGGAAGGGAAAGATGCTTTTGGTCGTCAAATTGATTTGGCGGTTGTTCCTGCTCCTCGTTCATTACCACGTGTAGTGCGTTTACCCGATGAACTTACAGGCGGTAAAGAGCACCACGTCATGCTTTCAGCAATTATTCATGAGCATGTGTCTGACTTATTCCCAGGCATGACTGCGACAGGATGCTATCAATTCCGCGTGACCCGTAATGCAGATTTGGCCTTAAATGAAGATGTTGAAGACTTGGCTAAAGCCCTAAAAGGCGAATTAAACTCACGCCGTTTTGGTCGTGCGGTACGTTTAGAAGTAACGCAAAACTGCCCGAAAGCCATTTATGATTATTTGTTAGATGAGTTTGATCTTGAAAAAGAGCAACTTTATAAAGTAGATGGCCCAGTGAACTTGGCGCGTTTATTGTCTAATTTTAAACGTCCACATTTACGTTATGATTCACATACACCCGCCATTCCAAAGGTGTTAAAAAAGTCTGAAAATATTTTTTCAGCGATGCAAAAGCAAGACATTTTATTACACCATCCGTTTGAATCTTTTGCACCCGTGATTAACTTGCTGCGTGAAGCTGCACGTGATCCACAAGTCTTGGCAATCAAACAAACTTTATATCGTAGTGGCGCAGATTCTGAAATTGTACAAGTGCTTGCAGAGGCTGCACGAAACGGTAAAGAAGTGACTGCGGTGATTGAACTGCGTGCACGTTTTGATGAAGAATCTAACATTGCTGTGGCTAACGTGTTGCAAGAAGCGGGCGCTGTGGTTGTGTACGGTATTGTGGGGTATAAAACCCACGCCAAAATGATTTTGGTGGTGCGCCGTGAAAATAATAAATTGGTGCGTTATGTACATTTAGGCACAGGTAACTACCACGCAGGCAATGCGCGTATTTATACCGACTATGGTTTACTGACCACAGACAAAGAGCTGTGTGAAGATGTGCATCGTATTTTCCAAGAGCTAACAGGCATGGGTAAAATGGCAAAACTGAAAAAGTTGTTGCATGCACCATTTACCCTGCACGCACAGTTGGTGAATTATATTGATGAAGAAATTGCCAATGCTAAAGCAGGTAAGCCCGCACAAATTATTGTGAAAGTGAATGCACTGACTGAAATGCAATTGATCAATAAATTGTACGAGGCGTCTCAGGCGGGTGTGCAAATTGATCTCATCATCCGTTCAATTTGCTGCTTGCGCCCAGGTTTGCCGGGCTTATCGGAAAATATCCGTGTGCGTTCGATTGTCGGACGTTTCCTTGAACATACCCGTGTCTATTATTTCTCTAATAATGGCAATCCACGTATTTATTGTTCAAGTGCTGACTGGATGGATCGTAACTTATTTAACCGCGTTGAAGCGTGTTTCCCAATTGAAGATCCAGCTTTGAAAAAGCGTATTTATGAGCAAGGTTTATTGACCTACATGCAAGACAATCAACAGGCGTGGCTGTTGCAGGGTGATGGAACTTGGGTGCGTGTAAAAGCAGCTGAGGGTGAAGAACCACACAATGCGCAGCGTATCCTGACCGATAGTATTGTTTAGTTTCAAACATTTATAACAGGTAAAAAGAGCGATGCCAGACATCGCTCTTTTTTTGTTTCTAATATTTATTTAAGACTTATATTTTTGATTGATATTTATTGATCAATAATTTAAGAAAAACAGCACATCGCATCATCCGCATTCATAATTTTGCGATAAATACTTTTCACATAACCATGCACCAGTTGTTCTGAAGCATTCAGGTTGGCAGCAACTTGTTGTGAAGGTAAACCTTGTCCTGAAAGCGCCAATATTTCATGTTCAGTTTTAGAGAGTGCCAAAGAATGACCATGTGCGACAATGGATTGTTCGCAGGCTAAGATTTCATTGGCTAAGTTGCCGTCTAGCGGTGAGCCGCCACGTAAAATGGTGCGAATCTGGTTTTGCATGCCTGTTGCAGATTGGTCGCTAAAGACATAGGCTGAAATGCCTAAATGAATAGCTTGTAGCAATTGTTTTGGCATACTTGAAGGCAGCACCGCCACAATTAAGGTATCTTTACGGAAAAGTTTGAGATTTTGGATAAAATCAATTTGAGCTTTTGACCAAGACTGTAAATTGATAAATACCAAATTAGGCAAATGTTGCTGCACCATCAGCACTGCATTTGCGAGCGATGGGCTGCAAAGTAGAACCTCTTTAGGGTAGCCAAAATTTTGTAAAATGTGGCTTAAATTTTGTGATGCTTCTACCTGATCATCAATCAGCAGAACAGGCACAGGTAAAATGAGATCTCTGTGAATCATGACAAATACTCCTGTGCTGTTCTATAAATAATTTTGATAAATAGATTGTGCGTGATATTGCTGTAACTGAATATCCTTAAATATAGTGATTTTTATATAAAAAGGGTAAATATAAGTAATTGTTGCTGAATATGTTTTTTTGAAATGTGTTGAAAATGTGAGTAATGTAACTCGATCCTGTTCTTTCGTTCAGTGGTAAGAGTGAATTGTTGAATTTGTGATGAATCTCACATTTTAAAAACTTGTTCATATTTATAAGGCACTTAAATCATCCTGAACTGCAAAAACAATACACATTTTTGAACGAAAAATAAAAAAGGAGCCAGATTGGCTCCTTGATTACAACAGCATTTTTATACTGTAGTTTGAGTGATCTTTTGTAAAATTTGTAGCAAAACGTCAAATTCACTTTGTAATGGCGTGCTTTTACGCGTCACTAAAGCCAAAGTACGGCTTGGTGCAGCCTCAATACTTTTGATCTGTAAATCTGGATTCGATTTGATCATGGCATTATGAATTGCAATTTCAGGCAATAGGGTAAAGCCTAAATTTGCAGACACCATTTCAACCAAGGTCGGCAAAGAGCTGGCTTTTAAACGATGATCGTTTTTGCGTTCACCAATCGGGCAAGCACTTAAAGTGTGATCACGTAAGCAATGACCTTCTTCAAGCAGCATTAAACGCGATAAATCCAAATCATCTAAAGAATTGGCCTGCGCCGATTTTTGATCGCCCTTGTGATAAACCAAGAACAAATCTTCTTTAGAAATTTCAGCCACTTTCAAACCACGCGTATCGAATGGCAGGGCTAACACCACCATATCTAAATTGCCGTGTTCCAGTTTTTCGACAATTTTTTCACTTTGCGCTTCGTGTAAATGCAATTGAATTTTAGGTAGCTGCTTATGCACTTCATCTAACAGTTGCGCCAAAATAAATGGGGCAATGGTTGGAATCACGCCTAAGTGTAAATCACCTGTGAGAGGCTCACTCATTTCACGGCTTAAACGCATTAAGTCCTGTGCATCTGCTAACAGAACACGGGCGCGTGCTACGACTTGTTCACCCAATGGGGTTAAACGTACATTCTGTCGATCACGTTCTACCAGTACGCCGCCAAGCAGGCGCTCCAGTTCCATGATCCCGCCAGACAAAGTCGACTGAGTTACAAAAGAACGGCGAGCCGCTTCTGTAAAATGTAACGTTTCAGACAGTGTAACGAGGTATGACAGCTGTCTTAAAGATGGTAATGCAGCCATAGTGTCCTAATGATTATGATCTAAAGTGGTGAGCAAACAGTTCGCTAAGATGAGGAATAAAGTGTGGAGGAATATCATGCCCCATTCCTTTGATTAATTCAAACTTAGCGCCCGGAATCGCTTTCGCAACAGCCTTACCATGCCCTGGTGGGAGCAAACGATCTTGCGAACCATGTACCACAAGGGTAGGTTGCTGAATTTGTTTGTCCAGTTGTAGCAACGAGCCTGTACATAATATTGCTAAAAACTGTTGAAGTACACCCGCAGGGTAATAACTTCGCTGATATAATTTGCGTGCAGTTTGCATCGCTTCGAGTTGATTCACATAGCCTGGTGAGCCTATCACCTTAAAGAGTTTTAAACTATGATCAACAATGCCATTTTCATCTTGCGATTTTGGTCTTTCTAGCAAACTGAACAGTTGTTTCGGAAATGGTGGTGGTAAAAAAGGCTGGTTATTACTGGTAAATAATAAGCCTAAATTATTCACGCGATCTGCATATTTGGCAGCCAAAATTTGGGCAATCATGCCGCCCATAGAAGCACCAATCACTTCGGTCTTTTCAATGCCTAAGCGCTCTAATAGCAATGCAGCATCATCCGCCATATCAAATAAGTTATAAGGCGCACCGTGGTTTTGCAGACCTAAGCTAAAACGCCCCATCATTTTATAGGTGTTCAGACGTGGACCTTTGTGGCGAATTTTGGATGACAAACCAATATCGCGGTTGTCATAGCGAATGACACGATAGCCCTGATCAATCAGTGATTTACAAAAGAAATCGGGCCAGTACAACATTTGTGCGCCTAAACCCATAATCAGCAAAATAGGTGGATCTTCAGTTTTGCCGCCCACTTCGACATGCAGCTGAATTCCGTTGCCTAAATCGACTTTGGTTTCGTGCATAAATGCCGTATAGGGCGATGTGGTGAACTGAAGTGCACTATTCATGTTGTGATCCTCATGTCAGGCAAGGGCGAAATCAATCGCCCTTTATTGTTTTTATTTTATTCCGATACAGGCAATAAGTCTGGCACTAATTTGGTCAAACTCAAGCGTTGTTTGGCCGCTGTTGCGCCTAATAGGACAAAGCCACGTAAGGTATCGGTTTGGTCATAGGCTCTGGCAATCATGCCATCGTCAAATTCTTCGGTATGCCAGTTGACATCTACCCCTAGTGGCGCAGGTAAAACGGTCAGTGGTGCAGCAGGTGTTTTCACTGCAACAGGCATGGCAGGGTAGTGTACCTGAGTAGTTTCACCATTTAAGGTTTTGGCTAAGGCACGTGCTTGCTGCATGATTGGCATCACATACGGCAATAAAATACCATTCACTTCCGCACAGTCACCTACTGCATAGATATCAGCTTGGCTGGTTTCAAGTTGCGCATTGGTTAAGACCCCACGACTGGTTTCGATGCCTGCTGTTTTAGCCAAAGCAATGTTTGGTTGTAAACCAATGGCAGACAGTACCACATCGGCAATTAAAGACTGACCACTGGTAATGGTCACTAAATAGTCGTCATTTTTAATTTTCGAAACTTTTTCAACGGTTGTACCCAATACAAAATGGATACCCGTTTCTTCTAGGTTTTGTTTAAAAGCACTGGCTACATAATCCGGCAATAAACGACCTAGTGGTTGTGGTGCAAGGTCAATCACCGTGACTTGGTGTCCTGTTTGCTGCAAGTCATTGGCAAATTCACAACCAATTAAACCTGCACCTAAAATCACCACACGTTTGTCTTGACGTTGTTCAAGCTGTTGGCGAAATGCGGTGTAATCACTTAAATTATTTACCACATGAATGTCATCACTGCCATCGCCCGCAATGGCTAAACGTACAGGATTCGCACCCACTGCCAAAACCAATTTAGAATAAGATTGTTGGCTGCTTACACCCTCTTTTTCTAATTCAAGTACATGCGCTTCTGCATCAATTGCTTTAACCCAAGTGTGGGTTTCAATACGCATATTGAGTTGGCTTGCCATTTTAGCTGCATCGCCCAATGCAATTTGAGCAGGGGCTTTATTGCCCGCCAATGCGTTAGATAAAGTTGGTTTGGCATAATTGGCAGCATCATCTGCACAAATCATGACTAACTCTTGTTCTGCATTTAGCTTACGAAACTCGCGTGCAACAGTATAACCTGCCATGCCTGAACCAATAATAACGATAGGATGCATAAGGTGTACTCCAAATGAGGGCATAGAAATTGGCGTTAAAAAAAGACCATCGGACATGGTCTTTTCGTGGTCTTAAACTTCAATCATTTCAAAATCAGCTTTTGAAACGCCGCAGTCTGGGCAAGTCCAGTCATCAGGAATATCTTCCCATAATGTACCTGCCACAATACCATCTTGAGGCCAGCCTTCTGCTTCGTCATAAATCCATCCACAAACGATGCATTGATACTTTTTCATTCAATTCTCCATAAACCGATCTTTAAATTTCCAGATCAGCAAAAAACTTATCTACGACTAGTTGTATGATATATCTATTTGATTAAATTTTTACGCAGTTATACGGCTAAAGTAAAGTAAATAAGCGATTTTAATCTGTGCTTTTATAGAATGAATAGCTGCATGGGACATAACCGCGCAGAAAAGACCTCTTTTGATATAGATACGGCATTGTAATGAGAGAATGGCTGCAGGAAAAATCACGTTTTTATGCGTTTAAAAGCCATTTAAGACCTTGGTCGTACAGTAAAAGTCTTATATTTTTGCTATTTTATTATGGAATAAATATATATTAATATTTTTAAGTATATTAAAGTTTATATAAATCAAAACCTTGTAGTGTTTTGATGCGTGATTGATGGCAGTCTTGCCGATTCGATCACTAGCCTTATGTGAAAATAAACGGTAAAATTCAACCATTCTTTAGTCACATTTCTGATCTTCCATGAGCAATTTGTCTACTTTTTTGTGGTCGCATATTCGTACAGTTCCTCATTTTCCAAAACCAGGCGTAGATTTTTATGATTTAACGCCTTTGTTTATGAATAATTTGGATTCATTAACAGATGCTTTAATTGCCAGCATTCCTGCAGAAAAATTAGCTGAAGTTGAAAGCTTTATTGCAGTAGAAGCACGTGGTTTTGTATTGGCGAGCCTTTTGGCACAGCGTACAGGCAAAGGTTTGGTACTTGTGCGTAAAGCAGGTAAATTGCCACCACCAGTTGTGGGTGTGGGTTATAGCTTAGAATACGGTTTAGACCGTTTAGAAATGGCTGCCGATGTGCAAGCGCAAAAAGTCATTATTGTAGATGATGTATTGGCGACAGGTGGCACTTTAAAAGCAGTGAAACAATTGGCTGAAAAATGTAATCATCAAGTTTTAGGTGCAAGCATTTTCCTAGACTTACCAGATTTACACAAAAATTTAGGTTTAGATATTTGGTCCGTATTGGACAATAAATCTAAACCAGAACAAGCAGTGGCTTAATCCTTTTAAGTTATTGTAACTGCTGTAAAAAAGCCTGATCTCCATAGTTGTGATCAGGCTTTTTTAATGGGTGATGTTTAATTGATTATTTTTAATGGATAGCTTTGACTTTATTTGGCAAGATAAGCTTGTTCGATTTGCTGAATACAAGAATTAATATTTTCTGGATGCAATAAGCGATGATGCCCAGACTCAAAAGTAGAGGTCTGCATATAGTTTTCTAAAAATGCTTGCGCGGCATGCATATCCAAAATTTCATCGCCCAATTCTAAATAAGCCAATTGTGGAATATCGTGCTGCAAGTCATCATCTGAAATTGCAGGATAGTCATTGCGAAACGTGGGAGCTAAACTTGGATTTGCCACCACACACGGAATATGGTGCGACAAAGACATTTTGAGTGCCCAATAGCCGCCTAGACTATGTCCCACCAAAATTTCAGGCTTAATTTTTTGAATGATATTGTGATAAAAATCGGCAACAGTTTGATAATTTAAGTTGCGATAATCGACATTGATACAAAATTTTTGTTTTGCATCTATGGCATGGAATTTAGTCGACTCCCGCGAGGAATCTAATCCATGTAAAAACAAGACTTTTAAAGCACATGTATTCATTGCCAGATTCACAAAGTTAAACATCTTGAGTCAAACTGAGCCTAAAGATAAAGTGGATAGAAAATAAAATATTTAGACTGATACATCAGCAGGTTTAAAAACAGCAAAATACGGTCTTTTTCATCTATTTTCTGAACAATATTGTAGTGCGCTTAGCCTGAGAAAGAAGTTAGCTTTTGGTCTAAGTCTACAAAAAATCACAAAAGCAAGTGGCAATTTAAAAAATAAATTGCTCGAGTCAGAGAAGGCATACGAAATCGTGTCTAAATCTGCTATTCTATTGAACTTCTTTTTTAGTAATTATTCGAGGCAGAGATGACGCAACATAACGCTCAATCGACTTCTGAACCCACTATTTCCGAAAACGATTTAATTGCGCAGCGTCATGCCAAGTTAAAGCAAATTCAAGAACAAGCGCAGGCGAAGGGAACTAGCCCTTGGCCAAATACGTTTAAGCGTGAAAACTACGCAGAAGATTTGCAGGCACAATTCGCAGAAGTTTCTAAAGAAGAAATTGAAGCAGGCGAAAAAGTGTATGTGTCTGTAGCAGGTCGTGTGATGTTGAACCGCGGTTCATTCATCGTAATTCAAGACATGACAGGTCGTATTCAGTTGTATGTGGCGCGTAAAGAACTTAGTGCTGAAACATTAGAGACGATCAAGAGCCTAGATTTGGGCGATATTATCGCAGCGAAAGGCTATATTGGTCGTTCAGGCAAAGGCGATTTATATGTTCATATTCAACATTTTGAATTGTTGACCAAATCTTTACGTCCATTACCAGACAAATATCATGGTTTAAGCGATACCGAAGCGAAATATCGTAAGCGTTATTTAGACTTAATCGTAAATGAAGACACCCGTAAAACCTTTGAAATTCGTGCCAAAGTGGTTTCGGGTATTCGTGCATTTTTAACTGAACAGCGTTTTATGGAAGTTGAAACGCCAATGATGCATGTGATTCCTGGCGGTGCATCGGCACGTCCATTTGAAACGCATCATAATGCTTTAGATATGCCGTTATTCTTGCGTATTGCGCCTGAATTATATTTAAAGCGTTTAGTGGTTGGCGGTTTTGAACGTGTGTTTGAAATTAACCGTAACTTCCGTAATGAAGGGGTGTCTACACGTCATAACCCTGAATTTACCATGATCGAATTCTACCAAGCTTATGCCGACTATAAAGATTTGATGGCATTGACTGAGCAAATGCTAGAAAAACTGGCTTTGGATATTTTGGGTACTACCGATGTGCCGTATGGCGATGAAGTGTATAGCTTCAAAGGCCCATTCAAGAAAATTTCTATGTTTGATGCCATTCTTGAGCATAATCCACAATTCACGCCAGAAAATGTTAATGACCGTGATTTCTTGGCTAAATTTGTGCAGGAAGAATTGAAAGAACAGGTGAAGCCTGGTTTTGGTTTGGGCAAACTACAAACCATCGTGTTTGAAGAAACCGTAGAAACTCAATTACGTCAGCCGACTTTCATTACAGAATATCCTGCAGAAACGTCGCCTTTGGCACGTCGTAATGACGATAACCCACACATTACTGACCGTTTTGAGTTCTTTATTGGTGGTCGTGAATTGGCGAATGGTTTCTCAGAATTAAATGACCCGATTGACCAAGCTGAGCGTTTCCAAGCACAGGTTGCAGAAAAAGACGCAGGCGATGATGAAGCGATGCATTACGATGCAGACTTTGTTGAAGCTTTGGAATACGGCTTACCACCAACTGCAGGTGAGGGCATCGGGATTGACCGTTTGGTAATGTTGTTTGCCAACGCTGCGAGTATCCGTGATGTGATTTTATTCCCACACATGCGTCATAAAAACTAAGTTTTAGCGCATCGTTGACGACATAAAAAACAACCTGCAGAAATACAGGTTGTTTTTTTGTTGTAACTTAAAGTTAAACACTTGCCACCAATTTTTTGATCATAGGTCGCTGGCGTTGACTGGCAAGCCATAAATCATGCTGCATTTGTAAATTCAACCAAAACTCTGGTGAGGTTTCTAAGGCTTCACTCAAACGAATCGCCATATCTGCAGAAATTCCAGTATGACCATTCAAAATGCGAGATAGGTTTGCACGTGTCACTCCAAGTGCTTGAGCCACTTCAGTCACAGAAGTTTCACCAATATATTCGCGCAACATTTCGCCCGGATGAGGTGCATTAAACATCATATTCATCTTTGTACTCCTGCGCTAGAAGCTATGTGATAATCCAAATAATCTACAATGTAGACATCACCATCTTCAAATTTAAAAATTACACGCCAATTACCATTTACTGTTAGTGACCATTGATCTTGTAGATTTCCACTCAATTTATGTAAACGCCAATTGGGTGGAGTTCGCAAATCATTCACCGTAGATGCAGCATGTAGTGCTGCAAGTATTAAATGTAATTTTGTAGAATGCGCTGCTTGAATACCTGCTGTTGAACCAGTTTGGAAAAAAGCCTGAAGACCTTTATGTTTAAAACTCTTAATCAAGCCTTAGTATCCAAGTGTATTGTGTATATGTACAGTATACGATAATTTCGAGTTTAATCAATCAACCAGTTTTGGCGGGGTTTAAGTGCATCTTGCGTAATCCGCAGAAACTTAAAGTGATGATGCTTATAACAACGCCGTTTGAATCCGTACTTTCATCTCTAAAGCTTGCTGCAAAATATGCGCTTTCATCCAAGTTACTTGTGTACCCATGGGGTTGGTTTTAATAGCAGTGTTTAAGAAATCCAGTTTTTCTTGCGAAAATAATTGCGTTTCAATCGCTTGATGCAGTTCTGCCGTGGTTGCATTTAAAGGCACATCTACCAAATAAAAACCTTTAGGATAATTATAAAATGCATACATTAAGTTAAAGGCTTTTTGTTCGGCCTTTAAATTGCCCACACCAATTTCATAGCTGCGGTCTTGATTGCTATGCGTCACGCCTATTAAAAAGGAGAGTTGTTGATCACGGCAACGCAAACCAAATTGCAGCCCAATCTGATCTGCACTGAGTTCATGTTGCACAAAAACATTCAGCATTGAAGCATCATCGTTTAAAGGCTCTTGTAGGACGAGTAGCTCAGGGCTGTGCTGATATAAAAAACCAGCCAGCTGCGCCTGTTCAAGTTTGGATTTGATCTGTTCAATCTGTGGCATGGGAGCATCTTAAAAATAAAAAAATATGTTTTTACTTTAAGCATTTTTTGTTCATGCTTGAAGCACTGAATTAGATGAATAATCTATGAAGTTATTCAAAAATGAGCAGCTTGTAAGCGCGATTTGTATGTATCAAACGTAGCGAGAATGACGTTAAATTTCAATATATGATGGAATAAACTATTGATTAAATAAAACTTATACTGCTTATTGGTTTTCTTTTATATGAGCTTTTTGCATATAAATATAATAAAACAAGCAATAGTCTGCATAACTAAGTCACTATAATGAAAATCAAATTCTATCTGTGTTATTCGTACACAAGTTTAAGTACATCTGGTGTGATCAATGTCAATAAATCAGGAAAGACTTACTCATCTTAAACAGCTTGAAGCTGAGAGTATTCATATTATCCGTGAAGTTGCAGCCGAGTTTGAAAATCCAGTCATGTTGTATTCGATTGGTAAAGATTCAGCGGTAATGTTGCATTTGGCTTTAAAAGCATTCTATCCAGCGAAACTGCCATTTCCACTGTTACATGTGGATACAGGCTGGAAATTCAAAGACATGATCACTTTCCGTGACAACATGGCAAAACAGCACGGTTTTGACTTGATTGTTCATCAAAATAAAGAAGGGGTAGATGCCAACATTAACCCATTCGATCATGGCAGTTCTAAATATACCGACATCATGAAAACCCAAGGCTTAAAACAAGCTTTAGATAAATACGGTTTTGATGCGGCATTTGGTGGCGCGCGTCGTGATGAGGAAAAATCACGTGCCAAAGAACGTGTTTATTCTTTCCGTGATGCAAAACATCGTTGGGACCCGAAAAATCAGCGTCCTGAATTGTGGAATTTGTATAATGGCAAGGTCAATAAAGGCGAAAGTATTCGTGTGTTCCCATTGTCTAACTGGACTGAATTGGATATTTGGCAATACATTTACCTCGAAAGTATTCCATTAGTACCGTTGTATTTGGCTGCAGAACGTCCTGTCGTTGAGCGTAGCGGCACTTTAATTATGGTCGATGACGAACGCATGCCGTTGCTAGAAGGTGAAGTTCCACAAATGAAATCGGTACGCTTCCGTACTTTAGGTTGTTATCCACTTACGGGTGCAGTCGAATCAGAAGCGAATACCTTGCCTGAAATTATTCAGGAAATGCTATTGGCAACCAGTTCAGAGCGTCAGGGTCGTATGATTGACCACGATGAAGCTGGCTCGATGGAAAAGAAAAAGCAAGAAGGTTACTTCTAATCTCTCCTGAAAAATCTCCCCAAACCCCTCTTTATAAAAGAGGGACTTATAAAAAGCGGAGCAAAGCCTCCCTTTATAAAAGGGAGATTTAGAGGGATTAAAGATTAAAAAACCGATTTCTAAAAAATATGTGGAGCTTTGAGCAATGTCTCATCAATCGAATTTAATTAGCCAAGATATTTTGGCGTATTTAAAACAGCACGAAAACAAAGATCTACTGCGATTTTTAACTTGCGGTAACGTAGACGATGGTAAATCGACATTAATTGGTCGTTTGTTGTATGACTCAAAATTGATTTATGAAGATCAATTACAAGCCGTGACTCGTGACTCGAAAAAAGTCGGCACTACGGGCGATGCACCTGATTTAGCTTTATTGGTCGATGGTTTGCAAGCCGAGCGTGAGCAGGGCATTACCATTGATGTGGCTTATCGTTATTTTTCTACTGAAAAGCGTAAGTTCATCATTGCCGATACACCTGGGCATGAGCAATATACACGTAACATGGCAACAGGTGCATCGACTTGTGACTTGGCGATTATTTTGATTGATGCGCGTTATGGCGTACAAACTCAGACCCGTCGTCATACTTTTATTTCTAGTTTATTGGGCATTAACAATATTGTGGTTGCCATCAATAAAATGGATTTGGTGGATTATTCAGAAGCACGATTTAACGAAATTCAGACGGAATATGCGAACTTTGTGAATCAACTGGGTGATCGTAAACCATCGAATATTATTTTCACGCCAATTTCTGCCTTAAATGGCGATAACGTGGTGAACAAGTCTGAGCATACCCCTTGGTACACAGGCGATACTTTAATGGGAACATTGGAGTCGGTAGAAATTAACCGTAACTCGGCTCAAAATGATTTCCGTTTCCCTGTGCAGTATGTCAACCGTCCAAACCTTGACTTCCGTGGTTTCTGCGGCACGATTGCTTTGGGCGATATTCATGTGGGTGACCGCATTGTGGCATTGCCATCGGGTAAAAGCTCGACAGTAAAAGAGATTGTGACTTTTGATGGCAATCTTGAACATGCAATTGCAGGTCAAGCAGTTACCCTAACACTGAACGATGAAATTGATATTTCACGTGGTAATGTGTTGGTGCGTGAAGATCAAGTGCGTCCTGAAATTTCACGTGCTGTAAATGCCACTGTGGTGTGGATGGCTGATCAGCCACTATCTATTGGCAAGCTGTATAACTTAAAAGTGGGTACACAAACTGTGCCTGCAAAAGTCACAGCCATTCATTACCGTACCAATGTGAATACTTTGGAACAGGTGCAGGTTGAACAGCTTGAACTGAATGCAATTGCCAATGTCACCATCGAATTTGATGCGCCTGTGGTATTTGACCGTTATCAAGACAGTCGTTATACGGGTTCGTTTATTTTCATTGATCGTTTAAATAACGTGACCATTGGCGCAGGTATGGTTGAAGCTTGCGTAGAATGGACTGCACACAGTACACCTGTAACAACCGAAGACCGTGCTGCACGTTTGGGTCAAAAACCTGCAGCGGTATGTGTACCAAGCCAAGCACTTGAACAGGCACAAACACTTGAAAGCTTGCTGATTCAGCAGGGTATTGTTGCCATTGCCAAAGCAGGTTTAGATGCTGCGCAGGTTGCATTACTCCGCGAAACGGGCATTGTGGTCATTAGTGATGTAAACAGTGGTGCAGATGCAGAGTTGACTGCGACAGCTACAGAAGAACTGGCAGAAAAAATTATTGCCCTAGTTCGCTTATAAAATTAGATTCGTTTATAAAATCGAATCCACATCCCCAAAAAACCGCTTTCACCTGAAAGCGGTTTTTTTATGTGCGTTCACTATATTGGAAAGTTTGTTTTTTAAGTGTGCTCTAAGGGTTCGCCATTGAGATGTTTGAGCATGGGTGTGAAGTGCCCATAGCTAATTTTTTGAGGTTGTATTTCAAAGCCATTTTTTTCATAAAAACTTAAAGCAGTCTGTGTGCTAAATACACTCATGTGCGATACATTTTTGCGCTTTAAATCGCTTATTGCTTCAAATAACAAGGCTTGACCAATACCGCGTTGTTGTACTTCGGGGGCAATGGCATGTTGTAAAATTTGCCCGCGATCACTCATCATAATAAAGCCAACCACCACATGCTGTAAGACATAGACCCAACAATTGTTGTAATGCAGCAGCATTAAAATATTTTCATAGCTTTTATTTTCTAGCCATGACTGAATTTTGGCTTCATTGCGTTGATGATCTTGAATACAAGAGCGAATACTGGCGTGTAATACCGCAACCAAATTGGCGACATCTTGAATTTGTGCAGCTCTAATCATCTAGGCTTAGGGTGATAGATAAAAACAAGGCTCTATTGGAAGCGAAAAGTGTTTAAAGAAATAGCAGAAAATTGTTGTGTTTTACTGCGTTATACTGCAGCACAAGTCCTATTTTTAAGGCAATCGGTATCATTGTGTAATTGAGCATTGCACTTTTTAGCGATGCATGGATGGAATCATCTGTTAAAGCATAAGCGTTGAAGCGTGCAGCAGCGAATAGACGCTAAGCCCTGAAATGGTTATACTTTATTGAAACGCCTGAAATAAGAGCGAAGACCAAGATGGCAAAACTATTGTTATGGATTTTGTTGTTGATTGCCGTATATGCAGTCTGGAAAGTCTGGTTCAAAATAAAAATTAATCGTACTTTTCAGCAAAGCTGTCAAGATATTGCCAATATTGTCCAAGACCCGATTACCCACAAAGCACCGCGCCCTGTAGAAGAGGTGGTGGAAGAAGTTGCCGAATACGAACAGCAATTATTTGATGATATCGCAGAAATATTTTTAAGCTTAAAAGTATCTAGTCGTGACCCTGAAGATGCCGAAACTATTCAACAAGAAGTGCTGAATAAAATGCCTGCCAAAGCACATACGCAAATTCGTCAGTTAGACTTGGGGGAGTGGTCAATTTACTGGAGTTTTTACGAGCAATCCCTTGAATATTTTGTCGGCAAATACGGAGTTTTTATTACCCATGTAGACCGCTTTGGGCGAGAGCATAAATACAATAATTCAGAGCAGTTTCAAACAGATTGATTTTCATGCCTGATTTTCTGTTTATGATTTTACAGAGGTTTCTTGAAAATTAATTGCAGCATCTTCTTGTCAGTTAAGTGTTTGGTTAAATGTTGAGTTTTGCGCTATTTTCCCGAAAAGAGGTATCATGCCTTTTTCTTTTACATAGGCAGCATCAATGTCAGTTTTAGAAATCATTGCTGTGTTGATTAGTGTTTTAGGCGTGACCTTAACCATTAAGCGACATATAGCTTGCTGGGTGGTGAATTTTATTGCCTGTTTGCTGTATGCCTATTTGTTCTTTGAATATCAATTGTATGGCGAAACGGTATTACAAACCCTATTTATGGGCATGGCTGTTTATGGTTTTTTCCAGTGGAAAACTGCACAGCAGCAAAAACAACATATCATCATTCAAAGCTTGCCACTCTCTAAAATGTGGCTGCAAATTGCACTGAGTAGCATACTGGGTTTACTGTTTGGGCTAAGTTTAAAGTGGTGGACGCAGGCTTCACTGCCTTTATTGGATGCACAACTGGCAGCTATGAGTCTATTGGCAACCTATTGGACCAGTCGTAAATACTTGGCTACATGGGTGTTATGGATTGTGGTCGATCTGGTGTATATCGGCATGTTTATTTACAAAGAGTTGCTGTTAACGGCTGTGTTATATGCAGGTTTTGTGGTTCTTGCTTATTTGGGCTGGCGTGAATGGCATAAAATCCGACAACAACATGCGGCACATTCTGCGGTGTGATGGCGTGTAGCGATGAGCAATTTAATTGATTTTAAACAGGCGCAGCTTAAACAATTTGATTTATTGGCATTGGATATTTTAGCGTATCCTGAGCGTTATTTACAGTTTGATTCGATTGCAGATTTTTACCAAGCCCAGTGGTTAGATGATTTCCCCAAAGGGACGACATGGTGTTCCACAGGACTAGATGATGGCGCAGAACATTTTTATGCCAAAATTGAATTTTATGGGCATTATTTAACTATTTATAGCCATGAAACCTATGCCGCTGAATTTGGCATCATTTACACAGAATAGACAAAATAGAGTCAATGACAGCAGGCGGAAAAAACATTTTAATAGCCTGAAAATAAAGTTGTATTTAGGATATAAAACAGCTTATACCCGTTGAGCATCAGCCAAATTATATTGCACGATGATGCTAGACCTACTCCATCAATAAACAAAATAAAAGGAACTCAAATGGCTCATCAATTTACTGTAAACGCCACCATTCATGGCGTTTCAATTGACGAATTTAAGCGTTTAGTGGCAGATGTTGCTTTGCATGAAGCAGTCTGCAAGCGTATTCCTGGTGAAAATTTGGAAATTTTAGAATCTAAAAAGAACGGTGATATTTACACTTTACGCCGTGCTTATAATTTAGATGTGAATATTCCAGATATGGCTAAAAAATTATTAAAAGATGCATTTCGTTTAAAACGCAATGATGTGACCCATTTAACGGCGCTTACTTCTACCGTGGAGCTTGGTGCAAACTTGCCTTTAGAAGCTAAAGGCGAGCGTAGTGTGACAGGCAACCATGAAAAAATTGATATTCAATTAAACTGGACAATTAAGGTTAAAGTGCCATTGATTGGCGGCATGTTGGAAAAACATGCAGAAGGGGAAATCCGTCGTTTCAGTGAGTTGGAAATTGGTATTGTAGAAGATGAACTCAAGAAAAATTTAGCGGCTTAACCCTTCATTTCTACTAGAAAAGATTGCTCTTAAATACATGCTTGGCGCTGCCGTTTTCGGTGGCGCTTTGTTTTTTGGACGTATTGAATTGTGATTGTTGATGCTGGGGTCATTTTACAGTGATCAATTTTTAATTTTTGAAAAAGTTTAGTGCTTGGCTTTATTGCATACAGACTATCGTTTTAATTTATTATTTAAATATAGTATATTTATTATGCTAATATTTTGACCAGATTTAAATTGAGTGTGAGTTCTGCCATGAAATTGATTCAGTTGTTATGTTTATCGGTTTTGCTGACCTTTGCCAGTCTATCTCCAGCAATGGCAGAGAGCAAAAAAGATCCACTTTTTGTCTTGCTTACCAGCAGTGATGCGCACCGCACCAAAATGGCAATTGGCATGAGCAATAACCAATTTGGCAAAGGTCATCCACTGACGATTTATTTGGTCGATCAAGGCGTAATGTTGGCATCTAACCGCTTTGAACATAAATATGCAGAGCATCAGAACATGCTGAAAAGTATTATCGCCAAAGGTGGTGATGTGTATATCTGCAAAATGTGTATGGAGCAGTACGGTGTTGTTGAAGGTGACTTAATGAAAGGTCTGAAATATGCCAATCCAGATGCTATGGGTGAAGCAATTTTCCGTCCAGGCACTCAGACACTGAGCTGGTAATTCGGCTGCTTGAAATGCAAAAGCCTTGTTGAAAAACAGGGCTTTTTTATTGCGGAATTTCTAGCGCATGGCGTATTTTTTTAAACGATAATCCAGTGCAGCGCGGGAAATTCCCAATAAGCGTGCCGCTTCAGATACATTGTGTTTGGCTTTTTGCATCGCGGTGATAATCAGTTGTTGCTCATGCTGTTCTAAATCAAAACCTTCGGTTAAAAGCGTGTCTAAATCTACGCTGTCTTGCTCATCTACAGTATGGTCGCTGTGCATTTGCGGAAACAGGGCATTCAGTTTAATCAGTTGTTGATCTTCCGTCAGTAGTACCGCACGTTCGAGCAGGTTTTCCAGTTCACGAATATTGCCAGGCCACGCATAGCTTTGCATAAAGTTAGTGGCTTTTTCACTGACGCCTTGAATTTGTTTGTCATACATTTTTTCAAAGCGTTTTAAGAAATGTGCAACCAATAATGGTAAATCTTCACGGCGTTCACGCAGCGGAGGAATCTGCACAGGAAAAATGTTTAAACGGTAATATAAATCGGCACGGAAACGACCTGCTTTAACCGCTTGTTCTAAATCTTCATTGGTTGCAGCAATCACGCGAACATCAATATGACGGGTTTGCGAATCTCCAACGCGTTCCACTTCACCTTCTTGTAGCACACGCAGCAAAGCCGCTTGAGCGCGTGGCGAAAGTTCAATCACTTCATCTAAAAAAATAGTACCGCCATGGGCGCGTTCAAATTTACCTAAGCGTGATTGATGTGCACCTGTAAATGCACCTTTTTCAACACCAAACAGTTCAGATTCAATCAGTTCAGGCGGAATTGCCGCACAGTTGACCGCAACAAAAGCATGTTCTTTACGCTGACTCAGTTCATGCACACCACGGGCAAAGGCTTCTTTCCCGACCCCTGTTTCACCTTGCAGCAAAATGGAAACTTTGGCACCTGCGGCTTTTTTGAGTAAGTCACACACCCGCTGATAAGCCGCCGATTGTCCGACTGAGCTGAACATGCTGTAGTCATTTTTACTGGTGGCATAAATCGACTTTTTCAGTTCATACAATTCGGCTTGCAGTGCAATGAGTTCCTGTTCCATCGGTTCAGGCGACATGAACTGAATCAGCTCATCGGCATTTTCCCATTCACTGAGTTGTTTACCAATAATACGGCAATGCTCACGCCCGCAGGCTTTACATTCCACTTCCTGATAAATAATGGTCATGCCTGTGGCAAAACTGCTGTAACCGCAAGCATAGCCCAGCAGCATCCAGCAGGAAGGTTCGTGACTCAGTCCAAATTGCTCAACATGCACATCGGCTTCAAAAGAGTTATGCCAGTTTAAGTCTGCATAAAACTGTTTTTTCTTTTGATTTAAAATCAATTGATTGGCAGAAACTTGCACCATGCCACGAATACCGTGCATTTGCGGCCCTGCCATAAAAGCCTGTTCTTCATTTAAACCTGGGCGCATTTTAGTAGTGACTTCTGCATCTTTCAGACCTGCCTGATAGCCCAAACGAATAAAAAAGCGTTTGGTGCGTTCCATTCCAATCATATTGGCAAGGTCTTTACGCAAATAGCCCATGATGCTGGTATGCATCAGCAACATGCGATATTCATCAAACCAGATTTGTCCACGCTCAGTGTCAAAATGTAGTTTGGAAAGCAGGTCGTGAATTTCCTGAGGATGACCTGCATATTTGCCGCTGCTGTCGTATTTTACTCGTACCATGCGCCGTGTTTAATCCATTAAATTCGAGGCTGTTTAGCCATCTTATGCAAATTCGTGAAAATTCAATAATACCTAAACAGCATCATGCCAAACCTTAAAAGTATTTAGTTGTATCTATATGTTTTTGTTGTTTTTATTCCGTCTTTATCTTAAGCGAATTGCATAAAGCCCAAGGGTAAATTTTTGTATCTGTACGGGCTGTATTTCATCAAATCATGAAATCTTAAATTTTTTAAACATCAAAATTCATCAAATCATGAAATCCAAATTCTTATAAAAACACTCAGATTTTTTAAGTTGCTGTTTTTCAATGTTTTTATAAAGTTGGCACGCTTGTTGTAATAGTAAAAGTAAGCAACAGATGCATGAAGCAACTGAAGCAAGTTCTGAATGAATCAGATCTTGTAGGAGAACAATATGAAGGATGCAACAGGCGCATTGCCCTTAACCAAATATATTCGGGTAACGGGCGATATTAATGCCGCATTTGTCGAGTTCGACTTTGCCATTCACGATCCCACTTTATATGTGGAGTTGGTGTTACCGCAGCAAGCATTCCGCGAGTTCTGCGCAACCAATCAAGTGGTGGAAATGAGCGAACAACAGCAAGCCGTGAATGATGCTGAAGAAGACAAATGGCGTTACGGCATTGAACACGACACTTTAGTCGGTGCACAGCGATACAACATTGATCATGAAGATCAACACTGAATGCTTAAGGAGATAAGCGATGACTTTAGAAATTAAAACAGCGGGTATTGAGCCAATTCGTCAAAACTATGCCTATATTGAGCGCCGTTTTGGCAACAAGCCAGCCACCCGTTATCAGGAAGTCAGTTTTGATATTCAGGCGGAAACCAACTTTCACTATCGTCCGCTGTGGAAACCTGAAAAAACCTTAAATGATAAAACCCATACTGCAATTGAAATGCAGGATTGGTATGCATTTAAAGACCCGCGTCAGTTTTATTACGGAACTTATGTGCAGCATCGTGCGCGTTTGCAGGACATTGCCGAAAGTAACTTTAGCTTTTTTGAAAAGCGTCAGTTGGCAGAGCATATTTCTGAAGATGTCAAAGCCAAAGTGATTGCCTTGTTTTTGCCGTTTCGTCATATCGAACAGACTGCCAATTTACACATGATGTCGGGCAGTGCTTATGGTTATGGCACGGTGCTGACCCAAGCCTGTATTTATGCTGCGATGGATCGTTTAGGGATGGCGCAGTACATCTCACGGGTTGGTTTGGCACTCGATGGCAACACGGGCGAATCTTTAATTCCAGCCAAACAAGCATGGATGCAGGATGAAGCATGGCAAGGACTGCGCAAGTTGTGTGAAACCAGTTTGATCGAGCAGGACTATTTCAAACTGTTTTTATTACAAAACTTGGTGATTGACAGCTTTATGAGCGAATTGGTTTACACCCAATTTGATCAATGGCTGGCACAGCATCAAGCACGTGACTTGGCGATGCTGATGGAATTTATGCAGGAAGCCATGGCAGATTTACGCAAATGGTCAGACAGCGTATTTAAAACCGCAGCTGCAGAATCTGCACATAACAAACAATTGTTGAGCCAGTGGTTAGCCGAATATTTACCTGAAGTGAAAGCGGCATTTGCAGCGTGGGCAGCTGAGGCGTTGTCTGCAGATGCAGTCGACATTGCAGAACAAAAACTGCTGGAACGCAGTAAAAAAATTGGCATCGAACTCGAACAAATTTTGCAGGCTTAAGGAGAAGCAGCATGTCTAAGGTTTATCTCGCATTACAGGACAATGACACGTCGCGCTACATCATTGAAGCGATTGAAGAAGACAACCCAGATGCCACGATTCAATATCTGCCAGCCATGATTCGGGTAGAAAGCGAAACAGGTCTGATTGTTAAAGCAGAAACGGTATCTGAAAAACTTGGACAAGATTGGGATATTCAGTCTTTACAACTCAACATGATTACGTTGGGCGGCAACGTCGAAGAAGATGATGACAGTTTCCGTTTGCACTGGAACTAGGAATAAGGATGTGCACTGAGCCAATTTGAGTACAGTGCCGCCAGAACATATTGCTGCATAGATTGCCGCTAAAAAATTTAAGGATGATGAGCATGAATTCACAAGTTAAAACCCCAGCAAAAAAACTGAATGCCAAAGACCGTTATCGCGCACTTACTCGTGACTTGGATTGGGACTTTTCTTATGCAGACCGCAAAGAAGCCTTTCCATACGAAGAATTTGAAGGCATTAAAATTACAGACTGGTCTAAATGGGAAGATCCATTCCGTTTAACCATGGATGCTTACTGGAAGTATCAGGCAGAAAAAGAGAAAAAACTTTACGCCATTTTTGATGCTTTTGCACAAAACAACGGTCAAATGAACGTGACCAATGAGCGTTATTTGAATGCCATCAAACTGTTTTTAACTGCGGTAACTCCGCTTGAATATCAGGCATTCCAAGGTTATGCACATGTAGGGCGTCAGTTCAGTGGTGTAGGTGCACGTATCGCATCACAAATGCAGTCGATTGATGAATTACGTCACGTGCAGACGCAAATTCATGCCATGAGCCATTACAACAAATTCTTTGATGGTTTTCAGGATTGGTCGCACATGCATGACCGCGTTTGGTACTTGTCTGTACCAAAATCTTTCTTTGAAGATGCGCGTTCAGCAGGGCCGTTTGAGTTCTTGTTAGCCATTAGCTTTGCCTTTGAATATGTATTGACCAACTTGTTGTTCGTACCGTTCATGTCAGGTGCAGCACACAATGGCGATATGGCAACGGTCACCTTTGGTTTTAGTGCACAGTCCGATGAAGCACGTCACATGACTTTAGGTCTAGAAATCGTGAAATTCTTGTTAGAACAACACGAAGATAACGTGCCAATCGTACAGGAATGGATTGATAAGTGGTTCTGGCGTGGGACTCGTCTGTTATCTATAGTTGGCATGATGATGGACTACATGCTGCCAAACAAAGTGATGTCGTGGAAAGAAGCGTGGGAAACCTACTTTGAAGAAGCGGGCGGTGCGTTATTTAAAGACTTGAGCCGTTACGGTATTCGTATGCCGAAATATTCAGAAGTAATTACCAAAGAAAAAGAACACGTGTCGCATCAAGCGTGGTGGATTTTCTATAACTTCGGTCATGCAGCAGGTTTCCATACTTGGATTCCAACCGATCAGGAAATGGATTGGTTATCTGAAAAATATCCAGACACCTTTGACAAATACTACCGTCCAAAGTGGGAGTTAGCACGCAAGATGGAAGCAGAAGGCAAGCGTTTCTACAGCGCAGGCTTACCGCAATTGTGCCAAATTTGCCAAGTGCCAATGACTTTCACCGAAATGGATGGCGATCCGACCATGTTTACGTATCGTGAGTCTGTTTATAAAGGCGAGCGTTACCACACCTGTTCAGATGGTTGTCACGATATTTTTGAACGTGAACCTGAAAAATATGTGCAGGCATGGTTGCCAGTGAACCAAATTCTACAAGGCAACTGTGGTGGCTTAGATTTGGAAAACATGCTGCGCGAATATTATCGCTTCAATGTCGGTGCAGATAACTTGGATATTGAAGGTTCACCAGACCAGCAACGCTGGAAAAAATGGAAAGGTGATGCGGCTTAACGCTCATTCACTATCTAAAGTAAATATCTAAAATTTAAGTTATTTCAAGATTCAAATTTAAAAGGATTTCGGTTTGAGTCATTTGCGGCTCAAACCACCCCAATACGGAGAATGACCATGTCAGTACGCGCTATTCGCCCAGATTACGACTTTGAACCACGCGACCTACAAAAACACTATGGCGACAACATTTTGGTGTATGTGGGTTGGGATCATCACACTTTATATTGTTCTGCACACGCCATGTTGGTTTCGCCGCAGCAAACCTTTCAGGAATTTTTGGATCAGCAAATGCAGGCGGGTTTCCATCAACATCCTGACTTTGAAAACATTAAATGGGATGAAGTGCAATTTACTTTAAACAAACAGGTAATTCAGCCACGCCCTGAACAGACCTTGGCAGAAATTGGCTTCGATCAAAAATCACTACTGCGTTTTGTGACCACAGGACTGAATGGGTACAAGGGCGCACACGTTTAAAACAGTAAGATCACAACAAAATAAAGACAGCAAAGCACAGTCAGTAAGTACAAGACAGGAGGTCGCAGATGAGCTATCAAGTCACAATTGAGCCAATTGGCACAACCATTGAGGTTGAAGAAGATCAAACCATTTTAGATGCCGCGTTACGTCAAGGCGTGTGGTTGCCATTTGCTTGTGGGCATGGCACTTGCGGCACTTGTAAAGTCCAAGTCACCGATGGTTATTATGATGTCGGCGAAGCGTCACCTTTCGCGCTGATGGATTTGGAACGTGAAGAACACAAAGTGTTGGCGTGCTGCTGTAAGCCTGAATCAGACATGACCATTGAAGCCGATGTTGATGAAGACCCAGATTTCTTGGGATATTTGGTTCAGGATTATCAGGCCAAAGTCCTTGAGGTAAAGGACTTATCTCCAACCATTAAAGGTGTGCGCTTGCAGTTAGACCGCCCGATGGAGTTTCAGGCAGGGCAATACATTAACGTGCAATTCCCGGGTATTGAAGGCACTCGTGCCTTCTCAATTGCCAATGCACCAAGCGAACTAGGCATTATTGAATTGCATATTCGTCATGTTGTGGGCGGCAGTGCTACGACCTATGTGCATGAGCAGCTTGCGGCAGGCGACGCACTGGAAATTTCAGGGCCATACGGACAATTCTTTGTACGTAAATCGGATGATCAGGATGCGATTTTTATTGCAGGTGGTTCAGGTTTATCTAGCCCGCAATCTATGATTTTAGACTTACTAGAGTCGGGTGATACCCGCACCATTTACCTATTCCAAGGTGCGCGTGATGTTGCGGAATTATATAACCGAGAACTGTTTGAGCAGTTAGTCAAAGACTATCCAAACTTCCGCTACATTCCTGCATTAAATGCACCTAAAGCAGAAGACCATTGGACAGGATTTACAGGCTATGTGCATGAAGCGGTTGCCGATTATTTTGAGCAGCGTTGCGGTGGACACAAAGCCTATTTATGCGGCCCACCAGTCATGATTGATGCAGCAATTTCGACCTTAATGCAAAGCCGTTTGTTTGAACGTGATATTCACACTGAACGCTTCTTGAGTGCTGCCGATGGTGCAAGTGGTCAGTCACGTTCAGCATTGTTTAAACATATTTAACACATATTTAAAAGTGGATAGGTGCTGCAATATTGTACTGAGCCTATCGAATTGCAATAGATAAAAAGTTTCCAAGGAAGTCGGTCAGTGTTGAGGCATTTAGCTCAGCACTGACACCATCATCAACACAGTAAGGCAGTGTCAAAAGCCAAAATATCAATGCGACAACCAGCAAAGCCAAAATAGCCAAGGAGAGTTACATGGACCGTCAACAAATTGATACTTTAGTGAAGGAAATGAACGTAGACACCGCTACACGCCCTGTCGATCAGCGTGTGCAGCAAATAGTGGTGCGTTTAGTGGCAGATTTATTTCAAGCCATTGAAGATTTAGACATTCAGCCTTCAGAAGTGTGGAAAGGTCTGGAATATATTACCGATGCAGGCAAAGCCAATGAACTTGGTTTACTTGCAGCAGGTTTAGGTTTAGAACATTATCTAGATTTACGTGCCGATGAAGCCGATGCCAAAGCAGGCGTAACAGGCGGTACACCACGTACCATTGAAGGGCCACTTTATGTTGCAGGTGCGCCTGAATCAGTCGGTTTTGCGCGTATGGATGATGGTTCAGAATCAGACCATTTAGATACGTTAATTATTGAAGGTACAGTCACTGACACCAATGGCAATATCATTGAAAATGCCAAAGTCGAAGTTTGGCATGCCAACGGTTTAGGTAACTATTCATTCTTTGATAAATCTCAGTCTGACTTTAACTTACGCCGTACTATTTTCAGTGATGCCAATGGTAAATATGTGGCGCAAACGACCATGCCAGTCGGTTATGGCTGCCCACCAGACGGCACGACTCAAGCTTTATTAAACAAACTAGGTCGTCATGGCAACCGTCCATCTCACGTGCATTACTTCATTTCTGCACCAGGTTACCGCAAACTCACTACGCAATTTAACATTGAAGGTGATCAATACCTGTGGGATGACTTCGCATTTGCGACCCGTGAAGGTCTGGTTGCAACAGCGGTAGATGTGACCGATGCTGCAGAAATTCAGCGCCGTGGTTTAGACAAACCATTTAAGCACATCACCTTTAACTTTGAATTAGTCAAAGACACTGCAAATGCACCATCGACTGAAGTTGAACGTCGTCGTGCAAGTGCTTAATCCCACACCTTAAAACACAAAGTTTTAACACGTTCGCCAATACAGCATCAGCAAGTTCTTTGTTGATGCTGCCCTTAAAAGTCGGCTGTTCGCGCATGAATGATTCAGGCGCAGCAGGCAGACTTCATCAAAATTTCTATTGAATAGGATGTTCTATGAATAACAAAATTTGGGCACTCATGCTTTTGGGTGTCATGGCGACACACGTCAATGCAACAGAAAACGGTTTAGATACATTTGGATTAGGCGCAGAAGGCATTGCAGCAGGGGCTTTACCACCAGCTGGGGTATACTTACTCAACTACTATCAGAACTATCATGCCAGTGAGTTTAAAGACGGCCCAGACAATTTCCATGCCGATGTGAATGTCTATATTCCACGTTTGGTATGGATGACCCCCCAACACATTGCAGGCGGTCAGTTGGGTTTATATGCTGCACAGCCTTTGGTCGATTTGCGTTTAAATGTGATGGGCATGTCAGACTCTAACAGTGGTTTGGGCGATTTGATTATTGGCAGCATGTTGGGTTGGCATAAAGGCAATCATCACAGTGTAGCTGCTTTAGAAGGTGTGCTCGCAACAGGCGATTATGAAGATGCCAATCCACAACGTCCTGTAGTTGCCAACTTAGGTAAGAACTACAACACCATTCGTCCTATCTTTGCGTATTCTTATTTGCAGCCGCAAGGTTGGGAGTTTTCCACCAAAATGTCTTATAGCTTCAACAGTGAAAATGACGACACAAATTATCAGTCGGGGGATTATTTCGCTGGAGATTATGCAATCGGTTATCAATTGAATGATCAAGTCAAATTGGCACTCGAAGGTTATGTATTTAAACAAACCACAGATGATGAAGTGAATGGTGTCAGTATTGGCAATAAAGGACAGGCTCTATCTTTTGGTCCCGCGATTCAATACAAACGTGATAATTGGTCTTTGGAAGCAAAGTTTTTGAAAGAAACCGAAGTGGAACATCGTCCTGAAGGACACTCTTCGACTTTGAAATTGGTTTGGGCTTTTTAAAGCCCGAACCTGATTCTGCAGTGTTGCACATCAAGCTATCTTACAAAACAAAGTCAAGTTGAAAGACTTGGCTTTTTTGCAGCATCATTTTTCAAGATGGCTTGCTTCTAATTACGTGCTTCCATAAGTTGAGTTTGGTGGACTGAATTTTTAATCTCTCACGTGTTGCACTTATGCGCTAAGATTAGGCATAGCAACAGGGTGCGTATTGCGAGCAGGAGAGCCATTTTGAATCAAATAATGGATGCCGATGTAATTATTATTGGTGGCGGACAAGCAGCATTGGCCACGGCTTACTTTTTAAAACGGCAAAAAATCAATTTTCTGATCTTGGATAATCAAACGCAGTCGGGCGGTGCGTGGCAACATGCGTGGGATTCTTTACAGCTGTTCTCTCCAAATACATGGAGTTCTTTGTCCGGCTGGTTAATGCCAAAAACCGAACAGGAATATCCGAAACGATTAGAAGTGATTGACTATTTAACAGCGTATGAAACACGCTATCAATTTCCTGTGCTGCGTCCTGTGCAGGTCGAAAAAGTCCTGAAGGAAGGCAATGATTTAATTGTGTGTTCGGCACAGCAAAGCTGGCGAGCCAAAGCCGCTGTGAGTGCTACTGGAACGTGGAGTCAGCCTTTTATTCCTGCTTATACAGGACGCGAACGCTTTTTAGGCACACAAATTCATTCGGCTCATTACCGCAATGCCAATGCTTTTCAGGGCAAAAGAGTCATGATTGTCGGCGGGGGTAACTCAGGCGCACAAATTTTGGCAGAAGTGTCTAAAGTGGCCGAAACTTTTTGGGTTACACAGCAACCGCCAAGTTTTTTAGCCGATGATGTAGATGGACGGGTTTTATTTTTACGTGCCACGGAGCGCTTAAAAGCCCAGCAGGAAGGTCGCAGTATTGAACAACCGATCGGTGGTTTGGGCGATATTGTGATGATTCCAAGTGTCAAAGAAGCACGGCAACGTGATGTATTACATGGTCTGCCGCCATTTGACTATTTAACCGAACATAGTGCAGTTTGGGCAGATGGGCGCGAACAGGAAATTGATGCCATTATTTGGTGCACAGGTTTTAAGGCAGCATTGTCGCATTTACAAAGTTTGAATGTGGTTAATGCACAAGGCACAGTCGATGTGTTAGAAAATCGAGCGTTACAACAGCAAAATTTATGGTTGGTTGGTTATGGCGATTGGACAGGCGCAGCCTCGGCAACTTTAATTGGTGTTTCCCGAACCGCACGGAATGTGGCAGAGCAAATTGCTGCGTATTTGCAGACAACAGCGTAAAGTCATTAACGTGACAAAAACTGTGTTTAAAAAATGAATCATGCAATTTCAGCCATAAAAAAGCCCTCTGTAGAAGAGGGCAAGAGGGTAACTCAAAAAATTAAAGATGCTCAATCATAATAAGGTGACAGTCAGGACTTACTGTTTTGGTAAATCAAACCAAATGAACTGGCTGTCTTCTTTTGCTTCAATCACAGCATTATCAGCAAATAACAAAGCATCGCCCGCTTTAACTGTTTGCTCGCCAATGGTGATTTCACCACGAATTACATGCACATAGTTTACCGCTTGTGTTGCTGTAACTTCTAAACGATGTCCAGTTTCTAAAACAGCTGCTTTTACTTCTGCCTGTTGACGAATGTGCATTGGGGCATTGTCATTCGGGCCGACAATTAAATGCCACTGGTTGGGTGCTGTATTTGGGTCACGTTGAATTTGCTGATACGTCGGCTCTGCATCGCGTACATTCGGCTGAATCCAAATTTGCAGCATGTGTACTTCTTCATCACCATTGTTAATTTCGCTGTGCTGAACGCCTGTACCTGCGCTCATTAACTGCCATTCACCTGCAGTAATATGGCGTTCATTGCCCATGCTGTCGCGGTGGGAAATCGTACCACTTAATACACAAGTCAAAATTTCCATGTTGTCGTGTGGGTGAGTACCAAAACCATTATGTGCGGCAATACGGTCATCGTTAATGACACGTAAGGCACTAACACCCATATATTTCGGGTTATACCAATTACCAAAAGAGAAACTATGTTTGGTGTCTAACCACCCCATTTTCACATGACCACGATCTTCACTACGGTGTAAATAAGCATTCATGATAATGCTCCTATCATTTTTTTAACTTGAACTAATCTTAATCTTTTCACCGCAGCCGACCTAGAGGCGAACTGCAACATGCCGTTCTAAAATTGCAACATGTGTAGATTTTTTGCAGAACCTAGACATTTTAGAGTTTTATCGCGGCATTAAAAAACCCACGTAAAAACGTGGGTCTTTTGCGGTTTAAAGCGATCACTGATTATTCAAGGAATTTTACAGTCACGCCAGAACGTACTTTACGACCTAAATCGTTTGCATCCCAGTTGGTTAAACGGATACAACCATGCGACGCCGTTTTTGAAATGGTCGATGGGTTTGGTGTGCCGTGAATACCGAATGATTTTTTACTTAAACCAATCCAGATATTCCCCACAGGGCCGTTAGGGCCTGGTGGTAAAGACAGCGGTTTTAAGTTTTTGCCCTGAATAAAGTTACTTGGTGAATAGCTGTACCATGGGTTTGGTGCAACACCTGTCACTTTATAAGTACCTGTTGGCGATGGAGTATCTGCACTGCCAATGGTTGCTGGGAATGAGCCGACCATTTGGTTTTGTTTGTTGAACAAATACAGTTGTTTTGCACCTTTGTGCGCCACAATCAGGTGAATGTCTTCAGGTAAGTCATTGCGAACGTTGGTCACCAATAACTTTTCACCCACTTTATTAAATGTTGCATTCGGATTTAATTTCTTTAAGAAATTTTCATCCATGTGGAATTTTTCACCTAACATTTCACTTACGCGGGTGTAGTACAAGCCTTTCATTTTGGCTTGTTCTGCATAGTCATGCGGAATAGATTTCGCATAAGGACCTTTTAAGTCCGCTTCAGTAACCGTGTATTCTACAAATGCAGGACGTGAACCTTGACGTGCAACCAACGCATCCCAAGTTTCTTTGGTTAAAATACCCGTTGGGCTAATGCCATTCATTTGCTGGAATGATGCAATTGCTTTTAGGGTGTTCTTACCACTAGTGCCATCAATTGCACCTGGAGAAGCATGTGAATTGTTCAGCATCACGTGTGCACGTGCATACACAGGGAACTGACCTTTACCAATATTTTCATACCAAGTGGCATTATTTAAACCATCTAAAGTCCATGAAGCTTTTGGTGCTGCTGTGTTGGATGTAGCAGTTTGGCTTGCAGAGCTTTTTGTTGGTGCAGTGCCTACATCGGCAGTGGTATCTTCAGTTTTGTGTAGATCATCTAAGGTTTTTGAAGCCTTATTTAAATCATTTTGTTCTTGTTGCGTAATAGCAGTGTCTGTTGCATTTAGATTATTTTGTGCAGCCGATGCTTCTGTCGCTAAAGGATCAATCGGATCTTCAATAGCGGTATTGCTAATCACTTGTGGATTTAACGGTTGTTCAGCAGTAGATGCAGCAAAAGTAGTCCCTGCAAAAATGCAACTTAAACTCATTGCGAGTATTGTGCGAACCAACATGTAATTCAACCTTGAGAATTATTCATTTACATAGATAAAAACTAGCCAAGTATTGCAGAAAAACTAAGGAGATGCAGTAGTTGTTTTGTGTAAATATGCAAGATAACCCCAATTTTACAGTGACTTTTGTTTGTGTGATGTATTTCACATAAACGTAAGCTGAATTTGAACACTTAGAATAGGCTGAAAAGACGAGCAAGAAATGAAGTTATTAAAACTTCAACCTTTTTGATATGATGGCTGCAAGATTGAAAATGAGTTGGGAAAGTAAATGACGACCTTAAAAAATGATCGTTTTCTTCGTGCCTTATTACGTGAGCCAGTAGATTGCACGCCCGTATGGATGATGCGTCAGGCAGGACGTTATTTACCAGAATATCGTGCTACACGTGCGCAGGCAGGAGATTTTCTTTCTCTATGCAAAAATACTGAATTTGCCTGTGAAGTGACTTTACAGCCTTTGCGTCGTTATGAATTAGATGCTGCGATTTTATTTTCAGATATTTTAACTGTACCCGATGCATTAGGCTTAGGTCTGTATTTTGAAGTAGGCGAAGGGCCAAAGTTTCATAAAACGGTGCGTACCGAGCAAGACGTTGCCAATTTACCTAAATTTAATGCCAAGTCAGACTTAGACTATGTCATGAATGCAGTATCGACCATTCGTTCTGCTTTGGGCGGACAAGTGCCTTTAATTGGTTTTTCAGGTAGTCCATGGACTTTGGCAACGTATATGGTTGAAGGTGGTTCAAGCAAAGATTTCCGTTTCACCAAAAACATGATGTACGCACAGCCTGAAGTTTTACATGCACTATTAGACCGTTTGGCCGATGCAGTGACCGAATACTTAAATGCACAAATTGATGCAGGCGCACAGGCAGTACAAATTTTTGATAGTTGGGGCGGTGCATTGGCCCATCGTGAATATCTTGAATTTTCACTCCACTATATGCAGAAAATTGTGTCAGGTCTGCAACGTGAAAAAGATGGACGTAAAATCCCTGTTATTTTATTTACCAAAGGTGGCGGTCAATGGCTGGAGCCAATGATTGCAACAGGTGCAGATGCTTTTGGTCTGGACTGGACAACACCGTTAAATGTCGCACGTCAAACGGTGAGTGGTCGTGCCGCATTGCAAGGTAACTTAGATCCAGCGACTTTATATGGTTCACCTGAAGCAATTGCTAAAGCGACACGTGCGATGCTAGATGATGCCTATGCCAATGGTGAAAAAACAGGTTATGTGGCCAACTTAGGTCATGGCATTACCCAATGGGTAGATCCTGAACGTCCTAAAGTATTTATCGACACGGTACATGAATACAGTGCCAAATATCTATAATCGCACAATGATATAGATGGATCATTTGTAGATGTATAGGTGTAATCTCAGCTTCGGTCAGGTTGTCAGATCATGTGGATAACATGGTTAAAGTCAGGACTTGAGTTTTCGACTAAGGCAGCTTCGGCTGCCTTATTTGGAATTTTATTGCTGATTGCATTTGCACTCACTGCATCAATGGGTAGCCAGGAATATTTCGGATTTTTCCGTTACGACTATTTATTGTTTTATGCCTTAATTATTCAAGTTTGTCTTTTATATTTAAAACTAGAATCTTGGGCAGAAGCCAAAGTCATCGCCTTGTTTCACATTTTGGCGATGATCATGGAAATTTTTTTAACCCATCCACAAATTGCATCGTGGCAATATCCTCAACCTGCTGTCTTTAAAATTATGACCGTACCGCTTTTTGCAGGCTTTATGTATTCTGCAGTTGGCAGTTTCTTTGCGCGTTCTTTGCGTTTGTATCGGGTATCTTTGCTGAATTTGCCGACTTTTAGCAATATGTTGGCTTTGGCAGTGTTGTCTTATATCAACTTCATGAGCAAGTTTTTTATCCCCGATATTCGTTATTGCTTATTTGCTTGGAGTGTCGTAATTTTCTGGAAAACCAAAATTCGGTTTCAATTACAGCAGCATCTATTACAACTGCCGATGTTACCTATATTACTGCTGTTGGCATTTATTATTTGGGTGGCAGAAAACATTAGTACCTTTTATCAAATTTGGTTGTATCCAAGTCAGGTCGATGCGTGGCACATGGTCGGTTGGGGCAAACTCGGTTCGTGGTATTTATTGCTTTTACTGAGTCTGGTTTTGGTCATGAAAATTTTGGGTCACCGCGATGCAGAAGGGCAGTGGACACTGAAAACTGAGGATCAACAGCAGCAGTAAATCTAAATGCTATCTTCAATACTAGAATCTATTTTCAAATTTAAGACCAATCTTTAAGTTAAAAACCAATCGACGCTACAAAAATGCACAAAAATAATGCATGATTTTGGGATAAATGTTTTGCCTTCTGAGTGACATCTCGCTATCTTAAAATAGTGTAATAAAAGTTACACATAGCAATAAAGAATAACGATTCGAAGCATAATTTTTCGGATAATAAATCTCTGGAGTACGACTATGATTAAAAAATAAGCATTGGCTGCAGTCTTGGCAGTCGGTTCTACAGCAGCATTTGCAGACCGTGATGCAGGTTGTGGTATCGGTTCTCAAGTTTGGGCAGGTCAGTCTGGTAAAGTAGCTAAGCTTTTAGCAGCAACTACAAACGGTATTTTTGCTAACCAATTATTTGGTATCACATTTGGTACTTTAGGTTGTAGCGGTACAGGTACAGTAACTGCACAAGTTGTGACATTCACCAATGAAAATGCTGAAACATTGGCACGCGATATGGCAGTTGGTGAAGGCGAAAGCTTGAACGTATTGGCTGAATTATTAAGCATTAAAGCAGAAGATAAAGCACATTTCTTTGCGGTTTCTAAGCAAAACTTTGCATCTATTTATTCTGCAGAAAACCAGACTTCTTTAGAAGTATTGGCATCTTTACAGAACGTGATGGCAAATGATGATGTATTAAAAGCATACGTTTAAGTTTGAATAAAAGCCCTGCATTATTCGCAGGGCTTTTTTATAGCACAAGAATACGTTTAAGCCTGAATATGTATATAAAATTTATAAAATGTCCATGAAATCCATTATTTTAAGTAGTTTAATTCTTTTATCTCCTACGGTTTTTGCATTATCTCCTGAAACATCTCCAATACAGATTCAGCCACTTTCAGTGACTTCTGCAGCACAAAATACAAATAAATTTGCAATATCTTCAGCGCATTATGTGCAAAAAGCCAAAGACTTACACTTGGCAGAACAGGTGACTTGGCAGCGTTTAATGTATGCGCAGCAAGGCAAAAGTGAAGTGCAATATGCAGGCTATTTTGTGTCGGAACAAGGTGGAAGCAATTTAGACCAAGAGTTACTTCGCAATGTGCAGGCATTATTTGAAACAGCACCTGCCAATCAATCGGTGCAGTGCAAATTTCCTGCACGTAGTCGCTGGTTGGTTGAGCAATTACAAATTCCTCAACAAGATTTGGCGCGGGTGCAATGTCCTGAATTGGATGAATGGATTGGACAAATTAAACCTTATAAAGCGGTGCTAATTTACGCCACAGACTTTATGGGCAATCCAAGTTCTATGTTTGGGCATACTTTATTGCGCTTAGACCCGAAAGATCAAAAAGAATTGAACTTAATTTCCTATGCGGTCAATTATGCGGCCACCGTGACTGGTAGTGAAGGTTGGTCTTATGCGTGGAAAGGGCTTACAGGGCAGTATCCAGGTGAATACTCACTGATGCCGTATTACCGAAAAGTAAAAGAATATGGCGATTTAGAAAGCCGTGATTTATGGGAATATGAACTGGCACTGAATGAACAAGAAACCACATTTTTAGTGCAGCACATTTGGGAAATGAAGCATGTGCAATTTCCGTATTATTTTATCAGTGACAACTGTGCCTATCGCTTATTGGGTTTAATGGATTTGGTGCGCCCTGAACTCAATTTACAGCAACAGTTTAAAGTCGCATCTATTCCAATCGAAACACTAAAAGCCATAGAGCAGGAAAATTTAGTGGCCGATGTAGTCTATCGTCCTGCTTTGGAAACTCAGTTATTGGCGCAAGCCACACAACATGGTACAACTTTGGCAAAAACTGCCCATCAAGTGGCCGAAGCAGAACCTGAAAATGTGGCGGCAATTTTGCAAAATCACAGCCAAAGCGATCAGGCTAAAATTCTGGAAATGGCCTATGATGATTTATATCTAAAACTAATTGGGCGCAAAATTGAAGCCAAAGCTGCACAACCGCGACTCAGACAAATTTTAAGTTTAAGAAGTCAGATCAATTTAGAAAAGCAGCGTCAGGATGTGGCACGCCCTCAGGTTGATCCTGTGCAGGGGCATCATGCACGTAACTTTGCTGTGCGTACTGGTGAAGTACAAGGCGAGCATTTTGTTGAATTGAGTCATCGGCAGGCTTACCATGATTTACTTGATCCGCAAGGTGGTTTTCGTACAGGGACGCAGCTCAACTTTTTAGAAGCTTCTGTGCAATATCGTGAAGACCACTTAAAACTGAATCAGTTAGATTTACTCTCGGTGAACTCTTATAACCCAATGACCGCATTTAAAACACCACTTAGTTGGGGCTTTAATTTGGGTTGGCAGCAAGAAGCCCTGAATTCGCACGGGGCTTTTAGCGAAACGGAATAGCATGGTGTTTTAAGTTTAAAAACACAGTTTGGTTATAGCGTGGCTAATCAAGCGCGTGAACATTTGTGTTATGTGCAAATTCAAAATCATGTGCAAGCGGGTAAGGCTTTAGACAAAGGCTGGCGTGTTGGAATTGGCCCAACACTGGGTTGTCAAAATATCTGGTCAGCACGCATGAATAGTTTGGTTCAGCTTGAATTACCGTATTGGGAAGATCGTCACCAATGGCAATTTAAGCTGAACAGCCAGTTGCAATATGTACTCAACCCGCAGCATGTGTTGCGATTGGGTTGGGAATATCAACAACAGGACAAACAGGACTGGAACAAGACCAGTTTAGGCTATGTGCATTTTTTTTAAAGAGCTGTTGAATTTATACTGAATTGTAAAAAACCAGCTAAACAAGTTGAGTTGCTGGTGAAACCCGTTAAAATTTAGCAGTTTCTTTTGGCTGGGTTGTTGTGGATGTGTCAAGAGTGTACGCATGAGCTTGCAGAGCAATGGAAGTCAATTTGCGAGCAATTTAAGCCAGAAGATTTGCAAGCGACATTCCAGTTTATTCAAGCACATGCAGAAGATTTTGTGATCGAGTTCTATCAGCAAATGTTGCTTGAAGAACATGCGACAGAATTTTTGTCTGCAGAGATGGTGAAGAATCGCTTAAAAAACTCTTTATATCAGTGGCTAATTTCCAGTTTTGAAGTTCCGTTTCAACACAATTATAACGAGATTGTAGAAAAGCAATTTAAAGTGGGCGATGTGCATGCACGTGTACAAATTCCATCTTGGCTGATTATTCGTGGTGTGCGCGTTATTATAAAAAAGGCTTTTGAGTTTTTTGCAACAGAAGCCAATAGCAACTTAAATCAGTTTAATTATTTAAGCCAAATTTTATGCTTTGCCACAGAAATTATGTGCCGATCTTATGAAATGAAGGTCGAAGTACATAATGATATGAAACATACCTATCGCTTATTTTCTGCCATGCAAGATGTTGCCGTGCACAAAGATCGACAACGCGGAACTTTGCTGGATTGGGAAAATGAACTGATGTTTCAGGTGGTGTCCGATCACACCAAAATGACGCAACCGATTTTATCTAAAACAGAATTTGGTTTATGGTTTATTCATAAAGCGGCTTATGCATTTTCAAGTTCGGAACAAGTACAAACTATTACCGAATTTATTTATCAGGTGGATGAATTAATTCAGAAAATTGGTCAATGTGAAAGTCAGGCACAGGCAATTGAAATGATTCAATCCATTCGTGCCAAGAATCGTGAAATTTTGCATTTAGTCGATCAAATTTTTCAGGTGTCTGAATATATCAGTTCAGGCAATGATGCCTTAACTCAACTGCTCAACCGCCGTTATTTAAATACCATCGTGTCCCGTGAAATTAATTTTTCACGAAAAAATAATTCGCCTTTAACATTGTTGGCGATAGATGCCGATCATTTTAAATCAATCAATGACCGTTATGGACATGCAGCAGGAGATGATGCATTACAGTTTTTAGCTGATGTGATTTTGCAATATGCAAAAGGCAGTGACTATGCCTTCCGAATTGGCGGCGAAGAATTTTTACTGTTACAGATTGATACCACCATTGATCGTGCCTTGGTAGTCGCTGAAAATATTCGTAAACGTGTCGAAAAAGCCACATTAAAAACATCAACAGGTGAAGAATTTAACTTTACCATTAGTATAGGTGTGCATGAATATGATGGGCATCCAGACTATCAACGTTTTTTTGAAGAAGTGGATAAAGCCTTGTATATGGCAAAAAATAATGGACGCAACAATGTGTCTGTAGGTTGAATCTGAAGATGTATCGAGCTAATTTTTTAATCTAAAACCCAAAAATCCCGAACATAAATTTCGGGATTTTTTATTTGATTGAGGAACTTAGCCACAATTTAAAAACTCTCAGGCACCGCACTTAAAAACTCACGACGGGCTTCTTTATCTGTTTTAAAGTCACCTACAAAAGATACGGTACGTGTGGTCGATTCCTGTTTGCCTACACCGCGCATCATCATGCACATATGGGCTGAATCAATCACCACAGCAACACCGCGTGCTTTGGTCACTTCAGCCACAGCTTCCGCAATTTGCTGAGTCAGATTTTCCTGAATTTGCAAACGACGTGCAAACATTTCGGTAATACGGGCAAATTTAGACAAGCCTAAAACATTACCTTCAGGTAAATAGGCGATATGCACGCGACCATAAAATGGCAATAAATGATGTTCACACAGTGAGTAGAACTCAATATTTTTCACCAAGACCATTTCACGGTTGTCGGATGGAAATACGGCATTATTGGTCACTTCGGCTAAGGTTTGGCTATAGCCCGAAGTTAAATACGAAAAAGCTTTAGCAGCACGCATCGGCGTATCTTTTAGACCTGGACGATTAAGATCTTCACCAACGGCGGTTAGGATGTTTGCGTAGGATTGCTGCATAGACATAAGACGTGTTCACTTACACTGATATTGAACAAGGTCGGCATTGTAACAGAAAACTATTGCAATGCCTTGTTTAAAAGATGAAACCGATTACTGTTTAAACTTTGGGTTCTTTTCGCTGCGTTTAAGCAACACTAAAACTGCACCAGTGCCACCTTGTTTTTCAGGCGCACTCACAAAAGCCAAAACATCACGATGCTGACGCAGCCAGCCATTTACATAAGTTTTTAAAATGGCTTCAGGGCCTTTGCCATGCACAATTTTAATCACGTTCTGGTTTTCATCTTTAGCCATTTGAATGATTTGCAAAACGGCTACCCGCGCTTCTTCTACCGTACAACCGTGCAAATCAACAGCTTCAAACCAGCGTAAGTTGCCTGCTTTTAAATCTTCAAAGACTTTATGTTGCAAAGTTGCAATGCGATAGCTCAGCGAAGCTTGGCTGCCCACAGGGTTAAGCATGGCTTGCGTATCGGACAGCAAGCTATCATCGGTTTCCATAGGGCCTATGGCTGCTGCACGTTTGGCCAGCGTTTGGGCATCTGGTTTTTTCTTGGCAGTGTGTTCGATTTTTGCAATATTGCCTGCGTCCATTTTTTGAACGCCTTGCATTTGCTGACGAAACAATGCGAGATCATCTTCCTGTTGTTGCTCAGGCGTCTGAACTTTGGGTTCAGACGGCTTGGCAATGCTTGAAGTATGAGGCTGAGTGATTTGCTTTTTAAAAGATTTTAGTAAATTGTACTGTTCTTTAGAAAGCGAAGAATCATGTTTACTCATGGTATTTCAAATTGGATTATAGATTTTCAGGCTGACCAAACAGTGCCGTAAAGGCATGGTCAGGACGTGCTTGTTTCATAAAACTTTCACCGACCAAGAAACTGTGAATCTCATGGTCTTGCATCATGCGGACATCTTCTGGTGTGGCGATACCACTTTCAGTGACCAATAAACGCGCAGGCGGCAACAAGTTTTTTAAACGCAATGAGGTGTTTAAATCGACTTCAAAGGTTTTTAAATTTCGGTTATTGACCCCTAAAATACAACGCTCTGAAAGATTCAAAGCACGTTCCAATTCATTTTCATCATGCACTTCAACCAACACATCTAAGTGATGTTCAAAAGCCGTTTCCGACATTTCTTCCAACTGTTGGTCAGATAGGCAAGACACAATCAATAACACACAGTCTGCATGTAAGGCACGTGCTTCCACTACACCATACGGATCAATCAAGAAATCTTTACGCAGAGCAGGCAAGTTACAGTGTGAACGGGCAATCTGAATATTTTCATCTGCACCCTGAAAGAAATCGACATCAGTCAGCACAGATAAACAGGCTGCGCCTGCGGCTTCATATTGCTGTGCAATTTCGGCAGGGTCAAAGTTTTCACGAATAATGCCTTTAGATGGTGATGCTTTTTTAATTTCCGCAATCACCGCTGGGCGTTTGTTATGCAAGGCTTGTGCAAAGCCACGTACAGGTGTTGCTGCACGTGCCAATTGTTCTAGGTCTGCATAACTGCGTTGTTTTAAACGCTCGGCAAACTCTTCTTTTTTACGTTCTACAATTTTACCTAAAATGGTATTGCTAATATCCACCATGATGCACCTTCCTGATTTGCTTTATGCTTCGTACTGTTTGAGCGTTTTGGTAAATTCAGACAACACGCCCATTTTTTCCAAAGCTTGTCCACCATAAATAATGTCATGTGCCAAAGCGACACCTTGTTTGTAGCTTGTAGTTAGACCCGAAACATAGATACCCGCACCCGCATTGAGTGCAATCATATTGGCCGCTTTTTCGCCTTTGTCTGATTTGTTTTTGCCTAAAGCATCTTTAATCAAACTCAAGCTTTCAGCAGAGTTTTCTACAATCAGTCCTGTTAAAGTTTGAGATTCAATTCCCACGCTTTCAGGGGTAAGTTCCCATTCGGTAATTTCACCATCTTTGAGTTCTGCAACATAAGTGCTCGAAGCAAGGCTAATTTCATCTAAACCATCTTTAGAATGCACCACCATGACATGCTCAGCACCGAGCTGTTTCATCACTTCTGCAATCGGGCGGCATAATTCATTGCTAAACACCCCAATGACAAAACGCTTTACACCCGCAGGGTTAGTCAATGGCCCAAGCAAGTTGAAAATACTGCGAATACCCAACTCTTTACGCGGGGTAACCGCATATTTCATGGCTTTGTGATGATTCGGTGCAAACAAGAAACCTACGCCCATTTCACGAATACAGCGTTCAGTTTGTTGCATGTTTAAATCAAGATTAATGCCTGCTTGCTCAAGTAAGTCAGATGAGCCTGATTTGGTTGAAACCCCACGGTTACCGTGTTTGGCAATGGTTGCACCTGCAGCTGCAATGACAAAGGAAGAGGCGGTAGATACGTTAAATAGGTTTTGACCATCGCCACCTGTACCAACAATATCTACGAGGTAAGGAATATCGCTGACATCAATTTTGATGGCAAATTCACGCATTACACGTGCAGCAGCAGTAATTTCATCAATGCTTTCGCCTTTTAAGCGTAAGCCCATCATCAATGCACCAATTTGAGCGTCTGTTGCTTCGCCCGACATAATCGCGCGCATCACATCTTCCATTTGAGGCTGAGTCAGGTGAATTTGTTTTGTAATATGGTTGAGTGCTTGTTGAATATTCATGTGATTTGACTCGCTCATTATGCGTAAATTTCCAAAAAGTTTTTAAAGATTTGATGACCGTGTTGGCTCAGGATCGATTCGGGGTGAAATTGCACGCCTTCAACAGGCAAAGTTTTGTGCTTCACGCCCATAATTTCTTCCATCGAACCATCTGCTTCTTTGGTCCAGCATGTCACTTCCAGACAATCTGGCAAGGTTGCTTGATCAATCACCAAAGAGTGGTAACGGGTTGCAGAAAATGGTGAAGGCAGATTGCTAAAAATACCTGTGTTGCTGTGGTACATATCCGATAAACGACCATGCATCACGGTTTTAGCGCGCACAATGTTTCCACCAAAGGCTTGTCCGATACTTTGGTGTCCTAAACACACGCCCAGTAACGGAATTTTGCCTGCGAAATGCTGAATGGCAGGAATAGAAATCCCTGCTTCAGATGGAGAACAAGGGCCTGGGCCAATCACCAAATACTTGGGTTGCCATCGCTCAATATCTTCTAATGTCACGGCATCATTACGAACGACTTTTACTTCCTGATTTAACTCGCCAAAATACTGGACGATGTTGTAGGTAAAAGAGTCATAATTATCGATCATTAAAAGCATGAGCTAACCTATTGAAAATTGAACACTTTAAGTGCTAAAGAGTCTGAGATAATTTGCTTTATTCCTGCGCCTATAATGAGAAAGGACTTTATTTTTCTTGTCGAAAAGAAGGTGGAATAAGGAAGCGCTTATCATCATAGCAAAAAATAAGCATTTTCTGCGGACTATTTATATGATAATCCCTGTTAAAGCTTATCAGCGCATTCACCAATTTATAGATTTTCAAAGCTTATTACACATTGTTCAGGTTTGATCTGAAAGAAATGAACACATGATCAAACAGGGTCATTCACCAGTCATATTTTAGCTTCACACTTATAGATAACGTAAAAAATGCGCTAAAAAGTAGCATCATGGCGCATGTTATTAGCGGTTCACGTCAGGTAGTTTGAGTGCAGCGTTTCGATAGAAAATACAAATCTGCAGTATAGATATTTTCAATCAGCTTGATCGAAAATAATACAGGTTTAGGATTTTTAAACGATCTTATTATTTTTGCTCAATAAAAAATAAAGTGTTGTTTAAGATTGGTCGGATAATTTGCATTGCTCAATACAACCATGGCACAGCAAAATGCTTGCATAGATACTGTTTGAGCTATTTTTTGATCTACAATTCAACAGAAATAAAACATAAATGCACTAAAATGGTGCTATGTTTTGCAGTTTTAAATCAAATCAAATGAACAGTGTTTGAATATGGTGCAAATCGTATTTCTGACAGTATAATAGAGACAAAGTAATTTTTTTAAATGATGTATTCTCATACGGAATTCATGGTTTTAGCTTTGCTTTTAAAAGTTGGTACGCTAATTGCTTAATAACTGCCAACTACTAACACGCACTTTCGGGTGCAACAAAAAACATCGGAGCAAAATGAGCATGGCGAACAAGGTCCTTCAACTCATCCAAGAAAGTGGTGCAAAATGGGTCGATTTCCGCTTTACAGATACTAAGGGTAAAGAGCAGCACGTAACTTATCCTGCAGACAGTATCGATGAAGATACCTTTGAAGACGGTAAAATGTTTGATGGTTCTTCAATTGAAGGCTGGAAAGGAATCGAAGCATCAGACATGATCTTACGCCCAGATGCCAACACAGGTTTTATTGACCCGTTCTTTGCAGAACCAACAGTGGTTGTAACGTGTGATGTTATCGAACCATCGACAGGTCAAGGCTATGACCGCGATCCACGCTCTATTGCTCGCCGTGCTGAAGAATATTTAAAATCGACAGGTATTGGTGATACTGCTTTCTTTGGCCCAGAACCAGAATTCTTTGTATTTGACGAAGTAAAATGGGACATCGATATGTCTGGCGCGCGCCACACATTAATCGCTGAAGAAGCTGCATGGTCTACAGGTAAAGACTACGAAGCTGGTAACTCAGGTCACCGTCCACGTGTGAAAGGCGGTTATTTCCCAGTACCACCAGTAGATTCTTCTCAAGATATGCGTGCAGATATGTGTGCAAAAATTGAAGAAATCATGGGGCCTGGTCGTGTAGAAGTACATCACCATGAAGTTGCATCTTGCCAGTTAGAAATTGGTGTGAGCTTCAATACTATGGTGCGTAAGGCTGACGAAGTGCAACAGTTCAAATATGCAGTTTGGAACGTTGCGCATCAATATGCAAAAACTGCAACCTTTATGCCTAAACCAATGGTAGGCGATAACGGTTCAGGTATGCACGTACACATGTCTATCTCTAAAGATGGCAAAAACTTATTCGCAGGCGATGAATACGCAGGTTTGTCAGAAATGGCGTTGTACTTCATTGGCGGTATTATCAAACATGCCCGCTCTTTGAACGCGTTGACTAACCCAGCGACCAACTCATATAAGCGTTTAGTACCGCACTTTGAAGCACCAATTATGTTGGCTTACTCAGCGCGTAACCGTTCTGCATCTATTCGTATTCCTTACGTGTCTAGCCCGAAAGGCAAACGTATTGAAGCGCGTTTCCCTGATCCAATGATGAACCCGTACTTAGGTTTTGCGGCATTGTTGATGGCGGGTCTTGACGGTATTCAAAACAAGATTCACCCAGGTGAAGCTGCAGATAAAAACTTGTATGACCTTCCGCCTGAAGAAGAAGCAAAAATCCCAACTGTGGCACACAACCTAGAAATGGCGCTTGATGCTTTGAAAGAAGATCACGACTATTTATTAAAAGGTGGTGTATTCACCAAAGACATGCTTGATGCTTATATCGAATTGAAAACTGAAGATGTACGTCGTTTGAACACGACGACTCACCCAGTTGAATTTGATATGTACTACAGCTTGTAATACATCAAAAATCTTAAATTTGAAAAACCCGCTTCGGCGGGTTTTTTGTTTTAGATGGTGCAATCATGGTTTTGAATTGGCATGGATTTTATCAAAATATAAGAATTCGCTTAATTTTTTTGGATAATTGCAGGGAATTGCGCCATCGGTCACAAAACTTTGCCTAAATTTGGGCTACACTAGGCTATCTTGTTAAGGTGGCGGAACATGCGAACACAGCCTATTTTTCCCAAGCAGGCAAATCTGCCTTCTGAATTAAAAACATGGCTATATGCAGCAGGTTCTTTGACCCAACAACTGACTCAGCTCGCAGGCGGACAATTTAAAGTTGAACCACTGCAGCAATCTTTTCAGCGTTTAAATTTACAAGATGCCCAGTGGATGCAAATGCCACATTGGCACACTTCATGGGTGCGTGAAAGCTATTTATATGGGTGTGATGAACAGCCATGGGTCAAAGCCAAAAGTATTTTTCCGATTCTAAGTTTGCAAAGCAAAGCCCGTTTATTTCAGCATATTGGCAATAAACCCATTGGCTGGTTTTTATTTCAGCGTACCAATCCGTTGTGTCAAAGGCGTGTGGTTTTGCTCGATGAAGGCTGGACACGGCAGAGTTGCTATACTTGGCATGGCTGTAAATTTATTGTGCAAGAAACTTTTTTACCCCGTTTTGAGCAATTTATTCAACAACATTAAGATACGAGATTGGTATGGCATTGGCACAGCAGATCACGTGGCGTGAGCGTTTAGAAGCATATTATTATTTGTGTCGTTTCGATAAACCGATTGGCACAGAACTGGTGTTTTGGCCAACCATTTGGGCCTTGTGGATTGCCAATCAGGGCATGCCATCTATCGGGATATTAATCCCTATGATTCTAGGCACAATTTTTATGCGCGCCGCAGGTTGTGCCATTAATGACTTTGCTGACCGTAAGGTGGATGGTCATGTGGAGCGTACCAAAACACGTCCTTTAGCCACGGGTGTGATTAGTGCCAAAGAAGCCATTTATGTATTCTTGGGTTTGGTTGCACTTAGCGCAGCCATGTTGTTATTTTTACCAATTGAAACTTTCTATTGGTCATTTGGGGCATTATTTTTAGCGTTTATTTATCCATTTATGAAACGCTACACTCATTTACCGCAAGTGTTCTTGGGAGCGGCATTTTCATGGTCTATCCCTATGGCTTATACCGCTGTAGGTGCAACGCCTGATCTTACTTGTTGGTTATTGTATTTTGGCAATTTGGCGTGGACTGTGGCTTATGACACTCAATATGCAATTACAGACCGTGAATATGATTTGAAAATTGGGGTGAAATCTACCGCAATTTTATTTGGTCGCTATGACATTCAAATTATTTCATTGTTGCAAGCGGGCAGTGTACTTTTGATTGGTACGGCATTGTGGTTAGAAAATTTACTGATTCCGTTTGGTTTAGCGGCATTACTGGTTGTGGTGGCAGACTTTATATACCAATGGAGTAAAACCAAAGATAAAGACCCGCAACGCTGTTTTTGGGCATTTCGTCATAACCGTTGGGTAGGGCTGATTATTTTTGTGGGAATTGTATTGGCTTTAATGTAAACCCTTTCATTGAATAAAAAATCTAACAAAGCATCTGATGATATTGCTGGTCAGATGCTTTTTTTATAGATATTTTTGCCGTATTTTTCTTGTTAAACCATTTGCGACTAAACCCTTTTTAACTCCTGAGTAATAAGTTGCAAAACCAGATTTTGATTTTGCTTACGATAATTGGCATATAAATTTAAAGCTTGCACTTCAAAATTGGTATCTAAAATCACCACATGATCGGCTAAAAAGCGTAATAAATATTCAGGCACAAAGCTGTAGCCCATGCCCAGATTAATTAAATTAATATGCTGCAAAACATTGGTTACCCAAAGCAAGCGTTCTGTAGGCATCTGCTCCACAGGAATGGCGTGGGTGACGTGCTCATAAAAAACAGGCGAGGCATTTTGTTCGCACATAATTAAATTGTGTTGCATTACATCTTGCACACTCAAGCAAGTTTTATGCGTCACAGACTTTTGCCCCGACACCAAATAAATCTTTTCGGTCAAAATATGCAGGTTTTCAAAATCTTCATGTGTAATTGCATAGCGGGTAAAAGTTAAATCGAGTTCAGCATTTTTTAAACGCTGAATTTGCTCCAAACAAGTCAGACTTTGAATGTGAATTTGCAAATCAGGAATTTCACATTTTAAGCGTTCCAAAATTAATGGTAGAACTTTTAGCTCCGCTACATTCAACAAACCAATATGAATTTGATAGTTTTTTTGATGGGCAACTTGACGCGCTGAAGCAATGGCTAATTTTGAGTTTTCAATGGCTTGTAGGGCATAGGGTAAAAAAGCACGACCTTCATCGGTCAATTGAATTTGTCGCGCAGAACGATCCAGTAATTTTACACCGACTTCTTCTTCCAAATCTTTAATTTGTTGGCTTAAAGACGGTTGCGCGGTAAAGAGTTTATCTGCTGCTTTGGTGAAACTTTGTTCTTCTGCAACTGCAGCAAAATAACGTAAATGCCTCAATTCCATTCGCTTTGCCTATCAACCCGCATCTGTCTACCGCAATTGTAAACCAAAGCAGTTTTGCCGATACAGCATTCTGCATATCGGTCAAAAAATTCAGTACAAAGCCAAACTAGTGCTAAAACCAATCCATCTATAGTTTATACGCATACAAATAGGCGCACTTTTTGACTGGATTACACTGCAGCGCAAGATGTTTGCAACAGATTTGGCAGTGAAAGGAGTCCAGTATGTCGACACATTACGATACCGATGTTTTGGTAATTGGTACGGGGCCAGCGGGTTCAACCCTTGGCTTAGCTTTGGCGAATTATGGCATCAAAGTACAATTGTTCACCCAGTTTAACTGGTTAGCCAATAGCCCGCGTGCACATATTACCAATCAACGGGCGATGGAAGTTTTACGTGATTTAGGTATCGAAGAACAAGTTAAAGCCATTGCAACACCGTGGCAACAAATGGGCGAAAGTTTGCTTACCACCAGTTTGGTCGGTGAAGAAATTGCACGTATGAGTTGCTGGGGAACAGGTGATGAACGTCACGGTGATTATATCAAAGGCAGTCCATGTCCTTTTGTCGATTTAATTCAGCCAAAAATGGAAACATTATTGGTAAAAAATGCAGCCGAGCGTGGCGCAATTTATAATTTCAATACCGAATATTTATCACATACCCAAGATGAACATGGAGTTACCGCAACTTTTCAGAATAAAATCACGAATACAGAATTTAGTTTACGTGCCAAGTATTTGGTGGGGATGGACGGTGCGCGTTCTAAAGTGGTTGAAGAATTGCAATTGCCTTTAGAAGGTGTAATGGCACGTGCGGGTACAGTTTATGTGACTTTTAAAGCCGACTTGAGTAAATATGTGGCGCATCGACCTGCAATTTTACAGTGGATTGTCAATCCTGAAGCCAGTTTTGGTGACTTGGGCATGGGCTTGTTACGTGCCATTCAACCTTGGAATGAATGGATTATGGGCTGGGGTTTTGACATCAGCAAAGGTGAGCCTGAGGTAACCGAAGCACAAGTTCGCGCACGTTTGAATGCCTTTGTGGGCGAAGAAATCCAAGAAGTTGAAATTGAAAAAGTATCCTATTGGTATGTCAATCAAACTTGGGCCACCCAGTATTCGGTTGGACGGGTATTCTGTGGTGGAGATGCCGTGCATCGTCATCCACCTTCGAGTGGTTTAGGTTCTAATACTTGTATGCAAGATGCTTTCAATTTGGGTTGGAAATTGGCTTATGCGGTGAAAGGTTGGGCAACGCCTGAACTCTTGGCATCATACAGTGATGAACGTGCGCCTGTAGGTAAGCAAATTGTCGCGCGTGCTAACCAGTCCCGCTTTGATTATAAACATCTAAAAGAAGTTTTTGGCTTTGATGATGGCGTTAGCACACAAGCTGAAATGCTGGATCTTATTTTTGCAGAAACCGCAGAAGCAGCCCAAATTCGGGAAAAATTGTATCAGGCACTGGCAATTAAACATTATGAGTTTAATGCGCAGGGAGTGGAGTTGAATCAGCGTTATGTATCTAATGCCATGCTTGCTGAAACTACCACTGAAACGTTTTTACAAGACCCGCAATTGTACTTGCAAGCCACTACACGCCCAGGTGCAAAAGTCCCACATACGTGGTTGATTGATGCCAAAGGTCATAAACATTCAACTTTAGATATTGTCGGTAAAGGTCGTTTTACCTTGCTGACAGGTTTGTCAGGCAAAGCATGGAAAACGGCTGCAGCAGAACTCAACTTGGCCTATTTAGATGTGATTCAGATTGGTGCGCATGAGCATCTAGATGTGTATGCAACATGGCAGCAAAAGTCTGAAATTGCCGATGCAGGTGCAGTGCTTGTACGCCCAGATGGTTATGTGGCTTGGCGGATGCAAGACACGCCATCTGCAGATTTTGACCATTTGGCGTGTTTGAAACAGGTTTTGTCGCAAATCCAATTATGTATTAAATAGACAGCTTTGACTGTTCAGCAATACTTTGTTTATGAACTGCCCACAGCTTGTACGCAGGCTGTGGTTTTTTATCTATTGATTGATTCAAAGAAAGTTGTAGATGAATAAACGTGCAAAAGCCACAAGAAACTTTGTGCCTACACTCGATTTTGATATATTGAGCCTCATTTTGAAGTTTGAATTAGGAATAGATGATGTCACAGTCTGAACAGCAAGCACCTGCAAAAAAGCCAAGCCTAAAAAAGATGATTTTCTTGGCAAGCTTAGGTTTGTTGATTCCTATTTTCTTGGTTAGCATGGCATTTTTAGCAGTTAATAGTGATGCTAAAAATCAGGAAAAATATAAACAACAACAGGCAGAAATTATTGCGCGTATTGAAGCGCGTGAAGCTGCAGAACAACAAGCGAAGCAGGCCAGTCAGATACAAGCCGCTTCAGAAGCTACACCTTAATATCGAGTTGATGATTTCAGCTCAAATCTGATTGCAATTGTCTGATACTCGGAATTTCGGTGTATCGGACAACGCGATAACCTGCCTCGTGAAACATTGCATCCCGTTCTGCATCTTCCTGTTCTTTGCCAATATGTGAGGGGTCATCTAACTCTATAATTGCAATGACCTGCATTTCTGCATTTAAGATCACAAAATCAGTCACTTTACGATTAAACAGCGCACGAATTTTATAGTGGTTGTTGGTGATTAATGCGCTAAACGCCACTTGTGCCAAGATGTGATGCTCAGGAAAAGCTTGTTTTAAACGCATAAACATTCTGCGTTCAAAAGCAGTCATCATCGGTTTAGGATAAAAGTTTTTCTTGGGGAAAAATAATTGCTTAAAAATTAAGATAAACAGGGCAAGGCTAGCCAAGCTGCCAATAAGCAAGAAAGTCGATTGACTGGATTCAAACATAGATGATGCGGTGTCGTTAGACCCTAAACAGCAGGAATAAAAAACCCACGTCATAATGCGTGGGTTTTTTAAGAATTTTGGCTCTCCCACCTGGGCTCGAACCAGGGACCTGCGGATTAACAGTCCGTCGCTCTACCGACTGAGCTATGGGAGAATCTGACACGCATTCTATGTGGGTATCTGTTTTTGGTCAAGCTGGAATTGAAAAAAAACCGTAATTATAGATTAACTGCTTTAAAAATAATCATCTAGCTTTGTTTCAACGCAGTTTTTAGAGTGCTTGAATGGCTTTTATATAATCTTCGCGTGTCTGTGGTGGGTTGGTTTTACGACATAAGTTAATTAATTGCAGCATCTCTTGCTGAGTCATTTCTGTTTTCACTTGGCTTTGAATTTGTTTTAAGGTGGCTTGTTGTTGTGCGTTCAGATCACGACTGCATTGATACAGACGTTCATACATGAGTGTCGCAGCAGTTTTATTGCTTTCAGATTTTTGCGTACATTGAAAAATTGCAAAAATCACCACAATCAGAATTGTCCAAAAAATCAGGGATTTTAACCAAGGCGCTTGCATGGGCTTTCAAGTTTTATTGTTGTTGATGAACCTAAGTTAGCGAAAAAATAGAGTCATCACAAGAGGGGATAGCCCGATCTTCACTGTATGGTTTTAATTTTGATTTAAGGGGAGAGTGAGGCCTGTTCCATTCGTTTAGAACATCATATCCACTATAAAAACAATAAAAATTGCAAAAAAAAATCCCACGTCATACTGCGTGGGATTTTTAGAATTTTGGCTCTCCCACCTGGGCTCGAACCAGGGACCTGCGGATTAACAGTCCGTCGCTCTACCGACTGAGCTATGGGAGAATAGATTGGCTCTCCAACCTGGGCTCGAACCAGGGACCTGCGGATTAACAGTCCGTCGCTCTACCGACTGAGCTATTGGAGAATCTGTGGGGCATTTTAGGGATGAAAGTTTAAGTCGTCAACACGTTCATCATCAGAAATGTATTGTTTGCTTTATAAATATTCATTTCATCTGCAAAAATAAAAAAACTGCCCATAAAGAGCAGTTTTTCTACAGAAAAATAGAAATTATTTTTCTACACCAGCATCTTGACCTGCGTATTTCGCATTTGCGTAATCCCAGTTTACAAGGCTTTCTAAGAAAGTTTTGATGTAAACAGGACGTGCATTACGGAAGTCGATGTAGTAAGCGTGTTCCCAAACGTCAATCGTCAATACTGCAACTTTGCCGTGCGCCATTGGTGTGTCAGCATTTGAAGTTTTCATAATAGAAAGTTTGCCATTCACTTCGTCAGCTACTAACCAAGCCCAACCTGAACCGAATTGAGTTGTTGCAGCAGCAGCAAATTCTTCAGCAAATTTTTCGTAAGAACCGAAAGCTTCATCAATTTTAGCAGCCAAAGCACCAGTAGCTTTACCACCACCGTTTTTCGCCATACAGTTCCAGTAGAACGTGTGGTTCCAAACTTGCGCTGCGTTGTTGAATACACCAGCTTTAGCTGCATCGCCTGCAGTTGCTTTGATGATTTCGTCTAAAGTTTTACCTTCAAGCTCCGTACCCGCGATCAAGTTGTTCAGGTTCACAACATAAGTGTTGTGGTGTTTGTCGTGGTGGAATTCTAAAGTTTCTTTGCTGATGTGTGGAGCAAGATCTTCGTAACCGTATGGTAAAGCCGGTAAAGTAATGGTTGTCATGTTTTCAATTCCTTGCATTTTGCTGGGTTTTAACATTAAGTGGCTCTATTGTAATAGATTTCGAGATCAAATTGCGCATTAGGTATAAATAACCATACAGAATAAGACTCGAATGTATACATCTAAAGACTATGTTAAACACAGATGTCATTTGAGTGAAATCGTTGGGTGAAACGGTGTATTAAATTGGGTTATTTAATTCAAAATAACTATACTCAATATTAAACTGTTCTGAAATAGCTTTTGCGAGTCGTTGTACACCATAGCGCTCAGTCGCGTGATGTCCGCAGGCATAATAATGCACGCCTAGTTCTTTGGCTTCATAATAGGTGCGTTCACTGACTTCGCCCGAAATAAAGGCATCACAACCTTGTTCTGCCGCTTTGCCAATAAAATCTTGTGCTGCACCCGTGCAGAACCCTACTTTTTGAATCTGACTTTTTTCGGCAGGAAGATGAATGGTTTTAAAGCCTAAACGCGCTGTGAGATAGTCACGAAATTCGGTTGCGCTCATGGCTTGCTTTAAAAAACCAATATTACCAATAGGATGACGTTCACTCGGGTCTAGGGCTTGCAAATTTTCTAATGCCAAACATTCAGCAATGGCAGCATTATTGCCTAGACTTGGGTGTGAATCGAGCGGTAAGTGATAACCCACCAAAGAAATATCATGCTGGATTAAACTTTTGATGCGTTTACCGCGCATGCCTGTAATTGGGTAAGGTTCGCCTTTCCAAAAATAGCCATGATGTACCAACAGTAAGTCTGCATTTTGGGCAATAGCAGCATCAATAGCCTCTTGAGAGGCAGTCACTGCACATAAAATTTTTTGAACTTCAGACTTACCTTCAATTTGTAAACCGTTGGGCGCGTAATCTTTAAATTCATGTGTATTTAAAGTTTGATCACACCATTGAATAATTTCTTTTAGCTGCGCCATAACTTTCTCAAATTGCTCATATTTAGCCAATATCAAAACATATTTTGTATTGTAACTAAAGCAAGACAAAACTCTTGGGCTTTTTTATGTTTCTATTTGTGTTTCGTTTTACAATAGCTCATTCAATGACTTAATCATCAAAAAAAATTTACTTAGAGGTACAAAACGTGCGCCGGACCTTTACCTGGTTACCTTGGGTGTTACTCATTCTGGTTATTATTGGCTTTGTGACTTGGCAACAACTGCAAAAACCGAAAGCGCCTGTGGCTGCCGATGGGGTCAAAATGCCTGCCGAGAAAGTTGAACCATTAATTGATACAACACGGACAGGTGGGGTGGTGTCGTATAGCGCTGCGGTTAAAGTGGCAGCGCCTGCGGTGGTAAATATTTTTACCACACAAAAAGTGAAACAAATGGATCATCCATTGTTAAATGACCCTGCATTTCGTGAATTTTTTGGCAATCAGTTACCCGATCAATTTAAGCAAGGCCCAAATGAAAACAGTTTGGGGTCTGGGGTCATTGTTCGTCCAGATGGTTATATTTTAACGAATAATCATGTGATCGCGCAGGCTGAACAAATTGTCGTGGCTTTGCACGATGGACGCCGTGCGGTTGCAAAAGTTGTTGGAACTGACCCAGACACAGACTTAGCGGTCATTAAGATTGATCTAGAAAAACTGCCTGTATTGCCATTTAAACTGAGTGGCAATGAAGTGGGCGATGTCGTACTTGCGATTGGTAACCCATTTGGTGTGGGACAAACCGTGACTCAAGGGATTATTTCTGCGACAGGACGTTCTGACTTGGGTATTAATACCTATGAAGATTTCATTCAAACCGATGCAGCAATTAATCCAGGTAACTCAGGTGGTGCATTGATTGATGTGGCAGGGAATTTGATTGGGGTAAATACGGCAATTTTCTCGCAATCAGGTGGTTCATTGGGCATCGGCTTTGCAATTCCTGCACAAGTCTGTCAGCAGGTTTTAAACTCGATTTTAAAAGATGGACGTGTGGTTCGTGGTTGGTTAGGTATTAGTTTGTTGCCTGTGCAACAAGACAACATTTTAGAACCTGCACAAGGCGGTGTAGTGGTTGCTGATGTACTGCGCGGTGGCCCTGCAGCAGAAGCAGGTTTAAAACGTGGTGACAAAATTTTAAAAGTGAATGATGAAGCGATTACTTCAACCTCGCATTTAATTAATTATGTTGCTGCACAAGCACCGCATACGACGGTGACTGTTTCAGTTGAACGTGGTGAAGAAGCCTTAGATTTGGAAGTCGCAGTCGGTGAGCGCAAAGTTCAAAATACCGATAAGCAATTTATTCCATTGCCTGAATAATAGATTTAACAGTAACAATTTAGCCTTGCCCGTTTGCAGGGCTTTTTTGTTGGCTAAGTAAATGGAGATCGACTGGAAATAACCAAAGTGATACGGATAACGTGATTTGATTTATCTCTGGGTAGATACAAAGAGAAGGTGGGCTAAATAAACTGTATTGATGAATGATGATACTTTTTGATAGATCTAATCAATCGAGGGTTTGGTTTTGTGTGGCAAGTGTGGATGTATTCGGTGTTGATGTCTTAGAAGATTTAAACGTGCTGTTTAAACATGATGGGTCTCAACTTAGATAAAGAAAGGCATAAAAAACAGCAACCGAAGTCGCTGTTTTTCTAGATCCATTGAAATTATTGCTCTTGCTGAATACCTGCCACTAACCAGTCTTGATTAGAGCCTGCAGGTTTTACAAAGTGCCAAATTTCTGTAAATGGTTGCGGTAAGCTGTTCAGGTCTTCGCTGACTGTACCTGTAAAGCGTACACTTATGACATATTGACCATTTTCAGTTGCAGAATCGACCACCATGGCATTCAAGTTAGAAAACTCTGCTACATCTTGGTCTTGGTTTGCCATAATGTCCTGATACATCGACTGATATAAATCAGGAGTTAAATAACGCTGAATTTCTGCGATATTACTGGCTGTGTTCATAGACTGAATATGGTTAAAACGCTGACGCGCTACACGTAAAAAGGTTGCAGGCTCTGAACCATCAGGCAATTGATTGCCACTGTTGGTATAAGCTGCACCAAATGGCGCGTTATTATTGGCAGCTTGACCAAAAGGCGCTTGGGTAGAAGCGGCAGAACCCCCAACAGATTGACCAAAAATATTGGTATTGTCGTTACGTGGCGCTGCAGCAGGTGGTGTTTGCGCAAACGGTGCCTGATTGGCACCGCTATTTGGCGCATACGGATTAGGCGTTAGTTTTTTTTTTGCGCCCATCTTACGGAAAATGAAGAAGGCAACAGCAGCAGCGAGTAAAATCCAAATCCAGCTTGGAATACCGCCTTTTTCCTCTTGCGCTTCGGCAGCACTTGCAGCTTGATCATCGGCCAAGGCATTGGCAGCAACCGCACCAATTGCCGCACCTGCAACACCTGCAGCAACCATACCACCTACGCCTGGACCAGATTTTTGCTGTGCTGGTGCAGTTGTTGGTTGTTGTGCTGGCGTTGTTTGACGAGGTTGTTGGTAAGACTGAGTTGGAGCAGCCGAACGACTCATGCCATGGCTTTTACCGCCACCTGCACGTTTTGCTTCTGCTGCTAACGGAGCTACCAATAAAGTCGCTGTGAGCATTGCTGCGATCAAACCACGCTGTCGAACTTCCATCAAATTTTCCTATATTAAAATAAAGTTAAGCTGTGTATTTATGCAGGCATTTGCTGCGAATTTCAATATAAATATGATATTTTTTCTTGAAACTGAAAAAATATCATCCAAGGATTTAACCTAAGTTTTCACTTAAATTCATGGCTTCAGTTAAGGCTTCATGCAAACGCGCCACCGCAATAATTTGCACACCTGCAATGGCTTTTTGTGGGGCATTGCCACGCGGCACAATAATATATTTAAATCCGTGTTTAATAGCTTCTTTTAAGCGTTCCTGACCATTTGGTACTGGGCGGATTTCACCCGATAAACCGACCTCACCAAATACTGCCAATTGTTGTGGCAGGGCTTTGCCACGCAAGCTAGAAGTACAGGCAAGTAGTACAGCAAGGTCTGAACCTGTTTCGGTAATTTTTAAGCCGCCGACCACATTCACATACACATCTTGCCCTGAAGTTTGTACGCCGCCATGCCGATGCATCACCGCCAATAGCATATTCAGACGGTTTTGTTCCAGACCTAAAGCCACACGTCTAGGCTGACCATGTGCATCATCCACCAAAGCTTGTACTTCAACTAAAAGTGGTCGCGTTCCTTCGCGGCTAATCATGACAATAGAACCTGGAATTGCCTCATCATAACGGCTCAAAAATATCGCAGATGGATTGGCAACCTCGCGTAAGCCTTTATCGGTCATGCCAAAAACGCCCAGTTCATTCACTGCACCGAAACGGTTTTTGACTGCTCGAATCATACGGTAGCGTGAGTCTGACTGTCCTTCAAAATACAAGACGCAATCGACCATGTGTTCAAGGACGCGCGGCCCCGCTAAAGCCCCTTCTTTGGTCACATGACCGACAATAAACAGCGCAGTGCCACTATTTTTAGCAAAACGAGTCAGCAAGGCAGCTGATTCACGAATTTGTGAAACACCACCTGGAGCAGACTGCAACGTTTCGGTATATAAAGTTTGAATCGAGTCCAGAATGGCTACCGCAGGGCGTTCATGCGCCAAAACTTCACAAATCCGTTCGACACAGGTTTCTGCCATGACTTTCAGTTGATCGGTGGGTAAGTCTAAGCGTTGAGCGCGTAACGCCACTTGCGAAAGAGATTCCTCACCTGTGATATATAAAGCGGTGTTATTGGCAGCCGCCATGTGAGTCGCAGTTTGTAGCAAAATGGTCGATTTCCCGATACCAGGATCTCCACCAATCAGTACCACAGAGCCCGTAACCAAACCGCCACCCAAAACACGGTCAAATTCCCCAATGCCTGTTGTTAAACGGGTTTCGTGCGATACAGACACTTTATTAAGCGTGGTAATGGCGGCCGCTTGTCCTGCATAGCCACCGCCCATTTTAGGTTGGGCACGATGCGTCACCGCAGGGGCAATACTGACCTCATGAAGTGAGTTCCATTCCCCACATTCTGAACATTGACCTGCCCATTTAGGATGATCTGCACCACATTGTTCACAGCGATAGACACTTTTTACTTTTGCCATAACCCAGTCATTGCATCAATTAAAAACTGACTACAGCATACAGAGGAATGTTCGCGAAATGAATGTTATCTGGATTTTTCATGGAAAATCATACAACCACGTGGGTGATTGTATGATTTATGATTTGAACGGAATAATTCAATGAATTGGGCTTATTTAATACAACTCGCCAGATTTGCGCTTCGCAATAAAGTCTTTGGATTCTTTGGCAATCACACCAGACAGTAACAACAAGGCAATTAAGTTTGGTACAGCCATTAAACCATTAAAGGTATCGGCAAATAACCAGACTAAATCTAGGGTGGCGATGGTGCCAATGAACACTGAAGCAATATAAATTAAGCGGTAAATCAACACGTATTTTTCGCCGAATAAATAAGTACAGCATTTTTCACCATAATAGCTCCAACCGAGAATGGTGGAATAGGCGAAGAAGATGATCCCGAAAGTGACGACCCAACCACCAAAGCCTGGCAATAACTGGTCAAAAACCTGTGTGGTGAGTACAGCACCTGTTGCACCACCAAAGCTATTACCTGCCATAATGAAGCCCATTACCAAAACAATCCCCGTGATGCTACAGACAAGAATGGTATCAATGAAGGTACCTGTCATAGACACTAAACCTTGACGCGCAGGGTGGTCGGTTTTTGCAGCCGCAGCAGCAATTGGGGCAGAACCCATCCCTGCTTCGTTGGAGAATACGCCACGTGCAACCCCGTAACGAATTACTGCACCAATTGCACCGCCCGCAACTGCTTCACCAGTAAAGGCATCACGGAAAATTAGCTCAAATGCAGGCACGACAAGGTGTAAATTATTCAGGATAATAATTAAACCGCCTGTAACATACAGAATGGCCATAATCGGAACAATCACCGAAGATGCTTTGGAAATCGAGCTAATTCCGCCCAAAATCACCAATGCAGAAAATACGGTAATTACCACGCCAGTAATCCAAGTTTCTACACCTAAGCTATTTTCAACTGCTAAAGCTACGGTGTTGGATTGTACTGAACTACCAATTCCAAACGAGGCGACTGTGCCAAAAAAGGCAAAGATAATCGCGAGCCATTTCCATTTTAGTCCGCGTTCAATGTAGTACATTGGGCCGCCTGACATTTGCCCTTTTTCGTTTTTAATACGGTATTTAACCGCCAAAACACCTTCACCATATTTGGTCGCCATACCAAACAGGGCAGTCATCCACATCCAAAACACTGCACCCGGGCCACCGAGGACGCAAGCCGTTGCAACACCTGCAATATTTCCCGTACCAATGGTGGCAGAGAGTGCAGTCATCAGTGATGCGAAATGTGAAATATCGCCCGGTTCTTTTTGCGCTTTGTCGTGTTTGCAAAAGACTTGTTTAAAAGCCAGTGGCAGCATGCGGAATTGCCAGAACAATAAGCGGAAGGTGAGGAAGACGCCCGTTCCCACAATGAGAACCAGCATGTATGGACCCCAGACCCAACCGCTTAGGGTTTCCATCATCGATTGTAAATTTTGCATAAATTTCTTCTTATAAACGCAGTGTATAAATGCTTAGTTTGTGACTGTAGTTGAACAGTTGTAAAAATTAAGCAAGTGATATGCCAGTCTTTAAAACTTCCTGTTAAAAGAACTTGGTTTTAAGCACGTTATATTTTTTGCATAGTTTTTAGATTTTGACAATTGATGCCTTGAAATAAAATTGACTTTATCTGTGTCAGAAGTCGCAATTTTTCAGACCTGATAAGGTCAATCTATGCCAGCAGAATAGTAAGTAAGCTAGAATTTTTACTAAGCTCAATATAATCTCTCTGCATTAGCACTTTGGTCGCGGCAGTGATCGCGTTATACTTCATCGAAAATATTTTATAGGTGGTCAGATGCGTACCGTCATTTGCTGCATGAGTGTTTTGCTTACAACAGTGGTTTTGGTCGGTTGTGGTCAGTCAGGTACATTACAGTTACCCAATGACCCAAATTACGACAAACGCGCAAAATATTTGTTATATCCAGATGCTGCGCCTAAACGTGCAACGCAATCGGCAACATCGTCAGACACAGCCGTACCTGTGCAACAGCAGTTTGCTGCACCTGCTGCATCTACATCGACTACACCTTAACGCTTTCTAGATAAAGGATACATTCATGAGTTTTACCCGCATTCAAGGGGTTTTGCACGCCGAGCAATGTTCGCTACAACAACTCGCACAGCAATTTGGCACACCACTCTATGTTTATTCAAAAGCGACTTTTGAAAAGCATTATTTAGATATGGATCGTGCTTTCCACTTTATCGATCATCAAATTTGTTTTGCGGTAAAGTCAAACTCGAATCTTGCGGTATTGAATGTATTGGCTAAGTTGGGTGCAGGTTTTGATATTGTGACAGGCGGTGAATTGGCGCGTGTTCTCAAAGCAGGTGGTGATGCATCGAAAATTGTTTTTTCAGGTTTAGGTAAAACTGAAGCCGATATTCAAAAAGCGTTGGAAGTTGGGATTGCCTGCTTTAACGTAGAATCGCATGCAGAATTAGACCGTATTCAAAAAGTTGCGGCAAGCATGAATGTCAAAGCACCAATTTCATTACGGGTTAACCCAGATGTCGATGCCAAAACCCATCCTTATATTTCTACAGGCTTAAAAGAAAACAAGTTCGGGATTCCGTCTGATTCGGTATATAGCACTTATGAATATGCGGCTTCTTTAGCAAACTTAGATATCGTTGGAATTGACTGTCACATCGGTTCACAATTGACCGAAACACAACCGTTTGTCGATGCTTTAGATCGCGTGATTGTGATGATTGATACCTTAAAAGAAATGGGTATTCAGCTAAAACACATTGATATTGGCGGTGGTTTAGGGGTGACTTATAAAGATGAAACTCCACCAACGGTTGAAGAATATGCCAATGCTTTACGTCCCGCTTTAGAAAAGTTAGGTCTTAAAGTGTATATGGAACCGGGTCGTAGTATCTCTGCCAATGCGGGCGTGCTGCTAACAAAAGTTGATTTACTCAAACCGACCAATCATCGTAACTTTGCGATTATTGACGCTGCCATGAATGACTTAATCCGTCCTGCGTTATATGAAGCATGGATGGACATTCAGCCCGTAACCCCACGTACTGATGTTGAAACGCTAGAGTGGGATGTGGTTGGTGCAATTTGTGAAACAGGTGATTTCTTGGGTAAAGAACGTCAGCTTGCGATCAAAGAAAATGATGTTTTAGCTGTAATGGGTGCGGGCGCATACGGTTTTGTGATGAGTTCTAACTACAACAGCCGTGGTCGTGCAGCTGAAGTCATGGTCGATGCAGATCAAGCACATTTAATTCGTGAACGTGAAAGCATTGAATCGCTGTGGGAAAGAGAGCGTTTATTGCCATAAGGGGAATTCGAGATGTTATTAGAATTTACCAAAATGCATGGTCTGGGCAATGACTTCATGGTGGTTGATCTCATCAGCCAGCGTGCGTATTTGGATGCGCTGACTATTCAACGCCTTGCAGACCGCCACTTCGGGATTGGCTTTGACCAACTCCTGATTGTGGAACCGCCCGATTTACCAAATGTCGATTTTAAATATCGCATTTTCAATGCCGATGGTTCTGAAGTGGAGCAGTGCGGCAATGGTGTGCGTTGTTTTGCACGTTTTGTGCATGAACGTCAGCTTACGACCAAAACCAAAATCAAGGTGCAAACCAAGGCAGGCATTGTAGAGCCTGAATTGGGGCAAAACGGTTGGGTGCGGGTGAATATGGGCTATCCAAAATTCTTGCCGCATGAGATTCCATTCATTGCCGATGAGCCTGATAACTTATATGACATTGCGCTGAAAGATGGTGCTGCATTGACCATTGATGTGGTGAACATAGGCAATCCTCATGCTGTGACCATTGTGCCTGATGTATTGACTGCCGATGTTGCAGGTATTGGCCCACAAGTGGAATCACATGAGCGTTTTCCACAGCGCGTCAATGCAGGTTTTATGCAAATCATTGACGAAAAACATGCGCGTTTGCGTGTGTTTGAACGTGGCGTAGGTGAAACCTTGGCTTGTGGTACAGGTGCATGTGCTGCAGCCGTTTCGGGTATGCGCCGTGGCTTATTGTCTAATTCAGTTGAAATTGAACTGGCAGGTGGTAAGTTGCAAATCGAATGGCGTGAAGGCGATGTGGTGTGGATGACAGGGCCAACTGCTAATGTCTATCACGGTCGTTTGGATTTAAATTATTTTCAGGGCTGATGTTTCGTTCTAACATGAACAGCTCTTATCTTACTTAAAAGCACTTTTCAAAACGAATGGTGCTTTTTTGTATCTTGCAGCACGGATCAGGTATGCTGTACTGAATGTCACTCTAAAAACTTCTACTCATTATGCCGCAACTGATTTTTTTACCTGGCGCTTCAGGCAATACCGCATTTTTTCATCCGCTAATCGAAAAAATTGAAAAATTGCCGTGGCAGAATGCTGTAAAAATTGTGGCTTATCCTGAATTTAATCATCAACCTGCACATTCACATGTACATGATTTTGCAAGTTTGCAGGCTTATGTGTTGGCGAATATCCCAGATGATTGCATTATCATTGCACAGTCGATGGGTGGTATTTTTGCAGTTGCTGCCGCGTTGCAATATCCAGAAAAAGTCAAAGGATTAGTATTGGTTGCAACATCTGGTGGCATGGATTTAAGCAGTTTTCAGGTGCAAGATTGGCGACAAGACTATCAAGCAAGTGATTTAAATTATCCTGACTGGTTTGTAGAGGCAAAGGCCGATTACACGGTAGACTTTGCTAAAATCAACATGCCTATTTTGTTGTTATGGGGTGATCAAGACCCGATAAGTCCACTGGCGGTAGGTGAGTTTTTACAACAACAATTTCCACAAGCCGTATTAAAAATTGTGCATGATGGTGATCATTTGTTTTTAGAAACACATGCAGATCAGGCGGCTGAACACATTGCTGCTTATTTATCTCAGTTTGCCGCAGTTCAGCAATCGGAGCGTGACTAATGTACGATCCGCAGCAACTATTAAAGATGTGGCTCAAAGAACGAGAAATACAACAGCAGTCACCGCATACGTTAAAAGCCTACGCACGCGATTTAAACGATTTTTTTAGCTTTTGTGAGCAACAACAACTTGCCTTATATGATGTAGAGGCTGCAGATTTGCGCCATTATTTAGCGCAAAAAGTAGAACAGCAACAGTTAAATAGCAGCAGTTTACAGCGCATGTTGTCAGCGATTCGTCAGTTTATGAAATGGGCCGAGCAAGGGCAGTATTTACAATTTAATCCAATTGATAATTTTCAGCTAAAACGTCAGCCACGACCTTTGCCGGGTTTGATTGATATTGAAACGATTCATCAAATTTTGGATCAGCCTGAACCTGAAACTGAAGTACAACAACAAATGTGGCGACGCGATAAAGCGATTTTAGAATTGCTCTATTCGAGTGGTTTGCGCCTAGCAGAGGTACAAAGTTTACGTATCCGCGATTTAGATTTTAACCGTCAATTGCTGCGCATTACGGGTAAAGGCAATAAAACCCGTATAGTGCCTTTTGGTCGCAAAGCCAAAGATGCGGTGATGCAATGGCTGCAGATTTACCCTTTATGGCAGGGCGATTTTGTACCCGATGCAGCATTGTTTATTACTCAAAAAGGTGAACCCTTAAAAGCACGCCAAATTGAAAATCGGGTGAAGTTTCAGGCGCAGCGTGCGGGCGTTAATGTCGATTTGCATCCGCACTTATTGCGACATTGTTTTGCAAGTCACATGCTGTCGAATAGTGGGGATATACGTGCAGTCCAAGAAATGCTTGGGCATAGCAATTTAAGCACCACGCAAATTTATACCCATGTCGATTTTGATCAGTTAGCGCGAGTTTATGATCAGGCACATCCACGTGCGAGTAAAAAGTAAAGCTTTACCTAAAGTCGGCATTATTTTTGCAAGTTAAAATATAGCTATTTCATACTGCAAATATTTTTCTCACAGTCAGTTGTAAAGCCTTTGTGCTGTACTTAATACTTTAAGTAAAAGCGCTTTCACCAAGATGTCATTGCAACTATTGTAGAATAATAAAAAAGTGCGTTATGCAGTATAAAGAAGCAGAAAGAGTGGGTCACACGAATAATAGACATGGATGACATTATTTTTTGTTCCACTGCATAACACTTTGGATATCAAATGATAGGCAAAACCATGATTTCGAATCTTCAAGAAAAATATGAACAATTAAGCCCAAGCCAAAAAGAAATTTTTGCAGGTTATGGCTTGCGTCAAGTGAAACATTTTGTCGAAATAAGCTTGCCGATGATCGAGCAAGAACTACCTGCCGATTGTTTAGTGCAGGGTATTAATGCCGAAGGTAAAATGCAGGCGATTCATCCGCAAACGCAACAAAGCTATTTATGGATTTCAGATCAGCAGTGGCAAGCACGCTCATCCGCTGGTAGTAAAATAGATGTAAAAGAAGATTTTATTGCAGTTTGGGAAATTTTTAATTTACAGGCCTATGAGTTGATAGATTTAAGTCATATCCACCGTGACTTTTTAGAAACTCAGCAAGTTTGAGCTGAGTTTTTTTTATGCCCTTTATCAGGGAGGTGGCGTGGTGAAAGCGCATAAATATCCATCAAAATAAAACAGATTGTTTATTTCATACCCAATAAACTGCTGAATACAGTTTTGTGAACCAGCAGTCACATTTTAAAAGAGCATTTATATCTGAAAAAATACTGCAAAAAATAAAGTTTTCTATCTTTAATGACAGTCAGATTATGGGGTTTTATGTAAGGAACTTTGCTTAAATTGTAGGCGGAACTCAATTTGAATTGCATTTCAATCAATCTTGTTGATGAGGGAAATAAATAAAAAACATAATATAAATCAAAGCTTAAAATTGCTTATATAATCGTCGCTTGGTTTGTTAATTTTTAGAAATAAAAAAGTATGAACGCATCGTTCAGTTAATTTTCGGCATTTTTAGCCTTGTTTAGACAATTCTGACTTGACCGAAATGCCGATCACATAGCAAGATAGGACACCTAAAAAATTTAAAGCGAAGAGTTATTATTAACTTTTCTCAATATTTACTTTTGCTAAAACAGCCGAGGATTACATGAAGGCTCTTGTTGCTGTAAAACGTGTGGTAGATGCCAACGTTAAAGTTCGCGTTAAGCCGGATAATAGTGGAGTTGACCTAACTAACGTTAAGATGTCAATTAACCCATTCTGTGAAATCGCAGTGGAAGAAGCGGTTCGTTTAAAAGAAAAAGGAACTGTTTCAGAAATCGTAGTGGTATCCATTGGTCCTAAAGAAGCGCAGGAACAAATTCGTTCTGCAATGGCGCTTGGTGCAGACCGTGGTATTTTGGTTGAAACAGCCGATGAGATTGGTGCACTTGAAGTGGCTAAAATCTTAAAAGGTGTTGTTGAACAAGAACAACCACAACTTATTTTATTGGGTAAGCAAGCTATTGATGACGACTCTAACCAAGTTGGTCAAATGCTAGGCGCTTTACTTGGTGCAGGTCAGGGTACTTTTGCTTCAGAAGTAAAAGTAGATGGCGACAAAGTTCAGGTAACACGTGAAATTGACGGTGGTTTACAAACTGTTGAGCTTGCACTTCCTGCAATCATCACCACTGACTTACGTTTGAATGAGCCACGTTATGCGGCACTTCCAAACATCATGAAAGCACGTAAAAAACCGCTAGACACCAAATCTCCTGCAGATTATGGCGTTGCAACAGGTTCTAAGCTGAAAACTGTAAAAGTTGAAGCACCTGCTGAGCGTAAAGCGGGCGTACAAGTGAAATCTGTAGACGAACTTGTAGATAAATTGAAAAACGAAGCGAAAGTGATCTAATACAGAAGGATAAAAATCATGAGTATTTTAGTTATCGCTGAGCACGACAATAAAGCACTAAATGGTGCAACATTAAACGTTGTTGCTGCAGCTCAAAAAATCGGTGGTGATATCACTGTATTGGTTGCGGGTTCTGGTGCACAAGCAGTTGCAGACCAAGCAGCTAAAGTTGCAGGCGTAAGCAAAGTATTACTTGCTGACGATGCGGCTTATGCAAACCAATTGGCTGAAAACGTAGCAAAACTTGTTGCAGAATTAGGCAAAGGTTATAGCCATATCCTTGCTGCTTCTACAACAACAGGTAAAAACATTTTACCGCGTGCAGCTGCGCTTCTTGATGTTAGTATGATCACAGACATCGTCGCTGTAGATTCTGCAAAGACATTCAAGCGTCCAATTTATGCAGGTAACGCGATTGCAACTGTAGAATCTTCAGAGGCGATTGTGGTGGGTACTGTACGTGGTACAGCATTTGACCCAGTGGCTGCAGAAGGTGGTTCGGCTGCGGTTGAAGCTGCTACTGTGACAGGTGATGCTGGTATTTCTAAGTTCGTCTCTGAAGAAATTGTGAAATCAGAGCGTCCAGAATTAACAGCAGCTCGTATTGTAGTTTCTGGTGGTCGTGGTGTAGGTTCTGGTGAGAACTATCACAAAGTACTTGATCCATTAGCAGACAAACTTGGTGCAGCACAAGGTGCTTCACGTGCAGCAGTAGATGCAGGCTTCGTACCAAACGACATGCAAGTAGGTCAAACAGGTAAAATCGTTGCACCTGATTTGTACATCGCTGTAGGTATCTCTGGTGCGATTCAGCACTTGGCAGGTATGAAAGACTCTAAAGTGATCGTTGCGATCAACAAAGACGAAGAAGCGCCAATCAACGCAGTAGCTGACTACTGGTTAGTGGGTGACTTGAACACTGTTGTTCCAGAGTTAGTATCTAAAATCTAATTACTGAACACAGTCAAAAACGCCTCTATGTGAATAGCATAGGGGCGTTTTTTATTGTCTTTTTTAATTTAGATGCAGTGATTGGTTTTAAGTACATTATGTGAACTTAGCGTATATGTGGGTACATATCGAGCAAGTATATGTTGAAGATATTTTGACGTGACTCTTAAAAATATGACGCACTTTTGTTTCTTGGGTGTGAATATTTTTTTGCCTAAAAAATCACCGTTAAATTTAAGTAAATTAACAAGATTAAGATCATCTCTAAAGCACAAAAACACAGGCGTATATGCTATAATTTTTCGCTAGTTTTTATTTTTAGCCTGCATTTCAGGCTAATCATTTGCAAGTTTTACGACATATAAAATGCAAGCAAAATTTGTTTGCAGAATAAGGAGTATGCATGAGCGTATCGGAAATTAGACCGATTGCCATTGAGGATGAACTCAAGCACTCGTATTTAGACTATGCGATGAGCGTGATTGTGTCACGTGCGCTGCCAGATGTACGAGATGGTCTAAAACCTGTGCATCGTCGTGTGCTATTCGCAATGCACGAATTGGGCAATGACTACAACAAAGCTTACAAAAAGTCTGCCCGTGTAGTCGGTGACGTCATCGGTAAATATCACCCTCACGGTGATTCTGCAGTTTACGAAACAATTGTTCGTATGGCGCAAGATTTCAGTTTGCGTTATCAATTGGTCGATGGTCAGGGTAACTTCGGTTCGATTGATGGCGATAGTGCCGCAGCCATGCGTTATACCGAAGTCCGTATGCGCAAACTTACTCATGAACTGTTGGCCGATTTAGAAAAGGACACTGTCGATTGGGAAGATAACTACGACGGCTCTGAGCGTATTCCTCAAGTGATGCCTACTCGTATTCCAAACCTATTGGTCAATGGTGCTGCAGGTATTGCTGTAGGTATGGCGACCAATATGGCACCGCACAACATGACTGAAGTGGTGCATGCATGTTTGGCTTATGCAGACAACCCAAATATTTCAATTGAAGGGTTGATGGAACATATCACAGGTCCAGACTTCCCTACAGGCGGTATTATTTACGGTAAATCAGGCATTGTTGATGCTTACCGTACAGGTAAAGGCCGTTTGCATATTCGTGGTAAGTACCATTTTGAAGAAGATCAAAAATCTGGTCGTACCACCATCGTCTTTACTGAAATCCCTTATCAGGTCAACAAAGCCAAAACCATTGAGCGTATTGCTGAACTGGTGAAAGAGAAGAAACTCGAAGGTATTTCAGAATTACGTGATGAGTCTGATAAAGAAGGGATGCGTATTGCAATTGATCTGAAGCGTGGTGAAAACGCTGAAGTGATTGTGAATAACCTGTTCTTAAATACGCAGTTAGAAAACTCATTCAGCATCAACATGGTCTGCCTAGACAATGGTCAGCCAAAATTGATGAACCTGAAAGATATTATTGCGGCATTTATTCGTCACCGCCAAGAAGTAGTGACCCGCCGTACCATGTTCGAGTTGCGTAAAGCGCGTGAACGTGGACACATCTTAGAAGGCTTAACCGTTGCGTTGGCCAATATTGATGCCATCATCGAAACGATTAAATCTTCTACCAACCCAGCCGAAGCGCGTGAGCGTTTACAGGCAGGCGAGTGGGCAGCAGGTGGTGTAGTTGCGTTATTGGAAAAAGCAGGTTCAGTTTCTGTACGTCCAGATGAAATTGAAGGCGAAGACCCTAACCGCCCGTTTGGTTTAGATGGTCAGGTCTATCGTTTATCACCTGCGCAAGTGACCGCAATTTTAGAATTACGTTTGCATCGTTTAACAGGTCTAGAACAAGACAAGTTACATGCAGAATATTCTGAAATTTTGGCACAAATTGCTGAATTAACTGCAATTTTGAATGACTTTAATTTGTTGATGGGCGTGATTCGTGAAGAGTTGGCGCAAGTTTTACAGCAATATGGCGATGCACGTCGTACTGAAATTGTAGAATCTCGCATTGATTTCTCGCGTGAAGATTTAATCCCAGAAGAACAAGTGGTACTGACAGTATCACAAACAGGTTATGCAAAAACTCAACCATTGTCAGATTACGCAGCGCAGCGTCGTGGTGGTCGTGGTAAATCTGCAACGTCGATGAAAGAAGATGATTATGTGCAGCATTTAATCGTGACATCTAACCATGCAACGGTGCTGTGCTTTACCGATGTGGGTAAAGTGTACCGTCTGAAAGTGTTTGAAGTGCCACAGGCATCGCGTGGTGCGAAAGGTCGTCCAATGGTGAACTTGTTGCCGTTAGATGCGAACGAAACCATCACCGCGATTTTACCTGTCATTGATGCACCGAAGAAATTTACCGAGCGTTTGGCAGACTTCCGTAGCTATGTAAAAGCCAATGCTACACATATACAAACCAACGCAATCATTGCTGCACATTATGCAGAATTAGAAGCTGCCTTTGCTGAATTAGCAGATGGTGATGATTTATCTGATGCATTGCGTGTGCAATTGAAACAATTGGGTGTAGAGCTTTCTGCAACCGATTTAGACGATGAGATCATTGCAGAATTTGCATCACAAGCAGAAGCCTTGCGTAAAAACTTTTATGTCTTTATGGCAACGGCATCAGGTACAGTGAAACGTGTTGAATTGGAACAATTCAGTAACGTACGTTCGAATGGTTTACGTGCCATTGAATTGAATGAAGAAGACACTTTAATTGGTGTTGCAATTACCGATGGCGAACAGCAAATTATGTTGTTCTCCAATGAAGGTAAAGCGATTCGTTTTGCTGAAACCGATGTACGTTCAATGGGTCGTGCGGCCAAAGGCGTACGTGGTATGCGTGTCAGCTTCGGTTCAGCACAAGTTGAAGATGTCGAAGATGTAGAAGTCGATGGCGATGATGAAGACAGTTCAGATTCAGCACTCATCAGCCGTATCGTATCGCTAGTTGTAGTACCAGAAACAGGCGAAGTTTTGTGTGCTTCGGCGAATGGTTATGGTAAGCGTACACCTGTAGATGACTTCCCAACCAAAAAACGTGGCGGTAAAGGCGTGATTGCCATTAAGACCTCTGAACGTAATGGTGAATTGGTCGGTGCAGTTGCGATTGATGAAAGCAAAGAGCTGATGCTGATTTCTGATGGCGGTACATTAGTGCGTACTCGCGCTTCTGAAGTGGCACAAACAGGTCGTAATGCACAAGGTGTGCGTTTAATCCGCTTAGGTGAAAACGAAACATTGGTGGGTGTAGAAGCGATTGAAGCTGTTGAAGAAGACGAGTTTGTTGAAGCGATTGAAGGTGCAGAATCTTTAGTGGCTGAAACGGATGCAGTTGCTGAAACTGAGCAAGTGGAAAAAGACGGTGAAAATTCAGTAGAAGAATAAGTTTTTTACTGATAAAAAGGGCGCTTCGGCGTCCTTTTTTATAAACGTTGACTGCATAAGGGTAAGCGATGAAAACCAAATTAATGTTGTTGGCAGCAGCGGTTGCATTGAGTGGCTGTAATTCAATGGACAATATTCCAGATCCGAGTCCTGAACAGGAAAAGGCGGCACAGCTAGCCTATGAGGATTTGCGTGATGGGAAGTATGACGAGTTTTTGGATCAGTTAGAGCCGCAGTTGCAAACCCAGTTTAAGGACAATGAAAAGCTGATAAAACGCTTTTCACGTTCAATTCCTCAAGGTGAATACAAGTCTAAGACTTTAATGACCAAAGAGATTGAAGAAGCAACCAATCAGCTTGGGCAATATAAGGTCAGCTATGAAATTGCCTATCCGGAAAATCTGGTTCAGTATGATGTTAGTTTTGACAAGCCGAATGGTAGCAACAAGATTCGTAATTTCAATATTCAAGTCTTTGGCGAATCGGGTAAATAAGTGGAATAGGAGCATTGCTATAATGCTCTATCTGCTTTGATGACCAGAAATTAAACGTCGATAAGCCAAAAAAAAGCACAAGCTACCGATCATTCCAAGATAGAGCAATTTAGGCAAGATCAGTGTTGTAGGCACACCCATCTGATTGAGTTGAATAAACATCTGCACAATTTGGGTAGAGGGCAGGATTTCGCCAACGACTTGCATCCAGGTGGGCATGGCAGCATGCGGCCAGGCCGCACCAGATAAAAAGAACAGTGGAATAGAAGTGAATACAATGACATGCCCCGCACGTTCCGGCAGATCCAGAAAACTAGCAAATAAGCAGGTCATGCCAATTATCGTGTAGATAAAAACCGCAACAGCCAGCAGCATCCCGAGCAGGTTGCCACCGCGCGGATAATCAAATAGCCAGAAGCTAAAGCCGAATAAATAGAAACATCCCAGACAACCAATGGTGAAGACCGCTAAACACATCCCAATCAATGCATTTGTGTTTAATTCTATTTTTCTTTCCCGATATACCAAAATCAGCATACTCAAACCCAAAAGAATGGTTTGGTGGATAATTAAAGGTGCTACCGCAGGAAAGACATAGCTGCCATAGCCAGACAGCGGATTAAATAAAGGAATTTGATGCACAGAAAGGGCAGGTGAAAAATCCGAGACCTTGCCAAAGCGTTCAGTGTAATCTGCCAAAGTTTGCTCAACTGATGTGGCTAAGCCCAGACCAATTTGTCTGGTTACTAAAAAGTTGGCTGTACTTAAATACAGGCCAATGCCACCTGTTTCACCATGCCTTAAGCTTTGCGATAAATTGTCCGGCAGAAGTAAAATACCATCGGCTTTTTGTGATTCCACCCATTGTTTGGCCTCGGAAAAATTGCCGGTAATCGCCTCAATCTCCACATTGGGGCTTTGTGCCACTTGACCAATAATACGGGTGCTTAAGTTACTTTGTTCTTCATCGACAATAATAATCGGTAAGGCTTCAGCCTGCTGTGCCTGATAAGCGGTTGGATAAAAAAAGCTGTAAAACAAGACGGATAGAATAAGCGTGGTAAAGATCGTGCCGTGACTGACAATATCCTTAAAGCTTTGCAGATAGTAAAACCAGAGGGATTTCATTGGACTGCTCCTTTAACTATTTTTTTAAGAAACAGATAAGCCAGCAGAGCGTAAACTAGGGCATAGATCAGCAGCATGAATCCAGCTTGCAGTGAAATATGCAATGGACTACCAATCACCCATTGTTCAGTTTGTAATTTGGCATAGGGCGTAAACGGAATAATATTGGACCAGAACTGGGTGAATAGGGGCGCATTATTTAAAGGTAAAGTCACACCGGCAAAACTTAAAGATGAACCACCATAGACCGCAATGATGCCAAAAGATTTACTTAAATCTTTGGTTGCCAGAACCACTGCACTGCTTAAAAATGCATAAGCGCTATATAGCAGAAATTGTGCCGATAGAATCAGAGCGAGCGAGCCGGCAACAAACCAGCCGCGAATTTCAATCAGCCAGAACATCCAGATCCAGGTCCATAGACTAAAAATAGCCACATAGATCAGGTTCTTAGACAGCAATGCCATCCAGATGGATGAGTTGCTAATCCAGCTTGTTAAGGTCTGCCGCTTCAGTTCCTGACCGACGGAAAATGCCACACAACAACACAGCAGTAAATGCAGAATTGCCGGAATGACATAGGGTTCCAGATAGAATTCATAATTCAGCTGCGGATTATACAGCGGAGATATTTTAATATGCGGTGACGGTGCTTCGAGAGAGGGGAGTCGGTTGCCCAGATATTGCTGTCCGCTAAATTCAGCGAGTGCTTGTAGGGTACTGACCAGCATGGCCGAGGAAATGGTATTTCCAATACTGAAATAACTCTGGTTAAAAGCAATACTGATGTCAGCATCCTGGGCACGAACCAGACGTTGCTCGGCACCGCTTGGAATATGGATATAACCCCAAATTTTATTTTGATTTAACAGGCGCTCAATTTCAGCTGTTTGTTCCGACACCGTAGCAATTTTAAGAGTATGATTCAGCGCCACATGTTGATAAATGCTTTGACTCAGCGCACTCTGGTCTTGATCAATAATCGCAATCGGTAAATGATCCGATTTCCCTTGAGCAAACATGCTGCTGAATAAAATAATCACCAGTGCAGGTGCCAGCGTGACCAGACACAGATCCCATTTTTCGCTGAGCAGATAGCGCAGTTCGCGCCATATACCCGTCCACATTATCGGGTCTCTTTCAGTTTAAATAACACGCTCATCCCGACTTTCAGTTCAGAAATCGCTGGTGTGGGTACAAGATGCAGCTTAAAACTGCGCACATCATAACCGCCGGTTTGACGTGTGGTCTTAATGGTGGCAAATTCACCTTCAGCACTGATCTGTCTAATTTGAAAAGTGGCGGTTTTATCTAGGGCGGGAATATAACCTTCAATACTGCTCATTTTCTGAAATGGGGCATATTGGTCTTCACGAATATTCAGGCTCACCCACATTTGATCTTCAATCAGGCTGACCACAGGGACTGCGGTGGCTACCAGCTCCGAGACTTTGCCATAGGTTTTAGACACCGTTCCGTTTACAGGTGCTACTAATTGGGTTTCTGCTTCTAAAGCATTGGCTTCATCCAGCGCAGCCTGGGCAATATCTACTTGTGCATCGGCAGAACTCTTTTGCTGCAAGGTGCTGCCACGTTTGGCACGTGCGTATTGCTGATACGCTGCTTCTGTCATTTGCGCCGCTGATTGACTGGCTGCATACAATTCATCACGGCGCTGGCGTGAAATCACACCTTCCTTCAATAAATTTGCACCACGCTCATAAGAAACTTTGGCTAAATTTTGCTGTGCTTTCAGCGATTGCCAGTTGGCATACAGACTGGCGATATTTTCTTCCTGCGAGCCACGTTCAGCAGTCGATTGTAAGGCCAGCGCAGATTGTAAAGCCGCTGCGGCTTGCTGTTTTTTGGCCTGAATTTCCGGGCTGTTTAAGCGCACCAGTACATCGCCTTTTTTGACCCGCTGACCTTCTTCTACATAGATTTCTTCAATACGGCTTGGCACTTTGGTCGCCACCTGAACTGTTTCAGCTTCTACACGACCCTGCAATTCAAGCGGAGCCGGTTGGTAGCTTTTCCACAATCCAAAAGCGATGACTGCCAGCAGAACTGGAATCAGGGCGAGCAATAAATATTTTTTCTTTTTAGCGATTTCAGGAGCTTGTTGTTGCTCGGTCGAAGTCGTCGCGTTGTTTTCTATTTCAGTTTTTGTTTCTACCTGTTGCGCAGGCGATTTTTCTGTATCGCTGGATGAAGCCACTTCATTCACAGGATCATTGGGTTTTTGATCTTCGTTCATGTTCGGCTCCATTAGCGAATATAGTGGGTGTTGGCATGTTGAATGTAGGTTGGAAATTCTGCAATCGAGCCATGGCTTTGTAATAGTGTGGCCAGTGACATCACATATTTGTAAGCATTCAAGGCAGTTTCAGCTCGTAGTCCGCTCAGCATATTTTGTGCATCGATGACCTGTGTGGCGGTGCCCGTATCTTCTTTAAAAGACAATTCTTGGATGCGTAAATTTTCCTGTGCGGCTTTCAAGTTTTGTGCCAGAAGTACATCACTTTGCTGTGCACTAAGTGCTTCGCTATAAGATTTATAAATCAGATTTTCAATTTCCTGCTGGGTGCGTGCAGTAAGCAGTTCTGTTGCAGAGCGTTTGAGTTCGGCAGCCTGAATATTCTTGTTTTTATCGATCCCGGAAAACAGGTTATAGCGTGCGGCAACCCCGACAATCCAGTTTTCATTTTGATCCAGACTATATTCGCCAAAAGCAAATACATTTGGTTTTTTCGCTGCTTGCTGGGCTTTCACATTGGCTTGGGCCAATTGGGTATCCAGCTGCATTTTTTGAATCAGCGCAGAGTTCTGACTAAAAGTTTTTAGCAGATGATTTAAGGCCTGTGGCTCGGTTTTATTGACAAATAAAGGCGTCGAAAGCTCAGTGATGCTACTTTCCTGAAGCAGATTATTCAGCTGGAACAGCGCAGCATTCAAATTGGCCTGCGTATTTTGCTGGCTGCGCTCGGCATTATTACGTGCCACTTCAAATTGCATACGCTGGCCTTTACTGATAAAACCTTGCTGTTCCATTTTTAAGGCATTGCGATAATGCTGCTGCATGGCATTCAGATTAAACAGCGCAGCTGCATGCAATTGCTTTTGGAGCTGCACATTAAAATAACTTTGAATCAGTTCAAAACGCTGCGTATCTTGCTGCTGTTTGTTGCTGAGCTGACTACGACCGACCTGAATATTGGCAATTTCTTTGGCACTACGGGTGAGGCCTCCAGTATATATTGGCATAATCACGGAAACAGTGGGGCGAATCACCTGATCTTCAAGGATGACATTAGACGTATCCGGAATCAGACCAACTCCGCTATGAATAGTATTGTTAAGTCCATCACGCAGTGGATCGGTAATACCTGCAGGTAGATCCACGCCATTACTGGCCTCCCACTCATTAAGCCGGCCATTCACGCCTTGAGAGAGTGAATTCTCCAGATTATTTTTAAATTGCTTTAATGGAATATCGACTTCACTGTGAAAGGCATAGGCACGAACATTCAGGTCGACACGTGGCAGACCTACGCCTTTTACTGCTTCAGCTTCAAGTTTTGAAGCCTGTTCCAGACTTTGATAGGCTTGGCTGCTATAAGAATTTTGCAACAACTGACGTTCAGCATCCTGAAAGCTGATGCTCTGTGCATGAGCAAAGCTGCCATACATCATAGATGCAAGCAGATTTAAACCCCAGACAAGCTGTCTTTTATTTTTCTTTAAGTTCATAAAGTCGCTAAACTGATATAAAGCCGGTAATGTTATCCCGCTAGTATAAATCAAAGGTTCGCAGATAGAACTAGTGTAAAGTTATAGTATTGTTTCTTGTACATTTGTCTATAAAAAGCACGCTTATGCGTCCTCTAATCTTCTTTTTTTACCTTTTCTTTTTAAATAGCGTTTTTTAGCTACTTTTTCTCTATATTCTTTTAAAAGTCTTGGATTTTTTGCGATTAATTCATCCATATTGCTTTTTCCCCCCTCGAAATTCAGGATGTTGCTCTCGCATTTTTTTACATTCACTCTTTTCTCGCCAGATTTTAAAGAATAAATAAAGCTTGCTGAAGCATCTCTACGTAAAACTTCTTCTTTAAATAAAGGGGTGGCAATAGATCTCTTGCGAAAGTTAATTTAAGAGCATCCAATTCACCATTCCAGCAATTAAATTCATTCTTAGACCAAATCGTTTCCGTCTATTTCTATAGCGTTCTGTTAATATCCGAAAATGTTTAAGTTTGCCGTTGATATGTTCAATTGTGATCCTACGCCGACTGATTTCTTGGTTGATCTGTTTTGCTATTTGGGGTAATGATAAATTGTTAGGTTTCTTGATTGGAATGAGTAACTTACTCTTAATCTGATGAAATCCTTTATAGGCTAAATCTGCCATGATATAAGGATAAATAATCATCTCCTTCAAATGCTTACGCTCAATGTTCAGATCGTGTTTTCTGCCATCTTCAATCTGTATACTTACAATTTGCTTTAATTGGGGGTTAAAAATGACCTGTGTTTTTAGCGTATGTTTCTTCTTTTTACCACTATAGAATTTTCTTTGTTTTTTTGGGACGCTCAATCTGTGACTCAGTAACATCAACGATTACATAATCCCCCTCATTAAACTTTTGATTCCTTTTCGGCAATGCGAAAATCCGTGATTGAATCAGAGCATTTTCAACTTTCTGAATCGTACGATTCACATTACTTTCAGCTAGGTTATAGTCGGCGGATAACTCAATTTGAGTTCTATAACAGCGTAAGTAATTTAAAGTTAACAACAATTGATCCTCTAAACACAACGAATGAGGTCTTCCAGATTTTTTCTTGGCAAGTTCAGCATGTTGTAACACTGATACCATTTTTAAGAATAATGGACGAGGAACTCCAACAAGTCGTTTAAATTCTTCATCATTAAATCTTGTTAAATTTTCATATTTCATGAGATGAGTATAAACAATTTTTTACTTTCGCAAGAGGTCTAATATTAGTGAAAAAATAATTAGTTTTATAGCTAATCATAGATTCCAAGATATTTTGAGGTAACAAAATTACAGGTCCAACAACTTTATTAGGCCCCCAAGGAGCGTGAGGAAGTGAAAATTTTGATTTTTTCCATTCGTTATCGATTGCACAAAAGAAATGAATAGCCTCTTTTGTTTCAGTCGTTTCTATACCTAATTTTTCACATTGTTCTAATGTATATTCTGCAAAATGTTTAAAGCAAATATTAGGGTTTGTTGACAATTCGTCTATGTTTGCGGCAACGCATATTTTTTAGCTGCTATAAGGCATGGGACAGGAAATTTAGTCATTTTAAATGACTGGCACATAACGCAATAGCAGCAAAAAATATGCTCGCCCTGAAAGGCTGTGGCTAAAACTTTCTCAGATTGCGTTATGAAACTTAGCAATAATCTCGCTATTCCTTGCGTTTCATGCCAGATCTGCTCAGTTTTAGCCTACAGCGCAAGCCATTTATGAAATGTCAACAGACCCTAGTCGTTATATCTGAAATAGTGTCCGGACCTATACCATCTGCAACTAATATTAATTCTTCAAGATCTTCTAATAAGCCTGTCTGAGCTGCCTGAGAAGACTTTAAGCATGTGAGTATATATTCAACTTTAATATCGTGTGATCCTTTGCCATTTACTCCTTCTTTAGTTGCACCAATGCCAGTATATTTGGGCTCAGGAAAATGGGAGCATAATTTTCTTGCTTTAATTTCATCTTTTTCTTTAAGAGCTTCCATTAAACATTTCATAAAATTTTGCTGAGTAGTCAGAGCAGACTTGGAATGTATGTTCTCACAACGAGTTAAATAATAACTATCAATGTATAAGCGAGTATCTGTTTCCAGATTAGGGTCAAAGAAGTCAACTTCAAGTAAATTTTTATCTACCTTAAAGTGATTGAGGAATGTTGTCATTGTTTATTTCTCCTTTAATATTTATTTAAAATATCATTTAATTAGGAGTAGTGGGTGGTTTTTTTGATCAATTTGCGACAGATATTGTCGCACACATTTCAACCTCTTTTTTTGATTTAGTAAATTTATCCCTCGAATCTACATTGATTTTTTGACTCTATCTTGGCTCATAGATTGAAATAATTTTGTGCAAGACCCTGCCAGATATGGTTAAATGCCATCATTTTATTGTGTTTCACTCTGAAAGGAAAAATCATGCGCGCGTACAACTTCTGTGCTGGTCCTGCAGCATTACCGACTGCCGTACTTGAAAAAGCTCAAGCTGAAATGCTTGACTGGCATGGCAAAGGTCTTTCGATCATGGAAATGAGCCACCGTAGTGCCGACTATGTTGCCATGGCTGAAAAAGCGGAAGCAGACCTGCGCAAACTCATGAATATTCCTGAGAACTACAAAGTATTGTTCTTGCAGGGTGGTGCATCGCTACAATTCTCTGCGATTCCATTGAATTTGTTGGGTAAAAACAACAAGGCAGATTATATCCACACGGGTATTTGGTCTGAAAAAGCCTTAAAAGAAGCGCAGCGCTATGGCGATATTCATGTCGTTGAAGCGGGTATTCAGATTGAAGGTAAGCATGCCATTAGCGAACAAAGCCAATGGAACTTATCTGCCGATGCTGCCTATGTGCATTATGCAGATAACGAAACAATTGGTGGTTTGCAGTTTGCCAATATTCCAGAAACAGACAAACCGTTGGTATGTGATTTCTCATCAAGCATTTTATCTGCACCTTTAGATGTATCTAAATTTGGTCTGATTTATGCAGGTGCGCAAAAAAATATTGGCCCAGCAGGCTTAACCATTGTGATTGTACGTGAAGATTTGCTTGATCAAGCCAAGCCTGAAATTCCAAGCATTTTGAAATATTCAGCACAGGCAAAAAATGATTCCATGGTGAATACACCTGCAACTTATGCATGGTATTTGTCTGGTTTAGTGTTTGAGTGGTTATTGCAAAACGGTGGTGTAGATGCGATTCATCAAGCTAACCTAGAAAAAGCGAAATTATTATACGGTTATATCGATTCAAGCGATTTCTACGCGAATCCAATTTATAGCGCAAACCGTTCAATTATGAACGTTCCGTTTACTTTGGCTGATGCCGCACTGGAAAAACAATTCTTGCAAGAAGCTGAAGAAAACCGTTTGTTGAACTTGGCAGGTCACCGTTCTGTAGGTGGTATGCGCGCAAGTATTTATAATGCAGTGCCATTAGATGGCGTACAAGCTTTGGTTAACTTTATGGATGACTTTGCAAAACGTCACGGTTAATTGATAGTAGTAAAAAGCAAAAACCCAGCTGAATTAGCTGGGTTTTTTTTATAGAAATAGGTGAAAAGTCATAGAGGCTTGTTGATGAGTGAAACTCAGAACACAAAATAGTGTAAGCCGTAGGCGGAGAGCAGCATGCCTAATGCAAAAAATAGGCAAGACATCGGGTCGAGCTGATAGCGTTGCTCAAGTTGATGTTCTACATGCTGTAAGTTTTCTTCTTGCACGATTTTCATAGATATTATTTTCCGATGATCTATTTATCGTTAAATATTTAAATACGGCTATATTTTTAGCATAAAAAATTGATTAAATAAAGTACTAATTTTATTTTAAATATAATATCTGCCAATAATGAATTAATTCTGTGTTGATTTTTAAAATCCGCACCACTCAAGGCTTTCAGATTATCTACGGTGCTTGGTGCAGATGTTTGGGTTTTAAAATAACTTATCCACATATTCGATTTAAAATATGGCTGATTTTGAATTTATAATAAATTTAAAGCTGTGGATAACTGCGTTTTTTTGAATTTGAAATGCTTAAATAAGCATCAATATATTCATACTATCAATAGCACGCTTTTAACAATCAAAAATTGATTATAAGCCATCAGTGAAATAAGTATTGAAAGTTCCTTCTCCCTGAGGAGAAGGCGAGGATGGGGGGATGATGAATATGAATTTATTATTTAGACAGCTACTTTGAGGTTTATTTTTAATAAACTACTGTTTTATATTGTGAATATTGGCTTGAATCCAAATATTGCCACGAATGTATTGTCCAATTTCAAAGTTTTGGTGCGCAGGATTTTTAGTTGCAAGACGAATTAAAATCGCAGGCTGATTTTCATCATGAATTAGAGTGACATCATAAACAGTATAGGCTTGATTCATGAATTCAAAACTGGTTTTACCAACAACATTGCCCTGAAACCAAGCTTCATCTTCCTGACCGATATTTTCGCCATATAAATATGCGACCATTTTAGAAAAATCCACCGTTACAGGTGCTTTGTCATCTTCGGACTTAGGTTGCCATGCGTCAATTTGTTCTTGCAGATTGGCAGGTGCAACACCATCATTGGCTGCTAAAATATCATTCAGCGCACGATGGTGTTTAATTGACGCAGGATCATCGACCACCAATTGTTCGCCTTCAGCAACAGCTTCAAGTTCATACGCCCATGCGTTTAAATGCACCCAGTAGGTTTGATCTTTTTGGTATTGTTGATGGTTGACGCTGTATAAACTGTCAAAAGCATAGACAATACTGTTGTTGCCTAAATTGAGTCGAAGCACCGCTTGAGTGTTAGATTTGCAGCTAATGATACGTTCAATTTTAGCTTCAACTTTGTAAGGACTTTCAAAGCAAGGGAAAGCCGTTTTTACAGCTTGTGGTTTGTTATTTTCAACCGCAATCACTTGTGTCAATTGAATTGCCTCTTTGCTTGGGCCTTGAATCAGCCATGTGCTTTGATCCATTTCTGCTTCTTGGCGGCATAAACCCATTGGCATAATTGGTGCATCTAGAGCCAGTCCTAACCATTTTGGAACTTCGGTGTAGGGTTCATCCGTGAGTAAATTCCAATGTTCAACATGGCTGCCGAAGTTCTGATCTTCAATGCGGATGATTTCTGGTCTATTTTGATTGTTCATAAGCACTTTGAGATGTTGGGTTCTTTTCTTTACTCTTAGATCGAGGGTTATTTCGATTTTTCAAGTCTTTGGCTGAAATTTCATGTAATGCCACTGCATTTGTACAGATTGTGGACAGCGATGCAGCAGAAACAAAATCACATCCATCTACACTTTAGCATGCAATTCTGAGCATTTTAAACATACTGCAATGTAATGAGTTTGATACACTAGTCGCATATTATTATCAGGGTTGCACAGTGCTGCCATTTAAACTTTGGGTTGATGCAGATGCATTACCTAAAATTCTAAGAGAAGTCATTTTACGTGCTTCAGATCGTTACCAACTTGAAGTCACTTTTGTTGCCAATCAATCGGTCGGGATTACGCCTTCGGTACGGATTAACTCTATTCAAGTGATGCATGGTGCCGATGCCGCCGATCAGGAAATTGTAGATCGCATGAAGGAACACGACATTGTGATCACGCAGGATATTCCACTAGCGGCACAAGTGATTGAAAAGGGCGGAATAGCGATTCATCCACGTGGTGAAATTTATACTGTTGCCAATGTGAAAGCGCGTCTGCATTTGCGTGATTTTATGGATACTTTGCGTGGTGCAGGCGTACAAACAGGTGGGCCAGCACCTATTTCAGAACGTGATAAACGTGAGTTTTCAAGTAGTTTGGATCAAACCATCCAAAAGCAAAAACGTAAAACTGCTTAATACGAGTCACGCATGCCTTCTAAAACCAATATTATGATGACCTATGCCTTATTGGTTTTCATTTGGGCAACAACGCCTTTGGCAATTGTCTGGAGTGTGTCAGATTTACACATGCTTTGGGCTTTGGTGCTACGTTTTTTCATTGCTTTGCCCTTAGCTATTATTTTATTGCTGCTGTTAAAAGTGAAATTTCCACATCATCTACAAGCGTGGCATAGTTATTTGGCAGGTTCGTTTAGTCTGATCGGTTCACAAATTTTCACCTACATTGCCACCGCTTATTTAAGCTCAGGCATTATCGCCCTGATGTTTGGTCTGACCCCCATCATAGCAGGTTTGATTGGTCGTTTTGTGTTTCAGTTGCATTTGGCACGTATTCAATGGATCGGAATGACAGTGTCCATTTTAGGGCTTGGCATCATCTGCTTTGGCGGCGAAACACAGCATGTGCATCCTCTGGGTATTGTTTTAATGCTGTTTAGTGTATTGACCTACACCATGTCTATTTTCTGGGTGAAAAAAGTTAATGCGCAAGTTGAACCTGTAGCACAGGCAACTGGCTCGATTTTGGTATCAACCATTGCGGCTTTATGTATTGTGCCGTTTATTTGGCAATATGTACCGACTAGTTTGCCGAGTCTTAAATCTATCGCAGCTTTACTTTATACCGTGATCATGGCTTCTTTGATTGCAATGTTCTGTTATTTTAAATTGTTGCAGAATATTCAGGCGACCACCTTATCTTTAACCACCGTCATGACGCCAATGATTGCTTTGTTGATTGGTGCTTTACTCAATCAAGAAGCTTTATCGGTCATGGTATTTGTGGGCGCTTTGGTTTTATTGTCAGGCTTAGTGCTGTATTTTTATCGTGATCTTAAAGCAAGTCGGGCATTGGCTCAGAAAATCAAAACACCATCCTAACGATATGCAAAGATGGCGTTATCCACATGATTTTATATACGCGAACATGCAGAAATGATTTATTTTATTTCTTAGATTATGCTTGTTTTAAAGCAACGGCTTCTGCAAGTTTGACGCGATCTTGAGGGTGTAGAGTAATAAAATACGCCCCAGTACGATATTGTCCATTTTCTTCTTCACGGCTGTAAACCACTTGCGCGGTTGCGGCTATATGGAAAAAGTTTTCAGGATGGCTGAGCGTGACATGAATATAACTGCCCGTGTTTAATTCACGTTCACTATAAAAACTGAAACCACTTTCTGAAAAATTGACCTGTTCAGGGATAGGTAACATGCTTTGTACAATTGCATCGTATAAAGACCCTGTAATAAGGTTTAATTTTTGGTTGAATAAGGATAAGATTCGAGCAATTTGTTGATCTTTTTCAGTTAATTGTTCTAATTCGTAGTTTAATGCATGATCAAATTGATCTAATTCTGCGAGTAGTAGAAAATAACGCGGTAAAACAAAATTAGCATCGTAAGGGTCGTTCAGCGCAACATCGTCAGAAATGATCTGGTAATTGATTCTCAGGGCAGCATCAATTCGTGACATGACACGACGTTCAGACGCGACGCTTTGATGCTGTAAATTTTCCATAATGTATTACCTCGGACTTGATGGTATGTTTAAACCAATCTCGCTATATATAGGGTTGAGATATACGCGCGCTCGGCGCAGTAACCACTTTATTTCTTTTATTGCCTTAGTTTCGATGATCGGTCTAACTTTGGGTGTTGCCGTCCTCATTACCGTACTTTCGGTGATGAATGGTTTTGATCGCGAATTAAAAAATCGTGTCTTGGGCATGATACCTCAAGCCACTGTTTCATCAACACAAATTTTAACAAATTGGCCAGAACTTGCAACGAAAGTTGAGCAACATAAGCATGTTGTTGGTGCTGCACCATTTACGCAATTGCAAGGCATGTTGACCGCACAAGGGCAAGTGTCGGGCATTATGGTCACGGGAATTGAACCCGAATACGAAAAGAAAGTATCCATCATTCAAAACCACATGGTTGCAGGCAGTATCGATAATCTGCAAAAGGGTGAGTTCGGTATTGTTTTGGGCAAACAAATGACCGATGCCTTGGGTTTGGGTTTAAACGACAGCATTACCTTGGTTTTACCTGAAGCGACGCCATCACCTGCAGGCGTTGTACCGCGTTTTAAACGCTTCAAAGTGGTCGGTATTTTTAGTATTGGTGCAGAAGTCGATTCGATGATGGGATATATCGCCCTGAATGATGCTTCGACTTTGCTGCGTTTACCCGATGGTGCGCAAGGTGTACGCTTAAAACTGGATGATATTTTTGCTGCACCACAAGTATCTCGAGATATTGTGCAAGAGCTACCTGCCAACTTTTACGCTTCGGACTGGACTTATACTCACGGTAACTTGTTTAGCGCCATTCAAATGGAAAAGGCGATGGTGAGCCTATTGTTATTCCTAATTGTTTTGGTGGCTGCATTTAATATCGTGTCTTCTTTGGTGATGGTTGTGACCGATAAAAAATCGGATATTGCGATTTTAAGAACTTTGGGTGCATCACCAAGCACGATTACCAAAATTTTTATGGTGCAAGGTACGGTCATTGGGGTTATTGGTACGGTTTCAGGTGCAATCTTGGGGATTATTTTCGCGTCCAGTATCAGTGGCTTTATTGCATGGTTGAATAATGTATTAGGGCTAAACTTATTTGATGCCTACTTTATCAACTACTTACCTTCATATTTAAGATGGCAAGATGTGGTGGTGATTGTGAGCTTGTCATTAATTTTAAGTTTCTTGGCGACGATTTACCCTGCATTACGTGCCGCGAAAATTCAACCAGCAGAGGCATTGCGTTATGAGTAAGATTGTTCTGGAAGCCAAGCAAGTTTCTAAACACTTTACCGATGGCAAAACCACTGTTGAAGTGATTCGTGGTCTAGATTTACAAGTTCAGCAAGGGCAGTTTGTGTCGATTGTCGGAGCGAGTGGTTCGGGTAAAAGTACCTTATTGCATGTTTTAGGTGGCTTAGACCGACCAAGTACAGGCGAAGTATTTTTAAATGGTCAGCGTTTTGACAATTTAGGCGAAGCTGAGCGCGGTTATTTGCGTAATCAATACCTCGGTTTTGTTTATCAATTTCATCACTTGCTGCCTGAGTTTAGTGCGCTTGAAAATGTGGCGATGCCGTTAATGTTACGCGCAGGCACGAACTATAAAGAGGTGAAGGCACAGGCAGAGTATCTGCTTGAGCGTGTCGGTTTGTCGCATCGTTTAACCCACAAACCTGGTGAGCTTTCTGGAGGGGAACGTCAGCGTGTTGCATTGGCACGTGCGTTGGTGGCGAAACCCGCACTCATGCTTGCCGATGAGCCTACTGGAAACTTAGACCGCAAAACTGCAGTTAAAATTTTTGAATTGCTGCGTGAATTACGCAGTGAATTTAACATGGCGATGCTGATTGTGACCCATGATGAAGAACTGGCAAAATCTGCCGATACCATTCTGCACATGCAAGATGGTGTTTGGGTAGATGCTTAGGGGCATAGCTCGTAAAGCCGCTCAAAAGCGATTGCGTTTAAAATAGCAATTGCTGGAATAAGATTGTTTTGTTGAAGCCCACTTCGGTGGGCTTTATGATGCATGCCAATAAAAATAATAAGTTTAATATTCATGCTGCAATTGATTGGTCTGGCTTGGGTGATTGGGATCGCCTGTGTCGGAATACGTTCTTCTTCTTTTCCAATACATTCATTGACTTCCATGCCTAGTGCAATGGTTTTACTGATTTTATGCAGTATCGTTGTGCAATACTTGTTGCAAGCTCGCTTATCTTCAATCTATTGGAAATGTCTGAATGTAGGAGTGGCAGGTGTTTTGAGTCTTGTTTTCGGTTTGATCTATGCGGATACGCAGATGCAGCAGCGTTTGCAATGGCGTGAACTACAACCTGAATTTGCTGAAGTCGTGGTTTATGTCAGACAGTTAAATCAGCTAAATGACAACAGCATTTCACAAAGGGTTGAGGTGTTAAACCGACATCCTCAAACAGTGACATGGTTAGCAACTTTAGCACAAACTCAGGTAGATCAAGAGCAAAATTTAGAACTTGGACACTATTACAAATTAAGTGGAAAAATTCGCCCTGCGCATAGTTATGCCACAGCAGGTGCATTTGATGTAGAGCGGTGGTATTTACAGCAAAATATTATGAGTGGTTTTCGGGTTGAGCAGATTCAGCCTATCTCGGCTGAACAAATTTATGCCATGGGGTTTACACAACATTGGCGTGCCCAACAGACGCTATGGGCAAAATTTCGATTATGGATTGAACAGCAGCGTTATCAAATTCGACTGTTTATTCAGCAGCAACCTTTGCATCATCAAGGTTTAATTCTTGCATTACTCACAGGAGATAAAAGCCTATTAGATGCAGAAACTGAAGCACAGTTTCAGCGTTTTGGAATTAGCCACTTATTGGCTATTTCAGGGCCACATGTGCTGATTTTTGCAGGCATGCTATGTTGGGCATTACGTCAGCTGATTAGGTATTACCGTCCGCATTGGTATTTGTGGATGCCTAAACAATACTTGCTCATGTTGCCATTTTTAAGTTGTGTATTGCTGTACACCGCCTTTGTCGGTTTTGAAATTCCTGCATTAAGAACCTTGCTGATGTGCAGTCTAGTGACAGTAATGTTAGTGTTGAAGCAGAAGCTTCAAGGCTTTGCCTTGCTGATTTATAGTGCTGCCTTATTATTATGGTTTGATCCTTTAAGTGTACTGTCTGCTGCTTTTTGGCTGTCTTACGGGGCCTGTTTTATTCTACTGCGTATTTATCAGAGCTTGAGTGCGCAACCACGTATAGAGCTGAATCGTTGGCAGCAACTGAAACATGCCAGCAAAATTCTAATCGAGTCGCAATGGAAAATTTTTATTGCCTTATTTCCTTTGGTGATTGTGTTTTTTAAACAAGTGGCGTGGATTGCACCGCTTATTAATATCATCGCAATTCCATTGATTGGTATGCTGATCGTGCCTTTAGATGTTTTGGCAGGAATTTGCTTTTTTATTTTTGAACCCTTGGCGTCAATACTGTTTCAATTGAATGATCTAGCTATGGCTTTGTTGCGCTTGATTTTTCGGGGGATGGAAACCGTTTTTGTACCACGGTTACATACTTTGTCGATGTCTGCAGCGGTGTATGTCTGTCTATGTTTAGGCTTATTTCTGCTATTTTTACCACAATCGGTATTGCCTAAAACTTGGGCAATCTTATGTTTTGTTCCACTGATTATAGTCGATAGCCAACGACAACCATTTGAATTAACAGTACTCGATGTGGGGCAGGGACAAGCTTTATTTTTACGTTCAGGTCATTACAACATGATGATTGATGTGGGCGGTTCTTATGATGAAAGTAAGTTTAGTATTGGACAGCAAATTTTACGTCCGTTTTTAGCGGTGCATGGTGTCAAGCAACTGGATCAGGTGGTTTTAAGCCATTTAGACCAAGACCATAGCGGTGCTTTTCCTTATCTACAAAATGAAGTCAATATTCAGCATGTCTTTGCCAATCAGACCGTAGATGTGGCAGTAAATAGCAAGTTTAATTTGTGTCAGCAAGGGCAACAGTGGTCTTTACCACATCAGGTACAGATACAAGTTTTATCTCCTAAACCGAGTCAATTACCCTATGCCGCACAGCAACAAAATGAGTTGTCATGTGTGTTGTATATTTCAGTGCCATCCGCACAGCCATATCAGCATTTTTTAGTGATGGGCGATGCAGGTTGGGCAACTGAATATCAATTGTTGCAGGAATATCCTGATTTAAAAGTAGATGTGTTAATTTTGGGTCATCATGGGAGTAAGCACAGTTCTGCCTATGATTTTTTAGCACATTTTAAACCCAAATTGGCCGTGGCATCTGCAGGTTTTGATAATCGTTATGGACATCCTAGTTCTTTAGTTCAGCAACGCTTGGCTGCGCTCAATATTCCGTTCATGAACACCATACAACAGGGCAGCGTACGTTTTTCTGTAGATGCACAACAGCGTATGCTTATACAGCCGTATCGGCAGCAGAAATTGTGGTTGCAGCGTTAGTTTGGTTCTGTGTCTGGGCACGTACAGCCTGCACATCTGCCAAGGCTTCTTGCACAGGTTTATGATAGACCCCACGTAAATCTGGATGGGCTTTATAGCGTTTATAACTCCAGTGATAATGTGTAGGATAACGACGGATCAAATCTTCAATTGCACGGTGAATAATAGCTGTCCCTGCATTGGCATCACACTGATAAATGTGCTCATCTATCGCTTCGATATACATATCAAAGCCTTGATCTGCATTTCTTAACGCATATAAGAACAAAGCTTTTGCTTTAGTTTTCTGAATCAATTTGGCGCTTAAATTACTCGATTCCAACGGAATACCAAAAAAAGGAATCATCTCACCACCTATATTTGGGGTATGGTCTGGCAAAATGACAGTGGTTCCGCCTTGTTTGAGTGCTTTAAAAATTTGACGTACCCCAGATTCATCTGTTGGGACTAAATGTGCCTGTTCACGGCTACGTGCTTGGCGCACAAAATCATCTGCCGCAGGGTTTTTGACAGGTTTATACATGATGGTCATTTGCGTATATTGAGCGATCCACGCATTCATAATTTCCCAAGTGCCAAAATGCGGCACAATTAAGACCAAACCCTTTTGTGCAGCCAGTGCATCTTGTAATAGTTCTAAACCATGTACCTGATGGATTCTTTGAATATTTTTTTGATTGCTTGATCCCCAAATATGAAAAAACTCAAAATAAGAGGTCAGTTCGTTACGAATTGCTTGCTGGGTAATCTGTTCGCGTTGTTGTGAGTTCAGCTCAGGAAGCGCAATTTGTAGATTGAGTTGAATGGTTTGAGAGGTTTTACTCAAACGCAGTGTATTGACCAAAAAAGCCAAAGATTTTGCAAAAAAACGCGCAACTGTTAAAGGTTGTCGACTGACAAAATCAAGCAGGCGCGATAAAGCCGTTGTCGGTGCAGGTTCGGTCATAACGACAGCATCAATTGATAGAAAGGATAAAGATGTAAAATATTATAGGAGAAAATACAGGCTTTAGACAGTTTTTGCCAATTCCGTGTATATAATGGAGCAAATTTACTATTTTTTGGATTGTTTCATGTCCGATTGGCCACCAAAACCACAAAATGAATCACAACAAATATCTCCACAAGCACAGCAGCCCACAGGCAATGAGTGGAAACTATTAGAAAAAGCTGTTTTAGCTTCAGTTGAAGAACAACGTCGTGCACGTCGTTGGGGGATTTTCTTTAAGTTTTTAACTTTTGCTTATATATTTTTACTGTTGGTGATAATGGGCAAAGGGTGCAGTACCACGACCACGAATCCATCGGCAGCGAGTCCACATATCGCGGTGGTGGATATTGTTGGCACAATTGCATCTGATAAGCAAAGTGTGAACAGCAATGACACCATCAAGTCACTGAAAAAAGCCTATGAAAACAGCAACAGTCAGGCGGTGGTGCTAAATATTAATTCTCCGGGTGGTTCACCTGTGCAGTCAGATGAAATCTGGCAAGAAATTCAATATCTGAAAAAACAGCATCAAGGGAAAAAACTCTATGCCGTGATTGGCGATACTGGCGCTTCAGGTGCGTATTACATTGCTTCCGCTGCAGATGAAATTATTGTCAATCCATCAAGTTTGGTGGGTTCAATTGGCGTGATTATGCCAAATTATGGGCTGAGCGGTTTAATGCAGAAGATGGGTGTGGAAGATCGTACTATGACCTCAGGTGAAAATAAAGCCTTATTGTCGATGACACAACCTGTTGATCCTGAACAGAAAAAACATGTGCAAGCCGTATTAGATAATGTGCATGGCCACTTTATTCAAGCAGTGAAAGATGGACGCGGCGCGAAACTGAAATCACAAGATCCTGCGATTTTCTCAGGTCTGTTCTGGACAGGTGAGCAAGCCGTGACTTTAGGCATTGCCGATAAGATTGGCAGTTTAAATAGCCTGAAGCGTGATTTAAACCTAGATAAAACAGTGAACTATACCATTGAACATAGTCCTTTAGACTCTGTGTTGGGTCGTATGGGTGCAGCAGTGGGAGAGGGCTTTGCCACTTCTTTATCTCAACATATTCAGACTGAGCAAAACGCGAAATTACAATGAAACCACTGATTCATTTTGCGCATGCCAATGGCGTGCCATCGAAGGTTTATCAAAAACTGTTTGATTTACTTAAAGATGATTACGATGTGATTTACGTCCCTTTGTTGGGGCCAGATAAGCGTTATCCGATTGATAATCATTGGCAAAGCTTAACCCAACAAGTGATTGACAGTGTTGTACGTCAAGCTCAGGGACGTAAAGTGATTGCGTTGGGGCATTCTTTAGGTGCAGTGTTGTCGTTTCAAGCCTCTTTACAACGCCCTGAATTATTTGAACAAGTGATCATGCTTGATCCACCTTTAATTATGGGTAAAGCATCGGTGTTTTTACATTTTGCCAAAATGTTTAAGCTTAAAGCAGTAGATCAACTGTCGCCTGCATCTTTGTCTTTGCGCCGTCGTGATCATTGGGAAAGTCGTGAGCAAGCAGCAGACTTATTGCGTCCGAAAGGTTTTTATCAAGATTTTGATGCCGACTGTTTTCAGGCTTATATCGAGCATGCTTTGACTGATGACCATGTACGAGGCGGGGTACAATTGACCATTCCAAAAATGGACGAGGTCAATATTTTTAGAACCAATCCATCACTGTGGTGGTTACCGCAAGCAAAACTGCAAGTGCCGACAGAATTGGTGATTGCAAAAAAAGGGCCGTTCTTAAAAGCAGGTTTCCCACAAATTACCGCCAAGAAATTCAACATTGCTTATCAGGTGGTTGAAGGTGGACATATGTTCCCTTTAGAAAAACCTGAAGCGACGGTGCAGTTGATTAAAGATTTGATTCAAGCACAGCAGAGTAAAGCTGCTTCTGTTTAATTCAGTCTGAACCAAATACGAACCATAAAAAACGCCTGATCAACAGGCGTTTTTTCGTATATATCAAAAGCTACATACTTAAAGAATATTTAAAAATTGCAAAACTGCACAGGTTGTTGTAACAGTTGTTGGCGATACATCACACCTTGCGCAGTGTGCTGAATGGTTCCGTTACAAATCCATTCAACCACTTGCGGATAAATCAAATGCTCCAACACATGCACACGGTTCGCCAAGCTTTCGGCATCATCGTGGATGTTTACTTGCAACACACCTTGTGCCAGTGCTTGACCTGCATCTAATTCAGCAGTGACATAATGCACGGTACAACCATGTAAAGTATCGCCTGTATTGAGTACACGTTGATGGGTGTGCATGCCTTTATAATGCGGCAAGAGTGAAGGATGAATGTTGAGCATTTTACCTTCCCAAGCATGCACAAATTTGGCACTTAAAATACGCATAAAGCCTGCGAGAACAACCAAATCAACATCCCAATCAAGTAATTGTTGATGCATGACATCATCAAATAATTCACGACTCGGATATTGTTTGTGCTCAATCACTGCAGTTTTAATCCCTGCTTGTTGAGCGCGTTGTAAAGCATAAGCATCAGGCTTATTGGAAATAACCCCAACAATTTGCCCTGAAAGATTGGCATCTATCAGGGCTTGTAAGTTACTTCCGCTGCCTGAAACGAGGACAGCTATTTTGATCATCTGAGTCAAATCACGCAAAAATTACGCGAATTTTTTCATCTGCGCCTTCAACGGATTCGGCGTTGTCTTGAATACGACCCATCACCCAAGCTTTTTCGCCAAGGCTGTTGAGAAGCTCAACTGTTTTGTCTGCATCGTTGGCATCTACAACAACAACCATACCTACACCACAGTTAAAGGTGCGATACATTTCAAACTGTTCTACACCGCCTTCACGTTGTAACAATTTGAACAGTTCTGGCCATTCCCAAGATGATTCGTCAATCACTGCTTGCGCACCATTTGGCAATACACGTGGTAAGTTACCTGGTAAACCGCCACCCGTAATGTGCGCCATAGCATGCACATCAACTTGTTTGCACAGTTCAAGCATTGATTTGACATAAATGCGTGTTGGTTCCATGGCAACGTCAGCCAGTGGACGACCATCAACCAGTTGAGTTAAATCAACATTTTTTACGTCTAAAATTTTACGAAGTAAAGAGTAACCGTTTGAGTGTGCACCTGAAGAAGCGACACCAATCAGAACGTCACCAGCTTTTACTTTAGAGCCATCAATAATTTTGCTTTGCTCAACCACGCCCACACAGAAGCCTGCAAGATCGTAATCTTCACCTTCATACATGCCTGGCATTTCAGCAGTTTCACCACCTACAAGCGCACAGCCTGCAAGCTCACAGCCTTTACCAATTCCTGTAACAACATTGGCTGCAACGTCTACATTTAAGTGACCTGTTGCATAGTAGTCTAAGAAGAATAAAGGTTCAGCACCGCACACCAGCAAGTCATTTACACACATTGCCACCAAATCTTGACCAATTGTGTCATGGCGGTTTAGGTTCAACGCTAAACGTAATTTAGTTCCTACACCATCTGTGCCAGATACGAGCACAGGTTCTTCATAACCTTTCGGAATTTTACAAAGTGCGCCAAAGCCGCCTAATCCACCCATCACTTCAGGACGAGTCGTGCGCTTAGCGACAGATTTGATACGATCGACTAACGCGTCGCCCGCTTCAATATCGACACCAGCATCTTTATAGCTTAAACCAGTGGTTGGGTTAGAAGTTGAGTTGCTCATAATGAAGTCTCCGCATTCGCGGGGCGATTATACCTGAATATACGAAACTCTTATGTTATTTATGCGCTAAAATGCTATCTTTATTCAAATATTTTAACTTCTATAACGAATAAACTGAAAAAAGGCGAATTTCTATGGTCGATCGTACCTTGCGTCGCATTTTTATCCTGTCTGGGATAGTGCTGCTCCTTTGGGTGCTGTACTTATTAAAACCGGTTGTCATTCCTTTTGTTGTTGCATTTTTCATGGCTTATTTATTTAGCCCATTGGTTGAACAATTTTGCAAAGTCGGTTTGCCACGTTGGCTATCTATCAGTTTGGTTTTTATTGGGATTGGCATCGCGCTGACTTTGGCAGTTTGGTACATCATTCCTTTGGTTTGGAAGCAGTTGATGATTGCGCGTGACAGTATTCCTGTCGGTATTAACTGGATCAATTCGACCTTCTTGCCGTGGGTGTCTTCGACTTTTCATATTGAAGAAATGGAAATTGATACCTCGCACATGAGCAGCATCGTCATGGATTATGTGCAAACCAATTATAGTGCCGATAGTATTCAAGCCATGTTATTGCGTGTTGCACAGTCTGGTCTGAATTTTATTCAAATTGGCGGTACCGTGGTGCTGATTCCAATTATTGCTTTCTATTTCCTACTCGACTGGCAGCGTATGCTCGACAGCCTGCGTCGCTTAATTCCGCGTCCTTATGAGCAAAGCACTTTGGCTGTGGTACAAGAATGTCACAGTGTTCTAGGTGCTTTCGTTAAAGGTCAGTTTTTGGTGATGATCTTGTTGGGCGTCGTTTATGCTACAGGGCTACAACTGATTGGTTTAGAAGTCGGCTTGATTATTGGGATGGTTGCGGGACTTGCTAGTATTATTCCGTATTTAGGTTTCGCTGTAGGGATTGTTGCAGCCATTATTGCCACTTTCCTACAATTTGGCATTGACTGGATGCAATTGGTTTTAGTCCTTGTGGTCTTTATGATTGGACAGGCGGTGGAAGGCTATATTCTACAACCGTTTTTATTGGGTGATAAAATCGGGCTTTCGCCAGTCGCGGTGGTGTTTGCTGTTTTAGCAGGTGCACAACTGGCTGGATTCATGGGGATGTTGATTGCTTTACCAGTAGCAGCAGTGATTGTGGTTTTACTGCGTCATTTACGTGATTTTTACGAAAAAAGTTATTTGTATGGGCAACCTGTGGTGGTGTCGGAAGATGGTGCATCGGGTGACATCAGCATTGATACAGCACAAGTTCATATTGATATTGAGCTTGATCCTCAGTCAGCAAATTCACTGCAACAGACTGAAAAATCAAGTAAGATAAAGCCCTCAGATCAGCAAAACTCCTAGGTGATTACAATTCTATGCGTCAACTGCAGTTAGATATCGAGCCTCAATTAGATGCACGGATCAGTGATTTTTCTGGTCCGGGTTGGGGGCATGTGATTGATGCAGTTCGACAGCTTCATGCAGGATTGGTCAATCGCTTTTATGTCTATGGTGGTGCGGGCACAGGCAAAAGTCATTTATTGTCTGCAATTTGCGATTCCTATTTAGAAATTGGCAAATCAGCTATTAAAGTATCCTTACTTGAATTATTGGATGCCCCAACAGAAGCAATTACCTCTTTAGACCGTTATGATTTGGTTGCTTTAGACGATATTGAAGCGATTAGTGGTGTACCACATTGGCAACGTGCGGTGTTTCACTTAATCAATTACAGCAATGAGGTTGGTGGTCAGTTGGTGTTTTCATCACGTTTTGCACCGATTGAATTAAAGCTTGAATTGCCCGATTTGCAATCACGTTTGACGCAGGCAGTGAGTGTTAAAGTGCCTTCAGGCAGTTTGTATGCAGACCGACAAGCTTTAGTGAGTTCCGTGTTAGAGCGTCGCGGGATTATCATCGACCCACAAATTATTGATTACTTATTGTTACATGGCCCACAGCAGACCTCGATTTTGCTGCAAAGCCTTGAACAGTTGGTGCAATTACTTAAAGGAGAGAAAACGAAATTAAGTGGCGCAAACCTGCGTCAGATTTATGCTTTAATTGACGAATATCGGTAAAAATTAAAATTACTTGAGAATTTGCGCAAGCTATGCCAAATTATTCGGAAAATAATTCGAAGTTGCAGGGAATTTGCAACTAAAGAAGAAAAAAAACAAAGAAAATTACAAGGAGTACGCTTATGCTCAAGCAGAGCATCGGCATTGGTATGCTGTTTATCGCAGGTCATGCATATAGTAGTAATATCATTGTCACCACCACTGCTGACACCAAAGCAGATGATCAACAATGTTCTTTGCGTGAAGCCATTGAGTATATTAATTTAGGCATGCCTGAAGAAGGCTATTTGGGCTGTGGCGGCAAAAATGCCTCAAGTGTGATTTTATTAGAAAAGAAAGCCGTCTATCAAATTGATACTCAACTTAAAATTACAGAAAACCTTGAAATTAAAACCACCTATGACAGTAGTCTGAATGATAAAACTGCCCCAGGTTTGAATAATGCCACGATTCAGATGCGCGGCAATGAGCGAATTTTCCACATTGAAGATAGCAAGGATCGTTTCTTAAAAGTTTCTTTAAAAGAATTAACTTTACAGGGCTGCGGTGAGGAACGCTGTCGTCAGCAACAAGGTGGTCTGATTTATAATAATGAACATTTAATTTTAGACTATGTGAAACTGAGTCAGGGTGTAGCCAATCAAGGTGGGGCAATTTATAACCTCGCACAAATGACTGACGAGAAGATCCCTGCAGGTTTTATTGAGATCAAAAATAGCTTGCTTGAAGCTAACCAAGCGCAGGAAGGTGGCGTCATTTATACGCAATTCCCTCGCTTTGTGATTACAACTTCAGTATTTAAAGGCAACAAAACCATATCAGTTGCTTCAGCCAATCTCTATTCTGCAGCAAGTTTGGCAGATGAAGAAATCAAAGCCTTTCCTAGTATGGGGAATATGATCGTGAGCAGTACTTTTACTGCAAATGAAGGCTATGTCATGAATGTGCTGGATGATATTGGTGTCAATAACATTAGCTTGATTGGTAACAGCCGTGGTGTGTATCTCAACGCACCTTTGGGTAAAGCCTATATTGCCAATAGTGTGATTTTGGGTAATCCACATCCTGTCAGTGTCAATACTGCAGCAAACTGTGTGCAAGCAGGTTCAGATGCAACAAGATTGCAAAATAATTTAGTCGGCGCAGGCTGTGGAGCAGGCGATAGCAACTATCCAAATACGCTATGGACTGCAAATTCGGTGCTTGCAGGTAATCTGCTTGAAGGTGCATGCCAAACCCTCAGTCAAGATAAAACGGCACTCTTTTGTCCATATCAAGTTCCTGAAAACTCATTCTTGGGCTTTATGCGCCCACGCGTATTGCTCAGTTATAACAGCCTGAAAGATTCTGTGGTGTTGAATCAGGGGCAATTACAACTGGGGGATAATACGGTAGTCGGTTGTGCTGCTTCAGATCAGCGCGGTAAAAACCGTCAGTCAGATATTACCTTATGTGACCGTGGTGCAATAGAGGTGATGGTTCCTGAAACTATGGGGCTTATAGGTCAAGATATTTTGGCGGGTCAAATTGCTAAAATGTCGGTGAGTGATTTGTTGGGTGATAGTGATTTGGTGTCTAAAGAATTTTGTGATCAAGTCTATCCAAACAATCCGACAGGCCAAGCATGGCAAGCAGGTTGTGTGCAAATTGAGCAACTCGATACACGTTCTAAAGGAAAATTGACCGTAGATGAGTTGGGGAATTTGGTATATACCCCAGATTCTGCTTGGCATGGTGCAGATGTCTTTAAAATTAAATTAGTTACCAGCACCACACGCTTTAACAGCACAACACCTTATATGGAAGTGAAAGTCCAAGTTATTCAAGAACATGAAAATCGTATGGAAAGCGATAAAATAAAAGTTTCTGGTGGTGCATGGAGCGCTTACGGATTAATGACTTTATTGGGTTTGTTGGGTTTACGCCGTAGAAAAGCATAAAGGATGAATATGAAAAATAATAAAAAAACACTATTAGGGATAATGGTGCTGTCTGCTATGTCGCTTATGGCAGCAGATAATCGTGTGATTCAGGTCACGACCTTTGAAGATCAAAATGGTGAAGACTTAAGCAAATGTTCATTACGTGAAGCGTTAGTTGCGGCCAAGCAGAATATTGCGTTCGGTGGATGTAGCGCAGGCAATACCAACCGTGGTGCAACCGATATGATTCAGTTGCAGGCTGGGGAATATATCTTAAACTCAGAATTACGCCCGCAATCTATGGTGCGTATTTATGGGGCGACAGCGGTCGACTATAACCAAGTAGATCCAATTACACATCGTTATCCTTCAATTGCACCGTTAAAAACCACTATTAATGCACATGGCAATAGCCGCATTATCAATACTTCAGATACCCAAGCCAGCGTGGCGCTATACGATGTCATTCTAAAAAATGGGAATGCCCATGGTGGTGGTAATGCAAACCCTGCAGATGCAGGCAAGGGTGGTGCATTATTTGTGGCAGGCCCATTAGCTGCGAACAATGTCGAAATTCAAAATTCGCATGCAGAACAAGGTGGTGCAATTTACGTTGTTGCTCATCAAGCGGAGCGTCAAGTCAATTTAGAAAATGCTTATATCCATGCGAACCAAGCCAAAGTAGGTAGTGTGTTGGCAATGGATTGTAGTGCCAACTTGGTCAATACACGCTCTATGGTGAAAATTGACCGCAGCAGTATTGTGAAAAATGGTGCTGCAAATAGTCTTAGTACTTTTGATCTTTGCGGCCAACCAGATCTTGCGTTGACTGCCAGTACGATTGCACAAAACCAAGCTGATACCAGCAAAGGTCATATCTTTAACTTAAGTAATGCAGAAAATCATCCGCTTAGCACTTTGTCACAGGTGTATTTGCAAAGTAATACCATTGTTGAAAATAAAGCATTGAGTACTTTGTTTTATGACAATTATCCACGTATTGTCCTCTCTTTTAATATGTTGGCCTTTAACCAAGGTAAATCTTGTCGTTATGCATTCCCTGCGAGCTTAGAGCAGGCGCGCAACATCAACACAATTCGCAATGCCTTATTCGCAATGGGATCAGCGACAGAGCAAGGCGAGTGTGATTTGCCTGAAACAGCAAATAGTTCTTATGATGGTGCTAAAAATTTGGATTTGACAGGGCTTAGCTTTGATCAAGTATTGCAGCCCTTGCAAGAACCATCTGCTTATAATTTATTCCTGCCGTTGTATTATCCAAAACTTGGTTCAGACCCTGCGAAAGATTTGATTGATGTAAACAGCATGGGGTGTAGTGATTATGAACAACGTGGTTTAGCGCGGGTGAGTAATGCAACTTTAACTTTAAATCCTGATGCAAAAAATACCTGTGAAATTGGCTCTGTAGAAGTGATGCGCTTAAATGCAGCCGATATTCAAAGCTTGCGTAATGTCTCTTATGAAAGTTTATTTGCCAATTATCAGCAACAAATTGACCGTATTCAGTCTGCGATAGATCAAAGTAAAGATGCTGCATCTTCGGTCGTTTCTCAATCGCGTACTGATTTGAAAACGATGCAGGATTTGTTGGCGAATACCAAAGCTAAGCAGCAATATCGTGCCATTTATGTTGATCCATTTGCGATGGCATTAAAGCAAGATGAACCAACTGCAGATGGGAAATTTGTTCAGTTAAGACAGCTTAATTCTGACAACTTTAGCATTAGCACTGAAGTATTGGGGATTGGTGCAATTTCGGGTTCAGGTACCACATTTAGTACCGATAAATTGACCCAAGATCCACTATTCAAATGTGAATGGGATGCACAGTTGCAACGGATTGTCATGTATCGACTGAATGATAAAGTCACAGAAGCAACCGATTCAGCGTATTGTAAATACACCATTACCTCAAAATTGGACAGTAATTTGCATTCTTCGGGCTTACTTGAAGGTAAATTTAGCAATATTGCCCCAATTGCAAAAGATGATCGTGTACGACTTGAATATGGTACAGACCTCAAAGTGAGTTTTAATCCATTGCTGAATGATAGCGATGGTGGGGATGGCATAATCAGTACTTTAGCTGAAAATACCAATAAACCAGCATTCTATAGAGACCATACAGGACAAGAGCTCGCAATTCGCTTTACACATAACCCTTCCCCTTCTAGCGTGGTGCTAACGGCAGATCGTAAAGCACCTTGTCCAGGTGATTATGAACGTGAAACCTGCTATGGAGGCAATATTCAGGTACAAGTGCGTAATAGTTTTAGCCCATTCGATTATGAACTGAGATATACCGTGTTTGATCATGAGCAGGCACTATCAGAAGAAGCGACTATTACTTTGGAGAATACAGCCAAGAACACCAACTATGAAGCCAGTGGTGGCGGTGGGGGAAGCTTAGGTTTCTGGGGTATGTTTGGTTTAATCGGATTGGCGTTCTATCGTCAACGTCCAAGAAAATCGTAATCTACCGACTCTTTATTGCAAAAGCCTCATCTGTTTTACACGATGAGGCTTTTGTTATTGGTGACTTCAAGTACTTTCTATTATCCATGAACAGATAAAATTAGTGACTCATTGCAGGCTGCTGATATTTAAGAATGTATTCCTGACGAATTAAAGGTCGTTGTTCAGGTGTTGCTTGTTGCAAGCGTTGTCCTAATTCACGACGTTCTTGCGTGCTCATTTTTTGCCAAGTTTCACGCATTTTTTGTTTTTCGCTATCAGGCAGTTGAGTAAACCAATCCATCCGCTGCTGTAAAGCTACGCTTTTTTCTGCAGGAATTTCTTTTAAGTTTTGATAGCGCTTAATTAAGGCCAATTGTTCTTCTTCAGAAAGAGTTTCCCAGGTTTCTGAAATTTGCGTATCTGCATCTTTGGAAAAAATCCAAAAACGCTCAAACCCTGCAAAACTGGTTTGTAAAAAACTGAGCGCACAACACGCAATCACAATTCGTTTAGCTGCCATGTGGAACTTTGTCCTCACCCAACACCATTAACATTTCTAAATCTTCCACCATTTGTGGAGAAAGTTTAGGAACAGATACAGCTTGATTCTGCGGCTGTGTGGTCATTTCCATTGAATTTGGCAAGACCACAAAACCTGCAATTGCCGCAGCCAATGCAAAACCTGACATTTTCCAAAGCCCATAGCGCGATGTTTTCTTGTCTTGAATATTGTCCAAGACATGATTCATGACCGCGGCTTTGTCTTGATGGTGGCGAGCCAATCCATCAAGTTTAGATGTCACTTGTTTTAAGAAATCATCTTGTTTCATTCTGATGATCCTCCCAGATACGGATTCATATGTGCCAAACTGTTGCGTAAAGCTTGAATAGCACGGTGATAATGCGTTTTTACACTGCCTTCAGTGCAGTTCATAATTTGTGCGGTGGTTTGCGTATCAAAACCTTCCCAAGCACGTAACATAAAAGCTTGTTGTTGCCGCACAGGAAGCCCCGCAATTGCTGCCTGAATTTCTTCTACAGTCACAGCTTGATCTAAAAACTCTGCAGGATTGAGTGCTTGCTCATCGACAATATCAAGTTGTTCAACATCGTCATCATCTAAACTGATTTTTTTGAACCATGAAAACGGTTGAGCGCGGCGAGCTTCTTTACGACGCCAATCTTGTAATTTGTTATTTAAAATGGTGTAAAACAGGGGATACCATTCCTCTGTGGCTTTGTCAGCATAAGATTTATGCAAGGAAATAAAGGCTTCTTGCACCAAATCCATAGCAATGCCGTGCTGTCCTTGCGTTGCACTTTCCATCATCACTAAGGCACGCCCCGTTACGTCTTGCATGAAATTCTTCAGACGTTGCTCAGCCGTACTCTTAAGAGCACTCAAATTTTCCGAGTGTGACGACTTCGGGTTTAAATCCATAGAGATGGAAAATCCTGTCATTGGATACCCACCATTATTTTTAACATCATATTTTATAACGCTAAAAACAATGGTTTGGTTGACATTGCAAGTTATTATTTTCAGTCTAATCTATTTTTTTTGCAGGGCTAGTCTTTTTAAAATAAATTAACCATTTACAGACGTTGGCGTACCATTTCAAAGAAACAGATTGAGCCTGCAATTGCCACATTCAAAGATTCCTGTCCACCTGGTTGTGGAATACTTACCGCTTCTGCATGCTGTAAGGCATAATCGGACACACCTTGACCTTCATTGCCTAGAATCCAGACGCAAGCCTTACGCAGATTTTTGGAATAGAGACTTTCTGCATGGTGTGAACTGGTCACATATACAGGAATCTGAAATTGTGCTAAGACATCTTCGAGTTCAATATTTTCAAAGGTATGCAAGCTAAAGTGTGCGCCCATGCCTGCACGTAACACCCGTGGCGACCAAAGTGAGGCAGAACCTTTGGTACAAATAATTTGTTCAATACCTGCTGCTGCTGCAGAGCGCAATAAGGTGCCGACATTACCCGGATCTTGCACATTTTCTAAAATCAGTGTGTCTGCTTTAAAGTCTAAAGCTTGGCTTGAACTTGGCACGTCGACAATGGCTAAACAGGCAAGGGAAGTGCCTAAAGTGCTTAAATCTTTATATAAAGATTCGCCAATGACAAAGACCACGCCTGTGTATTTAGCCAAAATACGCTCATAGTCAGGATGGCTTAGTGCATGTTCGGTGGTAAAAATCGAATTGATTTTTTTATTTTCATGTAACCACGCCAGACACAAATGTGTACCTTCAAGTACCGTTTGTCCCTGTTTTTTGCGATAGTTATTTTGTTCAATTAAACCACGTAAGTGTTTAATTTTCGGGTTATCTTTTGATTCTAAAAAAATCGTAGGCATGCGATAAAATCCACAGCAGTCAGCGAATGGCCGACTGCTGTTGTTAAAAATTATTGATGGTAGCTGCTGACCAAATCGACTTCATTTTTTGAGCCAATGATGACAGGCACACGTTGATGTAGGTCTGTGGGTTGGATGTCTAAAATACGCACACGACCTGTGGTTGCCGCACCGCCTGCTTGTTCCATGAGCATACTCATTGGATTGGCTTCATACATTAAACGTAAACGACCTGCTTTTTTCGGGTCTTTTAAGTCGTATGGATACATGAAAACCCCGCTACGGCAAAGGATACGGTGAATATCGCCCACCATACATGCAACCCAACGCATGTTAAAGTCTTTTTCGCGTGGCCCAGTTTTACCAGCCAAAAGTTCATCAATATAGCGTTTTACAGGTGCTTCCCAATGGCGTTGGTTTGAAGCGTTGATCGCGTATTCTTTTGTATCGGCAGCAACTTGAATGTTGTCTGCAGTCACCAAAAACTCTTGGCTTTCTGGGTCAAAGGTAAAGAATACCACGCCTGCACCAACAGTGAGCGCCATCATGGTAGATGGGCCATACAGGACATAACCTGCAGCAACTTGTTGTGTACCTGCTTGCATAAAGTCTGCAGCTTGGGTCACGGCATTTTTTGCAGGTAAAATTGAGAAAATGGTACCCACACACATATTGATGTCGATGTTGCTTGAACCATCCAGTGGGTCAAATAACACTAAATATTGACCATTTTCCTGAGCAGGAGTGAATTCGTCTAATTCTTCCGACGCCAAACCACCCACATTAGGATGTTTTTGTAACGCTTCAATTAAATAATCATTTGAAATAACATCTAATTTCTTTTGTTCTTCGCCTTGTACGTTTTCATTTTGGGCACTGCCTAATACGCCCGCCAATGCACCTTTTTGTAATGTTTGGTCAATTGTTTTGCAAGTATTGGCTATAGTTTCAATCACTTGAGCAAGTTCGGGTGTTAAATTTCCAGTTTGTTGTTGTAGAAATTGGGAAAGGGTGCGGTATGACATGACTGGAAAACTCCGAATGACTGCAAAAATGAGGATAACAATATGTTGCAATAGTTTAGATGAGAACGCGTTAAAAGAAAAATTAAACTCGACTATTTGCTGTGATTTTACCCTTGCAAGTCCTGCAGAAAGTGCTATGTTGATGTGAAGGATTTAATTTGAGATAGGAGCACAGATATGACAACGTTAAAGTTTGATGCGACTCCAACGCCAAGCGAAGGGATTAGTTTAGACGATATTTCTGAGGACAAGATGAAAGCCGCTTGGAAAGATTACGAGTCTAAACCTGAATATAAAAAGTTTAACAAGCATGATTTGATTGAATCTATGCAAACTGCAAAAGCTGATGCCGAGTCGGAATAACTGAAGCAAAGCTGTATTTCTGCACTTATCTGTTAGTTTTTAAAATATTCGTTCGCCCAGTTTTTTATGTCATAAAAAAGCGCCCTTGTAATAAAGAGCGCTTTTTTCGTATTGGGGAAACACGTTCTAAACGAGTTTTTCCCAAACAGCAAATTATTATTTCAATAATGGTGGAACAGCTTCGTAGTTAATTTCTACGCGACGGTTTTCTTTCCATGCATTTTCATCATGTCCAGGGTTGACTGGCATTTCTTTACCATAGCTCACTGCTTCAAGCTGACCTGCGTTAACGCCGCTGGTGATTAAGAAGCTCTCAACCGCTTTGGCACGACGCTCGCCTAAAGCCATGTTGTATTCGCGTGTACCGCGTTCATCGGTATGACCTGTAAGCGCTACTTTAGAGTTGGCATTCGCCATTAGAAACTGTGCATGTGCTTGTAGGGTCTGGTAATCATCATTAGATAATTCGCTGCTGTCGTAGTCAAAATGCACCACGCGCTTTGCCAAGAAAGCTTTGTTGGCTTCGGTTACACCTTTGGCAGATGCACCTGCAAGGTTTTGTGCATTTAAAGCTGCATCTTCACTCAAACCTTGGGTGTTGACTGTAGTTGCACCACTTGGTGTTTGACCTGCTTGTGAGTCAGTCGTTGGTTTGCGGTTTGCACAACCTGTCATCACTAAAGCCGATGCCAAAACAGGGAGTACCAATAATTTAACTGCGTTCATCCTCATCTCCATGAAGCTTGATTTTTGGTTTTAAAACAGAACTGAAAAGTGTTTACCTTGCGGATACTCATTATTTTGGCGCCCACGCAGGTTCACGCACTTCACCTTGTTCACTTGGTAAGTTCATGCGGAAGCGACCGTCTAAAGACATAATTGACAATAAGCCACGTGCGCCTTCGCGCGTTGCATACACCACCATTTGCCCATTTGGTGAGAAGCTTGGCGACTCATCCAAACTGGTTGGGGTTAAAATATTGGTGATATTGGTGTTGATGTCTTGAATTGCGACTTTGTAATTACTGCCACTTGGGCGATGCACCAATGCCAGTTTACGACCATCGGCACTGAGCGTACCACGTGCGTTAAATGCACCGCGGAAGGTTAGGCGTTTGCTGCTGCCTGTGGCAAAGTCATAACGATAAATTTGTGCGGAACCACCACGATCTGAAGTGTAAATAAATGATTTACCATCTGGTGCATAACGTGCTTCGGTATCAATCGCACTGTCATTGGTCATGCGTCGCAGTTCACGGGTGCTTAAATTCATTTGATAAATTTCTGGATTGCCATGCATGGATGCGGTAAACAACATGCTTTGACCATCTGGTGAGAAGCTTGGAGCACCATTTAAACCACGGAAACTGGCTAATTTTTCACGCTGACCTGTCGCCAAATCTTGCACATAAATAGCAGGGCGTTTGGTTTCAAACGACACATAGGCAATTTTTTTGGCATCTGGTGTCCACGCAGGCGATAAAATAGGATCACGCGAAGTCAAAATGGTTTTAGGCTGTTCACCATCAGTATCGGCAATTTGCAGGGTATAGCGTTGTTCAGGTGTTGCAGGGTTGCGCAGTACATAAGCAATGCGTCCGCTAAAGTCACCTTTAATGCCCGTGAGTGCTTCATAAATGGCATCACTGATCATGTGTGCAGCAGAACGTACGCGTGACGCAGGCACGCTTAATAATTCATTCAATAAGTATTGCTGTTTTTGCACATCATAAAGTTGGTAATGAACTTCATAACCGCCTTCTGCAGTGGCTTTGACATTTCCCGTCACCACATAAGGTACACCTGCGGCTTGCCATGCAGCTGCATTTGGATTGTTCATGCTTGCAGTTGCAGCAAGGTTTTTAGATGAACTGGTGAATTTGCCTGAACGGTTTAAATCGTTTTCTACAATAGGATAAATACTTTGATCATTGCCAAACGGCACAATCGCAATTTTAGGTGCTTCTTCTGGTGCTTTGGCAATTTCTAAATGCAGTTGTGCAAAAGATTGTGTGCTTAAAACTGGGCTAAGCGCAGTTAAAATAGCAAGACAAAGTAGGTGTTTACGCGTTGTTTCCATCATTCGCTATTTTCTCAAATCAACATAACTTTTTTGGATGTAATTGTGGTACATAATGGCATGCTTTGGTAGGAATGAAAGCATGAATTTATAATAAAACTGTTATAACACTGTGAAAATTTAAATTTATTTATACTCGTAAATATTTTGAGAAGGAGTTAGCCAAATAGATGTTATTCGGCTAACTGGTAACTTATTGCGCTGTAAAGGTAGAGGTGAAGCTACGTGCTTCGCGTCGTGCATCTGGGTCTGATGGCATCGGATAAGGTGCTGCAGCACGAACAGCAGCCTCTACACTTGCTTTCATATCAGGGTCGCTAGAGTTAACCACGACAGACTGAACTGCGCCACTGTCACTTAAAGTCACACGAGCAGTTGCACGTTGACCTGAAGAACCTGCTGGGGTATCCCATGCTCGTCTAATTTTATTTTCAAAATCACGTTTAGCGGTGGATGCAATGCGTCTTACTTCGGCCTTTTTCTGAGCGGCTTCTTCTGCAGCTTTTTTGGCAGCTGAAGCTTTGGCTTCAGCGTCGGCACGCGCCTTCGCTTCGGCATCAGCTTTGGCTTTTGCATCTGCGTCAGCTTTACGTTTTGCATCAGCATCTGCCTTGGCTTTTGCATCTGCAGCAGCTTTACGTTTTGCGTCGGCATCAGCTTTGGCTTTTGCATCTGCTGCAGCTTTACGTTTTGCATCGGCATCTGCTTTGGTTTTTGCATCTGCGTCAGCTTTACGTTTTGCATCAGCTTTGGCTTTTGCATCTGCGTCAGCTTTACGTTTTGCCTCAGCATCTGCCTTGGCTTTTGCATCTGCTTCAGCTTTGCGTTTTGCTGCTGCATTGGCTTCGAGTTGACGTCTTTCTGCCGCTTCTGCTTTTTTCAGGGCTTCGGCTTCTTTACGACGTACAGCATCTGCTTCAGCACGTGCTTTGGCATCGGCTTGAGCTTTTGCTTTGGCGTCAGCTTCTCGTTGAACACGTTCTTCGGCGCGTGCTTGTTGAGCTTTTAAGCGTTCAGCTTCTAGTTTTTGTCGCTCTGCAATTTGTTTGGCTTCAGCAGCTTGTCGTTCTGCACGTGCTTGAGCCTCTGCTGCTTGTGCAGTTTTTTGTGTATCAACTTGAGGAGCGGGTGGCGTAGGAGCCGCTGCAGGTGTTGGAATGACAGGGGCAGGTTCAAGAGCAGGCTCGGCTGTTTGAGTAATTTGCTCTGCTACATTTTCATGTGTGGTTTCAGCAGATTTAGTTTCTAATAAGGGTTTTAAATCTTCTGGTTTTATTAATACCGTTTTAATGGGTTTAGGCGGCTCAGGTGCTTTACTCATGCCCAAATAAAGCAAGCCAACCACTGCGATAAGGTGGACACCTACGGTGAACCCAATCGCGATGGCTTTTTGTTGAAAAGGTGGCTTTTTAAAATCTTTCATAAATTACTTTAAAGGCTCGGTCAGCAATCCAACTTGGGTTAAACCCGCATCTTGTAAGTCAGACATTAACGCAATCACATCACCATAAGGGCGTGTATTATGACCGCGAATAACAACCTGAAACTCTTTGTTTTCAGCTTTGGCTTGAATTTGAGCATCGGTCAAAATTTGTTTCAGTTGGGCTAATTCCAAAGGTTCGGCTTTGTGTTCTTTGAATTCTAAAAAATATTGCCCATCTTTATTTAAAGTCACCAAAGCAGGGGCATCTTTCGATTCAATTGGATTACCATTGGCTTGAGGTAAATCGACTTGAATCCCACTGGTAATCATCGGTGCAGTAACCATAAAAATCACCAATAACACCAACATGACATCAATATAGGGCACTACATTCATGTCACTTTTGAGTGGTTTCTTAATGCGCTCGAAGCGTCCTGAGCGTTGAATGGCCATTAGTCGTGATCCTTAGTATTGCCTAAAGATTGACGTTGTAATAAAGCCACCATTTCTTCGGCAAATAAAGCACGATCAGAATAAATCGCTTCGCCTTTGGCGGTGTAATGGTTAAAGGCAAGTACCGCAGGAATGGCGGCAAATAAACCAATGGCTGTGGCAATGAGGGCTTCGGCAATCCCTGGTGCGACTGTTGCCAATGTGACTTGATCGACATCTGCCAGTCCAATAAAGGCATTCATAATGCCCCAGACGGTACCAAATAAACCAACGTATGGCGCAACCGAACCAATGCTGGCTAATGCACCTAAGCCTTGTTCAAGTTGAGTTTGGTCGCGGCTTAAACCGACACGTAAAATACGTTCTGTGCCTTCAATGGTTTGTGTTGCAGGCGCTTGGCGCTTTTTGAGTTTTAAAAACTCACCTAAGCCTTGATAGAAAATATCTTCCAAACCGACACGTTTTGAATTGAGCTGTGCGTTGTTGTAAAGCGTATTTAATTCTGCACCAGACCAGAAGATTTTTTGGAAATGCTGATCATCTGCCTGTGCTTTTTTATAGCTCATGTGTAACTTGGCAATCAGATACCAACTGTATAATGATGCTAAAAGCAGCGAGAGCATTACCAGCTGAACAACAGGACTTGCTTGTAAAATAAGATCTGATACTTGAAGAGATGATTCGAGTTGTGTTGCCATAGTTACTACATGTGCCAATTCATTTTTTTAATCTTGTCCTAATTCTTTCAGAATAAGGCTACGAATTTCATCTGGCAGACGACGTGGTTTCATATCTGAACCAAGACAGGCCAATTCAACCTCGCCAGATGCAAGCATGATTTCACCACGATAAATATTTTGTTGCAATACAAATGATGACGCTTTACACGAAACTACACTTGCTGTAACAGTAATTAGGTCATCCATTAAGATTGGACGTGAATATTTCACGTTAATTTTATGCACGACAAAGTTGTAATCTTGTTGATGCCAATAATGATCAACACCCGACGCACGAAGCCATTCGGTACGGGTACGTTCCATAAAGCGAATATGGTTGGCGTGGTAAACAATGCCGCCTGCATCAGTATCTTCCATATAGATACGAATTTTAAATTCAAATTTATTCGCCATGATGATGTTCCGCTTCAATGTTGCAAAGTTGTTTGATAAGCAATACTTATAGCTTACGCCGTGTCTGTGAAATTGACGTGAATCGGGGCTATAAGTCAAGCTGTGTATAGCGTGGCAGTTTATCATTCTCAACGCTTCGTCCAATGGCACAAGATTTCAAACATGCTTTTAAGTTAAAATTAGCTGCCTGCCTGATACATGCAGATGATCCACCCCAATGAGCAGCACATGAGCCGTTTAGTTAAATTTTTTGTGGTAATTGCCATATTGTATTTGTTGTGGATGACGCTGTTCCAGCCAGATGGAGGAATTGCGGATAGCACAACCTATCAGTCATCGCAGCAAGTGCATCAATTTAAAGACTATACCATTCAAGCTTTGGAAACCTATGAAGGTGAGTTTCGGGTATTGTCACGTGAGAATTATAATTTTGGACGTGAAGCCGAGCTTAGCCCTGTCGATTTTGCCTTGGGATGGGGTGAAATGGCCAAGCCTGAAGTGTATAAACAGTTGTCTATTCGTCAAAGCAACCGTTGGTATCATTGGCGTTATGAACAAGCACCACCGATTCCTGTGCAAGAGATTGCAAGTTTGAGCGCTAATACGCATTTAATTCCTGCCACACCCGCGATTGCGACACAGTTAAAACAGATTGATGAAGATGATTTGATTTATTTGAAAGGTAAATTGGTTGAAGTTACTGCCGCAGATGGGTGGCAGTGGCGCAGTTCTTTAAGCCGTCATGATACAGGGGCGGGCGCGTGTGAATTAATGCTTGTTGAAGATGTGCGTATTATTGAAAATTAGTGTCTATCTACAGACCCAATTGACCTAAATATTTAATAACTTAAAGGGAGATAGCTCCCTTCAAGCTATTTTTTCCTTTGAGCTATTTTTCTTTTGGCTCTGGCGGTGTCATCCCAAATTGTAAATACGCCATATTGGTCGCAATACGCCCGCGAGCGGTTCGCATTACATAACCTTGTTGAATTAGGTATGGTTCAATTACATCTTCCAAAGTGCCAGAGTCTTCAGCCATAGCAGCGGCCAAAGCTTCCACACCTGCAGGCCCACCATCAAAACGCTCTAATAACATTGATAAATAACGACGGTCTAAGGTATCTAAACCATCTTTATCGACATTCAGCATATCTAGCGCACGTTGTGCCATCTCTTGCGTGACTTCACCTGTGCCTTTGACCTGCGCATAGTCACGAACGCGACGCAATAATCGGTTGGCAATACGTGGTGTACCGCGCGAACGACGAGCGACTTCATTGGCTCCTGCATCGGTCATTGGCACATCCATTAAACTCGCCGAGCGTTTGACAATATGGGTCAAATCTTCAACCGAATAAAATTCCAAACGCTGCACAATACCAAAACGGTCACGTAACGGTGAGGTGAGTAAGCCTGCACGTGTGGTAGCGGCGACAAGGGTAAATGGTGGCAAGTCCAGTTTAATGGAGCGTGCTGCAGGCCCTTCACCAATCATGATGTCCAGTTGATAATCTTCCATCGCTGGATACAAGATTTCTTCAATCACAGGTGAAAGACGATGAATTTCATCAATAAATAACACATCGCCTTCTTCAAGATTGGTCAGCATGGCGGCTAAATCACCTGCGCGTTCCAAGACAGGCCCTGAAGTGGATTTAAGATTGCCGCCCATTTCACGGGCAATAATATTGGCGAGTGTGGTTTTACCTAAACCTGGTGGTCCAAAAATCAGGGTGTGGTCCAGTGCTTCTGCGCGTCCACGGGCTGCACCAATGAAAATTTCCATTTGTTCACGCACTACAGGTTGCCCAATATAGTCATCGAGTGAGGTGGGGCGAATGGCGCGATCAATTTGATCTTCGGGTTTTTCAGAACCACTGATTAGACGGTCTTGCATATCGTGTTAACTAATCTCTTGAGCTGGGCATTTTGATGCTGCATGCACAGCCTCAAAGTATGAGTTGCGTTTAAATGCCTTTGCGAAGGCATGATTTTACTTTTGAAAGATCAAAAGTAACAAAAATCTTATGTTGAGTTGAGGGTATATCCCTATACCCCAACTCAACGGGCGACATCCATGTCGCCAGTCATGTATCCAATATTGGAAAGATGAACTTACGCTAGGTTTGTTGGCATTTTTTATTTATTCATCGACTTTAATGCTGCACGGATAATATCACTGGCTTCAGTAAAATCGCCCTTGACTGCATTAATCAGTTTTTGTGCTTCGGCAGGTTTATAACCTAAAGATTGTAAAGCGGCTTCGGCTTCGGCAACAGCAGAATTGCCTGTAAACTGGATTTGAGTCATTGTGGAATTGCTGCTGCTCACTTCGTTGGACATGGCTTTAAAGCGATCACGTAATTCAATCATTAAACGTTCAGCAGTTTTTTTGCCCACACCTGGCACTTTAATCAGGGTATTAATATCTTCATGTTCTACGGTGTGAATCAGTAGCTCGACGCTTAAGGTTGATAAAATACCTAGCGCCATTTTTGGGCCGACACCATTGACTTTAAGTAAGGTTCGGAAAATGGTTTTTTCTTGGGCTTCTAAAAAACCATATAACAATTGAGCATCTTCACGCACGGCTAAATGCGTCCATAGGGTAATTTTCTGCCCTTTTTGTAATTGGCAAAATGTGGTGAGCGGCGTGTCAATTTCATAGCCCACACCATTCACATTCAGCAACACGGTTGGTGCTTCTAAAGCCAATACTTCGCCAATAAGACATCCGATCATATTTGTGATTCACTGATTGATTTAAAATAAGTTGCTGTTCGCATAGTAGAGCGCATTTTCACAAAAGGCAAAATTTGTGCTTAAATTCTACGTCAATCTTATATAAGTTATTGATATACAGGTGATTCGTCATAGCAGACCAACCTTATTGCCTTGTAATTCTTGCGATAAATTATAGGCTTGGTGATCTGAAAACTTAGAGATAATGTCCAAGACTTGCATGATATTGTCATAATGATTATGCGCAAAATCTGCCCCTGAGCGTTGCAAGATGGACATTAAACGCTGCTCTTTAAAACTTAGGGTTTTATGGGGTGTGGTGAGCGGAATAAACGCATCCAAAATATTTTGTAAACTTTGATGCGCAATAATTTCCAATCCAGCTTTTTGCGGATGCTCGAAAATTTTCTCACGCGCTAAGTCTTTGGCGCGATTAATACCAATTTCAATATCTGCTGAGCAATACTGTAAAAGGCTGCCTTTAAGTTGTCCCATTAGGATTTCAAAATGGTGTTTGGCAAACGCTGTGGTGACTTCATCGACTAAACGCTTCATGACCCGACCACGCAAAGCGGCAATTTTTTGTTGCCATGTGGTACGTGCCATCGCTAGTTCTGCAGGAATACCGTAGTCACCAATCAAGTTTAAAAAGATCGGCTCCACTTCTTCATAGCTGAGCATGTTTAAAATAATGCCATCTTCTAAATCAATTAAGGCATAGCAAATATCATCCGCCGCTTCCAATAAATAGGTGAGTGGATGACGACAATAGTGATAATCGCCCAATTGAATCAGTCCAAGCTGTTCAGCAATTTGTTTGAGAATTTCTTTTTCGGCTTGGTAACAACCAAATTTATCACGTTGATTGGCAGGGCGGTTGCCTTGTTCAGCAATGGTCTTAGACAGCCACGGATATTTTAAATCAGCGCCTAATGTGGCATAGGTTAAACGCATGCCGCCATCATTTGGATGGTAGTCAATTTTGGTGAGTAGCCGTAAACCTTGCGCATTGCCTTCAAACTGACGGACATCGGCTTCTTCTTCATCACTAAGTTTGGCGAGGAAATTGCCGTGTGAAGCATCATCAAACCATTCACGAATGGCGTATTCGCCTGCATGTCCGAAAGGTGGATTGCCAATATCATGTGCCAAGCATGCGGCTTGAATAATCGCACCGACATCGGCAGGGGAAATCCACATAGGCAAATGGTCTTTGATTTTTTCTGCAGCCAGCATCCCTAATGAACGTCCAATACAAGACACTTCTAAAGAATGGGTCAGGCGAGTGTGAATACCATCGTGTTGAGTCAGTGGATGGACTTGGGTTTTACGGTTTAGTTGTCTAAAACTTTGCGAAAAAATAATACGGTCATAATCTTTATGAAAAGGGCTGCGCGCCTGTTCTGTACTTTGTTTTTTACTACCAATTCGAACTGTGGAAAGCAGTTCTAACCAACGCATTTGAGTCATTTATCATTATTCACTATGTGCTTGTTTTGCATCATGCCAAAAAAATGACAAAAGCTCTAGGGGCGTGCGACATGGCTTGTCTTTTTAAATCTAAAATCATACAAAATGGGGGATAAGTTTGTGGCGAAGCGTACTTTAAATTTTTTGGGAACTGTATAAATTGAGGATTGGATGATGCGTATAGGTTGCCAAAATAGCAACGATGCCCAATTTTTTATGCTAATTTCTAATTAATTGTGAAATGGATAGCGAAGTTTAAATATGCTCAAACTGATTTACTATGTGCCTGAATCTCATCTTGAAGAAACTAAACTGGCGGTTTTTGCAGCGGGTGCAGGTGGAATTGGCAATTATGAACATTGTGCATGGCAGGTTTTAGGCACAGGGCAATTTAAGCCTGTCCAAGGAGCAAATCCGTTTATTGGTGAGTTAGATGCTTTGGAACACGTTGCCGAATGGCGCGTGGAAACTATTGTACCTGAGCAAAATGCTCAGGCAGTCGCAAAAGCGCTCAAGGCAAGTCATCCTTACGAAGAGCCTGCCTTTGAGTTTATGCAACTTTTAGATATTAATTTTTAAAGACTTAAATACCAATTTTTAAAGAAAAATAGAATTGTACGATCACTCATATATGGATTGGGGCAAATATAAGTTGCGTAGATAGATTTTACTTTTCACGGGCGACATCCTTGTCGCCTTATCACGAGTCAAAATGTGGCTAGGTTTTAAAAATACAGTTGAAATATTAGGGTCTGTTGACACTTCATCTATGTTTGCGACGTGAGAGATATATCTCGCAAGGTTTTTTAGCTGCTATAAGGCATGGGGCAGGAAATTTAGTTATTCTAAATGACTGACTCATAACGCAATAGCAGCAAAAAATATGCTCGTCCCCTTGCGCAGCAAACAAAGCAGCGCTTTGTTCTTGCTCATGTGGCTAAAACTTTCTCAGATTACGTTATGAAACTTGGCAATAGTCTCGCTATTCCTTGCGTTTCATGCCTAATCTGCTCAGTTTTAGCCTACAGCGCAAGCCATTTATGAAATGTTAACAGCCCCTAGACTTTCTGAATAAATAGGTCACGGTCAAAACGGTATTGCGGGAAAAAGACACCATCTTCGGCACGTTCACCTGCAGCAATCACCATCACTGGAAATTGTTGATCATTCAGTTTTAAGAGTTTGCGTACCATCGGCTCATCAAAACCTTCCATCATGCAGCTATCAAAACCGTGTGCGCGAAGGGCCAAGACCATATTTTCACAGGCGAGTGCTGTAGTTTTACTTGCCCAAAGTTTGGCATCGGCAGGGTTAAATGCAGTCACAGGTAATTGTTTATCTAAACTACGTGCAATTTTGAAAGCGACTTTCTTAAAGTTACCTACTGCGTTTAAGTAGCCAGTCATGTAGTTATAAGGAATAAATTTGTAATACTTTTTCACTGCAGCAGGGGCTTCAGGAAAAGGAAATTCACTGATGTTCTTTTTGGCCATTTCATCCACCCGGTCAGTGCGTGCAATACACACAATGAGCTCTGCAGCGGTGCGTGCCGCAAGCTGTCCTAAACAGGCTTTGACCAGTTTCTTTTTCTTAGCAGGGTTTTGCACCACAACAAATGTCCACGGCTGCAAGTTAGATGAGTTTGGTGCGAGTAAGGCCATGTCTAAGCAATCATCTAAAACCTCGGCAGGTATGGCTTTGTCAGTAAATTTACGCACCGAACGACGGCTTTGAATGACTTTTTTAAAGTTTTCGACATCAATATCTTGTGGGGCAGCTTCAAAATAGCGTTCTTTTTTCTCTAGTTTGGTGTCTTGAGTAAGCTTAGTAGACATTTCAGATAATCCTCAATTTTAATGATATACGGCACTTAGCAAAATATGGGGGCGAATAAGAAAAAACCACATTCGCTTAAGCCGAATGTGGTTGGTAACTCTTTTTAGTTCAAGTGAAATGTTGAATACATTTTTAATGAAACAGCAGCTTAATTAAATTGGCTAAAGTCAGGTTTACGCTTTTGCATAAAGGCTTGCACAGCTTCCATCATTTCAGGTGAACCGACACGTTGCATGAAAATTTCGGCTTCATGGTCAATCCACGCCACAATTTCATCTACATTGTGTTTCATTAACGCTTTAGATTGTTTGAGTGAAGCTAATGGTAAAGCGGCCAATTGTGCTGCTTTTTGCTGTGCAGTTGCATAGACATCACTTTCAATGCTATTGACTAAATTGGCAGCCAAGGCAGTTTCACTATTAAATTTTTGTGCAGTCAGTAAAAGCTCAGCGGCTTTATGATAGCCTGCTTGCTCCACTAAAAGCTTACTCGAAGCCCCTTCAGGTGATAAACCTAAACTTACAAATGGAATTTGGAATAGCGCAGTGTTGTCGCTATAAACTAAATCTGCATGTAATAGAATTGTGACACCAATACCAATTGCTACCCCACGAACTGCAGCAATTAGAGGTTTTGAAAACTTAGCTGCAGATTTTAGCAAGATGAATGGAGGGCCTTCTGCAGCAGGCAATTGCCCTTTAAGTGCAGCAGACTTCATAAAGTCTTGCATGTCATTGCCGGCACTAAAATCGGTATCTGCACCACGTAAAATGACACAACGCACTTCATTGGCTTGATCTGCCTCATCTAAGGCTTGTGCAATCCATAAATATAATTCACCATACAGCGCGTTTTTTGCTTCTGGGCGATTGATGGCTAAAGTCAGTACGCCATGCTCTAAATTCGCATTCAAATGTGGATGGGGTTGTTGAATACAGCTCAGTGTCATCGTACTATCCTTGCTTTAATTGGGTTGAATTTATGGCTCATTATGTCGCAAATTCGCAGCGCTGGCACAACTCATGAGTTCATAAAAAGTTAGTGAATGATGAGATTTGCGTTCCTAATTCAATGTGAAATTTATTTAGAATTTGGGGTTGTTCATTTAAAAAATGAATAAGCAAGGCGGAATCTTAACGTCTATTAATTCTATTTTAGGATTAACCTTCGGTTCGACCTACTTTTGTTTTGGCAAAAGTAGGCAAAACCATTTGTCATCCACGAAACCTGCCCAATTATTGTTTTTGATTTATTATCTTGCAAAAACAATAATGAGTTGATACCACGCAGGTTGTGGATGACATTTCCGCGTATCAGATAGCATCATGTTGTTATCAAAATTAGGATTGGCGTATTTATTATGCAATATACCTTTGATTATTTGGTTTTCATTGGCCGTTTTCAGCCATTTCATTTGGCACACTTGCAAACTATTCAAATTGCTTTGCAGCGCAGTCATTATGTGATTTTGGCCTTGGGTTCGGCTCAAGCTGAGCGTAATTTGAAAAATCCGTTTTTATCCAAAGAACGTGAACAAATGATTTTGTCTAACTTTACGCCAGATATGCAAGAGCGGATCAAATTTGTGCACGTGGTAGATGTGTATAATGATGAAAAATGGCAAAAACTGGTGAAATCTTTAGTAAATGAACTGATTCAACCGCAAGATCGAATAGGATTGATCGGGCATTTTAAAGATGATTCATCTTATTATTTAAAATTTTTCCCTGAATGGGAAATGGTCGAGCTAGACAGTTTGCAAGATGCGATGTCTGCTACGCCTGCACGTGAGGCTTATTATCGTGGGGAAATACAGCCTAATTTTTTCCCGCAAGGCACAATTGATTTCTTAACCGCATTTCAAAACACGGAAATTTATCGTCAATTACAAGACAAATACCAGCAGCAGGATAGCAGTAATTTGACGGAGTAATCCAGTTTTTAAATGAAAAAGGATGATTGAAAAAGCTTTCAATCATCCAGAACATTGTGTTTTTTTAGAGGCTGAAAATTAAGCTTGTAAAGCGGTTAAATCCGCAAGCACTTGCTCGGCATGTTCTGCAGCTTTGACTTTACGATATTCTTTCAGTAATTGACCTTGATGGAAAATAAAAGTAGAGCGTTCAATGCCCATAACTTTTTTGCCATACATATTTTTTTCTTTAATCACATCAAACAACTGACACAATACTTCTTCTTTATCGCTAATCAAGTTGATGCCTAAAGATTGTTTTTCGGTAAAGTTTTGATGGGCTTTGACTGAGTCGCGCGAAATGCCAATGATGGTGGTATTAAGTGCATCAAATTGAGCTTTTAGTGCAGTAAAATCCACAGCTTGTGTCGTGCAGCCAGGAGTGGAATCTTTCGGGTAAAAATACACCACTAACCAATCTGTACCAAGTTCGGTTAAATTGACTTCGCCTGTGGTTGCAGGAAAAGCTTGATTTGGTAATTGAATTGTCGTGCTCATATTTTTCTCCAAAATCATGCACATAAAAAACTAGCCACATAAAGTGGCTAGTTGAAATTGTTAAGAAAAATTATTTTTTCTCAGCCGCTTTCATTGCTTCTTCAGTTAAGGTTTTTAATTTACCTGTAAGCTGAGGACCAAAACAAGTTTGCAAATCTTTATTTTGCTTTTGTACAAAAGCTAAAGTCGCAGGGCTCTTTTTCTGGTTAATTGCGCTTTGAATTTCCCATTTTTGAGCGTTGGTTAATTTACCATCTGCTTCTACTGCACAAGTACAATATTTGCTTACTTCAGCTGTAGTCAGTTTTTTGCCTTTTGCAGTTTCTTCTTTACAAACATTAATTAAAGCTGCTTTTACATTGGTGCTTTTATATGCTTGTTGCAACTTGTCATTATTTGCGTGTGTCGTTGTTGCGAATAATGCAGCAACAGACATAATCGCAGAAACTATAATGTTTGATTTTAAATTTTTCATACACTTTACCTTGTTATGACGGTATATAACGCGTTGGGTCTGCAACACCGGCATCGGCAAAACCTTGTTTGCGTAAGCGACAGCTGTCACATTTACCACAAGCACGTCCTTGGTCATCTGCTTGGTAGCAAGAAACCGTTTGACTATAGTCTACGCCATGTTCAATACCTAAGCGAATAATATTTGCTTTGGATAAATGTAACAAAGGTGTCTCAAATTTTAACGGTTTGCCTTCTACGCCAACTTTGGTTGCCAAGCGTGCCATATTGGCAAAAGCATCAATAAATTCAGGACGACAGTCAGGATAGCCCGAATAATCTACCGCATTAATACCAATCACAATTGCTTCTGCATCAAAAACTTCGGCAGCTGCCAAAGCATAAGACAGGAAGATGGTATTACGCGCAGGCACATAAGTCACAGGAATACCTTCTTGCTCATAATCAGGTACTTCAATGCTGTGATCGGTCAGGGCAGAACCGCCCAAGTTGCCTAAATCAATATTAATCACACGATGCTCAATGCCTGCATTTTTAGTCAAGGCACGTGCAGCATCTAGCTCTGTAGTCGAGCGTTGACCATACATAAAACTAAGTGCAATACATTCATAACGCGCTTGTGCCCATGCCAAACACGTGGTTGAGTCTAATCCACCAGATAACAATACAATGGCACGAGGGCGCATAATTGAACTCCAAATTTTAAAATATAGCGATAGAACTTGAGCAAAAGTGTGAAGATTGACGTCAATACGAATGGGGATTCGTGAGGAGATTAACGACCTGTTTCATCATTCCAAAGCAATTTATGTAATTGCAATTGGAAACGAACAGGGAGATGGTCGGCTAAAATCCACTGTGCCAAATCACGTGCAAGTTGTGGCAAGGCGACTGCACCTTTTTCGACAGCAAATGCAGGGGAGAACCACACTGTATCGACTTTTTTATGCAACTGATATTGCTCAACTTGCTGCTTCGCCCAAAGATAATCGTCATGATTGCAAATCACAAATTTGATTTGATCATGTGGGTTTAAAAAATCTAAATTTGATAATAAGTTGCGTGACATTTCACCCGATGCAGGGGTTTTTAAATCCAGCACCTTCGACACACGGTTATCCACTTTAGAAATATCTAAAGCTCCACTGGTTTCCAAAGACACTTCACAACCTAAATCTGCCAAGCGTTGTATGAGTGGCAGTGCATTCGGTTGAGCCAGAGGTTCACCGCCCGTCACACATACATACGGTGTTTTAAATTCTAGCGTGGTTTGGATGATGTCATCTAAAGATTGACGTTCGCCACCTTCAAAAGAATAAGTGGTATCACAGTAATGGCAACGCAATGGACAACCCGTTAAACGAATAAACACGGTTGGCAAGCCCGATGTATTGGCTTCGCCCTGCAATGAATAGAAAATCTCCGTGATGCGTAAACCCGCAGACGGATCAGAAACAGGAATAGCGGAAGATCGGAGGGTATTCATAAAATTCATCACAGTATGTAAAAAAACAAAAATCCCTACGGTCATTGCTGGCCGTAGAGATGGAGAAAACTAAAAAAAGTTTAGTCTTCGCGTAATAAATCGTTCAAACTGGTTTTTGCACGGGTTTTCGCATCTACTTTCTTCACAATGATAGCAGCATACAAGCTATAGGTGCCACATTTAGAAGGCAGGTTGCCAGAAACTACCACCGAACCTGCAGGTACACGACCATAATGGATTTCGCCAGTTTCACGGTCATAAATTTTGGTCGATTGACCAATATAAACGCCCATAGAAATGACCGAACCTTCTTCCACAATCACGCCTTCAACAATTTCAGAACGTGCGCCAATGAAGCAGTTGTCTTCAATAATCGTTGGGTTTGCTTGAAGTGGCTCAAGTACACCACCAATACCTACACCACCCGATAAATGCACGTTTTTACCAATTTGTGCACATGAACCTACAGTTGCCCATGTATCAACCATGGTGCCTTCATCTACATAAGCGCCAATATTGACATAAGATGGCATTAACACCACATTTTTGGCTTGGAATGAACCTTTACGTGCAACTGCTGGCGGTACAACACGCACACCTGCTTGTTTGAATTGCTCGTCAGTCCAACCTGTAAATTTCGTGTCTACTTTGTCGTAGAAACGCAAATCGCAAGATTCAATTGGCTTGTTATCATTGAGTTTAAAAGATAACAAAACTGCCTTTTTTAACCATTGGTGAACGATCCACTCACCATTAATTTTTTCAGCAACGCGTAATGTGCCGTTATCTAAACCTGCAATTGCTTGTTCAACTGCCTGACGAATTTCAGCGGGACAATCTGCAGCGCTGAAATTAGCGCGGTCTTCAAATGCTTGTTCAATGATTGTTGAAAGCTGAGACATCGATGTTCTTACCAGAAAAAAAATTTCCGAAGATTTTACACTATATTGAGTGAGGAATAGATAAAAATTGGAACAGATTGGAATTTATCCTTGGCAAAATAAAACAAGTTAAGTTGAGCGCTAAATTGTTGAAGTTTTGAAAATAATTGCTTTTGCAATAAACAATAAAAATAAATTTGTATCAAAAGATAACATAAACCTAGCAAATCTTGCATAAATACTGAGCGCAACATGCTCTATAGTTTTCACATGAAAAACGAACGAATGAAAATTCAAAAAGCTTTAGTTTGAGGAGAAACACAATGAAGACTTTACACTCAATTTTAGCCGCTTCGGTATTGGCAGCAGTTGCAGGTTCTGCAATGGCAGATACAGCTGTGGTAAAAGATGGCTATGCGTTTGATCGTAACCAATTAATTCCAACAGGTGTACGTGCTGAAGTAGGTACAACAGGTTATGGCGGTGCCTTACTTTGGACTGCAAACCCGTATGTGGGCTTAGCGCTGGGTTATAACGGTGGCGATATTTCTTGGTCGGATGATTTATCAGTCAATGGCTCAAAGTATGATATGGATATGGAGAATAACCTGACCTATTTAAATGCTGAGATCCGTCCGTGGGGTGCAAGTGCTAACCGTTGGGCTCAAGGCGTTTATGTAGCTGCTGGTGTTGGTTATGTAGATAATGAATATGACCTAGACCGCCGTGTTAAGCCTGGTGAAGGTTTCTCTGTAAACCATACTGCTTTTACAGCGGGTACAGATGGTGCTCATATCAATGGTAAAATGAGTTATAAAAATGACATCGCACCTTACTTAGGTTTAGGTTTTGCACCAAAGATTAACAATAACTGGGGTGTGTTTGGTGAAGTCGGCGCTTATTATACGGGTAATCCAGACGCCAATTTGACGCTTGTGAGTGGCGGTGCAGCTGATAATGCTGTTCGAGGAAGCTTGGTAGACAATATTGCCATTGAAGAGGAAAAAATTCGTACAGATGATAAACATGAATGGATGCCAGTAGCGAAACTAGGTGTAAGCTACCATTGGTAATATCCGTTAGTTTCAGCTAAACCAAAAAAAACGAGCTTCGGTTCGTTTTTTTATGGACTAAAAACGGTGTGCAAGTTTGAGATGATAAATCCAAGCATCCCGTTCTTCGAGTTGTGAAAAGTGTGAGTTTTGTGAAAGAAAAGAAGACCCTTGTGCATTCTTTGGTTGATTAAAGTACAAATAATGAATCCCACTAATCACAAAAGTTTTAGGGGTGAAATTATAAATAAGGCCAGTACCTAAACCTAAATAACCATCTACAGGGTTGAAGCTGGAAGCTGGGTTTCCTGCACCTGAGTCCCACAATCCTTCAACAGCAGTGATCCATTTGGGTGACCATTGATGCGCTAAACCCAAACGTACCGACCACTGATTTTTTTGGTAATCAATCAGATTTAAATTCATATTGGGTACTTGCTGTAGCATTGCAGCATATTGTGTGGGCTGAATTTCAAAATCTTGCCAATTCACCCATCTTAATGATGCATAGAGAAAATTTTGGGAAGGTAAACCTGTTTGAAAATCTAGATTAATCGATTCTGGTGTCTGAATAGTAGTCGTATGCTGTGGTGCAATCTCTAGAGGAAACCCCAAAAAACTTTCACTAGCATTAGTATGGTGCTTAATTTTAGAGCGGTAGGTAATTGCAGTATTAAATGCATATTCAGGAAGTTGATAGCTGATACCTGCCAGCCAGCCCCATGCGTGATCTTTAGGGAAGTGCACATCATAATCAAAATAAAAATTTTCGACGTGTGTACCAATTCTGAGATTCCCTGAAAAGGATTGGTAGCTCACACCCGTAAACAGATTCCAGTTTGCATTTGGTTGATAGCCAACCAGTGTAGTCATGTTGTTTGAATCGAATTCAACGTCTGCAATTTCTGATAAGGGTTGATTCGTGTCGAATTGATAATCCACATCCGTAAAAAAAGGTTGGTCAAATAATAATGCGACCGAAACTTGTGGATGTGGTTGTAATTTTAATGCAGCTTGGATGAAGTGTTGATTATTGACTAAATTGCCTGTTGAAAAATCTTGAACGCCTAATTCGGCAATATTTTGTTGATGCTGTACCTGACCTGAAATATTGGTATCCACGTGTAGCAAAGCGACTTCCGCATAATTTCCTTTTTCAAATAATGCATGTACCGATTGACCGCTACGTTCTAAAGCGGCAGCAGAGGCATAACCTAGCGGCAGGACACACAGCAATCCAACAAAAATGTGAAATTTCATGTTACGTCCTTGGTCTAAATTATACAATTGTGTTTAAAATCAAATTACGCTTTTTATTGTTGATTATATTTTATTCATGTTTCTGATAAATTAAAATCATTATTTTGATTATTTCTAGGCATTTAGATCAGCAAGAATTTTGCCAGAGAACTAAAAGAGAGCCTGGGCTCTCTTATGCATTATTGTTTTATTCTTCAGGATAGGCGATACGTTTTAAAGCTTTAATATCGGCATTTGGTGCACATAAAGAAATAAACTCATAGCCATAGCCACGTAGTAAATGTCCTTTGCGAACCGCAATCCATGTGGTGTTTACCCCAAAAATATCGGTCTGGATTTGTTTTAGACGGTAATCGCGTTCTGCATCGTATGCCACATTGTTTACCACGCCTACGCCCATGCCCAATTCAACATAGGTCTTAATAACATCGGCATCAAGTGCAGACATGACGATATTGACATCAATTCCTGCATCGGTAAATGCTTTGTCAATTTTAGAACGTCCCGTAAAGCCGCCGTGATAAGTGATGATTGGATATTCTGCCAAATCGGTCAGGCTAATCTCAGTTTTACTGGCTAAAGGATGATCTTGCGGGGTAATAATGCTGTGGCGCCAGTCATAATAAGGCACACTTGCCAAGTTCTCTTCAGTGGTTAGAGATTCGGTTGCAATACTAATATCGGCTTCACCTTGTAGCAGCATTTCGGCAATTTCAACAGGGCTGGCTTGTTGCAAAATCAAATGTACTTTAGGGAATTCTTTTTTAAACAAATTCACAATAGGCGGCAGCACATAACGCGCTTGGGTATGTGTAGTCGCAATGGTGAGCGTGCCTTCATCGACTTTATTAAAGTCATCGGCAAGGCGTTTAATGTTATCTGCATCAACCAACATGCGTTCGACAATACTCAGCAAAGCTTGTCCTGGCTCGGTTAAACCTAGTAGACGTTTGCCTTTGCGCACAAAAAGCTGCACACCAAGCTCATCTTCAAGGTCTTTAATGTGCTTACTCACGCCCGATTGAGAGGTGTATAGTGCTGCAGACGCTTCGGTTAAATTAAAGTTTTGCCGAACGGTTTCTCTAATAATTCTAAGTTGTTGGAAATTCATAGTGGTGCAACCCTAAAAAGGATGGAGCGGGTTAGGCTCCATCTTGATGTCCTTATGCGACTTGATTTTCAAATAAATGTAAAGTGATTACACTTAACCAAACCGTTTGATTTGGGCGGAATTGGTGCAGTTTCGCTTCATCTGCGGTGAGTGCAATTTCAATCAAATTCCCTTGACGATCTTGCAATTCTGCAACTACTTTACCAGCAATCCAAACCTCACGTAAGAAGGTCGCTTGAATGGTATTTTCCTGTGGTTGGGCATGAATATGCAACTCATCTGGACGTGCAAATGCAATCACTTTGCCTTGAGGCGCATTCGGTTGATTGAGAAGTTGTACGCGATCTTCACCAATTTGCACAATCCCTTGATGATGTTGTCCTTCAAAACGGTTGGCTTGACCTAAGAAGTCAAATACAAACGGAGTTGCAGGCTGTTCATACACTTCACGCGGTGAACCAATTTGTTCGACATTACCTTTGTTCATGACAATAATTTGATCGGCAACTTCGAGTGCTTCTTCCTGATCGTGGGTCACGAAAATTGAAGTGATGTGTAATTCATCATGCAAAGTTCTTAACCAACGACGTAATTCTTTACGCACTTTGGCATCAAGCGCACCAAAAGGTTCATCCAATAACAATACGCGTGGTTCTACCGCTAAGGCACGTGCCAAAGCAATACGTTGACGTTGTCCACCCGATAATTGTGCAGGATAACGGTCTGCTAAAAAGCTTAACTGTACCAAGTCGAGTAAACGCATAACACGCTTTTTAATCTCGGCTTCTGAAGGTCGGGTTGCACGTGGACGTACCCGTAAACCAAATGCGATATTGTCAAATACGGTCATGTGGCGGAATAGGGCATAGTGTTGGAAAACGAATCCAACTTGACGTTCGCGCACATGCACATCGGTTGCATCCTGACCCTCTAATATCACTTGCCCACGATCTGCCGACTCTAATCCTGCAATAATACGCAACAAGGTGGTTTTACCACAGCCTGAAGGCCCAAGCAGCGCCACCAGTTGGCCATCTGGAAAATCGAGGGAGATGTCTTTAAGTGCATGGAATGCACCAAAATTTTTTTCAATATTTTTAACTTGAATACTCATGCGGTCACTCCTTAAGAAACAGTTGAATCTTCATTGCGTTGGTTTTGCTTTTCTTGGCGAATTTCAGCCCAAGTTTTTAAAATCAGGGTCACAATCGCGAGAAGTGCCAAGAGAGAGGACACCGCAAACGCAGCACTAAAGGTATATTCGTTATAGAGAATTTCGACGTGCAGCGGTAGGGTGTTGGTTTCTCCGCGAATATGCCCCGATACCACAGATACCGCGCCAAACTCACCCATTGCGCGGGCATTACACAGAATCACGCCGTAAATTAAACCCCATTTTATATTTGGCAAAGTGACTTTCCAGAAGGTCTGCCAACCCGATGCACCTAATACAATCGCAGCTTCTTCTTCCTCTGTGCCTTGCGCTTCCATTAAAGGAATCAATTCACGCGCCACAAAAGGTACAGTAATGAAGATGGTGGCAATCACAATTGCAGGTACGGCATATAAAACTTTGATGTCGTGTTCCATCAACCAGCCGCCCATCCAACCTTGTGTACCAAAAATCAGGACTAGCATTAAACCTGCAATGACAGGAGAAACTGAAAAAGGCATATCAATTAAGGTGGTGAGAATCGACTTACCACGGAAATTGAATTTCGCCACTGACCACGCTGCGGCAATACCAAATACCACGTTTAAAGGTACGGCAATGGCTGCAGTGAGTAAGGTTAATTTCACTGCCGATAAAGTGTCAGGATGCACCAATGCTTGTGCATAGACACCAATGCCTTGTTTAAAGGCTTCTACAAAAACCAAAATCAGCGGCAAAATCAGACAGCTTAAGAAGAAAATGAAGGCAATTGCAATCAGGGTATAGCGTACCCAAGTCGGTTCACGTGTTGCATCGCGTGATTGTAGTTTTTCAGCCAAAGCATTGCTGTTGGTATTTAAACTCATCGTGCAGTTCTCCCTGTGCGACGACTTGCCCATGCTTGTAATAAGTTAATTAAGAACAGCATGACAAAAGAAATCAGCAACATCACCACAGCAATTGTGGTTGCACCTGCGTAGTCATATTCTTCTAAACGAGAAATAATCATTAAGGGTGCAATTTCAGTTTTAAATGGTTGGTTACCTGCAATGAAAATCACCGAGCCATATTCACCCACGCCACGCGCAAATGCGAGGGCAAAACCTGTAATCAGTGCAGGCAATAAAATAGGGAAAATCACTTTGGTGACAATTTGAAAGCGGTTAGCCCCTAGCGCAGATGCTGCTTCTTCCAACTCGGTTTCTAAGTCACTGAGTACGGGTTGCACGGTACGCACAACAAATGGAATACCAATAAAAATCAGGGCAAGGGTAATCCCGATAGGGGTATACGCGACTTTAATGCCTAATGGTTCTAAATATTGTCCAATCCAGCCAGTCGGTGCGTATAAAGAAGTCAGGGCAATACCCGCAACTGCAGTAGGCAATGCAAAAGGTAAATCGACCAAAGAATCTATAATACGTTTGCCCGGAAAGCTGTATCGTACCAAACACCATGCCAATAATAAGCCGAAGACGACATTAATAAAGGCTGCAATGAGCGCAGCGCTAAAACTGAGTTGCAAAGATTTTTGGATACGTTCTGAACTTAAAATTTCCCATAAACCATCCCAACCGATACCCAGCGATTTAATAAATACAGCCGATAAGGGAATAAGAACAATTAAGGATAAATACGCTAGGGTAAAGCCTAGAGAAAGACCAAATCCTGGCAGCACTTTGGATCGCTGCGACATGATGACTCCTCAAAAGAGAGAATGAGTGTTTGAAAACAAACAGATAAAAGTAAAAGATAAATTCGGCACAAGCATAATTTGCGAAGATTAAATTGCAAATTTGAATAAATACTTGTTGTTATTAGAAATACTGATATGTGATTGCATATTTTCTGCAATCAAATAATCATAAATTTCAGGAAATGCCCCAAAGCCTGATGCAACATTAATATGACCCACTTGTCCTAAATTAATCGGTGTTAATTGCCATGCTTGGGCAAGTGCCTGTGCATCTGCAAAACTTAGCCACGGGTCATTTTCACTGATCAATAAGCGTGTCGGTACAGCCAATTTAAGTTGCTGAAAATAAGCCGAATAATTGCTTTGGCTGTGTTCTGCAAAACCAGATTCACCAAAACGGGCAGGGTTAGCAGGTGCAACCAAAACCACATTTTTAATTTTCGCCTGCAATTTAGGTTGCTGTGCTAAGGCTGCCACTGTGGTCAGACAACCAAAGCTGTGCGCCACAATTTGAATATCGTTCTGAATCGGGGCAACTGTTTTGACAAATTCAGCAACCCAGTTCTGTAAAATTGGGCTATTCCAGTCTGACTGTTGTACACGCGAGCAAGACATGAGTTGTCGTTGTAACCAAGATTGCCAGTGCGCATATTCACTGCCACCTACACCTGGAACAATTACGGTATGAATCATGTCGATGCTCCTTCGCATATTTCAGCCTGAAATAATGATCTGAATAACGCTTGAATATGAATTGAACCCATCATTTTCAGCTTTGGCTGTGATCACTTGGATTCAAAACTCAGTAAGATAATGCTGTAAAATTCATGTTTTAAATAATCTGCAACAAGGATAACTAGAGTTTCTATGCAAAAAAAATAATTAAAAATGAATTTTATATGAATAAAAGAGATATATGTGAATCAGGTAAAAATGCGTTTGTGAAAACACCCGCATTTTTCAATTTGGGTGTTTTCAGCTAGAGCTTTGGTATGATTTACCTTGTATCTTAGTTTGTATAGTGATTAGCTATCACTATATGAAAATTGTAGAGCTTGTGTTCTACCTAAAACTTCTAAGTTTGTCCGAAAGAGTAAGTCTACAATTTTCCCCTAATTACTCCTTTCAACTCTGAACGGTAACTAAGCACTTTGATGCTGTATTCACAAGGTTAGATCGTGATTAGTGAGTAATTAAAACACTATATGGATTGTAGAGGTACACATGATTACATTGGGTATTGATGTCAGTAAAGCCAAAATTGATTGTTGTATTTTTCCTTCTGGTCTAACTGGAAAGAGAAAAACCAAAAGGTTTGATAATGCACAATCTGGTTTTGTTAAACTCGTAAAGTGGTTAACCGAACTAGATGTTAATTTATCAGACACTCGGGCTGTAATGGAAGCTACATCGGTATATCATGAGAATCTAGCTCATTTTTTATATGATATGCAATTAACAATATGTATCGCTAATCCTGCAAGAGTTCGAGCGTTTTCAAAAGGATTATCAATGCTAAATAAAACAGATAAAGCAGATAGCGAAGCTCTCGTCTATTATGCAAATACTGTTAAGTTAGCAACATGGCAACCTGAGAAAGAAAATGTAAGAATATTAAAGGCTTTAATAAATAGATATGCAGTTCTTGAAGAAGACTTGCAACGTGAAAAGAATCGTTTAGAAAAGGCTCAATCTACTCAAACATTTCCACAAGTATTACTCTCAATTAATATTCGTATTCAACAACTTGAACAAGAGATTATTAGATTGGATGAAACGATCTCTAGTCATGTAAATGGTAATTCAGAGCTAAAAAATGATCTTGCTTTACTAACTACTATTCCAGCAGTAGGAAGGAAAACTGGATTGCTCATGCTAGGGTTATTACGCTCTCATCACTTTGAAAAAGCAAGTCAGGTCGCAGCTTATGTTGGTCTAGTTCCTATACATTTCCAATCTGGCAGTTCGGTCAATAAACGAAGTCGTTTATCAAAAGCAGGTGATAGTAAAATACGCTCTAGCCTATTTATGCCATCTATAGTTGCACTTCAATATAATCCCCATATTAAGGCACTGTATCAGCGACTACGTGAAAAAGGAAAGCCTAAAATGCTGATTGTTAGTGCTGCAATGCGTAAGTTAGTACACCTATGCTATGGTGTATTAAAACATCAAACTGCTTATCAAATATAAGGTAAATAATTACTAAATTAGGTTGACAGCCAAGACGGTATCTTTCGGAGTATTATTTGGTTTGGTTGGCTTTGACAATCTGATCGAAAATGCCATCATTTTCAAAGTGTTGCTTCTGAACTTTGCTCCATCCACCAAACTCTTGATCAATCGTCACCAACTTCAATGGTTTAAATTGCGACTTATATTGTGCCAACACCGTAGCATTACGTGGTCGGTAATAATTCTTCGCAGCAATGTTTTGACCCGCAGGCGAATAGAGATAGTTTAAATAGGCTTTGGCTAAGTGTTGATTGCCATCTTTTTGCACATTTTTCTCTACAATCGCCACAGGCGGTTCAGCCAAAATAGATAGAGAAGGCGTGATGATCTCAAATTTACCCGGTTGTTCACGCACGGCTAAATAGGCTTCATTTTCCCAAGCTAACAAAACATCACCAATGCCACGTTCTGCAAAAGTGGTGGTTGAGCCACGTGCGCCTGAATCCAATACTTTGGTTTGTTTATAAATTTGGCGAACAAACTCTTGCGCTTTAGCATCATTGCCCGCAGGTTGATGTTTTGCCCATGCCCACGCTGCCAAATAGTTCCAGCGTGCACCGCCAGATGTTTTTGGATTTGGAGTAATGATTTCCACACCAGGTTTGACCAAATCGCCCCAATCTCGAATACCTTTCGGGTTGCCTTTACGCACTAAAAATACAATTGTGGATGTATAAGGGGTCGAGTTGTGCGGAAATTTCTTTTGCCAGTCTTTAGGTAATAGACCGCGTTTAGCAATTTCATCAATATCGGCAGCCAGTGCCAAAGTCACGACATCGGCACCTAGACCATCAATCACCGCACGTGCCTGTTTGCCCGAACCGCCATGTGATTGTTTAAAGTTAATGTTTTGCCCGGTGGCTTTTTTCCAGTACGCACCGAAATCTTTGTTAAAGTTATCGTATAATTCACGGGTTGGATCGTAGGAAACATTCAGAAAGTCTTTTGCAGAAACGCTCAAGGTTGTTGCCGAAAGTACTGCCGCCAGTAGTCCAATTTTCAGTTTTGTAAAGTTCATGTTTGACCTCAGGTATTAAATCTGTTGTTGAATGAGGCAAGCATATCGGTAGTCTATTTGCTGAAAAAATAATTTAAAATGCGGTGAATATCAGTAAATGATAAATATAAATTTCTTCATTGTTTTCTATATTTAGAGATAAATAACGAGTACTTCTTCCATGCAGTGTTATAAAAATGCCAAGCCTACCGAGCAGATTCATGTGTTAGATCGCGCGTTTCATTATGGTGATGGATGCTTTAGCACTGCACGTTTTCGCCAAAATCAAATTGAATTATTTGACCGCCATTTGGCGCGTTTGCAATATGCCAATCGCCAACTTTCTTTAAATGCCAATCTTGAGTTAATCACTGAAACGCTGACAATTTTAAAGCAGGCGCATGGCGAGTTAAATGGTACTTTGAAGATTGTTTTAAGTCGTGGTGTGGGGCAGCGTGGCTACAGCTTGCCTGATCATCCTGCCGATGTTTGGGTGTTTTTCTATCCACAAGTACAAGCGGCTTTAGATACGGCATATCATTATGACATCATTCAAAGTGGCATCTTGGCACAAGCGATTGGACTAAGCATGCCGAATTTAGTTGGGCTGAAAAGTCTAAACCGACTTGAACAGGTATTGCTCAAACAAGAAGCCGATCAAAAAGGCTGGACAGAAGCTTTGGTTACTGATGTACAGGGCAGTGTGGTTGAAGGTGTGAGTAGTAATTGTTTCATTCGTATAAACAATACATGGATTACCCCGCAACTTGGTTATAATGGCGTGCACGGTGTCATGCGGGCAGAAATTTTATCGCGCATGCAACAACAGAATTTGCATTGTGAACAGCGTGATGTTCATGTTTCGGAAATTGCGCAGATTCAAAGTCTGTTTTTCTGTAATGCCTTAACGCCCATGAAAATTGTCAGCCATTTAGGGCAGCAGGTTTTAGATGTGCAGCCGTGTGTGGAACTATTTAAGCAACTTCAACTGAATCAGATTCATTCTTATGTCTAAGCGTCCATCAAAATCTAAAAAGAAAACCAAACCTATATGGTCTAAGCGTGCTATTCAGGGTGCGCTTATTTTTGTACTCGGACTGTTTTTGGTCATTGGCATGATCTTATGGTCAAGCTTATTTAAAGATTATCCTATTGAAGGCAAAAAACAATTATTGGCCATTAATGATGGTGATACTTACTCACGTTTTATTGATCGTTTGGCAGAACAAGATCATGTGAATTTTCCAATTGTTTTAAAACTCTATCAACGGGTGATGATTCACGACAGCATGAAAAAAGGCGTGTATGAAGTTCGTCAGGGTATGAGTGTACGTCAGGTTATGGAAATGATCGCCAATGCTGAAAATGCACAAATGAACCGTATTTTGGTGATCGAAGGCACGACTTTTAAACAATTGATTGATGCGTTAAAGAAAGATGAGTTGGTCACCAAAGAAGTGTCGCATTTGCCATATGATCAAATGCTAAAAGCTTTAAATATTCCTTTTACACATCCCGAAGGTTTATTTGCGCCGAATACTTATTTCTTTGCCAAAGGTGAAACTGACCGTAAAATATTAACCGATTTATATCAGCGTCAAATGAAATCATTGGATGATGCTTGGAATAATCGTGCAGCAGATTTGCCCTATAAAAATAAATATGAAGCTTTAATCATGGCATCTATTATTGAAAAAGAAACCAATGTTGATGCTGAATTAGAGCAGGTTTCGGGTGTGTTTGTACGTCGTTTAAAACTGGGGATGCGTTTACAGACTGACCCAACCGTGATTTATGGTATGGGAGATCGTTATCAGGGCAATATCACCCGTCAGGATTTGCGCACTCCAACGCCATACAACACCTATACCATGAGTGGCTTAACGCCAACACCAATTGCTTTGCCAAGTCAAAAAGCCATTGAAGCGGCTATGCATCCAGACCAATCTGACAATATTTATTTTGTCGCGACAGGTAACGGTGGGCATAAATTTAGCACCAATTTGCAAGATCATAACCGTGCCGTACAGGAATATTTAAACGTACTACGCACAAAAAAATCAGGGGAATAAGCATGTTTATCAGTTTTGAAGGTACTGAAGGGGTAGGCAAAACTACACTTATTCGCCGTATTCATGATTATTTTACTGCACAAGGTCAGTCGGTGGTTTTAACCCGTGAACCGGGTGGAACCTCTATGGCAGAGCAAATTCGTGCTTTGTTGCTCGCGGTCAACCATGAAGAAAAAATGTGTTCAGACACTGAGTTATTGTTGATGTATGCAGCGCGTGCCCAGCATTTAGATCAGGTGATTTTACCTGCGTTGGTTGTAGGGAAAACTGTGCTATGTGATCGTTTTAGCGATGCCAGTTTTGCTTATCAGTGTGCAGGACGTGGTTTGAGTGAAAGCAAGTTGCAGACTTTAAATAATAACTTTGTTGCACGTATGCCTGACTTAACTTTTTGGCTCGATGCACCGATTGAACTGGGTATGTCCCGTGCACGGACGCGTGGTGAACTTGATCGTTTTGAACAAGAGAAAGCAGCTTTCTTTGAGAAAGTAAGAGGTGGCTATCAAACTTTGTGGGAGCGACATCCTGAGCGGGTGAAACGCATAGATGCAACACAAAGCCCTGATCAAGTATTTGTACAGGCAATGAGCTATCTACAAGCGAAGGTATAACAAACAAATGCATAACAAGCCAATGGGTCATAGTTATGCATTTGATTGAATGGAAAAATCTTCTATAGTGGAAATGCTTTAGAAGATTTTTTTATTTAAAAATAGCGAATAGTAAGTATGACCAAAGAAGAAATTATTGAATTTTTAAAAGTTGAGTTTCCGCAAAGTCTGGAAAAATGTGAAATTGTGTCCATCACGCCACGTGGGGCATTGGTGAATTATCACATCGATGAACGTGATTTACGCCCAGGCGGCACAGTATCGGGGCCGACCATGATGACCGTTGCTGACTATGCACTTTATATCGCCATTTTAGGGGAGTTGGGTTTGGTGGCTTTGGCGGTCACTAGCAACTTAAACATTAACTTTTTACGCAAGCCAGCAGCAGGACGCAATTTGCGTGGTGAATGTCGCTTAATGAAAGTTGGTAAAAACCTTGTAGTCGGTGAAGTTTGGGTATATTCCGAAGGTGTAGATGATGCCGTGGCGCATGTAACAGGGACGTATTCGATTCCACAGATTGGCTGAGAATAAAGTCAGCTTTATCTTAATTTTAGTTACTTATATTTACCATGTGGTTACATATGTACACATACCACATGAAAATCAGGGTTTGATTGGTTAAAAAATAATCACAAATATTTCATTTTATGTTTTTCATATAGATCAAATCTGCTTTTGTCTAAGCTAGCAACCCGTAAGTAATAAAACAAGGGAGCTAAATGCTTAAATTTAAGAACAATATTGTTCATGGAGCAATCTTTGATATGGATGGAACAATGTTTGATACTGAACGATTACGGTTTCAAACATTGAAGCAGGCATCTCAGGAGCTCATTGGCGTTGAATTTTCAGACGTATACCTCATGCAATGTTTGGGTTTGAGTGCAAAGAGCGCTGAACAACTGGCTCAAGCAGAATATGGTGCAGACATTCCTTACCGTGAGATCCGTCAGCGTGCTGATGAACTAGAACTAGAAAGTGTGCGCAATTTTGGTGTGCCCATTAAAAAAGGTTTGTTGCAGGTATTAGAGCGGTTACGAAAGTCTGGCTTGAGAATGGCGGTTGCTACGTCTAGTCGTCGTGCCATTGCCGAAGAATATTTGATTAATGCCAATGTCTATAAGTTTTTTGATGTATTAGTTTGTGGCGATGAGGTGCAACAGGGCAAGCCACATCCTGAAATTTTTATAACAGCCGCACAAAAAATTAATCTAGAACCCAGCGAATGTTTCATGCTGGAAGATTCTGAAAATGGAATCAAATCTGCACATGCAGCGGGTGGCATAACCATACTATTTCGGGATATCAAAAAACCTAATGCTAATATGTTGTTACTCACGCAGCATTATTACGCAAGTATGCAAGCTTATTTAGATGACTTAAATCAAGTTATTCCTGTATTGGAAATGCCGAGTTTACAAGAGGCCTTCCCGCAAACTTTAAATCAGTTGAGTGTGGGGATTCATGGTTTTGGTGCAATAGGTGGGGGCTATTTGGCCCAAATTTTATCGCACTGGGATGGCTATACCCGTCCTAAACGTATTTATGCTTCTACACGGAATACCTTATATCGTTCTGCAGTAAACGCCTTTGGAACGTATTCAATTCGTTATGGACAATGTTCTTATGATGAACGAATTGAAAATATGCACATCATTGATGCGGAGAACTTGCAGCAGATGCAGCAAATGTATGTGGAGTCGAGCCTAATTGCATTATGTTTGCCTGAACATGCTTTACAGCAAGAGGCTAAAGTAATTGCGCAGGGCTTATATGCCCGTTTTATAGCGCAATTTGAACTCCATCAGCCTTTAACTATTTTGGTAATTTTAAATAAAGTTGGGGCAAAACAGCTCTTGATGACGCATATTCATCAGGCGTTAGAGGCGTTGTTGGATCCCGATACGGCAGCCAAAATTATGGCGCAGCATTATTTTTGCGATACTGTCGTAAATAGAATGGTCTCTAAATTAAGCGATCAAAACTTATATCGCCAATTACGCATCAAGTATAATATTTTTAAGCAATTTCAGTTGGATGACGAAGCAGAGCCAATTGAAATTGAAGACAATACTCGATTGCAGCCTGAGCAAGAGCGTCAAGCCACCTTATATGTAGAAGATTTAAGACGCAATTTTCAGCCCAGTCACATTTTGCAAAGTATGGATTTAATTTTATTTCATGCTGAAAGTGACATGCCTATTTATGTGGAAAATGCCAGTCCATTATTGCAACACATGCGTCAAATGATTTTGGTAGATGATATTGCCGAAATCCAACTCATTAAAAATCGTTTATGGAATGGTGTACATGCCATGATGGCTTGGTTATCCAGTTTAATAGGGCATAACAGTATTGGTGTCGCAATGGCAGATCCATTGGTTGCAGATTTTACCCGCGCTGTTTCGGCACAAGTAGCGTTGGGATTAGCTGCACAGTTGCCGCATCGTCAGCAAAACTTAAAGCATCTGGCACAGAGCTTTCTGGACTCATGTGAACATGCCTATAAAGACCCGTGTCAGCGTGTGGCACGTGACCCTTTGCGTAAACTCTCAGCCAATGAACGGGTGATGGGTGCTTTGATTTATCATCTGCAGCATGATTTAGCTGCAAATTATGTGCAGAAAGGAGTGGTGTTGGGCTATCTGTATGCAATTAAAATGCAGCAGTTGGGGACTCAAGCAGCATTACAGCATTTGTCAAAACAATTGCAAAATGCGCCTATATACGAACAGACACGGCAGCAATTGCAGTACACAATTAGCCACCAATTACAGCAACTATTGGCTGGTCAAGTTCGCTTAGAAGCATTTATTCAAGATGATACTCAAGTTGCAGCCGTAATCTAAAACTCAACTTGATGAATTCTTGGGGGGAGGTTTAGTAAGTTAACGTCATCATATTCAAAATGATAAAATACCGAATCGTGTTATGGAACACGATTCGGTGCTTTCTTGCATTAGAATTCGAATGCACTTTATTCACAGATACTTTTATGCAAATGCTGTTGTGTAACAAGCAATCAGATCACTCATTCACCAATGGGGTTTCCACTTGGAAGTTTGGTGGAATAAGCACAGTTTTACGCAATTCAGGCGCAAGTTCAGGATAATCTAGCGTGAAGTGTAAACCGCGTGATTCCTTACGTTGCATGGCACAGCGCACAATCATTTCCGAAACTAAAACCAAATTACGCAGTTCAATTAAGTTTTTACTGACTTGATAGTCCTGATAATACTCGGTGATTTCACGTTTCAGCATTTCAATGCGGTGCAAGGCACGCTCTAAACGCTTGGTGGTGCGTACAATGCCGACATAGTTCCACATGGTTGCGCGTAGCTCATCCCAGTTTTGTAAAATCACCACATCTTCGTCAGGATTCGTCACTTGCGAATCATCCCAAGCAGGAACTTCAGGCGAGCTATAATCTGCAGTGTAATGGGCTTCAATATGTTTGGCGGCAGCCATTCCATAGACAAAACATTCTAAAAGAGAGTTACTTGCCATACGATTAGCACCATGTAAACCTGTATAAGAAGTTTCACCAATCGCATATAAACCAGCAATATCGGTTTGGCTATGTTCATCCACCATTACTCCGCCACAAGTGTAGTGGGCAGCAGGTACAACAGGAATCATATCGGTAGTGATATCAATGCCCAATTCCAGTAAACGTGCATACAGCGTTGGGAAGTGTTCTTTCACAAATTCTGCAGGTTTATGGGTGATGTCTAACCACACATGACGAATACCTAAGCGTTTGATTTCATAGTCAATCGCACGTGCTACAATGTCGCGTGGCGCCAATTCTGCACGCTCATCAAAACGCAGCATAAAACGCTCACCATCGGGTAAACGCAAATATGCACCTTCACCACGCATGGCTTCAGTAATTAAAAACGAACGTGCTTGAGGATGATACAAACAGGTCGGATGGAATTGGTTAAATTCCATATTTGCCACACGGCAACCCGCACGGTATGCCATCGCCATACCATCACCTGTAGCAATGTCTGGGTTAGATGTATATAGATAGGCTTTCATTGCACCACCGCAGGCAAGTGCGGTAAATGGCGCAAGGAAGCTATGCACTTTTTGTGTTTTTTCATCTAATGCATATAAGCCCAAAGCGCGATTGCTTTCATTTAAACCTAATTTTTGCGAGGTAATTAAGTCAATCGCAATATAATTTTCAAAAATGGTGATGTTTTGCTGTTCTTGGGCACGTTGTACCAAAGTGGTCGAAATTGCGCGCCCCGTTGCATCGGCAGCGTGAATGATACGTCGCTGTGAGTGACCACCTTCACGGGTTAAGTGCAATTGTTCTTGTTCATCTAAAGTAAATTGCACACCTTGTTTCAGCAGAAAATCTACCGAAGGTTTGCCGCCTTCTACGGTTTGCTTGACGGCATCCATTTCACATAAATGAGCACCTGCAATCATAGTGTCATCTATGTGTTGTTCAATTGAATCTGTTTCATCAAGAACTGCCGCGACACCGCCTTGCGCGTAAAAGGTGCTGGCTTCAGTAAGGGTAGATTTCGCCAAAACGGCAATATTGAAATGCTGGGGTAATGAGAGCGCTAAACTCAAACCTGCACCACCACTTCCCACAATAATCACATCAAATTGATGTGTTGTGTTTAAATTAGGCATGTCCATCAGCTAATTTGAAAAAAGTTGGATAATGACACCCCTTTTTACAGAAAAAGGCAAGTGCGAAGTGGATTTGAATAATGAAAAAAAAGAATAAACTGGCAACTTTTATGGAATATCCCACTTTTATTGTGATTCGATTCCACGCTTTTCATTTATAGCACTTTGGCGCATCATTTTTGATGGGTCAAATATAAGATGCTATCTCAGCTATCCTCCACAGTGCCTGCCAAACCGTAATTGAAAAAGATTCAACATTTTATTACGCAAAAGCCTATTATTTTGTGCTAAATAAGGTGAGTTCAAAGTCATAATTATTATTGAGTGAATGCTATTTATGAAAAATCGCAACTTAAAAAAAGGTTTATATGCGGCTGTTTTTACTATGGCAACTGTGCAGACTCAAGCAGCACCACCAGTAGACTTTTCTAATTTGGTTGAGCAGGTTAGTCCTGCGGTGGTGAGTGTCAATGTTGTCAAAAAAATGAGTCAGGAAGAACTCTTACAACAACAAGTTCCAGAAATTTTACGCCGTTTTTTTGGCAATCAAGTGATTATTCCTCAACAGCAAATTCCACAAGAAAAAACAGGTTACGGCAGTGCCTTTTTTATCAGTAAAGATGGATACCTTTTAACCAATCACCACGTTGTTGAAGATGCTTCTAAAGTTACCATTGTACTGAATGACCGCCGTGAACTTGATGCAACTGTCGTGGGTAGTGATGAACGTACCGATGTCGCGTTATTAAAAGTGCAGGGCAGCAGTTATCCAGAACTGCGTACAGGTAATGTCGATCAATTACGTGTAGGTGAGCCTGTGCTTGCGATTGGATCGCCATTTGGTTTTGACTATTCTGCATCGGCAGGCATCGTGAGTGCCAAAATGCGTAATATGATGGGTGAAACTTCAGTGCCATTTATTCAGACCGATGTGGCGCTTAACCCGGGTAACTCAGGCGGGCCGTTATTTAACCAGCGCGGTGAAGTGGTTGGTGTGAACTCCCGTATTTTTAGTGGTACAGGCGGTTATATGGGCTTGTCATTCTCCATTCCTATTGATGTTGCCATGGATGTTGCCGATCAGTTAAAGCGCAACGGTAAAGTGACTCGTTCTTATTTAGGGGTGAGTTTGCAAGATATTGACCGCAATTTGGCAGAATCTTATAAACTCAGCAAGCCTGAAGGTTCTTTAATTACTCAAGTTGCACCAAATTCACCTGCGGCACGTGCGGGTTTACGTGCAGGCGATGTAATTCTTAAATACAACGGCACACCTATTTCCAGAACGTCTGAATTGTTGAACTATTTAAACCGTTCAGTGCCAAATCAAAGTATTCAGCTTGAAGTATTACGTGATGATAAACGCCGTAATATTACCGCTACGGTGAGCACAGCACCTGATGACACGCCTGCTAAAAACAACCCTGATACCGCAGCCAAAGGCCCTGTTTTAGGGGTGTCGATTCGTGATTTAAGCGTGGCAGAACAACGCCAATTAGATATTAAAGGCGGTGTGCTGATTCAGGAAGTGCGTCGTGGTGGTTCGGCAGCTCAGGCACGTATTATGCCAGGTGATGTGATTGTGCAACTGAATAACACCACTATCCAAAATGCCAATCAATTTGTTGAAACTGTCTCTACCTTGAAACAAGGTACAGTTGCGCGTGTGGTGATTATTCGCCAAGGGCAACGTGCGATTATTGGCATGCGTATTCAATAAGTTGATGTGGCATAAAATCGTAAATCTATCTAAAATTTAGAATCTTGCTAAACTTTAAATAGCCACTTATTTTAAGGAAGTCGCTCTTGAATTAGGGCGACTTTTTTATGTAACTCGGTATTTTTGTTAGACTAGACCGACATCGCCGTTTTAGTTAAAAGGATGACATGAGCAGCATATTTGATTTAAAAATCACCGTACAGCCAGAACATATTGATATTTTAGGGCATGTCAATAATGTGGTGTATGTGCAGTGGATGCAGGATGTAGCATCGGCGCATATCGAAACATTAGGTTTAGGGGTGCTGGAATACTTAAAACTAAAACATGCGATGGTGGCGGTGGAACATCATGTGCAATATCGTAAAGCGGCACTCGAAGGTGAGGAGCTGATTTTGCGTACATGGTTAAGTGATTTGAATGCGTTGTATTCATTCCGCCAATATGCGTTTTATCGCCCTCAAGATAAAAGTCTGCTGTTTATGGGCAATACACAATGGGCTTGTGTGGAAATTGCTACAGGTCGTCCAAAACGCATGTCACCGACATTTACGCAAGCCTATCAACCCCTTGCTGCTGATGTGAATCCGTTGGATTTTAGTGAGTATGATTCATTAAGATGAGTTGAAGCACCAAGTGTAGCGTCATTGAAAGTTGCTGCATGTTATTGCTGTCGATGTTGTTAAAGAGGGTATTCACCTGTTTCAAATAGCATGAAGTATTCTTCAATTCTCACTTTAATTACGACACACATCTCTGCATAAAAAGCCTAAAACTCTCGAATAAAAAGAAAAACGCGTGAGGCTGCAAAAGGAAGTCATTATTATGGATACATTGAAAAATCCATCTGCTATAATCCTTCGCAATTTCTATTCGGCTTTTGCTCTGCATGAATTTTGAGGTGCAGAGCGTGTTATTTTTCAAGGTAACCCATGGCGCAAGCTAAAAAAACTGTTGATATTAAAAACATCCGTAACTTTTCGATCATTGCCCATATTGACCATGGTAAATCGACTCTAGCAGATCGTTTCATTCAAACCTGTGGTGGTTTACAAGATCGTGAGATGCAAGCTCAGGTGTTGGATTCTATGGAGCTTGAGCGTGAGCGTGGGATTACCATTAAAGCCACCTCGGTGACTTTATACTACAACCATCCAAATGGTCAGGAATACCAATTAAACTTCATTGATACCCCAGGACACGTTGACTTTTCCTATGAAGTATCACGTTCTTTGGCAGCCTGTGAAGGTGCGCTATTGGTGGTTGATGCGGCACAAGGGGTAGAAGCGCAATCAGTTGCAAACTGCTATACCGCAATTGAGCAAGGCTTAGAAGTTTTACCTGTACTGAATAAAATTGATTTACCGCAGGCAGAACCTGAGCGCGTGATTCATGAAATTGAAGAAATTATTGGTATCGAAGCGCAAGATGCACCAACCTGTTCGGCTAAAACTGGTTTAGGCATCGACAATGTATTAGAAACCTTGGTGAATGTCATTCCAGCACCACAAGGTGACCGCGATGCGCCATTGCAAGCCTTAATTATTGACTCATGGTTTGATAACTATTTGGGCGTTGTGTCGTTGGTACGTATCAAGCAAGGTCGTGTGCGTAAAGGCGATAAAATGTTGATGAAATCGACAGGTCAAACGCACATCATTACCTCAGTTGGTATTTTTAATCCAAAACATACCGAAACAGGTATTTTAGAAGCAGGTGAAGTTGGCTTTGTTATTGCGGGTATTAAAGATATTTTCGGTGCGCCAGTCGGCGATACCATCACACTTGCAACGACACCAGAAGTAGAAACCTTACCAGGCTTTAAAAAAGTTAAGCCGCAGGTTTATGCGGGTTTATTCCCAATTGATGCCAGCGACTTTGAACCGTTCCGTGAAGCATTGCACAAACTACAAATTAACGACTCAGCATTGTTCTTTGAACCTGAAAGTTCAGATGCTTTGGGCTTTGGTTTTCGTTGTGGTTTCTTGGGCATGTTGCACATGGAAATCGTACAAGAGCGTTTAGAGCGTGAGTACGATTTAGACCTAATTTCATCAGCTCCAACGGTTATTTATGAAGCTGTGATGAAAAATGGCGAAACGGTTTATATCGACAGTCCATCTAAAATGCCTGATGGTTCAACTGTAGAAGATTTGCGTGAACCGATTGCGGAATGTCATATTTTAGTGCCGCAAGAATACTTGGGTAACGTCATGACCCTATGTATTGAGCGTCGTGGTGTGCAAAAAGACATGAAATTCTTGGGTAACCAAGTGTCTATTACTTTTGAAATTCCAATGGCAGAAGTCGTGATGGATTTCTTTGATAAATTGAAGTCATGTTCACGTGGTTTTGCATCGTTAGATTATAACTTTGTGCGTTTTGAAAGTTCATCTTTGGTTAAAGTAGATGTACTGATTAACGGTGAAAAAGTTGATGCCTTAGCGATGATTTGTCACCGTCAGGATGCACGTCACCGTGGTATTGCCTTGGTTGAAAAAATGAAAGACTTGATTCCGCGTCAAATGTTTGATGTGGCTATTCAGGCTGCCATTGGTGCACAAATTATTGCGCGCTCAACCGTGAAAGCGATGCGTAAAAACGTACTTGCGAAGTGTTATGGCGGTGACGTTTCTCGTAAGAAGAAACTGCTTGCCAAGCAAAAAGAAGGTAAGAAACGTATGAAGCAAGTGGGAAGTGTTGAAATCCCGCAAGAAGCTTTCTTGGCCGTACTTAAAGTCGAACGCTAAAATTATAAGGATAACAAGCCCATGGATTTTGATTTTAATTTGATTCTCGTTCCTGCCACATTATTTTTTATTGCGGTGTGGCTGCTCGATAAATTTGTATTTAAACAAAGAGCGACGAAAGGGCGAGGCAATGAAAACTTCATTATCACATGGGCTTATGATTTTTGGCCTGTTTTGGCAGTGGTGATGGTACTGCGTTCATTCCTGTATGAACCATTTAATATTCCGTCAGATTCTATGGTGCCAACCTTAGAAACGGGCGATTTTATTTTGGTGAACAAGTTTGAATATGGCGTGCGTTTGCCAATTATTAACAGCAAAATTATAGATGTGGGTTCGCCTGAGCGTGGCGAAGTTGCGGTGTTCCGTTATCCACCACAACCAAGCATTAGTTATATTAAGCGTATTGTCGGTTTACCAGGCGATCATATTGTTTATGATCATGGTCAGCTGAGCATTAATGGCGAGAAAGTAACGAAAACCCCAATCCAGTTTAGCCGTGAAAAAGACAGTCTAGATACACCTACTTCAATTTACCATCAGGAAACTTTAGGGGCGCATACATTTACCATGCGCGAGCTTGAAGGTGTAAACGTGGCGCGTCAGGCACCATTCCTGAACTATGTAGACAATGGTAAATATTCAGCAGAAAATGGTTTATATTGGGAAGTCAAAGTACCTGAAGGTCATTACTTCGCGATGGGGGATAATCGCGATCAAAGTGCTGACAGTCGTTTTTGGGGTTTTGTACCAGAGGAAAACCTAACAGGTCGTGCATTCTATGTGTGGATGCATAAAGAGCCTGGGTTTAATTTGCCGTCATTTAGTCGTAACGGCAAAATTGATTAATACAGCAGATTAGGAAAATAAAAAATGCGTCATCAACAAGGGGCATCCTATATTGCAATTTTAATTGCAATTATTGGTTTTGCATTTATGGCAAAAGTGGCAATTGCGGTTTGGGGACCATATTTCGATGATCGAATGTTGGACAATCAAATTGAAGAGCAATTGTTGAATGGGCCAAAAAACCTATCACCACAAAAGTTTATTGGTGAAATGGACAAGCGTTTAAGCATGAACAACATTCGCGATATTAAATTTGCAGATGTAGCTCAAGTGACCAACGTAGATGGTTTAGAAGTGAAAAAAGAATATGAAATAAGAAAACCTTTCTTATTGAATATTGATATTGTAATGAAGTTCGAGAAAAGTTTTGATCAAAGCTCAGTCCAAGCTAAATGAGACCCGTCTAGCCAGCCGAATCGGTTATCAGTTTAAGCAACCTGAATTGCTTAAACTGGCTTTGACTCACCGCTCGGTGAGTCATAAACACAATTACGAACGTCTGGAATTTCTAGGCGATTCGTTATTGGGAATGATTGTTGCCAATTATTTATATGTGGCTTATCCACATGAAAATGAAGGGCGTTTAACGCGCATGCGGGCAACACTGGTACGTCAGGAAGCCTTAGGCAAAATTGCCAATGATTTAAAGCTCAGCCAAAATTTAATTCTCAGTACGGGAGAATTGAAATCTGGCGGTCATCATCGTGAGTCTATACTGGCAGATACCGTAGAAGCGATTATTGGCGCTATTTATGTCGATAGCGGTGATTTGAATTTGCTGCAAACGATTGTGCTAAAATGGTACAGCCCTTATTTAGATCATATTGAGCCAACTGATCAACTCAAAGACCCTAAATCACGCTTACAAGAGTATTTACAAGCACGTAAAAAACCTCTCCCGGTTTACGAGGTTGTAGATATTCAGGGCGATGCACCGAATCAGCATTTCATTGTGGAATGCCGAGTCGATAGCTTACCTGTAATGAAGGGTGAAGGTTCAAGCCGTCGCTTTGCCGAGCAGGCAGTTGCGGCAGATATTTTAAAATTCTTGGAGCAAAAGTCTGAATGACCATCCATTCCGATCACGTAGATGCTGATCACGAGTCGAATAACGACGCCAATGACCTAATTAACCAATTCTTTAGCGGTCAGGGAACTGAAATTCCATCTGATTTCCGCAGTGGTTTTGTTGCGATTGTTGGTCGCCCGAATGTGGGTAAATCGACCCTCATGAACCACTTATTGGGTCAAAAACTATCCATTACTTCACGTAAACCGCAAACCACACGTCACAAAATTGTGGGAATTGATTCACGTGAAAAATCTCAGGCTGTGTTTGTAGACACACCAGGGATGCATAAAAAAGAAGTCCGTGCCATCAACAAAATGATGAACCGTGCTGCATCATCTGCTTTGCGTGATGTGAACTTGGTTTTGTTTGTGGTGGATGCACAAAAATGGACGCAAAATGATGAGTTAGTCCTAGAAAAGCTGAAAAATGCAGAAATGCCAGTGATTCTGGTGATTAACAAACTCGACACTTTTGAGAATAAAAATCAGGCTTTGCCGATTATTCAAGAACGTGCCAAGTTAATGAACTTTGCCGAAATTGTACCTGTATCGGCATTGCGCGGCGCGAACCTAGATCATTTGCGTGACACGATTGAACGCTATTTGCCATTCCAGCCACCGTTGTATTCGCTAGATCAAATCACAGACCGTTCAGAACGTTTCTTAGCATCTGAAATTATCCGTGAAAAGATCATGCGCCAATTGGGCGAAGAACTGCCTTACGATTTAACCGTGCAAATCGAATCATTTAAAACTGAAGATGCGGTTTTAAATGAAAAAACGGGTCGTATGAAAGCACCATGTACCTATATTGATGCCACTATTTTTGTAGATCGCTCTGGTCAAAAAGCCATTGTGATTGGTGAAAAAGGCGCGAAGCTGAAAAAAATTGGTATGGATGCACGGGTCGACATGGAAAAAATGTTCGAGCAAAAAATCATGCTGACGCTTTGGGTGAAAGTCAAAGGTGGTTGGTCTGATGATGAACGTGCATTAAAAAGCTTAGGATATAGCGATATCTAAGTTTGACGAAAAGGGAACTGTGATGATGAAAGTGTTGGCCATTGTGGCATGTATGTTTGTCTTGCAAGGTTGTATTCACAAAGTTGTGACAGTTCCCGTAAAAGTTGCCTACAAAACTACAAAGGGTGTGGTGAAAGGCACTGCTGCTGTAGTTGGTGCTGTCATTCCAGATGGTGATGACGAAGAAAAATCCAAACAAGAATCCTCTAAAGAACAGGATTAATTGACGCTATCATGCGTAATGAAATCTTGCATGGTTATTTAATCCATCATCGAAAATACCGCGAACGTAGCCATATTGTGCACTTGTTTACCCGCGAACATGGGCGGGTTGATGGTATTTTAAGACAAATGCCACCGCCACAATATCAACCGATTCGCATACAAGCTTCGGGAAAATCAGACCTTAAAAATTTCACCAAGCTGGAAATTGTCAATCAACCGGTTTTCTTCTTTGGTGATGCATTTTTTTCAGGCTTTTATTTAAATGAAATCGTGCTGCGCTTATGTTCTGCCGAAGTGGAAATGCCAGAAACTTTTGTGCAATATCACCAGACTTTGGCGCATTTACAACACTTATCTAGTCAGGAAAATCCCAATCTATTCTTAAGACAAATTTTGCGTCAGTTTGAACATACTTTATTGGAAGAATTAGGCTATGGGATTGATTTTTCAGTCGATGCGAACCAAGAGCCGATTCAGCCCAATCTACATTATCATTTTCAACTGAATGATGGTTTTATCCCCACCGCGCAAGTATCACGAGCAAATTTGCTTGGCGCACAGATCCTGAGTATGTGCGACTATGAAAAAGGTAGGGATTTTAACCCAGAGCAGTTACAATTACTGTCTCGGCTGTATCGACAAATGATTAGTTCACTGTTGGGTGATCGACCTTTAAAAAGTCGCCAATTGTGGATTCAGAATTCTCAAACCCAAGCGTAATGTAGGAACCTATTATGGCTTTACTCGGTGTCAATATTGACCATGTGGCAACTTTAAGACAAGCGCGTGGCACGAACTATCCAGACCCTGTGAAGGCCGCATTAGTTTGTGAACAGGCGGGTGCAGAGGGGATTACTTTGCATTTGCGTGAAGACCGTCGTCATATTCAGGATGATGATGTGCGTCGTATGCGTCCGTTGCTAAAAACTCGTATGAATTTGGAAATGGCAGTTACTGAAGAAATGATCGAGTTTGCCAAAGAAATTCGTCCACAGCATGTATGTTTGGTACCTGAGCGCCGTGAAGAAGTAACCACTGAAGGTGGTTTGGATGTAGTAGGCAATTTTGCAGCAGTTAAGGCCGCTACTCAGGAATTAACAGCAATTGGCTGTGATGTGTCACTGTTTATTGATGCAGATCTTGCACAAATTGATGCGGCCGTTGCATGTGGTGCACCGACCATTGAAATTCATACAGGCGCGTATGCCAATGCAGAAAATGAAGCTGCACAGCAAGCCGAATTGACCCGTATTGTTCAGGGCGTAGAATATGCAGCTAGCCGTGGCTTAGTGATTAATGCAGGGCATGGCTTGAACTTGGACAATGTAGGTGCAATTGCCGCTATTCAACACATCCATGAGTTAAATATTGGTCATGCTTTAATTGGTGATGCTGTATTTGTCGGCTTGGAACAGGCTGTTAAACGCATGAAAGCTGCGATTGATGCAGCGCGTTAATCTGCATATTTAAAATTGAAAGATAAAATTTGAAACGTTATGTCCAGCATAAATTATGATGAATTGATGCAGCCTGTGATAGCATTTTTAGGCTGCGAAACACCCAAAGAATGGTTGAACGAAGCATTAAATAATTTAGATATTTTGATGCAAGATCATGCTAACTGTGAGAAAAAAGCAGCAGGCACAGCCATGAATCTGATGTTTCGTTACAGCTTTTTTACCGATTTGCAGGTCAAACTGGCACAGTTGGTACGCGAAGAAATGCTGCATTATGAGCAGGTGCTAGAGTTCATGGCAAAGCGTGGGCAAATGTGGCAGGGTTTAAGTGCAGGGCGTTATGCAGGCGGTTTACGTAAAGAAATCCGTACCTATGAACCTGAAGCACTAATTGATGTTTTGGTGATAGGTGCCTTTGTAGAAGCACGTTCATGCGAGCGGTTTTATGCGCTTGCGCCATTGGTAGATGAAGAATTAGGTAAGTATTACCGTTATTTACTGAAATCAGAATCACGGCATTATGAAGATTATTTGGCACTGGCTTTGGATGTAGCAAAAACAGCAAAACTGAAAAACCCTGAAGAAGATATTCAGGGGCGAATTCAGCATATACGTGAAGTGGAAAAGAATCTTATTTTAAGTCCAGATGATCTGTTCCGTTTTCATAGTGGTGTGCCTGTGCAAGCCGCTTAAAACTTGTAGATGATCTAAGATAGAAAACGGAACTTCGGTTCCGTTTTTTTATCAATCAAGTTATTGCTTAGGTATTTTGATTGTGGATTGTTGCCTAAGTCACTTAGAAATGATCAAGGCTAAGATTAGGAATTACATTAAGCTGAATTGCCCAAAACAGTTACATTCATCTTTTTGAACGATTAAGGCATGAATCGCTGCTTGGTTATTTACAGACCACATCATCCATAAATTTTAGGCAATAAAAAACCCAAGTCGTTATGCTTGGGCTTTTTAGAATTTGGCTCTCCCACCTGGGCTCGAACCAGGGACCTGCGGATTAACAGTCCGTCGCTCTACCGACTGAGCTATGGGAGAATCTGAATGCGATTATAAGCAGATTTAAGCAAGGGTCAAGCATAAATTGTCATGTTTCTTTCATTTTGACTTTATATGCTTTTTATTTGAACAAAAAACAAAATTTTATTAAAAAATCACCCACAAGACTTGCGTTACACAAAATCGGTTGTTAGTCTGAGTGACAGAACAAAGCGTTTAAGTAGCATCTTAAACAGTGTGGATTTAACCCAACTTGCCAGCACTAAAATGGCTAAATCGGAGTAAGCGAATGAATACGCTCAGCATTTCTGACATTTTTTCTCAATTTTCTTATTATCAAGAACATTATCTTTCTATCTTGTCTACGCCTGAACAATACTACACTGCTGTAGAAGGCGCGTTTATTCATGTCTGGCCTTTGGCACCTCAAGATTTGTATTTGGGCGATTTATTGCAGTTGTGGTTTAGTGAAAAATGGCTCATTCAATCGACCTGCCAATTGCTTTCAGACCATCCAGACAACGGCACAAAAAAACCATTGCAGCGTGATCATGATTTGTATTTGTACCAACTGGCGGGCAGCGCGCTTTCGGGGAGTAACCGTTCACGCGTGTGGTCTGTGTCTGAACAAAAACAATTGCGTGTAGAATTAGACTTTGCTTTTCGCTATTTATGTGAATATAAAGGAACATCTCAACCTACAGTGTCTAAATCAGAACTGATTACTGCGTTGAAAAACAGTGTTTAATCTATGATGATTGATCATTGCCAGCCAAATAGATTTGCATTGAATCGAGTTAAATGACTCGCACCAAAATAGTGTTATAAACTGTGATAAAAATTTGCGAACAGCTTGAAAAGGATATTCAGCCGTGTGGATTAAAATATGCATTGCCATGCTCGCATTTGCTGCAAATTCTTTGCTGTGTCGTTTGGCATTGGCTGAACAGCAAATTGACCCTATGAGTTTTAGTTTGCTCAGGGTTGGCAGTGGGGCAGTGTGCTTAGGCATATTCTATGCTGTTTTGCAGGTTCAACAACCAATTCAATTCCAATGGAAATCTGCATTAAGCCTTGCTGTATATCTACTCGGTTTTTCGTTGGCATATTTGCATATAGATGCAGGCATTGGTGCATTGATTCTATTTGGCGCAGTGCAAATCACCATGATCAGTTATGCAATTTTGCATGGTGAGCGCATGACTTTGCCGCGCTGGGTCGGGTTAGGCTGTGCTGTATTGGGGATGGGCTTGTTGCTATTGCCTGAAGCCAGTACGCCAACGTTCAAATATGCATTGATGATGTTACTGGCAGGTATTGCATGGGGTTTTTACAGTATTGCTGCAAAGACGATGCAGCATGCTTTAACCAATACTCTATCTAATTTCATTCTGGCGACACCACTTGTTGCTGTATTTTTTCTTTGGTATTTACCCGAAAGTTTTATCACTTGGCAGGGTGTGGTTTTGGCAGTGTTGTCGGGTGCATTGGCTTCGGCTGGCGCGTATGTGTTGTGGTACAGCATTGTGAAAAAAATTGATCACATTACCGCAAGTACTGTGCAACTTTCTGTACCGTGTTTGGCGATTTTAGGCGGTGTGATTTTTTTAGGTGAACAACTCACCCTGTTGATGGTCGTGGCAACCTTGATTGTGTTGTGTGGTATTTTGATGGTGATTTTAACTAAACCACGTGTATAAAACCGTTTAGATTGCAGCGGGTTTGGTCTTTTATTGAATTTCTTATATCTATCAAGAAATGATTGTGAGGCTTTTTTAAAGCGTTGTTTGTGATCTCTCTCCTCAGAAAGAAGGGGAAATAGTGAGTGAAAAAACGCAATTAAAAACAAAAACCCACGATTCAATCGTGGGTTTTGTTCATCTAAACAGGTTTAGATTATTTTGCAGCTTTTTCAGCTTCGATTGAAGCAATCGCTTCATCTACACCTTCAATTGATTCAGCAGCTTTTTTGATACGTGCAAGCGCATCTACAAGTACTTCGTCTGCAGTTGCATAAGAAATACGCATGAAACCACCTAAACCGAACGCATCACCAGGAACAACGGCAACACCAGTTTCTTCCAATAACCAAGCAGAGAATTCTGTGCAAGATTTTAAGCCTTTCGCACGAATCAATGGTTTGATGTTTGCATACGCATAGAATGCGCCATCTGCAGGTAAGCAAGAAATACCTTTGATGTCATTCAAACCATTTACAACTAAGTCGTGACGGCGTTTGAATGCTTCAACCATTGGCTCAAGTACGTCTTGTGGGCCGTTCAATGCAGCTTCTGCAGCAACTTGCGAAATAGAAGTTGGGTTAGAAGTCGATTGAGATTGAATTTTCTTCATCGCACCAATTAGTTTAGCAGGGCCCGCTGCATAGCCAATACGCCAGCCAGTCATTGCATAAGCTTTAGACACACCGTTTAATACGATTGTGCGGTCATAAAGGTCTGGTGCAACTGTCGCGATGTTATAGAACTCATCATCCCAACGGATTGGTTCGTACATATCGTCAGATGCAATGAATACTTCAGGGTATTTGCGTAGTACAGCAGCCAAAGCTTCTAATTCAGCTTTAGTGTAGATCATACCTGTAGGGTTAGATGGGCTGTTTAACACCACTAAACGTGTTTTGTCAGTGATCGCAGCTTCTAATTGTTCAGGCGTGATTTTGAAACGTTGTTCTTCACCACATTCCACAATAACTGGCACGCCTTCAGCAATAATCACCATATCTGGATAGCTTACCCAGAACGGTGCAGGGATAATCACTTCATCACCCTTGTTTAACAAAGCCAACGCCAAGTTAAAGAATGATTGCTTACCACCACAAGACACCAAAATTTGGTTCGCTTGGTAGTCAAGATTATTGTCACGTTTTAATTTTGCGATAATGGCTTTTTTAAGACCAGGCGTACCGTCAACAGCAGTATATTTTGTAAAACCGTTATTAATTGCTGCAATAGCTGCATCTTTGATGTGTTGTGGTGTATCGAAATCCGGTTCACCTGCACCCAAACCAATAACGTTATGACCCGCAGCTTTAAGTTCAGCGGCTTTATTGGTTACTGCAAGTGTTGGGGACGGTTTGATGGCATTGACACGATCAGAGAGACGTACGTCCACGGCATATTCCTTCTTATAGGGATAAAAAAATAAAAAGCATATTATCTTAGCCTAAATTCGATGTCTGCGTCGTTTAAAATTGCATCAAATTAATAAAAAATCACCAAATTAGACCAATTTCCTATGAAATCGTGATTAAAACTGCTGTGAGGTGGAAGTTTCTCGCATCGGGCGGCAAAAAACTTTAAAATAGTCCAAATTTTATAAGAGTGATGGTCATGAGTAAGCAGCAGCCTACTTCAAAAAAACCATTGGTGAATCTCCCATTCCCAATGCCAAACACAGCGCAGGATAATGATCAGGCGGTACATAATTCGGTGCGTCCTAAACCTGAGCAATATGCGGATAAGACTTGGCCACCGCCACGTGGTACTCGTCGTTCGATGGGTAAGCGCTAAAAAAAATGCCACAATTACGTGGCATTTTTTATTGATGGGGATTTAAAAGTATTGAAATTAACGAACATGCTTACGCGCTTTGTTGGCAGGTTTTGGCGGCGAGATTTCACGTACGCCATGCCATACATCGCTAAAATCTTGCTCGTTGATATTATACAATTCCAATAAAGCCAAAATCGCTGCACCAAATAGCATTGGGCCTTCTGAATTATTTTGGAACTCGAATACCTTACCATTTAAGTTGTGCAAAATATCCTGAATTTCAAAGACCCGATCACGCCCATTGCTGTCAGTTGGGTACATTTGTGTATTCAATATGATTTTAGCCAAGGCTTTTTCATTATCGCTCAATGCCAAGACTTCAATTAATTCATCGGTGGCAGGGGTAAAAATCACAGAATCACGGTAAATGGTGTGTAGTAATTTTTGCGTTAGTTTAGGCAATGCTTTTTCGACAAAAGGACGAAACGACGCAGGAAAAATCACATTATGGGCAATGCCTTTAAACATAGGGGCAATTTCTTCAACCGTATAACCTGCAATACCACAACCAATTGAAGTTAAAAAATACTTCATTTTAGGATGGTTTTTGGCATAGATTTTAAAGTCATCCACATAGTGCTGAATTTGCGATAGTGGCATTTGTTGTAAATGTTCATTCATGGTTGGAATGGCAAAACTTTGTCCTGCCCAACCGCGCCCGACGCCTTCAACGGCACCAAAAAATTCTTTGGCTGTTCGTGCTGCACCACCTGCATGTTGTCCTGCCATGTTACTGCCAAATACGAAAACAGTATCTTCAGGGAGGCTTTTGATAATTGATTCGTCGTGATATTGGTAAGTCATGAATGTGTGCTTTTATGGTTGTCGTCCTGAAATTTCATGTTGCCTTTGAATAGCCAGTGGGTCAAGTCTTAAAGCAGTTTCCCCGTGCTCAATTTAGTCGTAGCACATCTTCGTTCTAACAGCGTCCAATACAGAATTAAAACCGAGCAATGGCTTTGTGGCTACGCAACATCGCCACAACATATTCGGATGTCCTGAGTGTAGGCAAATCTGCTAAAATATTAGGTCGCATCAAACCTGAGAGCTGCATTTGTGAGTGATAAGCAACCTTTCGATTTAGTCACCAACTATCAACCTGCGGGTGACCAACCACAAGCCATTGAAAAATTGGTTCAAGGGATAGAACAGGGCTATCATGATCAGCTATTACTTGGGGTTACAGGCTCAGGTAAGACTTATACCATGGCCAATGTGATTGCCAGAACACAGCGTCCGACCATTGTCATGGCACATAACAAAACGCTGGCAGCGCAGTTGTATGGTGAGTTTAAAGCGTTCTTTCCGAACAACGCAGTCGAATATTTTGTCAGTTATTATGACTATTATCAGCCTGAAGCCTATGTACCATCTTCCGATACTTTTATTGAAAAAGATGCGGCTATTAATGATCATATTGACCAAATGCGACTCTCGGCCACACGTGCTTTGCTAGAGCGTCGTGATGCCATTATTGTCGCATCGGTATCTGCAATTTACGGTTTGGGTGACCCCAATGCTTATATGAGCATGTTGCTGCATGTGGTGCAAGGTGATCGGGTGAATCGTGATGATTTGATCCGTCGTTTGGTGGAAATGCAATATAGCCGTAATGAGCTAGAGTTTTTGCGCGGTACTTACCGTATTCGTGGTGAAATTTTAGATATTTTCCCTGCTGAATCTGATCAGCATGCTATTCGCATAGAATTATTTGATGATGAAGTCGATTCGATTCGTTGGTTTGATCCATTAACAGGCAAATTGGTGCGTAAAGTGCCGCGCGTGACTATTTATCCTAAAAGTCACTATGTTACGCCTAAGGATAATTTGGAACGTGCGATTGGTACCATTAAAGAAGAACTAAAAGAGCGTTTGGTGTTTTTTCGCGAACATGACAAATTGCTAGAAGCGCAGCGCATAGAACAACGTACCCGCTATGATTTAGAAATGATGCAGCAATTGGGCTATACCAACGGCATCGAAAACTATTCACGACATTTGTCTGGACGACCTGCAGGCGAAGCACCGCCCACTTTGTTTGATTATGTACCTGATGATGCCTTGCTGATTATTGATGAATCGCACGTGACCGTTCCGCAAATTGGCGCGATGTATAAAGGTGACCGATCACGTAAAGAAAACTTGGTGAATTATGGTTTCCGTTTACCTAGTGCGTTAGACAACCGTCCAATGAAATTTGAAGAATGGGAGCGCATCGTCCCATCCACAATTTATGTGAGCGCTACACCTGCACAATATGAGTTGGAAAAATCGCAACAAATTGTAGAGCAAGTGGTGCGTCCAACAGGATTGATTGACCCAGAAATTGAAATTCGTCCTGTGTTAACGCAGGTGGATGATGTGCTGTCTGAAATCAATTTGCGTAAAGAATTGAATGAGCGGGTGTTGGTCACCACTTTAACCAAACGCATGGCTGAAGATTTGACCTCGTATTTAAAAGAATACGGCATTCGAGTGGCTTATTTACACTCTGATATTGATACCGTAGAACGCGTCAAAATTATTCACGAATTACGTACAGGCGTGCATGATGTCTTGGTTGGCATTAACCTGTTACGAGAAGGTTTAGACATGCCTGAAGTGTCTTTAGTGGCAATTTTAGATGCCGACAAAGAAGGCTTTTTACGTTCAGAACGTTCGTTGATTCAAACCATTGGACGTGCAGCACGTAACTTGAAAGGTAAAGCAATTTTATATGCAGATCGCATTACCGATTCAATGCAAAAGGCGATAGATGAAACAGAGCGTCGTCGTGCCAAACAAATTGAATTTAATGAATTGCACGGCATTACTCCACGTAGTGCAGTGCGTCAGGTGATTAAAGAAATCGACACAGGTGAAGTGCTGAACGATGAGCAAATTGATGAAAAAATCAATGCACAAAGCCGTGCTTTAAGTGACGATGAACAGCACATTTTGGCTGATCCTAAACTGTATGCCAAACATATTGCCAAACTTGAAAAAGAGATGTTGAAAGCATCTAAAGAACTGCAATTTGAACAAGCGGCTCGTTTACGTGATGAAATTTTGCGTTTAAAAGCGCAAATGTTGCAATCTGGCTAAATTGGGGCGAATTGCACTGTCAGTGTAAGTGCGAGTTTGCATACTAAACTTGCTATGTAAAATTTGAGTTGCAAAAATTACATATCCATACAGTAAATTGAAATGCTTGCGGTTATTTTTGAAGAAGATAAACAAAATTGACTGAACATTAGAGTTTAGAGGTTGGGACAATGGCTAAAAAACTTCCGTTTGCAGGTGCGCGACTTGCCAAAATTGCCCTTGGTGGTGTGGTGCTGATTGGTTTGGGTGCTGCGACTATGGCATATTCCAAAACCAATGAACCGATGAAAACGGTAGAAAAAGTCGAATTAGATAAATATTTAGGCGTTTGGTATGAGGTTGCAAGAAAGCCTTTATATTTCCAAAACAAATGCGGTTCAAATGTAACAGCAGCATATACATTGAATGAAAATGGCAATGTGCAGGTGGATAACCGTTGTATTGCAAAAGATGGCAAACAAATGCGTGCTTTGGGCGAAGCTTTTGTACAAAATGCGCCTTTTAACAGCAAACTCAAAGTTAGCTTTTTACCTGAAGTCATTCGTTGGTTGCCTGTAGGGCGTGGTGATTATTGGGTGTTAAAGCTAGATGATGACTATCAAACTGCCTTGGTGGGTGAACCACGCCGTAAATATTTATGGGTACTTTCACGTACGCCGCATCCTGATCAGGCTGTCGTGACTGAATATCTGAACTATGCCAAATCACTCGGTTATGACTTAAGTGATGTGATTTATACCAGACATACGCAAACTAAAAAGTCAGACTAAGTTGCAGCAGCTCCAGAGCTACTTATAGATATAAGCAGACAAACGTATGCAGACCAATTGACCACGCAAAAGCTGCGTGGTTTTTTATATCCTGTCATTTTAAATTTTGAACATTCGATCAATCTCTAAAACAACGTATATATGAGTATAATGCCGACTGATATAGGGGAGAGTCGGATGTATAAAGGCATTGCACTATCGGTTTTAGCATCGGTCACTTTTGGGGTGCTGTATTTTTATACCCAATTACTCAAACCTTTAGACAGCGAAGAAACTTTTGCGTGGCGTATGTTGGCAACTTTGCCATTCCTAACTTTGTTTATGTGGTGGTCGGGAGATTTAAAACATATTTCCGCGATTTTTCAGCGGCTCAAACAACAACCACAATTCATACTTTGGCTGATTTTTAGTTCTTTTTTATGTACTACGCAATTGTGGTTATTTTTGTGGGGGCCGATTAACGGGCGTGGTTTGCAGGTTTCTTTGGGTTATTTCTTATTGCCTTTGATCATGGTTTTGCTTGGCTGTGTGCTATATAAAGAAAAGTTATCGACTTGGCAGATGGCAGCAGTTGCCTTAGCCGTGCTAGGTGTCAGTCATGAAATCTGGCGCATTGGCACGGTGGCGTGGGAAACCTTATATGTGGCATTTGCCTATCCTTTATATTTCTTTTTACGTCGGGTCTTTCAAACCGATCACTTGGGCGGGTTTTGGTGGGATTTACTGCTAGTTATTCCTGTCGCGGTATATTTAGGCTTTTATTATAGTGACAGTGTAAATGTCATCGCAGCTTTTCCATATTTAATTTGGTCGGTACTTGGATTGGGCTTTTTAAGTGCATTGGGACTTGGCAGTTATATTTTGGCCAGCCGCCATTTGCCTTTTGTGATTTTTGGTTTACTGAGTTATTTAGAACCTGTGCTGTTGGCTTTTGTGTCTATGTTGTTAGGTGAACGAGTTGAAGCAGGGGAATGGCTGACTTATATCCCAATTTGGTTGGCAGTTGCATTATTGGTGGTTGAAGGGTGCTTGCATTTAAGAAAGCAAAAAATGAATCAGCAAGATTTACAGCGGAAAATTCAACAGTCATCTGAATAATAAAAGCCGTCGTTATGGTGAGATATTCAAATTTCCAAGAGGATAATGAGGTTTGGCATCATCCTCCTTTTCGTCTAAAAAATTGAACTTTTGTTGAAAAAACTAAAATCACAAAAATAATTACAACTATTTTATGAATTTATAGTGAATATATAGGAAAATATTCGGGTCAGTACCAGCTTTTGATTCAATCTTGACGACAATTCCATTACAATTATCGGGTTTTGAAATTCATGCCTAGATATACAATTAATTAGAGGACGTATCTGTGAGCAAAGAGACTATCATCGCCCTACACGCAGAGCACCAAGGTCGCTGGAAAAACCGTGAAGAAATCGCGGAACGTATGATTGCTTTACTCGGTCAGTTGTACCGTGAAAAAAATATCATGGTTTCAGTTTTTGGTCGTTCTTTAGTTAACCGTTCTGTGATTCAAATTTTGAAAGCACACCGTCGTACTCGTATGATGGACGTAGAACTTTCAGTTGTTCACACTTTCCCATTGCTTGAAGCTTTGGCTAAAGTAGACAACATCGGTTCAGCAGAAATCGACTTAGGTAAACTTGCTGTTGAATATAAAGAAAAAGGCGGCGATGTAAATGCATTTGTTGCAGACGCTGTGAAATCTTTAGCGGGCAATCCAACAACTGTAGAAAGCAAAGATGTTGTACTTTACGGTTTTGGTCGTATTGGTCGTATCCTTGCGCGTTTAATCATTGGTCAATCTGGTCTTGGCCGTGGCTTAAACCTTAAAGCAATTGTGGTACGTAAATCGTCTGATGGTGATTTAGAAAAACGTGCGTCTTTATTGCGTCGTGACTCTATTCACGGTCCATTTGCAGGCACGATTTCTGTAGATGAAGAAAATGAAGCAATTATCGCAAATGGTAACTTCATTAAAGTGATCTATGCGTCTAACCCATCTGAAGTAGACTATACGGCTTATGGCATCAACAATGCATTGGTGATTGACAACACAGGTAAATGGCGTGATGCAGAAGGTCTTGCACAACACCTTCAATGCCCAGGTGCTGCACGCGTAATTTTAACTGCACCTGGTAAAGGTGACATGAAAAACGTGGTGTACGGTGTTAACCAAGCAGACATTCTTGATGAAGATACCATTATTTCTGCAGCAAGCTGTACAACAAACGCAATTACACCAACTTTAAAAGTGTTGCATGACAAGTACACTGTTGTGAATGGTCACGTTGAAACTGTTCACTCATTCACTAACGACCAAAACTTGATTGATAACTATCACAAGGCTGATCGTCGTGGTCGCGCAGCAACATTGAACATGGTTATTACCGAAACAGGTGCAGCGAAAGCTGTTGCGAAAGCATTGCCTGCATTACAAGGTAAATTAACAGGTAACTCTGTACGTGTTCCAACGCCAAACGTATCACTTGCAATCTTGAACTTAACGCTTGAGAAAGAAGTAGATCGTGAAGAAGTGAATGAATACATTCGTCAAATTTCAATTCACTCTAATCTTCAAGGTCAAATTGGTTATACCAACTCGACTGAAGTGGTTTCAAGTGACTTCATTGGTTCGCGTACTGCAGGTGTATTTGATGCGCAAGCAACCATTACTTCAGGCAACCGTTTAACTGCTTACGTTTGGTATGACAACGAAGTGGGTTATAGCTGCCAAGTATTGCGTATTGCTGAACAAATGGGCGGCGTAAGCTATCCTAAAGTTCCTGCTGAAACAAATGCATAATTTGTAGATACAGAATTTAAAATCAAAAAGAGCTTCAAATGAAGCTCTTTTTTTTGCATTCATTTCATTCTTAAATATAAGGATGAGTGTTGAAATTTCCACCTAATACGCTATCCTAAACTTACCAAAATAAAGTCTATGCTAAAAAGTAAGTAGATTTGATTTTGCTTTCAAGCTTTCAAAGCCTGAACAATAGAAATAACAGAAGGATACCGTTATGCAATATGCAACCAGTCACTTACTCGGGCAAGTCCTTGCTAAAGATTGTCCATCACGGATTCGTTTAGAACATTTAGCCAATAAATGGTCAATGTTGGTGTTGCATTGTTTAAGCGAAGGTTTGCACCGCTTTAGTGAGCTAAGACAGCGCATTGAAGGGGTGAGTGAAAAAATGCTGGCGCAAACCCTGAAAACTCTTGAGCAAGATGGGTTAATTTTACGTACAGTTTACCCAACGGTGCCGCCTAAAGTGGAATATCAACTCACTTTTGAAGGCTCACAAATTGCAGCAAGAGTGAATCAACTGATTGAGTATTTAGAACAGCATTTGCCTGAAACTTCACAGCAATCTTCTCACTAATGGATTACTCATCTTTTAGGGAAGTCGCTGTAGATGTTCCTACTCCAAAGCACATTCTGGATGATTAAATAGTGCGTCGATGTGAAAAATCATAACGATCAATCAGCAAAATCCCGATGGCAAATACCAAAATACTGACAACACAACCCATCCAGCCCCGGTGTTGCCATGCGTAGACCGCCGTCAGTGAACCAAGTGCTGCACCTGAAAAATAAATAGTCATATATACCGCATTAATGCGGGAACGTGCGGTGGCATCAATTCGGTACACCAAGTTTTGATTCAATACGTGAAAAGCAGTTAGACCAAAATAACTCATCAATACGCCAACGGCATAAGCCACAATATTCTGCTGTGCAAAAAAGAGTGGAATGCAAGAAAACAACATCAAGCCAATACATAATATTGCGACAAAATTCACACGACCTTTGCCCACCGTTTTACCCGACCAACTTGATGAGAAAATTCCAATCACACCCAATAAACCAAAAAGCCCAACTTGAAAATCACTAAAATGATAAGGCGGATTGGCTAAAACAAAAGTCATGGAAGTAAAAACCAAGGACAAAATGGCAAAGCCCAAAGCGCCTGCGCAGGCTCTACGAATTAAATGTGGCTGGGTTACAGCCAGCTGAATTAAAGAACGATAAATGCCCGCTACAGTTAAATTTTTATTGGCAGCTGTAGAGGGAAGTTTTGTCCACATTAGGCCTGCAAAAAGTAGGGTGATGATGCCGCTGCTGAAATAGACAGCTTCCCAAGACCAATAGGTTGATACAAATCCTGCAAAAGTGCGCGATAAAATAATCCCCATTACCAAGCCACTCATCAATTTTCCGACAATGGCAGCACTCGATTCAGGTGGACTGATGCTAGATGCAAATGGAATAAGCACTTGTGCAGAAATCGCACCAAAAGTGGCACATACGGTAAAGAAATACAGCATGGCTAAATTGCTGCTAAAAGACAGCAAAATTTGCGAACACGCAGCAAAAACCATCAGACTGACAATCAATTTACGCTTATTTAGCAAGTCACCTAAAGGCACGAGTAACATTAAACCTAGTCCATAGCCTATTTGTGCCAAAACCACAGCAAAGCCTGCCTGACTGGTGCTAATTCCTAAACTTTTTTCAATTGAATAAATTAAAGGCTGATTAAAATATGCCGATCCCGCACACAAGCCACAGGCGGTTGCCATGAGTAAAATAAATTTAGGCGATAAAGCAGGCGTGGTTGTGGTGGCAACAGCATTAGACATGGCGGCAGAAAGCAAACAAGGGTTAAAGCACTATAAGAACTTAGATGGCGAAGGAGAAATAAGAAAAAACGATCATATCATTGCTAAAAGAAATGAGTGTTTTGAACAATCAAGGATAAAAAGCATCTACGCATACGATTGCATAAATATAATTCGAGAAATTCTCTAAAATATGGCAGAATATACGGCTTTTAAAGTTTTTAGAGGATTGGCAAGATGCGCTTTGTTGATGAAGCAGTCATTACCGTAGAGGCTGGCGACGGTGGCAATGGCGTAGCCAGTTTTCGCCGAGAGAAATTTGTACCATTTGGTGGGCCAGATGGCGGTGATGGTGGTCGTGGCGGCAGTATTTTTATTCAAGCCGACGACAACGCAAGCACCCTTGTAGATTATCGTTATACCCGTAAATTTCGCGCTGAACGTGGTAAAAACGGGTCGGGCGCAAACTGTGCAGGTCGTGGCGGTGAATCTGTCGTTTTGACCGTTCCAGTGGGCACAACCATTGTAGATACAGACTCTGGTGATATTATTGCAGATTTAGTCGAAAGCGGTCAGAAAGTATTGGTCGCTCAAGGCGGTGATGGTGGTTTAGGGAATACTCACTTTAAATCATCTACCAACCGAACACCGCGTAAATTCACGCATGGTACCAAAGGTGAATTCCGTGAAATCCGTTTGGAGTTGAAAGTCCTTGCCGATGTAGGCTTGCTAGGCATGCCAAACGCGGGTAAATCGACCTTTATTCGTGCCGTGTCTGCGGCAAAACCAAAAGTTGCTGACTATCCATTTACCACCATGGTGCCAAATTTAGGCGTGGTGGATGCAGATCGTCATCGTTCTTTTGTCATGGCAGATATTCCAGGACTAATTGAAGGTGCAGCAGAAGGCGCAGGTTTGGGGATTCGCTTCCTGAAACACTTGGCGCGTACTCGTATTTTACTGCACATTGTGGATGTTCAACCTATTGATGGTTCTGATCCTGCGTACAATGCCAAAGCAATTCTGCAAGAGTTGGAAAAATTCTCTCCAACTTTGGCAAAGTTACCAATCGTGTTGGTGTTGAATAAACTTGATCAACTTCCTGAAGATTCACGTGAAGAATGGTGTAAACACATTCTTGAAGAATTGCAGTGGGATGGTCCTGTGTTCAAAACTTCAGGCTTAATGTCTGAAGGTACACAGCAAGTGGTGTATTACTTGATGGATCAAATTGAGCAACAACGTGAACGCGAAGTTGAAGATCCTGAGTACGCAGCAGAAATGAAAGCATTCCGTGATCAGCTGGAAGCTGAAACACGTGAACAAACCATTGCCGCGAAAGAAGCGTATCGTGAGATGCGCCGTCAGCAACGTCTTGCAGGTATGCTGGGCGATGATGACGAAGACGATGATGGTGAAGATGGCGAAGTAGAAGTGTACTACGTACGCTAAGCGCTACAAAAAGTGACTGAGGACAAGATGATAGAAGTGGTAGATGGGCAACGTCAGCTCAAGGGTTGTAAACGAATCGTTGTTAAAATCGGATCATCTTTACTCACAGCCAATGGGCAAGGTTTAGATTTGGATGCAATCTCGCATTGGGCGGGACAAATTGCAGATCTACACAATGCTGGACACGAAATTATTTTGGTGTCATCGGGAGCTGTGGCTGAAGGTATGGTGCGAATGAAACTTGAGCATCGACCCACTGATCTACCCAGTCTTCAGGCATGCGCTGCCATTGGTCAAATGGGCTTGATTCAGACTTGGTCAAGTGTGCTGGAAAAACACCAGATTCAAACTGCACAAGTCCTATTAACCCATGATGATTTGGCAGATCGTCGTCGTTATTTAAATTCCTGTGATGCATTGCAAAACCTGATTGAATGGCGCGTGATTCCTGTCATCAATGAAAATGACACAGTCTCTACTGATGAAATTCGCTTTGGTGATAATGACACTTTGGCTGCGATGGTAGCAGGGCAGGTACATGCAGATTTGTTGATTATTTTGACCGATCAACAAGGTATGTTTGACTCCGATCCACGTTCTAATCCAAATGCAAAACTGTTCCATACTGTACGTGCTTTAGATGAAAGTCTGTTTGATATGGCAGGTGGTGGCGGCAAGTTCGGGCGCGGCGGCATGCTGACCAAAGTCCGTGCAGCGCGTTTAGCGGCTAAATCGGGTTGTCCAACTTTAATTGCCAGTGGTGAAAGTGACAATGTGCTTGCGCGTTTAATGGCGGGCGAAATGTTGGGTACACTGTTCATTACTGACAATGACCGTATTGCAGCGCATCAACAGTGGTTGGCGGCACATTTACAAACGGCAGGACGTTTGGTGATTGATGATGGCGCAGTCAAAGCCATTAAAGAAAATCATCGCAGTTTATTGCCTGTGGGTGTAAAAGCGGTAGAAGGGCATTTTGAACGTGGCGATGTGGTGGAGTGTGTAGATACACAAGGTCATCGTGTCGCTGTGGGACGTGTTAATTTTAGTTCACGTTCTGCAGATTTGGTCAAAGGCTTGGCTTCTGACAAAGTGCATCAGGTGTTAGGCGAGGCACGTTCGTTGGAGATGATCCATCGCAATCACATAGCGATTTATTGATGATGCTGTAAGTTATCATTCAATTGAAGTTATTAAAAAACCCGCTTGGAATATCTAAGCGGGTTTTTTATTACTTAAACAACGCATGTCATGCTTCAAGTTTATTTAAACTGAATCGTTCCATTTGCATTGACTGTAATTTTAGATTCACCTGCTGCCATATCTTGATCAGCTACAGCCGTTTCTGCGACAGCAAATTTAGCCATACTCGCGCGCATAACAGGTTGCGGAAAATAAGAATTGGTGTTTAGGTTCAAATTAACCAAGTTATAGCCCGATTTATTCCAAGCCTGACTTAACATTTGCGCACGTTGTTGAAAGTTTTTAGACGCTTCGACCATCAACTCATTTTCAACTTTTTTACGTTGTGCATCAGACACGCTAAAATTAATAGATTGGGTCTGAAAGTTTTGTTGTAGCTCGCTCACCAATTGGCTTGCTGCTTTAAAATCGGTACTTTGTACCCGTACCTCTGCACGACCGCGCCATTCTTTTAACTTACGACTGTCATTGTCGTAAATTGGATAGGTGGTTTGCGAACCTGTTTCAACTTTCACTTGTGGATACTTACGTGCAGTTGCAATGGCTTGGCTCATTAACTGGTTAATTTGTGATGCAAGTTCAGCAGGCTGTTTGTGACTTTTTTCAATATATAACACAGCGTGCATTTGATCATTTGAAACTTCGCGTGTAGCTTCAGCTTGAACATTGATGATATTGTAATTTAAAGATTCATTTTGTTGGGCAAAAGCGGTGCTTGCAGCACCAACAGCCAACAGGGTAGCAGCGAGAGAAAGTAAGCGCATATTCTGACCTTTTGTTCAAATTATCGAGATTTTAAAATGTGTTTTAACTGCTTTAAATTTTAGCTTTGCTTTGTGAGGATTTTTAGTTGAATTTGTGGTGGCTTTGTAAAATATGCGTTAAAAATTGCGGTAAATACTGCTTTATAAAATTCAATAAAAATAATGATCTATACTATTTTGAAAATAAATGCTGCATGACTTGAGAGATTGTGTAAAAAAAAGTATAAAAGGAAGTGGAAAGAGTTAAATTTTCTTTCCTTTGTCACAATGTAAGATGATAATTCAATCGAATCATCTGCAAGATATGTTTTTTCGATGAAATTAGGCAATATTTGGGTTAAACCTGTTTATTTTCTAGAAAAATTAGGTATTATCCCGCTTCCTAGTCTTGAAGAACAAAACTCTATCTCGCTAGATCAAAAAAGCACCGAGTCAAAGGACCGCAAGTCACCAGACTTATTTCTTTCAACCCATATCAGAGATGGTAATTCGATATGAGCGTTACTTCTGTAAACCCTGCCAACCATTCCACAAACGAATACTACTTGACTCGCCAAAGTCAGATGGAATCGAATGTGCGTAGTTATCCTCGTAAATTACCGTTAGCGATAGCGAAAGCACTGGGTTGTTGGGTTACCGATGTTGAAGGTACTGAGTACCTAGATTGTTTGGCTGGGGCAGGAACCTTGGCATTGGGCCATAACCATCCTGCGGTGGTTCAAAGCATCCAAGACACTTTAGCGAGTGGTTTGCCATTACATACCCTAGATTTAACGACACCTTTGAAAGATGCTTTTACTGAAGCGTTACTTTCACACATGCCTGGTGGTCAAGAAGAATACTGCTTGCAGTTCTGTGGTCCTACAGGTGCAGATGGCACAGAAGCGGCAATCAAACTTGCAAAAACCTATACAGGTCGTAGCTCAGTCATCAGCTTCTCAGGTGGCTATCATGGTATGACTCATGGTTCATTGGCGATGACAGGTAACTTGTCTGCAAAAAACGCAGTCAATGGTTTAATGCCTGGTGTTCAATTTATGCCATATCCGCATGAATACCGCTGCCCACTTGGTATTGGCGGTGAAGCGGGTGTAGATGCTTTAACGTATTATTTTGAAAACTTCATTGAAGATGTAGAAAGCGGTGTAACTAAGCCTGCAGCTGTGATTCTTGAAGCAATTCAAGGTGAAGGCGGTGTAGTGACTGCACCAATTAAATGGTTGAAAAAAATCCGCGAAGTGACTGAAAAGCACAACATCGTTTTAATTTTAGACGAAGTTCAAGCGGGCTTTGCACGTTCAGGCAAAATGTTTGCATTTGAACATGCAGGTATTGAGCCAGACGTGATTGTAATGTCTAAAGCTGTTGGTGGTGGTTTGCCATTGGCTGTACTTGCAATTAAACGTAAGTTTGACGCATGGCAGCCTGCAGGTCACACGGGTACTTTCCGTGGTAACCAATTGGCAATGGGTACTGGTCTTGTGGTGCTTAAAACCATTAAAGAACAAAACCTTGCACAAAATGCGCAAGAGCGTGGTGAGTTCTTACAAGCTGAATTGAAAAAATTAGCTGTTGAATTCCCATGTATTGGTAACGTGCGTGGTCGCGGTTTAATGATTGGTATCGAAATTGTAGATGAACGCCAAGAAAAAGACCGTTTAGGTGCTTATCCAGCAGACTCTCAATTGGCTGCTGCTGTTCAAGCTGCATGTTTTGACAACAAATTGTTGCTTGAGAAAGGTGGTCGTGGTGGTACGGTAATCCGTTTACTTTGTCCACTCATCATTACTCAAGAAGAGTGTGTAGAAGTCATCGCTCGCTTCAAGAAAGCAGTTGCTGAAGCGTTAGTCGCAGTTCGAGGCGCATAAGTTTATGGTAGATTTTGCAGAACATCGTAAAGCGTTACTCTGCAATGATGCTCAATCCATTGCTGACTACAGTGCAGCAATGGAACAAGCGACTCAAGCAGTCGCGGCATGGTTGCAAAATGACAAAATGTACACAGGCGGCAGCATTAAAGAATTGCGTGAAGCGATTTCTTTCCAGCCTGCAAAACAAGGTTTGGGTGTACAAAAGTCATTGGAACGCATGGTTGAGCTTTTCTTAAACAAAAGTTTAAAAGTTCATCATCCACATTCTTTGGCACATTTGCATTGTCCAACTATGGTGGCAAGCCAAATTGCAGAAGTTCTCATTAACGCAACCAACCAATCTATGGACTCTTGGGATCAAAGCCCTGCAGGTTCATTGATGGAAGTACAACTAATTGACTGGTTACGTCAAAAAGTTGGCTATGGTGCAGGTCAAGCGGGCGTGTTCACTTCAGGTGGTACGCAGTCTAACTTGATGGGTGTGTTATTGGCGCGTGATGCGTGTATTGCAAAGAACTGGAAAGATGAAAACGGTAATCCGTGGTCTGTTCAGCGCGATGGTATTCCAAGCGATGCAATGCGTAATGTGAAAGTCATTTGTTCTGAAAATGCACACTTCTCTGTGCAAAAGAACATGGCGATGATGGGTATGGGCTTCCAATCGGTTGTTACTGTACCTGTTAATGAAAATGCACAAATGGACGTGGTTGCACTTGAGCAAACCATGGCGCATTTAAAATCTGAAGGTAAGATCGTTGCGTGTGTGGTTGCGACTGCAGGTACAACCGATGCAGGCGCGATTGATCCGCTTAAAAAGATTCGTGACATCACTAATCAATATGGCGCGTGGATGCACATTGACGCAGCTTGGGGTGGTGCATTAATTCTTTCTAACAGTCATCGTGACATGCTTGATGGTATTGAGCTGTCTGATTCTGTGACACTGGATTTCCATAAGCATTACTTCCAAACTATTTCGTGCGGTGCGTTCTTACTGAAAGATGAAGCGAACTATCGTTTCATGCACTATGAAGCAGAATATTTGAACTCTGCTTATGATGAAGAACATGGCGTACCAAACTTGGTGTCTAAGTCATTGCAAACAACGCGTCGTTTTGATGCGTTGAAACTTTGGATGACGATTGAAGCATTAGGTGAAGAGCTTTACGGTTCTATGATTGATCATGGTGTGAAGCTAACCCGTGACGTTGCTGATTATATTAAAGCGACTGCAGGTTTAGAATTGTTGGTTGAACCACAATTTGCTTCAGTGTTGTTCCGTGTTGTGCCTGAAGGTTATCCTGCAGAGTTCTTGGATAGCTTGAACCAAAACGTGGCAGATGAATTATTTGCACGTGGTGAGGCCAATATTGGTGTAACTAAAGTCGGTAATGTTCAATCATTGAAGATGACGACTTTAAGTCCAGTGGCAACACTTGAAAACGTGAAAAACTTGTTAGGCCTAGTATTGGCAGAAGCAGATCGCATTAAAGATGCGATTGTCGCGGGTACTTATACGCCACCAATCGACTAATGCTTTCATTATTCAGATTGTTATGAAATACAACAAAAGAAGTCACTACGGTGGCTTTTTTTGTGTCTGATTAAAAATATTGCAGTGAAGTGTTGTACCGTTCTTGCTTGAATTTTGTGATGGATTGGGTGTTTTGGGCTCAAATAATGCACTGCGGATGTCATAAAAATTACGCAATTGGCGAATAAACCATCAATTTTGGTAGAAAAAACCATAAATAATGATGACATTGGCATGAATTATTACAATTTGAAATTTAAATACTGAAAAAAAATAAGCACTCTAGTGTTTTATTAGTTATTGATTTTAAATCATTTAAAAATTATTTCAGATACGAAAAGCAAATATAACCAAAGCGTAACAAAGCTGTAACATGGTTGTCATATTATAAAACCACAATGCAGTTATCGAAATAAGTACAAAACTTAATAACAAGTGACGTACTCCGAACTTGCATACTATGAGAGAGAACAGAATGCGCTTTACTAACATCGCCATTGCTTTAGCCGTATCTGCAGCAGCTGTAACAACTGCTAACGCAGCTCGTGACACCATCCAAATCGCGGGTTCTTCAACCGTTCTACCATACGCAAGTATTGTAGCAGAAGAATTTGGTAATACTTTCCCACAATTCAAAACTCCAGTTGTTGGTTCAGGCGGTTCTTCAGGTGGTTTGAAGCAGTTCTGTACAGGTGTGGGTGATAACACAATCGACATCGCGAACTCATCTCGTAAAATTAAAGATTCAGAATTAGCTGCTTGTAAAAAAGCAGGCGTAAACCAAGTTTTAGAAATTAAAATTGGTTACGACGGTATCGTATTTGCTTCTAACGCAAACAAAGCGGCTTACAAATTAAAGCCTTACCATGTATATGCAGCAATTGCAGCTCAATTACCATCTAAAGGTAAAATGGTTGCTAACCCATATACACGTTGGAACCAAATTGACAAAACACTTCCAAACGAGCCTATTACACTTGTAATTCCAGCGTCTAACCACGGTACACGTGAAGTGTTCCAAGAGAAAATGGTTGATGCAGGCTGTGAAGCTTATGCTGCAATCAAAGCATTAGACAAAGATGCGCAAAAGAAAGCGTGTACTACTTTCCGTAAGGATGGTCGTGTAATCGAAATCGCGGGTGACTACACAGAAACACTGGCACGTTTGAAAACTTCTCCAAGCGCAGTAGGTGTATTCGGCTTAGGTTTCTATGACCAAAACCGTGACCGTTTACGTGTTGCAACTGTAAACAACGTAGTGCCATCTGAAAACACAATTTTAAATGGTTCTTACCCTGTATCACGTCCATTGTTCTTCTACGTGAAAGGTGAGCACCTTAAATCAATCAAAGGTTTACCGCAATTTACTGAATACTTCTTGAGCAAGAAAGTATCTGGTAAAGGTTCTAAATTAGACAAAGCAGGTTTGATCTCTATGTCTGACAAAGAGCGTGCACAAGTTCTTGCTAACTTCAAAGCTGGTAAAGCGGTTAAGTAATTTGAGTTAAAGCAGCTGATGGCAGGGAACAACCTGCCATCGGCTTTTTGCTAAGAAATGTTTTTTCAAAAACACAAATTGAAAAAACAGTGGAGAATACATGAATCTGCTACTCATAGGTGTGTTATTGGCGATTATCGCCGTAGCCTATCAAATCGGGTTAAGCAAGAGCCGTAACCTAGCAGGTAAGGGAAATAACTCTGCAATGTTACATTCACGCCCAGGATATTATGGCGCGTTGGTAGCATTATGGTGTGGTATTCCTGCTTTTTTAATTTTGATTGTTTGGAACTTGGTTGAACCAAGTATTCTAGAGCAAGTGGTAATTAATAATGTGCCAGCGCACATTGCTGCAAGCCTAGACCCTGCAAGTACAAGTGTTTTGGTTGATCGCGTACAAGCCATTGCATCTGGTTTTGGTGTAAGTGATACACCTGCTGCATACGAAGTTGCAGCGGCAGAGCAATTAGCGAAAATTGAAACCATTGGTTCTTATGCCAAACTTGCGGTGGTGATCTGTGCGGCCTTATTTGGTTTGCTGTGGGCAAAGAAACGTGTTTCACAACAATTCCGCGCACGTAACCAAGTTGAAAAAATCATCAACATTTCTTTGGCATTATGTTCTGGTGTCGCAATTCTGACTACAGTCGGTATTGTGATGTCTATGTTCAGTGAAGCAATGCGATTCTTTAGTTTCGTTAGCCCACTGGATTTCTTCTTTGGTACTGTCTGGAACCCAGGTTTTAGTACATCGGGTAGTGCAGACGGCAGTTATGGTTTATTGCCATTGCTGTGGGGTACCTTAATGGTCAGTGGTATTGCCTTACTTGTTGCAGTACCAATTGGCTTAATGATTGCAATTTATCTAGCAGAATATGCATCTCCTAAATTCCGTGCTTGGGCAAAACCAACCATTGAAGTTTTAGCGGGTATTCCAACGATTGTATACGGTGTATTTGCCATGATGATCATCGGCCCGTTCCTTAAAACTGCGGGTGCAATCATTGGACTAGATATTAATGCCACGAGTGCATTAACCGCTGGTTTAGTGATGGGCATCATGATTATTCCTTTTGTATCTTCATTGTCTGATGACATTATTACGCAAGTGCCGCGTGCGCTGCGTGATGGTTCTTTAGGCTTGGGTGCAACCAAATCTGAAACCATTCGTCGCGTGGTGATGCCAGCTGCATTACCAGGGGTGATTGGTGCATTCTTACTTGCTGCGTCACGTGCAATTGGCGAAACCATGATTGTGGTGTTGGCTGCAGGTAATAGTCCTTTACTACACGCAAACCCATTAGAAGCGGTATCTACGGTTACGATTACGATTGTGAACCAATTAACAGGTGATACAGATTTCGCAAGTCCGCAGGCATTGGTTGCTTTCGCACTTGGTTTGACCCTGTTCGTGATTACCTTAGGTTTGAACATTGTTGCACTATACATCGTGCGTAAATATCGTGAGCAATACGACTAATGAGTACTTCAAATACATCGTCTTTGGATCAGTTAGATCCACAAGCTGCTGCCGAATTACGTGAACAACGTAAAAAAACCATCGCCAGTTCATTGGGTAAGCGTCATCGTAAGGAAAAAACCTTCCGCTTGATGGGTTTCTCGGCAGTTATTGCAGGTTTATTCTTTGTCGTATTGTTATTCGGCAGTATCTTATCTAAAGGTTTGCCTGCGTTCTGGCAAAGCAGCATGAGCCTTCCAATTTACTTCGATCCAGCGATTGTCAATGCAGGTCCAAAACCTAAGGCGATTGCAGGCGAGTCACCAGCACAATACGAAGACCGTATGATTGCGTGGCAAACCGAAATGGGTATGGTCGATTGGGATGCTTTAATCGTGAATGGTATTGTGGCGAAAGACAAAGCGCTTGAAGCTAAGCGTGATGATCTTGGTTACTTATATACCAGTTCTGAAGCATACCGTATTCGTGACATGGTCTTGGCTGATCCTTCTTTAATTGGTCAAACCAAAGAAGTGAAAGTGCTTGCAGATGCCAACGTCGATGTATGGTTAGAAGGCAAGATTGACCGCAGCTTACCAGATGAGCAGCAACAATTAAGCCCTGAAGTACGTCAATTGGCAGATCAGCTCGAATCACAAGGTATTATTGAAAGTACTTTCAATACCAATATTTTTGTTAGCCCAGACTCACGTAGTTCTCCAGCGACTTCTGGTTTGGCAGGTGCATTCATGGGTTCATTATTCATGATGCTGATTGTGATCTTTATTTCGATTCCAATTGGTGTTGCATCGGCAATTTACTTAGAAGAATTTGCGCCAAAAAATGCGATTACTGATATTATTGAAGTGAACATCAATAACTTGGCCGCTGTACCTTCTATTGTATTTGGTTTGTTGGGTGCCGCGATCTTTATTGGTTGGATGCATTTACCATTGTCTGCACCATTGGTCGGTGGTTTGGTACTGAGTTTAATGACTTTACCAACAGTGATTATTACCACGCGTGCATCATTAAAAGCAGTGCCGCCGTCTATTCGTCAAGCTGCTTTAGGTTTGGGTGCTTCTCGTTTACAAACAGTGTTCCACCACGTACTCCCACTTGCATTGCCGGGTATTTTAACGGGTGCAATTATTGGTGTCGCACAAGCTTTAGGTGAAACCGCACCATTGTTATTAATTGGTATGAGTGCTTTCGTTGCCAGTGTACCAGCAACTCCACTTGATCAATCTACTGCGTTACCTGTGCAAATTTTCTTATGGCAGGGTAATGAATTGCGTAACTTCTTCGAGGGACGTACCGCTGCAGCCATTATCGTACTACTTGCGCTAATGATTGGCTTAAACAGCCTTGCAATTTGGTTACGTAAGAAGTTTGAAGTACGCTGGTAATTGAGGGCAGAGAATATGAATGCTGTAGCAAGCACAGAAAAACAGAATTCCTTAGAACAGGATAAGCAAGTGAATCCACAACAAAGCCAATTTACATCTACCGATGTAGAACAGAAGCAATCATCGACTTCGTTTGTTTCACAATTTGATACGCAAACTTCAAGCAAAAAAGAAGCGAAATCATCAAATGTAAAGTTAAGTACCAATGACGTGCATGTGTACTATGGTGAATCTGAAGCGATTAAAGGTATTGATTTAAATATCTATGAAAATGAAGTTATTGCTTTCATTGGTCCATCAGGTTGTGGTAAATCTACGTTCTTGCGTACTTTAAACCGTATGAACGACACGATTGATAGCTGTCGTGTAACGGGTAAAGTAATGTTGGATAACCAAGACATTTATGACCCGAACCTTGACGTGGTGTTATTGCGTGCGCAAGTGGGCATGGTGTTCCAGAAGCCAAACCCATTCCCGAAATCAATTTTTGAAAACGTGGCTTATGGTCCTAAATTGCATGGTTTAGCACGTGATAAGTACGATTTAGAAGAAATTGTAGAAAACAGCTTGCGTAAGGCAGGTTTGTGGGATGAAGTGAAAGATCGTTTGAATCAACCAGGTACAGGTCTTTCTGGTGGTCAGCAACAACGTCTTTGTATCGCGCGTACCATTGCGGTAAGTCCAGAAGTAATTTTGATGGATGAACCATGTTCGGCGCTTGACCCAATCGCAACGGCAAAAGTAGAAGAATTAATTTCTGAACTTTCTACCCAATATACGATTGCGATTGTAACGCACTCAATGCAACAGGCAGCGCGTGTATCTGACCGTACCGCATACTTCCATTTAGGTGATTTGATTGAAGTGAATGCAACTGAAAAAGTATTTACTCAGCCAGACCATCAATTAACAGAAGCATATATTACAGGTCGTTTTGGTTAATCTGCTTAAGTCCTGAAAGCTATTAAAACAGAATCTTAGGATTCTGTTTTTTTGTTATAGTATTGATTGTTTTGTACGCGCAGCGAAAATAAAAAATGCAGTTTCCTTCACAAGAAGAACGACAACAGGCAAAACCAGCACGCCAAGCCACGAAAAAAATAATCGATGCCTTGTTTGGATTTCAACATAGTGCAGAGACGATAGCAGCACTTTTGGTTTTGCTGAGTATTTTATTGGCAACGTTTTTTAACCATGATGGGTGGTTTCCAACTTCTCAAAGCCCCAATATGAGCAATTATCATCGTTGGTTGTATGATCAATTTGTGATAGTTTCAGGTGTGATAGTGCTTGTTGTTTATTTTAGGGTACAGCAGCAAGCAAGTGATCCCCATTTTCGGCAGGCTTGGCGAGACTATATTGATGCCAATGCTAAATTTAAGTTTTATCGCTATGTAAAAGCACAACAAAAAAATAAGTTACCGTTCTTGCACAGTGCAGTAGGTGAATTTCTTTGCGTAATGTGTTTCTGCGTAGGTTTAGTGTGTTTCTATTCAATGCTTACACCTTCAGATCATGAGCGTAGAGGTAGTTTTCTACTGTTTGGTTGGTGGCCGATCAACGCACTTATTATTGGGATTTGCTATCAGGGGCAAATTTGGTTTGCTGTACGTTTAATGGCTGTTCGGCAGATTTCTAAACGATATTTACGATTGATTCAAAAAGAAGCTGCTTTAAGATAGAAAAAGTATTGAAAAAGTCGAAATTGACCTAATGTAGTCCTAATAAACCGAATTAAATTGAGAACTCATTTTTATGTTATTTCATTTACCTAAACTACCTGCCGAAATTCGGATTAGTCATTTGAATGCGCGAATTAATGAACAACGAAAAAAAATTGCGCAAACCACGGCATCTAAACTCGAGCTATTACAACTTTCACAACAAATGGCACGTGAAGCGCGCGCCCGTAAAAAGAACAATCAAAAAATTTATGTGTTGGATTTTAAAGGTGATACTGCTGCGTCTGCTGTAGAGCAATTGCGTGAAGAAATCACCCTAATTTTGGCAACGGCCAAAGCTGGACGTGACCGTGTTGTGGTACGTTTGGAAAGTCCAGGCGGTATGGTGCATGGTTATGGGCTTGCAGCTGCACAATTGGTACGTTTGCGTGATGCAGGTTTCCATCTCACGATTTGCGTCGATAAAGTCGCAGCAAGTGGTGGCTATATGATGGCATGTATTGGTTCAGAAATTGTGTCAGCGCCATTTGCGATTTTGGGTTCTATTGGCGTAGTGGCACAAGTGCCTAACTTTAATCGCTTGCTCAAAGAAAAAAATATAGATTTTGAGATGTACACAGCAGGTCAATACAAACGCACTGTGACCATGTTTGGTGAAAATACCGAAGAAGGCAAGGCTAAGTTTGAAGAAGAATTGCAACAAACTCATGTACTATTTAAACACTTTGTCGAAAAATACCGTCCACAACTGAATGTTGAAAAAGTGGCAACAGGTGAGCATTGGTATGGTCAGGATGCACTGGATTTAAACTTGGTAGATAAGTTACAAACCTCAGATGAATACTTACTAAGTTTGTTGCCACAGCATGATATTTATGTGATTCAAACCCGTAAAAAGCCAACTTTGGGTGAAAAACTGGGTTTGCAAGCTGCACAAATGGCAGACAGTTTGATTCCTGCAGTGATGAATAAACTGGTTGATAGCCTAAGCAAAGCCAACAGCAGTTTGTTGCAAATCCGTGATCCTAAACTGTAATAGTGATGATCTAACTTCTAAAATTTATCTAAAAATTGCGCTCAATTGAGCGCAATTTTTTTATTCACTTTTATTCAAAAATATAGGGTCTTTGATTTAAGCATCTTAATTTTCAATTCAGCTTGATGTTATATCTTTGTGATAAGAACAAAACCACCTTGATAGATTGAATATGCAAACAAATAGTGTGCCCGCGAAGCAATCAACATCTACAGATTTAATGATTCGCTTTTTGCATGTGGTGATGCTGCTAAGTTTTACAGGGGCTTACTTAACAGGTGATGCGGAAGAATGGCATCAGTTACATATGGCTTTTGGCTATACGTTGGGGATTAGTTTAGCTTTACGAATCGTATGGCAGGTGTTGAGTATGTTGAACAGCACACAGCCGACAGGAATTTCTAAACGTTTAGGCATGATTCAACAATTTGTAAAACGCGATTGGAAACAGCCACAGCAGTTTTTTTCATTACCGTTTTTAAAGTCAGGCAGTTCCAGTGCGTTTCAATTCAGTATTTTGTTGATTTGGTTGGCATTGCCTTTAACTGTGTTGGTTGGATTTTTCACCGATTATACCCAAAGTCATACTTTAAAAGAGCTACATGAATTTGCAGCAAATTTATTCTTAGCTGCGGTATTGGTGCATTTAGCGAGCTTAACTTTAAGCAGCGTATTGTTTAAAAAATGGCTTGCCAAAACCATGTTTTGGGGGTCGGGTAAACCTGCAGTATTAACGGTGTTGATCTGGATGATTTCAGTCGCAAGTTTAGCTGGCTTCTGGTGGTGGTATTGGCAATAAATTTGGATTTAGTACGAAAGAGGCATCCTGTTAGGGTTTCTTGATCAAGTAGAAGCATCCCATCAGCATTGCTCCTATCGTTGCTAAAAGCATATCCATGTGTGCATCCCAAATATCACCTTGCTGACCATTATAATTTTCAGCATCTTCTGGCGATAAGCCAAGCGCAATGAGCCATTCCACCCATTCATAAATTAAACTGCTTGCCATGATAAATTGAATGACCAAAAGATATAAAACGATAGGTTTGTTTTTTGGAAACCAGACTTCAAACAAGCGCAATAAAACAGGATAGAGCAAAATACCATAAGCCAAATGCACAAAACGGTCATACATATTGCGTGACCAACCCATGCTCTGATCTAAATTGAAGCCAAAGCTGTGCAAAATCCAATCATTATAGGGCACATAAGAATACAGATAATGTGCTCCGACAATATGAATCAGTAAAAATATTAAATACAGCACAAAGCTAGAAAAACTCAGTCCTACTTTTTTAAACGCAATCAATAAAGCCGCGAGCATAAAAACTGTGCCTGCCTGATGCAGTAGATACGATTCAAATTCCAGTGGTTGAATACTGGCAGCAAGCATGGCGAGTATGACTAAGCCTAAAGCACAGTAATGTTGAATGCGGAATTGATTTTGCATGTGATGTTTAAGTTGGAAGATTTGTTTTATTCTAATAAAAATGCGAAGCCGAAGCTTCGCATTTTTGTATTGTGATGAATGCTTTTACAAATTAGATTTTAGCAATTAAATCTTGAATTTGTTTTGCTTGTTCAGCTGCATTACCTGTGTAAGTTGCAGGCGTCATTGTCGCTAAACGTGCGCGATCTGCTGCAGGAACGCCTTCCAACTCATTACCATTCACGAAATCTAGCATCATGTCACGTGTCATAGCTTGACCACGTGTAAGAGCTTTTAATTTTTCGTATGGTTTTTCGATGTTGTAACGACGCATCACAGTTTGAATTGGCTCAGCCAATACTTCTTGAGCATTGTCTAAATCTTCAAGAATACGTTGTGCGTTCAATTCAAGTTTGCCAATACCTTTAGAGCAAGCTTCAAATGCGATCAAGCTTTGTGCAAAACCAACACCCATATTACGCAATACAGTCGAGTCAGTTAAGTCACGTTGCCAGCGAGAGATTGGTAATTTTTCGCCTAAGTGAGCCAAGACTGCATTGGCGATACCCAAGTTACCTTCAGAGTTTTCAAAGTCAATTGGGTTTACTTTGTGCGGCATGGTTGAAGAACCAACTTCACCTTCTTTCAGTTTTTGCTTGAAGAAACCAAGTGAGATGTAGCCCCAAACGTCACGGTTGAAGTCGATTAGAATGGTGTTGAAACGACGTAGCGCATCAAACAATTCTGCCATATAGTCGTGTGGCTCAATTTGAGTCGTGTATGGGTTAAAGCTTAAACCTAAAGATTCTACAAATGCTTGAGAATGTGCAGGCCAGTTGATTTCTGGGTATGCAGAAAGGTGAGCGTTGTAGTTACCTACTGCACCATTGATTTTGCCCAAAAGCTCAACTTGCTTGAACTGTTTGATTTGACGTGCAAGACGATATGCCACGTTTGCCATTTCTTTACCCAAAGTTGTTGGGCTTGCAGTTTGACCGTGAGTACGTGACAACATTGGTTGATCTGCGTGTTTTTCTGCCAATGCAACAATCGAATCAATGATTTGCTGCATCGCTGCAACCAATACTTCACGACCATTTTTAAGCATTAAAGCATGTGACAAGTTGTTGATGTCTTCTGAAGTACAAGCAAAGTGAATGAACTCACCTGCATTTTTTAACTCATCAATGTTGGCAATTTTTTCTTTTAAGAAATATTCAACTGCTTTTACGTCATGGTTGGTGGTGCGTTCAATTTCTTTAATGCGGTTAGCATCATCTTCAGAGAAATCTGCAACAATTGCATCTAATGCAGCATTGGTTGCAGCACTGAAAGCTGGCACTTCGGTAATTTCAGGACGATTGGCAAGCGCTTGTAACCAACGCACTTCAACAGTCACACGAGCATGGATTAAACCAAACTCAGAGAGGAAAGGGCGGAGTGCATCACATTTGCTTGCATAGCGCCCGTCTAATGGAGAAAGTGCGGTTAAAGCGTTCATATCGATTCCTTAAACTTTGGAATTAAACCTAAAACAAAAGCGTGTTCAGCATGGTTTAAACCACCTGATACTGTAAACGCGCCAGATCTTGAATATCACGTAATAATTTACGTTTGCTAAATACCATGCCCCATGAACTGCCACCAAGTTGACGCCAAAGGTGTGCCATTTGTAAGCCTGTAAAAAGCGAAGCTCGAATTCGGTTGGTATGTGCAGAATCCTTAAATGCTTCTGCATTGCCACGTACCATAATGCGCGGGTTAATTTGTCCCGCAGTATCGACATAAGTTTGGGCTAAATTGGCAATAATACTGGGATGCAAATAGTTATGATCAAAAAATGAAAGTTGTTTTAAGATTTTTTGCTGCGATTGTTCAATAATTTCGACGTATTTAGGATTGCTATACACTTTCTTTTCTAATTGTAAGAGTGCCATCGCATACGACATGGGTAGTTTGGTATTGGATAATTTAGGTAAACGCGATTTAGGGGCAGTATTAAAAGGTTGGTTGATGCTGCTTTCTAGTGTTTTTAAACCTAAAGATATATCGGCCAAATGATTAAAAAAATCTAAAGTTTGCGAACTGTGGTTGCTACTTGGACGGATATTTAAACTGGCTTTAATCAATTGCTCAAAATAAAAGTTACCGCTTTCACCAATACTTTGTCGACCTGTGAGTGCAGTCATGTGCGTGAGCTGGGTGGCTTGAAACACACCCGCTAACGCCAAGGCACGATTTTGGCGAACATTCAGAGTTGGTGACTGTTGAAACGGTAACTCTGTCATCCGAAACAATCCTTAAATAAAATCGGGTTTAGGTGCATTGGTATGGTGAATCACACCACCACCTAAACACACTTCGCCTGAATAGAATACGACACTTTGACCAGGAGTGACTGCACGTTGTGGCTCATCAAATTCCACACGTACACCGCCAGGCATGCTGTCATCATTGAAAATTACACAGTCCTGATCATCTTGGCGATAGCGAGTGCGACAAGTACAACGGAAGCCTGACGCTGGAATTTCTTGTTCACCTGCCACCCAATCAATTGCTTCGCTCCATAAAATAGTGCTTTGCATGAGTGGATGTTCATGACCTTGACCAATCACTAAACGATTGTTTTCAATATCTTTATGCAGGACAAACCATGCACCTTCAGCAACACCTTTTAAGCCGCCAATACCAATCCCGCCACGCTGACCGAGCGTATAGTACATTAAGCCGTGATGTTCACCAACCTCTTTGCCATCGTCTAAAACAATTTTTCCAGCTTGAGCAGGCAAATATTGTTTTAAGAAATCATTAAAGCGACGTTCACCAATAAAGCAAATCCCTGTCGAGTCTTTTTTCTTGGCAGTGACTAAATCTAGTTCTTCGGCAATTTTTCGGACTTGCGGCTTTTCAATTTCGCCCACAGGGAACAAGGTTTTATTGATTTCACGACCATGCACTGCATGTAAGAAATAGGTTTGATCTTTATTTTTATCTAAACCACGTAACAGTGGAGCGTATGCTTCACCTTTGGAGTTGTACTGCGTTCCACCACGACGAGCGTAGTGACCTGTGGCGATAAAATCTGCACCTAAATTCATGGCGTGATCTAAAAAGGCACGGAACTTAATTTCTTTATTGCATAAAATATCTGGGTTTGGCGTGCGTCCTGCGGCATATTCGGCAAGAAAATGCTCAAAAACCCGATCCCAATATTCCATCGCAAAGTTGGCTGTATGCAACTTAATGCCTAGCTTGTCGCACACCGCTTGCGCATCGGCAAGATCTTCCATCGCGGTGCAATATTCAGTGCCGTCATCTTCTTCCCAGTTTTTCATGAAAAGCCCTTCAACTTGATAACCTTGTTGAAGTAGAAGTGCAGCAGAAACAGATGAATCTACACCACCTGACATACCGACGATGACACGTTGTTGCATAGGATTAGGCATCCAAACTAGAAATAAGGGGAGAATTTTGGTGCTCGTAAATGAGCGATAAAGGATAAGATTGACCACTGAGCGCATCTTGAACCGCTTTCAGTACCAACGGACTTCGGGCACGTGCCGATTCAGCCAGTTCATCTGCAGACATCCACACAGTACCGATAATATCGGAATCGAGCTGGGCTTGCGCATCATGTTGCAGCGATTCGGCTAGAAAGCAGAAGCGATAATAGGTGCGGTCAGGAAACATAGGCGGAGTATAGCTATAAATACCGAGTAAGGCATTAATTTTCACCCGATGCCCAGTTTCTTCCATGGTTTCACGTATTGCTGCTTCAATTAAGCTTTCGCCAGCTTCAACATGCCCTGCAGGCTGATTAAACACGCTATGCGTCACACCTTCTGTATGTTCTTCAACAAACAGGAATTTTCCGTTTTTTTCGATAACGGTGGCGACAGTAACGTGAGCAGTCCAAGCGGTCATTGAAAAGCACCATGGGGTAAAACGCATATTCTACAAAATTTAGGGGGATGTGGCTATGTTGAAAGGGGATTTCTTTAAGATGTTATCGCACCTGCATGCTCGGAGATAAATCAACAAAAATATAATCAACGTTTCGCCAAGAATAGCTTGAACGTTATAGATTTACTCTGATTTTCTACAGTCATTTTCAATCAATGTCTCACCATAAGTGCTATTTAGTTGTTGTTGCCAATGTTTAATATAGGTATTAATCCAGAGGTAGCTTTCATGTTTTTCAATTTGCGTTGGTAAATATGGCTTATATTTCTGCAGAAAAATCCCCATCCAGCAGATTTGATTGATTTGGGCAATATTTAGATCAGCATCAAAATGATAAGCATTGCCAATAGTTTGCTCATAGCCTCGTATTACAGCAACTTTTTCAAGTGTTGAAAGTAGTAATTGCTGCGTTAAGGGAGAGGGTTCGGATGTGGAGGCGATTTGGTACACTTTGGCATCAGATAACAATGTACCCACTATTCCACGATTAGCATTTTTCAGTGCTTCACTATTTTTGTCTGTTTGAGAGGCGAGTGAGCAGCTAGTTAAAAATAAGCAACATAATATACTAAGGGGTATTATGAATTTTTTTGTATAGAACATTGTCTGGATCACCTAAATATATACCTTGAGATTTTAATATTTGAATCATGTGTGGATTAAAATCCTGTTTAAAAACATCAATAAACATATTTCTATTAATTGTGATCGGCCCTCTGTTATTTTGGATTAAAAACATATCTCTAGTTGCATCAATCACATTAATTTTATCAATCTGATTTTGCAGGTTTTTAGCTTTCATTAAAGCTGACTGCAATTGATCGTGGGTTTTTAAATGAGGAATATCTTTTACTTCATCAATGGTAAAAGTCATAAGAAAACGTGCCTTAAATACAGCCTTTTGAAATTCAGCTACAATTTTAGGAGCCTCTCGCATCACATTTTTCATTAGATACTTGTGAAACTTTATATACATTTGAGTGTGAAATGCTGGATCCGATAAATATCCTTCGGGAAAATTATTGGTATCCCATTCCATTCCAAATCTGATAGCTGTGAGTAATTCTATTTTATTTGTGATGCTCGACCATTGATCTAAATTCATCATAAAGTTGTAAGGTCGAGTAACGTAATAATTGCGTACTTTAATAATGTTATTACATAATGGTTCTGAAAACTCACAGACGTTCTTTTCTTCTGGAAATGCTACCCAAGCATTAGATTTTCCAGAAATGGTACGACTATAAGCGGATGCTAACTTCGTGGTTTCCATATCATCATACCCATTCATTCATTGGTTGTGAAAAGTCAAAAATATGTAGACTGACCTGTTCGGATTTAATTCCTGTACGCAGAGTTTCAGTAAAACCATCATGATCAGTAAAGCCGCTATACTCTTGTCCATCATTTGTTGTTAATAGATAGAAGCATCCACTTATGGGTAGGTTGAATTTTTTATTGATAAGCTGGAACTGTAGTCCATGTTCTTCTAGGCGAATGCGGTTTCCTAGGAAACTTTGAGTAAGTGAGTATTGCTTGTTTTTTTGTTGCTGAGAGAAAGAAACAGTTTTTGGATGCGTTCCAACGACATGAGCTTGTTTGGGTATTAAAGTTGCTCCACAGGTAAAGTGATCCCCTACATAAGCTACTGCTTTACCATCAAGAATGACGTGATCCTGACTTTTGATTAGAGTTGACCACATTTTACATTTTGGACAGCTAAAGCCATCACCAGCTCTTAAGAAGGCAATCCCCATTTGGGTGATGCTATACTGCGTTGCAATAACTATTCCACCGTGTGAAGTCGTGGAGCCTTGAATGCCAAAAGGACGAGTCATAATTTAAATTCTTATTGGTATTGTGGTCTGGTGAATAAAAATATACTTACTAAAAAATAGATTGAAAATATGAGAGATAAATTTGTAGTGTTTTAAAAAAACTTGTTCATATTTTTCTATTTATAAGTATGTCTTTTATTAAAATTAATATAATACTGATTATTATACTTTTAAGTGTATCAGAAGCATGATGAATTTGGAATCATCATGCTTAAAATTGACTTCTGGGTATCCCATGTAAATTAAGGCATTTTATTGATAATTCCCCGCCACTTTTACATAGTGTCGTGCAGAATAAGGTAAAAACTCTTTTTCCTTGTCGGTTAAAGGACGAACTTTTTGCACAGGGCTACCCACGTACAAATAACCACTTTCCAAACGCTTACGCGGAGGTACTAAAGACCCTGCGCCAATCATCACATCATCTTCAATAATGACATCATCCAAAACAATTGTGTTGATGCCCAATAACACCCGATTGCCAATGGTGCAGCCGTGTAAGGTCACACCATGTCCAACTGTGACATCTTCGCCAATAATCAGCGGTGAACCTTCAGGTTTGTCGGCTTTTTTATGGCTAACATGCAGCATGGCATGATCTTGCACATTGGAATTTTGACCAATCCGAATATGGTTAACATCACCACGAATCACGGCAAATGGCCAAACCGATACATTTGCGGCCAAATGCACATCACCAATCACCACCGACAATTCATCTACATAACAGCTTGCGTCAATTTTTGGGGTTTGCTCTAAATAAGCACGCACATTTTTTTTCATGATGGACAAATCTTTAGCTTATAAATTTAGGATTGAGGACAGTATAAAATAAAAAAGCACACATGCGGGCATGTGTGCTTTGCGCTTTAGTCTAAGCTTATGAATCTTAGAATAAGTTGCTAAAGAATTGTTTGATATGGTCTAGCATACGTGCAAAGAAACCCGCTTCTTCCACTTCCTGCAACGCCACCAATGGTTTTTCAGCAATCACTTTACCATCTAAGGTTGCGACATATTTACCAATCACTTGACCTTTTTTCAAAGGAGCAGTCAATTTAGGTTGAACCACCAATTGAGTTTTAATTTGGTTGGCTTTGCCTTTTGGCATGGTCACGTTAAAGTTTTCTGGCAAACCAATTTGTGCTTCTTTGCTTTTACCGTACCATACTTTTGCTTTAGCTAAGACTTGGTTGGCAGGCTGTACACGTACAGTTTCGTAGTTTGCATAACCCCAAGCTAACAATTCACGAGTTTGAGTTGCACGAGCTTGCATGGTTGGCGCACCAAAAATCACCGAAATTAAACGCATTGGGCCACGTTTAGATGAAGTGGTTAAGCAGTAACCCGCTTCGTTGGTATGACCTGTTTTTAAACCATCCACGCTTGGGTCGGTATATAACAGGGCATTACGGTTGCCTTGTTTAATTCCATTAAAAGAAAACTCTTTTTCAGAATAAATTGGGTAGTATTTTGAGCTGTCATGGATGATGTGCTGCGCTAAAGTCGCCATATCTTTTGCGGTAGAAAAGTGACCTTCAGCAGGCATACCCGTAGAGTTCATAAACTGGGTATTGCTCATGCCAATACGTTTGGCTTCTTCATTCATCATGTGAACGAATGTGCCTTCATTACCTGCAATGTGCTCTGCCATGGCTTTAGATGCATCGTTGCCCGATTGCACGATAATTCCGCGTAGCATTTCAAGTACGGTTGCTGTGCCATTTAAAGGAACATACATACATGATTCTGTGCTGCTGCCACGACACCATGCAGACTCATTCATGCGGACTTGTTCATCTTCCGTGAGTTCGCCTTTTAATAACTTTTGTTCAATGATGAAACTAGTCATCATTTTGGTCATTGAGGCAGGGGCGAGTTTTTCGTTTTCATTTTTTGAAGCTAAAATTTGTCCCGTCTCATAATCCATCAAAACGTATGATTTGTTATTGAGTTCTGGTGGTGTAGCTAAGACAGTTGCTGCATAAGAAAAGCTTGGTAATAGTAATAATGCAGCAAGGGCGCTTTTTGGGGTCATTCTAAGAGGTTCCAATACTTGAGGTATGCACAAAAGAGCTAGCATTTTAGGGCAAAGCTCAGCCGACTTCTATGGGAGAAATCGGCTTATTGATAAAAGTATTGTAACCAAATTGTATTATCTGCTATATGCTGTCAATTCTTGGCAAATTGCTTGGTTTTTGGCTGTTCCAGCAGCTTTGGCATCGGCACGGGCTTCTTTTAAAATTGGCTGGAAGCTTTTTTGTTTGCTGAGTTTACTTAAGGCAGTAACAGCGTCTTTTTCTTTAGGCATATATTCTTGGGCAAGTTTTGTATAACCCTGATGAAATTGATCTTGTTCTTTGACTAGTGAAGGGCAAACTTCAGATAACACATAAATAGCGGCTAATTCTTGCTGAGTCACTTGTTGTAATGGCGTCACTTCAATATTTTCTTCTTGCGCAATTGCGGCTTGACTTAAACCCAAACTGAGCGCAACTGCGCCAAAAAAATGAACTGCACGTGAATTTTTTAAGCCAGAAAATTGCATATCAAGTACCTTAAATATTGTTTGAACTGAATCTACCGATTCATTTAAGTGCTTATAAGATGAATCATTTATTTGCGAATTGAAAGAGTGAAAATGTATTAAAGCTGTGTGATCTGAGCGCAAATCATGTATAAAAAGTGAAGATTAAAGTCTGAAATTTGAAAATCAGTGGCTTGATATAAAGCGTAAAATAATAGTGGAAAAATACCAGATATAAAAACTAAGCATAAAATTTAAGGCAAACTTTGAAAGTTTGCCTTAAAGGGTGAGTATGCAAAATTATTTACAGGCTCAAAATAGTATTTAAATCATGTGATTTAAAGTGCTAATTCTAAAGCTTCCTGACACACTACTTTTTGCTCTTCTTTGGCTGTATCTTTTGCTGCTTCACGCGCTTCAGCTAAAACGGATTGATATTCTGCGTCGGCTTGTAGTTTGGCAAGCGTCATGTTCGATTCTGAATAATCTTGTAGATAAGTTTGAATCAGTGCTTGAATATTGGCATCTAATTTTGCATTTTTTCCAATCAGTGCAGGGCACATTTCAGTCATGACTTGTGCCGCTGCAACATCTTCTTTCACAATCGTATTGGCTTCTGCTGCAGTCAAATCTTCTGCAATTACAGACTGCGTTAATACAGCAGCAAAACCTAGACCCAATAAACGACGAAATGACAAAGCTAAAATCATGAGAATCACATATATTTTTGGATGGATGTTAAGCGCTAAATATATATAATCTTTTGTATATTTCAATGAAATGTGCTGATCAGTCATTTTGTTGTCGTGTGCTTATTAAATGTGCTTAGGCATGAATCAGGCACAAACAAGTTTAAGATTGAACCGACGTTGCTATATTTTAGTATATAACCTTTATATTTGTTTTATCTGAGATTTTTCTGTGAATATTTTGATAGCCAATGATGATGGCGTGTTTGCACCTGGTATCCAAGCTTTGGCGAAAGCCTTAAAACCTTTGGGTCGCGTGGTGATTGTTGCACCCGAAAGTGAACGCAGTGGTTTTTCGAGTGCGCTGACTTTAGACCGACCATTACGTCCTGTGCAAATTGCTGAAGATGTCTGGGCAGTGAATGGTACACCTGCAGACTGTGTCTATTTGTCGATGAATGGATTGTTCGATTTCGAATTTGATTTGGTGGTCAGCGGCATTAACAGCGGTGCAAATCTAGGGGATGATGTACTGTACTCAGGCACAGTCGGTGCGGCATTTGAAGGACGTTTGATGAAACAGCCTGCGATTGCGGTATCACTTGCAGGGCATAATGTACGTGCTTATCAGCATCCGCAAGATTATATGCAGGCAGCGCAGTGGGTACATGACTTTATTGCTCAAGGTTTACCAAGTTTACCTGCACGACATATTTTTAATGTGAATATTCCAGATGTGCCAGTGTTGCAGGGCACAAAAATTACCTATCAAGGACAGCGTACCCAATCTAAGCCAATTACTAGTCAGGTCGATCCACGAGGGCGTCAAGTGTATTGGATTGGTTTATCGGGCGAGGCAGTGGCTGCACCGAAAAAAGGCTTAACAGAAATTGAGTCCGATTTTTTTGCGGTAGCGAATGGCTATGTCAGCGTGACGCCAATTCAGATGGACGCCACTAATTATGACGTTTTGCAATCATTGCACAGTCAATTTCCCCCAATTGGCTAACTAATGTTATAACTTTGTGAAAAAGTAGCTTGTAAGCCTCATTTCAAGGACTTTTTTGCTACTCTAAGCGCAATAGAAAGTATTTAGAATTTGTAGAGAGGAAAGAATGCCCGTGGTGTTTCAATATCGTTTATTTAGCACACCAACAGCATTGTTGAAAACCTTAGTGTTATCCAGTGCTATTGTTGCTACCGTTGTGTTGAGTGGTTGTGCCTCTAAACCTCAAGTGAATAATTCTGCACGTTATGCAACAGCGCCGAATTTTTATACTGTACGTTCAGGTGATACTTTAAGTGGTATCGCTGCACGTTATGGTTTGAGCTATCTCAGCATTGCAGAAATGAATGATATTGCACCGCCGTATCGTATTTATGTCGGGCAGTCGATTCGTTTGAAAGCGGGCAATGCACCACGTACAACAAGCACTCGCCCTGTAACGCAGGCTGCACCAATTCAACGTCAAACAGTCACTTTACCAACGACACCTGCACCGGTAACATCGACTACAACCACGACCACTAGCTCAACAACACCAAGTACACCGGTGCGTAGCAGCACATTGCGCTGGGTGAAACCATCTCAAGGTGCTGTGATTGCACAGTTTAATTTGGCAAGTAATATCAAAGGAATTCGTTACGGTGGCAATGTAGGTGACCCAATTTATGCCGCAGCAGATGGGCAGGTGGTTTATGCTGCAGATGGCTTAAAAGAATATGGAAACTTGATTTTAATCAAGCACATTGATGGTTATATCACCGCCTATGCACATAACAGTAAGATGAATGTGAGCAGTGGTCAAAACGTAACAGCGGGTCAAAAAATTGCAGAAATGGGCTCTTCGGGTGCTACACGTATCATGTTGGAGTTTCAGGTACGCCTAGATGGTAAGCCAATCAATCCGACTAATGTTTTACCAATAAATTAAATTTTGCAAATACAAAACATAAATTTCACCGTATAATACAATAGGTTGCTTTTATCGAAAGATAAGAGCACCTGTATAATTTCAGAGGGAATTTATGTTAGATCAACTTCGAGCAATGGGTGTATTTGCTTGTGTTGTTGAAAAAAGCTCGTTTAGCGGTGCAGCACGTGATTTAGGGATCACCACCAGCGCTGTCAGTCAGCAAATCCGTTCATTAGAACAAGATATGGAAGTCACGCTTCTGCATCGTTCTACTAGAAAACTGAGTTTGACTGAAGCAGGACAAGCTTTTTTCCACAGTTGTCAAGAAATGCTCGCCGCTGCTGAGCGTGGTAAAATACGCATTAATGAGTTAAGAGATGATTTGGTCGGTGATTTAAGAATTGCCACCACTCCAGAATTAGCCACGAACCATGTGATTCCCGCACTTTCTCATTGGCTGTCTGCCCATCGTTGCTTGTCTGTACATCTAGAAACCGACAATCAATACATTGACCTGATTGATGGTCGTATTGATATTGCGCTGCGTATGAGTCCAAAAATTGAAGATCAAAACCAGCATGTGATTCCTATTGCACATATTGACCAAGTTTTAGTTGCATCACCTAGTTATTTAAATCAAACTGCACCCATTTCACGTCCTGAAGATTTAAAACATCATGAGTTAATTCCATTGACCATTATGAAAAATTTTCAGCAACTCAATTTTAAGCATATCAGCACTGCAGAAAGTGTGGATGTAGAGTTGGGCTCGCGTCTATCGACCAATAATGTGTTGGTGTCTAAATCTTTGTGTATGCAAGGGCATGGGCTTGCGCGAATTTTGCATTTGGATATTCAAAAAGATTTGCTTAATGGCAGTTTGGTTGAAATTTTGCCTGAGTGGAAATTACCCGCATTTACCTTGTATGCAATCATTTCCAAACATGAGCAACAACCGATGAAAGTACATCGTTGTTTGGAAGCCTTAAAACAATATTTTTCTCAATTGCCGGGTGGGCGAGTGTTTCAAGAAGCATCTTAATTGAATGTTGATAATATACTGATCGACCATTTAGTTAGCAAAAAGCCGCAGTTCAAACTGCGGCTTTTTGTTAGGGATTTATTTAAGCCAAGAATTTTTTAATCATTGCTACAAGGCGTTCAATCAATTGATCTGCCTGGGCTTGAGTAATATTTAATGTTGGCAATAAACGCACCACAGAACCTGCAGTTACGTTAATAATCATTTTGTATTCATCGCGGGCAATATCGACCAACTCTGCACATGGTTTTGGTAATTCAATACCAATCATCAAGCCAAAACCACGCACGCTTACATTTTGGTCTGCGAGTTGTTGACGCAATTGTTCCACAATGTAGCCACCCATTTTTGCTGCATTTTCTACCAAGTTTTCTTTCTGGATGGTGTCAATAACAGTGTAAACCACGCGTGAACCTAACGCAGTACCACTGTAGGTTGAGCCATGATTACCAGCAGTAAGAACGCCCACACCACGACCTTGAGTCATGACTGCACCAATTGGGAAGCCATTGCCCAAACCTTTCGCTGTAGTCAATACATCAGGCACAATATTGGTGTGCTGATAAGCAAAGAATTTACCTGTACGACCATTTCCTGTTTGTACTTCATCCAGCATCATCAGCCAGTTGTGTTGACTACAAATACGGCGGATGTCTTCTAGGTAGCTAAAGCCTTGTGGTGCAGTATTCACACCGCCTTCACCCTGAATCGGCTCGACTAAAATAGCCACAATATCAGGATGCTGAATCGCAGCTTCTTCAATGGCTTCGACATCACCAAAAGGCACACGAATAAAGCCTTCAACCAAAGGTGCAAAACCTTCCTGAACTTTTTTATTGCCAGTTGCAGACAGGGTAGCCAAAGTACGACCGTGGAAAGAGTGATCTGCAACAATAATTTTAGGATTGGCTACGCCTTGCATATGACCGAATTTACGTGCAATTTTAATTGCACCTTCGTTAGACTCTGCGCCACTGTTTGAAAAAAACACTTCTTCCATGCCAGCAACTTGCGCCAATTTTTGTGCAGCAGCAGTCTGCCACGGCACTTCAAACAAGTTACTGGTGTGAATTAAGGTAGCCGCCTGATCTGCAATGGCTTCGGTAATTGCAGGGTGTGCGTGACCTAAACCACATACGGCAATGCCTGTAAGTGCATCTAAATATTCTGTGCCATCTTCAGTATAAAGATAAGAACCTCGACCGCGGACAAAGCTGATCGGCTGACGGCCAAATACAGGCATCAAATGTGATGGTTGATCAGTTTGCACAGGAGCAAGGGTAATGTTATTCATGACTAACTCTTATCTGTTAGGTTGGAGGGAAAAACTTATATAAGCAAAATCTACTGCAGATGAAAAGCCTAATTGTAAATAAAATTGGATTTATTGCTTTAGACGTACTGTTTTGCTCGGTTTTGGGTATAATGCCACACAGATGAGTTGAGGATTTACCAATGACTGAACAAGTACGCGATACCGAAGCGTTAATTCGTGAACAAATTGCTAAACATGCTGTTCTTCTTTACATGAAAGGCACACCACAATTTCCACAATGCGGTTTTTCTGCGCGCGCAGTAGAAGCACTCAGTCAAATTGGTCGTCCTTTTGCTTATGTGAATATTTTAGAAAATCAGGATATTCGTACCACTTTGCCAAAAATTGCGAACTGGCCAACTTTCCCACAATTGTGGATTAACGGTGAGTTGATTGGTGGTAGCGATATTATGTTGGATATGTTCCAGAAAGGTGAGTTAAAGCCTTTAGTTGAGCAATACAGCCCAGCACCTGTAGCTTAAAGTATTGGACTTGGGTCACACTAGACCAAAGTCATCCATACAAAAAAGTTGATATAAAAAAAGCGCCTTGGCGCTTTTTTTATATCTGGAATTCACTTGAATAGCTGATTTGAATCACTGCACTTAGTTTACCGTAGTACTTTCAGTTGCAAGTTCAGCAGTTTCAGCCGACTCAGCAGTGACTTCATCAGAAGTTGCCGCATCAGATGGTTCAGCCGATTTCTGTTTTTTCTTGGCTTTTTGCGCTTTGTCCTTTTTCTCTGGGTCTTTTTTGTCCTTTTCTTTCTTGGACTTTTTCTTTTTCTTTGGCTCTTCTTCAATTTCAGCACCATCTTCAATGGCTTGCCAATACTCAAGTTGTTCCATCACTGCAGCGTAAATTGAACCTTTACTGTAACGTCCTTTTTTAGTGAGTTTACCCACAGGACGCGCCATTAAAATTTCTAAGGCTTGGTCAATGGTATCAATGGCGTGAATGTGGAACTGACCTTGTTCTACCGCTTCAATCACATCTTTACGCAACATAAGGTGCTGCATATTTTGACGTGGAATAATCACGCCTTGCTTGCCAGTTAAACCTTGCAGTTTGCAGGCATCAAAGAAACCTTCAATTTTTGCATTCACGCCACCAATTGGCTGTACTTGACCAAGTTGGTTCATGGAGCCTGTAATGGCCCAAGATTGGTCAATAGGTAGTTGGCTGATTGCAGAAATCAAAGCAGAAAGCTCTGCCACTGTTGCACTGTCACCATCAACCTGACCATAACTTTGCTCAAAGGCAAGGGCAGCAGAAAAATGTAAAATTTGCTCACGGCCAAAATGTGCTTTGAGGAAACTGGCCATCAACAACACGCCTTTGGCATGTAAAGAACCGCCAAGTTCAACACTGCGTTCAATATCTAAAATATCGCCGCCGCCTTGATAGACTGAGGCGGTTAAGCGCGAAGGTAAGCCAAACTCGACATCGGCATAGTGAATGACCGACAGGGCATTAATTTGCCCCAAACGATGTCCGCGAGTTTCTATTAACTGCGTACCGCGTGATAAATCTTGCCAGTACAGTTCTCTTAAATAGCCTAAGCGATATTTGCGATGATCCAGTGCGGTATTGATATGCTGTTCGGAAACCGTTTTATCGCCCGCCTGTGCCGCATGGTGATGCGATTCACGAATTAAATCCCCCAAGGTGAGGGCATGTAAGGAGAGTGAGCTTTGATCTTCAGCTTGACGGCTTGAGTCAGTAAGTAAAGCTGCCAAAGCAGAACGGTCAAATGGTAATAATTTGTCAGATTGCACATAGTCGGCAATCAGCTGCATATATGCCTGCTCGTTTTCGTCATTACGTTGTAATGTATCGGTAAAGTCGGCACGGATTTTAAACACGCTGCCAAGTTCGGGTTCTAGCTCTAAAATTTCATAATAAATTTCAGGCTCTGCCAGTAAAATCACTTTAATATTTAGTGGAATGGCTTGTGGTTCAATTGAAATGCTGCCTGTTAAAGTTAGCATGTGTTCCAAAGATGAAAGTTTCAATTGCCCCGATTTTAAAGCGCGTTTCAGTCCTTGCCATGCATAAGGCTGTTCCAGTAACTGCTCTGCTTCGAGCATCAAAAAGCCGCCATTGGCTTTATGTAAGCTACCTGCACGAATTAAGGTGAAGTCAGTGGTAATGGTGCCGTTTTGCGTGAGTTGTTCTACATGCCCCAATAAATTGTAATGGGTTGGAAAATCTTCAAAAATAACAGGTACACCGCTGTTGGGTTTGTGCGTCACAATAATATTGGCTTGGTAGCGCGCAGGAATACGGCTAAAGGTGCCAGGACGGAAATCATCTTCTTCCTGTTCTAAAACAAACTCGACATTATTAATAATATCTTCGGCATAGTATTGTAAATATTCAGTCAAACCTTCGACACTAGGATATTTATTTTGAATAATATCAATGCGTGGCATTACCACTTGTTTGGCAATATCACGGTTCAGGTCTTGTACTTTGTCACGTGCGTCATCTTCTAAATCGCCTAAATGCAAACCCAAACGCTCCAGTTTTTTATTCATATAACGAATATTGGACGCAATTTCTGCACGGGTTTTGCTGTCCAAGGCGTTAATATCTTCCTTAGACATTTCCTGCATTTTGTCATTTTTCAGATGCACGGGTACAAAGCAATGTTCATCTTCCTGCGCAATCAGTTTTAAATCGAGTTCTTCACCTTCACTGGTCAGCTCAATTAAGGCTTGTTGCTGTTCATCACCCGCTTGCTGACGAATCATTTCAATGCGGTTGTGATAGGTTTCTGCGGTAAAGCGACGTTCGAGTTGCTTTAAAATAGTTTGCCAAGTTTGATGTAACAAACTTTGAAATTTAGGCGCTTGACCTGCAGGCAGTTGCAAGGCAATCGGTTGGCGCGGGTGTTTGAAATTATTGACATAAACCCAGTCATTCGGTGTGGGCATGCTCTTGGCATGTTGCTGCAGCAAACGCTTGACCATGGTACGTTTGCCCAATCCCGCCGTACCCACTGCAAAAATATTGTAGCCAGAATATGGCAGGGAAATACCTGCTTCCACCGAAGCGCGTGCCCGATCTTGTCCTAAAAAATTATTCAGCGGTTTAATGCGTCGGGTCGAAGCGGGAATGTTATCGTAATTTGGAATATGGGTTAGTTGTGTTGCTTTGAGTCGTGTATTTTCTAAAGTCGTTTGTATTTCGCTTTGTTCAAAGGCAGAGCTGAGAAGCGGTTGTTGTTCATCTTGCGCTGCTGTTGTTGTGTTGGTTGTCATTGATGGGGTGATTTGATCAAGTCTTTGGGTCACTGTAGAAATCCAAAACGAAATATTGCAGTTAGAAGTTTAAAGGTATACAGGTTTAAGCGGAAAATTCAAGCTAAGCCGTAATTTTTACTACAAAATGACAAGGCTGTTGTGGATAATTTCATAAATACTGTTGAAACAGAAGCTATTCCGCGATTGAATAACAACAATTTGACTTGATAGAAAATAATAATCGAATGACCACACAACAGACTGGGCAAACTTCAGCACAAAATACAGGGTGGAAAGCAGCATTTACGGCATTTTTAGACCGTCGTGCGCTGATCATGCTGTTTTTGGGCTTCTCTGCAGGTATTCCAATTTTACTGATTTTTTCCAGTCTATCTTTGTGGTTGGGCGAAGCAGGCATTGATAAAAGTGCGGTCACTTTTTTTAGTTGGGCTGCTCTAGGTTATTCCTTTAAATTTGTTTGGGCACCATTGATTGATGAATTACCCGTACCCTATTTAACCAAAAAACTAGGGCGACGTCGGGCATGGCTGCTCATTGCTCAATGTTTAATAGTCTGTGCAATTGCAGTCATGGCATTTTCTGACCCAGCTTTGGGGCAGGCACATTTATATCAAATGGCATTGGGTGCAGTATTACTAGGCTTTTCTGCAGCCACGCAAGACATTGTGATTGATGCTTACCGTATCGAATTGGCTGAAACTCAAATGCAAACCGTGTTGGCATCGACTTATAACGCGGGCTATCGCATTGGGATGATTGTTGCAGGGGCAGGTGCTTTATTTTTGGCTGCATCTTTAGGTACTGCTAAAGGCAACTATATTTATAGTGCATGGAAAATTACTTATTTGGCGATGGCTGCGGTGATGCTGATTGGCATTATCACGACTTTGGTGATTCGTGAACCGCAAGTGAATCGGGTCAGCAAACATTATCAACGACGCGACTATTTTCGTCTGGTTACGGTGTTTTTTGTTGCGGTATTCAGTTTTGTATTGTGCTACGTCTTTTCGGGTAATTTTACCGAAGCCTTAAAACAACAATTCCAACTCAAAGATGCATTTTTATTATTTTCTATAGAAGCTTTACGTTTTATTGCATCGGGTGCGGCTGCTGTAGGCATGGGCACAATTTTGGTCAAATTGGGCGCAGTCAATAAACAGATGGCATTTGAAACATGGGTGCATCCTGTTGCAGATTTCTTTAAACGCTACGGCATGAAACTGGCACTGGTGTTATTACTCTTGATTGGTTTTTATCGAGTTTCAGACATTATTGCAGGTGTAATTTCCAATGTGTTCTATCAGGATTTGAACTTTAGCAAAGAACAAATTGCCGAAGCGGTTAAGGTTTATGGGGTCATTTTCAGTTTAGTGGGTGGCTTCTTGGGCGGTTTACTGGCACAGCGTATGAACATTATGAAATTAATGTTTGTTGGCGCGGTGTTGGCATCATCCACCAATCTTATTTTTATTGGTCTGGTGAAGTCAGGACAGCAACTGAGCGATGTGCAAGTTTCTGTGGGGCAGCAACAATATCAAACCCAGGCCGATGAAGTTGGATATTGGAAAGTGGCTGTGCCTAGTCAGGTTTTAGCAACACAGGATGAAATTCAGGTACGTGCGCAATACCAAACGGGCGATACGCCGTCACGTTTAGTGTCGATGCCGTATTTGCACCAAACTGAGATTGAAACTGCACAACTCCAGTTTTTACCACTGACTTCGGATAATCGTATTAGCGAAAATGAAGCCAGCAACAGTATTGTCGTACGTGGGCAATATGCAGGGCCTGCCTTAACCGAACAGCAAAAAATTGTACTGCAGCTAGATGGTCAAAATTTTGATGCAAAACTAGATGCACAAGGAATTTTTACGGCAGCGATTGCAGGGCAGCTTTTGGCAGACTCACCAAGTAAACAACTGCAAGCCGTATTATTGAATAGACAGCAAACAGTACAACAACACAGCCAAACCTATCAGGTCGATTTAAACACACATGAAGGCAATGCTTTGGATGTAGATATACAACCTTTGCCGATCGTTCAATCATCTTCAAACAATATGGTTGAAATTCAGGGCAAGGTGATTAAGCCATATAGCACAGCATGGTTATATTTTGCGATTATTGTCGATAACTTGGCTTCAGGTTTAGCGGGCGCGGCTTTTATCGCATTTTTATCCAGTTTAACCAGTGTGTCATTTACTGCTGTGCAATATGCAATTTTTAGCTCACTCATGACCTTGACTCCTAAGATTTTAGGTGGTTATTCAGGTACTATAGTGACCAATATTGGTTATCCAAACTTTTTCCTCATGACCACATTAATTGGAATCCCTATTTTAATTTTAGTGGTGTGGGTGGCGAAATTGTTACGTGACCATCAACACATACAAGCAAAACCGATTGAACAAAAGGATGAATGACATGCGCATGCTGCATACCATGTTACGTGTAGGTAATTTAGAGCAATCATTAAAATTTTATACAGAAGTTTTAGGCATGACTTTGCTGCGTAAGCGTGATTATGAAGAAGGTCGTTTTACCCTTGCTTTTGTAGGCTATGGCGATGAAGAAAATCACACCGTTTTGGAGTTGACGCATAACTGGGATACAGACAGCTATGATTTGGGCAATGGTTATGGTCATATTGCAATTGCGGTAGACGATGCCTACAAAGCATGTGAAGAAATTAAAGCGCGCGGCGGCAATGTGGTACGTGAAGCAGGGCCAATGAAAGGTGGTGTAACTGTCATTGCTTTTGTTGAAGACCCAGATGGTTATAAAGTTGAATTGATTCAGCAAGATCAGAACGCACGTAATAACTAAGTCTTCATCAGTGAAGCAGTAAAAACCAAACCTTTATGGCGCAATAAACTGAATGTTGTTCAGTATTCATTTTGAAAATATTGAACATCGCCTGAAAATGCTCGCTTTTTGAATATTGCTCAGTAATATACCTTTATCGAAAGGTAAAAATTGCTGGGCTTTTTTGCAACAGTAAAAGAATATACAGGATGTGTTTATGTTGAAGTTATTGGCATTGGATCGCTTTACCATTCTTTTGTTTGTGATGGTCATCCTCGCCAGTGTCGTGCCTGTGTCAGGGCAAGCAGCCGAAGTTTTTAGTGTGATTACGACAGTTGCCATTGCAATCTTATTCTTTTTGCATGGGGCGAAATTATCACGTGAAGCTGTCATTCAGGGCATGATGCATTGGAAATTGCATGCGTTGGTATTTACTTTTACCTTTGCGTTATTCCCAATTTTAGGTTTGCTGGCAAAGCCAATTCTAGTGCCAATGCTCGGGCAGGAGCTGTATTGGGGCTTTTTGTTCATGTGCTTTTTGCCTTCAACCGTGCAATCTTCAATTGCCTTTACGTCAGTGGCAAAAGGCAATGTTGCCAGCGCAGTCTGCAGTGCGTCATTCTCTAATTTAATTGGGATGTTTATTACCCCAGTTTTAGTAGGCATCTTTATTTTAGGGCAGTCTGAACACGGTTTTGACCCGACAAATTCGATTATTCAAATTACTTTATTGTTATTGGTGCCATTTATTTTGGGGCAGTTATTACGTCCTTATGTTTTTCCTCAGATGTTGAAATTACCAAAGCTGGTCAAGGTATTTGATCAGGGTTCGATTTTGATGGTGGTTTATGGTGCATTTAGTGGGGCAGTGGTAGCAGGATTGTGGCATCAAGTTAGTGGTATGACTTTATTGCTGTTGATTATTGCTTGTTCCGTGTTATTGACCCTTGTGATGTGGTTGGCGTGGGTTGTGCCGCAATGGTTGGGTTTTGCACGTGAAGACCAAATTGCCGCATTTTTTTGTAGCTCCAAAAAAACCTTAGCCAGTGGTGTACCGATGGCGCAAATTTTATTTATTGGGCAGCCGTTGGGGATGATTGTTTTACCGATCATGATTTTCCATCAAATTCAGTTGATGGTGTGCGGTGTGATAGCCAATTATCTCGAAAAGCAGCCCGATTCGACCGAACCGCAAGAATTAAATTCCTAAGAATAATTAGCTTTAAAATATTTTATTCCGTATAATATTGCCCAACTTGTTGTGCTTAGCTCTGACGGTATCCGTCTCGGTGGGCCAAAAGAATGGTCTGTTGTGGTGTTGGTCTGCTTTTAAAGCATGTCCTCATTTTTTTAATGAGAGTGACCAATTGCGATGACAGCTTAAGCCTTCTTAAATCTTAGGAGTAATCGACGATGCGCGCCGATATTCACCCAAAATATGAAAAATTAGTTGCAACTTGTTCTTGCGGTAACGTAATCGAAACTCGTTCAGCAGTTGGTAAAGAAACTCTTTATCTTGACGTATGTTCTGCATGCCACCCGTTCTACACTGGTAAGCAAAAGAACGTTGACACTGGCGGTCGTATCGACAAGTTCAAACAACGTTTTGCTGGTATGTCACGTTCTATCAAACGTTAATATCCAGTACGAAAAAAACGGGCAATTGCCCGTTTTTTTGTGCCTTAAATTTTAGGGTCTACAAATAGACCCTAATGCACAAGACCTTATTGGTCTTGCACATCAATTAAATGATCGAGTTTTTTCTGGAAATAATCACCCTGAATAAAGCGCGCATCGACATTCCACGCATTCGCAAACAGGTTCATATCATTTAAGTCACGCAATAACACTTCTACAGGTTTAATTTCACTATAAATGCTCAATTGTTCCTGTAATTCTTGCGTCGAGTCATCAGCAGCCAGTTTTTCAGTCAGTGCACTGTGCAAGGTCAAGTAGTGAATATCGACTTGTTTCAAGATAGATTCACTATAAATCGAATGACCAAAATCACGCAGAGAAATTTCAGCGCCGTGCTGACGTAATAAACTGATTTGTTTCTGCGCATCACCTAAGTTTTGGCTGATGTCTTCTTCAGAGAATTGCAAAATTAATGGATGGCTGAGGCGGCTACCAATAATCGTTATCAGTTTAGACACAAACTCAGGGAAGCTGCGGTCTTGTAATAAAACAAATTTGTTTAAATTGATAATCAGCTTCGCTTCAGGATATTGGGTGATGAAGTTGTGCAATTGTTTACAAGCTTCGACCAAAATCCAACGATCCAGTTTAATGGATAATTCTGGGTCTTCAGCCAAATCTATTAAGCCTGTCAGTGATTTCCATTCACTATTGAAAATAAAGCCACTAGTTACTTCATAGGTATATAAATTGGTGTCTTGCTTATCATAAAGTTGTTGATACTTCAGATGAATTTCACCACGATCAAGACTTTGACGTATCGCTGCAATAATCGCAGATTCACTATACGATTGTGGTACAGCTGCAGCAGATTCAATTACATTTAAGTTAGATTCACCAAATGACAAGTCTAAGGTTAAACCTGAGTTATGTTGTTCTTGCTGTTGTGGTAATGCGTTGGCAAAACCTTGGCTAATCAGTTGCTCAAAACTGCTTTCATTTTGAATGTCTGGAGTGAATGGCACATAACCAATACGCAAATTAAGTGGGTAAGTATGTTGATCTACCGTAAGTAATTGCGGTTTCGTGAGTGAATTTAAGCCAATCAGTTTCGATTCTAAAATTGCAGGCGATTCTGCTTGGAACAAACCAACCACTAAACCATTACTCACATTAAATAATGGTACATTGGTCTGTTCTTTTAAAAAATTTTGAATGTTGGTAAAGTAATTTTTTGTGGTTTGCCAGTCGGCTTGGAAAATTGATTCAGGACAGTTCGCCAAAGAAAACACCACCAAAGCATTGGCACTAGAAGGCTGTTTGGCTAAAGTGCGATTTACCAATTGGTATGTGCTTGGTTTTGCCGCTGCTTTGTCTGCTGTCGTTTGAGCAGGGACAGTATTTTGCGCCGTATTTTCAATATCTATGGTGATTTGTATGGCGTCGTCAGCTGCTCCAACAAATTCAATTTTGAGCGGGTTTTGTTTTGCCAGAAGCGGGTTTTGGCTATGAATATCAAAACGGCCGTGTTCAAATTGTCCTTGACTGACTTTCTTAAAGCGGAATTTAAAATCTGTAATATCTTGCGGTTGCAATAAATCCAATAATGGCAAGCCAATAAGGTCATCTTCACTTTTTAAACCAAATAGCTGTAAATATTCAGCATTGGCTTGTGCATGAATTCCTTCCTGAATAATGGCTACTGCTTTGCTACTGTCTTCGACCAACGCCTGAGCTTGTGATTGTGCATTTTCCAGTTCAGTCATAAGTTGTTCTTGTGACTGCTGTAAGCGACTAAAAGACAGTGCGCGAATTAAGCCAAAATAGAAGCGTTCGGGGTAATCTAAATTGATAATGTCATAGATGCCTTTGCGCACATAACTGGTGTATTGCGTGGCATCGTAATCGTCTGGTTTGAGCAAAAGTAGCGGTAAATTTGGTTGCTGTGATGCACGAATTAAAGTGAGTGCCTGATCGACTTTTAGGTCATAAGCACGACCAAAGATCACCAAATCCCAAGTTAAATGTAATTGTTTTTCAAAGTTTTTAATGTCATCTAATAGATAAGCCTGAACACGGTGCTCATTTGCAGTGAGTTGTTCACAAATTTGATTAAAACGTATTTGGTTGTCATCGATTATGAGTAAACGTGTTTCGGTACGTTTGAGCTTTTTAGACAATAATGGATTTCTCACTTTAATGCTTCCCATAAATCGTGATTTTTAACTTCATTCACTTGTTTCTGAATAAAACCATCAAGTAAAGGCTGTTGTTGGTCATTCAACAACTCAAAATCAAAGCGCATAAAGCTTTGGGTAATCAATAACGGCTTAATTAAGAACACTTTTAGTTCTTCTTCACCTAAACGTAGCTGTACGGTTTGTTTGTCACGTAATAATTGCAGACTTGGCAAAATCAATGAGGTATTGACTTCATTGACCTGCGTACTTTGTACCAATAATGCTGGATGATAATGTCCTGTATGCCGATCTGTTTTAACAAAAACAGCACAAGGGTAAATATCTTGGGTTAAAATTTCCAAGCCAAGTTCTAAGCTTTTTTCAGCAGATTGTTTAATCCAGCGAATGACACCACCACGCCACGGACTTTGGCTATTTTCCTGAACCAGAATAAATTCACCTGTTTTAAGGTTTTTCGGTGTTTCACCCGTCCATTTAATACGATAGCCGTTGACACTAATATCTAAAACATCGGCATTGTAAATTTGTTTGGCTTCACGGTCTAAGGTTTTAACAGCGCTAATATCTACCGTAGAGTTGGTATGCATGGCATTGATAAACTGGCTTTCATTCTGGAATTGGTAGTTATCGCCCAAAGCCAGCGTTTCATTGAAGTTTTTACCATTAGACAGATAAAAATGTGCCACAGTCAAACCAAAGCAAATTTTAATCCGTGCCGAATATTCATAACGCTCATGCACACGTTCTGCTGTATTGGTCAAAATATTGTGCAAATGGAAATGCAAAGCAGGGGTTAAGAATAGCTTTTCATTGCGTGATAAATGTTCACCTTTACGACCTTGAACTTCATTTAAATGATCGAGTAGGGGTTGAGTTGCAATAAAAATATTGGCATGAAAACCTTGGCTTTGGTGCGTATTGTAAATAGGTGGATGATCTTTGCTTGCATCGACCACATAACGTGAAAGCGTCGTTTCTTTGGGTAAAACTTGAATCAGTTTTGCCCAATCAAAGCTACAGAGATATAAGCCTTGAATTTCTGCAGGTCGAATTTGATGGGTATTGAAAATTTCCAATAAAATCAGCTGTGCATAGGCTTGAGCAATATTAATCAGTTGATGTTGTGTGCCTTGTAACTGATTAATATTATTTAAATAATAATGTTGTTGAATGGCTGTATCTAAAAGTTGGTGTGCAATTAACCACTGATTTGGCAAGGCGTGGCTATAAAGCATGTGTTGTTGATAGCGCAGTAGAGCTAATTGTTGTAAAGCATAATAGCTAGATAGAACTCGTGCAGTTTGTAAGTTCTTTTTTAAATTAAAGGCAAATAAAGAAAATTTTTGTTGGGTGAGTTGTTGGTGGCTACGTCGGGAAATATTAATATAGACTTTGGCGAAATGACTGCGTAATAACAGCGCGAGTTCAATAATATGATCGTTGCGGTCATTACTAATCAAAGCCTGGTTGAAAAAATGCTTTTCCAGACTGGTAAGCACATTTTCAAGTGTCGGATGAATAGCTTGAATTAAGTCAAAACGTAATGTTTCCTGACATTTCAGTTCTGAAATTTCTAAAAGTGCATTAAATAGAGCTTGGGAAGAATCACCCAATTGTAAAATGGATAAATCCGCTGCCCATGCCTGAATGCTTTTAACCGTATTTTGACAAAAACTCAATTGCTCCAGCTTTAGTTCGCTGGGAACTAGAAAAAGATCTGAAGTATTCATATTCATGATTGTTATTTAACTCAATAAGTTGAAACCCCAAAAAGCGGTGTCTTGTTTTTTTCGCCCGCAATTTCCCTAACGAGTTTAGGAACTAAATAGCCGGGTAAGTTCGCTAAAAGCTCTTTATAGATGTGATCAATGTCTTGCGGCATTAAATCAAAATGATGCGCTCCTTTTACTTTATCTAACACGTGTAAATAGTAAGGCATCACCCCTGCATCAAAAAGACGATAGCTTAAATCGACCAAGACCTGAGCAGAATTATTGACCCCATTTAATAAGACTGCTTGATTCAGAACGGTGATGTTTTGTTCGACTAACTTGGCAAGTTGCGAACAGGTAAAGTCATCTAATTCTGATGCGTGGTTCGAGTGTACCACTAGAATAATACGCAGCCTACTATTTTTTAGTAAGGAAATCAGCGATTCATCGACACGGTTGGGAATAACAATCGGAACTCGTGAATGAATTCTCAAAAATTTTATTTGCGGAATAGACGCCAATCGCTCAATCCAGATATTTAATTTACGATTTGACAAAGTGAGCGGGTCGCCACCACTTAAAATCACTTCATTAATATCGGGCTGATTTTCAATGTAATTACGGATATTGTCCCAGTCTTCAGTTTTTGGCAGATTTTCCTGATAAGGAAAGTGCCTGCGGAAACAATAACGACAATGTACTGCGCAAGCACCAGTCAAGGTCAGCAAAAAGCGTGATTTATATTTGTGTAGGACTCCAGGTTGTTGATTGGCTTGTTCCTCACCCAAAGGGTCGGTCACAAATCCAGGATGATCTTCCAGTTCTAAATGATGTGGCAGAACCTGTAACAGTAAAGGATCGAGTGGATTGCCTTTTTGCATTTTGGCCACAAATGCACGCGGGATACGCAATTTAAACTGATTGGATGCCAGTAAAGCACCTGACAGCAACTGCTGTTCAGACAGCTCTAAAATATTTAACAATTCGCGTGGGTCGGTGATCAAGTCACTGAGTTGAGATTGCCAGTTTTGTTCTTGGTACAGGTAGTTGATCATGCCAGAAAAGATTTAAATATGAGGTGAAAGGAACCAAGTACACATCTATTTAGCGTAGATGAATTCTTTGTTCATTGAGCGTGAATGCCGCGAATGATTAATCGCTTTGAATCAGAATCATTACAAAACAGCTGATTTTACCGATATCTTGAGGTGATCGGTAGTGGATTTTCATTGCTTCGTTATGGCTTGCTCATTTACAATACGTCCGATGAAAAAAGATGTTGCAAGATGGCGAGCATCGCAAAGCTGCGTTGGTCATTTGCTTTGTAACATAAATAGTTAAGTTAGTCAGTTTGGAGTGTGCCAGTCATGGCCTATTATTCTACGAATGATTTCAAGTCAGGCCTTAAGGTTATGCTTGATGGTAACCCATGTTCAATCATGGAAAATGAATATGTAAAGCCAGGTAAAGGTCAAGCGTTTAACCGCGTAAAACTTCGTAACCTTCGTTCTGGTAAAGTTTTAGAAAAAACATTTAAGTCTGGTGATTCACTAGAAGCAGCTGACATTGTAGAAGTAGAAATGGAATACCTCTACAACGATGGCGAAATGTGGAACTTCATGGATCCTGTATCTTTTGAGCAAATTGCTGCTGACAAAACCGCAATGGGCGATGCTGCAAAATGGTTAAAAGATGATTCAAACGAAAAATGTACCATTATGTTGTTTAACGGTGTGCCTTTAACTGTAAACGCACCAAACTTCGTGGTATTAAAAATTGTCGAAACTGATCCGGGTGTACGTGGCGATACTTCTGGTGGTGGCGGTAAACCAGCGAAATTAGAAACAGGTGCAGTGGTACGTGTTCCTTTATTCGTACAGCAAGAAGAAAGCGTTCGTGTAGATACACGTACAGGTGAATACCTAGAACGCGCATAATGATTTATTGATAAATCATAAGTAAAAGAGGGGGATGATTCGCGTCATCCCCCTTTTTTGTTGATTTGATTATGTGGTAAAAGAATAGGTGAAAAGTATAGGAAACTGTTGGTGCTCCATTTAAGTGTACGGTAGCGCACACTATGGATGTAAGGGTAGCAGACATCAAAATAAAAGGAGCAGGATCAACCAAGGATTTAGGAATTAAAGCTACATCTCGACAATAAAAGTAACGCTTAAAAAATGTAACAAGAAGAGAGATTGACATGGAAACAGTTCAACCGAAGTCAGGTCTGACTTCAAAAATTATATGGCTTTTGGTCGCTATATTGGGTGCAGTATCTTTTGGGATATTGGCAGTCAGTAGAGGCGAACACGTCAATGCAGTCTGGTTAGTTTTAGCTGCGGTCTGTGTCTATAGCATTGCATACCGCTTCTACAGTTTATTTATTGCCACCAAAGTATTTGAGTTAAATGAGCGACGCTTAACGCCCGCACATCGTTTGGCTGACGGTTTAGATTATGTGCCCACCAATAAAAGTGTGTTATTTGGTCACCACTTTGCCGCGATTGCAGGTGCAGGCCCTTTAGTTGGGCCTATTCTTGCAGCACAAATGGGTTATTTACCCGGCACGATCTGGCTTTTAGTCGGGGTGGTGTTGGCAGGTGCAGTCCAAGACTTTTTGGTTTTGTTTATTTCTACACGTCGTGATGGGCGTTCTTTGGGAGAAATGGCAAAACAAGAGTTGGGTTCATTTGCTGGTGTGATTGTCATGCTGGGTGCGCTGGGCGTGATGGTGATTATTCTTGCCGTACTCGCTTTGGTTGTCGTGAAAGCTTTAACCAATAGTCCGTGGGGCGTATTTAGTATTGCAGCCACCATCCCAATTGCGATTTTCATGGGCATTTATATGCGTTTTATTCGCCCGGGGAAAATTGCTGAGGTTTCCATTATTGGTTTTGTCCTGATGATGATGGGTATTATTTATGGTGAAAATGTTGCACAGCATCCATTCTGGGGGCCTTTATTTACTTTAAGTGGCACAGAATTAACGTGGTGTTTAATTGCCTACGGTTTTATTGCTTCAGTTTTGCCAGTGTGGTTGTTATTGGCGCCACGTGATTATTTATCGACGTTCTTAAAAATTGGTGTTATTGCGGGTTTGGCTGTCGGGATTGTGTTTGCAATGCCTGAAATGAAGATGCCTGCGGTGACCCATTTTATTGATGGTACAGGGCCAGTATTTGCGGGTTCATTGTTCCCATTCTTATTTATTACCATTGCCTGCGGTGCGATTTCAGGTTTCCACGCCTTAGTGTCTTCAGGTACGACGCCAAAACTAGTCAATAACGAAAAAGACATTCGGATGATTGGTTATGGCGGCATGTTGATGGAGTCTTTCGTGGCAATCATGGCAATGATTTGTGCCACGGTGCTAGACCCAGGCGTGTACTTTGCCATTAATGCACCCACTGCAGTTTTAGGTACAACGGTGGAAAGTGCAGCAGAAGCGGTACGAAATTTAGGCTTTGTAGTGACTCCTGAGGCTTTAACCATTTTGGCAAAAGAAGTCGGTGAAAGCTCGATTCTGTCACGTACGGGTGGTGCGCCAACGTTTGCAATTGGTATGGCACATATCATCACCGAGATTTTTAATAACCGCTCAATGATGGCATTCTGGTATCACTTTGCCATTTTATTTGAAGCCTTATTTATTTTAACTGCAGTAGATGCAGGCACACGTGCTTGCCGTTTTATGGTGCAAGATACTGTAGGTATTGTTATTCCTGCAGTGAAAAATTCACATAACTTCTTTGGTAACTTGCTTGGCACAGCAGTTGCGGTGGCTGGTTGGGGCTTCTTCGTCTATCAAGGCGTGGTCGATCCTTTAGGCGGTATTAATAGCTTATGGCCTCTATTTGGTATTGGTAACCAAATTTTGGCAGCGATGGCGCTCATTTTAGGTACAGTGATTCTGTTTAAAATGAAAAAAGAAAAATATGTTTGGGTGACGATTATCCCTACAGTTTTCTTGTTCATTACTTCAATGACTGCAGGTTGGCAAAAGATTTTCCACGACAATCCCAAAATTGGTTTCTTGGCGCAAGCAGATCGTTTCAATGCTGCAATTCAACGCAATGAAATTTTAGCACCTGCAAAAACAGTGACTGAAATGCAAACCATTGTCATGTCCAATCAAATTAATGCCGTGTTATGTGGTTTCTTTATGATTGTGGCATTTGTGATGTTGTTCGCTGCCATTGGGGTGATTCGTCGTGCCTTGGCAAGTCCAACACCAACTGTACATGAAGCTGAAGCGATTTATCGTGATCCTGAAACGATTCAGCCGAATAGTGGTCATTAGGAGTGAGCACATGATTAAGCTTAAATTTGCCCAACAGAGTAAAACGGTGATTTACAACATCATTAAAATGACCATCATGTCGCAAAAGGATTTGATTCTGAATCCGAAAAACTGGTCGCGTATCGCTACTTTATGGCAGCGTTTGCAACAAAGTTTTCGTTTAATGGTCGGTGTACCCGATTATCAGAATTATTTGGAACACATGCGTAAGCATCATCCAGATTTAGAAGCCATGGATCCGAAGACTTTTTATCGCTACTGTGTCGATGCGCGTTATCCATCGGCAAAAGGTGGTTTGAAAAAGTGTCCGTGTTAATCCCGTATCACGATGGAAACGTATAGAGATACGAGCTGTTTAAAACTTACTTTTTTAGGCAGTTTAGAATATCTCGAGGATTTCTTTGGAAATTTAGCAAAACGGTGTATGTTTAAACATGCGCCGTTTTTTATTGGGGATAAGGGGATTTACTGTGATTTGGGGTACAGAAAAAGTTCAAAAACAACAACTGACGCAAGCGCAGCAACAGCTCAATGCACAGATTGAATCTTATGCGGGTAAAATTCAGGCTTTTTTGACTGAAATTAACACCATTATTTTAGATAAAGAACAGCAGACCAAATTGGCGTTAAGTTGTTTGTTGGCGGGCGGGCATGTGCTTTTTGAAGATTTACCCGGATTAGGCAAAACCACCTTATCGAGTGCTTTATCGCACTTGGCGGGTCTGCAATTTCAGCGCATTCAGTTTACCAATGACATGCTGGCCAGTGATGTGATTGGCGTGAATATGTTTAATCAAAAAGAACATCAATTTGAATTTAAGCAAGGCCCTATTTTTACCCAAATTTTATTGGCAGATGAAATTAACCGTTGTTCACCTAAAACCCAAAGTGCCTTGTTGGAAGCGATGGAGGAAGGTGCTGTTACGGTGGATGGTGTGCGTTATAGCTTGCCGCAACCTTTTTGGGTGATTGCCACACAAAATCCACTGTTTCAAAGTGGTACTTATGCGCTGCCAGAATCACAGCTTGATCGTTTTTTAATGCGTCTGTCTTTGGGTTATCCATCGCGTTTTGCTGAAAAAATGTTGCTGCAACAAAACTCCAGACATGCGCTGATTGCCAGTTTGGCCCATATTTTTACTGAAACAGAAATTTTAAATTTACAGCAATTGGTCACGGAAATTTATGTGTCAGATACCGCGCTAGATTACTTACTCGACTTAGCCACAGAAACCCGTAAAGCGCGTCACGGATTATCTACCCGTGGTGTTTTGGCATTGAAAAAAGCAGCACAAGCACATGCTCTAATTGAGCAACGTAGTTTTGTCACTGCCGATGATATTCAAGCGGTATTTGTGGCAGTTGCTGCACATCGTATTGGATTGAGTGAGGCAGAAACTTTGTATGTGATGCAACAGGTTAAAGTGAGTTAGTACACGCATGTTTAAGCAGGCATGGCAAAACTGGATCAAGACACGTTTTAAATTTGATCGACACAAGGCCTTAAAACAAAAAGATATTTTGGTTTTTATTTACCAACAGGGCTATCTGTATTTAGTGCTGATTTTGATCACGTTTATTGCAGGCGTGAATTATGGCAATAACCTGATTTTAGGCTTTTGCTTTTTGATCAGTGCCATTTTATGTATCAGTTTTTATTTGACCTTTAAGCAGCTGCATGAATTAGAGATTGAAATTGTGACCACCGAAGTTGGGCAAGTAGGTGAAGTATTGCAATTACAATTGCATTTCAAACAAGAGGTCGCGCAGGCACGCTATTTATGGATTAAAGCCGATCATCAATTAGAAAAGGTTCTTATTCAAGACACTCAGCAGCAGTATGTGTTGACATTTTTTGCAGCGCAACGTGGGCAGTTTCATTATCCTTATTTACACATTTATTCGGTTTATCCTTTTGGCTTGGTACGTGCGTGGACTTATTTGAATTTGTCACGTACCGCGTGGGTGGCACCCAAAGCCGCCATGTATAGCGCAGAGAATAAACAGCATCAACACAGCTTTCAACCCGATTTAGACGAGTTTCGTGAGCTGCGTGATTTTCAATTGGGCGATTCTTTGCAAGCTGTGTCGTGGAAGCAAGCGGCACGAGGGCAAGGCTTATATGTCAAAGTTTTTGAACAATATCAGGATCAACAGAGTATCGACATTCACTATGAACACATGCCTGCACCGACCCACGAAGAAAAATTAAGTTTGATGATGGGTTTGGCCGAGCAATGTGAACAACAACAGTTGAATTATGCGATGTTTTTGCCACATGCGACCCTTGAAAAAGGCGTAGGTGAGCGGCAGTTGAAACAGGCAAAAATTCTTTTGGCACAGGCTTGATGATCATGCACAATTCGATTCAGCAATCTATTCTGCTTAGCCTGATCTTAATTTTGGCTGCTCACATGCTGTTTAGCCCTGTGGCATTGAGTGTCATTTTCGGACTCATGTTGTTGCTGTTGTATCTTCACTATAAAAACAAGACAGCGCGTATTTCTAAAGTTTGGACTTATGGATTGACCTGCTGTGCCTTAGCCAGCATTTATCTGAGTTATAAAAGCCTGATTGGCGTAGAGGCTGGTGTTGCCTTATTAAGCACCTTTTTGTTTGCCAAAGCTTTAGAAAGTCATACCCAGCGCGACCTGATTATTTTATTTAATTTTGCGCTCTTTGTGAGTGCCAGTTCATTTTTATACAGCCAAAGCATGTGGATGACCGTGTTGGTCATTCTATGTTTAATCAGTTGTTTAATTGGGTTATATCGGATTCAAAAAAGTGCATTTTCAGATTATGCGTCGCGTCATTCGAGCAGCCAAGATGCAAAGCATGACCTTAAAAATGTCGCCAAGTTTATCGCATACGCTTTGCCATTCTTTTTATTATTGTTTTTATTCTTTCCACGTTTACCGCCATTGTGGCATGTACCTATTCCTGATGCCAAAGGCGTGACAGGTATTAGTGACACGATGTCACCAGGCGATATTGCCGAATTATCACAATCTTCTGCTTTGGCATTTCGTATTGTGGGGAATATGCAGCAACTGCCGCCACGTTCAAAACTATATTGGCGGGCGATGGTACTGGATCAATATGATGGTCGCACATGGACAAGCAATTTTAGCAATCAACAACCCGTTCAGGCAGCACAATTACAGCCAGAGCAAGTCGATTTTCAGTATCAATATATTGCAGCAGACCCACGTGCACAGTGGATTATGGCGCTGGAAAAATCTGTACCGAATCAACACGGTTATGTATTACGCCGTGATTGGAGTATGGTGCCACAGCGTCAAAATGGTCGGATTCAACCGATTGCTTTGCAGTGGGTTGGGGAATCCGCACGTATTCAAGGGGATGATGCACAGAACGAGCGTTATCGACGCTTTAGCCAGCGTTTAAATGTTCAGGTACAGACGCAATCTGACCCAAAAGCTCAGCAATTTGCCCTGCAGATGTTTGCTCAAAGTCAGCAACAACCTGAACGCTACGTGCAGAATGTATTGCAGTGGTATCGCAATAATGGCTTTAGTTATACCTTAAAACCTGGAATGCTCGGACAAAACCGAGTCGATGAATTCTTGTTTCAGAGTAAGCAAGGTTTTTGTGAACATTATGCCTCAAGTTTTGCCTTATTGATGCGTTATGTCGGGATTCCAGCGCGTGTAGTCGTGGGCTATCAGGGTGGGGAACTTGCACCCGATGGACAAAGCTGGGAAGTACGACAGCAAGATGCACATGCTTGGACAGAAGTGTTGCTCAATCAACAATGGGTACGCATAGACCCGACAGCCATCATTGCACCTCAACGTATAGATGATGGTATGCAAAACCTAATGGCAGATGATCGGGCCGTTTTGGGTGCTGACACACAAATGTGGCAATACCAACATTCTAATTTTATTCGTTCTTTACGGGTGTGGAGTGATTATGCAAGTTATCAATGGCAAAGCAAGGTCGTGGGTTATGATGCCGAGTCACAGCGTCACTGGTTTGGACGCTTAGGGCTGCACTCAAACTATGCTTTGGCAGCGGTGTTGGTTTCAAGTATTCTCATGATCTTAGCAGGGTATTTTGGCTGGATTTTTTGGAAAAAACGTCAGCAAGGTTCTCGCATAAATCGTGCCTTAGACAAATTTTCTAAAAGATTGCCCGCTCAGTTGCAAAAACAGGATGCAGAAACAGTGAGTGTGTGGATGCAGCGTTTAGCAGCGCAGGTAGATGCAAATGAACAAGAGGCATTTAAGCGTTTAGGCGTGTGCTATCAACAATATTCTTATGCGCCTGAACATGACCGTGTTTCAGAGCAGGTGTTTTTTGATTTGCTTAAAACTTGCTCGGATGTGTTGAAAAAACACAGAAAGGACTTGTCTTAAAAATCAAAACTGAATATGATGCGAAGCACTTTAGGCGTATAGCTCAGTTGGTTAGAGCGCTACGTTGACATCGTAGAGGTCTCCAGTTCGAGTCTGGATATGCCTACCAATACATTAAAATTATATGTTGTTACATAACTTCATATAAGTAATAAAGCTCTGAATTATAACGATTTAGGGCTTTTTTATTGCTTTTCTTAAAGATACATAAATTCGCTTATAGTTTAAAAATATGTACACAGTGGTGTACACATGTAAGTTTTCGGCTTATTTTGCACTAATTGGTTTTTATTTTGCACTAGAGCTTTGAAGCCTCTTTCCACATTTCATTTGTGCACTGATTCGTGAGCGAGAACATGGCACCATTAAGCATTTAACGGTTATGCTAGTCACGGTTTTTGAAATTATGCTGGCAAAGGTTTTATCGATGAGCCTTGTGGTGCTTTTAGCAGCTTTTTTAGGCTTAAAAGTAGTGGTGCAGGGGGCATTACAGGTACCCATAGAAGGAAGTTTGCTGTTATTTTTCTTTGGAGCCTTGCTGACCTTATTTGCAACAACCTCAATGGGTATATATATGGCAACCGTGTCTAAATCGATGCCGCAATTCGGTTTGCTGATGATGCTTATTCTGATTCCCTTGCAAATGTTGTCTGGGGCAAGTACACCACGAGAAAGCATGCCAGAAATTATTCAAAATATCATGTTGATTGCAACGACAATGCATTTTGTAACATTGGCGCAAGCAATTTTATACCGAAATGCAGGATTGGATGTGGTCTGGCCTTCCTTTCTATGGTTAATCGCAATTGCAACAACATTTTTCTATGTATCTTGGAAACGTTTTAAAAATACCATTCATACAATGGCTTAATGTAATAGATTGAGTTTGATCGCTGAAGCACAAATTTTGACTGGGGCGTATTAAGAGTTACACTGCGCATAATTTTTGCTAATATGTATGAAAATTGTTCAATAAAAGTAAATGACATGAAACACATTCTTGTGCCAGTTTTGGTGGTGTTGGTCGTTTTATTAGGTTATCTCGTTTACTTGGAAGAGGAAACGCGAAAGCAGGCAGAACTGAACCGAGTTTTGACTGAATCTGCAAATTTATCGCTAGAAAAAACAGAAGCGGCTACACCACAGATTTTGCAAGTCACAGAATAAGCGTAGAAATTTCTAACATAATGTGTGGTAATTGCTTTATTCATCACACTTTTGTGTGCTTCACTTTATCGTAAAATTTTATCTTTAATTCAAAAAACTAGAATTTTTAAAAAATCCCTATGGTATAATTTGCCAATTGAAACTGCTTCATCACAACTCAAAGGCATTACTTTTGAGAGTGACTGAAGTAAAAAAAAGATGAACAAAGCTGCATAAAATTTATGCGGCTTTTTTATTTAGCATTCCGAATTTTTGATTTTGATAAAATCAAATGCTTGATTGTGAATTAAGTTTATCTTTTTCATGTAATTTTACATGCTCATTGGGCAAATCTATTGTTGCAACTAACACAGGCTTTTAAGTGTTGACTTAAAATTCAGTCATACTGCAAATTCAGTTTATTTACAGGGGCTAGGTCATGACGACTCCTAATCCATCCTCAGCGGGAATGCTTGAGCGCTTATTCAAATTAAGCGAAAACAAGACCACATTCCGTACCGAGATTTTGGCGGGTGTAACCACCTTCTTAACCATGTGTTACATCATTATTGTCAATCCAATGATTTTATCTGAAACAGGAATGGATCATGGAGCTGTCTTTGTCGCCACCTGCTTAGCCGCAGCAATTGGCTGCCTAGTGATGGGGATTGTTGCTAACTACCCAATCGCACTGGCACCGGGCATGGGGCTAAATGCTTATTTCACTTACTCGGTGTGTTTAGGCATGGGAGTGTCTTGGCAAACGGCTTTGGCTGCAGTTTTTGTATCAGGGATTATTTTTATTGCCATTAGCATGTTTAAAATCCGTGAAGCAATTGTCAATGCCATTCCCATGTCATTAAAATTAGCCATAGGCGGTGGTATTGGTTTATTCCTTGCTTTAATCGCGCTTAAAAATGCTGGTGTTATTGTCGATAATCCTGCGACTTTGGTGGGCTTAGGTGACTTAAAACAACCCACTGTACTTTTAGCGCTATTGGGGTTTTTAATGGTGGTGGTGATGCATCACTTTAAAGTGCGTGGTGCAATTATCATCAGTATTTTGGTGCTAACTGCGATTTCAACAGCTTTAGGTTTAAGTGAATTTAAAGGAGTGGTTGGTGAAATTCCATCTCTTGCCCCTACTTTCATGCAAATGGACTTTGAAGGTCTATTTACAGCAAGTTTAATTGGTGTAATTTTCGTATTTTTCTTGGTCGATTTATTTGACTCCACAGGCACTTTAGTGGGTGTTTCACACCGCGCAGGCTTATTACAAGATGGCAAATTACCTCGTTTGAAAAAAGCGCTTTTTGCCGACTCTTCTGCCATTGTAGCAGGTGCGGCATTGGGTACATCTTCAACAACGCCGTATATTGAATCATCTGCAGGCGTTGCAGCGGGTGGTCGTACTGGTTTAACCGCAGTGATTGTTGGCTTGTTGTTTATTGCCTGTTTATTCCTGGCGCCGCTCGCGCAATCGGTACCTGGTTTTGCAACAGCACCTGCCTTGTTATTTGTGGGTGTATTGATGATTCAGGGCATTGTGCATATTGATTGGGATGACATTACCGAAGCAGTACCTGCCTTCTTAACCCTCGTGTTCATGCCATTTACTTATTCCATTGCCGATGGTATTGCCATGGGCTTTATTAGCTATGCGCTGATTAAACTACTCACAGGCAAAGCCAAGTCTGTACCTTATATGGTTTGGATTATTGCTGCACTTTGGGCATTAAAATTTGCCATGTTTGGCGGTTAATATTTTAAACGGAAAAGGGGTGTAAACTCAGTTTGCACCCTTTTTTATTTTGATCAATTTTTGAAACTCTCCCATTCAATAGCAAAAAGGACAGAACATGAATCAACTTGAGCTAATCCGAGCATTACCTAAAGCAGAACTGCATGTGCATATTGAAGGTACTTTTGAACCAGAATTGATGTTTGCTATTGCGCAGCGCAACCAAATTGACATCCCTTATCAGTCCGTAGAAGAAGTCAAACAAGCCTATAACTTTCATAACTTGCAGTCTTTTTTAGATATTTATTATGCAGGCGCACAAGTGTTGGTGCATGAGCAAGATTTTTACGATTTGGCTTGGGCATATTTTGAAAAATGTGTTGAAGACCGTGTGGTACATACCGAAATGTTTTTTGATCCGCAAACCCATACCGAGCGTGGTGTGGCATTTGCAACCGTGATTAATGGCTTACAACGTGCTTGTGATGATGCGCAAACAAAATTAGGCATCAGTTCAAATTTAATTATGTGTTTCTTGCGTCATTTAAGCGAAGATGCAGCATTTGCCACACTTGAACAGGCTTTGCCTTATAAAGATCAAATTATCGCAGTGGGTTTGGACTCAAGCGAAGTTGGACATCCACCTTCAAAGTTTGAACGTGTCTTTGCCAAAGCACGTGAAGCAGGCTTTTTAGTCGTGGCACATGCAGGCGAAGAAGGGCCAGCCGAATATGTTTGGGAAGCATTAGATTTACTGAAAGTAAACCGTATTGATCATGGTGTGCGTTCTGAAGAAGATCCTGTATTAATGCAACGTCTAATTGCAGAGAAAATTCCGCTCACGGTCTGTCCATTGAGTAATTTAAAGCTATGCGTAGTGGATGATATGGCACAGCACAACATCCGCCGTTTATTGCAGCAGGGTGTTAAAGTGACAGTTAATTCAGATGATCCATCTTATTTTGGTGGCTATATGAATGATAACTTTGTTGCTATTAGCCAAGCTTTAGATTTAAGCAATGCTGAATTAAAACAATTGGCGGTTAATTCTTTTGAAGCTTCATTTATTTCGGCTGAAGAAAAGCAAAAATGGATTGAGCAAATTCAAGCATTGGGATGAGTTAAACTGAATTTAGATTAGCTTAGACTACAAAAAAGCAGCTTAATTTAAGCTGCTTTTTTGTGGGAGAACGATTTGAATCGCTTTAAACTCAAGCTTTAAAAATTATTTACCTTGTTGCGTCATACTACGCAATACATCGTCTTTATCTATAAAGTGATGTTTAAGTGCTGCAAGCATATGCCCAACCACCATTGCCCCTGCAAACCATGACAAATAAGTATGCACAGGTTTAACAATTGCTAATAGTTCGGGGTTCTTATCCACCAAGGCTGGAATTTCAAATAAATACAACACAGGCACAGGTTTACCCACGCTCCAGCTAAACAAACAGCCCGTGATTGGAATCGCAATCAGCATAAAATACAGACCTAGATGTCCTAAATGCGCTAGTGTTTTCATCAACGGTGACATGCTGTCAGGCAGTTGTGGCGCAGGGTGGGTGTAACGCCAAAATAAGCGAATCACCAATAAAAATAATCGCCATGAGCCAATGTAAAACTTGTGCGGTACGGGTGTAATATGAATGAGAACTGTTCATGTTGTGTTTCAGGCGAATAGTGTGCTTGCATGCTAAACAACAGCATGTAGCGAAAAAAGTATCCACCTGCAACGGAGTGTTGAAAATCTGCAACGCTGCAAAAAAATAGCGTTCTTGAGGGGGCTGTTGATATTTCATAAATAGTTTGCGCTGTAGGCTAAAACTGAGCAGATCAGGCATGAAACGCAGGGAATAGCGAGACTATTGCCAAGTTTCATAACGCAATCTGAGAAAGTTTTAGCCACAGCCTTTCAGGACAAGCATATTTTTTGCTGCTATTGCGTTATGAGTCAGTCATTTAGAATGACTAAATTTCCTACCTCATGCCTTATATCAGCTAAAAAACGTTGCGAGATATATCTCTCATGTCGCAAACATAGAAAAATTGTCAACAGCCCCTAGCCTTAAGCCTAAGCACATGAATGTAGAAATTGCAAAAAGCTATTCCTTCGTCAAACAAGTTTAGGCACAATAGCGGCATTGTTTCACTCAAATGACTTGAATATTAAATACAGGAAATATCCATGAAAAAACTACTCGCTGTATTGGCACCTATCGCTTTGGTTTTATCTGCATGTACCACCACTACAGGTACTACTACAGGAACGACAACTGCACCGACAGCAACTCAACAATTGGGTATGGCGGCGATTAAAATTGCAATTAATGCCAAGTGTGTGACTGAATTAAACAACATTCCTGCATGGCACACTGCGACACGTGTTATGACACCAACGCAAAAGCAAAATGTTCAAGCGGAAATTTGTGGTTGTGTTAGTGAAAAAGCACCACAAAATGTGACTGCAGTAGATTTAGCCACTGCAGCAATTGACCCTGCTGCACGTGCAACCATTGTGAGCAATGCAGTATCTCGAACCATTAATGCATGTGTGGCAGAAGCAGTAAGATAAGTTTTACCGATTCTGTAAAATTAAAAATGGTGCGTTGTGACTCGCATCGTAAGATAGGCTGAAGATTTCAGCCTATTTTTTCTGGAAAAAGATGATGAAAATTGCAGGTGTAGATGAAGCAGGGCGTGGGCCTTTAGTGGGTTCTGTTGTCGCTGCGGCAGTTATTTTAGATCCGAATAACCCGATTGAAGGTTTAAATGATTCTAAAAAACTGACAGAAAAAAAGCGTGAAAAGTTATTTGTTGAAATTCAGGAAAAGGCTTTGGCTTGGGCAATTGCAGAAGCATCTGCAGCCGAAATTGATGAACTGAATATTTTGCAAGCGTCGTTATTGGCGATGCGTCGTGCGGTGGAAGCCTTATCTATTCAACCTGAGCATGTCTTGGTCGATGGCAATAAAATTCCGCAGGGTTTAGCGATGTCTTGTGATGCCGTTGTTGGGGGTGATGCATTGCATGCAGAAATTTCAGCAGCTAGTATTTTAGCTAAAGTGGCGCGTGACCGTGAAATGGTATTGCTTGATCAAGCATTTCCACAATTTGGTTTTGCTAAACACAAAGGTTATCCAACCAAAGCACATTTTGAAGCCATTGCACAGCATGGTGTAATTGCGGCACATCGACGTAGTTTTGCACCTGTGCGTAAGGCTTTAGAGTTAATGGAAAACTCACAGTAATTTTCATGCAAAACTTGTGCTGAGTTGCCTGTAAAATAGCTTTTACATGATTTGAATCAGGGCAAGTTTTTAAAAAGCATTCAGCAGAAAAATTTAAAGCGGCAAATGAGCCGCTTTATATTCAATTACCTTAATCGTTTAACGATTAAAGTCATTTTGCGAGTAGTTATCTTCTTCAAATGAAGGTTGATAATCTTGATCTAAGTGTTGCAAATGCTCGTGCATGGCACGTTCGTGTTGAATACGTTGATAGATTTCTTCACGATGAACCGATACTTCTTTCGGGGCATTTACACCAATACGAACTTGGTTACCTTTGACACCAAGCACAGTCACGCTGACTTGGTCCCCAATCATTAATGTTTCTCCGACACGTCGGGTCAGAATCAGCATGTTTATCTCCTTGCAAAATGCTAAACCTGCATTGATTTTTAAAGCAATTTAAAAGTCACAACCAAATAAAAACCAGTAAATTTTAACGGAACGTATCATTATTTATTTTATAAGATACAGCGCTGCCAAAATTTATGAAAGCATGTTGCTCAATATAACAGAGCCACTATAAAAAAAACTATAGTGGCTCTATTTTTTTGTACTTTTTCGCAAAATTTGTCAGACAATTACATTTTCTGACAGGGGCGTATTAAGCGCGTGCGCTAGACTCACCGCTTTCACGATCTAGACCAAATACAGTGTGTAAAGTACGTACTGCAAGCTCTAAATAGTTTTCTTCAATAATGACTGAAATTTTAATTTCAGAAGTAGAAATCATTAGAATGTTGATGCCTTCATCTGCAAGTGCAGTAAACATTTTGCTTGCAACACCTGCGTGTGAACGCATACCTACACCTACGATAGATACTTTCACGATGTCACCACGTGTAGCGACTTCACGTGCACCAATTTCTTTGGCAGTTGCTTCAAGAATTGATTTTGCTTTGGCAAGTTCGCCACGGTTTACAGTAAAAGTAAAGTCGGTAGTACCATCTTCTTCTACGTTTTGGATGATCATGTCAACTTCAACATTGGCAGCGCCAATAGGTGACAAGATTTTAGATGCAATACCTGGCTCATCAGGCACACCTAAAATAGTTAATTTTGCTTCGTCACGGTTAAACGCGATACCTGAGATGATAGGTTGTTCCATGTTGTCTTCCAATTCAGTAGTAATGAGTGTGCCGACATTTTGTTTAAAATCTTCGTCGAATGCGCCATCATTGTCATTATCAAAACTTGATAATACACGTAAAGGTACTTGGTATTTACCTGCAAATTCAACCGCACGAATTTGCAATACTTTAGAACCTAAAGAAGCCATTTCTAGCATTTCTTCAAAAGAAATACGATCTACTTTTTTGGCTTTTGGTGCAACGCGTGGGTCTGTGGTGTAAACGCCATCTACGTCAGTGTAAATTTGACATTCATCGGCTTTCAATGCAGCAGCAAGTGCAACGCCAGAAGTATCAGAACCGCCACGACCTAAAGTCGTGGTGTTACCTTCAGCATCAAACCCTTGGAAACCAGCAACCACAATCACACGGCCTGCGTCTAGGTTTTCAGTTAACACGTCAGTATTAATCGCTTCAATACGTGCTTTGGTAAATGCGCTGTCAGTTTGAATACCAACTTGGCGACCAGTTAGTGATTTTGCTGCAACGCCAATAGAATTCAGCGCCATCGCTAACATCGAAATCGTCACCTGTTCGCCTGTAGACACCATTTGGTCTAATTCACGCGGATCAGGGGTTTCGGTAATGGCTTTCGCGAGAGCGAGTAGGCGATTGGTTTCGCCACTCATGGCAGAAACGACAACCACTACTTTGTGGCCATGATCATGCCAGCGCTTCACACGACGAGCAACATTTAAAATGCGCTCGGGAGTACCCATTGAGGTACCGCCATATTTTTGAACGATTAGTGCCATAGTTGTTCCATATAAGCCATGACCCCGAATTTACCTGCTCAGGGTCAGTTACACAAAAAGTGAGATTATTTTGCCGCAAGCCAAGCAGTTAAACCTGCCATCACCGTTGCAAAGTTCTCGTTAAGTGGCGCGCCACCTTGTGCCAAATCAGGTTTACCACCACCTTTACCACCTAGTTCTGTAGCCAAGTGTTTGATGATGTCTCCTGCTTTAATCGTAGCAGTAAAGTCTGGTGCAACAGAAGCGATTAAGCTGACTTTATCGCCTTCTACACCTGCAAGTACAATCACTGCTTGGTCGAGTTTGGATTTTACACCGTCGTGCAAATTACGCAGTGATTTTGCATCCATATTTTGTACAGTGGTAATGAGCGTGGTACGTCCAGCAAGTTCTTGTACTTGACTTAAAAGTTCAGCTGCTTGGAAGTGCGCTAATTTTTGATTGAGCTGTTCAATCTGCTTTTGAAGGCTAGATGCTGTATCGACCAATGTATTCACTTTTTCTAAAGTTTGGTCTTTTTGTGCTTTCAACAAAGCATTGATGCTGTTGATATCGCGTTCAGTTTTTTGAACGGCTTCAACGGCTTTGCTGCCTGTAATTGCTTCAATACGACGTACACCAGCTGCAACACCACCTTCAGAGATGATTTTGAACAGACCAATATCACCTGTACGTTTCACGTGAATACCGCCACAAAGTTCAATGGAGAAGTTTTTATCTTCAATGATTGAACCCATAGAAAGTACGCGAACTTCATCGCCATACTTTTCACCAAATAGCATCATTGCGCCTTTGGCTTTGGCTGCTTCAATATCCAGTAATTCAGTAGAAACTGCGGTATTGGCAATGACTTCTGCATTTACCAAACGCTCAATTTCTTGCAATTGTTCAAATGACACAGGTTGGTCATTGGCAAAGTCAAAACGTAAAATATCAGAAGCAACCAACGAACCTTTTTGCTGTACGTGTGCACCTAAAACTTGACGTAGGGCAGCGTGCAATAAGTGTGTTGCAGAGTGGTTGCGTGCAGTAGCTTCGCGGATGTCTGCTTTTACAATCGCTTCCACCGCTTGCGCAGCTTTTAAACTGCCCATGGTAACAATACCTTGATGAACAAAAGCACCGCCAGATTTTTTGGTGTCTTGAACTTCAAAAATACCTGTTTCGTTTTTGAATAGACCTGTATCACCAATCTGACCACCGCTTTCTGCATAGAACGGGGTTTGATTGAGTACGATTAAAGCTTCATCGCCTTCAACTACTTCATCGACTTGTTCGCCATCTTTATAAATAGCCACAATTTGACCCTGACCAGTCGTTGCGTCATAGCCATCAAATTGAGTTTCACCTTCAACTTTTACAATTGAGTTGTAGTCAACTGCAAATTTACCTGCATCGCGTGCACGTTGACGTTGCGCTGCCATTTCAACTTCAAAGCCTGCTTCGTCAATGGTCAAGTCGCGTTCACGTGCAATATCTGCCGTTAAATCTGTTGGGAAGCCGTAAGTGTCATATAGTTTAAATACCACTTCACCAGGAATGACCGAGCCTTTAAGCTGTGCCAATTCACCCTCAAGCAATTTCAAACCTTGCTCAAGCGTTTTGGCAAATTGTTCTTCTTCTTTTAGAAGTTGCGCTTCAATACGCGCTTGATTTGCTGCAAGTTCAGGATAAGCTTGACCCATTACTTCAATTAAAGGCTGAAGCATTTTGTGGAAGAATGAACCTGTTGCGCCAAGCTTGTTGCCGTGACGTACTGCACGACGAATAATACGACGCAATACATAACCACGACCTTCATTCGATGGATTCACGCCATCGGCAATTAGGAAGCAGCAAGAACGAGCGTGGTCAGCAACTACTTTGAGTGAAGCAGGGTAGTCTACAGGCTTGCCAGTTTGCTGTGCAGTTACTTCAAGAGCAGTCGTGTCTAAACCAATAATCTGTGCTGCATTTTTGAGTAAGTGCTGGAACAGATCAATTTCGTAGTTAGAGTTGACGTGTTGCAATACTGCAGAAATACGCTCCAAGCCCATGCCTGTATCTACAGACGGTGCTGGAAGTGGGTGCAATACGCCATCTGCAGTACGGTTAAACTGCATGAATACGTTGTTCCAGATTTCAATGAAACGGTCGCCATCTTCTTCTAGTGTGCCTGGTAAACCGCCCCAAATATGATCGCCATGATCATAGAAAATTTCAGAACACGGACCGCAAGGACCTGTATCACCCATTGCCCAGAAGTTGTCTGAAGCATATTGGCCGCCTTTGTTATCGCCAATACGGATAATACGAGAAGCATCTAAACCAATTTCTTTGTTCCAGATGTCAAATGCTTCATCATCGGTGTGGTAAACCGTGGCATATAAACGGTCTTTTGGTAGCGCTAACCATTGTTCACTGGTTAAAAATTCCCAAGCAAATTTAATTGCATCACGTTTGAAATAATCACCAAACGAGAAGTTACCTAACATTTCAAAGAAAGTATGGTGACGTGCGGTATAACCCACATTGTCTAAATCGTTATGTTTACCGCCTGCACGCACACATTTTTGTGACGATACAGCACGTACATAATCACGTTTTTCTAACCCAAGGAAACAGTCTTTAAACTGGTTCATACCTGCATTGGTAAATAACAGGGTTGGGTCATTGGCGGGTACTAGAGAACTCGATGCGACACGTGTATGCCCTTGCGATTCAAAGTAACGCAAAAATGCTTCACGAATTTCAGCTGATGTCATAAAACGAGTACTCACAACCAAGTCACTCCATAATTTCCGATTGGGCTAAACGCAAGACAGTCTGACAAAAATAATTCTTTTGCTGTCATGCAGGCTTAAAATTTTAAAAACGCCAAATTATAACGGAAAAAGCCATTATCACCAATCATTTTAGTGTGAATAGATGACAATTCTGACGCAAACTTGGTTGCGATTACGCAGAATAAATCTTTGCAATAGAAGATGATGAACATTTACATTCAAAATAAGCGTTTACTGTAGGTCACGGAGTATGCCGAACTGCCATAAAGTAGAATACAAAATTTAAGAAAACGTAAATGTAAGCTAGAAAGTCAAAGCTGATATTTTTGATTTGCCGAATTAAACAACAAATTGCGTGAAAATTCGCAGAATTGATCTGATTTTTTTCAGTAAGGCCTCAAAATCTATTAACATAGTCTGTGCTTAAATTTTGATTTCATTATGAAAGGATCGGTCATGCAACGAGTGGCAATCAATGGCTTTGGTAGAATCGGGCGCAATGTGCTGCGGGCTTGGTTTGAAAATCCCAAAGACTTTCATTTTGAAATCGTCGCCATAAATGACATTGCCGATGTAGAAACCTTGGTTCATTTATTTAAATACGACAGTACCCATGGTCGTTTTAAAGGGCAGGTGGAAATTAGCCTTGAAAATGAACAGATTTTTTTGAATATTTCTGCAGGTTTGGCGCAATTAAAAGTTCAGGTGTTGAATCAGGCTCAACCTGCACAGTTGCCGTGGCAAGCTTTAAATGTAGATGTGGTATTGGAATGCACAGGGTTGTTTCGTTCCCGCGAGGCGGCAACGCAGCATATTACTGCGGGCGCCAAACGTGTGATTATTGGCGCTGCACCATTCGATACTGTAGATGCTGCGATTGTTTATGGTGTGAATCATCACGAAGTCAAAAATACTGACCAAATTATTTCCAGTGTGTCTTGCACCACGCAGGCTTTAGTACCACTGGTTAAAATTATTGATGACGCTTTTGGAATTGATACCGCATTAATGACTGAAATTCATGCAGTCACAGCCGATCAAACTGTATTGGATCAGGCGCATCGCGATTTACGTCGTGCGCGTGCATCAGGACAAAATATTATTCCTACAACTTCTTCTGCCCTAGGTGCTTTAAAACAAGTCATGCCAAAAATGGCAGATCGGATAGATGGTTATTCGATTCGTGTGCCGACCATCAATGTTGCAGCCATTGATTTAACTTTTATTTCTCAGTCGCCAATTACGGTGCATAAATTGAATCAGGTGTTGTGTGCTTCGGCAGCGCATGATTATGCCGAAATTATGCAAGTGACCGATGAGCCTTTGGTATCGAGCGACTTTAACCATTCACCTTATTCTTTAATTGTCGATTTAAGTCAAACCATGGTCGTGGGTCATCAAGCCAAAGTTTTTGCGTGGTATGACAACGAGTGGGGTTATGCCAACCGTTTACTAGATTTGTGTGAATCTTTTAGTCAACGGGCGGTGTAAGCGGCTACTTTTTAAGACATATACAAAGTGTAAAAAGCATGTAATAGTGATGAAAGATTTTATAATTCGTATTCACAGTTAATTCACTGATTGATATAACAAAGTTTGCATAGAAAATTTGAATAGAGTAGTGGCATGATGATTATTTTATTGTGGGGATTTATTTTTTTGCTGGCACTTGCCGTCATTTTTCTGATTTGGTTGCAGTTTAAAAATCAGGCAGACAGCAGCAGTGATGTGCAGCATCAACAGCAAGTCGAGCAAAAAGTATTACATTTAGAAGAGCATCTAAAAAAGACGTTGGAGATTATGCAAGATTTGGCCAAAAAGATGCAGGTTCAGCAAGATGCGCTCGATAAAACTGTGCAAAAAACTGCACAGCTTGAAATGCAAAATGCTGAGTTGGTTAGTTTATTGGCAAAGGCGGTCAAATCAAATCAGGACTTTTAAATGACGGCTTTGAAAGATGTGGTGTATTCATATTTTTTACCGCATATTTCAGAAAAAGTCGGGTGCATGAGCAAAAGTATCATGCTAAACTAGGAGAAATCGGGTGTGCTCCCGATTTTTTTATGCGGATTCGTTCCGCGCAAACAAGAATTTAGGTTTACAACATGCCCATTTCAGAGACATGGTTATTACCTGATGGTGTAGCTGATGTATTACCAGAACAAGCGCAAGTGATTGAAAGCTTGCGTCGTAAGTCACTGGATTTCCTCGCATCTCGAGGTTATCAGTTGGTGTACACGCCATTCATAGAATACATTGAATCTCTATCTTCTCTTTCAGAATCGAATCAAGATTTAGACCTTGCCACATTTAAAGTGATCGACCAACTTTCAGGTCGTTTGCTGGGTGTGCGTGCCGATATGACACCACAAGTGGCACGTATTGATGCGCATGTACATCCTGTAGATGGTATTGCACGTTACTGCTATGCAGGTACGGTTTTACATACCAAACCACAAGGTTTTAATACCACACGTGCACCATTGCAATTGGGTGCAGAGTTATTTGGTTCAGACAGCATTGATGCCGATGTAGAAATGGTTGATCTGATGCTTAGCTTGCTAAAAGAAGCAGGTCTGGCAGAAGGTGTGCATTTAGACTTGGGTCATGTCGGTTTGTTCCGTAGCTTGGTTAAACAAGCAGAATTAAGCAAAGCCACTGAACGTCAATTGTCAGATCTATATCAGCGTAAAGCATTACCAGAACTGGCAGAATTTACCCAAGATTTAAACTTCGGTTCAGATTTTTATGCTTTAGGTCGCTATGCCAGTGATTTAACTGCTTTGCAGGCTCATTTAAGTGCTGAAGTATTGGCAAATGCCGAATTTAAGCAAGCGTTTGAAGCTGTTAAAGCAACACAAGCTGAAATTCAGGCGCGTTGGCCAAATCTGCATATTGGTATTGATGTGGTTGAGCTGCGTTCTTATCACTATCACACTGGTTTAATGTACGCGGTATATGCACCAAATCGTGCTGCACCATTGGCACAAGGTGGTCGTTATGATGGCATTGGTCAGCATTTCGGACGTGCGCGCCCTGCAACAGGTTTCTCTTGTGACTTGTTTGTATTAAGTGCAGGCCGTTTTGAATCATCGTCTGTTGTTGTTGCACCTAAAGGCTCACAACCTGATTTAATTGCTGCTATTCAAAACACACGTGCGCAAGGCTTTAGTGTAATTCAATTGTTGGGTAATGATGATTTAAACTCGGTTCCATACGCAACGCACCAATTGGTTCTTGCAAATGGTGAGTGGACAGTCGAAAAAATTTAATCGCCAAGGCATGTTTCATGTTACAGGTCTTGGTTTTCAATTTTAACAGCATGATGTAATGAGGCTATTATGGGCAAGAATGTTGTGGTACTTGGTACCCAATGGGGCGACGAAGGTAAAGGTAAGATCGTCGACCTGCTCACAGATCAGGCGGCGGCAGTCGTTCGTTATCAAGGCGGACACAACGCAGGCCATACTCTCGTGGTTGGTGGTAAGAAAACTGTATTACACCTCATTCCATCAGGTATTTTACGTGAAAACGTACTGTGCTTAATTGGTAATGGTGTAGTACTTTCTCCTGAAGCACTCATTAAAGAAATGGGTATTTTGGAACAAGAAGGCGTGCCAGTGAAAGAGCGTTTACGTATTTCACCAAACTGTCCGCTTATTTTGCCGAACCACATTGCACTTGACCAAGCACGTGAGAAAAAACGTGGTAATGCCAAAATTGGTACAACAGGTCGTGGTATTGGCCCAGCTTATGAAGACAAGGTTGCACGTCGTGCGATTCGTGTTGCTGACTTGGTTCGTGGCGGTGAAGCACTACGCGCTCAATTGACTGAATTATTGGACTATCACAACTTCCAATTGACACAATACTACGGTGTTGAAGCAGTTCAGTTAGATGAAGTTTTAGCGCTATGTGACCAATGGCGTGAAGTGATTGCACCATTAGTGGTTGATGTAACGACTGAAATTCATAATTACCGTAAAAACGGTGACAACATTATGTTTGAAGGTGCGCAAGGTTCATTACTTGATGTTGACCACGGTACTTATCCGTATGTGACTTCATCGAATACAACTGCGGGCGGTGTAAGCTCTGGTTCAGGCTTAGGTCCATTACATTTAGACTACGTTTTAGGGATTACCAAAGCTTATACCACACGTGTAGGTGCAGGCCCATTCCCAACTGAGTTGGTGTATGACGCAGCAAATGACGTAGGTGATGCGATTGGTAAACACTTAGGTACTGTGGGTCACGAGTTCGGTGCTTCTACAGGTCGTCAACGTCGTTGTGGTTGGTTTGATGCCGAAATTTTACGTCGTTCAGTCGATGTAAACTCACTGTCTGGTATCTGCTTGACCAAGTTAGACGTATTGGACGGTTTAGAAGAAATCAAAATCTGCGTAGGTTATGAAAATACCGATTCAGGTTGTGTAGGTTCTTCTGATGCGCTTGCATACGAAAACTTAAAGCCAATTTATGAAACAATGCCAGGTTGGTCTGAATCAACTGTGGGCGCGACCAGTGTAGAACAATTGCCTGAAAATGCAGTGAACTACATCAAACGTCTTGAGCAGTTAATTGAATGTCCAATCGACATTATTTCTACAGGTCCAGACCGCGCAGAAACTATCGTATTACGTCATCCATTTGATGCTTAAGTCGTTGTGCTTTAGCATAGCATTTAAGCTCTGATGATGTATTCAGCCCTGTCTAAATGATGGGGCTTTTTATTGCTGTTGTTTCAGTTTCAATAGCGACTCATTTTTGGAAACATTATAGATGATGCTGAGTGAGTTGTTTTTTCAAGACTAAAGTTGCAGATGACTGGCGCTGTGCAGAGCAGGGTGGCTTGTTACAATGGCTTTAGAAAATTAAATTTAATTAAGGTTATGCAGGATGCATAAAAATATTACCAGTACGATTTTTTATTCTTTATTGTTTGCGATGGGCGGCGCACCGACCATTGCCATGATGCTGATTTTATCGCAAAAGCATGATCCGAATATTATGTATCAGGCATTTATTGGTTTAAGCGTTATTTTTGCCTGTATTTTGGTGCCACTGATTCTGATTCAAAATGCTTACCTACTCTACAAACGCAAAAATCCAGAAATGGAAGAAAAAGTAGAAGTAGTGTCTAAAATTTACTTGGGTTTAAATGTTTTCTGTTTAGTATTTTGGTTGTGTTATCAATTTCTTTACTAGGGTAGTGATTGATCGCTCAGACATACAATCTGTACACAGCTTAGGCGTTGTTTACATAAATGATATGTTTATGAAGTGATTATAGATTTAAAGCCTTGAATTGATTTCATATAATTGATTGGTATGAAGATAGCTCGCAAGGCGGAGATTATTATAATGAACAAAAAACTGATGTTAAGTTTATGTGCCGCAGGCGCAATCACAGTTTCAGGGTGTACGACTGTTGCAGACATGGCGGGTGCAGATACTGCGACCTTAAATGCAACTGCTACCAAAAGCTATAATGAAATGGTGCAAGACGCACGCAATAAAAATCAGTTAGACACAAGCTCCACCACGTATAAACGTATCAATACTGTGTTTCAGCGTTTGATTCCACATGCCAATCAAATGAACCAAACAGGTCAGCCTTTCCAGTGGCAATTGGCGGTACTTAAGTCTGATCAAGTCAATGCTTTTGTCGCACCTGGTGGTAAAGTGGTGTTCTACACTGGTATTGTGAATAAACTGAATTTAACTGATGCTGAAATTGCCGCAATTATGGGGCATGAAATGGTGCATGCTTTAGAAGAACACGCGAAAAGTAAAATTGGTGCACAGGCTTTAACCAATATTGCCTTGAACGTAGGTTTAAGTGCGGCAGGCAATAACGTTGGTCAATTGGGTGCAGCAGCAGCGCAATTGGGTACCCAAATTGGGATTGGCTTGCCATATTCACGTAATTTGGAAAGTCGTGCCGATCAGGGTGGTTTAATGCTGATGGCGCGTGCAGGTTATAACCCACAAGCTGCAATTACCCTTTGGGAAAAAATGAACAAGCTTGAAGGTGGCGGCGGTGCGTCCTTCTTATCGACTCACCCATCGAACAGTCAGCGTATTGAAGCAATGCGTAAAAACTTGCCAGCAGCACAAGCGCTATATAACCAAAGTCGTCGTTAAGATGACCTCAGCCAGTTCAACTGGTTAAGATAAAACACAAAAAAGATGCGCATGGTTTTATGCGCATCTTTTTTTATGAAGACTTTTTGACTTTAAACAGCATAAAAATGATGAGTTATTGCTGAGTTCATATTTTTAATTTCATTTTAAAGCAGTGCTTAAAATAAAATTAGGGCGCTGGATTGGGTTGTTGACGATGAATGGCTTCAATGCCTTGTAAAATTTCATCTGATAAGGTGATGTCAAAGGCATCAATATTTTCTTTGAGTTGCGCCATATTCGTCGCGCCAATAATGGTACTTGTCACAAAAAATTGCTGCTTGATAAATGCCAGCGCCAGTTGCGTCAAACTCAAGCCGTGTTGTTCTGCAAGTTGGGCGTATTGCTCGGTTGCCCATTCGCTTTGTGGATTACTGTAACGGCTAAAACGTGAATATAGCGTGACACGTGCATTGGCAGGGCGTGCGCCATGACGGAATTTACCAGTTAAATAACCAAAAGCCAAAGGTGAGTAGGCGAGTAGTCCAACACCTTCATAATGGGCAATTTCAGACATACCAATTTCATAAGTACGATTCAGCAGGTTATACGGATTTTGTACGCTAACAAATTTGCTTAATCCTAACTGTTCTGCCAAGTGTAAAAACTTCATGGTGCCCCACGGGGTTTCATTCGACAGCCCAATATAGCGAATCCGTCCTTTTTGAATTTCTTGTTGCAATGCGGTTAAGGTTTCAGCAAGGTCGGTTACTTCTTGCGTATTTTGTGCTTCTTGGTTGCCATAACCAAGTTTGCCAAAAAAGTTGGTTGGGCGTTGTGGCCAGTGCAGTTGGTATAAGTCGATATAGTCGGTTTGCAGGCGTTTTAAATTGCCATCCAGTGCAGAATGAATATCCTCTGCGTTAAAGCGGGTTTTGCCGTCTCGAATATGACTGCCGCCTTGCGAAGGGCCTGCAATTTTAGAGGCTAAAAATAATTTGTCACGTCCGCCACGTTGCTGTAACCAATTGCCAATCATGGTTTCGGTTGCACCTTGAGTTTCTACTTTTGGTGGTACGGGATACATTTCTGCGGTATCCCAAAAATATAAGCCTCGTTCTAGCGCATAATCGAGTTGTTGAAAGGCTTCTTGCTGGGTATTTTGTTCACCAAATGTCATGGTGCCTAAACAGATTTCTGGAACTAGAATGCCTGTTTTTGCCAATGGTTTAAATTGCATATTGTCTCTCGCTCAAGATTATATGTATATATTGATGTTACAAGAGCTGAAACCATTTTGCGCCACTTGTGGCTGCGAAAATTGCTACTTCATTGTAGTGACAGCAATAATGGTATTTTGATAATTGAAAATGGTAAAAAGTTAACAGCTGGTAATAAAAAAGCAAATCCGAAGATTTGCTTTTTTAATGAGCATATAGATGGTTTACTCGTCATCAAAGTTGCCATCAGTGGATTCATTTTGCTCCAAAGAAGCATCAAAAATCAGAATGGCTTTACCATCAGTTTCAATCATGCCTTGTTCTTCAAGTGTTTTTAGAACACGCCCGACCATTTCACGTGAACAGCCGACAATACGACCAATTTCTTGGCGTGTAATACGAATTTGACGACCGTTTGGCAAAATCATGGCTTCTGGTTGCGCAGAAAGATCAATCAAGCAACGTGCAATACGACCAGACACATCTATAAAGGCAAGGTCAGTTACCTTACGTGTAGTATTTTTTAAACGACGTACCAGCTGTGCAAAAACGGCATAGCTTAAGTCAGGATATTGTTTGCTGAGTTCGTGGAAGTTTTCATAAGTAATTTCTGCAATTTCACAGACATCACGAGTACGAACTTCTGCAGTACGTTGTGGATTCGATTCAAACAGACCCATTTCCCCAAAAAAGTCGCCTGGATTCAAATATGCCACAACAATTTCGCGATCATCATCTTCGCGAAGAATAATTGATACTGAACCTTTTAAAATCAAATATAACGATTTAGATTCAGTCCCTGCATCAACAATAGTTGTCCGTTTTGGATAACGGTTGATGTATGCACGTTTTAATAATGCTTTGACTGAGTCAGGCAGTTGTCCAGGGGACAATGCATCAGTGCTCAGCTGTGAAAAGTTTGAAGTCATGCTAACGGTTCCGAAAATGGATAAATAATAGATCGCACAAGACCTAGTCTGAACTTGTCACACAGTAGAGATGAAATTCCTTATCAACTCAAGTTATGTTAGTGTACAAATACCCGTGTCAATTTATAGTTTTTTTTAGGTAGTTGCAATGCAAACAAGTGTTCAGTGGTTAGAGAACGTTGCTTTTGAAGCCAAATCAGAAAGTGGTCATTCTGTAGTGATGGATGGATCCGCAGAATATGGTGGTGAAAACCGTGGTCCACGTCCTATGGAGTTAATCTTAATGGGACTTGGTGGTTGTGCTTCATTCGATATTGTGACTATTTTAAAGAAATCACGCCAAGAAGTGACGCATGTTGAATGTCAGTTAAAAGCAGAACGTGCCGATAGCATCCCTGCCGTGTTCACCAAAATTCATTTGCATTTTGTGGTCAAAGGCAAGGCTGTCAAGGAAAAGCAGGTTGCGAAGGCGGTTGAACTTTCAGCAGAAAAGTACTGTTCTGCCAGTAAAATGCTATCTGATGGTGGCGTCGAAATTAGCCATGATTTTGAAATTATTGAACAAGATTAAGCTTTGACTGATAGGTCATACAATGGTTGGTATATTTTGCCAATCATTGTAACTAAATATTTCAAATGGCATAAATAACAATCAAAAGCCTTTAATTGATTGATATGCAAGTGTATGTCAATGACTCAACTAAAATAAAAAATTACCAGACTAAACTTGAAATTTACTTTAATCAGTCCAATATTATTACTGAAATCTATCTGTTAATTTTAATTAAGATTTTGAAAAATATATAAAAAATTTAATTGAAATTTACGCCTGCGTTCCCATATATCCATCAAGTACACAATTTGTTGTGAGGAATAACAAGAATGCGTTTTGAAAAGTTTACCAACCGACTACAGCAAGCTTTATCCGATGCCCAATCTCTTGCGATAGGGAAAGATCATACTGCCATTGAAGGCATTCACTTATTGGCGACTTTGCTCGAAGAAGCTTCCAATGTCAGTTTATTACAACAAGCAGGCGCAAACCTACGTGATTTGCAAAGCAAATTACAGCAAGCGATTGCTGATGCACCGACTTTGGCCAATCCAACAGGCGATATCAACTTAAGTCCAGATGCGGTTAAAGCCTTGAATTTGGCTGACAGTTTTGCCCAAAAAGCAGGTGATGAGTTTTTATCGACCGATTGGTTGATGCTGGGTTTGACCGAAGTGGGCGCGACCAAAACACTACTGAACAGTGTAGGCGTGACCTCAGATAGTTTGCGTAGCGTGATTGACAAAATTAGAGGGGATGAAAAAGTCATGAGCAATAATCACGAAGATCAACGTGACTCACTCAATAAATATACCATCGACTTAACTGAACGTGCGTTGGCGGGCAAGCTAGACCCTGTAATTGGTCGTGATGATGAAATCCGCCGTACCGTTCAGGTGTTGTCACGCCGTACCAAAAACAACCCAGTACTCATTGGTGAACCTGGTGTGGGTAAAACTGCGATTGTTGAAGGTTTGGCGCAGCGTATTGTGAATGGTGAAGTGCCTGAAAGTTTAAAAGGTAAACGTGTTTTATCTTTAGATTTGGGCTCATTGTTGGCAGGTGCGAAATATCGCGGTGAGTTTGAAGAACGCCTAAAAGCGGTCTTAAAAGACTTGGCGAAACAAGAAGGGGAAGTCATCTTATTTATTGATGAATTACACACACTTGTGGGTGCAGGTAAAGGCGATGGTGCCATGGATGCAGGCAATATGTTGAAACCTGCATTGGCGCGTGGCGAATTGCGCTGTGTGGGTGCAACCACTTTAGATGAGTATCGTCAATATATTGAAAAAGATGCAGCTTTAGAGCGTCGTTTCCAAAAAGTATTGGTTGATGAGCCAAGTGTAGAAGACACCATTGCAATTTTACGAGGTCTGAAAGAACGCTACGAAGTGCACCACGGGGTTAAAATTTTAGATTCGGCGATTATTGCCGCCGCTAAAATGTCGCACCGTTATATCACTGACCGTCAACTTCCCGACAAGGCAATTGATTTGGTGGATGAGGCAGCGTCACGGATTAAAATGGAGCTAGATTCTAAGCCTGAAGCCTTAGATAAATTAGAGCGCCGTTTAATTCAATTAAAACTGCAACTTGAAGCCGTGAAGAAAGATGAAGATGCAGGCAGCCGTGCTGAAGTTGCACATCTGGAAAAACAAATTATTGAAGTTCAAAATGAATACAATGATTTGGAAGAAGTTTGGAAAGCGGAAAAAACCTTGGTTGAAGGCACTAAGCAAATTCAGACTCAGCTTGATCAGGCACGTATGGCATTGCAAAAAGCGCAGCGTGAAAATGACTTGGCGGAAATGTCACGTTTACAATACGGTGTGATTCCTGAGTTGGAAAAACAACTGGCACAAGATGAGTTGGTTGAAGAGAAAGAAGAACCAAAATTATTGCGTAACAAAGTTACGGACAATGAAATTGCTGAAGTCGTGAGTGCTGCAACGGGCATTCCTGTATCGAAAATGCTGCAGGGTGAACGTGAAAAATTGCTACACATGGAAGATTTCTTGCATAACCGTGTGGTGGGGCAAGATGAAGCTGTGGTGGCGGTGTCGAATGCGGTACGTCGTTCACGCGCAGGTTTGTCTGATCCTAACCGTCCAAGTGGTTCGTTCCTGTTCCTTGGCCCAACAGGGGTAGGTAAAACAGAATTGACCAAAGCGTTAGCGAACTTCTTGTTTGACAGCGATGACGCCATGATTCGGATTGATATGTCTGAATTTATGGAAAAACACTCGGTCAGCCGTTTGGTCGGTGCGCCTCCAGGCTATGTCGGTTATGAAGAAGGTGGTGTATTAACCGAAGCAGTACGTCGTAAACCGTACAGTGTGGTGCTGTTTGATGAGGTGGAAAAAGCCCATCCAGACGTATTTAACATCTTGTTGCAGGTGTTGGATGATGGACGCCTAACCGACTCGCAAGGTCGCGTGGTGGACTTTAAGAACACTGTAATTGTGATGACTTCTAACTTGGGTTCACACGAAGTACGTGAATTGGGTGACAATCCAACACGTGAAGAAGTGCGTACCGTGGTCATGGCCGCAGTTTCACAACATTTCCGCCCTGAGTTTATTAACCGTATTGATGAGTTGGTGGTGTTCCATTCACTGGAAAAAGCACAAATTCGTGGCATTGCCGATATTCAATTGGATCGTTTACGTGCGCGTTTAAGCGAACGCGACTTGAGCTTGTCGATAGACGATACTGCATTTGATCAATTGATTGAAGCAGGTTTTGACCCAGTCTACGGTGCGCGTCCATTGAAACGTGCAATTCAGCAACAAGTGGAAAACACATTGGCGCAAAAAATCCTCGCAGGTGACTTTGTTGCAGGTGATACGATTTTAATTAAAGCTGAAAATGGTCATTTGCTGTTTGAAAAAATGAAACTCAGCTAATTGGCTATGTGTAAGCAACTTTTAAGAAACCCAGCTTCGGCTGGGTTTTTTATGACTGACAATTTAGGTCACATAAGTAAAATTTTTGGTAAAAAATGACAGCTATTTTTAATATTTTGTGATGAATATTGTATTTAAGTGATTTATTTGCAAAACAATTATCTTTTTTAAAGAAGATTAATTATAATTTATTGTTCAATAAGAATAGATAAATTCTGAGCAGAATCTATGTCAAAAATAGTATGGGGTGGAATGGGGGTTGCAGTGTTGGCAGGAGCTGTCACTGCAGGAAATTTATATGCAGATAAGAGCCTGCGTGAGCATTATCAACAAAATTTAAATCCTGTACCCAATGTGAGCGTCCAATATACGGACTACGACATGGGGACTTTAACAGGTACTGCCAAATGGAAAATGACCATTATTGCAGACCCATGTAATGCTAAAGAAAAACTGGTGTTTCACGGACAAGATCAAATTCAGCGGACATGGAAAGGTTACCAAATTGATTCTAAAATGAATCTGGAACAAGGGCAGGGACAATTTTCCGAGTTCTTTCAGCAGCCTCTAAATGTGACAACGCAAGTGAATTGGTTGGGTGTATCGACCACGAAATTGAGCATACCTGCTATAGAGAAAAAAGAAGCAGGACTTGAAGCTAAATTTTCTCCTATGCAGATTGAGTTTCAGGCGAAACAAAGTCAGGGGCAGCAGAAAATTGTAAATATGAGTTTTGATGTGCCTCAATTGACGGTGCTGGATCAATTTGGACATCTTCAAGTAAAAGGCATGCAGTTTAAAACCAATCAGGCTTTGAATGTGCAGTCTTTAGAGCCGGGCTATTTCCAATTCAGTATTGCAGAAATGCAGCGTCAAGACCCAAAAGCAGTGGGTTCAGGCAAAATGAAAGACTTCAGTTGGCGTATGGATACTCAACTGCATGAGCGCACGGTAGATATTCAATCGAAATTTAAAATTGCCGAGTTAGGTTTAAATAATGTGCCTGCCATGCAAGACCTGCAAGTGAATTGGGATGTTAAAAACTTGCAGCGCAGTAAAATGCAGACGTTTCTTGATATTGTGCAAAAACAAAACAACTCATGCCTAGAAGCGGAAAACTTTGAGAAAGATGTACAACAAGCCTTGTTGGCTGTGATTAATGAGGGCTTTCAGTTCGAATCCAAGAAGAATCAGTTGAAATTAGGCACAGGCAGTATTCGGGCAGATTTGGTTGGTAAAGTGATGCCAGGGCATCAAACCACTGTAGAAGGCTTAGCGAAAATGTTCCCAAGTTTGCTAGAAGTGCAAACCGATGTGAGTTTTAACAAACAAGTAGTCAAAACTATTATGAATAATTATATGAATGCTGCGGGTAAAAGCATGTCTGATCAAGAATTAGAACAGATGCTCAGTGCGATGCAAAGCAATCAGCAAATTCAACGTGATGGTGATGAATTTAAACTGTCGATGCATTATCAATATGGTGAAAAGAAGTTTTTAACTGGTCAATAATCTAGATACTGATCTACGATACAACAAAGCCTGTTCAAATGAACAGGCTTTGTTGTATTGCCATATCGTTTATTTAAACAGGCGGGTGCTGAATTTTCCAAGCACGGTGGATTTTGGTGTTGCGTTTGAAATCTTGCCCAATAGTTTCATGGCTAATTTCCTGCACATCAAACATGGCTTCAATTTCTTCATCCATTTCAAAACCACGGTAGTTGTTGGAGAAGTACAGCGTTCCGCCTGTGGTTAAGCGGTTCATGGCACGCTTAATTAAAGAAACGTGGTCGCGTTGTACGTCAAATGTTCCGTAGAACTTTTTAGAGTTTGAGAAAGTTGGTGGGTCAATAAAGATCAGATCATATTGTTCATGACCTTCTTTGAGCCATTCAAAACAATCACTGGCAAAGAATTGATGTTGTTCATCGGCATGGTCTACCGTTAAACCATTCAATACAAAGTTTTCTTTAGACCAATTCAAATAAGTATTGGATAAATCGACGCTGGTGGTACTTGCTGCACCGCCAAGCGCGGCATGTAAACTTGCAGTTGAGGTATAACTGTATAAATTCAGGAAGTGCTTGCCACGTGCTTCTTTGGCAATACGTAAACGCATTTGACGATGGTCAAGGAACAAGCCTGTATCTAGGTAGTCGGTGAGGTTAACCAAAATTTTAGCCTGACCTTCTTGCACAATAAAACGCTTCGAGGCGGTACTTTGTTTGGTGTACTGGTTTTTACCTTCCTGACGGGCACGGGTTTTAATAAATACCGCATCACGCCCTAAACCTGTCACGGCACGAATGGCTTGTAAGGCAAGGTTAAAACGCTTTTTGGCTTTTTCAGGATCAATTTTTTTCGGCGGCGCATATTCCTGCACGTGCAAACGGTCGCCGTATAAATCGACTGCGACATTAAAGTCAGGTAAGTCCGCATCGTATAAACGCAGGCAATGCACATTTTCTTTCACCGCCCATTTTTTCAGGCTTTGCATGTTTTTTTGCAAACGGTTGGTGAAATCTTCTGCGCCTTCAATGGGTTCAAACTGTTGCGGTTGCCAATCTGCTAGGAATGGGCGTGCGAATGTTGCAGGTTTGATCGTACCAAAACGGACATAAATTGGCAGTTTACCGTTCATCAAACGTAAAATTTGCGGGTCATTGAAAGCCAACACATCGGCTTGTTCAACTTGGGCTGCAATGACGGCTGCTTTTTGATTTGGGAAATGCTTTTGCAAGAGGGCAGACAGACCCAAATATAAGGCACGGTTCGAGGCTTTATCGCCCAAACGCTCACCATAAGGTGGGTTGGTTACAATAAAGGCCTTTTTACCTTCGGCTTGAAAGTCGGGCCAGTCAGCCAAAGTACGTTCTTCAATTTGAATCTGATCGAGCAGACTTTCAAAACCTGCTGCAATAATATTTTGCTTGGTGGCTTTGACTGCTTCCCAGTCGGCATCGAAAGCATAAAATTTTGGCAATGGTTGTTGTAATGCAGTTTGATGGCGTTCTGCCGCTTCTGCTTTAATGCTCATCCACAATTCATGGTCGTGACCTTGCCAACCGTTAAAACCAAAACGACGTACCAAACCCGGTGCACGGTCAGTCAGCATCATCAATGCTTCAATAATAAACGTGCCCGAACCACACATTGGGTCTAAAATAATGTCGGGTTGAATTTGTTGTAATTGACCTTTTTGCAGAATCGCTGCGGCAAGGTTTTCTTTAATTGGGGCATCGGTCATAAAACGACGATAGCCGCGTTTATGCAAGGAATCGCCAGATAAATCGAGGCAGTATGTATGTTCTTTTTTGCCTGCTAACACGTATAAGGTAATTTCAGGCTGTTTGATGTCAATGCTTGGACGTTTGCCCACTGCATCCATAAATGAATCGACCACACCATCTTTAACGCGCAAGGTCGCAAATTGGCTGTTCACTTTAATGTCACGCTCTATATGCAAACGCACTGCAAAAGTACTTTGTGGCGCAAAAATCAGTGACCAGTCAAAGCTCAGCGCACCTTCATAAAGCTCTTCGGCTACATCGCGCGCGTCGTGACTAAATTCAATTTCGTGTGTGTGAATTGGTGTAAGGACACGTGAGGCTAAACGTGACCACATACAGACACGGTAGGCATTTTCGAGTGTGCCTTTGAAAATTAAACGACCCGGTAAACGTTCGATATTTTGAATACCTAAACCTTGCATTTCTTCTTGCAATAAGGTTTCAAGTCCATCTGCACAGGTGACCCAATATGTAGAAAGACGGGGTTTCGAATTCATGAAAATTTCCAAAAGCAATTCAGCAATCGGCTATTTTAACGTATTTTGTGTTGGAAAACTTAGTGATTTAGCGTGAATCGCGCAGAATTTTAAAGGTTTGGGTTTTAGAGGCTTTAGCGCGATTTTTTAATGTTTTCGTTTTTCTGAAAATGACGTGAGGATGTTGAGGCAACCCAATAAATTTTTTGAGTGATTGTTTTGCGCCAGAATTAAAACCTGAATATTCACATGATTGGTATGTATTTTGCTAATGCTTTGTTGTGATGATGAACATACCGCAGATGGGCATCGAATACTGCAAAACAACAATGAAGCCATGAGGGGAATATTTGAATGACAACAGCTACTTTAACCACGGCACATGATTTAACAGCGAATAACGAGGTTTTTTCAGTCGCGACTTTAATTTATACACGATTAAGACGTGTCAGTGGACGTGTGATTGATGTGATGTATCTGGTGGAAAATCCAAACTATGCACGTGATGTGTTGCAATTGGCACTTGCCACACAAGATGACGAATTGCGTCGTTATGTCGTGCGCTTAAATAGTATGTTGGGTGTGTTAATGGATGCTGATGCAGAAATAACGCCGCCGCAGACCGCAGCGCAGCAATTGGTTGCAGTAGAAAATATGGAAAATATAGATGATTTGACTGAACCGACAGCCGAAGAAATTTATCAGGCGCAGGTGTCACATCATTATATTGGTGCATTGCGTTGAGTGGGGAATGGCACGGACTTTGCCTACACAGCCTTAATGTTGTGTAGGTTGTTGTATGTGAAGATTGATCAACCAGATATTTATCAACCTCATATCAAGATGATTGGCTAGCAGAGCAGTTAAATATAAATGCCATCCTTTCACATCGCTTTGTAGAGTATTAAGCATGAAAGAAAGTGTAGATGAGTCTGCATGACTTAATTTTTAAAATCATAAGTTTCTTTTGACTAAATCATGCCAAGTTACACTGCTTTGCCAAATCAATTTCTGTATAATGCGTTAACTTAACGTATAAGGAATCTCTCATGCATTTGGCGGCATTGCATACTCCGAGCCAGATTCAATTGAATAAAGATGGGCATTTAAAACACTTTTTAACCATCGAAGGTCTTTCCAAAGAAACCCTCACCCAAATTCTGGACACAGCACAGTCCTTTTTCAATGAACAAAACCAACTGATCACCAATAATTTGCTCGAAGGGCGCACGGTGATGAATTTGTTCTTCGAAAACTCTACTCGTACCCGCACCACATTTGAAGCCGCAGCCAAGCGTCTTTCTGCCAATGTACTCAATATTGATATTGCCCGTTCAAGTACCTCTAAAGGTGAAACTTTGCGTGACACTTTGTGGAACTTAGAGGCGATGGCTGCTGACATTTTTGTGGTGCGTCATTCATCTTCAGGTGCAGCACATTTTATTGCTAAAACGGTTTGCCCAAAGGTTGCCATTATTAATGCGGGTGATGGCCGTCATGCACATCCAACGCAAGCGATGTTGGATATGCTGACCATTCGCCGTGAAACCCAACGACCTTATGAAGAATTAAGTGTTGCGATTATTGGTGATATCAAACATTCACGCGTGGCGCGTTCCGATGTGGCTGCCTTGCAAACACTGGGCTGTAAAGACATTCGCGTGATTGCACCGAACACCTTGTTGCCCTACGGTTTTGATGAATATGGCGCAGGCGTGCGTTTATTTAACAAAATGGAAGAAGGCATTAAAGATTGCGACGTGATTATCACCCTGCGTATTCAAAATGAACGTATTGATTCGCCAGCACTTGCCTCACAAGCCGAATTCTACAAAATGTACGGTTTAAACAAAGAGCGTTTGGCGCTTGCAAAACCAAACTGTATTGTGATGCATCCTGGTCCAATGAACCGTGGTGTCGAAATTGATTCAAGCATTGCCGATGGGCCTCAATCGGTGATTTTAAATCAAGTAACCAACGGTATTGCGGTACGTATGGCGGTATTGGCCTTGGCGATGCAAGGTCAATTGCAAGAACAAGGTTTGATTGACGCGATTGCGGTATAAGGAAAAAGTCATGGCGATTGTAAAAATTGAAAATGTACGTGTGCTTGACCCAATCCAGCAAATTGACCGCGTACAAACGGTATATCTTGAAAATGGCAAGTTGGTTGCAGAAAGTGCAGATATTAGCGAAAGCATAGATGCCCAAGGTCAATGGCTCATGCCAACTATGGTCGATTTATGCGCACGTTTACGTGAACCTGGTCAGCAACAACATGGCACGCTCAAATCTGAAGGCAAGGCCGCACGTGAAAACGGAATTCTGCACTTATTTACGCCACCCGATTCTAAACCAATCGTGCAAGACAACGGTGCACTCATTCATGGTTTGGTCGAAAAAGCCATGTTGGATGGTGGCATTTATTTAGAAGTGATTGGTGCACAAACTCAAGGTTTAAACGGCAAGCAGCCTGCCAATATGGCGGGACTGAAAAAAGGCGGCTGTAGTGCAGTGTCCAATGCCAATGCACCTTTTGAAGATGATGATGTCGTGATTCGCACACTGGAATATGCTGCAGGTTTGGACATGACCGTGGTGTTCTATGCCGAAGAACCGCAAATTGCTAAAGATGGCTGTGTGCATGAAGGTTTTATTGCATCGCGTCAGGGCTTGCCTATGATTCCAACTTTGGCAGAAACCGTAGCGATTGCCAAATATTTGCTGATGATTGAAGCCACAGGTGTACGTGCGCATTTTGGCTTATTGTCTTGTGGTGCATCAGTTGAATTGATTCAACAAGCTAAAGCCAAAGGTTTACCTGTCACTTGCGATGTGGCGATGCATCAACTGCATTTAACCGATCAAATTATTGATGGTTTTAACTCGTTAGCGCATGTACGTCCGCCACTGCGCTCAGAGCAAGACAAAGCATTACTGCGTCAAGGTGTAAAAGATGGTGTGATTGATGCGATTTGTACTCATCATGAGCCGTTAAATAGCTCTGCAAAAATGGCACCATTTGCAGATACTTTGTCAGGTTTTACTGCATTTGATACTTATATTCCATTTGGGATTCAACTGATTCAGGAAGGTCTGTTCAGTCCATTGGAATGGGTAGAAAAAGTGACACTTGCACCTGCGCGTGTGGCAAAAATGCAAAGTCGTTGGGAACAGGAAGCGGGTTGGGTCTTGGTTGATCCAGAAGTGGAATGGACACTGAACAAAGAAACGATTGTGTCACAAGGCAAAAATACGCCTTTGATTAATCAAGTTGTAAAAGGCAAAGCAGTACGCGTCTTTACTGCTTAATATGCTCTGATTGATATTTTATTTTCAAGTTTAAATAAGAGTCAGCTTCGGCTGGCTTTTTTATTGAATTTTAACAATCCCCAAATAGAAAATCGAAGAAGAGACTCTACATTCCGTTGACTCAAATTTCACAACAAAATCAAAACACCACAATTTATTACATTTGTTTAAATTTTAAGCATATACACTAAAAAACAACTTGAAAACAAAGACAAAAAAGAGGGCATATATATGCAAACAGATTTTATAGACTTGCTCAAACAAAGTGTGTCATCCATTGTATTGGAAGGGGAAACCCAGCATTTGCTTGAAAAAAATCAGGCATTAAATAGTTTTTATCCCATTTTATTGTCTATTTTAAATTCACGACCTCAACTGATTGACAATCTGCTGCGACAACTGAATCCACGTGTGGGCGATGTATTTGGTTCAAATCTATCTTTAAAACAGCAGTTTTTAGATTTGGTCAGCGGCACAGCACCGCAAACCGAAATTGAAAACACCCTGAATCGTTCAATTGCACCAAGTTTAAACTTTTTGGAAAATCAGGCAGGTTCATCTGACCCAGTTGCCATTCAGCATTTACTGCAAAACAATTTAGATTCAATTCAGGCGGCTTTACCGCAGTGGGCAACAGCATTATTGGCTGCTTTGGGGGTAAATAATGCTGCGGGCCAAACCGTACATCAAGCACCTGAAGTCATTGTGACTGAGCCCGTAGAAGAACGCCGTTCGTGGTTATTGCCAATTTTAGCTTTAATTATTTTAATTGGTTTATTGGCATTTTTATTCCGTGCATGTAGTGACCGCAACCAAGCGCCTGCAACCACACAGACCCAAGTGGCAGCCATTCAGGCTGCAATGTTGCAAGTCAGTACAGGCAGTGATGGTAATTTGGTGACCTGTCAAATTTTGCTGAATAATCCAAGCTATATGGAAATTCTGCAGAATGAAGTGAAGCAAATTTTCAATCATCCAACAGGTTGTGGTGCAGAAAATTTTGCCAACTATCATTCGGAATTTATTGATCAGGACGTGATTCCAAGCGTTTTAAAAATGCTGAAAGGTGTACCGAATGTCAATTTAAACTGGGTGGGTAATCAACTGTCTATTCAAGCCGCGAACCCTGCCGATGCAGAGCGTTTAGCCAGTCAAATTCGTCCATTGGCTAAAAACATGACTGTAGTGACTCAGCAACCTGCAGAAACTACAGTAACCGATGTTAATCAGGCTGTAACCAGCAGTATTAGCAATGCCGAGCAGGCTTTGGCTGCAATTAATCCTGACAATATTCAAGCTTTGGATATTGCGACGGCACTCAATATGCAAATCATTAATTTTGATTCTGCATCGACTGAAATTCCAGCAGCCAATAAGTCTATTTTAGATCAGGCTGCGGTATTGATGCAGCGCGCGCCACAAGTGCAATTAACCGTGAAAGGGCATACCGATGCCGTAGGTGATGCCAATGCCAACAAAACTTTGTCACAACAACGTGCGCAAGCAGTGGTCGATTATTTAGTATCACGTGGTGTAAATCCGGGTCAATTGCAAGCCATTGGTTTTGGTTCAGAGCAGCCGATTGCGGCAAATGCAACGCCAGAAGGTCAATTTAAAAACCGCCGTATTGAGTTTGAAGTCTTGAATGTAGATACAGGCACGGTGCGTAGTGTGGAAGATGCTGGCGTGGTAGAGCAAAAGGCGCCTCAATCTTAAAATAGGTCTATTTTCTTGTAAGCCTTCACTTTGCAAAGTGAAGGCTTTTTTATTGTGGATCAATCCCGAAGTATTGTGCAAATATCGAAATTGAAAGTAATTTTTGGATGCTCTTTGGTTTGAGGAATAGTTTTATAAATCAGTGATTTATTGGTTTTGTTGAGTGGAAAAGTATAGGAGTCAAAATAAACTCTCTCCCTTGTATTAAGTTTTAAAGCAGTGCATCAAAACTTGCAAAGGAGAGGGTTATTCACTCGAGATAAATTCATCAAGCTGCGACTTTTTGTAAGGCAACACCTGTGACTTTTTGAATTTCATCAAAACTGACATCGGGTGCAAGTTCAATCAACTTTACGCCTTGTGGAGTAATATCAAGCACGCCTAAGTCGGTAATGATACGATGCACCACCGCTTTACCTGTGAGTGGCAAACTGCACTGCGATACAATTTTAGGCGTACCATCTTTGGCACAATGTTCCATCAGCACTACAACTTTTTGTACGCCTGCAACCAAATCCATTGCACCGCCCATACCTTTAACTTTCTTGCCTGGAATCATCCAGTTGGCAAGATCGCCTTGTTCAGAAACTTCCATTGCCCCTAAAATAGCGATATTGACATGCCCGCCACGAATCATGGCAAAGGAATCTGCGCTAGAGAAAAAAGCCGCACCTTTACGCGCTGTCACAGTTTGTTTACCTGCATTGATCAGGTCGGCATCTACAGTTTCGGCAGTTGGGAACTCACCAATGCCAAGCAAGCCATTTTCGGACTGTAACCAGACATTGATATGTTCAGGAATATAATTGGCGACCAGTGTGGGTAAGCCAATGCCTAAATTGACATAAAAACCATCTTCTAATTCTTGTGCAGCGCGCTGCGCCATTTGATTACGCGTCCAAGCCATGTCTTAAGCCTCCGCCTTTAAAGTCATTTGTTCAATCCGTTTTTCTGGGCTTGCATTGAGGACAATGCGGTTCACATAAATACCAGCTAAGTGGATTTCGTCGGGGTCTAAATCGCCAATTTCAACGATTTGTTCAACTTCGGCAATGGTGATTTTGCCTGCCATAGCACAAACAGGATTAAAGTTTTGTGCTGTTTTACGGAAAATAAGATTACCCGCTTTATCTGCTTTGTAGGCTTTGACCAAAGCGACATCTGCAGTCAAAGATTCTTCTAAAATATAATCTTTGCCGTTAAATTCACGGACTTCTTTGCCTTCTGCAATGACAGTGCCTACACCTGTTGGGGTGAAAAATGCAGGAATACCTGCACCGCCTGCGCGTAGTTTTTCTGCCAGTGTGCCTTGCGGGGTGAGTTCAACTTCCAATTCACCGCTTAAAAACTGGCGTTCAAATTCTTTATTTTCGCCGACATAAGATGAAATCATTTTTTTGATTTGTTTGGTTTCAAGCAATAAGCCTAAACCAAAACCATCGACGCCAGCGTTATTAGAAATACAAGTCAGTTGTTTGACGCCTGTATCTTTTAACGCAGCAATCAAGGCTTCAGGAATACCGCATAGACCAAAACCGCCCACCGCCAAGGTATGCCCATCTTGAACCACGCCATTTAATGCAGCTTGTGCGCTGTCATATACTTTATTGGACATTTGTCACCTCTATTTATTCTCTGCACGGCATTCACTTGCCATGTTGTGTTGTTGTCATCCTTGTCGCTTATGTTCCAAAGTTATTGAGGATGAAATGGGTTTTAAGCACAAACCTTTTGCCAGTAGGCATTGGCATAGTGAGATGGATTATCACGCTGTAAGATATTGCTGATGTTGCGACTGGCTTGCATCAGCGGCTCTAACCGCACACCTGTTTCAAAACCCATCTTGGACAGTAAATAGTACAAGTCTTCGGTAGACACATTGCCCGATGCACCTTTGGCATACGGACAGCCACCCAAACCAGCAATGGATGAATCAAATACACGAATGCCTTGTAAGAGCGATTGATAAATATTGGCAATCGCCATGCCGTAAGTATTGTGAAAATGACCTGCTAAAACTTTGGCATCGACCTGTGCCAAACATGCATCCCAGACTTTTTGCACACGGTCAGGGGTTGCTGTACCAATGGTTTCACCCAAAGACACTTCATAGCAGCCCATGTCCAATAATTGCTGTGTGACTTTTGCGACTTGTTTCGGGTCAATTGCGCCTTCATAAGGACAGTCCACCATACAAGATACATAACCACGCACGCGAATGTTGTGCGCTTTGGCTTGACGCATGACATCGCTAAATTTTTCCAAACTTTCTTCAATTGAGCAGTTGATATTTTTTCGGGTAAAGCTTTCAGAAGCGGCGGTAAACACGGCAACTTCTTTGCAACCCACCGCCAAAGCCGACTCAAAACCTTTTGAGTTTGGGGTCAGTAAACTGAATTGAATGTTTGGGTTTTGTGGCAGGCTGGCAAACAGCACATCGCTGTCTGCCATTTGCGGTACCCATTTGGCCGATACGCAAGAACCGACTTCAATGCTGCTTAAACCTGTTTGCATTAAATCCAAAATCAGGTTTTTACGATCTGCCAAAGTGAGTGGTGTTTTCTCATTTTGCAGACCATCTCGTGGGCCAACCTCTACAATTTTGACAAATTCAGTCATGCAACTTCCTCCGTCAAGGCTTCAAATTCAACCAGTTCATCGCCTGCTTTGACCTGATCGCCCGCTTGGAAGTACGAACTTGCCACAATGCCATCGAAAGGCGCACGAATTGAATATTCAATTTTCATGGCTTCCAGTGTCATCAGTACATCATCTTTTTTCACACGGGCATTGGCTGCCACCAAAACTTGGGTGATTACACCCGGCATTGGTGCAGTCAGATTGTTGGCATTGTCTTGTTGATCATCGCTGTTAAAGTTTGCTTGTACATAGCTAAACACATGACGCTGACCGTTTTGGAACAGGGTGATGCCTTGCGCATGTTGGTTAAATGCTATTTTTTGTTGCTGACCATTGATACAAACCTGTAGACGATGTGCATCCAAAAGCTCGCCTTGAACGCTCAGCGTTTGCCCATTGTAGTGAGCCTCAAAACCAGAAGTGCATGGTTTTAACTGGATTTTGAGTGTTTGGTCATTGCACTGTAATTGCACTGTGTGGGCGCTTTGCTGATTTAAGCGCCAGAAGTGGTCTTTTTGCCAAACCGCGTTGTTTGCCGCTTTGTTGTTTTGAATACGAGAAAGTACATCAATTAACGCAGCTGCAACGACAGTTTCTGTAGCGACTTCAGGTTTTGCGTTAAGTAAAAATGCTTCCTCACGTTGAATAAGCCCTGTATCCAAATTGGCATGTTTAAAGGAATCACACAGCACCAAACGATCCAAGAATGCAATGTTGTTGCCTAAACCATCGACGTGGAACTGACCTAAAGCATGGTGCATTTGCGTTAATGCTGCTTCACGGTTTTTACCCCAAACAATCAGTTTGGCAATCATTGGGTCGTAGTAGGTGCTGATTTCATCACCTTCGACAATCCCGCTATCGACACGTACGGCATCATTTTGCTCTGGATAATGCAGATAGCTGATTTGACCAATGGCAGGAATAAAGCCTTTTTCTGGTTCTTCGGCATACACACGCGCTTCAAGGGCATGACCATGAATTTGCAATTCATGTTGCTGTTTTGGCAATGGCTCACCAAAAGCAACTCGCAATTGCCACTCAACCAAGTCTTGCCCTGTAATCATTTCTGTGACGGGGTGTTCGACCTGCAAGCGGGTATTCATTTCCATGAAATAAGCAGTACCGTCTTGCTCGACAATAAACTCTACCGTACCTGCGCCCACGTAATTTACAGCACGTGCGGCATCAATTGCGGCTTGGCGCATAGTTTCGAGTTTATCTTCTGGCATTTTTGGTGCAGGTGCTTCTTCAAGCACTTTTTGGTGGCGACGTTGTACCGAGCAATCACGTTCAAACAAATGCACGTAGTTGCCGTGAGTATCGCCAAAAACCTGTACTTCAATATGACGTGGTTGAATCACATAGCGTTCAATCAGCACGTCTTCGTTGCCAAAGCTAGAACGTGCTTCACTTTTACATGAAGCGAGTGAGCTGAGAAAGTCTTCACTGCGTTCTACTAAACGCATGCCTTTACCGCCACCGCCTGCACTGGCTTTAATGAGCATAGGATAACCAATGCTGTCGGCTTGTTGCTTTAAAAATGCCGCATCTTGATTGCTGCCGTGGTAGCCCGGAGTTAGTGGCACACCTGCTTTTTCCATCAAGGCTTTAGAGGTTGCTTTTAGACCCATCGCCAAAATGGCTTCAACTGGCGGGCCAATAAAAACAATATTGTTGTCTTTACAGGCAAGTGCGAATTGGTCATTTTCAGATAAGAAACCATAACCCGGGTGAATCGCTTGTGCACCTGTGCTTTTGGCTGTCTGAATAATACGTTCAACTTGCAAATAACTTTGTGCCGCAGGCGATTCACCAATATAAATGGCTTCGTCTGCCAGTTTAACGTGTTGTGATTGCGCATCGGCATCTGAATACACCGCGACAGTCGCAATCCCAAGTTTTTTTGCGGTACGAATTACACGGCAGGCAATTTCACCACGGTTGGCAATTAAAATCTTTTCAAACATCGTGCGATCCTTCTTTTATTCTGCCGTGGTCTTGATCCAAGCCGGGCTTTGTTTATTTAAAAAAGCATTTAAGCCATTTTTCGCCTCAGTTCCTTGGCGAACATGTGCAATATGCTGTGCAGTTTGTTGGAGTAAATCTTCGGTCAAAACTTGATGATTAACCATCTGAATCAGTTGTTTAGAAGCATGTTGCGCTTCTGGGCCACCAAGCAATAAGGCTTGCACAATTTCATCAATTTTGCTGTCTAAGTCTTCGGCTGAAGTGACTTCATGCGCTAAACCAATTTGCTGTGCCTGTTCTGCAGAAATACGCTCTGCCGTTAAAAAGTAACGTGATGCCTGACGTGCGCCAATCGCACGAATGACGTAAGGGCTAATGGTAGATGGTGCTAAACCTAAACGTACTTCAGAGGTCGCAAACTTGGCATCGGTGCTGGCAACGCAAATATCACAGGCAGCTGCCAAACCCATACCACCACCAAAGGCAATACCATGCACACGGGCAATAGTCGGTTGTTTTAACGTCGCTAAACTTTGCAGCATTTTTGCCAGTTTTAGGGCATCGGCTTGATTTTCTGCTGTAGAAGCTTGACCTGCCTGTTTCATCCAGTTCAAATCTGCACCTGCAGAAAAGCTTTTGCCGCGTCCTGCCAAAATCACCACTCGAATATCATCACGGCTATTCAGTGCCTGAAAGCAGGCGTGTAATTCTTCAATCACCTCTGTATTGAAAGCGTTATGCAATTCCGCACGATTAATCCAAACCGTAGCCACTTGGTTGTTCTGTTCGAGCTGTAAAAACTGATAATCCATTTTGTCACCTCTTACATGCGGAACACGCCAAATTTGGTCGGTTGGATGGGTGCATTGAGGGCAGCGGCTAAACTTAATGCCAAAACTTCACGCGACTGTGCTGGATCAATCACACCATCATCCCATAAGCGTGCAGACGCATAATATGGATGACCCTGACGCTCGTATTGATCACGAATTGGCTGTTTAAATTGGTCTTCTTCTTCTGCAGACCAACTACCGCCTTTGGCTTCAATCTGGTCGCGTTTTAAGGTAGACAGTACGCTTGATGCCTGTTCGCCACCCATTACCGAAATACGAGAATTTGGCCATGTCCACATAAAGCGTGGCGAGTAGGCACGACCACACATGCCATAGTTACCTGCACCAAAAGAACCGCCAATCACTAAAGTCAGTTTAGGTACATTGGCTGTCGCAACGGCCATGACCAGTTTGGCACCATTTTTAGCGATACCTTCATTTTCGTATTGGCGACCAACCATAAAGCCTGTGATATTTTGAATAAATAGCAGGGGAATGTTGCGTTGGGTACACAGTTCAATAAAGTGTGCGCCTTTTTGTGCTGACTCAGAAAATAAAATGCCATTGTTGGCGATAATTCCGACAGGCATACCATAGAGTTTGGCAAAACCAGTAATCAGCGTAGTACCAAAGCGTGCTTTGAATTCATCAAAACGTGAACCATCAACTATGCGGGCAATCACTTCACGTACATCAAATGGTTTACGTGCATCAGTCGGTACAATGCCATACAGTTCAGAGGCATCAAATAACGGTGCTTCTACATGCTCTGGTTGTGGGTTTGGCTTTTTGTTTAAGTTCGCCACAATGTTACGGGCAATCGCCAAGGCATGTTCATCATTTTCTGCTAAATGGTCTGCCACACCTGAAAGGCGAGTGTGCACATCACCACCACCCAAGTCTTCACTTGAAACGACTTCGCCAGTTGCAGCTTTTACCAGCGGTGGGCCACCTAAGAAAATTGTCCCCTGATTACGCACAATAATGGTTTCATCTGACATTGCAGGTACATAAGCGCCACCTGCAGTACAGCTTCCCATCACTACTGCAATTTGGGCAATACCCATGCTCGACATGCGGGCCTGATTATAGAAAATACGTCCGAAATGATCACGGTCTGGAAAGACTTCATCTTGTAGCGGTAAATAGGCACCGCCTGAATCGACCAAATAAATACAGGTCAGGTGATTCTGTTCTGCAATTTCCTGTGCTCGCAAATGCTTTTTCACGGTCAGCGGATAATAAGTTCCACCTTTTACGGTGGCATCGTTGGCAATGATCATGCAGGTCACGCCATTGACTTGCCCCACGCCAGCAACCACACCCGCAGCAGGTACATCATCCTGATAGACCTGATACGCAGCCAATTGACCAATTTCAATAAATGCAGTGCCAGGATCAATTAAGTGGTCAATTCGTTCACGGGGTAGCAATTTGCCACGGTCTAAATGTTTTTGGCGTGCCGTTTCACCACCACCCAAAGCAATTTTTTGGACTTTTTCTCTCAGGTCATCGACCAATGCTTGCATAGCAGCCTGATTGTTTTTGAACTCGTCGCTGCGAATATTAATTTTGCTCTGTAATTGATTCATGCCAACATCCTTGTCTATTTTTGTGATTTATTCTTTAGGCAGTTTCGTTAAACAGTTCACGGCCAATCAGCATGCGGCGAATTTCTGAAGTACCTGCGCCAATTTCATAGAGTTTGGCATCACGCCATAAACGTCCTGCAGAGAATTCGTTGATATAGCCATTGCCACCCAAAGTTTGAATGGTTTCGCCTGCCATCCAAGTGGCTTTTTCTGCTGCATATAAAATCGCACTGGCTGCATCTTTACGTAAACTGCGGCTGTGTTCAGCTTTGTCACATTCTGCGCCAACGGCATAGACCAGTGCTTTACATGCCAACCAAGTCGAATACATATCGGCAATTTTGCCTTGCATAAGCTGGAATTCACCCAATGCCTGACCAAACTGTTTACGCTCATGAATATAAGGAATCACGGTATCCATGCAGGCATCCATAATGCCTAGCGGCCCTGCACTTAAAACTGCACGTTCATAGTCCAGTCCACTCATTAGTACTTTTGTACCATTGCCCACACCGCCCAAGACGTTTTCTTTTGGTACTTCAACATTGTCAAAGAACAATGGATAGGTATTTGAGCCGCGCATCCCGAGTTTGTCTAAATGGCTGCCGTGGCTAAAACCTGACATGGTTTTTTCAATTAAGAAAGCAGTCATACCTTTGGCGCCTGCCTGTAAGTCAGTTTTGGCATACACCACCAAAACATCGGCATCACCGCCATTGGTAATCCACATTTTTGAGCCGTTGAGCAAGTAATGATCGCCTTTATCTTCAGCTTTCAGTTTCATGCTAACCACGTCTGAGCCTGCATTTGGTTCAGACATTGCCAAAGCGCCGACGTAATCGCCTGAAATCAGTTTTGGTAAATAGCGTTGCTTCTGTTCTTCTGTCCCATTTCGCTTAATTTGGTTCACACATAGGTTAGAATGAGCACCGTAAGACAAACCAATGGATGCTGATGCACGAGAAATTTCTTGCATGGCAATGATGTGAGCTAAATAGCCTAAGTTAGTGCCGCCGTATTCTTCACTCACGGTTAAGCCAAGTAAGCCCATATCGCCAAATTTTTTCCAAAGCTGGGCAGGGAATTCGTTATCACGATCAACCTGTTGAGCAATGGGTGCAATTTCCTTTGCACAAAAAGCAGCGATTGAATCGCGCAGGGCGATTAAGGTTTCATCTAAGCCGAAGTCTAAGCTTTGTAAAATCATGTGTTCATCCATCCTGTGGTTATATTTGTTGTTCCTAAAACAAGCATTGTTGTTGTGCTTAGGTTCTAACATACATCGAAAATTTAAAAAAGTGAACTAAAATTCACAAAATGATTTACAATTCATTTTATCTGGTTGAGAATAAGATATGAGTTATAAAAGATCATCATTGATGCAGGAACGTATGGAACAAAATCGCATGGCGATTTTAGATTCTGCTCGTGAACTTATTGCTCATGGGGGCTTTAAAGAAGCGTCTATCCAAGCCATTGCAGAACGCGCAGGCGTATCTACAGGTTTGGTGTATCGCTACTTTGAAAATAAAAGTCAGATTTTGATTGAAGTTTTATCGGATGCGATTCGTCGTGAGGTCGAAATTTTGGACCACATTGCGAAGTCAGATTTAAGTGCAAAACAAAAATTGCAAAAATCTGTCACCACTTTTGTGAAGCGTGCGATGAACAGCCCTCAATTGGCGTATTCGTTAATGTTCGAGCCTGTAGACCCAGAAATGGAACATGAGCGTTTTCGCAGTAAACAACTGATCAAACAGAGCATCAAGGAAATTTTGGCTGAAGGAAAAGTCAATGGTGAGTTTGATTTTGAAGATTTGAACACTGCTGCTTTAGGTGTGGTTGGCTCCATGACCTTTGTAGTGATTGAACCTTTAAACCCGTCTCGCAATGTGATGTTTGATCAAAATTATAAAGATTACTTTGTCAAACAAATTGCCGACTTTTGTGTAAATGCAGTGCGAAAACAGCAGGGAGGGTAGTAAAAACAACGCACAAAACAGGCAAAAAGTAATCGTCGTCATAATGGAAAACAGAATTACAAAGAATCAAGGAGATCGATTCAATGACACAAGTACGGTTAAGTTATGCCTATGGCACCAGTAATCAGCCTTTGTTAGGCATGACCATTGGTGAAAAGTTTGATCAGGCTTGCCAGCAATATGCAGATCAGGATGCTTTGGTAAGCGTGCATCAAAATGTGCGTCTGACCTATAAGCAACTACAGCAACAGGTCAATGCCTTTGCCTGTAGTTTGTTAAAACTCGGTTTTAAAAAAGGTGACCGCCTTGCCATTTGGTCTCCGAATTGTGTGGAATGGACGATCACTCAATTCGCAGCCTTTAAGGCAGGGGTGATTTTGGTGAATTTAAACCCAGCCTATAAAAGCAATGAACTGGAATTTGTGCTCAACAAAGTTTCCTGTAAAGGTTTGGTAATTGCATCGCAGTTTAAAAGTACCAACTATCAGGACATCTTAACGAAAATTGCCCCAGAGCTGTGTCAGGCAGACAATAAAGTCCTCAACGCCAAGCGTTTACCGCATTTAAAGCATGTGATTAAAATTGATGATCAAGCACATACAGGAATGCATCGTTTTCAGGATTTATTGACAGCTCCAACCACACACATGCTGAAAAAACTGCAACACATTGCCAGTGAGTTGCAGTTCGATGAAACCATTAACATTCAATTTACCTCAGGCACGACGGGCAATCCGAAAGGCACTATGCTGACCCACAACAACATTTTAAATAATGGTTACTTTGTAGGAGAAGCAATTCATTTAAGTCCACAAGACCGTGTTTGTATTTCCGTACCGCTGTTTCACTGCTTTGGTATGGTGATGGGCAATTTAGCGTGTATCACACATGGTTCAACCATGGTCTATCCATCGGCAGTGTTTAACCCGCTCGATACCTTAAAAGCCATTCAGCAAGAAAAATGTACAGCTGCTTACGGCGTACCGACCATGTTTATTGCCATTTTAGAGCATGAACAGTTTGATGAATTTAATTTATCTAGCTTGCGCACAGGCATTATGGCAGGCAGTCCGTGTCCGCAGGAAATTATGCAACGCGTCATCGACCGTATGCACATGGCGCAAATCACCATTTGTTATGGCATGACCGAAACAGCACCTGTGAGCGCACAAAGTTCGACTGAAGATTCTGTGGAGCGTCGTGTCAGTACGGTGGGGCGTGTACATCCACATCTGGAAGTAAAAATTGTCGATGAAGAAGGCAAAGTCGTGCCGCGCGGACAGTTAGGAGAATTGTGTGTGCGTGGTTATTCAGTCATGCTGGGTTACTGGGATGAACATGACAAAACCCAAGAAGTCATTGATGTTGCACATTGGATGCACACAGGCGACATTGCAGAAATGGATGATGAAGGCTTTGTAAAAATCAAAGGTCGCATTAAAGATGTGGTGATTCGTGGCGGTGAAAACCTGTTCCCGAAAGAAATTGAAGATTTCTTATATACTCACGATGCGGTCTGCGATGTGCAAGTAATTGGCGTGCCAGATCATCGTTATGGTGAAGAACTATGTGCCTGTATTATTTTGCATGAACACCATGAATGTACCGAAGAGGCAATTCGCCAATACTGTGCAGAACACATTTCACACAATAAAGTCCCACGTTATGTGCGCTTCTTTAGTGAATTTCCAATGACCGCTTCAGGCAAGGCACAGAAATTTAAATTACGTGAATTTATGCGTGAAGAATTAAATTTAAAGGAAATTGCTTAAGGCATTATTTCAGCTATTTACTGCTGCAAGATCGACCTTTTAATTTTGTCAGCACACACCCTTTATTTCTCACGCAGAGATAAAGGGATACTCTATACAGGAATAATCACACTAAAAATATATCGCATGCTCGGCTTAATAAAAGATGGCACAAGTTTAAGCATGATGCGTGATAATCAAGGATGAAAATAATGACCGTACGCAATGATTGGACTCGAGAAGAAATTCAGCAGTTATATGAACAACCTTTTCTGGATTTAGTCTTTGAAGCACAGCGTGTGCATCGCCAACATTTTGCTGCCAATACCGTACAAGTCAGTACCTTATTGTCTATTAAAACAGGCAAATGCCCTGAGGACTGCAAATATTGCTCGCAATCTGCGCATTATGATTCACAGCTTGAAGCTGAAAAACGTATTGCAGTTGATAAAGTCATTCAGGAAGCCAAAGAAGCTTTAGCATCAGGTTCTTCACGTTTTTGTATGGGCGCTGCTTGGCGTAATCCGCATGAACGCGATATGCCCTATGTTCTGGAAATGGTGCGTGAAGTCAAAGCTCTGGGCTTAGAAACTTGCATGACTTTAGGGATGTTAAACCAATCGCAGGCAGAACGCTTAAAAGATGCAGGCTTAGATTATTACAACCACAACCTAGACACCTCGCGTGAGTATTATCCTAATGTGATTAGTACCCGCTGTTTTGATGATCGCTTAAACACTTTGGATATTGTGCGTCAAACAGGTATGAAAGTATGTAGTGGCGGTATTGTCGGTTTAGGTGAAGATACCCAAGACCGTATTGGTTTATTACATGAATTAGCGACTTTACCGTTACATCCTGAATCTGTGCCGATCAATATGTTAGTTCCGATTGAAGGTACACCATTGGCTGAAGTAGAAAAACTGGATGTGATTGAGTGGATTCGTACCATTGCAGTTGCACGTATTATCATGCCAAACAGCTATATTCGTTTATCTGCAGGGCGTGAATCATTATCTGATTCAGATCAGGCGTTGGCATTTATGGCAGGTGCGAACTCGTTATTCTCAGGTGAAAAGCTTTTGACCACACCAAACGCAGGCGAAGGCAAAGACAAACAATTGTTCCAAAAATTAGGCTTAGTGCCTGAACGTGCCAAGCCAACCGTTTCGGAATTGTCGGTAGATGCAATGGCTGTGGCTTAAGCAGATCTTGAAAAAGACTCAGATATTTAATGTCAGTAAATTAAAGAAGAATCATGTGATATGGCAAAAGATTTTCACAGTGCAACTGTGGTTGCAGGCTATGACAGTCATATTCGGAAACTCATTCCCGGATATGAATTGGTACATCAACACATCAATGCAATTTTAAGTAGTCATTTGCCCGAAACAGCACAAGTTTTAGTGGTGGGGTGTGGCACAGGCTATGAGTTGCAGTATTTACTGCAGCAACATCCACAGTGGCAATTTACGGCCATCGACCCATCTTTAAGCATGTTACAGCAGGCAGAAAAAAACATTCAGTCTGTGGCAGGGCATGAGCGAGTACGTTTTATACAGGCAGATACCCACCAATTTGCCCAACAAGCGCAGGTTGAAAATTTGCAGTTTGATGCGGCATTGGCGATTTTGGTGGCGCATTTTGTGCCAGTCGCAGAAAAAACATTATTTTTTCAAGATATTTACCAAACATTAAAACCTACAGCGATTTTATTAAGCTATGATCTGATGCAGCAGACTGAAAATATAGAACTGCGCTGGATGCAGAATTTGGCTTTGGATTGTGGTTTAACTACGACTCAAGCGGAAAAAATGCTTGCACGACTGGCCGATGATTTTCATTTAATTATGGCAGATGCGCAGGCAGCATTGCTTACTCAAGTGGGTTTTCGTCAGTGTAAAACATATTGTCAACTTATGAATTATTATGGTTTTTTTGCAGAGAAATAGTTGATAAATAACATTATTTAGTCAGTAATCTTTGTAGTAAAAGTATCCGCACAAGAAAAGTTAGATCAGGGAAAGAGAAAAAATGTCAGCATATTACACTTTACTCAAACGTGAACAACATGCCGATGGTGGCTGTACTGCGCACTATCGTTGCAACATTCATGCACAAGGCGCGTGGAATCCGCATGAACAACACATGGCACCTGCAACGGGTATTTTGTGTGCAGAACTTGAGCAATTTATGCCGCGTGATGATATGCGAATTGGTCGGGTCGGTTTAGATATTTTTGGCTTAATTGCCTTTGGTGAATTTAGTATCACCACCCGTATGATTCGACCGGGTAAAACCATTGAGCTGATTGAAGCGGAAATGTGTGCTGAAGGAAAAACCTGTATTGTGGCGCGTGCATGGAAAATGAAAACCTCAGATACACGCGCAATTGCAGGATTGGAAGATTTACCGATAGAAAACCCTGAATATTTGCCCGATTGGGATGGCATGCGTTGTTGGCCGGGCGGCTATATTCAAAGCATTGAAACCCGTGCGCATTTAGATCGTCGTGCAGGTAAGGGCATCGTTTGGTTAAGAAACCAATTGGATATGGTTGAAAATCAAAACACATCTAGTTTTGTGCGTTTATTGGGGATGGTGGATACCGCCAATGGCGTAGTGCCACGTTTAGACCCGAATGCGGGTTGGGGTTTTCCAAATTTAGATTTGCAAATGCATTTACACCGTTTACCGCAAGGCGAATGGCTAGGCTTGGAAGTAACACAACAATATGGTGAAGATGGTATTGGCTTAACGAGTGCAGTTTTGCATGATACTCAAGGGCCATTTGGACGTAGTGAGCAGATTTTAACTTTGCGTCAATTCTAAATCTATTCGATATCAAACAAAAAACATCAGGACGAATTGCTTCGTCCTTTTTTTATTGGCATGCTGTGTGCAGATTATTTCATCTTATTTTATCTGAAAATATTATGCGAATTAGTTTGATTGGTGCAGGGCGCGTTGCACATCATTTGGCTCATGTTTTAAACGCACAGCATCAAATTGTGCAAATTTATAGCCGTAGTCTGGACAAGGCGCAGCATTTGGCTGCGCAGGTTGGCGCAGAAGCGATTGCTGAAGTAGAAAAACTTCATTCAGATCTAGATTTAGTGATTATTGCAGTGAGTGATCAGGGCATTGCACAGGTGATTCAGGAAGTTCATCGTGATTTAAATCATGTGTTGATTGTGCATACCTCAGGCAGTACTAAATTAGATGTATTGCAACAGCATCATGTACGTTCAGGGGTATTTTATCCCTTGCAAACCTTTAGTTTAGAGCGTGAAATTGATTGGTCAGAAACGCCTTTATTTATAGAAGCTGCATTTGCTGAAGATCAGCAGCTTTTAATGACTTTGGCAAATAGCCTAAGCAAAAGGGTTTATGCCTATACTTCAGCACAGCGTTTGAGTTTGCATTTGGCTGCGGTATTTGCCTGTAATTTTAGTAATTATTGTTATGACATGGCCAAGCAAGTGGTCGATGCTCAGAAAGTAGATTTCAGTCTGCTGTATCCTCTTATTTTGGAAACTGCGCATAAAGCGACCCAGAATGATCCGCGTCAAATGCAAACAGGGCCTGCTATGCGGGGTGATCACAATATTTTAAAAATGCATCAGAACTTATTGGTAGCAGGGCAGCAACATGCACTTGCCGAAGTTTATGCGCTAATGAGCCAACAGATTTTAACGCGGCATCAATCTTAGTCATTTGATACGATAACACGAGTTCAAATAAAAAATGCTTCCTTGTGGAAGCATTTTTTCTAGCAGAAATTAGTTAATTTTCTTGAAGATAAAATCATTAATCTTATGACCTGCTTCAATTCCGCGGCGTTCAAACTTGGTTTGTGGACGCCATTCAGGGCGAGGGTAGCTATTGCCTTTACCCGCCAAGTTTTCTAAACGTGGACGGTTGTCCAATACATCCAGCATCCATTCTGCATACGGTTCCCAGTCGGTTGCTGCATGGAACGTACCACCTAACACTAATTTTTGCTCTACCAATTCCATGCGTTCATGAGCAACAAAACGGCGTTTGAAGTGACGTTTTTTCTGCCATGGGTCTGGGAAATATAACTGCACCGTATCAATGCTATTGTCTGGCATTTCACGCAGTACTTGAATTGCATCGGCATCTAAGACACGTAAGTTGCTTAAACCTGCTGTACCTGCTTCATAAACGCACTGTGCAATCCCTGGAATATGGACTTCAATCCCGACAAAGTTACGTTCAGGATTGGCCTGCGCCATAAGTACCAAAGAACGCCCCATCCCAAAACCAATTTCTACTGTAAGCGGGCGTTCAGGGTGTTCAAAATGTTGACGTAAATCGCCAACAGGATATTCCAAAATTAAGTCGCCGTATTGTTCCAAGGCGCTACGTTGTGACGTATTCAATGGTGAAGAACGGCGCATGAACGTTACAATTTCACGATGCTCGTTGAGGTTGTCCAGCTCGACAACGTGCTGGTCTAATTGATCGTTCGACATAATTTTGGCAAATCTAATAAATTCGAATGCGGTATTTTAAGTCCTGAGCCATTGAAGTCAAATTTTTTCGCTGTTTTTCGCAGCGCCGTGCAAGATTGCGATACATCTGCATCTTTTGAGCATAAAAAATGCCGAATCATTAAGATTCAGCATTTAACATCATCAACGGTATTTTAATACAATAATTACGAATGGGTACTGTATTGATCAATTAAGGTATGACTGGCCTCATTCAATCCAATAATATGCACTTTAATTTGTTGGGCTTTAAATTTGTTCACCACGCTATTCAGCATATTTACAGAGGTAATATCCCAAATATGTGCATGCGTTAAGTCGATGGTGACATTGCTAATATCTTCTGAAAAATCAAAAAACTGATAAAACTTTTCTGAACTGCTAAAGAAAATTTGCCCTGAAATCACATATTGGCGGGTATGTTCGCCTAATAAAAATGAGCTGACTTTAACTTCACTTTCCAGTTTATTCACCAAAAATAAAGCAGAAAGCAGTACGCCAACAAAAACACCCAAAGCAAGGTTATGGGTAGCTAACACCACAATGACCACGGTTAACATGACAATATTGCTTTGTTTCGGATGCTTTTTAAAATTACGGATGGAATCCCAGTTAAAAGTCGTGAATGACACCATAATCATAATCGCAACCAAGGCTGCTATAGGAATATATGCCAACCAATCTTTGAGAAAAACCACCAAGCACAGCAAAAATACGCCTGCTGTAAGTGTAGATAGCCGTGTACGCGCCCCAGAACTGACGTTGATAATAGATTGCCCAATCATGGCACAGCCTGCCATACCGCCCATAAAGCCACTCACAATATTGGCATAACCCTGACCACGACATTCCTGATGCCGATCTGCTTCTGTGCCTGTGGCTTCATTGACAATCGTAGTGGTCATCATGGTTTCGAGCAAACCGACTGTGGCTAAGGTCATGGCATAAGGAAAAATAATAAATAAAGTTTCAAAATTCAGTGGAATGTCAGGCACTAGAAAAATAGGCAGCGTGTCGGGAAATTGTCCCAAATCGCTTACGGTACGCATATCTGCACCAAGTAATAAAGCAACCACACTCAGCACAATAATGCAGACCAAAGGCGAGGGAATGCTTTTACCAATTTTAGGAATGTATGGAAACAGATAGACTACCGCTAAACCTAATCCTACAAATAAATAGCCTAAGCCATCCATTTTCGATAATTCAGGCAGTTGCGCCACAAAAATTAAAATCGCCAAGGCATTTACAAAGCCATAAACTACCGATTGCGAAACAAAACGCATCAGTTTGGCAACTTTAAAATAGCCTGCTATAACCTGAATCAGCCCTGTGAGTACTGTTGCAGCCAATAAATATTGCAAACCATGTTCTTTGACGAGGGTAATCATCAGTAATGCCATAGCGCCTGTCGCGGCAGAAATCATGGCAGTACGCCCACCAAAAAAAGCAATCGTGACCGCAATACAGAACGATGCATATAAGCCGACTTGCGGATCGACGCCTGCTATAGCCGAAAAGGCAATTGATTCAGGAATTAATGCCAAACCTACCACTAAACCTGCCAAAACATCGGTGCGGATATTGGAAAACCATTCTTCTTTTTTCAGGCTAATCACAATCTCAATTTCATGAAACTTTAAAGGGCTGTATGTTAAAACATCTAGAGATAAAAAAGCAGGCAAAACAGACTTGAAAAAGCCTGTCTTTTGCAGGATAGTCAAAGCGTAAGGGCTTTTTAAGACATTTTCGCTTTTTTGCAATTTATAGGTTCAATCACTTGCAAGTTTGTGACAAGCGATTTACAACAGAGATAGTTATATAACAAGGATCAAATATGAAGCTTTATTATTCACCTGGCGCATGCTCTTTGGCAGCACATATTATTTTAAATGAAGTGAATGTCGATTTTGATATTGAGCGTGTAGATTTAAAAACCCATAAAACAGAAAAGGGTGCCGATTATTATGAAATTAACCCTAAAGGTTATGTACCTGCTTTAGAAATTAACCCAGGTTTAATTTTGACGGAAAACGTAGCGCTATTGCCATTTTTAGCGCAGCAAGACCCTAAACAGGATTTAATTCCGCCATCTGGTTTAGGTCGTGCTAAAGTTTTGGAATGGTTGGGTTATTTAAACTCTGAATTACATGACGCTTACGCAGTATTTTTTGGCGCGCCTTTAGATGCAGAAGCCAAAGAAAAAGTCTATGCAGAAATTGATCGCTTGTTGACTTATATTGATCAAGCGATTGCATCATCAGACCATGAATATTTGGTGGATGATAACTTTGGTCCAGCCGATGCGTATTTGTTTGTTATCACTAATTGGTCAAACTATATTGAGCATGATTTAACTCCGTATAGCCATGTGGTTGAAATCCGTAATAAAGTTGCTGCGCGTCAGTCGGTACAAATTGCTATGCGTGATGAAGGCTTGATTCCTTAATCGGCTTTTACTTGCCAGAATCAGATAATAAAAAAGACGTTGAGTTAACACTTAACGTCTTTTTATTTGAGTTGTCGGACTTGGAAAAGACCCTAATGATTATTTAAAGAAATAACCCGTTTCAGGTGAGCTGGCATTCGCCATACGCTTACGTGGCATACGTCCTGCCAAATAAGCTTCACGTCCTGCTTCTACTGCTTTACGCATCGCAGATGCCATTAGCACTGGGTTTTGTGCTGCTGCAATTGCAGTATTCATCAGCACACCATCGCAACCTAATTCCATTGCAATCGCAGCATCACTGGCAGTACCCACACCTGCATCTACCAATACAGGTACTTTGGCATTTTCTTTAATAATCGAAATGGTATGCGGGTTAAGAATACCTAAGCCTGAACCAATTAAACTACCTAATGGCATAATTGCCACGCAGCCCATACTTTCCAATTCTTGCGCCACAATCGGGTCATCGGAAGTGTAGACCATGATCTCAAAACCATCGTCAATTAGCGTGCGTGCAGCTTTTAAAGTTTCGGTGATATTTGGGTAAAGGGTTTTTTCATCGCCCAAAACTTCCAGTTTGACAAGGTTGTGACCATCTAGCAATTCACGCGCCAGCATGCAGGTGCGCACGGCACTGTTGGCATCAAAACAGCCTGCGGTATTTGGCAAAATGGTGTATTTTTCTGGTGGAATTACGGAAAGTAAGTTTGGCTGATCTGGATGTTGCCCAATGTTTACACGACGAATGGCAACCGTGACAATTTCTGCGCCACTGGCTTGAATCGCCAAATCTGTTTCGGTTAAATCTTTATATTTGCCCGTACCCACCAATAAACGTGAATTAAAGGTACGTGAACCGATTTTAAAGGTATCTTGCATGGGTGCTCCGAGTTTAGCCGCCACCAACGGCATGAATAATTTCAATGCGGTCTTGATCGCAAATAGGGGTTTCGGCAAGTTTGCTTTTGGCAATAATTTTTTCGTTTTGCTCCACAGCAAAACGTTTGCCTTCTAAATCTAATGCCTGAATCAGTTGTAACAGGGTCGTGTGAGTGGTCTGTTGTGCTTCGCCATTCAGATAAATTTGCATGACCGAGAATCCATCTTCAAAATTACAAAATATAATTGAGCTTTATTTGGCATATTTCATGGCTTGCCATGCTAAGGTCAGCCAGCCCGCAATCATGAGCACACCACCAATTGGGGTAATCATGCCCAAGCCGCGTACAATGTCCAATGCCATGATATAAAGTGAACCGCAGAAAAATAAAATACCCAGTTGGATTAGAATAAAACTGGCTTTAATGGGAAGTTGTGGAATCACTTTAGCTAAGATGCCTAATGCCAAAAGTCCAAGGGCATGATAGAAAAAATAATCTGTTGCAGTTTGCCACCAAAGCAATTGCGCTTCAGTTGCACGGGCCTTTAAGCCATGTGCACCAAATGCACCGAGCATGACTGCTATAGCTAAATTCAGGGCAGAAATTGCAATCCACATACGCAAATTGACCTATTTAATTTTGCGCTTAACCTTAGCACATTTTTAAGCTTGGGAAAATCTGAGAATTGCCTGCCCGTATGTGGGTTGTACAAATCCAAGACAATAAAAAAGGGCAGTTTGCCCAATTTTATTTTTCGATGTGTTTGTATTCATCTTGAGAGTGTCAGTTTAGTTTGATGACATTGCCACTTTAATTTTTTCCATGGCATTTTTTTCGAGCTGACGAATACGTTCTGCTGAAACATTATATTCTGCTGCCAATTCATGCAGGGTCGATTTATCATCATCTAACCAGCGACGCTGCAAAATGTTACGTGAACGATCATCCAACTGCTCCATGGCTTCATGTAGGGCAGAAGTGCTTTGTTCTTCGTAGTCTTCGTTTTCGACTAAACGTGCAGGGTCGTAACGGTTATCTTCCAAATACAATGCAGGTGCAACATAAGTTGAACCTTCATCGTCATCATCGCCCTGTGCTTCAAAAGCTGCGTCATAAGCGGTTAAACGACCTTCCATTTCCAAGACTTGTTCTGCAGTTACATTTAAGTCATTGGCAATAGATTGTGCTTCTTCAAGCGTCAGTTTTTTGCTAGATTTTTTGAGGCTACGCAAATTAAAGAACAATTTACGCTGCGCCTTGGTGGTGGCAATTTTAACAATACGCCAGTTACGAATCACATATTCGTGAATTTCAGCTTTAATCCAGTGCACGGCAAATGACACCAAACGCACGCCCATATTCGGGTCAAAGCGTTTCACGGCTTTCATTAAGCCCAAGTTGCCTTCCTGAATTAAATCGCCCTGCGGTAAACCATAGCCCGCATAACTTCGTGCAATATGCACCACAAAACGTAAATGCGACATGACCAACATTTTGGCCGCGTCTAAATCTTGATCGTAATAATAACGCTCGGCTAACTCTTTTTCTTGTTCAGCCGTTAAAATAGGAATTTGGTTAACAGTACTAATATAAGCCCCGAGGTTTACCCCTGGTGCAGATAATGACAGGGGCATCAACTGATTGCTGCTGTCACTCATGAGATCTCCTTATAGGATTGGGTAGGTAAAATAACCGATGTCTTTATCTTAATGCCAATATTCTACTTAAATAAGTAAAATTGGTGTAGATATGTAAATCTTTATAGCAATAAGCGGCGAATATTAAGTCATTAAAATAAATGAACAATCAAATAGATGCACTTATTGCGATGATTTTGGCTTGGCAACATCAATCACATAATGAAACTCTGTTGCCGAAATCTGGCTTGCTTCACAGCCGTATTGATGTAACTGACAATAACGCGCCACATCTTGCTGGCTGTGCGGATCAGATGACTTCAATAAAAACCGTGCAGAATCTGAATGTTTAAGGGCACGTTTCAACATCAATAAAGGCATAGGACAAGGTTGTCCCATAGCATCAATCACTATGATAGGTTGTTCAGCATCACACAGCATTGAAGTAAAATTTCGCCTTAAAAAACAGAATGATCATATTAGCAAATTCGTTCACAAATCCCAAATAAATTTCATCTGAAGCATCGGGGCTATTCATTGCGCGGCTTACTGCGCATAAGGGCAAGAGAATTGGCTTATTTTGTGAGATATTTGCAATAAAATTTATAGATCAAAATTGTGCTAAGTCACTTAACAGAAATAAAAATTTTCCATTTGTTCAAATCGTTTCAAACTGAACAAGATAAATCAAAAAAAATCTATTAATTGTCATAAACCCGTGTTAAGCTCGATGCGTATTTAGGATTTTAGATAGACAATCGTTGTTTGTCGCCCTATTACAAATGGATGTAACCGGGATTTTGTTAATAGTTATACAGAATGATTACAAGCTTAGAAATAAAAATATTTTTAAACTTTGTTTGCTCTGCTGTTTGCAACACCGGGTGGTCCTTCTTTTTAATCAATGAGGATTAACTTATGACAGCTCGTGAACAAGGCGTAGTTAAATGGTTCAACGACACTAAAGGCTTTGGCTTTATCCAACGCAATGGCGGCGACGATGTATTCGTTCACTTCCGTGCGATCCAAGGTGACGGCCACCGTTCACTTCGTGACGGCCAACGTGTTGAATTCAGCGTAGTAAAAGGCCAAAAAGGCTTCCAAGCTGAAGAAGTACAGCCACTAGACTAATCACTCGATTATTCTAAAAAAACGCTCCAATCCTGATTGGGGCGTTTTTTATTTGTATTTCTGTTTATAATAGGTCAGTTTTTTGTCTGTATAAGTTCGAGCACATATTTATGTCATCTGGTTTTGAAACCTTAAATTTACATCCGCAATTGAAACAGGCTATTGATGCTTTGGGTTTCAAGGAAATGACGCCAATTCAGCAAAAGGTTTTAAAATTTACTTTGGCTGGACATGATGCCATTGGTCGTGCGCAAACAGGTACAGGAAAAACTGCTGCCTTTTTAATTAGTGTCATCAACGATTTATTGAATAACCCAATTCAAGGGCAGCGTTATCGTGGTGAACCACGTGCATTGGTTTTAGCGCCTACGCGTGAATTGGCTTTGCAAATCGAAAGTGATGCAAAAGACTTAACCAAATTTACCGACTTAAATGTGGTGACTTTGTTGGGTGGTGTAGATTTTGATAAGCAAAAGTCACAACTCAATAAAAACTTTGTCGATATTATTGTTGCGACACCAGGGCGCTTGATTGATTTTGTAGAACAAAAAGAAGTTTGGCTAGATCAGATTGAGTTTTTAGTGATTGATGAAGCAGACCGCTTGCTGGATATGGGCTTTATTCCATCGGTAAAACGTATTGTGCGTTATTCACCGCGTAAGGAACAGCGTCAGACGTTAATGTTCTCGGCAACTTTTAGTTATGATGTGTTGAACTTGGCTCAACAGTGGTTATTTGAACCTGTTACAGTCGAAATTGAACCTGAAAAGAAAACCAATGCCGATGTTGAGCAACGGGTATATATGGTTGCCAAAACCGATAAATACAAATTGCTTGAAGAAATTTTACGTGATGAGCCGATTGAAAAAGTCATGATTTTTGCCAATCGGCGTGATCAGGTGCGTAAGCTTTATGATCATTTAAAGCGTGATGGCTATAAAGTGGTGATGTTGTCAGGTGAAATTGCCCAAGACAAACGCTTAAAAATGCTGGATCAGTTTAAAAATGGCAAACATAACATCATGATTGCAACAGACGTTGCAGGGCGTGGTATTCATGTCGATGGTGTTTCGCATGTGGTGAATTTCACTTTGCCTGAACAGTCAGATGATTATGTGCACCGTATTGGTCGTACAGGTCGTGCAGGTACACGTGGTGTGAGTATTAGCTTCTTGTCGGAAGATGATGCGTTCTATTTACCAGAAATTGAAAAAGCCATTGGTCAAAAATTGCCATTAACACGTTTAGATGGTTATTGCTAATTACTCATTTAAGCTATTTTTTAGTTTAAATCCTGCTGTTCTTAGTTTAAAAGTCGCTCTCAGTGGAGCGACTTTTTTGTATTTGCTTCTTATGTCGTGCTGTAATAATTTACTTTGCCTGACATCTAAAGGTCAGCACAGTTTGATAATCATCATCACGGGCAATATCAGTATTACGTCCCGCAATTGTACCTAAAACAGTTGCTGCCGCCTGAATCATTTGTCCCGTTTGCTCATCGACTACACCTTTGAGTGCGCCGTTATAAGATGTTTTTTCATCAACCAAGACTGGAGCGGCACGAGTACCACAGGTTTTATTGGCAGCTGTAATTGCATTATTTTTGGCAATAATATTACTTTTACCTAAACCTGTGACTTCATATAGGTTGTTTTCTTTTTGAATGGCAAGAGAATTATTTGGCGTGGTGGCACATGCGGTTAAAAGTGCAAAAACGGCAAGGCTAGAAAAGGCGACTATTTTTTTCATATCTACCTCGGGGCTAAAACGCTGTAGCGCGTATTGTTTGTTGATGATATTTCAATTCAAATGTGTAGAGATTGAAAATAACAATTTGATCTAGTTGAACATAATCTGGATGGTTTTAGATGTAGACACTGTATAGGCTGTGTTGATAATTCGTCATTCATTTATACACATCAAACCCAATCCATAATGTATTTTCATGCTCTTAAACTATAGATGAATGCGTCAAAGCATCATTGTTTAGATGTGCTGAGCAGGTTCATCTTAAAAGTGCAGACATATAGACCCTAATCAGAATCTTGCAAATAAGCATACGGAAATAGCGCAATTTTTTGAGTTTATGCTAATCTTAACCGAGCTTTTTGAAATAGTTATATAAGTCAATGACGGATACAGCGGTAGAAATCGTTCATCAAAATATTCATCAACGTCAGTCTACGGGGCAGTTAGTTGAACCTGCACCAAATACTGAGCAGCTAGAAATGGCTTTTCAGGCAGCTTTAACCGCGCCAGATCATCATCGTTTAAAACCTACGCGCTTTGTGGTGATTACTGCCGAGCAACGTGCAGCATTTGGTGAGTTACTTTCTCAAGCCTTGGCAGACATGGGCGAAACCGATGCGGTTCAGTTGGAGCGAGTGAAACAGCATCCATTTCGTGCGCCACTTTTAGTGTTGGCGTTAACACAATTTCAGGATCATCCAAAAGTGCCATGTTTTGAGCAGACTTTAAGTACAGGTGCTGCGGTACAGAACTTTTTATTGTCTTTGCAGGCGCAGGGTTTTGCTAGTATGTGGCGCAGTGGTGCAGTCGTTGAGTCAAACTTGCTGAAACAAGCTTTAAACTTAAATGCAGATGATTTAATTTCAGGCATTATTTATGTGGGAACAGCGGCTAAAGCCATTCCTGCACGCGCTGAGTTGAATACGCAAGCTTATGTTCGTTATTGGAACGCATAAGTCTTTATTTTTAGGATATAACAATAATGTCAGAGTTAAATTTTGCCGATTTGGTTGAACCTGTTGCAATAGATCGAAAAACTGCGTTACGCATTACAGTGCTAGGTGGTGGCAGTTTTGGTACAGCAATGGCCAATACAGCAGTGCGTAATGGCTGCGACACGATGATTTGGATTCGTGATGAAGCGACTGCCAAAGAAATTAATGAAACGCATATTAATCGACGTTATTTGCCAGATTTTCAGTTGGAGCAGGGTTTAAGAGCCGTTTCAGATTTGGAAACTGCAGTTCGTGACCGTGACATTATTTTAGTGGCTATTCCAAGTCATTCTTTCCGTGATGTGTTGCGCCAAATTAAACCTTTTATTAGCGCACAAGCAGTGGTGTCTTTAACCAAGGGTATTGAAGCCAAAACCTTTAGTTTTATGAGCGATATTATCCGTGAAGAATTGCCAGAAGTGCCGTATGGTGTATTGTCTGGCCCGAACCTTGCCAAAGAAATTGTGGCGGGGCAGCCTGCAGGTACGGTTATTGCCAGTCATTCTGAATTGGTGCGTTATGCGGTGCAGCAAGCTTTACACAGTGCGTTATTCCGTGTTTTTGCCAGCGATGATGTGAATGGTGTGGAATTAGGCGGTGCGCTGAAAAATATTTATGCTGTGGCGATGGGCATGGCAGCCGCTTATAACGTGGGTGAAAATACCAAGAGTATGATTTTAACCCGCGCTTTGGCAGAAATGAGTCGTTTTGCGGTTAAGCTTGGTGCAAATCCATTGACCTTCTTAGGGTTGTCTGGTGTCGGTGACTTGTTTGCAACATGTAGCAGTCCATTGAGTCGTAACTATCAAGTGGGTTATGCACTGGGTAAAGGTAAAACTTTGGAACAAGCCACAGAAGAATTGGGGCAAACAGCCGAAGGGATTAATACCATTGTACAAGTGCGGGCGCGCTCGAATGAATTAGATGTGTATATGCCAATTACTTGTGCGCTTTATGAAGTGATTTTTGAAGGTGCGCCACCCATGAACATTGCGCTGTCTTTAATGAAGAATGGACATCGTAGTGATGTGGAATTTGTCTTGCCGCATCATCAAGTTTAGTTTTACATCCATAAAAACAGCGCCACAGTAGGTAAAAACTTGCATGGAATATGACAGTTTGGTGAACTGAATTGTCATATTCTCAGGTTATACTGAGCGCATAATTTGAGTTAAATTGACACAACTTAATGTGTATCATCCTATAAGGAAATTCTATGCAACTGACTCTTGTTCGTCATGGTGAAGCCGCTCCTGCGATTATGGGCAATGATCATCAGCGTCCTTTGACTGAGCGTGGTCATATACAAGCACAAGAAACGGCAGACTATTTAAAAAATATCATTCAGCCCGATGTGTTTGTGGTTAGTCCTTTATTGCGTGCACAAGAAACCTTGGCACATTTGCAGCAATATTTTAAAGATGTGCCTGTGGTGGTCTGCAATACCATTAAACCTGAAGATGATGCAAAAGTTGCGGTGGAATGGTTGTCACAATTGCCGTATGAGTCAATTGCGGTGGTGTGTCACATGAATGTGGTGGCACACATGGCAGAAATTTTGACTTCAGAATCTTTCCATCCCTATCATTTGGCAGAAGCACGTATTTATGAGCAGGCAGTAATTGCTGCGGGACTTTCAACCCAAATCAAAAGTTTTATTCCAAACGCATAAAATAAATGTATAAAGTTAAATACAATTCAACGGTAGAACGATAATAATGCTGTATTTATGGATGCCAGAAGCCAATGGGGTTTGGCAATGGTCAAATGGGGAACACTGGACACAGGCAGATAATCTTGATGCCTTGATTCAGGCATTGCAATTTTTTCAAGGAAAAGATGCTGTGGTGTTTTTCCCAAGCCGTGATGTGCAAATCATGCAACAAACTTTGCCTAAAGCTCAATATAAACAATTGGGTACCGATGGCGTGAAGTATTTATTAGAAGAATATACCGTATTGCCAATTGATGCGATGCAGGTGGTTCATCATTTTCAGCCACCTGAGCAAATAACCGTGCTGGGAGTTGCCAAGCATAGTATTGAAACCTATTTGCATGTATTAAGTTTGTTGCCAGTTAAAATCAGTGCATTGTTACCTGATTTTTTAATTTTGCCGCAACCTGAACCAGGGCAAACGGTGATTGGAAATATTTGCGGACGCTTGTTGGTACGTGAAAGTGAATTTTTAGGTTATTCAGTTGATGATCTGGCGCTTTATCTAGATTATCAAACTGCAGAACGAAACTATAAAATCACCAACTTTAGTGCAGAACAAATGCAAAGTATTGAAGCATTTGCAACACAAGAACAATTAGAAAGCTTTCATTATGTAGTACCTGCATTAGTGAAAGCCAAACAGCATCCATTCAATATGCTGCCAAAATCCAAGCAAGACACGGGTGTTTCAGGTTATTGGAAAGCCTGTGCAGCAGTATTTCTTGGGATTTTAATTGTACAGTTTAGCTATGATGCACTGCGTTGGAGCAAACTTAAAAAAGTAGCAGATCAAACAGCGGTTCAAGCCATAAAACAATATCAATATTGGTTTGGTGCAAATAGTCGTATTACCGAACAAAATATTCAAAGCCAGTTTGAAAGTCAGGTACGCATGAGTAAAAATGCAGATACTCAAGCGCTGCAATTGCTCAGTCGTGTTGGCCCTGTGTTGATGCAAAATCAAATTGTGGCCAATCGTGTGAGTTTTGATGCCAATATGTTGAACATGGAATTGAATGCCAACTCGGCAGCGACCTTACAAGCGCTCACTCAGCAATTGAATCAGCAGGGTTTTAAGGTCGAGCTGGGTAATATTCAGCCGAGCGCGTCAGGTGCAGTAGGATTGGTGAAAATACAATAATGAAAGCCATTGAAAAAATGTCAACTTGGTTCGATCAACGTATTGAACTGATACAAGATTATCTAGATCGTTTAAATACACGTGAACGTGTTTTGGTGGTATTTACCACAATCTTTGTGATCGTTGCTGCTGTGGGTTCTGCGTTGTGGTATATGCATGCCGCAGCCGAAAAACAGCAAAAACGGGTAAATGACCTTAAAGATTTGGTGGTGGTGATGCAAAGTCATGCAGTCACCATGAAACCTGCCAATGATGCACAACTCAGTGCAGCCGATAAAATTCAGCGTGTGGCTCAGCAACAGGGTTTATCGGTTGCTTCGCAGCAAAGTGGTGACAAGATGCTACTGGTGGCGAGTCATGCCAATTATGCTGTGTTGGCAAATTTTTTAACCCAATTGGCGCAAATGGGTTTAAGTATCGAAAAAATGGAATTAATTTCTGAAGCAGGGCAGATTAAATTAACAGCGACAGTCCAGTAAAGGTTAAAAATAAAGTCCGAAACTCGGAAAATAAACCCATGTCAAGCATAGCGTTTTGACTGGGCTAAGCCTATAATATGGCGACTTAGAAAGCAGTAGACTTTTGCAGATATGTTGTATTCTCTAGCCCGCCCGTTGTTATTTTCTTTAGCACCAGAGCGTGCACATGAGCTGACACTATCACTATTGAAATCGAGCCATAAAATGGGCTTGATGCGTCAAAAGACTGTAGCGAAACCTGTGACTTGTATGGGAATTGAATTCCCTAATCCAGTAGGTTTGGCAGCAGGTCTAGACAAAAATGGTGCATATATTGATGCCTTGGCTGGTTTAGGCTTTGGGTTTATTGAAATTGGCACCATTACGCCACGTCCTCAAGCGGGCAATCCGCATCCACGTTTATTCCGTATTCCACAGGCCAAAGCCATTATTAACCGTATGGGTTTTAATAATGATGGGGTCGATCAGCTGATTGAAAACGTCAAAGCGGCAAAATTTAAAGGTATTTTAGGGATTAATATTGGTAAAAATGCCGATACGCCTGTTGAAAATGCGGTAGATGATTATCTGATTTGTCTAGAAAAAGTCTATAACTATGCCTCTTATATTACTGTAAATATTTCATCACCCAATACCAAAAATTTGCGCAGTTTGCAAAGTGGTGATGCGCTGACTGAATTATTGCAAACCCTCAAACAGCGTCAGTTGGAGTTGGCAGAAGAACATCAACATTATGTGCCGTTGGTCTTAAAAGTTGCTCCAGATTTAGACCCTGAAGATATTCAGTTTATTGCCAAGCAATTATTGCAATTCAAAATTGATGGCCTGATTGTGACCAATACCACTTTGTCGCGTGAAGGCGTAGAAAACTTGCCGCATGGCGATGAAGCAGGTGGTTTATCGGGCGCGCCTGTGTTTGAAAAAAGTACTGCATGTTTGGCAGCATTTTCAGCAGCACTGAAAGGTGAAATTCCTTTAATTGGTGTCGGTGGCATTTTGTCGGGCGAACAAGCGGTTGCCAAAAAAAATGCAGGTGCAAGCTTGGTTCAGGTGTATAGTGGTTTAATCTATGCAGGTCCTGAGTTGGTTCAAGATTGTGTGAACGCCTTATAACTTATGAATACCATTGATATCGTTATTCTGATTCTCTTGCTTATTGGAGGGTTGAACGGTTTGCGACAAGGATTTATTAAAGCCTTTGCGAACTTGGTAGGATGGATTTTTGCCCTAATTGTTGCGGCAAAATATGCAGTTGTCCTAGCACCTTCGATGACAGCACTCAGTAGCGATCCTGTGGTACAAAAAATTGCAGCCTTTGCATTTATTGTCTTGGTGATTGTGGTACTGACCTGGATTGTAACCGCTGTTTTAAATGGTGTTTTAAAGAGCTTGAAACTTGGCCCATTAAATCGTTTGGCAGGCGGTGCATTTGGTACCTTGAAAGGCTTACTCATTGTTCTTATTACCATTCAAGGCATTGGTCCTTGGGTCGAAAGCTCGCCTTATTGGAAACAGTCTAAATTTGTGCAAACTTTATTGCCGTATGCACCGTGGGCAACAGAACTGTCCAAAGACGCTGCCAATGAGGCTTTACAGCACATCAAGTCGAAAGATGCCGCGCCATCTTCCGACATCGCATCTGACGCAAAAGAAAATCGCTCTGGCGCAGATGGCTCAACGAATAATCCTTTTTATTAATCCCTAGCTGGTCTGCGAGGTTGCTATGTGTGGAGTTGTTGGTATAGCTGGTAAATCACCTGTTAACCAAATGTTGTTTGATGCATTAACGATGTTACAACATCGTGGACAGGATGCAGCTGGGATCGTAACTTGCCACAATGGGCGTTTGTTCTTGCGTAAAGATAACGGTATGGTGCGTGATGTATTCCATACGCGTCACATGCGTGCGTTGCAAGGTAATTATGGTATTGGGCATGTGCGTTATCCAACTGCAGGTTCATCAAGCAGTGCTGAAGCGCAGCCATTTTATGTGAACTCGCCGTACGGGATTACTTTGGCACACAATGGCAATTTGACCAATGCCGAAGAAATTCACGAAGATCTGTTTAAAACAGATTTACGTCACATGAACACCGATTCTGACTCGGAAGTGTTATTGAACGTATTTGCACATGAGTTGCAAAAACGTGGCAAATTAAATCCAACGCCTGAAGATATTTTTCATGTGATCAGCCGTGTGCATGAGCGCTGCAAGGGTGCTTATGGCGTTGTCGCAATGATTACAGGTCAAGGCTTGGTTGGCTTCCGTGATCCAAATGGTATCCGTCCATTGATTTACGGTTCACGTGAAACTGAACAGGGCATGGAATATATTATTGCATCAGAATCTGTGGCAATTACTGCACTTGGCTTTAAAGTTGAACGTGATATTGCGCCGGGTGAAGCGATCTTTATTAATGACGCAGGTGAATTATTTACCCAGCAATGTGCCGCTAAACCTGAATATCGCCCATGTATTTTTGAGTATGTATATTTTGCTCGTCCAGATGCGACCATTGATGGTATTTCAGTGTATAAAGCGCGTTTGAAAATGGGTGAAAAACTGGCGCATAAAATTACCCAAGAGTGGGGCGAGCAACACGATATTGATGTCGTTATTCCAATTCCAGATACATCACGTACATCAGCTTTAGAATTGGCAAATACTTTAGGGGTTAAATTCCGTGAAGGTTTTATGAAAAACCGCTATATCGGACGTACCTTTATTATGCCAGGTCAGCAATTGCGTAAAAAATCAGTGCGCCAAAAACTGAACCCTGTAGAGCTTGAGTTTAAAGGCAAAAATGTACTGTTGGTGGATGACTCGATTGTCCGTGGTACGACCTGTAACGAAATTATTCAAATGGCACGTGATGCTGGGGCGAAAAAAGTATTCTTTGCTTCTGCAGCGCCAATGGTGAAATATCCAAACGTGTATGGTATTGATATGCCAGCCAAAGATGAATTAATCGCGTCTAACCGTAATGTCGAAGAAATTCGTGAAATTATTGGTGCAGACCGTTTAATTTTCCAAGATTTAGAAGATTTAAAACAAGCCGTTCGTACCCATAAAGTACCGCATTTAACTGAATTCGATTGTTCAGTATTTGATGGCGTGTATGTAGCTGGCGGAATTGACGAAGCTTATCTGAATGATCTTGAGCAAAAGCGCAACGACTTGGCTAAAAAAGGCAAAGATGGTTATATTGATGTCAATATTGATGCCGCGTCAGTAGACTTAACTGGTGTAAAAGAGAGTTAATTTTTTTTCTGATCAGCTCAGTGAGAAAAGCGGGAAATTCCCGCTTTTTTCATTTATGATGGTGGCTCAAATACAATGTAATTCAGGATGTTTACATTGAGGTCTGTGAGTAGTTACTTGATTAAAAACAAAAATATGATTTGGTCTGCAATTTTATGTTTGGTTGCAGTCGCTTTGACCCTGTTTATCTTAAACACAGTTTTGGGTCTGTTGGTCTATTATGTCGATTCAAGCCAATCCATCTATTGGCACAGTCTAAGCCCATACTGGATTACGGTCTTGGTGCTGATTATGACAGTATCCGTCATTTTGGAATTTTACGTTTTTCGCTCAGGTGGTCATTCTTTGGCAAAACAATTGGGTGCGCGTCGTTTAACCCAGTTCGAAAGTACCCCAGAAGAAAGTACCGCACTTAAACTGACCGAACAATTGGCCGATACCTTTCAAATCCCAGCGCCTACTGTATATGTATTGCCCGATGAAATTGGGGTAAATGCCCTCACTGCAGGCTTTAGTCATAAAGATATTGTGATTATTTTGACTTGGGGTGCTTTGCAAAACTTGGATGAGCAAGAGCTTTATGGACTACTCAGCCATGAGTTTAACCATATTTTAAGTGGTGAAACCATTGATAATACCAAGCTTAAAATCCTCTACAGTAGCCTAACCACGTTTAGTAAGTGGGGCAGTAGCATCGCCAAACTTGGCTTTGGACAACATCGTGATGCACCGCCACATAAGTTAGCGACTTTTTTTGTTGCTGTAGGTGGTGGTATCTGGTTGTTTGGTAGCTTGGGCGTGTTGATTACCCGCTTAATTAAATATATTAGTCTAAGCGGACGTACCTTTAAAAATGATTTAAAAACCAAACGTTTGATTCAAAATAATGCCAATATTCAAACTTTGCTGCGAATTTATGTGCATCATGCAGGGTCGCAAATTCATAGTGAATATTCAGAATCTATTTCCCACATGTGCTTTGCTAACTCGCTCAGTCCGCAAAGCTGGATGAACATTCATCCAAGTATTGAAGCCCGTATTTTTGAGCTTGATCCAACCTTGGTGCAAGACTTACAACTCGAAAATTTGAAGCGTTTACGCAATCAGCCTTTGTTTAGCCTATTTCGCTCGTTAGAAGAAATGAATGCTGAATATTATGCGCCGTGGAGCTCGCCGCAACCTTTGCCTTTGCTGCGCTTGTCGCCGATTAGCTTTGCAATTAATGATGCAATTAAGCCACTCAAGCCTGAAATTCGCAATAATATGCCGCGTCCAGAGCTAATTCAGCGTGCCTTACAAACGGCAACGGGTTCGCGTGAGGTGATTGTCGCTATTTTGATGATTCGCCAATATCGTGAATTTATTCCTGCTGAAGCAGAAGTGAGTCGTGCAATTGTAGATGCTTTATTACATTTGGATGGGCGAGTACATATCTCGATTTTCCATGAAGCGTGTAAAAATATTGGTGGTATGCCGCTGAGTATCGCACGGCAGTTTCTAACCAAATTGGCAAAAATCATTCAGGAAGATGGCGAGATTGGTTTGTTGGATGCCTTGCTGCTTGAACGTATTAAGTTTGAATTGAACTTGCTGCCTTTACATACACCTGCAGCGTTACACGAAGTTAAACCGCAAATTGTACGTTTAATCGATGCTTTATTGCATGTGCAGCAAATTAATAGTGTTAATCAGTTAGATGTACGTGAACGTATTTTAGAACGTGTTTTAACTGCAGATGAATTGATTGATTATGAAGAAATTTCAGATGAACCGATTGATTTATCAGAAATTTTAAATGATATGGCAGGTTTGCTGCTGCGTGATCGACTGATGGTGTTAGGCATTGCTGAAATTTGTTTGTGGAATGACCGTATTATCACCCAAGATGAATTGGATGTTTTGGAGTTGCTCTATTGGCGTTTAGGTTTTAAAACCGAAGAAATTGTCGAGCAAATGCAAAAACAAAACAGTTTGATGATTGTGTGACACTGATTGACTAGGTGTGTTTAAAGCAGATTTTGAAAAAATACGAATAGGTCAGATTGGGTGAAAGAAAGCACAGCATTGTGCAGCCTTTCTAGGTAGAATAGGTGCTATCTTGCATGTTGTTCTGTGATAAATACGTGCAGCGAAAAATTAGATAGGTGATGATAAACATGATGGGGCATCAGCGTGACATTTTAGCCAGTTTGGGAATCGATATTTGGGTTTCCAGAATGGCTGTGTCTCAAACTTTGCCACAATCATCGGTTTGGCGCGACCAAGCTGCACCTGAAATACACAGCGAAATTATTGTTCCTGCTGCAGTACCTCAACAATTAAAACAACAACAGCCGATTATTCACGAAAAGCCTAAGCAAGAACCATCTCCGCAACATACGACAGTTGAAGCGGCCGCGCCAGAAGTTGTTCCTGAAGCGCGTGTCATGCTGCAAATTGAAGCATTTAGTATTGAAGCTTTGCAGTTGCCACATTGTGTCATTTTGGTAGAAAGCACTACCTTGAGTCAGGAACAGCAACAATTGTGGCGTAATATTCAACATGCGCTACAGGCCGAATATCACGTATTGCAATGGCCTTTTGCTTTAGAAGTATTACAAGACGGCATCGGGGTAGAAAATTATGTGCAAGGTTTTGTTGATGTCTTGAGCACAGATAAAAACATGCTGATTTTAGGTCAATTACCACATTTTAAATCTGAACAATGTTTGCATTTAGCCAGCTTGCAAGAGATGTTAGATCAACCGCTGTTGAAAAAAAGTCTGTGGGATGCGATACAAATCACATCGTTACAGCCTAAAGCCTAAGTCAATTCAGATATTTAAAACTCTACATATACAAGCAATTGTAGACACGAAACAGGGATAATCATGCGTAAAAAAGTGGTAGTGTTTAGTCAAATTGATGCAGAAATTTTAAGTAAGCTAGAGCAAGATTATCAGGTGGTGCAGGTCAGCCCGAAGTTGGGTGACGTGAATCAACAGTTGCTTGAGCATGTGCAAGATGCGGATGGCATGATTGGTGCAGGGCGCTTGCTTAATCAAAGCAACTTGCATACTGCGACTAAACTCAAAGTGATTTCGAGTGTAAGTGTCGGTTACGACAACTATGATGTAGATTATTTAACCCAACAAAAGATTAGTCTTTGCCATACACCGCATGTCTTGACTGAAACCACAGCAGATTTAGCCTTTACCTTGCTAATGAGTGCCGCACGGCAAGTCCCGTATTTAGATCGATGGACCAAACAAGGGCAGTGGAAACGTACCGTAGGTGCAGCGCAGTTTGGACGGGATATTTATGGTAAAACTATCGGTATTGTAGGTTTGGGGCATATTGGTGCTGCTATCGCACGTCGAGCATTTCATGGTTTTAATATGAAGGTGGTGTACCACAATCGTCGTGAAAAAATGGAAGTGGCGCAGGCATTCAATGCGGAATATTTAAATCTGGATGAATTGCTGCAACAGTCTGATTTTGTGGTACTGGCAGTCGATTTAAATGCAGACTCTAAAGCCTTAATTGGTCAGCGTGAACTTGATTTAATGCCGTCTCATGCAATTTTGGTCAATATTTCGCGTGGTTCGGTCATTGATGAGCAGGCACTTATTCAGACCTTACAAGCAGGCAAAATTTTTGCCGCAGCTTTGGATGTCTATGACAAAGAACCACTGCAAGAATCACCATTATTTGAGTTAGATAATGTCGTGACTTTGCCGCACATTGGTTCAGCAACTGCAGCAACTCGTCGACAAATGGCAAACTTAGCCTATAAAAATTTAGTTGATGCGCTGGAAGGACGTCGCCCGCAATATGTTGTTAATCCTGCTTGTTATACGTCTTAAAGTTAAAGATGATTTGGTAAAAATTGATACACATCATTGCAAATGCGTTCATTTTTCAATGTTATAGTGAATCATTATGCAAAATATGTATTTGAGATCATCCATTGAAACATCTATTACTGATCTGCGGTTTGAGTTTTGCCAGTATTGCGACAACCCAAAGTGCCAATCTAACCACCACACCACAATTTAATGTGCCTGAAATAGGCAGTGGTGTGGGATTAATTGATCAGCAAAAAGAACGCAGTATTGGTGAAAAAGTCTATCGGGAAGTGCAGCGTAAAATGCCTGTCACGCAAAACCCGTGGCTGGAAGATCAATTAATCAATACGTTTTCGCATCTACTCAGCCAAACTCAATTGGGGCAACCCATTGGGCTACTCATTATCAATGATCCACAAATTAATGCTTTTGCTGTGCCGGGTGGTTTATTTGCGTTAAACACAGGTCTTATTAATTCTGCCCGTAATATGGATGAAGTTGCGGGCGTGATGGCGCATGAAATTGCGCATGTGTCGCAACGTCATTACAGTCGCTCTCAAGAGGCATTTAAAGGACAGGGTTTGTTGGCACTCGCTGGGGTTGTGGTTGGGGCATTGGTTGCCTCACAAGCCGATGGTGATGCAGGCGCAGCGGTGATGATGGGTTCTCAAGCCGCTTTAATGGATCAGCAATTGACTTATAGCCGTAATCAGGAACGTGAAGCAGACCGTATTGGCATGCAATATATGTATAGCGCAGGCTATAACCCACAAAGCATGGCAGACTTTTTTGAGGTGATGCACCGTACTACGAGTCGAGTGAGCTTCTTACCTGACTTTTGGTTTACCCATCCCTTAACCACAGAGCGGATGAGTGAGGCGCGTTTACGTGCCAATCAATTGCCACCAGTGCCAACCTCGCTGCGTGATGAAGACTTTGAGATTTTAAAGTTATATAGTTTGGTGGTTTCGCAGCAGGCGACAGAACAGCAGCTTAAAGCATTTGCAACCCGTAACCATTTTGCGGCGAATTTGGCTTTGGCTTATTTTTATAGCCAGCAAGGCGATTTTGTTTTGGCGCAACAAAGTATAGATCAGGCCAAAAGTCACAATCGTTTACATAATTTATTGATACTTATTCAAACTGACATTTATTTAGGGCAAAATAAAATTGATTTAGCGCTCAAAACAATTGGTTCACCTGCGCGAATTATGCCTGAAAATCGTGCGCTGAATTATAAATGGGCCGAGGTTTTGATTCGTCAAAATCAAACTACGCAAGCAGAAAGTATTTTGAAGGATTTCTTGCAAAAAAATCCACGTGATTTATCGGCATGGAATTTAATGCAGCAAGCGGCAAATATAGACCGAAGCTCTGCATTACGCACGGTAAATGTGTTACGGTATCGTGCAGAAGTACAGTATTGGTCAGGTTGGGAAGAAGAGGCAATTAAATCATTACTGCACGCGCAGCGTTTAGCCAAAGACAATCAGGCGATGTCGGCAAATATAAAAAACCGTGTGACTGAAATGCAAAGAGAACGACAGTTAAAAATATAAGTCGGGCGTACATACGGTGGCATAACAATAAAGAAAAGGAGTTTAAGAATGATTGAGGGACAATGTTTATGTGGTGCGGTGTATTACCGTTACCATGCCGAAATTGAAAAAACAATATTATGTTTTTGCCAGCATTGCCGTCGTGTGCAAGGCGGTATTATGGGATGGAATAGTCCAGTGGCACGCGAACATTTTGAAGTGGTGCGTGGCTTAAAATATCTAAAAGAATATTTTCATAGTCCCAATAAAGCACGGGTATTTTGTCAGGAGTGTGGCAGCCCGATTTATTCTTATCGGCTAGATTTACCCGATATTATTCGCTTACGCTTAGGGACAGTGACTCAAGGCAAAGTTCCCGAACCATGTGAGCAAGCATTTGCGCAATACAAACCCAACTTTTTGGCAATTGAGTCGTGTGAATAGTTATTCACCGAATATACAATGCTAAAATAGAACTTGAGTTGAAACGACCCTGACTTGAAAATGAAAAAATATATTTATTTATGCCTTACTTTGGGGATGACCTTGCAAAATGTCTATGCTGCGAGTGCAGAGCAGTATGTGTTGGCTGTTGAAGAAATTAATGCGCAATATAAACAAGATACCCGACAGTTTTTACGAGGCTTAAACCCACAACAGCAGGGTTTTAATCCGCAGCAACAGCAGCAGTTTTGCGGCATTGTTAGTCGTTATGTTGATCGTTTATATCAGGCAGCAGATGAAAACCGTGCCTATTTGGATCGTCGTTATCAGAATATTAATAAACAGGACGTGATTCAGCAGGTCAGCACATCTAAAGAAATGCAATTACTGAAAAAATATCAAGTGAACTGCGATTTAAAGTAAAAAGTTAAAGCAGAAGTGTCTAAGGGTGAATAGATAATCTATCTCATCCTAGGTTTAGCATTTTACTTAATAGCATTAGATAGAAAGATTAAAGCGGGCTTAATCTGACATTTAAATCAGTGTTCGGAGAAGCACAAATTTGGGGTGAGCTAATTAGCTTAATTTGGCTTTAATTTTGGCAGATACTTGAGCAGGATCGGCGCGCCCGGCTATGAGCGGACGCAGAGAGTTCATCACCTTACCCATATCTTTCATGCTAGTAGCTTGTTGCGCTTCAATGGTTTGCGCAATCATGGAATCAAGTTCTTCCTCAGTCATAGCTTCTGGTAGAAACTGAGATAACACCTCAATTTCGGCTTGTTCCTTACTAGCTAAATCTTCTCGGCCAGCGCCTTCAAAGGCTTTAACCGATTCTTTACGTTGTTTAATTTGCTTTTCAATGACCGCAAGAACCTGAGCATCGTCAAGCTCTTTGCGCTCATCGACTTCGATTTGCTTAATTGCCGCCTGTAGACTACGAATTACCGTTAACTTATCCATTTCTTTGGCGCGCATTGTCGCTTTCAAAACGACAGTAATTTGGTTTTTTAAAGTCGTCATCATTTAATCCAGACAGGCAATCACAAATTAATTAGTAAAGGCGAGTAGTACGTACTGATTCACGTGCCAATTTCTTTTGGTAGCGTTTAACAGCAGCAGCTTTTTTGCGCTTACGTTCTTGAGTTGGTTTTTCGTAGAATTCACGCTTACGTACGTCAGCTAAAACACCTGCTTTTTCGCAAGAACGTTTGAAACGACGGATAGCTACGTCTACTGGTTCGCCTTCTTTCAATTTAACTTGTGGCATGAAGAATCCTCATTAAGTTATGGATAAGATCTGGGCGAAATTGCCCACGATCACAAGTGAAGGTCAGTATTTTACTCATTTACATCTCATATCACAAGTCTATAATAGGTTTCGCAATAGAATTGATACAGGTTATAGGCAATTTAATGATCGTTTTAGGCTTAGAAACATCTTGTGATGAAACAGGACTTGCACTGTATGACAGCGAGTTAGGTTTGCGCGGGCAAGTACTGTATAGCCAAATTAAATTGCATGCAGAGTATGGTGGTGTGGTACCCGAACTGGCTTCACGTGACCATGTGCGCAAACTTATTCCTTTAATCAATCAATTGCTTGAGCAGAGCCAAGTCAAAAAATCTGAAATTGATGCAGTGGCTTATACCCGTGGGCCGGGGCTAATGGGCGCACTCATGACAGGCGCATTATTTGGACGAACTTTAGCTTTTGCCTTAAATAAACCTGCAATTGGGGTGCATCACATGGAAGGGCACATGCTTGCACCATTATTGTCTGCGACGCCGCCAGAATTTCCGTTTGTCGCTTTATTGGTTTCGGGTGGACATACACAGCTCATGGCAGCTTATGGCATTGGCCAATATGAATTGTTAGGCGAGTCGATTGATGATGCTGCAGGCGAGGCTTTTGACAAAGTTGCCAAAATGATGGGTTTACCGTATCCGGGTGGGCCAAATATCGCCAAACTAGCTGAACAAGGCGATGCCAAAGCTTTTGAATTTCCACGTCCAATGTTGCACCAAGGCTTAGAATTTTCATTTAGCGGTTTAAAAACTGCGGTTTCAGTACAAATGAAAAAGTTAGGTGATGAAAACCGTGATGCCGATATTGCGGCAAGTTTCCAAGAAGCGATTGTTGATACTTTGGTGAAAAAATCGGTAAAAGCTTTAAAACAAACAGGTTTAAAACGCTTGGTGATCGCGGGTGGGGTGAGTGCAAATACTCGGTTACGTGAGCGTTTAGAAGCAGATTTAGCTAAAATTCGTGCAACGGTTTATTATGCAGAACCTGCATTGTGCACCGACAATGGTGCAATGATTGCTTTTGCGGGCTATCAGCGTTTAAAAGCAGGGCAGCAAGATGGTTTATCGGTTACGACTACACCACGTTGGCCAATGACGGAGCTTACCAATCCAACTGCGGGTTAAGTTGTTCGTAGCATAAAATCAATCAGAGGCAATAATCTGCCTCTGACTTTATATGCTAAATTTTTACATTAATATTAGAAACGAATACTTAAGACTTAGCGAACTGCGTCCATTAAACCTTTGGTAAGATCTTTCATCATGCCTTGCATCACAGCATTCCCTGCATTTGTACAGTTTTCTAATTTTTTACCTTCTAGTGATTTACCTTGATTGGCCATTTCTTCGCACTTCTGCAAAACTTTTTTAGCTTCATCTAAGTTCTCGGCATAATACTCTTGCGTTTTCACTTGTGTACATGCTGTAAGCGTTGTAATTAAACTTACTGTAATTAACAAATTTTTAAATTTAAACATTATTTTTTAACCGTTGTTTGTTTTAAAGAGATTGCATCTTAAGCGAATAATGGGTTCATAAAATAATACAATGGACTAAAGTTGATCTTATTAAGTAAAATTAAATAATTGCAATATAAATATTTTTAATTTTTTTGAAGTTTTATAGTCATATTCTATCCCAAACTTTATTTCACGTATTGGTTTCAAATAGAACTGCTTTATTTTTTTTGTGCACTCATCCTACAATTTATAGAAATCCATAAAGTAGCTGACAGCAGTATTTAAATCTGTGAATCCTGTCCAATTGTTGTGTTTTCAACTTTAAACTATGATTTTTGGTAGATATTTAATATAAAACCAATTGAGATAAACATGCGATTTAAAAATACATTTTGCATTATTTGTGTGATGGGGATGATGGTATTGACCGCTTGCGAGGGCGCTGAGTCAATACAGCAAAATATAAATAGTACAGAAAATCAGCCGAGTTCAGTGACAGCCCAACAGGTCGAAGTACCGACTCGTTTGACTACTGCAGCAACTCATCCTTCGGCTATCACACCTGAAGCGACAGCACCGCAAGAAGTATATGTAGGAGAGCCGACTGTGGCAGAAATGCAGGCGCATGGCGAAGAATTTTATAAAGACACATTGGCACGGATTGCTGCAGAACAAGGTCAGTAGTCGCTCAGTCATTTAGCGCGTTTAAATAGAGTGGGTTGCTGACTATCTTCTATATGCAAACAACCCATTAAAATATTTAAAGTGCTTTAAGTTGCTGCGAGCCAATCCAGTGTTTAGAAAATTGATAGGCAGCACGCCCTGAACGCTGTCCACGTGCCTGACACCATCTTAATGCTTCTGCACGTACTTCGGCAGTCATTGGCATTTCGGCTTTGTGTAAATAATGCTCCACAATTTCTAAATATAGATTTTGATCCATTGGATAAAACGACAGCCATAGACCAAAGCGATCAGACAGTGAAATTTTCTCTTCAATTGCTTCTTGAGGATGCAACTCAGTATATTGCGGTACATCTACACGAGTGACAGGTGTATTTTCATGCATAAATTCAGGTAATAGATGACGTCTGTTACTGGTTGCATAAATAATAAAATTACTGGAACCTGATTGTAATGAACCATCTAAAACACTTTTTAAACTACGATAATTTTCATCTTCTGCGTTAAAAGCTAAATCATCACAGTAGACAATAAATTTTTCAGGACGATGCTGAATGATTTTTTGAATTTCTGGCAATTCAGACAAATCATCGCGTTCAATTTCAATTAAACGTAATCCTTGATTGGCATACTCGGTCAATAGGGCACGTACAATAGATGATTTTCCCGTACCGCGTGAGCCTGTAAGTAACACATCATTGGCAGGTAAGCCATTTAAAAACTGCAAGGTGTTTTGAATGACTTTTTCTTTTTGCTTTTCGATGCCTTTTAAATCATCTAAATCAATTTTTCTTGGTTGTTGAATCGCTATCAATTGTCGATCTTGCCATTTGAATGCGAGGGCGGAAAAGTCGGTTTCTTGTTTTAAAGCAGGTAAACTTTGCTGTAGTTGTTGGAGTACATGAGAAAGTGATAATAAGATGTTGTCGGGTAAATCTAGGTTTGCCATGATAATTCAGCTTAAAAAATGCAGATCAGATTGCTACACTTTAAGACTAGCGCAATTGACCTAGATTTGACAATCAAAGTGTGAATCGAGTCATTGACGCGTATTACAATTTTTTAGATATTGTTGTGTATAGTAGGCATAGGCAAGCGTAGTGCTGCGAATAAACCAACGGATTGAGGAATGCTATGTTATTTAAAGATTTCACCGAAGATGTTAATCCGCATCAAGCCTATCGCATAAAAAAACTCAAGCGCCAAATTCAAAATGCCGAATCGTATGAAGAATGGAAAAGTATTGCCATTCGTATAGATGAAGAAACTGGTGCGCAAGAATGGAAATATGACAACAGTTCGCCATATTTTGATGCGGAAATTATCTCGCATCGTTTAAATTTATTACGCCGTTATCGCACCACCGAACGCAGTCACGATTTAATTTATATTTTGCGTGAAGGTTTAACTTTTGACATAGCCAATATTGCCCATCCGATGTTGTTTACTGCAACCTATGTGGGTACTAAAAAAATTATTGAAGATTATGTGGATGAAGTCAGTAAAAGTTTGGCTTTTGTCGCTTCAGATGAATGTCAGGCTTTAACCAAAGTAGAAAAAATAGAGTTTTTTCAGCAATGCCAAACTGCATACGGACAACCTGCCTTGATGTTCTCTGGTGGGGCAACGCTAGGTTTGTTTCATACAGGTGTTTGTAAGGCCTTACTTGAACAGGATTTAATGCCTAAAGTGCTGTCGGGTTCGAGCGCGGGTGCAATAATGACTGCAATGCTAGGCATCGCAAAACCTGAAGAAGTACAGCATATTTTGGGTGGTGAGTCATTTTTCCACGAAGCATTTCAGTTTAGACAAATGCGCGAAATTCTTAAAGGCAATGGTGGAATTGCCGATGTGCATTATTTAAAAAAATTCCTGATCAAAAACTTGGGCGATACCACGTTTGAAGAAGCTTTTCAAAAATCAGGTTTGCATATTAATGTGGCGGTTGCGCCTTATGATGCATCGCAAGACTCACGCATTATGAACAGCTTCACTGCGCCAGATTTGTTGGTTTGGAGTGCGGTGTTGGCCTCGTGTGCTGTGCCAATTTTATTTCCACCAGTACGTTTAACCAACAAGCGTTATGATGGCAAACACACTCCATATATGGGTAAAACCCGTTGGGTGGATGGCAGTGTGCGTAGCGATTTCCCACAGGAAAAAATGGCACGTTTGTATAATATTAACTACACCATCGCCAGTCAGGTCAATCCGCATGTAGTGCCTTTTATGCAGGATGATATTAAGCGTTATCGTAAAGATATGCTGAGTTGGCCAGAACGGATTATTCGTCGTCAGGGCAAAGTCATTAGTCGTGGGGTAATGGATTTTGTACGTGAGCGCGCAGGAGCTGTACCGCCAGTGCGTCGTTTGCTAGATCATGGCTATGGTATTGTCGATCAACGCTATTATGGTGATGTGAATATTGTAGGAAGCTATAACCTGCGTCATTACAGCTATATGTTGCAAAACCCGAAACCACATTTATTTAAAATTTTACAGCGTGAAGGCGAGCGTGCGACTTGGCCGAAAATTTCATCAATTGAAACACATGCACGTGTCGGTAAAACTTTGCAACATTGCTTAGAGTTATTAAATGTACCACAAATAGAGGTATCCACCGAAGTCGCAGCAGAAATGCGCACTGGCGCAAGTGTTGTTTAATGTTTTAAATTTGGATGTTCAACAGTTAGATACTGCGCAGTTCGAGCTGCGCAGTAAAGCGCAAAGTTTGCAATATGGTCGGCATATCTATCGTTTTGAACATCAAGGGCAGTTTTATTGGCTGAAAGCCCAACAACAAGGTGTTCATGCGACAGTAGAGCAGGGTTTTGCACAAGAATGGAACTTTTATAAACAGTACGCGCAATCATCATATTTATCTTTTTTATTGCCATGTGAATTGATGGATGCTGCACCCATTCATATTCAGTCGCAGGGTAATTCACATGACATTTCATCGCATTATTCACAGGTCTATTCACGTGCTTTAATTTTACCTGAAGCGCAAGCTGTTTTTGTGATGGGTAATTTACCTGAATATACAGAAGCGATTAAACACATATTTTTGCGTGTCTTTGAAGCAGTGGAAGCATTACATCAATTAGGTTGGATTCATGCTGACTTAAAAGCTGAACATATTGTGCAGTTGGATGGGCAAATCAAACTGTTAGATTTTGAGCAAGTACAGCAAATTGCAGATATTCAATGTCAGGGGATGACTGCAACGCCACGTTATATGGCACCAGAATTATTTCACGGACAGCTCAAAACTGCACAAAGTGATATTTATGCTTTAGGCATTATTTTTTATGAATGGTTAACGCAACAACGCTTGCAGGCAAATAGTTACCACGATTGGGCGTATTTACATTGTCAAAGATTGCATATCCAACTTTCTACGCATCTACAAGCATTTTTACCACTGCTGAATCACATGTTGGCAAAGTCCTATTCGCAGCGTGCAACGAGTATTGCAGAGTTGAAATTATGGCTTAGTGGCTGAATATGCTTAAGAAAAAATCAAAAAATAGTTTTTTGTTTTTTATTTAAACAGTCATTGTGCTTTTTTATAAAAAAGGCTTGTCATCAGGAAGTGATCTCTATAATATACACAGCCATCGGGGACGTGGCGAAATTGGTAGACGCACTGGATTTAGGTTCCAGCGCCGCGAGGTGTGAGAGTTCGAGTCTCTCCGTCCCCACCACTTAAATATCAAGTCAGCTTGATTTTAAGTTACAGAGGATTGGTGTAATGGTAGCATGACGGTCTCCAAAACCGTTCGTCAAGGTTCGAATCCTTGATCCTCTGCCAAATTAAAATCCAACAACTCAGTTGGTACCCGATGCTGGGGACGTGGCGAAATTGGTAGACGCACTGGATTTAGGTTCCAGCGCCGCGAGGTGTGAGAGTTCGAGTCTCTCCGTCCCCACCATACATTAAAGAGCAAGGCAATGACCTTGCTTTTTTATTGCCTGTTATTTTAGCTTTAAATCATTGCATCTCTTTGACAAGGCTTAGATGTATTTTAAGATTTAAAGTTCAGTATAAAAAAAAGCCCATAAACAGGTTATGGGCAAGATCATCTTTAAGTGTTGATGAAATACGATTTGAATTTTTATTTTTGCATCCTATCAAGTTCAACCGTTATCGCATACTTATCTATATTGTATAAGTACTTATGCTTTTAAGTGATCTTCAAACTCCTCGCCTAATTTCATGGCCAAAGCGTTACCTGAAAGTTCACAGGTCACCAAACCGTACTCTTTTTGAAAACTAAAAGTAAAACCGTGTCCATCTGCTAAGTTTTTAACTGAATAACCTAACTTTTCTAACCAAATACGAAACGCAATTAAATTTTTTGCTTTCACAACCTTTTTCACGAGAGAACTCCTGTATATCCATTTATTTATTAATAGGGATATTGCGTGAATTTTTAAAGGGCAAAAATGTATTTCTGCAGATATTTTTAGAAAGCTTTGTGCAAAATAAATACGAAGTTCATTGTTTGGAAAGGATTATGAAAAATGATGAATTTTAATTAATTGATATTGAAGTAATTAATTTTTGAGTTGGTAGTTGATACAATACCTAAATTTTTGACCAAGATATGACTTGGAAATATTTTGTTAATTATTTGCATTTATCTTTGTGCTACTCATGTTAGTAATTAACGCTATCCAAAACGATAGGCGTTCTAAAAGTACTAACACGGGCAAAATAAGAAATTAGATTTTATACAGCAAGCCATTGCAGCAGCAGTAAATAAGTGGGGATTTGTTTATACTGGTGCCTGATTGAAATTTTAAATTTGAATAATATGACAGTGCCCAGTATTGAACAGCAAGTGATGAGTATGGTTGAAAATATGCGTGTACAGGGGCAAGAGGCTGTGGCCGTGATGCTCGGTCATGAAGACTGGCTGTTGTTTTCCTCACAATCCAAAGTGGCTTATACGCCTTTTGGCAGCGCACGCCGTTATCAGCCTGCATTGTCCAATTTGCTGTTGGTGCGGGTCGATGAAATGAATGCTGTGCGTGTGGTGACGCAAACTCAATTAGATGAGTTTGCTGCCAGTAATCAGATTTTATAATCCGAGAGAAATATCAGATGCTTTATGATCAAAGCATCAATTTAAAAGTTGTCTTTGAGTTCACGTAATTTCTGAAATTCTTCGACACTTTCGGCTCTTAAAAATGGATTGGTTTCCAGTTCTAGTTCGATGCTGCTTGGCAAAGTGGGTTTATTAAGCATGCGTAAACTTTCAATTTGTTGATAACGCTCTTGAATGGCAGCATTGTCGGGTTCTACATGCAGTGCAAATTGTGCATTCGCCAATGTATATTCATGGGTGCAATATACTCGGGTACGCGGAGGCAGCGCTGCCAAGCGGTTTAAAGATTGATACATTTGCAAATATGTACCTTCAAAAACACGCCCACAGCCCATCGCAAATAAAGTGTCGCCACAGAACAATACATCCAACGCATCTATAAAATACACAATATGCCCCAAAGTATGTCCCGGAACGGCAATAACATCGACCTGTAAATCATGAAAATTGATATGGTCTTGGTTTTGTAAAGGATGCGTGATAAACGGAATTTTGCTCAATTCTTCACGTGGCCCATAAACAGGTAAATTACGTTCTGCAATGAGTTCAGGCACACCGCCAATATGGTCTTGATGCCAATGCGTCAACCAAATTTGCGCGATCTCTAAACCATGATTTTGGCAAAAATCTTCAACAGGTTTGGCATCGGTAGGGTCAACCACCACCACTTGTTTGCTAGCACAATGTTCAAGCAACCAAATATAGTTTTGTGATGGTTTTTGCGCATCAATAAGATGGACTTGGTAGTGCATGCTCAATTCCTGAAACTTAATCGCTTGTGGCTATTACAGCATGCTTTTGCGGGCGTGTAAAAGTGTATCCCTAAGTGTCTGAGTATCGCTTTGCTGTGTTACTGCTTGGTGATGAACAATAGGTGAAAGATAAAATAGAAATAAAAATCAAATCCATAAAAAATGCCGTGATCAACACGGCATTTTAAAACAGAGATTCGGTTTGATCTTAGCGGATTTTTGCCAAGAAACGGCCTAAACGTGTCATTGCTTCACGTAATTCATTTTCTGCAGGCAAGAATACTACGCGGAAATGATCAGGCGTTGGCCAGTTAAAACCTGTACCTTGAACCAATAAAACTTTTTCTGCTTTGAGTAAATCGAGCATTAACTTTTCGTCATCTTCAATTGGATAGACGTTTGGATCAAGTTTCGGGAAGCAATACATTGCACCCTCAGGTTTGACACAAGACACGCCAGGAATGTCGTTCAGCATTTCCCATGCAATGTTACGTTGTTCGTATAAACGACCACCCGGACGAATCAAGTCATTGATAGACTGATAACCACCCAATGCTGTTTGAATCGCGTACTGCGCCTGATGGTTGGCACACAAGCGCATAGACGCCAACATGTCTAAACCTTCAATGTAGTCTGCAGCGCGTGATTTATCGCCTGTAATCGCCATCCAGCCTGAACGGAAGCCCGCAATGCGATACGATTTAGACAAGCCATTAAATGAGATACAGAGTTGATCACCCGCTAAAGCTGCAACCGCAACATGCTCAATGCCGTCATAAATAATTTTGTCGTAAATCTCATCGGCAAATAAAATTAAGTCATATTTTTTTGCCAATGCTACAATTTGTTCCAACACATGACGTGGATAAACCGCACCCGTTGGGTTATTCGGGTTAATAATGACAATACCGCGCGTATTTGGCGTGATTTTGCTTTCCATATCGGCAATGTCTGGATACCAAAAGTTTTCTTCATCACATTTGTAGTGAATAGCAGTACCGCCCGATAAATTCACTGCCGCAGTCCAAAGCGGGTAGTCAGGCATTGGTACCAGCATTTCATCGCCATCGTCCAACAAGCCTTGCATCGCCATAACAATCAGTTCAGACACGCCGTTGCCAATATACACATCATTGACATGCATATCGAAAATGCCTTTTTGCTGATAGTACTGACAAATCGCTTTACGCGCAGGGAAAATCCCTTTGGAGTCGGTATAACCAATCGCATTAGGCAAGTTCAATGCGACATCATTAATAATTTCCTGTGGCGCTTCAAAACCGAATGGGGCAGGGTTGCCAATATTCAGTTTAATAATTTTATGACCGGCCTCTTCCATTTCATTGGCCGCTCGTAACACAGGTCCGCGAATGTCGTAGCATACATGCTCAAGTTTTGATGATTTTTTTATTTCGCGCGGAGTCGTGTTACCTAGTACGGACATAGTTCCATCCAATGATTAGAAGATAAATAAATTATAGATTACTGAAATATCACAATCTATGCTGAAATTTAGCTAGATATTTTGCAAGGTCTAGCGTAAAAATGGAAGTACTGAAGCATGACACTGAATGTCAAAGATTTAAAGGAGTTAGTGATGGGAAAACTCAATAAAACAGACCGAGAATGGCAAAGAGAGTTATCACCAGAGGAATTTCGGATTACACGTCAAAAAGGCACGGAGCCTGCTTTTACGGGGAGATATTGGAATACTAAACAAGAGGGGATTTATACCTGTCGTTGTTGCGGTACAGCGCTATTCTCATCTGAAACAAAATATGACAGCGGTAGCGGTTGGCCAAGTTTCTATCGTCCAATCCAGCTTGGGGTGATTGAAGAACATCAGGATGGTTCGCACGGCATGCAGCGTACTGAGATTGTTTGTCATCATTGTGACGCACATTTAGGGCATGTTTTTGATGATGGTCCACAGCCAACAGGATTGCGCTATTGTGTCAATTCGGCTTCTTTAGAACTCAAAACACAAGAAAAAAATGATGAGGGAAATTATCCATGACCAGCATTTATCAGTTTGAAGCTGAGTTGTTAGATGGACAAAATAAAGCCTTTAGCGATTATGAAGGGAAGGTTTTGTTGATTGTAAATACAGCCAGCAAGTGTGGTTTTACGCCTCAATTTGCGGGTTTGGAAAAGTTATACCAACAATATAAAGACCAAGGTCTTGAAGTTTTGGGCTTTCCGTGCAATCAGTTTGGTGGGCAAGATCCAGGTTCCAATGAGCAAATTGGGAGCTTCTGCCAAAAAAACTATGGTGTCAGTTTTCCAATGTTTAGCAAAATTGATGTGAAAGGTCCTGAAGCACATGCGATTTTCCGTTACCTGACCAATAACAGTAAAGGTATTTTGGGCAACGGAATTAAATGGAATTTCACCAAGTTTTTAATTGGCAAAGATGGCAAGGTGTTGAACCGTTTTGCTCCGACCACAAAACCTGAAGATTTGCAGGCGGAAATTGAAAAGGCTTTACGATAAAGGCTTGCGCTTGTGCAAGTAAGATAATTAAGGCGATCAGATGATCGCCTTAAATTTAATTGAAATCATTAACTTATAAAATCGCTTTAAGACGTTGAATTACTTGTTCACATTGCGCCAAATCTGCAACCAAAGCTAAGCGAACATGGTTTTCACCCGGGTTACCTTGTGCGGTTTCACGAGATAAATACCGACCTGGCAGCACTTTAATATGGGCTTTTTCCATCAATATTTTGGCAAAATTTTCATCATGGTCGACTTTGAGCCAGTAATAAAAACCTGCATCTGGTTTTTTTAATGGCAGTAAATGCCCAAGTTCCGTTTGGAATAATTCAAACTTGGCGCGATATTGTTGACGATTATCTTCAACGTGCTGTTCATCATCCCAAGCTGCAATAGATGCCAATTGATGTTGTACAGGCATTGCCGCACCATGATAGGTACGATATTGCAAATAAGGTTTTAATAAGTTGGCATCGCCCGCAACAAAGCCTGAACGCATGCCGGGTAAGTTTGAGCGTTTAGACAAAGAATGGAATACGATGCAGTTTTTGTAGTCATCGCGTCCAAGTTCGGCACAGACTTCCAGTAAACCTGTAGGCGCTTGGTCAAACCATAATTCTGAATAACATTCATCAGATGCAATGACAAAATTATATTGATCTGACAGGGCAATCAGCTTTTTAAATTGTTCTTTTGAAAGGACAGCACCCGTTGGATTTCCCGGTGTACAGACAAATAATAAAGCAGTTTTTTCCCAGACTTTTGCAGGTACAGCATCAAAATCACCCAAGTAATTATTGTCTTCGGTGCAATTGATGAAATAGGGTTGAGCACCTGCCAATAAAGTTGCCCCTTCATAAATTTGATAAAACGGATTGGGCATCACTACATAAGGCGCATCTTCACGTCGAATCAAGGCTTGTACAAAGGAAAAAATCGCTTCACGTGTACCTGAAACGGGGAGAACTTGAGTGTCTGGGTTAACTTGTTTTAAATGAAAGCGTTGTGTCAGCCAATGGGCAATGCTGTGACGTAATTCAGGCAGACCTTTGCTGTTCGGATAAGTCGATAAATGCTGAAAATTATCAATAATGGCTTGTTTGACAAATTTAGGTGCAGGATGTTTAGGTTCACCAATAGACAGTGGAATTAACGGCAAATTTGCAGGTTGTACGTCCTGAAATAGTTTGTTTAGCTTTTCAAAAGGGTAAGGATGTAATAAGGACAAACTTGAGTTCATGGATGTTCCGTAAATTGAAGTTAATGTTGACCACAGACCTGATTAGAGGCCTCATCTAAAGCAGCTTTGAGCTGGATTGCAAAGGTATCTGCTTCAGACTTTGTCATTGGGTTGCCATCTTTTTTGGTGACGAAGAAAATATCTTCGGCACGTTCGCCCAGGGTGGCAATTTTGGCGGAGTGAATATCTAAGCCTTGCATCATAAACAAGCCGCCAATTTTGGCGAGTAACCCGGGATGATCTAGTGTGGCAATTTCGACCATGTTTTGATTCAGCGCTGCATTGAAAGTCACTTCTACTGTATTTTCAATGTCAAAATGACGTAATTGACGCGGAATGCGGCGTTGCATCAGACCCGGATATTTATCTGACTGGCTCAAGGCATTCACTAAAGCCTCAATCACCATTTCTTCACGTTCAGGGTCTGTTAAGAGTGTGCCAAAACGGTCTAAGACCACGTAAGTATCCAAACTAAAGGCTTTGGTCGCAGTAATAATTCGTGCATCCTGAACGTCAAGGTTCATGCGGTCTAAAATAGCGACAGTTGTGGCAAATAGGTTGGGTTGGTCTTGCGTGTAAATAAAGATTTGTACTGCGTCTTGTGCTGATTTTCGGTGCGCGCGCATGAGCACTAATGGTGCAGGATTATCGCCATGCTCCAAAATCGCGCGGGTATGCCATGCAATTTCATCGGCAGATTCTTTAATAAAGTATTCATCGCCCAGTTCTTGCCAGACTTTTTCAACAGCACTGAGTTCAAAATCTTTAACCAGTAACTCGCTTGCCGCAAATTTGGTGTCTTCAATCAGCATTTGATAATCGACGGGACGCCCAAGTCCTGAGCGAATGACATCACGCGCTTGCGTATAAAGTTGGCGCATTAAGGATGCACGCCATGAGTTCCAGAGTGTTGGATTAGTCGCATTAATATCAGCAACCGTTAAGGTATAGAGATAATCTAAATGCTCCATATCTCCCATTTTTTCGGCAAATTCCTTGACCACATCGGGGTCAGAAATATCTTTTTTCTGTGCTGTGACTGACATCAACAAGTGATTTTTGACTAACCATGCCACAAGGTTACATTCACGTTCAGTAAATCCGTGTTTACGGCAAAACTCAATCGCATCTACCGCACCAAGTTCACTGTGATCACCACGACGACCTTTAGCAATATCATGGAAAATCGCAGCCAAATAAATAATGTCACGACGGGCTAAACGCTGAAATACCGAACTGACCACAGGAAAATCTTTCGCGAATTCAGGTTCTTTGAAGCGGCTTAAATTGCGGAGTAATAGTAAAATGTGCGCATCGACTGTATAAATATGGAATAAGTCGTATTGCATTAAACCTGTAATTTGACCAAAAGCGGGGATGTAATTGCCCAATACACCTAAGCGTTTCATAGTCACCAAGGTATTATACAAGCGGTGCGGTGAGCGCAAAATTGCCATAAACAGCGCTTGATGCGTTGGATCATCACGGAAACTTTGGTCAATACGCTTGGCTGCAAGTGTCAGCAGGCGCAGTGTTCGTGCGCGAATTCCTTCAATTTCAGGACGATTAGCCAATAAATAGAAAATTTCTAAAATTGCGCTTGGTTTTTCTGAGAAAATTTTGTGGTGCTGCACGGCAAGTTTGCCATCGACCAGTTTAAAATTTTCATTAATTTCTTCAATGTTACGTTCATAATTAGGCAAACGCGGGGTAATGACCGACTCATTAAAATAGGCCAGCAACATTTCATTTAAAGTGGAAACTTGCTGTGCAGAGCGATAATAACGCTTCATAAATTGTTCAATCGGGTAATTTTGCGGTTTACCTTCTTCTCGAACATAGCCAAAAGTTGCTGCAATATCTCGTTGATAATCAAACAATAAACGGTTTTCATCACGTTTGGTTAAACGATGGAGATGATGACGGATTTCCCATAAAAAGCTTTCGGCTTCTTCAAGTACACCCAATTCAAATTCTGAAATAAAACCTAAATGCACCAAGTCGTAAATACGATTGACGCGAAAATGGCGTTTGGCAATCCAGCCAATTTGGTTGATGTCACGAATACCGCCCGGAGCATTTTTAATATCAGGTTCTAAATTACTTTCGGTGTCATTGTGCTGCGCGTAACGCTTGCTTTGCTCTTCCATTTTGGCATCAAAAAAGGTTTTATCTGTCCAAGTTTGCGAAACAATACGACGCGGCCATTTGGCAAGCTGCTGATTTCCTGTAATTAAACGCGCTTCAATCAAGGCAGTTGCAACAGTTAAATCACTGGTTGCCTGAATCACACAGTCTTGAATAGTCCGCACGCTGGTGGCAGGTTTGAAGTTGCCAACATCCCATAAAGACGAAATAAAGGTCGAAATAAGTTGTTCTTGTTCTGATGTGATTGCATCTTCCGACAACACCATAATATCGACATCGGAATAGGGCAGCATTTCTTTACGCCCATAGCCGCCCACTGCAAATAGGCTCAAATCGGTTTTGTCTAATTCAGCATGTTGCCATAAGAAAGTGAGCGCTTCATCAATCAGGTTAGAACGCGCCAAAATCACTTCACGAATGGATTGTCCATTTTCAAAACATTGTTGTAGCTGATTTTCGACATCGGTGCGCCATTGGTTAATGGCCTGAATGTCATGGTTGCTTTTTACATAATTCAGCAAGGGTAATGTAATGATCATGGACAATTCCGTTATGCAATGACGAGCTTAATTTTGATTTTCGTTTAAATGTACGCGAACAGTGTCCGCAGTCTGCTGAGCTAGCTCACGCGCTTGCTCTGTGGTTTCTGCTCGTGCAGTGGCAACGCCCATACGACGACGCTCAAAACCTTCAGGTTTGCCAAATAAACGTAAATCTGTATCGGGATGTGCTAATGCAAGATTCAGGCCAGAAAATGAAAGATTCGTTGCATCGACACCTGCATAAATCACCGCACTGGCTGCAACGCTATGGCGTGTGGTATTGACAGGTAAGCCTAAAATCGCGCGGGCATGTAATTCAAATTCACTTTGGAATTGTGAAGCCAATGTCACCAAACCTGTGTCGTGTGGACGTGGAGATACTTCACTGAACCAGACTTTATCGCCTTTCACAAACAGCTCTACACCAAAAATACCGCAACCACCTAAGGCAGTAGTCACTTTGTGTGCAATTCGTTTGGCTTCAGTCAAGGCAGCATCACTCATGGCTTGAGGTTGCCAGCTTTCTACATAGTCGCCTGCATCTTGACGGTGACCAATTGGGTCGCAATATGAAGTTTCGATCGCACCAGTTTCTGGGTTTTTAGCACGTACGGTTAATAAGGTAATTTCAAAATCGAAGTCAATTTGTGATTCAACAATCACAGTGCCTTGATTGACGCGTCCGCCAGTCTGGGCATATTCCCAAGCTGCATCAACTTCATCAAAGCAGGTGACACGCGATTGTCCCTTGCCTGAAGATGACATCACAGGCTTCACAAAGTTTGGATAACCAATGTCATCACATGCAGCGCGGAAAGATTCGAGTGAATTGGCAAAGCGATAAGCGGATGTCGGCAAACCTAATTCTTCTGCAGCCAAACGACGAATGCCTTCACGGTTCATGGTCAAATTTACCGCTTTGGCAGATGGAATCACTGTTGCAATATTTTGCGTTTCAATTTCAAGTAAAACTGATGTCGCAATGGCCTCAATTTCAGGCACAATTAAATTGGGTTGAATTTTTTCAATCAGTTGTTTTAATTCTGTGGCATCTGCCATGTTTAAAGTATAAGCATAATGTGCGACTTGCATGGCTGGCGCATGGTCGTAGCGATCGGCGGCATGTACTTCTACGCCTAAGCGTTGCAGTGAAATTACCACCTCTTTACCGAGTTCCCCTGAACCCAATAGCAAAACTTTAAAAGCAGAAGATTGAAGGGGAGTACCAATGGTCACGCTCATGTGAATCGTCCTTGCTAAAGTGGGCTTTTAGCATAGCAGAACTGTTCCATGAGTTAAGCCCTGTTTGCAACAAAATCATGATTTTGTCATCTACTTATATTGCATTCAGTGCTTTAAAGCAGTTAAGGCTGAATCCTGAAATAGATCATTTGGACGATTCAACCTCTAAATTTCAGCAACATTAGAACGAAAATGGCACATAAGTATAAATTAAACCATAGGTGATGGCTGCGGTAAGCGTTGCAGGTACGATTTTCTTAAACTTAAAATACAAACCTGTCAGCACTAAAAAGCCAATCAACATCGCAAAACTTTTATTGGGTGTTTCAAGCAAAGGTGGCAAGGTTGCAACCACGAGCATAGAGCTAATTGCGGCTATACCAATGCTGCCCAAAGCGATTTTAAGCCATAAAGCACCACGTTGCTGTGAGCCTTGTTGAAACTTTTGAATCACAAAAAATGGCCCAAAACGTGAGGCGAAGTTTGCGATACCGACCATAATACCGACCAAAATAATTTCTAAACTCATGATTTTGCTCCTGTATGTTCAGGGTCGGGTTGTTTTAAAACATAGTGTTTAAATAATCCCGCCAAAATACCTGAAGAAATCCCAATAAAAATTGCAGCAGATAAGTCAATAAAATAACAAGCTACGGCAGATACTAGAATGGTGATTCCCACGACAAAGGTGTGTTTCTTTTCAAATGCTGCCAATAAGAAGCTAAGGAATAAAGCGGGCAGTAAAAAGTCGAGCGCCGCTTGCAAAAACTGTGGCATTTTAGTGACTTGATCGGCAAATAATCCACCTAACAAAGAGCCTAATGCCCAAGACAACCAACTAAATAAACTCAGTCCAAGCATCCATGATTCAGACCATTCCTGACGGCGCTGTGACAGTTTAATCATGCCTGAGGCAAAAACTTCATCGGTCAGACCCCATGACCAAATTGCAGTTTTTTTTAGGTTTAAACGATCTTGAATCAGGTTTTGTAAGGCCGGGCCGTAAAGTAAATGTCGAATATCCAAGGCGATTACCGTTAATGCGGTCATCCAGATTGAAGTTCCACTGCCCAATAAGGCAACGACTAAAAATTGACTCGCCCCTGCATACATCGAGCAAGATAAAAATAAGGCTTCCCATGCGCTAAAGCCGAATTGAGTTGCAGAAACACCAAAAGCAAAAGAAACAGGCAGATAGGTGAAAATAATCGCCTGACTATCTTTTGCACCTTGCCAAAAACTTGCTGCGGGCGCAGTTTGAATATTGTGTACGGACACGACACACCTTGTGGGAGAAAGTTGAACGATGGGTCAAATGAAGATTGTGTATTATACTTGAATTCATTAGCATGATGCCGAATTGTTTGTATGGGCGAACCGATATGTTGAAATTGAAAACACCTGTAATCCTGCTTGCTTCAATGTTATGCAGTAGCCTGTTATTGCAAGCGTGTAGCAATGACAACAACCCGCAAAAAACAGTAGAAATTAAGCCTGCGCCAAAACTCACCAATGATGCGACTGTGTATGCGCAAGCCGCGTGGGAATTAATGAATGAAGTTGAGCCGTACGTGTATCGTAAACAGCGTAACTTAATTGAAGATAAAGTCCGCAAACCTGCCCGTAAATTAAGTACCGACTGGCGTATTAATGTCAAAATGACCGACTCTGTAACGGAAGGGAAATATGCGCTGTGTCGTAAGGCTTTGACCAGTTTGGAAATTTGGGCACGTGCGACGATTGACAGTTCAAGCAGTCTTGCACAAAAACAAGCTGATTATGAACGGGATAAAAAACAATGTGCTGATGCTTTGGCGCATCCTGAATTGGGCAATACTGACCCGAAACAAAAGGGCAATGTGGTGCAGTCTTAATTGAGGTTGTTCTGCATTAATGTGATGCGGAATCGCCCATAAAAAAACCTCGATGTAAGCATCGAGGTTTTTTTATTGAATCAATGCTCGGCTGTAAGCATTGTTCTAAAACTAAACATAAAAACAATTAAACATTAAAACGGAAGTGTAAAACATCACCGTCTTGTACGATATAAGTTTTACCTTCCAAGCGCCATTTACCTGCTTCTTTTGCACCTGCTTCGCCGTTGTATTGTACGAAATCCTCATAAGCAATACATTCTGCGCGGATAAAGCCTTTTTCAAAGTCAGTGTGAATTACGCCTGCTGCTTGTGGTGCAGTTGCACCTACTTTCACTGTCCACGCGCGGACTTCTTGTACGCCTGCAGTAAAGTAAGTTTGCAGACCTAACAGCGCATAACCTGCACGAATCACTACGTTCAGCCCTGGTTCTTCCATACCAAGAGCTTCTAGGAATTCTGCACGGTCTTCATCTTCAAGTAATGAAATTTCGGCTTCAATTTGGTTGCATAAAGGCACCACAATCGCATTTTCTTCTGCAGCAAGTTTTTTGACTGCATCTAAGTGCGGGTTGTTTTCAAAGCCATCTTCTGCCACGTTCGCAATATACATGGTTGGTTTTAAGGTTAATAAACCAAAACCACGAACCAATTTGCGTTCATCGTCATCTAAATTGGCTGCACGTGCAGGCTTGCCATCATCCAGTAAAGGTTGGATTTTTTCTAAAACGGCTTTGGTCGCTACGGCTTCTTTATCGCCACCTTTGGCAGATTTTGCTAAGCGTGTAATGGCTTTGCTCACCGTTTCTAAATCGGCCAACGCAAGTTCGGTATTGATGGTTGCAATGTCATCTAATGGGTCAATTTTACCATTTACGTGAATGACGTTTTCATCTTCAAAGCAACGAACTACATGCGCAATCGCATCAGTTTCACGAATGTTGGCAAGGAATTGGTTACCTAAACCTTCACCTTTAGATGCACCTGCAACCAAACCTGCAATATCCACAAATTCCATCGTGGTGGGTAATACACGTTGCGGATTTACGATTTCCGCCAATTTGTCCAAACGTGAATCTGGCACAGGTACAATGCCTGTATTTGGCTCAATGGTACAGAACGGGAAGTTTTCCGCTGCAATTGCAGCTTTGGTTAAAGCATTAAAAAGCGTAGATTTACCAACGTTTGGCAGGCCCACAATACCACAATTAAAACCCATGAATAACTCACAACGTGTTATTTAAAAATTAGGCACGATTTTACATGAAAGGGCAGATAAAGTCAGGTCATCGGACAGATGTTTCTCCAATCTAGCGTGCTTGATGCTGTACGTTGAATTTCTTTTCGGAATTGATTTTGAATTGCTGACTGTTTCGCCTGATTTTTGAATAAAAAGTACATTGTAATTATAAGAGGCTATGACTAAAGTATGACAAGCACAGTATTGATACTGCTTTGGATATCAAAATTTTAAATATGGAGATTTTATGCGCATCTTATACCAGTTTCCTTTGTCTCATTTTTGTGAGAAAGCTCGCTGGTTATTGGATCATAAAGAGTTAGATTATGATGCGCAAAACTTAATTCCAGGCGTGCATCGCGCTTTTGCCCAATTAAAAACAGGGCAAAATAAATTACCTATTTTACGTGATCAAGATCGCTGGATAGCAGATTCGACTCAAATTGCTTTTTATCTGGACGATGTTTATCCCGAACATGCCTTGTTGCGTAGTGATGCCGAACAATATAAACATGCATTGGCGATAAATACTTTGGCTGATGAATTGGGCCAGCATGTGCGTCGTTGGGGATTGGCGCATGCATTATCTGAAAGTGAAGAACCTTTGGAAATTTTAATTGGCGAAAAAGGCTATTTGCGTCAATTTTCTAAATATTCCAAGCCAATTATTAAAGCCTTGGTGTCTAAGGGCTATCAGCTCGATCAAGATAAAGTTGCAGAATCCAAACAGCGGATGGATGAATTAATTGTCATTTTAAATCAGCATTTGATTGATAATTACGGGCGTTATTTTGTGGGTGAGCGTTTAGGTTTAGCCGATATTTCAGTGTGTTCGATGCTTGCACCTATTTTGGAAATTTCTGGAACGCCGTGGGAAAAAGAACATGATGAAGTGATTTCTGAAGAATTTAAAGATTATAAAAAATATTTGCTGGATTTACCTTTAGGGCAATATGTTTCTCGTATTTATCAAACTGAGCGTAATGCACGTGTAGATTGGCGCGGTATTTAAATGTTATCGCCTCAGATAAAATACGCGCAATCTGCGCGTATTTTTTTGGATACTGATGTATAAAATCTAGAACTAAGAGTTAGAACAAAGAATTTAAGTTATTCAAATCAAAATTCTGTACCAAGTTTGGCAGGGTAGCTAAATCAAATTGTGTATCAGATGTTCCACCAGTTAAACCACCAAGCGCATCGCCTAAAGCAGGGGTATTACCCAGGAACTAAGCTATCAATATTGATCTCTGAACTGGTTGTAGATGACGCACCTTGCAGTAAGTCGCTGATGTTAAAATCTGAACCAGAAATTAAGTTGTCAAAACCATCACTCAAGCCATCTGAGCTGAAACCACCAGTTGTATCTCCAGTCAGATTATTTAATAAACCACCTAGATCAAAGTCACTTGCAAGCTGACCTTCAGGATTAAGCAACGCAAGAATTGGTTCTAGAGCAGCGATATCTAGACCACCTAAATCACCACCGATGTTACCGCCAATTAAGCCGCTTGCCAGTTGCGCAATTTGTGCAATATCAAGATCGCCATTGCCTTGCATTAAACCGCCTACTAATTCAGCAATGACCGCGATATCCATACCGCCTAAACCGCCACCGATATTGCTGCCAATCAAGCCGCTTGCCAGTTGAGCAATTTGCGCAATATCAAGATCGCCATTGCCTTGGATTAAACCGCCTACAAGTTCAGCAATCACTGCGATATCTAGACCGCCTAAACCTCCACCGATGTTGCCACCAATCAAGCCACTAACCAGTTGAGCAATTTGAGCAATATCAAGATCGCCATTGCCTTGGATTAAACCACCCACCAGTTCAGCGATAGCACCAAAATCCATACCGCCTAAACTGCCAGTATTGCCGCCAATTAAACCACCAACCAGTTGTGTGATTGCGGCCATATCGAGGTCACTATTACCCAAAATCAAACCGCTGACCAATTGAGTAATTTGAGCAATATCAAGATTACCCGTATTACCACCGATTAACCCACTCACTAATTGGGTGAGTTTCGTAATATCTAAATCACCTGCATTGCTGCCAATCATGCCACTGAGTAAATTGGTGATGGAAGCAATATCGAAGCTACCGCCATTGGATTGTGTCAGTTTGCTAATTAAACTGGTGATATCTAAGTTGGTATTCGAGCTTGAAAATTGGCTGATTAGATTGGTTAGGCTAGAACTATCTAAGCTGCTGCCAGAGAGTAAACTTTTTAATAAAGAATCTAGGGTAGGTGTGGTCGAGGTCGAACTAGTCAGGCTGCCAAGCAAACCAGAAAAGGTATTGCTTAAAGAGCCACCACTTAAGAGTCCATCGAATAAAGAGCTGGTCTGAGTTTCTACGGTAAATACAGAGCTAATTTTATTTTCAGCAAGCTTAGAGATTTAAAAGCCATGACGATTCCTTGTATTTTTATTGGTTTTGTTGTGCTGCATTGTGCTTATTGTCGAGCGCATCTGTTTTAATACATTTCTATGCACTTGTAAAAGATAGACGGTCGGGATTGTGAAAATGTATGAGTAGATTCGTTGTTTTGTTGAGTTTTTTAAATTTAAAAATTTGAAAATCAATAAATTAGAAAGCTGTTCCGTTTGTCTGTTAAGTTGTTCAAAACGATAAGCGGTGATCTGTTGAATCATAAACATTTTGCTTTAATAATGGAAAATAATTTTCGATACAGATGCTTAGTCTGCAAAATAATTTAAGTATAATGGCAGCATGAGTTTAAATTTTATCAGATTAGATTGAGTGCTTGAAAATGGAATTAGATCGCTACGATAAGCATATTTTAGAAATTTTAAGCAATGAAGATGTCAATTTGAATGAACTTTCCGAGCGGGTTAATCTGTCGGTAAGTTCGGTGCATCGCCGTATTAAAAGTCTGATCGATCATAAAATTATTTCAGGTTTAAAGCGTGAAATTAATTATCAAAAACTGGGCTTTAGTTTGCATGTGTTGTTGCAGGTGTCTTTGAGCAAACACGATACCGATATTTTTGCCAAATTTTTGGATGAATTGGAAAGCATTCCTGAAGTGATACGTGCATTTTTGGTGACAGGACAGACTGCAGATTTTATTGTAGAGGTTGTGGCACGAGATATGGAAAATTACAGCGAAATTTTATTAAAACGGATTGGTAAAATTGAGCATGTGGCAGGTTTGCATTCTAGCTTTGTGATTAAAGAATATGATGTTTTAAACTGTCATGGTTTATTAAATAAAGTTTAATTTATTAGAATCTTAGAATTATTTTGACTGGATCTATAAAAAAACGCACGAGAACGTGCGTTTTTAGGAATTGCAGTTAGACCGATTATGCGTCTAATTGTGCTAAAACTTCATCAGAGAATTCAACGTTGGTATATACGTTTTGAACATCATCTAAATCTTCAAGCATATCGATCATTTTCATAATTTTTTTCGCTTGATCGATGTCTGTAATTTCTGCTTTGGTCGATGGACTCATAACCACTTCAGCATTGTCAGATTTCAAACCTGCTGCTGTGAGCGCATCTTGAACCGTACCAAAAGCTTCTGGCGTGGTAATAACCAAAATGCCATCTTCAGACACTTCAATATCTTCTGCGCCAGCTTCTAAAGCCACTTCCATCACTTGATCTTCTAAAGATGAATCTTCAAATGAAATTTCACCACGTTTGGTGAATAGGAATGCTACAGAACCATTGGTGCCTAAGTTACCGTCAGTTTTAGAGAAACAGTGACGTACATCTGGCACGGTGCGGTTTAAGTTGTCTGTCATGGTTTCTACAATAACCGCAACACCACCTACACCATAACCTTCATAGGTTACTTCTTTAAGATCGTCGTTATCTTCACCGCCTGCACCACGCTGGATGGCACGGTTAATGACGTCACGTGTCATGTTAACTGAAAGTGCTTTTTCCACAACAGCACGTAAACGAGGGTTACTTGCCGCATCTGGACCGCCGAGCTTTGCAGCAGTTGTTAATTCACGAATAAATTTGGTAAACAACTTACCACGACTAGCATCTTGTTTGGCTTTACGATGCTTAATGTTGGCCCACTTGGAATGACCCGCCATGCGAACTATGCTCCTTACAGATTGGCAGTATGCCTATCAAAATTGCGCCCATTCTAACATAAGCCCTTTTTTTAGATAAAGGGCAGAGTTTTAGGTTTTTTTAAGTGTTACTTTGAGTTGTTTTAGGCTCAGGAATGACAATATCTAAGCCCACATGTTCTTTATATAATTGTTGGATAAGTGCCATATCGTGATCTAAATCTGTCGGATAGATTTTGCCAAAAATCCCACCTTGTTTGGTTTGTGAGTTGGCATACATTAAAACGATAGGCACATTGGCTGCTTTGGCAATATGCCAAAAACCTGTACGAATTGGCTTGCGGGCTTCACCTGTTTTTGCGCGAGTTGCTTCGGGTGCGATGACCAAATTGAAATGTTCATTTTGATCAAAAAGTTCGACCATTTGCGACACAATATCTTTGTTAGATTTACGGTCTACTGGAATACCGCCGACTTTTTCTAAAATAGGTTTAAGTGGCCCTTTAAAAAGCTCTTTTTTGATTAAAGTATGAATTTTAATATCATAAATTTGGAACAGAGCAAGCGAGAGGATTGCATCCATCATTGAGGTGTGTTCAAAACCGACGATCACTTGTTTATTTTCGAGGATGTTGGGTTCTACCTGATATTGCCATCCTGCAAGTTTGAATGCGGATTCGCCTATAAATTTTTTCAACATAGATGTAACAGCTGATGAATCTGGAAATGCATAATTTCTGCTTGTTTTATATAAGAGTCAACAGAAAATTGTTTGAAATATAGCAATCTCAAGTGATGCAGTTGATATAGCGTTATATCTTTTATTGGTTTTAACTCTAAATACTTTGTTTTTAATATTAAAAATATATGAATTGAGAGAAATTAAGTCTTAAATTGAGCAAAAATGCACTATTCAAATGATTTGTAAATCATTAGACTTTGGTCGTAATTAGCTATGATTCTATTCATCATTTCACTATTCCACGCATCATGGAAGGATACTAAAGTGGCTTATTTGACGACTTTTCTTGTGGCATTGACTGTGTTGTTATTGGTCTTGGTATGGTCAATGTTTGAGTTGTTTTTAGAAGTGCGTAAAGAGAAGCGTTTAAAGTTGCATCGGGCAATGTTTCGGAAAGTGAAGGTGTAGTTTTTATATTTCAATAATAATCAAATTCGTCTGCTGACTATCTATACAGCAATTTCTGAAAATGGCTTGTGTTTTTAAAAAATCTTCGCTAGTATTCTTTGCGCTTGAACTTGTTGAAATATAACAAATTCAATTATAGGGCCTATAGCTCAGTCGGTTAGAGCAGCGGACTCATAATCCGTTGGTCCCCAGTTCAAGTCTGGGTGGGCCCACCAAATTCGACCTCGTAACTCTTTGAGTTATGAGGTTTTTTAATGCCTGTTATTCTTAGACCATCGGATTTTTCGGTCTATTTTGTGGTCCATCCGTTCGATAGTCCGTTGGTCTATATCCCTCATGTAAATCCATCTCCCAATTAACGTTTCCTAGCACTTCGGCTTTCCACTCGATCTACGATGAAGATGAATCTTCTATGATCTAGGTCATCGAGGCGTAAAGCGTGTGGAAAACGATTAGGCTTGGGGGAATTGGGACTTTTTGTTGTTTGACCTTTTTCCCCTATCTGCATAGGGGATTTCTGATTGAGGTATGGGGAGTTTTTATAGAAATTAATTTGCTTTGTATATTGCATAACTTTTAACTTTCAATATTATTAATGGCTTAATAACTGAATTAAAGGAAAAGAATATGCCATCTCCAAAAGACACAAAAGGTCCAGTTGTAAAAACAGGTCCAACTGCTGGTCAAAATCGCACACGTAATGATAATGGTGAATGGCGTAAAAAGCGCTCTGATGCAGGAAAACCGCGTAGTAAGTAATAGCGAATTTAACTGATTTTCAAACACATATTATTTTCATGGTCTTTAACTAATAAAGGAGTGACCATGAAAAAACACTATCCAAAACTCGAATCTGTATCGAAAGTCATCGAGACTCTTCCACATCCCCAATGCAAATCTATAGCCAAAGCGATTCGGGTCTGTAATGATAAAAAGACAGACCTAACAACAAAGCTTTGTGCTGTTGCTCTCGTGTTTGTTTGAATGAGGAAATCGATGCTTATCTTGCAACAATGGCTGATTGAGCAACGTCAGGCAAAAAACCTAAGTTTGGAACAATTGGCAGATCGGTTAAATAAACCATTTTCCTATGTTCAGGATGTTGAAAATGGACAATATTTATTAGATGTCGTGGAATATTTGTTCTACTGCAAAGCTTTAGATATTAACCCTAATCAGGGTCTTGAACTTATTCAATCAAACTTAACTTCAATCTAGATCATTCTATTCAGACGATCAGTCTTTAGAGGCTAAGAGCACCTGCTCAATCAAAAGTAATCCATCTTGTGGATTAACACCTAGCTTACGACAATACCAAACATATTCAACCACATCTAAACGTCGCTCACCTTGTTCAACCTTTTGAACAAACGAGTGAGGTTTATCCATGCGTTCTGCTAATGCTCGCATAGAACAGTTTTGGTCCTGTCGTGCTTGCTTCAACCAATTCGTCAAAGCCTGCATCTCTTTCGTATTGATACTTGCTGTCATGCGCTCATTATCGATACAATGCGCAATGTACCCAATATAGGTACATTACTTTGATTTAGACTCGGAAGTTGAGCTTAAGCTATTACTTTATAATCATATTTAAAGGAAATTGTATGGGGTTTTCTAATCTACTTAGTTCTGCTTTAACAGCGGTAGCAACTTTATCAGGTGATCCTGATATACAACGTACAGCAAACTCTGCAAATGATCTTGTTGTGTCTTATCAAACACAGCAACAGCAAGCAATGGCTGAGCGTATATTAAATTCTCCTGATGGGATTATTCCTGTCACAGAGAAAGGAGTCACTGTTTGGCGAACATTGCAATATGACGGAAATGGTGATGTTGTTGGTTTTTCTGACTTTAACAGCAAAGAGGAATATCTCTTATTAAAGCAACAAGAACTCAAAGCTCAGCAACTGAGACAGCAACAACTTCAAGCCGAACAAGCTCAACGGAAGTATGCTCCGCAGATCAAGAAACAAGGTGATGTCTCCATATCTGATATCGATGCCTATGGTCAGACCTTGGGCGGATTAGAGCGTGCTGTAATGGCATGTTCCAAATACCGTGAGAATACCAAACCTTGGAATGACTGCATTTATAGTCAGGTGAATTAATTAAATCGTGAGATCATTATGAAAACTTTCAAATTCTTATTTTGCTTTTTAGCAGGTCTTGCTATTTCTAATGTCGCATTAGCAAAGACTGAACAAGTCACACTGAAAAAGAATCTGATCTTGAGTGGTGAAGCGGTTATCTTCCCAACGACTCAAGGTGAAGTCATTTTGAATGCTTATATGTTACCTGAAAAAGTAACAAAGCAAATGAAACCCTTTAAAAAAGGTCAATGTCTACAAATTCAATCCAAGAATGGATTTTTTAAAGACACCAACGATGGTCAATACATCCAAAGTATTCGTCCATGTGTGAAAAAGTAATAAACAACAATAGGATTCTTTTATGAAAAAGCTCATACTCATATCATTACTAGCTGTTACTGGGTTTGCTCATGCAGCACCCAATGTATGGCAGTCTAGTTATTCTCAAGGTTTTTCAGAATATTCAATTCAGGATGCTCAAGGCAATACGCTTTGGGTGACATGCAATGATGGTGCTGGTGATAATTATGATCACTCTGCACGTTTGGAAACCAAGAAAAGTAGTTATGAAAATACGGATTCAAAATATCCTTTAACATTTCTGTTTGATGGTAAAAAACAAGCAGCACCTTCTGCTTCTACAAAGTGGCGTAATGGTGCAAATGCTTGGTATGAATTCTCCCAAGGAATTTCTAAAGCCAAAAAGATTGATGTGTACCTAAACAATAAAAAGGTCACAACATTTACCCCTAATCAACAAAGCATCAAATCTGTAGCAAAACATATCGCTGCATGTGAAGCAATGTTCTAACCCATAATCTTAAATTTAGGTCCCGATGTGCTCTTGCAGTACATCGGGATTTTTTATGCTTAAAGGAAGCCATTATGCAACCAAGATTTTTTGACAAAATGAACCAAACTCTCATTAAAACATGGAGTTGTAATAAGTTATCGGACAGAGCTAAAGGTCAGCTTAAATATCAACTATGGCAAGATAATGACGATCAAAGCTTTGGTATCGCTCTAAGTGAAAATGAATCATCTGGTGGATTCAGCACAGAATTGATCAAAGTTGAGCAGATCATTTTAACCTTACAAAAGCTTTATCAATCAGCAAAGCCATTCCATGCTGTTGCATTGAAAGAATTATTCGTAGGTAAGTCAGTCAACAATGCAAGTTTTCTAGGAGCTGCCTTAGTTGATCAAGGCGTAATCCGACTGCATCCACAAACTGCACGCTTACTTGAAGTTAACGATGAATATGAACTTTGGCCACTTTCATTTGATGATGTCGTGCAACAAAACTCATCAACATCTGAATCCTCTAATGATATGAAACCTGTAAACGGAAAACGTGGTCCAAAACCGAAGAGTCCACAATCAACTCAGGATGATAGCTCAGATTCCTTAGCCAGTGTGGAGGATGAAAATGCTGTACATCAAGAGCCAATCTGACTTACAGCAAGTGTCAGATGATTCAATTCGAGCAAGTATTTCACTGCATATACAGACACTCGAACATCAGTATGATGAATCTTATCAAGCCACCCTGCATGGGTGGTTTGTTATATGTGAAGATGACAATGATTTAACTAAGCCTTTTCCTCAGCTCAGTTTTAGCTTATCTGAAAAATTGTCATTAGGTGAGGTTGAATTCGTTGAAAAAAAGCAGGATTGGTATGAGGTGTATATTATGCTCAACGACAATGAAGGCATTTTGATCTATGTTCCGACTGAGATTTTAGAACGCCATAAGATCAATCAAATCTAAACATCTTCACAGACCACCGCCCACACAGTTTTCTATTAATTTTTATGTGAGACGTATTTATGACAAGGCAACGATTATTCGCTTTGGGCCAAGTTGTGTCTACACCCAATGCTTTGGCTTTTGCAGAAAATCATCAACTTGATCTACTCCAATTACTTTATCGTCATCAAACGGGTGATTGGGGAGACTTAGAGGATGAAGACAAAGAATCAAATGAGGAAGCATTAATCAATGATACTCGTATCTTCTCAAGCTATTCGATAGCCGAAGATAAAATTTGGATCATCACGGAAGCAGATCGTTCTTTAACGACATTGTTGATGCCAAGTGATTACTGACCTAACCGTAAAATAGACCCCAAGACCGTTCTGGCCTTGGGGTGATTTTTTATCGTTTTAAGAGAAACAACCAATGATGCTCTACTCAAATAACCTGTCGGACGTTCTACTGGTCCTCGGGACTGTAGTTAGGATTTATTACAGTATGAAAACCTATTCGATTAACTGGCGATCTACATATTAAGAGCTTAAATTTACTTTGCTCTAAATTCTCACGAGCAGTCTTGAAATACCTATTAAAATTTCTTCTAGATTGAGGTTCGCCATTATTTACTGAGTAATACTTATCATAGTATATCGCTCTTAAATGAGATGTAGATTGAAATCCGCTGCTATTTAAAAGCTCAATTAATAGATCAGACATGTATTGTGACTGATGGTTTATTTTCCTCCAAGTCTCAATTTTAGTCTTATTTATCTTATGGTGAACTTGCTCAGCATAATCACAATCTTTTTTTAATGATTCGAAACGCTGCCTATATCGGGCAGCAGTTGAGTACGGCGTGCCTTGTACGTCCATAATTTCTTTAATCGTTAGATTTGGATTAGCTATTAAGGCTTCGTATACCAGTTTGGGGAGATAAATAGACATTGTTTTAGAGGTTTTATAAAAGTGAACTGTATTTTACAGCAAAATTATTAAAAAAAGATTCAAAAAAATATAAATTGAGTTATTTAGCAATTGCTTTTTATTTAATAATTTATATAAAAAAATTTATGTTATTCATGCAAAAGATTTGCTGGTTGTTTATTTCAGGACATTTCGAATGATAATTATTGCTTTTGTTTTTTAACTGCAATAAAAACAGTAACATATGTAATTTATATTATATGAATTCATAAGATGTATTTAAATCTCTTACCATTGTTCAAAAAATTTCTTATATATAAAATGTATTTACTCAAACGGCATTGGTAGAAAATGTCAGGGGTTGGGTGCTTGAATTGATCTGATAAGACGTTGAAAGATTCATACAAGTGCTCACAATTTCACTCGCAATAAGGTAAAAGGTATGAACAGCCAAACTCAAGAAAAAAATGTTACGTTGATTAATTCAGAAGAAGATTTGGATCTTCTTCAAGGTCGAATTGAGTTCCAACGTTTTCAGTTGCATAAAAATCTTTCAGACTTTCCAAATACTATAAGCTTTATTAACAGCTCTGATAAAAGTGACTTTAATAATACAAATCCAACGGTAAGTATTACGTGTGATCTATCGGACATTAATGATAGAAAATTTGCAGAGTACTTATTATCTTCTCTGGCTGAGTTAGTAGTTAAATATATTGTAGAAAATAATCTTCAAGCTTTTATAGGGCATGAAATGAGTGAGAAAACTTGGCTCAGTATTGATGCTCAAGCTTCTCAAGTAGACTCAATGAATGAAGTTGAGCGTTTGTTAAATCAGTTCAAACCATCTAAGCTAATTTATTGTGATCTTATGCCGTATATGAACATCGACTCAGTATTCGGGTTTGGTCTTTATTTGTTTGATGAAGCCAACAACCTTATTGCTAAATTGGTTTACAAGTTTTTTGATGAAAGCATCGCCCCTGAAAATGCTCGTAAACTCAATACACCAACTACTTTTGAGCAGCTTGATGACAGCTCAAGACCTTTCTTCTAAGTCGTAATTCCATCGACCTAGCTTAACTATCTAAACGCATTTATTTCCTGATTCTCTGAAACATGGTCTCACGATCAGGGATAAGTGCGCCATTTTTTCTATAAGGAGAGCTTATGAACACACCTTTTCCACTTAAATCATCAACAAATTTTGGGCTGTCACAGTTCTTCAATATCGAACAACTCACTCTACCAGAGAATAAATCCAAAGTCGAAATCTCGGTTCCCCAAGTGAAAGGGCTAAAAGTTGTAATTTCGAATGTAAGTAAGACTTTTATGTTTAGAGCTGTCTTTAAGGGAAAAAAGATCAGCACGACATTAGGTAAATATCCTCAAGTGTCCTTACAGCAAGCAATCAGTCTTGTAGATAGTTACCAACTTATGTTGAGTAAAGGCATTAATCCTCTAGAGGAGAAAGCACGTATTGAAAATATCCCTAAGCTTGCAGATTTCTTTTATAAGGTCTACATGCCTATGGCGAAGTTAAATAAAAAGTCTTGGAAGGATGATGTTTCAAGGTTCAAGAATCACATTGAACCTACTTTAGGCAATATTCAATTAAATCAAATTACTTCAGCAATGCTTAGTGATTTGATGCTTGAAATCAAAACTGAAGATCGTGCCAACGCAACGGTCAATCGAACACGAGCACTATTAAGCAGTATGTTTAATGTGGCTTTTGAACGAGAGATTATCGAGCAGTCTCCGATGAGCCGTGTCAAAAAACTGGTTGAACAGAATCAGATTGAACGTTATCTCAGTGATGATGAGCTAAAACGTTTAATGCATGTTCTCGCCAATCACCACGCTCATGACATCGATAATCAAATTATTGTCGGTATTGTGGAAATGCTGTTATTGACTGGTGCTCGCAAAGGTGAAGTATTGAATCTCAAATGGAGTGATTTAGATGAGAACAACCACCTTTGGAAGCTCAATGAGAATAAATCAGGCAAACCTAGAATTATTCAACTCAACAGTCAAGCACAGCAAATTATTCGCAGAATGTCACGAAAGTATCTATACGTGTTTGCTAATCCTAAAACTGGACTACCTTTTAATGATATACGCAAAACTTTTCAGAAAATTCTAGAAGCCGCTCAGATCGAAAACTTTCGAATTCACGACCTACGCCACAACTTTGCCAGTATGGCCGTAAACAATGGTTGTGACATTTATGTGGTTCAACATTTGTTAGGCCACGCTTCTCCAACTACGACTCAGCGTTATGCACATCTTCGCCAAGATACGCTGCGCAATGCTTCTGAAATGCTCGCTGAACGTATCAACAGCGCTCGTCCAAATCTCTAAATCTTAATTTCTAAAACTGTCAGGGCATATCGCAAATCGATATGCTCTATGGAGTTCTCATGTCTAAAACCACCTTATACCTCAGCATCGGCCAATATTTAGCATCAATTGGTATTAAAGTCGAACCGAATCAATTTATGTCCTTAGTTTCTCCAACGGGTACAGGAAAGACGACTTTCACTATGGAGAAGTTAAAAGCTCGATCCAAACTAGTAATCATTGTAGTGCCTACTCAAGCAAAAGTAATGGAATTACAAAATGAATATTCTGGAAAAGTTGCTTTAAAATCCGAATATTTATTTTTTTGTGCAAATGAGAATCCTGATGAGACTATTCGAAAATTCAAGGGTATCATTGTTGCAACCTATGATAAATTCGACAAAATTATTAAATTAATGTCTGATTCTCAAAAGAAAGAAGCTCTACTGGTCATTGATGAAGTTCATAAATTATATTCTGCTGGTTCATTTAGGGATGATGCTTTAACGCCTATAATTTGGCATCTACAAAAACGTTCGATTCCAACTTGCTTATTCTTAACTGCAACCAAAACGACAGAGCTATTTGATCAGCTTAAAATAGAGATTGATCATGAAATTTTTGTGAAACATCAAAATCCTCCTGTACGTGATATCCGTGTTACCTCTTTACCAAATGGGGACCAATACACTGCTATCGCAATTATTGAGCAGAAAATTAGAGAACTAATCAAATCATCGGATTCATCAAAAGGAAAATGTGGCAAAACAATTATTGTACGTGTCAACTCTAGGGATAAATGCGAGAGCTTTAAGCAATACTTTGAGCAACGCTATAAACTTAACTGTATTGTGGTACATAGTAAAACTAAAGGTTTAGCAGATGTTAAAGAGATTTTTGAAACACAAAAAATTCCAACTGGTGTAGATATCGTATTTACAACCTCAATCATGGATGAAGCTGTCAATCTGAATAATCCTGAAATTGAAGTTGATTCAGTATTTGTTTTGGGTAAGCAGGCTCATGTTGAAGAATTGGTACAATTTATTGGTCGATTGCGCATTGCAAATGTACCTTGCCACATCTTATTGCACACTGGTTTGACTAGATCTAATCAAGACCCTGAAAAACTACACCGTAAGCACCAAAAACGCTTGGATGACTTTATTACTCGTGTCAATGATATTGCTCATGCATTAGCAAGTTTAGCTGAAGACTATAAGTTTGATTTTCAAGATAATGATAAACCAAGCATTTATGATAAAGTCAATCGAATGAATGAAAGTTTCAAAGATTGGTTTGATTGTAAACTTTTTGCTGTATATCAAGGTAAATCAATTCAGAATACGGCCAGTCTTGTTTCAGCCTTGTATTTAATTGACACAAGCTACTTTTATAGTAGCTATGAATATATGGCGTGGCGTATTAAGCAATTCTTGCCGAACTGTGAAATTCAATTCTGCGAAGATACAACAGCTACACCTAGCTATATCACTCATTTTTTTGATGAGCAAAAAGTTAATGCTGACAAGGCTTATGCTGAAAGTATTAACCCTGCGCTCAAAATTTTTATGGAACACTTTCAAATAGGGTTAAAAAAACCTGAATCCTTAAAGCAGTTATCCACTAAGTTTATTGAGCATAAACAGCAAGATGAGGAATACATTAATAGCTTAGCTTATCGTGGAAGCAATCCTGCTCCTTACCCTGACAAAGTTGCCCAAATTTTGAATGAAATTGTCTACTTAGCTCAGCACATTGGCAATATACATGATATTCATCAGATTCTAACCCTGAGAATTTTCAATACAATTTCTAAAGTGGCTAATGCATATAAAGATAATGAGTTTGTGCGGAATCTAACTCATAAGTTTTATAAGCTTAATCCCGAAAGATACTTAACCAATCAGCACCAACTGAAAGGACCACAAGCAAGTAAATTGCTGTGTAGTACTATAAAGGCTGTGCAGAAACAGACCAACCTTCCAATGAAATCCATCATTAAAGCTTATCTTATTAAGGGGATGACTCATGATCCTATTTCTGATTCATTTGAAATCGAAGAAAGCAAAGCACTTAACTATCTTGCGACATATTTTGATGTCAAAGATCGGAATAAGAATAAACCTGAACGACGCTATCTTGAGTTTCAAGGGATTGCTCTAGGTGGTTTTGAATATTTGCATCTAAAAGATTGGCAAAGCAAACATCTTGCGCCTAAAGAGCCATTTATTATGGATGGTAAAACCTATGATGCTTATACAGGTGCGACCAATATGTTACGTAAAGCTACTCAGGAAGAGATTGATGAACTGTTTGGTTAAGTTGGCCAAATCAACTTCTTAGCTTGATTCATACTATCGCATAGGCCAATGTCCACAAATAAGTTACTTTCAGCTCTCACGCTTTCATAGGAGGCTCTATCTGAAAGTAACTTATTTCTGCACGATGTAGCAGAATTTTTGTGGGGGAGTTTTTTGGAGTGAGGGAAAATTTTGGGAGTGTGTTACGTTGCATCGTATTGTATGGAGATGTCTAGGGGGAGTTTTGTTATAGTAAATAAATAGTATTAATTTCATTTTTAGTTGAGTAATTCCTTATGCAAAAATATTTAGAAAAACTCCGTTTAAATAAAAAAATTGAATTAAATGATTTAATTTATTTAATTGAAAATATCAAGGATTGCAATCATTTTTTCAAAATAAATAAATTAGATGAAAAATATCTTATAAAATTATTGAAATATATTAATTTAACAGTAAGTCATATTTTAAATAAAAATGATTACATAAATTTCTTTATTTCAAAACTACAATTTGGCAGGGATAAATTTAATAAAAATCAATTTTTTCAAAACCTTTCAGAATTGGTTGTGGCTGGAGGGATGTTTGAATTAATCAAAGAATACCCTGACATATATTCCAGCTTTAAATATGAAAGGAAGTTTGGTGGGAAAAAAGATGTGGATTTTAGCTTTTATTGGAAAACTCATGAGTGTGATATTAATATTGAAGTTAAATGTCCAGATTATGATGAAGAAATGGATTATTATAATAAAGAGGTTTTATGGGGTAGAGTTCCATATTTTGATAATACTCTACATATTACTAGAAGGGATCGTAAAGCTATTTCTTATATTAAGAATGCACACGATAAAGTCAATGGAAGTAAAGAAAGTGATATAAATATTTTGGTTGTGTGTACTTCAGGAATTATTGATCAAGCTGAATGGGTTAACTATTATATTAAAAATAAAGATAAAAAATCAAGTGGTGGAGTTTTAATGGATGGTGAAACTTACGGAATCAAGGAAAGTGATTATGAAAATATTGATTTTATAATAATAACAGATGTATTCTATAGGCTTGAAAATTGTATGCACATGGATTTTTTCAACTTTAATCAATGTCATAATTTTTTATTCCCTAATGATCAATCTAAAAGAAATAAAGAGGTTTTAAAAGGTTTAACAGAATCCGAGTTAATTGAGATTAAAAAAATAAATAATGAAAAAGATTACTTAGAACTTGATCAAAAATATCCTTTGCTTAGAAGATACTTTGATATTTCAAATTTATTTAATAATGCATCAACCGAATATATGAATTTTTTTCAAGAACATAGTTTGTATTATCACAATTATAATTGGATTTTACCTGCATTTATTTTTTATAAAGAAATTAAATTAATGTATCCCTTTGTTAAAGTTAAAATTCTAGATGATTACCCAGACTGTATTGAAAATAAGTACAGTGATATTACTGAGTTAAACAGGCAAAAATTAATCGATTGCTTTGAAAGCCAAAATTTAAACTTAGCAGTAGATAATAGTTATGATAATTTTTTTTATTTCTTAAATACATTAAGCAATGATTTTATTTCAACTCTAGGATGTGAAGAAAATATCCATAAAATTTTCATTAGTGATGAATATTGTGAATTTAATACTTTTCTGGAATTTGGGATTAATATGTTTAAATTTAAACAAGAGAATGAAAAAAACACTCCTTTTAAAATTATTTTCTAGGCATAAAATTTAATTAAATCATATTTTAATAAAAACTGTAATAAGTATATCTCCAACTTATTACAGTGCCAAATTACATTAAATTTTGTATTTCTTCCAATCATACAAACATAATAATCTTTTATTGTTAGTTTCTTTCATTTGATCGGAACTTAAAGTTTTTAAATATTTCTCAACATCATCCAAGCTAATGAAGTCATAATATAAATTCCAAAATATTAGACAATCTTTTTTGTGTTTAGAGCATTCAGATTCATCTATAATATCTTTAGTGCTGGTGTATTTAGAATTTTCTGGGTTATAAGTATTAAATGTTGAAGATTTTATATGAGTTTCAATTTTATTTAATTGAAGTTCCTTTAATTTATCAATATTATTGATTTTGTCATTTATTGAAGAAAAACCAAATACTGGGAAAACTCTTTTTCCTGCGACAATCTCATGTTTGTTAATTACTTCAATAATAGGAGTGTTATCTTCTTCAATAATTACAAAATACTCTTTTATTAATTCATCTAATTTCTTAAATTCATATCGAATATTATCTTTGGCACCTATTGCTAGCACCATCTGATTGTTATCTAAATCATCTATATCTTCAGTAATAGTTACTGATATACCTTGCTCACCTTTTAGAATCTCATGATAAACACTTTGAACTTTTCTAATCTCCATCGCAGAAACATGTAGAACCAAGTTTGAAATTTCTTTATATACAGCTGAGTAATTATCAGTATTTATTTTATTGATTCTAATAATTCCAATATCTTCTACATCAATATCATGTTTTACAACTTCTGTTGACATATTATTTTGGTCAAACTCAACCAATAGAAAATTATTTTGAATTTTTTTAGCCTCATCAGAGTTCGGGTCGACATAGGAAAATATTGTTTTCAATATGCTCCTAATATTCTCATCACCCAAACTATATCCGATAAAAATGACAGGATTGTGCATGAATAGTGATAACATTTGAGCTTTAATTAGTTCATATTTTTGATTAAATAATTTATAATCATTATTTGTAATCACCATACTGCTTGGGTCACTAACACACCCATGAATTTTGTAAACAGATCCGTATGGATTGCTTAAAAGAATATTATTTCCAATTAATGGAGAAAACTTAAAAAAATGCTCTGCATATAAATCATAGTTAGTTGTTAGAATTGAACCAATATTTTTTCTAGCTTTTATCAATTCTGCTAATTCGGGGGCCATTTCTTCTTTTTGAGTTGTATCTTCAAGCAATTTACAAATATATATTTTAAATCTGCTATATCTTTTTCCCTTTGCCATATTGTCGTAAAATATATTATTTATTTCATCAAAATTAGCGTCAGTGCTAACCAATTCATTGAACTCTATTTCTAATTTCTCTGCAACCATTTCTAGAGAAAGCTTTCCACCTACATAACAGCTATCAAGTAGATCTAAGAATTTCCTTTCGTTACCATGTAAATCAAAAGAGATTTTTTTCAGAAGGTCTATCCAAGAATACGATTTTTTTAAATATCTAAGACTAAATCCAGTCCCCAAAAATAGAATAGGATGATTTCTCATACCTACAAAAAATTCTGCAAGTTGCATGATTTAACTCAATTGAAGTATTTATTTCAATAATAGTAATTCAAAAGAAAGCTGATGTCATATAATCATATCTAAAAATAAATTAATGTGCTGTCTAACATCTTGTACACAAAGCTAGCATGGTCTTTGCGGTCTATAAAAAAACCTTTGTATTTCTACGGTCTATCTTTGCGGAACCACAGTAAACAGCGGTCTTTTTGCGGTTTTCGTGAGTTTTTTGAACAAAAAATAGCTTATTATTCTTATACCTAGAAAAACTGACATTTTGGTCATCTTTGCCTTTAAAAAGACAAAAGCCTTAATTTTCTTACACTTCCAAATTTATCTGCGGTCTCTTTGATTTTATTCGCTTCAACCACCTTCATAAGATACAAGATATTGTTTTATATTGTAAAATTATAAAAATCTGTCTCCGCTCATAATCCGTTGGTCGACAGTTCAAGTCTGTCTGGGCCCACCAGTTTTTTGTAATCATATGCACAGTTTTGTAATGATTTAATATATAAACCCATGAATTATAATGATTCATGGGTTTTTTATTTCTGCTTTTTGCACAACTATGTTTGGCTATGCACAGCTTTATTTGGCCCTCTTGTGTATCCAATCTTGTATCCGATACTCTTTCTGCATTACTCGGATACAAGAGATTCTGCTATGAAAAGAACGGCTTTAGATAACATCAAACAAATCAAAGATACCCGGTAATACCCCCTAAAAATAAAAGGATCTAAAAGTAGAATTTTCTCTTAACATACAAGCAGGAGATTCAGTATTTGGATGGAATAACTTTTTTGCTGAATTTGCTAGCAATGCTGATGAATTTAAAGATTTTAACCTTAGAGCTGAGTAATGAACTTTTGTAGTGTCATACGCTATAGTTTTTAAATTCATCCTCATGAGCATATGATAACTTCAGTATTGACTGAATATTAAAGGATTATTTGTGAGTAGAAGTGTAAAGAAGCAACTCAGTTTCTTTTTAATCGTACTTTGCGGAGTGATTAGCTATAATTATGTAGCTACTCGCCCAGTAGAAAATACAGCGGTGAATTCCAACGTTCGAGAGCGTGAGCGAGCATTTATACAAAAACGCGCTGAATACATAAAAAATCACGGCGAGACAAGTATAGCAGAGCAAGAAATTAATAAAGAATTGGCACTCAGAAGAGGGCATTCTTTAATTAATAGTTCGTCTTCGTATCAGCGTGCTGAAGAGCAAGATCTTGAAAAATTTGTAAAGTGAGATAGATATTATAGTAGATCGGATAGAGGTGGTTCCACTTGTTTGAACAACTAAAAGCGTATTTATAAGTGATATTCCGCTCTAGTTAAGCCACCTTGTTTTGTTGGGGTAGCTGATCATAGTAAAACTCATTTGGTGTCATTTTGTCTAGACTTGAATGAGGTCGTTTCAGATTATAAAACTCAAAATATGCACTCAATTGCTTTTTCGCATCTGTGACACTGCTATAAGCTTTGAGATACACCTC
>NZ_KB849688.1:0-1297 GCF_000368785.1 Acinetobacter towneri DSM 14962 = CIP 107472 | reverse complement strand
TCTACGACAACGTAAAAGAATTGAAACATTGATAGGATTATTGAAAGAAAAATATCACTTAGTTACGAGTAAACATCGTTCGATTGCTGGTTTTTTAGCAGGCGTATTTTCTTCACTATGTGCGTATCAACTTTGCCAAAAGAATAAGCCTAAAATTCATGTGATTAAATCTTTGGCTTATCCGTAACTGGGGTGTGTATAACATTTAACTTTTAATTAAAATTATGCAAGGTGATTCACATTTTTTCTAATGTGTTGTATGGTGTCTATGTATTTTTGTTTACTTTTTAGCTATGAAAATCAAACAATCAGGGTGAAAGCATGCCAAGTATTAAAATTGTTGCAAAAGAAGGACACGAGGTTTTATCTCAGACGACAGATAAGAATAGTGTTGCACTCACCGAAGCCTCGGTGGTGACATTAGGGGTTGCAAAAGCAGATATTTCAGAGATTCAGCGCAATGGAGCGGATGTTGTCATTCGTTTAAAAAGCGGTGAAGTTATTGTGATTCAAAATTTCTATAGCACCACGACAGCAACCGATAACAGTCTGGTATTAGAAGATGGCAATCAGTTGCTTTGGGTGAAGTTAACGGATGAAACAGGCGCATTTCTTGCTGAAGTGGTGTATGAGCCATTAACGACAATTGAGCCATTATTATATACAGACGGCGTGCCTCTTTGGGCGTGGGCTGCGGGGGCAGTTGCTGTAGGTGGTTTGGCTGCAGGCTTAGGTGGCGGCGGTAGTGATGGCGGAAATGGTGGGGGCGACCAAGGACCGTCAGCAGCATATAAAGCAGCGGAAGCCGCAGTTAAAGCTGCAGAAAACGCTTATAAAGCCGCAGAAAAAGCTGTAACTGAAGCGAAGAAAGATGGCAACATCACGCAGCAAGAACATGATGATCTGGTTAAAGCGGTAGAAGATGCAGAGAAAGCGAAAACTGATGCTCAGAAAAAAGTAGAAGCGTTACCAGCCGATGCGGTAGGTGATTTAAAAGACCGTCTAGATGCATTGACAAAACCTACAGTTAACGACTTGCCAGCGGTTGGTGAAATTACCGAATTTACCGAAGCTGCAGACTTACTTGCGGATGCGAAAGCAGCGATTGATGCGGCGATTGCAGAACGCGCTGAAGCTGTTGCAGACGGCAAAGTGACACAAGCAGAAGTAGAAGCATTACAAGCTAAAATTGATGCAGCGCAAGCGAAACTTGATGCAGCACAAGGCGCGATCAACGCCTTGCCAGATGGCAGCGCGAAAGATGATCTATTAACTGACCTTGGCACTGAACAAGGTC
>NZ_KB849687.1 GCF_000368785.1 Acinetobacter towneri DSM 14962 = CIP 107472 | reverse complement strand
AACTATGAGGGATTGATGCGTGAACTATGAGGGATTGATGCGCATATATGAGCATTGATCAAATTCTCATATATGAGTTAGACTAGTCAATCTCATACAAATATAAATAAGCGGAGTGGTGGGAATGAAAAATGATTTAGTCGTAATGGATAATAATTTAATTAGAGCCTCATATAAGCTCACAGCAAACGAAATGCGATTAATCTTAGTTGCACTATCACAAATGCCTAAAGATCCTGATGAACCGATAGACCCAAAACAAGCGTATTACATCAGCAAAGATGATTTTGTACGATTGGGGGTTAAGCCGAATAATGTCGCTAGAGAAATTAGAGAGGCTTGTAGCGACCTGTTAAATCGAGTCGTTGTACTTGATACACCAATTGGTGATTTAGGTGTTCATTGGGTACATAATATTTTGCATTTCAAGACAGAAGTGTTTGAGCGATTAAAAAAAGAATATCCTAACGCTAAAAATGATGAAGAGTTTATAAACAACCTGCGACTGCACAATCTATTAGACAGTTTGCCAGTGATTGCCAAAAGTGATGAGAACATTATTGCTCGTATTGTTTTTCATGAGAACATGATTCCTTATATTAGTCAGTTAAAACAACAATTTACTAAATTAAATCTAACTGATGTTATGGGGTTTGGTAGTTTTTACAGTTACCGAATTTACTTGATGATGATGCAGTTCAAAGAAACGGAATTCTGTAAAATACACTTAGATGATTTACGTAATGCACTAGACTTGAATGATAAATACCCTTTAGCTGCTGATTTAAAACGATGGGTAATAGATACAGCAGTTGATGAAATCAACGAAAAATCGCCTTATTCAGTTAAATATGAACTAATAAAAACAGGGCGTAAATTTACGCACCTAGAATTAAAATTTAAGTCAAAAAAAGGAAGGAAGCCGATAGTAAAAGATTCTAAAAGAGATCCCAAAACACCTGATTTATTTATTCCTATGACTGATGCTCAACGTTATTTATTTGCAGCAAAACTTTCTGAAATGCCTGAAATGAGCAAATATTCTCAAGGTACGGAGAGTTATCAGCAATTTGCTATTCGTATCGCTGATATGTTTTTGGATACTGAAAAATTTAAGGAGTTATTACCTCTACTGAGAAAAGCTGGATTTCAATGACAATGTCAATTGACATTGTTAAGTTGACAGTCAACTATTAACACAAATTGAAAACTGGTTTACACAATGAAAAAACTGTCAGTTTCAGAACTAGCAAAATTGTATGGATACTCTAGACAAGCTATATATGCCCATGTAAATAAAGGAAATTTATCAAAAGGATCAGATGGCTTGATTGACTTTTCAGAGGCTTTAAGAGTGTTTGGAGAACCACAAAACAACAGCTCTACTGTCAACCAAAGTCAATCAATTAACAATCAAAATTTGACAGAAGTTGACTTATTAAAACGTCAAGTTGACATCCTGGAAAAACAGTTAAATCAGGCAGTGCAGAGAGAAAATCAAGCATTAGAACGTGAATCCTTCTATCAAGAACAGATTGAAGCTATGCAGCGCTTACTGGAAGCCCCAAAATCCAATATGGCTACGTTTACTGATCAAGAACAGCCACAAACGAATACAGCTCAAGAACAGCCAATTTTAAGCACCGATGATACGAAACATGACGGATTGACTACTGCTTCACCTAAACGGATTCCGATCCCTCAACATATCGAACCTACACCTAAAAAACGCAGCTTATTAGGTCGTTTAACGAAGGCTCTGTTTGAGGACTGATTACCAACCTACGCTAAAGAAAACCGTGGAACACTGTACAAATATTAACCGTGGAACGTGAAAAATCATAAAAAAAGCCCGAACAGGGATGTTCGGGCTATCAACTAGAAACTACAGCATTGATTTCTATAGATAATTATAACGCATTTCGTATAAGGTGTATTATGTTAATTTTATAAAGCCTTGAAAATTAAAAAAGGATCATATATTTATGATCCTTTTTGAAATAAATTTAAGTGAAGATAACTATTTCCAAATAGGCATCTGCTTTTCCTTTTATTAATGAAACTTAATTAGTCACTACTTCTATCTATGATACTAACGTTATTAAAGCTAGTTTTAAATAGGTTTTCATAAGTTTCTTTAAAAATTTCTTGCTCTCTGAGAATCTTAAATAATGGCCACTCATGTAATGCTACTTCACTTATTTCCTTTGCTGGTATTAACTTAACTATCAAATCACACGAGACTGGATGATCTTCATTTACACATGATATTGCTAATTGAAAAAGATCTTGCACAGAAGACCAGTCAAATCCGTCCAATATTTGACTACTTTTTTTCATATCTCCTGAATATTTATAAGCTAAACATAAGTTTATAGCTTGCATTCTCTTTCTATAGTCATTTGAATGCTTTTTTTGCCCTACTATGAATTCACCGATTTTAATTGCTAATGTGTGTTCTTCTTTAAACAGAAGTTCATAGATAATGTGTATCATGTACATATCAGATAAACCGAGTTCAGACTTATCTGACTCAAAAAACTTCCGCCATAGAGTGCAACCTAGTTTGACTATAATTTCATACATTACATCAAATGTTTCATTTAGATAGTCTAATGTGGCAGGCAATTTTTTTCCTATTTGTTCATCATTGATTGTAATTCCAACACTCTTACATACAGTTTGATATTGTGTAGAAATGACACCATCCGTATGAACAAATAAGTTTCTTCTTTCTGTTATCTCGATGAATTTTGGCCATATATCTAATTCTGTTAAGGTTTTAATTCCCGCTTTATTTGCTATAGTTTTAAATTGCTCTGAATGGCTCGATCTCAAAATACTCTCAATATCCTTTTCTATGATTTCTTCACGAATTTCTTCTATTGAAGAAAAAGATAAAATTTCTTTAATTGCATATTGTTGCCCACTACTATTTAATAATTCGGGCTTCATTTTATAAATATTTTTTAAAAGTGCTCCAACAAAATAGTCAAATTCACTTACATAAGATATTAAAAAATTGCGAGGTAAAATATCTCTAGAACGTACAAGACTAGCTAATCTCCTTTGTGCATCGTTCACTTTTCGGGCATGAGATGCAGGTATTTTATAAGTAATTTTTGTTTTATTTTCTTCATCTAAATCTTCTATTTCAACTGCCTCTTCTTCTTGTTTAAATGGGTCTAAGAGTTTATCAAGTGTATCGATTGCAGAATTAACTTCATTATCCAAAGAATTGAGAAGTATCGAACTAGACTCCCGAAGTCCTTCTAAAGATAGGATTGATTTAAGTATAACTTCACCAATTTCAGAGTTTGTTTTTTGTTCTAAAGACATTTATCTATAACTACCAATAATTTCTAATATAATGCTAAATGGTACATAGTTTTCATAAACAAGTGTCTATTTCCTAATAAGAAATATAGTTTTAATATTTACTTTCACCTCCATTTAACATAATGGT
>NZ_KB849686.1 GCF_000368785.1 Acinetobacter towneri DSM 14962 = CIP 107472 | reverse complement strand
TCCTATTGTGTACTGTACTGTATCGTATTTTAGTACATTACAGTACAGTACACAATCGATATTTTTTATGAATTATGACTAGGGTCTGTTGAGAATTAGCCAAACAAGAATTAAAAATCTATAATTATTCAATGGATAGATACATACTGACTGATGCCCAATGGGCAAAAATGGAGCCTCACTGCCTAGGCAAAGTTACAGACCGTGGGCGTAGTGGTACAAATAATAGATTATTTCTTGAAGCCGTATTGTGGATTGCACGCACAGGTAGCCCATGGAGAGATTTACCACCTGAATTTGGTAAATGGAATACCATTTTTAAACGCTATCGAGATTGGGTAAAAGCGAGTGTATTTGAAAATATTTTTGCAGCAGTCAATGATGATACTGATATGGAATATGCCATGATTGACGGAACTATTGTAAAAGTACATCGTCATGGTCAAGGTGCAAAAGGGGGACCTATTCACAGGCAATTGGAAAATCCAGAGGTGGAATGACCACAAAAATTCTAGCTTTGACTGACAGTTTCGGGAACTTAGTTAAATTTCGCCTGATGCCTGGGCAATATCATGACCTAGCTGAAGTTAAGCCATTAATTGAAGATATGGATTTTCAAACATTATTGGCAGATAAGGCATTTGATGCGGATTGGTTGCTAAAAGAACTTAATGATCGAGGTGCAAAGGCAGTGATTCCACCAAAATCTAATCGTAAGATTCAGCGTATATTTGATCAATGCATGTATAAATGGCGACATCTCATCGAAAATTACTTTTGTAAATTGAAAGAATTCAAACGTATTGCCATGCGTAGTGACAAAACAGATTCAAGTTTTTCCGCAATGATTTATCTTTGTGCTAGCGTCATTAACTCACGTTAATTCTCAACAGACCCTAGCTAAAACGTAAGCGTCCGCTAAACCCCATGCCTATTTTTTAATTTGAGTTGGATTTCCAGCGATGTGGCAGTAATTCTTCTATATTTTTAATTATAAAAATAGCTAGCCATAAATTTTACTAGCTGCAAATATAGTATTGATTTTATTAAGTCATACTAAAATTGACATGATACACGTTATACGAATCTAAAAATGGGAGCTTAAGCTCCCATTTTTATTGATGATTTTTTAATTCTTTTAGCATGGCATCCCGTAAAATTTCATTCATTCGTGTTTGATAGCCTTTGCCTTGAGCTTTAAACCATGCAAGTACATCAGCATCTAAACGAATGGAAGTCTGTTGTTTCACTGGGCGATAGAATTGATTATGACGTACAGCATTGCTCCAATCGGTAATTTCAGGAATATCTGATAGATCTAACTGATCATCAGGAACCGTGCCTTTAGCAAGCAAGCGTTCAATTTCAGCATCTTGCTTGTCGCTGAATTTTTCATTCAGTTCTTTGCGTGAGTGTCTAACCATGCTCATATTTATCTCGCTCCGCTTTTGTTACCTGTCTTGCACTAATAATTCTTATGATTTCACAGTCATCTTCATCAAAGATGGTGTGAGCTACTAAGAGCATTAGTACGCCTTTTACTTTCCCAATGGTCTGCCAACGTTCTTCACCATCGGTATGTCTGTCCTGGATTGAGATCCTTAATGGATCTTCAAAAACAAGGCTTGCAGTTTCGAAAGAGATATCATGCTTTTTCTGATTCTTTCGATTCTTTGCCTCATCCCATTCGAAATACTGTTTCATAAAAAACATTCAAATTTGTATATACAATAATGTATCACAAAATTGTATCACTCAAGTTGAGAAGCGTAATTTTTAGTCAAAATTATTGGCAAAACATTCCAAAACTGCTCATAAAAAAGCCGACTTGTTTCAAAATCGGCTTTTTGGGCATTTTTGGATTTTTCTTAATTTATTAAATACTTGATATTTATATTAATATAC
>NZ_KB849685.1 GCF_000368785.1 Acinetobacter towneri DSM 14962 = CIP 107472 | reverse complement strand
CATGGAATGACAAAAATAAGATGAGTGCAGGAAATTTTTATACATTTATAAAGTATTTGTTTATTTATTCGTCGTTTTAGACTTTTGTATTTGTCGATGCTTGCTAAAATTCGCACACTTTATTTGGGGTATGCGGTTGTGTTTGAAAAGTTAGCTGAGCGAAGCTTAAATTTAATGGGTTGGGAAATCGACAATCATTGTCCGTTGGAGTTAGACCAATATGTGATGATTGCAGCACCGCATACCAGTAATTGGGATGCGTTATATGCACGTTTAGGGCTTAAAGCTTTGGGCGTTAATGTTCGCCTGACCATTAAAGACAGCTATATGAAATTGCCGTTTGGGCCATTTGTTCGTGCAATGGGTGGTATTGGTATTGACCGTCGTCCGAAAGCACGAGGCGAAGCAAGACCAAGTATGGTTCAGCTCATGACGGACTTATTTAAAACCCATCCTAAATTGGTGATGTTAGTGACGCCTGAAGCCACACGTGCGCGTCAAGAACAATGGAAAACAGGTTTTTATCATGTTGCGCTAAATGCAGGTGTGCCAATTGCTTTGGCGTATATGGATTACGCAAAAAAGAAAACGGGTGTGGGAAAAATTGTGCATCCAACCGGCGATTTTGAAAAAGATATGGCTGAAATCATGGCATTTTATGCGCAGGTTCAAGCAAAATTTCCTGAAAGTTTTAGTGTCGATACACGTTACTATTCAGAATAAGCACACTATTTCAGTGTAATAATCTATCAAAACTAAAAGACAGGGGATTATCCCTGTCTTGCTTTAAAACGTGGATTGGATTTGCAAATCACAAATAATTTGCCACGACGTTTCACAATTTGACAATCGGCACGCGATTTTGCACTTTTTAAAGATGAACGAACTTTCATGAAGATAAACACTACAATATGTAATGTTATAATATTACATTAATAGATGGCTCTTGAAAAGTGTCGATAGTCATAAAATTACCGCGTATCTTTTAAGGAGAAAATTTAAACAACAATCTTTTGGTATAAGCCCGCACGTACAGTTCCCGCTTTGCTCTCTTTAACTTTTTGCCAAGTCTGCGGTAATTTTAACAGGTTTAAATCACGATCTGCTTCAACATAAATCAGACCTTGTGCCGCAATGAGTGGATCAGCCAACCCTGCCAATTCTTCCCATAAATCTAAACTATAAGGCGGGTCTAAAAATACCAAATCAAACTGATCTTTTAGTGTCGCCAAAGCATGTTGTGCGGTAGAAACTTTTAATTGTGCTTTGCTTTTATTGACGCGTAATAATTCTAAATTTTGCTGTAAAAACTGTGCTTGTGTACGGTTTGGCTCAATCATGACCACGTGTGCCGCACCGCGAGACAGGGCTTCAAAAGCTAAAGCGCCCGAACCTGAACAGAGGTCTAACACTTTGGCGTTTTGCACATCCCACATTAACCAGTTGAATAAGGTTTCGCGCACTCGGTCGGGCGTAGGGCGTAATCCCTCAATTGAAGCAAAAGCCAACTGACGACGTTTCCATTCTCCACCAATAATGCGTAGTTGATTTTTCATGGCTTAGTCGCTCTCAATTGGGTTAGTGGGTACAACTGCTGTTGGCGCAGTTGCAGGTGGATTGGTTGGAGCTGAACTCGGAGTAGTTTGCGAAGGATTTGGGTTGAGCGCAGGGTGATTGGTTGCTGTATTCGGATTATTCACGTTATTCGTATTTGGTGCAGTAGATGAAGGGACTTCACCACTTGGCAATTCACTTGGTTTTAAACCTGCAGTCATTAAGCCACCACTCACTTGTGCGGCAGATGGACGAATTGGCTTTTTATTTTTATTCAGTAACCAATAGTCTAAAATTGGACGCGCCAAAGCCGTTGCTGCAGAACCACCGCGACCATTTTCTAGAATGATGGCAATTGCGATTTCAGGGTTTTCGGCAGGAGCGAAGCCAACAAATAAACCGTGGTCAAGCTGACGGTCGGTCAATAAGGCTTCGTTATAGCGTTTACCTTGCGCAATACTTTTAACCTGTGCTGTACCTGTTTTACCTGCAACTGAATATTGCAAGCCGCCTTTAATCCCTTTACCTGTACCTGATTGAATCACATCAACCATGGCATCACGCATTTTAATCCAGTCTTCTTCTGTGCCGTTAAAGTCAATTTTTCCGTTGGTACCATTGTGAACTTTAAATGGTTTCGCGCCACGACTTTCAAGTAACACGTGCGGTGTGACTTTAAATCCTTTGTTGGCGGTGATGGCGGTGGCCATTGCTAATTGCAATGGTGTCGAGGTAAATGCACCCTGACCAATACTGACGGAAATTGTTTCACCTTTCATCCATTTGGCTTTGCGCGTACGCATTTTCCAGTCCGGGTTTGGGTAGAGTCCTGTGCTTTCACTTGGTAAATCGACCCCAGTTTTTTCACTAAAGCCAAATTGACGCATCCAGTCGTTCATTTTTTCAATGCCCATGCGATACGACAATACATAGAAGTAGGTATCACACGACACGACTTGAGCTTTGTGCATATCGACAATGCCATGCCCAGTTTTTTTATGGTCACGGAAACGGTGGCTGTCGCCTGGTAAAGTGAAATAACCATAATCCTGAATGGCGGTTTTCCAGTCGACATAGCCATAATGAATACCGCCTAAACCAAACATCGGCTTAATGGTAGAACCCGGTGGATAAACACCTTGTACTGCACGGTTATAGAGTGGTTGATCTAAATTATCGCGTAAGGCAGAGTAGTCGGTATGGCTAATACCTGTGACAAATAAGTTAGGGTTAAAACTCGGACTGGAGACTAAAGCTAAAATTTCACCTGTACGTGGGTCAAGTGCCACAATTGCACCACGGCGTTCTGCCAGTTGTTCAGAGGCGACCACTTGCAAGCCATAATCCAATGACAAAAACAAATCATTGCCACGTACAGGGTCTTTACGTCCTAAATTGCGCAGCACATTACCATGTGCATCGGCTTCTACAGATTCGTTGCCGGGTACGCCATGTAGCAAGTGCTCATACGATTTCTCCACCCCAATTTTGCCAATCAAGTTGGTGCCTGCATAAGCATCTTTGTCAATTTCTTTCAGTTCTTTGTCGTTAATGCGCCCGACATAACCAATCACGTGCGCAAATAAGTCACCATGCGGATAGTAACGTGTCATCTGGGTTTCAATATTGACCCCAGGAAACTGAAATTTAACTTCACTAAAACGGGCAATATCCGATTCATTTAAATTCAGCTTGATCGATACACGTTCAGTTTTACGTGAAGTTTTAATCCGACTTTTAAAGCGATCGATATCTTCTTCTGTCAGTTGTAAAACAGGTGTCAGTCGCGCAATGGTATCGTCAATATCTTCAACATCTGCACGGCTTAAAGTGGCTGAGAACACAGGGTAGTTATCTGCCAATAACACACCATTGCGGTCATAAATATAACCACGTGCAGGTGCGAGTGGTTGTAGCCGAATTCGGTTTTTATCTGATGCAGTCGCAAATTCATCGTAGCCGCTAATTTGTAAAAAGGCATAACGAGCCACCAACAGCAGCAAGAAAAAAACCACAACACCCACCGAAAAAAAGATGCGATTGCGAAAAATACGCTTCTCTTGCTGAGCATTTTTTAACAGATAGTGTTGTTTCATACAAAAATTGGCTTAACAAAAATGAGGGAGAACGAATTTGGACTATTCTAACGCATCTATTGGCAATTTTGAGTAACCATGTTTGACTGAATTGCCCGATTTAACCTAGAAGATGGGCGCAATCTTAATTTTTGACTTTAGCGACATCAAAATTGTAATTTGCTGTATATAAGAATCCTGACAATTCTGCTAGAGTCAAAACACGAAAACAGGACTGTTTTTAAAATTAAAACAAATGGACACTGGTGACAATAATGACAAAAGTCTATTCTTTCGTGGCATTACTTGCCTTTTCAAGTTTTAGCTTTGCTGGGAACACTACTTTTTTACCTGAAGCAAAAATTAGCGCAGATAGCGCAAAAACCTGGAATGTAGGGGCGGGTATTACCCAAAAATTACTGCATTTGAATGGTGAATGGGTCAATCCTTATGGCATTGCCTATCTAAAAGCGGGGGCTTTTTTAAATGGTGACCATGAAGTCGGTGGGCAAACAGGTTTTCGTTACCCATACCACCTCACAGGTAAAGACAAAAATGGTTATTATATTGGCGCTTACGCAGGACACCTAGAATCTAAATGGGTGGATGGTGAAGAAAAAGCGCGTTTAGGTGCAGGCATTGATCTGGCTTATGTATTACTGAGCCCTGAACGCATCAGTAGCTTTAGTGTTGGCATTGGCGCAGGTGAAAAATTGGAAGATCGACAAGGGCGAGTGATTGCGGAAACTGAGCCTAGACTACAATTTTCCTATACGCTCAGTATGGGTTTGTAGTCAGAATAGTGACTTTTAACTACTTTAGAATCTTGTAATTAGAACTAAATATGGAAAAAATGCATGCTTGAGTACGTCAATCAGTTGTGGCAAACCTTTTTGAATCGTCCAGATTTTTGGGCCGTGCTCAGTATTATTCCTGTGACTGCTTTTGTGACTTGGGCGCACGTGTGGATGGCACTAAAAATGGTGTTCTATCCAATTAGCTTTTGGGGCTTTCACCTTGGGCCTATTCCTGTGGGATGGCAGGGGATTGTACCGCGTAAAGCAGGGCGTATTTCAGGCATCATTACCGATAACACATTGTCAAAATTAGGTTCATTGCGTGAGTTTCTCAATGCTATGGACCCTGAAGATATGGCGCGTATTATTGGTGAGCAAGTGGGTTTTGAACTTGAGCACTTAATTGATGAGGTCATGTTAGACCGCAATGCTGTGCTTTGGGAAAACCTACCGTATTCGATTAAACGCCGTATTTACGCACAGGCGCATAAACAATTGCCAGGTGTGCTGCGTGAATTGGTGACTGAACTGACCTTGAATGTTGAATCCTTGGTGGATATGCGTGAAATGGTGGTCAGCCAAATGGAAGGTGATCGCCGCTTAATGGTGCGTATGTTCCTAAAAGTCGGTCAAAAAGAAATTAACTTTATTTGGCATATCAGTGCATTGATTGGGATGTTCTTTGGTATTTTCCAAATGATTGTTTGGTTTCTTGTACCATGGCACTGGACGGTTCCATTTTGGGCGGCAATTTGGGGCTTCTTGACCAACTGGATTGCGATTTGGATGGTATTTAACCCAGTCGAACCACATTACGTGAAATATCCGCAGTTCTTTAAATTGACTGAAAATCGTCAATTTCCATGGATTAAGCCAGTGATTCCACGCATTGGGACTTATAATATTCAGGGTGCGTTCATGAAACGCCAAGAAGAAGTCTCGGATGTGTTTGCAACGGTAGTCACAGAAGATCTGATTACGTTAAAATCGATTATGACTGAAATGATGTATGGCAGTAAAAAAGACAAAACCCGCCGTATTGTCAAACGCCACATCAACGAAATTATGGAAACACCATTGGTTCGTACCTCTTTACAGTTGTCTTTGGGGCCAAAAGAGTATGCCAAACTCAAGACTGACTTGATTGATCGTTCGATTGAAATTACGATGGTGCCTGTATGCGACCCTGCCTTTAATGCGAGCCGTGCACAGAAAATTTATCAAATGTTCAGAGATCGTATTCGTGAACTGACGCCAAAAGAATTCCAGAATCTCTTGCGTCCTGCCTTTCAGGAAGATGAGTGGATTTTAATTGTCTTGGGTGGTGTAACTGGTTTTATTGCTGGTTTAATACATTTGTTTGTCGCTTTCTTATAAGAGGATGCTGGCTGCGTAAAGGGCGATGGCTCTGATATGCAACGAGTGTCAAATACATTGTTAAAATGAGGATGTTTTTTTATGCGCATTATCTTACTCGGACCACCTGGAGCAGGTAAAGGTACACAAGCTCAGTTGATCTGTAAGCGCTACAATATCCCACAAATTTCAACCGGTGATATGCTCCGTGCTGCAATTCGTGAAGGTACTGAATTAGGTCTACAAGCCAAAAGCGTCATGGACGGTGGTGGTTTGGTATCTGATGAACTGATCATTGGCTTAGTGAAAGAGCGTATTGCGCAGCCAGATTGCGTGAATGGTTGTATTTTTGATGGTTTCCCTCGCACTATTCCACAAGCTGAAGCCTTGGAAAGCGAAGGCATCAATATCGACCACGTGATTGAAATTGATGTTGCAGACGAAGAAATCGTACAACGTTTGTCTGGTCGTCGTCAGCACCCTGCATCTGGTCGTATTTATCACCTTGTTTACAATCCACCAAAAGTGGAAGGTAAAGATGACGAAACTGGCGAAGATTTGGTTCAACGTCCAGATGACCAAGAAGAAACCATTCGTAAGCGTTTAAAAGCGTATCACTCAGAAACTGAGCAATTGGTTGGCTTCTATCAAGGTCGTGCTGCTTCTGGTGAAAATGCACCAAGCTATAACAAATTGAATGGTCTTCGTCCAATTGAAGAAGTTCAAGCAGATTTGTTTGCTATTTTAGACCAAGCAAAATAAGTCTAGGTCTTAGACCAAGTCTGTTTAAAAGAAAATAAAATCGTTTAAACAGGCTGCTTGTTTTGACTTTAAAAGAGTCCTGATTCATATTAGGGCTCTTTTTATTTGTTTCAGTTTGGGAGAGTGCTTTGCAACATGCTGCTGTGATCATCATGTTATTGGCAAGTATTGCCGTTTTAGGCTTTCTTGTTTTTGTGAGCTATAAGTTGTTGCGCAACACACAAGCTCAGAATTCGGCTGAAAAAAAATCAGGCAAGCACTATCAATTGCATCCGAAACTTAAACAACAGCAAGAGCAACAACGTCAGTCTGAAGATTCTCAGGATAAATAAACCATCACACATCTGCAAAAGATTGCAATTTTAAATTTGGGCAGTTTTTATAAAACCTTATGAAAAAGAATAAAATTCTATTAATAATTCTTGTGGTTGGTATTATTACTTTAGGTATTGTAATTTTTATAAAATCTCAAGCAGTTACAGAGACAAAAAGATTAGGTAACGGTGAAAATACCAACCATGAAGAAACAAGTTCATCTCTGTACAATCTTGTGCATAGATTGCACAGTTATCCACACTATTTTGGATGATTCGCATTGCTTTGATGATCTAGCATGTCATCAATAAGTTTAGATCACTTTGGAAACTCTACCGAAGTACTTACTTAGATACAGAGTTGTGATGAATTTCATGCAGCGTGATATGCCGATGCGCGCCAAATTCAAAGCGATCAGGCCAGTTACACACATCTGACACCACACATTCACCACATTTAGGCTTACGCGCAATACAACAATAACGGCCATGTAAAATCAGCCAGTGATGTGAGTCAATTAAAAACTCTTTAGGAATGACTTTAATTAAACGGTGTTCGACTTCTAAAACATTTTTACCCACAGCTAAACCTGTACGGTTACCTAAGCGGAAAATATGTGTATCGACCGCCATGGTTGGCTGTCCAAACGCGGTATTTAAGACCACATTGGCAGTTTTACGTCCCACGCCAGGCAAGGCTTCTAAATCGGCACGATTATCAGGCACGATGCTGCCGTGTTTTTCGATGAGAATTTTGCAGGTTTTAATGACATTTTCTGCTTTGGAATTATACAACCCGATGGTTTTAATATATTCCTTTAAACCTTCCACACCTAAGGCATAAATCGCTTCGGGCGTATTGGCAACAGGAAACAGTTTGTCGGTGGCTTTATTGACGCTGACATCGGTCGCTTGTGCAGATAAGGTCACCGCAATCAGCAATTCAAATGGATTGGAAAAATTCAGTTCAGTGGTCGGATTTGGGCGTTGTTCACGTAAGCGCTCAAAAAAAGTCTGAATTTGCTTTTTGGTCATATTTTTAGACGGCTTTTCTTTGAGCGTGGTGCTTTTGGCAGTCGTTGTTTTAACCGCTTTATTGGTCAGACGTGTCTTTCTTTCGGGCATGTTTATGCTCCTAATTCACGTAACTGTTGTTGTAAATTGGTTAGTAATAGCCGTTTTTTCTCATCGTCACGCACACTGAGTTGTTTTTCGAGTTTTTTAATTTGTGTGCGTAATTTTGCCAGTTCGATGGTGGTTTGTGCATCGGCAGTGGAAATCTGTTCATTTTTTTGCACAGGCAATTCAATCACAGGCACAGCAGCATCGGCTTGTGCAGAAAATTGAGCAAACAGTTCGGTATCAATTTCTGCACGTACCACAGGGCCTTTACGGTGCAGACGACGTTGTTCTTCACGTTGTATGTGGGCGTAGTAGCGTTGGCGTAAATCATTCTGTTCTGCCACTCGTGCGCTATCAGAAAGCAGGGGTTGTGTATCTTCTACCAAGTCAATGCAATCGACAGGGCAAGGCGGAATACACAATTCACAGCCCGTACATAAATCAGTCAAAATGCTGTGCATGAGTTTGCCTGAGCCTAAAATGGCATCGACAGGGCAGGCATTAATACATTTGGTACAACCAATGCACTCATCTTCACGAATTAGGGCTTTCATACGCTGTGGGCGTCCATCTGCCTGCACAGGCCAAACACTGGCTTCTGCGGTCAATACAGGGCGTTGCAGTAAGTTTGCTAGTGCATCTGCAACAGGTTGCCCACCGGGTACGCATTTATTGGCCGCTTCGCCTTCTGCAATCGCTTTGGCGTAGGGTAAACAGCCATCACGGTGACCACATAAGCCACATTGAGTTTGAGGGAGCAGCGCATCAATATTTTGAATCAGAGCAATTTGCGAATTCATGGACAAACCAATGCCACTTTAACAGCAGCAGAAAAACGGAAGATAAGGCTAGGGGAAAATTCTAGGTCGATGATTTTAGCACGATTTTTGCTTTTAGGCTTGTGCGCAAATTAAGAACAACAATTGCTAGCTTTTTGGGCAAAAATGCTCAAAACTATGAATTAATTTGTTACATTAACTTATGGGCTTAACACGCTAAAAAATAAGTTAAATTTATGAAAATACAAATGTTTTAAAGTTTTTTGAAAAAAACTATTGTAGATTGTTAACAAAAGATATTTAATATTTTGCGCCAAAATATATCATTGATTGAAATTTTGACCAATTTTGATCCATTTTCTGCTGAGGATTAAGCGTTGAAATACAACAGCCTTAACGAATTCCTAGATTACGTTAAAACACGTGATGCACATCAACCAGAGTTTCTACAAGCTGTAGAAGAAGTAATGACCAGTCTTTGGCCATTCATTGAAAAGAACCCTCAATATGCAGCACATGGTTTGCTTGAGCGTTTGGTTGAGCCTGAGCGTGCAATTCAGTTCCGCGTTTCTTGGGTAGATGACCAAGGTCAAACCCACGTAAACCGTGCATTCCGTGTACAGTACAACTCAGCAATTGGTCCATTTAAAGGTGGTATGCGTTTCCACCCATCAGTGAACCTTTCTATTTTAAAATTCTTAGGTTTTGAACAAACCTTTAAAAATGCTTTGACTACATTGCCAATGGGCGGTGGTAAAGGTGGTTCAGACTTTGACCCTAAAGGTAAGTCTGAAGGCGAAATTATGCGTTTCTGCCAAGCCTTAATGATCGAGTTATATCGTCATTTAGGTTCTAACACGGATATTCCTGCGGGTGATATTGGTGTAGGCGGTCGTGAAGTGGGTTACATGGCGGGTATGATGAAGAAGCTCAGCAATGACACTTCATGTGTATTCACAGGTAAAGGCTTGTCTTTCGGTGGTTCTTTGGCGCGTCCAGAAGCTACAGGTTACGGTACTGTGTATTTCGCTGAGGAAATGCTCAAGACTCGTGGCGATTGCTTTAAAGATAAAGTCGTTGCGATTTCTGGTTCAGGCAACGTTGCACAATTTGCTGCAGACAAAGCAATGTACTTGGGTGCGAAAGTAGTTTCACTTTCTGACTCGAATGGTACTGTGTACGTGAAAGAAGGTTTCACGCCAGAATTACTTGCTGAAGTGATGGAACTTAAAAACGTAAAACGTGGTCGTATTTCTGAATTTGCGTCTAAGCACGGTTTTGAATACCTTGAAGGTCAACGTCCTTGGGGTATTAAATGTGATATCGCGCTTCCATGTGCGACTCAAAACGAACTTGATGCGAATGATGCAGCAGCGCTTCTTGCAAACGGCGTAATCTGTGTTGCTGAAGGTGCGAACATGCCTTCTACACTTGAAGCGGTTGAGAAATTCGTTGAAGCGAAAATTCTTTATGCGCCAGGTAAAGCATCTAACGCCGGTGGTGTAGCAACTTCTGGTCTGGAAATGTCTCAAAACGCATTGCGTTTAGGCTGGACTTTCGAAGAAGTTGATGAGCGCTTACACGCAATCATGAAAGAAATTCACCGCAACTGCGTAAAATTCGGTACGAAAGAAGACGGTACCGTGAACTATGTAGACGGCGCAAACATCGCTGGCTTCGTAAAAGTTGCTGATGCAATGCTTTCTCAAGGCGTATTCTAAGTCTGACTGAGTTTAAGCTTGAAAAAAACCGAGGTGAATGCCTCGGTTTTTTTATATTGCGATTTTATCGTTATAGAGTGCCTTTGACTGCTTCACGCTCTACGGTCATGTCGAATACATAGGCATATTTAGACTGGTCAGCTGCCGGATTTTTAATTTCATAACGTTTTACCCGAATAATCTGACGCTCATTCGATGAATGCTGAAAACCTTCGATCTGATCGTAAAATAAAGTCCAGTCTTTATCGACCTGAGTCTTTAAGCCTTTTTCATCATATTTGATTTCTTTCACCTGTAAGCAGGTTTGCTGAGCTACACCCGTACAGGCTTTAGTCTGTGACGAAACTTCCAGGAAAATGGTTTCTGCCTGACCTTGGTATTTGGTTTCCGGTGTCATTTTTCCGGTAAAGACATATTTTTGACCATCAGCTGCAGTAATACTCAGTTTTGGCTGATTGGCATCATTTAGATCCAGACTAAACGGAATATTACGCTTTTGCAGAAGCTGGCTGATAAAACGTTCCTGTTCCATTAATGGTGCATCACATGCCATCATGGTGCCCATCATGTCACCCGTACTCAGGGTATTATCTTTAACAGTCCAGCTCGTGCCAAGGCCATTACAGCCAGAAGCTACACTTAGTCTGCCTCGTTGATCAAAGCTCAGAACAATCGGGCGTTGCAGCCCACGATCAAGTTCCCAGGTATAAGCGGGCAAAATTTGTGTAGGCGTTTTTAATGTGGTGGATAGAGTAGAAATAGCCGGATCTCCTGAAGTGGCAGGAAGATGTGAAGATTGACATGCAGTTAAAGCCAAAGGGAGCAGGGCAAGCGCAAAAATACTGAATTTCATTGGTTTATATTCTATGTGCTAAAGTTTCAACGTGATTATAATCAAGAGATTAACAAAAAATATGGATACAAATCGTAGCTTTTGCTAACAAAATGTATCCAAATTAAAAAGTCAGATTTTAAATAAGCGGAGCTATCGGTTAGTCAAAACGATAAATATCCATACCGAGTGAACCCATGCTAAAGCTGCTATGTACAATGTTAAATCGATCTCCCGTACCCATTGCAAAAAACAGCGGTGCAAAGTGTTCTAGGGTTGGGTGATTACGTGCTACATGTGGCAATTGTTGCCAATCTAGTACTGCATCATAATTGCGATGACTTAAATGCTGCACCACACGATTACGGAAACTAGATGCCCATTCAGGCACAGCCGCATTGGGTGTATTCCATGATAATTCACGTAAGTTATGGGTGATACTGCCTGAGCCAATCAGTAAAATTTGCTGTTCACGTAATGGCGCTAAACTTTGCCCAATGTGATAAATCTGTTCGGCGCTCATATTCATGGGCAAAGAAATGGTAATCACTGGAATATTGGCATCGGGATACATGTGTAGTAATGGCATCCATACGCCATGATCATGCGGGCGTGTGCTATTGGCATGGGCAGCAAAGCCCGCATCAGCGAAACGCTGCAAAATATCTTCTGCCAGTTCAGGTAAGCCAGGTGCAGGGTAGCGCAGGGCGTACAAGGCTTCAGGAAAACCACGGAAGTCATGCCATGTTTCAGGGCGAATACCTGTGTTGACCTCCAGTGCATTACTTTCCCAATGCGCCGACATCACCACAATGGCTTGCGGTGTTGGCAAATTTTCACTTAAACGGCTGAGTGCAGGCCCGACCTGTTCAGGATTGAGTGCCAACATGGGCGAACCATGTGAGATAAATAAACCGGGTAATGTCTGTAAGTTCATGCCTAGATCCCTAAAGCCTGCTGTTCTACAGCATCGCAAAAAAGTGTGTATAGCGAAATGTACTTTTGTTCAACGCTATGTTGCAGCTTTGCAACGTCGTTTGAGTTGAAGATATTTTGATAACTCAACGTACAAATTGAATAAGTTGATTTAACCTGCACGATGATAAGGATGGTTGTGGTTGATGCTCATAGCACGGTATAGCTGCTCAATCAGCATCACGCGAACTAAAGGGTGTGGCAAAGTTAGTTTGGATAATGACCAATGCCATGCTGCTGCTTTACGTACTGCTTCAGAGTGACCATCTGGTCCACCAATCGCAAGCACGACATCATTGCCTTCTAGCATCCAGCCTTTCATGGTTTCTGCAAGTTTTTCGGTGCTGAACTCTTTGCCGCCCACTTCCAAGGCAATTAACAGCTCATTGTTTTTCATGGCATTTAAAATGCTATCACCTTCAATTTGGCGATATTTTAGAATATCGGCCTCAGAATCATTTTTGCCACGTTTCGCCATTGGCAGTTCGACAATTTGAGTCTGCACAAAAGGCTGAATCCGTTTGAAATAATCTTCAAAACCAGTCAGCACCCAAGCAGGCATTTTTTGTCCAATGGTCAGAATGCGAATTTTCATAGGCGAGTTCATGTAGCGATCAATCAGAATCTCGCATTATAACCATGATTCAACACAAGCGCTGTGTAACGACACAATTTGCAATTGAATTTGCCAACAGGCTGTTGCTTTAATACTCAGCAATCTTATTGGTCTTTTTTGTCTTGGAATTATCAGCATGCGCGCGTTTCAAAGTCAGCAGTTATATTCATGGATATTGGGCGCGGGTATGGGATTGATGACCACTGCTACATTTGCTGTGCCTGAGGCTCAATGGGCAGAACCAAACAATTTGCAAGTCTATATGCAGCAAGTGATTGGGCAGCAGGGTTTGGGTAATTCCGAACAGTATCGTCATTATAAAAATGTGATTGAACTGAATCGGGTTTCGGCATGGATTCGGGAACAAATGCGAGTATTTGGAATTCCGTGTCAATTTCAAAATTATGTGGTCAATCAGCAAAGCTACCGCAATGTGGTGTGCAAATTGAATATCGGTGCTGCGCAAAAAACGATTTTTGGTGCGCATTACGATGTTTATGGGCAGCAGCAGGGGGCAAATGACAACGCTTCTGGCGTGGCAGGTGTAATCGAAACAGCACGAATTTTGGCGCAGGAAAAGAATAAACTTAGTCAAAATGTAGAATTTGTATTTTATACCTTGGCAGAACCACCATTTTTTAAAACTGAGTCGATGGGCAGTTTTGTACATGCCAAATCTGTGCAGGCTGAAAAAGAAAAAATCCGTGCGGTGTATGTGCTGGATATGATTGGTTATTACGACAAAAACTTGGTGCAAAATTACCCAATCGGTTTAAAGTGGATTTACCCAAGTCATGGCAATTTTATTGCGGCATTGAGCAATATGCAGTCACGTGAAATGAGTGCAACCTATTGCAATGCGATGCAGCGTTTGAATCAATTGCAATGTGAGCGTGTGGTCGCACCGACTTTCGTCAAGGGCGTGGATTTTTCAGATCATTTAAATTATTGGAAATATGATATTCCAGCTATTTTAATTACCGATACGGGCAGTTATCGCAGCTCACTTCGCCACACCACAGGTGATACTTTAAAAACAGTAAATTTTGAAAAAATGGCACATGTCGTGAATGGCTTGGTTGCACAGATTTTATCACCTTGATGATTGATCGCAGCGCATAAAAAACGCAGCCCTGAATTGAAATAGGACTGCGATTAAAAGGTCATCCACCTGGAGATATGGATGACCAGACCATGAAGCACGCTTCAATCAAAAGCGTCTGATCAATTTATCGGTCTAAATAGACCAAACAAGAAACATATAGCGCGATGTATCTTAAATTTATATATGTGGATGGTTTGCCTATTTTTCAAGGAAATTGAATTAAAAACAGACTATCCATTTTAAAAATAATTAAAAAATTATTCAATTATTTTAAATCCAGAATCTAAATACAACAAAAGAGCACCGAAGTGCTCTTTTGAGATGTTCTATGCTTAAAGCAGAGTAACTTGCTTAATGACGTGCGGCTTTGCCTGCTGCTACTGGCTTCACAATCGGTGCCTTGGTTAAAGGCTTAGGCATACTGGTCAGTGCCAAAGGCAAGATTTCATCAATGCTTTTCACAGCCTTGATTTCCAAACCTTCTTTGACATTGTCTGGAATTTCAGACAAGTCACGCACGTTTTCCTGTGGGATAAATACCAGTTTGATACCACCACGATGTGCCGCAAGAAGTTTCTCTTTCAAGCCACCAATGCGCATTGCACGACCACGTAAGCTGGTTTCGCCTGTCATGGCAATATCAGGACGAATTGGAATATCTGTAAATGCAGATACCAATGCCGTAGTCAATGCCAAACCTGCAGATGGACCATCTTTAGGTGTTGCACCTTCTGGCAAGTGTACGTGTACATCGGTTTCGGCAAATACATTGGCTTCAATGCCTAAACTGTCGGCACGGGTACGCACAACGGTCATCGCGGCTTTGATTGACTCTTGCATCACATCACCCAATGAACCTGTGGTGATGAAATTACCTTTGCCTTTCATGGTTGCCACTTCAATGGTGAGTAATTCACCACCCACTGAAGTCCAAGCCAAGCCATTTACACGACCCACTTCGGCTTCTTCTTCTGCCATACCATAGTCAAATTTGTGTGGACCAAGGTAGTCAGGCAAGTTTTGTGAAGTCACATCTACCTGTAGGTTTTTGGCTTTTTTGCTGACTGCTTCTTTCACCACCTTACGGGCAATTTTTGACACTTCACGTTCCAGACTACGCACACCTGCTTCACGTGTATAGCGCTGCACAATGTCACGAATCGCTTCTTCATGAACCGTCAATTCTTTAGCACGCAAGCCATTATTTTTGATGGCTTTAGGGACAAGATAGCGTTCTGCAATATTCACTTTTTCATCTTCGGTATAACCCGGTAGACGAATTACTTCCATACGATCTAACAGAGCTTCTGGAATATTCATGCTGTTGGCAGTACAAATGAACATCACTTCAGACAAGTCTAAGTCTAGATCTAAATAGTGATCATTAAACTTGTTGTTTTGTGATGGATCAAGTACTTCTAACAAAGCAGATGCAGGGTCGCCACGGTAATCCTGTGCCATTTTGTCAATTTCATCGAGCAAGAATAGTGGGTTCTTCACACCAACTTTAGTCAATGACTGCACAATTTTACCCGGCATCGCACCAATATAGGTACGGCGGTGACCGCGAATTTCCGCTTCATCACGTACGCCGCCTAGCGCCATGCGCACGAACTCACGTCCAGTGGCTTTTGCAACCGATTCACCCAGTGAGGTTTTACCTACACCCGGAGGACCGACTAAGCACAGAATTGGACCTTTGAGTTTTTTCACGCGTGACTGCACAGCAAGGTATTCCACAATACGGTCTTTGACTTCATCTAAACCGTAATGGTCGGCATCTAAAGTTTCTTGTGCTTTCGCCAAGTTAATGCTGACTTTGCTGGCTTTGTTCCATGGCGTATCTAAAATTACTTCCAGATAGTTACGTACCACAGCCGCTTCGCTAGATGCAGGTTGCATGGCTTTTAGCTTACGGAACTCAGCTTCTGCTTTTTTGCGGACATGTTCTGGCAAGTCTGCTTCGGCCAGACGTTTTTCAATTTCAGCGACATCATCTTCCGCACCGCCGTTCATATCGGACAGTTCGCGTTGAATGACTTTCATCTTCTCATTCAAGAAGTATTCACGCTGATTTTTTTCCATCTGGCGTTTAACAGAGTCATGCAAGGTTTGCTCAATCTGCTGTTCTTCAGACTGTTGCAATAAATAAGTCATTAACTCGGTCAAGTGAGCTTCAAACTCATCGTGCTCAAGGAATTTTTGTTTGACATCAATATTCAATGGCACACGGGTTGCAACAAAGAACAACAACTGCAATAAATCTTCAATTTTATTGGCAGCAGCAATCAGTTCACGTGCATTGCGTAATTTTGCTTCTGCATATTGCGCAAATAAGGCACGTAATTCTTGCAAACGTGTTGCTTGGGTATTTTCATCCATCGCAACAGTCATTGGGCTCAAGCTGTGTTCTGCAGTCAAATACGCGTCTTCATCAATAATTTTTTCGAGTTTGGCGCGGTATAAGCCTTCAATCAGCACTTTGATACAGTTTTCATCATTTTCGTGATTCACAACTTGCACAATCTTCGCGACAGTACCGTATTGATATAAATTGTCGTGATCAATTTCTTCTGTAAGCGAATCTTTTTGCGCAACTACAAATACTAGATTGTCACTGTTACGAGCCACATCAACTGCATTGATCGATTTTTCACGACCTACAAATAGCGCGATTTGCATGTGTGGATAAACCACCACATCACGTAGCGCTAAAAGCGGTAATACACTTGGAACCTGAGGCTCTAAGGTTTCTTGATTCATAATAATTTCAGACATGGGCACTCCTAATGAGTGACAACGGTGTTGCCATGTTTTTAATAGTGATGGGTATTTTTTAAAATACAAGGGCAGGTCAACACAAATTGTTTAAAAAGTAGCTAAATATGTGATTTTAAATTGATCTATTCAGTCAAAATGATCAATTTAGCGTTTCAAGGTGCGTTTAAACTGTAAAAAATGTTGTGGAGTTAGTAAGGCATCTACAGGTTGATCCCAATTTTCACGTGGCAAGCGTGTATGAATTAGCTGAAAATCATGTGCAATCCCTAAGCGATAAGGATGCTGCGGGGCAGAGGCTAAAGTGCGGTCATAATAACCACCGCCCATTCCAATGCGGGTGCCATGCGTATCGCAAGCCAATAAGGGCATCAAGACTAAATCTAAATGGGAGATGTGTTTTCCGCGACTTGTTCTTGGTTCTTGCATCCCCAAACGATGATGGGCAAAGCGACGCTGACGATATTGTTGTGGGGTGATTTGTACCCACACCAAGTGTTGATTCATATTGCAAATCATGGGCAAATACACTTGTTTGCTATGCGCGAAGCAATATTCAATGATGCGGTGTGTATGAATTTCACCAAAAGCATGTAAATACATACCCACTTTTTTTGCGTACTGAAATTTTGGCAGTCGTATTAGCCGCTGCAAAACAGCTTGCTGTGCGTGTTGCTGTTGGGTGCGCGTGACCGCTCTGCGCTGTTGTCGAAGCTGTTTACGCAAGGTTTTAAGTTCCAACAACTGCATCTCGGCACATCCTTATATTCTTGAGTTTAAATGCTTGAATGGGTATGGGATTACTGTCATTTCATCGACAAAAACAAGCTTTTATCATACTTGGCATTTTAACAGGATGTGATGCTGTATTTCTGTTTATCTGAAACTTGACCTGCTATCGGATAGTCTAGCTCGAACCCTAGACGCAAAATTACAAAAACTCTTATGCTATTGCCCAATCAATGCCACGCCAACAATCTTCAAGATCGCTTCAAGATGGATTAGGCAGGCTTCAGTTAAAAACAACAAATATGTAAAAACACAAGCCAAAACAAAAACAACACTTTCATTTTGCTGTTCAGGGAGAACAAGAACATGAATTATTCCAACAAGGTGTTTAAACATCTACTTCAAGGCGTGCTGGCTTTAGGAAGTTGTGTCAGCGCACAAAGTTATGCAGATTCGACCTATTTACCGCAGCCACCGAATACCCAACAAGTCTTTTTTGTCGGCAATAACTGGGATGGCACAGTGACGGTGATTCACCCTTCACAAGACTTTGGCAAAGTGGGTGTGGTCAATATGATTCCTGACCGCAAAGAGCGTTTATTAGAAATTCATTTAAATCCAGTGAAATTGATTGCCTACACTTACATTCAACAAACTGCAGGTGAGGGCAATGACCAGTTGGTGGATGATATGTATTCCACGCCAGATGGACAGTCGATTGTGGCTTCACGTCCAAGTTTTGCCGATGTGGTATCCATCAACATTAAAACGGGCAAAATTAATTGGCGTACGCCAGTCGAAGGTTTCCGCGCAGACCACATGGCGGTTTCACCAGATGGACAACGTGTTGCTGTGTCGGCATCGTCAGGTAATGTGGTGCATGTTTTAGATATTCATACAGGTAAAGAATTGGGGCGTTTTGCAACAGGGGATAAGCCGCACGAAAATATTTACTTTGCAGGTGGAACGAAAATCTTAAACTCTGCGATTGGTAACGTAGAAACTTCGATGGATGCACAGTGGCAAGATTTTACCAAAGGTAAGCGCTTTATTACCATTGCCGATGCCAACAATTATAAAGTTCTGAAAAAAATTGATTTCCGACCTGCGTTAGATGCCTTTGGACGTAAAGATTTATCCAACTCAGTGCGTCCTATGGTGCTAAGTAAAGATGAAAGCAAACTTTATGCGCAGGTTTCATTTTTTAATGGTTTGGTGGAATACGACTTAAAAACCGATAAAGTCACGCGTATTGGACAATTACCGGGCAGCAGTACAATTCCAAAAGACCGCAGCAAATGGGTAAATGATTCACGTCATCATGGTTTATCCATCAGCGCAGATGGCGAAAAACTCTGTGTGGCAGGCACGATGGATGATTACGCGACCATTGTAGACCGTCAGAGTTTAAAAGCAGGCAAACTGATTCCTGCAGGTAAACCATATTGGGCAACCCGTAGCCCAGATGGAAAAAGCTGTGTGATTTCAGAAAGTGAAACCGATGTGGTAACGGTGATTGACTTTGCTACGGGAGAAAAAGTCCGCAGTGTGCCAGTGGGGAATCACCCACAGCGAGTGCGTTTGGGTTATGCACCAAGCGATTGGTCGACGTCGTAATTTTTAAGCCGATCATAACAGGCAAAGCATGCTAAGGCGCTCAAGACGATATTTGAATTGAGCGCATTTTAGGATGGTTTGCTTATGGAGCATGCACATGAATGGGACTCGATGGCTTGGTATTGGCTTTTTTGTTTTGGCGGTCGCGGTGTTGTTTACCGTGGTGTATGTGTTTCAACCACCGAATAAGACTGTTTCGGAAACAGTGTGGGTGAAACCGAACACGGCTTCCACAGAGATAGAAACAACGCAAAGTCTATATTCAGATGAATCTGAAAATGTACTGGAAACAAACGCTATGCTAGAGCGTGCTGCGGTATCTGCAGTTGAAATGCAGCAATTAATCCAGCAACGTGATCAGTTGTATTTAGGCTTTAAGCAAATTAGTACAGGTTTAAGCCAAGGGCAAAAGCCTGATTTAAACCGTGTACAAAGTATGTTGCTACAGCAGGAACAATTGGTACAAGCAGGCGTATTAAGAGCAGAAGATGCAATGAACTATAGCCAGTTTTTAAAGCAAATTTTACCTGAAATTGCAGGGCAAATTGATTTGCATATTTCGCGTTTAAAGCGCCTGAACGTGGTGACAGGTTAAGCCACAGTAAGGTGTGAGTTGCTGTTATAAATACACGATGACGCCATTGTTGCAGTCAATAATGGCGTTATTTTTTGTCTAAAAAATTCTTTTAATCCAAATGTTTTTAAGCCGAATAGCGGCCACTTGAGCTGAATTTATCCATGATTCCTTTGATCAAGCGTTCAATTCATCTTAGAAGAAAGCACACGTATTTTACTGTATTAGACGAAAGTTGTATAAGGCTGTGCCGAATAAATTTGGTTTTTCCTTCCTTTTAAAAACTGCAGAAAAAACAAAGTTTAAATATTTCTTTGGCATATTTTTTATGCTGTATATAAAGACATACCTTCAGTAAAATTGGTATGACCATTCAAAATAAACAATCAGACCAATCTTGACTTTTTCTTGTCTAAAACTATCATTTGTACCTTATATTGAGGAAATTCTGATTTTAACCTCAATATTGGTCAGACCAAAATTAGAATTTTACCTCTATGCTTAGACCTATGTTTACGTTTGAGTGAGCATTTCAAGGAGATGACAATGCTTCAACATTGGCAACAGATCTACGATCCAATGGCAAATATTTGGATTTCGAGTCTTATTGCATTAATCCCGATTATCTTTTTCTTTCTGGCATTGGCTGTATTTCGCTTAAAAGGAAGTGTTGCGGGAACAATTACGGTTATTTTGGCGTTATTGGTGTCGTTATTTGCCTATGGCATGCCTGCACCAATGGCTTTTGCTTCATTGATCTATGGCTTTTTCTACGGTTTATGGCCAATCGCATGGATTATTATAGGCGCATTATTTTTATATAAAATCTCTGTAAAAACAGGGCAATTTAACATTATTCGCTCATCTATTCTGTCGATTACAGAAGATCAGCGTCTCCAGATGCTACTGGTGGGCTTCGCATTTGGCACATTTTTAGAAGGTGCAGCGGGCTTTGGGGCGCCAGTGGCAATTACTGCAGCTTTGTTGGTAGGTTTAGGCTTTAAACCTTTATACGCTGCGGGTTTATGTTTGATTGTGAACACCGCACCTGTTGCGTTTGGCGCAATGGGGATTCCAATTATTGTGGCGGGTCAGGTTTCGGGTGTAGAAACTATGGAAATTAGCCAGATGGTTGGACGTCAGTTGCCATTTATGGTGCCTATTGTACTGTTCTGGATTATGGCAATTATGGATGGCTGGCGCGGTGTTAAGGAAACTTGGCCTGCAGTGTTGGTGGGTGGTGGTGCTTTTGCCATTGCACAATACTTGACCTCTAACTTTGTAGGGCCTGAGTTACCCGATATTACCGCTGCAATTGCATCTTTGGTCAGTTTAACGGTGTTGTTTAAATTCTGGCAGCCAAAACACATTTTCCGTTTTAGCGATGCAGACACCAAAGTGGATGCCAACTTAGTTGCAGAACAACAGCAAAAATACAGCATGGGGCAGATTGTTAAAGCATGGTCACCTTTTGCAGTGTTAACGGTGATGGTCACCATTTGGAGTATTAAACCGTTTAAAGATTTATTTGCCAAAGATGGGGCAATGCATGACTGGGTAATTTCCATCAAAGTGCCATTTTTACATCAATTGGTGCAAAAAATGTCGCCTGTGGTTGCTGAAGTTAAAGACTACGATGCAATCTTTAAGTTCGATTGGCTGAGTGCAACAGGGACTGCAATTATGATTGCGGCTGTCATCACCATCATTTACTTAAAAATGAAACCACGTGAAGCGGTTAAAACTTTTGCAGAAACCATCAACGAGCTAAAAACACCAATTTATTCGATTGGGATGGTGTTAGCTTTTGCTTTTATTGCCAATTATTCAGGCATGTCTGCGACTTTGGCACTGGCTTTGTCACACACAGGCAATGCTTTCACATTCTTCTCGCCATTTTTAGGTTGGATTGGAGTGTTCTTGACAGGTTCAGATACATCAGCCAATGCCTTATTTGCTGCCTTGCAAGCCACAACTGCACAGCAAATTGGTGTACCAGAAGTCTTGTTGGTTGCTGCCAATACCAGTGGTGGAGTAACAGGCAAAATGATTTCACCACAATCGATTGCAATTGCCTGTGCGGCAGTGGGTTTAGTCGGAAAAGAATCGGATTTATTCCGCTTTACCGTGAAACATAGTATCACGTTCACCGTTATGATCGGTATTATTATCACTCTACAAGCTTATGTGTTCCCATGGATGATTCCATAATCACATGCACAAGAGGATAGCCGCATGAAAGTCTCCGACAAAGTTGTACAAGACCTGCGCACACTGGTTGAAAAAAATCAGATGCAAGTCGGAGACCGATTGCCTGCCGAAAGAAAGTTATGTGAACAACTCGGGGTTTCCCGTTCCTCTTTGCGTGAAGCCATTCAGCAATTGACCAGTCAGGGCATGCTGGTCAGCAAAGTTGGAGCGGGTACTTTTTTGCAACAGCTACCCACCAATTGGTCGCAATATCAAATTGTGCAGCCTTTAAGTAACCTGATTGATGAAGACCCTGCTTATCGTTTTGATGTGCAGGAAGCTCGAATGGTGCTTGAAGGTGGTACGGCATGGTATGCCGCACAGCGGGCAACTGCTGAGGATTTGAAAAACATCCGTGCCTGTTATGAGCAAATCGCCCATTTTCAAATTTTAGGTGATGACGATCAGGCAGCAATTGCCGATGCCAAGTTTCATTTGGCAATTGCCGAAGCATCGCACAATTTGGTGCTCATTCAAATGATGCGTGGCTTATTTGATTTGTTGCAATACAACGTAGTTTTGGGCAGACGCAAAGTCTATACCGAAGCCCACCGTTTCGATCAGTTGCACGATCAACACTTTCAAGTGATGGATGCAATTGAACGCCAGGATCCAGAAGCTGCCCGTTCGGCAGTGTGTGGACATATTGAATTTGTAGTTCAACAAGTACGCATGATAGACGAGGAAGATGCGCGTCGTCAGCGTGCGAGTCGATTAAACAGGATAGCGCCATGATTATTTCTTCTGCGAATGATTACCGCGAAGCAGCGAAACGCCGTTTACCGCCATTTTTATTTCACTATATTGATGGAGGTGCGTACGCGGAACAAACGCTGAAAAGAAATGTGGAAGACCTTTCACAGATTGCCTTGCGCCAACGTGTTTTGAATGACATGTCGGCTTTGAGTTTAGAAACCACCTTATTTAATGAAACCTTGTCAATGCCTGTGGCTTTGGCACCTGTGGGTTTAACGGGCATGTATGCGCGCCGTGGTGAAGTGCAGGCTGCAGTTGCAGCTGACAAAAAAGGCATTCCGTTTACTTTATCTACCGTGTCGGTATGCCCAATTGAAGAAGTGGTGCCTGCCATTTCACGGCCAATGTGGTTTCAATTATATGTATTGCGTGACCGTGGTTTTATGCGTAATGCTTTGGAACGTGCTAAAGCAGCAGGCTGTTCAACTTTGGTCTTTACAGTAGATATGCCTGTGCCTGGCGCACGTTATCGGGATGCACATTCGGGCATGAGTGGTCCAAATGCTGCTATGCGCCGCTATATGCAGGCAGTGATGCATCCAAACTGGGCATGGGATGTTGGCTTACTAGGTCGTCCGCATGACTTGGGCAATATCTCTAAATACTTAGGCAAACCAACAGGACTTGAAGATTATATTGGCTGG
>NZ_KB849684.1 GCF_000368785.1 Acinetobacter towneri DSM 14962 = CIP 107472 | reverse complement strand
GCTGCAATTCGTTATCGTGATACACATCGAAATGAAGTGGAAGACATTGTTGCTTTAGATATTGCGTTAAGACGTAATGATCAGCAATGGGTTGAAACCTTGCCCGAAGAGTTGGAGCAGGCGATTATACATAAGTTGTATTATGGTCATTTTTTATGTCATGTCTTTCATCAGGACTATATTATTAAAAAAGGCGTAGACCCGTTGGCGATGGAACATCAAATGTGGTCATTGCTTGATGCACGTGGGGCAGAGTATCCTGCAGAGCATAATGTTGGGCATTTATATGTGGCGAAGCCTGCCTTAAAGCAGCATTATCAAAAATTGGATCCGACCAATTGTTTTAATGTGGGCATTGGGCATAGCTCTAAATTAAAAGCTTGGCGTTAAATAAGGATGAAAACTGAGCAGTGAAACTGATTCTAAGGAAAGATGGATATGTTTAAGTTAGATAGCAAACTGCTACAGATTTTTTACTATGTATATAAATTAAAAAATGTGTCTGCAGCAGCAGATGCATTGGGCATGAGTCAGCCTGCGGTTAGTAACTGTTTAAATAAAATTCGTCAGCATTTTAATGACCCATTATTTTTAAGGGTTGGCAATGAAATGTTGCCTACAGAGTTGGCGAAACAGATTTTTTCACCGATTAGTGAAATTATTAATAAAATTGAAACGGTCAATAATTTTAAAGTCGATTTTGATCCGACACATTCCGATCAATTATTTACCTTGGCAATGACCGATGTTTCGCATTTGGTTTTATTGCCAAAACTGACCAAGTTTTTAAAAAAATATGCACCTTCAGTGCGGATTAAAATTCGTCCTATTACCCGTGAAACCAGTTATCAAATGGCAAATGGTGAAATTGATTTTGCGATTGGTTTTTTACCTGAGTTAGAGCAGGGTTTTTATCAGCAGCAATTATTTTTACAATATTATGTGGTGATTAGTCGTAAAGATCATCCACGTATTTGTGAAAAAAGTTTAGATGTTGAAGCTTATATTCGTGAATCGCATGTCGATGTAGATACCAGTATAGGTCACTACCATATTGAAAATGAATTAAGCAATCGTGGTTTAAGACGTAATATTCTAATGAGTATCCCAAGTTATTTAGGGGTCGGTTTAATTGTGCAAGAAACCGATATGATTGCGACAGTGCCTTATTATTTAAGTGAGGTGTTATTGGCACGCGGGAATTTACAAGTAGTGAGTGCGCCTTTGAATTTTCCAACCTATCCTGTACGACAATATTGGCATACGTCTTGTCATCACCAAACCAGTCATCAGTGGTTAAGAAAAGTGATTTTTGATTTGTTTAGTCAGCATCCTTAATTAATCGTATTTAAAGTAAAATTTTTATAATTTTTTAAATTATCATTCGCTAATTCCCTCATCTTCAAAAGAGCAGGCTAGGCTGAGGGAATTAGTGATTCTTTTTTATAAGGCAATAAAACTAAATTTCTGCCCACGATTTTGATTGCAGCTATACATTTTCATTTTTCCATTATAAATATCTAAACATTTGCCTGTATCTGCACTACGAATACGCTGACCATCGAGATACCATTTTTGGTTACTTTGTCCATTACAGGTATAAGCAATTACTTCAGCACCATCATGTTTCTGTTTTCCTGCTACATCTAGACATTTACCTTGCACGGTAATGCTTTGATCAGGATGGAAAATAAAATGCTGATTGGTACCATCATGACAATGTGAAGTCTGAATGGAACGTTGATTACTGCGACTAAAATCTACGCAGCGACCATCATAGGTTTTAATTTTGACTTTTTGTTGCCATGTTTGTGCAGGATAAGGCATAGGTGTTGGCATATAAATGGTTTGTTGTGCAGGACGTTCTATAGGTGTACTTGCTGGAATTTGAGGTTGAATGACGATATTGGGAATCTGCCCCGATGCTGTTCCGTCAACTACAATACATGCTGTTAAAAGTGAGCAACTGCTTATAGTGAAAAGTGTCTTAAACATAAGAGAAAACAATTTATTTATTAGGTGGATAGGATAAATTTAAAGCATGGAATAAATATTTATTTTTTGTAATTTTGTGTGTAATTGACCAAAAAATTTTATCTAATAGACACGGTTTTCAGCAAAAAATAAGAACGAAAAATTCAAGTTGTCATTATTTGTTATTAGTCGGTGCATTGTAAGGACGTGTGTGGTAGAAATTGTCTTTAGAGGATATATTTCTGATTTAGGTGGTGGTCAGCAACAAACGAACTATCTAATTTGTGCAATTGAACATCAAAAATAGACAACTAAAATTCAACTGTATTACTTTTAAATTATGTGATTGAGTTGTAAAATTATGTGTTAAAATTGGCGCTTGTCACAGTTTTTGAATTTTTGGGGTAGGAACTGTTGAAACATTTTTTACTAAGACTCGGATTGGATCTGCGTAAACTTATTTTAATTTCGACAGTTTTAAGCGTATCTAGCTTATTTGTTGTCAGTGTATTTATTTTGAATTATGCAATTAAACAACAATTAATTCAAAATTCACTTTCAGTGAATGAAAAGTATGCAGAAAAAATTGCGACCAATGCCAATCAGCATTTTACTGATATGTTAAAAGAATTAGAATATAGTGCTAAAGTATTAGAGAAAAATTTTTATAATATAGATGTAAGAAAATCTGAAGTAGAGCGTTTAAAGAATCAGTCTGATAACTTTAATAGTGTTTTAATTGTGGGTGAAAATAAGCATGTTTTGGCATTTGCACCCAGTAGTTTGAATTTTAATTTCGGTCAAGATTATAATTCATTGGGTATAATAGAGTCAACTGAAAAAAAGAAAACTTATATTTCTACACCCTATTGGTCTGTAAAAAATAATCTTTTGGTCATGATGTCTCAGCCTGTTTATAATGGCAAAGATAATTATTTAGGGATGATCAGTGGTACGATTTATTTACAACGGAAAAACTTATTAAATACAATGCTGAATACACAATATGACTATAAAAAAAGTTATATGTATGTGATTGATCAACATAACCGTATTATTTTTCATCCAGATAAAAATCGTATTGGTGAAAAAATTATCAACAATACGGGGTTGGATTATATTAATCAGCATAAAAATGGCTCAATCCGTTTAAAAAATAGTTTAGGTATAGATAATTTGGCAGGTTTTGCACATATTCCAAGTGTAAATTGGATTGTGGTTTCTCAGCAGCCGACAGAGGATTTACTTGCACAAGCCAATACCTTGATTTTAAAAGTATCGGTTGGAATCTTTATTTTTTACTTATTTATTTTCTTATTGGTTTGGTATATCTCAAGCTTTATTTCTTCACCTTTGAACCGCTTGGCACGTATGGCAAGTATGCTGAATCAGGCTGAAATTCAAGATAAAATTAAAGAAGTCGATCCGTGGTATTTCGAGGTATTAAAGTTTAGAACCTCATTATTACTCAGTTCGGAAACCTTTAGTCATCGGATTGCGGAGTTAAAGCATCACGTCAATACTGATCCATTGACAGGTTTATATAACCGTCGTGGGATGCAATTATTTTTAAATGAGTTGGTCAAAACCCGAACTGAGTTTGCAGCATTGTCTATTGATATTGATTTCTTTAAGAAAGTTAATGATCACTATGGGCATGATCAAGGTGATATGGTACTGCAAACGCTCGCCCAAATAATGCAAACTAATTTTAGGGATCATGATATTTGTTGCCGTTCTGGGGGCGAAGAGTTTTTAGTGCTGATGACGACTGCCGACCCAAGTGTGGCATATAAAGCTGCGGAGCGTTTAAGAACGACCATGCAACAAACCAATATTAATGGTATGGGTGAAATTACCATCTCAATTGGTATCGCATTTTGGTTTAAAGATGCAGAGGATATTTCTGAAGTGCTTAAACTTGCAGATAATAAATTGTATGAAGCCAAACATGCTGGGCGGAATTGCACAAAGTCTACGGCTACATGAGAATTTGGATAGATTCCTATTCAGCTAACACAGAGGCATGCGATGGAAAAAGATCAAGATCCCACGATTGTGGTTGAAGACAGTCCTGAACAAGAAAAATATGAACTTCTGAAAGAAAAGCTGAAATACAAACAAGCGGAGCGCGAAAACTCTAAAAAGATTGATCATAAACAAGTACGGCTGAATATTCAGGCCGATGCCTTGCCAAGCAAAACCTTTTTTATAATGAATGCTTTGGCAGCTATTATTGCAGGCTATGGTTTATTGTCTAATTCAGCTGCAGTGGTGATTGGTGCAATGCTGGTTGCGATGATGCTTGGTCCTATTTCAGGTATGGCTTTAGCATTTATTGATAATCGATGGTTGTTTTTTAAAACAGCATTTAAAACCTTAGTTTTAGGTGTGTCGATGATTGTCAGTATTGGCATCATTTTAGGTCTTATCAATATTAACTTACCTATCACCCATGAAATTCTGTCTAGAACTCAGCCTACCATTATGGATTTAATGATTGCACTTGCGGGTGGTGCAGCAGGGGCATTTGCAGCCGTTTCACCACGTCTGTCTGTGGCTGTTGTTGGCGTTGCAGTTGCGACTGCTTTGGTACCGCCGCTGGTTGCAAGTGGCATATTAATTGCGCATCTGGAATGGAAACATGCAGCAAATGCTCTGCTGTTGGCACTGACCAATATTGTTGCTATTCAAATTAGTTCTTCACTGGTGTTATGGGCAGCTGGTTTTAGACGCGGTTCAGATGAAGAAGTAAATAGCACAGTAATTGAATTTATTAAAAGAAATATCGTGAGTCTTTTAGTACTTTTTGCGCTGGGTATCTATTTAAGCTTTAACTTTATGATGATGTTAAATAAACAGATGTATGAACATCAGGTAGAAAGCTTGATTGAAAGTCAATTTAATCAACATAATAATTTGATTGATACGGTGCAGTTTGATCGGCGTAAAGAGATGACTTTAATTCGCGTAGTCTTGCGTGGAGATATAGCGCCAAAACCTCAACAGATTTCTGCATTGAATCAAAAATTAGCACAAGACCCACGTGGAAAACCAAGTGTGGTTCAAGTGCGCTTTATTCCTGTGCAAATTATTCAAGCCAAAGAAAGTCCTGATTTTGATATTAAGCAAGTTGAAGCCGAGCAATTGATACAACCTTAGATTCAACAATAAGAAATTGATGGTATTTACAGCTTACTTTAGATGGAGTCTTATTATTCAATAGGGCACTCATAATGTTACATATTACACAGATTTAATTTAATAGTCTCAAAAGGTTATATTTAAGCCAATTTTAAGCTAAGTGACTTAACATCGGATTTATTTCAAATCAGATTCACTATGCTTCCACGCTCTCCTTACAAAGGCACTTCTGGTTTACAACGGATTTTGAATGCCACAGGCTATTCTTTGGCAGGCTTTAAAGCCGCCTTTCAAAATGAAGCGGCATTTCGGCAAATCATTCTGATTAATTTACTGCTGATCCCGCTCAGTTTTTTCATGCCTGTCAGTCGTGTTGAACAAGTGCTCATGATTGTGGTGTGTTTACTTGCCATCATTGTCGAACTGATTAACTCTGCTATTGAAGCCGTGGTCGATCGTGTTTCGATGGAGCAACACCCCTTGTCTAAAAATGCCAAAGATATGGGCAGTGCAGCGCAATTTGTTGCTTTGGCAATTATCACATTGACTTGGGGCGCATGCCTGATTCCTGCTTAATCCTTCAAAAAAGCATAAGACAGACTTTAAAATAGATAGTGAGTTGAGTAATCCTCATGCGGCATCAGCATTCAAAATTTTTACTTCTTCAAGCAATTTTACTCCTTCTGAGTTTGCTGATATTGCTCAATTTTTTTAGCGTTGCAGGCACGCTAGATTTACACCTAATTCAACCTTTTATAGATGCACATGCAGAATTTCCACTGCGACAAAATTGGGCATTGGCTGAATTAAATCATCGTTATGTCAAATATATCCTGATTGCAGTATATCTGAGCTATTTGCTGGCTTGGTTGCTGTCTTTCAGATTTCAAAAATTACGTGCTCGTCGTTGGGAGTTTGGCTATTTCTTTTGGATGGCGGTGATTTCAACCAGTGTGATTGCAATACTTAAATCGCAGTCGGCACATGCTTGCCCGTGGGATATGAGCATTGCCACAGCGCATGGCGTTTGGTGGGATTTAAGTGCAACGGCAGGGCATTGTTTTCCTGGTGGGCATGCCTCAAGTGGTTTTGCTTTATTGGTAGGGTATTTTGTTTATCGGGTTGCTCAACCTAAACGTGCTTATTTTTTCTTAATTGCAGCATGTATTTTAGGCATGGGGATGGGCTGGGCGCAAATGATGCGCGGGGCACATTTTTTTAGTCATAATCTTTGGACAGGCTGGATTACTTGGTGTTTGAATGTGGTTGCCTATGCATTCTTGGCGCATAAATTGCACACTCAAAATCTAACTTAAAACCCGATCTTAACGCATCGGAAATTTAACCTGCACACATAAACCACCTAAACTGGCACTTTTAGAAAACTCTAAACTTGCACCTAAGCGTTGGGTGGCTTTATCTACAATAGATAAACCTAAACCACTACCAATTTCCGCATGGTTATGAATACGGTAAAAACGCTGTCGAATTTGATTGAATAGTGCGGGGTCAATGCCTGCACCACTGTCTTCAATTTGCAAAATTGCATGTTGTTCTTGCTGAAAAATAGTCACATTAATCACGCCTTGTTTGGGGGTATATTTAATCGCATTATCAATTAAATTATAAATAATGGAATGCAAAGCAGAACTTTGTCCATGAATATTCAACTCTTGGCGTTGTTCGACACCTAAATCAATATCTTTTTGCAATGCCAATTGAATGAGCTGTTCCACACAGGCAATGGTCATTTGATTTAAAGATAGAGCTTGATCGCTTTCAATTAGACTATCTGAGGCATCTTGCTTGGCTAAGCTTAATAACTGATTGACCAAATGCTGTAAACGCAAAACCCCTTGGCTTAAATTATTGAGAGCATCACTATGTGGAAATTGCTGCAATAAAATTTGTACTTGTAAATTAAGTGCGGTGAGCGGGGTACGTAACTCATGTGCAGCATCGGCAACGAACTGGCGCTGTTCCTGCTGTGCGGCAGAAATTCGCGTAAATAACTGATTCATTTCCTGAATCGTGGGTGCAAGCTCGACAGGATAATCCAACATGTGAATCGGGCTGAGATCCTGCGCTTTACGACGTGCCAATTCGCTTTTAAAGTCATTGAGCGGTTGGAAATTATGACGAATGAGCCAACCCAAAGCCAAAAGGGCAAAGGGTAAAAATAGCGCGTAAGGAATAAACATATTTGCCGCTAATTCTAAAGCTAAATATTGGCGCACAGAGTTTTGCTGGCTAATTTGAATTTGTAGATTTTCCTGCGGCAAAATATAGGTATGCCACAGTCCAGATTCAGTTTGATGATTATAAAACCCTGGTTTTTCTACGGGTTGTAGCAACACATCTTGAGGGTGTAATTGTGTTGTAGCATCGTCATATGACCAAATATCGACAAATAAGTCTTCTTCGCTATATCTCTGATTTAAATTGATTTGGCTCTGTGTAGGTTCAGGATGGTTCGCTGCAATGCGTTCTGCCAAACTTTGCATTTGTGCATCTAAAATTTCATTCATTTCTTCTAGGGCAATTCGATACGCTGCAAATACCAAAACGCAGCCCAACATGACACTAAAGATAGAAACATAAACAATCAGACGTTTTTGCAAAGAGTAGGATTGCATTAAATTTGCCCTAAACGGTAGCCCAAACCACGAATGGTACGAATAAAGTCCTTGCCAAGTTTGGCGCGTAAATGGTGAATATAGACTTCAATGGTGTTGCTGCTGACTTCACTGTCAAAATCATATAATTTATCTTCTAAATTACTTTTAGAGAAAATTTTATTAGGGTGGCTGACCAAAGCCATTAAAATTGCCCATTCACGATTCGACAATTCGATATATTCACCTTTGAATTTTGCCAAATGTTGTTCGGTATCTAAGACTAAATCGCCATAACTTAAAATATATGCGGTATCGTTTACAGGATTTTGTGCGCCGCTACGTCTGAGCAGGGCATAAATTCGCGCCAGTAATTCATCAAATTCATAGGGTTTAATTAAATAATCATCTGCACCCTGATTTAAACCATCCACCCGTTGTTGCAATTGATCACGCGCAGAAATAATCAGCACGGGCAATTGTGGATGTAACTGGCGAATGTTTTTTAATACCTGCATGCCGTCCATCATGGGTAAGCCTAAGTCCAGCAACACCAACTGGATATCTTGCTGCTCTAATTGCTTTAAGCCATCAATCCCGTTGTTCACCCAAGTAACATCAAATTGCTGTAACTTGAGCAAGGTTTGGGTCGATTCTGCAATCATAAAATCATCTTCAATGATTAATATTTTAGGCATGTGATGACTCGTGCTGCGGTTGAGTGGTAGATGGGGCAGAACATTGATTCAGCATATCATTTTTCGGATCAATCACTTGGCTTTTTACATCTAGTAAGCTCAATAAACTTGGGAAAAGATTGTCCTGACTCAATGCTGTTTGGCGTTGTGCTTTTAAGCAATTCACTTGCGCAGCATTTTGTTGTTGCCAAGTTTCTGAAAACCACATCAGCATCGGTACATGAGTTTGTTGAGTGGGTGCCATAGAATACGGTGCGCCGTGTAAATATAAACCATGTTCGCCTGTCGATTCTCCATGATCAGACAAATACCAAAAACTTGTTTGATAGTTTTTTTGTTGCTCTAAAGTTTGAATCAACTGACTTAAAACATGGTCGGTATAGACAATCGAGTTGTCATAGGTATTGCGTAAGGCATCGGCACTGCAACCCTGAATCGCATTGCTGTTACACGTCGGTTGGAAGGGTTGATAAGCTACGGTTGAGCGTTTGAAATAAGCAGGTCCATGACTGCCCATTTGGTGCAAGATAATTAAATGTGAACGTCTGTCTTTCGGGTCAAGCTGAGCAAGATAAGCCTGTAAACTGTCCACTAAAATTTCATCTAAACATTCACCGCTAGCATCACACCATTTTTGTTTTAGCGCTGCAGGAATTTGATATTGCTGCACCCGATCACAGGCACCTTTACAGCCTGAATTGTTATCAATCCAAGTGACTTGATAACCTGCACGCTGAGCAATATCCAGTAATCCTTCACGGTGACTTGCCAGTTGTTCATCATAATTTTGGCGTGGCATCCCCGAGAACATGCACGGCACAGAAACAGCCGTGGCTGTACCACAAGAGCTGACTTGAGTGAAATTAATCACAGGCAGCTTAGAGAGTTCAGGGTTGGTATTTTTTGCGTAGCCATTCAGCGAGAAGCTTTCGGCACGTGCAGTTTCACCAACCACCAACAGCATAATTTTGGGTGCTGTGCCTGTTTGCGCACGTTGAATTAAATGTGCATCTTCACCATAGCGCAGCAGCGGCAAATTCTGTTTGGGTGCTTTCTTTTTATAATACGATAGACTAGAGGCAATCGCATTTTGTGGAGAAAGCATGCCTTTTAAATCACGATGCTCGCGGAAGATTGCAGCATAATCCACATAAAAACAGAACAATAAACCCAAAATCAGCACAATCGAAACTACACTGCCTAAAGTCTTTTGCAGTAATTGACGGGCAAAATGAGTCGGCTGAATTTTAACAGACCACACCAAGACCAATGGCAGTAGCACAAACAGCACACTCCAAACCACCAAGCGCACTGACCAAAGATCACGTACTTCACGTACATCGGTTTGCAGCATATTTTGAATTTGGTCTGCGGTAATCACCACACCTAAACTATTGACAAAATAAGCGCTGAATCCACCGACTACAATCAAAATACTTGCTAATATTTTGGCATTCCAACGCCAGTTCAGCCATTGCAGCAATAGGTTATACGCCGATATGATCACGATCACGGTTGCGCTCAATAAGCCTATGGCTTTAATGCCCTGATAAGGCGTGAATTGTTGAATTTTCTCATAAAATCCATAGTTCAATACCAAGCCTAACCATAAGGCAAGCAGCAGATTGAAATAGAATAATGAAATTGGTTTTTGCCAAAAGCGCAGTTGGGCAAAGAAAGACGGAGCAAGTGGTGATTGGGGCTGTTTAGACATCGTCAATGATTCAAAAGACCTTAAGATGCTTTAGCTTAAAATTTGAAACTTAAAACTGACTTAAAATTGTGGGCTGAATCTGTTGTAGTTTTATTTGATTAACTTTGAAGATAGAAGTTTTAGAGATATAAACTTTGCATGGATAAGCTGTTCATTCATGTTATTTCTGAAGCTTGCCCTATCTCTGAACATATTTTTATCCAAAGATAGGGCAGATTTTTATACTGAGTTTTCTAGATTTTAAGCCATAGCGACATGGAACATTGAACCAATCCACGCACTGAATACCATGGCGACAATACCCCAGATCATGACACGCAATGCACCTTTCCACATACTTGCGCCACCGACATAGCTGGCAAGCGCACCCATAACCCCTAGACTGATTACACCGACCAACATCACGCCTTTGTCTAACAGATGTTCAGGTAAGAGTAAAATAGACACCAACGGGAATAATGAACCTATAGTAAATGCCAATGCCGATGAAAAAGCTGCCATAAATGGCTGCGCTGAGGTGTGTTCTAAAATACCAATTTCGTCACGGGCATGGGCATCTAGAGCATTGTGAGCAGTCAGTTGTATGGCAACTTGTTCTGCCAATTCGGCATCTAAACCACGAATCATATAAATATTGGTGAGTTCTTTTAGTTCATGCTCTGGATTGAGTTTTAATTCGCGTGCTTCCATCGCAAGGTCATTTTGTTCAATGTCTTGTTGAGATTTCACCGAAATATATTCACCTGCTGCCATAGAAGCAGCGCCCGAAATTAAGCCTGCAATACAGGTAATTAACAATGTTTGAGAAGATGCACCACTGGCTGCCATCCCCACGACCAAACTGGTCACAGAAATGATCCCATCGTTCGCACCCAATACTGCAGCACGTAACCATCCAGACCGTTCAATATAGTGTTTTTCGAGGTGGTAAGAATGTGGCATAGATCAAACTCTCTTGTTATTCAATTTTCGTTTATTGATGTGTGATATAGCATAAATCATTCTAAAAAATTTATCGTTTAAAAATGAGAGGTATTTCACAAAATAGATGAAGTCGTAATGTGGTTTTTGAGTTTGAGCTTGGAGTTTTTTATAAAATTTCCTTAAATTTCAACCTTTAAATGCCTTAAAAAATGATCAATAGCTTGTAAGATGATAAAAGAGATTGATTCAATCAGGCTTGCAAGTAAATAGGAAATATCGTGATGTCTTTTCAGAATATTGTCGTACCTATAGTGAGCGAAGTCAGTCTAAAAACCATTCATCGGTTGGGTGCAGGGTAAAGTATGCCTAAATTATCTCGTGACTTAGTATCACCAGACGTATTTGACTTAAAGTCATTTATTTCTCCTCGCATTAGGGGTAGATGTCGCACTTGCAGAAGTCATACGTGGACACGGTACAATTTATGATGCAGAAGTCTGTGATGCTGCGGTTCGTTTAATTAATGAAAAAGGGTATGAATTACCGCGCTAAAATATGCGTAATGAATAGTGCTAAAACTTGATTGTTGTGCAGTTTATCGGAGAGATTCTTAAAAAGTGTTAAATTTATCTCGTAAATTATATAGAATGCTCACTAATTCAAATTGTGTTTATATATAATACGCTCCCATAAAGTAACAGATATTCCAAGTTTCCCCCCACACTTCCCCAAAGTGTGAGTTTTTTTATGCTATGTATTAAAAAGATAGGGATGTAGATTTCCTAAGTTAAATTTAAGCTGACAGATACAACAATGGTTTCTAACAAGTGGATAACTGTCAGGTCTTGTTTGAATGGGGGAAGCTTAATTCCAAATCACTTCCCCAATTCAATATCTTTCAAAATCACACAATCTGCCTGTTCATCGCCAGAGCAATGATCTGCAGAGCTTTGCAACCAGTTCGCCATTTCCTGTAATTGCGTAATCTTCTGTTTTAAGGTTTCAATATGTTTAAGCGTGAGTTGCTTCACTTCTGCACTTTGTCGGTCAGCATTTTTCCATAAACCTAGCAATTCTTTCATTTGCTCAGAAGAAAACCCCAAATCCCGTGCATGCTTAATAAAAGACAAAGTTTTTAAATCTTGCTCAGAATAAATCCGATAACCCGAAGCAGAGCGTTTGGCGGTATCCAGTAAACCAATTTGCTCATAATAACGAATCATTTTGCTGGAAATACCCGATAGCTTAGAGGCTTGACCAATATTCATGTGACTTCTCTCATAAAAAGGGCGTAGAGCAATCTTCTAAACCCTTTTGTATGTTGCATTTAAATCTGTGCTGCTTGGAAATATTTTAAACGGAGCGCATTACCCAATACAAACACTGAAGATAATGCCATCGCGCCCGCAGCAAAAATAGGCGAGAGCAAAATACCTGCAAACGGGTATAGCACGCCTGCAGCAATTGGAATCAAGGCAATATTATAAATAAATGCCCAAAACAGATTTTGACGAATATTGCGGATAGTGGCTTTACTCAAAGCAATTGCATTGGGCACACCTTGTAAATTGCCCGACATCAATACAACTTCGGCTGCTTCAATCGCAACATCTGTACCTGTACCAATCGCAATTCCAACATCGGCTTGTGCCAAAGCAGGGGCATCATTAATACCATCACCCACAAAAGCCACACGTCCAAATTGCTGTTGTAATTCACGTACAACATCGACCTTGCCTTCAGGTAAAACCTCGGCCACCACATGATCAATCTGTAAACGTGCAGCAATTGCCTGAGCCGTATGTCGGTTATCTCCCGTAATCATCGCCACTTTTAAACCCAGTTGATGCAACGCCGCAATAGCAGCAAAAGTCGTGTCTTTAATTGGGTCTGCAACGGCAACAATGGCTGCCAGTTGTTGATCAATCGCCATATAAATGGGTGTTTTGCCTTCTTGTCCTAAACGTGCAGCTTCTGCGTTAAAAGCGCTAACATCTAGCCCAATTTGCTGCATATAGCGGTCTGCACCAATCTGAATACGCTGACCATCCACCCCTGCTTCAATACCTGAACCTGTGATGCTGTCAAACTCGGTCACAGGCAGTAAATTGACTTGCTTTTTTGTTGCGGCTTGCACAATGGCTAATGCAATAGGATGCTCAGACTTCGCTTCTACCGATGCCAAAAGTGCAAAGACCTGATCTGCATCAAAACCCGATTGCACATGAAAATCGGTTAATGTTGGTTTGCCTTCGGTGAGCGTTCCTGTTTTATCCACCGCGACCACTTTAACATCTTGCAAAAGCTGCAAAGCTTCGCCTTTACGAAACAGCACGCCCATTTCTGCGCCACGACCTGTTCCCACCATAATTGAAGTCGGTGTGGCTAAACCCATCGCACATGGGCAGGCAATAATTAGAACAGCGACTGCATTGACTAAACCAAAGGTTAGGGTAGGTTCTGGGCCAAAAATAAACCACACAATAAAAGTAAGTGCAGCCAATAACATCACGGCAGGTACAAACCACATGGTCACTTTATCCACCAAGGCTTGAATAGGTAATTTAGAGCCTTGCGCTTGTTCGACCATACGAATAATTTGCGCCAACACCGAAGCTTCACCAATGGCAGTAGCACGAATATTTAGTGTGCCATTTTGGTTGATGGTACCGCCTACAACTTGATTGCCCACTTGTTTTGCCACAGGAACAGGTTCACCTGTAATCATCGATTCATCTATATAACTATGACCTTCGACTACTTCACCATCTACAGGAATACGTTCACCCGGGCGGATTTCGACAATGGTATTGGAACTGACTTCTGCCACAGGTACTTCAATGATTTGACCATCTCGATGAATACGCGCAGTTTTGGCTTGCATACCAATTAAATGCTGAATGGCTTGTGAAGTGCGACCTTTGGCTTTGGCTTCGAAATAGCGCCCTAGCAAAATTAAACTGACAATCACTGCCGCAGCTTCATAATAAACATGCACTGTGCCTTCTGGTAAAAGCTGTGGCATAAATGTCGCTACCAATGAAAAACTGTATGCAGCCAAAGTTCCCACAGCCACCAAAGAGTTCATATCAGGCGCAAAACGTAACAGCGCTGGAATCCCTTTTTGATAAAAACGACGTCCTGGTAACAGCAGCACCAATGTGGTTAAAGCAAATTGAATCAACCAACTTTGTTGTTGCCCAATATTGTGCATCACCCACATGTGAAAGGCGGGAATCATGTGTGAGCCCATTTCCAGAATAAATACAGGCAAGGCTAAAATCAGTGAAATTACTAAATCACGTTTCAGTTGTTGCTGTTCCAGATTCTTTTTATCGTGTTGTTCGTTAGAGTCGTGTTGCAGCAGTTTGGCGTCATAACCTGCTTTTTGAATCGCTCGAATCAGGTCTTGGCTAGAAACTGTGGCATTCGGTTGAATCCATGCGCGTTCAGTCGCCAAATTGACATTGGCTTGTTCTACACCAGACACTTTCTTTAAGGCTTTTTCGACACGTGCTACACACGAGGCACAGGTCATGCCATCAATAGACAGTTCTATTGGTTGAATGGCAGCTACATCAAAACCTGCACGTTGCACTGCCTTAATGAGCAGTGCACGGTCTAAAGGTTGCGATGCGTGAATCAGTGCTTTTTCTGTTGCAAGATTCACTTCAGCTTTTTCTACACCATCGACTTTTTTTAAGGCTTTTTCGACACGCCCGACACATGAGGCACAGGTCATGCCTTCTATAGACAAAGTTTCCTGATAGGGAGAGGCATTTGGGTGTTTTGCGTCCATGGTCGTCTCTATAATTTGGAGGATGTGTTTAGCATATAGATTGACACGATGGTAAGGTCAAGTAAATTTTAGCCCAAAATAGGCTTGACCTTGCCAGCATGGTAAGCTTTAAACTACAGTTCAACAAAGGCAGAAGTGTGGAGTTCGCAATGAAACTATTGATTGAAAATATGACTTGTGGCGGTTGTGCACGTGGTGTCACGGCAACCATTCAAGATGTTGATCCTGCTGCAAAAGTTGAAGTCGATTTAGCGACTAAAATTGTGACCGTGGAAAGCACTGCAACTGTAGATCAAATTACGGCTGCATTGGCAGAAGATGATTTTCCTGCACAAGTTCAATAAAACTGCATCATCTAAGAAGCTCCAATGTGTGAGCTTATCGTAAGGTCAATTGGTCAACTGACGAATTGACCTATTTTTTTGCCTGCCGATTTTTTCTCGTTGTTTTTTGATGTGACCAACTGAATACATTTTGATCACGAAGATGCTAAACCAAGCCAATCAGAAGCTGAGATTTTCTAACTTCAAGCTGAGTTTCATTCATTCAGGGCTGAAATCTGCTGAATGAACTATGTGCTGTCCTCTAAAATATACTCTTCAATATTTATCGGAATAAAAATATTTTTTGGTTTTAACTTGTTGTTATTGAAATATTTATTTTAATTTTTAAATTTAAGGGATAACAGAAAAACCATCATTTTTAGATGTTTTGCTGCATATTTTAAATTAAGGTGAATAAAATTCACTTTGGACTGAGGTTAAATCATTTTTATTCACTTTGTCGTTCCAGTATAAATACCCTCATTCAGAAATTTTAACTTTTTAAATTTGGGTAGTAGATCATCATGACAAAGCCATTCACCTGTTCAATTAAACGTATTCGTTTTGACGAAAACTATGAACCTGCTAACAACACGCGTTTAACCACCAATTTTGCAAATTTGGCGCGTGGTGAAAGCCGTCAGGAAAATTTACGCAGAACTTTAGCGATGATCAATAATCGTTTTAACTCGCTGGCATCTTGCGATAACCCAAAAGGTGATCGTTATTCGCTTGAAATCGACATTATTTCTGCAGAAATTGATATTGAAGGAAATGGCAAAACTTTTCCATTCATTGAAATGCTAAAAAGTACGATCACAGATCATCAAACAAATGAACGTATTGAAGGCATGATTGGCAACAGTTTTTCATCGTATGTTCGTGATTATGATTTTAGTGTGGTCTTGCCAGCATTAGGCTGCAAAGTAAATGAAAAGCCTGAAAGTTTTGGTGATTTACATGGCAAGCTTTATCAGCATTTGGTCAGTTCAGCAGTGTTCCAAGCTGAGTTTCAAAAACAACCTGTGATTTGCCTGAGCGTATCAACCACAAAAACTTATTATCGTACGACCAATGTGCATCCTGTCTTAGGCACAGAATATAAAAATGATGAATATTCACGTACCGATGACTACTTTGAAAAAATGGGTTTAACTGTGCGTTACTTCAAACCTGAAAATAGCAATGCACCGCTTGCGTTCTATTTTTCTGGTGATTTACTGCGTGATTACACAGATTTTGAGTTGATCAGTGCCATCAGTACTATGGAAAGTTTCCAGAAAATTTATCGTCCTGAAATTTATAACACCAACTCACCTGCAGGCGAGGTCTATCAGCCAAGTTTGAATTATCAGGATTATTCATTAACCCAAGTTGTATATGACCGTGTTGAGCGAGGTCAGTTGGCAGTCAAGCAGGGCAAATGGACTGAAGAAAACTTTATCAAGCCTTATCAAGATATTCTTGAACAATGGGCTGCCAAGTTCGTGCCGCTGCATGCTGCCAATCAAGAACGTGTTGCTTAACTTAAAATACAGATAGAAGATTCAAAATGGCTATTTTATTACCGACCTCAACGGCTGGCAGCTTACCTAAACCTTCGTGGCTCGCAGAACCTGAAAAGCTTTGGTCAGCGTGGAAATTAACAGGGCAAGAATTACTGGACGCAAAACAAGATGCGCTGCGTCTATCACTGCATGAACAACAGCAAGCAGAGATTGATATTGTGAGTGATGGGGAGCAAACCCGTCAGCATTTTGTCACCACCTTTATTGAACACCTTGAAGGTGTCGATTTTGAAAAACGTGAAACAGTCAAAATTCGTGATCGTTATGATGCCAGTGTCCCTTCTGTGGTGGGTGCAGTTTCTAGGCAAAAACCAGTCTTTGTTGAAGATGCCAAATTCCTGCGTTCACTGACAGATCAACCCATCAAATGGGCGCTGCCTGGTCCTATGACCATGATTGATACTTTATACGATGCGCACTACAAGAGCCGTGAAAAACTGGCGTGGGAATTTGCCAAAATCCTGAATCAGGAAGCGCGTGAACTTGAAGCAGCAGGCGTGGATATCATCCAGTTTGATGAACCTGCGTTTAATGTGTTTTTTGATGAGGTGAATGACTGGGGCGTGGCAACATTAGAGCGCGCGTTAGAAGGTTTGAAATGTGAAACAGCCGTGCATATTTGCTATGGCTATGGCATTAAAGCCAATACCGATTGGAAAAAAACACTCGGCTCAGAATGGCGTCAATACGAAGCAGTTTTCCCAAAACTACAGCAGTCTAATTTGGATATTATCTCACTGGAATGTCACAACTCACGTGTTCCGATGGATTTGCTTGAACTTATCCGTGGTAAAAAGGTGATGGTGGGTGCGATTGATGTCGCAACGAATACGATTGAAACAGCCGATGAAGTTGCAGATACATTGCGCAAAGCATTGCAATTTGTCGATGCTGACAAGTTGTACCCATCGACTAACTGTGGAATGGCACCATTGAGTCGTCAGGTTGCACGAGGCAAGTTACAGGCTTTGGCTGCTGGTACGAAGATTATTCGCCAAGAATTATCTAGTTAAGCGTTCGATCAGGCGAAGTGAATTCAAGCCAAGTGAATTTAAGTTAAGTGAATCAGGGATGCTTTTTCAGGCAAAAAGCATCCTTTGAACTTTCTAAAAAAGTTGAGTGTTGGAATACGGTGATGGTTAAAGCAACAGACTTCAAAAATGCAATGTCTTTCTTATCAAGTGCAGTCAATGTAGTGACGACAATGGGAGATGCAGGACGTCATGGTTTTACTGCATCTGCGGTATGTAGCGTGACAGATACACCGCCAACATTATTGGTGTGTATGAATAAATCATCGCGTTCACATCTCAGTTTTTTAGAGAATAAAGTGCTGTGTGTGAATGTGCTAAATGCAGAACAAGAACATCTTTCCAATGCATTTGCCTCATCAAAATTGAGTTCCGATGAGCGTTTTAAGCAGGCTGAATGGGCTGCTTTGGAAACGGGCGCTCCTATATTAAAAAATGCATTGGTCAGCTTTGATTGTGAAATTTCGCAAATTCAAGAAGTGGGGACGCATACTATTTTTATTTGCCCAATAGTTGCCATTCAAAAAAATCAACAAGATCAGGCGTTGGTTTATTTTAATCGTCACTATCATCAAGTTGGTGAAACTGAGTTTGTTTAATTCGCTATAAAATATTGCAATATGCGATAATCAGTTTATACTTGATTTATAGCAAAATGCGATAAAATATTATGCATGTGATCACCCACGCTAGAATTATAGAGGCAATGCACAAGTGGCCACAGGCTGAAACAGCACTCGATGGTTGGTATCGAATTATTAAGGCAAATGATCCGAAAGACTTTGCCGAAATGAAGCAGTTATTTCCAGCAGTTGATAAAGTTGGAAAGTTTCATGTATTCGATATTGGTGGGAATAAGATTCGACTTATTGCTGTTGTGATGTATCAGACAAAGCGTGTGTATATTCGTCATGTGTTATCCCATAAAGAATATGACAAAGGTCATTGGAAGGAGGATTAGTATGAACGCAATGATTAAACAGGCTGTAGATCACTGGCACTACGTTGCTCCTTTGCTGAGTAAACCAGAAAATGAAAAAGATTTTCATGCACTTGTCGAGGCTTTAGATGAGCTTTTAGATATTGTTGGTGATGATGAAACGCATCCTTTAATGGGGCTGATTCATCAACTCGGTGACTTGGTTTCTGTTTATGAAAATGAACACCTGCCTATTCCTCATGGAGATGGTCGTGCTGCTTTAGCTTTTTTGATGGCGCAACATGGATTAGGTCAATCTGACTTGGCAGAGGTTGCAACTCAATCTGTGATTTCGGAAATTTTAAGCGGCAAACGCCAGTTGAATATTCGTCATATTAAAGCGCTGTCTGAGCGGTTTAAGGTTTCTGCTGATACATTTTTCTAAACGATTTTATATTTTTTAGACATTTTATTTTTAGATATTTAAAAATAAATAGCTCCGAAGATGCCGCTGCATGTCGTTACCCTGAACCCGAAAAAGTTCAAGGCGGACGCGACGCATACTTGCTGGGTTTCCCATACTAGATGGGCATACGCTCTAAATATGCAGAACACAATCCTAAGATTTAAGTATCGGCAGGGATATAGACTCGCTGGCGAACACCTCAGAGTTAGAATTAGTATAACTCATCTCAGTTGCTTGGCAACTCATGTTCACGAATTAACTGTAAAGATAGAGCTTGTTTGCATAGCCTTTATGCAAACTTAAGTCAAAAAAAAGACACTTAAGTAAGGGCTTCAACTTCTTGCAAAATGGTGCTGAGTAAACGCTCACAATGCTCATAATGCTGCAAAGATTTATTCATAGAAAGAACCTCTTGCATCAACTCTAAAGCCACCACAATAATCAGTTTGCTCGGTTCCATATTGGGCGCTTTACGACGAAACTCATCATAGCGTTCATTCAATAATTGTGCTGCACGCTCTAAATCTTCTCTTTTTTCTTCAGTTGTGGCTAAACGGAAACTATGTCCTAAAACACGTAAATCAATTGGAATTTGAACTGACATATTAACCTTCCTCGCTCACTTCGGCAGGGTGGGCAAGTTGTTGAATTTCTTGCGCATGATGATCTTGAGCTGTACCTAAAATTGCAAGACGCTGAATAATAGCTTCAACTTTGGCTTTTGCATGCTCATTTTTTTGTAACAATCTTTCACGTTCTTGTTTGAGTGTCTGAATTTCATGCTGATTTAAACGCTGATCATTCAGCATTTTTTCTTTTAAAATGCGTAATTCATTGCGTTCAGCCAAAATTTCCTGAAAGCGGTTTTTCAAATCAGTACAGCTTTTTTCCAAACGACTGTAACGATCTGCCAATGCTGTCGCATCTTGATTTAACTGCTGTAATTGCGCTTGCGTGCTGCTTAATTGCTCAGTCAGATTCTCAATTTCATCTTGCTTGGCAGTAATGATGCCGTTTCTTTGAACAATTTGAGCATGATGCTGTTCCTCAGCAGTTTGCTTGGCTGTGCTGAGGGCGGTATTTTCACTTTCATAATGATCAATTCGTGTTTTTAAAACACCAATATGCGCTTGTAGACGCTGTAATTCTTCTAACATATCGTGGTCGCACAGTATTGCAAACAAAGGTAATATATACGAAGTATAGAGATTGGATAAACGAATGCAAGACGATATTTCAGGTTGGTCGGAATGGTTCCGCAATTTTTCTAACATTGAAGAAATTTCAAGCCCAAGTGAGTTACATGGCTTGCTGACAGGTATAGTTTGTGTGACAAATGCACCAACTGAAACCGAGTGGCAGCAGATTTTAGAAACCCTCAATGTGCCAGAATTAGAGCCAGCCGCACTGTCACTTTTAACCGATGAATCGGAAGATGTCGCACATGCTTTGTCTGAAGATGAGTTAGATTATCTGCCGTTATTGCCAGATGATGAACATCTTTTACAAGAACGTGTGCAAGCTTTGGCAGATTGGTGTGCAGGCGTCGTGCTTGGGTTTGGTTTAGCTTCTGGGCATATTCGTTCAGATGAAATTGAACTGATTGAGCATTTACAAGATGTCGCTGCGGTTGAATTTGAAGATTCAGACAATGACGAAGAAGGCGAAGAAAGCTATCAGGAATTATATGAATTTGTACGTTTAATTCCTGTGAGTTTATCTGTAGGACGTAAAAAAGTACCAGTAGAAGAAAGCTCTTTATTGCAAAACTTACATGCTAAGTCGCGTCAACAAACTGCACAAACCACACAAAACGCAAGTGCTGTTGTTGAAATGTTTACGCCACACCGTCCGAGTTAATCGGGCGTTGTGTGCCTAAGTATGTCGGTGTAAGGTGCTTTAAGTCATTACAACAATCATATTTTCATCATTTTATATATGTAGACCGTATTTATGAAAAAACTGACTCAAGTCGAATTTAAAGAACGTCGTGATCAACTTGCAGAACTGATGGGGCCCAATAGTGTCGCAATTATTGCAACCAGTCCTGTGGCAATGCGTAATCGTGATGCAGATTATAAATATCGTGCCGACAGCAGTTTTTTCTATTTAACAGGTTTTGCTGAACCTGAAGCAGTTGCGGTGATTGAAACCTATGAATCAATTGATGAAGGTTATACCTACACGTTGTTCTGCCGTGAACGTAACCGTGAAATGGAAATCTGGAATGGTTATCGCGCAGGTTTAGAAGGTGCAATTGAGCTGTTTGAGGCAGATGAGTCTTTTGCAATTGCGCAATTAGATGCAGAAATCATCGCCAAAATTGTCAATAAAGACACGTTGTACTATCGCTTGGGGCATCAGACTGAATTTGATGTACGTGTTGCGGCATGGAACCAACAAGCTGATGCACAACATCGTCAAGGCAATACTGCACCTGCCAAAATTGTTCAGTTAGATCGTTTGCTGGATGAAATGCGTTTGCATAAAACTGAGTCTGAATTGGAACTGATGCAAATTGCTTCAAATATTAGTGCAGAAGCACATACTCGTGCCATGCAAACAGTAAAAGCAGGCATGATGGAATATGAGCTAGAAGCTGAACTGAATTATATTTTTGGTAAAAATGGCTGCGTACCTGCCTATAACAGTATTGTCGGTGGTGGTGAAAATGCCTGCATTTTGCATTACGTTGAAAATGATAAAGTGCTTAAAGATGGCGATTTAGTCCTGATTGATGCAGCCTGTGAATATCAGTGCTATGCCTCAGATATTACCCGTACTTTTCCCGTGAATGGTCAATTCAGTCCAGAACAAAAAGCACTGTATAACATTGTATTGGATGCGCAAATTGCAGCAATTCAAGCTGTACAAATTGGTAACTCCTATAAAGAACCACACCATGTTGCGGTGCGTATTTTGGTGCAAGGTTTGCTTGATCTAGGCATTATGCAGGGCAATTTAGAAGAAATTATTGCTTCGGAAAGTTATCGCCAGTTTTATATGCACGGTACAGGGCATTGGTTGGGCATGGATGTGCATGATGTCGGCAGCTATAAACACGGTGAAGACTGGCGTGTTTATGAAGAAGGTATGGTGGTGACCGTTGAACCGGGTCTATACATTGCACCCGATGATGAAACGGTAGATGCTAAATGGCGTGGTATAGGTATCCGTATTGAAGATGATATTGTTGCGACTGCGAACGGGCCATTGAATCTGACTTCAAAAGTGGTGAAAACCGTAGAAGAGATTGAAGCATTGATGGCAAAAGCTAAATCTGCTTAATTGGGTCTAATCAAAGCTGGTCAAGTGATCAGCTTTTTTATTAGAAAGCGCGTGTAAATTTTGAGTATGTAAATAATTTTTAGTCTTTGATCCGCTTTTTTGCTTCATCATAAACAATGTTATCAGCACGCTTTCCAACGGTAATGAGCAAAATAACGACCTGATCATCCTTGACCTGATAAATAAGTCGGACACCCGCTTTTAATAATTTGATTTTATAGCAGCCAGCAAGATCACCTTTAAGCATGTTCTTTGGAATATGTGGCTGCTCAATGACTTTGGCTAATTTTTTCTTGAATTGGTCGCGGATAGCACTCGGAAGCTTTTCCCATTCTGCAGTGAAGTCCTTGTGACGTAAAAGATTATAAGTCATCTAATGTGACTTCCTCGAACATCTCTTTAGGATCATTCATGCGTTTACGGACAAGTGCCAATAGTTCAGCATCTTCTTCTGAAAGCAACGCTTTCTGTACTGGAAGCTTTCCAGTCGTTGCCACATATTCAAGAATATTGGTAAAGAAATCGGTAGGTGAGATACCTTGTTCTTTAAGGATTGAATAAGATTTTTCTTTAAGGGCTTCATCGACCCTGAAATTAACAGTAGCCATCACTTCTCTCAGTTATTGAATGTATGGAAATATTGTAATGCAATATGCATTACAAAGATAGTTTGTATAATAACCATTATGTGAGATCATTTTTATCGTTGAGCTTATTCTAAAATCAATCATCAGCCATCAATAATACTAAGTAACCCCAGTTACGGATAAGCTAAAGATTTAATCACATGAATTTTAGGCTTATTCTTTTGGCAAAGTTGATACGCACATAGTGAA
>NZ_KB849683.1:73680-149847 GCF_000368785.1 Acinetobacter towneri DSM 14962 = CIP 107472 | reverse complement strand
GTTTGAGAGGATGCTCTCGTTGGCCCTAAATGAACAATATGTACATACAGGCTCTTTCGATCAACGAGAGTCAATAAAGCACCTTTATGATGTTTACCAATCACCGTGTCACCTTCGAAATCTCCTAAACGTTGTCGTTGATCAATGACCTGGTCTCGGCAGTGAATACTTGTTTTATCAATGATTTGCCCCCTACGATCCGTGTTTTTGTAACCGCGTTTTCGATATTTCTTCTGAAGCCTTAAGTGTAGATAAAGTTTACCGCCTTTTGATTTATCTTGATAAATGTACTGGTAAATCCACTCATGTGAAGGTACATCCAGCCAACCGCGTTGTGTTAAAGCACCTGAAATTTGTTCTGGTGACCAGTCCAAACCAATCAAATAATCAATATAAGCGAAGGCAAATGCTGTCATTGATGATGAAGGACGGTACCGTCTTTGACTTGCAAATTTAGCTGCCTGTTGAGCTCTATATCCACGTTGCCCAGTATTTCTTTTTAATTCACGGTAGATGGTTGATCGTGAACGTCCTAACTCCCGAGCAAGGGTAGCGATTGAACTTTTACTTTTCAAAGTAGCATAAATTTCGTATCTTTCATCTTGAGAAAGTTGGGTGTATTTCTTCATTGTGTGCTTTCCAATTGCGAGTTGAAAAAGTCTAATGATTCTATGAATACACCTAACTTTTTCAACTAACTACAAATGTGTTGCACTTGGGATTTGAATCTGCGAAGAATAAAAAACCCTTAAAAATAATTTAAGGGTTTTAAACTTATATAAATATCAAATATTTAGAAATGTGCTTCTAAACCTAAATATGGGCCTTTAAACTCTAATTGAGTTTCCTGATTGGAATCTTGATTGAGCTTAATATCTAAAATGCGATAACCTGCTTTTAAACCAACATCGACTAAAATGGCATCTATAAAGTTATATTTAATTTCTGCCTGAGCATCACGAACTTCATTGTCGCTATTTTTGGCATAGTTAGCTTCAGCTTTGGCACTTAAACCTGTAAATGGTAATTTGACCGCTGCTTCTGCATACAGCATAGGTAAAGTTTCACTGACGTCTTGTGTCGAAAACAAATTCGATCTTAAGTCGCCTTCAAGTACTTTGGCACCAAATCCAACATCTGCGGCAACAATGTTATCTAAAATTTCATAATATAAAATGAAGTCTGAGTAATCTAAATCTAGTTGATTGATTTTTACACCAGCAGCGCTTTGCTCGCTTTCGGCCTGCAAATTGGCATGTTTAATTTTAGCATTGGGTAAAAATGGTACTGGATGCTCTACTGCTAGACTGAAGGGTAAGGCAAAATCATCATCCAAGTTTGGTGATAACTGAGCCTGATTCCAGTCTGCGCTATATTTCCAATAATCTACGCTGGCTTTTACCCCAATAATATCGGCATGCACCGCTGAACAACTAATTAAACTGCATGCTAAAGCAAAACGTTGTAATGTAAGCATATAAACTCTAGTATTTTGTCATCATCATTTGGGATGAATGGTGTGGTGTTGTATGTTCTCGTGACAAAAAATCATGTGAAATATTGTCCAACTTAGCGCATCATACATTTTCTAGAATCAAAATTCTTGTAAAAAATATAGCTTAATTCGCGCCAAAAATAGAGGATTTCAGTATGCAAAATGTCCATCCACCTGTCGATTATCCGCTCTATCTTGCCAATAAAGCCGTAGAAACAGGGCAATGGTTAGCCGTTCAGCATAAATATTCTCAAAATTTATATGCGCGTGTCGCACTTGCCGATGCGAAAAGTATTGAAAAAGCCATTCGTGCAGCCGTAAAAGCAGAAGCCGAAATGGCAAAGTTACAGCCCTTTCAAAAACAAAAAATTCTGTTGCATTGTGTGCAGCGTTTTCAAAACATGCGTGAAGAATTGGTCGAAATTTTAATTGCCGAAGGTGGAAAGCCACGTTTGGCCGCGATGGCAGAAGTTGAACGTTTAATTAATACCTTCCAAATTGCTGCAGATGCAGTGTCTCAACTAGATGAAGGACGAATTTTACCGTTGGCGGTGACGCCTGCTGCTGCGAATTATCAAGGGATGGTTAAGCATGTACCCATTGGTGCTGTGTCTTTGATCAGCCCTTTTAATTTTCCGTTGAATTTAACTGCACATAAAATTGCGCCCGCGATTGCTGCAGGTTGCCCTTTTGTATTAAAACCTGCCAGCGCCACGCCTATTTCAGCATTGAAAATTGCAGAAGTGTTGGCAGAAACAGATTTACCTAAAGGTGCGTTTTCAGTATTACCTTGTGAGCGTGAACAAGCTGATGTTTTAGTGACAGATGACCGCTTTAAACTGCTCAGTTTTACTGGTTCAGATGTGGTGGGTTGGGATATGAAAGCCCGCGCAGGACGCAAAAAAGTAACGCTAGAGTTGGGCGGCAATGCAGCAGTGATGATTGAACCCGATACTGAATTGAATGATGCATTGATTCATCGCTTAATTGGTGGTGCGTATAATCATGCTGGGCAGGTGTGTATTAGTGTGCAACGTATTTTGGTGCATGCTGACGTATATGCCGAACTGAAAAAGAAACTTGTGAGCCAGCTCAAGAAAATTAAAGCGGCAGATCCTGATTTAGACAGCACTTTGGTCGGGCCAATGATTAAGGAAGCTGAAGCGCAGCGCTTGAAAAAGTGGATTGATAAAGCGGTGAAAAAAGGCGCAAAAATATTGGCAGGTGGCGAGCTGAAAGGTGTGATGTTTGAACCGACTTTATTGGAACAGGTCGATCCAAACTTGGAAGTTTATAAAGATGAAGTTTTTGGCCCTGTTGCCATTTTGGAAAAATATTCATCTTTTGAGCAAGGGATTGCACGTATCAACCAAAGTCGTTTTGGTTTACAGGCGGGTATTTATACACAAAGCTTGGAAAAAATGCTGTATGCATGGGATCAGTTACAAGTTGGTGGGGTGATTATTAATGATATTCCATCGTTCCGTGTGGACAATATGCCTTATGGTGGCGTGAAAGATTCGGGTTTAGGGCGAGAAGGGATTCAATCTGCTATTCGGGATATGCAGGAAGAGCGTTTATTGGTAATTAAGCGTTAAGTATCTGATCTAATGATGCATCGTTATAAATAAAGAGAAAGGATGAGTTAACTCTGAATTTTGAGATGATTGATTACAGCGCTGTGGTTTGGTGAATAATAAGCTACAGCGCTGCTATAATAGATGAAAAGTAAAACAACTCAAATAGCACCAACATTACATTCCAAATAGTTATATGACTTATAACCAAAAAATCAAGTCAAAATGGAGTGGAATTTGAACGTTTGATTAAAAAAATGCATACAAAAAGCATCTTTCTAAGCAGAATTTACAGAAAAATTGTTCAAAAATGAGTATTGTTAAGCCATACAAAAGCGCAATATTGGGCAAAGACTTTAAGCAAGATTTTCCGAATATTTCGCTGTTTGACCTTTAGAATTTGATGCTCAAAAGGTGTGACTCTAAAGCAAACACCCAGATTTTCATTTTTTGCAGGATATTTTTTGCGTGCGCTAAAGTACCGTTATATAAAGTAAATTTAAGCTAATGAAAAAGCAAGTTATTTATATAAAAGGTCAGAATTAAAAAACAAGCAGCAAAAAATAACCTGAAGTTTAGGTGTTCTATGACAGATTCTCGTGAGAGTTGGTCCGCGCGATCAGGCTTTATTATCGCAGCCATTGGTTCTGCGGTCGGGTTGGGCAATATTTGGCGTTTCCCTTATGTTGCATATGAAAATGGCGGCGGCGCATTTTTAATCCCTTATTTAATTGCGATCTTTGCCGCAGGTTTGCCATTGCTGTTTTTGGACTATGCAGTTGGGCATAAATACCGTAAAGCACCACCAACCGCTTATAAAAAGCTCATGAACAGTGAAGCATTGGGCTGGTGGCAGGTGATGGTGACTTTGCTGATTGGTATTTACTATGCCAGCGTATTGTCTTGGGCAGGCAGTTATATGTTCTATTCCATTGGTCAGCAATGGGGAACAGACACTGAAAAATTCTTTTTCACAAGCTACTTACAAAATGGTGAAGGCTTAGCCTTTGGTTTTGTACCAACCTTATTTATTGGTTTAGTCATCGTATGGACGGTGGTGATGTTCATTTTATACGGCGGGGTGAAAAAAGGGGTTGAGCTGTCAAATAAAATCTTTATGCCACTTTTGGTGATTTTATTCTCTATTCTTGTGGTTCAAGCGTTACGTTTACCGGGTGCAGTCGATGGCTTAAATGCCTTCTTTACGCCTAACTGGGAAGCGATGGCGAACTATAAAGTATGGTTAGCTGCCTTTGGTCATATCTTCTTCTCGCTTTCAGTCGGGTTCGGGATTATGTTGACCTACTCATCTTACCTAAAACCTAAAACCAACTTGACTGGTTCAGGCTTGGTGGTTGCACTTGCAAACTCATCTTTTGAAATTTTAGCGGGTATTGGTATTTTTGCTGCGCTTGGTTTCATGGCGTACAGCGCAGGTTCATCGGTAGATGAAGTGGTTTCGGGCGGTATTGGTTTAGCTTTTATTGCATTCCCGAAAATCATTTCAAGCTTGGGTGCAGGTGGCGATTTATTTGGTTTCTTATTCTTCGCCTCATTGACGGTTGCAGGGGTGACCTCAATGGTGAGTATTCTGCAAGTACCCATTGCTGCGTTCCAAGACAAGCTGGGTTGGTCGCGTAAGCGTGCAGTAACCATTATTGCGGGTGGTTCAGCTATTGTTTCAACCATTTTATTCTCTACCCACAGCGCGATTACTTTTGTCGACATCATTGACTACTTTGCCAACAACATTGGTATTGTTGGTGGTGGTTTATTGTCGATCATTTTGGTGACTTGGTTCCGTCGTCCATTGCTCAAAGAGTTACAGCAACACGTTAACCAATACTCAAGCATTAAATTGGGTTGGGGCTGGAATTTCCTGTTAACCATCGTGACGCCGCTTTCATTGCTCGTGGCTTTAGGTTTAACCCTTAAATCTATTTTTGCAGAAGGCTATGGTGGTTATCCATTACACATTTTACTCACCGTGGGTGGTGGTACCGTGGTGCTCTTTATTATTGGCGCGGTATTGCTTAGCCGCTTAAAAGATCACGACGCAGCGGAGAAATAAGATGAATACATCTGCATTGGTGATGTTGATTATTTCAACAGTGGTACTTTGGGGTGGTTTGGTTTTGGCGATGATTCACCTGATCAAAAACCCAGATGAACTCGAAGACTAAGCATTTTGCTGAAACGGGTGCGATGCTGTAAAGCATTGCACTGGCTAACTAAAATAACCCTTGATTGATTCAAGGGTTATTTTTTTGGAAAGGCTATTAAATGAGAAGAATCGTTAAAACAGAAATAGCTTAGGCGGTTTTTTCAATACGACAATAATAAAAACCATCCCCGCGTCCTTGTTGCGGCAATAATTGGCGCCCATACAGTTGTGGAATGCCCCAATCTGCCTCAATTTTGACTTCTTTGGCATTTTGATGTTCGGAAAAGAATTGCTGCATTTGCTGTTCATTTTCGGCTTTTAAAACCGAGCAGGTAATGTAAAGCAAGGTGCCACCAACTTTGAGCTGTTGCCACATCTGCTGCAAAATCTGTTGCTGTAATACCACCGTCTGCTGAATATCGCTAGATTGACGCAGCAAACGAATATCTGGATGACGACGCAAGACTCCAATTGCAGAACATGGTGCATCCAATACAATACAGTCTACTGCTTCACTGGCATTCCATGTGGTTGCATCGGCAGCCAAAATTTCGACTTGCGCTTCTTGATTCAGTTGCAGACGTTCTAGGTTTTCGCTGACACGTAACAGACGTTTGGCATCCTGATCTAAGGCAATCAATTTTTTAGGCTGAAATTTTTCAAGCAGATGCGCTGTTTTACCACCGGGTGCTGCGCAGGCATCGACTACCACTTTGCCATCTAAATTTGGCAAGAGCGTTGCACACAGTTGGGCATGTTCGTCCTGTACGGAAAATACGCCTTCATCAAAACCAGGCAAGTCTGGAATGTGCACATTTTGCAGCATCACAATACCGACTTCAGACACGGTGCAAGCTTCTGCAGCAATCTCTTGTTCCTGCAAAATTTCTAAATAGTCATCGCGGCTGATTTGGCGTGTATTGACTCTTAAAGTCAGAGGCGCGGTTTGCTTTAAAGTTTGCGTCAGTTGTTCTTGTTGTTCAGGCCAATCTTTTTTCAGACGTTTATACAACCAACTTGGCAAACCATGTGCCTGCGCCAAAGCCTTTTGAAATTCCGATGTTTCACGTGAAACACGACGCAGAATTGCATTCACTACACCGCTGAGTGCTTGATAGCCCAATTGTTTGGCTGCAGTTACGGTTTCGGAAATTGCAGCATGATTGGCTACACGGGTGCAAAGCACTTGATATAAACCAACATATAAACAGGTTTCAATGGTTTCATTATTGAGTGGTTTTACCAACAGCGGCAAAGTAATGCTTTTTAGGGCATACCATTGTCGCAAGGTGCCCAAAACCAGCTCATGAAACAAGGCGCGGTCTCGTTCTGCGACTTTACTTAAATGTGCAGGTAAAACATTCGCCAATGACTGCCCTTGTTGTACAGCCAATAGCGTACGGATGACTTGGGCACGCAAGTTCAAATGTGAGTTGCCTGATTCAGAATGGCTCATGCGAGAACTTGTCCTGTTTGAAGTTTTTGAGTTTGAATGATTTGCACAGGATTCAGGGGTTTAGCGCCTGGCCATTGCAACGAGCTTAAGCATACCGCTTGTTGATCGCCACAAGCGACGTGTACGCCTTGTTTGTCTAGTTTTAAAATTGTACCCGCAGCTTTGCCTTGTGCAGATTCATCCGATAATGCTGAACCCCAGACGCGCAAGTTTTGAGTGTCATCTAAAGGGATAAACGCCACAGGCCACGGATTAAAGGCACGGATATTACGGTCAATTTCGGCTGCAGTTTGTGACCAGTTAATTTGCGCTTCGGCTTTGGTCAATTTGTCTGCGTAGACCGTCAAGGCTTCATCTTGCACTTCACGCGCAGCCAAATAGTCTTGCAATTTTTGCTCTGAAGCCAGTACTTCGACAATTGCTTCGGCACCTTGCTGCGCCAGTTTATCATGTAAAGTAGCAGAGGTGTCTGTGGCAGTAATTGGGCATAGGGTTTTATACATCATATCGCCTGTATCTAAGCCTGCAGCCATTTTCATAATGGTAATGCCTGTTTCGGTATCACCTGTGGCAATAGCACGCTGAATCGGCGCTGCACCACGCCAACGTGGTAGTAAAGAACCGTGAATATTCAAGCAGCCATATTTTGGAGTATCTAAAACCACTTGCGGCAAAATTAAACCATAGGCAGCAACCACCATCACATCGGCATTCAATGCAGCCAATTCTTGTTGAGCCGCCAGACCTTCTTCAGTAGATGATTTAAAATGTAAAGGTTGATAGACAGGAAGATCGTGTTGTAGTGCCAATTGCTTCACCGCAGATGCTGTGAGTTTTTGTCCGCGTCCTGCTTTACGGTCAGGCTGGGTGTAAACCGCGACAATCTCATGTTCGGTGTTCAGGAGTGCTGCCAAAGCGCTTGCAGCAAATTCAGGCGTACCTGCAAAAACGATTTTCAATGGAAATCAACCCATAGTTTTAGATGACGCGGCAATTATAACAAATTGCGGCTCAAAGGTCGGAACGGGTTGTAACAAATCCACCTTGTCGCTGTGCTATAAATTATTATGATAAAAATTAGTAATGCAAAATTTAAAAATTATTCATGAAAGTTTTGTATTGCATTCAGTATGATCAACAAGGTGCTGTGGGTTCTCGTCACTTTTTATCCATCATAAAGTTGGTAAAGCAGCAGCCTTACTACCTCAAGCTGTAGTAAAATAGAAAGACTCTTAAACTATTTTGCAGTGATACAGATCTTGCAAACAGTATTATTTCGCCAGAATGAATTTCAGATTCATTTCAGCACAACCAAGTTGGAACTTTATAATGCCTGACTATCGTTCAAAAACATCGACACACGGAAGAAATATGGCGGGTGCACGCGGCTTATGGCGTGCAACGGGTATGAAAGACGAAGATTTCGGTAAGCCGATTATTGCGGTGGTCAACTCATTTACCCAATTTGTACCTGGCCATGTGCATTTAAAAGACCTCGGTCAAATGGTGGCAGAGCAAATTCAGGCGGCAGGTGGTGTTGCCAAAGAATTTAACACCATTGCTGTAGATGACGGGATTGCCATGGGTCATGACGGCATGTTGTATTCATTGCCATCGCGTGACTTGATTGCCGACTCGGTAGAATACATGGTCAGCGCACACTGCGCCGATGCAATGGTGTGTATATCCAACTGTGACAAAATCACACCAGGGATGCTGATGGCTGCTATGCGTCTGAACATTCCAGTGGTGTTTGTGTCTGGCGGCCCAATGGAAGCAGGTAAAGTCAAAATTCGTGGCAATGAACACGCGATTGACTTGATTGACGCGATGATTGTGGCGGCAGATGACAACTATACGGATGAAGAAGTTGCTGAATATGAGCGTTCTGCATGTCCAACTTGTGGTTCATGCTCAGGGATGTTCACTGCAAACTCAATGAACTGCTTAACAGAAGCTCTAGGTTTATCTTTACCGGGCAACGGTTCAATTGTAGCAACTCACGCCAACCGTAAAAAACTGTTTGATAAAGCAGGTCAGTTGATTGTGGAATTGGCCAAACGCCATTATGAACAAGACGATTACAGCGTATTGCCACGTTCAATTGCAACCAAAGCATCTTATGAAAATGCTATGACGTTGGACATTGCCATGGGCGGTTCAACCAACACCGTACTGCACTTGTTGGCGGCTGCCAATGAGGCAGGTGTGGATTTCACCATGGATGACATTGACCGTTTATCACGTAAAGTGCCTGTACTATGTAAAGTAGCGCCTGCAAAACAAGATGTTCACATGGAAGATGTACACCGTGCGGGTGGCATTATGTCTATTTTAGGCGAGCTGGATCGCGCAGGTTTATTGGACACTTCAGTAGGCACAGTTCACGAAGCGACTTTAAAAGATGCTTTGGATAAATGGGACATCATCCGTACCGAAAATGAAGACGTTTACCAGTTCTTCCGTTCTGCACCGGGCGGCGTACCCACCCAAACAGCATTCTCACAAGACCGTTACTATTCACGTTTAGATGGTGACCGTGACAATGGTGTGATTCGTAATGCAGAACACGCTTTCTCTAAAGATGGTGGTTTGGCGGTACTTTACGGCAATATTGCTTTAGATGGCTGTATTGTAAAAACTGCAGGGGTGGATGATTCTATTTTGAAATTCAACGGCACAGCACGTGTTTTTGAAAGTCAGGATGCTGCTGTAGACGCGATTTTGGGCGGTAAAATTACAGCGGGTGATGTGGTGGTGATTCGCTACGAAGGCCCACGTGGTGGCCCAGGTATGCAAGAAATGCTCTATCCAACCAGCTATTTGAAATCGAAAGGTTTAGGTAAAGAATGTGCATTACTGACTGATGGTCGTTTCTCGGGCGGTTCTTCAGGTCTTTCAATTGGTCACGTTTCTCCAGAAGCGGCTGAAGGTGGCGCGATTGGTCTGGTTGAAGATGGTGACCGTATCGAAATTGATATTCCAAACCGCAGCATTCACTTGGCGGTAGATGACGCAACCATGGCGGCACGTCGTGAAGCGCAAGAAGCTAAAGGCTGGCATCCTGCAGAAGAACGTCCACGTAAAATTTCTAAAGCGTTGAAAGCCTATGCCATGCACACTACCAGTGCGGCAAAAGGTGCGGTACGTGAAATCTAAGCAGTACTTAGCAATTTAAGCTGCCACAAAAAGCACTCCAAAATTGGGGTGCTTTTTTTATGAGCCTGTTATGAGCAACGTCAGTAGTGCAACAAATTTGAGCAATGAAATTAGACAGGCATTTTCGTTTACATCCTACCTGCTTTCGATACAATGAAAAATAAAATAAATCGTCATAATGAACACGACATTTCACCCATCTCGCTAAGGAATCAGCCATGAGTAAACAGAATATCCGCGAACATTCAGCCGAAGTCTATGAAGGCATTGAAAATGCACCTGCACGCTCCATGATGCGTGCGGTGGGTTTTAAGGATGAAGATTTTACTCGTCCATTTATTGGCATTGCATCGACTTGGGCCAATGTCACACCATGTAATATGCATATTGATGGCTTGGCGCGTGAAGCAGAAACAGGCGTGAATCAGGCGGGTGGTAAAGGCATTATTTTCAATACCATCACCATTTCAGACGGGATTTCAAACGGCACTGAGGGTATGAAATATTCACTGGTTTCACGTGAAATCATTGCCGATTCAATTGAAGCTGTGGTGGGCTGTCAGGCCTATGATGGTGTGATTGCAATTGGTGGCTGCGATAAAAACATGCCGGGCTGCATTATGGGACTGGCGCGTTTAAACCGTCCGGGCTTGTTTGTTTATGGCGGCACTATTAAACCGGGTGCAGGACATACCGATATTATTTCGGTGTTTGAAGCCGTGGGTCAGCATGCCAAAGGTGAAATTAACGAAATTCAGGTCAAACAAATTGAAGAAGTGGCTTTGCCAGGTGCAGGCTCTTGTGGTGGCATGTACACCGCCAACTCTATGGCATCGGCCATTGAAGCATTGGGCATGAGTTTGCCGGGGTCTTCAGCACAAGAAGCTGTTTCTCAAGATAAAATGGATGACTGCCAACGCGCAGGCGAAGCGGTCATGAATCTGTTACGTCTGGATATTAAACCACGTGACATTATGACCAAATCTGCCTTTGAAAATGCCATTAAAGTATTGATTGCTTTGGGTGGATCGACCAATGGTGTGTTGCATTTGATTGCCATGGCACATTCTGCAGGGGTTGAACTCACACTGGATGATTTCGTGCGTATTGGTCAGGAAACCCCAGTGGTGGCCGATGTACGTCCATCGGGCAAGTATTTAATGTCGGAGCTGATTGCCATTGGCGGCATTCAACCGTTGATGAAACGCATGCTAGATGCAGGCATGCTTGATGGTTCTTGCTTAACGGTTACAGGTAAAACTTTGGCAGAAAACTTGGCCGATGTTGCCGATTATCCTGAAGGTCAGCAAATTATTTTACCGTTTGATGCACCAATCAAAAAAGATTCGCACTTGGTGGTTTTAAAAGGCAACTTATCACCTACGGGCGCAGTGGCAAAAATTACAGGCAAAGAAGGCTTGTATTTTGAAGGCCCTGCACGCGTTTTTGAAGGTGAAATTGGCGCGATGCGCGGCATTTTAGATGGTGAAGTGCAAGAAGGTGAAGTGGTGGTGATTCGTGGTGAAGGCCCTAAAGGTGGCCCGGGTATGCCAGAAATGCTGAAACCAACTTCTGCAATTATTGGCAAAGGTTTGGGTAATTCAGTCGCGTTAATTACCGATGGACGTTTTTCGGGTGGCAGTCACGGTTTTGTGATTGGGCATGTGACCCCAGAAGCGTATGAAGGCGGGCCAATTGGTCTGGTGAAAAATGGCGATAAAATTTCGATTAATGCCGAAACCCGTGAAATGACTTGGCATGTGTCGGAAGAGGAAATGGCAGCACGTAAAGCGGCATGGGTCAAACCAAAGCCAAACTATACCCATGGTGCATTGGCGAAATTTGCTAAATTGGCATCGGGCGCAGAAAAAGGTGCAGTGACTGATCTGAATTTAGAGGTCTAATTGATCATTTTTATATGAATTGATATAAATCCTTGTGTACTATTGAAGGACGAGCGCACATGATTTGCATGTGGCTTGTCCCCAAACCACAAGGATTTTCTTTTTAGAGGCTGATCTCATGTCACTGTTACGCCGTTGGTTCGATCCGATCAGATCGAGTTGGTTTTATCAAAAACCATCTCGGCAAGCGGTGTTGCCCACGGAACACGGACTGAGTGTGTATTTACGTCTAGATGATGTATATAGCTATTTGGCGGTACAGCAGTTGCCGCAATTAGAAGATATTCTGGCCGATGAATTAAAACCTTTAACCGTGGTGATTTCGCGGCAAAGTGGCGATGCACCGAATCAAATGTCGGCTGCAGAATGGCAAAATTATTGTATTCAGGATGCACAAATTCTTGCCAAACAACATCGGTTTAGTTTTCACGATACCCCTGAATCACCGACTGCAGAAGCCTTAATGCAGGCAGAAACCATTTTGCGGCATACGCCGTTACGTGGTCAGGATTTTTTGTATTTACTCGAAGATGTGTTCCACATGCTGTGGCAAAAGCAGTCGGGTAAATTACGCACTTTATATGCCATGTCCAGCCGTCATCATCAAATTCAGGATTTTCCTGAACGGGTTTTTGATGATGCACCTGTATTGGCCAGTTATTTTGAGTTTGGTGGACGTAAATATCATGCGGTCGATGATTTATTGCGTTTGACACGCCGTTTAAAACAACAAAAATTACTCACCGATAATCCTATTTTCTTGATCAATCACATTGAATGGCGAGAACATTTAATTAGTGATGCCGAAGAACTCAATGAAATTCAGGCACTCGACCCTGAACTGGATTTGTATATTGCACTGGAAGACCCGATTTCTTGGTTGTTATTGGCGTATATCAAAGAAGAATTAGCTGCCTATTACAATATCCATTTGAATGTGTATCCCTTGTCTTATCATGGACGCGACTGGTTTGACTGGAGTTTGGCAACACGTTTATCTAAACGTACTGATGTTGCGTTTACGCCGTTTTGCCGCCCGACTGAGCAGGCGACTTATCAAATGGCACAACTGTATTACAGTGCGCCTGAAGAACAGCGTGTGGATGCCATGTATCGCATTTTGCAGGCGGTATGGACGAGGGGACAGGATTTATCCTTTAAAGCGCATTTTGAGCGTATGCAGCGTGAACTGGAGTTAGATCAACTGACCACAGCCGATGTGACCGAGTTGCTCAAAGAAAACGATATGCTGTGTGAAATGAAATCTCAGCCCGATTTTCCTGTGTTGGAATTGCGCATAGATGGGCAAAGCTACGTGTTTAACAGCTTATATCGGGTGTGGATGATTGAAAGTATTTTCAGTAATGTGTTAGAAGAAAAGTATAAGAGTGAAAACGAAACCCAAACTGAAAGTGTAGCCCAAGCCCATGAACAATGAAAAAGTAAACTCATTACAACAAGCACGTGACAAAATAGACCAAATTGATGTGGCTTTAATTGAACTGATTGCATCGCGTCAGTTTTATGTCGATCAGGCCATGCGCCATAAACAGACTGTGGAAGATGTACAGTCACCGCAGCGCGTGAAAGAAGTGATTGAAAAAGTCCGTACTTTGGCTGTGCAACATGCAGTCGATCCTGACATGGTCGAGCGTTTGTATCACGATATGATTCAGCATTTTATTCAGCGTGAATTAAAAGAATTCCGTCCTTAATTGATCTATCCCTAAGTTTGGGCGATGCTTCAAACGCAGCCCAAACTTTGCGTTTTTGCGGTAAAACCGCGTATTTATATGCCATCTTGGTATTCAAAGCATAATTTTTAAAAATAATTTGCTTATTTTTTCTGCAGGTGGTTTTAAGCGAAAAGCCTTGCCTGTCTTGGCTTTGCTGGGTTTTTAAAAAGTATTGGTAAAAAAAAGAATATGATTTTATTACATTTTTTAACATTGTAAGTTTGCTTTATTTTAAAAAGTATATATATTGTATATACATCTTTTGCAAAGCAGTCTTTATTTTGGAGAGATCAGCAATGAACGAGCAAATCAAAAAAATAAAGACAGGCAAGAAAGATGGACAACTTTTAATTCGTATTAATAGTACTGAACGTGATGAATTTATTCGTTTATGTGAAGAACTTGATACTAGTGCTGCTCGTGAATTAAGAAAATTTATTCGTAGTTTTGTGAAACAACACAATGGCAACGAATAGCCTTACTAAGGAGTAATACCATGGCTAAGCAAGTTAAATCTTTGAAGCAACAAATCAAAGCACGTTTGAAAAAGATTTCAAAACATAAAGGCAAATTGAAGCAACTTAAGCAAGAGCTTAAAAAACAGAAATAAGCCAAGTAAAAGCATTATCTCTTAAAAACGGTTCATTCTAGACAGACCGTTTGAGGAAAAAAAGACCGAACAATCACTGTTGTTCGGTCTTTTTGCATTGTTTCGGCATTTGCTTAGGTTCAAGCAAATGACCGCAAGTTCTGATTAAGAGGGATCACGCAAACTAAAGAACCAGTTCAGGAACAAGGCTGCAAAAGTTGCTGTCCCAATCCCGCCCAAGTTAAAGCTGCCCAATTGCAACGCAAAGTCACCCGTTCCTAAAATAATGGTCACGGCAGCCACCATCAGATTTTTGTTTTTAGAAAAATCGACTTTGTTTTCAATCCAGATTTTCGCGCCAGCAATGGTAATCAAACCAAATACCACAATCGAAGCGCCCGTTAAAATGGCGGTAGGAATGGTATGGATGATTGCCCCAAATTTTGGTGATAAGCCAAGGAAAATAGCAAAGACCCCCGCCACCACAAAAATAATCGTGGAATACACGCGGGTAACAGCCATCACCCCAATGTTTTCACCATAGGTAGTCATACCCGGTGCACCGACACCACCTGCAAGGGTTGTGGCAACACCATCGGCTACAAAGGCTTTACCAATGTGTGGATCGAGGTTTTCACCAGTCATGGCACCTACTGCTTTAATGTGTCCCAAGTTCTCTGCCACCAAAATGAAGGCAATTGGGGCAATAATCAGCATGGCATTCACATCAAATACAGGCGCATGAAAGTCTGGTACGCCAAACCAAGCGGCTTGCTGAATCGGTGCGAAGTTAATTGGCGTCCCCCAACCCATGACATTGGTGACTACAAAATAGATCAGATACGATATGAGCAAGCCAATCAGGAGCAAGAGGCGTTGCAGTAAACCTTTGGTAAATACGGCAATCATGCCCATACATAGCACAGTCACCAAGGCCATCCACATATTAAATGGATTGCCTGCAACCGCTTTGACCGTGACAGGAGCAAGGTTTAAACCAATGATCATCACCACCGCACCTGTCACCACAGGTGGCATTAATTTTTCAATCCAGCGGGTGCCAGTAGCCATCACCAAAAAGCCAATCAGGGCATATAAAATACCGCAGGCAATAATCCCGCCTGCCGCAACCCCAATATTGGCATTTAAACCGCCTGCTGCGCCTGCATAGCCTGTGGCAGCAATCACCACCCCAATAAAGGCAAAGCTTGAGCCTAAATAACTTGGAACACGCCCACCTGTCATGAAAAAGAACAGGATGGTACAAATTCCTGACATTAAAATGGCAAGGTTCGGATCAAAGCCCATTAAAAAAGGTGCAAGTACAGTGGCACCAAACATGGCAAATGCGTGTTGTATCCCCAATACAACGGTTTGTGCAGGCGGTAGATACTCATTGGTACCTACAGGACGTGCATCAATGCTGCCTTCATAAGGGCGCCATTTGGGAAACCAATTGGACATAAAGTAAGCACTCAAAAGCTAAATTGAGCACATCATACTCTTGTATTGCCTAAATTTTTTAAAAATTTTGCCAGAAAACAGATCAGCTGCTTATTTTTAGGATTAAATTTTACTATTTGATAAAATTTACATTTAATATAAATAAGTAATTTTATTTATAAATTTAAAGAATGTATTGCAGTCACTTAGTGATAGTCGCAGTTTAAAAAAAATTGTATGACCTGCGATTTTTGTTTGTATTTTATACAAAATTAATATTCATGATTCAATATCTTGCTGCACATTATTACGTCCACTTTGCTTGGCTTTATACAGCGCAGCATCAGTACGCTGAATTAATTCATGTTGATCTGCATGATAAATATATAAGGCACTTAAACCAAAACTTGCGGTAATTTGAATCTCATGTTCTGCATAGGCAATACGATGTTGTTCAATGGCAATTCTGCAGCGTTCCAGTACATTTTGGGCAATTTGCGGTGAGGTATTGGAGAAAATAATCATAAATTCTTCGCCACCAAAACGTCCGATAATATCTTCACTGCGTAGATTTTTTTGCAAAATTTTTGGAATTTGCTTGAGTACCTGATCCCCTCCATCGTGTCCATAGCGATCATTTACTTGCTTAAACCAGTCTAAATCGAGCAGGGCAAGGCAGATGTGTTCTTTGTTTTGCCCCGCCAATTGTTTTTGATTCACCAGTTGGTTGAATTTTATGCTTAAACCGCGTCGGTTGAGAGTTTGGGTGAGTGGATCAAGCAGAATTAGTTGTTGCTGATGTTCTTCACGAATCATCCAGCGTCCCAAAAAAGTATTAAATAAAATGGCCAACAGAACACCAATGATGGTGCTGCCAATCAAGTTATTGATGAGCATGAAATTTTGGAATTCCGCACTGGTAAACGTATAGGGCTGAAAAACGGGCGCATAGGGGATAATATTGCGCAAGGTCAGCAAAGAACCACCGTAAAATACCACCAAGCAGGGAATGGTGCCCCAAAAGATAATGCTGCGTTTAAACAACAATAAGCCTGTAAAAATGGAGCCAATGGTAAATACGCCTGTGAGTACCGTCATTTGACCCAGAAAATAGCCAATACTCATGAGTGAGCTGCTATAAAAGCCTAAACACAGAATTGGAAAATAATAGAGTGTGGTCTGATTTTCAGGAATACGATAGCTGATGACATATAAAGACCAAGGCAATCAGCAAATACAATATTAAACAACCCAATACCCATGGCAGCATGTATGGGGTAAACAGGGGTTGGCTTTGACTGAGCCAAAGTACCACTAAAAAGAGTAAATGAAAGAAAAAAACCAAGCCACTGACGACACGTGATTTTTGGATGTTATTTAAACTGAGGAGATTTTTATACCCTTGAAAAAATTAAAAATTTTTAGCTTTAATAAAGTCGTCATTGTAGAGCTTTCAGGCATAGGCAAGTCCAAACTCTTATTTATTGTCTAATCTAAGCATAATTCAAATAAGTTGAGACAGAAATCATAAAAAATGCCAGTTATCATGTTTTTTATGATTTTTTCTACTTAGCCTAATATGCAGTCATCTGTCCTAAGTTATGTTTAAGTGAGTGAATGAGCCACAAGCAGAGCATAACTCTGCTTGTGCTATTCGTAGAGGCTTAACCTGTATTACGTAAGCCTGCTGCAATCCCTGCAATGCTTACCATGAGGGCATGATCGACAGGGGTATGTTCGGCATGCTGTTCTGCCAAATATAAACGACGACGTTTCATCAACTCTGCCTGTAGCAAATGCAGTGGCAATAAATACGGTTTACGCACCCGCATCGATTGATCTAGCACATCATTGCTGCTGAGCAATTGTGATTCGCCTTTGAGGGTCAGTAAGGTGGTCACGGCATCACGCAGGCGTTGACGGAGTTGCTCACCGAGTTCTTTCAGGTCTTCGTCATCGGTCAGGTGCGACTCATAATACAATGCAATATTGCTGTCGGCTTTAGACAACACCATTTCCAACATATCAATTAAAGTCTGGAAATAAGGCCAATCGCTGAGCATTTCATCTAAAGTGGCTTTTTGTCCCTGATCGATTGTTTGATTAATTGCCGCGCCTGTCCCTAACCAAGCAGGTAGCATCAGACGGATTTGCGTCCATGCAAACACCCACGGAATGGCACGTAAGGATTCAATTCCGCCGCTGACTTTACGTTTTGCAGGACGTGAACCGAGCGGCAACATCTGCAATTCCAGCTCTGGCGTAACGGTGCGTAAATATTTCACAAAATGGGGATTTTCACGCACAGTTTGACGGTAGACCTGTACCGAAAGTTCGGTCATGTTATGCATGAGCTCGCGCCATTCTGCCTTCGGCACAGGTGGTGGCATTATCGTCGCTTCTAAGGTGGCAGCGGTATAGACTTCCAGATTTTGTAAGGCAACCCCTTCAAGTCCAAACTTAAAACGAATCATTTCGCCTTGTTCGGTCACGCGAATTGCACCTGAAATAGACCCTGGTGGCTGTGAGAACAGTGCTTGTTGAGTCGGTGCACCACCACGGCTGATGGAACCACCACGACCATGGAATAAAGTCAGTTGCACAGCATGTTGCTGCGCTACCGCAGTCAGTTCTTCCTGAGCGCGGTACTGTGCCCAGTTGGCAGACATGAACCCTGCATCTTTGGCGGAGTCTGAGTAGCCAATCATGACCTCATGTTTACCCTGAATATGCTGTTTGTACCAATGCATATTAAATAGGGTATTCATGGTTTGGGCAGCCCCATCCAAATCTTTCAGGGTTTCAAACAGCGGCACCACACGTAAAGGATGCTGAATGCCTGCTTCTTTTTGCAGTAATAACACCGCCAACACATCACTTGGATATTCCGCCATGGAAATAATATAAGCGCCCAAGCTTTCTTGCGGCTGTACAGCCAACGTGCGCATGGTGGCAAACACTTCTTGCACATCGGGATGTTGAATCAGGCTTTGTGCAGGTTCCTGCATGAATTTTGGCAATAACGGACGTTTGCTTTGCAGTTCTTGAAGTAAGAAGTTCTGACGCGCTTGTTCAGTCCATGTTTCAAAATTGCCCAAACCTAAATATTCGGTAATGGCAGAAATGGCTTGGCGATGACGTCCTGACTCTTGGCGAATATCCAGTTTTAGCAATTCAATACCAAAACAATTCACACGATGGATTAAATCCAACAATTTGCCGTTCGCAATGTCTGATAATTGGCAAGCCGTCAGCGAGCGATAACACAGCAATAAAGGCTGTAACAACTCATCTTTGCTTTTGATGACCAAACTGTCATCTGAATCTTTGCCTTGCAGTTTCGCTGCTAACCAGTCGCGGGTGGCTTTTAGGCGTTCGCGGGTGTCGCGTAAATATTCACGGTACGGCTCGGCATGGAAATGTCCCAAAGCATCTGCCAATTCTGGGCTGCATTGCTGAATGGAAAGTTCCCAACGCAGGTTTTCAATATCACGTAAATACAGTTCTGCTGCTTTCCAGCGTGACAGCCACAGCACTTCTTGAGTAACTTTATGAGTGACATTCGGGTTACCATCGCGGTCACCGCCCATCCAAGAGGCGAAACGCACAGGCGCAACACTCAGCGGCAGGCTTTGCCCACAATGTTCCTGCACAATGCTGTCTAACTCACGCATGAATTTAGGCACCGCATTCCACAGGGTTTGTTCGATGGTGGTAAAGCCCCATTTGGCTTCATCGACAGGGGTTGGGCGATGTTGGCGAATTTCATCGGTTTGCCAAGCCGAGCTGATCAGCTGTTTTAAATCTGCCAAAACTGCCTGACGTTCACGTGGTGTCAGTTTTTGCTGATCCATTTTAAACAAGCAGTCATTAATATCGTCATATTTTTGAATGAGGGTACGACGGCTGACTTCAGTCGGATGCGCAGTTAAAACCAACTCAATTTTTAGCTCGCAGACTTGTTGAAAGAGTGTTTCTGCAGAAATTTGGTTGTCTTTAAACTTGATAAATAAGTGATCTAGTGGGTTTGGAGAAACGCCATTTTCATCAAATTCGCTTTGGCGACGGCTCCGCACCACATGATATTGCTCGGCAATGTTGGCAAAGTTCAAAAAGTGGGTAAAGGCACGGGTGAGCGGTAAGATTTCGTCATCTTCTAGACTTAAAAACAGTTGTTCGAGTTGTTTTTCAGCTTCGGCTTGTCCATCGCGCGCGCCTTTAGATAAAGCACGAATTTGTTCGACCTGATTAAACAAATCTTGTCCTGCGTGTAACTTGAGGGTCTCACCCAATAAGTTGCCAAGTAAGCGTACGTCATCGCGTAGAGGAGCATCAATTTGTTGAATCATTCGTTGTTCTCCATGTTCTGTGTTTTTTACTCTGTTAAGACTATACCCCGATTTAGACACAATCCAAGCGGGCTATCTACAAAAGTTGCATGGAATTTGCGCATCTGAAGTTATAGAGCCAAGCGGCAGTATTTAGGAGAGAAATACAGGGCGGAGTGGAATGCTATTTGGTAAAAGAAACTCCGATTTAGATCAACCTTTATTAGCCTGTTCAACCATAACGAAGCATAAAAATACCAATCGCATCTTCAATAATCTTTTGAGATTGTTCAGCATCGGGCACGGCACGTACGCCGAGTAAAACTTCGTGGTGACGTAAACCATGCAGTAAGGAAACGATCAATTCAGTTTGTGTTTTAGGTTCATCTGCCTGAATAAATTTTAGTTCTGCTGCTTGACGAAAGAAGCTTTCCCACATCGCACGAAGTTTGGCATGTGAGGCATTGTAAAACTGCAATGCCAACGGATTTTGCTCCGAGGCCAGTTCCATCAGCAAGTGCTCTAATTTAATCGCTTCAGGCATATTGACCAAGTTCAAGGACAGTTCACAGGCTTGGTATAAAGCTTGCTTAAAATTGCGATGTGCAGTCAACTCCAAAGGCTGTGCTTTGAGCAGACTTTCACAGGTTTCTTCAATGGCACAGGAAAATAACGTGGCTTTGTCTTGAAAGTGATTATACACCGTTAATTTGGTCACGCCTGCTTCACGTGCAATCTGATTCATACTCGAACCATGAAAGCCCAACTTTAAAAACAAGTGTTTTGCCGACATTAAAATACGTTGGCGTTTTTCTAAATCTTTGGGTCTTCCGACATGAATCTGCACACGCTCCTCCTAATTTGCATCAGTACAACTAGAAAATGACGCTTCAGTTTTAATTAATGTACCTAGTGGTATATTAATTAAAAAATAATCAATTTAATATACTGCGTATTCTGCCCTAATAAAAACGTTTAAATAAGAGCACGCTAGATGAATACGACTCAGAATCTCATTGGTAGCCTGATGCTGCTGTGCTGTATCACCCTAATGGGATGCAGCAAGCAAAAAACCGAGGTTGAACAGGAGGTCCCTTTGGTGATGGTGACTCAGCCCAGCAGTTTACATCTTGAGCAAAAAAGCTATGCAGGCGAGGTACAAGCACGTCAGCAAACTGCTTTGGCATTTCGGGTTGCAGGGCAAGTTACACAGCGTTTTGCTGATGTGGGAGATCGGGTTAAGGTTGGGCAAGTCTTAGCAACTCTGGATGTGCAAGATGCAGCATTACAGCTCAATGCCGCACGTGCGCAACTGGAAAGTGCGCAATCTGCTGCAAAAGTTGCCAGTGATGAATTGCAGCGTTTTCAGCAATTGTTACCCATGAATGCAGTCAGCCGCTCGCAATATGATGCAGTCAAAAACCAGTATCAACATGCCATGGCGCAGTTGAAACAGGCGCAGTCCAATTATGCGGTTAGCAGTAATCAAACCGACTATAACCAGTTACGGGCCACAAAAAATGGCGTGATTACTGAACGCAATATTGAAGTTGGGCAGGTTTTAGCGGCAGGGCAGGTCGCTTATCAATTGGCGATAGATGGAGAACGTGAAGTCGTGATTGGGGTGCCTGAACAAGCGGTGAATGAAATTCGAGTCGGGCAAGAGGCAACGGTCAGTTTATGGTCACAACCTGATAGCCGTTTTACAGGTATGGTTCGTGAAATTTCCCCTGCGGCAGATCAGTCGCGTACTTTTAAAGTCAAAGTGGCTTTACGTGAAGGCAATGCACAGATTCAATTGGGGCAAAGTGCGCGGGTATTTCTGACTCGCCAAGCCAATCAGGGTTTATATGTGCCTTTATCTAGCGTGTCGGCAACAGGGCAACAAGCTTTTGTTTTGGTCTTACAGCCAGACTCAACCGTGCGCCAAATTCCTGTTACATTGGGCGCTTATGGACGTGACAGCGTGCCTGTACTGAGTGGCTTACAGCCGCAAGATTATGTGGTGATGGGTGGGGTGCATTTACTGCGTGATCGACAAAAAATTCGCCCGATTAACCGTGACAATCAAGCTGTACAGGCAGTCAATCCAACAGCTCAGGCAGCTTCTGCGGCCACACAGACGGAGCGTTAAAATATGAATTTTAACTTATCCGAATGGGCGCTGAAAAATAAAGGTCTAGTGGTCTACTTGATGCTGCTGTTGGGCATTGTCGGGATTTTTTCCTATTCCAAACTGGCACAAAGTGAAGATCCACCGTTTACTTTTAAAGTGATGGTGATTCAAACCTATTGGCCGGGAGCGAGTGCCAAAGAGGTCTCGTTACAAGTCACTGACCGCATCGAAAAAGAATTGATGAGCACGGGCGACTATGAACGCATCATGGCTTATTCGCGTCCAGGCGAGTCCATGGTGACTTTTATTGCCAAAGATTCCATGCGTTCCAGCCAAATTCCAAATGTTTGGTACAAGGTGCGCAAAAAAGTCAATGATATTCGCCATGAACTGCCGCAAGGGGTACAAGGCCCATTTTTTAATGATGAATTTGGCGACACTTTTGGCAATATTTATGTGCTGACAGGCGCAGACTATGACTACGCCACCCTCAAAGAATATGCCGACCGTTTGCAGCTACAATTACAGCGAGTCAAAGATGTTGCCAAAGTTAATTTGGTCGGTTTGCAAGATCAAAAAATTTGGATTGAGTTATCTAACACCAAAGCCGCACAACTTGGTATTCCTGTTACCGCGATTCAGCAAGCCTTACAACAACAAAACAGCATGGCAAGCGCAGGTTTTTTTGAAACCCATTCAGACCGTATTCAGGTGCGTGTCAGCGGTGCGTTGCACAGTGTCGATGAGTTGAAACAAATGCCGCTGTTGGTGAATGGCACCACCATTCAACTGGGCGATGTTGCCGAGGTCTATCGTGGGTTTAGCGAACCTGCTCAACCGCGTATGCGCTTTATGGGCGAAAATGGCATTGGCATTGCGGTGTCGATGCGTAAAGGCGGTGATATTCTGGCTTTGGGTGAAAATCTGGAAACAGAATTTGCCCGTTTGCAAAAGACCTTGCCTTTGGGCATGCAACTGCAAAAAGTTTCTGATCAGCCTGTTGCGGTAAAACACAGCGTCAATGAATTTATGAAAGTGTTGGCTGAGGCGGTGATTATCGTGCTCTTGGTCAGCTTCTTTTCACTGGGTTTTCGCACGGGCTTGGTGGTGGCATTTTCCATTCCACTGGTCTTGGCGATGACTTTTGCAGGTATGCATTTGTTTGATGTCGGACTGCACAAAATTTCACTCGGTGCGCTTATTTTAGCCCTCGGATTGCTCGTGGATGATGCCATTATCGCCATTGAAATGATGGCAATTAAGATGGAGCAGGGCTATAGCCGCTTGCAAGCCGCAGGTCATGCGTGGCGTACCACTGCTTTCCCTATGCTGACTGGGACATTGATTACCGCAGCAGGTTTTTTACCCATTGCCACAGCAGCCTCAAGTACAGGGGAATATACCCGTTCAATTTTCCAAGTGGTGACCATTGCTTTGGTGGTGTCCTGGTTTGCTGCCGTGCTATTCGTGCCTTATCTGGGCGATAAATTATTGCCAGATTTTCAGCGTCATGCACAGCGAGCGCCGTGGTATCAACGTCTTTGGGCGCGTGTACGCAAACAAGCTGAGCCGCAGCCTGTGCTACAGCCAACAGGTGAATTACACGACCCTTATCAAACCCGCTTTTATCAAGTGTTTCGTGGATGGGTTAATACTTGTGTGCGCTATCGAAAAACCGTCATTGCAATCACAGTTGGCATATTTGTACTGTCAATTGCGATGTTTAAATTGGTACCGCAGCAATTCTTTCCGCCTTCCAATCGGGCAGAAATTTTAGTCGATTTAAAACTTGAAGAGGGTGCATCCTTAACAGCCACAGAAGCAGCGGTTAAAAAAGTTGAAAAGTTTTTAGCACAACAACAAGGTATCGACAATTATGTAGCCTATGTTGGCACAGGTTCGCCGCGTTTCTATTTGCCTTTAGATCAGCAATTACCGCAGGCCAGTTTTGCCCAATTTGTGGTATTGGCATCGTCTTTAGAAGACCGCAATGAAATTCGCCGTAATTTATCTGAACAAATTCGCTTGTTATTGCCAGAGGTGCGTACTCGCGTGTCATTATTGGAAAATGGCCCACCAGTGGGTTATCCATTGCAATTTCGCGTGTCAGGCGAAGACTTGGCACAAGTACGACAATGGGCGCAGCAAGTCGCAGCCACCATCAGTGCCAACCCAAACAGCACCAATGTGCATTTAGATTGGGGTGAGCCGAGCAAAGTCATTCAATTGCAGATTGATCAAGACCGTGCCCGTCAAATGGGAGTGTCGAGTCTGGATTTGGCTAACTTCCTAAATAGCTCTATCAGTGGCGCAGCAATCAATCAGTATCGTGAAAAACGTGAACTGATTGAAATTCGTTTACGTGGCGATCAAACTGAGCGCCTAGATGTCGCATCTTTAAGCAGCTTGGCTATACCGACTTCACGTGGAACATCGGTGCCGTTGGCGCAAATTGCACAGATTGAATACCGTTTTGAAGAGGGTTTAATTTGGCATCGTAACCGCTTGCCGACCATTACCGTACGTGGCGATATTCGTAGCAATCTGCAACCTGCAACGGTGGTGGCAGAACTGTCTGAACCGATGGCGGCCCTGCGTGAAAAGTTGCCAAGTGGCTATTTAATTGAAGTGGGTGGCACGGTTGAAGAATCGGCACGTGGGCAAAAGTCAGTCAATGCAGGCATGCCATTTTTCCTTGCCGTGGTGATGACTTTGTTGATGATTCAGCTGCGTAGCATGTCCCGTGCATTCATCGTGTTTTTAACTGCACCGCTCGGCATTATTGGCGTGGTATTGTTCCTGTTGCTGTTTAACAAACCCTTTGGTTTTGTGGCGATGCTCGGCACCATTGCCTTATCGGGCATGATCATGCGCAATTCTTTGATTTTAATTGATCAGATTGAGCAGGATATTCGGGCTGGGGAATCGCAGTGGGACGCGATTATTAACGCTACGGTGCGCCGTTGTCGTCCAATTGTACTGACCGCTTTGGCGGCAGTATTGGCCATGATTCCACTTTCTCGCAGTATTTTCTTTGGCCCGATGGCTGTGGCGATTATGGGCGGATTAATTGTCGCGACCCTATTAACCCTGTTCTTTTTACCTGCATTATATGCACAGTGGTTTAAAGTGAAAAAAAATCCACATAATCTGTAAAAGTGACATAATAACGGGTGCGAAACTTGGAAAATTTCAATATAGTAGCACCTTATATTTTTCAGCCTTTGCATACGTTACAGCATGCGCCAGATTAAAAAATAAAGCATGGCACATATGGGGTTAAATCACATTATGAAGCAAGATAACTTGGTAAAGTTTCGCCGGTCTGTCGCGATCTCTTACGTGTTTATGTTTTTTGCTTTATTTACTGTGGTGAGTGGTGCATTGGCGTATTGGTATGCACGAAAAGTGATTGTGGTCGATAGCACTGAAGTCTGGTTACAGGCACAGGCTTTATGGATCATGCGTAATGTGGTGATTTACAGTGTATTGGCATTGTTTGCTGCATTGTGGTTTATTCCATTGGCCTTCTTTCCTTGGGATGCCTTTTTATGGGTCAAAGCCTGCACCGTAGCAGGTGTGGTCTTTGCCGTGATTGCCTTCTTATTTTTAATCAATGCTTGGATTAAAGGGCTATCCAAATTTTTGAAAAATAAAGCTGTGTTCTAATGGCTTGAACTTCATCTAAAGCACTTCAGCTAAAATTTTTAACAGCTTTCCCTTGTAAAACTCAGTTTGACCCCAATTTCAGACTTCAGTTAAGTTTTAAATAGAATTCCGTGAGGAGCATCGCCAGACATGGCTAAACGTGATTATTATGAGGTTTTGGGCGTCTCTAAAACCGCTAGTGATGATGAAATTAAAAAAGCCTACCGTAAGTTGGCGATGAAATATCATCCAGACCGTAACCCGGACAATCCTGAAGCTGAAGAGAAGTTTAAAGAAGCTTCAGAAGCGTATGAAGTTCTGTCAGACAGCGAAAAACGCAGCATGTACGACCGTATGGGCCATCAAGCCTTTGAAGGTGGCATGGGCGGTGGTGCTGGCGGCTTCGGTGGTTTCAGTGCGGAAGATATTTTCAGCCAGTTTGGGGATATTTTCGGTGGAGCCTTTGGTGGGGGGGGGCGTGGCCAGCAACGTCAACGCCGTGGTTCAGACTTACGCTATGTGATGGAATTGACGCTTGAAGAAGCAGTCAAAGGCGTTAAGAAAACCATCACCTTTACAGCACCTGCGCCATGTGAAGCTTGTGATGGTAAAGGCTCAGAAAATCCAAATGATGTTGAAACTTGTCCAACCTGTCATGGTGCGGGTCAAGTACGCATGCAACAAGGGTTCTTCTCGGTACAGCAAACCTGTAGCACTTGTCGTGGTCAGGGCAAAATTATCAAGAACCCATGTAAAAAATGTCATGGTTCGGGTGTGTCAGATCGTCAGCAAACCCTTGAGGTGACCATTCCTGCTGGCGTGGACAATGGCGACCGCGTACGCTTAACAGGTAAAGGTGAAGCCATTCGTGATGGTCAATCTGGCGACCTATATGTAGAAGTGGTGGTGCGTGAGCATGAAATCTTCCAGCGTGATGGTGCCGACCTATATATGGATGTACCTGTCAGCATTGCCGATGCTGCTTTAGGTAAGGAAATTGAAATTCCGACTCTAGATGGTCGCGTGAGTCTGAAAGTGCCTGAGGGAACACAGACGGGTAAATTATTCCGTTTGCGTGGTAAAGGGGTAAAACCTGTGCGTACCAGTATGCAGGGCGATTTACTCTGCCGTATTGTGGTGGAAACACCTGTGAATTTAACGGCACGTCAGCGTGAATTGTTAAAAGAGTTGCAGACGACGATGGAAGGTGAGGGCAGTCAGTCATCACCAAAGAAGAAGTCTTTCTTTGATCGTTTGTTTGATTAAGGAAACTTAGATTAGGTATGTCGAAGCACAACCTGATCTAAACTCAAAAAATAAAGGCGATCTTAAGGATCGCCTTTGTTGTATCCACTGCACGCTTATTCGATTTCAGGTACATCAATCTCTAAAACATCAGTCATTTCAGTGGTTGCTGTTTCAACGGCAGTTTGTGGTTGAGCGCTTGCAACAACCCCATGTTCTGCTGCTGTTTCTTCTAGTTCAGGTGCATCGACTTCAACAGCAAGAGGTTCTTGTAGCGTCACGCTAATACGGACTTTAGACAGGCTTTCAAGCGTATCACCTTCTTGAAGTGCAGGCTCTGCAAATACGGATGCTGTGCTCATGCCCAACAATAATGCCAATACAATTTTCTTCGAATGCATGTAAATCCCCTTTAATTTTTGCAGTTGTTATCATTCGTGCAGGCTAGTCTGCGCATACAAGTTTGCAAATTTGTGAAATAAAAATAAAAAATGAGCATTTTGAGATAAATTTTTAGCATCGCTTCGATAAAAGTTTGCCTGAGGTGTGTAAAGTGACCATCAACAGTATAGCTAGGGTTACTTTCCGATAAAAATAAACCCAGAAACTTGGCAGACAAACTTAGTCTAGGCAGCGAGTTTTGATATAGTAAGCACAATTTAGAATCTATTTTAGGAATATGCTATGTCAGCAACTCCACGCATTGGTGTATTAGGCGCAGGCGGCCGCATGGGACGCATCTTAATTCAAGCTGTTCAAGAAGCAGGCTACCAATTGGCTGCCGCAGTAGAGCGTCCAGAAAGCAGTTTATTGGGTGCAGATGCAGGAGAGTTGGCAGGTGTAGGTACACTGGGCGTGAAAGTGGTGGGTAGCCTAGAGCAAGTATTAGCTGACTGTGATGTCGTGATCGACTTTACCGCACCAGCCGCCACTGCACAGCACTTAAAGCTTTGCCGTGAAGCAGGCGTGGCGATTGTGATTGGCACCACAGGCATGAATGATGAACAAAAAGCTCTCTTAGAAGAATCGGCTCAACAGACCCCAGTGGTGTATGCCGCCAACTATTCAGTTGGGGTAAACGTATCTATTAAACTGCTGGAATTGGCAGCCAAAGTCTTTGGTGATAGTGTAGATATTGAAGTGATTGAAGCGCATCATCGTCATAAAGTCGATGCGCCATCAGGCACGGCATTGATGATGGGCGAGGCCATTGCAGCAACCTTAGGTCGTGATTTAAAACAAGACGCTGTTTACTGCCGCGAAGGACACACAGGGCCACGTGAGCGTAAAAGTATAGGTTTCCAGACCATTCGTGGTGGCGACATTGTGGGTGAACATACCGCGATGTTTATTGCCGATGGCGAGCGTGTGGAAATTACCCACAAAGCCACCAACCGCATGAACTTTGCTGCAGGTGCCGTGCGTGCTGCAGCGTGGGTGGTGGGACGCGAAGCGCGTAAATACGATATGAAAGATGTACTTGGATTTAACGATATTCAGGTTTAAAAACTGCGCAGGAATCCGAAATAGATAAAAATGACTTGAACAATTTTCAATCTACCGCTAAAACTAGGGTCTGATGTCATGGATGATGACGCATCAGACCCCACATAAAACTAAAATAAGATGCACAAGATAATGAAAAAAATTCTGCCAATTCTTGGCATGATCGCCTGTAGCTGTATCACGCATGCGCAAAGCCTTGAACATGCCAAACTCAGTATTCATAAAAACAATATTAAAGTCTGGACCTATCAACAGCAGTCTAGTCCTGTATTTTTATACAAGGCAGAAACCACCTTTAATGTGCCTTTAGAAAAAGCCGCTGCTCTAATTTTAGATGTCGATCATGCCGTGAAATGGGTGCCTTATGTGGGCAGTGTCAAAGTCTTATCACGCGATGACCAAAAAGGTGAGTTCTTGCTGTATATGGTGCTGGATTTTCCTTTTCCACTAAAAGATCGTGATTTAGTGGTCAAAGGCAAAATGAGTAAAGATGCACAAGGTATGGTTAGTATTCAAAATAAAGCCATTGAGGGGGGCTATCCCTTGAACCCTGATTATGTGCGTATTCAGGATTACGAAGGCGACTGGACCTTTCAGAAACTGGGTAATCACAAAGTCAAAGTCAGTACCTATGGCTATGCCAACCCTGAAGGTTCGATTCCTTTAAGTTTTGTGAATATGTTTGTGCAGCAGCAACCGTATCAAATGCTGCAAAAAATGAAAATTGAATTAAGCAAAAGCGGTAGTTATAAGGCGTTGCCTGAAATTTTGCGTTAAATAATTGAGTTAATTAAAGGGCAGATTCAAGCGGCAAGTGCAACAGTATAAAAACCAGCCATAACTTCACTCGGTGTATACCAACCTAGTGTTTTCTAGGATAATGGTTAAGTGCAAATTCTATCTGCTCTATTTGTTCGTTTGACACGTCATCAAACGATGATGATTTTGGCAGATATTGACGGATTAAACCATTCGTATTTTCTTTTTAGCTCGCTGAATAGACTTGTAAGGATCAGCAAAATACGTCTCTATGCCAGCATCAGTAATTCTTTTGTGTTCGGAAAATTCTTTGCCTTGATTGGCATAGCCGCAAGGTACTTGCGCATAGGGTATCAATTAGTATGGAGGTGGATTTTTGTATTTCGGCTTTAAATGAAGCGATTGAAAAATATGGATCACCTGAAATATTTAATATAGACCAAGGCAGTCAGTTCACCAGTGATGCATTTATTGATGTATTGAAATCAAATGGCATTCAAATCAGTATGGATGGTAAATTTGCGCAGTATACTGCTCATAGATTGATAATGTGATGGTTGAACGATTATGGCGGAGCGTTAAATATGAAGAGGTGTATCTCAAAGCTTATAGCAGTGTCACAGATGCGAAAAAGCAATTGAGTGCATATTTTGAGTTTTATAATTTGAAACGACCTCATTCGAGTATAGCCAAAATGACACTAAATGAGTTTTACTATGATCAGCTACCCCAACAAAACAAGGTGGCTTAACTAGAGCGGAATATCACTTATAAATACGCTTTTAGTTGTTCAAACAAGTGGGACTGCCTCTCTACAATTAATCATCCTTCAAAAAAGGTAGAAATAGAAGATGTAAATTATTACGCTGTCTGGGCTCAACGTATTTTAGAAAAGGGAAAATCAATCATACAAACTAAATACATCGTTACATATTGAATAGACAAAACCGAGTTACTTTTACTCAATTATCTTTATAATTTTTTAGCATAACTAATGTTTTGGTCATTCGCTTATTATATATTTTCATTTAACATTCGTACTATTTTTACAACGCAACAAAACTAGAAACTTACTTTCCGAGGCAAATTATGTTAAAGCATTCACTTAAACTTACAGCGCTTGCGGCTGCAACTTCATTACTCCTGAGTGCGTGTGGGGGAAGTAGTAGTGGTGGCGGTTCTAATTCACCGGCACCGACGATCAAAGGTCTTGCAGTTGATGGACCATTAGCAGGCGCAACAGTTACTTTTGTAGACTGTAACAATGCTCAAGTAGAAACTGATAACGAGGGTAACTTCACTTTCCCACAAGGCTGTACATCAAGTGAATTAACCGTCACTGGCGGTATTGACACAGCGACTGATTTGCCTTTTACCGGCGAAATTAAAGCGCCACAACGTGCTCAAAATGAACAAAATCTGATCGTAGTTTCGCCAATTACTACACTCATTCAGGCAAGTATTGATGCAGGTGCTAGCCCTACTGAAGCAACTCAGCAAATTGCTGCCGCTTTGAATTTATCAGGCGTAGATTTATTATCCGTTGATCCGATGAAGAATCAGGAAGTCTATGCCAAAACAGTTGCAGTACAGCAAATGGTCGAACAGATTCAAGCAGTTGTTGCTTCTCTAGGCGGTAGCACTACTCAAGCAGAGCTAAATACTCAGGCATTTGCCGCCCTACAAACTGCATTATCTGCAGCTCCGGCTTCAGACAATACTTTGACCAGCACAGCCACGATTTCAGCTGCAATTTCAGCAACTGTAGAAGCCGTAAAAGCTGATTTACCTGCTGAACTTAAAGCGGACTCAACTGTTTTAGACAATGTAAAAACCAACTTAGCAGCTTTAAGTGCTGCAGTGATTTCAAGCAATGTTCAATCTGTAGAAACAGCGATTCTAGATGTACCTGCTGCGACCTTCAATGCAGGTACTGATAGTATTAAAGATGAAACTAAAGCTGCAGTTACTGAAGCGAAAGAGTCTGTTGCTGCAGAAAAAATTGTCACTATCTTGGCACCTGTCCTGACTCAAGCACCGACTCAGGTTGAAGAATCACTGAAGGAAATCAGTACAGCAGTTGCTAACCCAACTCAAACATCTAATGATGACATTGCGAGTGCAATTACGAAGATTGACGATATTGTACCTGCCGGAACTATTGATTCTACAACAGTTACCGAAGCTGTTCAAAACGCCAATGAATTCTATGCAAACTATTTAGAATTAAATGGCTTTAATGTACAGAATACCAACCAAACGATTACATCACTTAATGCTTCACTCACTAACCCGATTCAAGTACAAAGTTTAAATAACCTTTTGGTGGGTATTACTTCCGAGGGTACATATGCAACAACGGCTAGCCCAATTGTTGCTGCTGCTGCATTACACATTAGCACTGGCACTAAAACATTAACGATCTCTGCAAATAAGTTAAATCTTAACTTTACTGGAGGTACATTAACTGCAGCTAGCATTCCAGCAGGCACAGTGATTAAGGTTGATTCCACAATCAATAGCCTAAAAACCACTTTCACTGTAAATGCTGCGCAAAATGTACTGAATAACGGTAAAATTGCACTCAATACAACCACCTTGGGTTCATTATCAGCATCTTTAGCAAATCAGCTCAACAGCTTTAGCTTAAAAGGTGATACTGTCACTGTAACTGCAGTTATCAAAGCCTCACCAGTGATCGCTATTAATAATGGTAAGCCAGCTCTTGCATCTAAATACACTTTAGGTACAACTGATGGATCAGGTGTATCTGCTAAATTTAAAGTAACCCAATAAGCAAGAAAAAAGAGCTGCTGAGAAGCAGCTCTTTTTTATCATCTGGAAAAAAACATGAAAAAAATATCCACTATTCTGGGATTATTTTTAGGCAGTGTCTCTGTAAGCTATGCTGCCCCAAATGACCTGTATCTAAGTGCGAAAAACTTCAATTCACCTCATAATTCTGCTCTTGAACTTGATCTTGCCATCGATGTTGTGAATGACAGAATTGATATCTTTGATATGCGTGAAAGTGAAGGCATTAGCGATAAATCCGCGGGTGATTACCAGGGTTTTCATCTATCTGGCCAATATGAGCTCAATCCTCAATGGTCCATTGAAGGAACTTACTGGCACCGTGAAATTGAATACAGTCAGGATACGAATGAAATTGAGAGTGCGTTATTGGCTGTGCGCTATAGCCCAGCACTCCCATTGAAAAAGAATGATGCTCTCAGTTTCCGTGCTAGCATCTGGGGCAACACGGCTGATACGCTATCGAAATCTACCCCGACACAGGTCAATCAGCAAGTATTTAATCAGGTTCAGGTGCATAATCCGGAAGACTTACAGCTACAACTTGATGCCATCTTCTCGCGTAAACTGGATCCGATGAATCAGCTGAATGCTTTTGCCAGTGTGGGTTATAGTAAAGTTAAAGTCAGTAATATTGATATCCAGGCCACACTCGCAGGCTGTTTAATGGATATTTCAGTTAATGGTAATAATCAATATTCAGGCCAGTTAGCTGCTCCTTGTTCCAATGAAAATATTACGGTCAATGATTTGTATAAACAGGGCAATGCCAATGAATTTGGTTTTGATATCGAGAAAGACCTAAGTTACGATGCCTATTATGCCAATCTCGGGGGGTCATGGAACTGGCGCTATCGTCAGTTCGAAAGCCAGTTGGCTTATCAATACCAGCGCTTGTGGCGTAACGATATCGATGATCGTGTGAGTAATTTTGGCAACTCCCCGATCAAGAACAATCATACTTTGGGTGCTAAATTCAGCTATGACTTTAGCCCGCACGTCACCGGGTTTATCGAAGGTCAGGTGTTCCAGCGCAATTTTGTTGGTGATATTCCCTTCCTCTATAATGGTGTTACCGCTTCACGTTTAGACAAACGTTATGGTTTAGCCTCAGTGGGGATCACCCTACACGGTTTCTAAACTGCCTTTATTGATAGGGGGTTATAGCCAGCCTGATTTTAAACAGAGGTGGTCCCACTTGTTTCAACAACTAAAAGCGTATTTATAAGTGATATTCCGCTCTAGTTAAGCCATCTTGTTTTGTTGGGGTAGCTGATCATAGTAAAACTCATTTGGTGTCCATTTGTATAAGAATATGCAACTGTAACCAAGATAGGTTTTTGAGTGGATTTTTGCAATGTGAGTTGTTGAATATTGTTGTAAATTTCAAAAGAAAATTATTTACAATAGGTGATTATTGCGGTGGTGGGCTGATTTCAGCCCACCGATCACTTCAGATTAATCATCATCCTTATTGGCTTTATAGGCATAAGCATAGTTATAGCCATAGCCATAGCCATAACCGCCCGCTTCACGTTGAATATCATTTAAAATAAAGCCGTTGACTTTCACGCCAGTTTGTTCAAAGCGGTTGACAGTCAGTTCAAGCTCTTTCATTTGCGTCTTGGCATAACGTGCCACCACTAAATTCACACCTGCATATTGTGAAATAATAATCCCATCGGTGACGGAAAGAACTGGCGGGGTATCAATCAGAATATGGTCAAACTGGCTCGACAAGTGCGTGAGCATGTCTGCAAATTTTTGCATACTCAACAACTCTGAAGGATTGGCAGGGCTTTTGCCGCGGCTTATGATGCTTAAATTTTCAACTTCAGTACTGCGTACAATGCTGCCTAACTCTTGCTGACCATTCAGGTATTCGGTTAAGCCAGGCTTTGGGTCGTAATTAAAGTATTTGTGCATATAACCACGACGTAAATCGGCATCAATCAATAATACGCGCTTATCACTTTGCGCCAAAATAGTCGCTAAGTTAGTTGAAATAAACGATTTACCCAATTCTGGTGCAGGGCCAGAAATCATAATGATATTGTTTTTGGCACTGCTTAAGGCAAAGTGAATGGCAGTACGCATGCTGCGCAGGCTTTCAATGGCAATATCATTACTATTTTTAACCGCAAGAATAGGAATATTCTTTTTCTTTTTCAGAATTTTAATAAGGCTTTCTTGCACAGGTGAATGTGGCACAGTGGCATAAACAGGTAAATCCAGTTCATTTTCAATTTGATTTGAGTCTTTAATACCTGAGCGCAACATGTTACGCAGTAAGGCCAATAATGTGCCCAGAAAACCACCCAAGAAAACGGACAAAATCAGAATTTGTAATTTCTTTGGTTTAATTGGCTCAATCGGCTCTACCGCAGTATCGACAATACGCACATTGCCAATTTCACCTGCTTTAGCAATCCGCAGTTGTTGGTAAGAGTTAAGCAAGCCTGTATACAGTTGTTGTTTGACTTCTACTTCACGGAACAGTTGTAAATATTGGCGTTGTAATTCTGGCAAGCGTTTGAGCGTGCCGTCTAACTCAGCAATGCGTTTGTTAATTGCCCCCAGTTGTGCATTCATTTGCTGCATGACAGGGTGTTCGTTGGTGTACTTGGCCGCAGCTTCAGCCACTTGTTGCTCTAACTGCGCTTTTTGGGTTTCCAAAGTAATACTTTGGGTTAAATATAACTCAGATTCTTTGGTCACATCGACTGTATTAAATTGTTGGCGGAAACGGTTAAATTCACGTTCTGCCACATCTAATTGTTGTTTCAGTTCTGGGAGTTGGTCTTCCAAAAACTTTAAGGTCTGTGCTGTTTCTGCACTACGACGCTCAATATTTTGTTGGCTATACGCTGCTAAAATGGCATTCAGTACTTGGGTAATGTGTTGTTTGTCTGACCCTTGGTAATTCAGCCCCAACACGCCTGTTAACTTGCCTTTTTCTGCTACTGAATAGTTGGCAGTTAAGCTTTTCATGGCAGCAGGCAGGCTTTGCTTTTGGAGGTTATAGGCAGTGTTAAAGCTGTCTTGACTAAAAATTGCGACTTTCCACAGCCCAAATTCAGACTGTAATTGACTGGCTTGGTTTAAAGGTGCAGAAAAAACCACCTGTTCGGTTGCTGCATCGGTTAGGCTGTATTTGCCTTGTGCAAATTTTAAAATTAAGTTTTTATCTTGAAAATATTGCGGGATATCGAACTGGCGAATATCAAAACTTTTTTGATTGTCTTTAAATAGCACTGACTGAGATGAATATTCACTGTCATATTCATGCTTGGCAATTAAACGATTCCAGAAACTGTCTTCTGTACCCGAAACGCGAATATTTAAATTTAGATGGTCAATCACGCTGCCCAACACCAAACGTGATTTTAAAATTTCAATTTCAGCTTGTGCAGGTGATTTCTGCTCAATCATATTGGATAGATCACCCAATAACGCTGCAGAGGCCCCTTTGCTGTCTTCGACCTGTACCAAAGCATCTACTGCATAGGTGTCTGGTGTGGTTCTTAAATACAGTAAAGCGCAGACAATACTGAGTAGAACGCAAAGGGTAATCATTTTCCATTGCGCAATTAAGGAAAAAAATAATTCCTTTAAATCAATGGTATCTTCGGTGTTGGCTTTTTGGCTCATAGTTTAAATATCAAAAAAGTAGAATTTTAAAAAAAGCTAGAATATCAAGAAATTAGATATATTTTTTCCAGTCAGCAATGCAGGCTTGAATTAACGCACAGGTTTCATCAAATACGGCCTGATCGTGCTGATAGGGGTCGGCCACATTTTTACTTTGCCAGTGCCCCAATCTAAAGGTTTTGCCTTTGGCAAAGGGCCAAGTTTGTTCCACATGCTTTTGTTGATTTTGACTCATCACCAAAATCAGGTCGGCTTTTTTAATTAAGTCTACATTGAGTTTTTTGGCTACGTGTGGACTCATGTCAATACCGTGACGTTGCATACATAAACGGGCTTTGTCATGTGCTGCATGACCCACCAAGCCTGAAATACCTGCAGATTCAATTTGTAAGTGTGGATACTGCTGTTTTAAAAAGTATTCTGCCATGGGGCTACGACAAATATTGCCAATACACACCACCAAAATGTGATTAATTTTCATTAGTTCCCCAAACGATCTAGGTTATATAAAGCATTTGAGAATGGAATAATTTGGTTAACTACACGTTGCCAGCGGGCCAAGCCTGAAGCATCGACATAGACAATATCATTGCTGCGCATTTTAAACTGATTGGCCAGACCAAAATCGGCAATGCTAGTTAAATCCATATGATAGACTTCGGTATGTGCTGCATTCGGCTGGCTACGGACCACATAAATTTTACTGCGGCTGGCAGATAGTGGGTTTAAGCCCAAGCTTTCACCCAATACATCGCTTAAGCTCATGCCTTGATCGCGCATAGGGAGCGATTGATTTTTACCCGACTCACCCATCACATAAATTTTTTGGTTTTCACGGTTATTGACATACAAGGTGTCATTCGGCTGGATGAGTAAGTTGTGCAATGACAAGCCTGCTTTTTCCAACTCTACGGTATTGAGTTGATAGCTACGCCCCTGACGCACTAAAGTCATTGAAGCATTGTCACCTTGTTCGGCATTGACCCCGCCTGCCATACCCAGTGCGGTATAGACACTCACAGGTTGATCATTTAGATAGAATTGCCCGCCTTTCATGACATTACCTTGTACCGAGTATCGCTGCCCTTGGTAAGACAAGACTCGTACAATCACATCTGGGGTTTTTAAATAACGCGCCAATTGACCGCGCAACTCACGATTCACTTGCGCTAAAGATTTACCTGCAGCTTTATAACGCCCGATAATCGGAAACTGAATATAACCCTGTGAGTCAATTTGATAACCATTGGACTCAACCGCTTTTTCACTACTAATGGTATTGGTTGGTGGTGTAATTTCAGGATATGCCCATAAATAAATAGAAAGAATATCGCCTGAACTTAAGGTGTATTGACGCTGTGGTGTATGAAATAAATGTGCATAGTCTTGTTGAATATTGTGAACTGCAGGCTGCACCGCAAGCATTGAGTCTTGGGTGAGTTTAATCACATTGACTGCTGTACCCAAGTCGGTGGTGTAAACCCCTTCGCGAGGTAAGTCGTAAGTTTGTAAACCAGAGGTGACAGCGCACCCCGTAGTGGCAATACCACATGCCAATAAAATAGCCAGTTGAAAGTGTCGCACGCGAGATCCCATTATTAATTTTTTAAAATAGTTTTGGATAAATTGCTGTCATTTTACCGAACTTGTGAAAGAGGTACATAGCAATTTGTAATCAATTTGCATAATCAAGTAGACGCTCTTAAAGCATAAAAGGATAAAGTTCCGAAATTATGAACTGCTTCTGAATAAAAAAATGAATATTCAAAAAAATTATACATTGCAATCTTTTTCACGTCATTTGAGCATAAATCTCAATAGAAATTTCATAAATTTCTGCTAGTATTCCTGCCGAAAGATTCTCTCTTTATAAAATACAGATATAAATTAAAGGCGCTAAAATGCTACAACTCTCTGAGCTAAAAATTGCCGTTATTGGTTTAGGCTATGTCGGTTTACCCTTGGCGGTTGAATTTGGCAAGCAGCTGCCTGTTGTGGGTTTTGATATTCATCAAAAACGCATACAAGAATTACAAAGTGGACAAGATCATACTTTAGAAGTGTCGCCAGAAGAACTTAAACAAGCGACACATTTAAGTTACTCAGCCAATTTAGATGACTTACGAAGCTGCAATTTTTTTATTGTGACTGTTCCAACCCCAATTGATGAATTTAAAAAACCTGATTTAACCCCACTTATTAAAGCGTCTACTAGTATTGGAAAAGTACTCAAAAAAGGCGATGTAGTGGTGTATGAGTCTACGGTATACCCAGGTGCTACAGAAGAAGCTTGTATTCCAGTTTTGGAACAAGTCTCAGGCTTAAAATTTAATCAGGATTTTTTTGCAGGCTATAGTCCAGAACGGATTAACCCAGGCGATAAGCTGCACCGTGTGACCAATATTTTAAAAGTAACATCGGGTTCTACCCCAGAAGTTGCAGACTTTGTCGATGCAGTCTATCAACTGATTGTGACTGCAGGTACACATAAAGCACCGAGTATAAAAGTGGCTGAAGCAGCTAAGGTCATTGAAAATACCCAGCGTGATGTGAATATTGCTTTAATTAATGAATTGGCTGTTATTTTTAATAAGTTGGGTATAGATACTGAAGCGGTTTTACAGGCTGCGGGAACCAAGTGGAATTTTTTACCTTTCCGCCCTGGTTTAGTCGGTGGGCACTGTATTGGGGTAGATCCATATTATTTAACCCATAAAGCACAGTCTTTAGGCTTGCATCCAGAAATTATTTTAGCAGCACGTCGTTTAAATGACCGTATGGGTGAATATGTTGCAACGCAATTGATTAAAGAGATGGTGAAGCAGCGTATACAAGTGGTGGGTTCAAAAATTTTAGTGATGGGCTTAACTTTTAAAGAAAACTGTCCTGATATTCGTAATACCAAAATTATTGATATGGTTCAGGCTTTAAAAGAATATGATTTAGATTTAGACATCTATGATCCTTGGGTTGATATAGAAGAAGCAAAGCATGAGTATGGTTTGACCCCTATTACTCAGCTACAAAATAATCATTATGATGCAGTGATTTTGGCTGTTGCACATGATGAGTTTAAGAATATGTCGCTAGTGGACTTTAAAGCATTATCAAAAGAAAACTATGTACTTTATGATTTGAAATATATTTTGGATGCTCAAGAGAGTGATCTAAGATTGTAATATGAATATTTTTTCTAAAAAGATTCTATCTAATTCCTTATGGATGATGTTAGAAAAATGCGTAAGTATTTTTGGTCTTATCTTTGTTACATCTTATGTTGCTAAATATTTAGGACCAACCAACTTTGGTAAAATCGCATTTACAGCAACATTATTTGGTTTTGTGCAAACATTAACTTGGTTTGGGAATCAAGAAATTTTATTTAAGCGAGTAAGTCGAAATCCTAATTCAGGGCTAAGATATCTTTTTGGAACTCAAAATTTAAGAAAGATTTTATTTTTAATATGTACAATGCCTATTTTATTGGGCTTATATTACTATTCTGATTTTTTAACGTTAATTTTTGGTATGGCAACTGCTCTTGCAGCCTATTTTGTTACTCAGGATATATATACGATTTACAATAATGCAGTATTACGATCATATATTAATGCAATTGTAAATGTAATAGGTTTAGGTGTGGCTTTAATTGTTCAATATCTAGTTGTTTTTTTAGAATTGGATTATGCTTTTTTAGGAATTCCTATCGTTCTTACGGCATTAATTCCTTATCTAATCAAAAAGTATATTTTTAATAAAGCTCAGTACCTAAAGCCTATTAGTTTAAAGCCTTATAGAAAGTATTATTTAGGTGCGGGAAGTGCTTTGGTATTGTCTACCTTGGCTGTTACATTGTATACGCAAGTAACAAGTCTTGTGTTAGTTGCGCTTACATCCACTCGTGAATTAGGTATCTATGCTGTTGCGGTAACTTTGGGTATGTCTTGGGCTTTTATTAATACATCTATCATTACTTCAGTTTTAAGTAAAATATATCAACAAAAAAACAATTATGTATCCTATGTCATGATTGCAAAATTAAATGCTGTGGTAGTGGTTGTATCTTTAATGATTATATCTATATTAGCTATCTTAGGTGAGTGGATATTAAATTTTCTTTATGGAAGTGATTATAGAGATGCCTATGAATTGATATTGATATTGGGGCTGGCAACTTTATGTAGTGGTTTAGGTACTATTTCAGCACGTTTTTTGGTCAAGGAAGAGAGCTACAGCTATATCTCAAAAAAAATGATGTGTGTTGCCATAACTGCGTTACCTATATCATACGTAATGATTTATAATTTTGGGCTAATTGGTGCAGCATATAGTGTATTGATTATTGAGTTGCTTTCGCTAACATTTTTTAATTACTTCTATAAAAATGGCCTTTTGTTTAAGATACATTTTTTCCCTATTTTTAAAAAATCATTAAAATCTCAGTCTTAGGAATTGTCAAGTGTTAAGTATTACTGTTGTAGGTACAGGCTATGTGGGTTTATCAAATGCCGTACTATTTGCCCGTCAGCATAGAGTAACAAGCTTAGATATTAATGTCGATCGTGTAGAGTCAATTAATAACCGTAAATCGCCTATTTCTGATGAATATATTGAAAAAGCCTTGGTAGAAAATCAGCTTAATTTAGTAGCAACTGTAAATGCGAAAGATGCTTACGAAAAAGCAGACTACATCATTATAGCAACCCCTACGAATTATGATTCTGATACCAACTACTTTGATACGTCATCAATTGAAAGTGTCATTTCACAAATTTTACCAATTAACTCAACTGCTACCATTATTATTAAATCTACGATACCTGTAGGGTATACAGAGCAAATTAAAGCAAAATTTAAAACTGAACAGATCGTTTTTGCGCCAGAGTTTTTACGTGAAGGAAAAGCACTTTATGATAATTTGTATCCATCACGAATTATTGTGGGTGAGAAGTCGGAGCGAGGTGAGGCAATTGCTCAGCTCTATTTGAATGCTACTATTAATCGAGATGCTCCAGCACTCTGTATGAATGCAACAGAAGCTGAAGCTGTTAAGTTATTTGCAAATACATATCTAGCAATGCGAGTTGCATATTTTAATGAATTAGATACTTACTGTGCAAAGCAAGGTCTAAGCACTTTAGATATCATCCAAGGTGTAAGTTTAGACCCTCGTATTGGACAGCATTATAATAACCCGTCGTTTGGTTATGGTGGATATTGTTTACCTAAAGATACCAAGCAGTTACTGGCAAATTATAAAGATGTTCCACAAAATTTGATTCAGGCAATTATTCATTCAAATAAAACCCGTAAGCAATTTATTGTAAAAGAGATTCTTACAAAACGTCCAAATATCGTGGGTATTTATCGTTTAACGATGAAGGCGGGTTCTGATAACTTTAGAGATTCAGCTATTCAAGATATTATCCGTGAATTAGAAGAATATAATATTCAAATTCAAATCTATGAACCTACTTTGCAGCATGAGAAATTTGAAAATTATTCTCTCCAAAATAATTTGAATAAATTTCTATCAAGTTCAGATGTGATTTTAGCTAACAGGATGAGTGAAGATTTAAAGCAGGATTTGAATAAAGTTTATACACGTGATTTATTTGGGGATAACTAATGGATAAGTTGTTATATATTACTCTTGAAGAGCCAATTAATGGAAAAAATACTGGGGTAATAAAAAAAATAAAATCCCAATGCTTTGTTTTAAATGAAAAGCATTTTGAAGTTTTTTTTTCCGGATATGGGGTGAATAATGACTATATAATTATGAAAAATAATACAGTAATAAGTTCAAAAAAAATAAACAAAAATATTTTTACGAATAAATATATATTTGGTTTTATTTTTGATTTTATTATGAGAAATAATATTAATAAAATTTATATCCGTAGGTTTAGAGCTACTCCTTTATCTATAAGATTTTTTAATAAATTGAAGAAGAATGGTGTAAAAATTTTTATGGAGATACCTACTTATCCATACGATGGTGAAGTTAAAAGTATTAAGTCTAAGTTAGGGTTGATAGTTGATAAGATTTTTAGAAAAGAATATAAAAAATATATTTCAAAGGTAGTTACCTATAGTGAAGACGAATTTATATTTGGAATTAAATGTATCAATATATCTAATGGCATTGATAAAAAAGATATAATACACGACAAAAACTCATTTAAATCTAAACACGTATACGAGTGTATATCAGTATCATCTATGTGTCATTGGCATGGTATAGATAGATTTTTAAATGGAATTAAAAAGAATCATAACATTATTTTTCATATAGTTGGTCCTAAAAATTCATATTATAATGATTTATATAATATAGTAAAAATCAAAGGATTAGAGGATAAAGTAATTTTTCATGGTTTTTTGGATCATGAGCAATTAAAAGCAATTTATAAAAAATGTCATATTGCAATTGGGTCCTTAGGGCGACATCGTTCAGGTATAAAAAATCTTAGTTCTTTAAAAAATAGAGAATATATAGCTAAAGGTCTTCCGATTGTTTATTCAGAAAATGATCGAGATTTTGATAATGAAGGATTTGTTTTTAAAGTTACAGCTGATGAAAGTTATGTGGAAATTGATGATTTATTAGCATGGTATGGTAACTTATCAATTTCTTCAGAATATATGACTAATATTGCTTATAAATTTACATGGGATGAACAAATGAAATTAGTGATAGATGAGTTGAAAAATGCTTAAAAATTTTAGGTATTGGATACATGCATTAGGGTTTTATATATCAATTCTAGTACAGTCTATATATCCTTTTCTTATTTCTTCTTTCTTTATATATAAAATTTCAAAAATTGATATTTTAATTTTTTTTATTTGTTTTTTATTTTCTGTAAACTTATTTATTGTGGATTTTGAATCTGCTATTCAGTTTATTGTTTATGTTTTAATGATTTTAATTATAAGCCAGAATTATACCGAACTAAAATCTTTTTTGAAGCCTTTCGCGTATCTTACTATTATTTTTTTAATATATTCTTTTTCCTTGGAATCCGTTAATATTAATAGTGGTAGATATTGGAAAATAATGAATAATGGTTATGAATTAAATCCAAACTTTTTAGGCTTAATATCAGGTATTGCATTCATCTATTTTTTTAAATATGGAGGTAGGTTTTTTTCAATCATTCCATTGATATTTTTAGTTATATGTCAATCAAGATCAGCTTTATTGGTTGTACTAATTTTTTTATTAATGTCTACGAATATAAGATTTAAGAGTATTTTATCTTTAATTTTGTTTTCTATTATTGGTTATCTATCTCTTCTATCTTCAGGGTTTATGAATAGGATTAAAGAAGATGGGGAAAATGGTAGATTTGAAAGATATTTAAATTATTGGGATTACTATACTAACTATTTACCTTTATCCTTGTCGAAAGAGCAAATGATATTATTGAAAGATAATTATGGTAACTTAGATAATCTTTATTTAAATTTAATTCTTAGATTTGGTTTTGGTGGTATTTTAATATTATTAATTATTTTTTGGAAAGCATATAATAATAGAATAAGTCGTGAAAAGTTTGCTATGTTAATTGCATTATTAGTTCATGGGCTCTTTGAGCCGAGCTTCTTTGGTGCTTATTTTATTCTTAGTTTGTTGGCGATATCTATATCAAAAACAGAGAGATACTCTAAAGATGGAAGTTTAAATTGAAAATTTTATATGTCATTACTGGTCTAGGTTTAGGCGGTGCCGAAAAAGTTGTTTGTGATTTGGCGGATCAAATGTCTACTTTAGGCCATCAAGTCAAAATTGCCTATTTAACAGGTAAAGTAGTAGTATGCCCTAGAAATATTAATGTGGATATAATACCTTTAGATTTGAATAATTTCTATGGGTTATATTTAGCATCGAAGAAATATAAAAAACTGATCCAAGATTTTCAGCCAGATGTTGTACATGCACACATGGTTCATGCTAATATTTTTTCGCGTATAAATCGTATTGGCTGTGCGATACCAAAGTTAATTTGTACGGCTCATAGTTCTAATGAGGGCGGAAGACTCAGAATGATTGCCTATCGATTAACAAATTTTTTATCTGATTTTAATAGTAATGTTAGTCAAGAAGCGACAGAGTCTTTAGTTAATAAAGGTGCATTTAATAAAAATAATTTAACCACCGTGTATAATGGAATCGATTTAAGTAAATTTAAATCATTTAAAACAGTAAAAAAAAATGATGAAATAATGGTTTTATCGGTAGGTCGGTTTAATGAACAAAAGGATTATCCTAATTTATTTAGAGCGATAAAAATCTTAAAAGATAATAGTCTTATTGAAAAAGTTAAGTTTTATATCGCTGGTGATGGTGATCTTCGTCCTTACTTAGAAAAAACTATAAAAGATTTTGGAATAAATAATAATATTATATTGTTAGGAAAGAGATCTGATATTGCAGATCTTTTGAATCAAGCAGATTTTTTTGTACTTTCATCTCGGCAAGAAGGTCTTCCTACAGTTTTAATAGAAGCAATGGCATGTGAAACTTTTGTTGTAGCGACTGACTGTGGCGGTAGTGCGGAAATTTTGGGAGAAACAGGCGTGTTAGTGCCTATTGAAAATTCAGAAGCATTGGCAAAAGGATTAGAACAGGCAATGAAGCTAACAGAAGATCAAATAAGAAAAAATGGTAAATTGGCTAGGAAAAGAGTTGAGGCTTTATTTTCTTTAGAAGCAAGTGTAAATAAATGGTTGGCTTTATATGAAGCTAAATAAAAAAATTATCTTAATTGGCACAGTTGCATCTAGCTTTTATGGCTTTCGTGCAGATTTAATTCGTACGCTGTTAAAGAAAGGACATCAAGTCTATGCATTTACGTCTGAATATACGGCAGAAGATCTAAAAAAAATCGAACAACTTGGCGCAATTCCCATTACTTATACTTTAAATCGAGGTGGATTAAATCCATTAGCAGATATTTTTGCAACCTATCAACTCTCAAAAAAAATTAAAGCAATTAATCCTGATTTAGTATTTTCTTATTTTTCTAAACCTGTCATTTTTGGAACCCTAGCAGCTAAATTAGCTAAAGCTCCACGAATTATTGGTATGCTTGAAGGTTTAGGCTATACATTTACAGAGCAGCCAGAAGGCTTAAGTAAAAAAACTCAGCTTATAAAAAAGATACAGGTTTTTTTATATAAAATTGCATTACCACAACTTGATCAGCTTATTTTTTTAAACCCTGATGACCCTAAAGATTTACTTCAACAATATGCTATAAATGTCAAAAATGTAGAGGTTTTAGGTGGGATTGGCTTAAATTTACAAGACTATCCATATCAACCATTGAATAATATTCATTTGCCCCTTAAATTTTTATTTATTGGTCGTTTATTGAAAGAAAAAGGGATACATGAATTTGTTCAGGCGGCAAAACTGGTAAAGAAAATATATCCTGATACAGAGTTTACAGTGCTTGGTGCAATAGACCATCATAATTTAGGCGCTTTACAACAAACAGAACTAAATGCTTTAATTTCTTCTAATATTATTCAATACCCTGGTCATGTGAGTAATATTAAAGACTGGATCGCTGACAGTCATGTATTTGTATTGCCATCGTATCGTGAAGGTGTGCCAAGAAGTACGCAAGAAGCAATGGCTATTGGGCGTGCTGTTATTACAACTGATGTACCAGGTTGTAGGGAAACGGTTGTAGATGGTTTAAATGGATTTTTAGTGCCCAAATGGGATCCTGAAGCTCTGGCGAGAAAAATGATTTATTTCATTGAACACCCTGAACAAGTTAGATTGATGGGTGCTGAAAGCTATAAAATTGCCGTTGAAAAGTTTGATGCAGAAAAAGTAAATCAACGTTTAGTGAATATTTTAGGTCTATAAATGCTAAAACGCCTCCTCGATATTATTATTGCTTCTATTGCTCTGATTTTACTGTCACCGTTGTATTTTTATGTGGCACATAAAGTGAAAAAAAATCTGGGCTCACCAGTTTTATTTCGTCAGGTGCGCCCGGGTTTACACGGCAAACCTTTTGAAATGATCAAATTTCGCAGCATGAAAGACGCGGTAGATGCACAAGGCAACCCCTTACCCGACAGTGAGCGATTAACTTCATTTGGCAAAATGCTGCGTTCTAGTAGTTTGGATGAAATGCCAGAATTATGGAACGTCATTAAGGGCGATATGAGCATCGTCGGACCACGCCCATTACTCATGGAATACTTACCGCTATATAACCAAGAACAAGCCAAACGCCATTTAGTCCGCCCAGGCATGACAGGGCATGCACAGGTAAATGGACGTAATGCCATTAGTTGGGAAGAAAAATTTAAACTCGATACGTGGTATGTAGAAAATCAGTCGGTTTGGTTAGATTTAAAAATTATGCTGAAAACGGTTAAAAAAGTGCTCGCCAAAGATGATATTAACGAAGCAGGCGAAGCGACTATGTCTAAATTCACAGGTTCAGAAAAGGATTCAAACTCATGATTTCTTATATTGGTGTATACGGTGCAAGTGGTTTTGGTAAAGAAGTCATGCCTTTAGTTAGACAGCAATACGCCGCATTAGAAAAACAACAATTTGTATTTATTGATGACGGTCAGGCGGGTAATACATTAAGTGGTTATCCTGTATTAAGTTATGCAGACTTCTTAGCTAACACAATTCCAGAAAAAGCTGTGGTGATTGCCATTGCAAATAGTCAGGTTCGTGAAAAACTGACAGCACAATTAGCGACTGATCAGATACCGCAACTGCATATACATGCCCATAATGCCTTAATTGCAGAAGAAGCAGAAATCGCCGAAGGTAGTTTATTTTGTGCATTCACTTGTGTGACTTCAAATGCAAAAATTGGTAAAGGTTTTCATGCCAATATTTATAGCTATGTAGCGCATGATTGTGTAATTGGTGACTATGTTACTTTTGCGCCTAGTGTAAAGTGTAATGGAAATGTGCATATTGAAGATCATGCATATATTGGAACAGGCGCAATTATCAAGCAAGGTACACCAGAACGCCCAATTGTTATTGGTCGGGGTGCTGTAGTAGGCATGGGAGCTGTGGTCACTAAAAGCGTTCCTGCAGGTGTAACTGTAATTGGTAACCCAGCAAAACCGTTGGGGGGAAATATCAATGGCTAACGAAATTCATTTTGGTGCGATTCCTATAGAAGATATTCTGATTGGTATGAAAGTTTCATACTCGCAAACAATTACCGATAGCGATATAAAAACTTTTGCAGGATTATCGGGTGATCATAATCCTGTACATGTTGATGAAAAGTATGCTGAAAATAGTAGATTTAAAAGACGAATTGCACATGGCCTAATGTCAGCAGGTTTTTTTTCTCAATTATTTGGTACGAAACTGCCAGGTCCTGGCTGTGTGTATACTGCACAATCTTTAAAATTTTTAAGACCTGTATATATAAATGATACTGTTGTCGCAACGGTAGAAGTGATTGCTGTAGATCTTCCACGTAAGCGTGTTCAGTTTAAAACCTATTGTACCGTGAATAATAAAATGGTGATTGATGGTGAAGCAGAAATTTATATTCCTGATTGACTTAAAAATCTACTTCTTTTAAAGACATGTTAATAAAACTGACTTTTTAATATGAGTAAGTGGATAGGTTAAGAAAAATCTGATTTTTGAACATCGTTACAGCATACAACAACATATCGCAATAGGAATTTCAGCATGCTTAACACAGCATTTGAACCATGGCCAAGCTTTACACAACAAGAGGCAGATGCCGTATCTCAAGTTTTACTGTCCAACAAAGTCAACTACTGGACAGGGCAAGAATGCCGCGAATTTGAAAAAGAATTTGCCCAATTTGCGCAAACCCAATATGCCGTGGCACTTGCTAACGGTACTGTCGCTTTAGATGTTGCACTCAAAGCCTTGAACATTGGCGCGGGTGATGACGTGATTGTTACCTCACGTACTTTTTTAGCGTCGGCAAGCTCCATTGTTACCGCGGGTGCAAATCCGGTATTTGCCGATGTTGAACTGGATTCACAAAATATATCCCGTCGCACTATTGAAGCCGTTTTAACGCCAAATACCAAAGCCATTATTTGTGTGCATTTGGCAGGCTGGATGTGTGATATGGACCCGATTATGCAACTAGCAAAAGAAAAGGGTCTGTATGTGATTGAAGACTGTGCCCAAGCGCATGGTGCGATGTACAAAGGCAAAGCTGCAGGTTCAATTGGACATATTGGTGCGTGGTCGTTCTGTCAGGACAAAATTATGACTACTGGTGGCGAAGGCGGTATGGTCACCACCAATGATGAACAGCTATGGAAAAAAATGTGGTCGTACAAAGATCATGGTAAAAATTACGACAGCATTTATCACAAACAACATCCGCCGGGTTTCCGCTGGTTACATGACTCATTTGGCACCAACTGGCGCATGATGGAAATGCAAGCGGTGATTGGACGTATACAATTACAGCGCATGCCAGAATGGACACAAAAACGTACCGAGCATGCACAGCGCATTTTAGCAGCGTTTCAGGACAGTCCATATTTTACTGTGTACTATCCAAACAGTGACTATGTACATGCTAACTACAAATGCTATGTGCAGGTCAATAGCGAACAGTTACCTGTGGGTTGGTCACGTGATCGTATCATGCAGGAAATCAATGCCCTGAATGTACCTTGTTTTAGCGGCTCATGTTCAGAAGTGTATTTAGAACATGCCTTTGATGGTACAGCATGGCGACCTGCACAGCGTTTGGTCAATGCACAGCAATTGGGCGAAACCAGTTTAATGTTCTTGGTACATCCTAACTTAAGCAATGACAGCATAGAAAAAACCATTGCAGCCATTCAGCAGGTGATACAAAAGATGGCAAGCTAAGCCATACTTGTGATGCAGCCTTCTAGTGGTGATCTTCATCTTGCGATAGGGCGCAAAGGGCTGCGTTAGGTTGGTTGTTTAGCTTTACATCATTCGGCTCTTGCAGCGCGATAGAGTCATCTAATCTTTAAACTGAAAATAGAGAAAAATACTGCAAATTCATATATCATACTTTTATAAAAATAGTGTGAACTGAGTGTTGTTTTTGAAGTATGTTCATAGACAATACTCAGCAAAAAATTGAGAAGCTTCATTCCGTGAAATCCATGATCGAACCTGCTGTAGAATCCCCGCGCGCTGCCAAACTCGCATTTTTAGTTGTGCTGGATTTCTGTGTATTTCCTGTATTGCTGTGGCTATGTTATGCCATTCGTCAGTTTGATTTGGGGGCAGAAGTTGTACCCAATTTGGCTTTTGGTTCGGTATGGGCGAGTGTGATTGCCGTTGTATCGCTGTTTATTTTTGGGGTATATCGCTTTATTGTGCGCACCTACAGCGAACTGTTTATGGTCAAATTGGGGTTGGGCACTTCATTGACTGTGACAGGGTTGTATGCGCTGGCTTACTTTACTGATGCCTTTATTCCCACTTCTATTCCGCTCATGTTCGGATTTCTCATGTTCGCATGGGTTTGGTTTAGCCGCGGTTTTATTCGCTTTATCGTGCGTTCTTATTTACAAGCTGATGTACAAAAAAAACGTGTGGCGATTTATGGTGCAGGCAATGCAGGACAGCAAATTGCAGCAGCACTCTACAATTCCGATGAACACTTACCCGTATTATTTATAGATGATGATCCATCACTCACTGGGCAACAGTTGGGTCGTTTAAAAGTCTATGATGCAGAAACAGCATTAAAAGTCATGCCGAAAAAGCATATTGATGAAATTTTGATTGCGTTGCCTTCTGTCGGGCGGATGCGTAAAAGCGAGATTGTTAAATTTTTAGAACCTGCACATATTAAAATTACCGAAATTCCAGGACTGACCAAACTGGTCGATGGTGAAATTCGCGTATCTGATATTCAGGAAGTCGATATTATTGACTTGCTCGGGCGTGACCCTGTGCCGCCTGTACCCGAACTGTTGGCTAAAAATATTCAAGACAAAATGGTCTTGGTTACAGGGGCGGGGGGGTCCATTGGTTCTGAATTGTGTCGTCAAATTGTCAAAAACAAACCCAAAGCCTTGGTAATTTATGAACTGACCGAATTTGCGTTGTACAGCATTGACAAAGAATTACGCTTAAATAGCGATGTCACGATTATCCCAATTTTAGGTTCAGTGCTAGAGCAGGCCAAACTAGAGCGAGTGATGGAACAGTATAGGGTTCAAACCGTGTACCATGCGGCTGCTTACAAACACGTGCCCTTGGTAGAATGTAACCCATTGGCAGGTTTGAAAAACAACGCCATTGGTACGGCATTTAGCTTAAATGCAGCGGTCAAAACAGGTGTGGAAACATTTGTACTCATTTCTACCGATAAAGCCGTGCGTCCAACCAATGTCATGGGGGCGTCTAAACGTATGGCAGAGTTGTATTGTCAGGCGATGGCAGAAGCGCAAGATCAGACCCAAATTAGCATTGTCCGCTTTGGGAATGTCTTGGGTTCATCGGGTTCGGTGGTGCCGTTGTTTAAGCAGCAAATTGCCAAAGGTGGGCCCATTACCGTGACTGATCCTGAAGTCACCCGTTACTTTATGACCATTCCAGAAGCCTCGCAATTGGTGATTCAGGCGGGTGCTTTAGGTCAGGGGGGCGATGTCTTCCTGCTGGATATGGGTGAACCTGTACGCATTCAGGATTTAGCCCGCCAAATGATTGCACTGAGTGGTTTAAAAGTACGAGAAACAGGCAGTCAGGAAGGTGATATTGAAATTCAATATTCAGGCTTACGCCCAGGCGAAAAACTTTACGAAGAATTGTTGATTGATGCCGATAATACCGAAGTGACCCAGCACAGTCGTATTTTGCGTTCTTATGAAAAAATGTATCCGTTGGATGAGTTGCTGATGGTGTTTGAGCGTATGCATGACTTAACCGCAATTCAAAGTGATATCGACTGGGCTTTAGCACAGCTTGAACACTATGTGGATGGTTATGCCCGTGGTACAGAAATTAAGGTGAACTAAATTTCAAAAACTAAGTTGAAGTAAGTCAGTTCAACTTGTTGATGAGTAAAATTTAACTAAAAAATTTGTGTGAAATTAGGTATCTGAGATGATTAAAAAAGCCATTTTACCCGTTGCAGGTTTAGGCACCCGTTTTCTGCCAGCCAGTAAAGCCATTCCCAAAGAAATGGTGACTGTGGTCGATCGTCCTGCGATTGAATATGTGGTGCATGAAGCAGTGGCAGCAGGGATTGAGCAAATTATTTTGGTGACCCATTCATCTAAAGCCTCCATTGAAAACTACTTTGACCGTAACTTTGAGCTAGAAACCACTTTGGAACAAAAACAAAAACTGGATTTGCTCAAAGAAATTACCGAAATTTTACCTGCGCATGTCAGTGTCGTGAGTGTACGTCAGCCACAACCTTTAGGCTTAGGGCATGCTGTTTTATGTGCTAAATCTGTAGTGGGCAATGATGCTTTTGCGGTACTGTTGCCCGATGTATTGGTTAAAGATGATGCTGCACAAAATGACTTGGCACGTATGATTCAGCGTTTTGAGCAAAGCCATGCCGCACAGATTATGGTCGAAGCAGTGCCAGATCATCTGGTCGATCAATACGGTATTGTCGATGTAGCAGCAGCACCTGCTGAAGGTGAAAGTACAGTGATGCAGGGCATTGTCGAAAAACCTGCAGTAGGCACGGCACCTTCTAATTTATTGGTGGTGGGGCGTTATGTCTTGCCTGCAGAAATTATGACTTTGCTCGAAAACACCCCTAAAGGGGCAGGCAATGAAATTCAATTGACCGATGCGATTGCCATGTTGCAGCAAAATAGTGTGGTGGAAGCTTACCGTATGCAAGGTCAGACTTTTGACTGTGGCAGCAAGTTAGGTTACTTAAAAGCAGTGTTGCATTATGGGCTCGATCATCCAAAACTAGGCGATGATTTTAAAGCCTTGATTCAAGAGTTAAAGCTTGAATCATAAAGGTGATTAATGGGGGGAAGATTAGAAAATCTCTCCTAGACTCCCTTCTTACGCAAGAATTTAAAGCAGTGCTTAAACTCTTGCTCAGGGAGGAACCTTGTGAAATAAACAGCATCAACCAATGCATAGGAACACATTTTGAAAGTCGCAGTCTTTGGAAAAACCCTCTATGCAGGCGTGATGTCTGCACTCTTGGCAGAATGTGGGCATCAAGTCTATTGGTGCGATATCTTTCAGGATGCTGCACATCCACTAGAACAGCAGCATTTCAGCTTTCAAGACCAAGCCTTGAGCCTGTTATTACAACAACAATGCAGCAAGGGTTTTTTACACTATTGTGATTTTGCTGCATTGCCTTTAGATGTGGATGTGTATCTACTCAGTTTGAACCCGACTGAAGAAACCCACGCCTTAACCGTTTTGCGGCAGTTGCAACAACGTCCGATCATTCACCCTAAACTGATGATCAATGCGTCGACTTTGGGTTTAAATGGCACACAGCGCCTGCAAAAAATCTTGCCACAAGATGACTGGATGTATTTGCCCGACATGATTCAAGAGGGTAATGCCATTCAAAGTATGACCCGCGCACAGCAACTCACGGTGGGTTGTGAAAATGAACGTGCGCAAGTCAAACTCAAAGAATTACTCCGCCCCTTATTTCCACGTGCGCAGCAATACCTGTTTATGCCCGTGTTGGATGCAGAATTTACCAAACTGAGTATTTCAGGCATGCTGGCAACCCGTATCAGTTATATCAATGACTTGGCGGTGGTGGCAGAAAAACTGGGGATTGATATTGAACATGTGCGACAGGGTATGGCGGCAGATAGCCGTATTGGTGCATCTTATATGTATCCTGGTGCGGGGTTTGGTGGTGAAAACTTTAGCCATGATATTCAGACTCTGGCCAGTACCGTATCCACCACAGGGGTGAAAAGTCAGCTGTTGGCGCAGGTCTGGGACATTAACGAACAACAAAAAGAACTCTTGTTTAGAAAGTTGTGGAATTATTATCAGGGCGATTTAAACGGCAAAACTGTGGCCATTTGGGGCGCAGCCTTTAAAGAAAATACCGCAAGGGTGCAACATTCTCCCATTCATGTGATGTTGCCTGCGTTGTGGGCGCAGGGTGTGACGGTCAAATTGCACGACCCACAAGCCTTGCCTGAAATTGTGGCACAGTATGGTCAGCGCGATGATCTGATTTTATGTACAGACCAATACCAAGCCGTCGAAGGTGCATCGGCATTATGTGTGTTGACTGCGTGGAAACAATATTGGAGTTTGGATTATCCAACTTTGTTGCAGCAGATGCAGCATCCACTGATTTTGGATGGTCGCAATATTTATGATCCTGAATTTGTGAAGGCACAAGGTTTTGCTTATATGGGAGTCGGTCGCTAATGATTCGTAGCACAATGCCACAGACGCAAAGCTCGATTTCTCCAAATGACAATGCCTTGCCGCAGTTACAACAATTGCAGCAGCAGTTTCAGCAACTGCATTTAAATCAGCTGTTTGCTCAAGATCCGCAGCGTTTTCAGCGTTTCTCGGTGGCTTTGGACAGTGTGCTGTTTGACTATAGCAAGCATCGGATTGATGCCAAGGTGTTGCAGACCCTGGTTCAGTTTGCACAGCAGAGTCAGCTTGCTGAGTGGATTGGACGTTTATTTTCAACAGTAACTGGCTCAGAGAAAATCAACTATACCGAACAGCGCGATGCGATGCATTGGGCCTTGCGTTTGCCTGCGACCAGCACAGCAGCAAGCGGTTCCGAACAGACCGATGCCTACGCTGCATTGACTGAGCAAGTGCATACCCAGCTTGAGCGTATGTATGCCTTGGTGGAAAAAATCCATGCAGGCCAATACCGTGGTGCCACGGGTGAAGTGATTCAGGATGTGGTCAATATTGGTGTGGGTGGCTCAGATTTAGGCCCGTTGATGGTGACCCAAGCCTTATCTGATTTTAAAGTGGCGACTGAAAAACCACTGAATGTACATTTTGTGTCCACCATGGATGGCAGCCAGTTATCTGAATTGCTGCATCGTCTGCGTCCTGAAACGACCTTGTTTATTATTTCGTCCAAGTCTTTTGGCACCATTGATACCTTATCCAATGCGCAAACGGTGAAACAATGGCTGGAAAAGGCTTTGGGCACACACGCGCAAATTCTGAAACATCACTTTATTGGGGTATCCACCAAAGCCGATAAAATGACTGCTTGGGGCATTTGTCCTGAAAATCAGCTCTTGCTGTGGGATTGGGTGGGTGGTCGCTATTCGTTATGGTCGTGTATTGGCTTACCGATTGCCCTGACCATTGGCGTTGCGGGTTTTCAGCGGTTTTTAGCAGGTGCACATGCGGTTGATCAGCATTTTCAAAATGCTGCATTTGATCAGAACATCCCAGTGCTGATGGGTTTGCTGGGGGTGTGGAATAATAATTTCCTGAATATTCAGACTCATGCGGTCTTGCCTTATGATGGACGTTTAAAATACTTCGCTTCGTATTTACAGCAATTAGAAATGGAATCGAATGGCAAGTCGATTCAGCGTAATGGCGAGGCGGTGAGCGTCGATACTTGCCCGATTGTTTGGGGTGAGGTCGGGCCGAATGCACAGCATGCGTTCTATCAATTGTTGCATCAAGGGACACATGCGGTCAGCTGTGATTTTATTGCCCCTGTGCAGCGTTATAATGCCAATCAATTTACCTATGCGGAAAATGCTGAGGCTTTGGTGGAGCAGCATCATTTAGCCTTGTCCAACTGTTTGGCACAATCGCGGCTTTTGGCCTTTGGCAATCAGGCTTTAGATCAGCAGGAATTAGATGGCTTAGCGGCATATAAGCAGTACAGTGGTAATCAGCCAAGTAGCAGTATTTTATTGCAAGAACTCAATCCGTATAGCTTGGGCATGTTGATTGCCCTGTATGAACATAAAGTCTTTGTGCAATCAGTGCTGTGGAATATCAATCCCTTTGACCAATGGGGCGTAGAAAAAGGTAAGGAAATTGCCAATCAGCTCTTGCCTATTTTAAATGGGCAGCAACAGGATTTATCGGCACTTGATGCATCGACTCAAGGTTTATTAAAAATTTTATTAGGAAAAATAGATGGCTAATGTTTTAGTCACAGGCGGTGCTGGCTATATTGGTTCACATACCTGTGTCGAGTTGCTGAATGCAGGGCACAGCGTGGTGGTGCTAGATAATTTGTCCAATAGCTCGGCAGAGTCATTGGCGCGGGTGCAGCAACTGACGGGCAAAACCTTGCATTTTATTCAGGGTGATATTCGTGATGCTGCTGCTTTGGATGCTGTGTTTGCTGCACATCAAATTGATGCAGTGATTCATTTTGCAGGACTCAAAGCAGTGGGAGAAAGCCAACAAATTCCACTGAGCTATTTTGACAACAATATTGCGGGTTCAATTAGCTTGTTCCAGGCGATGCAACGCGCGCATGTGTTTAAACTGGTGTTTAGTTCATCGGCTACAGTATATGACGAATCCAATATTTCGCCGTTGAATGAAGAGATGCCAACGGGTATGCCAAGCAATAACTATGGCTATACCAAGCTGATTGTGGAACAGCTCTTACAAAAAGCAGCCCTTGCCGATGAGCGTTGGTCGATTGCATTATTGCGTTATTTTAACCCTGTGGGGGCACATAAAAGTGGCTGCATAGGCGAAGACCCACAAGGCATTCCAAATAATTTAATGCCTTATGTCACCCAAGTGGCGGTTGGACGTCGTGAAAAACTGTCAATTTTTGGGCAGGATTATGCCACGCCAGATGGTACAGGCGTGCGCGATTATATTCATGTGGTCGATTTGGCCAATGCGCATTTATGTGCCTTGAATAACCGTTTGACTGCCCAGGGTTGCCGTGCTTGGAATATTGGTACGGGTAATGGGATTTCGGTGCTGCAAGTAAAAAATACTTTTCAACAGGTCAATGGTGTGCAGATTCCATTTGAGTTTGCACCACGTCGTGAAGGCGATGTGGCGATATCTTTTGCAGATAATAGCCGCGCCTTGCAAGAACTGGGCTGGACACCACAATATGGCCTAGAAGATATGTTGGCTGATAGTTGGAACTGGCAAAAGCAGAATCCGAATGGTTATCGTCAAGATGAATGATTCTAGCCATACACTCAGCCACAAAGTTTAGGGCATAAACAATGGGAGTCAGTTTTGACTCCCATTTTTATATTGCTTTGATTTTTCAGATTAAGCTTGAATCAATTGTGTCAACTCATCCACATAGTCCTGCATTGGGCGTGGATTTTGATCACGACGGCTTTCAATATTTAAGCGCAATAATGGCTCAGTATTTGACGCACGCACATTAAAACGCCATGCACCAAAGTCAAGGCTCACACCATCCGTTTGGTCAATCGCTGGGTTTTGGTTGGCATAATGCTCAAAGATTTTTTGGATGGTGGCTTGAGTATCGGCCACTTTAAAGTTAATTTCGCCCGAACATGGGAACTTGGCAATCATTTCTTCGACCAGACTCGATAGCGATTGTCCTGTTTCAGACAACACAGAAAGCACCAATAACCATGGAATCATGCCGCTGTCACAATAGGCGAAATCACGGAAATAATGGTGTGCACTCATTTCACCACCGTAAACGGCATTGTGCTCACGCATCACATCTTTAATAAAGGCATGCCCAGATTTAGATTGAATCGCTTCACCCTGATATTGCGCGACTACATCAAAGGTATTCCAGACCAAACGCGGGTCATGCACGATTTTTTCGCCTGCTTGTTTGAGCAAAAACGCCTGTGCCAATAAGCCGACAATATAATAGCCTTCAATAAACTGGCCTTTTTCATCGAACAAGAAACAGCGATCAAAGTCACCATCCCACGCAATGCCCATGTCGGCTTGATGCTCTAATACGGCATTGCGGGTACTATCGCGGTTTTCCACTAAAATTGGGTTGGGGATACCATTGGGGAAGGTGCCATCGGCATCATTGTGAATTTTGACAAACTCAACAGGGATATTCAGAGCTTTGAATTTTTGCTCAATTGCATCGACCACATGTCCTGCAGCGCCATTGCCTGCATTCATGACCAGTTTCATTGGGCGAATTTTGCTAGGCTCGATATACGTCATTAAATGTTCAATAAATTCAGGCAAAATATTGTAGCTTTGAGTACTACCTTTGTGCTCAACTGGGGTAAATTCGCCCGATTCTGCCAAAGCCTGAATGTCTTTTAGGCCGGTATCGGCACTAATCGGACGTGCATTTTCACGTACCAGTTTCATGCCGTTGTAGTCCATGGGGTTATGGCTGGCAGTTACTTCAATGCCACCTTGCACGTCTAAATGAAAGGCTGCGAAATAGACTTCTTCTGTGCCTGTCATTCCCAAGTCGAGCACATTGACCCCTGCATCATTTAAACCACGAATGGTGGCCTGCTTTAAGCCTTCGCTGCTAAGGCGAATATCGCAGCCAATTACAACGGTTTTAGGTTGGTAAATTTGTCCGTAAGCACGACCAATTTTATAGGCAATCTCTTCATTGAGTTCTGTGCCCAATTTTCCGCGAATGTCATAGGCTTTAAAACAGGTTAATGTGCTCATGTATTGTCCTAAATATTTGGAAAAATCGTATTGCTGCCTATGATAATCGAACTGTGTGTAATGTGCTGTATAGAATGGAAGATCAATTGCTTGAAGATGTTTCAGGTCATTAACCGTGTGTGGGGCTGTTGCAAGATGGAGCAGGTCAAAGACCATGGATGAGAAAAGGTGTTGTGATGGCAAGGGTGTTTTTTATTGAGTGAAGTTGGTTAAAATACGGCTCAGACTTATGTGTTCGATATGATTGAAGATGAAATTACAGAAAAGTACTTTAGAGCCAGAGCAGAAACTTTCTGCGGCACAGAAAAAATTTCAGAAATTATGCCAAAAAATTGAGCAGGAACAAATACGTTTGAATGAATGGCAGACCGCACAAGCCGATATTCAGGCACGTGCCAGCCGTGAAATTTTACCGACTTATGCGCAATTGCGTGAAGTTATATTTCAGCAAATTCAACAATTGCTTCAGCAAAAACAACAAAAAGTGACGGCAGCCCAGCAAACTAAGCTGGATCAAAAAATTGAGCAACTCAGTTTACAACTTTTGGATTCGCAGCAGATGTCTACCGAACAAGTTCAGTTTTTAACAGAATTGCTGAACAGTTATGGGCATCATATTGAATTGCTAGACACAGATGATGTGGATTTAAGATCTGAAGCTAAAACAGCAACAGAGTCAGAAGACGAAAATGTTGAACAATGTGAACAAAATAGTTTTGAACATGATGAGTCTGAACAAGAGCGCTTGGCACAGCTCAAGCTAGAAATTTTGAAGCATTTTCTTTGTGAAGAATATGACCTAGATCTAGATTTTTTTGATTTTCAGCATGATCCATTAGATTTAGATGACTTTATAAAAAAATTTGAACAAAAAATGCAAGAACAAGAGGAGCTGGATTTTTTAAGTCAGTTGAGTAGTGCGCAAAAAGCTTTTGCCGAACAGCAAATTGCCCGTGAAAAAGCCAAAGCAGCAAAAAAACAGCAACAGCGTGAAGAAGCCAAGAAACTAGCAAATCAGTCCATTAAAGCGATTTACTTAAAAATTACAGCGTGGATTCACCCAGATCGTGAGCAAGATGAGCAGAAAAAACAAGAAAAAACCGTATTGATGCAGCAAGCCAATCAGGCTTATGAAGCCAATGATTTATTGACATTGTTAAATTTGCAAATTCAGTTGGGTCAGCAGCATAATTTATCTTTCGCCAATCAACAATTAAAAGCGTATAACCTGCTTTTAGAAGAACAGTTAGAAACTTTGCAAATGCAAGTGGATGACATTATTTACTCTTTTAATTGGAGTCAGTTTTTATATTCTAACCGTAAAATTAAAGTGCAGGATTTGTATCGAAAATATGAGCAAGACTATCGACATGTTCAACAAAAATTAGCTCGAGCGCAAGAGATACTGGAAAAATATCAAGACCTTAAACAATTAAAGCAATTGATGCGCAGTCAATATGTGTGGGAAATGCATGCTGTGATGATGTAGACATATTGAGGTTTGGGTCTGGAATAAGGTGAAGCTTGGGCTTGCAATAGCGATATTAGCAGTGATGACAAAGATTCATTGATTAGCAAGTCTTTGTAATATATTTTGACGTGTAGCAATGCTGAATAGATTGACAGAATTAGGTAAACTAAATTCCTAAGTTTTCACTTAAATTTGAATGGCTTAGAGAGGTTTGGCTTTGAATGTTTATGCAAAAAGTAGTCTTTATTTACAATATTCCTTTTGAGTGAATCCAAGTTATGCTCAGGTTGGGCCGTTCGGCTACTATCTCCAAGTGAAAGAGGACTCCACCCGTCAGTCAGGGTGGAGGTGAATTTCACAAATTTCAACCTTGTTGATTCTGAATATATTGTTTGATTATTTCCAAAGGCGCACCACCACAAGACCCTGCAAAATATGATCTTGACCATAAAACAGGTTTTGTATAATTCCCTCTCAAGTCTAAAAACTCATTTCGCATTCTTCTACTTGTTACAGACTTTAAATTATTAACCAATTTGCTTAACTGTACCGTTGGTGGATACTGAATAAGCATGTGAACATGGTCGGATTCACCATTACATTCCTTTAATTCAGCATCAAAATCTTTACATATTTCAGTTGCACACTCATTGAAATATTTATGATGCAACTCACCTAGTATTTTTTTTCGATATTTCGTTATAAAAACTAAATGAACATGAAGATTAAAGGCTGAATGTCGGTTTTTATATATCTCACTCATTGAAAAAATATACCTAAAATGTTAGAATCAGCACCATATTAACAGATACACACTCATTAATGAAAATCAACAAAGCGTATAAATTTAGGCTTGAGCCTAATGTCGAGCAAGAGGTTATTTTAAATAATCTCGTTGGCTCTGCACGCTTTGTTTGGAATCAAATATTAGCAATTTCATTTGAAATGTTTGCTCAAAATAAACACATTAATGCGGTGAATCTAGTAAAAAAGATAACAGCACTGAAAAAGAATCCTCAGTTTAGCTTTTTAGATGGAAATTCAAATGCTGTGTCACTTCAACAAAAAGTTCGTGATCTTGCATCAGCATGGGGGAAGTTTTTCAACCCTAAAGAACATGCTCGACTAAAAGAAAAAAAGCGCAAACCTAAGAAACCTAAATTTTTTAAATTGGCTGATGGTACTGAGGTTCAGTTGCGCCCACTTATGCCTAGATTTAAGAAAAAATCAGACGGTTATGATTCCATTCGCCTTGTACAATTCGATAAATACTGTTGGGTTAAAGGAAATAAACTCAAACTTCCTAATGGCGTAGGTGTTATTAAATTCAGGAAGTCGCAAGAGATTCTAGGCACAATAAAAAATGTGACGATCAGTAAGGTGTCAGGATGTTGGTACGTTTCATTCTGTACTGAAACAGAACTTACTGAAATGCCGATCCACCCATCAAAATCAGCGATTGGTGTTGATCTTGGTGTTAAGAAATTAATCACTACCTCAAATGGTCAGGTCTTTGACCCGATCAATAGCTTTAAAACCAATCAGATTAAATTAGCTAGACTTCAACGGAAGCAGAGAAAGAAAGTTAAATTTAGTCAAAATTGGAAAAAACTGAATTTTAAAATCAATAAACTACATCATCACATTGCCAATATTCGTCATGACTACTTGCAAAAAATCACTACAACGCTCAGCAAAAACCACGCAATGATTGCTGTTGAGGATTTAAAAGTAGCAAATATGTCGAAGTCAGCAAGTGGCACAATCGAAAATCAAGGAAAGAATGTAAAAGCTAAGTCAGGCTTAAACAAATCAATCCTAGATCAAGGTTGGGGCATGCTCGTTAGTATGTTGGAATATAAGCAACAATGGCGAGGTGGATTACTTGTAAAAGTTGATCCGAAGTACACAAGTCAAACCTGCTGTGAATGTGGTCATGTAGCAAAAGAAAACCGACAAACTCAAGCTAAATTTGAGTGTGTCGGATGCGGTTATGTTGCGAATGCGGATTTAAACGCATCTCGTAATATATTGTCGGCAGGACATGCCGTTTTGTCTGTGGAGGGTGGATGCGGTAAAGGTCGCCCTAAGAAGCAGAAAGCAAGCGAAATCCGTGAGGAAGTCGCCTAAGAGCTTTGCTTTTAGAATCCCCCACTTGAGTGAAAACGAAAGTGGTGGGAGTATGTCAAGTCTAACCGGTACACCTATGGAAAATCATTTGGGTGAGCTGTGGGCACTATTTTATTTCCTGATGCCAGGATTTTTATATTCACAAGAAATTTTTAATAAAAAGTACCGTCATCCGATTGAAAAGCGCGGTGATGAGCAGTTAAGACAAAAGTTGGTCAACCGGATTAAGCCCTTCATTTTACGTCGCTTGAAAACTGACGTAGCCAAAGAGTTGCCAGAAAAAACCACGATTGAAGTCAATATTGATATGAATGACCAGCAATCCAAGTTATATGAGGCTGTTCGTGCCACGATGCAGGCAAGCATTCAGAAAATTGTGGCAGAAAAAGGCTTTAAACGTAGTCAAATTCAAATTTTAGATGCCTTACTGAAGCTACGTCAGGTGTGCTGCCATCCTAGCTTACTAAAGCTGGATTCAGTGAAAATTGGGCAGGCGCATTCTGCCAAACTTGAACAGTTGATGGATATGGTCGTTCCAATGGTGGAAGAGGGGCGAAAAATTCTTATCTTCTCTCAGTTTACCTCAATGTTGGAACTGATTGAACAACAGTTCCATCACGCAGAAATTGGCTATGTGAAGCTGACTGGAAAGACCAAAAAGCGAGATGAAGTCATTACAGCGTTTCAGTCTGGACAAGTGCCGGTATTTTTAATCAGTCTGAAAGCAGGAGGGGTCGGTTTGAATCTAACTGCCGCAGATACGGTCATTCACTATGATCCATGGTGGAACCCTGCTGCTGAAGATCAAGCTTCAGATCGTGCATGGCGGATTGGACAGGACAAGCCGGTATTTGTCTATAAGCTGATTACTAATAAAAGCATAGAAGAAAAAATTCTTGCCTTACAGCAAAATAAAGCAGAACTGGCACACTTTATTCTAAGTACAGATCATGAAGGCGAAGCGAAACTGACGGAAAATGACGTGATGAACTTGTTTGAGAAATTTTAGTTTGGTTTCAGATTACCCTAATCATCTGTAAGTATCTGAAAGTCCGGATGCAATTTTTTCCAATGTTCTCTTAATTTTTCTTTATGAACAGAAATCATAGGTAAGTCTAGTAATAGCACTGGCCATACCGACCGTGCTTTGTCCATGATCGCGTGAAGTTGTTTTTCAATAACACGCCATGGAACACCGACTTTTTCAGCCCATTGTTCAAAGTGTTTCATCTCAGCTAAATACCAATCTTTATTTTTGGCAAGATTTAAGGCGAAATGACGCTCATTTTCAATATATACACTTGTCATCAATATATCGTATGCAGGGGATAATCTTGGCGTTGTTTTATCGTGATAAATCATACTCCAGTTCTTTAAGTGTGCATCTCCATTGGCGAGTAAAATATTGACGAGTAAACGGCTGGCAAATTGCTGAATATCAAAAATTTTGTTATCTGAATAGTGATAAATGATCTTACCGATCTGCTCATAATTTGTGGTGCTGTATTTCTGGTGTGGATATGAACCAAAGATCTGAGCAAAATCTTCAATATGAATAAGCTCTGTAGTATTAGCAGTACTCTGCCTATCGAATCTCTTAATTGCAAAAGCATATTGCTCTTGGGGTAGATTTAATGGTGGAAGGTCTTGTAAGAGTGCCATATCTACCAAACGAATCTCTGGGATATCTATTCCGACCATTTTGGCAAGGATCATCATAGAGTATTCATTCAGCGGAACAAAAGCATGTCTGGTAGAAGGAGTTTTGACAATCCAATCACCGAGTAGGCTGGATTCCGTTGCCTGTGCTAATGTAAAACGCCCATCTTTGGCTTTCATGGAAAACTTCATTTGGACGCCAGCCAAGGAAAACTTATTATTTGTCCGAATCTCTTGTTTTAATATCTGATCTGGATTCGAGATCTGAAGCTTAAATTTTATTCCATCTGGGATTTCTTCTGGATCTACTGGGGTTGCAATCAGTGCCCCAGGTAAGTCATGACCTAAAGCTGCCAATAACTGAAATTCATTGTCTATATGTATTTTGAGGCTTTGTGCTATGAGTTCGCGTAATGCACCTTCTGGTAGCAGATTTGATAGCAAGGGGTGTAAGCGCTGATGTGTAACATAGGTCTTTTCTAAAATCTTATCCGCTTGAGGATATAAAGGGGAAGTAAGCAAGCTCAAGGTCGGACGTTGCTGATCCAAGTGAAAAGAATCTGTGAAAACCAGAATATTTTTTCCGCTCTGAAATCCTGCCAAGTATCCAACGACAACGTGATGTAATGTTAATTTCAGGACTGCAACAGTATTCATGGTTCCTCTCCTCCGAGAAGACCTTTCCATGGGTTAGACATTAAGTCATCTTGATCTTCAATAGTGACTTTAATTTCATCATTCAATAATTGTCTAATCAAATGAACCTTATCATCTGGGATGAGCATCAGTTGAGCATTTAGTCCTGCCGCAATAATTTCTAAGGTATCTAATCGAGGATTGCCTTGACTTTCCAGTTTTTGGTACTGCTGTCTTGAAATGCCTGTACGTGATTGCATATCAACTTGCTTTAAACCCAATAGGGTTCGTCTTTTTTTGACTTGCTGTAGTAAAGACTTATTTGGTGTAGACATATTTATTGCTTTTTGGTGGTGTAAGAAGCATATTAGTTGCTTTTTTATTAAGAAGCAATGACAGAAATTATTAACAGGCTCCGCGGCATCAATATTTAGGATCTAGGCAAGCTGATCTTGTTTAACATAAGCCACTTAGTAGTAGCTAATACTATCTTTTGTTTTGGAGTTTTTTTATCTTGTATGATTGATACTCTGGAGCATCATCTACACGGTTTTTTGTTCACAGTTTTGAAAGAGCACTTTTGTAAACTTACTTTTTTAAGTATAAAAATTTCTTATGAAGTAAAATATTGAATAAAACAACAATAAAAAAGCCCCAGTGAACCGTACCGGGTTTGTCAGAGACTTTTTTATTTAAGTTAGGTCACCTGACCTAACGTGTTAATCTTATCATAGTACATTGCTTCAAACTCAAAAGGCGAAACATAACCCCCACCTGGCCCTTCAAAGAAAGTAACATCATAGGCAGGGGAAAGTTTCCATTGCCCATTTTGGGACATCAGAAATGAAAAGTTTTTGCAATGATCATCTCGATTATTGAAGACTACATTGAAAACAGCTCGCTTGAATGCAATTGCTTTTTCGCGAACATCATTGGTGCAAAAGTGTGCAGCGCGAAGAAAGTTACCGTAGTCTAAATTCCCTGGTGATTTAAAATCAGCTCCGGTGAAGGCCGCTAAACTTTGCATAGGGATACACATGCCATCGTGGCGGTCAAATCTCTTTGATGCAAATGCGGTTAATCCATTCGGAAGAGTAAAATATTGAGTATCAGGGGTGTCAATATCACAATGACGCAAACATTCTGCATAAACAGCTTCAATTGCACAAACTTCAGGATGCTCTTGCTGAGCGGGAAATTTGATCAGCCAAGCTTCATGTTGATGTGAGCTAACTGTTGAGAATTCGTTGGGGTCAGGATCACGATAGATGAGCGCTTTTGGCCTTGCACCTTGTGGAGATCCACCCGGAGCGGGAAAGGAAACTCGAATTTCACACACCGAACTTGATAAAAGACGGTTTTATAGGATGGTTGGCTAAGCTAGAAAATGATTGGATAGAAGTTTTACCGAGCGAGTTTGTTTTTGGTTATAATTTTTTCAAATATTGATCCAATACAGAACAGGGTTACTTCAATTGAACTTCTTTAAAAAAAATGTCTTTGAAAATATTAAAAAACTGGATCAGCAAAAACAAATAGCTGCAGCTCAGGAGTTGAGCAAGATATTGGTTCAATCTCCAGGAAAATTTATATGCGACAGTATGGCCTTGATGACACAGTCCAAATCCTTCGAATCTAATTCTATATTAGGGAATTCCAAATTAAATCAACTTGGTTTACACCGTTTCCGGGTTCAGTTTGCCGCAAAAATGGCAGTACAACGTAGATTGAAGTTATCAAAGTTCATTCAGCCGGCAGATGTCGAAAGTTTTCAAAAAAATGGCTTTATATTCAGGGAAAACTTTTTGGCTGCAGATGAGTTTGCTCAATTAAAACAAGAATTATTGACGACTCCGCTGGAAACCCGGGAAACCTTGCAAGGGGATACGGTCACTCGCCGTATGGCATTAGATGGAAAAACCTTGAAGCATATGCCCGTGACCAAACAATTCCTACATTCAGATGAATGGCGAAACCTGCTGAATTACGTTGCCAGTTTTAAAGTTCAGCCCATCTCCTATCTACAAGTCATATTTTCGCATGTCAGAAAGGCCAAAGCAGATCCTCAAACTAATTTACATAGTGATACTTTTCACTCCAGTGCAAAAGCCTGGCTATTTTTAGAAGATGTTGCTGAAGATGAAGGCCCTTTCGTCTATGTACCCGGCTCGCATCATTTAAGTCCTGAACGATTGGCTTGGGAACAGCAGAAGTCTGAGACGATGACGGCAAAAACTGATGCAATGACTCGTAGGGGCTCTTTCCGAGTGTCAGAAGAAGAAGTACTCCAATTGGGCTATGCCAAAGCAAAATCTTTCTCTGTCAAAGCTAATACTTTAGTTATTGCAGATACTTATGGTTTTCATGCCAGAGCAAAAAGTCTCAAACCTTCGATGAGAATCGAACTATGGGCTTATGCACGTCGAAATCCATTTGTGCCCTGGTTAGGGGGCGATCCTCTTTCCTTGCCCTTTTTAAGATCAAATTTAGTGCCCTTATATTGGTCAGGTTTGGACTTTCTGGAAAAAAAATATCAACGAAATAATCCCTGGAAGAAAGTGGGTAAAAAAAGCGCGACCGATCCTGCGGTTTTGACCAGTAAATAAAAAATTCTTGAGTCAGTTTGCTGAATATATCTTTAATGAAATGCAAAACTCTGTATATCATAAAGGTATTCATTTCAGCATCTGTAGATTATGCCGGATACAACTTAAGTTGCCTCAGACAGATTTACAGGAGTTTAGCTTTCTTCTCTTTATTGATCGCTGTATGATATCGAAAATTTTATACAATAAGTTTTTAAGTCATCGCAATGGAACCACAACATCAGATGCCATTAAGAAAACTCCCACGATTGAAAGCGCGTGGTGGTTTACAAGTGATGTATGCATCGATACGTGCATTATTGCTTCGGGAATTACAAACCCGCTTTGGTCAATACCGTTTAGGATATTTATGGGTCTTTCTAGAGCCTTTATTGACCATTGGAATCATGGTAATCCTGTTTGGTACAGTCATGCAAAGAACTTTACCGGGTATAGATTATGCTGTTTTTTTAATTAATGGCATTATTCCATTCTTTATGTTTAGAACAGGCGTGACATTGGGGATTAGCGCTACCGAATCTAACCGAGGTTTGTTTAGCTATCGCCCGGTAAAGCCGATTGATGCCTTGCTTGCGCGAAATATTCTTGAATTTTTGCTTAAATTTACTGCTTATATTGCCTTTACTGCCGCATTTTTATGGTTTGGCTATCACATCAGTTTTGAACAGATTCCCCAGCTTTTAGGCTACTGGATATTGTTATTTATATTTATGCTGGCGTGCAGCCTGATTTTTATCGTGATTGGCGATTTTTCCAAAGAAGTGGGTAAATTTCTTTCAGTTTTCTTTTTAATCCTTTATTTCCTGTCTGGTATTTTATATTCCATCCATATCATTCCAGTACAATACCGCGAATATCTATTATATAACCCATTGATTCATATCTTTGAGCTAATGCGCCATGCTGTCGTACCGACCTATAATTTAGTACCGGGGATCAGTTTAAGTTACTTTGTAATATGGATGATTATTTCTTTATTTATAGGCTTGCTCCTGTATAGACGCTTTGAACGCCGTATGGTGAAATCAAAATGATTGAATTAAAAAATTTAACCAAATCATATGCCACACCGAAAGGTCGGCATTATGTATTTAAAGATCTCAATGCGATTTTACCTGCAAATAAAAGTGTGGCCCTTTTGGGGAAAAACGGGGCTGGTAAAAGTACCTTACTGCGTGTCATTGGCGGAATTGACTATGCCGATTCTGGTAAAGTAATTACCAACCAGACCATCTCCTGGCCGGTGGCATTATCAGGGGGCTTCCAGGGAAGTTTAACGGCTCGGCAAAATGTACGTTTTGTGGCCAGACTTTATGTCAATAGTCATGAAGAAGTTGAACATGTGGTAAATTTTGTTGAAGAGTTTGCTGAAATTGGTAAATACTTTGATATGCCGATGAAAAGTTACTCGAGTGGTATGCGTAGCCGGATTGGTTTTGGTTTAAGTATGGCCTTTAATTTTGATTATTATTTGCTCGATGAAGCTGGTGCAGTAGGGGATGCTTCTTTCCGAAAAAAGAGTCAGGCTTTACTCGACGAACTTAAAGAAAATTCAAATATTATTATGGTTTCTCATGACTTAAAGGATTTAACCCGCAATTGTGACGTTGCTTTCTTGGTGCGGGATGGTAAAGCAGAATATTTCGATAATGTGCAAGATGCAGTAGAGGTATATAAAGCGTATGCAAGCTAAAATAAATAAGCGGCTTTGGATTGCCTATACTTGCTGTGTTCTCATTCCGGTATTGGTTATTGTATTTTATCTTTTTGCCTTTGCTAAAGATCGTTATCAGTCTTCTTCTACATTGCTGGTAAAGCAAGTGGCTGATACTCCAGTGGCCGATACTGCAGGATTAGGAGCTTTGTTGGGAGTGCCCAATACCAGTCGTGAAGACTCTCAGATTCTCAAAGAGTATATTGGCTCTCGCGATATGATTGAGCAGTTAGATCAAACCTTGAATTTACGTCAGGAGTTTTCATCGGTTCGTGATCCGATTTTTGCATTGTCGGAAGATGCTTCAGTAGAAGACCTGGTTGAATATTTCAATAAAATGATTAAAGTCGAACTTGATGAGCAAACCATGATGCTACATGTACATGCTCAGGGCTTTTCGCCAGAGTTCTCACTGAAACTCAATCAAGAAGTATTAAAGCAAAGTGATGAGTTTATCAATGAAATTTCCCAGACCATTGCGCAAGAGCAGCAAGTATTTGCACAGAAACAGTATGCAGAAGCAACAGCGCAGTTAGATGAGGCTCGTCAGGCGGTACTCCAGTACCAAAATGAAAATGAAATCTTTGATCCTGAATTACAAGCCAAAGCGGTGGCGACACTAATTGCAGGTTTACAGAGTAGTTTGGCGCAATTGAAAACTGAAGAGCGCACTTTACTTAGTTATTTGACGCCTGAAGCACCTCAAGTAGTGGCGTTACAGAGTCAAATCGCAGCCTTGCAACAGCAAATTAATACTGAAAGTTCAAAACTGACTTCACCGAATAACTTAAAACTGAATAAGAATGTAGCTGACTTTGAAGCACTGAAGGCGCAGGTTGAATTTGCCGCTGATCTTTATAAAATCTCTTTGGTATCTTTGGAAAAAGCGCGTTTAGAAGCTTCACGTAAGCTCAAGAAATTGGTGGTGATTGCGACACCGCGTTTAGCTCAGGATGCTTTATATCCGCGGAAAGTGTATATCAGTCTGACTTCATTTATTTTATTGAATATTATTTTTGGCATTGGATTACTGATCCATTCAATTATCCGTGAGCACAGAGAATAAATTATGAAAAAAATTGCTTTATCAGTTTTATCATTGGCGTGTGCAACGGCAAGCTATGCATTTGAGCCGAACCTTTTACCCACAGAAGTGTCTCAGGCTTTGAATGGTGGAAACTTGGATCCAAGCAGTGCCAATAATGCTGCTCTATTAAAGAGTCAATCGGTGGTTGAGCTTTCTCCAAGTAGCTCAATGAAATATCCAAATCAAAATCAGATGTTTGGTTCACAGCTGTTTAAAGGCGCTTTTGCTTCAACTGCAGGATCAACTTTCAATAGTAGTTATCAGATTAACCCGGGCGATAATATTAATTTACGTCTCTGGGGCGCTTATCAGTTTAACGGTACTCAAACCGTCGATCCACAAGGCAATATTTTTATTCCGAATGTTGGACCGGTCAAAGTAGCAGGTGTTCGGAATGGCAGTCTACAGTCGGTGGTTGAAGCGCAGGTACGACGTATTTATGTGTCTAATGTCGGCGTGTATGCCGCCCTTGAGCAAGCCCAGCCCGTGAAGGTGATGGTCACCGGATTTGTCAATCAGCCGGGTAATTATGGTGGTGTCGCCAATGATAGTGTCATTGCTTACTTGGACCGTGCGGGTGGGGTGGATCCAGAGCGTGGCAGTTATATTGATATTAAAGTCATGCGCAATGGCCAAACAATTCAGCAGGTCGACTTATATGAATTCCTGTTACAAGGTCAAATTCGCCCTTTCTCTTTTCGAGATGGGGATGTGATTGTGGTCGGGCAGCGTACCCATACCTTTAATGTCTCTGGTGAAGTCTATAACCAGAATGACTTTGAGTTTAACTCGCCTGCGGTTAGCTTGGCACAGGCTTTGGCATTTGCCAAGCTTAAACCGGGGGCGACCAATGTCAGTATTCAACGCCGGCAAGGTGCAGAATACCGTAGTGAATATTATTCGTTGAATCAAGCACCGAATATCATGATTGAGGATGGTGATATTGTCACTGTAACGGCTGACCGTTATGCAGGTACGATTCAAGTACGTGTCGATGGTGCCCATAATGGTGCCCATGCCATTGTATTACCTTATGGGGCCAAACTCAGTGATGTCCTGACCCAACTTCAACCGAATGCTTTGGCTGAAGTGGAATCCTTGCAATTATTTCGTCCTTCAGTGGCTAAGCGTCAAAAAGAGATGTTGAATATTGCTTTGGATAAATTAGAAGAAACCACATTTAATGCACGCTCAAGTACTCAGGAAGAAGCCGCTTTACGTTTGCGTGATGCTGAACTCGTTAAGCAATTCATTGCTAAAGCACGTCAAGTTGAACCTAAGGGACAGGTGGTGCTGAATCCAGACACTTTCCAAAACGTAATTTTGGAACAGGGCGATATTTTATATATTCCTGAAAAAACCTCTGTGGTCATGGTGCATGGTGAAGTTGCTTTTCCAAATGGGGTGGAATACAAGCAAGGTCTAAGTGCCAAAGAATATATTGAGCAGGTCGGCGGTTTTAGTCAGAAATCAAATAAATCTAAAGTGATTGTGATTCGACAAAGTGGTAAGGCTGAACTGGTACGTAAGGGTGAAAAAATTAAGCAAGGTGATGAGATTTTAGTATTGCCTAAAGCTCAGACTAAGGGTATTGAGTTAACACGTGGTATTACTCAAGTGTTGTATCAAATTGCTGTGGCTGCGAAAGTGGCTTTAGATCTCTAAAGAAATAAATGTGACATTGATTTAAATCAATGTCACATTTACTAAGCGTTTAAAAATTAAATTTCAAATGAAGACTTTTCAGGATAATATGAAGATAAGAAGTTATCTAATATCTGCTCATAATTATTAAGGCTTTTAGAGCTAGATATAACATCATTCAAGCACATTGAGTAAGGAGCAAGATCTGTATTCTTCCTGGCCAATAAACTTTTATAATGTGATGGGGCAGAAGCAGATCTAACATTAAAATAAAAACATGGAGTTCTTGTAGCAATAGCTTTTCCTAATAATAACGAAATATGATGGTTCATAAAGGTTGCAGATAATAAATCAGTATCATTACGGAATTTATTTTTTCTCATAAGATCAAATTCTTCATGAAATTTTTCTTCAATAAAGCTTTGAATTGATTTTTTCTGAGGATGGAAGGTATGAGCAAACATACGATTAGCAATAAAATCAAAGTTATTGAATATTAATTTTCTAGAATTTTTTCCTGCTAATTGTGTTGGAGTATCCTGAGCGTTCTGAGGACCATCAGCTAATAATGCATTAGTTATAAATAATTTAGATATTCCTCCGGAAGTGTAAAAATAATTTGGATCCATAGGACGTGTAAAAAATACATCATCATTCAAATAAATGTAGTGTTCAGATAAATTTGGTATTTTATGTAAGCATGATTCAATAACATGTGAATTAAAAGTAGGCAGATATTGTTGATCAATAATATCCTTGTGGGGAACTAAAGTTACCTTAGGGTGATTAATATTTAACCAATAAGGTACTTGTCCATTTGTAACAATATAAATATGATTTACCCAATTAGCATATTGTTCTACGCTTCGAAGTGAGTATAAAAGCTCATTCCTTGATGCAAATCTTGCGCTGTCAAATGTTTCAGGTTTTATTTCAGATCCTTGTGGAAGGTATTTATTTTTTTCTTTAATAAAATCAATATCATCTCCATCCACCCATGTATAGACTATATCAATTGGAAAAGTTACAGAATAAATGTCTTCAATAGAAAAAGTATTGTCAGATGTTTTGTTGATAGCTGGTTTTTTAACAGTGTTGCTTGATTTTGTTTTTACAGAAATAACTTTTTTTGCTTCTGATGTAAGACGAGAAGTACTTTTTTTTGCTTCTACTAAAATAGGCTGAGAAGCACTGCCTTTTTTTTCTACTTCAAGTAACTCAATATTTTCTCCATAATTAATTGGAGCCATTTTTAAAAAATAATCTCTAAAGAAAACAGAAGGTTTCTTTACAAGCTTATTTAATTTTCTTACATAAGCGTTCATCAAACTATACCTTTATGAATAACAATTTAACTCAATACTAATATTGTACATAATATTTCTATTACTTAGAATGTATCATTAGTTATATTAATATAGTTATAAAACATGTTATCCGTAGAGTAATCTTCGGCAAATATAGAGTTGCTTACTAAGCTTTTTCTATCCCAAAAAATATTTTTTCTTATTATTTTCGCTGGAGTTCCTGCAATTATACAGTTATTAGGAAATTTACCTTTTACAAAAGAAAATGCTCCAATTACTGAACCTTGTCCCACATTTGCTCCGCCAAATAAGCAAGCACCATAAGCAACCCAAACGTGATTTTTAATAATTACATCTTTTGAAAAGTTGAGTCTCTTACCATTCGTACTATCATAAATTGGATGAGCATCATCTGTCCGAATTTGATTGTTTGTGGCAAACATACAATCATCTTCAATTATAACTTTACTAGATTCAGCTGCGGTTATATATAGTTTTCCTGTTGATGTTATATTATGCCCTATATAGATATTACAATCTTCTCCAATCTTAATATCACATTTTAATCTAGGATTATTGCCAATGACTATTTGGCTGTTATTTAACTTGAAATCAATATTTATATTTTTTAATATTGATTTTTCTAAAATTATTAATTTGTTATTCTTACCTTTGAAATTAACAAAAACGTTTTCTATCGTACTGTTTATAGTATTTAATATTTCATTATTATTTATATCTTTGTATTCTTTTAAATTTTTAATATTAATTTTTTTATTATTTATATTGTATTTTTCAAAAGAAATAGCTATCTTAAGAATTTTATTCTGAAAATCATAGTCAGTTTTGTCGAGTGAGCAATATATAGATTTTGTATTTATTTTATTTTTAAAACTTAAAAAATTTAGAATTTTTTCTATATTTTTTATTTCCTTGTGTGATCTTGAATAAATACATAAGGTTTTGTTTTCATGATTAATTGTTGTAACGATGATTTCGTCATTAATTGGAAATTCAAAGTACATTGATTTTTCAGTATGAATAGCAATTTTTTTAAGATAAATAAAATTTTGATCATTTAGTTTAGTTACTAATTCTTCCATTTCTTTTAATAATTTCATAAAATTTCAAAAAAATAAAATTGATGTTATTATAATTATAATGTAATTATACAAAAAATTAAATCAATCATGGTTCTTTTTTCATCATCAGGGATTAAAAAAATTAATCAAGTTCTTGCTTTTGTTGAAGAATTTTTTGTTAATGATCTCATTGTATTAGGATGGGGGAGAAAAAAAAGCTTTTTAAAAGCCCAAGCCTTAGCCGAACAAAAAGGTCTGAAAGCGCTATGCCTGGAGGACGGCTTTGTCCGTTCTCTAGGTCTTGGTAAAGAAGGGTATCAACCTCTGTCGCTTGTTGTTGATGAAACCGGTATTTATTTTGATGCACTACAGCCTTCAGATCTAGAAAACCTCATTTTAAAAGATGAGAGTCTGAAAAATAATCTTCGTGCCCAGCATGCCATCGACCAAATCTTAAAATATGGAATTACTAAATATAATCAAAAATTTCAAACAATAGATGTAGGCAAGTTTGATCAAAAAAGCACACATATCTTAGTGATAGATCAAACCTTTGGTGATCAATCAATCAAATATGCAGGGGCTACTCCTGATACCTTTAAAAGCATGTTAAGACAAGCCTGTATTGATCATCCAGATGCGACTATATGGGTAAAGACCCATCCTGATGTACTGGCCGGGAAAGCTCAAGCCCATTTTGCTCAAGAGGATTTCAATCATCTTAATATTCGATTGCTCACGGAGCACTATAATCCTGTCGAGCTGCTGCAGCAGATGGACGAAGTGTATGTGGTGAGTTCTCAGCTTGGTTTTGAAGCACTGTTATGTGAAAAAAAAGTACATTGTTTCGGCGTGCCGTGGTATGCAGGCTGGGGGTTGACCAATGATGCTCATGCGCCTTTGGATATTCTGAATGGCCGCAGAAACCGGCAAAAAAGCTTGCAACACTTATTTGCCTGCGCCTATTTTCACTATGCCCGCTATGTAAATCCGGTCACCGGACAACGTTGTGAGTTGGAAGATATTCTAGAGCTGCTTATTCCCAATATCCGGTTTCAACAGCGTCTGGCCGAATCCTATACAGCTTATGGATTTAGTCCCTGGAAGAAAAAGTTTATCGCTGCTTATTTTGCTTTTCCCAAGCTTCATCTGAAATTTCAACGCTATTTCAAACCTGAAAAAACTGCTGATGTTCTGGCATGGGGTAAGAAAGCCAAACAGTTAAAAGATTTGAACTATAAGCAGGTGACGACTGTTGAAGATGGCTTTATTCGTTCTGTGGGCTTGGGTGCGAAGCTGATTCGTCCATGCTCTCTGGTTTTTGATGATATCGGGATTTATTATGATGCCACGCAGTCATCGCGTATTGAGCAGCTACTTAATCAGATAGAATTGGATTCTTCGCAAATACAGCGCGCACAGCGTTTGCAAAAAATGCTGATAGATCTTAATATTTCAAAATACAATGTAGGCGAAGCAAGACAATTAAAACGTCCTCAGCATCAGCGGGTTTTATTGGTGGTGGGGCAGGTTGAAGATGATATGTCGATTCAGCTCGGCGGAATGGGTATTAAGACCAATCTGGAGTTACTGAAACAAGTGCGAGAAAATCATCCGGACAGTTATATTATTTATAAGCCACATCCAGATGTGCAAACGGGGCTACGTGTAGGGAAAATTCCCGAAAAGGATATGTGGATTTATGCTGATCAGATTGAATTGAATACCTCTATTTTGGAATGTTTTGATATTTGTGATGAGGTTCATACCATAACCTCGCTCAGTGGCTTTGAGGCCTTAATTCGAGGTTTAAAAGTTTATTGTTATGGTTTGCCTTTTTATGCAGGTTGGGGCTTGACACAAGACTTGTATACCTCACAAAGACGCATCAATAAAAATGTGACATTGGAAACTTTGTTATATGTAACTCTTGTAGAGTATCCAACATATAATTTACCACATACTCAGGCGTCGGGTATTCCCCTGGTTCGCCCCGAGGATGTGATCGCTTATATTAAAAGTCAATTGGATCAACCGCTAGATCATGATCATCAGTATAAGCGTGTATTATTACAGTTATATAAAAAGTTTAAAAAATAGGCCAGTTTTTTATGTCAGTCCATGTGAATCGTTTATTGCTCTCTGAACGGGTTCTGTTGTTACAGGGGCCGATGGGAGGCTTTTTTAACCGTTTTTCTGCTTGGCTAAAAGATCATGATATTCAGTGTTTTAAAGTAAACTTGAATGGTGGAGATCAGTTTTTCTCACGTTCTTTTGAACATAATTTTGATTTTACCGGTCCTTATGCCGATTTTTCGGCTTGGATTGAAAACTTGCTTTTGTCTCAAGAGATTGATGCAGTGGTCTGTTTTGGAGACTGCCGCAAGTATCATCAAGCTGCAAAAAAAGTTGCCTTAAAGCATCGAATTAACTTTTTTGCTTTTGAGGAAGGCTATATTCGGCCGAACTATATTACGTTTGAGCAAGATGGGGTAAATTTCTTTTCCAACTTCTTATCGCATTTAAAATTAAAAACAAAAAAACCTAAAAATACCCAAGTGAAAAAAGTATCTGAAGTCAATAATAGTTATCGTTCGATGCTGATCAGTGTCATGGTCTATTATGTATTTATGCTGCTTTTCTCCTGGAAATACCCGCATTATAAACATCATCGGCAGATGAGTATCTGGTCAGAAATTTATTATTGGGTCTGGTCGGGTGTGCGACGGATTAAAAATTCTTTCGTAGAAGAAAAACGCTTTAATGTATTTATGCAGGCTTATAAAAAACGTTATTTTGTTTTTGCACTACAAGTACATAATGACTTTCAGATTCGTACCCATTCTGATTTAAAATGCATGAAAAAGTACATTGAAATGGTTATTCAGGATTTTGCACAACATGCAGATCCATATCATCATTTGGTGCTCAAACATCATCCGATGGATCGTGGCTATCGTAATTATGCCTCTTATATTCGTAAGCTAGCAAAGTCTCACGATGTTGAAGGGCGTGTTCACTATTTTTGTGATATTCATTTGCCTACATTATTAAAAAATAGTCTGGGTTTTGTTGCAGTAAACAGTACGACAGGGATTCAGGCTTTATATCACCATATTCCTGTCAAGGTATTGGGTTATGCACTTTATAATTTACCTAAATTGACCAACCAACGTCCTTTGGCTAAATTCTGGAGAAATCCAGGCAAGGTCGATCAGGTGTATTTCAACTATTTCCGTGAAGAGCTGATTAATTATTCCCAACTGAATGGGGCTTTTTATGGTGATTCTCCTTGGATGGGTGATTATGATTTATCACATATCGAGGTAGATGTTGAAATGCAACAAGCCAATAATCCTGTTTCTATCTGATTAATTGTATTAGTTCACACTGGATCATACATTCCTCTTGATAAAGAGAAAGTTATCCGTTTTGATAGTGATTTTCGGTGGTGTTTCAAAATGTATGCTGCTCATTTTAACACCACTATACAAAACTATGATTAATGTAAAAGAAACTCAGATTAAAAGCTGCTATATGATTCAAAACTGAACCGTACCGGGTTTGTCGGAGAGTCAATATTCTGAGAGACTATCCCGATGACAAAATTAAAATATACCCCTGAAATCAGAGAAAGAGCGGT
>NZ_KB849683.1:8022-70350 GCF_000368785.1 Acinetobacter towneri DSM 14962 = CIP 107472 | reverse complement strand
AGGAAGAAGATTTTTTAAAAAATATAATAAAATCAACAAGAAAAAAGCCCTAATCTTTCGACTAGGGCTTTTTTGAATCTGGAGCGGGAAACGAGACTCGAACTCGCGACCCCAACCTTGGCAAGGTTGTGCTCTACCAACTGAGCTATTCCCGCATGCGGTGTATAATACATGATGCAAAAATAGGGTCAATCATTTTTTGCATATCGTTGTACTGACTGAATAAATAAACAACATTTTTAGAAAAAACAGCCGCAATCAGCCTAAATTTCATCATAAAAAGTGACTCAAATCGTAAATCGAAGAATCCTCACGGCAAGATGCTGCGAATCACACAGAACACGTTATACTTCAGAGAGCTTTTAAAACCATTCGGGGAAATACAAGCATGAGCTTAGAACAACAGTTGCTACAACGCTTAGCCGTTTTCAATCCAAGCCATTTAGAGGTGGTGAACGAATCTGCAGGACATGGCGGTTATTTCCAGGGTAAAGAGTCGCATTTTAAAGTGGTGATGGTGAGTGAAGATTTTCAGGGGCTACGCGCCGTACAACGTCATCAAAAAATTTATGCTGCTGTGGGTGACTTACTCGCCCCAAGTAAAATTCATGCATTGGCAATTCATGCCTTTGTTGCATCTGAATGGCAGGGACAAGACACCAGCAGTCCAGAATGCGCCCACGCACCAAAAACATCGTAATGGATTGAAATAAATGGAAAATTTAGGAATGCTGAATACCATTCACGTTGCTGCAGCGGCTTTATTATTTTTGGTGCTGTTTGTACGTGCCATGACTTTGTTTAAGGGCACACAAAATAACTCGCCTAATCCTAAAGCGTGGACAGTCTTTGTGGCATTGCAACATTCAGCACTGACGTTGATTGTAGTGACAGGTGTCATTGCTTTGTTTTTAAAAGACTTTCAAGTCGAAACATGGTTTTATGCCAAAATTATTTTATTTTTGGTGATGCTGTCATCTTTAATCAAAGCGTATAAAAAAGATGACAGTATTTTGTTGATTCAACGCCGTGTTGGTTGGGGCTTAGCCTTAGTCGCATTTTTTGCCATTTTAGGTTTGGTGATGTTAAAGCCAAGCTTTGGCTAAGTCAGCAGATCTTATTGTGGATGTTGCTCGTGGGTGTGAACTCACGAGCATTGAATGTATGTAAATATTGGCAAAAGATTGGCTGCATATTTGAGCACTGGCGAATTGTTAGACATAATTTGGCAAGAATATTGAAAGCTCAGTTAAACTGAAGTGATGTCATAACAAAAATTGAAAAGAGGGGCGGCAATGCGCACACGTGTGGTGTTTAATCAGAAAGGTGGTGTTGGAAAATCCAGTATTACCGTCAATTTGGCTGCAATTAGTGCACATCAGGGTTTAAAAACCTTGGTGATAGACCTCGACCCCCAAGCCAACTCTAGCCAATATTTATTGGGTGATGATGCTACTTATTCTGCCGATAAGCCTGCGCTTGAACCTAACATCGAAAATTATTTTGAAGAAGTGTTGGGTGCAAATCAATCCAAAGGTTTATTGGGCAATGCCTTAGGCTCAATTTTAAAAAACCGCAGCAAAGGTTTAGAAGCCTATGTGCATCAGTCGCCATTTACAAATTTGGATGTGATTCCTGCCAGTCCACAATTGGGCAGTTTGGCACATGCACTTGAATCGAAACATAAAATTTACAAGCTGCGCGATGCCTTGCAACAATTGTCCGATCAATATGACCGTGTATTTATTGATACTCCGCCTGCATTTAACTTTTTTACCTTATCGGCATTAATTGCTGCAGATCGGGTGCTCATTCCATTTGACTGCGATGTCTTTTCTAAACGCGCTTTGCAAAGCCTGATTGAAAATGTGTTGGAAACTCAGGATGACCATAATGCAAACTTGCAAATTGAAGGCATTGTGGTGAATCAATATCAGGCACAGGCCAAGTTACCGCGTGAAGTGGTGCAGCAACTCAAAGATGAAGGTTTGCCTGTTTTGAATAGTGTGTTACCGCCTTCGGTGTTGATGAAAGAATCACATCATAAAAATTTGCCATTAATTCATTTGGCAACAGATCATAAATTGACGCAGGCCTATCAATCATTGTTCAATGAAATTGAGCAAGCGTGATACAGAGGTAGACATGAAAACATTTGCAATTGGTCTTGTCGCGGCAAGTAGTTTATTGCTAGGGGCTTGTGCGACCACAGTGAAACCTAGCTATGTGTCGCCTACACATTATCAGGCTTTGAATTGCCAACAATTACAAAGCGAATATAACCGTATTCAGCAATATATTGAAAGCGGTGTTGAAGCACCGAAACGTACAGGTGTTGGTGTGGGTATCGGTTTAGGCGGTGGTTGGGGCAGCCGTGGCGGTTGGGGCGTTGCACCGAGTGTTTCTGTCAATATGGGACAGTCATCCAATACCAAAAGAACAGAATTGGCACGTCTTTTAGGTGAGCAAGAAGCCATTGTGCAAGCAGCAAAATTTAAAGCTTGCCCGATTATTGTTAAGCCCAAACCTGTAACATCTTAAATTTTAGGATTTGCGAATATTTTGTCTATGGTGCTGCCATTTGTGCAGCACCATTGCTTAAAAAATGTAGCAAGATAATTCAAGGTTGATCTCAATCTAATATTTTAAAAACAAAAACTTAATTTTATTTTCTGTTCTATTTACACCCTTGGGTCAGTCCTGCCAGATAGAAAAACTTGTCATTTTCAATGGCTTTCATATAAGGTGTGCTCCTATTTTTGATTTGCATGCTCTGGTGTTTATGATTGAAAGTTGGCTCTTTGTCCTAGCAATGATTGCGGTCTTGATGATTCCTGGCCCGACCAATGCGCTATTGGCAAGCTCAGCCCACCAACAAGGCATTGCCAAAACCAGTCTGCTGATTCCCGCAGAGTTTTTTGGTTATATGTATGCCATTAGTCTGTGGGCGTTATTCATTCATTTGAGTGCGCCAATTTGGCCTTATTTAATTGATATACTGCATGTTTTAAGCGCAGGCTATGTGTTTTGGATGGCTTTTCATTTATGGAAGCAGTCACATTTAGAGCAACATTGTCAAAAACACTCTGCCATTCGCCCTGCACAATTATTTTTTTCGACTTTTAAAAACCCAAAAGCCTTGTTATTTGCTGCAGGTATTTTTCCTACAGAAACGTGGGATAACCCGACCAACTTTGCTATGGTCTATGTCTTATTTGGTCTGATTTTATTGCCAACAGCGTTATTTTGGATGTCTTTTGGGCGAGCAGTTTTGGCGCGAGAAACCAATAAAGTGACGGCAGATCTGTTATATAAAGGCTCGGCTTTGCTGTTGGTGGTGTGTATGCTGCCTGTGGTGGCACGTTTTTTCTAAAGATTTAGAGACTTTTGGTGAGTTGAGCAATCATCTCACCTGTTTTGAATGTATGAGGGCAGCGCTGTAACAGGCATGCCCAAAGAATTACACAACTTAAGCAGGTTTTTTCTTGAGTTTTTGGCGAATAAAACCAATCACTCCAGGCAAGACACTTAAAATAATAATGCCGAAAATTAAATGGGTGAAATTGTCTTTCACTATTGGCATATTGCCAAACAAATAACCGAGTGTAATAAACGACGCGATCCAGCAAAAAGCGCCAATTACGTTATAGGTTAGGAAGTATTTATAATTCATGCTGCCTGCACCCGCCACAAAGGGCGCAAAGGTACGCGCAAAAGGCACAAAACGCGCAAAAATAATGGTTTTTCCGCCGTGTCGCTCAAAAAACTTCTGGGTTTCGATCAAATGTTTTTTATTGATAAAACGTGATTCCAGTTCAAAAACCCGTGGACCAATATATTTACCAATATGGTAATTCAGGGTGTCACCGAGTACCGCAGCAGTAAACAATAAAATACCCAAAATCCACGGATCCATCACTCCTGTCGATGCAGCCAGTGCGCCTGCTGCAAACAGCAAACTATCGCCAGGTAAAAACGGCATGACCACCAAGCCTGTTTCTACAAAAATAATCAGGAATAAAATAGCGTAAATCCATACCCCATATTGGGTGATGAATTCGAGCAAATGCTCATCGACGTGTAAGATAAAATCAATCAGTTCCATGGGGAAAAACAAGCGAAAGTGTGCTCAAATCCTAGCAGTCCAGACGTTGAAAGTCAGTATGAAAAGGTAAATAATTTTCACAGTGATTTTAGGGATGCTAGACCAGCCACATCGGTTCTTTTTCGTTGCATAGATGCAACAACATGTCTTTTAAATGCGTATTTATCCTGAATTTTGAAAAAACTAAGATGTATTTGTCTTCAAGAATGAATCAAAAATATAGGTGATCTGATGTTTAATCCAAATGTTGTGTTAAAAAGTGTGGTCGAAAAAGCAAGTGTGCAAGCCATTGTAAGTTTATTTGCACGTGCTTTTTTAGCGTATTTATTTATTGTATCTGGTTGGGGAAAAATTGCAGGCTATGATGCAACAGTGGGCTATATGCAAGCTATGGGTGTTTCAGGTTCATTGCTACCTTTGGTGATTTTGCTAGAACTTGGTGGTGGTTTGGCAATTCTATTCGGTTTACAAGCACGTGTCGTGGGTTTGGGTTTAGGTGTTTTTAGTCTTTTAACTGCATTTTTATTCCATGCTGCACCAGAAGATGCGCTGAATTTTATGAAAAATATTGGTTTGGCTGGCGGTTTCTTCTACATCATGCTTTACGGTGCAGGCAAAATAAGTCTAGACCATCTTTTGGAAGCAAAAAAGTAAGTCATTGATTTCCACATCAGCTCAACAATTTAAGCAATCTTCAAGAAGGTTGCTTTTTTTATGCCATAGAAAATGCATAGTCTTTTAAAACTTAGAGTATGTGGTCACTGCAATATCACGAAGAAAAATAGCCATTTTTAGGATTGTCTGAATAGTGTGCGCAAGGCGTGGAAAAATGCTAGAATAGCGCGCTTAATTCGTTTGCCTTTCTATAGTTGTTTGTCATGACTACCAATACTCAAATTACTGAAGATCGTATCCTGATTCTGGATTTCGGTTCGCAATATAGCCAGCTGATCGCACGTCGTGTTCGTGAAGCGGGCGTATATTCTGAAATGTATGCCTACGATATGTCGGAAGAAGACATTCGTGCATTTAATCCAAACGGTATTATCTTATCGGGTGGACCTGAAAGTGTTCACCAAGCGGGTAGTCCACGCGCACCTGAAATTGTATTTAACTTAGGCGTACCTGTACTGGGTATCTGCTATGGTTTACAAACCATGTCAGAACAACTGGGCGGTAAAGTTGAAGCGGGTTCAGTACATGAATTCGGTTATGCCGAAGTCGATATTTTGGTACGTGACAAACTGATTGGTAACTTGCAAGATCGTGAAAACCAATTGCACGTTTGGATGAGCCATGGCGATAAAGTGGCACGCATTCCAGAAGGCTTCCAAATTACGGCTAGCACACCAAGCTGCCCTGTGGCGATGATTTCTGATGAAACACGCCGTTTCTATGGTATTCAATTCCACCCAGAAGTAACGCACACGGCTAAAGGTGCAGAATTACTGTCTAACTTCGTACATCAAATTTGTGGATGTCGTGGTTTGTGGACACCAGAACACATTATCGACTTGCGTGTAGAACAATTACGTCAGCAAATTGGCAATGAGAAAGTATTGCTTGGCTTGTCTGGTGGTGTCGATTCATCTGTGGTTGCTGCGTTATTGCACCGTGCCATTGGCGATCAATTAACGTGTGTATTTGTAGACAATGGTTTGTTGCGCTTGAACGAAGGCGATCAAGTGATGCAAATGTTTGCAGAAAACATGGGGATTCGCGTGATTCGTGCCGACGCTGAACAGCGTTTCTTGGGTGCATTGGCTGGCGAAGTTGATCCAGAGAAAAAACGTAAAATCATTGGTCGTGAATTTATTGAAGTTTTTGCCGAAGAAGCACGTAAGCTGGATGGCGTGAAATTCTTGGCACAAGGTACGATTTACCCAGACGTGATTGAATCTGCAGCCAGCAAACAAGGCAAAGCGCATGTGATTAAATCACACCACAACGTGGGTGGTTTACCAGAAGATTTAGCTTTTGAATTGGTTGAACCATTACGTGACTTGTTTAAAGATGAAGTTCGTAAACTTGGCACCACTTTAGGCTTGCCACACAGCATGATTTACCGCCATCCATTCCCAGGTCCAGGTTTGGGCGTGCGTATTTTGGGTGAAGTGAAAAAAGAATATGCAGATATTTTACGTTTAGCCGATGACATTTTCATGCAGGAACTGCGTGCAAGTGGTTGGTATGACAAAACAGCACAAGCGTTTGCGGTATTCCAGCCTGTGAAATCTGTTGGTGTCGTCGGCGATGGTCGTCGTTATGCATGGGTAATTGCACTTCGTGCTGTAGAAACAGTGGACTTTATGACAGCACGTTTCGCACATTTGCCGTATGATTTGGTTGACCGTATTTCAACGCGCATCATGAATGAAATTGCAGAGGTTTCACGTGTGGTTTATGACGTATCATCTAAACCACCTGCAACCATTGAATGGGAGTAAATTTGGGCTTTCTAAAAGCGATAGCTTTTAGCCAAATTTACGCCAAGAGCTACGCTCGCGGCAGTCGGGATTTCACGAAGCACTGCTTCGTGCCTGAATTACGCCAAGCGCTATGCGCGCGGCAGCTAGGGGTTTCAAGCAGCACTGCTGCTTGCCAGTTTTACGACATGAGCCCATTTTAAAGCACGGCTTTTAAAATGGGTGCAAGATGCTTGCGGCAGCTAGCTTTCCTCTTGCACATAAAAAAAGAGCACTCCATGTGCTCTTTTTTATGCCTGCTAAACAATCCAAGATTTAATTTCTTTTTTTACCGTAGATTTAGGGGGCTCAGGCATCCCCACATCAAAACTGATGACACAATTTCGTCCACGTTGTTTGGCTTGGTATAAGGCCAAATCGGCTTCTTTAATTAGGGTCTGTAAGTCGGTTTGTTGTGGTTTTAAACTGGATACTCCAATGGAGACAGTGAAATTAAAACATTTTTTATCAATGCACATTTCATGCTGAGCAATTTTTTGTCTTAAGCGTTCTGAAATCATCAGTGCTTCATCTAAGCTGGTTTCACTAAGCAGAGCGATAAACTCTTCACCGCCAAAGCGTGCCAAAATATCCTTGCGGCGCATTTCTTTACGAGCAATGTCTGCAATATTTTGTAAGACCCGATCTCCAATATCGTGCCCATAGGTATCGTTAATTTGTTTAAAAAAGTCGACATCAAACATTAGTAAGCAGACCGATTCAGATTTAGGCCATGCATGAATTTTGTGTTCTGCCATGTGTACAAACTGACGTCGGTTATTGAGTTGGGTCAGTTCATCGGTGTGTGCCAAGGCTTGCAAGGTATGAAAATTCCAGTCATCCAGCAAACTGCGTAAAAAGTGATGGCGGGCATTTAGGGTGTTGATCCAACTGATATACAAACTCAACAAACATACAGGGATATACACCACCATAAAAACTAAGGCATCCTGCAAATTGGTGAGGGAAATCACCCCCAAAAACATGAGTACGCTCATGACCAATGAATTGTAGACCGCAGGGCGGAAACGCACTTGAATACATAGGTTCGCCATGAGCACAAAAATGACCGAGGCATACACATAAGTGGAAATCCAAGGGCTTTGTGATTGCGACAGGATATAGAACCAAATACCGCAGCACAGTGTGGCGCTGACCGGTAAAATTAAATCTAGCAGGCGAATATCTTTGATCAATTTAAAGCAGAAATAATTGCCAATCAGCGCCAATACAACAGCACTGAGACGGAGTGTGGCCGAGAGTGTAGTGACATCTGGAATGATGAAATAATCGATAAAGAAATACAGCAGGAACGTCATTTGCCCAATGTAATTGACTTGGCGTAAATAACGACGCTGATGTAAATTCTGGTGTTGATAAAAATGTGTTTCAAATTGCGGCGGGAGTTGCGCAGCAGGGTGCTGCAATGCTTTTTCAATTGCTTGTCGGTTTTCAAGATCACACTCAGTTGTTTTTAAAAGTTTTTCTGAGGCTTCCTGATTGCTTAAAATCTTCGAACGGGTCTGTTCCCCCATTCGAGCTTTTACAGACATAGCGATATTTACTCAAATTGACAACTTATAGTGAGGATTATGCGCAAAATGCAGAAAAAATAACCTCCCTAAATTTGGGTATTTTCTCTATTTTTTTAAATTTTGGTCAAAATTATGCCATATATTTTAAGGTGTAGTTCAAGTTTGAACCATAAAAATCAGAACAACAAATTTCATCTTGCTCTTCGTTAGTGATTTACTATATTTAATAGTCAAGGAATTTACAGAAATATAAGAGGTATAGGATGAGCAACAGCAATTATACCGAGCTTTCCAATTCAGACGATTGTGATAAGTACGTCAAGCAATTTATACAGGAATTTCCACTGCGTAGTGCTGAAATTGGGCAGGGAACTTTAATTAAACGTGCTTTACCGAGTCGGCATAAACGCATGATTGGGGCATGGTGTTTTCTAGATCACGCAGGTCCTGTTAATTTTCCACAAGGTGAAGGCTTAGATGTCGGGCCGCATCCACATATTGGTTTGCAAACATTCACCTGGATGATTGAAGGCAGCATTATGCATACTGACAGTTTGGGTACTAAGCAATTGATTCGTCCCAAACAGGTTAATTTAATGACCGCGGGTTATGGTATTTCACATACCGAAGTTGCTCCCGACACCGAAACACACATGCATACAGCGCAACTGTGGATTGCTTTACCTGATGATCAGCGCAATATGGCGCCACGTTTTGATCATTACCCTGACTTGCCTGTGGTTTTGCTAGATGGAGTGGAATTTACCATCTTAGTTGGTGAATTTTTAAATACCACTTCACCAGTATTAGTACATAGTGAGTTGCTAGGGGTAGATATTTATAGTGAAACCAGCACGACAACCCGTTTGCCGCTGAATCCTAAATTTGAATATGGTTTGATGATGCTGGAAGGCACAGCCACTGTGCATGGGCATGAATTAAACGATGAAAATATGCTGGTGCTTGAACCGGGCTTAACCGAAATTCAGCTAGATTTACATGCGGGTGCGCGTCTGTTGCTATTGGGCGGTTTACCTTTTGAGTCGCCAATTTTGTTGTGGTGGAATCTCGTCGGTCGTACCCAAGAGGAACTCAGCATTGCACGTGAGCAATGGGTCAATCATGATCCTCGTTTTGGCACAATACCAGACTACGATGGACCACGTTTAGAAGCGCCGACTTTCCCCGCAAAAATGCGTGCATCAAAATAAATGATGGAATATCAATCTATAGGGAGCATCTTATGGCCAAGATTGGCACAGCACAGGTACGCAGTTTAGACACGGCATGGCAAGGTCAGATCCAAAGTGGTCAGCACCAATGGAAGGTAGATGAGCCTGAAAAGTTAGGTGGTCAAGATGCAGGTCCTGCACCTTATGATCTGTTATGTAGCAGTTTGGTCGCTTGCACCATGATTACCTTGCGTATGTATGCACAGCATAAGGGTTTGGATTTTGGCAAAATTCAGGTCGAGGCGGACTTCTTTACCAATCAGGAAGGGCAGGAGTGGATTGAACGCCGTGTGCAAACTGAAGCAGCGTTAGATGCAGAATTACAGCAAAAAGTACTGAATATCTGTCAAAAAACACCTGTGACGAAAACCTTGTTACGCAGTGTGGAAATTCGTACTGAATTGGGTTAAACCTAGAGTTGAATCCGTCTCTTATAAAAAGGCATGCAGGACATGCCTTTTTATAATGTTGCGTGAAACAGAAGATATAACAATCACTTAAAACAGATGTAATAAAAACAAAATAGGACGTTTATGATTACTTTACACCACCTTGATCAATCCCGCTCTTTCCGCATTTTGTGGGCGCTCGAAGAGCTGGGTTTGGACTATGAAATCAAGTTTTACCACCGTCAGCCCAATTTAAGTGCGCCCAATGAATTGAAGCTGATTCACCCATTGGGTAAAGCACCAATTTTGACGGATGCAGAGCAGACCATTGCAGAATCTGCAGTCATTTTGGAGTACTTGCAGCAGCATTATGATACGCAAAGGCAGTTTAAACCGCAGCAGGCTTCAGCACAGCAAGCATATCAATACTGGATGCATTATGCCGAAGGCTCGCTAATGCCATTGTTAGTGATGCAATTGGTGATGACCAATGTGCCGCAGCATGTGCCATGGTTAGTTCGACCAATGGCGCAAAAAATTACTGCAGGTGTTAAAGCAGGGTTTATTCAGCCTCGTTTAAAAGATCATATTGCTTATTTAGAAGATTATTTGGGCAAACATGATTATTTTGCAGGGGATTTTTCTTTTGCCGATATTCAAATGGGTTTCCCGCTCCAAGCATTGCAAAGCCGTACCGGGCATCATTATCCACAGATTGCGGCTTATTTGGCACGCGTGGAACAGCGTCCTGCATTTCAGCGTGCACGCGAACGTGAGCAGCAGTTAATGCAAATCTAGCGATGATTTTTGTGAGTACATCGTTCTATAGACCTAAAAAAAGATGCCGAGGCATCTTTTTTTAATTGATTTTGGTCGATTGATAACAATGAGGCTTAGCGTTTCACGACAATTGAATCAATTCCACTATGCTGCAAAGTTTGCTGAGCAATCACTGCAGCATCGGCTGAATCATAAGGGCCTGAAATCACCCGATACCAAGTTTCACCACCTTCTACACTTTTCACTACATCTGCCGATAAACCATTCAAAATAATTTCGGCACGACGTGCATCTGCAGCATCTGGGTCGGTATAGCTACGCACTTGTAGAATATAGCTGGCTTGTACCACAGGGGCAGGCATTTCTGTCAGACCAACATTGGCTTCGCTGGCCGCTGGCGCCTCTACAGCAGCAGGCGCTTCAACAATGACTACGGTATTCTGTTGCTGTGTTTCAGGCACCGCTTGCTCAGGAATTGGGGTAACCTGTTGCTGTGGCAGCAAATCATAAAAACGATAGTCTTTGTTGGTATCTTCCTGATAATGCTCAGAATTGATTTGCCCTTTAGGCTGTACAGGTGCCCACGGTTTCCATAGCATTAAGGCTACAGCAAAACACAACACGATTAAAATCACCACGAGTGTGCCTAACCACGTTGGAATTAGTGGTTTTTTGGGCTTATTCGGTCGTTCAGATACACCGCGTTGCGTTTTTCCAAACACGTGGACTTCCTCTTGTTATGCTTTTATTTGGCTTTTACATTGTTTCTGGTGCAGAGACACCTAATAATTCTAAACCATTACGCAAGACTTGTTGTACGTTTACTGAAAGCAATAAGCGTGCTTGAGTCAAGGCTGCATCATCATTCAGAACTTTATGCTCATTGTACCAACCGTGGAACAATGCTGCTAATTCTTTCAAATAGTTACCTACCTGATGCGGTTCGTGGCTGTTGGCAGCACGTACTAAAATTTCAGGATACGCAGCCAGTTTGGCTAAAATTTCAGTTTCAGCATCTAGCTCAAGTTTAGCGGCAAACTGACGTGCAGTTGTCGCATTAAAATTCAATTGCGTAGCAGCAGCTTTTTCGAGCATACGACAAATACGTGCATGAGCATATTGAATATAGTAGACCGCATTGTCTTTACTTTGTGAAACGGCCAAATCTAGGTCAAAGTCAATGTGCTGTTCAGATTTGCGCATGACGTAATAGAAACGTGCAGCATCGTTGCCGACTTCTTTACGCAAATCACGCAAGGTCACGTACTGACCTGAACGGGATGACATTTGTACCATTTCACCACCACGCCATAAGCTCACGAACTGCACTAACAGTACCGTTAATTTTTTCGAGTCGTAGCCTAGTGCATCAATGGCCGCTTTCACACGTGAAATATAACCGTGGTGATCTGAACCCCAAATATCAATTAGGTCTGTGTAGCCACGTTGTAATTTATTCAGGTGATAAGCAATGTCTGAAGCAAAGTAAGTGGTTTGACCATTGCGGCGTTTCACCACACGGTCTTTTTCATCGCCAAATGCGGTCGATTTAAACCAGATATTGCCGTCTTGTTCGTATAGATAACCACGTTGATCTAGTGTTTGCAGAGCTTCATCAATTTTTTCAGTCAATGACGCCTCGCTAAACCATTGGTTAAAGGTGACACCAAACTCGCCCAAGTCATCTTTAATGTCGGCCAAAATAGCATTCAGCGCAGCCTGATGGAACACGCGATAATCATCACCCAAGAGCGTTTGTGAATTGAAAATCAAACCATCAATGTGTTTTTCTTTGTCGCCCGACAAGACCACTTTGTTGCCATCGGCATCGAGTTCTGCCGCATATTGCACATCTTCAGGCACATTGTTATATACATCTGCAACAGGGCGTACATGGCGTTCACCATCCTGTTTTAAAATGCTTTGTGCGATGTCTTTAACGTAGTCACCCTGATACGCATTTTTGGGGAACACCAGCGTTTGACCTGCCAGTTCCAAATAACGCAAGTAAGTTGAAGTCGCCAAAATATCCATTTGACGGCCAGCATCATTGACATAGTATTCACGGTCAACTTTAGCACCTGTGGCTTCAAGTAAATTGGCAACTGTCATACCATAAGCAGCACCACGACCATGACCCACGTGTAGGCTTGAGGTTGGGTTAGCAGAAACGAACTCGACCTGAATGCGTTTTTCTGCATTGATTTGGCTGCGTCCAAATTGTTGTTTTTGTGCTTGAATTTGATCTAAAACACTAAAACGCTGGTCGGCATTTAAAAAGAAGTTAATAAAACCAGGGCCTGCAATCTCTGCTTTGCTGATGTCTGCAACTTCAGGCAGAGCAGCAAGAATTTTTTCGGCTAAATCGCGTGGCTTCATGCCTGCGGCTTTAGAGGCAATCATGGCAATATTTGATGCGAAATCACCGTGGCTGCGGTCTTTGGTACGGGTTAAATTACTCGTATTGTTCCAGTCAGATGGGAGTACACCTTCAGCTTGAAGGGATTGCACTGCATGCTCGAGCGCTGCTTGTATTGCCGTATTCATATTTAGTCGAAAAATAGATGTGCAGAAAAACGCTAAATATAGCAAATTTCAGGGGCTTTAGGGGAGTGCAATTGTATGCTTTATCGAATTTCAGAGATTGTAGCTAAGCATGAACAAATTGCCTGAAAAATCATCCTTTAAGCAAGCAATTCATGGCATAGTATGCGGCATTCAGTGAGGCGAAAAGGCTGGAGCATGAAACAACGTGCAATGATTTTTGGCAATGTACCCAAATTACCCATGAAATGGGCCACGGTGGTAATGCCTTTCTTTTTATCATGTTTGATGAGTGGCATCATTTCGTTGATTAATATGATCCGAAATTTGGGCTGGATTGAGGGATTTTTTACCCTGTGGTTGCATAACTGGATGATTTCTTGGGCGTTTGCTTTTCCAGTCGTATTATGTGTGCTGCCTTTGGTGCGTAAGTTCACTGGCTTAATTGTAGATATGACGCCACTGCAACCACCCAAATAAATTAGGTTCGATGCCTATATAACATGGGCTATCAGAAATAAAAATCATTCAGATTTGGTTATCAAACTTCTAAATGCCCTATTTGCTGCAATTCGGGCTAAGCTAGTCAGATGTCAGATGGTGCATCTCAATCCATGCGCCATCAGCAACCGATTAGAATGAGATGAACAATGACAACCGCAAATTTGCAGCAGAAACGTCCTTTATATATTCCCTATGCGGGCAACGGCCTTTTAGAATTGCCTTTATTAAATAAAGGTTCTGCATTTTCAGAAGAAGAACGCACCCGTTTTAACTTGCATGGCTTAATTCCACATGCAATTGAAAATATTGAAGAACAAAGCCAGCGTTCGTATCAGCAATATTCTGCTTTTAGCGATGCCATCAACAAGCATATTTATTTGCGCAACATTCAGGACACCAATGAAACCCTGTTTTATCACCTGATTGAACAGCATTTGAGTGAAATGATGCCTATTATTTACACCCCAACTGTAGGCGAGGCATGTCAGCGTTTTTCCGATATTTACCGCCGTCATCGGGGTATTTTTATTTCCTATCCAGACCGTGCCCATATTGATGATATTGTACAAAACATCAATAAAAAGAATGTCAAAGTGATTGTGATTACCGATGGTGAGCGTATTTTAGGCTTGGGTGATCAGGGCATTGGCGGCATGGGTATTCCAATTGGAAAACTGTCTTTATATACAGCATGTGGCGGTATTAGTCCTGCCTATACCTTACCCATTACCTTAGATGTAGGCACCAATAACCCACAATTACTGAATGATCCGATCTATATGGGCTGGAATCAGCCACGTATTAGTGGTGAGGAATACTATCAATTTGTCGATCAGGTGATTGATGCGGTGAAACGCCGTTGGCCAAAGGCATTGATTCAGTTTGAAGATTTTGCTCAGAAAAATGCCATGCCCTTGCTGAATAAATATCGTGATCAGATTTGCTGTTTTAATGATGATATTCAGGGCACTGCTGCTGTATCTGTGGGCAGTTTAATTGCTGCATCACGTGCGGCAGGCAAGCAGCTGAAAGATCAAACCATTGCCTTTTTGGGCGCGGGTTCTGCAGGATGTGGTATTGCCGAGCAAATTGTGGCGCAAATGGTGGTGGAAGGCTTAAGCGATGCTGAAGCACGTGCTCGTGTGTATATGGTGGATCGTTTTGGCTTATTCACCAGCAATCAGCCAAACTTGCTCGATTTCCAACGTAAATTGGCACAAAGTCCTGACCGTGTTGCACATTGGGGCAATCCTGAAGGTGTGATTTCTCTGTTGGACGTCATTCAAAACGCCAAGCCAACGGTATTGATTGGGGTTTCGGGGCAACCGGGTTTATTTACTGAAGAGGTGATTAAAACCTTGGCTGCCAATTGCGAGCGTCCAATTGTGTTGCCATTGTCAAACCCAACCTCACAAGTTGAAGCATTTCCTGCCGATATTTTGGAGTGGACTGAAGGCAAGGCCTTAATTGCAACAGGTAGCCCATTTGAGCCAGTGAACTATCAGGGCAAACTTTATAATATTTCCCAATGCAATAACTCGTATATTTTCCCAGGTATTGGCTTAGGGGTAATCGCTGCAGGGGCAACACGTGTGACAGACAGTATGTTAATTGCATCCAGTAATGCGCTGGCGGACTGCTCACCATTGTTGCAGGATCCAAATGCAGATTTATTGCCTGATTTAAATGAAATTCAGCAGGTGTCTAAATTTATTGCATTTAGAGTCGCAAAAGCAGCAATGGATGCAGGCGTTGCAGCTGTCATGAGTGATGAGGCATTACGAGAGGCAATTGAGGCTAATTTCTGGAAGCCTGAATATCGTGATTATAAACGTGTGACGTTTTAAGCAAAATTCATTCGTGTATTGTTAATGAAATAAGCCACAAGGCGTGCTATTGCACGCCTTGTTTTTATTTGGAATAGGATGGGGTTTGCGATGTGATTACTTGGAATTTAAGTCTTCAACTCACACTAAGCAATATAGTTCTGTTTTGGATTTAAATCGGCACAATTCAAAGGATTTAAGGCACATTGCAATTCATCAATTTGCTGCTCACTGACATAGCCTTGTCCAATCAGGTATTTTGCAACGTGGTCATCTCTCAGGCTTATAAACGCAGCATCGTACACGCCTAAATCGACAAATAAGGCTGCCGTTTCAAGACTGTTAAAACGGTCTAAATACACGTCATTGCCATACAGTAGAAAAATATGTTCAGTGGGTGCATGCGCATCGACTTTTAAGCGTTCTGCCAGCTCAAAAGGTGAGGTTTTAATGAACAGCAAATCGGACAATTCATCAAATTGAGCTGTATCGAGTTGTGCCTCATCTGTTTTGACTTTGCCTAACCATGCTTTAAAGACCAGTACCGCACCACCACGTAATAACATACTCCAAATATGTTGGCGGGTAGGTTCATCTAGGCCTTGAGCTTCTTGCTCCAAAAGGCTGAGTAATTGTTGTTCCTGATCTGCAAGTTTCTCGAACAGACCTAAACCTTGAGGTTTATACGCTGCAGGACTAAATACATCAAAGTTTAACTCTTCAAAAACCTGCAAGGCTAAGGGCACAGCACTTTGGTAAATGGTTTCCAAAGCTTGAAGATGAGTGGAACTGAGTTTGCTATTGGGGAACAGTTGATTCCATTGAATTTCGGGTAAGAGCGCATTGACGCCGTATTGACGATGCAGCTGCTGAGATTGTTCGGCAAGCTGCTGTTCATATTCAGCTAAATTCATGACATCACTTCCTAAAATGAGAAGAAGGGTTGATCAATCGCAGTATTTATACAGGCTACACCAGCCAATTGATCATTTCTTGTACTCAGTTATGCGCGCATGAAGCGTTTTAAGCATATACGACTAAAGTCTAATGTTTTGGCGATAAGGGCAAAAAATAACGACAAACTCAGGGCTTAGAAAAATTGTAAAATTTATTGAGCATATTCACTTACCATCTTGTCAGACTTTGCCATAGCCAGTGAGGTGATGGTATTTAATGTGAAGGGCAGGCACTCAAAACGCGACATTTTTGAAAACTTTGGTCAATGGGTGTTGCATCAGGTCAATCGCTGTCAATATTGACAGCAAATGTGTTGGATTTTCATTGTAGCCATATTTCGCTATGTAAAGTGAAGCTTGGTCATCAGACTAGCAAATGTAACCAAACCAGAAAATGTAACAAGGTCGGTGCGTTCATCTCAGCTTTATCTCTGTGGGATGAGCGCCCCAAATTAGCCAAAGTTAGGTATGTGAATCAAGTCTCCGAAATTTTCAGACCCGATAACCAAGAACGTAGCGATGCTGGTTTTAATGGTTTTTTCAGCAAGACGATGTTGAGTTCTTTTAAGCGTTGCGGTAGTTCTGGATCAGAGTCAGCAGTAATTAACGCCACAGGTACATCGGCTTGACGATGTTCCAGAATAAAATCTAAACCGATTTTATCGTCATTTAAGTGCTGATCGACCAACCAAACTTGAATGTGCTCACGTTGAATCAACTCAATTGCTTGTTCAGGTTCGGTGGCTTTAAATACGTGATAGCCCCATTTACTCAGCAGGGTCGCCATGCCTTCCAAAATGGTTTCATCATTATCTAAACACAAAATTTTATAGGCTTTGGTTTTCAACGGCACCACTTGCACAGGTGCAGCCACTACTTTTGGAGCTTCGACAATCGGTACTTCAATCATAAAGCACGAGCCTTTGCCCAATTCCGAATAGACATGCACAGGGTAGTTCAGCAAACTGGTCATACGCTGCACAATCGCTAACCCAAGACCTAGACCTTGCTCACCCCAAGGCGACGTATGTCCGCAACGCTCAAATTCCTGAAACAGTTTAATACGTTGTTCTTCGGCAATACCTGGACCTGTATCCCACACCCCAATTCTAATATGTTGTGGATGTTCTGCAGAACGTAACACGCCCACGACCACACGCCCTTTGGCGGTATAGCGCAGCGCATTGCTGACAAAGTTTTGAATAATACGACGAATCCATTGTGGGTCGGTATCAATCCAGAACTGTACGTCATGCACACGGAATTCAATGCCACGTTGTGCCGCAATGGATTTAAATTGCAGGCTTAAATCGCTGAGTAAGTCATGCAGTGGATAAGCCTGACGTTTCGGCTGAATCGTACCGCCTTCCAAACGGGCAATATCCAACAAGGCCGAGAGCATACTTTCTGCACCATGCAGGGCACGATCCAGTTGTTGCAGGGTTTTACGGTCTTCATCGGACTGAATACTTTGCTCTAAAGCCGTACTGAATAAGCGCGCTGCATGCATTGGCTGTAATAAGTCATGACTGGCAGCGGCAATAAAGCGGCTTTTGGACATATTGGCTTTGTCGGCTTGTTCACGTGCCAATTGCTGTTCTGCCAAAGCATCGGCCAATTGTTGTGTGCGATCTTGTACCCGTGCTTCAAGTACGGCTTCGTTTTCACGGAAAGCGGTAATATCGGCAAAGGTGGTCACGAAACCACCGCCTTCAATTGGATTACCACGCATTTGAATTACACGACCATCTTTACGGATGCGTTCAAACTCGTGTGCACTGCCCATTTTCATCCAGTGAATACGTTTACGCACGTGTTCTTCAATTGAGCCCGGACCACATTCACCACGTTCTGCGTTATAGCGAATCAAATCGGCAATTGGGCACCCGACATAGACAATATCTTTAGGATAATCAAATAGTTTGAGATATTGATTATTCCATGCTACCAAACACATATTTTCATCTACCACACTCACGCCTTGGGTCATGTGGTCAATCATGGTCATGATTAGGTTTTGGTTAAAGCGTTGCCATTGTGAGGCTTGGTCAAGAATATTCGCAACTTGCCCTAAAGCGAGTCCGTTATTGACCATGGCAGTGGTGAGCAAAGTACGCGCAGATGCTGCACCAATGGTGCCTGCCAAATATTGTTCGGTAAAACGCCACCACATGCCGTTGGCATTGGCATTTTCATTCAGCACCACATTATTTTGCTGACTAAACTGCTCAAAGGCTTGTCGGGTTGGAGATTCGCCTGTAATGCGTTTTGCCAGTGTGATTAAATCGCCTACTTTTAAACGCGCTACATCCTGATGTGAATAGCTGACCTCGTTGCTCATGTTCTGAGTTGGCAAAGGCTTGGTTTCATAATAAAAGAAACTTTCGGCCTGAATCTGTTCTGCCACACTTGGGCGGAAAATACGTGACACCCAAACATATAACAAAATATTTAAACCGAGCGCCCAAACCACCCCATGTGTGAGCGGGGCAAAAGATTCAAAGCCAAGCAAGGCTTCAGGGCGTAACCAGTTGATGCCTAAAGGTCCCAGCAATAAAAATTCACGGGTAAACTCGCTGAACTGACTTGGCAGGCTGCGTAAAATAGTCGGAAGTAGCAGGGTATAGGCCCACATCGCAAATCCAACAATTAAGCCTGCATAAACGCCCTGTTTACTGCCACCACGCCAATATAACCCCCCAATCAGGGCAGGGGAGAACTGTGCCACTGCACTAAAGGCCAACAAGCCAAACACAGAAAGTTGATCAATATCGTTAAAGAAGTTGAAGAACAGGAAGCCGAGCAGCATCACCGCTAAAATACAAATGCGTCGGGTGAATTTCAGTACCAAAGGCAAGCGCTTGTCATGGCGTGAGAAAATGCCCATACGCCACAAGGCAGGCATGATCAGGTCATTACTCAGCATGATCGACAGTGCTACTGAAGATACCAATAGCATGCCTGTTGAGGCGGAGAATCCTCCCAAGAACGCCAACAGCGTCAACCAGTCTTGGTTATAACTGAGTGGCAAAGACAAAACCGCTACATCTGGGATGGCTAAATATTGCGGAGCTGCGTGCAAGGCCCAACTGGCAATTGGAACAATCGCGATGGTGGTTAAAATCAGATAAACGGCAAACCAGCGACGCGCACCCCGAATATGTTTTTCATCGCGCAGTTCGACCACAGCAACGTGAAACTGACGCGGCAAACAAATAATCGCTAATGCCGCCAATAAGGTTTGCACCCAAAAGGTTTCAGGCACACCAAACAGCTGTACTTCATGGAAGGTAATTGAAACATCATTGGCAATTTGATGAATATTGTCAGGCGCTTCAAATACAAAGAAGAAGGCCACAGCCAGCAAGGCAAATAGTTTGACAAAGGACTCAAAGGCAACCGCAAGCATTAAGCCGCCGTGTTGTTCGGTATTGGCAATTTGTCGAGTACCAAACAGCATCGCCAAAATAGCCAATAAACCTGTCAGGAATAACACCGCATTGGTGGTACTTTCAACATTGGTGCTTTGATCCAAAATCACTGCGGCACTCAGCGCAATTGCGCGTAATTGCAAAGCCAAATAGGGAATAATTGCAATCACCGCCAAAATTGTGACCAGTGATGCCAATGGCCCGCTTTTACCGTAACGTGCAGCAACAAAGTCAGCAATCGATGAAATGGCGTGGTGTTGTCGCACTCGACCTAAACGTCGCCAAATATCATAACCAACAGCGACAAACAGCAATGGCCCTAAATAAATGGGTAAAAAAATGATCCCTTCACGAACGGCTGCGCCCGTTGCACCATAAAAAGTCCATGATGAACAGTACACCCCTAAAGTTAAGCTGAACATGAGCATGCGCCCACGCGTGCTTAAACGACTGGCGTGTTTTTCCCCATAGAAAGCACAGATAAAAAGTAATGCGATATAGAGGGCTAAAACCCCCATAATGAGCCAGCTGTTCATGATGCCTTAAAAGTATCAACAATAGGGCTATGATAGCCTATTCCATTGCCTTTGCGCTGAGGTTGATCATTTTTTTAGCGACCAAAGTCTAAATTGCAAATCGGCTCCAACATTGTTAATTTTAAGTTCGAAATAATTCGAATTAAAAATTTGCGCCTAAGGCAGGGCGCTTGAAGGAGCAGGTTATGGATGAGGTACAAGTAGAACGCATTCTACAAAACCCAAAATTCAAAGAAATGGTTCGCAGAAAAAGTAACCTAAGCTGGACATTAACAGCAATCATGTTGTTTGTGTACGTAGGTTTTATGCTTTTAGTGGGCTATAACAAAGAATTCTTATTGAGTTCAATTTCAGGTGGTGTGACGACTTGGGGTATTCCACTGGGTCTGGGCATTATCGTTTTATCTTTCATTTTATGTGCAGTTTACTCATCAATTGCGAATGGCAAACTTGACCAGTTGAATGAAGATGCGATGCGTGAAGTTGAAGCAATTACACATGAGAAAGGACCGCACTAAGATGAAATGGAATTCATTGAAAGCACTGGCTGCGTCTACTGTATTAATGTCAGGTATGGCATTTGCAGGACCAGATTTAGGTGCAGCAGAACAGCAGCCGACCAACTGGCCAGCAATTATTATGTTCTTAATTTTCGTTGGCGCAACTTTGTTCATTACTAAATGGGCAGCGAAGCAAACTACGAGCACTAAGGACTTCTATACCGCAGGCGGTGGTATTTCTGGTTTCCAAAATGGTCTAGCGATTGCAGGTGACTATATGTCAGCAGCATCGTTCCTCGGTATTTCCGCAATGGTGTTTATGTCAGGCTTTGATGGCTTGCTATATTCGCTGGGCTTCATGGTGGGCTGGCCAATTGTATTGTTCTTGATCGCTGAACGTTTACGTAACTTAGGGAAATATAACCTTTCTGACGTGGTATCGTTCCGTCTAGCTGAAAAGCCAGTACGTACCCTTGCAGCATTCAGTTCACTTGTTGTAGTTGCGTTCTATCTGATTGCACAGATGGTAGGTGCGGGTCAGTTAATCAAACTACTCTTTGGTTTGAACTATAATATTGCTGTAGTAATCGTGGGTCTACTCATGATGGCTTACGTAATGTTCGGTGGTATGTTGGCAACAACTTGGGTACAGATCATCAAAGCGGTGATGTTACTTTCAGGTGCAACTTTCATGGCCTTCATGGTAATGAAAGGTGTGGGCTTCAGCTTCACTAACATGTTCGAGCAATCAATCCAAGTATTCTCTAAAGTACATGACTTGAGCTTGGCAGATGCTGCAAACATTATGGGTCCTGGTAAGCTAGCTTCTAACCCAATTGATGCAATCTCACTTGGTCTTGCATTAATGTTCGGTACTGCAGGTTTACCACACATCTTGATGCGTTTCTTTACTGTAAAAGATGCAAAAGAAGCGCGTAAATCAGTTGTAGTTGCTACAGGTTTCATTGGTTACTTCTACCTATTAACGTTCATCATTGGTTTTGGTGCGATCCTTTATGTATCCAACAACCCACAATTCCTTGATGTTGCGAAAATGGCAGTGACTGGCAAGTTAGAACTTGTTGGTGGTAACAACATGGCTGCGGTGCACTTGTCTGATGCAGTTGGCGGTGACTTGTTCATGGGCTTCATTTCAGCGGTAGCATTCGCAACAATTCTTGCGGTTGTAGCTGGTTTGACATTGTCTGGTGCTTCAGCAATCTCTCACGACTTGTACGCTAACGTATTCAAGAAAGGTCAAACGACTCCTGAATCTGAACTTCGCATGTCTAAAATTGCAACTTTAGGCTTAGCAATCTTCGCAATGATCTTGGGTATTCTTTTCGAGAAACAAAACGTTGCGTTCATGGTAGGTTTAGCATTCTCTGTAGCAGCATGTGCAAACTTCCCAGTACTTGTATTGTCTATGTTCTGGAGAGGCTTAACGACTCGCGGTGCAGTGATTGGTGGTGTAGCAGGCTTAGCTTCAGCAGTAACCTTAATTATATTGTCTAAAGCAGTTTGGGTAGATACGCTTCAAATTTCTGACACACCAATCAACCCATTTAACGGTCCTGCGATCTTTGCAATGCCACTTTCATTCTTCTGCTGCTGGTTGTTCTCTATCACTGACAACTCTGCGCAAGCACAAGCTGAACGTAAAGCATTCGATGCACAGTTCGTACGCTCACAAACTGGTATTGGTATCTCTGGTGCATCTGACCACTAAGGTCTGAAACACCTCAAAAAAGTCCCAGCAATGGGACTTTTTTTATGGCTAAAAATTCATGGATGATCTATCTAGTATCTGCGGGAGGCTATTTCATCTAAAGCATAGAGAGAGGTTTTATATATGCAATTTTGATACAGAGTCCATGCATGCAGTGATCTGGCAGCATGTTATGTTAGAAATCAAAACAATAAAAAGGCAGCCGAGGCGTATGCAAGCACTACAAAATGTATGGAAAGGTTTTCGGATATTACCTTCGGCATGGCTGTTGTTCTTGCAATTTGTGATTTTGCTGCTCTCACTCTTTGCGCATCACCATATGCCCTATAAAGTCATTACGTGGATGGTGGGTGTATTGGTGTTGTTGCTCATTGCTAAAGTGATTCGACAAACGCCAATGTTGAGTATTTTGGGGCTCAGTTTTGTTTATGCGGCTTTGTTCTTTTCATTCTTTATTTTACTAGGTGTGCGGCATCCTCTTATTTTGGTGATGAGTCATGCTTGTGAAGCTGCAGCCTATTTTAGCGCAGCGTATGGCTTATTGCGCTATATGTTCCATGACCGTTATTTAACCAAAGATGAGCTGTTTGCCGCTGCCGCAGTGTTTACTTTAATTGCTTGGGGTTTTGCTTTTTTATACAGCATTTGCCAGATTCTGATTCCAAATAGTTTTCAGAACCCGAATGTTACAGGTTTACAAAGCTGGTTGGATTTACTGTTTTTAAGTTTTAGTTTGCAATCTGCGACAGGTTTATCTGATCTTATACCGATCAGTCCCGAAGCACGGTTGATTGCCATGTTGCAAATGTTCTGTGGCGTGATGTATTTGGCATTGATCGTGTCACGTTTAATCGCATTGCAATACATTCGCCACTTACCGCATAATCACCACGATGATTCAGCTGAGTAAAACAGCGTGTAAATTTTTCATGACATATTTCAGGCATAAAAAAGACGCTCAGATGAGCGTCTTTTTTAACTTCAGTATCTAATGTGAAATTAGAAACGGAATTTAGCGTTTACACCAACAGTTTGAGTGTCAACAGCTTCGCCTACAGCATTCGCATTTACATAGCTAGCACCTACAGCAACTGCAGGAGTGATGAAGTAGTTTACGTTCGCGCCCCAAGCAGAATCGACAACAGAGTCAGCACTTGTTTCTACATAAGAAGCACCTACGCTAAGCGCTGGTGTTAAGTAAAGATCTGTTTTTAAGTTGTACATAGTATCTTCACCATATACAAGACCTGCTTCAAAACCAACAGCCATATTGGTGCCGTCAATTGCGCCTACATATTTTGTACGTGCGGTGATTGCATCTTGGTCATAGTTTGGGTCTACACCGATTGTAGTTGACTCAAGCGCTGCTTTAGCAACACCATTAGAAAGGATGTTGAAAGCATCATAAGAAGTTTGGTCTGCAACGCTTGTATAACCTACAGCAACTAAGAAGTTAGGCGCTACTACTGCACCAAGTTCTAAGGCATAACGGTCGCCATTGTCATTATCTTGACCGCCTTTACCATCTGTGATGGTGTGGCTATATGCTGCACTTGCATAAACAGGAACCAATTGAGTTGGAATATACGCTTCAGCTTTAGCACCATAAACATGAGATACGAAATCTGCTTCGTCAGCATCTACATCGTATTCACCATAGTTGTATGCTAAAGAGAAGTTAGACGCTTGGTTTAAGAACGCAGCTTCAGCCAATGGACCTTTAGTCGCATCAACATTTTTGAAGTAGTAAGTACCTTGAAGGGCACCAGAAAAGTCCTGATCGTTTACTGTATTGTCGATGTATTCAGATTGACCTTGAACTTCGAATTGGTACGCTTGAGCACTGGTCATGGCTAATAATAATGCAGTGGCTAAACCGAGTTTTTTCATGATAGTTACCAGTTTTGTTAAAAATGGATGAAACATTGATCATTTTAGTGTAACAAATTATTAAGTCAATGAACTAAAAGGACTTTATTTAAGAATTAAGTCCAATTGACTTTGGTGTTTAAAAAATATTCAAATAAAATTTTTGCTGTCAACCTAAAAACTGTATGGATAACAAGTCAATATGTTCGTTTTTGCAACAAAAGTAGAAATAATAAGCAAATCATTAATTGGATTAATCGATAAATTTAATTGAAATTATCTATAATAATAATTCTTGGAATGTGAAGAATAACGGAAAAATTCACCTGTTTTAGGGTGAAATCATGATATTTGGGTAAAAAACAAGCAATAAAGAAGGCTTGTTTAGACTGAATTTGAGTGGAATAGTCGGCATAACGTGAATTTAATCACATTAATTTTGACTATTTGTATAAAAATAAATCAGACTGGTTGACTAGGCTTTACATAAACTGTGATTTATTTCATAATTCCACCATGAAGTCCTACTACTTAAGTCGGGTTTGTAAATTATGTGACTTATCTCATAATTTAACCATCAAATCCTAAGCTTGGTTCATCCAGTAGTGCGATCTGATTCTCCATAATTGTTTGCTTTTTATCTGCCCAACTTTCCCCAAGGTTGGGTTTTTTTTGCATGTGAAAACGCAAATGGTTTTGCGAAAATTGCACTGATATGGTGCAGTTTGAGGGTGTGATATGATCAAAACCCATAAAAAAATCCCAGTTTTCTTTCAAAAACTGGGATTTTTCGCCAAAATTTGCGGGTAAATTTAGTTTACTGCTGAGGAAAAACTAAACTCGCCCTAATGAGGTGCATTATGCACCCAAATGTTGCATCTGTAAAATATTTTCTGCATGCTGAAACATTATTTTTTGTATTTGTTGTTTTAAGCAAATGGGTCATGGGTATGCGCTTAGAAGTTTTCTTGAATAAGATGCTCTAGTTAGACAGGTTTAAAATATCAGATCCAATTTAGCTGTTATGATTTGGTGATAAAAACTAAATAATTCAAAATATAAGTGAATTAATTATCTTTTTTGTAAGTAATTTAAAGATTGCTCATGTAATATAGTCGCCGATTAAGTGATCAAGTCCACGATTTTGCACAGTTATAATGACGTAGGTGAAACTTAGCATGATGATGAAATTGCGCACAGAGCATATCAGTCAGCGACTGTTGATCTCGATGATCATTATTATCGTGTCATTGCTTTTTATTTGCGTTCCTCTGATGGTGAATAGTTATCAGAGTTATCAAAAAACAAAACGTGCTTTAATTGAAATTTCTGTATTAGGCAAAGTGGCTGAACTGACCAATAGTATTTCGCGTGAACGAGCACCTGCAAACAAAGTCATGTCGAGTTCAGCAGCTGAATTTCAGCAAAATTTACAAGAATTGAAAGCGTACCGTGCTGGCGTGGATCAACAAGTAGAACAGACCATCAATATTTTAAGAAAAGAAGGTTTTATTATCCATGCGCATCATTTATCGCATCAATTAAAGACCGCTTTAGAACAAGGGCGTCAGGCGGTCGATGAATATGCAGCAACTCCACAGCATTTGCGTAGCTCTCAACAGATGGATCATGCGATTCAAAAAATGTTTGCGGCATGGGACAGTTCTCAGCATGTGCTGAAACACGTCATGCTCGATTCAGTGGCAAAAGACTCATCGGTATCGACCTATTATAGTGTGATTTTTGTTCTTTCAGATTTGCGTGATCAAGCGGGAAGGGTGGCATCCAATATTATTGCCGCGGTAACGTTTGCTGAAAAAATTCCTGAAACCAATTTGGCGAGCTCTTTGCAAACCCAACGCCAAGCTTATTATTTGTGGGATTTAATCCATACCATTTTGCCTGAAGCACATAAAATTCCTGAATATAATATTTTGCATGATCAATTAAAAAAGGAGTTTCTGGATGAGGGAATTCCTATCGTCAATCAATTGATTCAGCAAAGTATTGATGGGCAACCCTATTCATTGACAGGCACTGAACTCACCCAAAAATTGGTGGATAAATTCAACACTGTGGTCAGTTTGCAGTCATTTATATTAGCGCACAGTTTGCAGGTTGCGCACAAAGATTATCATCAAGCTCAGCGTATTTTCATTTTAACCCTAGTAGCGTCAATTATTTCGTTATTGGCTGCTATTTTCACCATGGTCTATGCGCGCTCAAAGGTCTTTATTCCTTTAATTCAGGCACGCAGCCAAATTTTACGCTTGGCAGCTTATGATGATGAAGCTCAAGGGACGCAAAATCCAGACAAGGTAACGCTCTTAGAGGCCATTCAAAAATTAAAACAACGCCTAGAGCAGCGTGATATTTTAGAATTTCAGCTGCGTAATATTGCCAATACCGATGCCTTAACTGGTGTTTCCAACCGTTTGGCGCTTGAGGAATACATCAAATATTTAGAACATCGACCTGAAAAATTGAGCAAAACTGGTCTGATTATTATGGATGTGGATAAATTCAAACACATTAACGATACCTTCGGGCATGTGGTAGGTGACCAAGCTTTAAAATGTATTGCCGATACTCTCAAAGCGCATGTCCGTGCCTCAGACTTGGTGGTGCGTTATGGTGGCGATGAGTTTTTGGTTTTGATTGAGCAAATAGAATTTACTGAGGCGCTGTATTTGGCAGATAAATTGCGCTGCCATATTGTGAATCAAGAAATTTTTATTCCAGAACTGAATGATTATATTCAAGTGTCGGTCAGTGCTGGCGTGGCGGTGGGTGCTGCGTCATGGAGCAGATTGTTGGAAAAAGCCGATAAACACTTATTTAGAGCCAAAGCACGTGGGCGCAATGCCGTTGCTGGTGACTAAGTCACAGTAATTGATCCACGAGCATTTCCGAAGTGATAAAAAGCCTAGAGTGAAAGATTCAGCACAAGTTTGTGCTGAATCTGTATTTAAACTTGAATGGGCTTAAAAACTGAAATAATCTATTTTAGCCTTTTAACATCGGTTTTAAGAATTTTGCGGTATGTGAAATTTTAGATTTTGCGACAGTTTCAGGTGTGCCTTCGGCAATGATTTGTCCACCGCCTGCACCACCTTCAGGGCCTAAATCGACAATCCAGTCTGCAGTTTTAATCACATCTAGGTTGTGTTCAATCACCACAATGGTATTACCCTTGTTGCGTAGCTCATGCAGGATGTCGAGCAATTTGGCAATGTCATGGAAGTGCAAACCAGTGGTCGGTTCATCCAGTACATACAGGGTTTTGCCTGTATCTCGTTTGGCCAGTTCACGCGCCAGTTTTACGCGCTGTGCTTCACCGCCAGATAAAGTTGTAGCTGATTGACCAAGGCGGATATAACCCAAGCCAACCTGATTTAACGTTTCCAACCGACGATGAATCACAGGAATGGCATCAAAGAAATGCATGGCATCTTCAACGGTCATTTCCAAAACATCAGAAATATTGCGACCTTTATAACTGACTTCCAAAGTTTCGCGGTTATAGCGTTTACCATGACAGGCATCGCAAGGCACGTACATATCTGGCAAGAAGTGCATGGCAACTTTAATCATGCCATCACCCTCACAAGCTTCGCAGCGTCCACCTTTAACGTTAAAGGAGAAGCGTCCTGCTGCATAGCCACGTGCTTTAGCTTCAGGGGTTTGCGCAAACAGCTCACGAATTGGAGTGAACAAGCCTGTATAGGTCGCGGGGTTCGAGCGTGGCGTTCGCCCAATCGGGCTTTGGTCAATATCCACCACTTTATCTAAATATTGCAAACCATCAATCGAGTCGAATTTTTCTGCGGTTAATGTAGTTGCGCCATTTAATTGTGTTGCAGCCAAAGGCAACAAAGTACGGTTAATTAGGGTGGATTTTCCTGAACCCGACACGCCTGTGACACAAGTCATTACCCCTAAAGGCAAAGTGAGATCCACTTTTTTCAGGTTATGTCCTGCTGCGCCCATTAGCTTAATTTGTTGTTCGGGATGTGGCGGTTGGGTGCGCGTTTTCGGCACTTCAATTTTTAATTTGCCCGATAAATACTGCCCTGTTAGGGAGTCTGCATGTTCGGCCAGTTCTGCATAGGTGCCTTCGGCAATAATATGTCCACCATGCACACCTGCACCTGGGCCAATATCAATAATATGGTCGGCAGCGCGAATCGCATCTTCATCGTGTTCTACCACCAACACCGTGTTACCCAAGTCACGTAAACGAATCAGGGTTTCCAACAGGCGATCATTGTCACGCTGGTGCAAGCCAATTGAAGGTTCATCTAGCACATACATCACGCCCATAAGCCCCGCACCAATTTGAGATGCCAAGCGGATACGTTGTGCTTCACCGCCTGAAAGAGTTTCGGCGGAGCGTGACAGACTTAAATAATTCAAACCCACCGACACTAAAAAGTGCAGACGTTCACGAATTTCTTTAAAGATTTTATCTGCGACTTCACCTTTAGCCCCTTCAAGATTTAAGCCTTGATAGTAGTCTTCGGCATCGCCAATCGACATTTGGGTAATTTGAGCAATGGTTTTGTCTTTCACGCGGACATTACGAGAGATTTCATTTAAACGTGAACCACCGCAGGCATCACAGGCAGCATTAGATAAATACTGCGCCAAATCATCACGTACATAATTACTTTCGGTTTCACGGTAACGACGTTCTAAATGCGGTAACACGCCTTCAAACGCAATCACACGTTTATGGTGGCGTCCACGTTCATCAGTATAGCTCAGGTCAATTTTGTCTTTACCTGTGCCATACAGGAATTTCTTTTGTGTCACGCTGTCCAGCTGATTCCATGCCGTATCGAGTGAGAGTTCATAATGTGCCGCGACTTTTTCCAGCATGCTGTAATAATACGGACGCTGTCTGTCCCAGCCGCGAATTGCGCCCTGACTAATCGACAGTTCAGGGTTTGGAATCAATTTTTCCGCACTGAAATGGCTACGTGTCCCCAAACCATCACAAGTTGGACAAGCGCCAAAAGGGTTGTTAAATGAGAACAGGCGCGGTTCAAGTTCTGCCACGGCACGGTCACATTGCGGGCAAGAGTGCTTGGCCGAAAAAATACGATCAGGTTGTTCCGCATTCATCCACGATAAAATGGCTAAATCGCCACCTAAACGCAGTGCAGTTTCAAAGCTTTCGGCAATACGGTTGCCCAAATCATCTCGGACTTTAAAACGGTCTACCACCACTTCAATGGTATGTTTTTTCTTTTTATCGAGTTCTGGTGGTGGGTCAATGTCCATGACTTCGCCATCAACTCGGGCGCGTACAAAACCCTGACTTTGTAGCTGTTCAAACAGATGCACATATTCGCCTTTACGCTCACGAATCACAGGCGCGAGTAGCATTAAGGCAGTGCCTTCTTCCAGTGCTTTTACAGCATCGACCATTTCTGAAACAGTTTGCGCCACCATTGGTAAATCATGTTCAGGACAGTAAGGTGTGCCGACACGTGCATACAGTAAACGCAAATAGTCGTAAATTTCGGTAATGGTACCCACGGTTGAACGCGGGTTATGGCTGGTCGATTTCTGTTCAATGGCAATTGCGGGACTTAGACCTTCAATCGAGTCGACTTCAGGTTTTTCCATTTGCGATAAAAACTGGCGTGCGTATGCAGAAAGCGATTCGACATAACGACGCTGTCCTTCGGCATAAAGGGTATCAAACGCCAGTGAAGATTTTCCTGAACCAGATAAACCCGTAATTACCACAAATTTATCGCGTGGAATATCAAGGTTCACGTTTTTTAGGTTATGGGTACGTGCACCTCGAATACGGATATGACTTTGGCTCATAAAAACTTCTCGATTTTTTGCAAATGAAAAACCTATATATGATAGCGCATGAAAATTGTTCAAGTGTTATTTTTCATGCTTTATCGGTCATGGCTTGTCGCACTGTATGGAGTGATCCCCATACGGTGCGTGAGGGCGGCCGTTAAGCTTGATCTAAACCCGGCCACTGACGTTGATGATAGGCGCTATCCCAGAATAACCATTCCAGTTCTGCAGCTTTGGTGTAGGCGTGGTGCATTTTTTCAAGGGTATCGGCATCACAGCGCGCAGCAACACGGTCTATGGTTTGAATCACATTATTGACTGCGGTGTGGAATTCCTCGCCCGAATAGGTATCGACCCATGCCTGATACGGATTATTCGGTGCAGAATTATTGACGATATCTTTACCAACTTCGGCATAAATCCAGAAACATGGCAGTAGTGATGCCAATACCACAGGATAGCTTTCTGACCATGCGGTTGCGACTAAATAAGAAGTGTAGTGATGACAGGCAAGGGTCAGCGGAGTACTTTCAAATTCCTGTTTGGAAATATCAAACTCCTGCATAAAGCTGTCATGTAAGGTACGTTCCACCACAATTGCGATTTTGGCGGCATCTGCGAACTGAATAATATCATCTGCATCAAAAGCTTTAGCCGCACAGACTGCCAGTGCACGCCCGTAGGCAATTAAGTAATGTGAATCTTGAATCACATAATGTGCAAAAGCAGCTTTACTTAAGGTGCCTTGTGCCAACTCCTGATTAAATGGTAAAGCGAGCGTCTTGTGATAAAGGGCAAGGTTACGTTGCCAAGCGTCTTGAGAAAAGCGCATCCTAAATTCCTAATATGTCGTTGCATTTCACTATAGCAGTTTGGGAATGAAAAACACGGTTTTCACGGTATCTGATCGGGAAACCAAAAATCATACGAAGAATTTTGCCGAAGTTGAGGAAAAAGCGTCATAATTGCAGCATAAAATTTTACATTCTCAGTTTTTGTCCGATTTAAAATTCGGGCAATTCAATTTTCAGAATTTTTGTATCTGTTAAAGCTTAATCAAAACTGTACTTTGCGTTGATGGTACAGATTCGGCAGATGAAAAGTTCAGATCAAAATATAGTGATAGGTCGTTTCTCATGATGAAACATTTTGGTTTCTCAATCGTATTTTCGATTGTGTGTCTTGCGCTATCTGCATACTGGGGCTATACCCATGGCCCAGAAGCAGGTGTGCAAACCATGCTTACCGCACTAACCATTACCGCAATTTTGGCGATTATGGAAGTGTCGTTGTCGTTTGATAACGCGGTGGTGAATGCGTCAGTGCTGCGCGGTTGGGATCATTTCTGGAAAATGCTGTTTTTAACCGTGGGGATTATCATTGCAGTTTTTGGTATGCGTTTAATTTTCCCTGTGGTCATTGTGGCGGTCACTGCCGATATGGGCATGATGGAAGTGGTGCAACTGGCATTGAATGATCCGAAGCAATATTCGGCTAAACTGATGGCACATCACCCTGAAATTGCTGCTTTTGGTGGCGCATTCTTGTTGATGGTTTTCCTAAACTTTTTCTTGGATGATGAAAAAGACACGCACTGGTTTAGATGGTTTGAGCGTCGTTTGAGCAATCTGGCAAGCGTGCCTGCCATGTCGGTATTTTTGGCCTTAGTGACTTTGTTAATCATGGCGGCCAATGTGGTGGAAGATAAGCGCCTTGTGGTGACGATGGCGGGTATTTGGGGCATCGTGATTTATATTGGCGTACAAGTGCTGAGTCACATGTTGGGCGGTGAACCAGAGGTCGATGAACAGGGCAATGCTGTGCGTCATGACGAAAATGGCGTACCGACAGGCGTGGTGAAAGCGGGTATTGGGGGCTTTTTATATCTGGAAGTGCTAGATGCCTCGTTCAGTTTTGATGGTGTCATTGGTGCATTTGCAATCACCTCTGATGTGGTGATCATCATGTTAGGCTTGGCGATTGGTGCAATTTTCGTGCGTTCGATGACGATTTATTTAGTCGAAAAAGGCACGTTGGATGCCTATATTTACCTTGAACACGGTGCGCACTATGCGATTGGTGCGTTGGCCTTTATTATGATTGCCAGCGGTACAGGCTTGCATGTGCCAGAAGTGGTGACAGGTTTAATTGGTGTTGCCTTTATTGTTTGGGCGGTGATTGCATCTATTCAATTTAAAAAACGTCAGGCAAAAGCGGGTTAATGCTATGGTGATGCCCGTTGCTGTATTGCCGCGAAATCACAGAGCAATACGGTGATGAAGACTGTATAAAATATAAATTTGGGTGCACAACGTTGCGCCCTTTTTTATTGAAAAAGTAGGGTCTGTTGAATAAACATCGGGAAAAATCAGCATCCTTAAGCTGAATGTTGTAGGATATCTGCAAATTCAAAATTATTTAGTTTTAGTCGATTGATATGATGAATGCCTTAGAACGCCGCTCGACCTTTGCTTTAAGCAGTATTTTTGCATTGCGCATGTTGGGTCTGTTCATGATTATTCCTGTATTTTCAGTAGCAGGGCAGTCATATCAATACTCAACTCCTGCACTGATTGGTCTTGCCGTTGGTGTTTATGGACTCACCCAAGCCATTTTACAAATTCCGTTTAGCTTAATTGCAGACCGTTATAGCCGTAAGCCATTGGTGGTTTTTGGCTTATTACTGTTTGCTTTGGGTGGTGCAATTGCAGCCATGTCTGACACCATTTATGGCGTGATTATTGGTCGTGCCATTGCAGGTGGTGGCGCAGTATCTGCCGTGGTGATGGCATTACTGGCCGATGTGACCCGCGAAGAAAACCGCATGAAAGCCATGGCGGTGATGGGGATGAGTATCGGTATGTCCTTTGTGGTGGCCTTTAGTTTAGGGCCATGGCTTACGGGCTGGGTTGGTATTTCAGGGTTATTTTGGGTCACCACAGTGATGGGACTAGCAGCGATTCTCATGTTGTTATTGGTGCCTAAAGTCACGCGTCATCATCGTAATTTTCAGCAAGGCTATATCACTCAGTTAAAGCAAGTCCTGAAAATGGGCGATTTAAACCGTCTGCATGTATCGGTATTTACCCTACATTTATTGCTGACTGCCATGTTTATTTATGTGCCTTCGCAATTAATCCAATTTGCCGATATTCCTTTGCAGCATCACGGCTGGGTATATTTGCCATTGTTGTTGGTCAGTCTGTTCGTGGCATTTCCAAGTATTGTTTTGGCAGAAAAATATCGCAAAATGCGTGGCATTTTCCTGACCGCCATTGCAGGTATTATTTTAGGTCTGTTGGTGCTGATTTTTGGGTTTGAATCGAAGTACATCCTTTTATTGGGTTTGGGCTTATTCTTTATTGCTTTTAACGTTATGGAAGCTTTATTACCTTCGTGGTTGTCAAAGGCTGCGCCAATTCAATCTAAAGCCACCGCGATGGGTGTGAATGCGAGCAGTCAGTTTTTGGGAGCATTTTTTGGTGGGATGATTGGTGGGCAGTTGTTGATGCTCAACCACACCGCAATGGGTTGGAGTATTTTGACTGCGATTGCTATAATTTGGTTGCTTGTTAGTTTTGGATTGGCGCAGCCGCGCTATCTTTCATCTTTGGTATTGCGCTTGCCTGAGAATCGAGAAACAGATGAATGGACTTCTCAGTTATTGGCAATTCGTGGTATTGAAGAGGTCGTGGTGATGTCTGACCAACAAGTGGCGTATGTAAAGGTTGATAAACAGCATATTGATGATGCTGCGCGACAACAATTAACGCACTTGTTTGGGAAAGAGGTAGCCATTTAAGCATAACTCTTATAAAGTAAATAATAGAAACAAATAGGAAGAAAACATCTAATGCGTGGTGTAAATAAAGTCATCTTAGTGGGTACTTTAGGTCGTGATCCTGAAACAAAAACTTTCCCAAATGGGGGTTCTCTCACTCAATTTTCTATCGCAACCAGTGATGTCTGGACAGACAAAAACACAGGTGAGCGTAAAGAGCAAACAGAGTGGCATCGCATTGTTTTACATAACCGTTTAGGCGAGATTGCACAGCAATATTTACGCAAAGGTTCTAAGGTATATATTGAAGGTTCATTGCGTACACGTCAGTGGACCGATCAAAACGGTCAAGAGCGTTACACTACTGAAATTCGTGGTGATCAAATGCAAATGCTCGATTCTTCGAACCGTGGACAATCTGACCAGCAAGATGGTGGGTTTGCACAACCACGTTTTAACAATAACCAAGCTCCAGCCACAGGTTATGCGAATCAAAATCAAGGCGGTTTTAACCAAAATCAGGGTGGCGGCTATGCCAACAATAACCCGAGTGGTTTTGCACCGAAGCCACAAGCTGCGCCTGCAACTGCACCAGCAGATTTAGATGATGACTTGCCATTTTAGACTAACCATTTGATTAAAATGGAAATTATCATCCAAACCCTTTGTTTCGACAAAGGGTTTTTTTATGCAGATATTCAGCAAATATCTATTTTCTCGATTAAATTTCAAACTATGATAGGATTGTTAATTTGTAAATCCGATTATTTTTATAAAAAAACACTGTTTTACCGATTCATTGGTTTTTCGTATTCTAACTACACAAGATAAGCAATCCCTGAAATGAAATGAGGAATTATCCATGAGTTTAATCAATACCCAAGTCAAGGCATTTAACGCAACCGCTTACCACAATGGTCAATTTATTGACGTATCTGAGCAAGACTTTATTGGTAAATGGTCAGTGGTGTTTTTCTACCCTGCAGATTTCACCTTTGTTTGCCCAACTGAACTTGCCGATTTAGCCGATCAATATGCTGAATTCCAAAAAATGGGTGTGGAAATTTACTCAGTATCTACAGACACACACTTTACCCATAAAGCATGGCATGACACCTCAGAAGAAATTAAAAAGATTCAGTATCCAATGATTGGCGACCCAACTTGGACATTGTCTAAAAACTTTGAAGTGCTGATTGAAGCAGAAGGTTTGGCAGATCGTGGTACTTTCGTGATTGACCCTGAAGGTAAAATCCAAATTGTAGAAATCAATGCAGGCGGTATTGGTCGTGACGCGCAAGAGTTGTTGCGTAAAGTAAAAGCAGCGCAATATGTGCATGCACACCCTAGCGAAGTTTGCCCTGCCAAGTGGAAAGAAGGCGATGCAACCCTAGCACCATCTATTGATTTGGTGGGTAAAATCTAATCGAATCATCGCACTCAATTTTAAAAATCCAGAACCTCGCTTCTGGATTTTTTATGCTCATGATTTGTTTAACCATGTATAAGTTTCAGCAAGATTATTCCATTCTTGCAATGCTGTATGCCAAATTTGCACTAGGTTGTGGTGCGATGAGCGATTAAGATCAAAACATCTATTCTCCTAGCAATAGGTGTAACACATGAAAAAAATAATCGGTTTATATCGCAACCAAAACATGCATTGGGTGGGCGATGGTTTTCCAGTCAAAAATCTATTTTCTTATGACCGTTTAGGGCAGGCGATCAGTCCATTTTTACTCTTGGATTATGCAGCGCCGTATCATTTTGATGCGACTACCGCACAACATGGTGTTGGTTCGCATCCACATCGCGGTTTTGAAACGGTGACGCTTGCCTATCGGGGCGAAGTGACGCATAAAGATTCGGCAGGTGGTGGTGGCACCATCAAAACAGGCGATGTGCAGTGGATGACAGCAGGTGCGGGTGTGGTGCATGAGGAATTTCACTCCAAAGACTATGCAGCACAAGGCGGATTGTTTGAAATGGTGCAGCTTTGGTTGAATTTGCCTGCCGCAGACAAAATGACATCGCCACGTTATCAAGCCATTGAATCTCAAAATATTCCGAAAATTGAGTTTGAAAATCAGGCGGGGCATTTACGCATTATTGCAGGTCAGTACGCAGAGCAATCTGGGCCTGCCAGCACCTTTAGCCCTGTCAATGTTTGGGATGGACAATTGAAAGCTGCAAAGACCCAAGCGCTGCATGTGCCGGTAGATCACAATACTTTATTGGTGGTGTTGGCAGGTGAAGTGCGGGTCAATGGCAGTCAACTTGTGCAAGATCACTCAGTGGTGTTATTTGCTCAAGATGGCGAAGCGTTAATTCAGCTTGAAGCACTGCAAGATACGCAATTTTTAGTGCTGACAGGCAAGCCATTAAATGAACCTATTCAAGGCTATGGTCCATTTGTCATGAATACCAAGCAGGAAATCATTCAAGCTTTTGAAGATTTTAATCAAGGCAAGTTTGGTGAAATTCCGATTCAACATCAAGCGGGTTAAGCTTTAAAAAATCTTAGCCAAGAAAAAAGCCTCATGTCGATGTCTCGACCGAGGCTTTTGTTGTTCTGGCGCTGTCAAATTTCTAGTTTTAGCGGATTGATCATATTCCTTATGATAATTATATGTGATGTAGTTATCATTTTTGTGCTTGGTATCATAGCGTTTAGAGATTTATTTGTAAAACGAAAATTATAAAATTGGTGAATTTATCTACATGGTTTAGAACACTATTTATAGTATTAAAGAAATAATATGAATAAATTCTAAGGCTTATTTAAGCACTTTCTGATTGTTAAAAAATGTAATCATATTGCCAATGTACTTTGTGTTGTTTCTCTGTGAAAAGTACACAATCTGGTAGTTTTTAATAGCTCATTTTCCTTAGGCATGGTTCATAATTTCATAAAGTATGTAAAAAGATGGATGATCGGTTTGGATATCGCAGTGATCGGTAGTGGTATGGCTGGACTGGCTACCGCAAGAATTCTTAAAGATGCAGGGCATAACATTACAATTTTTGAGGCGCTGCCTGGTCGTGGAATGGACAGTCATAGCATCGAATTTGAGGATGGTTTAATTGATGCGCCGTTACGGGTCATGAACCCACATTTGTGGAAAAACACCCTCAGCTTGGCCACACATTTAGGCATTAAAACTTATCCTGTGCGTACTTATATGGCGTGCAGTTGGTTATTTGAAGATCGTACCGAAACTTGGCTGACCACAAGCCGTACCCGTATTGGTAATTTCCCAATCATTAACAACCGTAAAGGCATACAACAATACGGCTGGCGTTTGGTAAAAGGCATGTTGCAGTTAAAAACAGCCATCGCTAAATTTTTCAAATCTAAAAACCAAGACATTACCCTTGCGGAATTTATCAACCGTAACGAAATTGAAGAAGTGTTTTGGCATGGTGCAGTGATGCCAGTGCTTTACACCATTTGTACTTGTGACCCTAAAACCATTGGTGAATGGCCAGCAAAACCATTGTTGGTATTTTTACGCCAATTGACTGATGGTGATGCATTATTGCGTTTACAAGGTGGCACGCCTGCATTGGTTGATAAGTTGATTGAAGGTATTAATATTCAAAGTGGTGCAGCGATTACTCGTGTTCATCAACAAGAAGATGGTGTAATTGTTGAAAATTCTGAGGGTCAGTCGCAAACATTTGACCGTGTGGTGATTGCAACGCCAACCACTAAAGTCCAAGACTTCTTGGACAATCAACAATTTGCAGAAGATATTGAATTGCTTAAACAGTTCAAATTCGAGCAGGGTGATTTGGTGATTCACACTGATCAAACGGTGATGCCGCCAAAACGTAAAGATTGGTCTGTTTTAAGTTATATGATGGATCGTAAATTTACTCGTCAGCAATTTACGGTATGGCTTAACTCGATCGAACCAACTTTGGTCGGTAAATCGCCAGTGTTCCAAACATGGCGTCCAGTTACACCAATTGATCCGAAAAAGATCATTTCAACGGTAACTTTAACCCGCGCTGTGGTGGATTCAAAGACAGTGGCATTAAACAAAGAGTTGCAGCAGCGCCATCACCAAGACAATCGTAAAGTGTTCTTCTGCGGTTCATGGTCGTGCGATGGTTTACCAATTTTAGAATCTGCAGTGACTTCCGCTATGCATATTGCAGAAATTTTTGGTGCACCATTACCGTTTATTGATTTAAAACCACAAGTTGAGGTTGCGCCGCAATTAGGTTATTAAGTTTAGGGTCTGTTGATATTTCATAAATGGTTTGTGCTGTAGGCTAAAACTGAGCAGATCAGGCATGAAACGCAGGGAATAGCGAGACTATTGCCAAGTTTCATAACGCAATCTGAGAAAGTTTTAGCCACAGCCTTTCAGGACAAGCATATTTTTTGCTGCTATTGCGTTATGAGTCAGTCATTTAGAATGACTAAATTTCCTGCCTCATGCCTTATATCAGCTAAAAAATATGCGTTGTCGCAAACATAGATGAATTATCAACAGCCCCTCTTTTTTGAATTAGACTGAGTCAGTATGAAATGGCAACAGGCGATACGACAGCATTTTCCAAAACATAAATATGCCATTCAAGCGGCATATTTGGGAGATACTTCCGCACTGCCGTGGAGCAATTTAGGTTATTGGTCAGATGCAGTGGGATCTGATTATCCCGCTGCATGTCAAAATTTAGCAGCGCATTTGGCCGCAGCAGTGCATTTAAATTCAAAAGATGTTGTACTGGATTTAGGCTGTGGGCAAGGTGCCAGTCTTAAATATTGGTTGGAACACTATCAAATACAACGACTTGAAGCTGTTGAGCTACAAGATCATCATGTGCAGTCGATTCGACAACATTTAAATTCAAATATTAAAATTCACGCTGCTTCATTTTTAAATTTAAAAGCACTTTTTCCACAACCACGTTTTGATGTGGTGTTCTGTATTGATGCGGCATATCACAGTCATTTGAATTCATTTTTAAGTCAGGTCAATGCAGTTTTGAATTCAAACGGACGTTTGGGCTTTCATTATTTAATTTGGGCAGAACAAGCGCCACCACATGCATTCAAACAGCTGCAATATCGTGCCTTATTAAAATCTGCCGATGTCAATTTTAAAGATCTAATGTCCGAAAGTCAGCTTCGAGCGGTCTTGGCACAGTTTGAATTTAAACAGATTCAGGTGGAAGATTTGTCGGCACAGGTTTTGGCGGGTTTTGCTGATTATGTGTATCAGCATCTCAAGCATCAAATTCAAACGCGAGATGCAGACTGGTTTAAAATTGCCATGACCGCACGTTTATGTGCCAAGCTCTATGCAGATGGCTGGATTAAATATGTGCAGGTGAGTGCGGAAAAAGCTTAATCTATTGTAATGAGCTGTTAGATGATGGGATTTTTCGGTGTTTAGTTGTCCATGCTTAGCTTTAAATCCTACCCACCACATGAAACTGCTTCGGTAAAATTTTTGCGCCACACGTCAATTGATCTCCGACATAAGCCACGGCTTTATCATCAAAAAGAATATGATCGTGACTTTTTATAATCGTGGACCAACGTTGGCACTGAGGGCAGAAATGTCCATCACCCGCCACTAAAAATAAATTTCCCATTTGAGAAACACGCATTTGGTTGGCAAGGATGATTCCACCATGATTGGTCATGGAATGATGCGTTGCAAAGCTTTGAGCCATGAGGTCTTCCTTAAACTGGAAAATTTTAGAGAAGCATTGTTTTAATACTCAATTTTCTAAGACTTATAATTTTAAATTTTTATTTTAATTCACAAAAATATTTTTAAATGTCAGTCTATATGGATGAAACATCAACAAAATAGACCATCAATATAAAAATACGATCTGAAATATGTGTACAGCATTCTAAATCATAAAATACATTTAACAAGTGAAAAGTCACAATCTTGTATTGCAATTGAAGTTTTGCAGATACATCGAAGCCCTAAATAAATTGGAGATTCGAGCAGCATGAGGAAGATAAAAATATACGTTTATAGAAACAAAAAACCTCATAAATTAAAAACTTATGAGGTTTAATATGGTGCCGGCACACGGATTCGAACTGTGGACCTACTGATTACAAGTCAGTTGCTCTACCAACTGAGCTATGCCGGCGTTGTGTAGAGAATTTTACAGAATTTTTACGTGTGCGCAAGCCAAAAAGTAACCGTTTAATGCAGGGCATAGAGTTTTTGAAGATTTTGTACACAGTATTTTGGCGCGTTACAAACGAGGAAATCACATAGAAGGTTTTGTATGAAATGAGCCCAGCGGGTGGGCTCATTGAAGAAAATAACTTGAAATGAAGTGTGAAAAGCGATTATTTATTTCTTAAGATGCGATCTAAATCCTGTGCACATTCTTCTAAGGTAAAGGCCATATCAAGTTGCATTTGTGGTTTGAGTTCATTTGCGAGCGTTCTCCATTGTTCAATTAGGCGAATGGCTTTTTGAATCTTATGTTTGTTGATGTCTTTGGCGATGGTAGGCGTATATCCTCCACGTTTAGCATTTTTAATTTGTTTGACATAATTTTGGCTGTTATTCATGTTCGCTCCCGAATAGCAGTTATATATGTAAGGCATTTGCATGCTTTTATTATGCTAAAGCTTAATGATGACCCTTTTATGTAGAAAGCTGAGATGACGAAATAAAAATAAAAAAAGGTTTTGATAAAAAACAATAAATTTCTTCACCTCTCCTTTTTTGACGGCATAACTCAGTTGTAGCATAGCGATTGAAGATTGTCTTGACTGCAGAGTAACGCAATGTGTCATGTTTGTTGATTTTTCATCAATAGAGGGATTGAGGATTATCAAAATTGGCGATGGAGATGGTCTTAACTGCAAATTCCGTTTATCGCTTTATCCATTTTACGCTCTAGATAATTGCCAAGTTGCTGATTAGAATAGCGCCACTATAAAAATAGCAACGATAATAACAATGCAAAGTTCACTCTTTGCTGTATTAGAAAAATTTGGCTTAAGCCCTCAACACCGCACAATTCATATCCAGTTTTCTAATTCAGCCTTAAATCATCAGGTCTTTTTGCAGTGCGTTTATGGTCAGCATGCCATCAACCAAGGTTTGCAGATGGATGTCTTATGCCTCTCACCGCATGCAAATTTGCCGTTGAAACAATTTATTGGCAGTCGGGTGGCTGTAGATCAACTCACCGATCAAGGCGAATTATTTCGACATAGCGGCATTATTACTGCAGCAGCGCAAGGGCAAAGTGATGGCACGCTCAGTCTCTATAAATTGCAGATTCAGGATGCAACGGCTTTGTGGCATAAACGCCGCAACAGTCGGGTATTTATGAATAAAACTGTGGTGGAGGTGAGTGAAATTCTGTTTAAAGAATGGCAAGACCGCAGTGCATTATTTGCTGCAAGTTTAAGTTTAGATTTAAGTGGTCTCAGTCAGCGTTATGCAGTTCGACCTCTCATCATACAATCCAACGAAAGCGATTATGAGTTTTTAACCCGTTTGTGGCGTAGCGAAGGCATCAATTGGTTGGTGGATGAAAAACAACCTTGGGTTGAGTATTTTTTAACGCCTATGGATACACAAAAATTAAGACTGATTGAGCAGAATAGTCATTATCAGCCCTTAAAACGTAGACGAGTGGCATTTCAGCGTACAAGTGCAATCGAGCAGCGGGATAGCATTTACACTTGGATGGCACAGCGTAACCTGCAACCCACTGAAGTACAGTTACAACGCTGGCAACCCGATCTTTTGGCACAGGACCAAAATTCAGTACAGTTCACATCGCCCTTACAAAGTAGCACACAAAATAGTGAAGCTTTAAGTTTAGAACAGGCGTGGTGCGTGAGTCCTGCGTGGATGCAAGACTTAACTGGGCAAGATCAGGTGACAGCTGCAAGTACCGAACAATTAGAACAATTGGGACAACAATTGGCTCAGTATTATGATTTGCAGGCAAAATATTTTTCCGCGCAAAGTAATTTACGTGATGCGCAAGTGGGGTATTGGTTTGAATTACACGGGCATGCTGAAATTGATCAACATCCCCAAACTGAACGAGAGTTTTTAATACTGTCCAAACAGTTTTATAACCAAAACAATTTAGCACCTGAATTACAACAGCATTTTTTGAGTCTGCTGCAACAAAGTCAGTGGACATTTCAGTTACCGTTGGAGGGTGATCCTCAACAATTTTGTCAATTGAATTTGATTCGACGACATATTGCGCTCGTTCCAGAGTTTAATCCATTACTGCATCGTCCCGTGGCTTATCCACAGCGCGCTAAAGTGGTTGGACCTGAGGATGAAACCGTGCATGTAGATGCGTGGGGGCGTATTAAAGTTCGGTTTTTATTTACCCGAAGTGATGACCACTTGCATGATGGTGGTGCGGGTGCCAACGACAATGAGAGCGATTCGGCGTGGGTGGATGTACTCACACCGTGGGCAGGTGAGGGTTATGGTGCAAGATTTCACCCACGTATTGGTGAAATTGTGGTGGTGGATTTCTTTGATGGCAATATTGATCGTCCTTTTGTGGTTGGACGTTTACATGAGGCAGAACGACAACAGACACAATTCGATACAGTTGGAACTCTACCCGATACCAAATACTTGAGCGGGATTCGTTCACAAGAAATACGTGGTGCAGGGTTTAACCAACTTCGCTTCAATGACACCACCAAACAATTCAGTGCGCAATTGCAGAGTAGTCATGCTGCGAGTCAGTTGAATTTAGGATATTTGAGCCATCCAATGCGGCAGGAGGATTCAATTGGGCGCGGCGAAGGCTTTGAATTAAGAACTGATCGGTGGGGAGCTGTGCGTGCAGGTGCAGGCTTACTGCTTTCAACTCATCCACAAGCACAGGCACAAGCGTATCATTTAGATGCGAGTCCTGCCAAAAGGCAATTGGAGTCCAGTTTAGCGGCAAGCAAAGGCTTAAGTGAGTTGGCACAAAATCAGCAAACAGATCCTTTGGAAACACTGGAGCATCTCAAAGAATTTTTAAATCAAATTGAACTAGAAGATCAAACTAAAGCGGCAAGTTTTAAGCAGGCGGTTATGATTCTTTGTGCGCCCAACTCAATTGCAGTTTCAACTCAGCAAGATTTACACCTTTCTGCAGATCAACATATTCATCAAAGTGCCGCAGGCAGTATTAATGTTTCTACCCAAAAATCTGTGATTACCCATGCACGCGATAAAATCAGTTTATTTGCAGCGGAGCAAGGTATACGTGCTTTTGCAGCCAAGGGTAAAGTCGAAATTCAGGCACAAGATGATGGTGTAGATTTTTTTGCACGGGAAGGGATTCAAATTATTTCAACTGAGGGGCGCATTGAAATCAGCAGTCCGAAAGAAATTGTGCTAACGGCAGGCGGTTCACAAATCAAAATAAATTCAAAAGGTGTGTTGAATACAACAGGTGGGAAATTTGAATGTAAGGCGGGGCAGCATTGTTTTGAGGGTGGGGAACGGGTGGCAAGCGTCCAATACAGTTTGCCTCAAGCTGAGACTGAATATAGTCATCAAATTGATTATCAGTGGGATGTTGCAACTGAAGATGAGAAAGAGATTTTTGTTGTCGGAAAGCAAGATGGAAGGCTCATTAACACGAATAAAAATATACAAGATGCAAATCAGAGTGTCAGTTCATTAAGATTTTATACGTCAGAAAAAACTGAATTCGTTGCGTTAGGGTTTAATTCATCCTATGTCTATTTAACTCAGTCGGCTGTACAAGATAATAATATTGATGAATTATGGGCTGAAATAGAAGAAGAAACAGAATTAGAAGAAGATGAAGTTTATGCAGAAGAGGATTTAGGCTAATGAGTAATTTAGTCACAATTACATCAAAATTTTATGATCGTTCAGGGCGTCGGGTGATCAACTTAAATGTTATGTCTAGATACCAAGGTTCAAAACGTGAAAATCTTCAGAAAACTGATCTTCATGGGCAGTTTGTATTTCAGGCATCTCCACAAAGAACAGTAGAAATACTGGCAAAACCACCCAATCAAAAAGATTTTACTGTTTTTAAGGTCATTCATACATCTATTGGTTCATCATCACAAGATCCAATAAAAATTCAGTTACCTAAAACAATTGAAGAATATAAACAAAAAGAATTAGGTGAAACCAAAGCTAGAATTGTTACAACTACTTTTAAAGTGGTAGATTGTGCTGGGAAAGTGGTTTCAAATTTTCCTATTCAATCAAGACCTAGAGGGCGGAAAAATGCTTATGAACGATATACCAATGAAAATGGGATCGTGGAGGTATTGTCATCACCACAGCGTGATATTGAAATTTTGGTGTTAACTTCAAATGATCAATTTGTCGTGAAATGTGAGGTAAATTCTAAAAATGGCTCACAGCAGCCGATTTTAATACAACTCGATGAACCATATAGTAATTTCAAAAGCCGATCTGAATTAAAACTAAAAGATAGAACAGGTGAGCAGTTAATTGAAACTCCAACTGATATTGAAATGTTGATGTTGGATACGGGTAAAAAACAGATAATTACCATTTTAAATGGCAGTACTCCATTGTTCAGTATGGTGGGGCAGCGTTTGCAATTTAGAGTATTAAAGCCGAATGGGGATGCTTTAAGCCCTGTGACTTATAGTGCAAAAAGAATGCGTGCAGATGCGGTTGAATTGCGTTTGGATGTGGAGGTTGTTAAAGGTATCACGGCAGAGGGTAGGCCGAGTATTGAGAAAAGTATCAAGTATAATTTAGAGGAGATAGTTTCATTAAGTTTTTTTAAAGCTGTTTATGGCCCTAATAAACTATTTTCTCATCGTGTAATGAAAGGGCGATCGACACATAATACTCCACCTGAAAAATTTGTTATAGAGTTAAACAAAAGCCTAATTAAGCATAATCTTAAAGACAAATTAATGTTATGTCATTTTTTAGCACAAATTTATCATGAGTGTGATCATTTTAATACATTGATTGAGTATGCGAGCGGTAAGGATTATGATATTTCAAATTTTCCACCATCTGTTTGTGATATAAAAAAAAGCCGAGCATGTAGAAGAAGAAAACAAATTTTGGCTGAAGGAAACACATCTTTAGGAGATGGCCCTAAATACAAAGGGCGAGGCTTAATTCAGCTAACTTGGAAAAGTGCGTATAAAAAATATAAAAGCTATTCTGGAATTGACGTGGTTAATAATCCGGAATTACTCTGTGATGATTTATTTCATGCTGTAGATAGCTCAGTCTGGGCTTTTAATGTATTTAAAAATGCTGATAGTTTAATTCACAAAGGATATAAAGATTTAAATGGCACTTATAGTGATAACTATCATTTAAAAGTTGTTGAATCTGTTAGTAGGAGAATAAACGGTGGAAATAATGGTATGGCTGAAAGAAAAAAATTATTTATAAAAATATTAAAAGAGGTTGAGAAAAGAGATGGGTTTAAATAAATTTTATCTATTTTTTTTATTGCTTTTTACTTGTTATGTATCGGCAGAAGAAATATTGATTAAAGAAAAAAATAGTATTTATTATAATGAAAACGGAGAAAATTTCTTATTATTTAATAAAAAAGACTATTGTTTTGATAAAGATGCTTTTTCAGTAGAGTATTTTGGTATTCCTTTAAAAAAATATGTAGTGGTCAATTATACTGAAGACTGTAATCCAAGTGGGCAGTATCGAATATTTGAAATTTCTTCCCTGAAGGCAAAAGAATTTTATTTAAGTCCTTTGTATGATCCTGAATTTATAAATAATCAGATTATTGAAAGGTTCAAAGATGGAGCAATCAGCTACAAAAGAATCTATACATTAAAGTCTGGAAGCTATTCAAGACAAGAGGAATGGAAATCTTTGGCTCCAAACATAAATATAAGTACTTATTTTTTAAATGGTTATAAAGTTTATGTGCTTAAAGATGACTTAGGAAGAGAGATTCAAAATCTGATGATAACTTCTCCTAAAGCATTCTTGTTTGATCGTTATTTTATTCGGAAAAAGTCTTATCTCATCCAAGGGGATCGAGTCAAAATAAACCATATTGCAAAAAACAAAGATAATTTTTTCCTAAGTATTGATTATATTAGTAAAAAAAATGGAGTGGTAAAGGCATATATTATGCTGTCCGATGTTATTTGATGTATAGGATAATCCTCATGAAGTCGCTTTGTAGCAACTTCATGATAGCTTTGATCAACCTTCCATCACTTCTTCTAATAACTCTTCACTTGGGGCAAAGTAATATGCACCGTCTAGAGCAGTCACAAAGTGCAGTAAACGGTCATGGATGCCATCACCTGAAGTACCAAACATACGTTCTAACATGGCATCAATAATGCTCAAATCTTTGGTATAAGCAATAAAGAATAAACCCTGATCGCCCTTGCCATCACCATAAGGTAAAGAGTGGCGCAAAATTTCCATTTCATCGCCTGCATCATCTTCAACGACTGTACGTGAAACGTGCGAATTTTCAGGTTGTACATCTTCATCTAATTCAATCGATTCTAGCTTGGTACGTCCAATCACGTGTTCTTGGGCATCAACTTTGAGCTTTTTCCATTTTTCTAAATCGTGACAATAGCGCTGTGCAAAAATAAAAGAACCATCGGCAAACACGCCTGCATCTTCCCCTAAAAGTGCAACTTCGGCACGATCATCTGGAAATTGTGGGTTTTCGGTACCATCAATAAATCCCGTCATGTCGCGTCCATCAAAATAACGGAAACAGACCCGTTCATCCAACACTTCAATTTTGTCTTGGATCCCCTCAAAAAAGGCCTGACTGAGCGCAAAGCAAATATCTGAACGGGCACTCGCGAGATGAATAATCACATCGGCAGGCACGACAGGCATTGGGTACGCCCCTTGAATCGGTTGTAATTGTTTAAAACCATCTGGAGATTGCTCATAGAGTTGTGCCCAAAGTTCAGGACCAAAAGCAACGCCAGTTTTAATTTGGGCATGTGGATGTTGGGTAATCAAACGATCCCGTGTGCTAAACAAGTCAGCCAATTTTTCTTTTAATTCAGCAATGCTTAAGTCTTTTAAACGAAGTACAAGAAAGCGAGCATGATCTGAAGGTAGTGGCAAAATTACAGATTGGGCAGTCATGTATAGCTCCTGAAAATTTGTTGTTTTCTATAAAGTTGACTTTATTGTGCCTGATTGCATGCAGGCTTAATAGCCTGAACCCGATTTTATTCAACGTTTTTAGTCATGAGATTAAGTGAAATATCATATAATGCACTGTCTTGTGAAAAGCGGCGATATATGTCTTATCAAGTTTGGATTGCGTTTATGTTGGCCTGTTGGGTGATTAGTGTTTCACCTGGCGCGGGTGCAATAGCATCTATGTCGAGTGGTTTGAATTATGGTTTTCGACATGGGTATTGGAATGCGATTGGTCTACAACTCGCTTTATTATTGCAAATCGCGATTGTAGCCGCAGGGGCAGGGGTATTATTTGCGACAACACCTTGGGCATTTCTAATTGTGAAATGGTTTGGTGTGGCATATTTGTTATATCTGGCGTATTTGCAATGGGCAGCGCCTGCACAGTCGATTGAAATTCAGCATGAGCTGACGCGAAAATCTGCTGGAAAATTGGTGATGTACGGCTTTCTGGTCAATATGAGCAATCCCAAAGCAATTGTGTTTTTATTGGCAGTTTTACCGCAATTTTTAGATTTATCTAAACCGCAATGGACGCAATATGCAATTATGGCACTGACCATGATTAGTATTGATTTGATTGTGATGGCGGGCTATACGGGCTTGGCTGCAAAAGTTTTGCGTTTGTTAAGATCACCGAAGCAGCAAAAATTTATGAATCGTACTTTTGCTGCATTGTTTGCAGGTGCTGCGTTTTTGTTGAGTTTGGTGCATCAGTAATGTCTTCAATTACACAAAAGTGTACGCTGTAATTATAAAAATAGATTGAGACATACGTTGAAAATAAAATGTATTCCGCGAGCACTTTATTGGCAACATTGGTGGATCAGCATGTTGCTTTTAAGTTTTTCAACTTTAATTGCAATTGGATTAGCGATTCACTTTTCAGTAGATCGCGTGTTTTGGCCAATTGCTTTGATGGCACATTTGAGTATCAATTTGATTTTTTCTTTTGTATTTGCCGCCTTGCAAACTTATTTTAAACATACGGTGTGGCAAAGTGTGGTGTTGATTAATATTACGGCTGTGTTGTTGATTGCATTTATGCAATGTTTTATCTACAAAAGATAGATTGGAATGCTGTTTCAGAAAGTCAGCAGCAATTGAGTCTTTTACAGCAAGTGATTCATAGTGATATAGCACTGTGGATAGCGTATATACTGCCATTTTTGGTCGTAATGCTCATTGCTGCAATACAAAAATATAGATATTCATTAACGAAAAACTAAGCTATCTTTCTGACTTTTTGCACGCTAAAAATTACTGCAAAAATGATCGCCATAGTCATCACAATGCTTAAACCTGTTGAAATGTTTAAGCCTGCACTTGACCATAAACCTACGCTGACTGCAATTTGCGCCACAATAAACGCCCAAATCACCATTTGTTTAGGCGAGTGAGCCAATAAACGTGCGGTTAAGGCAGGAATCACCAACAATGCACCCATCAATAAAGAGCCGACTGCACGTAAAGCCAATACTGTAAATAATGCCAATAACAACATAAAAATCAGACGTTGCCATTGTGCATTCACGCCTTCACTAACCGCAATATCAGGGTCAATTGCAATTTGAATTTGTGCCTGCCAAAATTTATACAGCACCGCTAAAGCAACAATAATCACTAGGGCAAATACAGGTAAATCTGCCCATGAAATGGTGAGTAAATCACCAAATAAATAGCTCAGCAATTCAGGACGCAAACTTGGAATATGCTGAATAAAGAGCAAACCTGAACAGAGCAAGGTTGCAGAGCAGAGCGCCAATAATGCATCATTTGGCAACCGTGGATCATGTAAAATCCACAAAACACCCACCAATAATAATGCCAAGAATGTCACGCCCATCCACAGAGGCAAACTCAACGCCCCTGCAATCGCCACACCCAATAACGTACCATGTGCCATCGTGTCGGCAAAAAAGGACATGCGTCGCCACAGCATTAAACAGCCAAGTGGGGCGGTCAAAAATACCAATAAACTGCCCATGATCCATGCAGGTAACAGCAATTGTAGCCAATCCATCATGGGTTAAGCTTCCGGTTCAGGGTGAATATGAGGACGTGAATCATGCTGACAAGGCTCGGCATGATCGCCATGGGCGCAGTGTTCATGGTGATGTTGATAAAACACCCGATTGGTTCCAAAAATAGCTTGGTATTCAGGGTGTTGCTGTACATTTTCGGGCAAACCGCTACAGCAAATGTGTTTATTTAAACATACCACACGATGCGTACCTTGCATGACCCATTGCAAATCATGCGACACCATCAATACCGCACAGCCATATTTGCTGGGTAAGTTGCGCACATAGTCATACAGTTCAGCTTCGGACTGAATATCTAGTCCTTGCATCGGCTCATCCAGTACTAAAACATCAGGTTGACGTAATAAGGCGCGTGCCAATAGCACCCGTTGCCGCTCACCACCAGACAGTTGTTGTACTTTCGAATCTTGCAGTTTGGCAATCCCAGTATCGCGGATAATCTCTGCTTTAATTGCGTCTGGGCATTTTTCTAAAGCCAGTAAATCTTTCACTCTTAAAGGTAAGCTGTGTGAAGGATTAAACTTTTGCGGCACATACGAAAAAGTCAGCTTGCGTGCATTTACAAGCTTGCCTGCATTCGGTTTGACAATGCCAAGCAAGACTTTAATTAGAGTCGATTTTCCTGCGCCATTGGGGCCAATTAGCGTGACAATTTCATGTGCATGCAATTCAAAATCGACATTTTTTAAAATATCGCGCTCATCTATTCGCACCTGAATATTGTGCAAGGCGATGAGCGGTGCAGTGGTTATTTGCTGTTGCACTGCTGACATTTTCCAGAAATCTCAATAATGCTGTGATGCGGGCTAAAGCGGTCAGAGGCTGCCAACTGATCGAGTTGCTCTAATAAACCTTGCGCTGAAGCTTCTTTAACGACTTTACATTCAGTACAGATCAAAAAAGCCGCTTGGTGTCCTTCACGTGGATGACAGCAAGGAATATAGGCATTGATTGAAGTCAAACGGTGAATTAGTCCTTTTTCCAGTAAAAAATCCAAAGTACGGTACACCGTTGGCGGTGCTGCAGGACGATCAGACTCACTTTTAATTTTCGCCAATAAATCATAAGCACCCATTGGTGCAGATGCCTTGAGAATGAGTTCCAACACTTCTTTACGTAGCGGTGTTAAACGAGCACCTGTTGCCGCACATAAACTTTCAGCTTCGGCAAGACGTTGATCGACATTGTGATGGTCGTGAACGCCATGTAATGCATTGTGATGCTCGTGCGAACATAAGCTCATAGCCACCCCAGTTGAACTTTAAAAGAAAAACGACAGTAAATCTTAGCATGAAGCGTTATTAGTTTCGATTATACGTAGGTATTTTTATAAAATTGTTATATTATAACATTTATCGATTTTTCGTGATATGCCGCAATGTTTCGTTTATTTAGTTTCTGTTTCTTAGCGTTATGCAGTACTGTCAGCATGGCGCAGGCTTTGGTGGTGTCTACGCATCCTATCTATTTGATTGCCCAAAAAGTCACGCAAAATATCGAAACACCCACTTTATTACTGGCAGATCAAACAGGGCATGATGTATCGCTCACGCCTGCACATCGTAAAATCATCCAAGATGCGGGTTTAATTATTTGGCTAGGTAAGGCGCATGAAGCACCGCTAGAACGTGTATTACATCAAAATCCTAAAGCGATTGCTTTATTAGATACGGGCATTATGAAAACTTTGCCGCAGCGTTCAGAACGTGGTGCAGCATTAAAAAATACAGTAGACAGCCATGTCTGGCTAGACCCAAACAATGCGGTGCGTATCGGCTTCTTTATTGCCGCGTTACGTTCTCAGCAAATGCCTGAACATCGCGATGGATACTGGAACAACGCACGTGCCTTCGCACAGAGTTTATTCAAAAGTGCAAGTCAATTTCAGACTCAAACTGCAGCACAGCCATATTGGGCCTATCACGATGCCTATCAATACTTAGAACGTCCCTTAAATTTAGAATTTTCAGGGTCGATGACCAACGATCCGCATATTGCGCCAACAGTCGCACAAATTAAATATTTGAACGATCACCGCCCAAATCCAAAAATGTGCCTGCTTGCAGAAGGTCATGCCAGTAAAAATCAGTATATGAAATTGAATCCAATTGTGTTTCAAAAGGTCGATGAAAGCATGCGCGGCGCAGATGATTTTGTGCAAGCGTGGCAGCAATTAGCCAAGCAAACCAAGGCTTGTGTATTAAATGCACGAAAATGATGCGTTTTTTAAGCAAATTTGAAATATGACAATTCCGAGACAAACATGCAAAAAAACACGACTAAGGTCGGGAAACGATTGCATGTTCAGGGGGCTAACTCTATAATGCCTGCGATAAAAAACGATCATCAGTTGAACTTGTCAAGCATTAATGCTGTGAGTGGATAAAAAAATGAGCCGAACTAGTCGCTTGATTGACCGACGATTAGCTAAAGCTTTGGTCTTCTTACAAGCATTCATGATTCCAGTTTCAGCCCTGATAGCGTGGGTCTTGAAAGACTCAACGGCTGCCTTAAGCGCTGCACTTGGTGCTAGTGTTTGTTGGTTGGCAAGTTGTTATTTTTCATGGCAGTCGTTTCGAGCAGCAGGTGCACGAGCGTCCAGACAGGTTCTTTCGAACATGTATAGAGGAATGCTCGGTAAGTTTGCAATCGTGATCGTAGGATTCATTTTAATTTTAAGCAATGTACAGCCGTTATCCCCGGTGGCATTGTTTTGTGGTTTTATGCTCGTTCAAAGCATGTCGTGGGTTGCGCCATTTTGGGTGTCACGATTACAAAAACGAGTCTAAACGCAGCAAAAATTGAAAAGTTTTTCAGGAATAGGCGAGATATCAAGCAGCACGCGATGTTCGTTTGTTCTATTAGTTTTTTTACATTGACCAGGTGTGATTTATGGCTGCTGAAGAACATGCCCTTACTTCGACCGAGTATATCAAGCATCACTTGACCAATATGACCTATGGCAAAATGCCAGACGGTTCATGGAAGTTGGCTGAGTCTGCTGAAGAAGCTCAACAGATGGGGTTCACTGCTATTCACTTGGATTCAATGGGTTGGTCTATCGGACTTGGTCTGATCTTCTGTTTATTGTTCTGGATTGTTGCGAAAGCTGCAAATTCAGGCGTGCCTGGTAAATTCCAGTCAGTAATTGAAGTGATTATCGAGTTTGTGGATTCAAGTGTACGTGATACCTTCCATGGGAAGTCTCGATTAATTGCACCCTTAGCATTAACCATTTTCGTGTGGATTTTCCTCATGAACTTGATGGATTTAATCCCTGTTGACTTTATTCCTTATGTAGCTCAACAGGCGATTGCATCTATGCTGGGTGTGGACCCTCATCAGGTTTACTTTAAAATTGTTCCGACTACAGATCCAAACATTACCTTAGGTATGTCTATTTCTGTATTCTTCTTAATTATTTTCTATAGTATTCGTGAGAAAGGTGTTGGCGGCTTCGTTGGTGAGTTGGCACTTAACCCATTCAACCCAAGTAATCCAGTTGCTAAAGTGCTTTTAATTCCATTCAACTTATTGTTGGAATTGACTACTTTCTTGGCGCGACCAGTTTCATTGGCTCTACGACTGTTCGGTAACATGTATGCGGGTGAGTTAATCTTCATTCTTATCGCGTTATTACCGTTCTGGATCCAGTGGGCATTGTCTGTGCCTTGGGCGATTTTCCACATTTTGATTATTACGCTACAAGCATTCATTTTCATGATGTTGACTATCGTGTACATGAGCATGGCAAGCGAAAAGCATTAATGGTATGGCCTAACTGTCATCGGGCGGTTGGGCACACAATTTTTTAACTTAATTTGGTATAAAACCTAACCTCTGAGGAATTATCATGGAACTCACTTTAGGTCTAGTTGCAATTGCATCTGCTATCTTGATCGCTTTCGGTGCTTTAGGTACTGCGATTGGTTTTGGTCTTTTAGGCGGTCGCTTCCTTGAAGCTGTTGCTCGTCAACCAGAATTGGCTCCACAACTTCAAACTCGTATGTTCTTAATCGCAGGTCTTCTTGATGCTGTGCCTATGATCGGTGTTGGTATTGGCTTGTTCTTCATCTTCGCTAATCCATTTGTAGGTTAATCAGCTTAATTCCGAAATTCACTATTTGAGGAATTTGCAATGAATATCAACCTCACATTGTTTGGCCAAGCGATTGCATTTGCGATTTTCGTCGCATTCTGCATGAAGTTTGTATGGCCACCACTAATCAATGCGATTAGTGAGCGTCAGCGTCGTATTGCTGACGGCTTAAATGCAGCTGAGAAAGCCAAAGCTGATCTTGCCGATGCGCAAGCTCAAGTGAAAGCTGAATTAGATGCAGCTAAAGCACAAGCGGCTCAATTGATCGAACAAGCGAATCGTCGTGCAGCACAATTGGTAGAAGAAGCGCGTACCCAAGCATCTGCTGAAGGTGAGCGTATTCGTCAACAAGCGAAAGAAGCTGTTGATACAGAAATCAATTCTGCTCGCGAAGAATTACGTCAACAAGTAGCTGCGCTTGCAGTAACTGGTGCAGAGAAAATTCTTAGCCAGCAAGTTGACGCAGAAGCTCACAATGCCATGCTGACTCAGCTGGCTGCTAAACTTTAAGAGAGAGGCAGATTATGGCTGAACTCTTGACGTTGGCACGCCCATACGCTAAAGCAGCATTTGCTTACGCTTCTGAGCAAGGTGCAACTGACAATTGGTCAACAGCACTTAACTTGCTCAGTGCTGCGGTGCAAGACGAAGCATTTTCAGCTTACTTAAATCGCCCTGAGCTTACGCCTGCTGAGCAGGTGAGTATTTTTGCCAAAGTTTTAGGTGAAGACCAAACTGCAGCAGTGTCAAACTTTTTGACATTGCTTGCTGAAAACAACCGTTTGGCTTTGCTTCCTGAAATTCAAGCAGAATACGAACAGCTCAAATCACAGAATAACAATACTGTGGATGTTGTGATTGAATCAGCATTCCCATTGACTTCTGTACAAGAACAAATTCTTGCTCAAGCGTTAGAAAAACGTTTCGCTGCGGCAGTAAATGTTTCTGTAGAAGTGAACCCAGCGTTAATTGCGGGTGTGGTTATTCGTGCAGGCGACCAAGTGATAGATGATTCTGCGCTTAACAAGCTTGAAAAAATGCGGACACGTCTTTTAGCTTAATTGCGAAGACTGAACTAATAAAAGATTGAGGTATAGCGCAATGCAACAACTGAATCCATCCGAGATCAGTGCGCTCATTAAACAGCGTATCGGCGATCTGGACACCAGCGCGACCGCTAAAAACGAAGGTACCATTGTTATGGTATCCGACGGTATTGTGCGCATTCACGGCCTTGCTGATGCAATGTACGGTGAAATGATCGAATTCGACGGCGGCTTATTTGGTATGGCACTGAACCTAGAACAGGATTCAGTGGGCGTCGTTGTTTTAGGTAACTACTTAAGCCTTCAAGAAGGTCAAAAAGCACGTTGCACAGGTCGTGTATTAGAAGTTCCGGTTGGTCCAGAACTTTTAGGCCGTGTGGTAGATGCTTTGGGTAACCCAATTGATGGTAAAGGCCCTATTGATGCAAAATTAACTGATGCCGTAGAAAAAGTAGCACCAGGCGTAATTTGGCGTCAATCAGTGGATCAACCTGTTCAAACTGGTTATAAATCAGTTGATACCATGATCCCTGTAGGCCGTGGTCAACGTGAGTTGATCATTGGTGACCGTCAAACTGGTAAAACAGCAATGGCGATCGATGCGATCATCGCTCAGAAAAACTCTGGCATTAAGTGTGTATACGTAGCAATTGGTCAAAAACAATCGACTATCGCAAACGTAGTACGTAAGCTAGAAGAAACTGGCGCTATGGCGTATACCACTGTTGTCGCAGCAGGTGCATCTGATCCAGCAGCAATGCTGTATTTAGCTCCGTACTCTGGTTGTACAATGGGTGAATACTACCGTGACCGTGGTGAAGACGCGTTAATCATTTATGATGACTTGTCTAAGCAAGCTGTTGCGTATCGTCAAATTTCATTGCTTTTACGTCGTCCACCAGGTCGTGAAGCGTATCCAGGTGACGTGTTCTATCTACACTCGCGTCTACTTGAGCGTGCTTCTCGTGTATCTGCTGACTACGTTGAGAAATTCACTAACGGCGAAGTTAAAGGTCAAACTGGTTCTTTAACTGCATTGCCGATTATTGAAACTCAAGCAGGTGACGTATCTGCATTCGTACCAACCAACGTAATTTCGATTACAGATGGTCAGATCTTCTTAGAAACATCATTATTCAACGCGGGTATTCGTCCTGCTGTGAACGCGGGTATTTCTGTATCGCGTGTTGGTGGTTCTGCTCAAACTAAGATCATCAAAAAATTGTCTGGTGGTATCCGTACCGCTTTGGCGCAATACCGTGAATTGGCAGCGTTTGCTCAGTTCGCTTCTGACCTTGACGAAGCAACTCGTAAGCAACTTGAACATGGTCAACGTGTAACTGAGTTAATGAAGCAGAAACAATATGCGCCATACTCAATTGCTGACCAAGCTGTTTCAGTTTATGCATCTAACGAAGGCTACATGGCTGACGTAGAAGTGAAGAAAATCGTAGACTTTGATGCTGCGTTAATTTCTTACTTCCGTTCAGAACATGCTGCGTTAATGCAACAAATCGATGAAACTGGTGATTTCAACAAAGACATCGAAGCTGCAATCAAAGCAGGTATTGAAAGCTTTAAAGCGACTCAAACTTACTAATTTAGCATTGGCTAGTTAGAGGTTTGGTTCACGGAATCAACCTTCGGAAGCCTGAAAGGGCTTTCGAATACTAGGTTAAGCGTATGGCAAATTTAAAAGAAATTCGCGCCAAAGTTGCTAGTATCAAGAGCACGCAAAAGATTACTCGCGCGATGCAAATGGTTGCTGCTTCTAAGATGCGTCGTGCGCAAGAGCGCATGGCTCAAGGCCGTCCGTATGCCGAAAATATGCACCGTGTAATTGCTCATTTGGTACAGGCGAACCCTGAATACAAACACCGTTATATGATTGAACGCCCTGTAAAACGCGTTGGTTATATCATCGTGTCTTCAGATCGTGGTTTGGCAGGTGGCTTGAACATTAACTTGTTCAAGAAAGTTGTAAAGCATGTACAGCAACAACAAGAGCAGTCAATTGAAGTTCAGTTTGCTTTAATTGGTCAAAAAGCGGTTTCGTTTTTTAAAAACTACGGCGGTAAAGTGCTTGGTGCAACTACAAACGTAGGTGACGCGCCAAGTCTTGAACAGTTATCTGGCTCTGTGCAAGTGATGTTAGATGCGTACGATAAAGGCGAGTTAGATCGCATTTACCTCGTGTCAAACGGCTTTGTCAATGCCATGACTCAAGATCAGAAAATCGAACAACTTGTTCCTTTAGCATCTGCTGAAGAAAACAAGACTCTTAACCGTCAATACGGTTGGGATTATATCTATGAACCAGAAGCTGAAGAGCTGTTAAATGGTTTATTGGTTCGTTACATCGAGTCTATGGTTTATCAAGGTGTGATTGAAAACATCGCATGTGAACAGTCTGCGCGTATGGTTGCAATGAAAGCTGCAACAGATAACGCAGGTGAACTGATCAAGAGCCTACAACTTATTTATAACAAGCTGCGTCAAGCCGCGATTACTCAGGAAATTTCTGAAATCGTTGGTGGTGCCGCTGCCGTTTAACATTATTAGTTTGAATTGAGGAGACAGCAATGAGTGGCGGTCGTATCATTCAGATCATCGGCGCGGTTATCGACGTCGAGTTTGAACGCAACAGCGTTCCTAAGATCTATGACGCTCTCCAAGTTGACGGTACTGAAACTACATTAGAAGTTCAGCAACAACTTGGTGATGGCGTAGTTCGTACTATTGCAATGGGTTCTACTGAAGGCCTTAAGCGTGGTTTGAACGTAACTAACACTAACGCACCAATCTCTGTACCAGTAGGTACAGCGACACTTGGTCGTATCATGGACGTTCTTGGTCGCCCTATCGACGAAGCTGGTCCAGTTGCAACTGAAGAGCGTTTACCAATTCACCGTCAAGCGCCTTCTTATGCAGAACAAGCGGCTTCTACTGACCTTTTAGAAACTGGTATTAAAGTCATTGACTTACTTTGCCCGTTCGCGAAAGGTGGTAAAGTTGGTCTGTTCGGTGGTGCGGGTGTTGGTAAAACCGTAAATATGATGGAGTTGATCAACAACATCGCTAAAGCGCACTCAGGTTTATCTGTATTCGCTGGTGTTGGTGAGCGTACTCGTGAAGGTAACGACTTCTATCACGAAATGAAAGACTCTAACGTTCTTGACAAAGTAGCAATGGTCTACGGTCAGATGAACGAGCCGCCTGGTAACCGTTTACGCGTAGCGTTAACTGGTTTGACTATGGCTGAGTACTTCCGTGATCAAAAAGATGAGAACGGTAAAGGTCGTGACGTATTATTGTTCGTAGACAACATCTACCGTTATACACTAGCAGGTACTGAAGTATCAGCACTTCTAGGTCGTATGCCATCTGCAGTAGGTTATCAGCCTACACTTGCAGAAGAGATGGGTGTTCTTCAAGAACGTATTACTTCAACTAAGTCTGGTTCGATTACATCTATTCAAGCTGTATACGTACCTGCCGATGACTTGACTGACCCATCACCTGCTACAACGTTCGCGCACTTAGACGCAACTGTAGTATTGAGCCGTGATATTGCATCTCAAGGTATTTACCCTGCGATCGATCCACTAGACTCAACTTCACGTCAGTTAGATCCATTAGTTGTTGGTACTGAGCATTACGAAATTGCTCGTTCAGTTCAAAACGTTCTTCAACGTTATAAAGAATTGAAAGACATTATCGCAATTCTTGGTATGGACGAATTGTCAGAAGAAGACAAACTTACTGTATACCGTGCACGTAAGATCCAACGTTTCTTCTCTCAACCGTTCCACGTAGCTGAAGTATTTACTGGCGCGCCTGGTAAACTTGTACCGCTTAAAGATACAATTCGTGGCTTTAAAGGTCTTCTAGCTGGTGAATACGATCATATCCCAGAACAAGCGTTCTATATGGTTGGTGGCATTGACGAAGTGATTGCTAAAGCCGAGAAACTTTAATTAGCAGCTCTAATTTAGGAGATTCTCATGGCGACTATGCAATGTGATGTTGTAAGTGTAAAAGAGTCTTTGTACTCGGGCACTGTGACTATGCTAATTGCAAAAGGTGCTGGCGGTGAACTCGGTATTATGCCGGGTCACGCACCACTGGTAACTTTGCTTCAGCCGGGTGCAATCCGCGTTCTGCTGGAAAATGGTACAGAAGAATTAATCTATGTATCTGGTGGCGTTCTAGAAGTTCAACCGCATGTTGTTACGATTCTTGCAGATACTGCAGTTCGTGCAGAAAACTTAGATGAAGCGGCAATTATTGAAGCGCGTAAACACGCTGAACAATTGTTGGCAAATCAAAAGAGCGATTTGGACTCTGCTGCTGCTTTGGCTGCTTTGGCAGAAACTGCTGCACAGTTGGAAACCATCCGCAAAATCAAAAACCGCGCACTTTAATTGTCGGTTTAAGATTGAAAAAAGCCATTCGAAAGAGTGGCTTTTTTTATGCTGTTTGGAATTGAAGCCTTATCTTTGCTTAAGATGCTGTATTGGTAGTTTCAGTAGGCTGATTTGACTCACCTTGTAAAATCATCCCCGCCAGTTTTAGCATTTCAGCTTGAATACTCCCCATTTGCTGTTTCAGTTTCTTAAAGTCCACTTTGCTTAAATCGACTTGTCCATTTAAAAATGGTGAAGCCAAAACTTGCTGATTGGCAGCCAATAAGTTTTGACGGATGGTATCAATTTCCTGTGTTTTTAAGTCTAGGCTGCTTAGTGTTTGATTGAAGCCTTGTAACTGCTGTTGTAATTGAGTCGCTGCAATTTGTAATTGTTGTGGATCTTGCGAATCTACAGCGGTTTGCAATTCAGACTTGGTTTGATTCAGTTGTTCGACATATTGACCTGCTTTGAGCTGTAGATCAGCCACATCGCGCACAATATAGAACATATTGCCACTGCTTAATGGAGCGTTGGTTGGGTTTGTATTGCTGTTGGATGATGCGCTGGAATCATCTTGATTAGTTGTTTGCGTTTGCGGCGTGTTCATTTGATCACAGGCGCTGAGTAGCAAGGCAGAACTCAATAGTGCAAACGGAAGTAGTGTCTTCGAAGATACATTTTTCATATTCATGTGATTTTTGGTACTCATTGAGAATGAATATAAAACGAAAATATGAATAAAAAACAGATTGTTGCAAAGCAATAACAAATCTTAATTTTTTTGTCTAAATCAAAAAAAATAGGAGTTTTAAAGAAACTCCTATGTATTAGACATCTTTCATAAAAGAAAAATGATCATAAGTAATGCGTCGAATTGATATTGATAGTCCCTTCTCTTGCGCCATATATGGCTCAGGATGAGGAATATATTCCGCAAGAGGATGAGGGAGCTGAATTATTGATTTAAAGAGAATTTATGAAAGAACTCTTTAACTTGCTGAATAAAAAATTATTTAGCCAATTCAGCCTCAATCGCTTCTACAATGCGCGGGTCATCTGCGGTTAAATCTGGGGCAAAACGCGCCACCACTTCACCTTGTTTATTCACCAAAAACTTTTCAAAGTTCCACAATACTTCAGGTGGTTCATTTGGGGTTAAGCCGTAATCAACCAAATCTTTCCACCATGGGCCTTCACCAATACGTTCAGGAATTGCTTGCGTTAAAGCCGTGTAGAGAGGATGTTTTTCTGCACCCACGACTGGAATTTTAGCAAACAATGGAAAACTCACCTGATAATTCAGTGAGCAAAATTCCTGAATTTCTGTATCGCTGCCCGGTTCTTGTGCCAAGAAATCATTCGATGGAAAGGCTAAAATTTCTAAGCCTTGTGCCTGTTTTGCTGCGTAGAGTTGCTGTAAGCCTTCGTATTGCGGGGTTAAGCCACATTTTGATGCCACGTTCACGATCAACAACACTTTTCCTGCATATTGATTTAATGTGGTTTCCGTACCCTGATTGGTTTTTACTGCAATGTCATAAACTGAAGTGCGCATAGTTGCTTCCTAGAATCTGTATTTTACCGCTACTGTTGTAACTGTAATTTTTGGGTACAGCAAGTTTTATAGCAAAGAAATTTACGACACTGATGGAATCCCGCATAGCCGTGATATTGCGCAGAAAAATGTAATTCGTATCTGCATTTTATTTTATTGATGGATAAATCGAGCGAAAAGTGCCATAAATAGACACTGGGTTTTTAGCACTTTGCATCACAAGTCAGTTATAGAAAAGGGTTTCACAGTAGGTATGCTGTTTGGTACAACAAGGATGATGAATACATGATACGGTCAGATAAAGGCGTATTTTGGGCAATTTTATTGCCATTGATTGCGGTATTGATTTGGTCTTTAAATATTGCAGTAACGAGGTATGTGGCGGAGTATATTTCACCCGTCAGTATCAGTTTTTATCGCTGGTTGATTGCTTTTCTGATTTTAACCCCGTGGATATTGCCCAAAGTTTGGCAGCAGCGTGAGTTGATTCGTCCACATTTGAAACAGTTGGCAGTGCTTAGTGCTTTTGGTTTGGTGCTGTATCAAGGTCTAAGCTATACCGCAGCCAATTACACCACTGCAACCAATATGGGCATTATTAATGCGTTTATTCCCATGTTTACGGTTTTGGTTTCATTGCTGATCTTAAAAGACATTCCGACACGATTTGCGGTTTTGGGCTGCATTATTTCATTTTCGGGTTTGTTGTATGTGATTGCACAAGGAGATTTGCGTCAACTCAGTCAGCTGACAGGACATGCGGGCGATATGCTCATGGTTTTGGCGGTATTTTTTTACGCCTTTTATGGGGTGTTTTTAAAGAAATGGAATTTAAAATTGCCGCTCATGCTGAGTCTTTATGTGCAAATTATATTCGCCTTACTTTACCATCTGCCATTTATTTTGTGGTTCGGCTTGGATCATTTAAATAGCCAAAATGGTTTAAGTGTGCTGTATGCAGGTATATTTCCTTCAATTATTGCACCTTTGGTATGGATGTTGGCCGTTCAATATTTAGGGCCAAATCGCACCAGTATTTTTATGAATTTGATGCCTGTTTTCACGGCTATCATTGCATATTTTTGGTTGGCAGAAGTGTGGGGGAGTTATCACAGTATCGGTGGATTGATTATTTTAACGGGTATTGTGTTGGCACAAATGAAAGCACGCGTACACATTCAAGCAAAAATTTGAGTTTAATTGGTGTTTTTTTGATCACATAAAGGTGTATTTAAAATGCCTTTTATTCAAAATTTATACAGTATTGAGTGTTATGAATTATGACAGTTTTTTTAATTTTTCTAAAATAATTGTAAAAATAGTAAGATAATTTAAATTGTTAAGAAAAAAAGATGAATCTTTCATTGAATATTTGTCTTGGATTAATAGGAAAAATCTATTTGTATAGTCGACTAAATTACTCCATAATTCACGTACTGAAAATGATCCACTGTATTCAATAATCAGTGAAATATCATTTGCAGCAAGATTTTCAAACCCTCTGGATGTGCTTTTATACACATCCTTTTTATGCTCAACCATCCCTATATGGTTGAGCTTTTTTTTATCCACTGGAGCGTAAAACCTCGTGGTTCAGCACGAGGATATAAGCGACTGGAGTAAACCATATGAACGACACGAAATGTCGTTTTAAATACTTGTACTATAGTCACTATTAAGAAAAATACTGTTAAAATAATTGGATGAAGACACTCAAATTACGCATAAAAGACAAACATTGCAAGGTGCTAAATCAGTTAGCATCCGAAGTAAATTTTGTCTGGAATTATGTCAATGATTTGTGTTTTAAGTATCTACAACGTAAACAACAATTCTTTTCAGCATACGACCTTGCAAAATACACGAAAGGCACATCGAAAGAATGCAACTTGCACAGTCAAACTATTCAGGCAGTGACAGAAGAATTGGTCACAAGACGCAAGCAGTTCAAAAAAGCAAAACTAAAATGGCGTGTCAGTAATAAA
>NZ_KB849683.1:0-7237 GCF_000368785.1 Acinetobacter towneri DSM 14962 = CIP 107472 | reverse complement strand
GGTACGCTCCATGATCGGGATGTAAATTCCGCACTGAATATTCTTGCGCTCGGGCATGAGCGTCTAGCAGTAGGAATCTCCGTCCTTTAGGTCGGGGAGGATGTCAACTAAAATTTGTCTAAAGCTAGGCGCGAATCACTGCCCCACTCTCTGCATCTAAAATACGGCTAGGTTGCTGGCTTAAACCCAAATCACCATTTAAGTAGTGCAATTGTTGATGGAAATATTGCGTTGTCTCTTGCAAAGAGCGTGCAGGGGCAAGTCCCGCAGGATTGGCACTGGTCGATACAATAAAGCCATCAAAGGCATGGCATAACGCCATACATAAAGGATGATTGGTTACGCGCACCGCTACTTTGGGGTGTTGACCTGTAATCCACTCTGGAATTGCGGCTGTGCTGGGTAATAGCCAGGTGGTTGCTCGATCTGTGGGATAAGTATTCGTCCATGACGCAATTACGCGATCTCGCATTTCGGGGTTTAAATCCTGCAGCAAATGCTCTACTTGTGACAGATGTCCTGCCAGTAAAATCACACCTTTTTCAATCGGACGCTGTTTCAGACGCAAAATTTCCAAAAATGCCTGTTGATTATATGGATCACATCCCAATCCCCAAACCGCCTCTGTAGGATAGGCCAGTACCTGTCCTTGTTGTAGACATGCAGCGGCTTCGGTGACAGAAGTTGTAATCATGGGAGTTTTACCTAAACAGAAACGTGAAATAGGCGCTTATTGTGAACCTTATTTGAGTGGACGACAACGCAGATATAAACCTGATTGTTGTAAACAGAAGCCCATGAGTTCCAGTTCCATTAATGCGCTGGTGAGTGTGGCAATATCTAAATTCAGTTGCTGTGCCAAGTGATCGATGCTTTGTCCGACCCAATCCAGTTGTTGATACAGTGCCAATAAATGCTCGGGAATATGCGGTGTACTTGTATCTGCTGTTTTTGTTGTGGTGGTTTGAAGTATTGCTTCAGTCGGTGGTGTAGATAATTTTGCTTTTGTTGAAGCTGCTGTAGTCTGATTTTGGCTTGATGCTATTTGGTTTTGTTGATATTGCCATTGGGTGGGTAGGGCTAAATCTTCAATCACTTGTTCAGGATGATCCACTAAAATTGCACCTTCACGAATCAATTGGTGGCAACCTTGATGAAATTCACTGTAAATATGTCCTGGAATGGCAAAAATTAATTTGCCTTGCTCTGCTGCCAGTTTCGCGGTAATCAGCGAGCCACTATTTAAACTGGCTTCAGCAACAATCACGCCTAAACTTAGTCCACTGACAATACGGTTACGTCGTGGAAAATGTTGCTGTAAGGGCTTAGTCTGTGGTAAAAACTCCGTAATCACGGCACCACCAGATTCTACAATTTTTTGGCGCAGGCTGTGATGTGCACTTGGATAAGTGCTGTCCAAACCTGTGCCCATGACTGCAATGGTACGTTGATGTTGCAAAGCACCTTGATGTGCGGCTTCATCAATACCTTGTGCCAAACCACTATTGATAAAGAACCCTTGTTCACTTAAATAATAAGCAAAATCATAAGCCACTTGCCGACCATGCGGGCTGGCTTTGCGACTGCCGACAATCGCAATTTGCGCTTGCAACAAAGCCTGTGCATTGCCTTGCCCAAATAAAATGGGTGGCTTGTTGGAATAGGGTCGTAACTGATTGGGATAGTCCGCATCGTCCAAAGTTAGAATAAAATCGCACTGCTGTTGCAGTTGATTCAGACATTGTTCAAAGGCGAGTTGCCCTGTTGGGCTGAGATATTCTTTGGCGCGTTGTAGATGGTTGGCATGAATGCGCACATCTGACCATGTGAGGAGGTGTTCGGGCTGCACTGCGGCAGCCACGGAACCATAATGTTGTACGAGTTTGGAAAAACTAGACAGTGAATGTTGAACCAAATACCACAACAAAATGTAGTTGATTTGCTGTGGGCTGAATGAATTCAACATCACCATCTTAAACCGTTTTAGTCGTCCATTCGTGGTGCTTGTAAGCTCGCACCGACTTTAATTGGTAATTCACTGTCTAAAACATAGGCATAGCTAATGTGGTCAAAGCTCTTGAAGACCATGATATTGCCAATACGTTCGCCTGGAAGCTGAACACGTTCTTTGGTTTTCGGGTCGGTGACCACTTCGCCTTTTTGCGCTACGCTAAACACATGACCAGATTGCACGCCATGTAATGTACCGCGATCAATTGCCACAACACTGTGTTTTGCTGCAGTACCAATCGAACCCATCACACGTAGCACCTGACCACCTGTGCTGACATTTTCAGCATGCGTTGGGTAGAACAAGGTTGGCAGCATTGGGTCATAAATTGGTAAGACGCGATCACCACGACGCACTTCGGCATTGTAGGTATCGGTCAATTCAAGTGTGGTGATGTCATTTTCACCACGTACTGCAATACCTGCAGCAACTTGAGTGAGTTCAATGCCTGCATTGAATTTTTGACCATTGGCATCGGTCAGCATGTACGGTTCGCCTTCACGATATACACCGTAGCGTTGACCTACTTCCAGACCTGCACCACGTGCATACACACTTTGACCTTTAGCAGCTAAAACACGTTGATCAGAAGTACCTAAAATATATGGTGTGCCTTGTAACGCATCTGCGGCAATAATGCTGCTGCGCTCTAACCAGTGTTTGATGTAGTCAAGTGGAATCACAGGAATGGTATTATTTAAAGACTCCACGCGAATTTGCGGCTGTAAATTGGTGCTCTTGCCTGCATAACGACGAATAATGCCTTCACAGCCATCGCCTTCATCTTTACCAATAATAGGGCGACCTTCGTAGGTACACATCAACAAACGGTCACCTGGGAAAATCCAGTGTGGATTTTTTACGTGACGGTTACTTGCCCAAATTTCAGGCCAACGTAATGGGTTGTTCAGGAATTTTTTGGAAATATCCCATAAGGTATCGCCTTTTTTTACCACATACACATTTGGTGCGCTGGCTTTTAAGGCAGGCGGATTGATGTTTCGTGCAGGTGCTGCTTCAGCCACACTGATCGCACCAAGTCCCACTATGAGACATACCGCGAGTGCTAAAACTTGCTTTTTAAACCCCAAGACACGAAAAGAGGATGTGTCTGTCAAAACCTTTTTCATTATCATAATTCCTAAAATTATGTATGTAGTTGCGTTATAATAACGATCTTACACACATTTTTTTGATGAAGCATTCCTTCATTCGGTTTTTTGATCAATGGCATATCAGTGAGGACGTCCTATGGCCTTATTACCTATTTTAAGTTTCCCGGATCCCCGTTTGCGTACCATTGCCAAACCCGTCGAAGAAGTCACCGACGAAATTCGTCAGCTGGCTGCAGATATGTTTGAAACGATGTATGCCGCACCAGGAATTGGTCTGGCAGCCACACAGGTCGATCATCATATTCAGCTCATTGTCATGGATTTATCTGAAAATAAAGATCAACCCATGGTCTTCATTAACCCCAAAGTTACGGCATTGACTGAAGAGACCCAACCGTATGAAGAAGGGTGTTTGTCAGTGCCTCAAATATACGACAAAGTTGAGCGTCCGTCACGTGTAAAAATTGAAGCGATTAACCTTGAGGGCCAATCCTTTGCGCTAGAAGCGGATGAACTTCTCGCTGTTTGTATCCAACATGAAATGGATCACTTAAATGGCAAATTATTTGTCGATTATTTATCGCCGCTCAAGCGTCAGCGTGCCCGTGAAAAAGTCGAAAAAGTAGTGCGCCAGCGTCAGAAAGAAAAAGTCGCGGTCAAGCGTTAAGACGTAGAACAATCAAGAAGACTAGACGCGCAAGTTTAGACCAAAGCCTAAAAATCAGCCCAATTTCGATTGGGCTTTGTTATACTTGTGCCACACAAATTCAGGATAGATGTTTTTGTTGTTGCGTAGTGGTTTACTGCTCTCATTTATCGCAGTTTTTTTACAGATTGCTGTTTTTTTACAGCCTTTGCTGCCTGAGCAATATCAAGTTGCGCCAGTCTGTGAAACCATCACGCGTGCACTTTTGTTGCCACAAGCCCACGCCGTGCATACAAATTCTTCGCATGCTGCACATTCATCTACATCGCAAGCTGATGATCAACAACTGACTGCACAGCATGGACATCATCATCACGATGCTTCACACCAATGTCAGTATTGTACGGTCTATGGCAACTTGGTCTTGCCACCTGAATTAGAGCTTAAAGAAGTGCTTGATCGCATTCAGGTACGTCTTTTGGCTTTCCAAAAACGTTTTCAACACGTTTGGTTTGCACTTCAGCAACTCTTTTTACTTCCGCAGGGACGTGCTCCACCTCACTTTGCATAAATTCAATGTTTTTCGGGTCTGCTTTGACCCTAACTGTATTTATGTTTTGAAGTGAGAAATAAAATGGCTCAGCCTAAATTTTTATTACAGCCCATTGCGGCTGCAGTTTGTGTTGCCTGCTATTCAGCAAGTGCGTTTGCCGATCAAAGTATGCTGTCTGCGAATACGCATAGTCTTGCGCCTATTGTTGCAACCGCACAACAGGGCAATGATGCCAATGGTTTGGTGGTTCGTGCTAATCCAAAACAACCCATTCAGCCGATTCCAGCCACAGATGGTGCAGACTATTTGCAAAGCATAGTTGGCTTTAGTGCTGTCAACAGTGGTGCGGGTACCAATGGCGATGTGACCTTCCGCGGCATGTTTGGTTCACGTATTAAAATTTTAACCGATGGTTCTGAAAACTTAGGTGCATGCCCGAGTCGTATGGATTCACCAACCTCTTATATTTCACCAGAAAGTTTTGATGAAATTACCGTCATTAAAGGCCCGCAAACGGTGCAATATGCCAACACAGGTTCGGCAGCAACGGTATTGTTTGAGCGTAAGCCTGAGCAATTTGGTGAAGGTCAAAACTATCGTGGCCAAGCCAGTGTCTTGATGGGGTCATTTGGCCGTTTAGATCATAATGTTGAAGCGGCTGCGGGTGATGAGCATAAATACATCCGTTTAAACGCCAACCGTTCTGTAGCAGATAGCTATAAAGATGGTAATGGTACAACTGTTCCTTCGGATTGGGAGCGTTGGAATGCTGATCTCGCTTTAGGTTGGACACCCGATGAAAACACTTGGCTAGAACTGACAGGTGGTCGTGGTGATGCTGAAGTGGTTTATGCGGGCCGTACAATGGATGGTGCTGAATTTGACCGCGAAAGTTTAGGTTTACGTGTGGAAAAGAAAAATATCACCGATGTGATTAAGAAAATTGAAGCACAGGTGAACTATAGCTTTAACGATCACGTGATGGATAACTATAGTCTGCGTAAAGTAGGTATGGCACAACATCACATGACAAAAGAGTGGGTGGAAGCTAAATCTGCAATGAATGTGACACGCCGTACTTTAAATGCACGGATGGCTGTAACGCATGAGTGGGATAAGCTGCAGTTTATTACAGGTATTGATAGTCAACAGAATAAACATGGTAAAGGCATGTATTCAGCCACAATGCCGAAAATGAACTTCCCTGTAACAACCGATATGGAATTTCAATCTTATGGCGGTTTTGGTGAATTGAGTTATCAACTCAATGATGAAAATAAATTAGTTACAGGTGTACGTGTTGATCAGGTCGAAGTTGATGCAGTGCAAACAGCTCAACAACGTAAAGAAACTTTGCCAAGTGGCTTTATTCGTTTGGAAAATCAACATCCGCACCATGATGCTAAAACTTATGTCGGTTTGGGCTATGTAGAGCGTATGCCTGATTATTGGGAATTGTTTAGTCCTCTGTCGGGTAACGGAAATAAAAATACGTTTAATCACATTGATACTGAAAAAACCCTTCAATTGGACTTTGGCTATCAACATGAACATGGTGCATTCAGCTCTTGGGCATCGGCTTATGCAGGTTTAATTAATGATTATATTTTGACGAATTACAAACTGAGAGATGAAAACAAGCCTCAGAGTAAAGAAAATCCTTTAGAGGCGCATACTCGCAATGTGGATGCAACGATTGCAGGTGCAGAAGTTGGTATTGCTTATCAATTTACCGATGCTTTACAGGCTGATGTGAGTGCCATGTATGCGTGGGGTGAAAACACTACGGACAATACGCCGTTGCCACAAATTTCACCTTTGGAAGGGCGTTTAAACCTGCGCTATGTTCAGGATAAATATACTTTAGGTGCATTATTACGTGTTGTTGATGGTCAAAGTCGTATTAGCGAACGTGAAGGTAATATCGTGGGCTATGATGTGAAAGAAAGCAGTGGCTTTGGCGTATTGTCTTTAAACGGCAGCTATAACCTCAATAAAAGTGTTGATGTGTCTGTGGGTATTGATAACGTACTGGATAAAACTTATACCGAGCATCTAAACAAAATGGGTAATGCGGGTTTGGGTTTTGCTGCGAATGAGCAATTTAACAATATTGGCCGTAACTATTGGGCGCGTATCAGTATGAAGTTCTAATTTGAACTTTATTTAAACCAAAAGCAGGGCTTAGGCTCTGCTTTTTACTTTTTTATTAGAATAATTTCATATAAAACAATAGATTAAATCTTGTGATTGTATTTTGAAGAATTGCACAGATTTTTATTAAAATAAATTTATGAGACAAAACAGTGGCTTATCTGTTTTGGGGTTTATAAAATAAACACTCGATATATTTCTTTTACAAAAAGCCTTGCATGGCAAAATATTTGGCCTATAATGCACATCCATCGGCGGCGATGTTGATAAAAACTTGTTGAAAAACAATAGCTTGGTTGATTGATTTAAGATTAATTGAGTTTGTTTTGAGTAGATGGGTTTGAAAATAAAATCAACATTGCATGTTGACTTTATGGAAATAAAGCGTAATATAGCCGACCTAGCTTGATGCTGACGAAGCATCGAGAAGATCATTAAGAGATTATGAAGAACAACTTGTGTGGATTTTTACTGATTGATTGATCAAAAATATTTCATTGATTGATTGGTTTAAATTACTCGAAGTTTATTTGAGCGAAATTTAAGTCAGAAAATTGATGAGCCAGATTTGGAAGTTTAGATTAAAACTTCAAAATGATTTTAACTGAAGAGTTTGATCATGGCTCAGATTGAACGCTGGCGGCAGGCTTAACACATGCAAGTCGAGCGGGCGAGGTTGCTTCGGTAACTGAGCTAGCGGCGGACGGGTGAGTAATGCTTAGGAATCTGCCTATTAGTGGGGGACAACATTCCGAAAG
>NZ_KB849682.1 GCF_000368785.1 Acinetobacter towneri DSM 14962 = CIP 107472 | reverse complement strand
CTTCAGCTTACCATTCGTGGTTATTTGCAACAGTGCCGTAATTCCACCCAGGAAGAATGCCAAGCCCTGGAAAGATTCTAAAATCAGTTCAATAGAACGAAATGAGTTACTTCAAACGGTTAAGCATTTAGGCAGAACCCTATGGAAAAAATGGTCGGGCTATCACCGTCGCAGTTTGGTGGAAACCAAGATGCATTGCATCAAATTATTAGGAGATAAGCTGACGGCAAGACATTTTCAAAGTCAGGTCAATGAAGTTCATGCGCGTGTGGCAGTTCTGAATAGATTTACGGAATTAGGTAGACCTCACACCCAAGTTGTCACTTAAATTTGAATGGATTGGGGAAAACTCAGCTTTTGAATGTTTATGCAACAAAGCCGGTTTTAGTTATAAACTTATTCATTCAGGAATTATATTGCTGAATGAATAAGTCTAATTGATTTATTTATGCAACCCAACTATTCATTTGATTCATTTGATTCATTATTTTTAACTTGTTTTTGTTTAGAATTTTCAACTTTAGAAGCTTTTAAATTCTTTTCAAGAAATAACAAGCCGCCATCTGCATAACTAAAACTTGCGATACTAAAGAATGCACTAATTAACAGTAATTTAGTACAAAATTTATTTTTGAATAGCATGTTTATTTACTCTCATTTAATACTTGTTAGATATTCTAACTTTAAAGAATTAACACCCAGAGGACTCATAAATTACATTCTTGTAATTTTAAAATGTCTCAGGATGGTGTTTAAAGTGCGTGTGATAAATAGAAGTGTAATACAGGAAAATGGTAAGGTTTATCAGCCTAGTCATCTGTCCATTATGTAGAAAGAGCAGCACTTTAATGTTTATGCTGTTCCAATGTATTACATTCCTTACTTTCTATTTGTAACGTAATTTCAGTAATATTATGATTATGTTTTAGAACTTCTAAGGCCTTTTGATAGAGTTGATCTGTATTGCTATTCGGAGCAACCAAATGAGCAGTTAAATGAATATTTTTTGAGGATATAGCCCAGACTTTCAACTGATGAATCCCTTCAACGCCCTCTAGCTTCAATAAATCATTTCTTAACGACTCAATATCAATCTCATCAGGAACTCCTTCAAGCAGAATATTAATACTTTGTTTTAATAAAATCCAAGTTCGAGGTAAGACCCAGAAGCCAATTAACACAGCGATTACGGTATCAACCCA
>NZ_KB849681.1 GCF_000368785.1 Acinetobacter towneri DSM 14962 = CIP 107472 | reverse complement strand
AGGAAAACGTCCACTTATTGTCAGGAAAACGTCCATTTAAATCCTCTCAAAGCTATACACTACAAGAGATACAAGAGACCTATAAAATATAAATTTAAAAATATATATAAATTTAAAAAAGTGCCTTACTTGTGGATAACTTTATTTTTAACTTTATTTTTCACAATAGTTGATTCAGGAGATTAAAACTTATACATTGTTTCCAACAAAATTACGTAACTTACATAACTTATGATTATTTTAGTAGGTGGTGAAAAAGGCGGAGCTGGTAAGAGCTGCCTTGCACAGAACTTAGCGGTTTATTTACAAACCAAGAATAGAGATGTTCTACTTCTAGATGCAGATCCTCAAGGTACAACAACTGATTGGATTAAAGAACGTGATGAGAATGAGGATTTGAAAAATATCCCATCTGTACAAGCTTCGGGCAATATTCGTCAAGTTTTAAATGATTTATCAAAAAGATATGAAGATATTATCATTGATGCTGGTGGACAAGATTCAGAAGCATTGCGCTCTGCTATGACTATAGCAACACATATGCTATTGCCTTTTAGGCCTAAGCGTAGAGATCTAAAGACTTTAGATCATATGGAACAAGTATTAAAACTGGCGCGAGCAGTGAATCCAGATTTGAATGCAAGAGCAATCATTACACAATGCCCAACATTACCATCACAAGTACAGCGAATTTTAGATGCTAAAGAAGCCTGTGTATCGTTCGGAATAAAAGCCTTAGACCAAATCACGACAAATCGAAATGTTTATGATGATGCAGATGAAAATGGTTTATCTGTTTTTGAGGTAACAAGTGATCCTAAGGCAAAAGCAGAAATTGAAGGGATAGCTCAAGAGTTTTTAGGAGTATAACTATGGCAGGCCTTAGTGGTTTAAAAAAGAAGACTGACGAACTTTCGGATCAGGATAAACTGGTTGAAAACTTTATATCTGGAGCTGATAAAAGAGTTAAGGACCTAGAAGTTTCACAAAAGAAATTCGTTCGTTGTACCTTTTCTTTAAATCAAGAATTAAGTGAGTTAATTGATGAGCTAATTATCAAAAGTAATAATGCTCGTGTTAACAGATCTAGTATTGTAAGAATAGCTTTAGAGTCACTGGCAGAGCAGAATTTAGAAGATTTTAAGCAGCTAGTTGATAAAAGTTTTAAATAAAATAAGAACGGAACAGGTTATTTAATCTTATAGATTAAATAACCTAACTTCATAACTTCATAACTTCATAACTTCATAA
>NZ_KB849680.1 GCF_000368785.1 Acinetobacter towneri DSM 14962 = CIP 107472 | reverse complement strand
AAAAAAAGTTCATCAACTTGGTTATAAAAGTGGGCAAAGTTCCCGCTCTGCCCCTACAACCATGACTAGTGTTCTATCATCTTACTATGGTTTTTCTTTCTGCGGTCAGCTCTGCGCTCGCTCGCTCGCGACAGGCTTCGCTTGAAATAAAAAGTAATCAAAGAGGGGAGGAAATTCATTTTTCAAAGTTCGCCTCGTAGACACTCGGCTCTGCTATAGCTTCGATAAGTCGCTGATATCACAAAAAATAAAATCCCTCCTGTCTATGAAAACCAAGTCTTTATTGTGTCGCTTGATAGACCGCTTTGCTTTGTCCAAGTCATGAGCATCCCAAAAACCCGCGCCAGCACATAAAATCAATGGGTGCTGCCATTCCGCCATCTGTGCCAGTGCTACAACTTTTTGAGTTCCGCTGTCTGCTTGCCAGCGAACAAAAATAATCGACTGCGCGGCTTTTATTAATCTACACGCATTTTTTGATAATCTCGATTGAACGCTCATCATTAAGATATCCATCTAAACTTTAAGATATTATATCAACCAAATAACAACTAATCATCAATTAAATAACAACTAAATTAAAATGATGGTCCCTCAAGATCATCCTTATCCCTGCTTTTTTCTAAAGCAGGGGATGGGGAAAGGGTTGCCATTTCTGCCTTGTTTTTTGCTATACGCTCTTTTGTCTGATAGTCATACAAGACATGATCAAAGATGCTTTTCTCTGCCTTTTCCTCGCATGCGTGTAGATGCTCCCGCAGTGCTTCCGCCTTTTTCTCATACTTTGAGCCGTAGCGATCTAAAAGCACATAAAGCCAATTTGATGTGGCAGCACAGACTTTTCGAGTTATCGGCCCCTGAGCAGCCCCAGCGCCAACGTAAGAGGGCGCAAGCTCTTCAAATGACTTGGTAAGATGATCAAGAAAAAATCCAAAATCTTGTTCGTTTTTGACTCGAAAAAGGCTTATGCACCCCTTGTAAACAGGGTTAAGCTCTCCGAAGTCAGACCTTTTGACCTCGTCCATGATCTTTAACGGGTCAGCAGTAAAAGCCGCTTTTTTTT
>NZ_KB849679.1:46890-48648 GCF_000368785.1 Acinetobacter towneri DSM 14962 = CIP 107472 | reverse complement strand
GTCCGCCGCTAGCTCAGTTACCGAAGCAACCTCGCCCGCTCGACTTGCATGTGTTAAGCCTGCCGCCAGCGTTCAATCTGAGCCATGATCAAACTCTTCAGTTAAAATCATTTTGAAGTTTTAATCTAAACTTCCAAATCTGGCTCATCAATTTTCTGACTTAAATTTCGCTCAAATAAACTTCGAGTAATTTAAACCAATCAATCAATGAAATATCTTCGATTAATCAATCAGTAAAAATCCACACAAGTTGTTCTTCATAATCTCTTAATGATCTTAATTTCTGCCTCGTCAGCAGAAATTTTAACGCAAAACACTTCTAACAACTCAACCCTGTAAGCTAAGTTCGTAGGCTGTTTCGCGTCGGGATGGGTGCATTATAGGGCAATTTCCTACACGTGCAAGTGCTTTTAACTGCTTGTTTTCACGAGTGTTGGATTTTTACGCACTATTTTGGTTCAAAAACACACAAAACTCGCACTAACCCTATAATTTTAAATTAAAAATATGTTTTTCATATTTTTGCAATCTAAATCCGCTTATTTTGTTGGGGCAGCCTCTTTCACTTTCACACTGAGTATTTTTACCGCTTGTTTCGGTACATTTTGATGCATGCCATAGTTGCCTGTTGGTACTTTTACAATTTTATCGACAACATCCATACCTTTAGTGACTTGACCAAATACCGCATAGCCTGCGTTACGTGGACTTCGATTTAAGAAATCGTTATCTACCACATTAATAAAGAATTGGCTGCTGGCAGAATCAGGATGATTCATACGTGCCATCGCCAAGGTACCACGGGTATTTTTCAATCCATTACTTGATTCATTACGAATGGTCGCTTTGGTTGGCTTTTCTTGCATATTGGCATCCATACCACCGCCTTGCACCATAAAGCCTGGGATAACACGATGGAAGATCGTACCGTTATAGAAGTTTGACTTGGCATAATTTTCAAAGTTCTTTGCAGAAACTGGGGCTTTGTCATTAAACAGTTCGATTTCAATATTGCCCATGCTGGTTGTCATTTCTACCACGGTGTTGGCTGCCATCGTATTGAAGCTGATAAGCATTGCTGCCATGGTAAACACACTTTGTTTTAACATTTGCTGACCAATCCATCTGTGTTGTATTTGCATTGCATCTATATTAACCCGAATTACGGATAAGAAAAGCCCTTGAAAAAAAGGTAGTTAGAGCCATTTAGAAAGTTACGACACAACCCAAAGGCTCTAACTACCATGTACGATTTTACAGAAATTTTTTGTATTGTTGATGATTTTTTCAAAAAATTTGAACCCATCTATTGGCAATTTCTCAAGCAAGAAAACAAACGTCAACGTACCAGACAAGCAACGCTATCTTTATCAGAAATTGTGGCTATCTCCATCTACTATAAAACATCTCAAGTACATAATTTTAAGATGTTTTTTAACTTGCTTTGTCAGTTTGAAAGCAAACTCTTTAAAGACTTGCCTTGTTATAAAAACCTGATTCCCCTCATCAATCAGCACCAACTTGCTATTCATGCTTTGCTTTATGCGTTGAGCCAAAAAGATGAAAGTTCATATTTATGGATTGATTCAACACCTTTACCTGTTTGTAAAAATAAAAGAATCCCTAAAGGTCATCATGCTTTAGATGAGATTGCTTCTCGTGGTAAAAGTACGATGGGCTGGTTTTATGGTTGCAAATTACACTTGCTGATGAATCAAGAGGGTGAAATTGTAAATTCAGATTTATCAAACGGACATA
>NZ_KB849679.1:6262-45795 GCF_000368785.1 Acinetobacter towneri DSM 14962 = CIP 107472 | reverse complement strand
CCTTAGTTAAATCAAACGACACTTCATGTCGTGTCGCTTATATCTCTGACCTGAAGGACAGAGTTTTTCGCTCCATTTGATAAAAATAATTCAGATCAGAGCCGACTGTGTCCAGCACCTTGGCAACTTCAAGGTGAAGCCTATATTTTAAATTATTGGCTCAGCCCACAATTTTTAAAACAGGCACAACCTTTTGGCTTAACACCTTCTTTTTTAGGACGTCTTGTTCAAGTCATGTGGGTACGTTATAACGCTAGCCCCATTGGTGCTTACGATGAGCTGCTGATTTTAGATCATCCTTTATTTAGGCAGCGTCGTTTATCTACTATTCCTAAAATTTTCGTTTCAACCGAGTCTTCTGTGCAACACGGACAACAGCTTTGGGGTATTCCGAAAGAACTGGCAAGCTTTGATTGGGATATTCAAGATCGACAGATGAGTTGCAAAATACAACACGCAGATTTGCAATTCGCCATTCAACTTGAAAAATGCAATACGCAACGTAGCTTTATTGATAGTCATTACATCCCTGCTGCGCTTTTAAAAATTCAGCAAACATGGCAAGGGAAATCTTATCAATTTAATCCTTCTTTTCGCGGCAGATTAATCCCACTCAAACATGCGTCTTGGCAATCGAATCCAAGTTTGTTTCCTGATTTTAATCAGGCACGCTTCATCAATGGTTTTTACGTGCCTGAGTTCGAACTGACTTTTCCAGAAGCCGAAATCTCTACTCTGGTTTAACCGTTCCACGTGAAACAGATTAACAAAGACAACCCAAGGTTTAGCTACGTGGTCGATCCCAAAATTTTCTAAAGTTTTTACACATTTCAATGCTGATTTTTTTGGCGCGACGCGACACAAAGGTCATGCTAATAAAACCATGTGTTTGATCTAAATATTCTACATATTTTACCGTGACAGCATGTTGACGTAATTTATGTGCATAAATTTCAGCTTCATCATGCAAAACGTCATGCCCTGCTGTGACCACAAAGGCAGGCGCTAGTTTTTTCAATTTGCCAAAAGTTGGCGAAATGATTGGATCATCCAAAGCGACCTGATGCTGTGTGACATAGTGCTGTGTGACAAAATCAACATCTTGCCCCGTCAGCACCAAACCATCTTTATAAGCAAAGAATGAAGGATGGCGACTCTTAAAATCTAAGGCTGGATAAATTAAAAATTGTGCGTCAGGTGCATAGGCTGAATGAGCACTACGCTGTGCAACCACCGCTGCAATATTACCACCCGCACTATCGCCTGCCACCGCTATGCGATTTTTTAAAATTTTCATTTCTCGACGATGTTGATATGCCCATGCCAAAGCATCTTCACAGACTTGAATAATCTGCTGTGGACTAGCTTCAGGCGCGAGTGGATATTCCACACTCAACACTTGTGCATGGGCATGTACCGCCATTAAGCGGCAAAATTCGTCATGACTGTCTAAACCACCCACCACAAAACCACCACCATGATAAAACACGATTAAAGGCAATTTTTTATGTGGTGCAGGATGATAATAACGCGCTGCGATATTGCCACTGGCTAAGTTTAAACGGATTTCTTCAACTCGTTTGACCGCAGTTGGAGTGCTCAGAATAGATTGCATTTGTCGATCAAATGCCTGTCTAGACTGTACAGGGTCAGCACCAATAAAACCAATTTTCCCTTGTTTTAATTGTGCCGCCATCATGCATTTAATAAATGGATCAAGGTCTGGATAATGATACGGATAACCCAAAGCTTGAGCCAAAGTATGATGTACTCGACTTGGTAACTTATTTAATGCACGTGCAGCAGCACCTTGTCCTTTGTGCAATTTATTTTTGAGAGATGAATTCAAAATTTGCATGCCTGTTCCTTTTAATATGTCTGCATGATTTGCCTAAACGCTTCATAATTTCTTCATGATCAACAGCACAGTGACCATTTTGTTATACAAGTGCTTCAATCGTTATACACATTCAAATTACCTATACGCTACCCTGCTTTTATGACGCTGTCATTGACACTATTGCGGTCTATGATTGATGTTTCAGACAAATTTACCTCATCGGCTCAGGAGGCAGAGCATGACAAAAAAATTGATCTTACTTTCGTGCGCAACTGCCATTTTAGCCGTAGGTTGCGTGGTCGTGCCTGACGAAGGTTACTACGATGGACGATATGAGCCACGCTATGACCGTCGCTATGATGATGATCATCGACGGTATGACAATGATCGGCAGCGTTGGGAATATCAACAAGGTAAAAATCGGGTTGAGTTAGAGCGTCGTAAACGTGAACTAGAACGTCGTGAATGGGAACAAAAACGACAACAGCAATTACAGCAACAACGCTATGAACAAGAGCGACAACGCTTAGCAGAGCAACGCAAACGCTTATCGGAACAGCAGCGTAAACAGCTAGAGCAAAAGCGTAAGCAGCAAATTGAAGCTAAACAAAAAAAGCGTGAGGAAGCACGTAAACGCTGGCAACAACAACGTGATGCACAACAAAAGCGCTGGCAGGAAAACCGTAAAGACCGTGAACAACGACGTGATCGTGATTGAGTCTTGCAGCAAAGCAAAACAAATGAGGTAAAAAAAGGGCTTATTCAGAAGTTAGATAAGCCCCGAAAACACATTTAGCAATACACAAGAAACTACAGCGATATAGCATCTATGCGCAAAGAATAAGCAGTGTTAGGTTTTGTGTAAAATATATAATTACTCTCGATTAAGCTGTTTTAGCGATTAATCAACCAAAACTTAAAAACTCTAATCATACGCATGCACAATATAGTGAACAAACACCCAGTCGAATCCTGTTGATAAAACAGTGTTTTTAGCTATCTCCGTAATAAAAGCACTGGTTTAGCTGAATAATCAGCTCCCTATTACCATACTTTTTTAAACAAAAAAATATTATAAGTTTCAAAGTTTAATTTGCTTCATTCATCCGCCGACATCTTGATTCAAAATGTATTGTTTTGACCAAATTTCATGGCAATGAAAATTAATCTACTGGCACGCTTGAATTTTGCCTGCCCTGCCCCGATTTCTTAGCTAATTACGAACTTCTCTAACCATGGCAGTTCAGCAATAACGCAGTTAGCACTGACGCCAAAGGACTGTACATGTTTAAAAACCCATTTAAACGGAGTAAATCAATGGCAACTGAGCAGAACGAACAAACTCAAGACCTTGAGCAAGAGCAGACGGAACAACAAACAGCGCAAGATACTGAGCAAGCAGAAGTTTCCGTTGAGTCTTTACAAGAACAACTGAGCAAACTTGAAGAAAACCTAAAATTGGAAAAAGCACGTACTGCCAATGCAGTTTACGAAGCGGAAAAAACCAAAGAGCGTTTAGAACGTGAAGCAGATACAGCTAAAAAGTTTGCTTTAGAAAAGTTTGCTAAAGAATTATTGGATTCTGTAGACAACCTTGAGCGTGCTATTGCCGCCAATGGTGATGAAAAAACTGCCTTGTCTGAAGGTGTGGAACTGACCTTGAAATCATTACTGACCACTTTAGAAAAGTTTGGTGTGGTGGTGATTGATACAGCCAATGGTTTCAATGCAGACCTGCATCAAGCCGTAGGGATTGATCCAAATGCAAAAGCCAATGAAATTGGCAACGTATTACAAAAAGGCTACACCTTACATGGTCGCTTACTCCGCCCTGCAATGGTGATGGTTGGCGCTTAAGCCTTATAAAATCGAGAGTTGATAAAAAATTTTCATCTAAACAACTTGAAAAATTTTGATTGGCTCTCATATCGAATAACAAGTGAAAACATTGCAAAAGAATTTTTGAGGAAACATCCAAATGGCTAAAATCATTGGTATTGACTTAGGTACAACTAACTCATGTGTAGCGGTACTTGAAGGCGACAAAGTTAAAGTAATTGAAAACGCAGAAGGCGCACGTACAACTCCATCTATTATTGCTTATAAAGATGGCGAAATTCTTGTAGGTCAATCTGCAAAGCGTCAGGCTGTAACTAACCCGAAAAACACATTATTCGCAATTAAGCGTTTGATTGGTCGTCGTTATGAAGACCAAGCGGTACAAAAAGACATTGGTCTTGTGCCTTACAAAATCATCAAAGCAGACAATGGCGATGCTTGGGTTGAAGTGAATGACAAGAAACTTGCACCACAGCAAATTTCTGCAGAAACTTTGAAAAAGATGAAAAAGACTGCCGAAGATTATTTGGGCGAAACAGTTACTGAAGCCGTGATTACTGTACCTGCGTACTTTAACGATGCACAGCGCCAAGCAACCAAAGATGCGGGTAAAATTGCAGGCTTAGAAGTTAAACGTATCATCAACGAACCAACTGCTGCTGCGCTTGCATTTGGTATGGACAAGAAAGAAGGCGACCGTAAAGTTGCTGTATATGACTTGGGTGGTGGTACTTTTGACGTATCGATCATTGAAATTGCAGACCTTGATGGCGACCAACAAATTGAAGTGTTATCAACCAACGGTGATACCTTCCTTGGTGGTGAAGACTTTGACAATGCCTTGATCGAATACTTGGTTGAAGAGTTCAAAAAAGAGCAAAACTTCAACTTGAAACAAGATCCATTGGCATTACAACGTCTGAAAGAAGCGGCTGAGAAAGCAAAAATCGAGCTTTCATCTTCAAATGCGACTGAAATCAACTTGCCATATATCACTGCAGACGCAACAGGTCCGAAGCACTTGGTGATGAACGTGACTCGCGCCAAACTTGAAGGTTTGGTTGCTGATTTAGTCGCTCGTACCATTGAGCCATGTAAAGTTGCGCTACAAGATGCAGGACTTTCAACTTCTGACATCTCTGACGTGATTTTGGTGGGTGGTCAATCACGTATGCCACTTGTACAACAAAAAGTACAAGAATTCTTTGGCAAAGAGCCACGTAAAGACGTAAACCCAGACGAAGCTGTTGCAATTGGTGCAGCAATTCAGGGTGCCGTATTGTCTGGTGACAAAACTGACGTATTGCTTCTAGACGTAACTCCGTTAACGCTTGGTATTGAAACTATGGGTGGCGTGTTGACGCCAATCATTGAGAAAAACACCACGATTCCTGCGAAGAAATCTCAAGTGTTCTCAACAGCGGCAGACAACCAGCCTGCAGTAGACATTTCAGTTTACCAAGGTGAGCGTAAAATGGCTCAACAAAACAAATTGTTGGGTAACTTCCAATTAGGTGACATTCCACCAGCGCCACGCGGTGTGCCACAAATTGAAGTTTCGTTCGACATTAACGCTGACGGTATCTTGAAAGTGTCTGCAAAAGACAAGAGCACAGGCAAAGAACAATCGATTCAAATTAAAGCAAACTCTGGTTTGAGCGATGCTGAAATTGAAGCGATGATTAAAGATGCTGAAGCAAATGCTGAAGAAGACCGTAAGTTTGAAGAACTTGCAAAAGCACGTAACGAAGCGGATGCTTTAGTTTCTTCTGCTCAAAAAGCAGTAAAAGACCTTGGTGAACAAGTGACTGCCGATGAAAAAACTGCGATTGAAACTGCAGTCACTGAGCTTGAAGCGACAACCAAAGAAAATGATGTAGATGCAATCAAAGCAAAAACTGAAGCATTGCAAAACATCATCATGCCAATTACGCAACGTGCGTATGAAGCTGCACAAGGTCAAGGCGGTGCACAAGGTTTCGACCCAAATGCATTTGGCGGTGACGCAGGTCAAAAAGCCGATGATGGCGTAGTCGATGCTGAATTCACTGAAGTCAAAGATGATAAAAAATAATTTGTCGCTTTAACGCACATCAAAAACCGCGCTGCAAGCAATTGCAGCGCGGTTTTTCTTTTCGATATCCATACACTGACTTCAAGATTTAAATGAAAGAGCACAGACAATTGGACGCTCAACCGAGTACAATAGATAAAATGATGCTCTAACTGCAAATAGATTGAGTTTCTGCCCTACTTTCGGCTACAGTAAACCCAAAAAAGGATGCCGCTAGCAATGCGTTTGTTTCTATTGGGTGCAATCATACTGTTTTCTATCTTGCTGATTTATCAAAATATTCAACATCCTCATACACGACACAATACTGCACTAGATCATTTAAAACATCCTTTAGATACTCGCTTACGTTATCGTATTGCTGAAGTCGATCCGCGTTTTGGCTTAAGCCATGCCGATTTACTACAACTGAGTCAGGAAGCCACCCATATTTGGAAACAAGGGACGGGACAAGATTATTTTGTATATGACCCGAACGCCAAGCTCGCCATTCACTTGATTTATGATCAACGTCAAGATGAATCAAACCAACGCCAACAACAACTTACAGCCATTGAACAACGCCAACAACACTGGAACAATCAAAACCAAAATATTCAAGCACTAAAACAAGAAATTGCAGATAAAAATCAACAACTTGATGCAAAAAAAATGCTATTTGAACAACAACTTGAACAATACAATCGTCAAGTACAGCAAATTAACCAAAGTGGTGGGCTACATCCTTCGCAACAGGAAATTTTTGCAGCCAAAAAACAAGAAATCCAGCAACACATGTGGAGTTTAGAACACGAAATAGCGCAATTTAATCAGCAAATTAACCAGCTCAATCAACAAGTCGATGCCCTCAATCAACTTAATCAAGACATTGATGTATCCATCCAGCAATTTAATGCACGTTTTCAACCACGTTTATTTGATAAAGGCAGCTTTGATGGTCAGGCCATTCGGATTTATGAGTTTCAATCTAAAGATGATTTACGTCTAACTTTGGCGCATGAATTTGGTCATGCTTTGGGTTTAGCACACCATAACGACCCTTATGCCTTAATGTATCCAATGCTAAAAGATCAGCAGTTGCAGAATTTCCAACTGCGCCCTGCCGATCTCGATTTACTCCATGCACGGCATTGAGCAATCTGGCAAACTGAAGTGACTAAAACACAAAACTCCCCTCACCCTGTACGATAGTTGCATATCCATTACACGTGCAAAGGCAGCAAATTTACTCATTTCATGTTATTGTGAAGGCTCTGTATAACCCTGAACGATCTGTGGAGATTCATGTGAGTTACTACCATATCCTGATTGAAGTAAATGACCACATCAGCACGATTGAACAAAGCCGTGATATCGAAATTTTTGATATTGTTGAGCTTCAACCTTGTCTCCACTCGATTTTATTGCCGTATTTTAATGAGCAAGTGATTGAACTTGAAGATGAAAATATTGAATACAAAGATATTTTGCATCTTGAGGTTAGACAGACCTTATTACCAATTGAACACCTGATTGAAGAAGAACAGCGTTTGCTGCCAAGTGATACCGACATCACCATTTCAGCTTATGAAATTTTTAATAACAAAGAATTAAGCCAAGATGTCACGACTGTGATTTTTGATTTGCTTGAAGCAGTGAAAATTGAACCTTAATCCCCTGTTTTAAGACAAAAATTAAAAAGGTCTGCACATTTGCAGACCTTTTTTATGCAATCGCAACAACTTATTGCATCATTTGTTTGGCCGCTTCATTACGAAACGCTCTTAAAATTTGCTGCCCTGCCCGACCTGTTGCAGCCAAGCCGAGTCGAGTCTGTTCCTGACGAATCGCTTGACGGGTTTTGTCGCCAATTAAACCATCCACTTCACCAATGTCATAACCACGACTTAACAAAAAGCGTTGAATTTCACGGCGTTCTGCGCGGGATGTACCTGCATCATCGGTTGGCCAAGCGGTGCGGAATGCAGACTGCCCCATTAAACGATCTGATAAATGCGCAATCGCTAAGGCATAACTTTCTGCTGCGTTATAGCTATAAATGGCATCGAAGTTTCTAAACACTAAGAATACAGGGCCATTCGCACCTGCAGGTGCCATCAAGCCTGCCTGACTACTGCCCGATAAATTGCCCTGAATTAATGCCGAACCATCTGCACGAGTCAACCCACGATTAACCCAACTGCTGAGGGATTTTTTATTGCGTCGCCCTTCACCACTCAAAGACATGCCTGCAGGCACTTTGACTTCAAAGCCCCACGGCTGCCCTGTTTGCCAGCCGCGACGTTTTAAAAAGTTAGCGGTGGAAGCCAAAGCATCTGGAATACTAGATACTAAGTCACGGCGACCATCACCATCAAAATCGACCGCCAACTCATCATAGGTCGATGGCATAAACTGAGTATGCCCAAACGCCCCTGCCCATGAGCCTTTTAATTGTGATTCAGTGACATCACCACGTTGCAATAAACGCATGGTGGTAAAAAACTCACCTCGGAAATAGCTTTGACGGCGTCCTTCACAGCTCAAGGTACCTAGCGCTTGCAATAATGGATAGGATCCTGAAATCGCACCAAAGTTACTTTCTACACCCCAAACCGCCACTACGGTTTCTGCAGGTACGCCATAGGCTGCTGCAACACGATTGAGCACATCACGGTGCTGTGCCAATTTCTGCTGTCCTGCCTGCACGCGCTCATCATCGACCAAGCCTGAGAGATAATCCCAGATTGGCGTAGAAAATTCAGGTTGGTAATTTAAACGCTCAATGACGGAATAATCTGGGCTGAGATTTTGAGTATAGCGATCATAACTGCTGCCACTCACCCCTTTGGCAATGGCTTGGCTGCGTAAGTTGGCCAAACAACTTTGAAAATGGTTTTGTGGTTGAAAATTTGCAGATGTACTGACCGTTGGTGTTACGGTGACAGATTTTCCATTGATAATTAGTTCTGCCTGAACCTGAGTAGCTGCCATTGCAGCTGTCGCAAAAATCACAGCGAAACGATGCATAATACCCTTTGATGTGTTTTGAATTTAAATCTTGGCTTTACCATAACACCTTCAGCCACAGAGATCAGATGAAAATCTGTAACTTTAAATTCATTTACACAGTTTTAAATTCATTTTCTCGTTTTAAATTTAAAACACTTATCCACAAGTACGGCATCTCACATTTTTAAATTCAAAATCACAACACATGATAAGACTTTTAAATTTAAAAGTTTAAATTCAAATTAAACCAACCCAAGTTATCCACAAAACACGACATTCACTGCATATTTACGATGTATTACTTTGAATTTAAAAGTAGCTTTTTAAATTTAAAGATCAAAAGAGCCGCTACTTTATTTAAATTCAAAACTGCAGATCTATCTTTAAATTCATTTCTGATATTTAAATTCAAAGTTGAAGCATCGCTTTAAATTTAAAACGCGCTATTTGAATTTAAAGTTTTGAATTCATAATTATCATCTGTTTCCCATCAGACTTGTGCGCATTTTTATTTTAAGTATTGCTTTGCTACGGTGATGGTTGCTTATTCAGCCTGATCTATCTTAATCAACCTAAAATTACAGCGTCAATCCTAGACAGATTAACGGTAGAACACCTTAAAAATGGGCAGAATAAAAAATGTGAGAGCATAAAAAAGCGCTCATCGTGATGAGCGCTTTGGCGTCATTTTTAAATTTACAAGCTCATATCAGCACTGAGCGCCAATGGATTTGGCAAAATTTTTGCCAATTGGCGGCATAAATCTGTCAACTCAGCAGCATCATTCGGCATTAAAGTAATATGCCCAATTTTACGACCTTCACGCTCAGTTTTATTGTACAAATGCAAATGTGCGCCATTCAATGCCAACACATCTTCAGTTTTGGGATGCTGACCAATAATATTGACCATCACCGTTGGACGTACCACTTCAGTTGAGCCTAACGGTAAACCTGCTACAGCACGAATATGGTTCTCAAACTGCGAACACACCGCGCCTTCAATTGACCAGTGACCTGAGTTATGCACACGAGGTGCCATCTCGTTGGCATACAAGCCCTTGTCAGTGACAAATAGCTCTAACGTCAACACACCTACATAATTCAAGTGATTGAGCAGGCGAGTGATATAGTCTTGTGCCGCAGGCTGCAAGTCAGCGCTGTTTGGTGCAGGGACAATCGAATGCGACAAAATACCGTTGTGATGATGGTTTTCTGCCAATGGCCAAGTTTTTACTTCACCATTTTGACCACGCACCGCAATAATAGATACTTCACGTGAAAAAGTAACAAAACTTTCTGCGATCAAGCTGCCTGCAGGGCCAAGTTCTGCCCATGCTTGTTCAATCTGATCTGCACTGCGCAAGACAAACTGACCTTTGCCATCATAGCCGCCTGTTGCGGTTTTTAGCACAATTGGCAGACCAAGTTCAGTTACAGCAGCCTGTAAACTTTCCAGCGAGTTGACCGCTTTATACGGCGCAACAGGAATCGCCAATTCATCAAATAAGCCTTTTTCCAGCAAGCGGTTTTGGGCAATTGCCAAAGCCTGACGTGGTGGATGCAAGTCTTTGTGCTTAATCAATACATCAACATCAGCCAACGGAGTATTTTCAAACTCAAGGCTGAATACATCGGCACTGTGTATAAAATCTTGTAGGCTATTTTCGCTTTTGCTGGCAAAAACCTGACCCAAGGTTGCCGCTGGGCAATCTGGACTGGCTTCAAAAAAGGTACATTGAATATTTAAGGGTAAAGCCGCTTGTGCCATCATGCGACCCAATTGACCGCCACCAAAAATACCGATGGTCTTATCCATAGTAATTGTCCCGCTTAAGCCTGACCTGGAATATTGTTGCTTGAAACTTTCTCAGTTTGCGCGGCACGGAAATTGACAACATTTTGTGCAATCTCTGGACGGGTTAAACCTAAAATTTGGGCTGCCATAATTGCCGCATTGGTTGCTCCCGCAGGACCAATAGCCAATGTACCTACCGCAATACCCGCAGGCATTTGCACAATTGAAAGTAATGAATCGACACCATTTAAAATTGAAGATTTCACTGGCACACCTAAAACAGGTAAATCAGTTTTAGCTGCACACATACCTGGTAAGTGTGCGGCACCACCAGCGCCTGCAATAATCACCTGAATGCCACGATCACGCGCTTGTTCAGCATATTCAAATAAGCGATCTGGGGTACGGTGTGCAGAAACGACTTCCGCTTCAAATGGGACACCAAGCTGCTTCAGCATATTGGCAGTGTGTTCGAGAGTTGCCCAATCCGATTGAGAACCCATGATAATTCCAACGAGAGGAGCGTCTTGTGCAGCGGCCGCGTTCATTACAAATATTCCAGAAACGAAACTAAGGAAAGAGAAATTCAGGCGAGAAAGCCAAGCTTGAATAAGAACTCCACATTATAGACTGATTTTTCGACTTGTTAAAATTGAACACGGCGACTCAACCGACTTTTTTGATTATTTTTATCTGGTTATTTTCTAATAATTAACCACAGGCTCACACCATTGCAGCTACGCGAGTTGTTTAAGCCATGCAAAAGCACCATTTTAAGATGCTCGAAACACAAAATATACGCAGCCACATAAACATAAAGCTGCCCATAAATAATCCAGTTTAAAAGGTTGCTTAAACAAAAAAATCATAAACGGGACAAACACCAATAAAGTCACAACTTCTTGGGTAATTTTCATTTGACCTACCGCCCAGCCATGCTGCGCCAGCAAACGGGTAGCAGGAATCATCAAACTGTATTCAAACAGGGCGATCACCCAACTGAATAAAATAGCCTGCCACAGCGGCGCATCATGTGGTAAAAACTTGAGATGACCATACCACGCCAAGGTCATAAAACAGTTTGCAACCACCAAAAGTAAAAATGCTGAAGACATTGTGTCGTACTATCTTAAAAATTCAGTTTTATTTTACGAGCTATTTGCCATGAAAAATGCAAGAGCAGCAATTTTTTACATCGTTTGGCGCAGATTCAGCGCTGAAAAATCCCTGAAATGAGATACAAGAATCACTATCTTTTCGCCAAAACCCTTGCTATCGTTGCTTCAAATCAAATTAATCACGACAACAGCACAAAAATACGTGATGTGTCTATAAAAGCAGTGGAGTAAGGCGGAATGCATCTGCATATTTTGGGTATTTGTGGCACATTTATGGGCTCTTTGGCACTTTTGGCCCGCGATTTAGGACATACCGTCACAGGTTCAGACCAAAACGTCTATCCACCGATGTCGACTCAACTGGAAAATGCAGGCATTACCTTAATGCAAGGTTATGACCGCAGCCATTTACAACCGCATCCTGATTTAGTGATTGTGGGCAATGCCATGAAACGTGGGATTGATGCGGTTGAATATATGCTGAATGCTGGTTTGCCGTATATTTCTGGCCCGCAATTTTTGGCCGATCATGTCTTGCAAGGCAAACACGTACTGGGCGTTGCAGGCACGCACGGCAAAACCACCACCACCACCATGTTGGCGTGGGTATTGGATCAGGCAGGCTTAGAACCGGGCTTTTTAATTGGCGGCGTTCCTTTAGGCTTTAGTGAAAGTGCACGTTTGGGTGCAGGCAAGTATTTCTGTGTCGAAGCCGATGAATACGACTCTGCGTTTTTTGATAAACGCTCCAAGTTCGTACATTACCATCCTAAAACCGCCATTTTAAATAACCTTGAATTTGACCATGCCGATATTTTTGATGATTTGGCCGCAATTCAAAAACAATTCCATCATTTGGTGCGTACCATCCCAAGTGAAGGGCGCATTATTGCCCCAATTACAGAAACCCATATTGATGAAGTGTTAGAAATGGGTTGCTGGACACCTGTGCTACGTACTTCGCTCAATGCAGATCCACAAGCGGAACTGTATGCAGAACAACTTGCAGCAGATGGTTCACATTTTAAAGTTCTGAAAAATGGTGTGCTACAAGGTGAAGTGCGCTGGAATATGACTGGGCAACACAGTGTCGCCAATGCCTTGGCAACCATCGCCGCAGCAGAGCATGTTGGGGTTGCAATTGAAACCGCATGTGCAGCGCTGTCCAATTTTGGTGGGGTGAAACGCCGTATGGAGTTATTAGGCACCATACGCGGCATTGAAGTCTATGATGACTTTGCCCACCATCCAACCGCAATTGAAACCACACTGGACGGCGCACGTAAGCGTTTGGGTGAGCGTAAGCTTTGGGCGATTATTGAACCACGTTCCAACACCATGCGCATGGGCAGTCATAAAGAGGGCTTGGCAGATTCAGCACGTTTGGCGGATGCTGTGATTTGGTATCAACCTGAAGGTTTAGACTGGGATTTACAGCCTGTGGTTGCGGCTGCTCGCAATCATGCGGTGGTGGCCAATACTTTGGATGAAATTATTCAAAAAATCGTGAGCCAAGCAGGTGAGGGCGATGCAGTGGTGATTATGTCAAATGGTGGATTTGGTGGTTTACATCAAAAACTCATTCAAGCGTTGCAACACACGGCTTAAAATCGCTTAAACTGATTTAAAACTCTTTCAAAAAAAATCCCCTGTTTTTGGCAAAAAATAGGGGATTTTTATATTAATTATAAATTTATATATTATAATTATTAAAAGCAACAATACTGCTCATGAACTTGTCATCTTGACCTGTTACTTTAAAAAGATTACATCCTGCGAGCATGACGGTTGCTACAGGTTGGCTGCTGGATGTCTTTCATCATCATTACTAAGAAGGATGGTCACAATGTCAAAAACAATGAAAGCCATGGTCTACCACGGCGCCAATGATATTCGTTTTGAAGAACGCCCACGTCCAGAAATTTTACAACCAACAGATGCCGTGATTCGTCTCACCAAAACTACCATTTGCGGTACTGACTTAGGTATTTGGAAGGGTAAAAACCCAGAAATTCAAGACACTGCAGTTGCCAAGACAGGGCAATTTGATGGCCGTATTTTAGGTCACGAAGGCATCGGGATTGTTGAAGAAGTCGGTTCGGCAGTCAAAAATTTCAAAAAAGGCGACAAGGTGATTATTTCTTGTGTCAGCCGTTGTGGTACTTGTGAAAACTGTCAAAAACAACTCTATGCACACTGCCAAAATGAAGGCGGTTGGATCATGGGATATATGATTGATGGTACTCATGCTGAATATGTCCGTACTCCATTTGCAGACACTTCTTTATATTTGCTGCCTGAAGGTTTAAATGAAGAAGTTGCGGTTTTCTTGTCTGATGTATTGCCAACTTCACATGAAATTGGTGTGCAATACGGCAATGTTAAACCTGGTGATACCATTGCAATTGTGGGTACAGGTCCAATTGGCATGGGTTGTCTGCTTACCGCACAGTTCTATTCTCCTGCACAAATTATTGCAGTTGATATGGATGATAACCGCTTGGCGATGGCAAAAGAGTTGGGTGCAACCTATACCATTAACTCTGCCAAAGAAGATGCGGTACAACGTATTTTAGAGATTACAGGTGGTCGCGGGGTAGACTGTGCCATGGAAGCTGTAGGTGTCGAAGCCACTTGGGATATTTGCCAAAATGTCGTGAAAGAGGGCGGACATATTGCCAATGTGGGCGTACATGGTAAGTCGGTAAATTTTGAGTTAAACAAACTCTGGATTAAAAACCTGACCATCACTACGGGTTTGGTGAATACCAATACGACAGGTATGCTGTTAAAAACCTGCTGTTCAGGCAAATTACCTTTAGAAAAACTGGCAACGCACCATTTTAAATTCTCTGAATTTGAAAAAGCCTATGATGTGTTTAAACATGCTTCAGATGAAAATGCCATGAAAGTGATGATTAATTACGAATAATCTTGGCTTAACTATGTTACAAAAAAGCCAATCTACGCGCTGTGGATTGGCTTTTTTGGGCTTTTATAATATTTTCAAGAAAATTTTAGACTGCACGACAGACGAAGTCTGCATGCTGTTTTAATACCAACACATTAGATTATTTCAACGTAGAAAGACTTTTAAGCCACGACATCAGCATATTGTGTATCTGTTTCAAAAGCCGTCTCAATATAAGAGCACACGGGTACAATTTTTAGCTGCTTTTCACGTGCAAAGGCGACCAAAATATCTAATAGCTGACGGGCAACCCCTTGACCTCGTAATGTCAGATCGACCCAAGTGTGATCTGCTAAAATAGTGTGATCATCTTGATATTGATAAGTAATTTCAGCGATATGCCGACCATCTCGTTCAATAAAAAACTCGCCACCGCGTTGGGTTTCTTGATGTTGAATTTGCATAAGTCCACCTATCAAACTAAATCTATTTTTTCAATTTGCCACACTCTTTACGAAATATTGTGCTGAATTTGTACAAATTAAAGTGATTTACCATACAGAATAAATTGCACAACACTTAAAATTATGTAATTCTTTACGCAGATTTAGGCAGCGTCCTAATCCCAAATTATGTTGAACAAGGGGAGTAGCCTCCTCCAAGCGTTAAAATATAACTTTAACGTGTCAGCGTTTCGTCATTACACTTTGCAAAAAGTCGGACGCTGAGCATAGTGCACATACTTGTTGATACAAGTCCGCTCTATGTAGGCAAGACCTTGATCATGTTGTTACAGATGTTTGAAATCATCTGACAACAGGTCAAGGTTTTTTTGTGGCCAGTTGTTGGATGTGGAGATTGTATGGAATCCATCGGCAATTTATGGCTATATCTGGTCTTTTTTGCAATTGTTGCAGTCATGCTCGCCATTGACTTCTTAGGCTTTAAACAAAAAGCAGGCGAATCGGTCAAAGTCAAAACCGCTGCGTATTGGAGTATCGCCTGGGTCAGTGTGGCAGCTTTATTTGGTGGCGGTTTATGGCTGTATCTTAAACACAGCGTTGGGCTAGAACTCGCCAACACCAAAGTCATGGAATACTTTGCGGGTTATTTGCTGGAAAAATCACTGGCGATTGATAATGTATTCGTTTGGTTGATGATCTTCGCCGCATTCGCCATCCCACCGGGCTTACAGCGTAAAATTTTACTCTACGGCGTACTGGGCGCAATTATTCTCAGAACCATTTTTATTTTTATTGGAGCTTGGTTTGTACAAGAATTCTCCTGGATTTTGTATATTTTTGGCGCATTTTTGGTCTACACAGGCTTTAAATTCTTAAAAGGTCCAGAGCAAGAAGCCAGCAATATTGAAGATATGGCGTTGTTGAAATGGCTACGCAAACACATGCGTATTACCCCAACACTGGAAAAAGATCAGTTTTTTGTGCGCCAAAATGGTGTACTTTGGGCAACGCCATTATTTTTAGTTTTAATTTTGGTCGAAGCATCTGACGTTATTTTTGCCGTGGATTCTATCCCTGCAATTTTTGCCGTGACTACCGATCCGTTTATTGTACTCACTGCAAATCTTATGGCTATTTTGGGCTTACGTGCCATGTTTTTCTTGCTCTCAGGCGCAGCCACTAAAATGCATTATTTACCGTATGGACTGGGTTTAATTTTACTATTTATTGGCTTTAAAATGCTGATGTTAGATGTATTCCACATGCCTATCTGGATTTCACTCGGCTTTATTGTACTTGTGCTGACAATCACTGCGTGGTTATCAATTCGACATAGTCGAAAACACCATGAAACCACATTATAAAATTTAATAATCCCCACCATCGTTGCAAGCCTTCTTTCGAGAGGGCTTTTTTATATCAATTGAGCTAAGTTTTAATTTACCGTACGATAAATTTTATCATACTGCTACAAGCCACATTTAAGGTACAATCTCTTGAAAAAATGAAAAATGTAGGTTGTTTTATGCCATCTCCTGTACAACGCACCGCAATTCGTGGTCGCTTTCTTGATTTCAAAAACTGTACCAGCCAAGCCGATCAAATTTCAGAACAAGTCCGTTATGTAGACGATGGCTTGTTAATTTGCGAACAAGGCAAAATTCAGTGGTTTGGTTCATGGCAAGAAGGGCAGGCACAGCTAAACGCCAACACTGAGTTCCAACATTATCCTGACCATCTCATTGTGCCTGGCTTCATCGACACCCATATTCATTTTCCACAGACTGAAATGATTGGCGCGTATGGTGAACAATTACTGGAATGGCTGAATACTTATACTTTTCCGACTGAACTGCAATTTGCAGATAAAGCCTATGCTGATCAGATTGCACAATTTTTTGTGCAGGAATTACTGAAAAATGGCACCACCACAGCTTTGGTGTTTTGTACGGTACATCCTGAATCGGTAGATGCGTTGTTTGAAGCGGCAGCACAACATCAAATGCGTTTAATTGCAGGTAAAGTGCTGATGGATCGGCATGCACCTGAAGTATTGTGTGACAGTGCAGACTCAGGCTATACAGACTCTAAAGCGTTGATTGAAAAATGGCATGGAAAAGGACGTAATCTCTACGCGATTACGCCACGTTTTGCACCGACTTCTAGCCCTGAGCAACTGGCGCGGGCAGGGCAACTCAAAGCCGAATATCCCGATGTTTATGTACATACCCATTTAAGTGAAAATCACAATGAAATTGCGTGGGTGAAACAATTATTTCCAGAGCAAAATGGATATTTAGATGTTTATCATCACTATGGTTTAACAGGTTCACGTTCGGTTTTTGCGCATTGTGTGCATTTAGAAGAACATGAATGGCAATGTCTGCATCATACCGATTCTGCAATTGCCTTTTGTCCAAGCTCCAATTTATTTTTGGGCAGCGGTTTATTTCCGCTGCATAAAACTTGGGAGCGACAGGTGAAGGTCGGTTTAGGTACAGATATTGGCGCAGGCACCACGTTTAATGTACTGCATATCCTCAATGAAGCCTATAAAGTACAACAACTGCAAGGGGCAAAACTCTCTGCTTTTGAAGCGTTGTATCACGCCACATTAGGTGCTGCCAAAGCTTTGGACTTAGACGATAAGCTGGGGAATTTTAAGGTAGGCAAAGAAGCCGATTTTGTGGTGCTGGATTTAAATGCCACCGCTTTACAACGCTTACGACAACAACGTTCCAAACATCTTGAAGATGCATTATTTGCCCTCATTACTTTAGCAGATGACCGTAATATTCATGCGACCTATATTTATGGACAACGTGCCTACTACCAACCCAATCAAAACTCAGCAGCAGGTGGCTAAACCTGCGCAATCCTCGTATATAAAACCCATCGGATGGGCAATGCTGATACTCGGTTGTGCTTTGTTGTTACGCTCAGATTCTCACTCAGCACAAAAATGATGCTATTTTAACCATGCAAGCACGTGCAACATCGCGCAAGATATATTAAAATTAGCGCATATTTTGGGGTGTTGCAGGTCAACACCTTTTTTATTTTTGCTTTTTAGGTATCTACCCATGACAGTTGAAATGCAGGTTTTGATTTCTGCAGAAGAAATCCAAACAAAAGTTCAGGAACTTGGTCAAAAAATTAATGCTCACTATGCCAATAGCGACAAAGAGTTGGTTTTAATTGGCTTATTACGTGGTTCTGTATTGTTCATGGCAGATTTATGCCGCACCATTCAAAAGCCGCATGAACTGGATTTTATGACTGTATCCAGCTACGGCGGAGGTACTGTGTCATCGCGTGATGTGAAAATTTTAAAAGATTTGGATGGTGAAATTCGCGGTAAAGATGTCTTGGTGGTTGAAGATATTATCGACTCGGGCAACACCCTAAATAAAGTGATGGAAATTTTGCAAACCCGTGAGCCAAATTCAATTGAGCTGTGTACCTTAATTAGCAAGCCATCACGCCGTGAAATTGAGCTTGAAGTTAAATTTATGGGCTTTGAAATTGAAGATAAGTTTATTGTCGGTTATGGCTTGGATTATGACCAAAAATATCGTCATATTCCGTTTATTGGCGAAATTGGCTTATAAAACAAATACGCCTCGCTTTAAAAAAGTGATCGTTTCAGATCACTTTTTTTTATGGCTGAAATTTGCATTTCATCTATCTAACAGGACAAAAACACTACATGCTGTAGCATTATTCGACTATTTTCCTTGGGATTTTTCGGCAAAGATAAGTCTGAAACATGATGTAAAACATAAACAAAGATAACAAGGAGCTGCTCATGTGGTCATTAATTGTCGCAATTGTGGTGGGTTTTATTGCAGGTCTAATCGCCCGCGCGATTCATCCTGGAGATGATAAAGCAGGGTTTATTGTCACCACCTTACTTGGGATTGCAGGGTCTTTATTGGCAACCTATGCAGGGCGTATGATGGGATTGTACGGTGATGGTTCTGCCGCAGGCTTTATTGCCTCCATCATTGGTGCGCTGATTATTCTATTTATTTATAATACGTTCATGAAAAAATCGCGTGCTTAAATCCTGTATTAACGACTGTAATTTTTCAGTCAAACATCTTCTCTCTCAATAAAAAAACCGCCTAAAAATTGAGGCGGTTTTTTTATATCTACTTCGCAATCACAAATTTCAGGTTTGCTCCGATACACACTACACAATTTTAGTTGCCAATATCAGATAAAAAATTAGCCGTTCTTAAAGACCAAATTCTTTAAAAATCTGTTCAATTTGTGCCGCAGGATATGCTCCCATAACTTTAAAGCCATTCGAGAAAATAATCGCAGGCGTACCGTTTACACCTAAACGATGCGCTAAAACAATGTTGCGCTCCACAGGGTTGGCACAACTGCTTTGACTTGTAGGCAATTGTGCTTTTGTGATCAGGTTTTCCCAAGCAAGAGCAGGGTTTTTCTCACAATACACCTGTTTAGATGGCGCAACAGATTGCGCTTTTAACGGCAAAATAAAGGTATAGATTGTAATGTTGTCCAGCTTTTTCAGTTCAGCCTCAAGCTGTTTACAATATGGGCAATTTGGGTCAGAAAAGATCGCAATCTGACGTTTTCCCGTACCTCGCACACTTTTGATTGCATCTTGTAACGGTAACTTTTTCCAATCGACACTGTTTTGTTGGATCAATAAATCTTTGGTTAAGTTATGCTGATCCTTTAAACGAATCATTGAACCCGCCAAAATATGTTGTGCATCTTCATTCAAATACACCACTTGACCATCCATAGAGGCACTATAAACACCTTTCATTTCTGTGGCTTGAATATTGTCTAATTTCAGTTGCGGATGCTGTTGTTTGACATTTTTACTAACCGTTGCAACATCGGCCATGCTCACGGCGCTGCATAATCCCATTAAGGCAGCTAAACTCAATTGTTTAATCATGTGTTTTCATCTAAATAAAGTAAATTTAGCCTGATTCTAAGCTGAAAGATGCACAGAATTCAGCATTTTTAAGCCAGAATTACGCAATTGCTACAACTCATTTTTGCCATGCAACGCTTTAGGTTTCACGTGGAACATTCAAGTCTGATGGTGGATTAATTTCTACTGAAATATGGACAATTTCTTCATGAATGGCGAGAGCAGTGCGGACTTGATCTGCGTCTAAATCGTGTGCGGTTTCCAATGCCAAAATACAGGAAAATTTACCCTGTCCAACTTTCCAAACATGCAAGTCTGTAATCATCACACTGACTGGTAACTCTGCAATCACTTCACGAATTTCATCCACCACAGGATGATCCATTTCTGCATCCAGCAATGTTTTCCCTGTTTCCTGCATCAAACCTATTGCCCAACGCGCCACTAAAATTGAACCAACAATACCTAACAGTGCATCTAGAAAATCCCAGCCCCAATATTTACCCGCAATTAAAGCAATAATTGCAAAAATTGAAGTCACCGCATCTGCCACCACATGCATAAAGGCAGCTTTCTGATTTAGGTCATGGCTATCATGCGTATGCTCATGATGGTGATGGTGATGGTGATGGTGATGGTGATCATCTTCATGTAATAACCATGCACAAATCAAATTGACCAATAACCCTAAAATCGCAATTGGAATGGCTTGGTTATACTGAATATCAACAGGAAAAAATAAACGCTCGATAGAGTGAATTGCCATAAATGCAGCCACCACCACCAATAAAATGGCACTGCTATAGCCAGCTAAAATTTCAATTTTCCATGTACCAAAACTAAACCGCGTATCGGCTGCATAATGACGTGCTGCCCGATAGGCAAAATAAGCCAAACCTAGCGCCAGCATGTGTGAACTCATGTGCCAGCCATCTGCCAGCAAAGCCATGGAATGAAAAATCCAGCCACCCAAGATTTCCAAGAACATCATGACAGCCGTCAGCAAAGCCGCATATAATATTTTATTCTGCGCCAGCGGATTGCCTTGATCGAATTGATGTGGATGGATACGATGAGAGTGTTGCTGACGCATAATGGGAAATCATTGTTAAATATACTCTCCTAGAGTATATAGAAATTGAGGTGATGTGTTGGGTCATTTACATACAGATAAGAAAATTTTAAATCGCGTCAAACGTCTACAAGGGCAAATTGGGGCAGTGGAACAAGCACTTCACAATCCTGATCATGGCTGTATTGAAGTTTTACAACAAGTCGCAGCTATTAAAGGTGCGGTCAATGGTTTGATGAATGAGTTAATCGAATCGCATTTGCGTCATCATGTGATTGGTGATCAATGCGCGATTGATGAACATGAACTGGAAGAGTTTATGAAACTGCTAAAACGCTATGCTTAAACACAAATAGGCTTGACCAGATTCAAGGCTTGTCTTTACACTGAGTGATATTTCTCACTATATGAGACTAAACTCAAGAGTTTAGCCATCAATCGAGTTTTTTATGACTCAATCTCAATCTTGGCATCCTTTCGTGATGATCAGCCTCGCCCTGATTATTGGCACCATGGGCACGGCACTTGCAAGCCCGCTGTATCCAATTTATCAGGAATTGTGGCAGCTTTTACCCAGCCATATCACCTTTATTTTTGTGGCGTATATGCTCGGTTGTTTGGCTACCTTGCTCTTTTTAGGGCGTACCAGCAACAGTATCGGCTTCTTAAAAACCTTAGAATTGGGTTTAGTGATCATCACCCTCGGACTGATTCTGTCTATGTTTGCCACCAATGCACTTTGGCTTGCTTTGGGGCGTTTTGTGATTGGAATTGCTTCAGGTCTTATGACTACATCGGCGTTAATTGGCTTAATGTGGAGTATCCCCGAATCACATAAAGCACATGCGCCACAGCTCAGTTCAGTCATTACCGCAGTCGGGTTTGGCTTAGGTCCTTTGCTCGGTGGTGGTGTGGCACAATTTTCAGCAGCGCCTTTGTTTAGTCCATATATTCCTGTCATTTTGGGTGCAGTACTGTGTTTTATTGGATTGTTACGTTTAGCACCGCCTGAATTTACGCCACAAGCCTTCTCGATTGCCCCAAAATTAGAACGCCCAGAACCACGCTTTCATGCAGAATTTTATATTACAGGTTTAACCGCATTCTGTGCCTTTGCTGCCTTTAGTTTATTTGCTTCGCTCTCTCCCTCTTTTGTGCAAGTGATTATTCCGTGGCACGGGCCTTTGGTCAGTGGTTTGGCCATCACCTGTATTTTGCTGATTTCAGCGCTGGTGCAGTATTTTTCTAAAGCCATTCCTGCACAAAAATGTCTAAATTATGGGCTGTATTTGCTGTTATTGAGTTTATTGGTACTCGGTTTATGCATGTATTTACACTGGAGTTTTCTATTTTTTGTGAGTGATGTGCTGCTAGGCATAGGACACGGGTTGGCATTGATTGGCGCTTTTGGTTTAATTCATGCCATGACCAATCTGCAGAATCGTGCTGCAGTGATGTCGACCTATTTATTTATGGGCTATTTAGGCACGATTCTGCCAATTATTGCAGTCGGTTATCTGGCCGATCATTTCGGTTTAACCACCGCCGTACTTAGCTTTTGTGCAGCCATCTGCTTACTGTGTGGCTACATCATTATTTGGTATCGCCAGTTGCAGAACAAACCTGTTTTAGGATGAAGTTTCATCTAAACGACAAACTAAAATCAGGACAAGGTTTGGATCAGCTGAGTTTATTCAAATATTCAAACCTTGTAGATGAATGGGACTATGTCTTCTATTTTGATCTCAAACTCAATAGCCATTATTTTTCATTGATGGTTTGATGCTCTAATTCTTTGGTTAGGAAGTAATTCAAAAAGGTTCGAATGACAGCAATGATCGCCAATTTAATTAGGCTATCTAAATCTGGATCTACCGTGGTGGCTAAAATATCTGCAGCCAACTGAAATTCAAGCGCCGTCGCAAGCCAATCCCCAAAACAATAACGTGCAGTACGCCCCGATTTTAATTGAACCAGCACCCATAAAGTTTTAACTAGACCAATCACCACACAAATCACAGAAATGGCTTCGAGTGACAATTGCAAAAAATGAACCGAAGAAATGAGTATTTCACGTAAAAAAGCCAGTTCAAACATCCAAATACCTCCATCAGAGATTTCATCTCGTGCATTTAGGATTGAATTGAGCGCCAATTTTTGATTATTTTCTCATCATAGCTTTAAATGCTGCGGTTTAAAAAGACTTACGTGATTATTGATGGGTTTTCATAAAGATAAATTGAAACGTTTAAATATGACATAAGTTAGATCGGGCTTGTGCCGAATGAGAAACTAAACATTAACGAATAGGCTGATTTTTAGTAGCAGATCACCCCAAATAGGATAATAAAAAAGCACTAAGCCACTCAAACTTAATGCTATTTTTGTATCAAATCAGGAAGTAATCGCTAAAAATCATTTCCCAATACAAAACGATCCAAAAATCTTGCCCAACAAATCATCTGCAGAAAAATCACCAGTGATCTCACCCAAAGCATTCTGTGCAAGACGTAACGACTCGGCTACTAATTCCCCCGCATGATAGACCACCAACTGCTCACGTGCTTCAGCCAAATACTGCTGCGTGCGTTTCATTGCGTCTAAATGACGGGTACGTGCAATAAAGGTATCTTCTTCAGGCTGAAAGCCTGCATGCGCTGTAATCGCCTCTATGAGCGATTGAACACCTGTTTCTTGTTTGGCCGACACAGTAATATGTCTAAAACCATTAAAATCTGAAATTGTAGCTTGTACACCAGTTAAATCGCATTTATTGCCAATCAACATCAAACGCTTCGGTTCAATATGTTCAGCAAAATAATGCTGTGCCAATTGCAACGGATCTTCGTTTTGGCTCAAGTCATAGACCAATAACAATAAATCCGCCTGTTCAATTTCTTTAATTGCACGGCGAATCCCTTCCTGCTCCACAATATCCCCTGTTTCACGTAAACCTGCGGTATCGGTCAGGGTAATTGGTAAGCCATTTAGGGTAATTTTTTCATGCAATACGTCACGAGTAGTTCCCGCAATATCAGTCACAATTGCACGTTCAATACCCGCCAAGGCATTGAGTAGAGAAGATTTACCTGCATTCGGTTTGCCCGCAATCACTACCTGCAGACCTTCACGCAACAATTGTCCCTGACGCGCAGATTGTTGCACAGCAGTCACCGAAGTAGCCACTTCATCTAGCAAATTAAGGATTTTCCCATCGGCCAAAAAGTCAATTTCTTCTTCAGGAAAATCAATAGCAGCTTCAACATGCAAACGTAAATGAATTAACTGTTCTAGCACAGTATTCACTTTGGTGGAAAAAGCCCCTTGAAGGGAACGCACTGCAGAACGCGCAGCGGCTTGTGAAGTGGCATCAATTAAATCGGCAATGGCTTCGGCCTGTACCAAATCCAGCTTGCCATTTTCAAAGGCGCGCATCGAAAATTCACCCGCTTTGGCAGCCGTTGCACCGAGTTCCAGTAAACGTGCCAATAAAGCATTTTGAATCACTGGGCCACCATGCCCTTGTAGTTCCACCACATCTTCGCCAGTAAATGAATGAGGATTGGGGAAACAAATCACCAAACCTTCATCCATGACTTCATTCGCTGCATCGTAAAACTGGCGAAAACCTGCGTAACGTGCTTTGGGTAAGTCTTTTTGGGTCAAGGCTGCGGCAATCGCATAGGCTTTGGATCCCGACAGGCGAATCACCCCCACACCACCACGGCCAGGTGGAGTCGCGATTGCGGCAATGGTGCTGCGGTTATACATAAAATTCACCTAAAACTTTCAAAATATATGCAAAGAAAAATCCGCCTAAGATTACCATCTTAAGCGGATTTATTCAGCAGCTCAGCCATACTTAATTGACTGGAGTTGCCTCTTCTCGTTTAGCGCGGTCTTTTTCAACACTTTTGTTGATCAAGCTTTGCTGCAAAATCGTAATCAAGTTGTTGACAATCCAGTACAGAACTAGACCTGCAGGGAAGAACAATAAGAATACGGTAAATACCACAGGCATAATGCGGAAGATTTTTGCCTGCATTGGATCTGTTGGCTGTGGGTTCAACATTTGTTGAACGTACATGGTCACACCCATCAACAATGGCAAGATAAACCAAGGGTCCATTGCCGATAAGTCTTGAATCCAACCTAACCACGGTGCATGGCGTAACTCTACCGATTCCATCAATACCCAGTACAAGGCAAGGAAAATTGGCATTTGTAGTAACAATGGCAAACAACCTGACAGTGGATTCACTTGTTCACGTTTATAAAGTGCCATCATTTCTTGCGAGAAACGCATACGGTCTTCGCCAAATTCTTCTTTCATGCGCTGCATTTCTGGTGCAATCACACGCATTTTCGCCATAGAACGATAGCTCTTAGACGATAACGGCCAAAGAATCAGTTTGACAAGAACGGTTAATAAGATGATTGACCAACCCCAGTTGCCCACTAAACCATGGAAGAATTGCAAACCAATAAACAATAATTTTGCAATTGGCCATAACCAGCCATAATCCACAGTTTGGTTCAAACCTGTCGCCAAATCTTTCAATTCAGACTGAATTTTTGGACCAGAGTAGAAGGTCGCATCAACTTCTGCCACCGTACCTGCAGGGACATTAATGGTTGGCGAGGTAAAACCAATGATGTTCATTTCATCGCTAGATTTACGTGATTCCAACTTCGCTGCATACGGTTGACCATCGGCCTGCGTCAATTTTAACTGCCCCGGAACCCATGCACTCACGAAATAGTGCTGAACCACGGCCACCCAACCACCTGTTGCATCGACATTCAATTTTTCGTCATTAAAATTGTCAAATTTCAACTTGTTGTAGTGTTCTTCAGGTGTTCCCCATGCGCCGCCAAGGAAAGTACCCAAGGTAAAAATACCTTGATCTGACTTGCCTGGATCATCTGAATTATCACGTTTCAACTGACCAAACATCTGACCTTGCCAGTTTTGGCTGCTGCGGTTAATCACTTTGTGATTCACCAGCACAGGATATTCACCTTCAGTAAAACTAAAGGTTTTAATGATTTCTACACCATCGGCAGTTTTATATACCATTGGGACAGTTAAAGTTTTAACTGTTTCACCCGCTTTATTTTTGCTTTCTTTGGCATCGGCTAAGCTATAAGTCGATTTTTCAATTTCATAGCTTGGGCGGCCATTACGGCTACTGTCTGGACCATTCAGCCCGATTAACCCAGATTGCGCGACATAGGTGCGCTTAGCATCGCTTTCCAGCATGACGAAAGGATCGTCACTGTCTTTATTTTTGTCATGATTGAGTAATTCAACACGAACAATATCACCACCTTTCGGATTGATCCAAAGATGATAAAGGTCAGTTTGTACTGAAATAAGCTGCTGACTTACAGGTGCTGTGGCATCGGTTGTTTGCTGTGCAGGAATATTTGCTTGCGGTACATCAGAAGCTGCTGTAGCCGTTTGGGCATTCGGCAAATCTGCAGACACTTCATGTGAAACAACGGCAGTTTTTTGCTGCGGTGCTGTTTCAGCATTTCCATAATCTTTTTGCCACGCCAAAATGAGCAAATATGCGACGACAAACATGGCCCCGAGAATTGCAAACCTGGCCCATTGTTGCATATCTATTACCCCAAGTGGTTAGAGTGATTTTGGTTCAATAAACGATCACGAAAGGGTACAGTAATGTGATGCGTTTGAGAATCTATTTGCTGAAATGAAATAAAACGAATGACTTTTGGCGGCACCGGATCATAGCCCGAACCACCCCACGGATGACAACGACAAATACGTTTTGTAGCCAGCCACACACCACGTACAGCACCATGCGTATGGACTGCTTCCAAAGAATATTGAGAACATGTTGGAATATAGCGACAGCGTGGTCCCAATAAAGGACTAATCGCGATCTGATAGAAACGTATCAACCAATGCAGTAAAAGTACCATTGGCCATCTCTACTTTTGTGGGGAGGGAGCTATTTTTGAATGCTTTTTGGCGAGACGTTGTAACTTCTGCCAAGCAAATTGTAATTGCTGATGCAATTCCGCATTAGATACCGTATCTACCCCAACTTTGGGCATTACCACAATATCTAAGTCATTTAATTGCTGTTGGTGTAAGCGAAAACTTTCGCGAGCAAGTCGTTTTACTCGATTTCGTTCGTGTGCACGACGCACTTTCTTTTTTGCAACGACAAGACCCAAACGGCTATTCGGCAGTTCGGAATGTTTTGCAAGAAATAAGAAATGGGGTTGATGCACTTTAAAAAGCGCACCATCAAACACACCTTTATAATCGGCAGCACAGCGTAATCTCAACTCTGTGCTGAAGCCATAAAGTGTTGTCATAACACCCAAGAGTCGGTTCAGCGTGACTGTATTAAACAGTTAAGCTGTGACGACCTTTTGCACGACGGCGAGCCAATACTTGACGACCAGCTTTAGTAGCCATACGAGCACGGAAACCATGAACGCGCTTACGCTTTAATTCAGATGGTTGAAATGTACGTTTCATATCGAAACTCCAAAAATGATCTTTCTATAAAGGTCCGCGATTTTAGTGCGCATTGCTTGAGCTGTCAATGAAAAACACGGTTTCTTGCAAAATAAGCCTAAATTTTTCTTTTTAACAAGTTTTCGCTCAATTGACTGGTTGATCATACAAATTAAAGTATACACAAGATAAGTAATTGTTTATGCTTGACTAATAAGTTATTAACAGTATTATTCACATAATTATCCACAAGCTTATTCTGTTTAATTTTAAAATTTTCGGTTTTGAATTTAAATTTAAACTCAGATTGAATTATCCACAGTTGCAACGTTTCTTATAAATAAATTCAAATTTATAAATTTAAATTTATTACTATTAGGGACGCATTTTTCTGTTGAAAACCCACTTTTTCTTTTATAAAACAAAATTTTGAATTGTGGATATCTGTGTTTCTATAATTTTAATACTATGTGGATAACTTTGTGCTATATTTTATCCACACCTTGCGGATAAACTTATCCACACCACGTTTCAAATTTAAATTCAGGTTTAATGATTCCTTTTTTGAGCAATTTTGCTGATTTTGTCATGACAGATGTGGATAACTTGGTTAGAATGGCGACCCGCTCAGGCGGTCGAGAGAAGTTTTAAATTTAAAAATGGATTAGATAGGGGTTTCACATGCTTTGGACGGACTGCTTAAATCGCTTGCGACAAGAGCTCTCTGGAAATGTCTTTACAATGTGGATTCGCCCATTGGTGGCAGAAGAAGTTGAAGATACATTAAAACTTTATGCGCCTAATCCTTATTGGACGCGTTACATTCAAGAACATCATCTGGAATTGATTACTATTTTGGCAGAGCAGTTGTCTGAGGGACGCGTGCGTAAGGTCGAAATTTTAGTCGATTCGCGTCCAGGTGCAATTTTATCGGCCAGTGAACAACCTGCTACCACTACTGCTGCGCTGGAATCTAGCCCTGCGCCTGTGGCCAAGCCTAAACGTGAAAAAGAAGAAAGTTCTGCAAAAAGCCGTAAACGCCAACTCAATCCGTTATTTACCTTTTCCTTATTTGTGGAAGGTCGTTCTAACCAAATGGCTGCGGAAACCTGTCGCAAGGTATTGACCCAATTGGGGGCTTCACAGCACAACCCATTATTTTTGTATGGCCCAACAGGTTTGGGTAAAACTCACTTGATGCAAGCGGTGGGCAATGCTTTGTTGCAAGCCAAACCGAATGCACGGGTGATGTACATGACTGCAGAAAGTTTTGTGCAGGATTTTGTCAGCTCTTTGCAGCAGGGTAAGGTTGAAGAATTTAAGAAAAACTGCCGCTCTTTAGATTTGTTATTGGTGGATGACATTCACTTATTGGCAGGTAAAGAAGCCAGTTTGGTGGAGTTTTTCTATACCTTTAACGCTTTATTGGATGAATCTAAACAGATTATTTTGACTTCAGACCGTTATCCAAAAGAATTAACCGAATTGGATGCACGTTTGGTGTCACGTTTTTCTTGGGGCTTATCAGTCGGGGTAGAACCGCCAGATATTGAAACCCGAATTGAAATTTTATTAAAGAAAGCTGAAAGCAGCGCCGTAGATTTACCACGTAACTGTGCTTTATTTATTGCCCAGCAAGTGGTGGCTAATGTGCGTGAACTTGAAGGTGCACTCAATAAAGTGGTGGCAATTTCCCGTTTTAAAGGCACCCCAATCGATCTAGATGTGGTACGTGAATCTTTAAAAGATGTCTTGGCAATTCGCGCACGTACCATCAGTACCGAAAATATTCAGCGAGTCGTGAGTGAATATTTCCGTATTCCGCTCAAAGAATTGGTGGGGCCAAAACGTACCCGTATTTATGCGCGTCCACGTCAGTTGGCAATGGGTTTGGCACGTGAGCTGACAGGCGACAGTTTCCCTGAAATTGGTATGGCATTTGGTGGCCGTGATCACAGTACCGTGATGCATGCCTGCGAAAAAGTACAAAGCCTGCGCGAAGAAGATCCGATCTTTAACGAAGACTATAAAAACCTGCAACGATTGTTGCAAAGTTGACCGAATTTGCTCAAATTCTGTTCTTGCCATGCGGCAGCTTTTGCCGCATAGTACACTGCTAAAAAACCTATTTTATACTCCAATCTTCAGTTGTTAGAGGAATGTACCGTGCGTTTAAAAATCGCGAAAGAAAGCTTACTGAATGTTCTGTCACATGTCGTAGGAGCGGTTGAACGTCGCCATACCTTAAATATTTTATCCAATGTCAAAGTTCAGGTGACTGAGCAAGCCTTAACCATTACTGGTTCGGACTTGGAAGTGGAATTGGTTGCCAGTACGAATCTGACTGAAGGGGCATGTTTACAGGCAGGGGAAACTACAGTGCCTGCACGTAAACTGATGGATATTTGTAAATCTTTACCAAGCGCAGCTTTGATTGATTTGCAAATCACTGAAGATCAGCGCTGTATTTTAAAATCGGGCAATAGCCGCTTTGTATTAGGTACTTTGCCTGCGGAAGATTATCCATTATTGGCTACAGAAAATGCTCAAGGTACGCAAGTGACGGTTACTGAGCGTGAGCTGAAGCGTTTGTTTGAAAAAACTGCGTTTGCGATGGCAGTGCAGGATGTACGCTTTTATTTAACGGGTACTTTGTTAGAAATTGATGAAAACCAATTACGTGCTGTGACCACAGATGGTCACCGTTTGGCCTTGTGTGAAACAGCGGCATCTTCGACAGCTACTCAATTAATTCAAGCCATTGTGCCGCGTAAAGCTGTGGCTGAATTGCAGCGTTTGCTGAGCATTGAAGATGAACAACTGGCACTTTTAATTGGGCGTGAATTGCTGAATGTGACCATTCGCACCCCAAGCCGTGACAAAGAACAAGCAGAAATTACCGTGCGTTTTACCACTAAATTAATTGATGGTAAGTTCCCAGATTATCGCCGTGTGATTCCACGTGGTGGTGATAAAAACGTGCTGATCGCGCATGATGTATTTAAACAATCTTTACAGCGTGTGGCGATTTTAAGTAATGAAAAATTGCGTGGCGTATTCCTGAATTTTAGTGCGGACACCTTGCAATTACGTGCCAATAACCCAGAACAAGATGAAGCAATTGAAGATTTAGCGATTCAATATGCCGATTCGCCGTTAGAAATGTCATTTAACGCACAGTATTTATTGGACGTATTAGGGGCATTGGATGGCGATGATGTATCGATGACCATGACCGAAGCCAATCAATCGGTATTGGTACAAGATCCAGCACATCAAGATCAAACCTATGTTGTGATGCCAATGCGTGTTTAAGTGAGCGGTTTATTTCAAGATTAAATCTAGCTGAATCATGCATATTACGCGTTTACATATCGAGCGTGTTCGGAACTTAAAAGCGGTTGCACTTCATGAGTTGCAGCCGTTTAACGTCTTTTATGGGCAAAATGGTTCGGGTAAAACCTCGATTTTAGAAGCGATTCATTTATTGGCGACAGGGCGTTCTTTTCGCACCCATATTCCTAAAAATTACATTCAGAACAGTAGCCAAGATGCGATTGTATTTGCTCAGTCATTGACTGAAAAAATTGGCATGCAAAAAATGGCATCGGGTGAGCAGTTGATTAAGGTCAATGGCGACCCTGTTGCGACCCAAGGGCAATTGGCTAAAATTCTGCCTTTACAACATATTGATCCACTCAGTACCGATATTATTGACCATGGTGCAAAACCACGACGGCAACTGTTGGACTGGTTGATGTTCCACGTGGAACCAGAGTTTTATCACGCTTGGCAATATTATTCACGTGCCTTAAAACAACGTAATAGTTTGCTTAAATCACAGCGACATTTAAGTCTGTCGGACTTGGAACCGTGGAACAAAATGCTCAGTGATTATGGTGAGATTTTGCATCGGCAGCGTTTGGGAACGGTGGAACAATGGCAGCAATTTTTTGCACAAGATTTACAGTATTTATTGCCTGATTTACACATTAGTCTGGAATACAGCGCAGGCTTTCATACCGAAACAGGCTTGTTGAATGATCTGTGCAATTATCATCAAAAAGATGTGGAACGTCGCTATACCGAATATGGGCCACACCGCGCCGATTTACGCTTAAAAACCCCAATGGGCGATGCCGATGTGGTGCTGTCACGTGGGCAGAAAAAGCTATTGATTATGGCATTAAAACTGTCACAGATTGCAATGCTGCATGCGTCTAATAAGGAAACTGTGGTATTATTAGATGATCTGACAGCAGAATTAGATTTAAGCGCACAACAACGTTTAATTGAACGATTAAGCCAATTGGGTAGTCAAGTTTTTATTACCACTTTAGATCATCAATCCGTGCAACAACACTTACAAGCGTTGTCGATTCCTTATCGCTTATTTCAGGTCGATCACGGAACGGTGCAGGCTGTTGAGCAATAATTTTTTATCTTTGGATAGACCTATTTTTCACTAGGGAGAAACCATGAGTTCAGAAGATCAATCTGTCTCTACTACAGAACAAACCAATGAAAAGGCTTATGATTCCTCTAGTATCAAAGTATTGCGTGGCCTAGATGCTGTTCGTAAACGCCCAGGCATGTATATCGGTGATACAGATGATGGTACAGGTTTGCATCACATGGTGTTCGAGGTAGTCGATAACGCTATTGATGAAGCTTTGGCGGGTCATTGTGATGAAATTTTGGTGACTATCCATGAAGATGAATCTGTCAGCGTATCTGACAATGGTCGTGGTATCCCAACCGATATTCACCCTGAAGAAGGTGTCTCTGCAGCAGAGGTCATTCTGACCATTCTGCACGCAGGTGGTAAGTTTGATGACAACAGTTATAAAGTGTCGGGCGGTTTGCACGGCGTTGGTGTGTCGGTGGTCAATGCTTTATCGAGTAAACTTGAATTAACGATTAAACGCGCCGGTCAAATTCACCAACAGGAATACCGCCATGGTGATCCACAATATCCTTTAAAAGTAGTGGGCGACACTGAGCAATCAGGTACGACTGTGCGTTTTTGGCCAAGTGCTGAAACCTTTAGCCAAACCATTTTTAATGTGGATATTTTGGCACGCCGATTGCGTGAATTGTCTTTCTTAAACGCGGGCGTGCGTATTGTATTGCGTGATGAACGTGTCAATTTAGAACATATTTTTGACTATGAAGGTGGTTTGTCTGAATTTGTGAAATATATCAATGCAGGCAAAACCCATCTGAATGAAATTTTCCATTTCACGACACAGGCTGAAAACGGAATTACCGTAGAAGTTGCTTTGCAGTGGAATGATTCTTATCAGGAAAACGTACGTTGTTTTACCAATAATATTCCACAAAAAGATGGTGGAACGCACTTGGCAGGCTTCCGTGCTGCGCTGACCCGTGGTTTAAATAACTACATGGAAAGTGAAAATATTCTTAAAAAAGAAAAAGTTGTGGTATCGGGTGATGATGCACGTGAAGGTTTAACCGCGATTGTGTCGGTCAAAGTGCCAGATCCAAAATTCTCATCACAGACCAAAGAAAAATTGGTATCGAGTGAAGTGAAACCTGCTGTTGAGCAGGCCATGAATAAATCTTTCTCTGAATATTTATTGGAAAATCCGCAAGCGGCAAAATCTATCGCGGGTAAAATTATTGATGCAGCACGTGCCCGTGATGCAGCGCGTAAAGCCCGTGAAATGACGCGCCGTAAGAGTGCTTTGGATATTGCAGGTTTGCCAGGTAAATTGGCTGATTGTCAGGAAAAAGACCCAGCATTATCTGAATTATATCTGGTCGAGGGTGACTCTGCAGGTGGTTCGGCTAAACAAGGTCGTAACCGTAAAATGCAGGCAATTTTGCCACTGAAAGGTAAAATCCTGAACGTGGAACGTGCCCGTTTTGACAAGATGATTTCATCGGCAGAAGTAGGTACTTTAATTACCGCTTTGGGCTGTGGTATTGGTCGTGAAGAATATAACCCAGACAAACTGCGTTATCACAAAATCATCATCATGACCGATGCTGACGTAGATGGTTCACACATTCGTACCTTGCTATTGACCTTCTTCTTCCGTCAAATGCCAGAATTGGTTGAGCGTGGTCATATTTATATCGCACAGCCACCATTGTATAAGCTGAAAAAAGGCAAGCAGGAACAATACATCAAAGATAACGATGCTTTAGAAACCTATTTAATTTCTAATGCGATTGATGAATTGGAGCTGCATGTGAGTGCTGATGCACCTGCAATTCGTGGTGAGGCTTTAGCCAAAGTCATTGCTGATTATCAAACTTCACAAAAGAGTTTGAGCCGTTTAACGCTGCGTTATCCTGCAAGTCTGTTGGATGGTTTATTAGAATTAGATGCCTTTAAAATTGATCAAGCAGCAGATCAGGCGTATGTACAACAATGGGGCGAGCAATTACGTCAAAGCATTGAACGATTACAACCAAGTTTGCGTCCTGAATTAAGCATCGAACAGTTTGAAAAAGAAGATGCGGATGGTCAAAAATCTGCAACGTATTGGCCACGAATCACGGTATATGTGCACAACTTGCCACATACCTATTTGCTAGACACAGGTTTGCTGGGTTCAGCTGAATATGCACGTTTGCTGAAAAATTCAAAAAGCTGGTTTACGCTGCTTGAAGAAGGTGCGTATTTGGAAAAAGGCGAACGTAAAATTACGGTCAACAATTTCCATCAAGTGTGGCAACACATTTTGCAGGACTCGCGTCGCGGCATGATGATTCAGCGCTATAAAGGTTTGGGTGAGATGAATGCGGAACAACTTTGGGAAACCACGATGGACCCAGAAAACCGCAATATGTTGCAAGTCACCATTGATGATGCCATTGAAGCAGACCGCATGTTCTCTTGCTTAATGGGCGATGATGTAGAACCACGTCGTGCCTTTATTGAAGAAAATGCCTTAAATGCAGATATTGACGCTTAATTCGTCCAAATCATCCGCATAACCATAAGCACTCTACGGAGTGCTTTTTTATGTTTGGCTTTTGTTGTTGTCGTGATTCATCCAAATAACTTTTATAAAACTGACTTATTGTTCTGTCATGCTGAGCTACATTAAGCCAAAAATATAGGAGAATCATTAAGATGGATAATCAATTAGAACAAGCACGTGATGCATGGGTGAATGCTTTTTTTACTGGCAATGTGGAGCTGTTAGCACACTATGAAGATGAAGATTTTAAAGTCGTTTATACGGCAGAATCACGTGTGGAAAATCGTGAAACACGTTATGCCAACATTCAGCATGCAGTGAATAATGGTGTCTGGAAACCGATCAAACCGAATGTTGAATTAGAAGAATATGAGTTTGATCGTGAGCAGGTTAACTGTCGGATTCAAATTGGTTTGGCGGATGATCAAGGGTATATTCAAGAAATTTGGCGCTATATTCAGGGCTGGAAAATACAAGAATTATGTATTAGCAAAGCAAAAATTACTGCCGAGTAGCAGCGATTTTCTGTGAATCACTGAGATTCAATGACTCAAAATAACCATGAAAGAATGGATTGATTTGGCTTTAATTAGAGTTTTGAATTTAAAATAACAGTTAGTTTGAGTTGTGGATAACTAAGTTTTTGCTTTTAAATTGTAGATTTTGAATTTAAAACTCAGTGTGATTTTTAAATTCAAAACTTCTTGCTTGGTAGCTATGCTGTCTTACTTTTATTCAGGGTGGGGGGTGTCATACAACTATGCTGTGGTGCAAGATTGATAAGTAAAAATAAACAAACGCAGAGAGTGACTTAAATTTCTTTACGTGGTTGTTGTGAAGATAAACTAAAGATTAAAACTATTACGAATGTGTCTTATAAGTATGGAACATACACAATGCATATTCTACGAAATATGATGAGATTTAACCCTATTTAGCATAGCGTTAAAATCTCATCGGTATGGCTATTCAAAGCTACTTTCGAGTTCTTCCAATTCCATCATCAATTCAAGCATTTGTTCTTCTGCCTGCGCCAATTTGGTTTTCAGATCATTTTGCTCATTCATGAGTTTGAGCAAATCATCTTTACGGTTGGTATCGTAAAGGGCAGGATCTGCCAGTTCGGTTTCAATTTCAGTCAGACGCGGTTGAATTTTTTCAATTTGCGCTTCGTATTTTTCAATATTTTTACGAATAGGGCGAGTTTGTTCACGGCGTTGTGCTGCCAGTTTGCGTTGAGCTTCTTTATCTACTTTGACTAGGTTAGTCTTGTTCTCAACCACTGGACTTGGATTGGATGGAGCTGTGTTGGATGTACCTTGCTTAAGCATGTCTGCACGAGCTTGGCGTAACCATTGGGCATAATCTTGTAAATCGCCTTCAAATTCTGTGCATTGTCCTGCATGAACCAAGAGTAAGTCATCGCAGACACTGGCAATTAATTGACGTTCGTGTGACACCAATACCACTGCACCTTCATAATCCTGTAATGCCATGGTTAAGGCATGTCGCATATCTAAGTCTAAATGGTTGGTCGGTTCGTCCAGAATCAGTACGTTAGGACGTTGCCAGACAATTAAAGCCAAAGCCAAACGTGCACGTTCACCTCCTGAAAAACTTTCACAAGGCGTGTCCATACGTTCGCCACTAAAACCAAAACTGCCTAAAAAGGCGCGTAAAGTGGCTTCGCTGATTTTTTTATCGGCAATGCGTGCCAGTTGTAGCATCGGGCTGGCGCTATCATCCAAAGCATCCATTTGATGCTGTGCAAAATAGCCAATATTGAGTAATTCTGAGGCTTTGCGAGTACCTGCCAATAACGCCAATTCACCCACTAAGGATTTAATTAAGGTCGATTTACCTGCGCCGTTCATCCCCAATAAACCAATACGACTGGTCGGGGTAATTTGTAGGTTAATTTTGCTGGCAATCACTTTGTCTGCATAACCAATGCTGACTTGTTCCAAGGTCAGTAAGGGTGAGCTCATTTTGGTCGGTTCACGGAAACTAAAGGTAAATGGTGTATCTACATGCGCAGGGGCAAGCAATTGCATGCGTTCCAATTGCTTGATACGGCTTTGTGCCTGCCGTGCTTTGGTGGCTTTGGCTTTAAAACGATCAATATATTTTTGTAAATGTGCACGGGTTTCTAATTGTTTTTCATACGCTTGTTGATGTTGTGCCAAGCGTTCACTGCGTGTGGTTTCAAAGGTTGAATAATTGCCTGTATATAAAGTCAGTTCACTATTTTCAATATGTAAAATATGATCGGTAATGGCATCTAAAAAATCACGGTCATGGGAAATCAGCACCAAAGTTCCCGCATAGGCTTTAAGCCAGTCTTCTAACCATAAAATTGCATCTAAGTCTAAGTGGTTGGTTGGTTCGTCCAGTAATAATAATTCGGAGCGACTCATTAAGGTACGCGCCAAATTTAAACGCATGCGCCATCCACCAGAAAAACTACTGACCGCCAAGCTGTTTTGATGTTCCATAAAACCTAAACCTGCCATCAGTTGTGCGGCTTTGGCGGGTGCGGTATAGCCATGAATTTCATCAAAACGACCATGCAAATGTGCAAGTTGGTCATTATTTAATTGTTCAGGATGTTGCAGTTGTTGTTGAATGCTCCAGTATTCTTCATCACCCGACAGCACAAAATCAATCGCAGGCAAATCCAATGCTTTAACTTCCTGTGCCATGTGCGCCACAGTCCAGCCTTGCGGACGGCTCAACGTACCTTCGTCTGGGGTTAAACTACCTAAAAGCGCAGCAAATAAACTGGATTTTCCTGCACCATTGACACCTGTAAGACCGACTTTCCAGCCTGGATGGATTTGCATAGACGCTTTTTGAAATAAAACACGTCCACCGCGGCGTAAAGAAACTTGGTCAAGTTGAATCATGGTGTTTACTGGTCACAACAAAAGTTGGGCATATTCTAATGGAAGCCCACCAGAAAACAAAAATAAGCCCAGTTTTATTTGTGATTTGCGAAAAATCTCTCTTGTGATGTTTAAAAATTATGATCTAACAACAGGCTTTTTTTATGACTTTGTAAACAAGCACAAAATACGTGCATGTTGGAAATGATCTTTATTTTGATCTAAATCTATAAAATATAAGTGAATTATGAAATAAAAATGATCGCTTAAATAAGGCAGTATAAGGTTTTGGCAGAATTGACAGATGAAATTCGAGTAAATGCTCTATTTTTTTAATTTGAACTTGCTTAATATTTGTTTCGTGTACGGACACTCAAAAATAAAAAAATCTGTAGAAGGATAGAAACAATGAAAAAAATATGGGTCAGCGCAACATTGACAGCATTCGCAGCGATCGGTTTCAGTGCTCAGGCGCAAGCAGCAAAAGTAGATGTATGTGTCTTTGACTTACTGGGTAAGTCAGGTGAATCTTTTCAGATGGCACAAGAGTGGGCGCTAGCAGCAAAAGGCTGGGGTGCAGAAGTCAATTTAATTCCACGTCAGGATGAAGCTGTCGCAGACAATGATTTTAAAGCAGGCAAATGTGATGGGGTATTTATGACCGCCATGCGTGCTCGCCAATACAATAAATTTGCAGGCTCGATTGATGCTTTAGGTGGTGCGCCAAGTAATGCGATTGCACAACGTGCCATCAGCTTTGCTTTAGATCAACGTAATGCAGCGAAAATGGTTACCAATTTAGGTGGCAAGAAATATGAAGTTGCGGGTATTTCACCTTTAGGTTCGGCCTTTATTTTTGTGCGCGACAAGAACATCAGCTCGATTGAAAAAGCAGCAGGGAAAAAGTTTGCGGTATTGGGCTATGACGATGCACAAAAAATTATGGTGCAGCGTGTAGGTGCGCAAGCTGTCATTTCTGATGTATCTAACTTTGTGGCGAAATTTAACAATGGTCAGGTCGATATGGTCGGTGCGCCTGCCTATGCGTACAAACCTTTAGAAATCTACAAGGGTTTAGGCAATAACGGGGCGATGTTTAACTTCCCTGTATTACAAGTGACCGCAGACTTTGTGATTCGCCCTGAACAATTCCCTGCGGGCTTTGGGCAAAAATCACGAGATTGGTTTGTAAAAAATCTGCCTAAAGCGATGAGTATGATTAATCGTTTAGAAGGTGAAATTCCAGCCAAATATAAAATGAACTTGAGCGCAGAAGATAAAACTAAATATCAAAAAATGCTACGTGATGGACGTATGGATATGACCAAACGCGGTATTTATGACCCTGCCATGATGAGTGTGTTAAAACGCGCTCGTTGTTCTGTCGAAAAAACCAATTTTGAATGTTCACTTGGTGGTGAATAGATTGATTTTTAATAAAAAGCCGAGGGTCTGTTGATATTTCATAAATGGCTTGCGCTGTAGGCTAAAACTGAGCAGATCAGGCATGAAACGTAGGGAATAGTGGGTCTATTGCCAAGTTTCATAACGCAATCTGAGAAAGTTTTAGCCACAGTCCTTCGGAACGAGCATATTTTTTGCTGCTATTGCGTTATGAGTCAGTCATTTAGAATGACTAAATTTCCTGCCTCATGCCTTATATCAGCTAAAAAACCTTGCGAGATATATCTCTCACGTCGCAAATATAGACGAAGTATCAACAGACCCTAGATTTCTAGGTTTTTTTATCCACTGGAGCGAAAAACCTCGTGGTTCAGCACGAGGATATAAGCGACTGGAGTAAACCATATGAACGACACGAAATGTCGTTTTAAATACTTGTACTATAGTCACTATTAAGAAAAATACTGTTAAAATAATTGGATGAAGACACTCAAATTACGCATAAAAGACAAACATTGCAAGGTGCTAAATCAGTTAGCATCCGAAGTAAATTTTGTCTGGAATTATGTCAATGATTTGTGTTTTAAGCATCTACAACGTAAACAACAATTCTTTTCAGCATACGACATTGCAAAATACACGAAAGGCACATCGAAAGAATGCAACTTGCACAGTCAAACTATTCAGGCAGTGACAGAAGAATTGGTCACAAGACGCAAGCAGTTCAAAAAAGCAAAACTAAAATGGCGTGTCAGTAATAAA
>NZ_KB849679.1:0-5567 GCF_000368785.1 Acinetobacter towneri DSM 14962 = CIP 107472 | reverse complement strand
GGTACGCTCCATGATCGGGATGTAAATTCCGCACTGAATATTCTTGCGCTCGGGCATGAGCGTCTAGCAGTAGGAATCTCCGTCCTTTAGGTCGGGGAGGATGTCAAATTGAAAGATTCGTCAATTGAGTCATATCAGCCAAAGATCAAAATTCGCTAATCTTAGCTTGATGAAAAGTACAGTGCTACAAAATTGAAGGTTTGAATCAATTTTGACCAGAAAAACAAAAAATGGAAGGAACTATAAAATGAAACAATGGACGCAAGCTTTATTATTCGGTGCAGGCTTGTCTTTAGCCGCCAGTGCAGTGCAGGCTAAGCAAGTGGTCTGTGTATTCGACTTGGTCGGTAAAAACGGTGATGTCTATAACTTAATGCAAGACTATCAATTGGCGGCCAAAAACTGGGGCGCAGAAATTGAGTTACGCGTAGGTCAAAACGAAGGCGTGATTGCAGAAGATTTTAAAGCAGGAAAATGTGATGGTATTAGTGTGACGGGCATGCGTGGTCGTCAATTTAACCATTTTACAGGCTCATTAGATGCAATTGGTGCGATTCCAGATTTAAAACTGGCAGTTAAAGTCATGCAAGGTTTGGCGAGTCCTGCTTTTGCCAAATATATGCGCAATGGTCAGTATGAAGTCGCAGGTGTCATTCCTGTGGGTGATGCCTTTTTGATGGTGAATGACCGCAGTATTAATAGTGTCGCCAAAGCCGCGGGGAAAAAAATTGCTGTTTTAGATTATGACCAAGCGCAAAAAATTATGGTACAGCAAATTGGTGCGCAAGCAGTAAGTGCCGATGTCACCAATTTTGGCAGTAAATTTAACAATGGTCAGGTCGATATTATTGGTGCGCCTGCTGCAGTATTCCGTCCTTTGGAACTACATAAAGGCTTAGGCACTAAAGGCGCGATTGTGAATTATCCAATTTTACAGGTCACGGGCAATATCATTATCCGCCCAGATAAATTCCCTGCAGGTTTTGGGCAAAAATCACGTGAATGGGTGAAAGGGCAGTTACCACGTGCCTTTGGTATTTTAGGCAAAATGAAAGCCGATATTCCTGCAAAATATTGGATGCAAGTGCCTGCAGCAGATCAACCGGGTTATCAAAAAATGATGCGTGAATCGCGGATTGATTTAACTAAACGTGGTGTTTATGACAAACGCATGATGAAATTATTGTGGCAATTCCGTTGTAAACAAGCGCCAACCAATTTTGAATGTGGTTTGCAGGACGAAAATTACAAATAATTGGAGAATCTTGAGGTAATTACTCAGAATTCACTTTAATTCTGCATCACCGTCCCAATATTGAGTATGCTATACTTGATAAGTGGTCTTTTTGCAGAAAAGACATCTGAATTGTATCTGAGGAAAATCCATCATGAATGCCCAAGCACTTGAGCTCACCGATAACGCTGCTAAAAAAGTTCGCCAATTGCGTGACAGTGAAGGTAATCAAGACTTAATGTTACGTGTATATGTGACAGGTGGCGGTTGTTCAGGCTTTTCTTATGGCTTTAACTTTGCAGAAAGCCAAAATGAAGATGATGCAGAATTTGTGAATGGCGATGTAAAAATGCTGGTCGATTCTCTCAGCTATCAATATTTAGTTGGCTCGGTAGTGGACTATATTGAAGGCTTGGAAGGTTCGCGTTTTGTGGTACAAAACCCGAATGCAACTACGACTTGCGGTTGTGGTTCTTCATTCTCAATCTAAGTGTGATTTAAATATTTTTGAGTATCAGCATCCGAAAAAGCAGATTCATGTACTATAAAACGATAAAAGCCTTTCCTATATAGAATTAGGAAAGGCTTTTTTGTTCATGGTTTGGTTTAAAAGAATAAACTTAAACCAAAGTCATGGTACCTAAAATACGATCACCTTTTGCCCCTGTGACCGCAGGTAAATTGCCACTTAATTGCTGACAAAAACGCATTGCTAACCAAGCAAAGGCGGTGGCTTCGACCCATGTCGGGTTTAATCCTAAATCGGCTGTACTTTGTACAGTCCATTGATGTTTACGCAAACGCCAGCGCAATTGTTCTAGCAAGTAAGAATTATAGGCACCACCACCACAAACATAGACTTCGCCTGTATCCATGCCTGAACGATAAATGGCTTTTTTAATCGCGCGGGTGGTGAGCTTTAATAAAGTCGCTTGAATATTTTCAGGATTATCTTCCAGCTCGTCATATTCCACATCATTGCGCCAATCGGCAACCTGTTCATCTAGCCATTCCAAGTTAAAGTCTTCGCGCCCTGTACTTTTGGGTGGTTCTTTAGAGAAAAAAGCATGGGCTTGTAAACGATCTAACAAGCTGCGAATCGGATGTCCATACGCAGCCCAATTGCCATTTTCATCATAAGGTTGTCCTGTGTAACGCTCACACCAAGCATCCATTAAAATATTGGCAGGCCCTGTATCAAAACCCGATACTGCTTCGGGCTGTCCTGCAGGCAACAAACTGACATTGGCAATGCCGCCTAAATTTAAAATTACCCGATGAATACTCGGATGTTGGAATAAGTTTTGATGGAAAGCGGGCACTAACGGTGCGCCTTGTCCGCCTGCAGCCATGTCACGACGACGAAAATCTGAAATTACAGGAATTTGGGTGATTTCGGTGATGATGTTCGGATCACCAATTTGTAAAGTAAAAGCATGTTCAGGACGATGACGAATGGTCTGGCCATGCGAACCAATCGCTTTAATTTGAGATTTATCCAGTTTATTTTTTTCAATCAGGCTGTTAATACCATGTCCAATCATGGTGGCTAAAGCCACATCTGCTTTGCCCATGCGGTCAATTTCATTGTCACCTGGCAAAGTCAGTGCCATGAGTTCGTCACGTAAATCGGGATCAAACGGCAAAGTCAGGGTCGCGTGGAGTTGCAGTGGATCAAAAGAAGCAGCAACAAGATCGACACCATCCATACTTGTGCCCGTCATTACCCCAATATAGATCGCTGTCATGGTTATTCTATAGCCTGCAATATGCTGAAAAAGTGTTAGTATATCGCACAAATTGAATAACTGATGTGTTTGGATTTCGTGATGTCAAATTTCCTGCCGGCTGAAGAACAACTTGCTCTCATTCAACGAGGCACGCATGAAATTATTTCTGAAGAAGATCTTCTAAAGAAATTAAAAGAGAATCGTCCTTTAAAAATTAAGGCGGGGTTTGACCCGACTGCACCTGATTTACACTTGGGGCATACGGTATTAATCAATAAATTAAAAGTATTCCAAGACTTAGGTCACGAAGTATTTTTCTTGATTGGCGATTACACTGCCATGATTGGTGACCCAACAGGTAAAAGTGCTACACGTCCGCCGTTGTCACGTGAAAAAGTCTTGGAAAATGCCAAAACGTATCAGGAACAAGTTTTTAAAATTCTTGATCCAAATAAAACCAAAGTGGTGTTTAACTCTGAATGGTTTGCAACAAAAACTGCAGCAGACTTAATTCAGTTGGCATCGCAGCAAACCGTAGCGCGTATGTTGGAACGTGATGACTTCACCAAGCGTTATAACAACCAGCAACCGATTGCGATTCACGAATTTTTGTATCCGTTGGTACAAGGTTATGACTCGGTGGCATTACAAGCCGATGTAGAATTGGGCGGTACAGACCAGACCTTTAACTTGTTGATGGGACGTACCTTGCAAGGTCGTTATGATCAGGAAGCGCAAGTTTGTATTACTGTGCCAATTCTTGAAGGCTTAGATGGCGTGAATAAAATGTCTAAATCTTTAGGCAACTATATTGGCGTATTTGATGCACCGGGTGCGATGTATCAAAAAGTCTTGTCGATGCCTGATAGTCTGATTGAGCGCTATTTTGAGTTACTCAGCTTCAAGTCGATGGATGAAATTGAAATTTTGCTTAAAGAAATGGCAGAAGGTCGTAATCCGCAAGAAATCAAAAAGATTTTGGCACTCGAATTGGTTGAGCGTTTCCACGGCAGCGAAGCTGCAGCCAATGCGCATAAAGGTGCAGGTAATATCATTACCGAAGGTGAATTACCTGAAGGTACGCCAGAAGTGACGATTTCACGTGCTGAATTTGGTGGTGAATTATTTATTGCTTCTATTGTACGTGCTGCAGGTTTAACCAAAAATGCCGCACAAGCCAAAGATGCTGTTGCACGTGGCGCAGTAAAAGTAGATTGGAATGTGGTCGACGCAGGTTTCTCGGTCAAAGAAAACGCAACATATATTATTCAGGCGGGTAAAAAAGCCATTGCCAAAGTCACATTTACGGACTAGATCCATTCTAAGTGATTGAAATAAAAGCAGGCTTCGGTCTGCTTTTATTTTCTGTTTGGTATATTAATTATATGAATAAGTAAATTCAAAAAAAACCTTATAAAAACAACACTTAAATTTTTCCAAGCAGCTTGCATTTTTGCTCAGTTATGTATAAGATTTACCCATCTAGACACAGTGTACAAAACAGATCTAGAGGGTACTTATAACTATAGCTCCACAATTTACAAGTCCCTTCCCCAAGGGACTCTTTTTTTCGTATAACTATAATAATGATATATGGATCGCATATAGATTCAACTCCGAGGGAGAGATTTTGGGAGAGATCTCTTTCTTTTTTTTGCCTCTAGTTTTGTTGTGGTTTATATCTAAAGGTAAAATGTAAGATTACTTCTCTTTGTTTTATAAAAATTTTCTTAAAACTTTAAGACCTAAATTCAAAATTCAAAGCTAAAGCTACTTTTATACGGCAAAACCTCTTGTAGGTAGTGCATGTGGATGGCGCGATCTAAACTTGTTGAATAGAGGAGTAGACTCATTCGACTTGAAATCAATAATGTAAATGCTGAACACCAACTTTTAATCAACGGACACAAGACCCCCACACTGATATGAAATCAATGATAGGTACGCCGTATGTAGGAATATGATTCTGGATAATGCAAAAGCATTTTTAACTGAGATGTAAAATTTTTTTAGATATCATAAGACAAAAAGAATTGTATACATTGGCAATCGTTGATTACAGCCTGCAAAACTTGACCGATTTGAGCCCATAAAAGTATGGATAAAAAAGCCCTCTTTACTTTGTAGATGTGAGTTTTTATTTAAATTTGATGAAAAAATAGCTAAAAAATTAAAAAACCAAGTATTTTTGTAGAAAAAAAATACATACGTGAAAAATATCCTAATTTGGGGCTTGCAAAGATTTTGAAATCCCCTAGAATGCACACATCCCGACGCGAAACAGCCTACAAACTTAGCTCACAGGGTTAAGTTGTAGAGAATTTTTTGCGTTAAAATTTCTACTGACGAGGTAGAAGTTGAGATCATTAAGAGATTATGAAGAACAACTTGTGTGGATTTTTACTGATTGATTGATCGAAGATATTTCATTGATTGATTGGTTTAAATTACTCGAAGTTTATTTGAGCGAAATTTAAGTCAGAAAATTGATGAGCCAGATTTGGAAGTTTAGATTAAAACTTCAAAATGATTTTAACTGAAGAGTTTGATCATGGCTCAGATTGAACGCTGGCGGCAGGCTTAACACATGCAAGTCGAGCGGG
>NZ_KB849678.1 GCF_000368785.1 Acinetobacter towneri DSM 14962 = CIP 107472 | reverse complement strand
TTTTTTTATTACGGAATTTATAGCGTACAATATTCTTGCTGTTTTAAAGAGATTTACAACGTGGATATTACACCGGTTGCTAGTGCTTACTCACCAGAACTAGAAGAGAAATTATTTGAAATAATTCGCTTGGATGCACAATTGGATTCAACTGTACCCAGCACTATACGAGATGCTGTTGAAGGGTTATTGCGTGTTGTTAACTCATATTACAGTAATAAAATCGAAGGTAACCCGACTAAGCCTAGTGAATTATTGGATTTGAATGATGAGTCTATTGAATATAAGTCTAAAGGGCTTTTGGAGATTAAGAGACACATTGAAGTTCAGGTTAAGCTTAATTTGGAACATAGCCATGTTGATGAAGTAACTTCACAACATTTTATTAAAAAAATTCATGAAGCTTTTTATGAGCAGTGTGAACCTTTGGAATTACAAGTTTTAGATAGTGATGGGGTAACTATTCATGAAATAGAGCCAGGAGGCTATCGTCAAACAAAGGTAACCGTAGGTACGCATATACCACCATTGCCAGAAAAAATTCCAGCATATATGTCCTGGTTTTCTAATGCTTATAGAATCAAATATCTTCCAGGTATGAGTAAGTATTGGGCAATGGCCGCATCACATCATCGATTAGCTTGGATTCATCCATTCTTAGATGGAAATGGTCGAGTTTCAAGATTATTTACTGATTGTTTTATGCGTGCAATCGGTTTGAAAAGCTATGGCTTGTGGTCTATGTCTAGAGGATTTGCTCGTTCGAGTGAGCAATATTATAAATATCTTGCTATTGCAGATAGACAAAGACAAGGTAGTAGCGATGGCAGAGGAATACTATCTGATGATGGGCTAAAAAGTTTTACAGAATACTTTTTAGATGTTGCTCTAGATCAAATGACTTATTTTACTAGCTTATTAGAGCCATATAAGCTTGAAGAACGAATTAATGTTTATTTTCAATTAAGATTCAATGAAGCCTTATTTGATCATAAAACCAAAAAACCTTTAAAAAAATTGCCTCTAGAAGCTAAAGATATATATAAAACTCTTTTATATAGTGGCCCTCACTCTCGTAAAGAATTGCAGAATAAGCTTCAAATTAGTGAAAAAAAGTTGAGAGAAATAGTTCAGGTAATGGTTAAAGACCATCTAATATTTGCTCCTCCTAAACACCCATTGCAAGTTAGACTTTCTCCACATGCTGTTGAAGTATTATTTCCATATTTATTCCAGTAAGATTAAAAAATCCCAGTTTTATCACTGGGATTTTTTAATAATATCTTGATGTTTCAACATGTGTGGTATTTTTTAAAATCTTCCATTAATGCTGAAGAATCGCTAATTAATTTGAGCATGATTTTATTACCACAAGTTAAACAATACTTATCCCAATTCCTCTCATTTTTAACCTCAAATCTATATTGACCTTGAGATATAAGATGTTTTTGATTTGCCTTACATTTGTGAGCCCTTTGGGCGATAGCTACACGAGCAGGTATCATCAACGTTCTAGTGCTCATTTAAACTTAATTCCTGCTCTACCGTAGATACTATATGATCAAATACGCTCTCTATAGAGTTTAGTTCG
>NZ_KB849677.1 GCF_000368785.1 Acinetobacter towneri DSM 14962 = CIP 107472 | reverse complement strand
AGGAAAACTTAATTTTATTACCTTATTGAGACATATCTTTGATTTGACGTTTATGTCTATACATTTGCTTATCTGCTTCAACTACTGTTTGTTGTAAATCCGTCCCTGGTTGACGTGCTGCAACACCAATAGCAGCATTAATTCCAGCCTGTTTTAAGGATTCTGAAATTCGATTTGCTAGTTTTTGAGTATTTTCTAAGTTAGTTTCAATATTTAAAATACCAAACTCATCTCCTCCTAAACGTGCAACTAAATCATTAGAGCGCACAGTTCTTTTGATAATTTGGACTGTTTCTTGAATCATCTGATCACCTTTTAAATGACCAAATTTATCATTTATATATTTTAAATCATTTAAATCTATGACAATAATTGTTGTTGAGTGTCCGTAAATTTTACACCGACTTTCTTCTAAATCTAAAAGTTTATCCCAAGCACGACGATTGAAAGCTCCTGTTAAGTGATCTGTTAGCGACTCCATTTCAAGTTTTTCGCTAATTCTTTTTTGTTCATTTATTTTAATTTCGTTCTGTAAAATTCGACTGAGTAATAAACTAAATAATTCTAATAAATCACTATATTGTTCTATACTTTTAGGCTGTACTGATGGATCAATAGCACATAATGTACCGAAAACAGAGCCATCTTCATTCAATAAAGGTTGACCTATATATGCATTTATATCCACTACCTTATTAATTCCAGCCTCTTTATATAATGGAATTTTTTTTGAATCATGTGCTATACGTGGCCCTTTGCCTAGTACCATCTTAGAACAATATGAATCAGTCCAATTAAAAACTTGTCCTGCTTTTACTCCATATCCACTGTCTTTAGCTTGAAGAACTATCCAATCATTACCTTCTGTACGAGTAATCATCCATAAATTAAAACCTAAGTGATTATGTAAATACTCTAAAATGGCTTTACCAGCATCTTCAAAATCTCTAAAGTTTTCATAAAAAAGACTCATAACTACTCACTATCAATACTTTAAAAATTTATATAACTTTATTTTAACAATAGTTTTATTTAAATTATTTTATTTAAAGATGAATTTACAAATTTCATAGATATGGTAATCCCCCCTAAAAATAATAGGATCTAAAAGTAGAATTTTCTCTTAAGATACGAGCAGGAGATTCTGCATGAAAACATCTAAATTTACTGACAGTCAGATCATGTCCATCTTGAAACAGGCAGAATCTGGCACACCTGTAGCGACCCTTTGCCGTGAACACGGCATGAGTAATGCTACCTTTTATAAATGGCGTGCCAAATATGGTGGTATAGATACATCATTAATGGCTCGACTGAAAGAGCTAGAAGCCGAAAATACCAGACTTAAAAAGATGTATGCGGAAGAGCGATTAAAGGCCGAAATCATCCAGGAAGCGATGGCAAAAAAGTGGTAAAGCCATCTTGCCGGCGTAAGATGGCACAACAGGCAGTTGCCCAGCATGCCATTAGTATTCGTTTGGCTTGTAAAGCATTTGGCATTAGTGAAACCTGCTACCGCTATCAAGCCAAACTCAGCGATGACAATGCTCTCATTGCTGAACAGCTCATTGAACTCACTGAGGAAAATTCCGATTGGGGCTTTGGTTTGTGCTTCTCGTATTTACGGCATGTTGAGAGTTGCTGCTGGAATCACAAGCGGGTTTACCGCATTTACTGTGAGTTGGCACTGAATCTGCGTATTAAACCGAGAAGAAGACTAAAACGGCATGCGCCTGAACCATTGAAAGAACCAATCCGAGAAAATCAGGTTTAGTCATTAGATTTTATGCATGATCAGCTTTCCGATGGTCGCAAGTTTCGATTATTGAATGTGATTGATGATTACCGCCGCGAAGGCCTAGCCATTGAAGCAGGGTTCTCATTGCCCACAATCAGGGTTATTCGTACGTTGAATCAATTGCTGGAGTGGAGAGAAAAACCGTTAGTGATCCGATGCGATAATGGTCCCGAATTTATCAGTCACGAATTTGTGCGCTGGGCTACTGAGCACGGTATTCGTATTGAATATATTCAACTGGGTAAGCCACAGCAGAATGCGTATATTGAACGCTATAATCGGACTATACGTTATAGTTGGCTGAGCAAGCATTTATTTGATACTTTGGATGAAGTACAAGATTATGCAACAAACTGGTTGTGGCATTACAACCATGAAAGACCACATCAAGCTAACAAAGGAAAGCCACCTCTAATGGCTGCTTAACCTCTACTTTTAACTTCGGTTATTTATGGGAGGATTACCATGCCGTCTTCAAACAGGATCGCTTTGAAAATGGTGAATATCGTTGGCAAGCGATAGGTCTCGTACACGGGCAGACAGTTTTATTAGTGGCTCATACTGTACAAGATCATAATGGGATTGATCATCTCCGTATTATTTCAGCACGACAGGCAGAGAAAAAAGAGAGGAAACAGTATGAAAAAAACCGTTACGTACAAAGTAGATTTGAATAAACCTCCTGTCTTATCTGAAGAACAAAAGGCAAGACTTGAGGCATTAGATAAACGCGCAGACAGTGAAATAGACTTTTCGGACATACCTGAACTTGATGAAAGCTTTTGGAAAAATGCTGTCCAAAATCCGTTTTATAAGCCAACTAAACAAGTGACTACAGTACGCATTGATGCAGATGT
>NZ_KB849676.1 GCF_000368785.1 Acinetobacter towneri DSM 14962 = CIP 107472 | reverse complement strand
GATTATTGATTTGACCCATTCTCACATTTGGGATGTAACATCAGTCGCCATGCTTGATTCTGTTGTAAATAAATTTCAAAAGAATGGTGCGAATGTCACAGTACGTGGTCTAAATGAAGCCAGTTCGATCATGATTGATAAGTATGGGACACATGCCAGAATTTAAGTTTTAAAAATTCTATATTTATATAGAATTTCTAAAATTAACATAATACACCTTATACGAATCTAAAAATGGGAGCCTTTAGCTCCCATTTTTACTATATTTTTAAAGTTTTAAGCGTGTTGTACTGTGAGCTTTAAGCCTAAAGCATTTACTACACGATTAATCGTATCAAAACGTGGTGCTGAATCCTGACGTAGGGCTTTGTAGAGTGCTTCACGCCCAATCCCTGCTTCTTTAGCGATTTGAGTCATGCCACGAGCTTTAGCAATAACACCAAGTGCATGGGCTAATTCAGCTGGATCATTTTCTTCAAGAACCATATTGAGATACATCACAATGTCTTCTTCAGTTTTGAGCGACTCAGCCATATCAAAACTTGGTAAATCAGCGACTTTAACCATTTTAATCCTCCAATGTTTTCGATAGTTTGACTGCCCGATCGATGTCTTGTTGTTGAGTTGATTTATCTCCACCACCAAGCATTACAATCACAACGTCACCATGTTGGATGTAATACATCCTCCATCCAGAACCGAAGAATTCTCTCATTTCCCAAACGCCATCTTGGAGAGGTTTAATGTCTCCCCAGTTTCCACGTTGAACCTTATCTAATCGACGATTCAGGCGGATACGGGTCATATTGTCTTTAATGCCATCCAACCATTCATCAAATTCTGGAAGACGTTTAATTTCAATCATGAGGATTCCTTATCTTCTCACTATATTGTATTCGATCGAATACAATATGCAAGTAATTTATACGAACATCCATTAATTTCGTATAACACCATTATGTTAAATACATAATTTTTTTGGTTAAAATTTAAACTTTTTTACTGTTTTTCAGGCAAGATGCATATTTTTTTGAAGCCATACTTTCCTTGTCAGATGTTCAAACATTTTAAGGAGAAAGCAATGACACAAACAGCGAATGATCAACGTGCTACAGTAAAAAATCCTAATAATATTCAACATGCGCAGAATCAGGACAACCGTAGCCGACAATTGAATCCTAATCATAAACCTACGAAATCTAAATAAGGATGAAAACTATGAGCACAGCAGGTTGGCCTAGTACTACTGGAAATCCATCAGGTGGTGGCCGAGACAATAATCCACCTCGTAAATAAAAATTTATTTATCTTGTAATATCAATTCAGAAGGCCAAAGATATTGGCCTTCTGAAGGATATTTCTTCAGGAAGGCTTCCCATATCACGATAAAATCTTCTGATGTAGCTAACGTAGAAACGCTGGCTGTTTTTTGAAAATGTTTATAATAAAAGTCTTGCCAAAAATATATTAACCATAGGCCAGCTATGGCATTAATACTTTCAAACCACTTATCTTCTGGAAGTTCATTTTTCAGGAATAAATAATTCTCTTCTGAGACTTGTTCATAAATTTCATCATTTTTAAACTCACCATAAGGTAGACCTAGGAACTCATAGACTTCATTCAAGTAGCATAGTCTTCTGTTTTCTCTAACTTTTTTAATTAGTTGTATAAATTCTTTAATTTGTTCATCTTCGAGAGAAGGATCTAACCATTGCTCAAAACCATTAGTTGGAGGAATAGTCTTCAGAATCTCGACTTTATGTCCTTTTGTTGCTTCAAACTTTGCATTTATCTTTAAGATAAATAAAAGAAAATCTGTAAAAGTTTTTGATGGGAAGTATGGTCGTTTATTTTTAAACTTAAACTTTAATGCTTGGTTTAGTGAGATTGATTGGAATCCCCACTTCTTAGAAATTAAATGATCTAAGTGAATTAAAATTAGCAGTATATTGACGCCAGAATTTCTAAGCATCTCATGACTAATAATATTCTTTAAATCACCGTTAAAGCTAAAGTTATTTACCAGAAAATCATGTAGTTTGCAGACATCTTCATATAAAAAATTATTTTTTTCTAATTCTGAAAATAGCTTTATATGCTCATTCCAATAAAAAAAATCGTTATTCTTAATTGGATATAGTTCTAAGATTTTTAAGCAGTATGCAAAATTATAGTTTTCTTCATCTACAGCTAAAGAAGTTGCTGAATTAAGTACGAAAAACCCCATTTCTGAAGCAAATTCGGATTTAATTTTAACTTTAGCTATTTCATCATTTTTAAATGGAACATTAGTATATTTTTTCTCAATTTTACCTAGTTTCTTAGCCAGGTTTTTATCCATATTTTTCAATATTAAACAGTAGAATTCTAAAGGATTCATGGATGCCCTAATTTTTTAAAAAATCTAAAATTAACATAATACACCTTATACGAAATGCGTTATAATTATCTATAGAAATCAATGCTGTAGTTTCTAGTTTATAGCCCAATCACACCCG
>NZ_KB849675.1 GCF_000368785.1 Acinetobacter towneri DSM 14962 = CIP 107472 | reverse complement strand
ACTAAACAAGTGACTACAGTACGCATTGATGCAGATGTCATGCAATGGCTAAAAGCACAAGGCAAAGGCTATCAGACACGTATGAATAAGATTTTACGTGATGCAATGCTGAATGATTTAAAAAATCACCCATAAAAAAACGGAGCTTAAGCTCCGTTTTTTACAAACTATTTTTAAGCTTATAGAATCTAAATTCGGGGTAAATTAAACCTATAATAAAAAGAATGGTAAATGCTATCCATAGAAACAAAGCCATAGCTCTAAGCTGTTCTTCATTCCATGAGCTTGATTCCATATCTAAGAAAAAGATACTCTTCCAGCCTTTAATATAATCAGCTCCACCCCATGAAATAATCCATTTGAACATTAAGCTAACTGCCAAATAAATAAGTACCCACACCCATGTAGACATAAATTACCTTATTATTTTTAATCACTTATTGGATAATTATAACTGATCTTAATAGTCTTATTTAACATAAAATCTCTTATGCGAAATTTCAGCTCGATGCTTTGAAACATGGCTAAAGCCATGTTTCAAAGTCGGGCAACTTTGCGCTTGCTGTAATTTGATTTGTAATGAGAAAAACCAAGCAAAGTACCGATCAACTAGTATTTTTTAGGGTCGATCTGACACCAGTCATACGTTTTTTCTTTGACACTACTCGGTTCAAACGAATAGCAATTTTTCCGCATGATTCTCACCAATGTTTCACCATCACTTTCTCGAATTTGTAGCGGATATTTTTTTAGTACAGCCATATCAGCTCTACGTTCATCAATTTCGTCTTTGCTTGGCACGTATAAGAAGATAGCCAAAATGAACACCATCATCACAGCAACAAACGTGCTGGCAAAAATAATGATAAGTTTTAAGTTGAGCCTGTTTGTAGCTTCGTTTAATGCCTGAATACTGTTGTTTAATGCACCTGTATGCTTCTTATTTGCGTTTTCTAGCGATTTTTCAGCCTTGTCTAGCACTCCACTAGCGACTTGGTTGTAAAACTGCTCTAATCGCTTCTTATCGTCTGCTATGGCTTCTCGATATTCCTTCATGGATGCCAATAAAATATATAACTGGTCATCTAAATCATTTTGATTACTCATAATGACATTCCGCCTCTACTTAGTTTTTGAGATGCCTTGCGGAGTGCTTGCTCGGCTCGTTGTTTATCTAATTCTTGCTGTCGTTTCATTTCCGCTTGGCGTTCCAGTTCTAGACGTTTGGTTTCTTGGTTCTTCTGCCATTGATCAAAACCTTGATCGACACGGTTTAAACCACGCTGTAAAACGCTCTCTTTCTGCTGTTTCTGTTGGTCAAGCTGTTGGGCGTTCTGCTGTTTCACATTGTCATTAAAACGGCTGATTTCAGTGTCTATGCCTTGTCTGCGTAATTGGGTGACTTTAGTGCCTTCATGGATGGTGGCTTGTAGTCCGTTATTCTGATCGGCATAGCTGCGGTGATCTATTTTTTCCTGTATGCCTGCTCGTTCCAAAGCACGATTGGCAAGGTTTGCCCACGTTTCCCGAATCTGTTTAATTTCGTCTTGGGTTGTACCCATACCAAGGCTTTTTCGTTTGGCGTTGCTGAGTTCAATATCGGTTTTGGTGGTCAGAGTGAGTTTATTGTCTGCATCCAATTCGGCTTTTCGGGTTGTGAGCATGATATGGGCGTGATGGTTCTTATCATTTCCGCCTTTGCTGGGTTTGTGGATGGCTAAGTCTGCAATCACGCCATAGCGATCAACTAAGGCCGTGGCAAAGGCTTTTGCCAAGTCCTTACGTTGATCTGCGTCTAATTCATCGGGTAGGGCGATTACCCACTCTCTGGCGGTTCGGGCATCTTTGCGGTTTTCGGACTGTTCCGCCAAGTTCCAAAGTTGGCTGCGGTCAATTTCAATATTGAGATTAGACACAATTTCGGTATGGGCGACTCCATCCTTTCTCGTAAAGTCATGCGTCAGCCCTGTACGTTTATCTTCTAGTTTTTCCCCTGCACGATAAGCCATAGATGCAACGGCAGTTCTTCCCGAACTGCGGTTAACGGTTTTGGTTGTACAGTGGTAAATCGCCATTAAATTTTCCTTGTGGCATCCACGTATTGATTACATTTCGGGCATTCTTTTCTAATAGTTTGAATGGATACTCCATTCATTTGCTCTATAAGAATTTTAGGTAATTTGTATAAAAATTCATTCCCACAGTTTGAGCATATAAAAATATGCTGTTCATCAATATTGTATTTCTTCATTTGCTTTACCGCTCTTGCTTTTGCTTTTGGGGTTAAGGGGTGTCCCCCTTACGCATCTTTTGACTTGAATGAAATTCAAGTCGTAAGTGCGCATTTCATGAAAAACACGATAGCATATTACCCGCTTGAATTTCAATTCATAGGGTCTTATGCTTGAGTGGTTTTCTATATTCCGAAATTAACCGTTATGACTAAATCTGCTGAAAATATCGAAAAGAAAATTGAAGCCCAGTTAGAGAAGCTGAAACAGTTAAAAGCACAGAAACAGGCTATTGAAGCAAGAGAACGTACCAAAAAGAAAGAACAGGAGCGCAAGGATGATACTCGGCGTAAAATTTTGCTCGGTTCTTACTTGATTAAGAAAATGCAGGCAAATGAAGCCAATAAAGAAAAAATACTCGCTGAACTCAACGAATATTTAACAGAAAATAGAGATCGACAGCTTTTTGAGTTGCCCGACATTGAAGCCTAATTTTTCTTAGCTGTTTGGTTGTTTTGTTCGGCTTGATACTCTGGAATGAGCGTATTTAAAACCTTTTGAATATTGTCCTTGTCCTCGATTTGTAAATTATCCCGATAGTAAATTAAGTTCTGTATTTTGCTTTCCATCTGCATTTTTTCGGTGGGTTCGGCATCTTTGGATAGTCGGGATAATAGGAAGATATAACCGCATATATTTTCCCTCGCAATTTCATAATTTACGATGTTGAGGTATTCAACGGTCACATGCTTTAGATCGGTTGATAGGTTATTTAATTTAATCATGGCTGAAATCCTGATTTTTCTAAAATTGGATAAAGCTCTCTGAATTTTTCAGGCTCTAACAGCATATCTGCTATACGGATAGCAAATTGTTGGTAGCTTTCTGTACCTTGTGAATATTTCCCCATTTCAGGCATTTCTGACATTTTTTTT
>NZ_KB849674.1:6458-7052 GCF_000368785.1 Acinetobacter towneri DSM 14962 = CIP 107472 | reverse complement strand
AGGTTGCTGTGCAGGAACCCGTTCAAGCAATTGCTTAAATTCTACTGCTGTCCTTGCGGTATGCCACTGAACTGTTTTTTGAGTGTCCTGTACAAACCAGCGTTGACTATGCTGGTACTGATCAAATGCTACCAATGGTGTTACCACTAATAATAGCAATAGATACAACCACTTCAACTGATCAGGATACTTTATCAAGCGATATAGCGCATAAACAATAAAGGCGATACCAAGTATCAAACTTACAATCTGTATCCAGCCATCTGATAAAAGCGGGCGAATAAAGTAAATTGCCAGTGCAAGCATAATAAAGGCGAAGATCACCTTAATCTGATGCATCCATTGTCCTGCTTTAGGTAAAATTTTGGTTCCAAGGAAAGTGGCAATTAATAATGGAATTCCCATCCCGAAACCAAGACAAAATAACAATAAGGCGCCACGCCACTGATCCTGAGTCTGTGCGATGAATAACAATGTTCCTGCTAAAGGTGCTGTCATACATGGGCCGACCAGCAAAGCAGAAATCACGCCCATCACGGCAGCACCAATCAAAGTGCCACCCTGCTGTACAGATTGAATTTGATCCAGTTGATT
>NZ_KB849674.1:0-508 GCF_000368785.1 Acinetobacter towneri DSM 14962 = CIP 107472 | reverse complement strand
ACTCAACACGACTACCACGTGTTGGTTCTAGTTTTTCAAACGTATGCTCCAGATTACGTTTCAGTTTATCGATCGCACCATGAATCGATAGATCCACATTTTTCGCTTTATGGCTCACTGCAATTGGTTTTAAGCCTGATGGACGTACTTCAATCATACAACGGATATCGTCGTCGCCACCTTTGTCGCCGTTTTCATCACTCAAATGAACCGAGAAGTGAGTAATACGTTCTGAATGACGTTGAAATTCTCTAGAAAGTTCTGCACGAACATAATCAATTAAACGTTCACTACTTTGGATGTGTTTATCTGTGCGGATTTCAATATTCATAATCCCATCCTCTTTATATCTGTATTTCTATATAACAATCTATGCAAAACTTAGTTGGCACGTTTCGAGCATGCTTTAATTTGGTGCTGTTGTACATCTGCATTGTGTAATGGGTTGTTATCTCCTTTTATCCATTTGTGAGATGTTGTTTTTGGGTTTTTGAAGATCTTCTATATC
>NZ_KB849673.1 GCF_000368785.1 Acinetobacter towneri DSM 14962 = CIP 107472 | reverse complement strand
GGCCAGAGAGATCTTTCATTCTTAACAATGCACTTCCATATATGGACAAATCCCTGACAAGAACGACAGGAAGTAGTTTCCCATCCCATAACTCTCTTGGAAGTTATATAAGTTAAGTAAGTTAAGTAAGTAAGTAAGTAAGTAAGTTTATAGCTTTATGTTCATTACAGATCAATCCCTGGCGGTTTATGTAATAGCCCCAGTTAAAACGGACACTTCTCAATTAAGACCTAGTCATAGCACTAGGGTTAAGGAGTGTTCTATGGAACGTATTGAAGTTATTACATCGGTGCAGCGTCGTCGACGTTATTCAGGTCAGGAAAAAGCCCAATTTGTTGCCATGACCATGCAACCAGGCTCATCCGTTCCCTCTGTTGCCAGACAGTATGGCATCTCACCACGTTTGCTGTTTAAATGGAAAAGACTTATGCAGGATGGTGGAGTAACTGCCGTGGAAACCAATGCGTAGGTCTTCAGTGTGATTGACTATAATGCGCTGTTAAAAATATCAAACAGCTTCAGTAAAGGTTTGGATGAAAAAGCGTAGAAGTTCTCAGGAATTGCTCAGGCACAAAATACATATCGCACATGCCATGCTCTTTATTTGAAAGCACCCAAGAATAAAAACAGCCCATAATTTGAAGTTCATGATCAGTAGCAGAGAAACTTGGGTCGGTTCCTCACTTCAAATCTTACAGTCTGCAAGTTTAGCGTTATTCATTACCAGGGCAGACTAAATTTTTCCTGTAGGTTGGTAGTGTTCAAAATAAGAATTTCTATTATTCAGGTTACGATAACTTTTCTGATTTATATTTTTCTTTATAGCCCACTTTTAACAAATCAGAATAATACTTTTTTACCTTTTCGGGGTCGAGAAGTTCAAGTGAAATCCTTTCTTTAAACGCTTCGATCTCTTCGCCTACATTGGCATATTTACCCCCGAATTCGGGATATTTGATAAGGTCACACAATTTTTGAGCGAAAAATATAGATTGTTTTGGGGTCAGCTGATATGTCGGTTCCAGTACCTTATCACTAATAATTAAGGAAGCTTTTTGATTAAAAGAAAATTCGATATGTGTAATTGTTCTTCCTTCTTTCTTCTGCTCATAACTTACGTCGATATCAGTAAGTTTATTAATTTGATCTATGGCAACCGTCAATACACGCTTTTTGAAATCTCCCATGGTTTTATATTCATTTTCAAGTAGACCTAACTTATCACGCAATTCAACCATACTAATATATAGCTTGCCTTTGCTACGCCATCTAATCAAAAGTTCATACAGCCGTATAGCGTATACACTAGATAATTGAGAAATTTGCTTTAATTCATAACGAGTAAACTTTTCTTCAAGTTTTACAAAAAGCTGTAAAATATCAGGAGCAAAAATTAGTTGAGCGCATGCAGCTTCTTTAACATAGCCAACTTTTGACACCCAACGGCTTTTGTAGACTGCAGGTTTACCTGTAACAGGATCTATGGCCTTATAGGTGAGTCTACGTTCAAATAAGTTATCACATGCTCCTTGAAGAGCCTCATAGGCCGCTTGACGACCCAAATTAAAGTGCTTCATGTATTCAGATGCGTGTATTGTTAGCAATGTATCCGATGTAAGCTCTTTTTCAATTTCCCTGGCTGCAATAATTGCAACTAAAATTAAGCGTTGTTCTGACAGAGTCAACGCATAAGATGCTTCAATCAAGTTATTATCTTTATAAATTACATTTGCCATGTTGTGATCAGAGAAACAAATATTATTAGTGGACATTAACACTTAATGTCCACTAATGGAAGATCTATCTATGTCAGGAAAACGTCCATTTATGTCAGGAAAACGTCCATTTAAA
>NZ_KB849672.1 GCF_000368785.1 Acinetobacter towneri DSM 14962 = CIP 107472 | reverse complement strand
GTGTATACCTAAAAATCGTCAAAAATCCTTCTTCAATTTAGAGCAGAATTTAGAGCGAAAAACAGAAAAAAGGGCGTATATATCAATTCACTACTAATTTACTATCAAAAAGTTATCAAAAGTATATCAATTAGGTATCAAAATAAGGAATTTACTACTGAAAATATATCAACTTGCAATCAATTCACTAACAATTTACTATCAAAATAATAAATCCAATTGGAAACATCTGAACGTGCTGCCAAAAATCAAATCTAAAGCCTTTATCCGCCTGTTACCCCAAATTTTTGAACTCAGAGAACAGGGATATTCTTATGAAGAAGTGACTGCAATTTTAGAAAAAGAATATGGACTGATTCTGAGCGTCAACCAGTTTTCAGTCTATCTGGCACGGTACAAAAATGCCCATACTTCTAAAGTAAAAAAACAGGTCGAAACATCCCCTGCTCGAAAGCAGCATTCAGAAAGTAAACAAGATCCGATCAAACCTGATAGCAATACGAAAGATTATGTTTTTGGTTCACCTGAGCACAAAGCAGCAATCCAAAAAGAAAGCGAAAAATATTTCAGTAAGCCCAATATGAGTATTGGTCTAGGACTAAAGCGCCCCTAAAAAGCCACCAGATCGCATAAAAGACATTATTTTAAAAAAGATTATGAGAAATACAGGAAAATTAAAAATTTGGCTTAAATCGCCAAATAAAGCCAAATGCAGGGTATTCTTTTTTTCTATTGCTGAAATATGGAATCAAAAGTCATCACTACGATCTTTTGAGCAGAATAAAATTTATTGCTTATTCAGAGTTCTGTAACCCTTGCAGTATAAGGCTTACAGCCTTATACAATGACATTTTCCGATATTTAATGGATATCATTTTTTATGTCAGTGAATAAAAATATAACTACTAATAATCAATAGTTTGTTTAGCGAGTGTCTACGAGCGACACAACGAAAAGTCGCGTCTAGACTCCCTGAAAAACAGCTTTTTAGGCTGAGAAGCCTAAATAAGCGTAAATTACATGTAAATATTTGCACCTAGATCGAGCGAAAGCGAGATTCAATAGAGTTTGAGCGTAGCGAAAACCAAGGGCAATTTTTCATTCCCTTGGCTTTTAATTATTTTAAAGTTTTTAAATGCTTTTAGGTAAGCTGAAAGCCTTGTGTAGAAAGCGTTATAGCTCCTATTAAACTAGGTTTATCGACCTTAACAATTTGAATGATGTAACCCCCAAAGAGCGTTGACATACTCCGTACTAAACCGGTGATTTAATGGGGAGCATGTCA
>NZ_KB849671.1 GCF_000368785.1 Acinetobacter towneri DSM 14962 = CIP 107472 | reverse complement strand
CCTGCCACTGCAAAGCGATGCAGAAAAGCCTTGCGGCCTTCATCTTCATTACATAGAAAAAAACTGCCGGAATTGCGCGTGATAAAATAATCCATTAAAAACTGCTGTACTGCCGCAACATCTTGCTGCTCAATGCGCAAAATTAAATGATGTTCATACAAATCACGAAATTGGTTCATGCGTTCTGGTAAATGATTTGGCAGTAGTTTCGTGAACATTTGCAAAACTTTATCCGACAATCCACGCATGCCCCAACGGGTTAGAAAACCATCAACTTTGTCTTTCATGGCAAAAGCTGCAGGTACTTTACTGGTGCCAAACTTCTCGATAAACAAGAAGCTGTCTTTGCCATATTCTGCACCAATGTCATAGGCATCTCGATGAATATACTCGCCAGCAATCGGTACACGCGGCAAATCACGTAATAAAAAACGGCGAATCGCGGTTAAATCATCCTGCTGATTGCTGCCGATATAAAACACCTGACTCGGAATTTTCTCAAACGTATCCAAACGCACTGCAAACACACAGACTTTACCTGCCGAACCCGAAGCTTCAAACAAACGGCTCGGGTCGGCATTAAACCGTGCAGGCGTATCGGCATCGACTTGGGCAACATCATGCACGTAACGCTGATCTGAAGCACAACAATGTTCCGAATATTCAATATCTTCAGGGCGATATTGTTGTTGCTCAAGTTTGGTTAAAATTTCTTCTGGCGAGTTCCCTAAATTCACCCCCAAATGATTGATGAGTTGCAACTCGCCCAGTGCATCGACTTGTGCATATAAGGCCAACTCAGTATAGGCAGGACCACGTCTGACCAATGCACCACCTGAATTATTACATACCCCGCCCAACACTGAAGCGCCAATACAAGATGAACCAATGACTGAGTGTGGCTCACGCTGATGCGGCGCCAATTGCTGTTCCAAAGCATCCAATGTTGCACCAGGCAAGCAAATCACTTGCTTGGCATCGTTGATGAGCTGAATACCTTTTAAACGTTGGGTGTTGATCAAAATTACAGGACGATCATAGTCATCACCAAAAGGGGTAGAACCACCCGTGAGTCCAGTATTGGCGGCTTGCATAATAATAATGCAATCTGCTGCCACAGCCACTTGTAACACTTGCCACTGCTGCAATAAAGAACCTGGCGTGACCACCGCAAAAACCTGTCCTTCGCCAAAACGTCGCCCTTGACGATATAAACGAGTATCTGATTCATGGGTCAATACATGCGCTTTTCCCACAATATCGACCAAGTTTTTGAGGGTTGCTGCAGCATCAAATTGTGTTGCAGAAGAAATTGTCTGTGGCATAGTGTACAAGTCCTGAAACAAGGTGAAAAATACAATTAAGCGATTCAGCCAAATGCATCGGTTGATGGATTGATCGCTCCTGTTGGCAATTTAGCCTTTCAGTTCACGCTCAAGTTGTACCAAGCAATCTGAGTTAATCGCTTGAATGTTTTTAGCACCCGTTAAGGTCATTGCGACTCGCATTTCTTTATCAATCAATTCGAGTAAATTACTCACACCCGCCCCACCTGCTGCACCTAGTGCATAAATAAAGGCACGTCCGAGCATACAAGTATCCGCACCCATCGCCAACATGCGCACCACATCTAGGCCATTACGAATACCTGAATCCACTAGAATTTTTAGATCTCCTTTTACTGCATCGGCTATTGGCGGTAAAGCACGTGCAGTCGAGAGCACACCATCTAACTGACGACCACCGTGATTGGACACCACAATTCCATCAGCCCCAAAACGAACAGCATCCTTAGCATCTTCTGGGTCTAAAATGCCTTTAATGACCATTGAGCCATCCCAGAATTCACGAATCCACTCCAAGTCTTTCCATGAAATAGATGGGTCAAAGTTATTGCCTA
>NZ_KB849670.1 GCF_000368785.1 Acinetobacter towneri DSM 14962 = CIP 107472 | reverse complement strand
TTGATCCTAGCCAAAATAATGGACAGTACTTCCCTCTAAAGATAACGTAACGTTAACTTTGGAGATCCAAGAAATGGCCAAACGTTTTAGTCCTGAATTTAAACAGCAAGCAATTGATTATGCACTTTCAAACTCACACGAGCCTATAGCTACAATCGCCCAGAAATTAGGTGTGGGTTATTCAACTTTAGACAAATGGATTCGTGAAGCCAATCCAGTGGGTTCAAGCAAACGTCAACTTTCACCAGAACAACAGCGGATCTTGGAATTAGAGAAAGAAGTCAAACAGCTCAGGGAAGCCAATGACATCTTAAAAAAAGCGCATGTGTACTTTCTGACAGATCATGCCAAGAAAAGTACACGGTAATTCAAGATCTGGATGTGAATGAAGTCACTGTATCTTCTGCCTGTAAATGCCTGGGTGTCAGCACTTCAGGCTATTATGCCTGGCGAAAACGCCAGACCAATCTAGCGCAGAAATATAATGATTTAAAAGCCGTGTATTGGCAGCATCATGCACGATTGGGTGCACCTTCATTGGTACATGACATGCATGATTTAGGTTACAGCATGAGCGAACGAACCGTTGGAAGAATGCTTAAAAAACTTGGTTTACGGAGCAAAATTGCACGTAAATACAAGCATACGACTGATTCAAACCATCGTTTGCCTACAGCGCCTAACTTGTTGGATCGTCAATTTACGGTCAATGAACCCAATAAGATCTGGACAACGGATATTACCTATATCCGTACTAAGCAAGGTTGGCTGTATTTATGTGTGATGCTGGATCTATTCAGCCGTCGTATTGTCGGTTGGCAAACCAGCCATCGAATAGACCGTCAATTGGTGTGTGATGCGTTTCATTATGCAATGGCTCGTCAGGGGTATCCAATGGGTGTCATGGTACATTCGGACCAAGGCTCACAGTACTGTAGTCGTGATTTTAGGGCGCTATTATTGACGAATAACTGCGTTCAAAGTATGTCACGCAGGGGAAACTGTTGGGATAATGCAGTGACCGAAAGCTTCTTTCATACATTGAAAGGTCATATGGTCCATGGCAGTGTGTTTGCCACTCGAAAAGAAGCGAATGCTGTCTTGTTTGACTATATTGAGATTTATTACAATCGAATCAGACGACATTCTACAAACGGCTGGTTAAGCCCAGAAGCCTTTGAACAGAAATATTTCAAGAATTTAGAGGGATTTGTTGTCCACGATACTGTCTAGGATCACTTTAATGATTAAATAATCAATTTTCATCTTTAGC
>NZ_KB849669.1 GCF_000368785.1 Acinetobacter towneri DSM 14962 = CIP 107472 | reverse complement strand
CAGGGTGAAGTGTGTCTAATCAACAGGGTTTTCGGTCTCTAAGTACTTTTTAAAGGGAACATCATCGACTCAAATCTCTATTTGCAACAGTGCCGCTTTTTATTGATTATTCATGTTCCACGCTTAAAATTCGAACAGTGTTTCATGATTTTTATAAGTTAAACTAAATTTAGTTGCTAATCCCAATAAGCTATTCACTAACTTGTAAATATCGGTATACCGCCTGACGACTAATCCCAAAAGCTTTCCCTAATGCCATTTTCGATGGATACTTCCCCTCCTTCCATGCTTGTCGTAAAGCTTCAGCTTGGTCAGGCTTTAGTTTATGCACCCGACCTTTGTACTTCCCCTGAGCAGAGGCGAGTTTTATTCCTTCCTTTTGCCGCTCTAAAATGATCTCACGTTCGAACTGTGCAAAAGCACCCATCATTTGAAGCATCAAATTATCCATCGGGGTGGATTCGGCTGTAAAAGTAATATTTTCTTTTACAAACTGGATGGCGATCCCTCGTTTGACCAGTTTATCTACTTCAGTGACCAAATCTTTTAGGCTTCGCGCAAAACGATCCATTGAATGTACAATCACCCTGTCCCCTTCCCGGACATAGTTCAACATTTCCTGAAATTTAGGTCGGTCAGTATTTTTACCTGAAGCACGGTCAACAAAAATCCGGTCGACCTCAATTCCTTCAAGTTGACGTCCAGTGTTTTGCTCGACAGAACTTACCCGGACATACCCTACTTTTTGGCCTTTCACTTTTTCACGCCCCAATTGGATAAAAATGAACAATTTCGTAAATTATAATTCTTTAACACTAAAGTTACATGTTACTTATGATTAAAAATCATTTAAATGATACATAATTTCATGAACTTCCAGATTGTAACTTTAGGGTATACTCTATAGTTACATAATTCGTGATTTAAAGAGACCTAGAAAAAGAGAAATGGTATTTATTTGAGCTAATCAAAGTTGAGAAACTTTAGAATTCTTGCGTTAGTCAAATTTTAAGCAGCCAAAAGCTATATTTTATGAGGTTTTAGCCAATTCAAAAATTAGATAAAACTATACTTTCGCAAGAGGTCTTTTGATTAAATAATAAGCGTGGAACGTGAAAAATCATAAAAAAAGCCCACCTTGGGGAAGATGGACCATCAACTAGAAACTACAGCATTGATTTCTAAAGAGAATTATAACCCATTTCGTATAAGGCGTATTATGTTAATTTTAGGAAAACTTTAAAATTACTTATTTTATCTCTTGGCTTAATTAAAAAACTCAACTTTCATGGCCATTGAATAAAATGATAAATAGTTCAATATAAACCCTTATTATCAAGAGGGTATTCTAAAATGACACATGCTTTTCAAGCGCTTTCTACATATATAGAAAATAATCCTAAACTAAGAGAACCACAGATTAATTCATATCTTGCACTAAAAGATTTTTATGAAAATCACTTTCAGGCCACTACAAATAAAGAAGTTGGAATAGTTCTTCCTGTTGGTTGTGGTAAATCTGGTTGTATAACTCTTACTCCTTTTGCATTTAAGTCAAAAAGATCTTTAGTAATTGCTCCAGGTGTTTCTATTGCAAATCAACTGCTTGAAGATTTTGAACCATTAACATCTTTTTATAAAAAATGTTCAGTACTAAAAGGAAATGAATTTCCAGAACCTGTAGAAATTCGTAGTAAAGATACCAACCTATCTGATTTAGAAGAGTCTGATGTAGTAATTACCAATATCCAGCAGCTACAAGGAGACAATAATCGCTGGTTAAACAATCTACCTGATGACTTTTTTGATGTCATAATTTTTGATGAAGGACATCATAGTGTTGCGGAAACTTGGGAAAATTTGAAAAATAAATTTTCCCAAGCTGCAATTGTAAATTACAGTGCAACACCAGAGCGATCCGATGGAAAAATTATGTCAGGAGAAGTTATTTATACCTTTCCTGTTCAAACAGCTATTCAAAAAGGATATGTAAAAGAGTTAACCGCTATAAGGCTTAATCCTAAAACATTAAAATATGTACGTTATGAAGACAGTCAAGAAGTCGAAGTATCTCTTGAAGAAGTAATAAGATTAGGAGAGGAGGATGCAAGTTTCCGTAGAAGTATTGTCACATCTAAGGAAACATTAGACACAATTGTTGATGCTTCTATTCATCAACTTATAGAGCTACGTAATGCTAATAATGATAATAGATTAAAGATTATTGCCTCTGCTCTAAACTATGAACACTGTATCCAAGTAGTTCAGGCATATAGAGAAAGAGGATTCTCCGCTGATTATGTTCATACTAGAGAAGACAGTAAAAAAA
>NZ_KB849668.1 GCF_000368785.1 Acinetobacter towneri DSM 14962 = CIP 107472 | reverse complement strand
TAGAAATCAATGCTGTAGTTTCTAGTTTATAGCCCAATCACACCCGATTGGGCTTTTTTTATGATTTTTCATGTTCCACGCTTACTTACTGATCAATGTTCCACGGTTTTAATAAGTTTTGATGAACAATCACTTGCTTTGCTCTTGGGCTTTTTGGCGCTGATCCTTCTCCTTTTTAAAGGCTCGTTGATCCATAATGCTGGCTATAATCATGATAGGAATCCCGATAAATAGAAATGCAATGCCTTGTAGGATCTCTTTCAGTTTTTTCATACGTAATGCTCCTTGGAGAGCTTAGTCCTCATTGAATACCGCACTCAGTACTCGGCCAAATAAGCTACGTTTTTTTCTTGTCTCATGATGTGTCTGTGATACGTTTTTTGGTGCTTCACTGATATGTCTCGTTACTGTGTCATGAGATAATGAATTTGGCTCTATGCTTTTATTTTCAATACTTTCACTTGAGTCATCATTGTTGTCGCAAGGTGTTTCATTGAAATGTCTATTTGGTGTGTCATGAGACATTTTTTCTTCTGACTCTTTATGTCCTAGCAACAATTGGAAGCGGTCTATTTGGTCTAAATAACGTTTTTCTCTATCCTTGTATGATTCAATCTCTTTTCTCATGAAGTCAACCAACTGACGCAAATCCGCATCATCTTTGGGTGAAGTTATTACTTGGTTTGGCTCGTGCTTTTTAATTGGCTCTCCAAAGCAGCGAATGACTTCTGCAATGTCAAAAAGACCATCAGCGCTTCGAGATATACGCCCTTCTTTTATAGCCCTATATAGCGTAGAGCGACTAACATTAAAGCGATTGGATACTTCACTTAGTGATAACTTAGCCATTTACTAAGTCCTTTTTATTTGATGGCATATATCCCACTTTTTTTAGGTATGGGTATAGCTCTTTGAATTGAGCGGGATCTTGTAGCATCTCAGCAATACGTACAGCAAACTGTTGGTAGCTTTCTGTACCTTGAGAATATTTCCCCATTTCAGGTAATTCTGACAGCTTATTAGCAAACATATGACGTTGAGCATCCGTCATTTTTGAAAAAAGATCTAGCGTGTTTGGATCTCGCTTATCTGCTATTGGTTGATTCGTTTTCTTTTGTTTGAAGGCGAATGAAAAACCTGAAATAGCGCGACCTTTTTTATGTTGCTCATATTTAACAGTAATATCAGAAAGCTCATTAATTTGTTTAATAGCAATATCTAAAACACGTCTTTTAAAAGCCTCCATACGATCATATTCATTAACTCCTATACCCAATTGGCTACGAAATTTATTCAACTCATATATAGGTGTTTTGCCTACAGACTTCCATTGCATTAACAACTCATAAAGTCGTACAGCATAAACGCTTTTAAAATCGGAAGTTTTTTTAAGATGGTAACTAGTAAAATATTGTTCAAAGCCATCTATTTTTGTGACATGTTCAATTACAACACGAGTTAATGTTACTAGTATGCGACCTTCACCTTTTCGATAATTAGCATCTTGAATCCAACGACTTTTTGTTAAAGTTCCATCTTCATTGGTAATAGTAAATTGTCTTTTAAATAAAGAATCTTCTGCCTCAACTAAAGCTAAATAAGCAGCATCAGGTGAAACATTAAAGGCTGTAGCATATCTACTAGCATTTAGTTCTAATGGTTCTTCTGCTGATAATCCTTGACCTGTTTCACGAGCATCGACAATAGCGAGCTGTAATAGGCGAGTTTCACTTAAAGTAAGTGTCTGTAAGGCTTGAACAAGTTTATTTGATTTTACGACTAAGTCGGCCATGTCATTCTATTTAGCAACGGTTTTATTATGTTGTTATAACAACATAATAAATATTTGTTGTCAAATTCCGAGGAAACGTTGCTATATGACCGAGGAAACGTTGCTATATG
>NZ_KB849667.1 GCF_000368785.1 Acinetobacter towneri DSM 14962 = CIP 107472 | reverse complement strand
TGGTGGGCGCTGACGGGATCGAACCGCCGACATTCTGCTTGTAAGGCAGACGCTCTACCAACTGAGCTAAGCGCCCTTAACGTCTTTATCGTTTGTGAGGTGCATTATAGAGAATCTTTACCGCCTGTCAAACGCTTTTCGGCTTGTTTTCAGTTTTTTGTGACTGAGTGATTAAAAAATAGGTGATCCGCTATAAAAACAAACAAATTCTGCAAGTTATTTTAGTTTTCAAGCAAAATTAATGTGCTTTTCAACTTGTTAGCTCTGCAATCTATCTGCTCAATATGTTGGTTTTTTATGTTGTGATAGATACAACTTTATTCAATTGACTCGCACCATCAACCAAGCAAACCTAAGCTATTTAAATCTAGCTTGTGTTCAGAAATATAAACCAAGGCTTTTTCTGGAATCAGTTCATACAATTCTAAAATATCGTGGTTACGCATCCGAATACAGCCATGCGATGCAGGAATTCCCATCGGCTCTGTGTCTGGTGTGCCATGTATATAGATATAGCGCTGAAAAGTATCGCAGCCAATGCCTTGATTAAAACCTTCTTGCAAACCACTGAGCCATAAAATGCGGCTTAAAATCCAGTCCCGTTCAGGAAATTGTTCAGCTAAATCTAAATTGTAAATTTCACCTGTCGGTTGACGCGCAATAAATACTGCATTTTCAGGTTCATTTTCACCAAATTTTAAAGCGACTTCATGCCAGCCACGTGGTGTTTTACCACTATTTTCAGTTTCACCAATGCCATTCACACCACTCGAGATGACGTAGAGTTTCTGATGCTTCGGCAAATATAAAGTTTGCTCGGCTAAATCAATCAAAATATCTGCTTGTGTGTATAAAAAAGACATTGCGCTACCCTATTCTTCTTCTTTCGTGGGCGGCTGTGGTTCAGGACGTAACCACAACCAAATACACACCACCAACATGGTGGTATTGGTAAAAATTTTGACCGCAACGGGCGCAGTTGTGAACAGCATGATCACGGCACTAATACTCATCATGATCGTTGCAAACCATTTGGCTTTACGCGGTACAGTACCATTGGCGCGCCAATCTCTGAGTGTACTGCCATATTTAGGATGATTCAGTAACCAGTTGTCCATTTGCGGCCAACCGCGTGACGATGCCCAAGCTGCTAAAATCAAAAAAACTGTAGTAGGCATACCCGGCAACAATGCACCAATAAAGCCAAGGATGACAAAGATCACCACTAAACTTCGCCATAACAAGCTTTGCATACCACTGTCCTAAACTACGAATTGCGGTAGTATAAAGCGTTTTTTAATTTTCCGTTGTAATTCTGCATTTTTCAGCATGGATTCATAATGATTGAGTTGCATCAACCCGAGCTTCTGCCCGAAGTATGGCTGACCTACAAAACCCCGCTTATCCGTCAGTTGGCTTTTAGTGTGGCAAGTCCGAATATTTTATGTGCTGTGCCTGAGCAATTGCCCATTCAACATACTTTTGAATTCCATTCAGATACTTTTTGGCAACACCATTATCACGCTTATCAATCACGTTTAGCCTATTTAGATTCACATCCCGAAGCGGTGTACGATTTTTTAAATCAACTGAAAAGTACCCGTTTAGGCTTACGCTTTGAAATGTTGATGTGGTTTTGGCTGCGTGATCGTGACTATCATCCCTTCGAATTATTGGGGCACAGTATTCAAATTATTGATGGTGCTAAAACTGTGGGTGAACTGGATTTTTTACTGCACAACCATGACACGCAGCAGGTTGAACACTGGGAAGTCGCATTAAAATACTACTTAGCCGAAGCGGATTGCTCTTTGGCACACTGGTATGGTTTAAACCGCTCCGATACTTTAGCGCGTAAACTGAATCATTTTAGTCAAAAGCAATTTCAATTTAAACAAGCCTTGGATGTGCCGATTCAACGCCGTTTTGCTGTACTCAAAGGACAATTGTATTTCGCCATACATCACTTGGCACAATCATCTACAACACTTGTGCCATACTGGGTTAATCGCGCTCGTCGTTTAGGTCTTTGGGGGAGTGATATTCCTGCCCAAGCAGAACGGTTTTATCGCCTACAACGTCATGAATGGATTTGTCAAAATGCTCAAGCCAGTAGCCTACCGAATCAATGGTGGGGCGATGGTTTGTATTATCAAGAGGCACATTCACAATTTTATATGTATCGCGCTGCACCGCTGATTAGCTATCCCCCTTTAACACGCTGAATAACTGTTTCAACATTTTATTACGTAAGCACCATAAAAGTTGCCTATTTATTATTCTGTTTATTTCCTAAGCTAAAAAACACATCAAAATAATCTATCTAGAGCATATTGGAGATGATCATGAAAAAAATTCTAGTGACTTCACTGCTATTAACCTTTGTTTTAACGGGTTGTAATACAATTAAAGGCGTGGGCGAAGACGTATCTTCTGCAGGTCATGCGGTGAGTAACACTGCTGAAAAAACCCAACAAGAAATTCGCAAATAATTCTGAGTATTTCACGAATATCTTCACAAAAACCACAAAAAACCTTGTTCTCGGACAAGGTTTTTTCACGCTAAAATTTCACTTTTGTTGCATTATTCCCCTATTATTAGCACTTACTCTTGATAAACGTCTGAAACTCTCATGACCTCTTCTGCTACTCTGGATTTAAGCCTTCAGCTTTTACGCCAACCGTCTGTCACTCCTGTCGATCACAACTGTCAAAACCTCATGGCAGAACGCTTAGAAAAAATTGGATTTAAGATTGAATCTATGCGTTTTGACGATGTAGATAACCTCTGGGCGCGTAAAGGTACAGAAGCACCTGTCTTTTGCTTTGCAGGTCATACCGATGTTGTACCGACAGGCAATTTAGACGCATGGAATACCGATCCATTTGTACCTGAAATTCGTGATGGCAAACTTTATGGTCGTGGCAGTGCCGACATGAAAACCGCATTGGCAGCCATGGTGGTTGCCTCTGAACGCTTTGTCGCCAAACATCCTGATCACAAAGGCTCAATTGCCTTTTTGATCACTTCTGATGAGGAAGGCCCCTCTATTAACGGCACCGTCAAAGTCGTTGAAACTTTAGAAGCACGTCAGGAAAAAATGACTTGGTGTTTGGTAGGTGAACCTTCAAGTACCCATAAATTAGGCGATATTATTAAAAATGGGCGTCGCGGTTCGCTCAATGGTGTCTTGACTGTAAAAGGCAAACAAGGTCATGTGGCTTATCCACACTTGGCAATTAACCCGATTCATACCGCGTCTAAAGCGATTTCGGAACTGTGTGAAACGGTGTGGGATCATGGCAATGAATACTTCCCTGCCACCTCATTTCAAATTTCAAATATTCAAGCAGGAACAGGTGCGACCAATGTTGTCCCAGGTAACATGACGGTGACCTTTAACTTCCGTTATTCGACTGAAGTGACTGCAGATGAGCTAAAAGCACGTGTCTTGGAAATTTTAGATCGCCATCAAGTGGATTATGAAATCGAGTGGACGCTTTCAGGTTTGCCATTTTTAACCCCTGTGGGCGAATTGGTTAATGCTGCACGTCAAGCCATTCGCAATGTCACAGGTGTTGAAACAGAATTATCGACCAGTGGCGGTACATCTGATGGTCGCTTTATTGCGCCGACAGGTGCACAAGTGTTGGAGTTAGGCGTACTCAATGCCACCATTCACCAAATTAACGAGCATGTTGATGTGGCTGATTTAGAGCCATTGGCAGAAATTTATGAACAGATTTTGGAAGGATTACTAACTTAACCCGAATTACGGATAAGAAAAGCCCTTGAAAAAAAGGTAGTTAGAGCCATTTAGAAAGTTACGACACAACCCAAAGGCTCTAACTACCATGTACGATTTTACAGAAATTTTTTGTATTGTTGATGATTTTTTCAAAAAATTTGAACCCATCTATTGGCAATTTCTCAAGCAAGAAAACAAACGTCAACGTATCAGACAAGCAACGCTATCTTTATCAGAAATTGTGGCTATCTCCATCTACTATAAAACATCTCAAGTACATA
>NZ_KB849666.1 GCF_000368785.1 Acinetobacter towneri DSM 14962 = CIP 107472 | reverse complement strand
AACCTAACATTTCGCCCCCACTTAAAGTCAAAAACCTAACATTTCGCCCCCACTTTAGTGTCTGAAACACTGATATAGCAATACATTGAGACTGGCCGTAAAGCTTTTTAAAAGCTTTTTAAAAGCTATTAAAAGCTTTTAATAAAGCTTTTAAAATTAGTAAATGAAAAAATAAATGAAAAATTGCCCTTGGTTTTCGCTACGCTCAAACTCTATTGAATCTCGCTTTCGCTCGATTCGTGGGGCAATTTTTAGTTAATATTCTTGTTACTTTAAGAAAAGGCAAAAGCAACTCGGAATTCGCTTCGCTCATAAGTTTTTTATGCTCGCTTCGCTCGGTCTAGGTGCAAAGATCAGCATGTGATCTACTTTCAATTTGTTGAAGCAAATATTTTAAAAAGCAGTTTTTCAGGGAGTCTAGGCGCAAATTTTCGTTGTGTCGCTCGTAGACACTCGCTAAAGAGGATCTGAGATGAGCAAAGATAAAAAAGATGAAGATTTGGTTTCTCTCTCGATGAAGAACTTCAACAAACCACGATGGTTTAGAGCCAATGAAGATGGTGTCTTTTGTGAAGTAACTTGGGAGGAGTTCTTTAAAAACCATGATGACCCAACAGGGTTAGAAGATTTTATGACAGATCGAGAGCAAGATACACCAAGAGATGTGGATTTATAGCGCATGGTTTGCTGTATTTGGCGTTTTATTGGTCATTCCTATTCTACCTATAGGTTTTAGTTTAAAGTGCCTTAAAACGCAAATGGTGAGCATTTAGACAACCCACCTCGTTTCGATATTCTGTTGGCAAGAATATCCGAGGGGGTCTAAAAAATGCTTATAACGTATGCACCGTAAAATTTTGTCGAAGTGCCGATTGCCAACCAACCAACACCAAACTTTAAAACGCTAATTTTATTCATAAAATCAGAAAATATTTATCCTATGGTGGATAACAACCTCGAAAAACTATGTCTTCAGAAGTTTAGTTTAGTTCGAGCGACCAACTCGAACAGCAGGGGAGACCAATCCCCATTTAACCTTTTTGACTCTCCTGTGGCTTTAAATCCACAGCCTTCAAGCACTATGACCATGCAGGAAGTAACACACTCAACTACAGTCCCCTATAGCCTCAACATCACTCTTTCGCAAAACCACGATTCCCTTAACAAGTCATTTCTGACAACGGTAGCTATGGTTTTTTAACCAACTTTTGATAAAACAACTCAAAAGAAAATTCTTATTGATTATCAATTTTACCTGTAATTATAGATTACTATCTATTTTACAAATAAAAACAACAACTTATTCAGAATTATTACAGTACAACTTCGGCAAAAATCTGCCTTATATGCGCTACTAAAGATCGCTCCAACACATCTATGTCGATAACTAAAAATTTAGTTATTCAAAAACTTAGGTGACAAAACCTAATGACATAAAAGTGCGTCCCAAGTTATCAATTGAAGTCTTAACAAGCAGTACGTTCATCCACTAAGTTTCTAAGCTTTTTCCTTGCTTTTCGGTACGCAGTTCCAAAATACCGATTCCGCAGCTTAAAAAATATCATCATGGGTAGAACACTTACTTAGCACAGTCGATGAGGATCTCTCCCCACCTTTAACACGTTTAAGCTATACATCGACCTTTCGAGCCAAAATGGAATGTCATCACGACAAATTCACCACCTGACCCAAAAGTGCCACTCTCGCCAGCTTTCACCTTGATCGCCTGTACCCTCTCGAATACCGCAGAAGCCATCGTGTGTGCCACGCACCTCGCCAAACCATAAAGATTCAGCGAAGAACGGTAGTTATTAACGCTACTCTCCATCTATGGATTTCACTCACTATTTCTTCAAAAGCAGGATTTCAGCCCTTTCAGCCTAGAATGGGGTTTAACCCATTCGCCACCTTTCGGTGATTCCGTTTCCTTGTCGCCCAACTTCAAGAACCAACAATGAAGTGGATTGAGTAGAATTTGAGGGTAGGCAAAAGCCACCCCTCATCAGCCCTCATCAAAGCGTACCGAGCTACGTTTCCGCAGCAGTCCGCTTCGTCAAGCAGTTTTCAGGCTGTCAACCTTTCCACTGTGAGCTGTTGAAAATCAAAATTTTTAGTGTGCCTAACGGCACACTAAAAAACGGTTAGGTCTTTTAGGTGCGTTGGTCAGACACACTTCACAACTGATGAGAAAATCATAATGCACAAAAAATATGCTGTCTAGGTGCGTTCGCATGGAACTACTTATTACCCTCTTACAAACACCGTCTAGAAGTCCTTAAAACTTGCTTCGCAAGTTCACCATAGCTTCGCTATGGAAAAAGCAAAAAACAGCTAAAAACCAAAAATCCTTTTACTCGATTACAATGCTAGTTTTTGATCAAAAAACAGCGTATTTTGTGAATTAACCCTTGATAACAATGATTGGAAATATTTTGGATGATAATTTTTAGTCCACACACAAAATTTACAATGCAACGGCTCGCTGACCATGTTGCCAATGGCGCATATTTTTATTTCAGCTTTGAGTACGACAGTTCTAAGAAATCCATTGAATCCGTTTTGGATAAGATGACAGAGCGTTATGAGTTGGGTATTTCACCAAGACAGCGTTCTTACCGCCTAGAAAAGGGTCATCCTATTTGCACGATGATCGTGCAAAGAGATGTCTTTAATGAAAATAAATGGTTTCTGTATTGCTTATTCACTACGCCTACAAGTAGAGATTTCAATACTTTCAACGGTATTGAGATTAATAAACTTGCCAAAGAGTCGGAGCGTTTGAAGATTCAGACTCTTAAAGAGAAGTACAAAGGCTTTAAGTGGGATCTTGATTCGATCTCAGCAGAAAAGACCTTGATTGCAGACTACTTCAAAGATAATGAGCCAAAACAATTTGTCTTAAAAAATCCAATTGCTGTCAAACCTACTGCCCTGGTGACTATGGAGCTTTTTAGAGATACGCATAAGACTTATAAACAGCTCATCTTGGGTGATGAAAAAGACTACAAAGACAGAGTAAGGGCTTATACGTGGACTTGGCGATATACAAAGCAAAGTATTGAAAAAATTAAAACTAAATTTACTGATTCTATTAATAAATTGGCTAGTCAAAAAAATAGTTCTCTAGCAGAGAAGAACCGAGCCGACATTAAAAATCTATTCCTGATGGTTGAAACATGGTCTGTTTTCAAAGCAAGCCGTTCCCAAGCAGGGCAGATTATCCATTTTGCACAGCGTTTTTTAAAGTACAGGTCTAAGAAGCAGAAAACATGGATGCAGATGGAAATTGCTACACCACACTTGACCTATCTACCCCGATTGCCGACCTATGCGGATACGATCCATGAATATAATTACAGACGTAATCTTTTTGATGAATATGGTGTGGAAGTGCCTTTGAAACTCATTAAAGACTACTATGGTGGTGGCTATTACAACATACCGATTCAAGCCTATGTAGCTAAAGAATTAGAAATGCGTGAGAATGGCAAAGCCATTGCTCAAAAAGCGGATGAGCTTTACTTACAAGTGCTTGAAAATGAGTAAATCCGCTAAGAGAAGCTATTAAATACGGACTTTGAATAGGTTCTAACATGCAAATTTCGTATAAGAGATTTTATGTTAAATCGATAATCAAAAAGCCCATGAAAGTAAGCCTTTTTTCATCCATGAGATTTACTTACTTCTTCTAAAATTTTGCTTTTTACCCAGTTTGAAAAATCTTTTTGATTTTCTACAAAGTGTAAAAGATCAGCCTCACTTTCCCGATTAAAACTTATACTTTTAACTTTTCTACTCTGCTTTTCATATTTTGCATTTATTGCAATTTTTCGCCAATTTGTTTGATCGACAATATCATAAGCAGCAGCGAAAACATTATTTGCATCATTTTCATCAATACAAACTTCAATATTTTCTGCATTGAAAATACGGATTTCATCCATTTCTATTTTTTTATTGGTAGATGAAGTGAACCCGAAAAATAAGGTAATACCATGTTTTGATGTTATTTCTATATTGCCAAAAGATTCATCAGTATTTGTATGAGATTGATCTAATAGAATTTCACAGCTAGTAACTCGCCAACCTGTTTCCTGTTGAAGTTGTGAAGCTAACATTGGAAGCATATGTAATCCATTTTTGTTTTTGATAGTAATACGATAATATTAATTTTTAATTTTTACAAGTTTATAGATGAGGATATAGACATTTTAATTGGTGAGAATATAGACACTTTAAATGGGTTCTAACATGAAAAATAGGAACTTAAAATTCCTGTTTTTATTGGTTTTTAAGTTTTAAGCATATTGCATGATAAGCTTTAAATCAGAAGTATTCTAAGTTCTAAAGCCAGTTAGCTACTCCACCATGGCCAGAACAAGTACCTCTCCTATTCAAGCTAAAAGACCAAGTCCCATCTCTACACTTCGCTGTTGCATTAGAAGGTTGCTTATTTGCTGAACCGTACCGGGTTTGTCGGAGAGTCAATATTCTGAGAGACTATCCCGATGACAAAATTAAAATATGCCCCTGAAATCAGAGAAAGAGCGGTTCAATTATTGATTGAATCTGAAAAAGATTATCCATCGAATTGGGCTGCGATCACCGCTATTGCTCCCAAGATAGGTTGTACTCCTGAAACACTACGTGTTTGGTATCAAAAATATTTAGATAAAC
>NZ_KB849665.1 GCF_000368785.1 Acinetobacter towneri DSM 14962 = CIP 107472 | reverse complement strand
GTGAATGGCTTATACAAAACAGAGGTGATTGAATATTTAAAAGCAGATTGGCAAGGTTTAGCGGATGTACAACTTGCGACATTAAATTGGGTAGATTGGTTCAATAAAGAGCGTGTACATAGTGCACTAGGTTATGTGCCACCTTTTGATTTTGAAGCAATGTACTATGATAAAATTAATCCGTTAGGTCAGGTGGCCTAACTTAAATAAAAAAGTCTCCGACAAACCCGGTACGGTTCAGATCACCGCAAACAGGTTACTCGCCTGGGGATTCCCTTTCGACCCGAGCATCCGTATGAGACTCATGCTCGATTATTATTATTATAGAAGCCCCCATGAATAAATCGCTCATCATTTTCGGCATCGTCAACATAACCTCGGACAGTTTCTCCGATGGAGGCCGGTATCTGGCGCCAGACGCAGCCATTGCGCAGGCGCGTAAGCTGATGGCCGAGGGGGCAGATGTGATCGACCTCGGTCCGGCATCCAGCAATCCCGACGCCGCGCCTGTTTCGTCCGACACAGAAATCGCGCGTATCGCGCCGGTGCTGGACGCGCTCAAGGCAGATGGCATTCCCGTCTCGCTCGACAGTTATCAACCCGCGACGCAAGCCTATGCCTTGTCGCGTGGTGTGGCCTATCTCAATGATATTCGCGGTTTTCCAGACGCTGCGTTCTATCCGCAATTGGCGAAATCATCTGCCAAACTCGTCGTTATGCATTCGGTGCAAGACGGGCAGGCAGATCGGCGCGAGGCACCCGCTGGCGACATCATGGATCACATTGCGGCGTTCTTTGACGCGCGCATCGCGGCGCTGACGGGTGCCGGTATCAAACGCAACCGCCTTGTCCTTGATCCCGGCATGGGGTTTTTTCTGGGGGCTGCTCCCGAAACCTCGCTCTCGGTGCTGGCGCGGTTCGATGAATTGCGGCTGCGCTTCGATTTGCCGGTGCTTCTGTCTGTTTCGCGCAAATCCTTTCTGCGCGCGCTCACAGGCCGTGGTCCGGGGGATGTCGGGGCCGCGACACTCGCTGCAGAGCTTGCCGCCGCCGCAGGTGGAGCTGACTTCATCCGCACACACGAGCCGCGCCCCTTGCGCGACGGGCTGGCGGTATTGGCGGCGCTGAAAGAAACCGCAAGAATTCGTTAACTGCACATTCGGGATATTTCTCTATATTCGCGGTTCAGCAGGCATGTCCCCTTTGAGGGCGACCCGACGACAGGATAATCGACCTTATGGTGCGCAAATATTTCGGCACAGACGGTATTCGTGGCAAAGCCAACGAAGGCGCGATGACGGCGGAAACCGCCTTGCGCGTCGGCATGGCGGCTGGCCGTGTCTTTCGTCGCGGTGACCACCGCCATCGTGTCGTGATCGGCAAGGATACGCGCCTGTCGGGCTATATGCTTGAACCCGCGCTCACAGCCGGTTTC
>NZ_KB849664.1 GCF_000368785.1 Acinetobacter towneri DSM 14962 = CIP 107472 | reverse complement strand
CAACTTATGATCTTATGTAATCCGGAATAGAGTTATGGGATGGGAAACTACTTCCTGTCGTTCTTGTCAGGGATTTGTCCATATATGGAAGTGCAGCGCTGAAAAATTAAAGCTCCATGAATTAAGTCCTCATTTCTTGTTACGTGAGGACTTAATTCATATCAAAACCTATTTATGACATAGGATAATAAATAGTATTCCTTAGATGCTCATAAAAATTAAGTAAAAGTTGATCATATATATCCTGTAGACGAATTAAAGATAATTGCTGAAAACCATATTCTTCAAAAAATTGATTATCAACAAAATATGTAACAGCTTCGTAGGTTGTGAGATGTTGTGCAACATTAAGAATCTTACAAAAGTTTGGTTCACGTTGTAATTGTAGTTCTGTGGTTGTGATAATTTTAGAAGCAATCATTTTTGAAATAGTACGCACATTAAGATTACGGATTTCAGGTTTAATAGAATTAAGAAAGTTAGGGGAGTTATTCATAATCGAGCCTTTAAGTGAATAGATGTTTTTCGTAAAAGAAAAATTTACTTAAATTGTTGGTTATGAAAGAATGCAAAGGTAAAAAGTCGAAATTTTACAATCTTTCATTTCATTGATTTGGAATGAAAAGCATGAGTGTACTATTGTCAGATAGTGCACTCATGCACATACAATATTGATCATCTAATGTTCCTCCTTCGTTTGTATAAGATGTTTTTTGTCGAAATAGACAATAAAATACTATCAATATTTATACGAAAACTTGTCTATTTAGTCAAGTTTATATTGTCGATTTATGGTTGTTTGTTATGATGATTGAGATGAATTCTGATTTATTTTGTATAAGACTAAAAGAGATCAGAAAAATGAGAAAAATGACACAGCAAGAGTTGTCGGAGAAATCAGGTATTCCATCTACATCAATTGCACATATCGAGGCAGGTTCTCGTAAACCGTCATTAGAAAATTTTTATAAGCTAGTTGTTGTATTGAATGTATCTGCTGATTATTTATTAGGATGTATAGATCAACATACTCATCCAGGGAGTGATCCAATTACAAAATCTATTCAAGAATTACCTGAATCAGAAAGACAGATGATTGAGAAATTTATCTTATCTTTAAAAAATTAAATTTTTTTATTAGGGGAGATTACCTAAGCTGTTAGTGATGACGTAAAAAATGCCTGAAGTTCAGGCATTTTTTCGTTTTAGGTACTTATAAACCTCGATAGAACTTTTCAATAAAGTTTCGAGTTTTGAGAACCAGAGTGTTCATCAGGGTCTTACGTTCTGAGATCTTGGGACGCGCAATCGGTAAGTCTTTGACATCTTCACGGCTAGGTAAACGCTGGGTGTATTCATATTGGCTGAGCACCGTTTTGAAGACTTCAGGTTTGATGGCTTCTTTTTGACACAGCTCATTCAGCGCCTTTTCTTTTTCCACATCCCAAAACTGAGCAAAG
>NZ_KB849663.1 GCF_000368785.1 Acinetobacter towneri DSM 14962 = CIP 107472 | reverse complement strand
AAGCCAATCACAGCATCAATGACATTCAGTTTCTCAATCAGGTACTGACGAATCACACCTTCACTTGAACCACGGAACAACACACCATGCGGTAGAACAACCGCCATAGTGCCGTTGTGATCGAGTTGATGAAGCATGTGTTGAACAAAAGCCATATCTGCTTTTGAGCTTGGTGCAAGTTTACCAAAACGGCTAAAACGCTCGTCTTGTAAGAAGATTGGATCTGCTGACCATTTGGCTGAGAATGGAGGATTGGCGACCACTGCTTCAAAACGCTGATCAATGTGCTGTGGCCGAGTGAGAGTGTCTTCTTGCTTGATATCGAATTTGGCAAAGTGAACATCATGCAGAATCATGTTCATTCGTGCCAGGTTGTAGGTGGTACGGTTCATCTCTTGACCGTAAATCATATCGACATCTTGAACTTCACGTTTTACACGTAAGAGTAATGAGCCTGAACCACATGTCGGATCATAGACTGAACGTAGACGTTCTTTACCTTGAGTCACGATCTTTGCAAGCAAGGTTGATACGGTTTGAGGTGTATAGAATTCACCTGCTTTTTTACCTGCACCAGATGCAAACTCACCAATCAGGTATTCGTAGGCATCACCCAATACATCTGATTCTGAGTTACTGAGATCAAAATCAATATTGTCTAAATGCGTCAGTACTTTGCTGACCAGTTCATTACGGTCGTTGGCATTGTTGCCTAATTTGGTTGAATTGAGGTCAAGATCTTCAAACAGATTGGCGAAATCATCTTCAGATTCAGCACCCAAGGTACTACGTTCGATTTCTCGTAAGGTATTTGAAAGCTCATCAAGAATGAACTCACCCTGACGACCACGCTCAGCAATTGTATGGAACAGTTGCTTTGGTGCCAGGGCATAACCGACTTCTTCGACTGAGTTTTCTTTAATGCCATCAATCAGTTCAGCGTGATCAGGGTTATTTTCATCAAGTTGATGGTATTTTTCTGCTAGGCCTTCATCTTGCAATAGTTCATTGGCAAAGCTAATCGCTTTTTCAGACAGGTATTTGTAGAAAATGAAGCCGAGAATGTAGTCACGGAACTCATCAGCCCCCATTTTTCCACGTAAATCGTTTGCAATATTCCAAAGATGTTTTTGTAGTTGTTGAAGTTGAACCTGGGTCATGAAGCAAGAATCTCGAGTAATACCTAAATTTGCTTAAGTATAGCGAGTATCTGCTTATAAAAATTAGATTTTTGGTTTTGACACCCGAATTGGGTAGATGAGATTTTATGTTAAATAAGTTGGATGAAAGATTAATAACATAGCAATTCATTCTCAAATATTTTATCGGAACAAATTTCGGAATTTTTTTTAATATAATTTTTTAATTCATTGATATTTATATTTTAATATTTTTTT
>NZ_KB849662.1 GCF_000368785.1 Acinetobacter towneri DSM 14962 = CIP 107472 | reverse complement strand
CAAGAGAATTTGTGTGCTTATACAAGAGAATTTGTGTGCTTATATAAGCTGTAGTCCTCTCATATCAATGTTTTCAGCTTATCTAAAAGCATTTAAAAGCTTTAAAAATAATTAAAAGCCTTTCGAGAGGGGAGTGCAAACTGCCCTAGCTACTCGCTAAAGCTCGTACTCTATTGAAGCTCGTTCCTCGCTTCGTGGGGCAGTTTTTGGTTAATCCTATTTGTGAAATCTAAAAGAAAAAGCATTGATAATGTATTCGCTTCGCTCATACTTTTTGAAAAGCAAAAGCTCCAAAGTTCGCACCCATTCGGGATGCTCTGTACCTACCGTTTAAAATCGAAAGGGAGCTTGTAATCAGAGAAAAGGCGAGGGCGAAATTTTGATGATGCTCAATCGCTCGTAGACACTCGCTCGGTTCTTATTATCTAGGTTTTAATTATTTACTGGAGCTAATCAAAGTTGTGAAACATTGATCAAAGAATAGGCGTGGAACGTGAAAAATCATAAAAAAAGCCCGAACAGTGATGCTCGGGCTATAAACTTTGAAATAAGTATTTGAATTTAAAAGTTAATTATAACGCATTTCGTATAAGGTGTATTATGTTAATTTTAGGAGATCTATACAATTCTGTACTTTTTCACAATCATAGAAAAAGCAAATAAAATACTTACCCAAAATAAATAATCAATAAAAAAATTGAGAAAAACAAATTGATCCATGCCGATGAAAATAAATAAAGGATTGATACTTATACTTCCGACTGGAGAGGTTTCACCATCTATAAGGAACTGTAGAGGAAATCCCCCAGCTATGACTTCAACTTTTTCAAGCTTATCTACAACTATGCGAGCAACTAATATATTTTTTTGATAAAGCAAAGATACATAAGTCAAAATAATCGCTAAGAAATTAAAATATAATATTTTTTTCATAACTATTCTTTATCTTTTAAATTAATTAAAAACAGCCAATAACATAAGCCAGGAAAGAGAGCCATAAAAATAGTCCATGTATTGGTATACATTTTCCACCACTCTTTCGAAATTTCTCCTGTGTGACTCCATCCAAAAAGAATAAAAAATGGAGCAGCAATAATTAGAGAGGTAATACAGATGGTTAATAAATTCAGACTGTTATAACGATTTAAAATAATTGAGAATATGAAGCTGAAAGGCACAGTCAAAATACAATACGCTAAGTAGACAAGGCCATGCCCTACAAGAACCACTAAAATCGAGTATAGGCTGTATTCCTGATTCATTACGATAAACAGGACTGCTATGAAAAAAAGTAACGGTAAAGGAGCAAGCAAGAGAGCTTTAACTATTTTTTCATTTGAGTATTTCACTAATTTAATTCTCTTATTTACTCAATAACTATTCACACTATACCGATTTTCTTGGAGGTCGCTGGCTTCCATTTAACATAATGGT
>NZ_KB849661.1 GCF_000368785.1 Acinetobacter towneri DSM 14962 = CIP 107472 | reverse complement strand
AAATGCCCAAAAAGCCGATTTTGAAACAAGTCGGCTTTTTTATGAGCGGTTTTGATAGTTCTTGCCAATAAAATCGATCAAAAAACATTCATATTTCGCTTTTTCCCTGATAACTCAATGCCTGCACTTCGGAAATTATCCGCAATTTCTGCGGACAACTCTTGGGATAAAATGAGCCAACTTTGTAAGCTAAAGCTTACATGGATTTAAGGATTTTGCGGCTATACGACACAACGCTTATTTCCTATCATGGGGACATAGAGAGCAGGATGCTCCAGATAAGAATAAGAAAAGACAGCAACGGAAAATGCAGGTACGACAGGAGTTATACCGAAACCACCGATACGAAAAAGCCCGACAGCATGTCGGGCTTTTTTATTAGCTTCAATATAATTAAATCACTTTAAATATGATTATTTATATCACTCATATGATAGCTATAAAATTTTGAATATTTTTCCACTGAGATTACTTTGAAAAAGCATGTCAAAATTAGGGCGTATATCTTCACCATCAACAGTGATATGTTTTATATTCGAAGGAGATTGCATGTTAGCAAATTGATGATCTACTGTGGCTTGAATAGAGTGTTTAACCCCAAATTGGTCTTTGACACTGACAGTCTCTTTAAACATATATATCCCCTTAATAAAATTGAAGTGCAAAAATACACATAAGATATTGATATTTAGTTTATTTTTAAACAACTTTATAATTTAATTTAAATAGCTGATTTAGAGAAGTGTAAAAAGTACGGCCATCCAAATTTAAATCAACTTCGATTCCTGATTCCAACAGAACTCTTTTACCGACTTCAATTTGTTTAAAGCCTTCACGTGTACTCTGCATTTTATGACGGGGAATTAATGAAACAATAATTTCAGTACCATTTTTAGATTTTGCAATTAAATCATTCATTTTTAACATCTTATATCCTATTTTTATAAGTTTTTCATTTTTTAAACAAATTTTAGAGTATAAAAAAGCACTCATGAGTGCTCTTTATCACTGCCTATTTTTACTTAAATAGCAACAATATTCACAGCATTTGGGCCTTTTTGACCTTGAGCGATACTAAACTCAACCTGCTGACCTTCATACAAAGTCTTAAAGCCTGAGCTAGCGATTTCACGGAAGTGAGCGAAAACGTCTGGACCTGATTCTTGTTGAATAAAACCAAAACCTTTAGCTTCGTTGAACCACTTAACAGTACCTTTAACAATATTTGAGTTTGACATAATAAATCCTACTGATTTTTAATAGTTTTTAGTCATTTTATTGACTGATTATAACTTTGAAAATAATAAATAATGAGACTTAAAATCTGAAAAAACGAAGGATTATGACTAAAACTGCGATACTTAAAGAAGATTTACCGAAACAAGACTTTTTTCTAGTTAAGTTAACTATACACTAAAAACACAAATAATCAATTTTTATTATATATATATTTATTTAACTAATAATTGATATATTATTTATAATAAAAATTTAATTTAATTCAACAACATATTTATATTTTAATAATTTATTTTTTAACATAAAACCTCTTATACGAAATTCATCTGTTAGAACCCATTTAAAGTGTCTATTTCAAAAAACACAATAATAATGTGTTATCACATTATATATGTGTTATATTGCTAATGAAAAGGACAGGATTCACTGTATGACTTACACAGAGCTTCAAATTACATTGCTAGAAATGGGCTTATCAATTAAGGATCTTGCAATGTTACTAGGCATGAATCCCAATTCGATTACCAATTATAAGAGTACTGGTATTATTCCCCTTAACTTAGCAATTACAGTAACTCTGATAGCTAATTTAAAGAAAGCAGACCTGTCTCCTGAAGAAATCATAAATGAAGTCAAAAAAAGACATGCAAACACCCTCATTGAGAATAATTAAAGGTAATAAATTATGCGTACAGATCTACTTTTAGAGTTAGCTGATTTCTTAGAAAAACTTGATCCCAATAGATTTGATATTCGCACTTGGAGAAGACCATCTAAAGACTCAGTGGGCTTCGTAAGTGATGAACAACTCGTCACTGACTGTAAGGCTGTTGCTTGTGCTATTGGATGGGCTGTGACTTTGCCAAAGTGGAAGGATGCAGGATTCTATATGGACACTTTGGACATCACTAAAGAGCATCTGAGTAACCCATTAAGTACACCATACACTATGGCTATTGTGAAATGGCAAGGTAACTCAGCTATCGATTCTTATGATGCTTTGCAAGCAGGGTTGAATCTTCCAACTGGTATGGCTGAGGTTCTTTTTGACTTCAATAACTATGCTGATGAAGAATTTACAAATGCCCAAACGGTGGCTGAAAGAATACGTGAGTTTTGTAATACACCATCAGAAGAACTCATGGATTTAATAATTTCTTATACTGATACTGAGTAATTGATACAAGCGTAAAAATTTAAGAAACTCAATAAAAATGGAGCCTTATGCTCCATTTTTAAATGTTAATTTCAGGAAAGCTTTAAATTAATAAACTTAGTTCATAACCTGATTAGGTTTCAACTAGAGCGCTTTCCATAAACAATATCAAACTCATCTTCGTTAATAAAATCAGTTGCTAATAGCTCAACTTGATATTCATCATTTAAAATTTCAACAACAATATGAGGGAGCAATAGATATAACTCACGTAAAGCATTTGGGTTACCTGTTACCTTTGTATAAAAACTTTGACCATCAATTTGTCTAATTCTTTCATTTACTGGACGTCTTTCTTTTGTTTTATTGTCAGATGGTACAAAAGGCTTGTCATAAGACTTCCCATTTTTAGGAAGTATTTCAACATAATAACCAATTGAATCTTCTGGCATTGTTTCTAATTTATTGAGAATATCATCATAAATTGCAATTTTATGATTTCCCTTAGTTGTATTGTGCTTATTCTTTATTTCAGCTACGAATTTCTTCTTAGCAGATTTTAAGTCCAAAACTTGCCCTGTACCTAAATCTTCTACCCCATCTAGAGTTGCCAAAATCTGTTGATGTAAATCCCCAACATGATTTTGGAGTGTTTTTTGAATTTGTCTCTTTTCTTCCTGCTCTAGCCACTCTTCGAATGTTATCCCTTTTAAAGCACTTTCCAATGAAGCAGAAAATACATCAAGAGTATTTCTACGTAAGTCAGCAGAAGAATCCTGTGATTCATAAGCTTCTTTTACAATTGGAAGTAATACAGCTTTTAATTTATTTCTATCAAATGTAGACATCATGATTTCCAAATAATACTGGACCTGGCTTTCAATAACGGATAAACTCATCCTTTATCTTGTATTTAATTTCCCAACCTATGAATGTACTTACCTCTTTTGAAGATTGTTTTTCGGCCGAAATAATTGCAGATGCTCTTTCGGTTTCCAAAAGAAATATTGAATCATGGGCAAAAAATGGAAAACTAGTCCCTAGTCTAGACCCTAATGTTCATAAAAAACCATATAAAAAAGAACAACTAATGCAATTCCCTCAATTTCAAGCTATGTTCAATAGCTCATGGGATCAGCAGGAAAGAATTACACCTAATCGAAATTTATCGTTAGTTGAGTTATTCGCTGGAGCAGGGGGGCTTGCTCTAGGCTTAGAAAAAGCTGGTTTCAAATCAGTTTTATTAAATGAAAAGGATAAGTTTGCTTGCCAGACTCTAAAATTTAATAGACCTAAATGGAATGTTATTGAAGATGACATTGCTAACGTTGACTTCACTCATTTACAGGGTAAAGTTGATCTATTAACAGGAGGATTTCCATGCCAGCCATTTTCTTATGCAGGAAAACAACTAGGCTTTGAAGACATTAGAGGGACTTTAGTCTTTGAGATGGCTAGAGCTATTAAAGAAATTCAACCTAAAGTATTTTTAGCTGAAAATGTAAAAGGATTAGCTGAAAATGATGATGGAAAAACCTTAGAAACAATTATTTCTATTCTAGAAGAAATAGGCTATGAAATTGTCGAAAAAGATATTTATAAAGCTTTATTCTATAAAACACCTCAAAAGCGTGAACGTCTTATAATTATTGGCGTTCGAAAAGATCTAGTTGGCAAAGCTACTTTTGAAAAACCGTCTCCATATCATCGTATTTTAAATCTGCGTGATGCTTTCAAAGCTGGTGAATTATATGAAAATGATGTTCCTGAATCTGTAGGTCAAAAATATCCTCAAAGAAAGGCAGAAATTATGTCGCATGTTCCTGAAGGTGGATATTGGAGAGATCTACCTCTAGAACTACAAATTGAATATATGAAGGGTAGTTTCCACTTAGGGGGTGGAAAAACAGGTATGGCTAGACGATTATCATGGGATGAACCAAGCCTAACCCTAACTTGTGCACCAGCACAGAAACAAACAGAACGCTGCCACCCTAGCGAAGATAGACCACTAACAACTCGAGAATATGCAAGAATCCAAACATTTCCAGATAATTGGATATTCCAAGGATCATCAACTCAAATATATAAGCAAATAGGAAATGCTGTCCCAGTCAACTTAGCATTTGCTATCGGCAAATCATTAGTAAAAATGCTAAATCAAATGGATTAACCCTAAAAGAAGGCACCTTCTAATTAAAGGTGCCTTTTAATATTTTCTAATGCATTTTCGACATCTTTAGACTTTGATTCTAGAATCACTTTAAAATCTTTTAAATGATCATATCTTTTTAATTTTTTTACATAATTAGCAACTGTGTTATTAGAACATCCTAAAAAATTTGCTATCTCCTTTTGATAAAGCCTATGATTTACATAAAGCTCATAAGCTAAAATTTGCTTTAATCCAATTGGAGTATCAAAAAACTTCTTGTCGAACATGTTTAAAAACAATCTAACTATCAATACCTGTCTTATCATCCCATATATCAAAAGATTTAACATAAAATCTCTTATGCGCAGTTCATTTGTAACTCCAAAATAGAAGTGTCCGCTTACATACCAAACTTATAAACTGATCTGATATAAGAGCAAAACTTATCAATAGCATCCCGATGCCAACATGAAAAAATGAAGTAAAAAATTAAAGTAACAATACCAAAAACAAGAAGTGACCAATTAGTATCGATTCCTTGAAAGAAAGATATAATAGGTAAACTAATTGCAAAACATGAATAAATTAGAATTAATGTATTGATACTAAAAGCTAAATTTCCAATTGAAAGGACAATAGAGGCGCTGTTACTATGTTCTTTAATGTTTAGTTTTTTATAGTAAATAAGCTCAAGAAGAGTAAGAAAAAAGACAAGGTAAAAGAAAAAAGTAATTAACACTGGCGTATTAGTCGTAAAGATGCCACTAAACCACTGATGTAATGTTCCCGTTCCATTAAGTTCTTCTCTAGGGATATATTTTTCTACGAAGATAGCAGTGTTATGTCCTATATTTGTCGACCAAAAATAGGTTGCTACAAAAATAGCTAAAAGGTGAGTGACTAAATTCCAAAAATTATCTACAAGATTAGACCATTTCATTTTCTTAGATTACTCTGTTATCTTTATTAAAATATAAAAAACTCAGTATTTTTAATTGGTTGGCGAACCAAATCAGATCTGAATTGTTGCATCAGTTCTTTAGTCAATGGACTTGGCTGCTGAATCTGCATGATCAAAAGCTGTAAAAACTGTCCGTGACTAAATACGGCCAAATTCTTTTCAGCATAGTGCTCAGCCACGGCCTTTAACTTGTGATGAAAAGCCTGCACTCGCAGATAGAGATCCTCGAAAGATTCGGCATCATCAGCGTCCCGATGCTGGCAATCCATTTTATCCCAGTACGCATTCACCCATGCTTTACGGTCATTCAAATTGGTATTGGCACACTTTCGCTCAGACAGATAGCTAAACTCATGCAAATGCTCGTCCACTTCAAAATCAAGCTTATATTTTTCCAGAATCGGTGCTGCGGTTTGTTGCGTCCGCAAATACTTGGACACCATCACATGATCAATTTTAGGCAGCGTAGAGCATAAATTTTGAGCCTGAATATGGCCATTCTCGCTTAAAGCGATTGAAGCATGTGAAAGCGTCTTTCCATTGATATTGGCTTCACTTTCAGCATGTCGAACCAGAAAAATAGCCATATTTAATTCCGTTGAACTGAATCCTATGAGATGGATCTAAGCTAGAGATTAGTAATCCTGCAAATTGAGAATAGGAAAATCCTTCTCGCGCATCCGGGCATGTGCCATTTTTAACTGTTCAGGTTTAGCCATTGCCCGAAGCATCAGCAGCATTTCCAGACTTAAATTATCCACTGCACCACTTTCTGTATGCGCTGGTTTTTCATCTTTCTGAGCCATTAAAATTTCTGTAATCAATGACGTTTTTTCATCCAGACTTTTAAACAATCTCAGCAGTTCTGCGAGCTGATTTGACGAGCTTGACTCACACTCATCCAGCAAACTTTTCACATAAGTTGATACACGCATTCCCTTGGCAGCCGCTCTCATTTCATACAGGAAATACTGCTCTTTGGACAGCCTGATCGTAACCCGATTATCATTACTCATTTCATTTTGATCTGTGACAAACATGTGACAATTATAAATATATAAAACAAATATTTATGTTTATATTTGTGACATTTGGCGTCATCTAAAAAATTAATGAAAGACAAGTAAAATTGATATAAGCCGTTGCTTTTAAATAAAAAATTTAAGATTTTTTAGCATCATGACTATGTGCGTAT
>NZ_KB849660.1 GCF_000368785.1 Acinetobacter towneri DSM 14962 = CIP 107472 | reverse complement strand
CATCGCCGCAGTTTGGTGGAAACCAAGATGCATTGCATCAAATTATTAGGCGATAAATTAATGGCAAGAAGCTTTCCTAGTCAGGTGAATGAGATCCATGCACGTGTAGCAGTCCTTAACAGATTTACGGAATTAGGTCGCCCACTTACCCAAGTTACGCCTTAAATTTGGATCAATTAGGGGCGCTTTGCATTTCAAATCTTTGTGCAACAAAGCCTCAGAAAACTGAAGGAACCTCCATTGAATCGAACTAATATTTTTTTTGGTGAATCGCATTCTGACTGGTTGCCTGTCAGAGGCGGAGAATCTGGTGATTTTGTTTTTCGACGTGGTGACGGGCATGCCTTCGCGAAAATCGCACCTGCTTCCCGCCGCGGTGAGCTCGCTGGAGAGCGTGACCGCCTCATTTGGCTCAAAGGTCGAGGTGTGGCTTGCCCCGAGGTCATCAACTGGCAGGAGGAACAGGAGGGTGCATGCTTGGTGATAACGGCAATTCCGGGAGTACCGGCGGCTGATCTGTCTGGAGCGGATTTGCTCAAAGCGTGGCCGTCAATGGGGCAGCAACTTGGCGCTGTTCACAGCCTATCGGTTGATCAATGTCCGTTTGAGCGCAGGCTGTCGCGAATGTTCGGACGCGCCGTTGATGTGGTGTCCCGCAATGCCGTCAATCCCGACTTCTTACCGGACGAGGACAAGAGTACGCCGCAGCTCGATCTTTTGGCTCGTGTCGAACGAGAGCTACCGGTGCGGCTCGACCAAGAGCGCACCGATATGGTTGTTTGCCATGGTGATCCCTGCATGCCGAACTTCATGGTGGACCCTAAAACTCTTCAATGCACGGGTCTGATCGACCTTGGGCGGCTCGGAACAGCAGATCGCTATGCCGATTTGGCACTCATGATTGCTAACGCCGAAGAGAACTGGGCAGCGCCAGATGAAGCAGAGCGCGCCTTCGCTGTCCTATTCAATGTATTGGGGATCGAAGCCCCCGACCGCGAACGCCTTGCCTTCTATCTGCGATTGGACCCTCTGACTTGGGGTTGATGTTCATGCCGCCTGTTTTTCCTGCTCATTGGCACGTTTCGCAACCTGTTCTCATTGCGGACACCTTTTCCAGCCTCGTTTGGAAAGTTTCATTGCCAGACGGGACTCCTGCAATCGTCAAGGGATTGAAACCTATAGAAGACATTGCTGATGAACTGCGCGGGGCCGACTATCTGGTATGGCGCAATGGGAGGGGAGCAGTCCGGTTGCTCGGTCGTGAGAACAATCTGATGTTGCTCGAATATGCCGGGGAGCGAATGCTCTCTCACATCGTTGCCGAGCACGGCGACTACCAGGCGACCGAAATTGCAGCGGAACTAATGGCGAAGCTGTATGCCGCATCTGAGGAACCCCTGCCTTCTGCCCTTCTCCCGATCCGGGATCGCTTTGCAGCTTTGTTTCAGCGGGCGCGCGATGATCAAAACGCAGGTTGTCAAACTGACTACGTCCACGCGGCGATTATAGCCGATCAAATGATGAGCAATGCCTCGGAACTGCGTGGGCTACATGGCGATCTGCATCATGAAAACATCATGTTCTCCAGTCGCGGCTGGCTGGTGATAGATCCCGTCGGTCTGGTCGGTGAAGTGGGCTTTGGCGCCGCCAATATGTTCTACGATCCGGCTGACAGAGACGACCTTTGTCTCGATCCTAGACGCATTGCACAGATGGCGGACGCATTCTCTCGTGCGCTGGACGTCGATCCGCGTCGCCTGCTCGACCAGGCGTACGCTTATGGGTGCCTTTCCGCAGCTTGGAACGCGGATGGAGAAGAGGAGCAACGCGATCTAGCTATCGCGGCCGCGATCAAGCAGGTGCGACAGACGTCATACTAGATATCAAGCGACTTCTCCTATCCCCTGGGAACACATCAATCTCACCGGAGAATATCGCTGGCCAAAGCCTTAGCGTAGGATTCCGCCCCTTCCCGCAAACGACCCCAATATGAAAAACCCCGGCAGGATGCTGGGGTTTTTTATTGCCTATCATTTCTCATTTGCAAAACAAGCATAATGCTCCTAAAATATAGACTATAATCTATATTTTGGTTGTGGTATGTGGATAGTCATTACGACAGATCTATTTAATGAATGGCTTGAACAGCAAGACGAATCAACACAAGAGAAGGTTCTGGCTGCCCTAGTTGTTCTACAGCAGCAAGGACCAAGTTTAGGCCGCCCTTTAGTAGATACTGTCTATGACTCTAAATTTACCAACATGAAAGAGCTTCGTGTTCAACATCGAGGTAAACCACTGAGAGCTTTCTTCGCATTTGATCCTTTACGACAGGCTATTGTTCTATGTATTGCTGATAAAGGCAGTAAAAAGCGTTTTTATAAAGACATGCTGGATATTGCAGATGAACAATACCAACTTCATCTCACCACCCTAGGAGATAAATCTAATGGCTAAGACTCTGCAAGAATTGTTAGCTAGCCGCTCTCCAGAGAGCCAAGCCCGTATTCAAAAAATGGCAGATGAATTACTGCTAGAAAATCAGCTTCATCTTATTCGTGAAGAACTTGAAATCTCTCAAAAGGAACTTGCTGAAACTTTGGGAATAAAACAGCCATCGCTTTCAGCAATAGAAAATCGTGGCAATGATCTTAAGATTTCAACCATGAAAAAGTATGTTGAGGCAATGGGCGGGAAGCTCCGTATTGATGTAGAGCTTCCAACAGGAAAACATATAGGATTCAATGTTTAACAATAAAAATGGGAGCTAAAGACTCCCATTTTTAGATTCGTATAATCGCCATTATGTTAAATTAGCGATATTAAGAATAATTTAGCTTTCGCAAAAAACATATAATTTACTTCTTAAGTAATCCAAACGATTGTTTTCTTTGATAAGTGGATCACCATTGCGATATAAAACGATATCATCCATTGATCCCATTCCTCCAATGGTACTTTGTATTTTATATTTTGCGTATTCTAGATCATCATCAATATAGAACAGTATTCTTTTATACATTTCTGCCCAATGTTCTAAATTCTGTTCTTCAAACAATTCTATTAGTTCTTGAATTGTTGATTTTAAATCTTCAATTTTATTTTTCATAAAAGTATTTTTTAAGATTCTCTAAAATTAACATAATACACGTTATACGAAATGCTCTAAATTATTTGTTTTAATTCAATAGTTTATTTCGTATTGAAAAGCCCAATCACACCCGATTGGGCTTTTTTTATGACTTTTCACGTTCCACGCTTAATAAGTAAGCAATGTTCCACACTTTTGTTTAGCTAAAAATAACAATAAAACCTTACTCATCTGTAAAAACTGCCCGAGCTAAACGGCCCAATAATCCCCTTTTTTTAGGTTCCGGTTCAACGTGTTCAGGAATAGGTATACGCTTGTTGTCTTCCCCAAAAGTAGTCAATGCGTCATAGTTCGACTCAATCTCTGGCCGAGGATCTGTTGCTATATTTAGATTAGTAGATTCATTTAGCTTACTAGTATTTTCTTGTTTTGGCTGTTCTAACGTGCCTTTAAACTCAATTCTATGAGTGAGATCTTCAATATGTTGCATCAAAGACTTTTCTCTTTGATTTGCTAAATCTAACTGATTTTTGAGTAAAGAAATTTGATCTTTTAATACATTTTCAATTTCAGACTGAACGTGTACCTGTACATCCTTCTGGACTTGTTCAGTACGTGTACTGGACTGAACACTGACTGGATTGCCATAAACTCTGATAAGTTCCGATAAGTCTATAAGTCCATCATGATCTCTTGATAATTCACCACTTTTTATAGATTCATAGATTGTTGTTCTTGATTTTTTAAAAGCTTTACTTGCGTCCATTATGCTAAATTTTGTTTTGTTCAATGTAATCCCTCAGCGCGTGTTTAAGCATGTTCATCTGAACATCTTAGCTGAACATATATCTTATTTTGAATTAAATCGTACTTTTCTAGGTATAGCAGCAATTTTTCAAACTTTTTGTTCAATAGTAAAGTCGATATTGAATTCTGCTAGTTTTTCAATCCATCTATTACCTTCGTTATTTTTAAAATCAATTTTTATTCTTTCTACTAATTCGTCTGTAGTCTCACCAGATTCTTTGAATCTCAAGCTCAATTCTTCACTTTGAATTATCGTTAAATAAACCATTTTTGCAGTTATTTTATTTTGCTCTTGGTTACTACCAGTTTCACTTTGTTGATTAGCTCCAATAGTTTTCTTTTTTCTAACTATAAAATTAACATGACTAGCTTTGCGTCCTTCTTTCTTGACTGCTTTAAACTCAATAGTAAGTTCTGTTTTAGAGTTAATGTCATCAATGTGGGGTTTAAGAATAGTACTTTTGAAATCTCTATATTCTGGGTATGAATTTTCTGCCAGACCTAAAGCACTTTTTAATTCTTTGATGGATACATCGAAATTAGACCGAAATTCATTTTGTACCAAGAATGGGTAAAGTTTTAAACCGTGACCATGTAAGGCAACAGCCGATTTAACTTTAAATTTTGTATACGAATTTTGTTTATTAAAAACATACATAATGTATAGGGCAAAATGCGTGAAAGAAATATAAAAACATCCATCCTTGTATGAGCATGTACTAATGAGTCTTGTTCGAATATCTCGATCTTTTCCAGGATGATAAAAAACTACACTGTGGTCGTAGAGAGCATCTACTACTCGGTTTAAGGCTACATAAGCACTGCTTGGCTTTAAGCCCGTCAATTCAGCATATTCTTTAGCTGTTACAGTGAATTCTGTTGTTTCATTGGGATCTGATGCTAGCCGAACTTTAGGGCTAAAAAAGAATAGCAATTTTAGAATATCGTCTTTTGGTGATTTCTCATGCTTCAATTGCCAGAAAATATTTTGAAAGACAGCATAGTCTTTTGGATAACGTTTGGCAGGTGCTGAAAGAGGAAAAAGAGATTTGTCATGTTCCTCAAAATTTTTAATTTTCTTTAATGATACAGCCATCTAAAATCACTATTCTTCTATTATGTGGTGGTATTTTCAATGCTACTTACCCCCACTTATTAAGTCAAGCATATCTTGATTACCACCTAACATTTCGCCCCACTAACCTAACATTTCGCCCCCACTAACCTAACATTTCGCCCCCACT